>NZ_JAOAMV010000010.1 GCF_025154015.1 Tsuneonella litorea
GCTGATCTCCCGGCTGTCGGGATCATTGAATCAGCGGTTTAGTCCCTCGGCAAGGGGAGTTTTTCAACAGAATAGGGCCGATAGCTGTCTGACGGCTTTCGAACGGTGCTTTGCGAAAGCGGACGCAGAGGCTGACCGGCCCTACAGACAATACAGGTCGTCTTGCCGCAGTCTATTTTCTAGAGCGTGATGGCGGCCCTCACGTTCCTTTGAGCTAGGCCTAGCTCCTGAGAGAATACGCGATGAGAATCCCGGTGTGGTCAGATAACGGTGACGCCGTCTCGAGAGGGAAAGGTATCCATGCTCTGACCGGACGCAGGCTCACCCTCTCGCCGTTGCGCGACAGTATCATGTCCTTGTTGCGCTGGAGAACGCTACGCGCCTCCGCTTCGAACCTCGGCGGGACGGCGTCGTCCGCCAGCGCGATCTTGAGGCCGTTTTTGGCGTTCGGTCCGAGCACGGGATAACGTGCGAACGCCGATTTGCGGGCATGAGCTTGGCCTACGTTGGTATCTCCGCCAAAAATAGCTGGTGCGTTCGACCCGACTTCTCGCATAACTATCTCATGCAGCCGGGATAGTTGCCACACGTTTGCAGCGTCGGCCCGACTTTCGGAAACATGGGTCGCCCGGCGCGCATTGAGGTGCGTGTCGACTATCGCCATCGGCTCTGAGACTCCGGGCACGGCAATCCAGGCGATTAGAATGCCCTTGGATGCGAGGCAATCGAAGCCGGCGCAGGCGCCCGCGGGAAAGGCGATCTTTCGACTGCGGACGATCGGGTAGTCCGACAGGATCATAAGCCCGCTGTCGAGCGCACCCGCGCCGATTTCGCCGCGATCCCAGCGGGCTGCGCTGGCGTAAGAGAACCCAAGGGGCGGCGCCGCGCTTTCGGATGGGCTGGCCGGCCCAGTCGCCACGAAGCGGTAGCCGGCCGCATGGGCGATGGCCTTCGCGTGATCCGTGAACGCTTCCTGCAACAGAACGATGTGCGGCTGGATCCCGCGCTCACGCATCAGGCTCAACTGCTTGCCGATCGCGTCGATTGCCTCCGCGCGTCCCCGCGCGATCGGCCAAGGCAGGGATTTGATGTTGTAATTCATGACCGACAGGCTGGCGTCATCGCGCCGCGGCCATTGGGACGTGTTCGGTCTTGCGTATTCCGACGGTACCGGAGCGACAGGGCCCATTGTCATCGCCGCGATCAGGATCAACTGCAGGATTGCTCGAAAGGACATTGCGGCTCCACCTGGATCGACTGTCACCTGCAAGACGCCGTGAGGACCTTCCTTCCGCATCGCGCCGTTTGAAATGCGGCTTTGTCGGGGCGGCATCGTCTTGTTCGCATCTGGGTCGATCCAGCCGAGGAGCCGGACATGCGGGCAGCAACAGGGATCGCCAGTACCATTCTGATTTTCGCCTGCGGGGCGACCGCGCCGGCCCCGTGCCTCGCGGGCGACGCTACTCCGCGATCGGATATGGCACACGCGCCCGTCTTCGAGTTGTCGCGTGCTGAGAGCCGCAAAGGTCGCGACTTCGAGATTTCTTGGGTGGGAGGATCCGTGGTGTTCGGGGCCGCCAAGGGTAAGCAGGGGCACAAGGAGCCGGAGTTGTACGAGATACACGATCCGGTCTGGCAGCGCTCCTATCGCCTCGCGGGGAAGATCGACCAACAGCTGGGACCCGGCATCACGTTGGCGGCCTGGGGCGAATATCAACGCACCACGAGCGGGAACGCCGGGGGTCCTCTTCTCACCAGCAAGACCCGATCGGCAGGCCGCGAAATCGGGATTTCGATCGGTAACGAGGCTCGGCGACTGGGGCTGGCGAGCTTTGCAACTGACGGTTGGGGCGCCGATCATGCCACTGACGACATAGTCCGCTTGGCACACAACGAGCCGCTCGCGCGGCGCGGTGTTGCGGTCGTAGCGGACCTCCTTGCAACGAACGATCGTCCGGGTGCTCAGCGACGTCTTTCGCTTCGCGGAGAGCGTGCGACGAACCGAAATCTCGGCACTGACAACCGGGCCACCCTATCCCTTGCGTGGCGTTTCTGACCGTGGCTGCGATTGCATACGCAAGCGGCACCGGGGTTACCTTGGCTTTCCCGTCGCCGCGGCGGTATGGTCGCGGGATGGAGGGAGGCGCGCAAGAGATCGAATCGAGTGCTGGATTGCGACAGGTGCTGCTCGATATGCACACTATCCTGCGGCGCTTTGCGCTCGCTCGGGGCTGCGCCGACAGCGAAGCCGACGACCTCCTGCAGGACCTGTTTATAAAGGTCTCGGAACTGCGTGGTGGGCCCATCGCGAATCCGCGCGCCTACCTGTTTCAGATGACCAGCAACCTGATCCTCGATCGTCGGCGCGTCGAGATGCGCCAGGTCCGGCGCGAGGATGGCTGGGCGCGCAGCACATTCGGGCACGACTTGGTGGACGATCCCCAGCCGACGCCCGAGACGACCGCGCTCGACCGCGACCTGCTGACCCGCGTCGAGCACGCACTGGGCGCGATGCCTCAGCGAACGGCAGAAATTTTGAAGCTCTACCGCGTGGATGGCCTTGCGCAGAAGGCGATCGCCGCTCGCTTCGACCTGAGCCTGAGTGCCGTCGAGAAGCATCTCCAGCGGGCCTACAAAGACCTCGATGCCCTGAAGCTGAGCTGGGCGCGACAAGATCAGGAAAAGGTGGCCATCGATGGCTGACATGCACAACGATCGGACCCGCGCCGAAGCGATCGACTGGCACCTGCGACTCGAGCATGGCGGCGAGGACGACTGGCATTCGTTTACCGAATGGCTGGAGGCCGATCCGGCGCACAGCCGGGCGTACGATAGCGTCGCAAACGCGGAGGGCGAACTGGACGCTGTCCTGCGTCACGCGGAATTCCCCGCGCCCATGCCCGCGAGCGATACCGTGGAACCCGTCGAATCCATGGGGCGCAACCTGTGGCTGCGGCGCGCGGCAATTGCTGCAAGCATAGTGATCGTGGGCGCACTGACCTTCCAGATCGCGCAACCCGCGAGCACATATTCGATTGCGACCGGCCCGGGCGAAACCCGGGAGATCGCGCTCGCGGACGGCGGGACGATTTCTCTCAACGGCAATAGCGAGGTGATCCTCGATCGCGACGACACGCGCTCGGTCGAACTAGCCGTGGGCGAAGCGCGCTTCGAGGTGACGCATGATGCTAGGGTGCCCTTCACCGTGACGGTCGGTGCCAATCGGCTGGTCGACATAGGCACGGTCTTCAACGTTTCGCGCGACGCAAACCTCCTCCGTGTGGGAGTGGCGGAAGGAGCCGTGCGTTTCGAGGGTTCCGGACATTCTCTGCGGCTTGGCCCAGGAGATGTGCTTCGTGCGCGAGGCGACAGTATCAAGACAACCTCAGCTCCGGCCGAAGCGATCGGAAGTTGGACCGGAGGAACCCTCGTTTACGATGATGCCCCGATAGCAGATGTAGCAGCCGACGTCGGGCGCGCCGTGGGTGTGCGCATCGCAGTTGATCCCGCAATCGGCTCGCGGAATTTCAGCGGTGTCCTACAGACCCGAGGTGGGGCGCAAATGGTACGGGGTCGAATGGGGCCGGTGCTTGGTGTACGCATCGAGGACACAACCGGGGGCTGGACGCTCAAGCCGTAAAAATGCGTGTCGCGTTGTCTTCCATGTTTGCGCTCCCCTGCCTGATCGCGAGTGCTCAAGCGGGAGCGAGCGACGAGATCGGTTTCGATATTCCGGCTGGGCGCCTCGATAGGGCCCTCGTGGTCTTCGCGCGTCAGGCAGGCGTGTCGATCAACGTCAACGATGCGGCGCTGCGCTCTGCGCGCACGAGAGGCCTTCGGGGACGTCACAGCGTGGAAGAAGGCTTGCGCCTCCTGCTGCGGGGAAGCGGGTACACGTTCCGCCTTGCCGATGGTTCTGTCGTTCAACTCGTCAAGGTGACACCTCCGCGTACGAAGCCGCAACAACGCGCTTCGACGGGCCGACCAAAGGCTGCACCGGTGCTACCGCCCGCATCGATTCCCTCGCCGCCGATCGTGGTGACTGCCTCCAAGCGCAATGCACGTCTGACGGATTTTCCGGGCAGCGTGCATGTCGCAACGCTCAGCCCGGCCGAGAGCCTGCGATTGGGCAGCCGCGGCAGCGAGATACTCCTGCGGCAGATACCTAACCTGACGTCGACCGACCTCGGCTCGGGCCGGAACAAGATTTTCATCCGCGGGATCGCCGACAGCAGTTTCAACGGCCAGAACCAGTCCACTGTCAGCCAGTATCTCGACGAAAGCCGCCTGATATACAGCGCGCCAGACCCTGCTCTCGCCCTTTACGACATCGAACGGATCGAGGTTATCGAGGGACCACAGGGGACGCTTTACGGTGCGGGATCCCTCGGCGGTGTCATCCGCCTGGTGCCAAGCGAACCGTCCCTCGCCCAAGCGTCGATTGCCGGCACGGTCGGACTCACCACGTCGGAAGGCGAACGGGGGCACGATGCGGCGCTGGTTGCGAATGCCCCACTCGGCAGCAGCGCGGCGTTGCGCATGGTCGCGTACGATGTCGCGCGCCCCGGCTACATCGATGACCCTTCGCGAGACCTCGAGGATATCAATCGCACGACCATCCGTGGTCTTCGCGCGACCTTGCGCCTTGAGCCGCTAGAGGGTTGGACGGCCGACCTGGGTGTCGTGGGGCAGAACCTGGCCAGCCGCGACGGGCAGTACACGAACTCGGGCCGGAGCGATCTCGTCAGGCGATCGACGATCGCCCAACCGTTCGACAACGACTATCGTCTCGCGTTCGCAACGGTGCGTAGGAATTTCGGTACAGTCGAACTGACCTCGAACACATCCTACACCAACCACGCGATCGACACCGCGTTCGACGCCACCCGGCCGAGTGATACCGGGCCACGAGCCTATTTCGAGGATACGAAGATCTCCCTCGTGACGCATGAGACGCGCCTTTCGGGAAGAGGTAGGCTGTTTTCGAGCTGGGTGCTGGGGGGCTCGATCGCGCACAACATCGATCACGTGCGAAGGGAGATCGGCGATCCCGATGCACTGGTCACACTCTCCAACGTCCGGTCCGGCACGACCGATGCGGCGATCTTCGGCGAGGGCACGCTGGATGTAACTCGCGCCTTGGCACTGACAGCCGGCGCACGAATTTCGTTTTACCGGCAGGTCAGTGAACTGACGAATACCTCGCCCTCGGTCGATCTCGAACCAAAAAGAAGTGCCTGGCGTCTGCTTCCCACTGCCGCGCTGTCGTGGAAGCCGGGCCGGGACTGGCTGGTCTACGCGCGATACCACGAAGGCTACAGACCCGGTTCGCAACGCATCGTCGGCGAAGGGACCCAAGTGCGGACGGCACGGTTTTCACCCGACGAATTGAAGACGACCGAGGGAGGCGTGCGGTTCGGCAACGAGCCCGACACACGCTTCAGTGGCGGCGTCGCCTATGCCTATTCGCGCTGGCAGGATGTGCAGGCCGATCTCATCACGACGGTCGGCTTTCCCTACGTGGCGAACATCGGTTCGGGATACGTGAGGTATACCTCGGCTTATCTCTCGTGGAAGCCGGCCAAGGGTCTGGAACTCGGCGCGACGGGTTTCCTCGCGACGAGCCATCTCGACCGTCTGACGCCCGCCTTCGCGACGGCTGACGAGCGCGACCTGCCGAACATCGCCGACAGCGGGTGGCGGGTTTCCGGACATTACGAAGCCGCGATCGGCACCACCGGCCTGAAATTCGACGCGAGCGTCTCGCATATCGGCAAGTCCTACCTCGCCATCGGCGCGCCGCTCGAGCGGCGCCAGGGCGACTTTTACGATGCCTCGCTCGGCTGCCGGATCAGCTTCGGGAAGTGGGGCGTTTCGGTCGACGTCGACAATTTGCTCGACAGCAGGGCCAATCGATTTTCGTTCGGCAACCCCTTCTCGGTGGCCGACGAAGACCAACGGACGCCGCTGCGTCCGCGCACGCTCCGGATCGGTGTCGATGCGCAATTCTGACCCGAAGCGCCTGCTGGTGTCGATCCACGATGTGGGCCCCGGCTTCGCCGATCCCGTCGAGCGGTTAGCTGATCAGCTCGAGAACCGCCTCGGCGGACCGGCTTACGCCATGCTGGTAGTGCCAGACCACTGGAACGCGCACCCGCTGAAGCGCGGCACGGCGTTCGCCACGCGTCTGCGCGAATGGGCGGATCGCGGGGTGGAAATGTTCGTCCACGGCTGGTTCCACAAGGACAGCGCCGAACACACCGGTGTTGCCGCGCTCAAGGCCCGGCACATGACGGCTTCGGAGGGCGAATTCCTCGGCCTGTCTGAGGCCGAGGCGGCCCGACGCATGGCCGACGGGCGCAAACTGGTCGAGGACGTGACCGGACGCGACGTTGCCGGTTTCATCGCTCCCGCGTGGCTCTATGGCCCCGGTGCGCTCGTTGCCCTTCGAACCAGCGGCTTCCGACTTGCCGAGGATCACTGGCGCGTGTGGCAGCCGGCCAGCGGTCGGATCGTCTCGCGCAGCCCGGTCATCACATGGGCGAGCCGGTCGACCATGCGCACGGCGTCGTCGCTGGCCGTCGCTGCAGCGGCTCGGCACACGTTCCACCCGCTGCGTGACGTTCGCGTTGCGGTTCACCCGGGAGATGTCACCAAACCGTCCCTGCTCGCCAGTATCGATGCGACTGTCGCCGCGTTCGCCGAGCGTCGCCGCCCGGCGCGCTATCGCGAACTGCTCGACGATCGGTGACGGCTGGGTGCGGGTGATGACATGGCGCGGCGTCATGGGTGTATGCGGATCGCATTGCCCGTTCACAGTTTCGAGCCCGGGGGGGGCGAACGTGTTGCCTTGCGCCTCGCGGCGGAGTGGCAGGCGGCAGGACACGAGGTCACCGTAGTCCTCGGCCGCGATCGTGGCGTTTGCGCAAGCACTGCGCCCGATCTGGACTACCGGACCTCGCGCGAACCGTTCGCGACCGACCGCTGGGAAACGCTGTGGATGATGATTTGCCTCGCCCGGTTTCTCCGGCGCGAGAGGGTCGATGCCCTGTTCTGCCCCGGCAACACCTACACGGTCGTTTGCGTCGTGATGCGGTTGCTGTTTCCTCGACGTTGCCCGGCGGTGCTGGTCAAGATCAGCAACGATCTGGAGCGGCCAGACCTGCCACCGTTCGCCCGACCGCTCTATCGCCTGTGGTTGCGTGTTCAGGGACGCCTTCTGGACCGCTTTGTCGCGCTCGCCGAGCCGATGAAGCCGGAAATCGTGGAAACGATGAGGGTGTCGGCAGCGTCGGTCGCGGTCATTCCCGATCCGGCCCTCTTGCGGATCGAATGGCAGCGACTGGGAGCAATTGACGAGGGAGATGCACCAGCGGGGCGCGGAACCCGGTACCTCTCGGTCGGCCGCCTTGTCGCCCAGAAAAATTACGCCCTGCTGCTTCGGGCCTTTGCCGCATCGCGCAGCCCTGACGACCGCTTGGTTATTGCTGGTGAGGGCTCTCTGCTACGTCGCCTCGTGTCTCTGCGAGACGACCTCGGACTCACCAACCTGGTCGAATTTCCCGGGCACGTGTCGGATGTCGAGGCGCTGTATCGCGATGCCGATGTCTTCGTTCTTTCGTCGGACTACGAGGGCATCCCCGCCGTCGCGATCGAAGCGCTCGCGGCGGGCCTTCCCATCGCAACGACCCGCAGTAGTGCGGGAATGGACTGGCTTACCGGTTACGGTCGGTTCGGCGAAGTCGTGCCACAGCGCAATCCGGATGCCCTGGGCGACGCGATGCGCCGCATGGCGTCCATTTTTCCAGATCGCCAGGCGATGCGCGAGCAGGCGCAAGCCTTCACGCTCGAGCGGGCGAGCGGAGCCTACCTCGATGAATTCGAAACGATGCAATCCGCCTCGAACGGGCGACGGGCCGAATTTCTTTCACCGGACGGTGCGGGTCTCTTTTCCACGCGGCGTCTCGCAACAAAGCCATCGATGCGGGAATGCGAATGAACCAAGCAGCCGTCGCCGTTTCGCCAGCACACGCCATCGCTTTCGAGCCCCAGGATCGCAAACCGTATCTCACTATGTCACGAACGGTGAGGTGGGCGTTTTCGCTCGCCGTGCTGGCTACCGCACTTTACCAGTTGCGCGTTCTCGATTTCGCCCAGGTCGTAGCGCTGATTCCGCGTTCACCGCTTTTCTGGGTAGTCTTCGCGATCAGCTACCTCGCCGGTCCCTACAGCGAATGGATCATCTTCCGCCGGCTGTGGCACGTCGGTACCAATGCCTCCGCCCCGCTGCTGAGGAAGCTCGTCTACAACGAATTGCTCGTCGGTTACCTCGGCGAGGTCTATTTCTATTCCTGGGCGCGACGCCACCTGCCGCTGTCCGCTTCCCCCTTCGGCGCAGTGAAGGATGTCGCCGTCCTGTCGGCCGTGGTGGGGAACGTCATGACCCTGGCATTCCTCGCCGCGGCCTTTCCTTTGCTCAGGATGTTGCCATTGGGCGATCACGCCAGCACGATCGGCTCGTCGCTCGCATTCGTAATCGGGTCGTCGCTTGCCGTGATGCTGTGGCGCGGAGTGATCTTTTCGCTCGAGCGGTCCGAGCTGGTGTTCATCTCGTTCGTCCACACCGGCCGGATACTCGCGACGACCGGGCTGACGGCCCTTCTCTGGTACCTTGTCCTGCCCGAAACGCCGCTCGGCTGGTGGCTCGTCCTCGCGACGATGCGCCTGCTCGTCTCGCGCCTGCCGTTCGTGCCCAACAAGGATGTCATCTTCGCCGGAATAGCAGTGTTCGCGGTCGGGCAGGATGTCGAACTCGCCGCGGTCGTCGCCATGATCGCCGCCCTGATCCTGCTGACGCACCTCGTCGTCGGCGTGGGCTTCGCGCTCACCGATCTCGCGAATGGAGACAAGAATGTTCAAGCTGATGGCTAGCGTGGCGATCGTGCCGCTGCTCGCCGCAGCCGCCGTCACCTCGAGCCCCGACCTCGGCAAGGCCGAGGCACGCTGCCGCTCCGGCGAGAGCGGTCCCGCATTCCTCGTCGAAGTGAAAGGCCTGAAGGATCGCAGCGGCCGGTTGAAGCTGGAGGTCTATCCCGCGAATGATGACGACTTCCTCGCCGACGACAATGTGCTGGTATCCGCCGGCAAGACGTTCCGCCGGGTCGAGATCGATACACCGTCCAGCGGCACTCCGACGATGTGCGTACGCCTGCCTGGACCGGGGCGATACGCGGTGTCGCTGCTACACGACCGGGACAGCAACCGAAAGTTCGGGTGGCGGGTCGACGGGATCGGCTTCGCGGGAAATCCGAAGCTCGGCTGGAGCAAACCAAAGTCCTCGACGACCAGCGCCACCGCCGGCAATTCACCGACCCGCATCGCGATCGTGCTCAACTATCGCCGCGGGCTCGGCATGAAGCCGCTCTGACGTTGCGGCTAGAGCGATGAAGATCGTCGACGTCTGCGGATTTTACACTCCTTTCGGGGGCGGAATCCGGACCTATATCGAGCAGAAGCTGCGTCTCGCGGAGCAGCTGGGCCACGACATCACGGTGCTGGCTCCCGGAGTGCGTGCTGAATGCCGAGTCGTCTCGTCCTCCGCTCGCATCGAATTTCTGCCGTCGCCGCATTTCCTTCTCGATCGGAAGTATTTCGCGTTTGCGGACGAGAAAGCGGTGCATTGCGCCCTCGACCGGCTTAAGCCGGACCTCATCGAAGCATCGTCGCCCTGGCGCAGCGCGAACTACGTCGCCAGCTATCCAGGTCCGGTGCCGCGCGCGCTGATCATGCATTCGGACCCGCTTTCGGCGCATGCCTACCGCTGGTTCGAGCGGGTCGCCGAGCCTACCTCCGTTGACCGGGCCTTCGACTGGTTCTGGCGGCGCTTGCGGACGTATGGTCAGCAGTTCGACCTGGTCGTCTCGGCCAACCGCCATTTGTCGGAGCGGCTGATCACGGGAGGTGTCGCCAACGTCGCCACAGTCCCGATGGGCGTTGAGCAAGGGCTGTTCTCTCCCGCCCACCGCGACGAAGACCTGCGCCGCGATCTGCTCGCGTCGTGCGCGTTGGGCCCCGACGCGACCCTCCTGATCGCCGCTGGACGCCTGGCGACGGAGAAGCGGGTGCCGATGCTCGTCGATGCAGCGACGCGGGCGGGTCGCAAACGCCCGATTGCCCTGGCGATCTTCGGCGAAGGGCGCACGCTCCCCGACGTGATCCGCGCGATCGCAGGCAATCCTCACGTGCGGGTTTTCGCACCCGTCCGCGACCGCCAGCAGTTCGCACGCCTTCTCGCCAGCGCCGACGCATTACTGCACGGCTGCGAAGCGGAAACATTTGGCATGGTTGCTGCCGAAGCGACGGCAAGCGGTTTAAGGGTCGTGGCTCCCCTCGCTGGCGGGGTGAGCGATTTCGCCCGATTGACTCCAGGCCTTGGTTTTACGCCACTCGATGCTGTCGATGCGTCGCGGGCGATCCTCCAACTTCCAGTCCATGGGCAAGCCGCACCGTGGACTGCCGAAGTCCGCACAATGGCGGAACACCTTGGTCAATTGTTCGACCACTACCACGACCTTGCAAGCCAAGGTGCATCGAAGGCCGCTTGATCCTCATCAGAGAAAATCCTTGCGGCCTGCTCGACGGCTAGGTGGTTGCGCGTTCCAGATCGGCGCCCGTTCCTAGCCGTCGGGCGAAAAGTTTTGCGGCGAGTGCGCAACCGGCTGCCCACATGGCACCCACCGACCATCCCGCGAGAACGTCGCTGGGCCAATGGACGCCGAGATACACGCGAGATGTCCCGACGAGGAGAGTGAGCAGGATTGCGCAGGCGATCAGGTAAGACCGGACCCGGCGCGAGTCCTCGCTGCGCGCCAGCAGGATCGCCAGCGTCAGGTACACCGTGGCCGAACTCATCGAGTGACCGCTGGGAAAGCTGGCGGAATTGACGGTGACGAGATGAGGCACGAGTTCAGGCCGAGGCCGCGCCAGTGCAAGCTTGATCAAGAAATTGACAATCGCCCCAACGGCAATGGAAGCAACAAGAAATGCCGACATCGCGAATTTCCTGATGGCGACAAGGTATCCGGCTACCAGGAAAGTAATCAGGGTCAGTACCGCCGTGCTGCCCAGCGAAGTGAAGTCAACCATGGCGGTTTTCAACCATGCCGGGCCGATCGGAGTGGCTAGGTCACCCTTCACCCTGAGACCCAGCAAGATGACCTTGTCGATTGCGAATACATCGCCCTCGGCAACCTCGGACCCAAGGTAGATGAGCGCGAAACCTACGACGGCGAAGGCCAGGAACGCCAAAAGGATGAAGCTGTCACGCCGATGCGGACCGATCCCTTCAAGGCTGGTCTTGCCGCTCATTGCCCGTTATCCTTCTGTTTCGCTTTGGCGTTGGCAGGCTTGAAATACCAAGCGCCCGCGTCTTGCCCGTAGCAGTAGTCGGCCGTCCGCTCCGGCAGGATACGCATGTCGTCTTTGCGTCTGCCCTCACCAGTCAACGGGACGAATGTCGCACTCCCGAGCACACACTTGTCGAGCGTGCCATCGGGCAATTTGATGTACCGCAAAATCCGTTCGGTGGCCCAATTCGGCCCCACCGGCATGATCAGCCTTCCACCAATAGCAAGTTGATCGAGAAGCGGTTGCGGCGGCTCGGCAGTGCCCGCCGTCACCAAGATCGCGTCGAATGGCGCTTCTTCCGGCCAACCCTTGAAGCCGTCGCCGTCCCTTACGGTGACGTTCGCGTAGCCGAGGCGGCGCAAGCGCTTCGCGGCGGCGACCGCGAGCGGCTGCACGATCTCGATCGTGTAAACGGATTTTGCCATGCGCGAGAGGATGGCTGCTTGGTAGCCCGATCCGGTCCCGATTTCGAGAACCCTCGCACGCGGCTGGGGATCGGCCGCTGCGGTCATTGCAGCGACGATGTAGGGGCTCGATATCGTCTGTTCGTACCCTATCGACTCGGGTCTTTCCCGATAAGCCATCTTGCGGAGTTCGCGAGGGACGAAGTCGGCCCGGTCGACGCTTTTCATGGCCTCGACAGCGCGTTGGAAAGCCTGCGACTGTGCGAGTTCGGCCGGAGCCCGCTCCTGCACAGTCGCAATCATGTGGGATTTGCCAGCAGAGCAACTGACGCAGCCGGACGTGACCACGAGACAACCGGCAGCCACGGCTCGCCATTCAAACTCAATGCGCATGGCTGCGCTTCCTCCGAAGGTCTTCTGCGGCGAACACCATCGCCGGCAGGAACAGCAGGACCAGCGGCACTGCTGCTGTCAGCCCGAATATGATGGCCGTGGCGAGCGGCTGCTGGAGACCTGCTCCGCGGCTCAGGCCCAGGGCGAGCGGGGACAGGGTGAGGATCGCAATCAGTGCGCTCATCAGGATGGGGCGCAGTCGCTTGGCACCCGCCTCGCGCAGTGCTTCCAACGTAACGGGCGCGTCGCGATCCAGTTCTGCGAAGAAGAACACGATCAGTTCGCTCGCCATGCCGACGACCATGGTCAGGCCCATGAGTGCCGAGATGTCGAGTTCGATGCCCGCGATCCATAGGCCCACGAGGACGCTGGCGGCCGCCAGCAATACGGTGACGACCGCGGCAATCGTCCATTCGATCCGCTCGTACAGGAACGTCAGCAGGAGCGCCGCCAGCAAAAGCGCGGCGGTGAAGACCATGGCGAGATCGCGGAAACTCTTCTGCTGTTCCGCGTAAAGGCCGCCGTATTCGACGCGGATCGAGGGCGGTAGCTTGAGACCTGCTACCGTGCTGCGGATATCCTTCATCGCCGAGCCGAGATCACGCCCCTCGAGCCGCGCCGTGACGTCGATGAACGGCGCCAAGTCTTCTCGGGTAAGCTGCTTCTGGCCCGCGGCGATCGTGATCTGCGCGACTTGGCCAAGGCGGACGCTATGCCCGTCCGGCGCGACAAGCGGCAGCGCCGCCATTTCGCTCGCTCGAGCGCGCAGGTCGGAAGGCCCGCGCACGCGCACATCTATCAACTGCTCGCCGACCCGGACCTGGGTCGCGGCAGTACCACCGATCAGGCTCTCGACCTGTGTCGCCACGGTGTCGGCATCGAGTCCCTGTTGCGCGGCGGCACCCGGATCGACGCGGACCGCGATCGCATCGCCCGCCACGCGCAAGCCGTCGACTACCTCGACGACGCCCTGAACCTTTCCAAGCGCGCCACCGACCGTCTGCGCAGCCTTGGCGAGTGCGGCCGGTTCGTTGCCGAACAGCTTGACCTCGATCGGTTGCGGGACCGCGGTGAGATCGCCGATGAGGTCCTCCATCAGCTGGATGAGTTCGACCTCCACCCCCGGCACGCGCTGCGTGATCCGGCCGCGAATGTCGGCCATCACCGCTTCGATGTCGCGCCGCGACCCGCCCTTTAGGCGGACGAAATAATCGCCTTCGTCGGCCTCGGTCAGACCGCCGCCGAGCTGGATGCCGGTGCGCCGCGAATAGCTGGCAACCTCCGGCGTGGTGCGGATGATATCTTCGATCTGGCGCAGCAGCCGGTCGGTGTCCTCGAGCGAGGCGCCGCTCTGCGCCTTGTAGTCGACCGCGAAGCCGCCTTCGTCCATCTTGGGCATGAACCCCGAAGGGACGTGGCTGTAAGCAAGGTATCCTGCGGCCGCGAGCGCGAGACCGAGCACCAGCGCGAATAGTCCCGGGCGAGCGAAGGCGCGATCGCCAGCCCTAACGTAGCCGCGCTCCACCCGTGCCATCATCCGGTCGGCTTTCTCCGCGGCGGCGGCGTCCCTCTCGGTCAGCCAGTATGCCGACAGCAGGGGTATGACGAACCGGGCATAGAGGAGAGAGATCACCAGCGCGGCCACCATGGTAATCGCCAGCGCCTTGAAGAATCCGCCGGTCACACCGCTGATGAAGGCAAGCGGCACGAACACCACGATCGTCGCCGCGGTCGAGCCGTACAGCGGCTTTGCCATCTCTGTCGCGGCGGCGAGGATACTTCGGGTGTCCTTCGCAGCGCCTTCCTGCATCCGGCGCATGACGTGTTCGAGCATCACCACCGCGTCGTCGACGATCAGGCCGACCGCGGCGGCCATGCCGCCCAGCGTCATCATGTCGAAATGCATGCCGAGCGCGAGCAGCACGAGGCAGGTACCGGCGAGCACAGCCGGCAGGGTCACCGCGGTGATCACCATCAAACGGGCGGAGCGGAGGAACAGAAAAAGTACCAGGCCCGCGAGCAGGGCGCCGATCAGGATCGCATCGCGGACCGCGTTGGCCGCGCCGATAACGAGCTCCGACTGGTCGTAGAACGGGCTCACGGTGACGCTCGGGGGCAGCTGGAGCGTCTTCATCCGCGTGGCGACGTCGCGGACGACCTGCACGGTATTGCCGTCGAGCGACTGGCGCACATTCACCAGCACCGCCTGCTGTCCGTCGGCATTGACGAGCGTGTAATTCGGTGCCGCCGACGGGCGGATCGTCGCGATGCTGCCGAGCGCGACCACGCCGGCGCCAGCGCTGCC
This sequence comes from Tsuneonella litorea, assembly GCF_025154015.1. Taxonomy (GTDB): domain Bacteria; phylum Pseudomonadota; class Alphaproteobacteria; order Sphingomonadales; family Sphingomonadaceae; genus Tsuneonella; species Tsuneonella litorea. The sequence goes on from NZ_JAOAMV010000010.1 coordinate 14,509, forward strand.
GCCGGTCTTCACCGGAATGGCGGCAATGTCGGCGGGGGTCGCCAGCCGGTTCTCGACCAGCACCAGATAGAGCCGGTGGCGATCGGTCACCCGCCCTGCTCCGCGGACCGTGTTGGCCTTCGACAAGGCGTCTGAGACCGCGGTGGGCGAAAGCCCCAGTGCCGACAGGCGAGCGGGATCGATCTCGACCTCGAACTCGCGCGGGCTGCCGCCGAGGATGTCCACGGCGGCCACGCCCGAAATGCCCGTCAGTGCGGGCCTGATCTCGAGCTCGGCGAACTGGCGCAGGGCTTCCTGGTTCAACGTCTTGGATGTCAGCGCGACCCCGTAAACCGGAAAGATCGTCGGGTCCGAGCGGCGCACGTCGAACTGCGTGCCCGTGGGGAGCTGGACCTGGATTCCGGCAAGCGCACCGCGGGTCGCCAGTTCGGCCGAAACCATGTCGTGGCCCCAGTCGAAGTTGAGCGCTACCTCGGCAGACCCGCGACTGGTAATCGAGCGCAACTGCGTGACACCCGGGATCGCCCTCAGCGCGATCTCGGCTGGTCGGGTGATCTCCGCCTCCATCTGCGCCGCATCGCGCTCGCCCGCGTCGATCGAGACCACGACGCGTGGATAGTCGATCTGCGGGAAGAGGCTGACCGGCAGGCGTAGTCCGGACAGCACACCGCCCAGCGTCAACAGAAGAACCGCGAGCCAGATCGTGCGGGAGTGCCGGGCGAGCCCACGCTTCACTTCGTGCGCACCTTCATCCCGTCTTCGAGCGCGGTCCCGCCTTGCGTGACCACGACGTCGCCCACTGCAACGCCCTTCGCGATCGCCACCGTTGGGCCGTCGGATGCGCCTGCGACGACATCGCGGCGGTGGGCGACGCCTTTCGTGACGACATAGACGTATGGTTGCCCGCCTTCGTCGAGCAACGCGGAATACGGGATCGTCACGGCGTTCGAAGCTTCCGCAAGCGTGACCTCACCGGTCATTGTCTGGCCCGCCCCGATGCCCAGTCCGGCGGGCACGCTCGCATAAAGCGAGGCGAGCAGGGTCTGCGGATCGGCGCTGGGATCGACCGAGAGGATCGGGACGATTGCCGCTTCGCCGCCTCCCGGCCGCGCGATCCGCACGCCCTTGCCGCGAACCAACTGCGAGACGAGAGCAGGGTCGAGGCCAAACCGCGCACGCAGGTCGCCCGCGCGCGCAATGGTCGCGACCGTCGCTCCAGCGGCGACCAGATCACCCGGATTGACGACGATCGATTGGACGTAGCCCGCACCCGGAGAACGGAGGACGAGGCCGCCGGTCTGCGCCGACAACGCACGCGCCTGTGCCGACGCCCCGGCCGCAGCCGAGCGGGCGCTTTCCACCTCGGCATCGCTGACGAGCCCATCGGCACGCAGTCGCTTGGCGCGCTCGTAGGCTTGTTGTGCCGACCGGGCAGCGGCGGCGTTCTGCGCATAGGTCGCCTGTGTCGAAGGGCTTGCCCTCAGCGATACGACGCCCTGGCCACGCGCGACTGGGCTGCCAGCAGGTCGCAGCAACGCAGCCACCGTCGCCTCGACCGGCGCGGACAGGGTAAACTGGTTATCGGCGGACAATTCGATCGCACCGTACAGGGTCTGCGTCTGGGCCACGCCGCCGCCCGTAGCACGCGCGAGGGAAACCAGTGCGACCGGCGCCGGCCCGTTCTGATCGGCGGGTGTACCCGAGGAACATGCTGACAGGCCGAGCACTGCAAGGGCAAGACATACGTTTTTCACTGGGGCCACGCCTCCCGCGGGGTTCCGGTCAAGAGTTCGAGCGCAATCGACTGCTCGGCAATGGCCTGTTCGGCCTGTGCCACAACGAGTTCACGATCGCGCAGCGATTGCTCGGCATTCTGCGCCGTCTCGAGCGACAGGTCGCCGCGGGTCGCAGCACGCCGGGTCGCCTCGGCATATTGCCGCAACTTCGGCAGGTCGCGCAGGGCGTCAGCGCGGCGCCGGTAGGCCACTGCCAACCCTGCTTCCGCCGCCGCGATGTCGGCGCGGGTCTGGAATAGCCGTGCATCGTATTCTGCCTTAAGCGCTGCACGGCTGGCGCGCTCCACTGCGATGGTACCGCGGTTTCGGTTCCACAGCGGCAGGGTGAAGTCGACCGAAGGCCCGGCGAGCAGATTACCGGCGCTGTCCCGTGCACCGTTGAGGGCGATGTTAAGCGTCGGGAACTGCTCGAGGATGGCTTTGCGTACAATTGCCTCCTGCGCGGCGTAGCCCGCACGAAGCGCTGCGAGATCGGTCCGGTTCGTCTCGGCGAGCATGAACAGGGTGGCAGTCGGAGGAGGCGGTGGTGGCAGATCGGGGCGGGCAAGCTGCAGGCCGAACTCGGGTGGCAGGCCGAGTTGCCTACGGAGTTCGGACTGCGCAGCGGCAAGATCGGTTTCGGCCGTCCTGAGCTGCTCGGTTGCGGTCAGCAGAGCAAGGCGCGCGGCCTGCAAGCGGTCGCCGGCGATATCACCCCGGCCGGCTGCGCGGGTTATGCGGTCGAGTAGCGAACGAGCCACCTCCTTCGATGTACGCGACAGTTCGGTGACCCGGGTCAGTTCGATGACCTTGGCCGCCTGCAAGCGCGCCTGCCCGGCGGTCTGCCATTCGGCCCAGGCAAGATCGAGCCGCACCTGGCGCGCCTCGGCGATTGCCATCCGCCGCGACACCGCCCGAGTGCGCAGTGCGTTGAGGTCGAGACCCAACGCGCCGGTGATGTCGAGCAGCGTGTCGGGTCCGCTCAGCACCTTGTTGACGCCGAGCGAGAAGGTTGGGTCGGGCAGCAGCCCGGCAGCGAAGACTTGTGCGTCCTTCACGCCCGCACGCACGCGCTGTGCCTCCAGGTCGGGATTGGCGACGACCGCGATCGCCGACAGCGCTTGCGGGGTAAGAGGTTGTGACAGGTCCACCTGCTGGGGCGGTAACCACGGGCGCTCGACCGCGCTCGCCGCCTGCGACAGCTCTGCCACGAAAGGTTCCGCGAGCGCCGCAGGCGCACTGTCGAGCGGTTCCGGACGATAGGTCGCACAGCCACCGAGCGCCACGACGAGAAGTGCCCCCCACACTTTCATGTCGGCTCTTTCGGGAAGATGAGCGAAGCGTCGAGACCCGGGGCGCGATCGCGGAGTTCGAGGCGGCCGCCATGCGCCTCCGCGATAGCCTTGACCAGGCTGAGACCGAGCCCATGGCCGGCGCTGGACCGGGCGGAATCGAGCCGCACGAAACGCTCCGTGACCCGGTCGCGGTCGTCTTCCGCTATGCCGGGCCCGTTGTCGGAGACGAACACGCGGCACGTGTCACCCTCGTCACGCGCGCCGATCAGGATGTGCGCACGATCGGGCGTGTGGCGGACGGCGTTCTCGATCAAGTTGATAACTGCCTGCGAAATCAGTTCGCGGTCCCCCACTACGCGGCAGTCCTTGCAGACTGCTTCCTCCAGAACCCTGCCGCTGTCTTCTGCCAAGGCAACGTGCATGTCCGCAAGGTCTGCGACCAACGGACCGAGCGCGACCGGTGCGAAATGCTTGCGTAACTCACCTTCTTCCAGTTCGGCGATACGCAGGATGGCCCCAAAAAGCGCGAGGATGTCGTCGGTGCGATCGAGCGCGTTGCCGATCATCGCTTCGCGCTCGGGCCCCTGCGCCCGGTGAAGGGCCTCGAGTTCGGACCTGAGGCGGGCGAGCGGGGTGCGCATGTCGTGCGCGAGGTCGCTCGTCACCTGTTTCAGGTTCGCTACCAGCGCAGCGATCCGGTCGAGCATGGCATTGAGCGCGGCCGCCGATCGATCGAACTCGTCACCGCGACCGGTGACCTCGGCCCGCGCCATCCGGTCGCCACCGGCAAAAGCGCTGGCCACCGTCTCGACCTGGGTCAGGCGCTTCTTCAGATAACCGCCAAGAATAAAGGCGATCCCGCTGCCAATGACCAGGGCGGCCACAAATCCGAGGCAGAATACGATCAGCAGACGCTGGTCGATTGCCTCGACCGGCTCGAGGTCGGCAGCGACAACAAGGCGATAGCCATTCGGTAACATCGTCGTTTTCGCGCGGGCCGGATCAAGTCCCTCTTCGGGATCGGTAAATTCGATCCGTGACCACCCTGCCGCTGGCATCGGAGTTTCGAGATTGCCCGCCACGCGCCGGCCGTGCGGATCGAAGACGGCATAATCGAGACTGTTACCTACCATCCTCTCGCGCTGATCGATCGATTCAGCCAACGCCGGGATTCCTTCGAAGCCCTCATCCATCAGCGCGGTCACACCTTCGTCGATTGTCTCGTCGAGCTGTGTCGAGAACGCATTGTGGACGGCAATGTAGGACATTGCTCCGATACCGAGCACTGCCAGCGCGAAGCCCAGCGAAGCAGCAAAGGCGATCCGGTAGGCGGCGCTCGCCAGCAGCCGCTTCATGCGGTCCTGATCCGATAGCCGACGCCGCGCGCGGTCTCGATCCAGTCCTCGCGGCCACCTTCGTTGAGCTTGCCGCGCAAACGGCTGATGTGGGTCTCTACGATCTTGGTCTGCGGATCGAAATGAAAGTCCCACACGCGTTCGAGCAACATGGTGCGGGTGACGTATTCACCCGCGTTGCGCATGAGCTCCTCGAGAAGCCGAAACTCCTTGGGCTGCAGCAGGATCGGCTTGCCGTCGCGCCGGACTTCTCGGCTCAGCAGGTCGAGCTCGAGCGGGCCGGCGGTGAAATGGGTCACGGCCTGCTGCGGTGCCGCCCGGCGAGCGATCGCGTTGACGCGGGCGATCAGTTCGCTGAACGCGAACGGCTTGACGAGGTAGTCGTCTGCCCCTGCATCGAGCCCCGTCACGCGATCCTCGATCCGACCAAGCGCCGTGAGCATGATCGCCGGGGCGTCGATACCTCCCGCGCGCAACCGGCGCAAAACCTCGATCCCGTCGAGCCCCGGCATCATCCGGTCGAGGATCATCAGGTCGAAGTCTTCGGTGAGGCCGAGGTGCAGCGCATCCTTCCCGTCCTGCGCAAGCACTGGATTGTGCCCCGCCTCGCCCAGACCGCGCGCGACATAGGCGGCGGTATCGGGTTCGTCTTCGGCAAGAAGGATGCGCATTCGGTCGGTTTAGCGCAGATCAGTCGGCTTCGTCAGCCTCGCTGCTCGCGCTCTCCCAACTGTTCTCGAAGCTTGCCGTTCTGGCTGATGTCGAACGACCAGCGCCAGCCGCCGCCTTCCTTTTCGTATTCGCTGTCGACGATCTTGCCGCCGCGCGCGGTCGCCATCGCGATCCGTTCGGCCTGCGACTTGGAAATTGCCGGCTTGGGCGCGTGCGCCATCTCCGCCTTTTCGGCGGCTTCGTTTTCGTGGCTCGTCCCGGCATAAGCGGCGAGCGGAAGTCCAAGCGCGGCGGCGCCGATGGCGAGTTTTGCGACCAGATTCATCTTGTCTCTCCAATGGTGCGGAATTGCACTGTGACCTTTCTAACCGACCCCAAGTGTCGCGGCGTTCGCGCCCGGGTTACAATTTCGCGACCCGCAAAAATCGCAAACCCGGGCGCAGCCCCGCGGATGGGTGTGCGGGGGCTATGCTGACGCGAGCGCCGGACCGCGGCCCCGGTTCGGGCTGTCGATGCCCGATCGGGAGAGGTAGATCACGAGAGCGACGATGATCACGAGGAAGATACCACTGACAGGCATCGTCCCCAATCCAAGGCCGCCGTCCTTGGGCGCCTGCGTTATAAGGTCGCCGAGCGAGGCTCCGAGCGGACGCGTGAGGATATAGGCCAGCCAGAAAGCGGTCACCGGTCCGAGCAGCTTGAGATAATAGGCAGCGGTGATCGCGGCGATCAGTCCGGCGAATATCAGGCCAGCCGTCAGATATCCGAGCCCGGCCTTTTCCGACACCAGGTCGCCGCCCGCGGTGCCGAGCGCGAAGGTGAACAGGATCGCCAGCCAGTAGAACATCTCGCGCCGAGGCGTGTCGATCTCGTGAATGGAAAGCGTGTGCTCGATCCCGTGCCAGAACATGAAAGTCACGATAAGCGCGACCGAAAACACCGCCGTCGAGATATAGAGGCTGATGCCCAGCTCGTCGGTCATCGTGTCCGTGATGAGCGTTCCGACGATGCTGAGAAACACCACCACCAGCCAGTATTGCCACGGCACGTAGCGGTCGCTTCGCATCTGGATCACGAGCACGATCGCGAGTGCGACCGTCATGATCGCAGAGGTCAGGTTGAGCCCGAGGCCGAGCTTCATGTTGAGGAAATCGGCGCCGGTCTCGCCGACCGTCGTCGCCAGGATCTTGATGATCCAGAAGTAGAGGGTGACGTAAGGCACCTTGTTCAGCATCGCGCGACGGTCGGCGTCGGTCATGTTTCACCTGTTGGCTGGAGTTTCGCGGGCTGGCTCACTTGGCGAAGAAGCCTTCGAGCTTGTCGACGAGATCGAGCTCGTGCGTGGACGCGGTCTTGGCCGCCTTTGCATCCTTCGCTTTTACCGCGTCATCCATATTGGCGACCGACTTGGCGAAATCGGCCCTAAGCGCGGTTTCCGTCACGCGAGCGGCGATGCCGTTCCACTGGCCCTGCGCAAAGGCAACGGCCTGTGCCATGTCGTCCCAACGGACGGGCTTCGCGGAGAGATCTGCCTGGTAGCGAAAGCCCGAGTAGTCGAGCAGGCTGACGGCCTTGGGCACCTTGCCAGTGTCGCTGGCGCTCTCAACCAACGTACGGTAGCCTTCGACCGCGGCGAGTGCGATGCCGGTGTGATCATTCGACTTCTGCGCGGTGTCCACTGCGGCAAGGTGCTCCATGAGAGCAGCCTTGGCCGGTGCGGCAAGCGCCGGGGACACACCATCCGCCGCTTTCTTTGCATCGGCAATAAGCGACGGCAGCTTGGCGGTGGGCGCGGTGGGTGCTTGCTCGGTTAGCGTCTCGAATGGCTCTGCCGCAGCGAGAAAGGCCGAAGTGTTGGCATCGGCGTCGCCAGCGGCGGGCTTGGGCACGGTAACGGTCGTGCCCGAGGCGCTAGCGCTCGCGTCTGGCGCGGTCGGCTTCTGGGCGCTGCAGCCTGCCAACGCCAGCGCGCCGCAGGTTGCCAGCAGGGCAAGCTTGGATACCGGGTTCATGGTCCTCTCCTGTCGTTCCGTCCAACCCGATAGCGTGAGTTTCGCCGCGCCGTTCCGCAGAACAGCAAAGGTTGGGAAATGGTATAGTTTTGGAAGGGAGCCGATGGTCGGTGTCGCGAATTGAAAGGGCACCACCAAACGATCCAGGAGGCACCACGGCATGACGACGGCAAGAGAGCAGATGGGTGACGCGGTGCTTGCCAAGGTCCCCGCGATCACGGTCGGCTTCTGGATCATCAAGGTCCTCGCGACTACCTTGGGGGAGACCGGCGGCGACACCGTCAGCATGACGCTCAACTGGGGCTACCTTGCCGCAACCGGGCTGTTCGCGGCGATCCTCGTCGCGCTGGTCTGGGCCCAGATAGCCGCCAGCCGCTTCCATCCCTTCCTCTACTGGGTCACGATCGTCGCGTCGACCACCGCGGGAACGACAATGGCGGACTTCGCCACGCGTTCACTCGGCATCGGTTACACCGGCGGTTCGCTACTTTTGCTCTCGCTGGTGCTGATCTCACTCTTCGCCTGGCACCGCACGATGGGGACGGTGAACGTCAACAAGATCGTTACTCCCCGCGCCGAGACGTTCTACTGGATCACGATCACCTTTTCACAAACGCTGGGTACGGCGCTTGGCGACTGGCTCGCGGACAGCGGCGGGTTCGGTTACATCGGTGCCGCCGCCGTCTTCTCCGGTGCGCTGGCGATCTGCGCTGCGCTCTATTGGTTCACCAGCACGAGCCGTGTCGGGCTTTTCTGGGCCGCGTTCATTCTGACCCGCCCGCTCGGGGCGGCTGTCGGCGACTTCCTCGACAAGCCTACCGACCATGGCGGCTTGGCACTCTCAAGGCCGCTGGCGAGCGCAGTGCTGGCGGTCGCGATCGTGCTGCTGATTATGCTTCTGCCTCAGCGGGCCGGACAACATCCGGGATCGGAGAACAAGAAACCGGAGATGAAACCGGTCGTCTAGCTGCCCTTCCTCGAGTTTGGATTGATGTTGCTACCGTCGGATGCATCGCGGAGCGGGATTTGGGGCTATCATCGCGAATGTCAGCTTTCGAGGGGGAAGTCGATAAGGCTGTATGACCGGAATTGGGGCGCGAAGCTTACACAGGAAAGCAGCAAATCAGGCCCTTTCTGGTGGCGCTTTCAGCAACTCTTCAACCGGAACCTCCAGCGCAATCG
>NZ_JAOAMV010000011.1 GCF_025154015.1 Tsuneonella litorea
AGGCCGGACACATGGCCGCACCGACCAGCCTCAGCAAAAGCTCACCAAATCCTTGCCAACGGAGAGCCGTCCACACATGGCCGCACCGACCAGCCTCAGCAAAAGCTCACCAAATCCTTGCCAACGGAGAGCCGTCCACACAGGGGCGCAAAGCGGACGGGCAGCTCCCCGTAAGCAGCTCTGCGGCCTATTGGGCTGGGTGCGGATCGACGGCCTCCCGCTTGGGGCATAAGGAATCAGGTAGTTCGCATTAGGCCAAAGCCTCGCATCGGGCGAATTAACCCTCTATCTCGGGCGCACGAAACTCGCATTGATTCACGTCTGTCAGGCAGGTCGCAAGCGGAAATGGAGCTTCCGAGATGCCTTTGGCGATTGTCACACGAAGTACAGTCCCTTACCTCATCGAGAAAGTGAGCTTACTCGGCATGAGTTTAGAACCATCTTCGCTACGCTAAGAACATCGAGGACTGGACGGCTGCTGCTATTTTTTGCGGCAGCGTTTCTCTATGTGCTGCAGCCACTCGATGCTGCCGGGCATCTCGGCGCCGAAGCTGTTGCCGCGGGGTCCAACTCTACGGCTGCCAAGATCGTTAGCAGCTTCGACGTGCTAGAAGATTCGCTCGACTACTTTCCGTCCGACAGGGGGACGAGCGAAGCCCATCAGCATCAATTCCATTTCGCTCTTCGCCTCGAAGATCGCTCGCTTGCCGACACAGATTATCGAGCGACAACGATGGTCGTCGACTTCATCGAAACATTCTTAGCTGAATCGCCGGCAGGCTCTCTTCTGCGACCGCCCCGAATCTGACCTCACGCGACGCCGCGCGCAAAGCGTGGTCGACGAGGTCCAGATTCGGAGTTTCAAATGCACAAAGGCTTGGCGCGCATGGTCGCGCTCATCGCTGCGGGTTTTGCAATCAAGTGGTGTGGTTACGCAAACGCGCAAACAATAACATTGGAAGAAGCACTCCAGCGCGCAGCAGCAGAGGCGCCCACCATCAGCGCGCTGGAGACCGACGTCGAGGCTGCGGAAGGATTAGAGCGTCAGGCGGCGCTCCGTCCCAATCCGGAGGTATCTCTCGACGTGGAAAACGTTGGGGGAAGTGGCGCCTTTCGGGGCTTCAATTCTACCGAAACAACGCTTGCGGCAAGCCAACGTGTCGAGCTTGGCGGTAAGCGTGGAGCCCGCGTTCGCGCTGCCAGAGCCGAAACGCGCGTAGCCGAATTGCAAGCAGCCCTTACGGAGGCGCGGATTGGTGCAGACGTCCGGCAAAATTATGCGGTGGCAGTCGGCGCCAGGTCCAGACTGGAGCTCGCCCTCGGTGTCGTTGAACGCAACCGTGAACTGGCTCGGATTGCGCGTGAGTTGGTCGATGCAGGACGCGAACCTCCCCTTCGCGCTTTAAGGGCAGAGGCAGCGCTGGGTGAGGCCGAAGCGCGACTGCAAGAGGCAGAAGCGGCTGATCTCGCGGCAAGGATCGCCCTTGCTTCGCTGTGGGGTTCGCAATCGCCTCCCGACGCAGTTGTGCCCGAATGGCCTCAATTCCCGAGCGTCATTGCAATCACACCTGAGAACACGATTGGCGTGCAACTCGCCGGTGCGGAAGCGGACGCCGCCAACCGGGTCATCGCGCAAGAGCGCGCCAATGCAGTCCCCGATCTATCGTTGAGCGCCGGTGTGCGGCGGTTCGAAGAAACCGGGGACCGGGCATTCGTCGCCGGAGCGTCCATCAGCATCCCGCTCGGCAATCGCAACCAAGGCGCCATCTCGGCTGCGGAGGCACGCGCACGGGGAGCGGAGTTTCGCCGCGCTGCAGCCATGGCAGAGGTTGCCAGGGAACTCGCCAGCTCCCGGGCAGAATATCAAGCCGCCGCAGCGCGGGTCGCGACCCTGGAAGAACGAAGCGTGCCACAAGCTCAAGAGGCGCTGCGTCTCGCTCAGATCGGCTATCGCAATGGAAAGTTCACACTGATCGACGTGCTCGATGCGGCAGCTACGCTCGATGACGTCCGTATCGCTCTCATCGAAGCGCACGAAGCGCAAGCAAGGGCCGGCGCAAACTTGCAGCGGCTGACTGCCACCCCGGAGACCATGCCATGACACGCAGAAAAACCTTCATCGCACTGGGCGCGGTCCTCATCGCAGCGATCCTCAGCTGGATCATCTGGGGTAGCGCCGGAAACGCACCAACCAACGCCCCGCCACCTTCACAGACCGCCTCTGCAAGCATTCCCTCGGAAATACGACTTACGGATGCGCAAATGCAGACGGCAGAGATCGCTCTTGCGACCGTCGAGGCAGGTGATGCCGGCGAACTGATCGTGCCGGGCACCGTTCGTGCCGCGCCCAGTGCGGTCGCGCGCCTTGATGCTCGTGCCAACGGGGTCGTCGCTCGCATCCTGAAGACACTCGGCGATCCGGTCAGGCGCGGTGAAACGGTTGCCCTCCTCGAAAGCGCCGAGGCTGCAACGCTTGCTGAACAGGTTGCATCAGCAGCCGCCCGAGCGCAGCAGGCCCGGGCTGCCTATGACCGCGAAAAGCGCTTGTTCGAAGCGAACGTCACCGCGCGGCAGGACATCGAAGCTGCACAAGCAGCGCTTTCAATGGCGAGTGCGGAACTCACGCGTGCGCGCGCAGCAGTGCAAGCGACAGGCGTTACACGCGATGGTCGCTCGATTGCGGTGACTTCGCCTGTCGGCGGCCGTGTGACCGCAGCGCCGGCGGTGCTCGGAAGCTATGTAACCGCCGGCACAGAACTGTTCCGTGTCGTCGATCCCTCAAGGCTCCAGATCGAAGCTGCACTTTCTCCCGCTGACGCTTCAAAGGTCGCGGTAGGAGACGTGGCCACGATCAGCCTTCCCGGCGGAGGACAGGTCGATGCAAGGGTTCGCTCGATCACCCCATCGGTGGATTTGCAGACCCGCGCGTCTACCGCTGTCCTTTCTCTAAGAAGTGCACCGCCAGGCCTGCAACCGGACAGCTTCGTGGAAGTCAGGCTGACGACCGAGGCCGCAAGCGGCAGCGTACTCAGCGTGCCTGCGGACGCAGTGCAGGATTTGAATGGGCAATCGATCGTGTTCGTCAGGACCAACCGGGGTTTCCGTGTCTCCCCGGTCACGACCGGCCAGCGGTCTGCAGGCCGGGTCACAATACTTTCAGGAGTGACACAAGGCCAGCAGATTGCCTCGCGCAATGCCTTCCTCATCAAGGCGGAAATCGCCAAGCAGGGAGAGGGCGATGAGTGAGGGAAACACCGTGCCCGAGAAGAACCATGGCCCACTTGGGTCGGTTCTCGATCTCGCCGTTCGCTTCCGTTGGGGGGTCCTTGTCGCTGTCGCCCTTGTCGCGGCGCTGGGAGCCTACAATCTGACCAAATTGCCGATCGATGCGGTCCCCGACATCACCAACAATCAGGTGCAGATCAACACGGTGGCACCGGCCCTCTCACCAGCGCAGGTAGAGAGCCAGGTCACCTTTCCAGTGGAGACAGGCCTTGCCGGTATTCCCGGGCTGGAAATGACGCGGTCCATTTCGCGCAATGGTTTCAGCCAGGTCACTGCAGTCTTCTCCGAAAGCACCGATATCTATTTCGCCCGCACACAGATTGCCGAGCGTCTCAGCGAGATTGCCGGCTCGCTTCCTCCCGGCGCCGAACCGAGCATGGGACCTCTCGCCACGGGCTTGGGCGAAGTGCTGATGTGGTCGGTCTCGTTCGAACCAAAGGGTCACACCAATGCCGGCGGCACTGGCTGGCAACCGGATGGCTCGTTTCTCACCCCCGAAGGCGAACGGCTCAAGTCGAAGGAAGCGCGATTTGCCTATCTCAGATCGGTCCAGGATTGGATCATCTCGCCTGCAATGCAGCAGGTCCCGGGCGTGGCGAGCGTGGATTCGATCGGTGGCTATGAAAAGCAATTCATTGTCCAACCCGAGCCCAATCGACTGATCGCGTATGGCCTTTCCTTTCAGGACCTGTCCGATGCCCTCCAGAAAGCCAACGTCATCAAGGGAGCGAACTTCATAAATCGTGGCGGCGAAGCATTGCTGGTGCGGCAAGACGCCCGACTGGGAGGGGTCGAAGATATCAGGAACGCGGTCGTGGCGACCCGTGAGAATGTGCCTGTCCGGGTTGCCGATGTGGCTACCGTGCGGATCGGCGGCAATCTGCGCACCGGCGGAGCATCCCTAGATGGCGAAGAGGTCGTGATCGGCACTTTGCTGATGCGGATCGGTGAAAACAGCCGCACCGTGGCTGAAGCAGGCACGACGAAGTTAATGGCCGTTGCGCAAACCCTGCCAGCGGGGGTCACGGTCGAGCCCGTCTACAACCGTTCCTCGCTTGTTGAAAAGACCATAGCGACAGTCGAAAAAAATCTCACCGAAGGCGCGCTGCTTGTCATCGTGGTGCTGTTTCTCCTGCTGGGGAATATTCGCGCCGCGCTGATCGCGGCCCTGGTGATTCCGATTTCCATGCTGATGGCAGCCATCGGCATGAATCGGCTCGGCGTGTCGGGCAACCTGATGAGCCTGGGCGCGCTTGATTTCGGTCTCATCGTCGATGGTGCGGTAATCATCGTGGAGAACGGCATCGCTCGCCTGGCGGCCAGACAGCATGATGAGGGCAGGCTCCTGACCCTCGGTGAACGCCTTGCTGAAACGCGCAAGGCCGCGCAGGAAATGATCAAGCCGACGGTCTACGGTCAGGCGATCATTCTGCTGGTCTATGCGCCCTTGCTCACCTTCACCGGCGTGGAGGGAAAGACCTTTTCGCCTATGGCGATAACCGTCATGCTCGCGCTGGCCTCGGCCTTCATCCTTGCCCTGACATTCGTTCCGGCAATGATAGCCTTGCTCCTGCGCGGTCGCCTCGCCGAACGAGAGGTTCGAGTAATTCGCGTCGCAAAAAGCCGGTATGAACCGTGGCTCAAGGCAGCGCTGTCACGTCCGCGCGCGGTGATTGGCGGCGGCGTGGCGGTATTCGCGGCGGCCGCTCTCCTCTTCGGAACGCTAGGCAGTGAATTCACACCTCAGCTCGACGAAGGCGACTTCGCGATCGAAGTAGTGCGGATTCCCTCCGTTTCGGTCGAGCAGGCCATGGTTATGCAGCGCCAGGTGGAAAAGGTGCTCGGCAAATTTCCGCAGGTCAGTCACGTATTCGCGCGAACCGGGCTCGGCGAAGCGGCAACCGACGCGATGTCACCCAATGCCTCCGACACCTATATCATCATGAAACCTCGTGACGAATGGCCGGATCCCTCGCTCGACAAGACCAAGCTGGTCTCCGAGATGGAAGAAGCGCTTGAGGTCCTGCTCGGCAATACGACTGAGTTCAGTCAGCCGATCCAACTGCGTTTCAACGAGCTGATTGCGGGCGTGAAGGGCGATGTCGCGGTCGAAATCTACGGGGAGGATCTGTCACGCCTAGGCTCGGCTGCTCAGAATGTCGCGGATGTCCTTCGAGCCGTATCCGGGGCGCAGGATATCAAGGTGCAGCAGATTAGCGGGTTCCCTACGCTGGACATCACACTCGATCGTGCCCTCATTGCCAGATATGGCCTCAACGCCGATGATGTCTCACAGACGGTCGCCATCGCGCTCGGCGGCCAGGCTTCCGGCCTCGTTTTTCAAGGCGACCGTCGCTTCAATGTGGTCGTGCGACTGCCCGATCGTATCCGGAACGATATCGATCAGCTGAGGGCATTACCTGTGCAATTGCCAGGCAGCACCATGACTGTCCCGCTCGGGGAACTTGCCAGCTTTCAGGTCACCGAAGGACCCGCTGAAGTGCGGCGGGAGAACGGCCGACGGCTGGTGGTCATTTCTGCCAATGTGCGAGGCCGTGATCTGGGTTCCTTCGTTGCCGAAGCTCAGGCCAAGGTGGAAAATCAGGTTGCCTTGCCCCCAGGCGCGTCAATCTCGTGGGGCGGACAATTTGAGAATCTCCAGGCGGCGCAGGCGCGGCTCAAGCTGATCGTCCCCGTCTGCTTCGCGCTGATTCTCCTGCTGCTCTTCTGGGCGGTTGGCGGATGGATACCCGCTTTCGCGGTATTCAGCGCAATCCCCATGGCGCTTGCTGGAGGGGTGTTCGCATTGGCTCTCAGAGGAATACCATTCTCCATCTCGGCTGCGGTGGGCTTTATTGCCCTTTCCGGAGTAGCCGTCCTCAATGGTCTCGTGATGATGACAGCCATTCGTCAGCGGCTCGACCAAGCTCTCCCGCTTGATCAAGCCATCGTCGAAGGTGCGCTGGCGCGCCTCAGGCCGGTGCTCATGACTGCGCTCGTGGCCTCACTCGGCTTCGTTCCAATGGCGCTGTCGACTGGAACAGGTGCAGAGGTGCAGAGACCTCTGGCGACCGTCGTCATCGGAGGATTGATCACGGCTACTGCGCTGACCCTCTTCGTGTTGCCTGCGATTGCTCGCCTCGTCCTCAACGAGCGAGACGGGGACGAGAGCGGTCCTTCAAGATGGCGCGAGCCCATAGACTGGCCCATGAGGACAGTGAGGCGCGGAATTGGTTCTGAAAGCAGCAGGCCTTCATGAATAGCGAAGCGATCAGGGAAACCGACTGATGGAAAAGCCCGAAAACAGCAACCTGACCGCTGATCTGCGTGCTGCAGTGCGCTTCGTCGCGATCGCGAACCTTGCCTAATTCGGTATCGAGTTTGCGGCCGCCTTGTCCATCGAATCTGTCTCGCTTTTCTCCGATAGCGTCGATTTTCTCGAAGACACTTCGATCAACCTGCTGATCCTGCTAGCGCTCGGATGGACGGCCGTAGCGAGAGCTCGGACAGGCAAATTTCTAGCGTTACTGATTCTGGTCCCCGGACTAGCGGCAGTCTGGACGGCTGTGGCGAAGTTCGGGGCACCGGTCACGCCGGATGCGAATCTTTTGACGATCACCGGCGCGGGTGCCCTGCTCGTAAATTGCGCATGCGCGATCCGCCTTGCTCGTCATCGCCATGGGAATGGAGGACTCACCCGCGCAGCATTCCTATCGGCCCGCAACGATGTCCTGGCCAACATAGCCATTATCGCAGCCGGCATCGTCACGGCGATTACACTCTCCTTCTGGCCTGATCTAATCGTTGGAATCGGTATCGCGTTACTAAATCTCGACGCTGCCAAAGAGGTCTGGGAGGTTTCGGATTCCGAGACCTCGGATCTCGAGGCCGAGGCTTGAACGTGCCAAGTCCAGACGCCTGTCGCGAGGGCGCCAAAGACCTGCCCTGTGCTATGTCTGATGCCTTAAAGCGAAGGCGTCAGTCTCCCTCGCTACACTGCGGTCAATCGTCGTTGACCGCCTGTCCTTCTGTCTAATAGGTCGACGCCATGCATCATGATCAGACCCACCCCTCCGTCCATAAGCACGATTTTCTCGGATCGTCGCACGACATTCACGCCCGCCGAACTCGATGGGTCGTAGCGCTTACCGCGGCTATGATGGTCCTCGAAATCGCCGCTGGACTGTGGACAGGTTCCATGGCCTTGTTGGCGGACGGCATTCACATGGCGACACACGCTGGCGCTCTGGGTGTGGCAGCCTTCGCATACTGGTTCGCGAAACGGCATGTCGGCAATCCCCGCTTCACCTTCGGAACGGGGAAGGTCGGCGACCTCGCGGGGTTCGCGAGCGCCTTGCTTCTCGCGGTCTTCGCGATCGGTATTGCGGTAGAATCCTTTCAGCGTCTGCTCGCCCCGGCCAATATTGCCTATTCCGAGGCGATCTGGGTGGCTGTCCTCGGTTTGCTGGTCAACTTGGCCAGCGCATGGCTGCTAGGCGGAGATCATCATCACCATCATCATGGTCATGATCATTCGCACGATCACGGCCACGCGCACTCGCATACCGACAACAATCTTCGTTCCGCTTACCTCCACGTTCTCGCCGATGCATTGACCTCCGTCATGGCGATCGTCGCGCTACTCGCCGGCCGCTATTTGGGATGGGCCTGGATGGACGCTGCCATGGGTCTCGTCGGCGCGTTCGTTATCGCTCGGTGGTCTTGGTCGTTGATGCGCGATACGGCAAGTGTCCTCATTGACGCGGAAGCTGGCCCGGATCGTCTTGCGGAAGTTCGCGAAGCGATCGAGGACGGAGATGCGGTGGTGAACGATCTCCACGTTTGGCGGGTCGGCCCCGGGCACTATGCCGTCATCGTCTCGCTGGTTGCCGATCGTCCACTTGCGCCGCAAGAATATGCCGATCGGCTGGCAATCCATGAGGAATACGCACACGTGACCATCGAGGTGCACTCCTGTGAGGGCGCGCATCGGCTGCGACACGCGGCGTGAAGTGATGCTGCGGTCTACTGCTTCCAAGTCGCTCAGCTTTTGCGCTGCTTCCGCTTAGCTCTGCGAACGACGGCTTTTAGGACCCCATTATATTAGCGGGAATGACCGATGTCGGGGCGCGAAGCTGACACAGGAAAGCAGCAAATCAGGCCCTTTCTGGTGGCGCTTTCAGCAACTCTTCAACCGGAACCTCCAGCGCAATCG
>NZ_JAOAMV010000012.1 GCF_025154015.1 Tsuneonella litorea
GAGTGCGCCAGCACTATCTTTCGCAAGGCCTGCGCCCGGCAACCGCAACGGGCTACCTCAACGAGACCCGCGCCTTCTACGATGCCGACCCCCACGTGCTGTGGATCACCTTTGCCCGCGGGCGGCTGTGGTGGGCCTTCGCCAAGCCTGAGGTGCACTGGATCGGCGGCTCGGGCGTGGCGCATGGGACTCGCTACCGCGAGACCCTCGACGGCTGGCACGACCATGATCTTGACGACAAACCGCTCGATCTTGAACGCCTGAGCACGAGCCTGACCCAGCTGGCCGGCTACCGCCGCACCATCTGCCGGGTTGCCCAAGCCGACTACTGCCTGCGGATGATCAACGCGCAGGTCGATCCCCTGCTCGTTCAAATGGGAGAAGCGCGGCAGCGGCTCGAAAGACATCTTGCTGCGGCAATCGCGCGGCTGAGCTGGGCCGATTTCGAGTTGCTGGTCGAGCTGATCCTCACCCGCAGCGGCTGGCGGCGGATTTCGGCGATCGGGGGCACGATGAAGGATGTGGACCTGGTGGTCGAACAACCGTTCACCGGTGAGCGCATGCTGGTCCAGGTCAAGTCCAAGGCGGACCAGGCCGTGGTGGACGACTATGCCCGCCGCCTCGGTGCCCGCGCGGGCGAGGAACGGCTCCTGTTGGTGTGCCACTCGCCGCAAGGCCAGCTGCGCGAACCCGAGATTGCCGGCGGGCGCCGGTTGCAGATCATGGTGGGCGCTGAGATCGCGCGCCGGGCCGCGGGTTGCGACCTTGTGGGCTGGGTGATTGACCGCGCCCGCTAGGCCCGCACTGCAGCCCCTCGCCGCTTGTTTAGCTCGCCTGGCCCTCTTGCTTCTCCGCCTGGTTCACCAGCACCCCCGCCGCGGCTCCCAAAGCCGTCAGCTCGGCACCCAGCGTCGCCAGCGTCGCGGCGGTGGCGGCAGCGGCGGCCAGGTCGCGCGGCGGTGTGACAAGCTCAAGGTGCCGATCTTCGAGTAGCATCGCCCCGGCCGTGCCGAGCTGGCCAACCAGGTCGCGGACGTGCTTCTTGTCGAGCATGGGGCAGGCGTCCTTTCGCGCCTACTCAAGCGCGAGAACGGCGGCGAAGTCGAGATGCAGCTTTTGGGGAGCCCGCCAGTGTTCCGATAACGGCGCGGGCGGTTACAACGACGTTTTCTGCTGCCGCTTTGTCCTACCGATAGGCCGAACGTCCTCCGAACTCCCGTTCAAGCTCCTGGCTGCGCTCGTGTTCTTCTGCGAGCCGTTTAACGAGTTTATTTAGCCCCTCGCTATCAAGGCGGCGATCGTGCGCGCTGGACGCGTTGGTCTCCGGAACGAGCGTGCCGAGGTACTTAAGGATGGCAAGCTTCTCCCTTAGCTCCGCCTTGCCGAAGTCCGCCAGGAGCGACTTGATCATCGCCGTGACCCGGGGTTCCCTACGCCTGACGCCGTTCACATTGACGAAGATATCCTCCAGAAGCGCCTTCAACGCCGCATCGCGTAGCGAAGCATCCGGTTCACGCTTGGGCTTCCTGGGACGGCCGGCCGAATTGGCCGACGGCATGCCGGCCTTGAACCAGGTCCGCCGTGATCCAGGACCATTGCCCCGCCCAACCCCTGAGTTCGCCCGCGCCATCACGCCTCTCCTTCGCCGCGTCGGTGAGCGAGTTCGGCGAATGGCTCACCCGTCTCAGCCAGAACAGCAACTACGCCGGTGGCATCCTCGTACCGCCTGATGATGACGTCCACGTAACGCGGATCGATTTCGACAAGACATGCAGAGCGCCCGGTGCGCTCCGCCGCGATGAGTGTGGTGCCCGATCCACCGAATGGGTCCAGGATGAGGTCGCCCTCGGCGCTCGAGTCCAAGATCAGGTCGGCCATCAAAGCTGTCGGTTTCACAGTTGGGTGAAGCTTGAGCGCCTTGTTGCGTCCACGCCCGAACGTATTGACCCCGGGATAGTTGAGGACATTGGTGCGGTAGCGTCCGTGCCGACCGAGTTCGACGTTGTTGAGGTGAGGTCCGCTGCCGTGCTTGAAGACGCCGATCAACTCATGTGCGGAACGATAAAAGCTTCCGAGACCCGCGTTGGTCTTTGCCCATACCAGAAGGTTCAGGAACGCCAGGTCCGTCTCTTCGGATGCCGCGATCAGCTCAGCGATGTGCCGCCAGTCCATGAACAGGTAAAGCACTGCTCCGTCCAACAGATGTGGCTGAAAGGCCCGAATGCCGCTTGCGAGAAAGTTGGTGAACTGCGGCTTGGTCATCTCGCCCGAAGCCATAGCGAACTCCGAGTGGCGCCTGGTCCCTGAGACGTGGCCGTCAATCTTCACGTTGAAAGGCACGTCGCTTGCAACGGTGCGAACCTTGCGATCTCCTACCGCCTTCGCGATGATCGCCAGGTCGGTTGCATCCCCGCACACGACAGTGTGCCGCCCGAGCAGGTAGACTTCGCCCAAGCGTGCCGTTGCTGGCCCCGTGACGGGCTCGTTTTCAGCAGCGCTGGTGTCGTCAAGATCACCGAGATCATCATCGAGCTTTTGCCCGATGATGATGTCGCGTTCCGTAATGCTGAATGCGCTCCGATCCAGATCGATGTTCGGCTCGAGGATCGCGATCTCTTCGAACTCGATCGCGAGCGCGCGTGTGTCCCATTCGACGCCTTCGGCGAGCTTGTTGTCAGCGATAGCGAACAGTCTGAGCTCAGCATCGCTCAAATGCTCGGCCGGGATTACGGGTACCTCTCGCAGCCCTAACCACTTGGCGGCAGCGAGCCTCGCATGGCCAGTCACCAGTGTCTTGTCCTTGCGCACGATCAAGGGCACCAGGAAGCCGTGTTCCGTGATGCTTCGGGCAATCTGCTTGATCTGGCGTCGCTTGTGCGGGCGCAGAACGCGCTCCGGGACAATGATATTGTCGACAGGGACGTATTCGAGCTTCAGGCGAATGTCGCCGCGAGCCGGCTTCAAAGCCGTCGTAGTTTGTAGATGCTTGGGCACAACCCACACTCCAACTGAGGCCTGCCGCTACCTGCAGGCTAAGGTGGGGTTGTGTTGCTCTGATAGACGATCCTTGCGCCCCAAGTCAATCCCAGAAGCAAACTCAGTCATTGCAAGAAAAGTAAAGTATCCACCCAAGCAGCCCTCGGTCCCAGAGAGACCGGTGCAGCCCGGTTGGTCTCCGGTACCGTTCCAGTTCCTACCCAGTTACTTTCCAGTTGCGTTCCCGGATAGGGCAAATGCCTCGCAGGTGCATCACAACCGGGAGCATGGCGCCAAGCGTCGGACGAAGCGTCGATTTTCGAGACGGAGGTGGCACGAGGATGGGTTGGCCGGTAGCCGAAACCCGCGGAATTGCTCGAAAAGGGGATAGAGACTGGTTCGCTTAGGACTGCGACGCGCACCACCCAGTCCTTAAGTTCTTGTAAAAGAACGATTTTCTTTCTGAAAATTTGACCGGCCAACTCGGCCTTCTGGCCGATAGGGGAGCTCGTCGGCGGAGCGGCGGGGTGGAGCCCTGCGCTCAAACTGATCACACATTATCCGGCCTGATAACGAAACGACGAAAGTTGGGCCGGAATTGTCACAAAGTTCGAATCTTCTCAAGAGCACCACTCAGTCCTGAGTGATCTGTAAGGATCTGGAAAGCCGCTGAGCTTGCGCAGAGAATGACGCAGTTCTGCGGCCTTTGCGTATCCTGGATCGAGAAGGCGCAGTCAGAGACGCGCTGCCCATGCGTGGAATATGGGCGCTTCTCGCCGGCCGTCTCAGGCCGGAATATTCTGACTGCAAATGGTGAAGCTCAGGCGAGCCGCAGCTCGCGCCGTTGCTCGGTCCAGGACAGCGGGATAGGCTGGCTCATCAACCGCGAAGCGGTGAGATGCTCGGGCTGCTTACCCTCGACGATCGCCGTGACGATGTCGGGAGCGAGACAAGCGAGTGCGACCAGCTTGCCCAGCCTGGTGCGGCATCGTCCGTGCTCGTGCGCGATGCTCGCGATGGATCTTTCGGGTGACTCGAGAACAAGCTGCCTAGCGAATTGGGCCTCGGCGAGAAGAGCGACCAGCTTATCGTCGCGGCGCGCCGGCTTCGGCCTCGCGTGTTCCGGCCCAGGAATGATGAGACGAAGCTGGTGGCCTCGCCGGACGCGGACAGCGGGAGTCGTGATGACGAGTGGCTTCGCAGTGCTAGAGCTGACCCTAAATCCGAGCCGCTCGCGAAGGCCTCCGACTTCCAGCTCCGTCTCGATTCTTTCCTCGTGCAGGCGAACCTGCCGGACGAAGGTGTCGAGCAACTCGGCTCTTGCACACGCACTGCCGCTGCGGAGGGTGGCCGCCATCAGCTCGGCCTCGCCGGCCGCCTTCTGCAGCTGTTCGGCATTGAGCGTCTGCGAGGCTGTGAATTCGAGGATGAACTGACGATCGAGCAGCCTCTCGGCGATGCTTGAGCAGACCAGCTGCTCAAGGTCATGAGCCGAGACCCGCCACGCCCGGGTGCCGTCGACTTGGTCGGGACGAGTGACGTAGTAGCGATAGCGCCTGCGCGACTTAGTCGCGTGGCTCGGAGTCATGTCGCGGCCCTCGCCATCTACGAGCTTGCCGACGAGGAGGCTGGGGTGCTGCTGTTTCAGCCGGCGCGACGAGCCCGATGCATTGGCGGCACGCAGCGACTGCACGTCCTCCCAGAGCTTCTCCTCGACGATCAATTCGTGCTGGCCGGGATAGGCCTCGCCCTTGTGAACGATGAACCCGCGGTAAATGCGGTTCGACAGCAGGTGATAGAGCGTTCCCCGTCGGTAGATGCAGCCGCCCTTATGCGGACCGCTGTTCCGCCTCTGGACCTTGGTACGGTAGCCGTCGCGGTGCAGCTCTTCGGCTAGAGCGGGGACCGAGCTCAAGGCCAGATAGCGGCGCATGATGTGGCGGACCTGCTCGGCCTCGTCCTCCTTCACCACAAGCTTGCGCTCGCGCACTTCGTATCCAAGCGGCACCGGGCCGCCCATCCAGAGGCCCTTCTTCTTCGATGCCGCAATCTTGTCCCGGATGCGCTCGCCGGTGACCTCGCGCTCGAACTGCGCGAAGCTCAAGAGCATGTTGAGCGTAAGCCGGCCCATGCTTGTGGTCGTGTTGAAACTCTGGGTGATGCTGACGAAGCTCGCTCCCGCTTTATCGAGCACTTCGACGATTTTTGCGAAGTCCGTGAGGCTGCGGGTCAGGCGATCGATCTTGTAGAGCAGGATGATGTCGACGCTGCCGGCCTCTACATCTGCCAGAAGGCGCTTCAGTCCTGGCCGCTCCATGTTGCCGCCCGAGAACCCGCCGTCGTCATAGCGATCCTTGACCAGCACCCATCCCTCATGGCGCTGACTAAGCGCGTAGGCCGTACAGGCCTCGTATTGCGCATCGAGCGAGTTGAACTCCTGCTCGAGGCCATCCTCGGTGGACTTGCGGGTGTAGACCGCGCAGCGGAGCAGCTTGTCAGCCATGGGCGGTCAGTCCGAAGAAGCGCGGTCCGGACCAGTGCGCGCCGGTCACGTGGCGGGCTATCTCGCTGAGTGAGCGCCAGGTCCGGTCAGCATACTGGAAGCCCCTTTCCAGAACCTCGACCGTAATGGTCTGGCCCTTCCATTCGCGCAAAAGTCGGGTTCCGGGTGAAAGTTCAACGTTGCGGCGCGGAGGAGCAGCCTCAGGCCCTTCCAATGCAATCCGGGCAAGTTCGCGCGCGACCAGCGCGGGCAAGGTGCCGTGGCGGCGCTCCTGCAGGCGCTGCGCCAAGAGGCGTCGCAGCAAAGCGGGGGGAACGGAAGGGGGGGCAGCCCCTTCCATTCCGCTCCACTTCTCCCTCAGCTGGGCCGGGGAGAGGCTCGCCAGCGCATTCAGTTCATCGTCGAGGCGGCTCATTGCGAGGCAAGCTCCGCGAGCGCGTATCGGCTCACACCGTCAACTTTCGTTCGCTCAATCGAGTGGCCCTTCTTCTTCAGCCCGGTGAGCGCCGCTCGCGTGGTATGGGGTAGCCAGCCGGTCGCCTCAACCAGCTCATCGAGCGTGGTGCCCTGAGTCCGCTTGAGGAGCGCAAGCACCGCTTCTGTCTTGTTCGGCTTTTTGGAGGCGTCGGCGTTCGCCTGCTCCTGGGCCGGCTCAGGTTGCGCGGCCGCATTGTTCGCGTTCGAGGCTGCTTCGGCCTTCGGCTCCCTCGCCATCCGACGATTTCGCTTCGCTTTCGTGGTACTCGTCATGGGTGGTCTCCTGATCGAGGCAGCCCAATTGCTGCCCCACCACCCAGTGCCCTGCCGATCACGCCGGTCAGGGCAGCAGCCGGTTCGGCCGGCCGCTATTCACATGCACAGCAATGCTCTGTTCGGGGACGAAGTCGAGTGCATTCGGGGCGTCCGCTTCGCGCCCCTATTCTGTTGAAGAAGTCGGGTTCTGCGTTGCTGGCAGGCTGACGCGGATCGGGGGCGAGCAGCTTTCCTCGCC
>NZ_JAOAMV010000013.1 GCF_025154015.1 Tsuneonella litorea
CCGATCCAAGACGTAGGCATCCGAATTCTTAGTTCCCAAAAGCAGACCTTCTATGCGGCCATTCCGGCCAAGGAGAATGAAAATGACATACTCTCAATACGACCCATCGGCGCAGAACCGTGTGCCATGGAATTTTGGAGCAAAGATCGGCCCAAAGCGTCCGTTCAATCAGAAACAGATCTGGGCGATCCGGTTCTTTCTCGATCGCGAGAAACGTATTCGAGATCGAGCCCTCTTTGATTTGGCGATCGACAGCAAGTTGAGAGGCTGCGATCTCGTCGCGCTCAAGATCGGCGACCTCGTCGTTGGCACGGAAGTCAGGACGCGGGCGACGATCACGCAGCAAAAGATAGGCCGGCCAGTTCAATTTGAAATCTCATCAGATGCTAGGGCCAGCTTATTCGCTTGGCTCGAACGCCGAGCAGGTGGAGTCGAAGACTTTGTCTTTCCGAGCCGCATCGATCACGCGCGACATCTCAGCACTCGCCAATATGCTCGACTAGTTGATGAGTGGGTTGATGCGATAGGTTTGCGGCCCGAGGAATACGGAACCCATTCGCTTCGCAGAACCAAAGCCTCGATCATCTACAAGGCGACAGGCAACATCAGGGCGATTCAGATCCTGCTGGGGCACTCCAAGATCGAGAATACCGTTCGTTATCTTGGCGTCGATATAGAAGACGCTCTTACTCTCGCCGAGAAGACTGAAATCTGAGTGTTGTTGGGCGCCAGCTCGCTATGGGCTGGCGTCCGCCAATGGGGTGGGAAGAGGACAGACGACTCGCACCCCATTTATTGGTGTTCTGAGCAAGAGAGCGATGTACGTGAAATCTGGATCTGGTTGATTCGGCCGCAGTACCCGATCGACAATTCCGCCCATCTCCTCCGACTGTCGCACGGGAACTTCCGACCGGCGAAAATCAGGCACTCTGCCCGAAATTTCCTCGAAATTAACGATGATGCAATTTTCGCAATCTAGCGCCACGTGAAAACAGGCGCAGAGCAGATCGGGTCTCGAATGAAAGCAGTTGTAGCCATCTCCGCAGCAGAGGCCCGTCTCAGCGAGGATTGCGAAGTAGGGCGCTCTTCTTCTGTAAATGCGAAGCTCATCGCGAGGTTGAACAAGGCTCGCAAGAGCTTTGCTTGCCGACGGATCGATTTTTCCGCCACCGATCGCCTGCTTCGGAAGGGAACGCCTCAGGCCGGGGATTTGCTGCTCGCCCGAGTCGAAACCATCGGGCATCACGCCAAACTGGAAAGTCCCGCTGGCCGACGCGCCACGCTTTATCCTGGAGACGAAATTATCGTCGCCTTTGGCGCTCGCTACGCTCCGGACCAGTTCGAGGCCGATGTGCCTCCTGACCTGTCTCCATGCGAACTGGTTGCAAGCGGCGGTATCGCCGCGCGGGTGCTTAGTCGGCATAGCAAGACGAGGCGGGCCACCCGGATCAAACCGATCGGGCTGTTGGCCGATGTCAGGGGCAAACCTCTGAACCTTGCCGATTTTGCCTTGCCGCGTCCGGTTCCTAGAGGGAATCGCCCTATCGTCGTTGCGATTGCCGGAACATCGATGAACTCGGGCAAGACGACGTCCGCCGCCGCGCTGGTTCACGGATTGGCTCGGGCAGGTTTGCGCGTGGCAGGCATCAAGGTAAGTGGGACCGGTTCGGGCAATGATCTGTGGTCCATGGCGGATGCCGGTGCGGAATGGGTCTTCGATTTTACCGACCTCGGATACGCGACAACCGCCGGTCTTCCGATACCCTCTTTGGAGCAGGTCGCGACCGACCTGGTCGACCACGTGACGGGACTTGGGGCGGACATTGTCGTGCTCGAAGTTGCGGACGGCCTGTTCCAGGCTGAGACGTCAGGCCTTCTGCAATCGGCCACATTTCAGCGTCTTGTCACCGGGGTTTTGTTCGCCGCCAGCAATTCGATGGGCGCGGTGGGCGGCGCAGACTGGCTTGCGCGCCACAACCTGTCTTTGCTGGCGTTAACCGGCCTTGTTACCGCTTCGCCACTGGCGATGCGCGAAGTCGCTGCAAATATCGACAGTTCAGTCCTTACGCCGGACGATCTGATGGACCCGCATATAGCCACAAATTTGTGCTTCAGCGTCGGGGGCGGCACAAACGCCCGCACTGCATGAGCCTGCGAGCCTTCATCCTCGCCAACAAGTTGCGTTTTGCCGGCCTGATTGCTGCTGCCCTCATTCATGTCGGAACGGCGATTTTCCTGGCAAGCAGTGTAAGCAGGCTGCTCGATGTGGCAATCGGTCGAACGCCGCGACAGGATTATGCTGCGCTGGACCCGGGCGTTTCAGCCACATTTGCGCTGGGGCTGCTGTTTGTCACAACCGCCTTCCAGCGACGACTGACCGATGGCCTGGGTCTGGCCTTTGTCCACGATTTGCGAATCCGGCTTTTCAGACACATACTCCGCGCAGCGCCGGGCCCCGCATCGGAGGGTAAGCGCGCAAATCTGCTGCTGCCTTTCGTCGGCGATCTTACGGCGATCCGTTTGTGGGTTGGTGACGGCGTCGCCCGCCTGATGCTGGGTTGCGCGGTCACGGTCCTGCTGATCGGCTATATCGCCATCGACCATCCCCTGCTTGCATCCTTGCTGGCGGCAACGATCGCGATACTGGCCGCATGCGCATGGAGCATTCATGGCCCGCTTGATCGGGTCACCCGCGATGTACGCAGGAAGCGCGGCGGATTATCCAGTTTTGTGGCTGGCCGTCTGGAGGCGGCAACGACAATCGTTGCCATGGGGCGCAGCGGTAGCGAGGCGACGAAGCTTGAACGACGGTCGCGAGATCTGATATCCGTCTCAATGAAGCGGGCTTGGCTCGTTGGGGCTTTGCGCGGCCTGAGCCAGTCGAGCGCCGCGATCATGCTGGTACTGATGCTGACGGTCATGGGATCCGGGGTTGGCCGAGGCGAAGTGACGCCCGGAGAGGTTATGGGTCTGGTCAGTCTCGCCGGTGTCATGGGCCATGCCCTTCAGGACATGGGGCGTTCGTTCGAACTGTTCGTTCCGGGACATGTCGCCTTCCAGCGTATCGACCGGCTTCTTGCACTTGCGCCCAGGGTCAAGCGGCGCAAGCGTAGGGCCCGGGAAAGCGATACGGGGCTGATACTGTCGAAGATCGCCACTGCTGCCATGGCAGAGCCTTACGATCTGTTCGCCAAGCCGGGAGAGATAATCCTTCTCGATGGTCCGTCAGGGAGCGGGAAGTCGGCATTGATGGCCACTCTCGGTGGCATTCAGGCCCCTTCGCGCGGCGAAGTCTGGATAAACGGTGCCGAACTGTCCGCAATGCGCGACACCGAAAGGCAACGGCAAATCGGGATCGCAAGCCACGCAGTGCCGCTGTTGCCGGGCAGCGTCGGGATGAACCTGAAGTATCGCCATCCCTCTGCCTCGAACGAAGAGATAGATCGGCTGATCGGGGAAATGGGCATGGGTGGGATGAACCTTGCCAATGAGCGGAGACTGAACGAGCCGCGAAATGCGCTTTCCAGCAGCGAATACGCAGCCATCCTTGTACTTCGGGCAATGTTGGGCAGCCCTCCGCTGCTCTTGCTGGACTCGGTCGATGGTTCTTTACCGGACAGCGTCGCCAAGCGTCTAGCCGCCAAGCTTTCGACCTATCCCGGCGTTGTGGTCATCACTGCACAGCGTCATGCGCTGCGCCAGATCGCCACGCACAACTGGCGGATCGAGAACGGTGGTGTCCGAGCTAGCACTCGCGAGCGGCTGCATTCAGTACCCGGCCCAGACGACAAAAAGACTAATGCTCGATGAATGGGCTTACAGCGCCATATCTGGCCAGGCCCGAGCCAGCGCTTCCGAGGGGTCGCGTGGTCAGCCGCGCCCTGGCTGGCGAGCCGCAGAGGGACTATTTCATCTATGTACCGCAATCCCGGCCAGCTAGCCGGATTTCGGTGCTGGTGCATGGCATTTCTGAGAATGCTTGCGAGCAGACCCTGCGTTTTGTCGCGGAAAGCGAGAAGCATGGCACCATCCTGATCGCTCCGCTGTTCCGGCGATCTGTCTTTGGTCAATATCAGCAACTCATCGATGGACAGAGCGGCATCCGGGCCGACCGCGCCTTGTTCGATATCATCGGTGCCATTCGGGCAGAGTTGGGCCTGTCAGAGCAGCGATTTGATCTGTTCGGTTTTTCCGGCGGTGGCCAATTCGTCCACCGCTTCGCCTTTGTGCACCCTAGATCCGTCCGTAGCTGCGTCTTGGTGGCGCCTGGTTGGTATACCTTCCCCGATAACGCGCGAGCCTATCCTCAAGGGCTGCGCGGCCTGCCTCTGGATGAGCCATCCTTCGATGAAGATGCAGTTGGTGCGATACCTTTTCATGTTGTCGTGGGCGACCAGGATGTCGTTCGGGATGGAACCCTGCGAAGCAGCCCAGGCATGGATCGCAGGCAAGGAAGAACGCGCCTTGAACGGGCGGTTCGCTGGCATCGGGCCATGCGGAAATGGGGCGCTCATCAGAATAGTAGCCTGACGATTCTTGGCGGACTTGGACACTGCTTTGCCGAGGCAGTGTCGGACCATGATCTTCCACGGCTGACATTCGAACTGTGGGATAATTCTTGAAACACAAATCCTTTGGACGGGAGTACGTACAATGAAGAGGCGTCAATCGAAGTTGCTGGCCGTTGGTGCCGCAACGGCCTGCCTTGTGCTAGCCGCACCTGCAACAGCGAAAGACGGAATCGCCGTTGATGCTGACGGTCTGAGCTTTGAAGAAGGCGATGTTGAACTAACGCTAGGTGGACGGCTTCATCTCGATGCCGTCACCTATGATGCACAGACAAGTGATAGCGATGCCGATTGGCGCCGAGCCCGCCTGGAGTTCTCGGCCAAGTTCGGCGACGTCTTCGATGTTCGGGTCGATCGCGAGTTTGCAGGTACCGACGGCTGGCGCAATGTATGGGCAAGGATCCGCCCAGCCGATGGTGTCGAGATAAAGGGCGGTAATGTAATCGTTCCCTTCAGTCTCGAGGACATGCAGAGCTCGAACGACATGACATTTGTCGAGCGCTCCCTCACAAGTGCGCTTACTCCGAAATTCGGCCTTGGAGCGGTTGCCAAGGTGTCTGACGATCACTGGACTATCAGCGGCGGATATTTTGGCGATGCCCTGGATGATGAGGATGGTCAGGCGAAGGAGCGTGGCCGTGGCTTTGCCGGTCGTGCCAGCTTTGCCCCCATCGAGGGACGACGCGGTTTCCTCCATTTCGCGCTCGCGTATGAACACAGGTCATTTCATTCTGATGAGACAGTCAGCTTTTCCAGCAGCCCCGGTTCCCTGCTCGCGCCCAATCTGATTTCGACGGGGACGATTGGCTCGCCTTCGAAAATGGACAATTTCGGCGGCGAGTTCGCCTATGCGCGCAAGTCGTTCCAGGTGCAGGGTCAGTATGTGAAGAGCAAGTTGAAGCGGGATTTCGATCCCGATCTCGACTATGACGGATGGTATCTGCAGGGAAGCTGGATGGTGACCGGCGAGAGGTATCGCTACTCCAGCAGCATGGGTTCTCCGTCGGGTCCCAGGATCCGCAAGAAGGGCGGGGCCATCGAATTGGCTGCGCGCTACAGCGAACTCAATCTTGACGATGCTACGCTTGATCGCGGGAAGGCCAAGACAATAACGCTTGGCGCGAACTGGTACATCAATCGGAATGTCCGGCTGATGGCCAACTATGTACGCTCGGAGCACACCGACGTCCTTCTTTCACCTGACAGCGCGGTTGATCTGGGCGTTGCGCGGTTCCAGATCGCATTCTGACCGACACGGGAGGCGGGGTGCCGGGTCGTGAGGCCCGGCATCTTCGCTTGATCGGTAACTTCGGAATGACGAACCGGACTAAGGCGAAGGTCGCACGGTATCCAGGGTGATGCCAAAGGAGTGACGCGCTCATGCTTGGGGTGCTAGCGGTCGTAAACGAGCAAATCCAAATATCCCTTCCGACCTTCCTTCGAAAGTTCCATGTCGCGCGGCCTTGATCGGCATGATCGAACAGTGCGTACGCCGTTGGTCTTCTCCTTGGCTTGAACGGCCTACAAGAATTTCCACTTTGAAAAACCAAAAGCATGATCGCTTTGTCCGAGACGAGGCGTAACGCGGACGCGAACCTGAACGTCCGCAACTGGATG
>NZ_JAOAMV010000014.1 GCF_025154015.1 Tsuneonella litorea
CGCCCATCTCGACTCTCCTTCCAGCTCAACCCCGCGTTCATAGCGCGGGAGGGGATGGAGAGCCGTCCACAGCATCATTAGCGGTCGGTCCGATGCCTATGTGGCAAGCGGGATAAGCGGACATTTCGATAACGACCAATTCTAGACTTTGGAATCGGCGTGAAAGAAGCCGCTAGTTTCCGCCGCTCTCAGCGGGCTTATTTAGCGTCGGAAATTGAATGCCAAGCTGGTCAAGGTAGGTCGGATACCGCGCCGCATCGGAGTGGTACCTGCTGAGCTCGGGCTTCCATCGGGCCATGACGTCTGCATTGATCTCGATTGCGGGTTTATCGGCTGGAGTGATCATCGGCAGATACGTCTGCGTCTTGGTCTGGACGTTCCTGAAGTAATCCTTTGCCGCCCCACGTAGCTTGGCATCGGTGAGCAGGTCGAGTGTGGTCATCGCAATGACCTTGGCGCCCGCCACCACGCCCTTGTGCGCAATAGGCGTCGCCATCGCGATCGCATCGGACCAGTTGTGTCCAGGCAGGTCGGGGATGTTCGCCGGATAACGAACCGTGATCGTAGGGACCGTCCACGAGACGTCGCCGATGTCATCGGATCCCCCGCTCTTGGGTTCCTCTAACGGGGGCTCGAGCTTCTTGAGTTCGACCGCGAGACCTTCCTGCTTGTCGGCCTGCACGTTCTTCTGAACCAATTTTGCGAAGGCCTGCTCATCAGCAGTCCATTTTGGCAGGCCGACGGCCTTGATGTTGGCATAAACAGCTTCCGCGAACGGCCGGTTGAAGTGCCTAGGAGCCGCAGTGCCAATGATACGACGCGTGACCGTCGTCCCGGTCATCTTCGCGGCGGCTTCCGAAATCGTGTTGCCGATGTCGAAGCTGTTCTGGATTTTCGCGAAATCCTGTTCGCGGAAGAAGTACCAGACCGAAGCAACGGATGGCACGACGTTCGGCTGGTCGCCACCGTCGCTGATCACGTAGTGCGAACGCTGCTCGGGACGCAGATGCTCGCGTCGCATGTTCCAGCCAGCGTTCATCAGCTCCACCGCATCGAGTGCTGAACGACCACGCCAAGGGGCGCCGGCCGAATGCGCGCTCTCGCCGTTAAATGTGTATTCGACCGAAACCAGGCCCGTGCCCATCGGCTGACCCCACGCGGTCTCGAGGTTGCTCCCGACATGCGTGAAAAGTACCGCGTCGACGTCCTTGAACACACCGTCACGCACCATGAACGCCTTGCCCGCAACCAGCTCTTCGGCGACTCCGGGCCAGAGCAACAGCGTCCCGGCGATATTGTTGCGCTTCATCAAGTCCCTCACCGCCAGCGCGGCGACGATATTCACGGCCTGGCCCGAATTATGCCCTTCGCCATGCCCGGGAGCTCCGGCGACGAGCGGCTCTCTCCACGGGATGCCCGGTTTCTGGTTGGCTTTCGGGATGCCGTCGATGTCGCTTCCAAGCGCGATGACCGGGCCACCCGAGCCGTGGGTCCAGCGGGCGACCCAGCCTGTGGGGAGACCTGCAATCCCGCGATCGACCGTAAAACCCTCCCTTTCGAGAAGTTCGGTTAGATATTTCGAGGTCTCGTATTCCTGGAAGGGGAGTTCGCTGAAGCTGAATACGGAATCATTGATTTCCTGCCCCAGCTTGGCCCGGGCCTCGACCTCGACGACAGATTGCGCTTTGAGCTCGCTCACCCACGGTGCAGCCGAGGCGGTTGCCGCGGTGCCTAAGGCACACACCCACATGGCCCAAACAGTAACCCTTTGCCCCATAGCTCCTGAATCCCCGTTCTGAATTGCGCCGTTCTCTTGTACTTGGACTAGCTCTGCGGAAGCCGCATGTCCCGCGAAAAGGCCGGTCTTTTTGACAAGTTCGGTCTGCAACCTGTGGGCATCGAGCGAACAGAAATCGCGCTTTCGCCACGTGCTCGCTCGCGCCTTCGCATCTCGCTCGGGGATTGAGTTGGAACCCAACCGCCTGCGCGTTCATTTGAGGACTGGTGGCCCGAAATGCCCTCAGCAGGAGTGCCCATGCGCATCGCCCAGGTTTCGCCGCTCATTGAAAGTTGCCCTCCAAAATTATACGGTGGGACCGAACGGATCGTTCATTTTCTTACCGAGGAACTCGTGCGCCAAGGCCACGAGGTAACGTTATTCGCGTCGGGCGATTCGTGCACCGCCGCAGAGCTGGTGTCATGCGTCCCCAAAGCCCTGCGTCTCGTGGATCGTGCCGGGGATCACCTTCCGCATCATCTCGCCATGATCGAGCAGGTTCGCCGGCGTCTCGATGACTTCGATATTATTCACTTCCATATCGATTTGCTTCAGCTTCCGGTGGTGCAAGGCTGGGATACGCCCACGGTCACGACGCTCCATGGCCGCCTCGACCTGCCGGGTCTCGAAGACTGCTACCGTGCGTTCGCCGACGTGCCGCTGGTGTCGATATCCGACAAACAGCGCCTGCCGTTACCGCCGATCAACTGGGCCGCTACGATCTATCACGGGCTCCCCGCTCAACTCCTCCCGTTCAACGCGGAAGGCGGCGATTATCTTGTTTTTCTGGGCCGTATTTCGCCTGAGAAGCGTCCCGACCGGGCGATCGAGATCGCGGTACGCAGTGGCAAGTCACTCAAGATGGCCGCGAAAGTCGATCACGCGGATCGAGCCTACTGGGAACAGCATATCCGCCCCATGGTCGAAGCGCACGACAACATCGAATTCATCGGTGAAGTCGACGAAGCCGGAAAAGCTGAGTTGGTCGGCAATGCCGGAGCGTTGCTTTTTCCGATCGACTGGCCTGAGCCGTTCGGCCTTGTGATGATCGAAGCGATGTCGTGCGGCACGCCGGTCATAGCGTGGCGAAACGGGTCGGTGCCCGAAGTGATCGACGACGGGATCAGCGGCCGGATCGTCGACAGCATGGACGCAGCGGTCGCGGCGGTGGACGAGGTGCTCGCTTTCAGTCGAGCCGTCATCCGCTCGCGCTTCGATGCGCGGTTCACCGCGGCGCGCATGGCACGCGATTACACTGGCATATATCAGAAACTGGTCGATGAAGGGGCCCGGCATCGACGCGCATCGGTTGCCGAATTCCCGGTCGATGCTGCGCCGACCGCCGCGCGCTTGGTTAGCGGGACCTACGAAACCGCTGCGTGACAGCCGACGGGAGGGAACGTCATTCTTTCGCAAATCGAACTACCTGGTCCCGACGATCAGCATCAGGTGCAGTCGGCGAGCTCTGTCCAGGAGCAAGAGTTGCGTGCTGTTAAACACGGCGATGCGTTCGCGCTGTTCGACCCGCATGGCGACGTCGCGGGAGCCGAGAACGCGCCGGAAGGCATATATTTCAAGGACACCCGCCACATTTCGTTCTGGCGGCTGACTATCTGCGGTACCACTCCGATGCTGCTGGGATCAACAATTGACGATCGCGTGGATGCCTTGATCGTTGACTTGACCAATCCCAACATCGTCAACCGATCGGGTACGCGCATACCCAACGACCTCATCCATTTGAGCAGGATCAAATTTCTGTATGAGGGTAGCGCGTTCGAAAGACTGGCGGTTCGCAACTTCGACTCGTGTGAACGGCAATTCAGCCTGGATCTTACGCTCGGTTCCGACTTCCGCGACATGTTCGAAGTGCGCGGCGCGCGGCGCAAGGAACGCGGCACGATGGCCGACCCGGTGTGCGGCAACTCGACGATCGATTATGAGTATACCGGGCTCGACGATGTCGTGCGCAAGACCATGATCGCGTTCGAACCTGCCCCCGATGTCGTAAATCCGCACCGAGTTCGGTTCGACGTGACGCTCGCGCCGGGCGAGCGCAAGGCCTTCTATACACAGATCGCCTTCCATGGCGCCGCGGTTGACCACCCTGTCCGCTCCTATCTCGAAGCATACCGCGCGCTGCGGCAGGGGCGCAGAAAGACGGCTCATGGGCAACCGCAGATCACATCATCGAACACCTCGTTCGACGCGATGATCGCGCGAAGCATCGCCGACGTCACCACGCTGACGACGGAAACGCCGCAGGGTCCCGCCGCTTATGCGGGCATTCCGTGGTACTGCACCCTGTTCGGGCGCGATTCGATCATAACGGCGTTGCAGATGCTGTGGTTCGATCCTTCGCTTGCCCGGGGCACGCTCCTGCGACTGGGTGAGCTTCAGGCGCTTTCCGACGACCCCGTGGCCGACGCCGAACCCGGAAAGATCCTGCACGAGACCCGCCTGGGCGAGATGGCCAACACTGGCGAGGTACCGTTCCGCCACTACTACGGCAGTGTGGATTCCACCCCGCTATTCGTCTTTCTGGCGGGTGAGTACTTCCGGCGCACCGGCGACGAGGCGACGATCGACCGGCTATGGCCGGCGCTCGAGAGGGCGATCGGCTGGATCGAGCATTCGGGCGATCGCGATGGCGACGGTTTTTTCGAATACGGCCGCCGCAATCAGAACGGCCTGCGCAATCAGGGCTGGAAGGACAGTCACGACGCCATCTCGCACGCCGACGGGCGCCTTGCCGAAGGGCCGATCGCCCTCGTCGAGATGCAGGCCTACGTTTACGGGGCGTGGCGGGCGATGGGCGATCTTGCGGCGAGCCGCGGACAGGTGGGCGCGGCGAAGGAATGGCGGGACAAGGCAGCCGACCTGAAGCGGCGCTTCGCCGAGACGTTTTTCGACCCGGACATGGGGTGCTACATCCTTGCGCTGGACGGCGAGAAGAAGCCTTGCCGCGTGGTTGCGTCCAATGCCGGCCACGCGCTGCTCATGGGGATCGCGACGCAGGCGCACGCCGAAGCGGTCGCCGAACAATTGCTCCACACCGACTGCTTTTCCGGCTGGGGCATTCGCACGCTCGCGCGGCGGGAGAAACGCTACAATCCGATGAGCTATCACAACGGGTCGATCTGGCCGCACGACAACGCGATGATCGCAGCCGGTTTTGCCCGTTACGGTTTGCAGGATGCGGCCGAAAAGGTGTTCACCGCGCTGTTCGAAGCGTCGTTCTATTTCGACCAGCAACGGTTCCCCGAATTGTTTTGTGGGTTCGACCGCAAGTGGGGCCGAGGGCCAACTCTCTATCCGGTGGCGTGTGCACCGCAAGCTTGGTCCAGTGCTGCTCCGCTTTACATGACCCAGGCCATCCTCGGGTTGTCGCTGACCGCATCGAAGAAGGTGCATTTCAACAAACCGCGACTTCCCGTGTTTCTTTCGAAGTTGTCGCTCGACCGACTCCAGTGCGGGGCCAACAGCGTTGATCTCCACGTCCAGGAAATTGCCCCGGCGACCAGCGTCTTTGTGCGCCGCCGGGACGACCAGGTCGAAGTATCGGTGGCTATCTAGCTGACGGCAAGCGGGGTGCTTCCCGCCTCAAGAAGAATGCGTCGCAAAATTTAGGCGGTGTGGACGCGGTCGAGGAAGAGTAAATATGGAATAGTTAGATCCCTCTGCGTCTGTTCCGACGACCCGTTTTTGGGCGCGAAGTCGCTAACCTCTGCGACCTGAACATCGGCAGCTTTCAGGATCACGCTGTGAATGGTCGAATGACCGAGATCGGGGCGTATTCTGTTGAAAAACTCCCCTTGCCGAGGGACTAAACCGCTGATTCAATGATCCCGACAGCCGGGAGATCA
>NZ_JAOAMV010000015.1 GCF_025154015.1 Tsuneonella litorea
GCGAGGAAAGCTGCTCGCCCCCGATCCGCGTCAGCCTGCCAGCAACGCAGAACCCGACTTCTTCAACAGAATAAGGGCGCTTAGCGGACATCAATCTTGGCTGGTTTCCCGGGCGCAAAAATGCATTCTAGAGTCCCCAAAAAGGCATCGAACCAATGCATTAGACGGCATTTGCGGGCCTTTTGCGGGCTCTTCGCACAAACCGAATTACCTAAACATCTGAAAAAAGGTAAAAAATGAGACCGATTG
This sequence comes from Tsuneonella litorea, assembly GCF_025154015.1. GTDB lineage: Bacteria > Pseudomonadota > Alphaproteobacteria > Sphingomonadales > Sphingomonadaceae > Tsuneonella > Tsuneonella litorea. The sequence goes on from NZ_JAOAMV010000015.1 coordinate 250, forward strand.
TGATGCCTCTTCTGGCACCACATTCTCATCGCTTTGGGTTGACCGCCTTGCCGGGACATTCCCGGGCGTAAGCTCGCGGTCTTGCAGGCCTTGCGGTGACTATCCAGGCACACGACCCGGCTCCCGTGGGTAGCGCAGGGGACCTTCGCGGCTAGAGGGCAATGGGGGGATGGATACGGGGGGCACGACCGAACTCGCAATTCAACCCCGTGCACAGGGACGGCAGAGCCCGTCTCGGCCTTCAAACGCTTTCAATTACTGTCATCCCTTGTCATCAAGAGGCGATTAGAGCCGATGTTGATGGGATCGGCCGACCCAGAACGGCCAGGCCCGACGTGGTTCGTCCGGCGATGACCGCGTTTCCTCGTTGTGAAGAAATCGGTTGGAGCAGTCCCGGACGCGCCGAGACCAGCCGCTATCCGCGAGCGATGGCTGTTTCTGGGCGATTATAGCCGGCGAGACGAACCATGGCCACGACACTTGATTTTATCTCAATATGATATAAAATACGACACACGAACGTTCTCGGCGCGAGCGTCTTGATACCGCCACAAGCGCTCACCGACTCCTCGTGGGCTGATCCCCGGACTCCGGGTGTGCCGTTCGCAACGCAACTGGACGTTGGCAAGCTGACCGGACGCAGTTCGCCTGACACTCCAGGTGTGTTCCGGGTTGAACGTGGCCCCGAGCACTTTGCCCGTCGAAGGCAGGAGAGGACCGGGGCAAGTGGCGGCGCCCACGTCGCTTCGCCGAAGCCTCGTGTTCTTCCGGTACACCGCGGGAAACCCGGAAAGGATGGCTGGGAACACCACCGCGACCTCGCCACGCAAGGAGATGATCCTATGTTCCGCATCCAGACCAACCAAGTTTTCCAGCTCGGGGTCCCCACCTGGAGCGCGCCTTCCGTTTGCTGGCGAACGGCGTCGACCGGGCATCCGGGCTCGCCCTCTTTCAGCACCGTAGCGAGCGAGTGGCTTGCGAAGAATGCGAAAGAGGGTCGTGCGAGCGCGACCCTGCGCAAGATGCAATGGCTAATCGATCTGGCGAACTCAACCCTCGGCGAGCGTCCGATCTCGGAGATCTCGCCCTCGGAAGTGCTGGCTGTTCTGCGCCAACTTGAAGCGCGAGGCCTGTATGAGAGCGCTCGTCGCATGCGGAGCGTTTTTGGCCGTGTCTTCCGCTACGCGATCGCCACCTCGAGGGCGACCAGAAACCCGGCATCTGAACTACGGGGTGCGGTTGTAACCCCCCAGGTCAGGCACCGTGCCGCGCTCACGCGTCAGAAGGATGTCGCCTCTCTTCTCAGAGCGATAGGAACCTACCAAGGAAGTCCGCTTACGGCGCTCGCTCTGAAGCTTTCCGCGCATACGTTCGTTCGGCCGGGCGAACTCCGCACGGCCGAGTGGTCGGAGATCGAGCGGCACAGAGCGGTCTGGTGGATCCCAGCCTCGAAGATGAAGATGCGTCGTCCACACGGCGTGCCGCTTTCCCGGCAGGTTATCTCGCTGTTGGAAGAGATCAGCGAGATGGGTGGAGACTCGAAGTTCGTTTTTCCGAGCGCGCGTGGACCGCACAACTGCATGTGCGAGAATACCGTGAACCAGGCTCTTCGGAGGCTTGGCTTCGGCCCAGACCAGATGACCGCTCATGGCTTTCGGGCCATGGCGGCGAGCCTTCTGAACGAGATGGGGACCTGGCACCCGGATGCGATCGAGAGGCAGCTGGCCCACCAGGACGCAAATCCAGTTCGTCGCGCATACAACAGGGCAGAATTCTGGGAAGAACGGATCAGGATGATGCAGCATTGGTCGGATTACTTGATTGAACTCGAGAAAGCACCGCCAGGCATGCGTTAGACGCGTTATGGCCTTTCATTGGCCGGCGGACGCCCGGTGTAGGAGTTCTGCCCAATTCCCATGATATCGCAGAATAGGTGGCGCCTGATTTCAACCGCATAGTTTCATCGAATTTCGAGAGTGAGCACTGGTTCGGCAAGTGCTGGCGGTGCAGGCAACTCGTTATCTCCTCGTATGAGGTGACGGGATGATTTCTTCTTTGGGCGCGGCGAATCCAAGGCTTGCAAGACTTTTCGCCGTACCGTTCCCATTGACGCGACAACCCGTCACCATTGGATAAAGGACCGCGAACCCACTTGACCCCTTGTGGCATCGGGGCGCGATGGGTGCCAAGTCGCTGGTCTGATCGAATGACCACGGTGTCGCTTTGGGGGCTGGTTGCGGACCGTCTGCTTCTGAGTTCGCGGAAGCGCAAAGCGGACTATCCGCTAACGAGCCCATAACGGAAATTCGGCTGCAAGTCGTGACACTTGGGCAGATGGTGACATGCCACGCATATTTGGCTAAGGTTGACTTCGGTTAAGGTTGCCGGAGCAGTGATCTGATCCGGGGTTAGCGCGACCTGCAACTCGGGGAACGGGGCCATGATCAGCGCTAAAAGGACTTTTGGATTTTTTGCAGGAGCGGCAATCGCGGTGGCAACCGCAGCCATCGCGGCTCCCCCGGCCGAAAAAGGTGGCGGCAAAGGCGGAAGCGGCGACCCACCCGCCGCTTTCGAACCTGCGATTGGCTACAAATTTTCCGGCAGGAACTATACGGATATCAGACTGGCGAACCGCGCCGGAGATCAAGCCTGTACCGTACTGCGGCTTCCAGATGGGAGTCCGTCACTCAGGGGGTTTGTCTTCGATGGGGCCAATGGGCGTCTCGCTTACGGTCTTGAGGGAGATGTCATCTACCTTGCGACCTTGACCTACGAAGCGAGCAATCCCTCCTGCCCGGTTGCTCTCGCGAAGAACACCGTGGCCATTACTCCACTGACAGTTGCTGATCCAGAGACTTTGGACTTCTCGCCAAGGGGCGACCACCTTGTCTGGTCCGAGCCGAACAAGGCCTACACCGGATACGGGTCTGCCTTTGACATAGTCGTCTTCGACATTGGGGCTGGCGAGCATACGAGAATACCGCTCGAGAAATGGGGAACCACTAATCCTGATTGGGGGGTTACCAACGAGTGGGTTGCGACCAGCACGCGCTTCAGCCCAGATTTCGACAACTCGGGCGAGATCATTTTTTCCGGCGCACCGCTGTCGGGAGTTCTGGGAGCTTATAACAGCTTGTTTGCCGTCAATGTTGATGGACAAACAGAGCCCAGATTGATTGTCAATGGCGCCAGCATGCAGGTCGACGCCATTGTGACGGTTACCAGCCCCGGAGGGTCGGGTGCACACAAGGTGGCGTTCACGGACAACAATACCGGCAAAGTGCGCCAGCACAGAATTTCCGATGGCGGTCTGGTGGCGAGTTTCAGCGGGGATGAGCCAGCGTACAGCTGCGACAATTCGGAACTCATCCATTCCGCTAAGGGAAAAGGCGGAAAGCCAAGCATCTACATCACTGCAGCGGATGGAAGTTCATCCGAGACGTGGAGTAGCGGGGGTCCTCGGTTTTTCGATTGGTTCTGCGACTAAGTCGCATGGATCGACGATTGGCCAACATTCTTATCCTTGTTGCGGTCGCCTGTCTTCTCTGGTTGCTCGTGCGATGGAATGGCGGTGGCGAGGGGGCTGCTACAAAGGACAACCCCTGGCAGGACCCGGCCGACCTGACCGCTGCGAATGCGGCAAGGCGGGAAGGATTGGTGGACCCCTCCATTCCCAACAATAGCAGCAGCCCTTCGGTATCGACGGGCATCAGACACGATAGGCCGCCTATGCGTTCGCAGCTTGCTGACCCGACGATACGCGAAGCCTATGACGCCGAGGCGCATACCGGCGACTTTGTGACCCCCCCCAATTTCAGTGTCGAAAGCGAATGAACTGTTAGTCCGCTCAATCGAGAGTTTCTTAAGACGCGTTCAAATCAAGTTTGACATGAGAGCATTGCAGTGCAGTCTGACATTTTGACCGATTTCCAGCCCTATTCTGTTGAAGAAGTCGGGTTCTGCGTTGCTGGCAGGCTGACGCGGATCGGGGGCGAGCAGCTTTCCTCGCC
>NZ_JAOAMV010000016.1 GCF_025154015.1 Tsuneonella litorea
CGGGCGAGGAAAGCTGCTCGCCCCCGATCCGCGTCAGCCTGCCAGCAACGCAGAACCCGACTTCTTCAACAGAATAGACCCCAGTGCGGACATTCGAGGGTTGCCCATTCTCGGTTCGAGGCTTCGCAAGGCCATTGTGCCCACGTTGATTTTATCAAGCCAGTGGCAAGCGGGCTATCGCCTGGCCAGGCGCCCCTTTGCCGACCGGTCATTATCACTATTGCAAATCATTTGCAGTATGCTCTAGCGGGCGTCCGTTCCCTTCTGGAGAAGACATCGATGAAATTCTATCTTGGCTCAGGCGTAGCGTTGTTGACGTTGTGCAGCGGAGCCGCCGCGGCAGCCGATGTGGCAGGGGAACCAACGACACCGTTGGATGACCCGTCCGCGCCGACCGTGGCAGATCCGACCGGGCAAAATGGTGATCGTCAGCGTTCAGAGGAAATCATCGTGACCGCGACGCGCGTGCCGACGCCCATCACAGCGATACCCAACACGGTGAGAGTTCTCGACCGGGAGACGGTGACAACCCAGCTCGCAGTCAGCCCCAGCCTTATCGACAGTCTCAGCTTTTCCATCCCGAGCCTCGCGCCTGGACGCCAACGCATGACTAGCACTGGCGAGTCTCTACGAGGCCGGACGCCACTCTACATGGTGGACGGCATTCCCCAGACGACTCCCCTGCGGGATGGTAAGAGAAGCGGCTTCACCATCGACCCCGCGTTCGTCAACCGTGTCGAGGTGATCTATGGGGCCAACGCGATTCAGGGACTGGGCGCGACGGGAGGTGTCATCAACTACGTGACCGTGCGTCCCAAAGCGAACGGGGACTGGCTGCGACGAGCCACCGCCGAGATCAGCACGGATGATTTTGAGGAGAACGGCTTCCACTACCGGACTTCAGCCTTGGCGGGGCGGCAAATCGGGGCATTCGACTTCGTCTTGGGCGGCGCTTTCGAGCGCAACGATCTGTTCTACGATGGCGCCGATCGTCCGGTGGTCGTTGACCCCACGCAGGGCGACATCATGGATTCGAAGAGCTGGAGCTTCTTTTCCCGAGTCGGCTACGCGCTCGACGCCGACCAGCGAATCGAACTGATGGCTAACCTGTTCAAGCTGGAAGGCGACGGCGATTATGAAGCGGTGCCCGGCAACGCGCTGGCAGGGATCCCCGCCACCTCGATCGCGGGCGATCCTGCCGGCGATCCCACGCGGAACGACGCGAAGAACTTCGCTGCCACGTATCGTCACGGCGATCTGCTAGGAGGCACGCTGTCGCTCCAGGGCTTCTACTACGATTTTTACGCGCTCTACGGCGGGGACACGTTCCCGGTCTTCCAGGATCCAGCGATTGCCCCGGTCGGAACGCTGTTCGACCAGTCCGCGCTGGGATCGAAGAAGTATGGCGCCAAGCTAACCTTCTCTCGCGAGGACGCTTTGTGGCACGGTTTGCAGGTCATCGCTGGCGCCGATTACCTGCGCGACCGGACGAACCAGGAACTGGCTCAGACCGGACGCCTCTGGGTCCCCAACCTCATTTACCGTGGCTGGGCCCCGTTCGTGCAGCTCGAGCAGCGCCTGCTCGGCGACGCGGTGCGCGTCTCGGGAGGCGTGAGGTGGGAGAACGTCACCTTGGATGTGCCCGACTTCACCACTATCGCCAGCTCAAATTCCACGTTCGTCGAGGGCGGCTCGCCAAGCTTCGACACCTTGCTCAAGAATGCCGGCATCGTCGTCGAGCCGCTCGAGGGCTTGTCGGTCTTCGCTTCTTACGCCCAGGGGTTCACGATGCCCGACGCCGGACTCATTCTGCGGGCGGTGCGCACGCCGGGACAGAACGTCGAGGATCTCGTCGACCTCCAACCGGTGATCGCCGATAATATTGAGCTCGGCTCGAGCTGGCGCCGCGGTGGCCTCGACCTCTCAGCGAGTTATTTCTGGTCGAACTCAGATCTGGGCTCCCGCATCCAGGTGATCGGGGGCGCCGGCGTAATCCAGCGAGAGCGCACCGAAATCCAGGGGCTGGAACTCTCGGCCAGCTACGCGTTTGACTCCGGCGCCCGCTTTGGCGCTGCCTTCGCTGCGCTCGATGGACGCTACGATAGCAACGGCGATGGCGTGGTAGACCGTGACCTCGACGGCCGCAACATCGCGCCTGATCGTCTCAATCTGTTCGCCGAGTCGCCGCTCTTCGGAAAGCTCAGCGGCCGAGTCCAGGTTTCGCGCTTGTTCGACCGTCGCTTCGATGGAGGTGCGCCGCGATTCGACTTCGACGGCTACACGCTGGTCGACCTGATCCTCAGCTACGATTCCGACGACGCCGGGCGCTTTACGCTCGGCATCGCAAACCTGCTCGACGAACAGTATGTGACTTACACATCGCAGACCGCCAACTTCATCAACGACCGAAACTACTCTTCCGGGCGCGGCCGCGCCTTCACGCTGCGTTGGCAGGGAAATTTCTGAGGTGCGCAAGGTCGAGGAAGTGGCGAAGCCATCGTGAAGCTGCTGTCCCTCGTTCATCGCTGGGCAGGATCGCTTGTTGGTCTGTTGCTTGCCTTGCTCGGCCTGACGGGTGCGATCCTCGTCTGGGAAGGCGAATGGGTGATGCTGCCCGGTGCCGGTGACCCGGTTATCGAGGACGTTGCGGCGATCGCGGCGATTACCGAGCGGGCACAAGCGGAGGGGGCGCTGTCGCGTATCACCTTCGCCAGCGAGGAAATCGGACTTCACCAGCTGGTCTTTGCCGACGGCAGTGGCGCCTATGTTCGGCAAGACGGGACCGTAGTGACCCGCTGGGCAAGCCAATGGGAACGCCCAGAACTGTGGTTATTTGACCTGCACCACCACCTCTTCGCAGGTGAAATTGGAGAGACGGTGACGGGCTTCGCCGGGATCGCTGGCCTGCTGTTCGTTGTCACCGGGCTGATCTTGTGGTGGAGGACGCGGCAAAAATTCGAGTTGCGCCTCTTGCCGCAACGATTTCGGCCAGGTCCGATCGTTCGCCACCATCGAGACCTCGGAGCATTGGCCGCGCCGCTTCTCGTGGTAACGATGCTCACCGGGATCGTGATGGTGTTCGCGCCGCTTCGCTCAGCGTTGATTGGCGCGGAGGTACGCCCGAAAGAGGCGCTGGAGCGCCCGGCTGGCTTCGATGCCGCCGAGGCGCTGGCGTTTGCCAAGATTCGCTTCCCCGGAGCTTCCATTCGCCGGATCACGCTCCCGGCCAAACCTGGCGATCCGATCGCGGTGCGAATGCGCCAGCCCTTCGAATGGACTCCGAATGGCCGGACGCAGGTCAGCGTTGCTGCGGACGGTAAGGTCACAATTGAGGATGCGGCAACAGCAAACGGCTCAGCCTGGCTATCAGAGAAGGCGTACCCGGTGCATTCAGCGAAGGTGGGCGGTTTGGCATGGAAACTTGCTATGACGCTTTCGGGCGTCGCTCTGTCGATATTGGGTTCGCTGGCTACTTGGAGCTTCTGGACACGCAGGGTTAGCAAGGCGCGAAGCGTTGCAGCCCGGCTAGCACGCTGAACGTCGGCTCGGACGCGAGCGAACATTTCCCTGCGGGCTGCTCTTTGTCCGGCTGCCGCTCAGTTTCCACCCTGATAGCGGTCCATCGTCCAGCCTTGTCGTAAGCCTGAAAGCGGTCGACCGAAGTGGGCGGCCGACCGCAGCTTAGGTTAGATTTCGGTGCGCTCCGCCAGCAGCAGGGCGTCTTCGACGTCGACCCCTAGATAGCGAACGGTATTCTCGATCTTGGTGTGACCCAGCAGTATCTGGATCTCGCGGATGTTGCCCGTGGCGCGGTAGATCATCGCGGCTTTTGTCCGGCGGAGCGAGTGCGTCCCGTACTCGGACTTTCGAAGGCCGATTGCTGTGACCCACTCATCTACCAAACGAGCGTACTGGCGCGTGCTCATGTGACCGGCGGGTGGTGTCAGTCCAATCGCAACTCGTCTCCGATTGGCGGAGTTCTCCCCTCCCCAGCTTCATCTCAGGCCATGAGG
>NZ_JAOAMV010000017.1 GCF_025154015.1 Tsuneonella litorea
GGGCGAGGAAAGCTGCTCGCCCCCGATCCGCGTCAGCCTGCCAGCAACGCAGAACCCGACTTCTTCAACAGAATAGGCCCACTAGCTGCCGGTCAGCAACGCGCCCTAAATTCGGCCGTTTGCGCTCAAACCGGTTGGTCCCTTTAGCTGCCGTTTGGCGGGCCGTTGTGAAACGTCCCAAGCTCGGACTTGCGTTTGGTCGTAGCTAATGCGTCGGGAGGTAGTGAGTCCTACCTTCGATCTTGTCGACCCGTATCTCTCGCTGACGCGAGTTCATACGGCAGCAGTGCGATAGATGACAGCGGGAGTGGCTGGCAAATGGCAACTGCGTTCGAACTAGCGCCTCCCATTCCGGAGGCGGCTCCCATTCCAGTAGTGCCAAGCAAAAATAGCTGGGAGGATGAGTCCTATCATCCAATGGATCACGCTCGTCCAGGCGCGAAGACTTTCACCGCCCGCATAATAGAGGAGGTATCCCGAGCTAGTCAGGATGATCAAAGCCATCCCGAGCAGGATGCCGAGAACGCGTTGCTCCTTGTGACTCCATCCCTTGGGAATGTGCGCAACGAACATGGCTCCAACGCCAAGCAGGGCCGGGATGAGAAATAGGCCGTGAAGTCTCAAAGCCCAAGGCTCAACTGGACTCATCTCCGGGCCGAACTCTCCCTCGACTTGACCAAAATAGTGCAGCAGCAGCCATGCAGCACCCGTCAGGAACAGGCCAGCGCCGCTCCAGCACAGAAGATGTATTTGCCAGCTCGCAAGCTTTGCAGTCCTACGATGCCGCATCAGGCGGTTGCACCCATGAAACCAGATTCGAGGACGTATCCTCCGCGCGCCGCGAGGAGGCCCTGCGCGAGCTGTCGATCCGCCATGGCAACTTTCGTCATTGCGTCGGCGAGCACACAACGGGGTGCGATCACGCTTACACTCTCCTTGGAAAAGATCGAGCGGCCGTTTGAACCTCTATGCGGGGAGCGAGAGATACCCCATCGACGCTTGCGACTATGCAGGTTCGACGATGTGGCCATTGCGGAATCGATCAACGGTACTGTTTTGCCGAGGCTCCCCTCCGCGTTTCGCAGGGTGATTGTGCTGGCCTGGTCGCCAAATGTCCGTAGGTCGCCGCCCGCGTTGACTAGGCCACGTTTGCATCCCGCTGCCTGCATCGCTGCAACCGCCCGGTCGACGGCATAGCCTTTCGCGATACCGCCCAGATCAATCAGGAGCGGGCGATGGAGCCGCACCGAACACTCATCGAGAATTTCAAGGTCAGTAAGATGACCCGGCACATTTTTCCATCTGGTCCGAGGCTTGGGCAAAAATCCATCGCGCACCAACTCGCGTCCGATTGATACGTCGAACACTCCGCGGCTCACCCTAAAGAGGTCGAGGGCTATCTCCAATACCTCCACCGTCAGGCGCGACACCTGAACAATCTCGCCAACAGTAGTGTCGCGCATCAACGCCAGATCGCTTGTGGGTTCGTGGAAAGACATGCGTCGGTGCACTTCGGCGATGGCGTCGAACCCGACATCGATGACCGAAGCATCGCCTTCTGTTTCGATCTCGACGTAGGTCCCAAGCCACGGCCGACAGCGCCTTGTTCTTGCGTCACGTAGCATGAGACAAAGCAACCTCATGTATCGCCAGCAGACGTTTGACACCGTCTGTCAGGTTGCGACAGGAAAGGGTCGCGCCCGAGATATTCGGGATGTCCTTGTTGAGCTTAAACTGATCGTCGACCGACTTCCCTTTGAACAGGGCACGCCATTTTGGGCTACGCACCTGTCCGCCTTTGCTTTCGCGATAAGACAGGATTTCCATGCCGAGGACTTTGCCATCCGGCGAGATCGCTGTCGCGTAGGTGATGTATTCGTGTTTGCCGATGACCTCATCGACAAGCACCCATCCCAAATGACGCGACCCAGCCATCGCCTTCCAGACCTGGGGATTGGCGGTACGCTGCGGTACCCCGGCGATGGATCTGATGCGCTTGAGCTGACTTGCGTCCAAGACCACCTTGTAGGGCAGGAATGACTGAGCCTGCGGAACCAGCACGCGCTGTGCCTCCGCTACGCTCAAATAGTCCGTTGCAAGTGCTGGATAGGGCGCCGCCGCGATCACGGGGACCAGAAACAATTGCCGCCAGAGCCGAGAAGTCATTGCTGCCTCTTCAGATCAGAAGTTATAACCGAGCTTCAACCGGAACTCGTCCTTGGTCTTCTCGATCAGGTGAAGGTTGCCGGTTTGGCCCGGATAGCGCTCGCCGCCACCGGCGAGCTGCGGGAACCAGGTTAGGGTGGCCCAGATCTTCTTGCCACCGTAGTGGATTGTAGGTCCCGCAAACAGCGACCACCGCTCCTGTCCGACCTCTGTCTCGAACTCGGTTGCATATTGGGTTTCAGCGCCGAGATACCAGTTGGACGCGACGCGATAGGTAATGCCCGTGCCCGCCGTAAGTTCGATCTCTGCCTCGGGCGTTGTCGGCCAGTCGAAATCTGGTGGCAAATCGGCAATCGGCGCACGATCGGCCACACCGGCTTTTATGCCCAGATTGCCGACCCATACGATCTGACCCTGCCGGAAGTATTTCTGGGCCGCGAGGACCACCTTGCCTTCGAACTCGGTCTTGTCCTGTCCGCTGTGCGGGTCAAGGCGCTTCCATTCGGCAGCGGTGATAATGGCAAGACCGAAGTCGTCCAGTGCGGGACTGAGGATATTGAACTTCCCCTTGACTTCGAGACCGGCGAAGCGCGGCCCTTTGTTGATTTCCTTGGGAAGGTATCCATCGATCAGCAAGCCACTGGAATCGATGGTCAGGAATTGCGCGGCGACTGCGAGCGAAACTCTATCGGTCACGCCGTACTCGCCCTCGATCTCGGTATCGACCGCGTCGTATTCGCCCTGTCCCTTGCCGCTCCGCAGGGTGTTGACAACATAGACCTCGCCTGAACCCTTGGGCAGCGTCTCAGCCCCGGCATTGTAGCCGAGCAGATTTTCGTCCGCATGGGCGACCGACGGCAGGCCAAGCGCAAGTGCCGCTGTTGCGGCGCACAGTTTAAGCTTCAAGATTCTTCCCCTTCAATCGCGAGTCGGAGCGATCCCTACCTTTCTCGATATTGCAAATCAATCGCAATATCGAGACGTGACCCCCTGATTTTCCTTCACGCTGGATTACAGTCCGCCACCGAGGCAGCGTTGTTGATGCCAGGCGTCGCCGCGCGTCACCAGCCACCGAACTCGGGCACATGTGAGCCGACCACCGGACTAATTCGGGAACTCCTTGCCATTGAGCGGCAGTTTTGAGATTTTCTCACCAGGAGCGGACAGTCAGGTTTCGCCCCTATTCTGTTGAAGAAGTCGGGTTCTGCGTTGCTGGCAGGCTGACGCGGATCGGGGGCGAGCAGCTTTCCTC
>NZ_JAOAMV010000018.1 GCF_025154015.1 Tsuneonella litorea
ATCGCTGATCTCCCGGCTGTCGGGATCATTGAATCAGCGGTTTAGTCCCTCGGCAAGGGGAGTTTTTCAACAGAATAAGGGTGGGAAGCGGACGTTGAGAGAGGCACTACTACAAGGAAGCTTCTCGCTTCATCCAGAGAAGCAAGGTTTCTAGCGACCTGCGTCTGGGGTGATCTGCTCTGTAGACGAAGTAGAACCCGTAGCCGGGCAAAACTATGTCGCTGATTTGCACCAGTCGGCCATCGGCAAGCTCCCGCGCTACAAGAACGTCACTACAAAGCCCAAGACCTCGTCCTGCCACAATAGCTTCAATCCCGTGATGTTCTTCGTGGAATTTCCATTGCGCGGACCGAACGGTTCGACTGATCGGATGGGCTGCCGCTCGGGCCGCATTCTCCCATCGACGCCAAGTGGGCGCCTTTTCGTCAGTCAGGGGCCAGCCAATCTCAACACGTGGCAGATCGAGGATCGCCTGAGGCTCGAGCATTCCGACGCTATCAGGGAGCATCGAAGGCGCTGCAACGACGTAGAAGCTATCTCGAAATAGCTCGACCGCGACCCCATCTGTCGGACATTGCCGTGCGTAGCGGATAGCAACGTCGACTTCCCCGGTGCGGAGGTTTAGCACGGTATCAGTACCTGCAAGGTCGAGCGTCGATTCTGGTGCCTCCGCTTGCCAATTCTCCAATCGAGGCAGCAGCCAGCGCGCGGCGAAGGCGTTTGTCGTCGTCACCCGGAGATGGCCGATCGAGCTACCTGGGGTTATGCGTGCGAGCTCGTCTGAAATCGACAAAAAGGCATCTCGGACGACAGGCAGAAGCTGTGCGCCAACAGCGGTCAGTTGCATGGGCCTCGGCAGTCGGTGGAAAAGTGCTTGTCCGCAGTATCGTTCTAGCTGTCGGATCTGGTGGCTGACCGCCGTGGGCGTGACGGAGAGTTCCTCGGCGGCCCTCTTGAAACTGAGGAGGCGAGCCGCTGATTCGAAGGCCTGAAGCTGTCTAAGAGGTGGAAGGCGACTCATGGACCGAGTTCTAGATGAATGGTACTCACCTTGCCTCCAATTCTTTGCTCTTGCCCCATGGCTAAATTACTCCGACCGATCGGGCGTGCTGGTAGGAGATCATAATGGGCGGGAAATCGGAATCGACCGCCAGAACCATGCTCGAGAGGTTCGAGACTATCCGTCCCTTGCTGACGGAGCAGGCCGAGCGCTTCGACTCTGAGCGGAAGCTCTCGAACGAGGCCTTCGTCGCCTTGAGCGAAGCCGGCTTTTTCCGCCTTTTGCTGCCAACAGAGCTCGGCGGATGCGGGCTTTCGCCCCTCGACTTTATGGCAGTGGTAGAACATGCCGCAGCCCTCGACGGGACGATCGGCTGGCTCGTCGGGAACGGCGGCGGCATGTCGCGTGTTGGCGGCTATTTGCCGCCGAGCGCAGGGCAGGCCATATTCGATGAACCGTCGGCTTTCGTTGCATCAAGTACGGCCGCAATCGGCAAAGCGGTTCCTGTCGATGACGGGTACCGCATCACCGGCCGATGGTTCTTCGCCAGCGGCGCGCCCCACGCCACAACATTTGCCCCGCTGTGTGAAGTAGACGACGGGAGCGGACGGATTGTCTTGGCGTTTCTGCCGCGTGAAGCCGTCAAGCTGGAAGACAACTGGCATGTCTCAGGAATGCGGGGCACTGGAAGCTGGGACTTTGAAGCTAGCGACGTGTTTCTGCCGGCAGAGTACGTTTGCGATTTTCAGCCTGATCCGTCTCATGCCGGTATCGTCTATCGCCTCCCTGGCATTTCGGCCTTCACCTGGACCGTTGCCACGGTTCCGCTGGGGATCGCGAAAGGAGCAATTGACGCGCTTGTCGCTGCGAGCTCAGGCCACCGACGCCAGGGTATGACCGTTCCCGTCGCGGAGCGCGAAGTGGCTCAATCGGAGACAGGGCGTTGCCTTGCACAATACCGGGCCGCTGGCGCCTACATGCGATCAGCTATGACGACATTGTGCGCGGCAGTCGAATGCGAGGACGCAAATCTGGTTGCCGCCCGGATCGACTACCGATTGGCCTGTTCCCACGCCGCAGAAGTCGCCGTCGGCATCGTGCTGCGGGTGAACGATTTGATTGGAGCCCGCGCTCTAGCAGAGTCACAGCCTTTCGAAAGGCGCGAACGCGACGTTCGTGCTGCGGCCAAGCACGTCGCCATGTCAACCGAGCAATTCGTGATTGCTGGCAATTACGCGCTTGGCGGCGATATTAGTAACGCCAGCTTTTGACGAGTGGCGTGCATCGACGTCGACACAGGGAAGTACGGGGTCGTCTGGCAGAAGATCGCTGGCGAGTGGAAAGCCGCCGCGGACATAATCAACAGCGACTGGCGGGTCGTGAGGGCTGACCCGATATAACTCTCGCTGGTCGCCAATGTCCGCAAAGGGGTCTATTCTGTTGAAAAACTCCCCTTGCCGAGAGGCTAGACCGCTGATTCAATGATCCCGGCAGCCGGGAGATCAGGGATGATGGGCGAGCGGACGGTGATGCAGGAAGCGCTGTTCTACAGCTTCAGCATCGAGAG
>NZ_JAOAMV010000019.1 GCF_025154015.1 Tsuneonella litorea
CGGACACATGGCCGCCTCAACCAGCGGAAGGCAAAGCTCCAAATACCCTTGCCAACGGAGGGCCGTCCACACACGGCCCAGTTTCGGACATCCAAATCGTGACCGAGCGAGCGGCTGCTTTAAGGGACGCGTCGTCTCCGCTCCAATGTCCGCAAGTGGGGTGGGAAACGGACACTAGGGTCAGGCCGACCAAAGTTTAGCGCGACTTACGGTTCAATCGAGTCGACCTCGACGTCGTCCAACCAGACGGTGCCAAGACCTGCAAGGAACAGCCCGTAAGAGATGACAGCTGCGCTCTCCGGCACGTCCGCTACAATCCGGTAGCTTTGCCACTCCCTCGACGTCACCCGCTGCTCGTCCAAGCTGTCGAAGATTAGGTCAGGGAGACTGTGCACGTCGATCGACGGTGCTCGCTCGACCTTTAGCCTGAGAAAAGACAGACCCGCATTGGCCGGGATTTCTGCCCGCGCGACTGCACGAAGCCGAATTTTTTTTCCGCGATAGGGAGCGGCATCGACACGCTGAACCAAGCTTCCCGCCACCTCGCCGGCATAGTGTCCCGGCGGACGACGGATCATCGCTGAGCAACTTCCGCTGAAGACAGTCTCTGCGGTAGTGGCAACCTGGAAACCGGCGCGTGAAAGCTTTGACCAGGCAATCCATCCTTTGGGCGACTCGCCGTCCCGACAGCCTTCGAAGTCGAGATTCTCGGGTGCCGCGAGCGTCGGGAAGGCGCCATAGTCGGCCCGGTTCACGGCCTTCACGGCTGTTGTCGAGCGAAAGAAGGCGAGAACGTCGAATGCCTCGGGGAGCACGTATTCCATGAACGACCGCTCTGGAGCGGCCTCATTGTAGCCGCCCCCGCTGTGGCGAGTCCGTCTCTCTTCGCTGAACCACTCCGCAACGGGACCTTTAGATGGAATGCTCCGCAGGTCGATCATCGCGAGCCCCAGTCCTGCGGCTGCGAATTTGGCTTCGACGGTATCTTCTGGTGCTGAATCGACGACAAAACTTCGCAGCTCTTTCGAGCTGGCATCGAGCGCCGCGAACTCTCCTCGATCGAAGAGCGTTCCGATGATCAGCAAGTCTTCCCCGAACATCCGTCGCAGGTGACGTCCGGCAGTGTCCACGTCTCCCCAACGAGCGATCGTCGTATCCGCCACGTGACTATTGTGGGCCCACACGAAGACCTTTGTGTCATTGCCTTCCCTGTCGACTATCCAGCGTAAGTTCTCGGCCATTGTTCGGTCCCGGACGCGGTCCCAGTCTCGCCCTGCTTCAGCGCTGGCCTCGACGAAGCTCGCCAGCACTTGCGCGTGCCGCCGCGCGAGCTCCCACTCCTTTCGACCGGTGTGGGCGATGTAATCGTGCCGGCGGGAGTCGAGTTCCCCAACGACCAGCCGGACAGCCTCGAGAGCTGAAACGTCACCCTCGCTTTCGATATCCGGGCGCCAGCCGAAACTCTCAGGATCGGAAAACGGAATGGCGAGGCTGCCGAGTTCCTCCTGGGCTGCTTCGGCTAATGGGGAATCGACCTTGGCCAGATAATCGAGAGTCACTCGGGCAGCCCGTTCAGGAGCCTGCATGTCAAAGCCGTAGAACTTCAGTTTCCGTGTGTTCGCCGGGTCTTGGTTATATCGACGCATCCACTCGATGGTCGAGAGCACTTCCTCAGTGTCCCACGCCCACATCGTGATTCCGGCAAGCGCTTGCGCTGGGTCACCCTTGCCTGTGAGGACATACTCATTGAGGTCGAAAGACTCCGGGAGCGGAGCCTCAAGAGCAAAAACGTCAAATCCCTTCTCTTCGACCAGGAACTCGAAGATTCGATGCTTGAGCCGAAAGATTTCTCGGTTCCCATGGGTTGGTTCGCCGAATGCAACAATTTGGGCATCGCCCACGATTTGCTTTAGGGGTTGCAAGTCGGCGAGTCCGCTCTCGGGCTCCACTGTGCGCAGGCGAACGGCCTCCGACGATAGCCAAGCTGAGACGGGATGCAGCTCTGTGCTAGGCTGGGATGCGAGCAGCCGGTCGGCGCTTGCACCCAGGAAAAGTGTCACCAGCGCTAAAATGAAGCGAGGAGGAATTCGCTCTTCATTCGAGGCTGCGGATGAGTCTCTCATCGCCGGCTCAGGATAGCTGGTATTCCAATGTCCGCAATGGGGTCTATTCTGTTGAAAAACTCCCCTTGCCGAGAGGCTAGACCGCTGATTCAATGATCCCCGCAGCCGGGAGATCAGGGATGATGGGCGAGCGGACGGTGATGCAGGAAGCGCTGTTCTACAGCTTCAGCATCGAGAG
>NZ_JAOAMV010000001.1 GCF_025154015.1 Tsuneonella litorea
AGGCCGGACACATGGCCGCACCGACCAGCCTCAGCAAAAGCTCACCAAATCCTTGCCAACGGAGAGCCGTCCACACAAGGGGCGCAAAGCTGACGTCCCGAAGCCGATATTCCATTCGACTTTCCCTGCAAAGCAAGCATTGGTCGCGTCACCTAATCCCAGCCGATGAGACCGGCTGGCGCCCCGGCGACGCGCTCGGCCGGGGCTGTGGGTGGTGGGAGCGGCACGGTGCCGCTCCGGACAAGGAGAACCACCCGTGACCGACCAGACCAAGCCCAAGGCGGCACCCAAGCGCGAGACTAAGAACGACAAGGTCATCGCCCTGCTCAAACGCAAGAACGGCGCAACACTCGAAGACCTCCTCGCGGCAACCGGCTGGCTGCCGCATACGGCCCGCGCGGCGATGACCGGCCTGAAGAAGAAGGGGCACACGATCGAGCGCGACAAGGTCGCCGGCGTCAGCCGCTACTCGCTCGTCAAGAGCGCCTGACCAGTGGCCAGGCTCGATGAGCGTCTAGCAGCGCTGGCGGACATGAAGCCAGCTGCGCTGCGGCATGAGTGGGAGCGGGCATATGGCATGCCCGCTCCCAGGATTTCAGGAGAACTGCTCAGGATGGGGATCGCCTACCGCCTGCAGGAGAAGGTGCATGGCGGCCTCTCGCGGTGTTCGACGACTGCCCTGAAGGCAGCGTCTGACCGCGGTCCCCCGATCAAGGCCGGCACCCGCCTCGTCCGGTCCTGGCATGGCAGGACCGTGACGGTTGAAGTGAGCGAGAACGGGTTTGTCTTCGAAGACCAGCAGTATGCCTCGCTCTCAGCGATAGCTCGCGAGGTGACCGGTACCAACTGGTCGGGGCCGCGCTTCTTCGGACTGGACGGGAAGGCGTCCCGTGGCTGAATCGCTGACCTTCGAGCAGCGCCGCTCGGTCCGCTGCGCCGTCTACACGAGGAAGTCGACCGAGGAGGGGCTCGAACAGGAATTCAATAGCCTCGATGCCCAGTACGACGCCTGCGCTTCCTACATCGCGAGCCAGCGCCACGAAGGCTGGACGCATGTCCGGGATCGATACGACGATGGCGGGTTCTCGGGTGGGACGCTGGAGCGCCCTGCCCTCCAGCGACTGCTCGCCGATGTCTCGGCTGGCAAGATCGACGTCATCGTCCTCTACAAGATCGATCGCCTGACCCGCAGCCTGTCTGACTTCTCGCGCATCGTCGATGTCCTCGAGAAGGCGGGAGCGAGCTTTGTCTCGGTAACTCAGTCGTTCAACACCACGACCAGCATGGGCCGCCTCATGCTCAACGTGCTGCTCTCGTTCGCCCAGTTCGAGCGCGAGGTCACCGGCGAGCGCATCCGCGACAAGATTGCAGCCGCGAAGAAGAAGGGGCTCTGGATGGGCGGTCCCGTTCCGCCGGGCTACGAAGTGAAGGACCGCAAGCTTGTCATCGACGAGGAGGAAGCCGCCACGGTGCGGCACATCTTCGAACGGTACGCTGAGCTTGGGTCAGGGCGGTTGCTGCTCGAAGACCTACGCGCAAGCGGCATCCGGACCAAGCGCCGGGTCTACAAGGACGGGTCCGTTCGCGGCGGCGTTGCGTTCACGCGCGGGGCGCTGTTTCACTTGCTGGGCAACCGCATCTACCTGGGCGAGATGGTCCACAAGGGGAAGGCCTGGCCAGGCGAACACGAAGCCATCGTCGATGCCGGGCTTTGGGACCGGGTCAGCCACCTCATCAAGGAGGGCAGGGTCGATCGCAAGTCCCGCCGCAATGCCAGCGAAGCCTGCTTGCTGGCCGGGATCGTGTTCGATGGCCGCGGCAGGAAGATGAGCCCGTCTCACACCGACAAGAAGGGCAAGCGCTACCGTTACTACATCACGCATTCATCGGAAGACCTGTCGCAGGCACCGGCATGGAGGCTTCCGGCGCACGACATCGAGAAGTCCGTCATCGGCAGGCTCGTCCAGTTCCTTGAAGACCGGTCGTCGATCCGGCGTTTGGTCGGTTTGGACGATGCCGCGAGACTATCCGCTGCCCTCGACCTTTGTCAGCACACCGCCGACCGGCTTCGGTATTGCACCTATCATCGACGCACGAAGATCCCGACTCTCATCGAGCGCGTTGACGTCAGGGACGCAGATATCCAGGTCCAGCTGTCCTCCTCCGGTCTCGGCAAACTTCTGCGGAGCGAGGTCTCCGACGAGCGCCGCCTCACACTCACGGCTCCTGTCTGCCGCATCCGCAAGGGCAAGGAAGTGAGGCTCGTCATCACCGATGAGCCTCAAGCCGAGCGAGACGAAGCCATCGTTTCGCTTCTGCGCGAAGCCTTGACCGTCAGGGATGAGGTGTTTGCAGAGCCCGGCCAAACCATCTCGGAACTCGCAACGGCGACCGGTCGCTGCCGAAAGCGGCTCGGACAATTGCTCCATATCTCCTGGCTTTCACCTGACATCGTCGATGCGATCCTCGGGGGCCGCCACGCGCCGAGCTTGACGGCGAAGCAACTTCTCGGGACCAGCTTCCCGCTTGAGTGGTCTCGCCAGAAGGCCGCTCTACTCTCCAATTGATCCGCCCCTCGGCGTGAGGTCTGAGAAATGCGCTCCTGAGACACGGGCCCGAAATCGAGTCTGTTCGCCCATCGCCCGCAGTCTTACGGACCTCACTCCGCATTCTGCACGCGCAAACAGGCGCAGAACTGCGAGGTTCTTGCGCCTCGGTCGCGGCCGAGCGTCACGGTCTCCCGATTTCTGGAGTGTGTGGTGCCGCTTACAGGACTCGAACCTGTGACCCCATCATTACGAATGATGTGCTCTACCAACTGAGCTAAAGCGGCATTCCGGCGCCCCTAGCCGCGACTTTGCGTTGCCGCAATCCGCGAAGGGCTGGCAGGAATGGAGGCCCGAGCCTCCCCCAAACCGATAATCCATAACCCTCTGGGTCGGCAGAGGAAATCACGGAATTATCGGGTTGGGCTTTGACCCTTCCCCCTCCATCGCCCCCTCTCCCGGATCGGGGTAGGTGGTGCGGACAGGACTGAGCCAACGCCGCGCCCTATTAGCAGGATCGATCCGCGCGACAAGTGGTCTGCCGCAAACCCAGCCTGTGTCCCAACGAATTTTGTAAGGGTGGTTAGCGGCTAATCACACCGGGCGGGCTGGTCATTTCCTGATGCCGTCGAATCAACGCGGCACTTGAAAGGAGCAAGCAATGACGCACGCGAAGCCAGAACCCCTCGACATCGGCGAACTCATTTTCGAAGTTCACAGCATTTCTCAAAATCACCTCTTTGGGGATTTGTTTTTGCCCAACGGCAAGCCCCTAATGGATGACGACTGGATTGGCACAGCCGGAGCTGCTTGCCACTTTTCGCGGTGGCCACTGCCGCGCGAGGAAAGAGGGCAAAGAGTTGCTGTCTATGTTCGTCGCGCGAGTAATAAAGGCGACTTCTATCACGTCACCTGCGCGCGGGAGATGCCGCAAGAACTAGAAGCGGCGTGAAATGAAGAGGCTCCGCCGGGAGGCGGGGCCTCTTCCTACGGGGTAATAAGAGCGTCACAGAAAAGGATTGGCTAGTTGCGTGTAGTCAACTTCAGGCTACAGTGCAAATGCGGTCTTGGTCGGAGAGTAGGCGCTATGACATTCGAGGAATGGTGGGGGCGTGTTTTTGAGCAAAGAGGGACAATCGCGGCGGATCAGATGCCGGACAGTTCGCCCGGAACCATCCGAAAACTTGCGACAGTCGATATCCTTGAGTTGATCCGCTCCGAAGGTGACGGGAGCGTTCGTGGACTGCTTTGCCAGATGGAGAGGAGGCGTCGAGAGGAATGGACCGCGCGAGCGGCCCTAGTCGTCTCGATTATCGCGTTAGTCATTGCGGCTGTGACCTGATCGCTAACCTAAAGGGGCAAATGATGAAACGTCCGGTCTTAGGGTGCTTAGTCGCATTGACCTCCGCGCCCGCTATCGCTCAGTCTTCGGTCCCCGAAACGGGGCCATGGACGAAATACCAGCAATCAGCGGTCAAGCCGGATTACCCTTGGAGCGACGAAAATCCCGAGCATCAGTGGGAGAGTGAGCATGGCTACTACTGGATCTTTGAGCGCGATGTGAAACGAGAAGGACGCTTAGTGTCCGCGTGGATACGCGAGAAATATAAAACCCCTCAGCCAAATGGCACCGTGTTATTGACCACTCGCATCACATTGGATTGTGATGGGCGTTATCGTTATTCAGCCCAATCGAGCTATCGAAGCGATGGGTCAGTGGTCCAAGAAATTGACCGCGTCGATGATTGGGTGTTCATCAGGCCCGGCACCAAATTTGAGGTCTTCCAACAATCGCTCTGTCGGCGCGGCAACTAGGGGCAAAAAGAGGGCCGGACAGGGTTTACCCCCATCCGGCCCCAAATCTGCGCTCCTGCACGCTCCTAGCGGCTTAGACCGCTGGAATGCGGAGAAGCCTCACTGCGCCCGGATCGAGCACGCCACCGCCCACACGCTTCGTCGCGTAGAAGTGGACGAAGGGCTTGTTCGTCAGATTATCTCTCAAGACGCGTAGAGAACTGTAGCGGTCGTTGACGAGGTAGCCCGCGTTGAAGTCCCCGAAGGCCAGCGCGATGTTGCCCGCAGTCGGCCCCGGCATCCCTTCGTCGATCTCAACCGGACGCCCCAGCAGCGTGGCTGGCTGGCCGACAATGAGCGACTCACGCCACACCAAATCACCGTCCGCCGTTTTCATCCGCGTGAGCGCCGCCGCCGTGAGGCTCGACATGAGCCAGGTGGCGTTCTGGCGATAGGGCGCGCCCAGCCCGTAGGTGAAGTCAATGAGCGCATCGACCGTCAGCGCACTCTCGACCACCGTGAGGTTGCCGCCCGGATGCGAACCGTCAGCCGCGCCGCCGGTCACATACTGGAGAAGGCCGAAGGGCTTGTTGACCCCATCGCCCGAAAGGAAGGCGATGTTTTCCTGCCGGTTGAACTCAACCCGCAGAGCTTCGACCAACCACTTCCCGATGTCGATCGCAGCATCATCGAGAATGCGCTGTGTCGCCGCCGGGTTGGCATAAATCTCGCCAGCCGCGAAGGTGATCGGAGCGAAGGTGGGGTTGGTCGTCTGCGGGCGGGCCGCAGTCTCGCCCACCCAGCCGGAGCCGGGATTGCCCGACTGCCAGAGCGTTGAGAACGCGCCAACCGAAGTGGTCACGACCTTCGCGAGCTTCCGCATGGGCGAGGTCGGCACCTGGGCCTTGCTGATCTGCCGGTCCCATTCGACTGGGGCCAGATAGCCGCCGTTGGTGTCGCTGCCGACGCTAAGGGCCGCTTGAATCGCTGCGCGATCCCCGACACCCTGCAACTCGCTCAGTCGCTGCTCACCGTCGCCGCGCCGCACGAAGCTGGCGAACGCCTTGGTGTAGTCGGCATCGACCGGAACGATGGTCGGGCTGGCGTTGGAGAAGCCGCCGCCATTCTCGATCTGCCGCTGCATCGCGGAGAGCGAGTTGGTGAGGTTCGAGACATTCTCTTCCACGCCCGCAATGCGGTTGTCCTGATTGTCGCGCATGGTCGTGAGGGTGGCGCGAATTTGCGCCGCGATCTGCTCAGGGGTTTCCTGCGCCCGGACCGCGCCCGATAGCGCACGAGGGATATTGTAGTGCTGCATGACAGCCTCCGAAATCGAATGTGATGGAAGGATCGGAGCCGCTTGCCCCGGTCCGCTTTCGGAAGCGCCAAGCATTCCTGACCACGTGCGTCGCGCGGCAGAGTCCAACGTGCCGGGTGTCGCCTTCGGTCTAGGGGCGAAAGTCGGTTGATCGCGATTCAAAGAGAATTGATTTCGTTCGCCCAAGTGCGGAAAAGGGGCACTCCGGCTCACGCCCCGACTGCGCAAGGGTAAAGCTCTCGCCAAGGTGACTACGATGGATCACCGCTCAATGACTAAGGACTGACATTCCTTCGAGTTGCAACTTGCCGGAGACAAAGGAACTCACCGTGCAAATCAATCTTGGATATTTCGTCCCGCTATTTGTCTTAGCCTCCGTCACGGCCTGTGAATCGCAGACGCGGGAGGCTCAGACCTTCGAAGCCGAAGCTTCAGAGGCAGAGACGATCCTTCTCTATTGCGACGCTGACTCCGATAAGCCAGTCACTCTGACATCCGATGATGACGGAGCCGAATTCGAAGCCACACTCTCATATCGCGGCTTCTACCGCATCAACCTTAACGACGAAACGCTGGAAACCCGTTTCGCGGGGAACAAAGACTTTTCCTCACTCTGCACGACAGATCGCCCATGTAAACTCATATCTAACCGTTCCGAAATCAGGTTTGAAAATCCAGGGCGACGATGGGGGAACAAGGTCATCGATGAGACTTATGTTTTCGAGCGCAACACTGGCTATTTCTATCGGATATCCAAGGTGGAGGGGCCGGACGGCGAGAAGACCGATTTTGCAAGAGGCAGCTGCAAACCTATGAAATCTACGGACCAGCAACTCTTCTGAAATGGCCGGTCGCTGTTACTGCCGCAGAGGCTCAAACCGTTAGCCGGCCCCAATCGCCACAATCGGTAGCACCTTGAGCGCCTTCACGATCCGGCGGCGCTCGGCCCGCGTCCACCCGCCCGCTTCGATTAGCGCAGCTTCGATCTGCCGCGCGGTCATAGGAGCGGACATTTGATCGAGGAGGTCTAGGACCAGTGCCCGGACATGGTGGGGCTGCGCTTGTAGCCGGTCGCCCGCGCTGAGGATCGGCGGGGCGCGGCGCTCGGTCACTGGACTATCTCGCGCGCCAGCAACTGGCGCTCGATTAGGTCCAGCCCGGTCCGCATCCATTCGAGGGCGGTCATGCCCGGCCCCTTCGCGCCCTCAGCCACATCGAACGCGCCATGCAGACACCCCAAGGCGATATCTTCAGGGCTGATGCCCCTCTCGAAACACTGGTTGGCGAGCTTGCGCTGTAGGTCGCGCACAATGGCAATGGCCTTCATGCTCGTGGCTTCGTCGTCACCCGTCATCATCGACCTCCTCCAGCGGCTTGGGGAAGGCGATAAGGTTGTCGTCGTAGTTGCCGCGCTCGGCTTCGTTGGCCTTGTTGTGGGCGCGGCGGACTGCGGCTTTCTGGTTGCTGCCGCCTTCCTGGGCCCGCGTGTGGATGCCGAGGGACCGGCGCATTGCGAGGATCGAACTGGTCAACCCGGCGCACGCCTTCACGCGGGGATTTGGAACGGCGTTGCCGTGGCTGTTGGTCAGCACGAACCCTTCGCGGGTCAGGGCTTCCTGCTCCCGCGAGAGCATCACGATCTGACGGGCGAGCGAGACTAGCAGCCGGACCTTGTGCGGGGTTAGCTCGGTCTTGCTGAACTCGTCACATAGCTCGGTGAACACCTTGCGCTCGAAAGCATCGAACTTGGTGCCCTCGGGGAGGGTGATTTGCTTGCCGCCCGCGACGATAGCGGCGGCGATCCCGGTGGTGCTGTCCACGCGAGGGCGGCGGGGCTTCTTGGGCTTTTCGGTCATGTTCAACTCCTCAAGATTAGTGGCGGAAAGACACCTTTGCGTTGTTTTCGCGGGCCAGCGCCGGTCCGCGAGGCCATGTGCCTTTTACTTTTCATGCCCCATCACCCTCGGCTTTCAGCTATCGTAGTGCCGGCGTGATTCACGACGAACACGGACAGGCAGCGGTCGCCTAGGTGGAGCTTCAAGGTCGATGCGATTTGCCGCGCGATCCCGTCGAGCGGGTCATCGCGCTGCTTGAGGGTCGCGCAGACGCTCCCGCCCTTTGAGTCGAAGTCGATCTTGTCGATGTGCCAGAACAGCCCGCGCGAAAGCCATGTATCGACAGCGAGGATCATCATGCGAAGCTCGGCAAGCACCCCGTAGCGCGAATGGAACTCGATGCCGAAAGCTCGGATCGAAACATGCGATTGCCGCGTGGCAGGGTCGCGCTTCGGATCGAAAGGCTCGTTGGCAGCGGTCACCGGATTGAAATTCACGTTCATGGAATGTTCCTTCTCTCTTTTCTCTCAGGCAACTTTCGATCTATCCCGTTGCCTGCGGGGGATTGCCTCCGCGATTACCCCGCGCGAACGGGAAACGTATATCCCGCGCCCCAACGCGGGATTACTTTTCCCTTTAGGGTAATCGCGCTTAATCCCGCCCGGATCGGCGCGGGATTAACGCGGGAATAGATCGAGCTAATCCCGCGCTGCTTTATTCGTTCACATCGGCACATTGTCGTCGTTCTCCTTCGTCGCGCGGAACAGACCTTTCACTGATCGCCGGTCGTTCGGATCGTGATAATCGCGCTCGACCAGCACGCGCGTTTTCAGCCAATCGGAAATGATCTTGCGGGCTTGTCGCTCGGTCAGATCGGGCACCTGTCCGCTGACCACCGGCCACGCAGCGCGCCATGTTGCGCGGGGACTGTTCGAATACCGGCTCCCAGCCAGATGGCCTTCGCCCTCAGGCACACCAGCTTCGATCTCGTCGAGAATGCGTTGCCTGGTATCGTCACCTACGCTGCCCCAAGCGTCTGGTGGGGACCAGGGCCTGAGACTCTGCACATTATCACCGTGGGGATAAAGCGGGTTGCCGTTACCAAGATTGACTCCGACCAGCTCAAACCATTTCGCCCGGTCGAGCGAAGGCGTAATGTTCACCTTGCCACTGTCGAGCCGCACGAAGGACCGGCGTGAAGCTTCAGTGATATTGAACAACTCAGCTTCGCCGCTGCTCATGGCCGTAAGGGTATAGACCGAGCGTGCACCGTTCTTGACCGCGCTGGCACCCCGGCCCCGGTCGGCATTGCCCGGATCGGCGGCACCCTTACTCGTATGGTGTAGCAGGCAGACCGCGATGTTCTGGGAGATGGCCAATTCGGACGCCGTCGAAATCACAATGTCCATTGCGGAGTTGTCGTTCTCCTCCACATCGTGCGCCTTCACCAGCGGATCGATTATCAGCAAGTCGATGTTCCTGCCGGTGATCGCCGCTTTCAACTCGTCGAGCATCGCGCCGGTTTTCACCCGCCCGTTGCCGCGCAGGGCCGCGTTGACGAGCTTGCCCGCCTTGCCCTCAGGCGCGGACAGGAAAAGCCAGCCGTCCACTTCCTCCGGTTTTACATCGTGCGCGATCATCGCGGCCCGCACCCGGCGGCGAAGCTCCTCCCGATCATCTTCAAGCGACAGCAGCAGGACGCGGCACCGCTCGAATACGTGTTCGCCAGACAGAGCGCGGCCCGTGGCGCAGGATAGCCCCTGCAAGACGCTCCACGCCGTTTTGCCCACGCCGCCGTCAGCGATCAGGGCCGAAACGAAGCCTCGACAGAATACATTGCCAAGCAACCAAGCCCGCGGTGAAATTTGCCAATCGTCGCCGCCCGCGTTCCATTCCTCTAGCTTCAGCGAAAATGGCCCCTCGGTGGTCTCGGACGGTTCGCTGGCGGTAGGTTCTGCCTCCGTCTGCGCTTGCGCTCCTGCACCATTCTCCGTGGCGCAATAGCCTTTTTCGGGCGCGTCGGGTGCGGGTTCTGGTTTCGGCAGGACCGAGCCGACCATGTCCTCGAAAATCGCCTGCCCCGCGTCGAAGGACGCTCGGGCAGCGGCTTCCTGTGCAAGCTCGAACTTGTCGAGCCAGTCGGGGTCCGCTTCGTTCGCCATCCAGCGCAAGGTTCCCATGCCGACCCCAGTGGGTGGCGAACGAAAGAAGCGGTCCCATTTTTTGCGGGTCTCGTGGGCGCTGTATTTCGAGCTTTTCTGCGACCACTCATCCCATGCGTCGAAGCCTTCATCGCTTCCACCCGTCGCGGCAAAGGTCATCATGCCGACCCGGTTCCACTCGTCCCAGCCCAGATCGTCGTTCGGGATCGCGCGCAGGGCCGGTTCGACCAACTCCGGCTCGTCAGCCAGCAACCCTTCGTCGCTGCTTTCGTGGCGTTGGTAGCGGGGGAGGTAGGCAAGGGGGAAATGCGGCAGGTTCAAGGGGTCGATCGTATCGCCCCCAGATACCCACTCGTAACCGCTGGACGGCGGCACGATCGCATACCCGCCCTCGCCGCGCGTATCGACGCCGACATGCCCATTTACATTGCTCGTGCTGCGGATCGGCTCGCTGGCGCGGAAGAACAGGTGCGCGCCGCCGCTCCCGGTTCGCGAGCGCAGCGGGGTCATGCTTTCCCAGCCGGGCACGGCGGCGAAGCCGTCCTTTCCGTTCTTTGCGTCGATATCGAGCACGGCGAGGCCGCTCGCCGCGCCGGTGGGCACCGCGACAAAGGCTTGCGGGTGCTGTCGCCACCACGCTTCGATTTGCGCCCGGTCGGTTGTCGCATCCTTGAACCCGCGCGCTGTCAGCGGAGCCTTGTGGCCCGGTAGCCCCGGCACATTGCGGCAAGGAAAGACGGGAAACCCGGCGGCGGCGTATTTCAGCGCTGCGTCGAGAACCGTTAGACTTTGACGTGCGCCAGCAGCATCCCGCGATCTGTCCAGAGCTTCAGTGTGCTGACTTGCCTCGGACTGCGAACGGGTATCCCCGGCTAGGGCTTCGCCGGGGATACTCCCGCCTCCTCCATCAGACCGCATCACCGCCTCCGATCACCTTCGGCGCGTCGGCGACAGCCGCACTTACGCGCGCAGCATAACTGGCAAGATCCACCACCAGGGCGAAATTGAGCCGTGCGCCGGAGATGAAACCGTTGAGCAGGTCCACCTGACTGTAGGGAAGCGTCGAGACGTTCCCGTTGTCCGTCGCCACGATCACCCACTGGGGCACTTCGGGCCGGGACAGGTGCGCTTCCATGACGCGACGGGCGATCTTCGCGGACAAGGGCAACTTGACGCCCGCAGCCGTGAAATCGGTCACGATGGCGAGAAGCCCGACCTCTAGACCGTTGTAATAACGCGGCTGACCGTTGACCTCAGGCTTCGGCGGCAAGATCGCCTGCAAGTCCTCGTTGTCACTCTGATATAGTCCAGTTGTCACCTGCAATGGATCGGCGCGAGCGATCTTACAGGCGAACCGGGTCGCTACTTGAACATTCGGAAATATAGTCATTGGGCTTCTCCTCGTTAGGCGAGGCGAGAAAGCTCCAGCGTCGATTCAAAAGAAACCGCGCGGGAGGATTATTTCTCGTGGTTGAATGCGCGGCTCCTCCTCGTCATCGCGCATCGCAATACTTGAGATTGCCAAAGCGGCGGGTGACGCCTTCGGGCCGCGCGTTGGTCAGCCGGTCGATGTAGGCGTCAATCGAAGCGACCACGAACAGGCGCTTGTTGTCGAGGAACACACCCTCGATTTCACCGCGATTGAATAGGTCGTAGAGCTTGCTGTCGCCGATGTTGCCGAGCAACTCGCGCGCCTTGTGGCGGTCCACTAGCCGGGGTTTGAGGTCGTCCATCTGTCGTGTCCTCTCGTTGGAACGACAGACGATTTCGGGCAGTGCGTAGGGCGATTAGCCGCTAACCGCCCGAAGATTTATTTCGACTTGTTGTTTTTCAGGTGTCGCTCGAATGTCGAGAAGGAGATTTCATCTGGCCTCCTGCCATCGTCAAACGTGCAGCATACCAGCGGCCCCTTCGCCCCGGCTCTGCTTTCACCGATCCTGCGATGGAACCAATAGGTGTCAAGCCTGAGTGGTTCCTCTTGGTCATCCGGGAGATGCTTTAGCTTCGCATCCCAGGTTTCTTCGTCCGCCTCGTGCAGATACCGCGCCAAGACGCGCCACCATTCCTTCCCCCGGCGGGGCTTGCTGGCGTTGCGCCGGGGCGCGTCGGCATCCCACCGCGCATAGATCAGCTGCATGGTCTGGAGGTCGTCATGCCAACCGCTCAGGTGGCAGCTAAGCTCATGCCACTCTCCTGCTTCGGCAAGCACCTGCATTCCGGCGATGCGATCTTCCCGCTGATCAGCGGACAGCCAATCCCGCAACCATTCGCGCTCAGTGCCTTCCGGTAGCCACGAAATGACGCTAGGCAGGTTCTTGTCGCCGGCAATGATCTCGCTGTCCCGGCGGCACAGCCGAAGGTCGAGCAGCATCAAGCCTTCGATCCCAAGCGTGCGAACCTCCTCCGGCTGCATCGAGCTAGTCAGGCCGCGTCGATCTTCATGGATTAGAGCCATCACCCGCGCCCCTTGCGGATCGGGACAACCTTCGCGCCGCCATCGTCGGCACAGTAACCGCCCCAAGCGTTCATCATCTCCCGGCGCTTGTCGAAGAAGGTGGTGCGGCGATACGCGGCCTCAACAGCGTTCGGCACGGCATGGGCCAGCGCGGCCTCGGCAATCTCACCCGGAAGGGAGGTCTGTTCTGCAGCCCAGTCGCGGAAGCTGGACCGCATACCGTGGACCGTGACCGGCTCGTTCATATCCCGCAAAATCTTGGTCAGCGTCATGTCGCTGAGGGGCTTTCCCGTCGCGCCGGGGAACACCAACCCATCAGCCTTCCGGTCAGCCCTCGGCATATCGCGGGCAGCTCGTAGCACCGCTACGGCTTGCGGAGACAAGGGAATCCGGTGCGGTCGCTTCATCTTCATCCGCTCAGCGGGGACCGTCCAAACGGCCTCATCGAAATCTATCTCCCGCCAAGTCGCGCCACGCGCTTCGCCGGATCGGGTGGCCGTCAGAATCACCGTCTGCAAGGCGAGCGCGCCCATTGTCTTCTTACCGGCCAGCTTTGCCATGAAGCCCGGCACCTGGGTGTAGGGCATCGCGGCAAAATTCTTGTTGCGCGGCTGAGCCGGGAGCCGGTCGGTGATCGCGCGGGCCAGCGTCGTTTCGAGCAACGCCCCGTCTGGTCGCCCAAAGCGCAGGGTCCGCAGGATCAAGTCGCGGGTCCGCACGGCTGTTTCCGGCTTCGTGGTCCAGATCGGTCGCAACGCCTCAGCGATGTTGTCCGCATCGACGGACTGGACTTGCAGCTTGCCTAGACGCGGGAAGGCATACCGTTCGAGCCGGGTCAGGGCTTGCTGACGAGACTTCGCGCTGAACTCTCGCTGCTCGACAAACTCCCGCGCAACCTCCTCGAAAAAGCGGGCCATCGGGGGCGAAGGCTTCCACAGCGTCAGAGGATCGCGACCCTCGGCAATGGCCGTGCGAACCTCTCGGCAGCGCTCCCGCGCCCGCGCCAATGAGATGACGCTGGCGCTTCCCAAGCCGATGTCGCGGCGCTTACCGTTGTGGCGAACTCTCGCCAGCCAAGAGCGCGATCCAGTGGGGCGAACCTCAAGCAATAGGCAGTCGCCATCGTGGTGCCGTCCCGGCCCCAGCGCGGTGACGGACTTGGCCGTGAGCTTTCCCATTCTCGCTTCCCTTGTTCGAAGAAGGGCCTGCCCCCTCCATCTCCCCCTCCTTATCGCGCGGTTTGCGAGAAAAAGGAACAAAAGAATTCAGGCACAGAAGTGGCTGAAAACCGCAGGATAACGGTTCAAAATCGAACGAAAACGAAAGGGAGAAAAAGGGAAGGTGGAGGCCCGAGCCGGAATCGAACCGGCGTGCAAGGATTTGCAGTCCTCTGCGTAACCACTCCGCCATCGGGCCTCGCCCCCTTCCGGGCGCGCGGCCCGGACGAGGAAGCGGCCCACTAGCGCCTTGCTCGGCGCATGGCAATCGTCCGCGCGACACGCGCCCCCATTACCGATCGCCCAGACCGTTCCGGCCGGCGGCGGGATGCAGGCGCAGCCGACTGGACGCGGCGGCGCGGGCTGCTATCAACCCGCCCCGATGCGATTTGCCACTCTCGTCGACGCGGTCCCCGCCGACAATCGCCCGATCGTCCTTCCCGGTGCGACGCGCTGGATGCAGGGGCGCACCCTGTTCGGCGGCGCCTCTGCCGCGCTCGCGCTGGTCGCCGCGCGCAAGGCGATGCCCGACCTGCCGCCGTTCCGCGCGGCGCAGGTCGGTTTCGTCGCGCCGGTGGGCGAGAACCTGAGCTTTGCGGTCTCGATGGTCCGCCAGGGCCGCAACGTGACCCAGGTGCGCAGCGACATCGCCTGCGACGGCAAGCTGGCGCTGACCGCGCTCATGCTGTTCGGCGAGGAGCGCGAGCCCAATGCGCTGCACCCGGCCGGCAAGGCCGATCCGTGGCCCGGCCCGCCCGAGGACAACGAGGACGTCGGGATGAACAACCCGAATTACTTCACCGCCAACCTCGAAATCCGCCGCGCGCAGGACGAGCAGGGTCCCGGCAAGCCGCTGGTGCGCCGCTGGGTCCGCCTGAAGGACCGCGAGGGGCTCGACCCGGTGGTCGAGGCAATCGTGCTCGGCGATGCGCTGCCGCCAGGCTCGATGCGCGCCATGCAGCGGCAGGGTCCGCTGTCGTCGATCAACTGGAGCTTCAACCTGCTCGATCCCGCCGCGCGCACCCGCGACGGCTGGTTCCTGGCGGAAGCGGCCAGCGATCACGCCGACCACGGCTATTCGTCCGAACGCCTGCGGCTGTGGAACTATGACGGCGAGCAGGTGCTGGCAGGAATGCAGGCAGCGGCCATCTTCGGCTGAGCGGCCGGCGCCGCGGGCGCATCGGCATCTTCCCTAAGCGCCTGAACTGGTGCATCTCTCCGGCAAATCGGGGGGACCGGTCATGGTGCTGAGCTTGCTTGCCGCTGCGTCCGTGGGGATGGCCGACGCGCCCTCCGACACGACCGCGCTCGACCCCCCGCGCCGACCCGCGGGCGAAATCATCGTCACCGGCGAACGGGTGCCCCGCACGATCCGCCAGACGCCGTCGAGTGTCGTGGTCATCGACGAGGCCGCCATCGAGGCCGCCAGCGCCGACCGGCTCGACCAGGTGCTCGACCTCGTCCCCAACGTGCAGGCCGGATCGGGCGAGGAAGGCGCGGCGATCCGCGGGCAGGATTCGACCGGGCTGCTGCGCAACCTGTTCGCCTTTCTCGGCGGGACGCGGCCGCGGGTGACGGTGCAGATCGACGGGCGCCCGGTCACCTATTACGAATACGTCGCCAGTTCCGCCCCGCTGTGGGACGTCGAACGGGTCGAGGTCTGGCGCAGCCCGCAGACCACCACCCAGGGGCGCAATTCGGTGGCCGGCGCGATCTTCATCGAAACCGCAGATCCTGCGTTCGAGTGGGAAGGCAAGGGCCGTGCGATCATCGGCGGGATCGGTACCCGCCAGGTGTCCGCATTGGTGTCGGGTCCGGTGGTCGCCGACCAGGTCGCGCTGCGGGTGAGCGGGGACCTTCGCCTGGGACGAATGGCGAGCGACATGGCGGACGGCATCGCGGGTGCGGACATCGACCGCGACGATTACGGCATCCTGCGCGCCAAGCTGCTGTTCACCCCGACAGCGCTGCCGGGCACGCGAATCGAGACGAGCTTCGTCCACACCGAATCGCAGGCCCCCCAGTTCGAGGCGGTGCGCATCCCGTTCGAGGAGCGCCGGGACCCGGTGCCGGAACGCACCAATGGGATTCACCGCGTCAACGTCGATTCGGTTACGGCGCGGCTGCATCACGAAGCGGGCGCGGCGCTGGCGGGGGACGTGACCCTTTCTTTCGGCGACGCGCAGGTGCGGCGCTTCGGCCTGCCGGGGCTGGGCCAGACCCACGTCGATTCGCACGACTATTCGGTCGAGGGCATCCTTCACTGGCAGCCGCGGGACGCCAGCCTCTCGCTGCTTGCGGGTATCAACCACATCACCACCCGCCAGGTGCAGACGATCGACATCACCGGCCTCGGCGTGGGTGCGGGACAGTTCCGCGATCGCCAGGCAAGCCTGGGCCTGTTCGGCGAGGCGACGTGGCGGCCGGCAGAACGGATCGCGATCACCGGGGGCCTTCGATACCAGACCGACCGCCAGCAGCGCGCCGGGCTGGTCGGCACCCCGCCGGCGGGATTCGCGCTCGACTATGACGGGCGGTTCGACGGGTGGCTGCCGAAGCTGTCGCTCGCCGTCGACATCGCGCCGGGGACAACGGTGGGCGCGATGATCCAGCGCGCCTACAACCCCGGCGGGACCTCGATCAGCCTGGTGCGCCGGGCGCAGGACGATTTCGGACAGGAAACGCTGTGGAACCGCGAGCTGTTCGCGCGGTCCACTTTCGCCGGGGGTCGCGGTATTGTCGCCGTCAACCTGTTCCGCAGCTCGATCCGGGACGCGCAGCGCCAGCAGTTGGTGCAGATCCAGTTGCCGGGCGGGACCCCTTTCTTCGCGCCCGAGTTCGAGAATGCACCGCGGGCAAGGACCCAAGGGTTCGAGCTGGAGGCCGGCTATCGCTTCGGCGAGCGATTGTCGCTTCGCGGCGCGTTCGGGCTGCTCGGCACGCGGGTGCTCGAAACGCTGCTGCCGCTCGACCCGACACTGGGCAGGCAGTTCCAGCGTTCGCCCCGGGTCAGCGCCGCGGCATCGGCCGATTGGCAGCCGGTTCAGCCGGTCCGCCTGTCGGCGACGATCCGTCACCACGGCGCCTACTTCAGCGATGACGCCAACACGCCCGCGCTGGTGGTGCCCAGCGCGACTGTGGTCGATGCACGCGGGTCGTGGGCCATCGGCCGGGCCAACGTTTTCGCCTACGCCCGCAACCTCTTCGACCGGTTCCACATGACCTACCTGTTCGACCTCAGGTTCGGGACCGCCGCCGACCCGCGCGAGCTGGGCATCGGTATCGAGGCGCGGATCTAGGCCTTGATCGGGGCGAGGAAATCGGGCGTGACCCCGCGCCGGTTCCAGTACCGGGCAAGACCCATGCGCTCCATCAGCGGCATGAACCGCGGATCGGCCTGCATCGGGCGCGCCATGGGGGTGAACAGCATGTTGGTCTTGCGCCGGCGCTGGTCGGGTACGAACGGTTGCCCGGGACGCCACGACATCGCAGGGATCAACGGACCTTCCTCGAGGTAGTAGGCCTCGCTCACCGCGAAGGCCTGGTCGATCGCGCCGATCAGGTTGAGCAGCATGATCGCGTTGACCACTGCGGCGACCGACTGTCCGACGCCGCCGACGATGCGACCGGCGGCGGCATCGACCGCTCCGGGATCACGATCTCCGGCCGCCGACATGGCGGCGCGCAGGGTATCGAGCATCGGCGGCGGCAGCGGTGGTCGCCCCGCCTCGTCAGCGATCAACGCAACGGCGCGGTCGATTCGGCCGGTTCCGGCAAGGACCCAGAGCTTGGCGAACCACAGGCCCGGATGCCGAGGCCACGTCTGCAGCCCGCCGGTCGCCACCCGGTCCGCATCCGCGATGCGGTCGAGGAACCACAGCGCGTAAACCTGACGGAAGACCATGTTCGGATTCGACGATCCGCGCGACGCGAAGGCCTGGCGATCGCGCGCCGATTCGCGCATCCGGCCCACCGCGCCGAGGAAGAAACTGCGCGAATCGAGCGTCGGCAGGTGGTCCGGATGCCGCTCGAGGATGGCCGCGAACCGCTTCTCCGCCGCGAGCCAGTCGCCGTAATAGGGCATCGAAAGCGCCAGCGCCGCCTGGGCATCGGCATTGGCCGGATCGAGCCGGAGCGCGCGGTTGGCGGCGACCGTCACCTTTTCGACCGGAAACTGCGTCCGGTCGATCGCGTGATCGTCGACCTGCGCGACCGCCAGCGCGAGCAGTCCCCAGGCCTCTCCATTGGCGGGCGAGGCACCCGTCGCCTTCTCGAGCGTGGCGATGGCCCGCAGGTTCGCCTCGGGGGTGCCCGCATCGAGGTCGCTGCGCGCGTCCTCGATAAGCCCGGCAGCCGGATCGGCGCCTCCCGAGCGGCTGAACCATAGGCCGGCGCCGGCGGCCCCGGCGAGCGCCAGTCCCCCCGCCACCAGCGCGCGGCGCGATACCCGCGAAGCCGGGTCGGGCGCCCCTGCGCTGGCTGGCGGCGCGACCGGCTGCAACTCGCCGTTTTCCTCTGCGAGCAGGCGAAAGCCGATCCGCGGGATCGTCTCGACCCCGAAGCCGCCATCGGTTTCGCGCGCGGCGCGGCGCACCGCGGAGATCGCGCGGTTGACGGCGTCGTCGCCGACGATCTGTCCTTTCCAGCACACGCGGATGAGGTCGTCGCGGGTCAGCACCTCGCCGCCGGCATCGACCAGCGCGACGAGGACCTGCATAACGCGCGGTTCGACGACGACCGTTCCTCCGGCCCCCTCGACCGTGCGGACCGAGGGCCTGACGAGGGCCTTTCCCAGCCGGAAGTCCTCGTGCCGGGCAAGGTCGGGCGGTCCGAGGCGACCGCCCGAATAAATCCGCCCGCGATAGGGCAAGGCGCCGCCAAAGGAACTGCTCTCGTTCATGTCACCTCGCCGATGTCACTGCGACGGAGTACACCACGAAGCGCGGCATTACTTGGTAAATCGCGACAGCATTTTCGAAAGGGACGCCGGGTGACCGGGCGCCTTACACGTCCTCGTAGCGCGCCTTGCGCTGTTCCATGCCAGCCATCACGGCTTCCATCTGGTTCTTCGAGCGGAGGAGTTTGTGCTGCTCGAGGCTCTCGTCCATCAGCAGGTCGGCCGTGGGCTTGTCGGGCATCGCGTTCGCGAGCCGCTTCGCGCCCCGGATCGCGTGCGGGCTGCGGTCGGCGATGGTCGAAGCGATTGCCGTGGCGCGGGCGAGCGGTTCGGCATCGACGTGGGTCGCGAGGCCGATCGCGTGCGCCTCCTCGCCGGTGAATTCGCGGTTGGTGTAGGTCAGCTCGCGCAGCACGTCGTCGCGGATCAGGCCCCGCCACAGCGCGTATCCGCCCATGTCGGGGACGAGGCCCCAGCGCATCTCCATGATCGCCATGCGGGTGTCGGGCGCGACCACGCGGATGTCGGCCCCGCTGGCGATCTGCAGGCCGCCGCCGAAGCACACCCCGTGGATCGCGGCAATCACCGGCACGGGCAGCTTGCGCCACTGCATCGCGACCTGCTGCGCCTTGTTGGCGTTGCCATAGGTCCGCTCGGTCAGCGGCGGTTCGCCCCCCCGGTCCCGGCCGAAACTCGACAGGTCGAGCCCGGCGCAGAACGCGCGGCCCTCGCCGGAAAGGACCACCGCGCGCAGCCCTTTCATCTCGTGCAGCGCCTGGCCCGCCTCGATCAGGCGGTCGAACATCGCGCCGTCGAGGGCGTTCATCTTGTCCGCACGGACGAGGCGGGCCTGCGCCACGCCGTCTTCGCCCAGTTCGATCCGCACCCGGTCGTTGTCGCGCATGGCCATCCTGTTCCCGCCGTTCACTGTCGCCGCACCACCGTCGCGCAAGTGCCGCAGGCTGTCCAGCCGCTATGCGGCGACCGGCATCGTCTCGGGCGCCGGGCAGTAACGCTTCAGGTAGTCGGCGTGCGAGGGCATACGGTCGACGACGAAGCGGACCGACCGCTCGATCGTGTCGAGTTCCGCCTTGAGGGCGGGCGCGCTCATCCGGTCGGCCATCGGATTGTGGCCCTGCATCCCGACCCCCTGCCCCATCATCACCGCGGCCCAGCTGGTCTCGGTGAACAGCTCGTCCTCCTCGCGGAAGATCTGCCCGTTGAGGCGGAACAGCTCGACTTTCTCGGCCAGCGAATCGGGTATCTCCATCGTCCGGACGTAATTCCAGAACTCCGAATCCTCGCGCGCGGTGGCGTTGTAGTGGAGCACGAGGAAATCGCGGATGCGCAGGTATTCCTTGATCGTGAAGCGGTTGAACGCGTCTTCCTGGGCCTGGCTGATACCTTCGAGCGAAAGCAGCGCGATGAGCTTGTTAATGCCCGTGTTGATCAGGTGGATCGAGGTCGATTCAAGCGGTTCCATGAACCCTGCGGCAAGGCCCAGTGCGACCACGTTCTTGTTCCAGAACTTCTTCCGCCGCCCGGTGACGAAGCGCAGGAAGTTGGGCTCGGCCTGCGGCTTGCCGGCAAGGTTGTTCACGAGGATGTCGTGGGCCTCGTCGTCAGCCATGTATTCGCTGCAATAGACGTGGCCATTGCCGTTGCGGTGCTGCAGCGGGACGCACCACTGCCAGCCGGCCGAATGCGCGGTGGCGCGGGTGAACGGGGCGGGCGGCGACCCGTCCTCGCGCGCGCAGGGAAGCGCCACCGCGCGGTCACAGGGCAGCAGGTGGCGCCAGTCCTCGTATCCGGTGCCGAGCGCCTGCTCGATCAGCAGGCCGCGAAAGCCCGAGCAGTCGACGAACAGGTCGCCCTCGACCGCGCGCCCGTCATCCATCGTGACCGAGGTGACGAACCCGCTTTCGCCGTCGAGCGCGACGTCGACCACGCGGCCCTCGCGCCGCACCACGCGCCGGCCCTCGGCGTACCCGCGCAGGAACTTCGCATAGCGCGTCGCGTCGAGGTGGTACGCGTAGTTCACCGGCGGATATTCGCCCGAGCGGTTGTAGTCCTCGGTGCGCGAGAACTTGCCGAAGAAGGCGGCCATCGTCTCGACATTGAAGGCCTGGATCGGGCGCCGGTCGCCGGCGGCGCGCGCCCGGTGCCAGTGCTGGTGAAAGCCGACCCCGTCGATCGGGTAGCCGTAGTTGCCGAACGGGTGGATATAGCTGTCACCCTGCTTGCCCCAGTTGACGAACTGGATGCCGAGCTTGAAGGTCGCCTGCGCGGCCGCCATCATCTCGCGCTCGTCGATGTCGAGCAGCTGGTTGAACTCCACGAACGGAGGGATGGTCGCCTCGCCGACGCCGACGGTGCCGATCATCTCCGATTCGATGAGGGTGATCGCCAGGTCGCTGCCTTCGCGCAGCCGCGCCAGCGCCGCGGCGGCCATCCATCCGGCGGTCCCGCCCCCGACGATGACGATACGGCGTATCGGTTTCACGCGCTCTCTCCCCAATGCTCCGGCCGGCCTTCAGCGACGGTCTGGCACGCGGCTTCCGGAATGCCAAATGTGAACGTTCATTATTTGCTTGTGAACGTTCACGCAATCGCATATTCATCAATCCGAGCGGGACGCGAATCCCGCCGCAAAGCGCATTGTATCCAGGGAGGATCGCTTGATTCGTCGCCACACCCGGTCGGCATTCCGCCGCCATTTCGCCCTCTCGACCGCATCGGGGCTCGCCCTGGTCGCCTGTGCCGCGCAGCCAGCCTGGGCGCAGGACAGCCAGGCTCCCGCGACCGATGACGCCGCCCAGGCCGAAGACGACAATGCGATCGTCGTTACCGGTTTCCGCGCCTCGCTCCAGAATGCCCAGAACATCAAGGAAAACGCCGACACCTTCGTCGACGTGATCACCGCCGAGGACATCGGCGCGCTGCCCGACCGCTCGGTCGCCGAGGCGCTCCAGCGCGTGCCCGGCGTCAACATCGGCCGGTTCGAGAAGCCGTCGGATCCCGACCGTTTCTCGGTCGAAGGCACCGGCGTCATCATTCGCGGCCTTCCCTATGTCCGTTCCGAACTCAACGGCCGCGAGATTTTCTCGGCCAACGGCGGGCGCGAGTTGAGCTTCAACGACGTCTCGCCCGAGCTGCTCGGTCGGGTCGAGGTGTTCAAAAACGTCACCGCCGACATGATCGAAGGCGCGATCGCTGGCACCGTGAACCTGGTCACCCGCAAGCCGCTCGACCGCTCCGGCACCCATATCGCAGGTTCGGTCGAAATGAACTACGGCGACCTGCGCAAGGAATGGTCGCCCACTTTCAACCTGCTCGGGTCGACCGTGTTCGAAACCGAAGGGGGCCGGATCGGCGTCCAGCTCGGCTACTCGAACTCCGAACTCAAGAGCCGCACCGACGCCTCGCAGATCGGCGACCCGTGCTACCGCGCGCCGACGCTCACGGGGGACTGCATCCGCGCGCTTTCGGTCGGTTCGGGCGGCTTCACCGGCAACCCGAACTTCAACGAAACCAACTTCCCGCCCGCCGGATCGGTGCTGGTTCCCCAGTACGCCGGCGTGCGCACCACCACGCTCGACCGCGAGCGCGAAGCGTGGAACGCCTCCCTCCAGTACGAAAGCCCGTCGGGCGATTTCGTCATGTCGTTCGACTGGCTGCGTTCGGAAACCAATTTCGCGACCGAGGAATACGCGCTCCTGGGCCGTCGCGACGATCCCAACGCGCCGATCATCGAGGCGGCCGATACCTGGCAGTATGACGAGAACGGACGGTTCATAAGCGGTGTCCTCACGGCGGGCCGCGGCAACGCCTATGCGACGCCCTTCGGGCGGGGCGGGATCCCGCTCGATTCGCTGCGTTTCCTGCGCGACGCGACCTCGATCACCTCGGACTACTCGTTCGACGTCAAGTGGAACGTCACCGATCGCCTTAAAGTGAACTTCGAGGCGCAGCGCGTCGTGTCCGATCTGGCGCGCGATTCGGTGTTCGGCGCGATGAGCACCTGGGCCGACATCGCCATCGACATGAGTGGCAAGACGCCGGACATCCAGTTCCTTGCTCCTCCGGGCTCGCCGGCCGATTACTTCTCCAGCGGGTTCTACACCTACTACTGGTTCGGCCTCGACAGCCGCGAGAAGAACGAGGGTGACATGGACACCCTGCGGTTCGACGCGGAGTACGACCTCGGCGAAGGCTTCATCAAGAGCCTGCGCGTCGGCGGCCGCTGGTCCAATCGCGATCGCACCACCCGCAACACCGACTTCAGCACCTGGGGCAACCTGTCGGCTCCGTGGGCCGGTCGCGCCGGTTGCGCTCCGTGGAACCAGACCATCTTCGGCGCGCCTTGCGGGTTCCAGCCGGGCCGCTTCTACACCGGGCTTCCCGGACAGGAGTTCGCGATCGCCGGCGGCGCCTTCACCGACGAATTCCCCGCCTATTCGCAGTTGCGCAATCCCTTCGGCAGCAACTTCCAGCGCGGAGCCGCGACGACCCCGATTCCGAACGGGGCGGCCTGGTTCTTCGGCGGCGACGATTTCCTCGGCGAGTACCTCGCCGGGATTACCGACCGGCAGTGGAACGAGATCGTCGATTTCTCGGAAACCCCCGAACAGTTCAACCTGGGGGTGAACGGCCGCACGACGACCGACCCGATCACCGGCGCCCCGGTCCCCTGCAACATCGAGGGCGTCTATTGCCCGGGCGAGGTTTCGACGGTCACCGAAATCACCAAGGCCGCCTATGGCCGCCTCGATTTCGGCAGCACGTTCGGCAACGGCTGGACGCTCGAAGGCAACCTCGGCGTGCGCTTCGTCGAGACCTCGGTGAAGAGCGGTGGCCGGATCGGCTTCCCCAATCCGGCACGGTTCGATGCTGTCGCCAACGGCGGCAACGGCGACGGCGTGGTGTCGGTGGCCGAGATCAACGCCAACTGCGCAGGGCCGGGCGCGCCGAACATCGTGCGCGGCTATTGCGACCTCTCGGCTGCCCGCAAGGCCGAGTTCGCGGCTGCCCACACGGGTGAAATCCTCATCGAGAACGAGAACATCAAGTTCCAGCACTGGCTGCCGAGCTTCAACGCGAAGCTCGACGTCGGCGGCGGGCTGCTGTTCCGTTTCGCGGTGTCGAAGGGCATTTCGCGCCCCGACCTCCAGCTGTTCCGCACCGGCGGCGTGATCGGGGACAACACGGCCGCGCTCAAGCAAGCCAACACGCTGGAAACCGGGCCGCTGTTCATCCTCTCGACCGGCAACCGCAGGCTGCGTCCCGTCACCTCGTGGAACTACGACGTGTCCGCGGAATGGTACTTCAGCTCGGTCGGCTCGCTCACCGGATCGTTCTTCATCAAGGACATCAAGGGCCGGGTCGACACCGCGTTCGAGAACCGGACCTACACGAGTCCCGACGGAACCAGCGTGGACTTCGTGTTCAAGGGCCCGTCGAACGTCCAGGACGGTGTCCTGAAGGGCTTCGAACTCGCCTACCAGCAGACCTACGACTTCCTGCCGGGGCTCCTGAGCGGGCTCGGCACGCAGATCACCTACACCTACGTCGATGGCTCCAACCTTTCGAACCCGAACCTCGCCAACCCGGGCGAGCCTTCGGTGACGACGGGCGGCAACGAACTGGGCGGCGGCGCGTTCGCCTTCCGTCAGCCGTTCCAGGGCCTGTCGAAGCACACGGTCAACGCGACGGTGTTCTACGAAAAGGGTCCGCTGGCGATGCGCGCGGCGTACAACTGGCGCTCGGCGTTCCTGATCACCCCGCGCGACGACATCTACCCGTTCTCGCCGATCTGGCAGGAATCGGGCGGCCAGCTCGACGCGTCGATCTTCTACGCGGTGAACAAGAACCTCAAGGTCGGCGTGCAAGGGGTCAACCTGCTCGACGAAGTCACCCGTACCTCGCAGGTGGTCGACTTCGCCGGGACCCGGTTCCTGCGGTCGGCGTTCCGCAACGACCGCCGCTACACCTTCATCGCCCGCTTCACCTACTAAGGCGCGGCGCGACATCGACAAACGGGTCCGGATCGAATGCGACCGGACCCGTTTTTCGTTTCACCGGCAGGCGTTCGCGCGCTTGCATTGGGCAAGGCACGCACCCTAGGAGCAGGGAAGCCGGATCGGTCGCGGATCGGCCGGGCCGTGGCGTGTCGATGAACTGGGGAAGCACCTGACAATGGCTCGTCGCCGCCAGGCCGTCACCATCAAGCACGTCGCCGCCGACGCTGGAGTGTCGCTCCAGACGGTCAGCCGCGTGATCAACAAGGAACCCAGCGTCCGTCCCGAGATGCAGGAGCGCGTCCAGGCGTCGATCGACCGGCTGGGCTACGTCCCGTCGATCGCCGCGCAGCGGATGAGCGGCTCGCGTTCTTACCTCATTCTCGCGATCAACGACCGCGAACGCACGATCGCCGACTGGCGCGCGCGCCAGGGCACCGACTGGGTCGACCAGATGCTGCTGGGCGGAATGCTCAAGTGTGCCGAGCACGGCTACCGGATGATCTTCGAACTGGTCGACACCCATGACGACCATGTCGAGCGCGAACTGGCGGCCGCGATCGCGGCGCTCCAGCCCGACGGGATCATCCTCACACCGCCTCACTCCGACAATCCGCGCATCGTCGATTTTCTCGGCAAGCAGAAGATCCCCTTCGTACGAATCGGCTCGCACGGACCGGGTCCGGGCATATTGCTGACGATGGGCGACAAGCAGATGGCCGAGGACGCGACCCGGTACCTGATCGAGCGCGGGCACGAGCGCATCGGCTTCATCGCCGGATCGCCCGAATACCGCCTCAGCTCGCGCCGGGTCGAAGGGTGGCGGAAAGCGATGGATGCGGCGGGCCTCTCCACCGACGGCCTTCTCGCCGAAGGGGATTTCAGCTTCGCCTCGGGCGAGCAGGCCGCGGCCCTGCTGCTGGGCCGAAGCGCGCCGCCGAGCGCCATCATCGCGAGCAACGACCAGATGGCGCTGGCAACGCTCGAACTTGCCCGCGCGCGCGGGATCGCGGTGCCCGAAAGCCTATCCCTGATCAGTTTCGACAACACCCCGCTGGTCCATTTCACCCAGCCCCCGCTGACCGCGGTCGACCAGCCGATCGCCGAGACGGTTTCGCGCGCGGTCGACCTGATCATCCGGGCGCAGAAAGGTGACGAGATCCCCGCGGGCGTAACCACGGTCAACGGCTCGCTGGCCGAGCGCGCCTCGGTCGCGGCGCCTGGCTGACCCGCGCGTGGCGGTCACGCCTGGCCAGCCCAGGATCGAGCGGTTCATCCTCGTCTACGCGCTCGCCTGGGCGGGCGGTGCGATTGCCTATACCCCGTTCCTGACGCTCCTCCTTCCCGAGCGGATCGCCGACCTCCTCGGCCCGGCGCGCGCGGTGGACTGGTTGTCGGGAATCGCCTTCTGCGGGGCCGTGGCGGCAAGCGCGGCGCATATCGCCTTCGGCTACGCCAGCGACATCACGCGCAACCGGCGGGGCTGGATCGCGGCGGGGCTGGTCCTGTCGAGCGCAGTCCTGGCGATCTTCCCGGCCGTTTCCGGCTTCTGGCCGACGATCGGCGTCGTCGTGCTGTGGCAGTGCGGGCTGAACATGATGCTTGCCCCGCTCGCCGCGCTCGCCGGGGACGTCGTTCCCGATGCGCGCAAGGGATTGCTGGGCGGGGCCCTCTCGTTCGCGCCCGCGCTGGGTGCGGCGAGCGGCGCGCTCGTCACCTGGCCCGGGCTGGCCGCGTCTGATGCCCGTCCCGCGGTCGTCGCCGGGCTGGTGGTCGCGTGCCTCGTCCCGGTCCTGCTGATCCGCCTGCCGCGGCCCCCCGGGGGCCAGCCCGATGCGGCGACCGGCGCCGGCCAGGCCGATGCGGAGGCCCGGGGCCGGAACCGCAAGGTCGTCGTGCGGATGTGGCTCGCGCGCCTGTCGCTCCAGATCGCCGAGGCGGCACTGTTCGCGTTCCTCTACCTGTGGTTCCGCGCGATCGATCCATCGCTCGGCGCCAGCGGCACCGCCATCGTGTTCGGGGCGGTGCTCGTCGTTTCGACGCCGGTCGCGCTTGCGGTGGGGCGGTGGGCCGATCGGCATGGCCGCCCGCTTGCCCCGCTGTCGGCGTGCGCTGCGGTATCGGCGGTCGGCCTCGCGGCGATGGCGCTGTCGCGGGGAACGGTCCCGGCGATTGCGGCCTACGGACTTTTCGGGGTCGCCAGTTCGGTGTTCCTGGCGCTCCATTCGGCGCAGACCCTGCGGATTCTGCCCCGTCCCGACCGGCGCGGGCGCGATCTCGGCTTCTTCAACCTGACCAACACCACGCCGTCGCTGGTCATGCCCGCGCTTGCGCTCGCGCTGGTGCCGACCTTCGGCTTTGCCGGGCTGTTCGCGACACTCGCGGGGCTGGCTGCGCTGGCCGCGGTCCTGGTCCCGCGGATTCGCGCCTGAACCGCCAGTTGGCGGCTTGATTTCCACCCTTCGCCGTGCCAGCTTGAGAACGTTCACATAATTGGTGAGAGGGACGCAATGCGAGTTGGGCTTCTGACGGCGATCGCCGGTGCATCGCTGGTGTGCGGGTGCACGCAAGCACGGGTCGAGAACGGCCCCGTCGGCGCGGCAGCGGTCTCGTCCCAGCCGAGCGAGGACGCGCAGATCGCCGATCTGCTCGCGCGCATGAGCCTCGAGCGCAAGGTCGCGCAGCTGATCCAGCCGCAGATCAACTCCTTCACCACCGACGACATGGAGCGGTACCGCTTCGGCAGCTACCTCAACGGCGGCAACGGCGGACCGGGGGGTGACGAATTCGCCCCCGCCGCGCAGTGGCTCGCGCTGGCCGACGCGATGTACCTGGCCTCGAGCAAGCCTCTTCCCGGGGGCGAGCCGGCGATCCCGACGATGTGGGGCACCGACGCGGTCCACGGACACACCAACATTGTCGGGGCGACGGTCTTTCCCCACAACATCGGCCTCGGGGCCACCCGCGACGCCGACCTGCTGCGCCGCATCGGCGCGGCGACCGCGGCCGAGATCGCGGCGACCGGGATCGACTGGAACTTCTCCCCCACCGTCGCCGTCGCGCGCGACGACCGCTGGGGGCGTACCTACGAAAGCTATTCGGAAGACCCGGACATCGTCGCCCCGTTGGGTGCTGCGCTGGTCGAAGGGCTGCAGGGCACCAAGGACGACCCCCGACGCCTGCATGGCGCCCGCGTGATCGCCACCGCCAAGCACTTCTTCGCCGACGGAGGGACCACGCAGGGCGTCGACCAGGGCGACGTCAACGGGGACATCGAGGCGCTGAAGGCGATCCACGCCAGGCCCTATCCCGCCGCGATCGCCGCAGGCGTCGAATCGATCATGGCGAGCTTCAATTCGATCAATGGCGTAAAGATGCACGGCAACAGGGAC
This sequence comes from Tsuneonella litorea, assembly GCF_025154015.1. Taxonomy (GTDB): domain Bacteria; phylum Pseudomonadota; class Alphaproteobacteria; order Sphingomonadales; family Sphingomonadaceae; genus Tsuneonella; species Tsuneonella litorea. The sequence continues at coordinate 27,634 of NZ_JAOAMV010000001.1, forward strand.
CTGCTGACCGGCGTGCTGCGCGGCGAGATGGGCTTCACGGGACTCGTCGTGGGCGACTGGAACGCGCACGGGCAGATCGACGGCTGCACGGTCGACGACTGCCCCCAGGCGCTGCTCGCCGGGCTCGACATCTACATGGTGCCCGACGACTGGAAGGCGCTTCACGCCAACCTCGTGCGCCAGGTCCAGGACGGCTCGATCCCGATGGCCCGCCTCGACGAGGCGGTCGGACGGGTCCTGCGCGTCAAGCTGCGCGCGGGGATCATCGGCCCCGACAGCCGCAAGCCCTCGGCAAGGGCGGTCGGCGGCAAGTTCGCGCCACTGGGTTCGCCCGAGCACCGGGCGATCGCCCGCGAGGCGGTCGCCAAGTCGCAGGTCCTGCTCAAGAACGACGGCGTCCTGCCGCTCGCCAAAAGCGCGAAGGTGCTGGTGGCGGGGAGCGCGGCCGACAGCGTTGCGCAGGCCGCCGGCGGCTGGACCCTGACCTGGCAGGGCGGACTGGAACTCGACAACGCGACCTATTTCCCCGGCGCCACTTCGATCCGCGCCGGGATCGAGGCCGCCGCGCGCGAGGCCGGCGGGTCGGCGATCTACTCCGCCGACGGTAGCTATACCGCCCGGCCCGACGTCGCGATCGTGGTGTTCGGCGAGAAGCCCTATGCCGAGTTCGAGGGCGACCGGAAGACGCTCGTCTTTTCCGACGAGGAAGGCCTGAAGCTGCTGCGCAAGTTCGACGCCGCGGGCATTCCCACGGTCGCGGTATTCCTGTCGGGCCGCCCGATGTGGATGAACCGCGAGATCAACGCCGCCGATGCGTTTGTGGCCGCGTGGCTGCCGGGCAGCGAAGGCGCCGGCGTGGCGGACGTGCTCTACGGCAAGCGCCCGGCGACCGGGAAGCTCGGCTTCAGCTGGCCCGCACAGTGCGACGGCAAGCCGGTGAACGGCCCCGAGGGCGCGCTCTATCCGGTCGGCTACGGCCTCTCGCTCGATGCGAAGGCGACGGCGGGCAAGCTCGACGAAAAATGCGGCTACCTTGTCGCCGGCCCCTCGTCCGACTGGTTCGCGGGGGGCAAGGTCGCGTCGGACGTCTCGGTGACCGGCGGCGGCCAGCCGCTGCCGTCGTTCCGCGGATCGGCCGGGGGCGTGGCGGTGCGCGGGATCGACTACAAGCGGCAGGAAGACGCGCGCGAGATCGTGTTCGGTCCGGGCGCGACGCTGTCCTTCTCGCAGTCCGAAAAGGGCACTGGCGCCTATCGCATTCTCTACCAGCTTCCCGCGCAGCCGGCCGGGAAGGTGACCCTCACGGTCGGCGGCAACACGGTCGACATCACCCGCCAGCTGGCGCTGAGCGCGGGCAAGGGCTGGCGCGAGATGATCGTCACCGAGGCCTGCGCGCCGGGTCTCGGCAAGGGGATCGCGATCACGTCGGCCGCGCCGATGACGATGCAGATCGCCTCGGTCGCGCGCGCAGTGATGCCAGCAGGCGCCGACTGCTCGTTTTAAGTCCGCGCGAGCTCTTGGGGGACGGGCGCAGCGGGCGCGCAGAACGGGCACGCGGCGACCCAGTGTCCCGGCGCCGCCTCCTCGAACGGCGGTTCAACGTGCTTCATGCGCTCGTCGTGCGGAGTGGGACTGCGCGGCCAGAAATTGCATCCGCTGGGCGGGTTGAGCGGTGACGGCGGATCGCCACTGAGCACGATCCGCTCGCGGCTGCGCTCGGTCCGCGGATCGGGCTCGGGGATCGCGCTCATCAGCGCCTTGGTATAGATGTGGAGCGGCCGGTCGACGATCGCCTCGGCATCGCCGAGTTCGATGATCCGGCCGAGGTACATCACCGCGATGCGATCGGAGATATAGCGCACTACCGACAGGTCGTGGCTGATGAAGATCATCGTCAGGTCGAGCTCGCGTACCAGCCGCTTGAGCAGGTTGAGGATCTGCGACTGGATCGAGACGTCGAGCGCGGAGACCGGCTCGTCCGCGATGATCAGCTCGGGCTCGGGCGCCAGCGCGCGGGCGATCGCCACGCGCTGGCGCTGGCCACCCGAAAACTCGTGCGGATAGCGTTTCATGTGCGTCGGATTGAGGCCGACGGTGCGCAGCAGGTCCGCCACCCGGCCCCGCAGCGCGTCGCGCTTGAGATCGGGGTGCCGAGTCTTGACCGCTTCAGCCAGCGTATCGAGCACGGTCATGCGCGGATTGAGCGAGGCGTAGGGATCCTGGAAGATCATCTGGAAGTTGATCCGCTCGCGGCGCACTTCGGCGTCGCTCATCGCCGACAGGTCCTGCCCCTTGAACCAGACATGGCCCGCGGTCGGCCGGATGAGCTGCATGATCGTGCGGCTGAGGGTGGACTTGCCGCAACCCGATTCGCCGACGAGCCCCAGGATCTCGCCCTTGCGGACGGTCAGCGAAACGCCGTCGACCGCCTTGACCACCCCCTTGCTCGCGCGCGTGATCAGGTCCTTGCCCATGTCGAAGTGGGTGTGCACGTCGTCGAGGACGAGGAAATCCTCCTGCGGATTGCCGATCGGCGCGCTCATGCCGGGGTCTCCCCTTCGACGGGCAGCGCATCGTCGACCACCTCGTCGGCTCGCGCCAGAACGGTCTCGATCGGCGCGTCGCTGTCGCAATAGCCGCACGCGGCCCAGCAGTGCCCGGGGGTGATCTCCTCTAGCTGCGGCCGCTCGCCGGCGGGCTTGCCGGTCTTGGGATAGGGGCAGCGGGGATAGAACGCACAGCGGTCGATCGGCTTCGACACGTCGGGCGGCAGGCCGGGGATCGTGTAGAGCTCCTGCCCCTTGGCCTGCAGCGAGGGGATCGTTTTCTGCAGCGCGCGGGTATAGGGATGCCGCGGCGCGTAGAAGACCTCTTCTGCGGTGCCGCTTTCCATCTCGCGCCCGCCGTACATCACCAGCACCTTGTCGCAGGTGCCCGCGACCACGCCGAGGTCGTGGGTGACCAGGATCACCGCGGTCCCGAGATCGTTCTGCCGCTGCTTGATGATCTCGAGGATCTGCGCCTGCACCGTCACGTCGAGCGCGGTGGTCGGCTCGTCGGCGATCAGCAGGTCGGGCTCGGTGATCAGCGCCATCGCGATCATCACGCGCTGGCGCATGCCGCCGGAAAACTCGTGCGGATAGCGGGTCACCCGCTTGCTCGCTTCCGGGATTCCGACCTCCTCGAGTGCGGCGGTCGCCCGCTTGAGCGCATCGCGGTGCGAGATGTCCTCGTGGGTCTGCAGCGCCTCGATCAGCTGGGTCGATATCCTCAGGTACGGGTTGAGCGAGGTCATCGGATCCTGGAAGATCATCGAGATCCGCTTGCCGCGCACCTTGCGCAGCTCGCTCCGGCTGAGCCAGAGCAGGTCGCGCCCGTCGAACATCGCGGTGCCGCGCTCGATCCGGCCCGGCGGCTCGGGGATCAGGCGGAGGAGCGAATAGCAGGTGACCGACTTGCCCGACCCCGATTCGCCGACGATCCCCAGCGTCTCGCCGCGGTCCACGGTAAAGCTCACCCCGTCGACCGCGCGGACCACGCCGTCGCGCGTGTGGAAATAGGTCGTCAGGTCGTCGACTTCGAGCAACGCCATCGCCTCAGTCCTTCGCGCTCTTGGGATCGAGCGCGTCGCGCAGACCGTCGCCGATGAAATTGAGGCAGAACAGCGTGGCCGCAAAGAACAATGCCGGGAAGATCAGCAGCCAGGGGTAGATCTCCATGTTCTGCTGTCCTTCGTTGATGAGCACGCCCCACGACGCGTTGGGCGGCTGCACGCCGAGCCCGAGGAAGCTCAGGAACGCCTCGAGCAGCATGACCGCGGGCACCGTCAAGGTGGCGATCACGATGACCGGGCCGAGCACGTTCGGGATCAGGTGCCGCAGGATGATCCGGCGGTGCGAATAGCCGAGCGAAACGGCCGCCTCGACGAATTCCTGCTTCTTCAGCCCGATCACGCCCGAGCGCACGATCCGCGCCATCGACAGCCACTCGACCGCGCCGATGGCGACGAACATCAGCCACAGCGAACGCCCGAAGGCGACCATCAGCAGGATGACGAAGATCGTGAACGGCAGCGCGTAGAGCATGTCGACGAAGCGCATCATCGAAGCATCGGTCTTGTCGCCGAGGTAGCCCGCGGTCGCGCCGTAGATGACGCCGATCGACAGGGCGACGATCGTCGCGACCAGCCCGACCATCAGCGAGATGCGTCCGCCATACATGACCCGGACCATCAGGTCGCGGCCCAGCGTGTCGGTTCCGAACCAGTGCGCGCTCGACGGTCCCTCGGCGCCAAGGAACAGGTCCTGGGTGTTGGCGTCCCACGGCGACAGCCAGGGCCCCGCGATGCAGAACACGACGATCGCGATGAAGGTGAACAGGCTGCCCACCGCAAGGCGGTTCTTGCGCAGGCGCGACCAGGCATCCTTCCACAGCGAGGACCCCTCGACGAGCTCCTCCTCGGCGATTTCCGACGCGCTCGTCGGCGGCGGGATCGGCTCGTCCGCGAGGACTGCGGTTTCGGAATGGTCAGTCATACTTGAGCCGCGGATTGAGGGCGACCTGCACGATGTCGACGAGCAGGTTCATGATTACGATCAGCGTGGCGAACAGCACCGTCAGGCCCAGGACGAGGAAATCGTCGCGGTTGAGCGCAGCGCGCACGAACCACTGTCCAAGGCCAGGCACCTGGAAGATCGTTTCGACCACGAACGAGCCCGAAATGATCCCCGCGAGCGCCGGGCCGAGGAAGGTGATCGCCGGGATCAGCCCGCCTTTCAGGCAGTGCTTCCACACGATCGTGCTTTCCTTCACGCCCTTCGCGCGGGCGGTGCGAACCCAGTCCTGGTTGAGCATCTCCAGCATTCCCCCGCGCGTCAGGCGAGCGAAGTAGGCGGCGTAATAGAAGCCCAGGGTCGCGGTCGGCAGGATGACGAATTCGGGTCCGAACCATCCCCCCACCGGCAGCCAGTTGAGGATTAGCCCGAAGACCAACGCCAGAAGCGGTCCCATCACGAAGGTCGGCAGGCAGATGCCCGCCATCGATACCGACATGGGGACGTAGTCGAGCCAGGTGTTGCGCTTGACCGCCGCGACGATGCCGGCGGGAATGCCGATGCCGAGCGCGAGCAGCAGCGAGAGCGAGCCCAGCTTGAGCGATACCGGAAAGGATTCGGCGATGATCTGCGTCACGGTGCGATTGGCGTAGACCGCCGATGGACCGAACTCGCCGTTGAGCACATTGACCAGCGAGGTCACGAAACGCTCGCTGGTCGGCTTGTCGTAGCCGTAGAACGCCTCGATCTGCTTGAGGATCACCGGATCGATCGCGCGCTCGGTGCTGAACGGGCTGCCCGGCGTCGCGGCGACGAGGAAGAAGGTGACCGCGTAGATCGCCAGGAGGACGAGTATGCCCTGAAGCACGCGCTTGGCGATGAACCGCGTCATTTGCCGGCCTCCGGTGCTTCGGTGCTGAGCCAGACGTGCTTGTAGGGATGGTTGTCGAGCAGGGTCGGGTTCCAGCCCATCACGCGCGGGTCCTTCAGATAAGTCCGGGTGTACCAGTAGATCGGAATCACCGGCATATCATCGAGCAATATGGCCTCGGCCTGGTGCATCAGCTTCACCCGCTCCTCTTCGGAAGCCGCAGTGCGCGCCGCATCGACCAGCCGGTCGTACTGCGGGTTGCTCCACCCGGTGTCGTTGTTGCCGTTGCCGGTCGTGAACATGTCGATGAAGGTCGACGGGTGGACATAGTCCGCGATCCAGCCCGCGCGCGAGATGTCGTAATTCAGGTTGGACTGGTTATCGAGATAGACCTTCCATTCCTGGTTGTAGATGCCGACATTGATGCCCAGCTCGCGGCGCCACAGTTCCTGCACCGCCTCGGCGATCTTGCGGTGCGCCTCGCTGGTGTTGATCATGATCTCGATCTTGGGGAAGCCCTTGCCGCCGGGATAGCCCGCCTCAGCCAGCAGGCGGCGTGCTTCGTCAGGGCGGAACTGCACCGCGTCCGACGGCTCGTAACCGGGAATGCCCTGCGGGACGAACCCGGTCGCGGGGGCCTGCCCGCCCTTGGTCACCTTTTCGACGATCAGCTTCTTGTCGAGCGCGAGTGCGAGCGCCCGGCGCACCCGCTTGTCGTCGAGCGGCTTGCGCGTGACATTGAGCCGGTAGAAGTAGTTGCCGAGGTACGGGTCGATCCGCAGCTTCTCAGGCATCGTCTTGCGGAAGAACGGGATCTTGTCGGGAAACACCGTGCTGGTGAGGTGCAGCCGCCCGTTGCGGAACATCGTCTCTTCCGAATTGACGTTGTCGATCGGGTAGAAGCGGATTCCGTTGAGCCGGACTGTCTTGGCATCCCAGTACGCCGGGTTGCGTTCGACCTCGAATACCTGGTTGGTCACCCACTTCTTGATCTTGAACGGCCCGTTGCCGACGAAGTTGTCCAGAGTGGACCACCCGCTCTGCCGGTCGACCATGCCGCCGTGCTCCTCGACCGCGCGCGGATTGACCGGGAAGAAGCTGTAATGCTGGAGCATCAGCGGGAAATACGAGGTTGATCCCTCGAGCTCGACCTGGAGCGTCCTGGCGTCGAGCGCCTTGACCCCGACCTGCCGGAAGTCCTTGATTTCGCCCTTGTTGAACTTCTCGCCGTTCTTGAGAACGTAGAGCATCGGCGCGTATTCGGCGCCCAGCTCCGGGCTCAGGATGCGCTGCCAGCTGTAGACGAAGTCCTGCGCGGTCACTGGATCGCCGTTGGTCCATTTCGCGTCGCGCAGGTGGAAGGTCCACCGCTTGAAATCGGGACTGTGCTCCCATCGCTCGGCCATACCCGGGGCCGCCTCAAGGTCGTTCGTCGGGTGATAGGCCACCAGACCTTCGACGAGGGCCGAGATGATGTGATTTTCCGGAACGCCGGTGACGAGGTGGGGATCGATCCCCTTGGGCTCCGACCCGTTGCCGAACAGCAGGATGCCCTCGCGCGCGGCCTTCTCGGTCTCGGGCGGGCCCGAGTTGCACGCAGCGACCGCCCCGGCGAGCGCCAGCGCGATCAGGACCTTCGCCATGTACTCTAGAAGCCGGATGCCTGGTGTCCTCGCATAACGACCGCGTACCGGGAGGTTAACAGTGTTGGGCAAGACAGGTTCCACTCCCGGGATCATTTGCGCACGGACCTAGCGACAACCTGAACGCAGGGCCAGCCCTTGCGGGCGTGGGGCGGCCACGCGGCGACGAAGGCCCCCACGGCGACCGGCACGAGCGCGCCTTCGAACACGCTTGCGCAATGTGCGAACTCGGGCAAAAGCCCCCCGGCACAGCATTGACCGCAACGCGTCCTCCCTCGGGAACGGACCGCGGCGCGGGCAGGTTTTTCCTGCTGAACGAACCTGAAGGAGCACCGGGTGGATCTGCCCCTGGAACAGATGGAAGCAAACGCCGGGCGCGCATCGAGCCTGCTGAAGTCGATGGCGAACGAGGTGCGACTGATGATCCTGTGCCAGCTATCGCAGCAGGAGATGACGGTCAGCGACCTTGCCCAGACCGTGCCGCTGTCGCAGTCGGCGCTGTCGCAGCACCTGGGGGTTCTGCGCCGCGAGCGCCTCGTGAAGACCCGCCGGGAATCCCAGTTCGTGTGGTATTCGCTCGACAGCGCGGAAGCTCAGGCAGTCATCGCCACGCTGTATGACCTGTTCTGCGCTCAACCCGAGGCCGGACCGGAGGCGGATGGTCCGGGAGTGGCGGGCGCCGGCTAGACCGCGCGCCGCGAACCATCCGGCTACAGCCGCGGCCGCAGCGCGCCGAGTTGGTATCCGGCCGCTTCGGCGCGGGCGATCCTTTCCTCCGCATCGAGTTCGTGCGGATTGGCGAGCATCCACAGCACGGTGGCCCGCTGGCCGCTGCCGCAATAGGCGAGCGACTTGCCCGCCGCCGCCCGGATCGCCGCGCCCTGGCGGTCAATTGCGTCGGGCGTCGGCGCGCCCGGCTCGATCGGATTCTCGATGAAGTCGATTCCCGCCGCTTCGGCCGCCGCCCGGATCGCGTCGGCAGGGGGCTGCCCCGGCGTTTCGCCATCCGGTCGATTGCAGATGATCGTCGAGAAGCCCGCATCGCGCGCCGCGGAAACCTCATCCGGGGCAAGCTGGCCGCGGACCCACAGATCGTCCGTCAGGCGGCGGGCCGGGAGGTCATCGCTCATACCGCGTTCACCGGAATCTTGATGTAGCTCACGCCGTTGTCTTCCGGGTCGGGCAAGCGCCCGCCGCGGATGTTGACCTGGACGCTCGGCAGGATGAGCCTGGGCATGGCGAGCGTGCTGTCGCGCGTGGTGCGCATCTCGACGAACTCGTCTTCGCTCACCCCGTCGCGCACATGGACGTTCTCGCGGCGCTGCTGGCCCACGGTGGTTTCCCACGCGTACTCGTCGCGCTCGGGCGCCTTGTAGTCGTGGCACAGGAACAGGCGGGTTTCGTCCGGAAGCGCGAGCAGGCGGCGGATCGAGCGGTAGAGCTCGCGCGCATCGCCGCCGGGGAAATCGGCCCGCGCGGTGCCGAAATCGGGCATGAAGATCGTGTCGCCGACGAACGCCGCGTCGCCGATGATGAACGCCATGTCGGCCGGCGTGTGCCCGGGCACGTGCAGCGCGATCCCCTCGAGCGTACCGATCCGGAAACGTTCGCCGTCGACGAACAGATGGTCGAACTGCGACCCGTCGCGCTCGAAATCGGTGCCCGCGTTGAACAGCTTGCCGAACACCTCCTGCACCCGGATGATCTCGCGTCCGATGCCGAGTTTCCCGCCGAGCCGTTCCTGCAGGTACGGGGCGGCCGAGATGTGATCGGCGTGAGCGTGGGTTTCGATCAGCCAGGCGACTGAAAGATCGTTCGCTTCGACGTATTCGACGATCCGGTCGGCCGAGCCGTTCGAGGTGCGCCCCGATGCCGCCTCGTAGTCGAGCACGGAATCGATGATCGCCGCTTCGCGCGTTGCCGGGTCGTGCACGACGTAGCTGACCGTATTGGTCGCCTCGTCGAAAAATCCCGCGATCGACGGGCGCAGGTCCTTATCGTTTTGCGCCCGCCGGATTTGGTCCGCGGCCGTCTCGAGCGCGTCGTCCAGCTGCGATGTGGATGTGGTTTCGGCCATATGAGCGATATCTAATATGCGGTCGGGCATTGTCAACGCATGGCACCAACCGCCCAGCGCGCGGGCCTGTTCCCTCGCTTGCAACGCAAAAGGCCCGCCGCTCGGAACGAGCGACGGGCCTTTTGCGAACTGGTTGCGGGGGTTGGATTTGAACCAACGACCTTCAGGTTATGAGCCTGACGAGCTACCGGACTGCTCCACCCCGCGGCACCATCGTGACGTCTCGAGCGCGCGCGCCAGAGACGAAAAAGCCGCCGCTCGGACTGGCCGGCAGCGGCTTTTTGAAATCGTGAATGGGTTTTTCCCGCAATCGCTGGCTGCAATGCCTGGCGGCGACCTACTCTTCCAACGCTTGAGCGTTAGTACCATCGGCGCTGTCCGGTTTCACGGCCGAGTTCGAGATGGGATCGGGTGGGTCACGGACGCTATGGCCACCAAGCAATGGAGCCAGCGAAAGGGGTTTAATCGATGCGTGTAGTTCGATGAGCGTCTGGCTGGACGATCCCCACACACAACGCGTCATCCTTTGCAGGACTGACGTTGATGATGTGAATTCATCAAGCGCGAACAGAACTATTAGGACCGGTTAGCTCCATACATTACTGCACTTCCACACCCGGCCTATCAACGTCGTGGTCTACGACGGTTCGATGATTGCTTATCTTGAGGGAGGCTTCCCGCTTAGATGCTTTCAGCGGTTATCCCGTCCATACATAGCTACCCTGCTGCACTCCTGGCGGAATGACAGGTACACCAGAGGTATGTTCACCCCGGTCCTCTCGTACTAGGGGCAACTCCTCTCAACAATCGACGCCCACGGCAGATAGGGACCAAACTGTCTCGCGACGTTCTGAACCCAGCTCACGTACCACTTTAATTGGCGAACAGCCAAACCCTTGGGACCTGCTCCAGCCCCAGGATGTGATGAGCCGACATCGAGGTGCCAAACGATTCCGTCGATATGAGCTCTTGGGAATCATCAGCCTGTTATCCCCGGCGTACCTTTTATCCGTTGAGCGATGGCCCTTCCACGAGGGACCACCGGATCACTATGACCGACTTTCGTCTCTGCTCGACTCGTCAGTCTCGCAGTCAGGCAGGCTTATGCCATTGCACTCTTGCAGACGGTTTCCAACCGTCCTGAGCCTACCATCGCGCGCCTCCGTTACTCTTTAGGAGGCGACCGCCCCAGTCAAACTACCCGCCACAGAGGGTCCCAACACCGGCTAACGGTGCGTGGTTAGACATCAGAAAACAACAGGGTGGTATTTCACCTATGGCTCCACGACAGCTGGCGCCGTCGCTTCAAAGCCTCCCACCTATGCTACACAGTTCTTTCCTAATGCCACTCTGAAGCTGCAGTAAAGGTGCACGGGGTCTTTCCGTCTAACCGCGGGTACTCCGCATCTTCACGGAGAATTCAATTTCGCTGAGCATATCCTGGAGACAGTGGGGAAGTCGTTACGCCATTCGTGCAGGTCGGAACTTACCCGACAAGGAATTTCGCTACCTTAGGACCGTTATAGTTACGGCCGCCGTTTACTCGGGCTTCAATTCGGAGCTTGCACTCCTCCTCTTAACCTTCGAGCACCGGGCAGGCGTCAGACCCTATACGTCGTCTTGAAGCCGACTTAGCAGAGTCCTGTGTTTTTGCTAAACAGTCGCTACCCCCTGGCCTGTGCCCCCCGCTACTGCTTGCGCAATAACGGGGCCTCCTTCTTCCAAAGGTACGGAGGCAATTTGCCGAGTTCCTTCAGGATACTTCTCTCAAGCGCCTTGGTATACTCTACCTGACCACCTGTGTCGGTTTCGGGTACGGTCTATACGGAGAGGCTATTTCCTGGAACCGCTTGGCCGCCCGTTCAATCCAATAAGAACGAACAACGTCCACAATCCGTCACACATCTCCAGGCCCACGAATATTAACGTGGTTCCCATCGACTACCCCCTTCGGGCTCGTCTTAGGGGCCGGCTCACCCTGCGCCGATTAGCGTTGCGCAGGAACCCTTGGTCTTTCGGCGAGAGGGCATCTCACCCTCTTTGTCGCTACTCATGTCAGCATTCGCACTTCCGATACGTCCACCGTCGGTTACCCTTCGGCTTCACTCGCTTACGGAACGCTCCGCTACCGCTCAGATCAAAGATCTGAACCCTAAGCTTCGGTGCATCACTTTAGCCCCGTTACATCTTCGCCGCAGGAACCCTTATTTAGACCAGTGAGCTGTTACGCTTTCTTTAAAGGATGGCTGCTTCTAAGCCAACCTCCTGGTTGTTTTGGGATTCCCACATGCTTTCCCACTTAGTGATGACTTGGGGACCTTAGCTGTAGGTTAGGGCTGTTTCCCTTTTGACGACGGACCTTAGCACCCGCCGTCTGTCTGCCGGATAAGACTCGATGGTATTCGGAGTTTGGTTAGGTTTGGTACCGCTCGCGCAGCCCTAGCCCATCCAGTGCTCTACCCCCATCGGCATACGTCCGACGCTCTACCTCAATAGATTTCGCGGAGAACCAGCTATTTCCCGGCTTGATTGGCCTTTCACCCCTAAACACAGCTCATCCGAGAATTTTTCAACATTCACCGGTTCGGCCCTCCAGTGCGTGTTACCGCACCTTCAGCCTGGCCATGCCTAGATCGCCGGGGTTCGGGTCTAATGCATCATACTCGGTCGCCCTATTCAGACTCGCTTTCGCTACGCCTACACCTAACGGCTTAAGCTTGCATGATACACTAAGTCACTGACCCATTATGCAAGAGGTACGCTGTCACCCCCCAAAGGGGCTCCAACTGCTTGTAAGCATTCGGTTTCAGGTACTGTTTCACTCCCCTAATCGGGGTGCTTTTCACCTTTCCCTCACGGTACTAGTTCGCTATCGGTCACATACGAGTATTTAGGCTTGGAGGGTGGTCCCCCCATGTTCAGACAGGATTTCACGTGTCCCGCCCTACTCGAGTCCTTCATCATCACTTTCGCATACGGGGCTGTCACCCGCTATGGCCACTCTTTCCAAAGTGTTCTGCTAGTTGAAATGAAGGCACTGGCCTGGTCCGCGTTCGCTCGCCACTACTAACGGAATCTCGGTTGATGTCTTTTCCTCCGGGTACTGAGATGTTTCAGTTCCCCGGGTTCGCTTCACCAAGGCTATATATTCACCTCGGTGATACCCTATCCACCTCTTACCGAACCAGCCGAAGCTCGATCGATAGGAAATGGTGAGGGTGGGTTTCCCCATTCGGAAATCGCCGGATCAAAGTTTGCTCACAACTCCCCGACGCTTATCGCAGCGTGCCACGTCCTTCATCGCCTGTATGTGCCAAGGCATCCACCAAATGCTCTTACCTCACGCTTGAGAATCCACACCATCAACGACAGGCCTGCATAAATGCCTGACGCCTTGCGATGGCGCGGAGGATAATCTCAGCCAGATATTACATCTGTAAAGTGTCGCAATCAGACCGCACGTCCGTAGACCTGCGGCGTCATGCGCCACGGCATCGATTGAAAACCCATTCACAATGTCAAAGACGGCGATCGAGATCGCCTGACCGGACACCAGGTCGCCCTGGGCCGGATCCGCTTTCGTTTCATCCTGGAGTGACTGCGCGCCTTGTCGCGCTGGTGGAGCCTATCGGGATCGAACCGATGACCCCCTGCTTGCAAAGCAGGTGCTCTCCCAGCTGAGCTAAGGCCCCGTAAGCGACAAGAGTGGTGGGCCTGAGAAGATTCGAACTTCTGACCTCACCCTTATCAGGGGTGCGCTCTAACCGACTGAGCTACAGGCCCGCACCGCGCCCGAACGGCCAAGTGGCCGCGAGGGGCGTGAGCCGGCTCAGGCGGTTCGCCTGCAACGGGCAAGCCCGCGAGGCGATCTCCAGTGATGAAAGGACATGAGGACGACGGCAGTGTTCTTTGGAAAGGACGAAGCACTTCCGGGAGCAAGCCCCGGCGCTTTCGGCCGTATCCTTAGAAAGGAGGTGATCCAGCCGCAGGTTCCCCTACGGCTACCTTGTTACGACTTCACCCCAGTCGCTGATCCCACCGTGGTCGCCTGCCTCCCTTGCGGGTTAGCGCAGCGCCTTCGGGTGAAACCAACTCCCATGGTGTGACGGGCGGTGTGTACAAGGCCTGGGAACGTATTCACCGCGGCATGCTGATCCGCGATTACTAGCGATTCCGCCTTCATGCCCTCGAGTTGCAGAGGACAATCCGAACTGAGACGGCTTTTGGAGATTAGCTCACCCTTGCGAGTTTGCTGCCCACTGTCACCGCCATTGTAGCACGTGTGTAGCCCAGCCTGTAAGGGCCATGAGGACTTGACGTCATCCCCACCTTCCTCCGGCTTATCACCGGCAGTTTCCTTAAAGTGCCCAACTGAATGATGGCAACTAAGGACGAGGGTTGCGCTCGTTGCGGGACTTAACCCAACATCTCACGACACGAGCTGACGACAGCCATGCAGCACCTGTCACCGGTCCAGCCGAACTGAAGGAAAAGATCTCTCTAATCCGCGACCGGGATGTCAAAGGCTGGTAAGGTTCTGCGCGTTGCTTCGAATTAAACCACATGCTCCACCGCTTGTGCAGGCCCCCGTCAATTCCTTTGAGTTTTAATCTTGCGACCGTACTCCCCAGGCGGATAACTTAATGCGTTAGCTGCGCCACCCAAGTTCCATGAACCCGGACAGCTAGTTATCATCGTTTACGGCGTGGACTACCAGGGTATCTAATCCTGTTTGCTCCCCACGCTTTCGCACCTCAGCGTCAATACCTGTCCAGCGAGTCGCCTTCGCCACTGGTGTTCTTCCGAATATCTACGAATTTCACCTCTACACTCGGAATTCCACTCGCCTCTCCAGGATTCTAGCAATCTAGTTTCAAGGGCAGTTCCGGGGTTGAGCCCCGGGCTTTCACCCCTGACTTGAATCGCCGCCTACGTGCGCTTTACGCCCAGTAATTCCGAACAACGCTAGCTCCCTCCGTATTACCGCGGCTGCTGGCACGGAGTTAGCCGGAGCTTATTCTCCAGGTACTGTCATTATCATCCCTGGTAAAAGAGCTTTACAACCCTAAGGCCTTCATCACTCACGCGGCATTGCTGGATCAGGCTTTCGCCCATTGTCCAATATTCCCCACTGCTGCCTCCCGTAGGAGTCTGGGCCGTGTCTCAGTCCCAGTGTGGCTGATCATCCTCTCAGACCAGCTAAGGATCGTCGCCTTGGTAGGCCTTTACCCCACCAACTAGCTAATCCTACGCGGGCCCATCTAAAGGCGATAAATCTTTGGTCCGAAGACATTATCCGGTATTAGCACCCCTTTCGGGGAGTTATTCCGAACCTAAAGGCAGGTTCCCACGCGTTACGCACCCGTGCGCCACTAGACCCGAAGGTCTCGTTCGACTTGCATGTGTTAGGCATGCCGCCAGCGTTCGTTCTGAGCCAGGATCAAACTCTCAAGTTTGTGTCACATACCAACCAGGCACGGTCCGAGGACCGCCGACCTGAGAGGCATGAGCTTCAAGGAGCCGATACCTGCACTGTCAAACGTAATGGATACGAATGAACATGCATCACCCGACACCCGCGTGGAGCGGGCGAAGGATGTGGCGATCGGCTTGAGTTAACCGGTATCCGGAGCCTTAAAACCCCCGGACCGGGCGCCGTCGCCCACATGTCCCTTCATCAAAAACCAACGATGTCAAAGAGCCACTCAACATTAAAAGCGGACAGCGAAGGTATCCCCGATTTACACCGGGGGACCGGCTATCCGATTATGTTGGCGACCGAAGCGAGTGAGGCAGTCCGAGAACCGTCAGCACCGCGTCGGTGAGGGCCATCTAGGCTTGGTCGCGGATTCGGTCAACGCCTTTTTGCAATTTTATTTCGCGGCAGCGTCAATAGCTTCAAAATCAACGATAAAATGTCCCGCCGAGGCCCATATGGGGGTGCTTCAGCGCGAATCAAGCTCGCTGACCGTGGCCGGCCGTCCCGCGTGCACAGGTCGAATCCCGCTTCATCTCGGCAAATCTTCACCTTTGGAGGGTAAACGCGCGGGTCACGATGACCGGTATGCCGTCCTTTCCCGCGTCTACGCACGACGAATCGCGGCTGGCGAGTCGTCTGCGGAGCGCGCTCGCGTGGCGCTGGGGGACGCAGGTCCTAGCCCAGGTCATCACCTGGACCTCGACGATCCTGGTTGTCCGCCTGCTCGCCCCGGCCGATTACGGGCTTTATGCCATGACTCAGGCCGTGGTGACCGCGCTCGCGTTTCTCAACGGACAGAGCTTCGCCACCTCGCTCATCCAGGCGGACCGCCTCGACGAACGCCGGATCGGGCAGGTGTTCGGAATGCTGCTGCTGCTCAACGGCGGGCTGGCGGCCACCCAGTTCCTCCTCGCTCCGCTCGCCGCCGCCTATTATGGCGAACCGCTCGTGGCCGAGATGCTCAGGGTCCAGGCGCTGATCTTCCTGACCATCCCGTTCGCGGCGCTCCAGCAGGAACTTCTGGCCCGGCGAATCGAGTTCCGCAGCCAGGGCATCGTCAATCTCGCGTGCGCGCTCGTCGGCGCGGCGACCGCGCTGGTACTGGCGTGGCGCGGCTTTGGCGTCTGGGCACTGGTCTATGCGCCGGTGGCGATGTTCGCCACCCGCGCGATCGGGATGACCCTTGCCGCGCGAATGCTGGTGCGGCCGGTTTTCGACTTTCGCGGCGCGGGCGACCTGTTCACGTTCGGGGGGGCGCTGACGATCTGCCAGTTCCTGTGGATCGTCCAGAGCCAGGCCGACATCGTGATAGCCGGGCGCAGCTTCGCCGCGCACGAACTCGGGCTCTATTCCGAGGCGCTGTTCCTCACCCTGATCATAACGGGGCGATTCCTGCCCCCGATCAACGAAGTCGCGTTTCCCGCCTATGCCGAGCTCTACAAGACCCGTCGGCCGCTCGGCCCCTTGTTCCTGCGGATCCAGCGAATGGTCGCGCTGGTGGTCATGCCGGCTTACATCGGCCTCGCGCTCGTCGCGGGACCGGCGATCGAGACGCTGTTCGGGGACAAGTGGGCCGCGATGGCCCCGCTTGCGGGCGGGCTCGCGCTGGCGATGCCGGCCTTCGCGCTTCAGATCGTGTGCAGCCCGGCGACCAACGGGATGGGCCGGCCGAGGACGTACATGGCAACCAACGGCGCCGGCGCAGTGCTCTTTCCGCTCCTGTTCCTCATCGGGGTCGAAGCCGGCCCATGGGGCCTCGTCGCGGCGTGGTGGATCGGGGCGCCCGCGCTGCTCCTGTTCACCTGGTCGCTGACACTGCCGCAGATCGGCGTGCGCTGGCGTGCGCTCGGGGCCGCGCTCGCTCCCGCGGTGCTGGCTACCGCGATCATGGCGGCGGTGGTCATGGCACTGCGCGCGGCGCTTCCCCCGCTTCCCCCACCGCTGACGCTGGCGGTTCTCGCCTCGTCCGGCGCGGCCGCCTACCTCGCCGCGCTGATGCTGTTCGCGCGCCAGATGCTGGGCGAGATCGTCGCCTTCGTCACCCGCCGCGAACTCGCCCCGGTCTAGCGGCGGCCAGCGGGCCGCGTTGGCGCGGCGCGCACAATGGTGGTATCGTCGGCGCGAGAGGAACCTGTCATGGCCCCCACGCCGGCCATTGCCGCACTCGCCGCGCTCGCGCTGGCCGCCGCCGGCCCGCCACAGGCGGACGAGCCGGGCTACACCCTGGCCGACGCCGCCGCGTTTGCAGAGCCGCTGGGCGACATCGTCGACGCCGAGGCCGACCGCTACCGCCGCATGACCGTGCCCGTCACGATCGAAGGCGGTGGCCCCTATCGCTTCATGGTCGATACCGGCTCGCAGACGACGGCGGTCAGCCGGCGCCTGGGAGCCCGGCTCCAGCTGCCCACGCTCGGCACCGCAACGGTCATCGGCATGGCCGGATCGAAAGAGGTCGAACTGGTCCGGCTCGACGGGCTCGAGCTCGCCTCGCGGATGTTCGACAACCTCGAAGTGCCGGTGCTCGAGGCCGAGCACATGGGTGCGGACGGCATCCTCGGGCTCGATTCGCTCCAGGACCTGCGGGTCGTGATCGATTTTCGCGCCGAGAGCATCGCGGTCGACGATGCGCGCGCGCTCGGCGGCGACCGCGGCTACGAGATCATCGTTCGGGCCCGCAACAAGAAGGGCCGACTGATCATTACCGATGCCGAAATCGACGGCGTGCGCACCGCCGTTATCGTCGACACCGGGTCGCAGGGCTCGATCGGCAACCTCGCGCTGCAACGGCGGCTGCGCGCGCGCAAGTTGCAGGAGGTCACCTCGACCGACGTTACCGGGGCGGAGATCGTCGGCCGGCTGGACGTGCCGCGCACCTTGCAGATCGGCGGCGCGGGCGCGCGGACGATGATGCTGGAAGGACTGTACGTGAACTATGCCGATGCGCCGGCCTTTGCCGCGCTTGGCCTCGCGGACAGGCCCGCGATGGTCCTCGGGGTTGAGGACCTGCGGATGTTCGACCGGATCGCGATCGACTTTGCCGAGCGTACCGTGCTGTTCGACCTGCCCGGCGGCGCGCGGCGGCCGCGGTCGGTCGACACACTGGGGGCGTGAAGCGGCTCTAGCCCGCAGCGGCCGGCCCTTCGATCGGCCGCTTGCCTATGAACGCGGTGCCGCCCACATGAAGCGGGATGCCGCCTGACCAGACCCTTCGGCCACCGCCCGGCTACGACGGCTGGGCAACGCTCAGGCGGTTCCTCCCCTATCTCTGGCCCGCCGGCCGCGCCGACCTGCGCGCGCGGATCGTCGGCGCGATGGTGCTCGTGCTGCTGGCCAAGGCAGTCGTGCTCGCGACCCCGCTGGCGATGAAGAAGGTGGTCGACACCATGGCCGCCGGTGGCGACCCGCTGGTGTGGGTCGCGCTGTCGTTCGCCATTGCCTACACCGCCGGGCGCTTTCTCGGCGGCACCTTCGACCAGGTGCGCAACATCGTGTTCGAGCGCGTCGGCCAGGAGGCGACCCGCGTGCTGGCCGAGGATACCTTCGCCCGCCTCCACCAGCTCAGCCTGCGGTTCCATCTTTCGCGCCGCACCGGCGAGATCACCAAGACCATCGAGCGGGGCACCAAGAGCATCGATTCGATGCTCTATTTCCTGCTCTTCAACATCGCGCCCACGATCGTCGAGCTGCTGGCGGTGGGGATCATCTTCTACACGCTGTTCGGCCTGCCGCTGGTGATTGCCACGGCGATCACCGTGGTCGGCTATATCGCCGCGACGCGCTGGATCACCGAGTGGCGCACCCACCTGCGCAAGAAGATGAACGACCTCGACGGCACGGCGCTCGCCCGCGCGGTCGATTCGCTGCTCAATTACGAGACGGTGAAGTTCTTCGGCGCGGAAGCGCGCGAGCGCGAACGATACGGCGACGCCGCCCGCTCCTATGCGGCCGCGGCGATCAAGTCGGAGAACTCGCTGGGCGTGCTCAACATCGTCCAGTCGCTGATCATGAACCTGCTGATGCTCTTCGCGCTCGGCTTCAGCGTCTGGCAGTGGAGCAAGGGACGGCTGACCGTCGGCGATCTCGTCGCCGTGCAGACCTACCTGACCCAGCTCTTCCGGCCGCTCGACATGCTCGGATTCGTCTATCGCACGATCCGCCAGGGGCTGATCGACATGGCCGCGATGTTCAAGCTGATCGACACCGAGGTCGAGGTGGCCGACGCGCCCGGCGCGCCCGCGCTCGTCGTCACGAGGCCCGTGGTGACGTTCGACGACGTCGTGTTCGGTTACGAGCCCGACCGCACGATCCTTCACGGCCTTTCGTTCGAGGTGCCCGCCGGCGGCCACTACGCGATCGTCGGCCCCTCCGGCGCGGGCAAGAGCACGATCGCGCGGCTGCTGTTCCGCTTCTACGACCCGTGGTCCGGCCGCATCCTGATCGACGGACAGGACATCCGCGCGGTGACCCAGGACAGCGTGCGGGCCGCCATCGGCATCGTTCCGCAGGACAGCGTGCTGTTCAACGACACCATCGGCTACAACATCGCCTACGGCCGGGACGGCGCGGGGCACGAGGACGTCGTGCGCGCCGCGCGGGACGCCGCCATCCTCCCATTCGTCGAGAGCCTGCCACAAGGTTTCGACACCGAGGTCGGCGAGCGCGGACTGAAGCTGTCGGGCGGCGAGAAGCAGCGCGTCGCGATCGCGCGCACGCTGGTCAAGGACCCGCCGATCCTGCTGCTCGACGAGGCGACCAGCGCGCTCGATTCGCGCACCGAGGAGGATATCCTGACGACGCTGCACACGGTCAGCGAGCACCGCACGTCGATCTCGATCGCGCACCGCCTGTCGACCGTGGCGGACGCCGACCGCATCCTCGTGCTCGAGGCCGGGCGCCTCGCCGAGAGCGGGCGGCACGGCGAACTGCTTCGCAAGGGCGGGCTCTACGCCGACATGTGGGCGCGCCAGCAGACCGAGAACGAGGCGCTGGACGAAGCGGCCGAATAGCCAGTCCGGTTGCGCTGCACTGCACAATCGTGCAACTGCGCCCCCCTCTCCCGTGCCTTCGGGCAGCTTTCTGGACATCGCATGACCTTCACAGCAGCGCTGCGGCGCGACTGGTTCGCCAATCCGCGCGCCGACATCCTAGCCGGGATCGTCGTCGCGCTCGCTCTCGTCCCCGAGGCGATCGGCTTCTCGCTGATCGCCGGCGTCGATCCGCGCGTCGGGCTCTATGCCTCGGTTGCGATCGCGATGGTCATCGCCTTCACCGGCGGGCGGCCGGGCATGATTTCCGCGGCGACTGCCGCGGTCGCTGTTCTTGTGGGACCGCTCGTGCGCGAGCACGGGGTCGAGTACCTGTTCGCGGCGACGATCCTGATGGGCGTGTTCCAAGGAATCGCCGCGCTGCTGCGGCTCGACCTGCTGATGCAGTTCGTCAGCCGATCGGTGATCACCGGCTTCGTCAATGCGCTGGCGATCCTGATCTTCATGGCGCAGTTGCCGCAGCTGACGGACGTGAGCTGGCAGACCTATGCCATGGTCGCCGCCGGCCTTGCGATCATCTACCTGCTGCCCCGGCTGACGACCGCGGTGCCTTCCCCGCTCGTCGCGATCGTGGTGCTGACGGCGATATCGTTGTGGACCGGGGCGCCCGTCCATACCGTCGGCGACATGGGCGAACTGCCCAGCGGGTTGCCGTTCTTCGCCCTGCCCGACGTGCCGCTGACGCTCGAGACGCTGCGGATCATCGCGCCCTTCTCGCTCGCGATGGCGGCGGTGGGCCTGCTCGAATCGCTGCTCACGGCGCAGATCGTCGACGACATGACCCACACCGACAGCGACAAGCGGCGCGAATGCGCCGGCCAGGGCGGCGCCAACGTGGTGGCCGCGCTGTTCGGCGGCATGGGCGGCTGCGCGATGATCGGCCAGTCGGTTATCAACATCACCTCGGGCGGACGCGGGCGGCTGTCGACCTTCACCGCTGGCGCGGTGCTGCTCGCCGCGTTGACGCTGGCCGGAACCTTGCTCGGCAAGATTCCGATGCCGGCGCTGGTCGCGGTGATGATCATGGTCTCTATCGGCACCTTCAGCTGGAACTCGATCCCGAACCTGCGGCGCCACCCGTGGCAGTCGTCGGTCGTCATGCTGGCGACGGTCGCCACTGTCGTGGGCACCCACGACCTGTCGATCGGCGTGCTCACCGGCGTGCTGCTGTCGGGGATCTTCTTCACCGGCAAGGTGCGCACGATGTTCGGCGTCGAGCGGGTGCGCGAGGGCGAGACGGCGACCTACCACGTACGCGGGCAGATCTTCTTCGCCTCGGTCGACCGGTTCTCGCAGGCTTTCGGGCGCGAGAGCCTGCGGCCCGACCCGGCCGACCACGTGGTGATCGACGTCACCCGCGCGCATTTCTGGGACATCTCGGGAGTCGGCGTGCTCGACAAGGTGGTCGAGCGGATGCGCCGCAACGGGCGCAGCGTGCAGGTCGTCGGGCTGAACGAGGCGAGCGCCGACCTCGTCGACCGCTTCGCGCTGACCGACAAGACCGGCGTCGAGATCGGGCTCGCCCCCCACGCCTGAGGCGAGGCGCCGCCGGGCGCCCCGCCTCCGCGCGCGCTAGCCCCCGGCGGCGGCGAGCGTCGGGCTGTCGAGATCGAGGTCCTTGGCCTCGATCACCGTCACGTTCGGCCGGATCTTCCTGAGGTCGTCGAGGAATGTGGCGGCGTTTCCGACCACCACGACCGTCGCCTTGTCCGCCGGCAGCAGCGCCTTGGCCACCGCCTGCGCGGCCTCGGGCGTCACCGCCGCCAGGCGCTGGGCGATCATGCCCGATTCGGTCGGCGCGATTCCCTGCAGCATGAGGTTGGCGACGATCCCGTTGAACCCGGCGCTCGTCTCGAGCGATCGCTGCACGCTGCCGCCGATGTACAGGCGCCGCTTCTCGACCGTGTCCGCGTCGAGCGGGTCGTTGCCGATCCGGTCGAACTGGTCGAGCATGACCTCGACCACCTCGTCGGCGGTCTCGTTCTTGGTCTGGGCGCTCGCGGTCAGGACCGCGGTATCGGCGGTCGCGCCGAACCCGCTGTAGGCGCCGTAGCTGAGGCCGCGTTTCGTGCGCACTTCCTCGAACAGGCGGCCATTCGACCCCGAACCGAGCACGGCGTTGGCGATCTGCAGCGGCCAGTAGCGGTCGCTTCCGCGCGAAATCACCCGGGTGCCGACGAGCACCGCCGCCTGGCCCGCCTCGGGCATGTCGATGACGACCGTCCGGACGGG
Organism: Tsuneonella litorea; assembly: GCF_025154015.1. Taxonomy (GTDB): domain Bacteria; phylum Pseudomonadota; class Alphaproteobacteria; order Sphingomonadales; family Sphingomonadaceae; genus Tsuneonella; species Tsuneonella litorea. Next base: position 49,534 of record NZ_JAOAMV010000001.1, read on the forward strand.
CTGGTCTGCGCCGGCGGGGTTGGCGACGGGGACGGGCGCCGGCGCGTCGCTCGTCCAGTCGCCGAACAGCCCGTCGGTGACCGACTTTGCCTGCGCCGGCGAGATCCCCCCGCTGACCACGATCTTGGCGCTGGCGGGGTGCCAGTGTGCCTTGCGCCAGGCGACGAGATCGTCGGGCGTGATCGCGGGCAGCGACGCGACCGTCGCGATACCGCCATAGGGGGCGTCGCCGTAAAGCAGACGGGTCGCCACCATGCCCGCGAGCGAGCCGGGGTCCTTCATCGCCACCGCGAGGCTGTCGATCGTCCGCTTGCGCTCGAGCTCGACCTCCCCGGCGGGGAAGCTCGCGTTGCGTACGACGTCCGCAAGCACCTTGCCGGCCGCGGCGAGGTTTGCGGTGGGCGCGGTCAGGCTCACGAAATTGCCGTCGTCGGCAGTACCCGCGCCGAGCGAGGCGCCGAGGCTCTCGAGTTCCTCGGCGATCTGCTTCGCGCTGCGTGTCGGGGTGCCCTTGTCGGCGACCGCCGCGGCAAGCGCGGCCAGCCCGGCCTTGCCAGCGGGATCGGTCGCGCTGCCGCCGGGCAGCACCAGCGTGATCGTCGCGATCGGCACGTCGCCGGTCTGCGCGGAGACGAGCGGGATGCCGTTCGCGAGCCTGTCCTCGACCAGCCTGGCCATTTCGACCGGCGGCTTTGCGCCAGGCGGCGGCGGGGCCTGGCGCGTTGCCTCATCCTTGAGTTGTGCCGGCTCGCCCGTCGCCGGGGGGACGCTGGCGAAGGTCGGCATCGGGACCGGGTTGGCATAGCTTGCCGGGTTGTCCTCTCCCGCCTCGTAGCGCCAGGCGACCGCCGCCTCGGGCCTGAGCCAGGTCTGCGCGACGCGCTGGACGTCGGCCGCGGTCACCCTGCCGATCTGCTCGAGCCGGAGGTCCGCAGCGCGCGGGTCGCCGGTCGATACCAGTGCCTCGCCCAGCTCGAACGCCCGTCCGCGCACTGTCTCGCGCCGCCGCAGCGCACTGGCGAACAGGGTGTTCTTCGCCTCGGCAAGTTCGGCCTCCGTCACGGGCGCATCCCGGACCGCTGCGATCTGGTTCGCCAGGATCTCGGCCACCTCCGCCTTGTCGGCAGCCGGGTTGAGAATCGCGAAAGCGGCAAGATACCCGCCGTCCTCGTTCGTCCCGAGCGCCTCGCTGACGCTCACGGCCTTGCCCGTGCGGACCAGCGCCTCGTAGAGCCGGCTGTTGTCCCCCGAGGACATGACCGCATCGAACACTTCGAGCGCAGCCATGTCGGGATGGTCGACGGGGGGCACCTTCCACAAGAGGCCGGTAACCGGCAGCGGGACGTTCGGCGCGGTGGCGACGATCGACCGGGGGCTGGTGCGCTGCGGCTCCCTCGCGGCGATCTCCAGCGGGATCGGCGCCGCGCGGCGCGGAATGGACGCAAAGTACCGGTCGACGAGTGCTCTGAGGCGCGCGATGTCGACATTGCCTGCGACGATCAGTGTCGCGGTATCCGGTCCGTAGTAGGCCTGGTGAAACGCCCGCGCATCGGCCAGCGTGGCGGAATCGAGCTGCTCGAGGCTGCCGATGCCCGGCCGCCGGTTGGGCAGTACGTCGTAGGCGTTTTCCGCGATGACCAGGCGGATGCGGCCGTATGGCGGCGCCAGGATCCGCTGGCGCAGCTCCTCCTTGACGATCGACCGCTCCTTTTCGAACACCTCGTCGTCGACCACCGGGCGGGCCATGCGCTCGGCGTGGGTCCACAGCATCGTCTCGAGGTATTCGGCCGGGACCGTCTCGTAGTAGTTGGTGCGATCGTCGCCGGTCGAGGCGTTGCGCTGGCCGCCGACATCCTCGGTCAGCCGATTGATCATGTTGTACGGCATGTTCTCGGTCTTGCGGCTGAGAATATGCTCGAACAGGTGGGCAAATCCGCTGCGGCCCTCGGGGTCGTGCTTCGAGCCGACCTCGTACCAGACTGACGTGGTGACCGAGGCCGTCGTCGGATCGGGCAAAGCGATCACGCGCAGACCGTTGGCGAGCGTCCACTCGGTAAACGCGATCTTCGGCGCGGAGACCGCGGCGGGCGCGGGCGGCGCGGGATCCGCCGCGAGCGCGGGCATGACGCTGACGAGCGCGGTAAACGCCGCCCCGCCAGCAAGAAACGAACGGTACATGATGGCGACCTCCCCGGACCCTCTCACAAACGCGGAGCCTAGCCGCTTTTTCCAGCCGGTTTCAACCGCTTCGCCCGAGGCGGCGCAAAATCGCCCCTTTCGGACGGGGCGCGCGGCCGGGCTTGTGGAGCCGGCCCGGCTGAGGCATCACCGCAGTTCGGGCGCGCGGGGGGAGGGATGGCGCGCCATGGCAAGCCGGTCTGCGAATCTCGAAACGGTCCCTCAAGGCGAACTCTTCGGCCAGCCGAAGGGTCTCTGGGTGCTCGCCCCGCAGATCAAGTCACTCTACGCGGACGGGGATCCGCGCGAAACCGATGCCTTCCAATACTATTCGATGGCGATCCTGATCGGGGTGTTCATCGCGCCGATCGTTACCGGGGGCGTGGCGGCACTTTACGGCTGGCACGCCGGCTTCGGCGTCGCCGGGGTGGGAATGGTGATCGGCCTCGTCGTCTATCTGGCCGGCTCGCGCCACCTCCCGCCCGATGGCGACCGCCGGGCGCGCGCGGCATCGCGAGCGTCGCGCCGGGCGCTCACGCCCCGCCAGCGCCAGCGGGTCGCCGGGCTGTTCCTGCTGCTGCCCGTCTGCATCCTGTTCTGGACCGCGCAGACCCAGGTGTGGAACGTCTACAACGTCTGGGTACGCGACAACATCGACATGACCGTCGGCGGGTTCGACGTTCCCGTGCCGTGGCTGCAATCGCTCGACGGGCTGGCACCGGCGGTGATCATCCCGCTGTCGCTATGGCTATGGGCGAGCATGGCGGCGCGCGAACGGCCGGTCGGCAATTTCCGCAGGATGATCGTGGGCCTTGTGACTTTCGGGGTCGCGACGTTCCTGCTGTCGACGGCGCCGGTGGCCGCGGAGGGCAACGGGCGCGCCTCGATCCTGCTGCCGGTCGCCTTCCACGTCGTATCGAACCTGGGCTTCGTCTGGTTCCACCCGACGATGGTCGCGCTCTTCGCCACCCGCTCTCCCGACACCTGGCGCGGAACGATGCTCGGCTTCAATTCGCTGGCGATTTCGGCCGGAAGCCTCGTCAGCGGACGGATGGGAGCGCTGTACGAAACGGTTTCGCCGCGTGATTTCTGGCTGGTCAATGCCGGGCTCTGCTTCGCCGGCGCGGCGATCCTGCTCGTCACCCACGGATGGTTCCGCCGCATCCTCGCCCGCGAGGCGGAAGAGGCCGAACCGGCGATCCTGGCGGCGAAGGCGCCCGCCTAGAGGATGTATTTCGAAAGATCGCTGTCGCCAGCAAGGTCGGACAACCGATCGCGCACGTAGGCGGCGTCGATCGTCACGGTCTCGCCCTGGTGGTCCTCGGCCTCGAAGCTGAGTTCCTCGAGCAGCTTTTCCATCACGGTCTGCAACCGGCGGGCGCCGATGTTCTCGACGCTTTCGTTCACCTGCGCGGCGATCTTCGCGATCTCCGCGATCGCTTCCTCGGTCATCTCGACGGTGACCTTCTCGGTGCCGAGCAGCGCCTTGTACTGCGTGACGAGATTGGCCCGGGTTTCCGAGAGGATGCGCACGAAATCTTCCTCGCTCAGCGCGCGCAGCTCGACCCGGATCGGCAGGCGGCCCTGGAGTTCGGGCAGCATGTCGCTGGGCTTGGCGAGGTGGAACGCGCCGCTGCCGATGAACAGCACGTGGTCGGTCTTCATCGGCCCGTACTTGGTGCTGACGGTGGTCCCCTCGATCAGCGGCAGGAGGTCGCGCTGTACGCCCTCGCGGCTGACCGATCCGCCGCGTACGTCGGAAACCGCGATCTTGTCGATCTCGTCGAGGAAGACGATCCCGTTCGTCTCCGCGTTCTCGAGCGCGACCCGGGCGACGTCGTCCTGGTCCATGCGCTTGTCGGCTTCTTCCTCGACAAGCTTGTCCCACGCGTCGGGGACCTTGAGCTTGCGGCGCTTGAGCGGGGTCTTGCCCATCGCCTTCGACATCATGTCGGACAGGTTGATCATGCCGACGTTGCCGCCCATGCCGCCCAGGTCGAACGGCACCGCGGGCGCTTCCTCGACCTCGATCTCGACCTCGGTGTCGTTCATGGAATTGTCGACGATCCGCTGGCGAAACGCCTCGCGGGTCGCCTCGCTCGCGTTCTCGCCGACGAGCGCCTTGAGCAGCCGGTCCATCGCGGCCTTGCTCGCCGCCTCGCGCACCGCCTCGCGCCGGCGGTCCTTCTCGAGCCGGATCGCCTCCTCGACGAGGTCGCGGGCGATCTGCTCGACGTCGCGGCCGACGTAGCCGACCTCGGTGAACTTGGTCGCCTCGACCTTCACGAACGGGGCCTCGGCGAGCTTCGCCAGCCGGCGGCTGATCTCTGTCTTGCCGCAGCCGGTAGGGCCGATCATCAGGATGTTCTTGGGAGTCACCTCGTCGCGCAGCTCGGGGCCGAGCTGCTGGCGGCGCCAGCGATTGCGCAGTGCGACGGCCACCGCGCGCTTCGCTTCCTTCTGGCCGACGATGTGCTCGTCGAGCGCCGCGACGATGGCTTTAGGGGTCAGTTTTTCCATGGGTCTCAGACGGTTTCCAGGGTGACCTGGTCGTTGGTGAAGACGCAGACCTCGGCGGCGACCGCCATTGCGCGGCGGGCGATCTTTTCCGGGTCGGTTTCGTAATCGGACAGCGCCCGTGCGGCAGCGAGCGCGTAGTTGCCGCCGGATCCGATCGCCGCGATCCCGCCTTCGGGTTCGAGCACGTCGCCGTTGCCGGTAAGCACCAGCAACGCGTTCTTGTCGGCGACGATCATCAGCGCCTCGAGGTTGCGCAGGTACTTGTCGGTCCGCCAGTCCTTGGCGAGTTCGACCGCGGCCCGCATCAACTGGCCCGAATACTGTTCGAGCTTCTTTTCCAGCCGCTCGAACAGGGTGAAGGCATCGGCGGTCGCGCCGGCGAACCCGGCAACCACCGCGCCGTCTTTGCCGATGCGGCGCACCTTGCGTGCATTGGGCTTCATCACCGTGTTGCCCATCGATACCTGGCCGTCGCCCGCGACGACTGTCCGGTCGCCGCGCCTGACGCCGATGATGGTGGTGCCGTGCCAGGGCGTCAGCCCGTGCGGGGAATGTCTCTCGTCCATGCCGCGCGATATGGGGGACGGCAGTGGAGGATCAAGCGTCAGGGACCTGCGGGACCCTGGGCACCAGGCGCGCCGACCGCGCCGATGTTGCCGAACAGGTCCTCGAAGAAACCGCGCTCGCGGCCGAGGGTCGGCGTCTTGTCGCCATCGGGCGTGAGGTACACGACCTTGTCGATGCCCGAGCGTTCGACCGACGACACGTTGCCGGCGGAATCGAAATGGACCGCCAGCACCGCATGGGTGCCGATGCGCGGACGGACGAACGGCCTGCGCTGGTTGACGCTCGACACGTAATACCAGGTCGGATCGCCGAACTGGCTTTCGAAGCTGGGGTGGCCGAGCGCGGCCTGGACCGACTGCTTGTTGTCGACCCCCGCGGCGATGGAGTTGGTCAGCGTCGGGTCGACGATGAAGCCGCGGCTTTCCCTGATCGAGGAGCAGCCGCCCGCCGCCAGCGTCGCTGCCGCCAGGAGTCCCGCGCCAAGGAACCGGCCGAAGCCTCGGTAAGCCGTCATCGATAAAGCCTTTTCGTTTCGTATCCGTGGTGCGCCTTAGGCAAGCACACGCGCGCTGGCAATCGCACGCGGCCCGTGGCTTGTGCGTGGGCGCTTGAATTGCCGCTGAATGCACGCGACATGGGCCGGCATGAGCCTTCTGCAACGCCTGTTCACTCCCAAGCCCGACCCGCGCGAGTCGCTGCGCCCGCTGTGGCACGCGATCGTCGCCGAGGCGCGGCGGCCTGCATGGTACGCGGACGACGGGGTCGCCGACACCGTCGCTGGCCGCTTCGACATGGTCAGCGCGGTGCTCGCCGTCGTGCTGGTCCGGATGGAGGACGCCGGTACGATGACGGACGAGACGGTGCTCCTGACCGAGCTGTTCGTGCACGACATGGACGGGCAGCTGCGCGAATTCGGCGTCGGCGACGTTGTCGTCGGCAAGCACGTCGGCAAGCTGGTCGGAGCGATGGGCGGGCGGCTCGGCGCCTATCGCGCGGGACTCGCGGGCGACCAGGCGGCGCTCGAAACGGCGGTCGGGCGCAACGTCAGCTTCCGCGAAGGGGGCGACCCGGCACGGGTGGCGCGCCGGCTGCGCGCATTGTCGGATCGGCTTGCCGCATTGCCGGACGATCAGCTCCTCGCAGGCGACCTCGCCGCATGAGTGCTCCCGGCCCCGCGGGCCCCGAATTCTCGCGCATCGTCAAGGTGCGCCCCCAACCTCCGGAGCGGCTCACGCTCGTCGCCGACGAGACGGAGCGCGCGGCGCTCGCCGAGCGGTTCGGCATACCGGCGGTACGGTCGCTCGTCGCGGAACTGGCGTTTGTTCCCGATGGCGCGATTGTCGCCGCCAAGGGACGGCTCACGGCCGATCTCGTCCAGACCTGCGCGGTGTCGGGCGAGGACTTCCCCGTGCGGATCGACGAACCGCTGGACCTGCGGTTCGTGCCCGAAGGCTCGCTGGATGCAGGCGCAGACGAGGAGGTCGAACTGGACTCGGGCGGCCCCGACGAGATCGAGTACGAGGGCGAGGCCTTCGACGCCGGGGAAGCGGTCGCGCAGAGCCTCGGCCTCGCGATCGATCCCTACGCGGAAGGGCCGAGCGCGGACGCCGCGCGCCGCGAGGCCGGGATCACCGACGATGCCGCGCCCAGGGGCCCGCTGGCCGAGGCGCTCGCAGCACTCAGGAAGGACTGACCGGAGCGACCGCCCTCAGAAGGGAATGTCGTCGTCGAGGTCGTCGTAGTTCGAGCTGCCGCCGCTCGACGAGCCGCCGCCGAAGCCGCCGCCCTGCGCGCCGCCGCCGCCCGATGAACCGCCGCGGTTCCAGTCGCCGCCGCCACCGCCGCCGCGCTGGCCGCCGCCGCCCGGTGCACCGTCGAGCATCGTCATGACCGCGCCCGGTCCCTGGAGCACGACTTCGGTCGAGTAGCGGTCATTACCCGACTGGTCCTGCCACTTGCGGGTCTGCAGCTTGCCCTCGACATAGACCTTGCTGCCCTTGCGCAGGTAGTTTTCGGCGACGCCGACAAGCCCCTCGGAAAAGATGGCCACGGTGTGCCACTCGGTCTTCTCCTTGCGCTCGCCGGTCTGGCGGTCCTTCCAGGTTTCGCTCGTGGCGATGCGCAGGTTGCAGACCTTGCCGCCGTTCTGGAAGCTGCGCACTTCGGGGTCCGCCCCGAGATTGCCGATCAGCATGACCTTGTTGAGGCTGCCCGCCATATTTCCTGCATCCCTTCGCTGGATCGGGGGCGCCGGGCGCCCCGATGAGTGATTCTGCGAGAGAGATAGGCGGCTGCCGTGCCGGCCTCAACCGGGCGGGTTCGAATTATGCCCCGCGCCCGATCAGAGCCCGAGCGCGACCGCCGTCCAGTAGGTCAGCCCCGCGAAAATATAGGCGAGCGAGAAGAGGTAGGCGAGCATGAAGGCCGGCCATTTCCACCCGTTGGTCTCGCGCCGCGTCACCGCGATGGTCGAGAGGCACTGCGGCGCGAACACGAACCAGGCGAGGAACGCGAGCGCGGTCGGCAGGCTCCAGCGCGCGGAGAGCTGGCTGGCGAGCCCCGCCGCGGCGGCCTCTTCGTCGGGTGCGTCGACCGCGTAAGTCGTCGCGAGGCTCGCCACGGCGACCTCGCGCGCGGCCATCGCCGGGATCAGGGCGAGCGCGATCTCGCGGTTGAAGCCGATCGGCTGCACGACCACCGCGAGGCCCTGGCTGAGCTGGCCCGCGAAGGAGGCGTCGACCTGGCTCTCACCTGGCGCCGCCTTGGGAAACGACAGCAGCAGCCAGAGCACGATGGTCACGGTGAAGATGATCGTGCCCGCGCGGCGCAGGAACACCCAGGCGCGCTGCCAGAGCCCGATCAGCAGGTCCTTGAGGCGCGGCAACTGGTAGCGCGGCAGTTCCATGATGAACCCGCTGGCGGCGCCCTTCGTGACCGTGCGGCGCAGGACCAGCGCGGCGACCATCGCGCCGACGATCCCGGCGACGTAGAGGCCGAACAGGACGAGGCCCTGAAGGCCGATACCCGGCCCTACGGTGGCCTGCGGAATGAACGCCGCGATTATCACGGCATAGACCGGCAGGCGTGCGCTGCAGGTCATCAGCGGCGCGATCAGGATCGTCGTCAGCCGGTCGCGCGGGTCCGCGATGCTGCGGGTCGCCATGATGCCGGGAATCGCGCAGGCGACGCTCGACAGCAGCGGGATGAAGCTGCGGCCGGACAGCCCGACCCCCTGCATCATGCGGTCCATCAGGTAGGCGGCGCGCGCCATGTAGCCGCTCGCCTCCATCGCGAGGATGAAGGCGAACAGGATGACGATCTGCGGCAGGAACACCACCACCGAGCCGACCCCGGCGAGGACGCCTTCGGTGATCAGGTCGCGCACGAACCCGGCGGGCAGCAGGGCGGAAACCTGTTCCGAAACGAGCGCGACGAGCGCCTCGAGCCCGTCGGCAAACGGCGTCGCCCAGGCGAACACCGCCTGGAACACCACGAACAGCAGCGCGAACAGGATCGGCAGCCCCAGCCACGGGTGCAGCAGCACCTTGTCGAGCCCTGCATGAAGGCGGTGCTGCGCGGTTTCCGAGAGGATCGCGCCCTTGGCGATGTTGGCCGCCGCGAGCCGGCGTTCGGGCAGGGTCAGGTGCGGCTGCGGATGGTCGTCGCCCTCGCCTTCGGCCCGCGCCTCGGCGCGCTGGATCGCGGCAACCAGTTCGGTCAGGCCGCGACGGCGGACGGCGACGGTGGGGACGACAGGCACGCCGAGCGCCTGTTCGAGCGCATTGGGGTCGAGCACCAGTCCGTCGCGCTCCGCCATGTCGATCATGTTGAGCGCGACGACCGTGGGCCGCCCCAGCGCGATGACTTCCTGTGCGAAAACAAGGTGCTGTTCGAGGTTCGCGGCGTCGAGGACGACGATCAGCACCTCGGGCGTAGCCTCGCCGGCGAACTCGCCGTGGACGACCTTGCGGGTCACTTCCTCGTCGGGGCTCGACGGCTCGAACGAATAGGCGCCCGGCAGGTCGATCAGTTCGACCGGTTCGCCACTCGGCAGCACCAGCCGGCCCGCCTTCCGTTCGACCGTGACGCCCGGATAGTTGGCGATCTTCTGCCGCGCGCCGGTGAGCGCGTTGAACAGCGCGCTCTTGCCGGCATTGGGATTGCCGACTAGCGCGGCGTTCCGCAGGCCGCTCATGCGCGTGCGCCGATCACAGCGGTTCGATCTCCATTGCGGCAGCGTGGCTTCGGCGAACGGCAACGGTCATCCGTCCGATCATCACCGCGATCGGATCGCGGCCCCACGCCACGCCGCGATGCGCGACAGCCACCCGCGCGCCGGCATCGAGGCCGAGCGCGCGCAGACGGGCGGCGTCTTCCGGGGCCAGCCGGTCCCAGTCGACCGCCACGATCCGGGCGCGCCTGCCGCGTTCGAGACCTTCGAGAGTCATCGCGCCTTCCCTTAGGGACACGACGGCTTTTTGCAACTGATTATCAATATTGGTTCAACGCGCCGGGTAGCGCAGCCGGCCAAGGAAGCGGGTCAGGCTGAAGCGTTCCGCGTCGGGTCGCAGGAACTGCGCCTTGGCCTTCTCGAAACGCATCACGCCGTCGATCCGCCGATCGAGAAACGCGCGCGTCTCCGCCTTCCCCTCGCTCTCGTCGTCGACGAACACGGCGAGCGTCGCCGCGTAGATCGAGGCCAGGATCGCGCGCTTGGTATAGTGGTTGTAGTCGGTCGCGGTATCGCCGGCGAGCCGCCACATCGCGTCGGCGCTCGCCCACCCGAGCTTGCCGGCGCGCACGAGGTTCTGCGGCATCGCCATGATCGCCAGCGCGCGCCGCAGCGCCTCCTCGCGCCCCGCGATCGCGCCGAGCCTGGCCTCGACGATGCTGCGGATGCGTTCGCGGATCTTCATCGGGGCCAGCGTCTCGGGCGGCAGCGCGGCGAACATCGCCACGTCGATGCTCGCGATCCACGCCGCGATCATGTCCATCGCCCCGCCGGGAAAGGCGAGCCGCGAGACGTCGGGATCGACGCCTTCCGCCTCGCTCGCCGACGCCAGCGCCGCGTCGCTCCACCCGTCGAATACTGCCGCATCGGCCAGCGCCGGCGCAAGCGCGAGGCGGAGTTCGTCGAGCGTCAGGTCGGCGGCGGGGATGGTCACGATCAGAGGCCGGGTCCGTACGTGCCCTGGTCCGCGCCCGCTTCCTTGCGCTCGGCCTCGGCCCGCTCGATTTCCTGCAGCACGCCGCCCGCCGCCCCCATAAGGGTGGCATAGTCGCGCGCCGACCGGCCCGAATTGTCCGTCCTGTCGGGATCGGCACCGTTCTTGAGAAGCAGCCGCACGATCGCGAAGTCGCGCCGGTGCACCGCCGATATCAGCGGCGTTTCGCCCGCAGCATTGCTGACGTCGATCCGCGCGCCGGCCTTGAGCAGCCGGTCGACCCCCTCGACGAAGCCGAGACTGGCGGCAAGCGCCAGCGGGGTCACGCCGCTGCGGTCGGCGATGTTGGGGTTGGCCCCGCGCTCGAGCAGGAAACGCGCCCAGAGATCGTCGCGCCGCTGGATCACGATGTGCAGGGCGGTCTCGCCGTTCGAAAGGTCGCGCGTGTTGACGATCGTGGTGCCAGGCTGGTTGAGGAACTTCGTCGCCTCGTTGCCGTCGCGTTCCTTGACCGCCTTGAGGAAGTTGTAGGAATCGGAAAACTGCGCCGCCGCGGGTGCCGCCAGCGCGCAGGCGAACGCCGCCAGCACCAGACCTGCCTTGCGGATAACCCCCGATCGCATCTTCCCTGTCTCCGTCGCAACCCTATCTTCGTGGGCATGAGATGCCCTTGCCGCCCGCCGGTTAGCAGACCATGAACCGCCGCGCCATGCCCCGTTCCCCCCTCATTCCCGCCCCCCGGATTCTGACCCTGGTCGCGCCGGCGGCACTCGCGCTTGCCGCCTGCCAGCCGGCACCGGTCGAGGAACCGCCGCTGGCGGGCGCCGCCATCGGCGGCGACTTCACCCTGGTGGACCAGACCGGGCAGGCGCGCCAATGGTCCGATTTCCGCGGCCGCTACGCGGTGGTCTATTTCGGCTACACCTACTGCCCCGACGTGTGCCCGACCGATGTCCAGCGCACCGCGCAGGGCCTCCGTGCATTCGCCAAGGAGCACCCCAAAGACGCCGCCAAGGTCCAGCAGATCTTCATCAGCGTCGATCCCGCGCGCGACACGCCGCAGGTGGTCGGGGAATTCGCCTCCGCGTTCGGCAAGGACATCGTCGGGTTGACCGGGACGCCCGAGCAGGTCGCGGCGGCGGCAAAGGCGTTCAAGGTCTATTTCTCGAAAGGAAAGGACGAAGGCGCGGGCGCCTATCTCGTCGACCATTCGACCGTCACGTACCTGTTCGGCCCGGCAGGCGAGCCGCTGGCCACGCTGCCGACCGACCAGGGCGCGGACGCGGTTGCCGCCGAGCTTGCAAAATGGGTCCGGTGAAGTGAGGGACCGTTTCTGGGAACTTCCCCTCGCCGAGCTGGCGCGCGACGAGTGGGAGGCGCTCTGCGACGGCTGCGGTCGCTGCTGCCTGCACAAGCTGGAAGACGACGAGACCGGCGAGATCGCCCACACCAACGTATGCTGCAAGCTGCTCGACCCGCGATCCGCGCGGTGCAGCGATTACCGCCACCGCAAGGCGTTCGTCCCCGATTGCCTGCGGCTGACCCCGCGGCTGGTCGACCGGGTTTCCTGGCTGCCCGATAGCTGCGCCTATCGCCTGCGCGCGGCGGGCAAGCCGCTCGCCGAATGGCATCACCTGATCTGCGGCGATCCGTCGGCGGTCCACCGGCGCGGGCCCGGTGTCGCCGGCCGGGTGGTCAGCGAAACCGACGCCGGCCCGCTCGAGCACCACATCGTCGAGTGGCTCGACGACGGGGAGGCCGCCGCATGATCGACTGGTTGCGGCAAGCGGCCCTGGCGCCCGAAGTCGAGATCGCCGGCCGGACGGTGCCGGTCGCGATCCGCCGCAACGCCCGCGCGCGCCGCCTGACGCTGCGGCTCGCACCCGACGGCAGCGAGGTGCGGGTCACCCTGCCCGGGTGGTGCGCGAGCCGCGAGGCGCTGGCCTTCGTGCACGCCCGGACCGGCTGGCTCGCCGAACAGCTTGGCAAGGTGCCCCAACGCCGCGCGCCGGAGCCGGGCGGAAGCGTGCTTTATCGCGGGCGCGAACTGGCGATCGACTGGCGCGAGCGCGGTCGCCGCACGCCCGGCCTCGAGGACGACCGGATCGTCGTCGGCGGCCCCGCGGCGAACCTCGCCCCGCGCCTCCAGCGGTGGCTCGAACGCGAGGCCGCGCGGCTGATGGAGTCGGACGTGGCATTTTTCTCGGCGCGCGCGGGCATCCCCGCCCCTGCCCTGCGGCTCAGCCGCGCGCAGCGGCGCTGGGGCTCGTGCTCGACGAGCGGGATCGTGCGGATCAACTGGCGGCTGGTCCAGGCGCCCGACGCCGTGCGCCGCTCGGTCGTCGCACACGAGATCGCGCATTGCCTGCACTTCGACCACAGCCCGGCATTCCACGCCGCGCTCGACCGCCTGTTCGACGGTGACGTCGCGGAGGCCGACGCGTGGATCAAGGCGCACGGGCGCACGCTCTACGCCGCATTCGGCTAGGCAGCTGACTAGCGCGGCGGCCGATCGCGCCCTATCTGGGGCCGATGCGGATCATCCAGCGCCTCAACCCCGGTCCCGGCATCGCCGACTTCTGGACCGAGTTCAAACGGCCCAATCCCTACCGCTGGCCGATCCTGGCCGGTTCGACCCTGCTCACGGGATCGCTCCTCTTCCTGCTCACCGATCGCGCGGTCAGCCTCAACTGGATCGCCGGCGGCGCGCTTGCGCTGGTCGGCGGGGGCGCGCTCGCCGCGATGATCGCGGAACGCGTCAAGATCCGCCTCGGCATCCTGCTGCTTGCCTCGATCGTGCCGGCCTTCATCTTCTGGCAGTTCGTGAAGGAACGCTGGCGCATCCCGCCGCCACCGCCCGAAGTGACCTATATCTCGACCTTCGAAGCCGGCCGCAGCGACGACGAGATCGCGGCCTCGAACCGCGTCAACCAGGCCCGGCAGGACCGTTTGCGGGCGGAACAGGCGCGGCGCGAGGAAGAAGCGAGGGACGCCTATCGCGCGCTCGGCCGTGCGTCGGGCCTCGACGTCGATGCGATGGAACGGCGGATCGCGCAGCAGGAGGCGGCGGAACGCGCCGCGGGTCGGGCCGACGACCGGGAACGCGCGGTTGCCCGCCCCCCGCAGTGACGCCGACTGGCTGGCGGCTGCCGCGCGCCTCGCCGCGCGCGGGCGCCCGCTGTCGCGCCCCAATCCCGCGGTCGGCTGCCTGATCGTTCGGGAGGGTCGCGTCGTCGGACGCGGCTGGACCCGCGAAGGCGGCCGCCCCCACGCCGAGGCCGCCGCGCTTGAGCAAGCGGGCGACCGAGCGCGGGGGGCGGATGTCTACGTGACGCTCGAACCTTGCGCGCACCTTTCGCAGCGCGGACCGGCGTGCGCCGACCTGCTCGCGGACGCCGCGCCGGCGCGGGTCGTCATCGGCTGCGAGGACCCCGACCCACGCACGGCCGGAGAGGGGATCGCGCGGCTGCGCGCGGCGGGTATCGCGGTGTCGCTGGTGCCGCTCCCGGCGGTGGAAGACAGCCTCGCGGGTTACCTGACGCGGGCCCGGTTCGGGCGACCGCACGTGACGCTGAAGCTGGCGATGTCGCTCGACGGCTGCGTCGCGCTGGCGAACGGCGAGAGCCGCTGGATCACCGGCGAGGCGGCGCGGGCGCACGTCCACGCCAGCCGCGCGCGGGCCGACGCGATCCTCGTCGGCGGCGAGACCTGGCGCGCCGACAAGCCCCGGCTCGACGTCCGCGTGCCCGGTCTCGGAGAGCGCAGTCCGAAGCGCGTGCTGCTCAGCCGCGGCGTCGCCCCCGACGGGGTGAAGGTGATCAATTCACCCGGCGCTATCGCCCGCCTCGACGACGTGCAGTACCTGTACGTAGAGGGCGGTGCGGAAACCGGCGCCAGCTTCCTTGCCGCCGACCTCGTCGACCGGCTCGAGATCTACCGTGCCCCGATCGTGATCGGCGACGGGCTGCGCGCAGTCGGCGGGATCGGGTTGGAGGCGCTGGCGCTGGCGCACGGCCGCTGGACCCTGGTCGAGGAGGCACGGCTTGGCAGCGACCGCTTCGCCGCCTATCGCCGCACCCGGCAAGGGGAAACGTAGCAGATCATGTTCACCGGTATCGTCACCGCCGTCGGCACCATCGAAAGCGTCGAGCAGCGCGGCGACCTGCGCGTGCGGATCGCGTGCCCGTGGGACCCGGCACGGATCGCCATCGGCGCCTCGATCGCGTGTTCGGGCGTGTGCCTGACGGTGGTCGAGCGCGGCGGCACGCCGGGCGACGCGTGGTTTGCGGTCGACGTTTCGGCCGAAACCGTCAGCCGCACCGCGGCGGGCATGTGGACCGCCGGGGCGAAGATCAACCTCGAACCCTCGCTGCGCGTCGGCGACGAGCTTGGCGGCCACATCGTCTCTGGCCATGTCGACGCGGTCGGCACCGTGGCCGACTGGGAACCCGAAGGCGATTCGATGCGGGTGACGATCGCCGCCCCGAAAGCCCTCGCCCCGTTCATCGCGACCAAGGGGTCGATCACGGTCGACGGGGTGTCGCTGACGGTCAACTCGGTGCGCGACTATCCCGATGGCTCGGTCCACTTCGGGCTCAACATCATCCCCCATACCGCCGAGGTGACGACGCTCGGCGAACTGGCGCAGGGCAGCGAGGTCAACCTCGAGATCGATACCGTCGCCCGCTATCTCCAGCGGCTGGAAACGCTCAGGGCCTAGTTCGATCACACCCCGTGCCGCGGCGGCCGGGGCGGCGGACGGCGGTTGGCCGCCCAGTCGAGGATCTGGTCGACCATCCCGACGAGCCGGGTCGGGTCGAACGGCTTGCGCAGGTAGCCGTTGGCACCCGCCTGGCGGGCGATCGCCTCGTCCTCGTCCGAGCGTCGCGCGGTCAGCACGAGGATCGGCAGGTCGTATAGCTCCTCGTCCCGGCGGATGATCTTGATCAGTTCGGCCCCGCTCATCTGCGGCAGTCCCATGTCGACGATTGCGAGGGCGGGCTTGCGGCGCCGCAGCGCGCGCAGCGCGTCCTGTCCGTCCTCGAGCACCCCCACCGCGTGGCCCGCACCGAGCAGGGTCGCCTGGACCAGTTCGCCCATCTCGGGGTCGTCTTCGGCGTAGAAGATCAGCGCCATGTCTAGCCTTCGGGATTCAGGCGGGCGTGGCCCCCGGTCGAGCCGAAGCCGCCCGAACCGCGCGCGGTCTCCTCGAGCGAATCGACCTCCTGCCACGCGGCCTGCACCACCGGCGCGAGCACGAGTTGCGCCACGCGGTCGCCGCGGGCGATCGCGAACGGCTCGCTGCCGTGGTTGATCAGGATGACCTTGAGTTCGCCGCGATAATCCGAATCGATCGTGCCCGGCGTGTTCGGCACGGTAATCCCGTGCTTCAGTGCGAGGCCCGAACGCGGCCGCACCTGGATTTCGAAACCGCCGGGGATCGCCAGCGCGAGGCCGGTGGCGACCGCGTGCCGCCCGCCCGGCGGGATCGTGACCTCTTCGGCGGAAACCACGTCCATGCCCGCCGCGCCGTCTGTCGCGTACTTCGGGAGCGGGAGACCCTCGCCCTGCGGCAGCCGCTTTACCGCGACCGTGACCGGATCACGCATCGCGCGGATCGATCGTGTCGAGCGCCTTCGCCATGCGCTCGGCGAGCGCGAGGGCGACGTCGTTCTTGGGCATTTCGGGCAGGTCCTCGACCCCGTCTCCGGTGACGATGTGCACCGCGTTGGCGTCACCGCCCATGACTCCCTTGCCATCGACCGCGGTCACGTCGTTGGCGACGATCCAGTCGGCCGCCTTGCGCTTGCGCTTGGTCTTGGCGTTCTCGATCACGTCCTCGGTCTCGGCGGCAAAACCGACCAGCAGCTTGGGCCGCTGCTTGCCCGCGGCGACCTGCGCGAGAATGTCGGGGTTCTCGGTCAACAGCAGCGCCGGGGGGGCCGAGCCACGCTTCTTCATCTTCTCGACCGCATATTCCTTGCTGCGCCAGTCGGCCACCGCGGCGACCATGACGGCAGCATCGGCCGGCAGCGCCTTCTTGACCGCGTCGGCCATCTCGCGCGCCGAGATCACGTCGATCCGGTCAACCCCGAGCGGCGTCGGCAGGTTGACCGGTCCCGCGACCAGCGTGACGCGCGCGCCCAGCGCGGCGGCGGCGGCGGCGATGGCAAAGCCCTGCTTTCCGCTGGAGCGGTTGGCGATGTAGCGCACCGGATCGATCGGTTCGTGCGTCGGCCCGGCGGTCACCAGGACGTGGCGCCCATAAAGCGGGCGGTGATCGGGATCGATGTCGAACGCCGGCTGGCCTTCCAGCGGATCGGCGGCGGCCTGCACCGCCGGCTGGCCGAGAACCTCGGGAAGCTGGTCGCCCGCGCCGGTCACGACGGTGTGGTTGAGCGCCTCGACGTCGGTCGGCGGGGCGGCCTTGGCCTTGCCCTTCTTCGCCATGATCGGCGCGGCAAGATCGGGCACGACGTCGGGACCGATCTCTTCCTCGGGAGGCAGTTCCTCGATGTGCGGTTCCTCGGCGGAATCGTCGTTGGCGAAGGCTTCTTCACCCGCGCGTTCGGCGTCGTCCACCGGCTCGCGCCGCGGCGTCTTGCGCGGGATGAGCGAGGACAGCAAGCTGCCGAGCGCGTTGCCGCCCCGCGCCTCCGCCTCGACCTCGTCCTCCGGCTCGAGCGCTTCGAGCAGGTCGGGCTGCGGCTCGCAATCGGCGGCGATGCCGAAGCGCGCGGCGATTTCGGCCCACACGATCTCCGGCTCGGGCAGGCGCCCGGGGCCGAATTCGCCGCAGGCCATCGGGCCCTCGTCGGGTTCCATGACCTCGACGCCCGCCTCGCGCAGCCACGCGACGTTGCGGCGGGTGGCGTCGTGGAGCCACATCTTCACGTTCATCGCCGGAACCGCCAGCACCGGCTTGTCGGTGGCGAGGATCAGCGTGGTGGCCAGGTCGTCGGCGATCCCCGCCGCCATCTTGGCGAGCAGGTCGGCGGTCGCCGGGCAGACGACCACCAGGTCGGCCTGCCGCGACAGCTGGATGTGCCCCATCTCGACCTCGTTCTTCAGGTCGAAGAGGCTGGTGTAGACCTTGTTCTCCGAAAGGGCCGCGAGCGCCATCGGGGTGACGAACTGGCTGCCGCCATCGGTCAGCACGCAGGTGACGTCGCCACCGCCCTTGCGGATCAGGCGGACGAGCTCGCACGACTTGTAGGCCGCGATTCCGCCGCCGACGACGAGCAGCACTTTCGGCCCGCTCACGCGGTTCTCCTCGGCTTGCGGCCACTCGCCGACGTGCTCGCGCATGGACCCCCTCGAAACATGGCGCGGGAATAGCGCCCGCGCCGCACACGCGCCAGCCCTAGGCCGACGGTGGTTAAGATTGCGTCATCGCCGCGCTTCCCTATGGTCGCGCGCGAACGAGAGGGGACTATCGTATGCGCCTGATCCTGACCGCACTGATCTTCGTCGAGGGGCTGTTCTTCCTGCTGCTGGGCCTCAATTTCCTGATCATGCCGACGGGTGCGGCGGTCAGCTTCGGCCTCTCGCCCAACGGCCCGGCGGGCCTCGCGGTGCTGCGCGCCGATTTCCCGGCGCTGTTCTTCGTCGGCGGCGCAGGCATGATCTGGGGCGCGTGGAAGCGCAACGGGGAACTGCTGCTGGTGCCCGCGGCGATCTTCGGCATCGCGCTGTTCGGCCGGTTGGTGAGCGTTTTCGCCGACGGCGCCTATCCCGGCTTCTGGTTCCCGATGCTGGTCGAGGCGTTCGCGGTGCTGCTGGCGGTCGCCGGCAGCCGCGTGCTGCCGCACCAGGTGGTCTAGAACAGCCCCGCCAGCGACGCGCCGGCCACCGCGGCACCCCCCAGCGCGGCTGCCAGCAGGTAGCCCGGCCAGCGCGGGCGTTCGCCCGCCCTCCGCTCCCACATCAGCGGGATGTCGGGCAGCGGCGGCGGTTCGGGCGCGCCGCCGCGTGCGGGGTAGCGATCCTCGATCCGGCGGACGAGTTCGGGCACCCGCAGCAATGTCTCGACGTCGGTACGGATGCGGTCGGCGAGCGCGGCTTCGGGCCCCAGCTCGTCACGGATCCACGCGCGCACGAACGGGGCGGACACGTCCCACATGTTGATCGCCGGATCGAGGCTGGTCGCCAGCCCCTCGACCATCACCATCGTCTTCTGCAGCAGCAGGAGGTGCGGCTGGGTCGCCATGTCGAAATCGCGGGTAATCGCGAACAGCCCGTCGAGCATCTGGCCGACGCTGAGCTCGCTCACCGGCTTGCCGCGCATCGGCTCGCCCACCGCGCGCAGCGCGGTCGCGAATTCGTCGACCGAGTGATAGCTCGGCACGTACTGCGCCTCGAAGTGGATCTCGGCCACGCGGCGGTAGTTGCCGGTGATCAGGCCGTAGAGGATTTCCGCCAGCCACTGCCGCGCACGGCGGTCGATCCGGCCCATGATCCCGAAATCGATCGCCACGATCGTCCCGTCGCCGCGCACGAACAGGTTCCCCTGGTGCATGTCGGCGTGGAAGAACCCCGCGCTGATCGCCTGGGTCAGGAACGCGAGCACCAGCCGGCGGGCCAGCGCGGGCAGGTCGTGCCCGGCGGCTACCAGCGCCTCGCGGTCGGATATCTTGATGCCGTCGATCCACTCGATCGTCATCACCCGCCCGTTGGTGCGGTCCCAGTCGATCGACGGGATGCAGTAGCCCTCGAAGCCCTTCATCGCCTCGGCGAGTTCCGACGCGCTCGCCGCCTCGCGCCGCAGGTCGAGTTCGCGGTTGGTCCAGCGTTTGAAGTTGGCGATCGTCAGGCGTGGGCGAAGCCGGGCCGCCTCGCCGCCCATCGCCTCGAGGTGCGCGGCGGCCCATTCGTAGGTCGCGATGTCGCGCGCGAAACGCTCGCGGATGCCGGGGCGCAGCACCTTGACCGCGACCGGCTGGCCATCGGTCGTCACCGCGCGGTGGACCTGCGCGATCGACGCCGAGCCGACGGGGACGGGGTCGATCTCGGCAAACAGGGTGGAGACGGGAACGTCGAAGCTGCGCGCGATCTCAGCCTCGATCGCCTCGAACGCGACCGGCGGCAGGCTGTCCTGCAGGCTGAGCAGGTTGTGCGCCGCGACCTCGCCGACGAGGTCGGGGCGGGTCGCGAGCGACTGGCCGAGCTTGATCGCGGCAGGCCCGATATCGGTGAACGCCTCGGCATAATTCGGCTCGCGCGGCTGAATCGTGCCCAGCCGCGCCACGCGCGCCAGCCGCTTGACTTGCGGGGGGGTATTCGGATCGTTCTCGATCCCCCGCAGCGCGCCGTGCCGCGCGAGGCTGCGGCCCCACTTGAGAAGCCGCCAGATGTGCGTCGCCGGGCGGGTCACGTCAGACTTTCCACCCCGAATGGATCGCGACAAGGCCGCCCAGGATCGGCTTCACCTTCGTGCGCGCGAAACCGGCATCGCGGATCATCGCCTCGAACGCGGGCATCGAGGGGAACCGGCGGATCGATTCGATCAGGTAGCGATAGGAATCCGCGTCGCCCGCGATCGCTTCGCCGATTTTCGGCACCAGCTTGTGCGAATAGAGGTCATAGGCCTGCCGGAACCCCGGCCAGTCGTTGGTGGAGAACTCGAGGCAGAAGAATCGCCCGCCGTATTTCAGCACCCGGTGCGCCTCGCGCAGGGCCTTGGGAATGTCGGTCACGTTCCGTATCCCGAAGGCGATGGTGTAGGCGTCGAACACGCGGTCACCGTAAGCGAGGTCCTCGGCGTTCTGGCGGCTCCACACCAGGCCATCGATCCCGCGCTCCATCGCGCGCTCGATCCCGACGTCGAGCATTTCCTGGTTGATGTCGGCGACCGTCACGCTGGCGCCGCGCGCGGCCAGCCGGAAAGCGATGTCGCCGGTGCCGCCCGCCATGTCGAGGATCGCCTCGCCGGAACGCGGCTTCACGCGGCGGACGAACTGGTCCTTCCAGAGCCGGTGCATCCCGCCCGACATGGCGTCGTTCATCAGGTCGTACTTAGCCGCGACCCCGGAAAAGACCTCGCCCACCCGGCGTGTCTTTTCCTCGGGGGCGACCTCTTCGTAGCCGAAGGAAACGGTGTCGTTCATGGCGCGCGCATACGGGCAATTGCCCCCCAAGCAAAGGCTGTTACAGCCCCGCCGATGCCCGAGCTTCCCGAAGTCGAAACCACCGTGCGCGGGCTCGCCGCGTTCCTCGACGGCGCGCGGATCGAGCGCGTGCGGGTCAACCGGCCCGATATGCGCCGCCCGTTTCCGCCCGGCCTCGTCCAGTCGCTCGTCGGCGCGCGCGTCACGGGCCTCGACCGCCGCGCGAAGTACGGCCTCATCCACACCGATCGCGACACGACGCTGGTGTTCCACCTCGGGATGAGCGGGCGCTGGCGGATCGACCCCGCCGCCCCGG
This sequence comes from Tsuneonella litorea, assembly GCF_025154015.1. Taxonomy (GTDB): domain Bacteria; phylum Pseudomonadota; class Alphaproteobacteria; order Sphingomonadales; family Sphingomonadaceae; genus Tsuneonella; species Tsuneonella litorea. Next base: position 70,386 of record NZ_JAOAMV010000001.1, read on the forward strand.
ACAAGCACGATCACCTCGTCCTGGAAACCGTGGACCACCGATTCGCACTGAACGATGCGCGGCGATTCGGCTCGGTCGACCTGGTCGATACGCCGGCCCTCGCGCAGTGGGGCCCGTTCGCCGCGCTCGGACCCGAGCCGCTGGGCCCCGGCCTGACCGCCAGGCACCTGCACGCGGCATTCGCGGGCCGGAAGCAGGCGATCAAGCTGCTGCTGCTCGACCAGGGGATCGTCGCGGGCCTGGGCAACATATACGTGTGCGAGGCGCTCTGGCGCGCCGGGATCGATCCGCGCAAGGCGGCGGGCAAGGTCGCCCGCACCCGGCTCGAACGGCTCGTCCCCGCCATTCGCGCAGTGCTCGAGCAATCGATCGGCGACGGCGGCTCGACCTTGCGCGACTATGCCCGGCCCGACGGCCAGCTGGGTTATTTCGCGACCCGGTTCGCGGTATATGGCCGCGACGGGCAGCCATGCCCGCGCGAGGACGGCGGCATCGTCCGGCGGATCGTCCAGGGGGGTCGCAGCACGTGGTTCTGCCCCCGGTGCCAGCGCTAGCGCCCACGCGCGCTTGACGGAATCGGGCAGCGCCGCTAGGGGCGCGCCTTTCCCGGCGGGTCCGCCTGCCAAGGGCAACCCACCGAGACGAGATTTTCCGGCCGCGGCCACGCGGTCAACCGAGGACAGGTACCAGGACTCTTATGGCCAATACGCCGCAAGCCAAGAAGCGCATCCGCCGCAACGCCAACCGTGCCGAGATCAACGGCGCGCGCATGAGCCGCATCCGCTCGTTCCTGAAGAAGGTCGAGACCGCGATCGCCGGCGGCGACAAGACCGCTGCCGCCGAGGCGCTCAAGGCTGCCCAGCCCGAGCTGGCCCGCGGCGTCGCCCGCGGCGTGCTCCACAAGAACACCGCGAGCCGGAAGATGAGCCGCCTGTCGAAGCGAGTCGGCGCTCTCTGATTCGCGCTGACCGGACCGGTCGGTTCGGGTCTGCTACGGAACGAAAAGCAAACGACGCCGGTGCCGCGAGGCGCCGGCGTCTTTGCATCTGCGCCCGGTCATTTCGAAAACCGCGCGATTCCCGCGATTCGCGGAACCGTAACACGGTAAATCGTTTGTTTTCCGAGACATGAACGCAAGTCCGCCGTTTTTTCCGAGTCAACTGCCATTATTTCTGTTTTTTTTCGAAGCCGCCCTTGCCAGCGGCACGCGGCTGTTGAAAAGAAGTGCTCGCCGGCCTTGGACAGCCTGGCGACTACATCTCTGGACCGACCCTCCCAACTCGAATCGCACAGAATTCGGGCGGTGCTGGCTCGTGCCCGGAGACAAGGGGGGTAGGGCGACTCCGATACGGGGCGCGCAAGACGGGGAACGGACCAGCGATGAGTGTTAACACCGGCAGCAACAACGCTGCCAAACGCAGGGGTGCAGAGGACGGCATGGAAGATCTCGAAGCGGTAAACCTGGCGGCCGATTGGGCAGACATCAGCCAGGGACTGCGAAAGGATCTCGGCCACCAGCTTCACAGCCAGTGGATCAAGCCGATTCAGGTCGGCGGCTTCGCCGAGGATACCGGCACGCTCGAGCTGTTCCTGCCGACCGACTTCAGCGCGAACTGGGTCAAGGACCGGTTCCACGACCGGCTCAGCCTGGCGTGGAAGATCGCCCGCAGCGAAGTCCGCAACGTCGAGATCAAGGTCCACCCGGGCCGCCGCAAGCTGCCCGAACTCTCGTTCGGGGAAGGCCGCCGGCCGGCCAACGACGGCAGCGACACCAGCATGATCGCGGTAGCGGCCGGCACCATTGGCGAGCGCGGCTTCACGTCCTCGATCGGGCTCGACCCGTCGCTGACGTTCGCCGCCTTCGTCACCGGTGAGGCGAACGTGCTCGCGTGCAACGCGGCGCAGCGCATGTCGGCGACCGAGACCCCGCAGTTCTCGCCGCTCTACCTCAAGGCCGCGACCGGCCAGGGCAAGACGCACCTGCTCCACGCGATCGGCCACGCCTATCTCGGCAGCCACCCGCGCGCGCGGATCTTCTACTGCAGCGCCGAGCGGTTCATGGTGGAATTCGTCCAGGCGCTTAAGTCGAACCAGACGATCGAGTTCAAGGCGCGGCTGCGCAGCTTCGACCTGCTGCTGGTCGACGACATCCAGTTCATCATCGGCAAGGCCAGCGCGCAGGAGGAACTGCTCTACACGATCGACGCGCTGCTCGCCGAGGGCAAGCGGCTGGTCTTCGCCGCTGACCGCGCGCCGCAGGCGCTCGACGGCGTCGAGCCGCGGCTGCTCAGCCGCCTCAGCATGGGCCTCGTCGCCGACATCGCGGCGGCCGACATCGAACTCAGGAAATCGATCCTGCAGTCGAAGCTGACCCGATTCGCCCCGCTCGAGGTGCCCGAGGACGTCGTCGACTTCCTCGCCCGCACGATCACCCGCAACATCCGCGAGCTGGTCGGCGGGCTCAACAAGCTGATCGCCTATGCCCAGCTGACCGGGCAGGAAGTCTCGCTCCAGCTTGCCGAGGAGCAACTGACCGACATCCTCTCGGCCAACCGCCGCCGGATCACGATCGACGAGATCCAGCGTACCGTCTGCCAGTTCTACCGCATCGACCGGGCCGAAATGGCCTCGAAGCGCCGCGCGCGTGCGGTCGTTCGCCCGCGGCAGGTGGCGATGTACCTGTCCAAGGTGCTCACCCCGCGCAGCTATCCCGAGATTGGGCGCAAGTTCGGCGGGCGCGATCACTCGACGGTGATCCACGCCGTCCGCCTGATCGAGGACCTGCGCCAGCGCGACGCCGACATGGACGGCGACGTGCGCTCGCTCCTGCGCCAGCTCGAGAGCTGATCCCTCCACCACCTTTGCACTACTGATCGACAGGGCTGTTCACAGCCTTGTCGACAGCGCGCGCACAGGCTGCCAACAGCCTGTCCATGGCCTTTTCCCCCGAACGCCTCGACCGCTTCGCCCGCCACATCGTCTTGCCCGAGGTCGGCGGCGCGGGGCAGTTCGCGCTGGCCGAGGCCCACGTCGCGGTCGTCGGCCTCGGCGGGATCGGCTCGCCCGCGCTGCAGTACCTCGCCGGAGCGGGCGTCGGGAAACTGACGCTGATCGACGACGGCGATGTCGAACTGTCCAACCTCCAGCGCCAGACGATCTATGCCGAACGCGACATCGGGCACGGCAAGGTCGTCGCCGCGCGGCGCTGGCTGGCGAACTTCGACGCGAAGATCGAGGTCGCGCTGGTCGACCGGCGGATCGACCGCGACAACGCCGGAAGCACGTTCGAAGGTGCCGACCTCGTGCTCGACGGGACCGACAATTTCGCCACCCGGCTGGCGGTGTCGGACGCCTGCGTGGCAAGCGGGGTGCCGCTGCTCTCCGCAGCGGTCGGCCGCTTCCAGGGCCAGGTCGGCGCCTTTGCCGGCCACCTGCCCGAACACAGTTGCTACCGCTGCTTCGTGGGCGACGCGTTCGACGCCGACGATTGCGACACCTGCGCCGACGACGGGATGCTCGGCGCGATGGCGGGCTGGACCGGCACCTTTGCCGCGCTCGAGGCGGTGCGGGTCGTCGTCGCCCCCGCAATGGGCGAGCCCCGGTGGGGCACGCTCCACACGCTCGACGGGCTGGCGCCGGGGATGCGCAGCTTCCGGATCGCGAAGGACCCCGGCTGCGGAGGATGCGGACCGCGCTGACCATCGCCGGCGCGAAGGGGCCGAGCGCTAGGCCAGCACCTCGTCGACCCATTCGGGCACCAGCCTGCCGGCCGGACCGAGGCGGGTCTCGTCGAACCAGTTCGAACCCTGGCTGCGCTCGAGGTTGAGTTCGAGCGTCGCCGCGCCGCACCTGCGGGCATCGCGCACGAAGCCCGCCGCCGGGTAGACCGCGCCCGAAGTGCCGATCGACACGAACAGGTCCGCCTTGCGGATCGCGGCGTAGATCTCGTCCATCCGGTAGGGCATCTCGCCGAACCAGACGACGTCGGGGCGCAGCGCGCGTTCGCCGCAGTGCGGGCACGCCGGTCGATCGATCAGCGCGCCGGTCCACCGGCTGCGCTTGTCGCACCAGGTGCACCACGCATTGAGATGCTCGCCATGCATGTGCAGCACCCGCCGCGCGCCGGCCCGCTCGTGCAGGTCGTCGACGTTCTGGGTGACGATCAGCAGTTCGCCGTTCCATTCGGCGTCGAGCCGCGCGAGCGCGACGTGCGCCGGGTTCGGCTGCTTGGCCTGGATCGCCTCGCGGCGCATGTCGTAGAAGCGCAGCACCAGTTCCGGATCGCGCGCGAACGCCTCGGGGGTGGCGACGTCCTCGACCCGGTGCTGCTCCCACAGGCTCGGCCCGCCGCCGCTTCCCGCCCGGAAGGTGTCGATGCCGCTTTCGGCGCTGACGCCGGCCCCGGTGAGGATGACGATGTTGCGGATAGTGCTCATGTCGCGCATGAAGCACGGGCACATCGGGGGTGGCAATGGCGCGGATCGGTATCATCGGCAGTGAAGGACGCATGGGGCAGGCGCTCGCCCGCGCGATCGCCGATGCCGGGCACGAGGTCGCCGGCGGGGTCGACCAGGGCGGCAACACCGCCAACCTTGCCGAGGCGTGCGACGTGCTGGTGGATTTCACCGCCCCGCCCGCGCTCGAAGGCAATCTCCATGCCGCGATCGGCGCCGGGGTGCCGATCCTGATCGGGACCACCGGACTCGAGGCACGCCACCACGCGGCGATCGATTCGGCCGCGCAGGCGATTCCCGTCCTCCAGACGGGCAACACCTCGCTCGGGGTGACGCTGCTCGCTCACCTCGTGCGCGAGGCCGCGGCGCGGCTCGGGCCGCAGTGGGACATCGAGGTGCTCGAGATGCACCACCGGATGAAGGTCGACGCGCCGAGCGGGACCGCCCTCCTGCTGGGCGAGGCGGCGGCAGAAGGCCGCGGCGTCGCGCTGGCCGACCACAGCGAGCGCGGCCGCGACGGGATCACCGGGCGGCGGGCGGAAGGCGCGATCGGCTTTGCATCGCTGCGCGGGGGCACCGTCGCGGGCGAGCACAGCGTGATCCTTGCCGGCGAGGAAGAGCGGCTGACGCTGAGCCACGTCGCGGAAGACCGGATGATCTTCGCCCGGGGCGCGGTCGCCGGCGCGGCCTGGCTGATCGGACGCGCGGCGGGCCGCTACGCCATGCCGCAGGTCCTCGGGCTCGACTGATCGCGCGGGGGGGGAGGACCGGACCCGGATGACGGATCTTCGCCGGTATCTCCACCACCAGCTCTACGTCGGGGCCGAACCCGACGGCCACCTGACCTGGATGAACCGGCTGCTGGTCGCGGTGATCGTGCTCGCGGTCGTCACCGCGGTTCTGACCACCGAGCCGTCGCTCGGCGCGCGCTGGCACCGCGACCTCGTCGTCGCGGAGTTCGTCTTCGGGGCGATCTTCACGCTCGAATACGCCGCGCGGATATGGGCCGCCGCCGAGCAACCGGGTCCGGCGAGTGCGTGGCGCAAGCGCTGGCGGTTCATCGCCTCGCCGCTCGGGCTGATCGACCTCGTGGTGATCGTCTCGACGCTGATGCCGCTGATCACCGCCGATGTCGCGGTGCTGCGGATGGTCCGGCTGCTGCGGGTGATCGCGGTGATGAAGTTCGGCCGGTTCTCGCAGGCCCTGCGCGAGATCGGCGCGGCGATCGGCGAGCGGACCGACGACCTGCTGGTCACGCTGGCACTCGCGGCGCTCCTGCTGCTGTTCGGTGCGACCGCGCTGTTCATCGCCGAAGGCACCGTCCAGCCAGAGGCATTCGGGTCGATCCCGCGTGCGCTGTGGTGGTCGGTCAACACCTTCACCACGGTCGGCTACGGCGACGTCGTGCCGGTCACCGCGTGGGGCAAGGTCTGCGCCTCGCTCGTCGCGCTGTCGGGGATAGCCTTCGTCGCGATGCCCACCGGCATCATCGCGGCCGCGTTTTCCGAGGCGATGCAGCGCCGCCGCGACCAGAAGATCGAGGACATGCGCGAACACCTTGCGCGGCTCGACGAGATCGACGAGGCGGTCGAGCACAAGATCGCCGCGCTCGAACGCGCGAGCGGGAAACGCAAACCGGGACGGCCGTGACACCGCAGTGACCAGGGACCAGATCTTCGAGTTCTTCCGCCGCCTGGCGGAGGACAATCCCGCGCCCGAGACCGAGCTCGAATACGGCAACGCCTACCAGCTGGTCGTCGCCGTGGCGCTGAGCGCGCAGGCGACCGACGTGGGCGTGAACAGGGCCACCCACGCGCTGTTCGCGAAAGTCGAGACGCCGCAGCAGATGCTGGAACTAGGCGAAGAGGGGCTCAAGGACCACATCAAGACGATCGGGCTGTTCAATTCCAAGGCGAAGAACGTCATCGCGCTCTCGAGGCTGCTGGTCGACGAGTACGGCGGCGAGGTGCCCGCCACGCGCGAGGACCTCGTCCGGCTTCCCGGCGTCGGGCGCAAGACCGCCAACGTGGTGCTCAACTGCTGGTTCGGGCAGGAGACCTTCGCGGTCGATACGCACATCTTCCGCGTCGGCAATCGCACCGGCCTCGCCAAGGGCAAGACGCCCGAGGCGGTCGAGGCCAAGCTCGACAAGCGGGTGCCCGCCCCCTTCCGGCTCGGCGCGCACCACTGGCTGATCCTGCACGGCCGGTATGTCTGCAAGGCGCGCACGCCCGAATGCTGGCGGTGCCCGGTCGTCGACTTGTGCAGCTACCGTAACAAGGTGACCGAGAAGCCGAAGAGCCGCTGAGCCTTTTCTCCGGTGTATTAGCTTCCTATATCGCTGTTCGAAATGACCATCCCGACCATCCGCAAGCGCGCCGATTTCCTCGCCGCCAACCGGGGCATCCGGGTCGCGCGCGCCGGTTTCGTGCTGCTCGCCCAGCCCAACGGCGGGCGCGGCAAGCGGTTCGGGGTGACCGTCACCAAGAAGATCGGCAACGCGGTGGTGCGCAACCGGATGAAGCGGCGATTCCGTGAATTGCTGCGCGCGGCCCTGCCCGAAGCGGGGCTGCCCGATCACGATCACGTACTCATCGGCCGCGACCGCGGCGTCGAGCGCGATTTCGCCACCATGCGCGGCGAACTGGCAGAGGCGCTCGCCCGCGCGGCCGCCGGCAAGGGCGATCCGCCGCGGCGCCGCCGGCCCGAGGGACGAAAGGGGTGAAGCGGGTCCTGATCCTCGTCGCCCGCGCGTGGCAGGTCGGCCCCAGCCGCGTGCTGCCGCCCACCTGCCGCTACGCGCCTTCCTGTTCCGAATACGCAATCGAGGCGCTCGGCAAGCACGGCGCAATCAAGGGTGGATGGATGGCCTTCAAGCGTATAATGCGCTGCCACCCCTGGGGCGGGCACGGCTATGACCCGGTGCCCTGACCAACGACCAGTGACGGATTTCGGGATCGACCTTCTTGGATAACCAGCGCAATCTTCTTCTCGCCGTGGTGCTGTGCGGCCTGCTCCTGTTCGGGTGGGACGCCGGGATGAACTACTTCTACCCGCAGCCCAAGGAACCCGTTCCGGCCGAGGCGGCGGCGGGCGCACCGGGCGATTCCCCGGCTGCTCCGGCCAAGCCCACCCGCGAGGGCGGCCTGACCGACCCGGCCGCGATCGCGCTGGAGGAGCGCGACCTCGAGACCGCGCTGAAGAGCCCGGAGCGGGTGCGCATCGACGCGCCGGAGCTCGCCGGCTCGATCGACCTCGTGGGCGCGCGGATCGACGACCTCACGCTCAGGGACCACCGCCAGACGGTCGAGCGGGACTCCGGCCCGGTCCGCCTGTTCAGCCCGGCCGGCACGCCCGCGCAGCACTTCGCCCAGTTCGGCTGGCTCGGCGAAGGCGTGGCCGTGCCCGACGCGAAGACCGTCTGGACCGCCGAGGGCGGGCCGCTGGCGCCGGGCAAGCCGGTCAAGCTCAGCTGGAACAATCGCTCGGGCCAGGTCTTCACGATCGATCTGTCGATCGACGACGACTACATGATCTCCGCCAAGCAGACGGTGGGCAACATCAGCGGACGCCCGATCGTGGTGCGCCCCTTCGCGACGGTGAGCCGCACCAGCGCGACCGCCAGCACCAGCACCTATACGATCCATTCGGGTCCGATCGGCTATTTCGGCGACGGGGTGGACTTCGGCACGGATTACGACGACGTCGCGGAAGCCGGGAAGATCAGCCCCGATGGCGCCGCCAGGTGGATCGGCTTCACCGACATCTACTGGCTGTCCGCCCTGATCCCGCAAGGCACGACCGAGGTCGACGCCGATTTCCGCTCGCTCGGCGGCGGCGTGTTCCGCGCCGATGCGATCTACGATCCGCTGACCGTGCCCAACGGCCGCGCCATTTCGCGCACCACCCAGCTGTTCGCGGGCGCCAAGGACGCCGACCTGCTCGGCGATTACGAGGACACCGGCATCGCGGGCTTCCAGAACGCGATCGACTGGGGCTGGTTCGGGGTGATCGAGAAGCCGATCCACTGGCTGCTCAACCAGCTCTACAACCTGGTGCATAACTTCGGCGTGGCGATCATCCTGCTGACGGTGATCGTGCGCGTGTTCATGTTCCCGATCGCGCAGAAGCAGTTCGCCAGCATGGCGGCGATGCGCGCGATCCAGCCGAAGATGAAGGCGATCCAGGAACGCTACAAGGACGACAAGCCCAGGCAGCAGCAGGAAATCATGGCGCTCTACAAGTCGGAGGGCGTGAACCCGCTCGCCGGGTGCCTCCCGATCCTGCTCCAGATTCCGATCTTCTTCGGCCTTTACAAGGTGCTGATGCTGTCGATCGACATGCGTCACAAGCCGTTCGCGCTGTGGATTCACGACCTGTCCGCGCCCGATCCGGCGCACATCCTCAACCTGTTCGGCCTGCTGCCGTTCACCCCGCCCAGCTTCCTTGCGATCGGGCCGCTGGCGGTGCTGCTCGGCATCTCGATGTGGGCGACCTTCCGCCTGAACCCGCCCGCCGCCGACCCGGTGCAGGCGCAGATGTTCAAGATCATGCCGTGGATCCTGATGTTCGTCATGGCCCCGTTCGCGGCCGGCCTGCTGATCTACTGGATCACCAACAACCTGCTGACGCTGGCGCAGCAGAGCTACCTCTATTCCAAGCATCCGCAGCTGCGCGCCCAGGCGATCAAGGACAAGGAAGACCGCGAGCGCGAGGCCAAGCGCGAAGCGAAGGCCAAGAGCTAGGCCGCCCGGTGACCGAGGAAGAGGCCGCCGCAGCCGCCGAGCAGGAGGAACGCGCCCGCAAGCTGTTGACGGGGCGCGTCGAGTTCCTGCTGTCGGCGCCGCAGCTGAAGTTCCTGCCCGAGCCGGAGGTGCCCGAGATCGCCTTCGCCGGACGGTCGAATGTCGGCAAGAGTTCGCTGCTCAACGCGCTGACGGGCCGCAAGAGCCTCGCCCGCGCATCGGTCACCCCCGGGCGCACGCAGGAACTCAACTTCTTCGACGTCGGCGAGCCGCTGGCGATGCGCCTCGTCGACATGCCCGGCTACGGCTTCGCCAAGGCGCCGGTGAAGGTGGTCGAGCGGTGGAAGATGCTGGTGCGCGACTATCTGCGCGGGCGGCAGGTCCTCAAGCGCACTCTCGTGCTGGTCGACAGCCGCCACGGCCTCAAGGACGTCGACCGCGCGATGATGAAAATGCTCGACGAAGCGGCGGTCGGCTACCGGATCGTCCTGACCAAGGCCGACAAGATCAAGGCCAGCGACCTCGCCGCGGTCACCGTCGCGACCGAGGCCGAGGCGAAGAAGCACGTCGCCGCCTTCCCGCAGGTCCACGTCACCTCGAGCGAGAAGGGCATGGGCATCGCCACGCTGCGCGCCGCGGTGCTGGCGGACGCGGAGAGCTGAGCGGCGGGTCAGAGGCCTTCCTCAATTTCCCCCTCGATCCACTCGGCGGCGCATGGAAACGCTTCCTGGGGCGATCGTCTAATGCTGCCCTCGGGGGAAAGTTTCATACGATCGCCGAGCGTGTTGCATCGAGCAGCCCGCTCGGCGAACGCCACCACCGAACCGACTTATCTCCCCCTCAGGTCGACGATGTACCAGCCGTCCCTTTCCGCGTCGTAGCGACATTCGAACGTGTCGCGGAAGGTTCGCTGCGCCGCGCCGATGGTCGGGAAGAATCCCAGGTCGACGATCCGCTCGCGGTCCAGCTTGCTCGATTCCGCGAAGGCGACCTCGCACTGGCCGCGCGTCTCGTACCGGACATTGGTGGGATGCGCAGCGGCAGCGGTCGCGAGGGCACCCAGCAGGGCGACCGGGATAAGCCTGTACAACATTGCAGTTCTCCTCGGTTGAGAGGAGCCGAGGGTAATTGCCCTTCCCCGGCCCGGCGATGATCGACCCCTGATCAGAACCTGACCAGCGCCGCCTCACGGCAAAGGCGGATCATCGGCTTTCAGGTAGTCGGGCGTCCGGCCGGTCGCCTCCCAGTAATCGGCCAGCCCGATCGACCGGCACAAGTCGGCAAAGCGCGGGTCGGCGCGCATCGCTTCACAGGCCGGCGTAAACAGGACCTGTGTGAGCCGGCGATGCTGCTCGTTGAGGCGGGGGTGGTCGGCCGAGGGGGCGAGGGGCACCGGCGAATCGCCTTCCCGCAGGAAATAGGCCTGGGCGACTGCGAAGGCACCATCCACGCTCTGGGCGAGGCCCAACACGAACATCGCCGCGACGGCGAATGCCGGCCCGGCAGCGGCCATCTTGAGCGCGAGCGCGGTCGCTCGCTCGCGCGCGCCGCGGTCGCCGCCGACGAGGTCGACCGCCGCCTCGAGCAAGGGCCGGATCGCGGCCCCGATGACGTCCGGCGCGCCCGGCGAGAGCATCGCGCGGGCCGCACCCCCCTTGCCCGTGTACAAGAGGGTCCAGAACCGGGCGGTCCATATTGCCGGGTGGTCGGGGTAAAGCTGGATGGCCCGGTCGGCCGCGTGGTCCATTCCGGCAATATCGCCCGTCGACCAGTGCTGGTAGACAGTCTTGTACGCGTGCACGGCGCACAGCGGATCGCGCGCCAGCAGAGCGTCGCGGCGCGCCTTCGCGGCCCTTATCTGCCCGGTCGCCATCTCGAGCACGGCAAGGTCGCTGGCCGGCAACGGATGGCCTGGATCGGCGGCGGCTATCGCCCGCAACTGCGTGTCTGCCGCGCGCCATCGGCCATAAAGCGGGGCGACGCTCACCAGCGCGGTCGCGGCTTCGATCTGCGCAGGGTCGAGCGCCAGCGCACGGCGCGCCGTCTGGTCGCACGCGGCGACGTGGAGCGAGACGAAATCCGGTGCCGCGTACTCGGCGGCATGGCGATGGAGAATCGCAAGGTGGCCGAGAAGGGCGGCATCCGTGCGCTTCGCGGCGACCCGTTCGCACAGCGCAATCGTCGCCCGGTCGGGCTGCGGCAAGCTCATCCGCCAGCTGTTTCGCGCCACCTCGATCGCGTCTGCCACCGCGTCCGGCGCGTCGCTGCCGTGCTTGGACTCGGCGATCCTGAGCACATAGCCCGCCGCCGGGACCGTCTCGATCCCCACGCCCTCGCCGCCAACCTGATCGAGTGCCCGGCGTAGCGCCGTCACCAGCCGATTGAGGTTGTCGTCGCTGACTGTCGCGGCGGGCGACCACAGGCGATCGAAGAGCGAACGCCGGGTGACGAGCTGGTTCGGGGTTCGCGCCAGTTCGCACAGCAGCGCCATCACGAGGGGCTGGAGAGGCGCGGTTCCCCGCGAGCCCACCAGCCGGCGCTCGACCGGATGGGCTTCCACGCCAGCAAGATGGATCACATCATCCATTACCGCATTTCCACCGCTGTTCACCCGCGGCCGATTTCGATCGCTCGCCGGTCGATCCTAGCATCGCCAGGATCGTCCGCATCCGGATTTCGTGCTTGATGCGTCGGATTTGCACTCAGGTCGCGAACAGGCTGTCGAGGCTCCTGAATGCCTTCATCTCGATCGCGTTGCCGCTGGGGTCGCGGAAGAACATGGTCTTCTGCTCGCCCGGTTCGCCGGCGAAGCGCGTGTAGGGTTCGATCTCGAACCGGGTGCCCGCCGCGCGCATCCTGTCCGCCAGGTCGTCGAACGCCTCGAGCGTGAGCACTACCCCGAAGTGGGGGACCGGCACCCCGTGCCCGTCCACCGGGTTGACCGCCGCGTCGGTGCCTTCGCGATCCGGCGCATGGTGGACGACGAACTGGTGGCCGTAGAAATCGAAATCGACCCATGTCTCGGCGCTGCGGCCTTCGGGCAGGCCGAGCAGCCCGCCATAGAACGCGCGGGCTTCGGCAATGTCGCGGACGGGAACGGCGAGGTGGAACGGGCGCAGGCTCATGGCGTCCTTCTAGTCCGGTGAGATCCACTTTCCTACAGCGCGCGGATGATGGCCCGGACGGCGGTTCACCGGTCGCGTCGTTCAGTCTCGACACCGTCCGGATGAACGCATAGGGCCCGCGGCAGGTGGGCAACAGGTGGAATCGATGAAGCTGATCGTCGGCAACCGGAACTATTCGAGCTGGTCGCTGCGCGGCTGGCTGGCGGCCAAGCAGTCGGGCCTCGCGTTCGAGGAACTGACGGTCAACATCTCGGGCGAGGAATGGGAGGAAGCCAAGCGCGCGATGGGCGAAATCCAGCCGAGCCGCGGCAAGGTACCGATCCTGTGGGACGGCGACACGGTGATCTGGGACAGCCTGGCAATTCTCGAATACCTGTCCGACAAGGTCGGGCGCGACCGCTTCTGGCCCAAGGACGACACCCCGCGCGGGATGGCCCGGGCGATGGTCGCCGAGATGCACTCGAGCTACCTCGCGCTGCGCCGGGAATGCCCGATGAACATCCGGATGCGCCACAAGGGCGCGCGGATCACCGACGAGGCCAAGGCCGACATCGTGCGCGTCCTGCAATTGTGGGCCGAGGCGCGGGCACGATTCGGACGCGGCGGCCCGTTTCTGTTCGGTACATTCGGCGCCGCCGATATCTTCTATGCGCCCGTCGTCAGCCGATTCGTCACTTATGGGATCGGCGTGCCGGGCTTCGCGCAGACCTACATGGAAGCGGTCTGGGAACACGAATGGATGCAGGCCTGGATCAAGGCCGCCGAGGACGAACAATGGGTGATCGAACAGTGGGACAGCATACCGTCGGCCGGCTAGGCCGGATCGCCGCGGCGGCGGCGGCATTGCTGGCCCTGCTACTTCCCGCGCCGTCGCTGGCGTGGGGCTATTACGGGCATGAGACGACCGCGCGGATCGCGTGGGCGAACGTGCGGCCCGAAACCCGCGCGGCAATCGCGCGGCTGATCGCGCACGAGCGCGAACTGGGCACGCCCGATTGCCGGATTCGCGACCTGGCCGGTGCCTCGACCTGGCCCGACTGCCTGCGCAGCGCGCCATGGCGCTGGGCCTACACCTTCCCCTGGCACTACCAGACCGAACCGATCGGCGAGCCGTACGACGCGCGCAAGAACTGTTCGTCGGGCGCCTGCGTCTCCGCACAGGTCGAGCGCAACCATCGCATCCTTGCCGACGAGAGCCTGCCCGCCAACGTCCGGCTCGAGGCGCTGGCATTCATGGTCCACTTCGCCGGCGACATCCACATGCCGCTGCATTCGGGCGACAACGACGACCGGGGCGGCAACGACGTGATCACGCAATACGGCATCGTGCCGGGGCTGAACCTGCACTGGGTGTGGGACGGCGCGCTTGCCGAACGGGCGATCACCAGCGCCAACCCGCCGCTCGTGCGCCGCTACACCGCGGCCGAACGGGCGGAACTGGGTGGCGGAGGCGCGGCCGACTGGGGACGCGAGAGCTGGGCGCTGGCCAAGGGGTTCGTCTATCCGAACGCCTTCGGGGACGCCCCGCCAGCGAACGCGGCGACGCTCACCCAGGATGCCATCGCGGCCGCGGTCCCCGTCGCCGAGCGGCGCATTACGCAGGCCGGCATCCGCATCGCCGAATATCTCGACAGCGCGTTCGCGCCCGGCCCGCTGCCCGAGCCGCGGCGCTAGGGAACGCGGCGCGCGGGATAGGGCGTGCCGTCCTTGCGGGCATACCCCTCGGGGCCGAAGCGCATGTCGATGTCGGGATATTCGCCGTGGTCCGCCTCGCGGTCGCCCGCGCTGACGACGACGAACACGCAAGCCTCGTCGGTGCGGTTCTGCAGGTGATGGCCGTCGCGCACACCGGCCGGCCAGGCGCAGACGTCGCCGGGCCGCAGGATCGTTTCGCCCGCGTCCTCAACCAGCACAGCCTCGCCCTCGAGCATGACGAGGAGTTCGTCCTCCGCGGCGTGCCAGTGCCGCTGCGACGACCACGCGCCGGGTTCGAGCACGACGTGGCTCGCGCCCATGTGGACCAGGCCGGCCGGCGGGGCGAGGCGGCGGTACCGCCGTCCCTTGACCGGCGCGTCGAACGGCGGCGGGTAGCCCGTGGCATTGGTCTGGGGGATGGCGGTCAGGTCGATCTTGGGCATTGCGGTCCCCTCGCTGCTGGATCGTCGGTCGCCGCTCGTATAGCGGTGCGGTCATGACCGACGCCAGCGTTGCCGACCTCGCCGAGAAACTCATCGCCTGCCCCAGCGTCACTCCCGCGCAGGGCCTGGTGTTCGACGCGTTGGAAGCGATCCTCGCGCCGCACGGGTTCGAGATCGACCGGTTCGTGGCCGGTGAAGCGCCGGACGGCCCGGTCGAAAACCTGTTCGCGATTCGCCGCGGCCCTGCCGGCAGCCGGCACTTCGCCTTCGCCGGCCACCTCGACGTCGTGCCGCCGGGCGAAGGCTGGACCAGCGCGCCGTTCGCGCCGGAGCGGCGCCCGAGCCCGGGGGGCGACCTGCTCTACGGTCGCGGCGCGGTCGACATGAAGGGCGCCATCGCGGCGATGGCCGCCGCCGTGCGCGACTTGCCCGCCGACGCGGGCACGGTGAGCTTCGTGATCACCGGCGACGAGGAAGGCCCGGCGATCCACGGGACCCGCGCGCTGATCGAGCGGATGCGCGAGCGGAGGGACGTTCCGGACCTCATCCTGGTCGGCGAGCCGACGTCGACCCACCGGCTTGGCGACATGGTGAAGATCGGACGCCGCGGGTCGGTCAACATCTGGCTGGAGGTCGAGGGCGTGCAGGGCCACGTCGCCTATCCCCACCTTGCCGACAACCCGATCACGAAGCTTGTCGCCATGCTCTCGGAACTCGAGTCGCTGACGCTCGACGAGGGCGACGAGTGGTTTCAGCCGTCGAACATCGAGATAACGGACCTTGAGGTGGGCAATCCCGCGCACAACGTGATCCCCGCCAAGGCGAAGGCGCGCATCTCGATCCGGTTCAATGCCCGGCACACCGGGGCCGAATTGGCCGAGCGGGTGGCCGCGATCGCCGAACGCCACGGCGGGACCGCCCGGGCGATCATCAGCGGCGAGGCGTTCCTGACACCGCCCGGCGCGTTTTCCTCGATGATCAGCGACGCGGTCGAGGCCGAGACGGGCGTGAAACCCGAACTGTCGACAACCGGCGGCACCTCCGATGCGCGGTTCCTGAAGGACCTCGCTCCAGTGATCGAGTTCGGCCTGTGCAACGCCACGATGCACAAGCGCGACGAGGGCGTCGCCGTCGCCGATCTCGAGGTGCTGGCGCGGATCTACAGGCGGATTGCGCGCGCCGCGCTGGCGTGCTGAAAGGGCGCGCCGGGGCGGGTCACGCGCCCGGTGCATTCTACATACGAGAACGAGGGGGGTTGCGATGGCCGTTGGGGGCACCGGGGACTTGACCATGCGCGACCGGCCGCGCTCGCCGCTGGGCTGGCTGCTGCACGCGCTCAGCCGCCATCTCACCGCGTCGATCATGGTGGGACTGGTGCTGGGCGTGCTGACCGGCTGGCTGGTCAATGCGGGGCTGCTGTCCGGCATCGCGGCGCCGGAAACCTGGGCGCGCGGGTTCCAGATGCTCTCGACGATCTTCCTCAACCTGATCAAGATGCTCGTCGCGCCGCTGGTTCTCGCCACGATCATCGCCGGGCTCGCCCACATGGGCGACACCACCGCCGTCGGCCGGATCGGCGTGCGCGCGATCCTGTGGTTCATCGTCGCGAGCGTCATCTCGATCGGGCTCGGGCTGGTCATGGTCAACCTGTTCCAGCCCGGCGTCGGGATCGACATCGCGGCCCCCGCCCAGGCGGTGGGAGAGGTCAAGAAGCTCGATTTCTTCGAATTCGTCGAACACGTCTTTCCCAAGAACGTGGTCGGCGCGATGGCCGACAACAACGTCCTGCAGATCCTGGTGTTCGCGCTGTTCGCCGGGGTCGGTTTGACCGCGCTCGGGGAAAAGGGCCGCCCGCTCGTCCGCGCCGCCGAATCGCTGGCCGAGCTGATGCTCGAGATCACCGGGTATGTCATGCGCTTCGCCCCGTTCGCGGTGTTCGGCGCGCTTGCCAACGTGGTCGCGCAGAACGGGCTGGGGATTCTCGTCACCTATGCCAAGCTGCTGGGCGAGTTCTATTTCGCGCTGGCGATCCTCTGGGTGCTGCTCATCGGCGCCGCTTTCGTGTTCCTGCGCGGCCGCGCGTTCCACCTCGTGCGCTACGTCCGCCAGCCCGTGCTGATCGCGTTCTCGACCGCCTCGAGCGAGGCGGCGATGCCCAAGCTGTTCGAGCAGCTCGACCGTTTCGGCATCCCGCGCCGGGTTTCGGGGCTGATGATTCCGCTCGGCTATAGTTTCAACCTCGACGGATCGATGATGTACGCCAGCTTCGCGACGATCTTCATCGCCCAGGCCTACGGCATCGACCTGTCGCTCGGCACCCAGATCGCGATTCTCCTGACGCTGATGATCAGTTCGAAGGGCATCGCCGCGGTCCCCCGCGCGAGCCTGGTGGTGATCGCCGCGACGCTGGCGATGTTCGATCTGCCGGCCGAGGGCATCGCCCTGGTGCTGGCGATCGACCAGTTCCTCGACATGGGCCGCACCGCGACCAACGTGCTCGGCAACTCGGTCGCGACCAGCGTGATCACCAAGTGGGAAGGAATGCTCCAGCCGATGCGCGACCCGGACGAGGACTTTCCGGTCGCTCCGCATCACACCGCGGCCGACGGACGCGCGGGGCTGGTGCTCGACGAGGACAATTTCGTGCGCCCCGCCTGATCGGCTCGCGCAGGACGAAACGCCGGGTGGTCAACGCCTTGCCGCTTCGATAGGCTCGCCCTTCCCCGCGCTGCAGGGCGCTCGGCAGGAAGGATAGTCCGATCACCGGTCGCTGGTTTGCAATTCCGCTGTGGCAGCGTGTCATCGCCGCACTCGTGCTCGGCGTTCTCGCCGGCTTTCTCTGGGGGCCGGGCGCCGAGAGCATCAAGATCGTCGGCGACCTGTTCATCGCCTTCATCAAGATGCTGGTCGTGCCGCTGATCTTCATCTCGATCGTGTCCGGCGTGGCCTCGATCGGCGACCTCAGGAAACTCGGCGCGGTCGGCTGGCGGGCGCTGCTGCTGTTCGTCGCGACCAGCCAGGTCGCGGTCTGGCTGGGCCTGGCGCTGGGCACCTTCTTCCTTCCCGGCGTGGGGGTCGACACGAGCGGGATCGCGCTTGGCGAGCCGCCGCAGCCCAACGAGACGACCTGGCGCGAGATGCTGCTCGGCATGGTCCCGCAGAGCCCGGTGCAGGTCATGGCCGACGCCAACGTGCTGCCGCTGATCGTCTTCGCGCTTCTCGTCGGCATCGGCATCGTGATGGCGAAGGAAGAGGGCGGACCGGTCGCGCGGATCTTCGATTCGGGCGCAGTGGTGATGCAGAAGGTCACCATCGTCGTGATGGAACTGACCCCGTTCGGCGTTTTCGCGCTCATGGCGTGGGTCACCGGCACGCTCGGGCGCGATGCGCTGGTCGCCCTCGCGAAGCTGGTCGCGCTCAACTACGCCGGGTGCCTGCTGATCATCCTGCTGGTCTATGCCTCGCTGATCCGGTTCGTGGCGAAACTGCCGATCCACGACTTCTTCCGCGGCATGATCGATGCCATCGCGGTCGCCTATTCGACCGCCTCGTCCAATGCCACGCTGCCGGTGACGCTGCGCTGCACGCAGCGCAACCTCGGGGTCAGCGCGCCGACATCGAGCTTCGTGGTGTCGCTCGGCGCAACGATCAACATGGACGGGACCGCGATGTACCTCGGCCTCGCGACACTGTTCGGCGCGCAGATCTTCGGGGTGCCGCTCGATTTCGGCGACTACGTGATGATCTCGGTCCTTGCGACGCTGGGCTCGGTGGGCGCCGCCGGCATACCGGGCGCGGGAATGATCATGATGGCGCTGGTGTTCGGCGCGGTGGGGGTTCCGCTCGAGACGATCGCCTTCGTCGCGGGGATCGACCGGATCATGGACATGATGCGCACCGCCACCAACGTCACCGGCGACGGCACCGTTACCACCACCGTCGCCGCGTTGACCGGCGAGATCGACCGCGGCGAGATGATCAGCGCCGACGACGTCTGAGCGAGCGAATCAAGCGGACAAGCAAACGGGCTCCCGATTCGGGAGCCCGCGAGGCCGCCAGGCGGTCCGCCGCCGTGGCGGGGATGCTGCAGCCGGAGTGAGCGCGCACGGGCGCGCTCGAATGAACGTTACGCGCAGAGCTTCTTGCGGCCGCGGGCGCGGCGCGCACGCAGGACCTTTCGGCCGCCCGGGGTGGCCTTGCGGGCGAAGAAACCGTGGCGACGGGCGCGCACGAAATTGCTGGGCTGGAAAGTCCGCTTCATCGGATCCTCGAGAGTCTGTAAATGCAAAGGGGCGGCCATGCCAACGCAAGCTGGCGGACCGCCTTCAGGGGCGGGCCACTATGGGAAGCCGACGCCCAAGTCAAGGTAGGCGATGCTCGGCGCTTCGGTCGTACCCGCCTCGCGGACGGTGACCGTCACGTCGCCGTCGCGCGGATCGCCCAGCCAGCCGCGCATGTCCTGTGCGGTCAACCAGCGCGCATCCGAATTGGGCACCGCGTTGGTCATGTCGTAGAAGGCCTGCGGATCGGCCACCCCCATTTCGCGGTAATATTCGACATAGGCCCGGTTGTAGGGCGAATCGGCCGCGTAATCGCCCGGTTCGCGCCCGTCGCTGTCCCGCCAGGCGTGAACGGCGAACTCCGCGCCGTCGTCGATCAGGCGGCTGCTGCCGGCCAGAAACAGCTCGACCGCGCCCGAACGGACCGATCCCCCGCTCGGCACGTGCGTGGCGATGCCCCGTGCGCGAATCATCCGGCCCAGCCGCAGGTTGGCGCTGTCGTCGTCGGTGCCCGGACACTCGACCATCTCGATCACGGCGATGCCCGGGTGGTCGCGCAGCATGGCCTGGAACGCGCGCACGCTGGCACTGTCCGTCGCGTCCACCAGCGCGGCGCGGCTTGCATCCAGCACGCGGAACGGACCGTAGGCGGCCACGCCGTCAGCCGCCGCGGGTGCCGTCACAATCACCGTGCGCTCGGCACCGGTGTCTGCACGATCCCCCGCCGCCACCGGAGAGGCGGCGAGCGACGCGGCAAGCGCGACGAGGATGAGGGCGCAACGCATCCGTTTCGCCTAGCCCGCACCTGCTTGCGAAAGGTCCAAGCATCATGGTTACCGAGCCCTTAAGATCCCGCGCCCCGGCGCCCTCGACTTCGGCCCGAAATACCGCCACAAGCCACTGATTACTTGGGGGGGTTTCGTGGTCGCACTGGTTCGTACCGTGGCTTATCTCGGGCTCGAGGCGCGCGCCGTCGAGGTGCAGTGCCAGATCGCCGCGGGGATGCCGCGGTTTAGCCTCGTGGGCCTGCCCGACAAGGCGGTCGGCGAGAGCCGCGAGCGGGTGCAGGCCGCGCTGGCCGCGATGGGCCTGTCGCTGCCGCCCAAGCGGATCACGATCAACCTGTCTCCCGCCGACCTGCCCAAGGAAGGCAGCCACTACGATCTGCCGATCGCGCTCGCGCTGCTGGCGGCGATGGGGGTGACCGATGCCGAGCAGCTGGGAGACTGGATCGCGGTGGGCGAGCTCGCGCTCGACGGCCGGATTGCGCCGTCCCCCGGCGTTCTGCTGGCCGCGATCCATGCCAGCGAGCAGGAGGCCGGCCTGATCTGTCCGGCCGCGCAGGGAAGCGAGGCGCGCTGGGCCAGCGGGGTGCCGGTGATCGCGGCCCCGGACCTCGTCAGCCTGCTGAACCACCTCAAGGGCACGCAGCGCCTTCCAGACCCGGCCCCCGGGCAGGTCGAGGAGCCGGCGTACGGCCCCGATCTCAGGCAGGTCAAAGGGCAGGAAACCGCCAAGCGCGCGCTCGAGATCGCGGCCGCGGGCGGCCACAACCTGTTGATGATCGGCCCGCCGGGCGCGGGCAAGTCGCTGATGGCGAGCTGCCTTCCGGGGATCCTGCCGCCGCTCACCCCCGCCGAGGCGCTCGAGACGAGCATGGTCGCCTCGGTCGCGGGCCTGCTCGAGAGCGGGCGGATCAGCCGCGCGCGCCCGTTCCGCGCGCCGCACCATTCGGCGAGCATGGCGGCGCTGACGGGCGGCGGGCTCAAGGTGAAGCCGGGCGAGGTCAGCCTTGCGCACCTCGGCGTCCTGTTCCTCGACGAACTGCCCGAATTCCAGCGCGCGGTGCTCGATTCGCTGCGCCAGCCGCTCGAGACGGGAAAGGTCGACGTCGCGCGCGCCAACGCCCACGTCAGCTTCCCCGCGCGGGTCCAGCTGGTCGCGGCGATGAACCCGTGCCGCTGCGGGCACCTCGGCGATGCGGCACTCGCGTGCAGCCGTGCCCCGCGGTGCGCGGCCGATTACCAGGGCAAGGTGTCGGGCCCGATGCTCGACCGCATCGACCTGCACGTCGAGGTCGACCCGGTCAGCGCCGCCGACCTCGCCTTGCCGCCGCCTGGCGAGGGCAGCGCCGAAGTCGGCGCCAGGGTCGCCGCCGCGCGCGCCCTGCAGACCGCACGGACGGGCGAAACGGGCGCGCGGACCAACGCCGAGCTGGAAGGCAGCGCGCTCGAACGCTTCTCCACCCCCGACGAGGCGGGTCGCAAGCTGCTCATGCAGGCTGCCGCGGCGATGCGGCTATCGGCGCGCGGCTATACCCGCGTCCTGCGGGTCGCCCGGACGATCGCCGACCTCGCTGGGGCAGAAACGGTGGGTCGCATCCACGTTGCCGAGGCGCTCAGCTATCGCCGCCAGTCGCCGCGGGCCTGAACCACGCACTGTGCCAAATTTGCGACGATAGACCGGTTTTTTACGCAGCTGAGACTTTTCCATTCCGAAAAGGCAAAGAAGAGAGCGAGATCGAGCATCATCATTACAAGAACGAGGCCACGATCATGCGTGCATCCATTCTTCTGGCGGCGGGTTGCTCGATCCTGCCGCTGCTCGCCCCGTCCGCCGTGCTTGCGCAGGACGCCTCTGTCGGCGCTGGAGCCGACGCCGCCCCCGCCGAAGGTCAGGCGATCATCGTGACCGGTTCGCGCATACGCCGCGATCCGCTCGACAACCCGTCGCCCGTCATCAGCCTCGACGAGAGCGCGCTCGACCAGACCGGCCTTTCGTCGGTGGCGGACATTCTCCAGCGCCTGCCCAGCGCCGCCGGCGGCCTCAACACGAAGGTCAACAACTCCGGCAACATCGGCAACCCGCAGGACGGGGGCGGCGTCGGCGCGGGTACCGCGGAAATCGACTTGCGCTACCTGCTGGCCAAGCGGACTCTGGTCCTCGTCGACGGGCTTCGCTACGTGCCCGCCACCGCCGCTTCGGGCATCCCCTCGACGATCGACCTCAACTCGATCCCGCAAGGCATGATCCAGCGGATCGAGGTCCTCCAGTCGGGCCAGTCGCCGCTCTACGGCTCCGACGCGATCGCGGGCGTGGTGAACATCATCACCAAGAGCCAGCAGGATGGTCTGCAGGCGTCGGCCAAGTACGGGCAGTATCTGTCCGAAGGCGACGGCCAGACGACCGACCTCAGCATCAGCTACGGCACCGGCAGCGACGGCGTGTCGGTCGCCTTCGGGGTCGACTACGTCAACCAGAAGTCGGTGCTCACGGCCGATCGGGCGCTGACCCAGTTCCCCAACCCGGGGCAGACGAGCTGCACCGACCCGGTGGGCGGCTGCTCGTCGGGCACGCTGGGCGGCCGGATCGTGTTCAACCCCGGCAATCCGTCGCTTCCCGCTGGCGGCAGCGTCACGGTGCGCAACTACCCCCTCAACACGCGCGGGGTCTACGACCCGACGCTCGTGGGCGGCGATTTCAAGCGCTTCACCAGTGCCGACCGGTTCAATTTCGCGCCGTTCAACCTTCTGCTCACGCCGTCCGAGCGCATCGGCGGCTGGCTGAGCGCCAGGGTTGAACTCTCCGACGCGGTCAACCTGCGCACCCGGCTGGTCTACAACCGCCGCAACTCGCAGAACCAGGCGGCTTTCCTGCCGCTGTTCATCGGGCCTGATGCGGGCAACGGCAACCTGCTCGACACCGTTTCGATCGACGCGACCAACCCGTTCAACCCGTTCGGCATCACGCTCAACTCGGGCACCAACGGGCAGCCGGCGACCTACAGCTTCATCGGCCGCCGGCTCGTCGAGAACGGCCAGCGCACCTACAACCAGCAGGTCGACACCTGGTCCGCAGCGACCACCCTCGACGGGCAGTTCGCCATGGGCGAGCGGACCTGGTACTGGGACGTCAACGCCGTCTTCGGATGGAACGACGCGCACCAGCTGTTCACCGGCAACGTCAACGCCGCGCGGGTAGCCCAGGCGCTGGGACCGGTCGCCAGTTGCACCGCACCCTGCGTGCCGCTGAACATCTTCGGCGGCGCCGGCTCGATCACCCCGGCGATGCTCGATTTCATCGCGTTCGACGAAAGGTCCCGGTCCGACCAGAAGCTGCGCGACTACACGGTCAACCTGTCGGGTGACCTGTTCGACCTTCCGGGCGGCGCCGTCGGCTTCGCGGTGGGCTACGAGCATCGCTACCAGGCCGGCTCGTTCACGCCCGATCCGATCATCCAGGCGGGACTTGGCGCGGACATCCCCGCACAGGCCGCGGCGGGTTCCTACAACACCGACGAGTTCTACGGCGAGGTTCGCATCCCGCTGCTGGCCAACACGCCGTTCTTCGAGCTGCTCGAATTCGACGGGGCGGCGCGCCACGCGAACTATTCGACCGGATTCTCGAACACGAGCCTGACCGGCACCGCGCTGTGGAAGCCGGTCGCCGACCTGCTGCTGCGCGCGTCCTACGCCGAAGGCTTCCGCGCCCCCGCGCTCGGCGAGCTTTTCGGTGCGCAATCGCGCGCCGACGCGCCGATCGACGACCCCTGCACCAACGTCGCCGGCTCGCCGTTCCAGACCAACACCACGGTGCGCGCCAACTGCATCGCCAACGGCGTCCCGGCATCGGGCAGCTACCGCGAACCCAACGGCGGACAGCTGCCGACGCTGACGGGCGGGAACGCCGGGCTGGCTCCGGAAACATCGGAGACGTGGCTGTTCGGCGCGGTATACAGCCCGGCCTGGGCCCGGGGCGGCGCGCTCAGCGAACTCGCGCTGGAGGTGAACTACTATGACATCACCGTCGACGGGGCGATCGCGGCGATCAACCCGCAGGTGACGCTCACCCGTTGCGCGTTCCTGGCCGATCCGACCTCCTGCGCCAACGTCACCCGCACCTCGAGCGGCATCATCTCGAGCATTCGCGGGCTGCTGCAGAACATCGGCGAGATCCGTACCTCGGGCATCGACGTGACGTTCAACCTGCGCACCCGCGACAGCGGCGCAGGCGCCTTCGGGCTGTCGCTGAACGCCAACTTCCTCGACCGCTACGAGGAGACGTTCCCGACCGACAACGGTAGCGCGACGATCGATTATCGCGGAACCACGCGGGGCTTCCCCGACCAGTCGTATCCCAAGTTCAAGTCGACCGGGGTCCTGAGCTGGGCGAGCGGCGCGTTCGACGCATCGCTTACCGGCCGCTACATCGACAGCGTCGTCGAAAGCGACGGGAACACCCTGGATTCGCGGTTCTACACCGACGTCCAGCTCGGCTTCTCGCCGGCCTTCCTCAGCGACAAGTTCCGCCTGTCGCTCGGGATCATCAACCTGTTCGACAAGGATCCCCCGCCCTGCAACACCTGCACCGGGCCCAACTACGATCCGACCACCTACGACATCCCGGGCCGCTACGGTTACCTGCAGCTCAACTACAAGATGTGATCCGAAGGGCCGGGGGGCGGGCACGCGGACCGCCCCCCGGGACCTCGCGCAGGAGCGCCCGATAGCCAAGCACAGGCAAGCGGTGTAAGTGGAGGCGCCGGCCCGGAACCCGGGTCCACCGAACGAACGAATGCCTCATACCGTTGCGCGCCGACCTTCCCCTCCAGACTGACGCACCAATGCAATCCCCGCTGGGGCGGTTGGCGAGGAGCCTGCCGGACTGGCCGCGCCGTGCCGGGAGCATGGGCCTCGCGCTCCTGCTCGAGGCCGGGTTGCTGCTGCTCCTGCTCACCCTGGGAAAGGGGATAACCGGTCCGCGTGCGCCGGCCGAGGCGTTGACGACGATCGATTTCGCGCCAGACCAGCCAACCCCAGAAACGCCGGAAGAGCCGCAGAAGGACGCCGCCGCGCCCACCGCCCTGCCGCGCGCGCAACCAACACCGGAGCCCGACCGGCCGACGCCGCCGGTCCCGCTCCCGCCGGTCCAGCCACCCGCCGCGGCCCTGTCCCCGAAGGTCGAGCCCGCCCCTGCGCCGGAAACGCCGAAAATCAGGGCGGTCGTCCGCAACGACGGCGGACCCGCAGGCCCGGCGCATCGCGCTTTGGCGGGCGATTCGCAGCTCGTCGGATCGGGGCCGAACGGCGAGCCGGTCTACGCCGCGCGCTGGTATCGCGAGCCCTATCCCGACGAACTGCGCGGGTATCTGTCAACGGCCACCAGCCCCGGCTATGCGCTGATCAACTGCCGCACCGTGCCCGACTTCAAGGTCGACAGCTGCGTGCTCGTCGACGAATATCCCGGCAATGCGGGGCTGGGTCGGGCCGTGCTGGCCGCCGCATGGCAGTTCAAGGTTCGCCCTCCGCAGGTCGGCGGGCGGGTGATGGTCGGCGAATGGGTCCGCATCCGCATCACCTACGACCTCAAGCGGGGCTGACTCCGCGCCCCAATCCTACCCCTCCGCGTCCTCGCGCCGGGTCTTCCACCAGTCGGCGTAAGGCGTGTTCTTCGCCATTCGCCGATCGTAGTCGGGGGCGCCGTCGTCCCACCAGACCGTGCCGCGCTCGCCGAGGGCGACCTTGGCGGCATCGCCCCTGGCGCGGGCTGCGCGGGTGGCCTCGGCATCGCCCCGGGCGGCGCGAACCGCGCGCCGGGCTGCCATGAGGTCCTGCACCAGGCGCAGCCTGACCTCTTCAGCCAGGCCGGGATCGGTCGCGCGCCACAACCGGCCGCGCACCACGATGTAGCGCCCGTCAGGGGTCGTCGGTGGATCGGCCGGAAAGCTTGTCAGCGAACCGCCGCGATGGGCGGGCGACCGATGCCCTCGCCCGTCGCGCGGTCGAACCCGTCAGCCGGACGCGCCCGACTGCCGTCTTCGCGCACGCCGAGGTCTTCGCGCTTCACGAATCGCAGGTCCTTGGGCCCGAGCACGCGGCCGTCGTGCGAAAGGATCGAGGTGGGGCCGATCGGCAGCCGGTCGACCTCATCGACCAGGACCGGGTCCTCGACGAACGCGCCGCCGTATTTCTGGCCCCACTGGCGCAGCGCGACCATCGCGGGCAGCAAGTCGAAGCCCTTGGCGGTCAGGCGATACTCGATCCGGCGGCGATCGTCGGCGCAGGGCTGGCGGTCGAGGATGCCGTGCTCGACCAGCCTGGCGAGGCGGTTCGACAGGATGTTCCGGGCGATGCCGAGCTCGGTCAGGAACTCCTCGAAATGATGGAGCCCGTTGAAGCTGGCGCGCAGGATCATGAAACTCCAGCGTTCGCCCATGACCTCGAGGGCTTCGGGTAGCCCGCAGGCCGTCAGTTCGTTCAGCGGTTCGCGCAGATCGCCCATGGTCATCCTCTCGTGATCGCCCTTTGTAGCCGTAACGCATTTCCGCTCAATCGGCAAAAGATACGTTTTAGGTTGCAACCTGCAATCTAATTTAATAGGTAGTGATTCGCAACGGGTATCGATTCGCAACTGACTGCCCGCTGAACCGCTCGATGAAAAGGAATGCGACCATGACCTTCTCCCTCCCCACCTCGATCAAGCCGGCCGCGGTCGTCGCCGCGCTGGCCTATACCGCGCTGACCTTCAGCGCCGCGCTCGCTCCCGCCCCGGCGCAGGCCGCGACCGGCGCCGCCTTCTACCACGCCGAACTCGCCGTCCCCGCGGCAGAAGCGCGCACGATTGCCAGCGGCCTGCTGTGGAACTGCGCCGACACCGCCTGCACCGCGAACAAGGGCACCAGCCGGCCGGTGATCGTGTGCAAGCGCCTCGCCAAGGAAGTCGGACCGATCAGCGCGTTCGTCGCGAACGGCAAGCCGATCGACGGCGACGACCTGGCCCGCTGCAACGACCAGTAATCCGTTCCCGACCACCCCCGTCCTCTCCGACCCCAGGGTGGCCCTTCCAGGGCCTCCGGCAACCACGCCGGGGGCCCTTTTTTCGGCCTAGACGAGGCCCCGCCGCGCGAGGTCGGCCTCAAGCGCGGTGGCATCCGAGAAATGATGCACCTGCCAGCCCAGCGATCGGGCCGCGTCGACGTTGGCCGCGTTGTCATCAATGAAGAGCATCTTCGCGGGGTCATGGCCGAATCGGTCGGCGGCGAGGCGGAATATCGCAGGATCGGGCTTGGCGATCCGCTCCTCGCCCGAAACGACGATCGCACGCATGTGGTCGAGCGGTGCGAAAGTCGGACGGAACTGCGCCCAGAACTCGGCCCCGAAATTGGTGATCGCATAGAGCGGCACCGCGCGCGCCGCGAGCCGCTCCACGAGCGCGGACGTGCCGGGCACCGGTCCGGGGATCGTCTCCAGGAACCGCGTCGCGTAGGCTTCGATCAGGTGCGCATGATCCGGATGGAGCGCCTGGAGTTCGGGGACCATTTCGCCAAGAGGGCGACCGGCGTCGTGCTGGAAATGCCACGCCTCGGTCACCACGTTGGCAAGGAACCAGTCCAGCTCGGCGCCATCGGGGATGAGCTTGGCGAAAAGCGCCCGGAGGTCCCATTGCACGAGAACCCGGCCGACGTCGAAGACCACCGCCTCGACAGGACCGGCGTGCGCATCAGACACGCAAAAAGCCCCCGCGAATGCAGGGGCGCATTTGCGACCGTCCGCGGGCAAGCCGCGGCGCGCGGATCATCAGCCCTGGCGGGCCTTGAAACGGCGGTTGGTCTTGTTGATCACGTAAGTGCGGCCGCGACGACGGATCACGCGGCAATCCCGGTGACGGTCCTTGAGCGACTTGAGGCTGTTGCGGATTTTCATGACTCGGCCTTGGAAAAAGTTCGGCACCGGAGATGGCCCCGATGCCGGAAAAAGCAAGCCGCGCCCCTAGTGGGACCCGCGATTCGCGTCAAGGCCGCCGTATGGCAGCATCGGCCATTCATCGCGCGGCCATTGGGCGTCCGCTAATGAACGCGCCATCCAATAGGGGTCTTGCATGAACATCGCCAAGCTATCGCTCACCGCCCTTGCCGCGCTTGCGCTTGCCGCGCCCGCCGCTGCGACCGAGGTCGAGGTGACCCGTTTCCATACCGCCGAATCGCTCGCCGGTGCCGCGCCCGGCCCGATCGCGGTCCGCGCCGGGGCGGGCATGGCGGCCGACGCCCTCGAAACGCAGGTCTGGCTCGACGCGGTCGCCGCAGCGCTGGTCCGCCAGGGCTTCACCATCGCGTCCGACGCTCCCCGCGTGGCCGAGGTGTCGCTCGACCAGGCAGTGGTCCGCAGCGAGGCTGCGCGCTCCCGCTCCGGTGTCAGCATCGGCGTAGGCGCCGGTTCGGGCGGCGGATGGTACGGACGCCGCAGCGGCGTCAACCTCGGCCTCGGGCTCGGCTTCCGGCTGGGCGGCAAGAGCGGCGACGTGCTCGACAGCACGCTGTCGGTCGCCATCGTCGCCGCCGACGGGGCGCGCGCATGGGAAGGTCGCGCCGAAGCGGCGCCGCGCGTCAAGTCGAAGGACGCCGCCACGCCCGACCTCGCGAACGAAATGGCCGAGAAGCTCTTCTCCGGCTTCCCAGGCGAATCAGGAGCGACTATCGGGGCGCGATGATTGCACCCGAAACCGGTTCCGCCCCGATCCGCATCGACAGCCAGTTCGACAGCGGCAACATCGAAGTCCTGAGCATCGACGGCGCCAACGCGCGCCTCGCGATCCCGGCCGACCACATGAGCGAGTTTCGCCAGTGGTTCCATTTCCGCGTCACCGGCGCGGCGGGCCGCGAGATCGAGCTCAGGATCGTGGACCTCGCCACATCGGCCTACCCCGAAGGCTGGCCCGGCTACCGCGCCTGCGTGTCCGAGGACCGCGACTTCTGGGGCCGCGCCGACACCTCCTACGACAAGGATGCGGACGGGGGTACCCTGACGATCCGCTACACGCCGGCAAGCGATGTCGCCTGGTTCGCCTATTTCGCGCCCTATTCGATGGAGCGCCACCACGACCTCGTCGCCGAGGCCGCCGCGAGCGAGGGCGTGACCTATCGCCACCTCGGCCAGACGCTCGACGGGCAACCGCTCGACTGCCTCGAGATGGGCGACGGCGGCACGCAGGTCTGGCTCTACGCCCGCCAGCATCCGGGCGAATCGATGGCCGAGTGGTGGATGGAAGGCGCGCTCGAATGCCTGACCGATCCGGCCGACCCGGTCGCCCGTGCACTACGGCAGAAGTGCCGATTCCACATCGTGCCCAACTGCAACCCCGACGGCAGCCGGCGCGGCCACCTGCGCACCAACGCGGTCGGCACCAATCTCAACCGCGAATGGCACGAGCCGAGCGCAGACAAGTCGCCCGAGGTTCTCGCGATCCGCAATGCGATGGACGAGACCGGGGTCGACTTCGCGATGGACGTCCACGGCGACGAGGCGATCGCCGCCGTGTTCCTCGCCGGGTTCGAAGGCATCCCTTCCTGGACCGACGCGCTGGGCGACAGCTACTACCGCTACCAGCGCATCCTCGAACGGCGCACCCCCGATTTCCAGACCGCCAAGGGGTATGCCGTCTCGAAGCCCGGTACGGCCAACCTGTCGATGAGCACGAACCAGCTCGCCGAGCGGTTCGGCGCGTGCTCGATGACGCTCGAGATGCCGTTCAAGGATAACGACGACCTGCCCGACGCCGAGCAGGGCTGGAGCCCGGAACGCTGCAAGCTGCTGGCGCGCGACTGCCTCGCCGCGCTGCTCGAATGGCTGGAAGACGGCGGCAGCGCCTAGCCGACAACCGGTTCCAGCAGCTGGATCGTCCGGGTGCCTGCGTCGATTTCGACCTCGGCTCCTGATGGCAGGCAAAGCTGGCCGTAGACGTGGCCGATATCGGCGCCGCTGAACGCGGGAACGCCGAGCGGGCGCAGGTACTGGTCGATGACCTCGTCGAGCGTGAACCCGGCGTAATCGGGGTCCGTGGTAGCACAGCGGGTGCACTGGCCGAACACCACGCCCGAGACGCGCCCGAGGATCCCGGCGAGCGTCAACTGCTGGAACATCCGGTCCACGCGGTATTCGGCCTCGTCGAGGTCCTCGAGGAACAGGATGGCGCCCGCGAAATCGGGCAGCCACGGCGTGCCCATCAGCGTCGACAGGATGGTAAAGTTGCCCCCCAGCAGGCGCCCGCGCGCCGTACCGGGAGTGATCGTGCGGGCCGCACGGCCGCTCACGGCTTCGACAGCCGCTCCCCCGAGCACGGGCGTCGCACCGGCGAAGGCCAGCTGCCACAGGCTGCCCCAGCTGGTTTGCGGCCAGCTGCTGGCGGCGTTGCCGCCGTGGATCGTCGGGTAACCCGCGCGCGCCGCGAACGCGAGATGCAGCGCGGTCACGTCGCTGAAGCCGATGAGCAGCTTGGGATTCGCGCGGACCGCCGCCCAGTCCACCAGCGGCAGGATCCGCGCCGCGCCCCAGCCGCCGCGCACCGCGAAGACCGCCTTGACCGCCGGATCGGCAAAGGCCGCGTTGAAATCCGCGGCCCGTTCCGCGTCGGTCCCCGCGAGATAGCCGAACCGCCCTTGCGCGTGTGCTCCGAACTTCGGGACGAGGCCCATGCCCCTGATCCACCAGTCGGCGCGCGCGATCTGGTCGCCGGCGTCCGCCGCACTCGCCGGCGCGACGACCGCGACCGTATCGCCGGGGTTGAGCAGCGGCGGCTTGCGAACGGGCCGCCGACCCGACGCGCCTGTCGGCACGGGCACCGCCGCGAGCGCCGCGGCCCCGGCCAGCATCCCGCGCCGGTGGATCATCCCAGGCTGGCAGGTCCGAAGGCGTCGGGCAGCAGGGCCGAAAGCGTCGTGCGGCGCACCTCGCCGGGTCCCACGCACAGGATGTCCGGATCGGTCCCGCCGAGCTGGGCCAGTTCGTTGATGACCTGCCGGCAGCGCCCGCACGGGGTGATCACCCCGGCGCCCGGGCCGGTGACCGCGACCCTGACCAGCCCGCCCCGCGCTCCGTCCGCCATCGCCTTGGATACCGCGACCGTTTCGGCGCACAGCGCGAGGCCGTAGCTCGCGTTCTCGATGTTGGTCCCGGTCACCACCTTGCCGTCGTCAAACAGCAGTGCCGCCCCGACCGCGAAGCGCGAATAGGGAGAATAGGACTGCGCCGCAGCGGAGCGCGCGGCAGCGATCAGGTCGTCGTCGGTCATGCGCGGTGTCCTAGCGCGTTTTCAGGGCCGGACCACTACCCAACGCAAGGGGCCGTCGGACGCGTCGCTCCACAAGCCCTCGTTGGCGGTCCACATCAGCCAGGGCCGGCCGGCGTAAGTCGGCATGCGCCAGGTCCCCACGACCCACAGGTTGCGCTCGAGACGGCTGGCGAGGCCATACCGGTTTTCGAATGCCCGCGACACCTGCAGGATCGCCGGCTTGCCCGAATGCGCCTCGATCTGGTTGATGAACGTCATCAGCTCGCTCTCGACCTCGGCCTCGCCGACAGGAACAGGGCAGTCGTCCGCGGTCTTGTCGAGCGCGATCGCGGGCGGGAGCATGTCGCCGCCGCGCGGAACGACGACGACGAAGCTCGCCGATTGGCCGTCGGCCATCAGGCAGGGATCGAAGCGGTGCACCGCGCCGGTGCTGAGGCCCGCTGCCCGTGCGGCTGCCAGGTTCGCGGCGAACGCGGGGTCGCGCCGCGCCCCATCGCCGGCATCGAGATAGACGAAGCCTGCGCCCAGCGCCTTGAGCGTGGCGAACCGCACCGCTCCGTCGGCGGCCGAGACTTCCGCCCCCTGGTCGGGAAGGGCCGCCGCGTCGGGGGTCCAGTGATGCAGCCGCCACCAGCCCCAGCCCGCCGCGACCAGGGCGGCGAGAAGCAGCGCCGCGAGCGCGCGCGCGCGCCAGCCGATCGATCTGCGCTTGCGTCCCACGATTCGCGACCCCGCCCCCTTGTCAGCCCTTGATATGGAGCACGCAGATCAGCGTGAACAGGCGCCGTGCGGTGGGATGATCGGTTTCGACCTTGCCCTCGAGCCGCTCGAGAAGGAGGTCGGCCGCGTCGTTGTGGATCGCCCTGCGGGCCATGTCGATCGTCTCGATCTCCGCCGGTGTCGCCTTGCGGATCGCCTGGTAGTAGCTGTCGCAGATCGCGAAGTATTCGCGGATCGGCCGGCGGAACCGCGCGAGGCCGAGCACCAGCGTCTCGAACGGCTCGTCCTCCCCTGCGGAGGCGATCGCCATCGCCAGCCGGCCGTCCTGCACCGCGAGGCGCAAGTCGTAGGGGCCGTGGCGTCCCGCCTCGACCCCCCGCAGCGGCTTGAAGGTGTTTTCCTCGATGAGATCGTAGATCGCGACGCGCCGCTCCTGCTCGATGTCCGCGTTGCGCCAGAGGATCGTGTCCTCGTCGAGCGCAATCTTCGCGATACGATAGTCGGCCATGCTGGCTTGCCTCTCGCAGATGCGAAGGGGCGGCGGCAAGGGTTTCCGTCGCCCATCCCCGCTATCCACAGCCGGGTGTGACATCGCGGCCCTTGCGCTGCCCCGCCAGTCCCGCGCATTGAGCGCGCATGGCCGACACCGACCTTCTCCTCCGCCCCGCCCCGAGCGACACCGATTCGCCCGCGATCCGTGCGCTCCCGGCCAACATCGAGGCGGAGGCGGCGTTTCTCGGCGCGGCGCTGATCGACAACCGCGTGCTCGAGGAGCTGCCCACGCCCCTGCGCCCGCAGCACTTCTTCGAACCGGTGCACCAGCGGGTCTTCGAACGCGTGCTGACCCTGCTCGACCGCGGCGCGGTGGTCACCCCGGTCACGCTCAAGCCCTATTTCGAGGCCGACGAGGCGCTCAGGGAACTCGGCGGAATCAACTATCTCGCGCGGCTGACGGCCGACGGCCAGGGCCTTCTCGCCCCGCGCGAACTGGCCGAGCAGATCTACGACCTGGCGCTTCTGCGCGAGCTCGTCAGCGTCGGCCGCACGCTCGTCGAGAAGGCGCTCGACACCAGCGAATCGGTCGCCCCGATGGAGCAGATCGAGGCGGCCGAGGCCGCGCTGTTCGAGGTCGCGGAAGGCGCGGCAAGCAATTCGGAAGCCTCGTCGTTCGGCATGGCGACGACCAAGGCGCTGCGCCAGATCGAGAAGGCGATCAGCTCGGGCGGGCATATCGCGGGCACCACGACCGGGTTCGTGTCGATCAACGACAAGATCGGCGGCCTGCACGATTCCGACCTCGTGATCCTCGCCGGGCGGCCGGGCATGGGCAAGACCTCGCTCGCGACCAACGTCGCCTTCAATTGCGCCGACCGTCTGCTGCGCGACCTGCGCGACGGGATCGAGCCGAAGGATTCGGTCGGCGCCGGGGTCGCGTTCTTCAGCCTGGAAATGAGCGCCGACCAGCTCGCCACGCGCATCCTTGCCGAAACCGCGGGCATCTCGTCCTCGGCGCTGCGCATGGGCAAGCTCTCCCGCGAGGAGTTCCAGCAGCTTTCGTTCGCCAGCCAGAAGCTCGCCGAGCTGCCGCTCTACATCGACGATACCCCCGCGCTGACGATCGCGGCGCTGCGCACCCGCGCCCGGCGCCTCAAGCGCAAGCACGACATCGGGCTGATCGTGGTCGACTACCTCCAGCTGCTCCAGGGCACGGGGCGCGCCAACGACAACCGCGTGAACGAGATTTCCGAGATAAGCCGCGGCCTCAAGACGCTCGCCAAGGAGCTCGAACTGCCGGTGATCGCGCTGTCGCAGCTGAGCCGCGCGGTCGAGCAGCGCGAGGACAAGCGGCCGATGCTGTCGGACCTGCGCGAATCGGGCTCGATCGAGCAGGACGCGGACATGGTCTGGTTCGTCTACCGCGAGGACTATTACGTCGCCGCGCGCGAGCCGAAGGTTCCGCAGGCCGACGACGACGCCAAGGTGCACGATGCGCACAATGCCTGGGCCGCCGAGATGGAGCGCGTCCACGGCCTTGCCGAACTGATCATCGCCAAGCAGCGCCACGGCGCCACCGGCAAGGTGCGCCTCAAGTTCGAGCCCAAGATCACCCGCTTCTCCGACCTCGCCGACGACGCGCGCGGCTACGGTGGGTACGACTAGGCCGGCATCGACGACGTGCCCCGGGGCATCGTGCGCGCGTCGTCTACAGACCCAGGTTGAGCCGGCGGCTCACCGTGTAGTCGACCACCGCGACGAGGAACCACGAGGCATTCCACCGGAGGCGGTTCAAGAGGCCGCCCCGCTTCTTGTGCAATGAGGGCGTGATCTCGATCGAGGCGGCGATGTGCCGGTCGACGTATTCCGACAATCGCGCCGCCAGTTCGGCGTCCTCGATCCGCAGCATGACTTCAAGGTTCAGGTACAGGCTGCGCATGTCGAAGTTTGCGCTGCCGAAGTAGCTGATGTCGTCGATCACGATCAGCTTGGTATGCAGCTTGGTGGCCACGAATTCCCAGATCCTGGCCCGCCG
Source organism: Tsuneonella litorea (assembly GCF_025154015.1). GTDB lineage: Bacteria > Pseudomonadota > Alphaproteobacteria > Sphingomonadales > Sphingomonadaceae > Tsuneonella > Tsuneonella litorea. The sequence goes on from NZ_JAOAMV010000001.1 coordinate 104,441, forward strand.
CTTCAGCAGGTAGTCGTAGAGCGAGCGGGTCGCGCCGACCGTTGCGCCGTTGTCGCTCTTGCCGGCCATGACCAGCCGTGCACCCTCGCGGCACGCGACGTTGCCGATCGCCCGCAGGCCTTTGTTCGACGGTGAAAAATAGGCCATGATCATGTCCAGCCTGCGGGCACCGACAAGATCCGCCCGGACACACCGCGCCCAGCTCGACAGCCCCCTGGTCGGCCCGCCGATGAGCACCCGCACGGGTCCGTCGCCCGGGTCCCATTCGCGCACCATCCGGCGCACCGCGCGCCAGCTCTGCCGGTCGGCGTGCGTCCAGGCGTCGAGCCGGTCGTACCAGCGGGAGAGTTCTGCCACCGCGGAACCTTCGACGGTGACCGCAAGGTCGACCCAGCCGTTGCGGGCAGGCGGTGCGAAATAGCTGTCCTCGACGTTGAAGCCGCCGATCATCGCGATCCGGCCGTCGATCACCACGATCTTCTGGTGGTTGCGGATCAGGTATCGCTGGCTCCACCTGGCGGAAAAGCACGACAGCTTGCCGCCGGCGGCGCGCATCGGGGCGAAGAACGCTTCGCGCGCTTCGGCCCCGAAACCGTCGAGCAGGAGGTCGACCGCCACCCCGCGCCGCGCGGCGTCGGTAAGGGCATCGCGCACTGCCACGCCGCTCGCATCCTCGGCGAAGATGTAGAAGCACATCCGGATCGACTCGCGGGCCGAGGCGATGAGGTCGAGCAGCGCCTCGCGCCGGTCGCTGCCGCCGGGGTAGAATGTCAGCTTCTGTCCTTGCGCCTCGACGGTAAAAGGCGGCGGTTCGGTGAAGTCCATCGCGTGGGTGCCTAGGCGCATTTCCTTGACTTGGCGACCACCTGCGCCTAGGTGGCGCGCTTTCCCGAAGCACCAGATTTACCGGAGTGCCACATGGCGCGCGTTACCGTCGAAGATTGCGTCGACAAGATTCCCAACCGTTTCGATCTCGTCCTGCTCGCCGCGCAGCGCGCGCGCGAAATCTCGGGCGGCGCGGAACTGACCATCGATCGCGACCGCGACAAGAACCCGGTCGTCGCCCTGCGCGAGATCGCCGAGCAGACCGTGGGCCCGAAGGACCTGCACGAATCGGTCGTCGTCGGCCTGCAGAAGATCCTGCCCGACGACGAGGACGAGGCCGACGAGATCGGCAGCCTCAGCCAGTCGGCCGAGGCGCTGCGGATCACCGCGTCCGCGCCTGCCCGCCAGACCTCGGTCGGCGGCGACTACGAAGGCTGAGATTTCGCTTTCCGGTTGCGAGAAGGGCCGCCGCCGCGCGGCCCTTTTCTTTGCCCACGGCGCGCTGTCGCGCTAGATGCCCCTCATGACGGGGGACTTATCGGACATGGCCGAAGGGCTCGCCGATGCCGGGACCGGCGCGGCGGCGGCAAGCGCGATCGAGCGCGAACGCGGCGCGACCGATGCGACCGGGCACGCAGGCGGCGGCGCCTGCCTCAACTGCGGCACCGCGCTCGTCGGACCGCACTGCCACGCCTGCGGCCAGCGCGCGCACGTCCACCGCACGCTCGCGGCGTTCTTCCACGACCTGCTCCACGGCGTACTGCATTTCGAGGGCAAGACCTGGCGCACCATCCCGCTGCTGGTGTGGAAGCCGGGCCAGCTCACCCGCGAATATATCGACGGCCGGCGCGCACGGTATGTCAGCCCGATCGCCTTGTTCCTCTTCGTCGTCTTCCTGAGCTATGCCCTGTTCAACGCGCTGGGCGGGGGCAGCCCGGCGGTCGACGGGACCGCTGAGGCCCGCGCGAGGCTGGAAACCACCGCGGCAACGATCGAGCGGCTCGAGACCCGCCGCGACGCTGCGGAACCGGCGCGCCGGGCCGAGATCGACGCCGAGATCGCCGATTTGCGCAGCGAAGAGGAAACCCTGCGGACGGTTCTGGGCGCGATTGGCGGCAAGCCGCGCGGCGGGACTACCGAAGAGCTGATTCCCAAGAACACCGAGCTTGGCCGGATAGTCGAGCATGTAAGCGAGAACCCGCAGCTGGCGATCTACAAGGCGCAGACCAGCGCCTACAAGTTCAGCTGGATGCTGATCCCGATCTCGGTCCCCTTCGTCTGGCTCCTGTTTCCGTTCAGCAGGCGGTTTCGCGGCTACGACCACACCGTGTTCGTGACCTATTCGATCGCGTTCATGATCGCGCTCGTCGCGGTCGCGAGCCTGCTGATCTACGCCGGATCGGGCGCAGCGGGCGTGCTGGTGCTGCTCTACGCGCCGTTCCACCTCTATCGCCAACTGCGCGGCACATACGCGCTCGGCCGCTTCGGCGCGCTCTGGCGGATGCTCGCGCTCAGCCTGTTCGCCTGGACCGCGATCGCGCTGTTCGCCGCAGTGATCTTCTGGATGGCGGGCAGCTGACTCGCCCCACGGTCACACCACGCCGAACGCCAGCATCGCGTCGGCCACCTTCTTGAAGCCGCCGATGTTGGCGCCCTTGACGTAGTCGATGTAGCCGCCGCCCTGGTCGCCATACTGGCGGCAGGTGTCGTGGATCCCCGACATAATGTCCTTGAGCATCTGCTGCAGTTCGTCTTCCTTCCACGCGCGGCGCTCGGAATTCTGGCTCATCTCGAGGCCGGACACGGCGACCCCGCCCGCGTTCGATGCCTTGCCGGGCGCGAACAGGATCTTGGCGTTCTTGAACACGTGCACGCCGGCGAGATCGGTCGGCATGTTGGCCCCCTCGCTCACCGCCTTGCACCCGTTCGCGACCAGCGTCTTGGCATCCTCGCCGAGCAGCTCGTTCTGGGTCGCGCAGGGCAGCGCGACGTCGCACGCGACGCCCCACGGGGTCTTGCCTTCGTGGAAGGTCGCGCCCTTGAACGCGTCGCAATATTCGCTGATCCGCCCCCGCCGATGGGTCTTGTGCGCCTTGACCCAGTCGATCTTGTCCTGGGTGAAGCCATCGGGGTCGTGCACGAACCCGCCCGAATCCGACAGCGTGAGCACCTTCCCGCCGAGCTGGACGATCTTCTCCGCCGCGTGCGTCGCCACGTTGCCCGAGCCCGAGATCACCGCGGTCTTGCCGACGAGATCGTCGCCCTTGGTCGCCAGCATCTCGGCAAGGAAATAGACCGCGCCATAGCCGGTCGCCTCGGTGCGGATGAGCGAACCGCCCCATTCGAGACCCTTGCCGGTCAGCACGCCTTCGAACCGGTTGGTGATCCGCTTGTACTGACCGAACATGTAGCCGATCTCGCGCCCGCCGACCCCGATGTCGCCCGCCGGCACATCGGTATCGGCGCCGATGTGACGGTAGAGCTCGGTCATGAAGCTTTGGCAGAAGCGCATGATCTCGCGCGTGGACTTGCCCTTGGGATTGAAATTGGCGCCGCCCTTGCCGCCACCCATCGGCAGGCCGGTCAGGGCGTTCTTGAAGGTCTGCTCGAATGCGAGGAACTTGAGCACGCTCTCGGTCACGCTCGGATGAAAGCGGATGCCGCCCTTGTACGGCCCGATCGCATTGTTGTTCTGTACCCGCCAGCCGCGCTGGACCCGCACGTTGCCGTTGTCGTCCTCCCAGCACACCCGGAAAGAGATCACCCGGTCGGGCTCGGCGATGCGGCGCAGGATCTGCGCTTCGTGGTAGGCTTCCTTGTCCTGGATGAAATCGAAGATGTCCTCGGCCACTTCCTGGACCGCCTGAACGAATTCGGGCTGGTGCGGATTGCGGCGCTTCACGCCGTCCATGAACTGGTTGAAGTCAACGTGGTCGGAAACGGCCATTGCAAATCCCCCTGATTGCGCGACTCGACCCGACTGCTCTGTTCTCGGCACACAAGACATACGAAAAGGACGCCGCCCGCAACCTTTGCCGCAAATCGTTCATTCGCCTTGTAAAAATGGCACCCTTGTCGATCGCGGTCGGGGGGCGCAGGATTGCTCCACCTCTTCTGAGTCGGGGTTTGGGGGGGATTTGCGTGCGTTTCACCATCATGCGGACAGCGATCGCGGCGATTGCCGCGCTCAGCGCGCAAACGGCCCTGGCCGACACGCCGCCGCTTGCGGCCGAACGCTTCGCGCTGGGGAGCGCGGGCGCACTGTGCGAGGCCCAGGGCGTGCGCATGGGCGATGCGCGCCATTCGATCTACGATCGCAAGTGGGCGCTGATATGCCGCGACGTGACCCGCCCGGTGGGCGCCGCCTACAGCTGGCGGGGCGCCCCCGACGCCTACGATCGGGTGGCCGGGGACCGTTCCGCCGAACTCGACTGCGGCGCCCCCCAGGCGGCCCCCGGCGCACCGCCGGGCACCACGGTGCGCGACTGCCGCGAGGCCGGCAGCGGCCTTGCCTGGAAAAGCTACCGCCTGCCGCGCGCGGGGCGCACCACCGTCGTCGAGGGGATCGCCGCGTTCGACAGCGCGCTGCGGCTGGCGCTGGCGAGCATCGCGGAAAACCGCGTGGTCCCCGGCACCGTCGACATCGTCACCACCGGGGGGGCCGGGTCGCTCGCCCTCGCCCGGGCCAGCCTGGGCGAAGCCAGCCTGCTGATCGGCCAGGGTTACCGCGAGAACAACGCGGGCGACTATTCGAGCGCGGAGGAATATTTTCGCCCCGACCTGATCGCGAACGCGGCGGGCATGGCCCAGGACCCGGCCCAACGCGCCAATGCGCGGCACGAAGTGCTGGTCAACCGCGCGCTGCAGCTGTCCAACATGGGTCGATACCTCGAGGCGGGCCGGATCTTCGAGGAAGCGCGCGCGATGCAACTGCGCGATCCGATCCAGTCGCGCCTGCTCCGCAATTTCGAGGCGATCGACGCGATCAACAGGGGCCGGCTGGCCCTCGCCCGCGAGATCCTCGTGCGGCCGGTCCCCGAACTCGTCGATCCGGTGGCCGCCGGCGACGGCGCGGTGGAGATCGACCGGGCCATTTCCAACGGCCTCAATTCGGGGATCGCGGCCCGCCTTGCCGACGCGGTCTCGCAGGATACCCGGCTGACCACCGCCGAGCGCGCAGCGATCATCGACGGCCAGGCTCGCCAGCTTGCCGCGACCGCCGACCGGCTCGAAGGCAAGCCGGCCGACGCGCTGCTTGCGCTGGCCGACGCGCGCCGGCGGATCGCCGCGGTGCGCGAGGGGCGGGTGCTGTCGACCGCCCGCCTCGAAGCGCAGCTGATGAGCGAGATGGCGCTCTCGCACGAGGCGCTCGGCCAGGATGCCGAGGCCGAGGACCTGCTGCGCCAGGCGCTCGCGCTGACCGCGCTGCGCTATCCCGAGAGCGCCTCGCTCAGCGCGGCCAAGGCGCGGCTCGCCGCGTTTCTCGCCCGCCACGGGGAGCCGGGCAAGGCCCGCGATCTTTACCGGGAGATTGTCGCCGCGACCGCCGAGGACCGCTCGGCGCTGGTCGGGCTGGAAAACCAGCTGGTGCCATACTTCGACATGCTGACGACCGACGCGCCCCGGAACCCGGAAAGCGTCGCCGACCTGTTCGCCGCAGCGCAGCTGATCGAACGGCCCGGGGCGGCGCAGACCCTGGCGCAGCTGTCGCGCCGTCTCGAGGCGGGCGACGGCGCGGCCTCGGACCTGTTCCGCCGCGAGACCGCGGTTCGCCGCGAGCTCAACCGGATCGAGCTGACCCGCGCCCAGTACCTCGCGCCAGACGGGCCGGCGCCCGACCCTGCCGCGCTTGCCGAACTCGACGCCCGGCGCGCCAGGCTCCAGCAGAGCCAGGTCGAACTGCTCGACAAGCTCTCGGCATATCCCGCGTACCGGTCGCAGGCGCGCGCTTACCTCTCGCTCGCAGAGATGGAGGAGTTGCTGTCGCCCGGCGAAGCCTATCTCCAGCTCGTCGAGGTTGGCGGCTCGATCTACGCGGTCTACCTGTCGCCCGCCAGATCGACCGGGTGGAAGGTGCCGGCGAGCGCGGGCGAAGTGCGCCGGCTCGTCAACGTCCTGCGCGACAGCATCTCGGTGACCGTCGGCGGCATTGTCGCCACCTATCCGTTCGACGTCGACGGTGCGCGGACGCTGTTCGATGCCCTGTTCGGCCCGGTCGCCGGCGACCTGGCGGGCGTACGGCACTTGGTCTTCGAACCCGACGGGGCGCTGATGGAGCTGCCGGCGAACCTGCTCGTCACCGACCAGGCGGGGGTCGACAGCTATCACGCGCGGGTCGCGCAGGGCGGCGACGAGTACGATTTCCGCGGCGTCCAGTGGCTCGGCCGCGGCCGCGCGATCAGCACCGCGCTGTCCCCCGCCAGCTTTCGCGACGCGCGGCGGGCCCCGCCCTCCCAGGCGGCCTCGCTCTATCTCGGGCTCGGGCACAACGAACCGGTCGGGAAAGCGACCCCGGCATCGCTCGTCCGCGACGCGGGCAGCGCGGCGGGCGACTGCGCGATCCCGCTTGCCGCCTGGAACCGGCCGATCGCGGCGGACGAGCTCGTCTTCGCCAGCCGCGAGTTGGGACAGGCCCGCTCGGAACTCGTCACCGGCCCCGCGTTCACCGATACCGCGATCGAGCGCCGCGGGGACCTCGACCGGTTCCGCATCGTCCATTTCGCCACGCACGGGATCGTCACCGCGCCGAAAACCTCGTGCCCGGTGCGCCCGGCGCTGCTGACCTCGTTCGGAGACGCGGGGTCCGACGGGCTGCTACAGTTCGGAGAGATCTTCGATCTCGAACTCGACGCCGACCTCGTCATTCTCTCGGCGTGCAACACGGCGAGCCTGGCCGGGCTCGAGGCCACGCAGGCGGCGGGTATCGAAGGGGGCGGCGGGCAGGCGCTCGACGGGCTGGTGCGCGCCTTCATCGGCGCGGGCGGCAGGCAGGTGATCGCCAGCCACTGGCCCGCACCGGACGAGTTCGGCGCGACGCGGAGACTGTTCGAGAGCTTCTTCGACGCACCGCCCTCGCTCGGTATCGGTGCGGCGCTGCTGGCCGCCCAGACCCGGCTGATGGACGATCCCGATACCTCGCACCCGTTCTACTGGTCCGGGTTCGCACTGATCGGCGACGGGGAGCGACCGCTGTTCCACACCAATTGAAGGGCGGCAGGGGAGCGGGCCGGTGAACGATCGAGTCGCCGCCAACATCCTTTATCGAGGCTGGCGCAACGTGCGCGAGGCCGGGCCGAAGCGGCTGGCGCTGACCGGCATCATGGTGCTGGTTGCGCTCGTCATCGCGCGGTTCGGGTGGGGCTTCACCGAAGACAGCGACCTGCCCGCAATCGGCCCTGCCGAGCGCGCGATGTACGACCTGCGCAGCTACCTCGTCGCCGACCGCGAGCGCATCGACCAGGACCAGCGCGTGGTGCTGGTGGTCTACGACGATCAGACGCTGGCCGACTTGCGCAAGCGTTCGCCGCTCGACCGCGGGATGCTCGCGAAGGCGCTGGCGAACCTCGACACGATGGGAGCCAGGGCGATCGGGGTCGACATCCTGTTCGACCAGCCCCAGGACGAGGACGACGAGTTGGTCGATGTCTTGCGCACGATGCAGACTCCGGTCGCCATCGGGTACGCCGACGTGGCGACCAACGCATCGAGCATCGGCTACGACCAGGAGCGGTACCTTCAGGCGTTCCTCGACCGGCTCGTGGGCAGCACGTCCGAGCCGGCGAGCGTGCGGATCAGCGACAATTTCGGAGTGACGCGGGTCTGGCCCGACATCCGCGCCGACCTGCCGCCCGTTCTCGGCCGCCGGATGCTCGCGCAGGCTGGAGAGGGCGCCCGCACGCTGCCCGGTTACTCCGGCGCGATCCGTTATCGCATGACGACGAACACGCGCGAGATTCCCGAGTTCACGTCGCTGCCGATCCAGACATTCGTCGACCCCGCGCTGAACGACGTCCTGCGCCCCGCGGTAGAGGGACGCTACGTGCTGATCGGGGGCGACATCGTCGATACGGACCGGGTGGCGACCCCGCTCACCGAGTGGGCGGGACTGCCGGAGCCGGCCGGGCTCCAAGTCCATGCGACGATGATCGCGCAGATGCTCGACGGGCGCGCGATGCCCCGGCCGCTGCCGGTCACGCTCTGGGCGTTCGCGGCGCTCTTCGTGACGATGGCGGTGCTCACCGGCCTGCTCGAATGGGGCAGCTGGCGCATTTACCTGCTGCTGGTGGTGCAGTTCGCGATCATGCTGGGCATTCCCTTCCTGCTCGCCTTCAGAGGGGTCGATACCTACGGACTGCCCGCGGTCGGATGGGTGGTCGGATGGATCCTCGCCTTCACCGCGGTGACCTCGGCAGCGCGCACGGCGGGCGCGGTGCAGCGCAACTTCGCGCAAGGGGCGCTCGGCAAGTACCTGCCGCGCGAGATGGCCGAAGAAATCATCGAGCACCCCGAATTGCTCCGCCTTCACGGAGTGAAGAGCGACCTGTGCGTGGTGTTCAGCGATCTCGAGGGCTTCACCAAGATGAGCCATGCGCTCGAGCCGGAACACGTGGCGCGGCTGGTCAACCGCTACCTCTCGATGCTGAGCAAGGCCGTGCTCGATCACGGCGGAGTGCTCGACAAGTTCGTCGGCGATGCGGTGGTCGCGTTCTGGGGCGCACCGATCGCGCGGCCCGACGACGCCGAGCGCGCATCACTGGGGGCCTATGCCCTGTGGCAGGCGGGCGAGGCGTTTCGCGCGGACGTCGCCGCCGCCGAACCCGACCTGCCCCCGATCGGCCGCACGCGCGTTGGCCTGCATTTCGGCGAAGCGGTGGTCGGCAATTTCGGCGGCGAGAACCGCATCCAGTACACCGCCCTCGGCGACAGCATGAACACCGCCGCGCGGCTGGAGGCGGCGAACAAGGCGCTTGAAACCCGCATGCTCGCCAGTCGCGAGATCGTCGAGCGCAGCAACCTCGATTGGTGGCGACCGATGGGCCGGATCGTGCTACGAGGACGCAGCAAGCCCGTCGAGGTGTACGACGTGGCGCCTGACTGGTCGGCCGGGGATCGCGACGCGCTGGGTGCCGCGATTGCGCTCGCCGCGCAGGATCCCGACCGGGCCGCCAGCCAGATTTATGCCATCGCCGGGCGCTATGACGCTGACATTGCGATCGATAATTTGCTACGCAGAATCAGGACCCTGAACGAGGAGGGGGCATATGTCGCATTCTAACAAGTGGCTCGCGCGTGCATTCGCCGGCCTGGTGGTGGCGGCACTGCCCGTGGCCCCCGCCGCCGCCGACGTGGTGGTCGCGGCAAGCGGACCCTCGGCCAAGACGTACCCGGTGGGCCGCAAGATCGGCGCGACCGACAAGATCGTGCTCCAGGCCGGCGATACGGTGACCGTACTCGGCGCGAACGGCACCCGCGTCCTGCGCGGGTCTGGCACCTATGTGCTCGCCAACGCGGCAATCAACGATCGCAGCAACGCCTATGCGCTGATCACCCGCCAGCGGTCCGCCCAGCGGATGCGGACGGGCGCCGTTCGCGACGTGAACGCAGGTCCGGTCACGCGACCGAACCTGTGGTACGTGGACGTGCGCCAGGCGGGACCGATGTGCATCGCCGACACCTCCGAGGTGCGGTTGTGGCGCCCTGTCACAGCCGGCGAACAGCTCTACGCGATCGGGATGGACAGCAAGACCGCCTCCAGCAAGGCGAACTTCAACGACGGCGACATGATCACCGTCTGGGATCTCTCGCAGGCGCCCATCACCGACGGCTCGACCTACGTCATTGCCGGCGGCGACGGGAAGCCCAGCGAGATCACGTTCCGGGTGCTCGATGCGGTGCCCGAAGATGCCGAGGGTCTGGCCGCCGCGCTCATCGAAAAGGGCTGCATGGCGCAGCTGGACGTCCTGTCTTCGGCGCTCGCCCAGGCCGAGTAGCCGCCGCCAGGGACGCGGGTCGCACGAAAAAGGGGGGCAACGACCTCCCCATGACCACCAAGGTCACGGATGCCCGTCCTGCGGGGCGGCCGCCGTGCGACGAGGAGCGAGGGATGGAGGCTTCGGCCAGGAGTCGAGCGCGCGCGCGGCGCGCGAAGGGGATCGGACCGGCGCTCGGCACGGCGCTGGTGTTGTTTCCCGCGCTTGCGTCGGCGCAGGTTACCGCACCCAGCCGCGACGACCTGTCGGTCGGGCGCGATGCCCCTCCTCCGGCAAGCCGGCTCAGCGTCGAGGACGGGATCGAGCGCGGCCCCTGCCCGCTGGCCGAACCGGCCTTCGCCGGCGGCATGGTGACGTTTTCGTCGGTCGAGTTCACCGGCCTGCCGGGCGTTCCGCCGGGCGAGCTTGCCCCATCGTGGCAGCGATACGCGGGCCGCGAGGTGCCAATCACCGCATTGTGCGACGTGCGCGACCGGGCCGCGACCGAGCTGCGCCGGCAGGGCTTTCTCGCCGCGGTCCAGATTCCGCCCCAGCGGATCGAGAAGAACGGCACCGTCCGGATGGACGTGCTCGCGGCCCGGCTCGTGGAGCTTCAGGTGCGCGGCGATGCCGGGGGCGCCGAGAAGCTGATCGAGGAGCATCTCGAGCCGCTGACCGGCGAACCCTATTTCAACACCCGCGACGCCGAACGTAACCTGCTGCTGCTGCGTGACCTGCCCGGATACGATGCGCGGCTGACCCTGCGGTCCGCCCAACGCGCGCCGGGCGAGGTGATCGGCGACATCGTGGTCGATCGCGTTCCGGTCGAGCTCGTGGTGGGCGCCCAGAACATGGGCAGCAGGGCCACAGGCCGCGAGGGGCTGTTTGCCGAGATCGCCTTCAACGGCCTGCTCGGGTTGGGCGACCGGACCACCGCCAGCATCTACAACACCGTGCAGCTGGACGAACAGCGGATCATCCGCCTCGGTCACGAGCTCGCACTCGGCGCCGGCGGGCTGCGGGCAGGAGGCAGCGTGCTGTTCGGCCGCAGCGAGCCGGACATCGCCGGCGGCGGATTCCTCAGCCGGACGTTCGCGGCGGGCGTGTACCTGCGGGGCGTGCTCGCCCGGCGGCAGGCAAACTCAGCGTTCCTCACCGGCGGCATCGAGAAAGTGGACCAGGAACTGACGTTCGGCGGGGTTCAGCTGTCGAACGACGAACTGGCGATCGCCTATGCGCGGCTCGACCATGTCGCGCTCGATCCCGCCAGCCTTTCCGGCACCGGCGGCTACACGCCGGGCGACCCGCGCTGGCGGGCGCTCTCGACCCTGGAACTGCGCAAGGGGCTCGGTATTCTCGGCGCCAGCACGGGCTGCGCCACCGTGGCGAACTGCCTCCCGCCCAACATCCCCATCAGCAATACACTGGCCGATCCCCGGTCGCTGGTCGTGCGGTTCGAGGGCCAGTACGAGTATCGACCCGTGCCGCGCGTGACCCTGGCGATGGCCCCGCTGGCGCAGTGGTGCGACGGGCCGCTGCTGGCCTACGAGCAGGCGAGCCTCGGCAATTACACGATCGGGCGCGGGCTCGATCCGGGCGTCGCGCTCGGCGACCGGGTGCTGGGATCCTCGTTCGAACTGCGGTTCGGTTCGCGCGTGCCGCGCGGCGACTTGAGCCTTGCGATCGAGCCGTTCGCCTTCGTCGACTGGGCGAGGGCCTGGCTCGACGACGGCGGGGTCAATCCCGACCCGCGCGGCGTGCTGACCGCCGGCGCGGGCGTGCGCGGCCGCTGGAAGGACCGTTTCGACTTCGGCCTGACCTTTGCCGCGCCGCTGCGCCGTGCGGGTTACCAGACCGAGCGGAGCGACCCGCGCCTGCTCTTCACGCTCACCGCGCGGCTGCTGCCCTGGGGAGACTTCTGATGGATCGCACCGCCTCTTCGCCCACCTGCGTGATAGGCCGGCGGCGCACCGCGCTGCTCGCCGCGTCGGCGCTCGCGCTGGTTCTCGCCGCGGCCCCCGGCCGGGTCGTCGCGCAGGCGTACCAGGGCAGCGGCACGGTCCCCGCGGGCGCCGGCGGGGCGGTAATCACCCCCGGCCTCAACACGACGACGATCGACGTCACCGCCCCCAACACCGTCATCAACTGGACTCCGACCGACACCAGCGGTCCGGCGGTGATCGACTTCCTTCCTGCGGGCACCACGGCCACGTACCGGTCGGACCTGACCGATTACACGGTGCTCAACCGCATCCTTCCCTCCACCCAGAGCGCGATCGGGCTGAACGGAACGATTCAGAGCACGGTGTTCGACCCCAACACCCAGGGACAGGTGACCGGCGGCAACCTGTGGTTCTACACGCCGTACGGCTTCGTCGTGGGATCGAACGCGACCATCAACGTCGGCGGCCTCCTTTTGACAACCAACGACGTCGGGTACACGCTCGATGCGACCTCGGGACAGGCAAACTTCCTCGATGCCAACGGCGCGGTGAACCTTCGCGGCGCCGCCGGGTCCGGGGCGGGAATCGTCAACAACTCGCTGTCGGCCACGGGGATCAGCGCCAGTTCGTACATCGCCTTCGTCGCGCCCCGGATCGAGCAGCGAGGCAAGGTGACCGCCGACCGGTCGATCGCCTATGTCGCCGGGGAATCGGTCGATCTGAAGATCAACGCGGGGATGTTCGACATCGCGGTGCTAACCGGGACCACCGACGCCGAGGGCATCGTTCACGCCGGAACCACCACCGGCAGCCAGTCGACCGGGTTCTTCGACACGAAGACGATCTCGATGGTCGCCATTCCCAAGAACGACGCGCTGACGATGATGCTGTCGGGCAGCATCGGCTATGCTCCGGCGGCGAGCCTGTTCAACGACGGATCGGCGATCGTGCTCGTGGCGGGCGACGGGGCCAGCCCCGCCGGCAACATCGCGATCGGCAATACCGACTTCGCCAATTCGCTCGATGCGCACGCCACCGGCGACCTTGTCGCTTCGGTGTCCGGTTCGGCACCCCAGCAGAGCCTGGGCGCGATCCGGTTCGGGAATTACGCATACCTCTCCGGCGACAATTCCGTCAGCCTCGTTGCGGGCCCGGGCGGCACCATCACCGCCGACCAGCCGCTGAGCCTCTATGCGGACGGAACGGGCGGTACGGGCGGGACCGTCACCGTCACGGCTCTCGGGGCGGCAGCCGACGGAACGCCCGCCGGCACAATCGCCGTGAGCGGCTATCTGCAAGTCTCGGCGAGCCGGTACGGATCGACGAGCGAGGACTCGACGATCGGCACCGACGGCACTGGCGGCGCCGTGCGCCTGCTCGCGGACGGCGGATCGATCGCCACCGGATCGCTCTACGCCTATGCCGAAGGCTACGGCGGATCGGGCACCGTGACGGCCGGCGACGGGTACGGCGGGTCGATCGAGATGCGCGCCGGATACGGCGGGTCGATCACCTCGAACTACACCTACCTCGGCGCGCGCGGGGCGGGCGGATACGGTGCGCCCGACGCCACGGGCGGCGAAGGCGTGCCGGGCGACGGAACCGGCGGCACGATCATCCTCGCCGACAGCGGAACGACCCTGGGCCTCGACTCCACCGGCGGGTCGCTCGCCCTCGGCTTCGTCAATCTCAACGCGACGGGGGACGGCGGCTACACCGGTTCGGGCCTCGACGGGGGCAACGGGTTCGGGGGCGCGATCGACCTGTCCATCGGCCTCCAGGACCAGTCGTGGGATTACCTGAGCGCCAACGTCAGCGGCTACGACGGCAGCGGTTCGTTCGACCCGGTGGGCGGAACGCTCGACATGGCGATCACGGGCGGGGCGGCATTGACGGTGCTGGGCGGGATGGATCTCTACGCCGATGCCGTCGCGGGGGTCGATGGTGGCCCCGGCGCGTTCGGCACCGGCGGCGCGATCACCCTGACGGTCGACCAGGGCGGCCGCCTGGAGGTGTTCGACAGCAGCCGCATCTCTGCCAGCGCGTTCCTGTCGGGACTGTTCCTCCAGCCCGATAGCACGCCCGACCTGACCGGCGGGACGATCGACATCCGCGTCGACGGCGCGGCGAGCGCATTCGTGACGGGCAATCTCTATGCCTATGCCGACGCGACCAATTCGGGGGCAGACACCCTCGCCGGTTTCGCGAAAGGCGGCACGGTCACGGCCACGGCGTCGAACGGCGGCTTGATCGACGTCGTCGGCGTAGACGGCACCCAGGGGTTCGCGCAGATCACCGCCAACGGGATCGGCGGCAACGGCGTGCAGGCGAGCGATGCGGCCGGCGGGCTGGTTGCGCTGGCGGCGTTGTCGGGCGGCCGGATCGATTCGCTCAACCCCATCGAACTGTCCGCCAGCGCCGGCCAGGCCTATGTCGCCGACACAGGCGGACTGGGCAATTCTGGTACCGCCGGTACGGTCGACGTCCACGTGATCGGCGGGACGATCGCGCCCGGCGTCCAGGCCTACGCGATCGCCAATGGCGGCTACACCCCTGCCGGTCCCGGCGGCGACAACGTCGGCGGCACGATTAACCTTGTCGTCCTGCAAGGGGGCAGTTTCCTGGGCTCGTTTGTCGGGCAGGCATACGGCGCGGGAGGCGATTCCGACGACGGAGACGGCGGCAGCGGCACGGGCGGCCGCTTCACGATGGCAACCGATGCGACCGCCGCCCTCCCCGGCTTCGCGCTCGACTTCACCGGATACGGGCGCGGGGGGACCGGCGCGGGCGGGACCGGCGGCGACGGCATCGGCGGTTCGGCACTGATCGACATTCTCGGGGGCCAGCATGACTGGGACCACGCGACCGTCCTGACGTTCGCGCAAGCCGCGTTCCCGGGAGGCGCCGGCTCGCTTACCGGCTCGGCGACCGGGGATCCGGACGGGATCGTCTTTCATGTCGGCGAAGGCGCTTCGCTGGCGATCGCCAACGGGATCACGCTCGATGCGCGCGCGCTCGGCAGGGTCAATGGCGGGACGAACACCGCGACGGGGGGCGCGGCCAGCTTGTTCGTCGATAGCGGCGCCGCTTTGACCGCGGGCTTCGTCTACGCCGACGCCTCCGCCACGATCGACGGCGGAGAGATCGATGCCTTCACAACCGACACTTCGCCCAACGCGACCGGCGGCCACGCGGTAATCGTCGCCGATGGGGGTACGCTCTCGGCCCCGCTGATCGAGGCTTATGCCAATGGCGAAACCTCGGGTGCGCTCACCGCGGCGGGCGAAGCGCGCGGGGGCACTGCGACCGTAGGCGCGGCAAACGGCGGCGTCATCCGCGTCGAAGGACAGGGCCGGGCGGTGGGCCTCTACGTCGAGGCGCAGGGCCTTGGCGGCGAAGGACCGTCGGCAGCCGCTGCGTTCGGGGGCCATGCGACCGTGTTCGCGCAAGGCGGCACGATCGTATCCCCCTATGACCTGACCGTTTCGGCCGATGCGATGGGCGGCAGTTTCAGTGGCACCTTCACCGCTTCGGGAATCGCGGGCAACGGCTTTGACGCGACCGGGGGGCTGGCGCTCGTCGAGATGGCCGGCGGCAGTTCGGGAACGGGCGGGATCACCGTCCCCTCGCTGACCGTCAGCGCCATCGGCGACGCGTCGGGCGCCGACCTGTCCGACGGCGCGGGCGGCGACGGCACGGGCGGGACCGCGCGGCTGCAGGTCGCCGACGGGACCCTGACGACCGGTGCGATAACGCTCCTGGCGACCGGCGCGGGAGGCATGGGGACCGAGAACATTGCCGGCGGCCCGGCGTACAGGTCCGGCAACGGCACGGGGGGACTGGCCGAGTTCGCGCTTCTCGGCGGAACGGTCGCGACCACTGGCATCACAGCCGACACCACCGGGACCGGTGCGATCGGGGACGCGTTCACCAGCGGGGCGACCCCCTCGATCGCCGGCAACGGCCAGGGCGGCAGCGTACGGTTCGTCGCCGATGGCGGAACGCTGAGCGACAGCGGGGGCGTAACGCTCGTCTCGCGCGGCTATGGCGGAGCGGGCGCCTTCAATCCCAACCCCGGACCGGGCGGCGACGGTGGCAGCGCGACGGGCGGGACCGTTTCGTTCGTCGCGTCGCCCGGCAGCACGGCGGCGCTGGAGATCGCCGGCGCGATCTCGCTCGTCGCGAATGCCGAGGGCAGTATCGGCGGCTTCGCCTCGAGCGGCCCCCGGGGCGCGGCGGGCGCCGCGACCGGCGGAAGCGCCGCCATGGCACTGTCCGACATCGCGTTCTCGTTCGGGACGGTTTCGCTCGACGCTTCCGGCTTTGCCGCGAGCGGCACGGCGAGCTTCGGCACCGGCGGCAATGCGAGCTTCGCGCTTGCCGACGCCGCGAGCGGACCGGCAACTCCGCGAACGATAGCCTCGCTCGACCTGCAGGCCAGGGGCGACGGCGTCGACGGGAGCACAGGGGGAACCGTGGCCTTCACCTCCGCGGCCGGCTCCGCCGGTTCGGGTCTTGCCGTCACCGGTGCGTTCACCGCAATCGCGTCAGGTTCGGTTCCGCCGTCCGGCCTCGGGTTCGCCGGCATCATCTCGGGCGCACCGGTCACGGTCGGATCAACGGCGACGATCCTCACGCCGGGCGATGCGAACCTCGCGATCGCGGACACGGGCGCACTCGTCGTCACCGGCGACCTGACCATCGACGTCGGCGGCGCCTTTGCCTCAACCGGCCTGCTCTCGACCCTCGTCAATGCGACGGTCCGCGCGCCTGGAGGCATCGCGATGACCGACCTGTCGGCGGGCGGCACGACGCTGCTGGCGGCAAGCGGAGGCCCCGTCGTCGTGAGCCGCGACCTGATGTCGGGCGGGCTGGTCACCGTGCGCGGCACCGCGGTCGACATCGTGTCGCTCGGCGCTCTTGCCTTCGCCGATGCCGACGCGACCGGCGGCGGCCTGTCGATCGCAACCGAGGGCGACCTCGATCTTGCAACCGTCGACGCGACCGGTGCCGTCACGCTTTCCAGCACGGCGGGAACGATCCATGCCACCGGAGCGGTCAACGGCACCGACCTTGCCCTGGTCGCCGGCGGCGATGTCGTCTCGGACACGATGCTGGCCGCCAACGGCAATCTCACGGTCGCTGCGGGCGGACTGTTCATCACGCCGACGGCGAGCGCCAGCGCCACCGGCAACGTCAGCCTGTCGGCCGATCTTGGCCTCGACCTCGCGGCGGTCGTGTCGGGCGGCACGACGCTGCTCCGGGCCGACAGCGGGGCCATCGTTGTCGATAGCCTGACCTCCCCCGGCGCTGTAACCGCCAGCGGGCGGTCGGTATCGATCACTTCGCCGGGGGCGCTGGCGTTTACCGGCGCCAATGCCACCGCGGGCGACCTTTCGCTGACGACGGCGGGCAACCTCGGCCTGGCCGCGGGATCCGCCACCGGCGCCGTCGCGCTGACCAGCGGGGGCGGGTCGATCTCGGGCACCGGACCGATCGCATCGGACGGCCCACTCTCGGCGCAGGCGTCGCTAGGCATTGCGCTGGGGACCGTGACGAGCGGCGGCACCGCCGGGTTTGCGGCGAGCGGCGGGCCGGTCACGATCACGGACCTCAACGCGGCGGGGTCGGCATCTGCCCAGGGCACGGCGATCGCCATCGGCTCAACCGGGGGCCTCGCCGTCAGCGACGCGCGGGCGACCGCCGGGGCCCTTGCGATCACCGCCGCGCAGGGGCTGAACGTGGGCACCGCGTCGGCCACCGGAACCCTGGCGCTCGCCGCCGGCGGCGACCTCGCGACCAGCGGCGCGGTCACCGGCGGGGGCGTCTCCCTCTCCGGGGCGAACGTGACCCTCGGCGGCAGCGTCGATTCTTCGGCAGCACTCGCGATCACCGCCCGTCAGACGCTGGCGGTGAACGCCCGCGCGACGGGACGCACCATCGACGCGGTCGCGGCCGACATCGGGATCGGGTCGGCAGGCCAGCTCGGCAGTCGCGGGACGACGCAGGCGATCACCCTGGCGACCGGCAGCCCATCGGCTCCGCTGTCCGTGGGCGGCGCTGGAACCGGCACCGGCTACAGGCTCGACAAGGCCGAAGCGGCCAGGCTGTTCGCGGATTCGACCATCACGATAGCCGGCGGCGCAGGCGACATCGCGGTCGGCGAGCTCGCGTTGAGCTTCGGTTCGGCCGGCACGGCCAACATCGGGACCGGTGGAACCTTCAAGCTCGACACGAGCGGCAACGTAACGGTGTCCGGCGCGGTCACATTGGCGACCGCGTCGGCCGGGGATACCTTCTCGATCGACCCGGCGCGGATCGACGTGATCGCGGGCAGCGGCTCGATCGCGCTGCTCGGTTCGGGCGGCACGCCGCTGGGCACGCTCGTGCTCGACGGCGGAACGATCGCAGTGGCAAGCCGGCAGACGATCGACGCGATCGGGTCCGCCAGCGACTTCGCCGCGATCGCGGCCCTGCTCGACCAGCCCGGCCCGGCGGGCCCTGCGGGAGGCTACCTCCAGGCGGGAACCATCGCGGTGTCCGTCGACAATGGCTTCTTCATCCAGAACGCAGGCACCGGCACCGCCTACGACGACCGCCGCGGTTTCGCCGCGCAGGCATTGTCGATCCACACCGGGGAAGGCTCGCCGCAGATCTCGATCAACGGCGTACTGCTGGCACCCGGCGGACCGATCACCGGACTGGCGGTCGCGCCGCTGGTGACCATCAACGAAGCTGCGGCGGTCGATTACGCGGGCGCGCCGGTACCCACCGTCAACGGCTGCGCGGTCAACGTCGATTGCGCGCGCCCCGATCTCCCCGGCCAGTCGCGCAGCGACCTCGAGCAGCCGCTGTCGAGCGAGGGGACCGCGCAGGGCGATGGCGGAGACGCGCTGCTGGCCAACAGCCTGCTGGTGTCGCTGTCCGAGACGCAACCGCTGATCGCGCCGCCGGTGGTGGACGAGCCGATCACGGGGGTCGGCAACGACGACTTCTGGCAAGTGCATTGCGAGCCGGGGGACGATAGGGCAGAGTGTCCCGCAGGGGACAGGGAGGACTAGCTGTGCGCTTCCAGGCGGTAAGGGGCCCGCTCTCGGCAATCCCGGCCATGCTCGTGTTGGTCGGCGCTCTTCTGGCCGCCGGCTCGGCCTACGCAGCGGGAGGACGATACCTCGGCGTCGCCACTTGCGCCGGATCGACCTGCCACGGACGCGCAGAAGGCAACGGCGCCGTCGTCCGCCAGGACGAGATCGCCACTTGGCAGGAACCGAACAGTCCCTCCGGCGCGCACAGCCGGGCCTACGCGGTGCTCGACTCGCTCCGCGGCCGCCAGATCGCCGCGACGCTCGGAATCGAATCCGCCACGTCCTCGAGCCAGTGCATCCAGTGCCACGCGACCCCGGCCGCGGCGGGCGAGCGCGGCGCGCGCTTCCAGCTGTCGGACGGCGTCGGCTGCGAAGGCTGCCATGGTCCCGCCGACCGCTGGCTGGCGACTCACTACACGGTTTCGGGCAATCACGCCGCGAACGTTGCCGCGGGCATGGTCCCGCTGGAAAACCCCCAGGTCCGCGCGCGGCTGTGCCTCGACTGCCACTACGCCGGCTCGCAGGCGGGACAGTTCGTGACGCACAAGGTGATGGCGGCGGGCCACCCGCGATTGTCGTTCGAGCTCGACCTGTTCTCGGCGCTCCAGCAGCATCACGACGCCGATGCCGACTACGTGGCGCGCAAGGGCAACCTCTCGAGCATCCGCCTGTGGGCGGTCGGCCAGGCCGAGGCTGTCCGGCGCGCGATGGCCGTCTTTCGCGACCCCGCGCGCGGTAGCCAGGGGCTCTATCCGGAGTTCTACTTTTTCGATTGCCACAGCTGCCACCGGCCGATCACCGACGGGCCGCAGCGGCGGCTGACCTTCGAGACCAATCCCGGCCGCCCGATCCCCTTCGCCACTCCGCCGTTCAACGACGAGAACATGATCATGCTCTCGGTCGCCGCGCGCACGCTGGCGCCGGACCAGGCAGCCGGGTTCAACCAGGCCACCGCCGCCTTTCACCGCGCGATGGGACAGGGACGGCCCCAGACCGTCGCCGCCGCCCAGCAACTCGAGGCCGCGGCAGGCGCCTTGTCCGATGCGTTGTCGCGGCGCGGCTATGGGGCAGCCGACGGCTTCCGCGTGGTCGCGGCGATCGCCGACCGGACCACCGCCCCCCGGTTCACCGACTACGCGGGGTCCGCGCAGGCGGTCATGGCGGTCGACACGCTGCTGAACGCGATGGTCCGCGAAGGCAGGGTCACGGTCGGCGCAGCGGCGGGCATCCGCGCGTCGATCAACCGCGCCTATACCGCGGTCGCCACGCCCGAAAGCTACAACCCGGGCGCGTTCCGGGCCGCGCTTTCCCAGGCGGCCCGCAGCATAGGCGCGCTGCAATGAGGGTATCCCGCCGCACCGGCTGCCTGGCGATCGCGTTGCTGACGCTCGGTTCGTGCGGCGGCGGCGGCAGCAGCGGTTCGGGGGGATCGGCCGCGGCCCCCGCGCCCGCGACGCCCACGACGCCCGCGGCGGTCTACGCCGCCCCGACCCAGGACGCGTTGAGCGTCGCCGAGGTCCAGAGGATCATCGCCCAGGCGGTCGGCGAGGCCGACGCCCGCAAGCGCCCGGCGACGATCGCGGTGACCGACCGGGTCGGCAACGTCCTCGCCGTGTTCGTGATGAACGGCACGATCAACCGCTCGCTCACCAGCCGCCTGACCGCGACGGGCGTGCTGAACGACAAGGACGTCGATCTCCAGGGCACCAACGTCGATTCGGTGATCGCGGCGATCTCCAAGGCGCTGACGGGGGCCTACCTGTCGTCGGGCGGCAACGCCTTCTCCACCCGCACCGCAAGCGAGATCGTCCAGTCCAACTTCCCCCCCGCCCCCAACACCGTGGGGATCGAAAGCGGACCGCTCTCGGGGGTGCAGTTCAGCCAACTGCCGTGCTCGGACCTCAACACCCGGTTCGTGGCGGGCGGCGGCCCCGGAGCGTTCATCGGTCCCAAGCGCGCCCCGCTCGGCCTCGCAGCCGACCCAGGCGGGTTTCCGCTGTACAAGAACGGCGTGCTCGTCGGCGGGATCGGCGTCATGGCGGACGGCGACTACGCGTTCGATACCAACGTGACCGACCTGCTGGTCGACGACGAGGAGGCGATCGCACTTGCCGGGCTGCAGGGCTTCGCCGCACCGGATTCGATCGTCGCGGACAGGATAACCGTCGATGGCGTGTCGCTGCGCTACAGCGACATGCGCGTTGCCGACCTGCACCCCCTGAAAAACGACTTTGCGGCGATCCAGGGCACGATCGGGCTTCTCGTCGGGGTAACCGGCTACAACAACGCGGCGATCATCCCCGGCACGCCCTACGGCACCGAGGCCAGCGGCTATCGCGCCGCCACCCCGGCGGAATTCGCCTTTCCGGACGCGTTCGTGCTTTCGAACGGCAGCGGCGCGAACCGCTACCCGATCCGCGGCGGAACCGACGCGGGCAGCGTCGCGCAACCGCTCACCGCCGCCGAATCGCGCGCAATCCTGGAAGAAGCCTACCGGGTGATGAGCCGCGCACGCGCGCAGATCCGCCGGCCGCTCGACAGCCGGGCGCAGGTGACAATCAGCCTCGTCGATACCAACGGCAGTGTGCTGGGCATCGTCCGCGCACCCGATGCGCCCATTTTCGGCACCGACGTTTCGCTGCAGAAGGCGCGCACGGTGACTTTCTTCTCGGGGCCCAACGCGGCGAGCGACCTGCTCGGCAATCCGGATGCCGAAGTCGCCAACTACGTCGCGCGCGCGCGCACCTTCTTCAACGATACCACCGCCCTCACCGGGAAGTGGGCGTTTGGTGCGCGCTCGATCGGAAACCTCGCCCGACCGCATTTCCCCGATGGCGAAGCCGGCCGCCCCGAGGGACCGTTCGGGCGCCCGATCGAGGATTTCAATCCGTTCGCCACCGGTTTGCAGGTGGCTCTGATCAAGTCGAACGTGCTCCAGCACGCGCTGTTCACCGAGGGCAAGCCGTTCAACGACACCCAGCCGCAGTGCACGCTCCTGCCGCCCGCGCCAAACGGCAAGCCGCGGCTGGCGAACGGGATGCAGATCTTCTCGGGGGGCGTGCCGATCTACCGCAACGGACAGCTCGTCGGCGGGATCGGCGTGTCGGGCGACGGCATCGACCAGGACGACATGATCAGCTTCCTCGGCGTGCACAACGGCGGGCAGCGCGTGGGCGCCATCGGCAACGCCCCGATCCCGATGCGCGCCGACCAGATCGTCATCCCGATCGGGGCCGGCGTGCGGCTGCGCTACGTCAACTGCCCGTTCGCGCCGTTCCTCGACACCAACGACCAGAACGCCTGCCAGGGATTGTAGGGCGAACGCTTCGCCGGGCGGCGCGCGGCGCGGTCAGATTCGCCTTGCGCAGATTTCGAGGCCGAGGTTGGTTAGGTCGTCGCCGATCGCGTTCATGAACAGGACCAGCCCGGCCCGTTCCTCTTCGGTGAATTGACCTGCAAGGTCCGCCGATTGCGAGGCATCGTTGTAGGTGTTGCGCATCGACGAACTGACCAGGATCGTCGCGATCGCCGGGTTCCCCATCCGGTCAACCGACGTGTAGGCCGAATCGGGATCGGTGCGGAAGTCGAAGCTCGTCCCCGTAGTGGCCGCGAGCTGTGGGTTGCCCGTCGGTTTGGCAAGGAAGGGAAACGTCGTCGTCGGCGCCGGGAAGCTGCGCGGCGGATTGAGCGGCAGATTGGCGAAGGTCCTCAGGCTCTGGCCGCTTTCGGTGAGATCGAGGAACAGCATGGCCACCATGATATCGACCACCTGATCGTCCGGAATCCGCCCGTTCGGAAAGCCCGCAGGACGCGACAGGTCGAGCACCAGCGCGTCCGGAGTCGCGATGAGCTGCCGCACGCTCATCCCCATGCCCGGCACGGCCTGCGTGAAGCAGGGCTCCACGTTGTAACTGAACGCGCTTTGCCCCCCGCCGCTGCCGATGGTCGGGGTCGGCGTGGGTCCGGGCGCCGGGGTGGCAGTGGGCGCCGGGCTGTCACCGCCGCCGCAGCTTGCGAGGAGCGCGGCCGAGGCGGCTGCGGCGAGGAGTGCGAGCTTGCGCATCAGATCTGCCCTCCGATTCGGCTCGTGGTCGACCATATCCGCACGGTTCCCGTGCCGTTGGCGATGCGGCTTTGGGGAATCGAGATCACGAAACCCGTGTCGTTCTGGTTATCGAAGAAATCGCGCGTGTTGTTGAACCGCACCTGCCCGGTCGGGCGGATCTGTCGAAAGCCCACCAGATCGAAGGTGAACGGATCGTCGAAAAGGCCGGCCCGGGCCGTGACGCCATCCTTCGTCAAGTTCGTCTCGACCGGGCCTTCGAGGGTCCCGTTCACACCCGGCAGACCTTCGAACCGCACCCCGAATTCGTTGGCCCTCGTGCCGGCGCCGAAACGCACGCGAATCGCGACTTCCGGGGTATCGTCGGGCGGCGCCGTCGATATCAGAACCTTGTACAGGACGTTCCGGTCGTAGAATGCGGGCGCCGTGTTGACGTTGGGCCCGGCAAAAGTGACCGACAGGTTGACCATTCCGTTGGCGTGCCAGGCGTACACGTCGGCGATGTCGGCCGGCAGATCGGGCGTCTGATCGACGGTCGGGTCGGTGCGCGCAGGCGGGTCGAAGTGGTCGGCTGCACGGTTGGGCGCTCCCGTCAGCGCGACCAGAGCGAGGGCTCCGACCACGGAAGCCCCTGCACCTACAGCTATTTTCCCAATTCTGGGCATCGACGTTTCTCCCCGCGTCTGGTGCGCGTCCCTCCATCGAAGCGGTGGCATTCTCGGCCCTCAGCGAGATTCCGCAAGTTCGCAATTGCAATTGTGGCAGATTTTCCTCACTTTTCCGAGTGGGAAGGGGCAAAATTCCTATGACTGCCGCGCTGACACTGCTGTCCGCACTGGCTCTGTCCTTGCAGGCGGAGGCCCCGCCGCCCGCCGCCGAGGCCGATTCGCTGCCCCCCGATGCCACCGACTCGCGGTCCGAGACGATGTCCGGCGAAGCGGGCGATCCGCCGCCCGTCGACAACGAATCGATCGACGGCCGGCGCCGCCCCGGGTACGACGCCCCGCTGCCCGACCGCCTGACGCAGGACAACCCGGGCGCGGTGCGCGCGCCCCCGCCCGAAGCATTCCCGACCGATCAGGTTCCCATCCCCGATCGCTGGCGGCTGATCGAGTCGCTGGGTGTCGTCAAGGAGCGCTGGTTCGATCCCTATCACCAGAACACGCTGAAGGGCGACCGGCCGCTCGACCCGGAGAAATGGCCGCTGATCACCGGACACGACTGGTTCTTCTCCGCCAACCTGATCAGCGACACCGTGATCGAACCGCGGACGTTTCCGATACCCGTCGGGCTGCAGACGACCGAGCGCCCAGGCAGCCTCGACGTGTTCGGAAAGGACGCGAGCTACCTGCTGTCGCAGACCTTCATCGTCGGGGCCGCGCTGACCAAGGGTTCGACCGCCTTCAAGCCGCCCGAGATCGAGTATCGCCTGGCGCTGGCCGTCAACGTCAATTACGCGAACGTGCCCGAGCGGCGCGTGCTGCTGGTCGAACCCTCGGCCCCCAGCCACCGGTTCGACCACTTCGTCGGGGTCCAGGAAGCGTTCGTCGACTATCACATCCGCAATACCTCGGATCGCTACGACTTCGATTCGATCCGCGTGGGGATCCAGCCGTTCCAGGCCGATTTCCGCGGCTTCCTGTTCAACGACCAGAACCTGGGCATCCGGCTGTTCGGCAACCGCGACAACAACCGCTTCCAGTACAACCTGGCCGCTTTCTGGCGCATATCGAAGGACACCAATTCCGGCCTCAATGACCTGACCACGCGGCCGCGCGACGACTGGCTGTTCGTGGCCAACGTCTATCGCCAGGATTTCCTCATTCCCGCGCTGACGAGCCAGGTCACCGTCGCCTACAACATGAACCGCGAAGGCGACGAGTATTCCGAGGACAAGAACGGGTTCCCGGTGCGCCCCGCGCTGCTCGGCAACATCCGGCCGCGCAACTACGACGTCGTCTACGTCGGCTACAACGCCGACGGCCGGATCGGCCGCATCAACCTCACCGCGAGCGCCTACGGGGCCTTCGGAGAGGACCGCTACAACTTCTTCACCGACAAGAGTGCCGTGATCCGGGCATTCTTCGGCGCCGCCGAATTGAGCTACGACCGCGACTGGATGCGCTTTCGGCTGTCCGGCCTGTGGGCGAGCGGCGATCACGATCCGTATGACAATCGCGAAGGCGGCTTCGACGCGGTGTTCGAGAATCCGGTCTTCGCGGGCGCCGACACCAGCTACTGGATTCGCCAGGCGATCCCGTTTGCGGGCGGCAGCCGCGCGGTTCTGGTCAACGGGCGGAACGGCATCCTCAATTCGCTTCGCTCTTCCAAGGAAGAAGGGCAGTCGAACTTCAATAACCCCGGAACCATGCTGGTCGGCCTTGGCGCCGACTTCGACGTCCTGCCGACGCTGCGCGTTTCGGCCAACGCCAACCACCTGTGGTTCGAGGACACGATCACGCTGCAGGTGCTGCGCAACGAGGGTTCGATTCCGCGTGAGATCGGGTGGGACCTGTCGGCCTCCGCGATCTGGCGTCCGTGGGCCAACCAGAACGCGGTTGCCCGCCTGTCCGCCGCGGCGCTCGTGCCGGGAGCGGGTTTCCGCGACCTGTTCGGCAATTCCAACGGCAACCGGAATTACTACTCGGTGCTCGCCAACGTGGTACTGAGTTACTGATGCGGGCCGATCGCCTCCTCGCGTTGTTCGCGCTTGTCGTCCTCGCCTGCGGGATCGGATGGTCGACCTCGCGGGCGTCCGAGGGCGAGACGCCGGTCAAGCGCACCTACCCGGTCTACCCGGCCGCGCCGCTGACGCAGACCATCGCCGAGATGGCCGGCAAGAGCGACGGCTGCACCAGCTGCCATGTCGCCAGCGATGCGCCGACGATGCACCTGTCGCCTGCCGTTCGCCTGGGCTGCACCGATTGCCACGGCGGCGACGCGGCGGTCGTCGGCAATCCGCAGCTCGACCGCGACGATCCGGCCTATGTCGCGGCGCGCGACGCGGCGCACGTGCTGCCCACCTACCCCGAGAGTTGGCACTTTCCGTCCTCGGCGAATCCCAGGCGCAGCTACGCCCTGCTCAACAACGAGGCACCCGAGTTCGTCCGCTTCGTCAACCCGAGTGACTACCGCGTCGCGCGCGAGGCGTGCGGGGCGTGCCATCTTCCGGTGATCGAGGCGGCCGAACGGTCGTTGATGGCAACCGGCGCGATGCTGTGGGGCGGCGCATCGTACAACAACGGGATCGTCCCTTTCAAAAGCTACATCTTCGGCGAAGCCTTCACCCGCGAGGGCGAAGCGGCAAAGGTGGTCAGCGCAGGCGACCCGCCCGGCACCGTCACCGAAAAGCAGAAGGACCGCGGCGCGCTCGCCGCGCTCTATCCGCTGCCTACCTGGCACGTGGTTCCGCCGGCCGACGTGTTCCGTGTGTTCGAGCGCGGCGGGCGCACGATCAATTCGGTGTTCCCGGAGATCGGGCTGCCCAACGTCACCGGGCAGATCCAGCGGCTCGACGAGCCGGGCCGCCCCGACCTCAAGCAGTCGAACCGCGGCCCGGGCACGGGACTGCGCGTGGCCATCCCGGTGCTCAACATCCACAAGACGCGGCTCAACGATCCGTTCACCTGGTTCATGGGGACCAACGATCAGCCGGGCGACTATCGCCATTCCGGCTGCGCGAGCTGCCACGTCGTCTACGCCAACGACCGCGAACCGCGCCATTCGCTGACCTACGCCCAGTACGGACGCGACGGCCAGACGATTACCGCGGACCCGACCATCGCCGACAAGTTCGAACACGGGGATGCCCACGGCGACGCGCACGACAAGGGCCATGGCGCGCTCAAGGACGGCCACGAAGGCGCGGAAGGCCAGGCCGCTGTCCGCGAAAAGGGCCATCCGCTCCAGCACGTGTTCACGCGATCGATTCCGACCGCACAGTGCATGAACTGCCACATGCACCAGCCCAACATCTTCCTGAACTCGTTCCTCGGCTACACGATGTGGGACTACGAGTCGGACGCGCCGGCGATGTGGCCCGAGACGCAGAAGTACCCGACCGCCGAGGAAGTGCGGGCGATCAACGCGCGCAATCCGGAGGGCGCTGCGCCCAAGGGCAAGTGGGCGGACATCGATTTCCTGCGCAACGTCTATGACCTCAATCCCAGCCTCAAGGACACCCAGTTCGCCGATTATCACGGCCACGGGTGGAATTTCCGCGGGGTGTTCAAGCGCGACCGCGAGGGCAACCTGCTGGACAAGGACGGCAACATCGTTTCGCCCGACGACCCCGAGAAGTGGCGCAAGGACGGCGAAGGCAAGTTCGTTCCCGCAGGCGTCAATCCCGGCAAGACCGTCCACCTGATGGACATCCATGCCGAAAAGGGGATGCAGTGCGCCGACTGCCACTTCGCGCAGGATAGCCACGGCAACGGCCTGATCTACGGCGAGGTGGCGAACGCGATCGAGATCGGCTGCAAGGACTGCCACGGCACCGCCGACGCCTATCCCAACCTGCTCACCAGCGGCCCCGCAGCCCCGCCCAAGGGCAACAACCTGGCGCTGCTCCGCAACCCGGACGGCCAGCGCCGCTTCGAGTGGACGTTCGACAGCGCCGGGCGACAGCAGCTCATCCAGCGGTCGATCATCGACCCGGACCTCGAATGGCGGGTCAGCCTGGTCAAGGACAGCGTCGACCCGGCGAGCCCGCGCTTCAACGCCAAGTCCGCCCGCGCCAAGCTGATGAGCGAGGAGGGTGCAGAGGACGGACTGTTCTCGTTCGGGCCGGGCATCGCGCCCGAGAACCGTGCGCACAAGGACAGCGAGATGGCGTGCTTCACCTGCCACCTCTCGTGGACCACCAGCTGCGGGGGGTGCCACCTGCCGATCGAGGCGAACTGGAAGACGACCGATCACCACTTCGAGGGCGAGACCACGCGCAACTTCGCCACCTACAACCCTCAGGTCGCGCGCGACGAGATGTTCCAGCTGGGCAAGCACATGACCACCAAGGGCAACCAGACCGCCCCGGTCCGCTCCTCCAGCGCGCTGGTGCTGAGTTCGACGAACATCAATCGCGAGCGGATCTACGTCCAGCAGCCGCCCATCAGTTCGATCGGATTTTCCAGCCAGGCGTTTGCCCCGCACTTCCCGCATACGGTGCGCACGACCGAGACGAAGACCTGCTCGGACTGCCACCTGTCGGAGAAGGACGACAACAACGCGATCATGGCGCAGCTGCTGCTGCTCGGCACGAACTACGTCAATTTCGTCGGTCTCAACGCCTGGACCGGCCTGGAAGGCGGGTTCGAGGCCGTGCGGGTGACCGAGTGGGACGAACCGCAGGCGGTCCTCGGCAGCTACCTGCACAAGTACGCCTATCCGGACTTCTATCGCGAGTTCGTCGACGATTACGGCCGCGAACTGAAGGACCGTACCCGCGGCCGGACATTCGACGGCAAGGTGTCTGGCGAAACCCATTCGTTCGAGCAATTCGCCAACGTCGTGGAGGGCACCCGCGACCGCGTGGGATGCCTCCAGCTGCGCGGCGAGTACATGTTCGTCGCCGAAGGCAAGGGCGGTTTTCGGGTCTACGATGTCGCGACGATCGCCAACAAGGGCTTCTCCGAAAGGATCGTCACCGCACCGTTCTCCGCGCTGGGCCACGACACCCACGTCTCGTCCAAGAACGCGACGTGCATGGCGCTGCCGACCAACCAGCCGATCGCCCCCACCCGGTCGACACCCGAGATGCGCGAGCTCAACCAGGAGCAGCCATTCCTGCCGATCTATCACTACGCCGCGGTGACCGACGCCGAGGAAGGCCTGATCCTGGTCAACGTCGACACGATGGCCGACGGCGAGTTCCGCAACAACAAGCTGAAGCGCGCGGTCACCTGGAACCCCGACGGGGTGCTCGACGGCGCGCGCCACATCGTGCTCGCGGGCGAGGTCGCCTACATCGCCGCGGCCAGCGGCCTGGTAACCGTGGACCTGGCCGACCCGCTGAACCCCAGGCTCGCCTCGGTCGTCCCGCTCGACGACGCGCGGGCGAGCGCGATCCAGTTCCGCTACCTCTGGGTCACCGATCGTGAGGGGATCAAGCTGTTCGACGTGACCGACCTGCGCAACCCGGTCGCGGTCCCCTCGGGCACCGTGCCGCTAGCGGACGCGCGGCGGGTCTATCTCGCGCGGACCTATGCCTATGTCGCGGCCAAGGGCGACGGGCTGGTGATCCTCGACGTCGAGAACCCCCGGGATCCGTCGATATACCGCAAGGAAACCTTCGGCGGGCGGATGACGGACGTGGAGGACGTGGTGGTCGCATCGACCAACGCCTCGCTGTTCGCCTACGTCGCGGACGGGCGGAACGGGATGAAGGTGCTGCAACTGACCAGTCCCGACAGCCAGCCCAACTTCTACGGCTTCAGCCCGGCACCCAGGCCCGAGCTGATCGCCTGGGCAAAGACCCCATGGCCGGCCATCGCCATGTCGAAGGGTCTCGACCGCGACCGGGCGGTGGACGAGACCGGTGGGCAGATCGCGGTCTTCGGGCGGCTCGGCGCGCGGCCCTTCAATCGCAGCGAAATGGAAAAGCTGTTCCTCACCAGCAAGGGCGTGCCGTGGAAGGTATCGGATACGCCGGACATGAACCGCTGGGTGGCCGGCAGGGGACCGCTCGCCGGCGGCGAGTGACCCCCGCTGTGGCGCCTACTCGCGCTCGCCGAACATTTCGTGGATCATCGGCTGGAGCTTGTCGGTGTAATGCGCCAGCGCGTGCCAGCCGCTGACCTGCTCGTAATGGCTGACGAGCGCAGTCCCGTCCCAGCGGTGCAGCGCATAGCTCGGCGGCTCGGTGGTGATCAGGTCGCGCCCGTCCGGACGATCGGCGTCGACCCGGCGCAGGTCCATCGCCACCAGCGGAGCCACCGATCCGGTGACGTTGAGCGGGATGCCGCAGAACGTCGTGCTCAGCGGCCGGTGAAGGTGTCCGCAATGGATTGCCGCGATCTGGCGATGGCCCTCGACCGCGCCGCGGAAACGCTCGATCCAGCCTTCGTCCGGCGCGGGATCCATCCAGTCGATCCCGCTGACCACGGGCGGATGATGCATGAAGATCAGTGTCGGCGTGTCCGGATGGCCGGCGAGCTGCGCTGACAGCCAGGCGGCCCGGGCCGCGCAGAACGCACCGCCGTGGCGGCCCGGCTCGAGCGTGTCGAGCATCAGGATGCGCAGGCCCCCGGCTTCGAGGGCATAGTGGATGAAGCCGTCCTCGTGTGGCACCTGCGGGAACGCGTGGAGCAGCGCTTCGCGGGTATCGTGATTGCCGACCATCGGCCAGACCGGAAACGGAAGGCCGGAAAGGAGCGCCGCCGCATCCTCGAAACTTTCGATATCCCCGTTGTCGGTGATGTCGCCCGAAAGGACGAGCATATCCGGCCTGTTCGGCCCACCGAGCAACCGGGCAAGGGTCGCCCGGAACCGGCGCAGGTTGAGCTCTTCGGGTTCCTCGTCGGGGTCGAAGCCGATATGGATATCGGTCAGCTGTGCGATCAGCATTGCGGCCGCCCTGCCGCGCTTCGCCGCATCCGGCCGCATGGCCCCGCCAGCACGCTCACGTCTGCGATTTCCGCTCGTCCGCGTCCTTACCCACGCGGGCCGGCGCCGCATCGCCCCTCGGGTGGTAGCTGTGGCACATCGCGCAGGTCGAAGGAATCTTGGGCTTGGCCGCACTTTCGCCGAGGTGGCAGGTGCGACAGGTCTTGATCCCCGGCAGCAGGACATCGGTCGCCGAATCCGATGCCGGGGCGGCGTGGCAGGTCGTGCATTTCTCGCGCTTGTGCGCCTCGTGATCGAACCAGCCGTGTTCGATATAGCGTTTCGGCTGGACGACCGGCATCACCCCGTCGCCGCTGGGGAAATGGCATTCGGTGCAGACGCCCCGGGTGGAGAGCATCCGCGAGGCGAGCGGGACCGAGGCGCGCTGCGGTGGTGCGAAGTTCCCGTAATAGAGGCCGCCGGGCGAATAGGCTCCCGGTCGCTTGCGCCCGCTGGCGATCGGCCGGCGCGGCACGCGGTCCGCGGCGGCAAGGTCAGCGCGCATCTGGCTGATGTCCCCGTGGCGCAGGGTTCGGAACGTCCCCCCGACCCTGTCGTAGACGAGGCTGTGGCAGGATCCGCAGTTGGTTTCCATGTCGACCGGCTGGAAGCGCACGCCGTCCGCCGTGGGACGGTGACAGTCGGAACATTCGAGGGTCTCGCCATAGCCTTTCCCGGCGCCCAACCGCCGGGCCATCTGGGCGACCCCTCCGCTGGCCGAAAGGTGCAGTTCGTGCGGGAACTTGAGGCCGTTGAACTCCCGAGGATTCCCGTCGAGCGAAACCCGCGTCGGCGTCCGGTCACCCTGACCCGTCAGTACCGCGGCCTGGAACTGGGGGTGCGCCTTGCCGAAGTCGGCCGCGTTGCCCAGCGGGGTCTTCAGCCGCTTGTCCATCGATCCGTGGCAGTCGGCGCAGAACTTCTGCGCGGGCGGCTGCATCCGGCCCTCGCCCTCGTGCTCGGTATGACAATCGGTGCAGGCCCCCGCACCGGGCTTGTGAAACACGTCCGCGATGTCGCGCTGGACCTGGTCGCCCCAGCTGAGCGGGCCACGCGCGAGCGAGAGGCGGGGTTTGGCGGAATGATCGCCGATGTCCTCGTGGCAGGTCAGGCAGGCCCCGTCGCGCACCGCGACGAACGGCTGGACGTGACATGCCTCGCAGTTGTCCTCGAGCCCGTGGTGCGCGAGGCTGAGCTTGCCGGTCGACCAGCTCGCGTCCATCGCCGTCTGGCCGGGCTTGCGATAGTCGGGTTTGACCGGTTCGCGGCCGAGATTCGTCCAGATCGGCACCGCCAGGAACGCGAGGAAGATCGCGATCAACAGGGCCCAGGCGACCGGGCGCTTGCCGGGCAGCCACGTACTCGTCAGGCGGAAGCCATGCGTGCCCGCGCCCGCGCCACTTTCGCGCTCTTCCATGCGGCGGACGGTGACTTCGATCTCCTCGCCGGGACCGGCCGCGAAATCGAGGCGGAACGCGCCCAGCACAAGCTCGGCGCCGCCATCCCTGACAGTCTCGCTCGTGCGCGTGCGGCCGTCGAGCGTGAAGCCGAGCGTGCCCGCGGCCTCGAAGGCGAGCGCGCGCCCTTCACCGCGGCTGACGACCACGTGATGCTGCTCGACCGCGAGGTCGGGTATCGCCACGTCGTTTTCGGCCGAGCGCCCGATCGTCAGCCGGTCGCCCGTCACCTCGCGCTCGCGGACGATCTCGCGTCCCGTGGCGGTGGTCTGAATCTGGCGGATACGGAAACTCATCCCGCCGCTACCAGTAGTAGAACACGCTGATCACGTGCGCGGTCAGCGCGCCGAGGAGCGCGACCGTCGCCGGAACGTGGACGTAGAGCCAGATGTCGAGCAGCGCCCGCAGTCGCATCTGCCGGCGGATCTGGCCAAGCTGCGCGCAGCGGCGCTGGAGCAAGCCGAACACCCGTTCCTCGTGCTCGTCGCGGTCGCGGTCGGCGGCAAAGGCGGCGCGCGCGCGTTCGGTCCGGCAACCCGGATAGCGTCCGGTGAGCCGGGCGAGGACGCCAGCCCTGAACGCGTCCTGCTCGAGCGCCGCGATGACGAGATCGCTCTCTTCGCGCGGCAGCGGCTGGGCGGCGCTTTCCAGCTGGCGGTCGATCGCGCCCAGCGCCTCTATCATCTCCTTCTTCGACATGTCGCCGCGATTGGTGCTGAGTTTTTCGGGGAGGGTGGCATAGACCACGACCCCGTAGATCCCCGAGACGATCACCAGGATCATCAGCGCCCAGGCCAGGGTATGGACGTTCCAGCCCAGCTGGAACCCGGTGTGCAGGGTGCCGATCACCACCAGCGACAGGCCCAGGTACACGTGCGCAGACGTCCAGGCCTTGAGTGACCAGCGCCCTTCGGTCATCGCCCGCTTGCGGATGCCGAGCAGCGACAGCCAGACGATAAGCAGGACGCCGAGCGTGCCGAGCGCGTATCCGTACCACGTGCCCCCGTTGGGGCGCGGGCTGACGTCGGCAAAGGCGTATCCGATGCCGGCCACGATCGACAGCGCAAGCGCGACCTTGAGCCACCGGAAACGCTTGTGGACGAGAAAGCCCTCGTGATCACTGGGCCGCTGCGCGCGCCCGTCTTCGCTGGCGAGGCTCGCCATCAGGCGCCGCGCTCCGACTGGCTGACCGCCAGGAACCGTTCGGGACCGACGCGGATCGCGGCGCCGGTCGGGCACGCGCGGACGCAGGCCGGCCCGCCCTCGATCCCCGAACACATATCGCACTTGATCGCGACCTTGGGCGCTTCCCTGCCCGACGCTTCCGCCTTCTTCTTGCGCCAGGAGTAACTCGCCTCGCCCGGCCCGGGACCAATGCCGAACATCAGCCACGACAGCAGGCCGGGCTTCTTGGGCGGCCGCGCGTCCATCCGGATCACGCCGTAGGGACAGTTGCGCTGGCAATTGCCGCACCCGATGCAGGTCTCGTCGATGAAGACCTCGCCGTCCGGCCCGCGCTTGATCGCGTTGGGCGGGCAATCGGCCATGCAGTGCGGGTGCTCGCAGTGCCGGCACGAAGTGGGCACGTGCAGGTGGGCATAGGTCTTGCCCGCCTCGCGGTCGAGCCGGGAGAGCCCGTCGTGGCTGTCGGCACAGGCTTTTTCGCAGTTGTCGCAGCCGACGCACAGCGTCTCGTCGATCAGCAGCACGTCGGTCGCCTCGCCGATGCCCTGGTCGACGAGGAACTTGGCGGTCTGCGAATAATAGTCGGCCGCGTCGCCGAAGCTGTCCTTGCGGCTTTCGATGAAGGCGTTGACCTCGCGCCGCCCGGCCATGTCGGCGAGCGCCTTCTCGCGCAGCTTGGGTTTGCGGTCGAGCAGCTTGACGAAGGCCTCGCCCGGGAAGCGGACCACCTGGCTCTTGATCGCCGCCTTGACGGTCGCGGTCCGCTTCGATCCGTCGATCACGGCCATTTCGCCGAAATAGGATCCGGCGGGCAGGTAGCTGAGGAACACCGGGTGCCCGCCGATGTCCTTTTCGACGATCATCGAGCCGCGGCGGATGACGAACACGTCCTTGTCGTCGTCGCCCTCCTTGATCACCACCTCGCCCGCGCGCTTGTCCTCGACCACGGCGGCATCGGTGATCTCGGCGAGGTCCTCTGGCGTCAGCCCGGAGCCGAACATCTGCAGGAGCTGGCGCTCGATCGAGATGCGGTTGACCGCGCGCGCCGCGCCCGGCGTCGTCGCGATCAGCTTGAGCGCCGCAGTGCGCGAGAACTCGAGCGCGACCGTATCCTCGGCCGCGCGAATCGTCGCGCCACGGCGACGGCCCGAGATCAGCCCCACCTCGCCGAAGATCGAGCCCTCGCCGATCGGCACGGTGACCGACGGGTCGGCCGGGTTGACCTCGACCAGCACCGACCCCTGCGCGATCGCGAACATCGATGACCCGGGCGCGTTGCGCTCGAAGATCACCTCGCCCTTGCGATAGAAATGCGCCCGCGAATCGATCATCAGTTCGCGCAGCTGAAGCACCGACAGTTCCTGAAGGATCACGACGGTCCGCCCGAACAGCGCCAGCCACTCGTCGACCGAACGGTTGCCGGGCAGCGGGGCGAACTTCTCCTCGAGGATCGGTTCGTCGGCCGGCTTGAGCTGGGTGTTCCCGGCGAGGAACTCGATCACGTCGTAACCCTGGTTCATGCAGTGCTTGATCAGCGGGTAACCCGCCAGCGCACCGATCACGTAGATGCCGGGCTTGGTCGATTCGAACGACGGCGAAAGCGCGGGAAACGCCTCGCGCTCCTCGCTCGTGAAACCGACGCCGGCGGCTTCGACGAAGGCGCGCGGCGGTTTCGAGCCCGTACGCGCGATGATCCGGTCGCACCGGATCGATTCCTGCCCGTCGCGGGTTTCGAGCACCAACTCGCCCGGCTTCACTTCGGCCGGGCTGGTTTCGCGCCGGACGAAGATGCGACCCTCGCTCTCGGCCTCCATCAGCAGCTTGACGTTGGCGCCCTTCGCGCGGGCAAAATCGGCGCCGCGATTGAGGATCGTCACGACGTTGCCCTGCGCCGGATCGGCGGCAAGGCCGAGCGCGTTCTCGATCCCTGCGTCGCCCGAGCCGATCACGGTGATGTGCTCGTCGATGTATTCGGTGGGGTCGTCGAGCTGGTACTGGACGTGCGGCAGGTCGGCCCCCGGCAGCCGCAGGAGGTTGGGGTTGCCCTGCGTGCCGATCGCCAGCACGACCGCCCTGGCCTTGACCGTCGCCCCCCGCTTGAGCGTCAGGGTGAAGTTTCCGGCCTCGCCCTCGATCGCCGTCACGTCCGCGTCGAGCATGACCTCGACCTTGTGCTCGGCGATCTGCCGGTCCCAGGTTTCGAGGATCGCCTCGCGCTTGCCGGCGTCGAAATCGAGGTCGGCGCGCAGGACCAGGTGGGCAGGCGTCGCCATGACGTGCTTGCCCTTCTGGTACTTGAAGATGGTATCGGACAGGTGGTCGGTCTTTTCGAGCAGGATGTGGCTCATGCCCTTGGCCGCCGCGTGCGCGGCGGCGCTCAGACCCGCGGGGCCCGACCCCACGATCGCAACGTCCACAATCCCCGCTTCGGTTCCTGCCATGCCACCCCCCGGCAAGACGGTATCATACGCGTGACGCCGCGTTAATCCACCCGCGTTTGCCGGAAAGCGGTCCGCTTGCTAGGCCAGCGCCACGGAATGGGGGCGAACATGGCGGCAATCGGCAAGGGTGGCGTGATCGCGGCAGGGGCCGTCATCCTCGCAGCGGGAGCGATCGGGTACCGGCTCATCGACGATGCCGAGACGCCAGCCGCCGCGCAGATGCCCGGCGATCCGCTCGACACGCTCGAGCGCACCGCCCGCGACAATCCCGACGATGCGGCGACCTGGCAGCGCCTCGGCATAGCCTACTTCGACGCCGGCCGGTTCGCCGACGCGGCATCCGCCTATTCGCGCGCGGCCACGGCCGATCCGCAGAACGCCGCGCTGTGGTCCAGCATGGGCGAAGCGCTGGTCATGGCGAGCGAGCGCGACCCGATGCCCGCCGGCGCCAAGGATGCCTTCGAAAAAGCAATCGCGATCGACCCCGGGGATCCCCGCGCGCGCTACTTCCTCGCGGTCGACAAGGACCTGGCAGGCGACCATCGCGGGGCCATCGACGACTGGCTGGCATTGCTAGCCGACACCCCGCCGGGGGCGCCGTGGGAGGCCGACCTGACCCGCACCATCGAGCAGGTGGGCAAGATCAACGACATCGAGGTCGCCGCGCGCATCGCGCAGGCAGGGGGCAAGCAGCCCGCCCCCGCACCCGCGCATCCGGCGTTCGACGCGATACCCGGCCCCACGGCGGAACAGCTCGCCGCCGCGGGAAGCATCCCGCCGGGCGAGCAGCGCGCAATGGCCGAGGGCATGGTCGCACGGCTCGAGGCGCGGCTGGCGACCGACCCGTCGAACGTCGACGGCTGGATGATGCTGATGCGCAGCCGCAAGACGCTGGGCCAGGATGCCGCCGCCGCCAAGGCGCTGACGGCAGCGATCGCGGCCAATCCCGGCCGCAGGGCCGAACTCGAGGCCGCGGCCGGGCAGCTCGGGATCAGGCGCTAGGCGTCAGGACGCCGCCGGCGCCTCGCCGCCGAACCGCCGGCCCGCCTTGGGAATGGCCGATCCGCGCACCGGCTTCGCCGAAGGCGCGGCCGGCTCGTCGGGCCGGTCGATCTTGCCGGTTTCGAGCAGCGCCTTGATCTCGTCGCCGGTGAGCGTCTCGTATTCGAGCATCGCCTGGGCAAGCAGGTGGAGCTTGTCCTCCTGCGTCTTCAGGATCTCGGTCGCGCGGCGGTGCGCCCCCTCGACCAGCTCCTTGATCTCCGAATCGATCAGCTTGTTGGTCTCGGCCGAACCCATCGTGCGCGCGGTCTGCCCCATGCCGAGATAGCCTTCCTGGCTTTCCTCGTACTGCAAGGGACCAAGCTTGTCGCTCATGCCCCACTTGGTGACCATGTTGCGCGCCAGCTTGGTCGCGTACTGGATGTCGCTCGAAGCGCCCGACGACACCTTGTCGTGGCCGAAGATGATCTCCTCGGCCACCCGGCCGCCCATACTGACTGCAAGGTCGGCGTGCATCTTGTCACGGTGGTACGAGTAGTTGTCGCGCTCGGGCAGGCGCATGACCATGCCCAGCGCCCGGCCGCGCGGAATGATCGTGGCCTTGTGGATCGGGTCCGACGCGGGCTCGTTGAGGCTGACGAGCGCATGGCCGGCCTCGTGGTAGGCGGTCATCTTCTTCTCGTCGTCGGTCATGACCATCGAGCGGCGCTCGCTGCCCATCATGACCTTGTCCTTCGCGTCCTCGAATTCCTGCATCGCCACCAGCCGCTTGTTGCGCCGCGCGGCGAGCAGCGCCGCCTCGTTGACGAGGTTGGCGAGGTCCGCGCCCGAGAAACCCGGCGTGCCGCGCGCGATCGTGCGGGCATTGACGTCGGGGGCCAGCGGCACCTTCTTCATGTGCACGGCAAGGATCTTCTCGCGGCCCTCGATGTCGGGAACGGGGACCACGACCTGGCGGTCGAAGCGGCCCGGGCGCAACAGCGCGGGGTCGAGCACGTCGGGGCGGTTGGTCGCCGCGATGATGATGATGCCCTCGTTCGCCTCGAACCCGTCCATCTCGACGAGGAGCTGGTTCAGCGTCTGCTCGCGCTCGTCGTTGGAATTGCCGAGACCGTGGCCGCGGTGGCGGCCGACTGCGTCGATTTCGTCGATGAAGACGATGCACGGAGCGTTCTTCTTGGCCTGTTCGAACATGTCGCGCACGCGGCTCGCGCCGACGCCGACGAACATCTCGACGAAATCGGAACCCGAGATGGTGAAGAACGGCACGCCCGCCTCACCCGCGATCGCGCGGGCGAGCAGGGTCTTGCCGGTGCCGGGCGAACCGACCAGCAGCGCGCCCTTGGGAATCTGGCCGCCCAGCTTGGAAAAGCGCTGCGGGTCGCGCAGGAACTCGACGATCTCCTCGAGCTCCTCGCGGGCCTCGTCGATGCCGGCGACGTCGGCAAAGGTCACGCGGCCCTGCTTTTCGGTCAGCATCTTGGCTTTCGACTTGCCGAAGCCCATCGCGCCGCCCGCGCCGCCGCCCTTCTGGACCTGGCGCAGGGCGAAGAAGGCGATGCCGAGGATGAGGATGAAGGGGAGCGACTGGATCAGCAGGTAGAGGAAAACGTTCGGCTGGTCGGCTTCCTTGCCGGAATAGGACACGCCGTTGTCGTCGAGCAGCTTGGGCAGGCTGGTGTCGCCCGCCACCGGGGTGGTGGCGAACGTATCGCCGTTCTTCATCGTGCCGGTGATCGCGTTGGGCGCGATCGAGACATCCTTGACGCTGCCCGCGGCCACGCGCTCACGGAATTCCGAATACCGGATCGTCGAGCCGGGGGCCTGCCCCGCCTGTCCGAACATCGAGACGACGAGCAGCAGGGCAAGGAAGATCCCGCCCCAGACCATCAGGCTCTTGACCCAGGGGTTGCCCCCGGGGCCGGGCTCGCGGGGATCGTTGTCGTCGTTCATCGGATGATGCGTCCTTTCCTCGCCCCCGAATGTAGGATGGGGGGGGTGAATGGCAAGATAACGGCGGCGTTTAAGCGACGAGCCGCCCCACCGGCCGGCACGAGGCGGTTCCGCTGGTCGCGCCGGCGGAAAAACCGCGTCCCTGGCCGGACCGGCGCGGCGTTTCGCAGCCTCACTCGTCGATCGTCACCGTATAGGCGTCCCGCAGGGCCTCATAGGCGGCGTCCGTTTGGGCGCGGCCGGTTGCATCACGCCAGTCGCCTTCGACCCGTTCACGGATGGCGGCAAGCGGTGGCAGTCGGCCCGGCTCGCGCGCGGTCAGCCGGACCAGATGCCAGCCGAGGGCGCCCTCCACCGGCCCCTGCCACTCCGCCCCCGTCTGCAGACCGTCGAGCGTGCGGGCGAACTGCTCGCCCAGTGCGGCGGCGACCGTATCGCGTCCGGCGCGCTCGAAGTGCGCCGGAAGCGATATCGCGTCGCCCACGCGCTGCCAGTCCGCGCCGCCCTCGATCAGCGTCCTCGCGACCTGCGCCCGGCTGCGCGTGGTGAAATATGCTTGGTCGAAGGTCACCGCGGCATCTTCCGCGAATCGCTCCGGATGCGCCTCGAGCCATCTTTGCAGCGTTGCATCTCCCGGGCTCTCCGCATCGAGGTCGCGCGCGGCGATCGCGTCCATCTTCTGCGCCAGTCGCTTGCGGATGATGACGTCGCCCTCGTCGAGCCCGCGCCGCAGCGCCTCGCGATAGAGTACTTCGTCGCGCACCCAGTCCGCGATCAGCGCGTCGCGCTCGGCGGGCGTCGGCGGGCGGCCCATGACTTCGGCAAAGCCCGCCGCCAGCCGCGCCTGGTCGTCGCGGGTGAGGTGGATCGTCCGTCCGGGCAAGTCGTCGGACCCGCTGCGCCACCCGAGCACGCCGAAGATGACCGCGCCAAGCAGCACGAGATGGAGCGCGCGCTCGCGAAGCCAGCCGCGCCGGCTCACGGGCGCCGATCGCCCGTTTGCGCGAGCCGGATCGACCGGGAACGGGCCGTATCCCCTGGTCTCGGATGCGCGCGGAGTGGCCGCGCGCCGATTGCGGTCATGGCGCAGCCGTCCGACGCGAGGCAAAAGCTCGGAAAACGCGGGCCGCTGGTCGAACCTGTCATCGCTACGGCACGGTGGCACGGATCGGTTCGGGAGCAAACACTGCGCGATCGTATCGCACGCCCGGAAGAGTCCCTGCTAGAAGCCTCGCGGCCAGGCCAAGATCGCCGAGCGAGTGGCCGGGTCGCCCGCCCGGCACCGCGGTGCCGGCTCGGGCGGCCCGCGTTACTGGTCGAGAGCGCCGCGCAGCTTGCCCACCTTCTGGGCGTCCGCCGCGCGCGTGACGAGAACCTCGTCCCCGTCGACCACCACGATCACGTCCTCCAGCCCGATGACCGAAACGCGCGGTCCGTCACTGGCGACCAGAACCCCGCGGCAATCGACCAGCTCGGCACCTTGCGGTGCGTGATTGCCTGCCGCGTCGCGCTCGAGCACGTCGCGCAGGGCCTGCCAGTTCCCGATGTCGGACCAGCCCATGTCGGCTGGCACGACCGCGGCGCGCCGGGTGTTCTCCATCACCGCGTAATCGACCGACTCGGCGGTGATGCTTGCGAAGGAAGCGGCGGCCGGGTGGAACAACCGTTCAGCGCGGCGACCGTCGCCGACCGCGCGGCGCACGGCTTGCGCCATCTCCGGGCGATGCAGCGCGAGTTCGTCGAGAAAGGCGCCGGCCCGGAATGCGAAGATGCCGCCGTTCCAGGCGTGGCCGCCTTCGGCGAGGAAACGCTCGGCCGTGGCGCGGTCGGGCTTTTCGACGAACCGGTCGACCCGGTAGCCGCCCCCGTCGATCGCCTCGCCCAGCCGGATGTAGCCATAGCCGGTTTCCGGCCGGTCAGGGGCGATGCCAAAGGCAACCATCCAGTCTTCTTCGGCCATCCGCCCGGCGGCCCGCGCCGCAGCCACGAAGGCGCGGGGATCGGCGATGTGATGATCGCTGGGACATACCAGCATGATCGCCTCGGGCGGGAGCAAGGCGGCGGCAAGCCCGATGGCGGGGGCCGTGTTCTTCGCCGCCGGCTCGACGATCAGCGTCACGCCATCCCCGGCCTGCTCCTCGACGCGTGCGGCGTGCGCCGCTCCGGCGACGACCACGGGGTCAGCAAAGCCTTCGCCGCGGCAGCGGTCCAGCGTGGCCTGAAACAGCGTCCGCTCTCCGGTGAGCGGAAGGAACGGCTTGGGGCGGTCCTTGCGGCTGCGGGGCCACAGGCGGGTGCCGCTGCCGCCGCACAGGATGACCGGGGTGATCGTGTCGCTGCTCATCGTGCGCGGTCCCTAGCACGAAATCCTTCGCGATCGCTTCATTTCGCCGGGTGGCGCCCCCGCGGCTAGAACCACCTCTGGCGCCAGTAGAACGGCGCGGGGACGGGGTTGCCGGCGGCATCGGTGGCAGGCTTGAAGCGCAGCCGCTCGACGACCAGGCGGCAGGTGATCGCGTCGGCCTCGGGGTCGGGACTGGGCTTGTAGATGCTGCAGTTCGATGCGCGCCCGTCGGTACCGACGATCACCTTGACGATCACCTCGGTGCCGATGCGGGCCTGGCGACCGCCGGGGGGCGTTGGATAGTCGCGGGCATTGTTGATCCCGCCCGAGACGTGGACCGGATTGGCGGCGATCCCCCCGCCCTGCCCGCTGCCGCCGCTGCCGCTGCCGGTTCCCGAGCCGGTGCCGCCGGCACCCGTCCCGCTCCCCTGCTCCCTCGCACCCGAAGTGTCGGCCGCCCCCGTGGAACTGGCCTTGGGCGCAGGCGGGTTCGGCTTCACCTTGATCTTCGGTTCGGGCGCCGCGGTAGGCTTGGGGACCGCCTTTCTTCCTTCTTCGCCCGAAGCGCCGGCATCGGGTTCGGGTTCGGGCGGGGGCGTGTACTCCTTCGTTTCCACCGTGACGGTGAAGGTCGAGAGCACCGCGTCCTCCACCGAGGCGGTCGCATCCGGCGCGAAGGCCTTGGCCAGCGCATAGATGCCGAGGACATGGAGCAGCACGATGCCCGCCAGCGTAACCGGGCGGGGTCGCCGCCGGGCGCTGGAAAAGTTGTCGTTGGTCGCTGATCCGGGAGCCGCCATCCTGGCGTCAACGATGCGGCAGTCACTCGCGTTCCGCCACCCAAAACGAACGGCGGCGCTCCCGCGAAGGAGCGCCGCCGCCGTTGCTCAGGTTACCGGCGATCAGAAGTCGTAGCTGACGCCCAGCTGGATCTTCCACAGTGAGGATGAACCCTGCACCAGCGGATCGCGGAAGTTCACCGCGCCGTTCTGGTACTGGGCGTTGATCGGGGTGTACACGTACTTGCCCGTGCCCGACTGGATGTCGGCGCGCACGAGTGCCTCGGTGTAGCTGTAACGCTTGAATACGTTCCGGTCGCTGTCGAGGAAGTTCAGGAAGTTGTCGAAGTCGAGGAACAACTTCACCTTGTCCTTCTTCAACCCGAACGCGCTCATCGGTCCCGGGATTTCCTGGCTGAAACGCAGGTCGAGATCGTAGAACCACGAGTTCTCGCACGAGTTGCGCGGCAGAACCTGGCCGCGATACTTGGCGATGCACTTGTTGTTCGAGATGAACGAGTCGAGCGCGCTGGCGAACGCCGCGTCGGAGATCACGACGTTCGAATCGCTGGGGCCGGTGGGGACGTAGAACAGCGCGTTGAAATCGCCGCTCGCGCTGTCGTTGAGGACTTCGGACGGTGCGTTGTCCCACACGACCGAGAACGGGCGGCCCGAACGGGCGACGAACACGAAGCCGAAGCTGGTATCGTTGTCGCCGAAAAACTGCTCGCGGACGTTGAGGCCCATCGTGAGGTTGTGCCGCGAGGAATACTCGCTGCGGGCAACGTCGACCGACTGGCGATCGTAGGCCGCGACGATGTCGTAGCTCGAGGTCGCCGTGGAGCTGTTGTTGTTCCGGTTGTTCTTCGAATCGGTGTAGGCATAGCCGAGGTTGAAGTTGACCCGGCCGCCATCGGTGAAGAGGCCGCGGCGCCAGTTCTTCGACAGGATCACCGAGGCGATCTTGCTCTCGTAGCTCTTGCCGTTCGTCAGCTGGATCTCGTCGTCTCGGCTGGTGCTGAAGCACGCCGGGGTGACGTTGGTGTAGGTCGGCGGGCTGCCGCCCTGGTTCTGCAGCTGCGCGCTGCACCCGGTCGCGGTCGGATCGATCGCGCGATAGATCGGGCGACCGTCGATCGTGTAGCCCATTGCGCCCAGCGCCGGGTTCACCACCTGCGACAGGTCGACGAAGTCGATCGGGTTCTGGAACTTCGACCAGATGAAGTCCGCGGCCAGGCGCCAGTCGCTGAAGAACCCGCTCGGCGCGCCGAACGTGGTCGCTACGCCGAAGTTGGCGCGCCACACGGTCGGCATCTTGAAGTTGGGATCGGTCGACTGCGTATCGGCCAGCCCGCGCGCCGACTGGGTCGCCGCGTTGGTCAGCACGCACTGCGGAATGCCGGTGAACGTGCCGCCCGAGACGACGGTGGCGCGCGGCCCCGAGGTCGGGAAGCAGGCGATGCGCCCGGCCGACGAGCTCGCGGTCACGCCCGTCTGGCCGAAGCCGGTGACGAAGCCGTTGTTCGAGAACGCGTTCGAGAAGTAGACCGCCGGGTCGCCGCCGGTGAAGCGGCCCACGCCGGCCTTGACCTGCGTGTCCGAGAAGAACCCGTCGTTGTAGAGGTTATAGGTCATCCCGAAGCGCGGCAGGATTACCGGATCGATCTTGCCGAAGCTGATCGCGTTGGTGTGGCCGTAGCGGGCGAAGAAGTTCGGGTTGGCCGTGGGCGCATCGCCCGAGAGCCAGTCGATCCGCACGCCGCCGACGATGTCGAGCTGGTCGGTCGCAGCCCACTCGTCCTGCAGGTAGGCCGACCAGGTGATGCGCTTCCAGCGGGCCGCCGCATCATTGATGTCGCCGCTCGCGGTGAAGTTCCCGTAGGCGCCCGCGCTCTGGCCGGCGACGATCTGGTCGGCGCTCGGGAAGGTGTTCGACCCGCCCGAGAGAATGCCGTTGGCAAAGTCGTTGAGGTTGTTGAAGGTCAGCGTTCCGGTCGAGTTCTGGGCGAACAGGTTGAAGACCTTCAGCTCGTTGAACTCGCCGCCGAGGGTGATCGTGTGCGCGCCTTCCGAGATGCGGCCAAGCGCCTTCAATTGGGTGACGGTCGTCTTGAGGTCGTTCGACGTGCGCGAGAAGCCGGGACCCGCAACGAGCGAGCCGTTCTCGCCGTTGTTGGTGACGCCGACGACGAAGCGCGGCATCGGGTTGGCGTCCTGCGCCTCACCCCCGCCGACCGGTCCCTGGATGTCCTGCACGACCGCGCGGCTGGCGCGCAGTTCGGTCGAGAACGTGTCCGACCAGTCGGAATAGAGGCGCAGCGAGTAATAATCGCTCTCGGTGCCTTCGGCCTCGAAGCTGTTGATGCCGGTGTAGACGTTGCCGCTCTGCGAGAAATCGTCTTCCTCGACATTGATCTCCTCGAGGCGCTGGTAGGTCGCCTCGAGGCGCTGTCCGTCGGTGAGGTAGGCGTCGATGCGGCCGAAGTAGCGCGTGCTGCTCTCGGCCAGGTTCTTCGGCAGGCCCCCAGTATCGAAGCCGTAGGTCGACGAAAGGATCTGCGAGAACCGGTCGAAGTCCGCGTTGGTGACGTACTTCAGCTCGTTCGGATAGCCGTTGCCGGCCGGCCCGAACTCGAAGCTGTCGGACAGGTCGGTTTCTTCGTAGCCGGCGAAGAAGAACAGCCGGTCCTTGATGATCGGACCGCCCAGCGTCGCACCCCAGCGGTATTCCTTGTACGGGCTGGCGGAGAAATCGACGCCCGCGGCCGTGTCGCCCTGCAGGCTGTCGCTCGCGTAGGTGAAGAACGCCGAACCGTGCAGCGCATTGGTGCCCGACTTGGTCACCACGTTGATCGCGCAGCCGGTGAACTGACCGTACTGCACATCGAACGGCGCGAACTCGACCGAGGTTTCACGAACCGCGTCGTAGGGAAGCGGCAGCGAGTTGCGGCTGGCGAACGGGGTACCGTTCAGCCCGAACAGGTCGGACTGGGCGATGCCGTCGACGGTGAAGGCGTTGGAGCGGTCGTTGCCGCCGAGGCACGATACGCGGTCGACCTCGTTGCTGCGGTCGAGGCTGACGCGCGGGTCGATGCGGATGATGTCGCGCACGTCGCGGCTGATCGATGGGAACGCTTCGATCGTGTCGGTCCCGAACGACTGGCCCGGACCGATCGCCCGCTGGCTGAGCTGCACGCGCGAGCCGGTGACGACGATCGTCTGACCGGCGTCGCTCTCCTCGAGCGCGAAGGCGAGGTTGGTGTTGCCC
The DNA here is from genome assembly GCF_025154015.1 of Tsuneonella litorea. Classification (GTDB taxonomy): domain Bacteria; phylum Pseudomonadota; class Alphaproteobacteria; order Sphingomonadales; family Sphingomonadaceae; genus Tsuneonella; species Tsuneonella litorea. The sequence goes on from NZ_JAOAMV010000001.1 coordinate 149,354, forward strand.
TGGAGGTTGATGAAGACATCTTCGACCGTCTGGCCTTCGCGGCCCGGCGCCGTCGCGGTGACGGTGTAAGGCCCGCCGGTGACCAGGCTGTCGACGCGGAACGCGCCGTCGGAACCGGTCACGATCGTGCGGCTGGCGCCGGTGCGGGTGTCGGTCACCACGACAGTGCTGCCACCGATCGCATTGCCGCTCGCATCGCTCACTGTGCCCTGGATGCCCGAGGTGATCTGCTGGGCCATGACGGGGGCGGGCAGGATGGCGGCGGCGGAGAGGCTGACGGCGCTCGCGGCCAGCAGATACTTGAGCTTCATGGAATACGATCCCTTGCATTCGATGAGGAGAGGAGGAGGACTGTTCGGCCCGATAGGAACTTCCTGCTTCGGCAAAAAGTCTCTTGCGTTACGTTCCCGTGGGAACCGTGCGCATAATTGTCGCACAGCGCCCAATCGGCGCGTAACTCACTAATAAAAATGGCTTTTCTGGTGTTGCCGCAATGCAACAAGGATTCAGAAACGGTAAGGCGACCGTTCCGACCGCCCCCCGGGAGCCGAATCAGGCGAGATTGATCTCGCGCAGGCGCTGCTGAAGAAACGCGTGGCTGGAAATCGGCTCGGGGTGATCGTCCGGTCGCTCGGGATCTATGCAGCTCTCCAGCGTCACGATGTCGAAGTCAGGCCGGAAGTGGAGGAAGAACGGCATCGAGTACCGGCTGCGGTAGGCCGCCGCGCCCTTCGGGTTGACCACCCGGTGCTGGGTCGATTTCAGGCGGCTGTTGGTGAGGCGGTCGAGCATGTCGCCGATATTGACCACCAGCGCGCCGTCGGGCGTGTCCACGGCCTTCCACTCGCCGCTCGCGGTCAGCAGCTCGAGTCCGGCCTCCTCGGCACCCAGCAGCAGGGTGATCGTGTTGATGTCGCCGTGCGCGGCGGCGCGGATCGCGCCCTCGGCGTGGGGTCCGTCGAGCGGCGGATAATGCAGCAGGCGCATCACCGAGTTGCCGTCCTCGACCGTGGGCGCGAACCATTCGCGCGGAAGGCCCAGGTGCAGGGCAATCGCCTCGAGCACGCGGGCACCCGCCTTTTCGAAGGCGGCATATAGCTCGGTGAAGGTCTCGCGGAACCCCGCGATCTCCGCCGGCCAGACGTTGTCGGCCATGTATTCGGCCAGCGGGTGCCCCTCAGGCAGCTCGCGCCCGACGTGCCAGAATTCCTTGAGGTCGTGGACTTCGGCGTCCTTGGCCCGCTCGACCCCGAACGGGGTGTAGCCGCGCGCACCGCCGCCGCCCTCGATCTTGTAGGCCATCTTGACCTCTTCGGGCAGCGCGAAGAACGCCTTCGACAGCTCCTCGGCCCGCGCGATCAGGTCGGCAGGAATGCCGTGGTCGCGGATGACCGCAAACCCGTATTCGCGAAAGGAGCGGCCCAGCTCGTCGGCGACTTCGGCGAGCGGGCGGGCGATCGAAACGGAAGCGATTTCGGACATTGATGTGCGTCTCAGTAAGGGAGGAAGAGGCCGGCGAGCGCGGCGGACATGAGGTTGGACAGCGAGCCGGCGGCGAGCGCCTTCAATCCCAGTTTCGCGATCACCGGTCGTTGATTTGGCGCAAGCCCCCCGGTCACCGCCATCTGGATGGCGATCGAGGAGAAATTGGCAAAGCCGCACAGCGCGAACGTCACGATCGCGCGGCTGCGTTCGGACAGGACGTCCGCGCCCAGTTGCCCCAGGTCGATGAAGGCGACGAATTCGTTGAGCACCACCTTCGTGCCGAACAGCCCGCCTGCGACCGGTGCCTGGTCCCACGGCACGCCGATGAGGAACATGACCGGCGCGAACACCGCGCCGAGCGCGGCCTGGAAGCTCCAGTCGGCGAACCCGAACAGGCTGCCGACCCAGCCCAGGATCCCGTTCGCCAGGGCGACCAGAGCGACGAACGCGAGCACCATCGCGCCCACGGCAACAGCCAGCTTGACGCCGGTCTGGGCCCCTTGCGCCGCGGCTTCGATGACGTTGGCCGGGCGGGTGCCCTCCTCGAACGTCTCGGCCAGCTCGACCTCGTGCGGCTTGCCGCCCTCGACGATCGCGGCGGGGCCTTCGGCACTGATCCGCGACTTCGGCAGGACGATTTCGCCTTCCGCGGCGCCTGCTGGCTCGTCCTCGTCGGGCATGATGATCTTGGCCATGAGGATCCCGCCCGGAGCCGACATGAAGGCCGCGGCCAGCAGGTATGGCAGGTATCGTTCGCCCAGCAGCCCGGCATAGGCGGCGAGGATGGTGCCCGCGACACCGGCCATCCCGACGACCATCAGCGTGAACAGCCGGCTCGGGCTGAGGCCTGCAAGGTAGGGGCGCACGACCAGCGGGCTTTCCGACTGGCCGACGAAGATGTTGGCGGCCGATCCCAGCGCCTCGACCCGGCTGACGCCGGTGACCCAGCCGATCGCCCCGCCCAACCAGCGAACGAGGCGCTGCATGATCCCCAGGTGATAGAGGATCGAGACCAGCGCGGCGAAGAACACGATCACCGGCAGCGCGCCGAGGGCAAAGGTGTTCTTGAGCGGGTTGTCGGCGCCGAACAGGAAGGCGGTGCCCTCGTTGGCGTAGGACAGCAACGCGGCGACGCCGTTGGACATCGCCTGGATGCCCGCGACGCCCCACGGGGTGCGCAGGACGACGAACGCCAGCAGGGCCTGGAGCGCGAATGCCGCGCCGACGATCCGCAGGCGAATCCGGCGCCGCCCGTTGGACAGCGCAAGGGCGATGGCGAGGATCGCGACGATCCCCAGCAGACTGGCTACGACTGGCGGCATGGCGCTCCCCGATAGCGATACCCGGTAACTTTTGAAACCGGATTCGCGACTCCCTCAACCGAAACGCTTTTGTGTCTCCACAGGCAAACGCGCAAGGCTCGTTTGCGCGCGCTTTCCTTTTCGCAAGGCCAGTGCCAATCCTGCCGCGCATGACCGACCCCGCCCCCCCCGCCCCGCTGGCCTCAGCCGTCTACGTACCCCGCGCACTGTTCGTGTATCTGCTGCTCTACGGCGGGATGACGGTGCTGGCGGGCGTCATGGCGTACAAGCAGGTCGGTCTCGTGCCGACCAGCCTCGCGGTCGAATCGGGCATCTTCGCCTTCCTGCTGCTCGTCGTCATTTCGAGCACCGTGTCGCAGCTCTACGGCGACGCGATGGCGCGGCGGCTGGTCTGGTGGGGCTTCCTGCCGCTGCTGGTTTCGTCGCTGCTGATGCAGTTAGTCCTCGCGCTGCCGGCGTCTTCGGAAATGATCCAGTTCCGCGCCGACGACCTTGCCGCGTTCGAGCGCGTCCACGCGCAGCTCTGGCGCGTCTGGATGGCAGGGCCGGCGGCCTACCTGGTGTCGCTGCTGCTCAACGTGTGGATCTTCTCGAAGCTGCGCGGCAGCGGCGACGGCGGGACGCTGGGCATAATGATTCGAGGCGCGATCGCTTCGGCGCTCAGCCAGGCGATCGATTCGGTGATCTTCATCACCCTTGCCTTCTACGGCGAATTCGACATCGGCGCCCTCCTGATCGGCCAGGTGCTGGCGAAGGTCACCCTGTCGGTCGTCCTCGTCCCGCCGCTCATCGCGCTCGGCGTCACCCTCGCCCGCTGGCTCGACGCAAGGACGCTCTGACCGCCGGCGCCGCGCCTCGGCTCAGGCGGCGCGATCCTCGAGGGCCGCGCGCTGCAGGATCCGCACGTCCCGGCGCGAGGGAAGATCGATGAGCCCTTCGGCCTTCATGCGGGTGAACTGGCGGCTTACCGTCTCGATCGTCAGGCCGAGAACGTCCGCGATCTGCTGCCGCGACAGCGGAAGTTCGAGCGTATCTATAGCTCCCGGCTCTGCGGCACAGGTCGCGGGCGAAAGGCGCTCGGACATCTCGATGAGGAAGGCGGCCAGTTTCTGCTCGGCACTCATCCGCCCCAGCAGCAGCATCCAGCGTCGCGTTCGGTCCAGTTCGGTCAGCGTCCGCTCGAGCAGTTTGTGCTCGAGGCGGGGGTGCTCGCGCGCGAAGCGGTCGAAGTCGGAACGCTGGAACACGCACACCAGCGCGTCGGTCAGCGCCTCGACGCCGTAGGGAGTGAGCTGGCCGAACGGGCGGCCGAGGAAATCCGACGGATATGCGAGGCCCAGGATCTGCTCGCGCCCATCGGCGGTCTGGGTCGACAGCTTGAGCACGCCCTCGACGACGTTGGCGACCAGCACGGCTTCGTCGCCTTCCCACAACAACTGGTCGCCCGCGCGCAACCGTTGTCGCCGGCCGATGCGGTTGAGAAGATCGATTTCGCCCTCGTCGAGATCGGCGCAGATCGCCCGGTTGCGCACCGCGCAGGCCTGGCAGAAGTTGAGCGGACGCTGGAATTCGGCGGGATCCATCGTCCCAGCTTAGGCGCATACCGCCCGCGCGCCAAGACCGATGGCCCAGCCATATCGCCCGCGCCACCCGCGAGCGGCACCGCCGGGCGGACGGCGGAGAAATAAACACGATCTTCTTGCGTCCGGTCACCGGGGGCAACACAAGTCGGCGGTGTACCGCCGTCCGCCCCCAGCTCCCAGCCTCGACGATTTCGACGAGGATCAGCGCGCGCTGGCCGCAGCCCGGAGGCCCGGGACCGGCCTCTGCACCATCGTCGGCATCGACGGCGCCTTTTCGCGGCGACTGGGCGCACAACTGGCGGTGCTGCCCGGCGGAGAGGTGGTCGGCAGCCTGTCGGACGGCTGCCTGGAACGCCAGCTCGCATCCGACTGCGCGGCGCTCAGCGAACCGGCGTTGCGCCGATACGGCAGCGGCTCGCCGCTGGTCGATTTCCGGCTGCCGTGCGGCAGCGGGCTCGACATCCTGCTCGATCCTGAACCGGACAGGGCTGCCTGCGCAAGTGTCGTCGACACCCTGCTCGCGCGGCGCCCTGCGGCGCTGCCCCTGCCGCACGTCGCCGGGATGGGCGCGCGGCCCTATATCCCGAGGCTGCGGATCGCCGCGTTCGGCGAGGGTCCGGAACTCGCGGCGCTCCACCGCCTCGCGCGGGCATCGGACCTCGCAATCGAAGCGATCGGCAAGGACCGGCTGTCGCTGGGACGACCGAGCGGCCAGCCAGGATACGACGCATGGACGGCAGTCATCCTGCTGTTCCACGACCACGAATGGGAACTGGCGCTGATCGAGGAGGCGATGGCGAGCGAAGCGTTCTACATCGGCGCCCAAGGGGGATTACAGGCGCGCAGGAGCCGCATCGACGAACTCGCCCGCCGCGGCGCGAGCGAAGCCGCCCTCTCGCGCGTCCGCAGCCCGATCGGCACGCCGGCAGGCAGTCGATCGCCGCAGACGCTTGCCCTGTCGGTGCTGGCCGAGGTGGCCCACGAGTATGAGCGCCTTCGCACCCGCGCCTGAGGGGCGCTGCGCCTTCGCCTTGCTGGCGGCGGGAGAGGGCGCGCGGTTCGGCCCCGGCAAGCTGCACGCCGACCTCGACGGCCGGCCGCTGTGGCGCTGGGCGATCGAGAGCGGTGTCGAGGCCGGCTTTGCCGCGCTGCACGTGGTGACGAACGACGCGCGCATCGCCGCCGAGAGCGCAGCGGCAGGCTGGATCGTCCATGCCAGCCCCGACGCCTTGCGCGGCATCGCCGCTTCGATCCGGATCGCGGCACACGCAACCCGCGACGCGGAGCGGACGATCCTGGCGCTTGCGGATATGCCGTTCGTCGAACCCGGCCACTTCCGGCGCCTGGCCGCGCATCCGGGTGTCGTCTTCACGCGCCAGGCCGATGGCAGGCCGGGCGTGCCCGCGGGTTTTCCCGCCGCGGCCCGCGAACGGCTGATGGGGATCGAAGGCGATCGCGGCGCCGCGTCGCTCGACTGGCCGGGTGCAGAGGCGATCGATCCGCCGACGGCCGAGAGCCTGTTCGACGTCGACACCCCTGTCCGGCTGCAGCGCGCCCGGGCGATCGCCCTCAGGCGACGTCGGGAAGCTTGTCGATGAGCTTGTCGAGCGTGATCGGATAGTCCCGCACGCGCACGCCGGTCGCGTTGTAGACCGCGTTGGCGATCGCCGCCCCCGGCCCGCAGATTCCCAGCTCGCCCACGCCCTTCGCCTTGAGCGGGCTGATCACGTCGTCGAGGGTGTCGAGGAAGACGACTTCCTGGTGCGGAATGTCGGCATGGACCGGCACTTCGTATCCGGCGAGGTCGTGATTGACGAAGAAGCCGAACCGCTTGTCGACCACGAGGTCTTCCATCAGCGCCGAACCGGCCGACATGACCATCGCGCCGATGACCTGGCTGCGCGCCGACAGCGGGTTGAGAATCCGCCCGGCGTCGCACACCGCCAGCATCCGGCGGATGCGCACTTCGCCGGTATAGGCATCGACGCCGACCTCGGCGAAATGCCCGGCGTAGGTCCCCATGTCGTAATCGTTCTGGAAATCGCCGTAGTCCATCTGGCCCTCTGCCGAGAGCGGACCAGCCTCGGCGAGCCTCCTTCTGGTCTTTCCGTCGACAACCCGGCCGCCTTCGAAGCGCGCCGTATCCGCGTTCATGCCGAATTTTTCCGCGACCATCCGGCGCAGCTCGACGCAGGCGGCGTAGACCCCCGCGGTCGAGCTGGCGGCGCCCCACTGCCCGCCGGAACCCGACGACACGGGCGAACGCGAATCGCCCAGGTCCACCCGCACCTGGTCGAGCGGCACGCCAATGCATTCGGCAGCGGTCTGCGCGATGATGGTGTAGCTGCCGGTGCCGATGTCGGTCATGTCGGTTTCGACCCGCACCCGGCCCGCGTTGTCGAGGCTGACGCGGGCGGCGGACTTGGTTATCGGGGCACCGCGATACCCCGCCGCCACGCCCATGCCGACGAGCCAGCGCCCGTCACGCACGCTTGCCGGCCTGGACTGGCGGGCGGACCACCCGAAGCGATCCGCGCCCTCGCGCAGGCATTCGACCAGGTGGCGGCCGGAAAACCGCTTGGACGGGTCGCCCGGCATCCGCTCGGGCTCGTTGCGCAGGCGGAACTCGATCGGGTCGAGTCCGAGCTTCTCGGCGAGTTCGTCCATCGCGACCTCGAGCGCGAGGTGGCCGACCGCTTCGCCCGGCGCGCGCATGGCGTTGCCCTCGGGCAGGTCGAGCCGCGAGATGTAGCTCACCGTCAGGTTGTCCGGCCCGGAATAGAGCGCGCGGGTCTGCGCCGCACCGTTCTCGGCGCTGCCCCCCGGCAGGTTGCCCGACCAGCATTCGTGACCCATCGCGAGGATCCTGCCGTCCGCGTCGGTTCCGATGCGCACCCGCTGGATCGTCGCGGGACGGTGGGTCGCGTTGTTGAACATCAGCGGGCGCTGCATCGCGATCTTGACCGGCCGGCCCGCGGCCTTGGCGCCAAGCGCGGCCAGCACGGCATCGGCACGGATGAACAGCTTGCCCCCGAACCCGCCGCCGATGAACGGCGAATCGAGCCGGATGTTTTCTGCGGGCATCTTGAGGATGCTCGCCAGCGCCCGCTTCGACCAGTTGATCATCTGGTTGCTGGTCCACAGCGTCAGCTTGTCGCCTTCCCATGCGGCGATGGTCGCGAACGGCTCCATCATCGCGTGCGCCTCGTCGGGCGTGGTGTAGGTCTGGTCTAACTGCACCGGCGCGGCCGCATAGGCCTCGGCAAAATTGCCGTTGCGCTGGATGTCCTCCGGCACGCTCCAGCCGGGCGCGATCTTCGCGCCGTCCTTGACCTTGGCGAGATCGTAGTCGCCCGCGTCCCGGTCGTAGGTGGTGCGGATCAGCGCTGCGGCGGCGCGGGCCTGCTCGAACGTCTCGGCGACGACGCAGGCGATCGCCTGGTGATAGTGCGCGATGTCGCGCCCGCCGAACAGCGGGGCGGTGTTGAAGGGGCTGGTCCCGACGGGCTCGGTCTCGGTCGCGGCTATCACCGCGATCACCCCGGGTGCCTTGCGCGCCGCGTCGAGATTCATCGCGGTGATCCGCCCCCTGGCGATCGCCGAGCCGACGATGTAGCCATAAGCCTGGCCCGAAACGACATCGTGCCGTTCATAGGCGTAAGGCGCGGTGCCGGTGGTCTTCCTGGGCCCGTCGATGCGGCGGGTCGACTTGCCGATCACCGTCGGGTCGTCGACGATGGTCTTTCCGGCGGGGGCGTCGAACTTCATCGCTTCAGCTCCCCACCTCGGCCAGGATGCCCGCGAGCGTGCGCTCGGCAAGGGCGATCTTGAACCGGTTGTCGTCGCGCGGCGAGGCGTCGGCAAAGGCCTGCTGGATCACCGCCTTCGCACCCAGCGGCAGCGCGTCGTCGGCCTGTTTGCTCCGCCACGGCCTCGGCGCCACGCCGCCAAAGGCGACGCGGCCGCTGCCGTCAGGCTGGATCACCGCGGCGACAGAAACAAGCGCGAAGGCATAGGACGCGCGGTCGCGCACCTTTGAATAGAAGTGCCTGCCGCCCGGCGGCGCGGGAAGGACGACGCCGGTAATCAGCTCGCCTTTCTCGAGCGCGGTCTCGCGTTCGGGGGTATCGCCCCACAGGCGATGGAACGCGCCGATCGGGATCGACCGCGTGGCACCGTCCGGCTGCACGGTCTCCACCACCGCATCGAGCACCGCGAGCGCGTTCGCCATGTCCCCGGGGTAGGTGGCGATGCACTTGTCCGACACGCCCACGACGCCGAGCTGGCGCGAAAACCCGCCGATCGCCGCGCAGCCGCTGCCCGGGCTGCGCTTGTTGCACGGCATGTTGGTGTCGTAGAAATAGGGGCACCGCGTGCGCTGCAGAAGGTTGCCGCCGGTGGTCGCCTTGTTGCGCAGCTGGCCGCTCGCGCCGGCCTGGATCGCCCGGGTCAGCACGGCGTAGTCGCGCCTGATCCGGGGATGGGCGGACAGCGCGGTGTTGCTGACGAAGGCACCGATCCTGAGGCCGCCCTCGCCGGTTTCCTCGATGCTGCCGAGCGGGAGGTCCTGCACGTCGACGAGGTGCGTCGGCGTCTCGATCTCGAGCTTCATGAGGTCGAGCAGGTTGGTGCCGCCGGCGATGAACTTGGCGCCCGGCTTTCCGCCCACGGCGCGCGCCGCTTGCTGCGGGGTGGCGGCGCGCTCGTAGGTGAAGCTGCGCACCGCTCAGCCCCTCGCCACATCGGCGATCGCCGCGGCGATATTCGAATAGGCGCCGCAGCGGCAGATGTTGCCGCTCATCCGCTCGCGGATCTCGACATCGGTGGCGCGCATTTCGCCGTCGAGGTCGCCGGTCACGTGACTGGGAACGCCGCGCGCGATCTCCTTCAGCATGGCGACCGACGAACAGATCTGGCCGGGCGTGCAGTAACCGCACTGATAGCCATCGTGCTCGACGAAGGCGTCCTGCATCGGATGCAGCTTGTCGGGCGTGCCGAGACCTTCGATGGTCGTCACCTCGTCGCCGGCGTGCTGCACGGCGAGCGACAGGCAGGAGTTGATCCGCTCGCCGTTGACGATGACCGTGCAGGCCCCGCACTGGCCGTGGTCGCAGCCCTTCTTCGTGCCGGTCAGCTGCAGGTGCTCGCGCAGCGCGTCGAGCAGGGTGGTGCGCGGATCGAGCGTAAGCAGGCGCTCTGTTCCATTGACGGTCAGGGAGACGGGCATCCTGATCGACGCCGCACTGGCCGCAACGTTCCCCGCCTTCGCCTCGCCCGCCGTCAGGATGGCGACGCTCGCCGCCGAACTGCCCAGCAGCGCCCTGCGGGTCACCGGCAGGATGGGGTCGCTCATGTCTCTTCCCCCGCGATCGTACGCAACGGACATGGCATGAGGCAGAATGCCGAGCGGCGCAAGCCGCGAAGCTGCCGGCAGGGGCCACGGTCGGCCCCGTGCGGGGATCGAAGCGCCGGTTTGCGCCGCGCGTCAGGCCGGGCCGATCGTCGCGAAGTTCTGTTCGCACGCGCGCAGCGTCTTCTCCACCGGCGCGAGGAGGTCGGGTGCGCCTTGGTCTGCGGGTCGCATCCTCGACGGGTCGGGAAGCGAGCCGTAGCCCGCGAACAGCGCGTGCCAGCTGGCGTTCGAATAGGGCGGATCGGGATAGAGCCGCCGATTGGTTTCGCGCAGGTCGGCGTGGGTGAACCATGCCGTGATCATCGCCTTGAGGTTGTCCGACAGGCTATCGAGCGTGCGGGCCTCCTGCCAATAGGGCGAGCCCGACCGCTGGCTCATGCGGTAATGCGCGACGATGTAATCGCGGATGCCCTCGTACCGTGCCGCGACGCCCGCGTTGTACCGGTCGCGGTGACGCGGCGTGAAGCCGCCGGCCTCGTAGGCATCGACGAAGTCCAGCGTGCTCGCGATCACGATGTGCAGGGCAGTCGCCTCGAGCGGTTCGATGAACCCTTGCGCGAGTCCCGCCGAGAGGCAGTTGCGGTGCCACGATTCCTCGACCCGGCCCACCTTCATGCGCAGCACGCGCGCTTCGGCCTCGCTTGCGCAGGCTGCGCGCAATTCGGCTTCGGCATCCTCGTCCGAGATATGCGCGCTCGAATAGACGTAGCCGTTGCCCACCCGCGTGGTCAGCGGGATCGACCAGCGCCAGCCGGCCGACATCGCGATCGCATCGGTCTGCGGGCGCCAGGGCTCTGCGTGCGCGCTGGGCATGACCACCGCGCGGTCGTTGAACAGGTTCTCGGCGAACGGAACGAACCGCACCCCGAGCGCACGCTGACCGATGATGCCGGCAAAGCCCGAGCAATCGACGAACAGGTCGCCCTCGATCCGCTCGCCGTCGTCGGCGACAAGCGCGGCCACGTCGCCGGACGCGTCCCGCTCGACCGCCCGCACCAGCGCGGTCCGGTGAACGATGCCGCGCGGCACCGCCCAGTCGCGCAGGAATGCTCCGAGCTTGTGCGCGTCGAAATGGTATCCGTAGCTCGGCGCGAAGGGAAACGCGGGCGCCGGATGCGGTCCCTTGCGCGCATCGGCCAGGCGCGCGGCGAGGAACCAGCGGTCGGGCCGCACCGGCAGATCGACGCCGCGCCGCGCCAGCGCGCAGGCCGCGACATAGGCCGGTTCGGTGTGCAGATCGACCGGGCCGGGAAAGGGATGGAAATAACTCTCGTATCCGGGCCGCTCGCTCCACCCGGTAAAGCGGATGCCCAGCTTGTAGGTGGCGTCGCAGGCGGCCATGAACGCGCCCTCGTCGATGCCGAGGTGGTCCCACAGGGCCTTGAGCTGCGGGGTCGATCCTTCGCCTACCCCGATGATCCCGATCTCGGGGCTCTCGACCAGCGTGACGGATCCGCCCCGTGCACCCCATTGCCGGTGCAGCAGGCAGGCGGTGATCCACCCTGCGCTTCCTCCGCCGAGTACGACGACGCGGGGAGGAACCGGGTGATCGCTCACCGGCCCACCGTTCACCGGCCCCTTGCTCACCGAGACGGGTGCAGCCGCACCGCGGCGCCGCCGCCGGGTGCGAGCCAGAGCGTCAACGTGTCGCCCTTGCGCACCGTCCGCCTGTCGTAGGCGATGCGGTGGCGGGCCTCGGTCTCGAAGGTCGCGCCCTCGCCGTCCTTCCAGATCGTCGCGTCATAGGTCCTGCCCGGATCGAGGAAATCGAAGGTGACCGTAACCTCGCGCGCGGTGGCGTCGTTGATGCCGCCGACGTACCAGTCCGCACTGTTGCGGTCCTTGCGCGCGAAGATCGCGTAGTCGCCGACCTCGCCCACGACAAGGTGGCTTTCGGCCCAGTCGGCCGGCACCGCCTTGATGAACGCGAGTTCGTTCGGATGCGCAGCGAGGCTCTCGACAAAGTCGGCCGCCATCTGGATCGGCGAATAGATCGCGAGATAGAGCCCAAGCTGCTTGGCGACGGTCGAGGCCATCGGAACGCCGTTGCCCCCGGTGACGCTTAGCACCCCGGGCGTATAGTCCATCGGCCCGGCGAGCATCCGGGTGTAGACGAGCGTCGGTTCGTGGTCAGGCGGATTGTTGAACGGCGCCCAGGCGTTGTATTCCTGCCCCCGCGCGCCCTCGCGGGCGACCCAGTTGGGATAAGTGCGCCGCAGCCCGGTGTCCTTGACCGGTTCGTGCGGATTGACCGCGACGCGGTTCTTCGCCGCCTCCTCGACCACCCGCAGGTGGTGCTGCACCTGCCGCTGTCCGTCGTGCCATTCCATCACCTGACCTTCGCACGGATCGGCGATGTCGGCGTTGCACGAAATGATGCCCCCCGCATCGGCGACGTAGCCGGTCTTGACCACGTCGACCCCCAGGTCACCGTAAAGCTTCATCGCATCGGCGAGCTGGCGCTCATAGACGTCGATGTTGCCGCCGGTTTCGTGGTGGCCGATGAGGTGGACCCCCTTCTTGCGGGCGTAGTCCGTGACCGCCTCGAGATTGAAATCGGGATAGGAGCGGGTAAAGCTGTAGTCGCGTCCGTTGCCGAACCAGTTGCCGTCCCAGCCGACGTTCCAGCCCTCGACCAACACCCCGCGAAACCCGTGCTTGGCCGCAAAGTCGATGACCTGCTTGGTCCGCGCGGTGGTGGCGCCGTGGTTCGGGCCCTGGGCCCAGCTCCACTTGCCGCTGATCATCCCCCACCAGATGCCGACGTACTTGGCGGGCTTGAACCAGCTGACGTCGCCGAGCTTGTTGGGTTCGTTAAGATTCAGCTCGAGGTCGCTTTCAACCAGCCCGGCGGCATCGGCCGCGATGCGGATCGTGCGCCAGGGGGTCGCAAAGGCGCCGGTCCGCACGACCTTCGCGCCGCGGCTCGAAGGCGCGAGGTGCGCACGGAACCGCTGGCCCGCCAGCCGCTGCAGCCACATCCCCGAATAGTCGACCAGCGCGGCTTCGTGGAAAGACAGGTGCGTTCCGTCCTCGAGGCGCAGCGTCATCGGGGTGTGGGCCATCGAGACCGCGTCGATCGGCGTCTTCTGGTAGATCTGCTCGTAGCGGTTGAAGTCCCCCGCCTGGATCCACCACGCGGTCCCCTTGGGCGCGATGTCGAATTCGGTCAGTTCCTCGGCGATGCTCGTGCGTGGATGGCCGGGCCGGTCGGGAAATTCGCTGCGAAAGCCCACCCCGTCGTCGAACACGCGAAAACGCACGGTAAAGCGGCGCGCGGTGGCATCGTGCAGGAATGTGACCGCCAATTCGTTATGCCGGTCGTGCACGAACCGGCGTTCGCCCCACGGCTGTTCCCAGCGGGTATCGGCGCTGGCGTGCGCCGCGCTGTCGACCCTGAGCCCTCTGCGCAGCGGGTCCTCGTCGGTGAAGTTGAAGGCGATCGTGCTTTTGGCGATCAGCGGCTTGCCCGCGCGCGTGACCTGGTAAAACGGGATCCCTTCGCCGTCGGCATCGAGGGTGACGACGGTCGATCCATCGGGCGAAGCGACCGTCTCGGCCTGGAGCGCGCTCGCCGGCAGGACCAGTGCGGCAAGAAACAGACCGGCCCTCATCGTGCGATCACCAGCGCACCGAAGGCGGGCAGACGCATCGCGGTTGCGCCGTTGACGACGGCGAGAAGTTCGCCGGCAGCCTGGTCCTGATCCAAGGGAATCGTTTCCTTTCCAAGATTGGCAATCACCCGCACGCGCTCGGAATCCCGGGCGCGGTCGAGGATCAGCAGGTCCCCCTCGGCCCGGCACGCCGTGACCGAACCGTGGCGCAGGGCCGGGTGGCGATTGCGCAGTTCGAGCATCCGGCGGGCGTGGTTGAGCGGCGAGTCGGGATCGCGCTCCTGCCCGTCCACCGCGCGCAGGGCATTGGCATCACCCACCGGCAGCCACGGCGCGAGCGACCCGAATCCCAGGTCCTCCGACCCGCCGATCCACGGAATAGGCGTGCGCGCTCCGTCGCGGCTCAGCGTGAGCGGCCAGTTGACGATCGCCTCGGGATCGTGAAGCTGATCGAACGGGATATCGACCTGCTCGAGCCCCAGTTCCTCGCCTTGGTAGAGGATGATGTTGCCCCTGAGTGCGGCGAGGACCAGCATCTTCATGCGGGTCGCGGCGGGGCGGTCGGTCGCTTTCCACCAGCGGCTCGCCGCCCGCGGCGCGTCGTGGTTCTCGAAGGCCCAGCTTGGCCAGCCGACACCCGGCCCATCGGGCCATTGTCCAAGCGCGGCGCAGACGAGCTGCGGGGTCAGCCGATCGGCATAGAGGAAGTTGAAGCCGTAGGCCGAATTGAGGTGGGTCTCGCCTTGCGTAAACGCCTTCATCTCCGCCTCGGCCTCGTCGCCGCCGACTTCGGCGACCGTGAAGGCACCGCCAAAGCTGTCGGTCAGCGCGCGAATCCGCTCGATGAAGGCGGGAATGCGGGGGTGGGACTGGTTGTACTTCTTGATCTGGAAATCGAACGGGCGGGTGCGCGGGCGATCGCTGGGCGGGGCCGGCGGATTGTCGCGCAATTGCGGGTCGTGCATCGCGAAGTTGAGCGCATCGATCCGGAAACCGTCGATTCCGCGCGTCAGCCAGAACCGCATGACGCCGAGCACCGCGTCCTGGACCGCCGGGTTGTGCAGGTTGAGCTGCGGCTGGCAGCTGAGGAAGTTGTGCAGGTAATACTGCCCGCGCCGGGCGTCCCACGTCCACGCGGGACCACCGAACACGGACTGCCAGTTCGACGGCGGCGACCCGTCGGGCTTTGCGTCCGCCCACACGTACCAGTCGTTCTTCGGATTGGTCCGGTCCGACCGGCTCTCCGCAAACCACGCGTGTTCGTCGGAGGTATGCGAATAAACCTGGTCGATGAGCACCTTGAGCCCGAGGGCATGGGCCCGCGTGATCAAGGCATCGAAATCGGCAAGCGTGCCGAAGATCGGATCGACATCGCAGTAGTCGGCCACGTCGTAGCCGAAATCCTTCATCGGCGACGTGAAGAACGGGCTGATCCAGATCGCGTCGACGCCGAGCGATGCGACATGGTCGAGCCGCATCGTGATGCCCGGCAGGTCGCCGATACCGTCGCCGTTCGAATCCATGAAGCTGCGCGGATAGATCTGGTAGATCGCCGCACCCTTCCACCACGGGATGTCCGCTACCTCGGGCGCCGTCGCGGGAATCTGCTGGCCGACGTTCATCGGACAGCCTCGCTCACGCGGCAGATCGCCCAGCTCAGCGGCGCAAGCCCGAAGGTCGCCGTCCCCGGCGCGGACACCGCGGCCGGGCATTCACCGTCCAGCGCGTCGAACGCACGCGCGCCGTAACCGACGGCAACATTGGCGGTCTTCGGGGTTACCGCGGTGTTGAAGGCAACGACGTATTCTGCGCCGGAAACGGGATCGAAGCGGCTGACGGCAAACACGCCGGGCTCCTGCTCGTAGTGACGCACGTCCTGCCGACCCCTACGAAGCGCGGGGTGCGCGGCGCGCAGCGCGGCCATCCGGGCGACGAGGCGATAGAGCGGGTGGTCCTGATCGAAATTGGCTTGCGCGGTGGTCGCGTCGGTCCCGATGAGGGCGTTG
Source organism: Tsuneonella litorea (assembly GCF_025154015.1). GTDB lineage: Bacteria > Pseudomonadota > Alphaproteobacteria > Sphingomonadales > Sphingomonadaceae > Tsuneonella > Tsuneonella litorea. The sequence continues at coordinate 164,777 of NZ_JAOAMV010000001.1, forward strand.
TCGTTGTAGACCGCGGTACGGCTGGGGAACATGTCCTCGCGCGCCAGCTGGTCGCCGCCATCGCCGACGAAGCCCTGCTCGTCGCCGTAATAGATGACCGGCGCGCCGCGCAGGGTCATCAGCATCGCGTGGCCGAGTGCGACCCGCGCAAGCAGTTCGTCCTGCCCGATGCCGGGGCGATCCTCTCTCACCATCGTCGAGAAGCGGCCCATGTCGTGATTACCGAGGAACGTCGGCAGGTTGAGCGCCGCCGCTTCGCCGCCTTCGTAGAGCACGTCGCCGTCGTAGAGATCGGCCAGCACGACGGTTCCCTTGCCGCGCCCCAGCACCTCGCGCATCGCCGCCTGGAAGGCGAAATCAAGCACCGCGGGTAACCCGTCGCGGCGGGTGTACTGGGCGATGTAGCCGTTGTCCGGCACGTCCTTGTAGACCTCGCCGAAGATCGCGAAATTGGGGATGCCGTTGGCCTTTGCGCGGTCGAGCATGGCGGGGACGAACGCCTGCCAGAAGCCGGGGTCGACGTGACGCGCGGTGTCGATGCGGAAACCGTCGATACCGAAGTCGTCGATCCACTTGCCGTAGATGTCGATCATGCCCTGGCGCACGCGCGGATGCTCGGTAAACAGGTCGTCGAGCCCGGCAAAGTCGCCAAACCGGCTGTCCTCGCCGGTGAACGTGCTGTTGCCGCGGTTGTGATAAAAGACGGGATCGTTGAGCCATTCGGGCTTCTTGACGTTCGCCTCTCCCGCCGGAACGACCGGGGTATAGGCGTACGAGGGATCGACCAGCTTCGCGAAGTTCGCCTCGCTCGAATCGTCGTCGCCCGCGAAACCGGGATTGATCGCCGCGCCGCCGGGTCCGCCCTTGCGCGAATAGGGAAAGTCGCCGCGCGAACGATAGCGATAGCCGGTCGCATCGCCTTCGGCATAGCGGATCACGTCGGCGGTGTGGTTGGTGATGATGTCCATGTAGACTTTGATCCCGCGCGCGTGCGCCGCCTCGACGAAGGCCTTGAACTCGGCCCGCGTGCCGAAATGCGGATCGGGGCGGGTAAAATCGGTCACCCAGTATCCGTGATACCCGGCGCTCTCGTCGCCCTCCGGCCCCTGCACCGGCTTGTTCTGGAAGATCGGCGCGAACCAGATCGCGGTCACGCCCATGCCCTGCAGGTAGTCGAGTTTTGACGACAGGCCGGCGAGGTCGCCGCCGTGATAGAAGCCCTTGGCTTCGGGGTCGAACCCGCTCTCCAGCCGGCCTTCCGGCAAGCCGCCAAGGTCGTTCGCCGGGTCGCCGTTGGCGAACCGGTCGGGCAGGACGAAATAGACGACCTCCTCGCCGGGAGCGCGCAGACGAAAGTCCGGGAGGGGTGCGGAGGCGACAGGCCGCGCGCCCGACCGGGTGCTGGTGCATCCGGAGAGCCCCGCGGACAGCACGCAGGCGCCGACGCCGGCGAGGAACAGGCGGCGAAGCGGGGTCATGCCTGCACCCCCGGTCCGAACATCGCGTCCAGCACCGCGCCGTGCGCCGGCATCGCGGCGGCCTTCACCCGCGCGGCCTTGGCAACGCTGGCGAGGAAAGGGCCGATGTCTTCGGCCGGCACGTTGTCGGCGAGCGGCGACCATCCGCGTGGCGCGATGCCCTGGCCGAGCATGACCTGGCCCCAGCTGTCGTCGAGAAAAAGTTCGTCCTCCTCGCGCACGAAGAGGCCCGATTCGGCGAACAGGGCGAGCTTCTCCGCCAGCGTGGCGGGCGGTTCGATCGCCCGGCAGAAATCCCAGAACGGCTCTCCGCGGCGCTCGTTTGCGATGTAGTGGAGAACCAGGAAGTCGCGGATGCGCACCCACTCCGATGTCGACAGCCGATTGAACGTCGACCGTGCGCTCGACAGGTCCGACAGGTCGTTCGGCAACAAGCCAAGAAGCCGCGACAGGCCGGACTGGACGAGGTGGATCGAGGTCGATTCGAGCGGCTCCATGAATCCCGCGGCCAGCCCCAGCGCGATGCAGTTGCGGGACCAGTGTTCGTGCCGGTGGCCGGTGGTGAAACGGATCGGCCGCGGGTCCGCCAAGGGCTTGCCTTCGAGACCGGCAAGCAGAAGCCGCGCCGCTTCGTCCTGGCCCATGAACTGCGAACAGAACACGTGGCCGTTGCCGGTGCGATGCTGCAACGGAATGCGCCATTGCCAGCCCGCCGGGCGCGCGATCGACTGGGTGTAGGGCCGCGGCGGTCCGGCATTCTCGCTCTGCACCGCCAGGGCGGTGTCGCACGGCAGCCAGCGGGTCCAATCCTCGAACTCCACGCCGAGCGCCTTGCCGAGCAGGAGCGAGGCGAATCCGGTGCAGTCGAGAAACAGGTTGCCGGCCACGCGGCGGTCGCCCTCGAGCGCAAGCGCGACGATGTCGCCGCCGTCACCGTCGCGTTCGACCGCTTCGATCCGCCCCTCGACCCGGCGAACGCCGCGTTCCTCGGCGTAGGCGCGCAGGAGCGCAGCAACCTTGCCCGCGTCGAAGTGAAAGGCATAGGCGAGACCCGCCTCCTCGCCCGGAGCGATCCGCCCCGCGCGCGCCGCCGCCACGTTGAGGCTGTAGGCGCCGAAATCGTCGGCCACGCCGATCGCCCGCCCGCGCAGCCAGAGCTGGCGAAACGGGATCAGCCCGACCCCGCGGCCGGTTGTTCCGAAACTGTGGATGTAGCTGGCGCCGTCGCGCAGCCAGCCGTCGAACTCGATGCCGAGCTTGAAGCTGGCGTCGGTCGCGGCCATGAATTCCGCCTGGTCGATGCCGAGCCCGACCAGCAGGTTGTGGATCTGCGGGATCGTCGCCTCGCCCACGCCGACCGTACCGATCGCATCGGATTCGACCAGCGTTATCCGGGCGGCTTCGCCGACGAACCGGGCCAGCGTCGCCGCCGCCATCCACCCGGCGGTTCCGCCGCCGGCGATGACGATGTCGAGAGGAACGGGAGGAGCCACGGCGCACGTTTGGCGTTGCGGGCCCGACCGGTCAAACCGCCCGGACCCGCGCCGCCCTCATCAGAACTTGTAGGTGAAGCCGGCGACGATGCGGCGACCGTAAGTCTGGTACTTGAGCCAGGCGTCCTCGATGCCGACGCCGTTGATCTGCGCCAGCGTCGCCTGCCGCTCGTCGGTCAGGTTCTGGCCCTGAACGAAAAGCGACAGTCCCTCGAGCGCCGATCCGGGCTGGAAGTCGTAGCCGACCTGCGCGTCGAAGATCGTCTCCGACAGGACCGCCTGCCGGTCGAGCCCGCCGCTGAACAGCGAGAAGTCGCCGAGGAAGCCCGAGCGATAGCGCATGCTGCCGCGCAGGTTGAAGCCCGCCTTCTCGAAGAACGCGGTCATGTTGGCGACCCACTTCGAATAGCCGGGAATCTGCGTGGACTGGCCGCGGTAGTCGGTCGCCTTGGTCTCGGTGTAACCGACGCCGCCGGTGATCCCGAACCCGCTGAGCGCGGGGCTGAACACCTCGAACGGCAGGGTGCCGGCAAGCTCGCCACCCATGATGTAGCCGCCCTTGGTGTTGACCGGCCCGCTGAAGATGCCGATCGGCGAGCTCGGCGTCAGGCCCGACGGCGGCGGATACCCCGAATAGTCGAACGCCTCGTCGATGCCGTTGGGATCGATGTACTGGTCGAGATGCTTGTAGTAGAGCTGAAGGGCGATGTAGCCCTGCGCCGCGAAGTACTTTTCGAAGCTCATGTCGAAGGACGTCGCGCGGTACGGCCGCAGACGCGGATTGCCGCCGCTCCCGGTGTAGATCGGCGGATTGTACGCCGGATTGTAGCCGTAGGAGACGATGTTGTTCATCGACGGCAGGCGGGGCCGCATCATCTGCTTCGACGCGGCGAGGCGAACCACGAAATCCTCTGGCGCACGGAACACGAGGTTCGCGCTCGGCAGGACCATCCAGTAGCTGTCGGTGATCGTACCGTTCACCGGACCCGACGAGGTGACGTCGGTGTGCACCGCCTGGATTCCGATGTTGCCGGTCAGCCGCGTCGTGCCGAGGTCGGCCTCGAGCGACGCCATCGCATACGGGGTCCAGACGTCTTCCTTGATGTCATAGGCCTGCGAGGCACCGAACGGGTTGGGCAGGTAGCTGAGCACGCCTTGCGGGACGAGCACGCGCGGGTCGTACGACAGGATCGGCCCGAATCCGCGGTCAAGGTTCGTCGGCTCGAGCAGCAGGGCGCTCGGAATCGCGGCCGAGTCAGCGTTGTTGGGCGGCGTCAGGAAGGCTTCGTCCTGGGTCAGGGTCTTGTTGCGCAGCGTCTTGTCGACGCCCACCTTCACGCTGCGGACGAAGCCGCCGCCGATCTCCTGCTCGATCTCCGCACGGATTTCCTTGAGGTCGTCCTTGCTGCTGCGGATCTTGTCGTAGCCCGCCTGGACAGTGCTGCCCGACCAGCCCTGAACGTCGGTGAGGACCAGATTGGGATTGGCGCCGTTGAAATTGCTCGTGAACTGCAGCGCCTTGTCGGTGACGGAGTAGCCGAAGGTGCCGCCCGGGGTCGGAAGGTTGCGCCCGAGGCCGGCGGTCGTCTCGAGGCGGTCCTGCCAGCGATCGGTGCGCGACCAGCTGACGTCGAGCATCGCGCGGGTGCCGGCGTCGTTGTCCCACAGCAGGTTTCCGCCGAACGAGTAGGTGTCGTTCTTCTGGTCGGTGGCATAGTTCTCGATGATCGGCCGGCCGGTCCAGGTCGCGCTCTGGACGATGCTGGACCCGGCCAGCAGCGGGTTCGAGACGGGCGTGCCGGTGAAGCTCGTGACGGTCGATCCGCAGCACAGGATCGGCATCTCGAAGCCCTTCTGGTCGAGCTTGCTCTCGAAGTGCGAATAGAATCCGTCGAGCGTGAAGGTCAGCTGGTCGCCAAGCCGCGCCTGGAACGTGCCGTTGACGCCAAGGCGATCGAGCTGTTCGCTTTCCGCCCAGGTCTTCACGCCGCTGATGCCGTAGGTGTTGGGCCCGTATTCGCCGTAACCCCAGGCGTTCCAGTCGCGGATGCTGTAGGGTTCGGACGAATAGGCCGCCGACAACGCGATGCCCATCGTGTCGTCTGCGAAAGTGTCGACGAACGTGCCGAACACCCGGTATCCCGTTTCGTTCGCTTTGGGGTTGACCTGATCGTCGATGTAGGTGCCACGGGCGCCGACGGCGATGACGCGCGTCTTCTGTTCGAGCGGGCGGATCGTCCTCAAGTCGATCGAGCCGACGAGGCCGCCGGCGGTGTGGTCGGCCTGGGCGGTCTTGTAGACATTGACGCCGGCGAGGATTTCGGACGGGAACTGGTCGAACTCGACCGCCCGGCTGTCGTTCGTGGTGGTCTGCTCGCGGCCGTTCAACGTAGTGGTCGAGAAGTCCGGACCGAAGCCGCGGATCGAGATGATGTTCGCGCGGCCGTTGCTGCGCTGCGCGGCGAGACCGGGCAGGCGGGCGATCGATTCGCCGATGCTGTTGTCCGGCAGCTTGCCGATGTCTTCGGCCTTGACCGATTCGACGATGGCCTCGGACCGCTTCTTCTGCGCGGTCGCGCTCTGCAGCGAGGCGCGAAAGCCGGTCACCACGATCGCGTTCGAATCGTCGGGCACGGGGTTCGCGGTCGCGGTGTCATCGGTTGCCGCGTCCTGCGCCGCGGCGGGCGCGGCCAGCGCAGCTAGGGCGACGGCGAAGGCCGACAGGCTGGCAGAAGCGCGCAAGGAATTGCGAAAGGCCATTTCAGTATCACTCCCCAATGTCCGGCAATCTTGTGCTGCCGGTGATCCCAGATTGCTCAGCCCGCCGGGGTCGCCCCGTGGCTGTCGGGGCGTCAGATACGAGCGGGTTCGGGCAAAACGGAATACGGCATACGTATACGCTCCCGCATCGACGGCGCGCGATGTGCCGCAAATGACACAGGGGCCAAGGCGGTCGCCGCGGCCTGTCGCGCGCGTTTGAAAGCGACGCGAAGGCGTCTTATGGGACAAGGTGGGCCGCCGGCCGGACGGCCCGGGAGAAGAGCATGGGACGCAAGCCGACGGGGCGCCCGACCAGCTTCGACATCGCCTATGCAGCGGGGGTTTCGCAGCCCACCGTAAGCCGGGCGCTGCGCGGCGACCGCTCGGTCAGCCCGGCCACGCGCGAGCGGATCGAGAAGATTGCCAGCGAACTCAACTACACCGTCGACAAGAACGCGAGTTCGCTGCGCTCGCAGCGGTCGAACACCATCGCCCTGCTGTTCTTCGAGGACCCGACGCCCGACGACAGCATGATCAATCCGTTCTTCCTCGCCATGCTGGGGTCGATCACCCGGGCAGCGGCGAACCAGGGGCTCGACCTGCTGATCTCGTTTCAGCGCTTGGAGGACGACTGGCACGTGCGCTACCAGGACGCCCACCGCGCCGATGGCCTGATCCTGCTCGGTTACGGCGACTGGACGCTGTACCAGGAACGCCTCGACCAGCTTCGCCGGCAGGGCACGCATTTTGCCCGCTGGGGTTCGATCTCCAGTGACCTGGCGGGCGGCGGAACGGTCGGCTCGGACAACCTCGAGGCGGGACGCACGGCCGGCCGCCACCTGATCGAGCGCGGACGTCGCAGGATTGCCTTCCTGGGCCATGCGGACACGCATTATCCCGAATTCGCCAGCCGTTACGAAGGCCTCTGCGCCGCGATGCGCGAGGCCGGCCTTTCGCCCGAAGCGGCGTTGCAGCAGGACGCCCTCACCAGCGAAGAAGCGGGACACGCGGCGGCCCAGGCCCTGCTTGCGCGGGACGACCGGTTCGATGCGATCTTCGCCGCATCGGACCTCATCGCGATCGGCGCCATGCGCGCTCTTGCCGAAGCCGGAAAGTCAGTGCCCGGCGACGTCGCGGTGATCGGCTTCGACGACATTCCTGCGGCAAGCCTGACGCGCCCGCCGCTGACCACCGTCATGCAGGACATCCGCGGCGCCGGGGCACGGCTCGTCGATACCCTGCTGGCGGACATCGAGGGTCGCCCCCGCCCCGATCCGCGCCTGCCAACCCGGCTCATCGTGCGCGCGAGCACGGGCGTTTCCTGATTCCATCACATTCGTATGCGGCTTGCGGCGCCGCTTTCTTTGCGCCAGCCCTGCCCCGAGAGGGCGGCACGAGCCGCCCCCCGTGGGGAAGGATTATCGCCTGATGGAAAAGCCGCGCCAGGGCTTTGCCGGACTGTGGAACATCAGCTTCGGGTTTTTCGGAATCCAGATCGGCTTCGCGCTGCAGAACGGCAACATGAGCCGGGTCTTCCAGACGCTCGGGGCGAGCATGGACGACCTTCCCGCGCTGTGGATCGCCGCACCGCTGACCGGCTTGCTCGTCCAGCCGATCATCGGCCACATGAGCGACCGGACCTGGACCCGCCTCGGTCGCCGCCGGCCCTATTTCCTTGTCGGCGCGGTGCTCGCGGCGCTGGCACTGTTCCTGATGCCACTGGCGCCGTCGTTCGGCGCCCCCCTGCTGTTTGCCGCCGGGTTGCTCTGGCTGCTTGACGCGAGCCTCAACATCTCGATGGAGCCTTTCCGCGCCTTCGTCGGCGACATGCTGCGGACCGACCAGCACGCAGCAGGCTACGCGGTGCAGACCGCCTTCATCGGAGCGGGCGCGGTCGTGGGCTCGATCTTTCCCTGGCTGCTCGAACACCTCGGCGTGGCCAACGTCGCGCCGGACGGCGCGCTGCCCGACACCGTGCGCTGGAGCTTCTGGGCAGGCGGGGCGGCGCTGTTCTGCGCCGTCATGTGGACCGTCGCGACCACGCGCGAGTATTCGCCGGCCGAACAGGCCGCGTTCGCGGGTCCCGACGAAACGCCGCTCGAACAGCCGGTTCGTGCGCTCGCGGCGAAGAGCTACCTGTCCTGCATCGCGTGGATCGTCGCGGGCGCGGCGGTCGCATCCGTGGTCGAGGTCATGGCGCTGGAAAAGGAAGTCTACCTGCTCGGCGCGCTGCTCGCCGCCTACGGCATCCTCAGCTCGATCGCGATCGCGCTCGCCAAGCAGGGCCGGGTGAACGGGATGCTGGCCCAGATCGTCGGCGACTTTTCGGGAATGCCGCCGGTGATGAAGCGGCTCGCGCTGGTCCAGTTCTTCAGCTGGAGCGCACTGTTCATCATGTGGATCAACACCACGCCCGTGGTGACCCAGTACGTGTTCGGCAGCACCGACACCGCCAGCCCTGCATATAATGAGGGCGCCAACTGGGTGAACGTGCTTTTCACCGTCTACAACGGGGTCGCGGCGGTAGCGGCGCTCGCGCTGCTGCCGTGGCTCGCGCGGCGGTTCGGCCAGGTAGCCACCCATTCGATCTGCCTCACGCTCGGCGCGATCGGCTTTGCCATGTTCTTCTTCGTGCGCGACGCCCAGACGCTGCTGCTCGCGGAGGTGGGGATCGGCATCGCCTGGGCGAGCATCCTCGCGATGCCGTACGCCATTCTCGCCTCGAACCTGCCGCAGGCCAAGCTCGGCATATACATGGGGCTGTTCAACGTGTTCATCGTGATCCCCCAGCTGCTCGTGGCAACCGTCATGGGCACGATCATGAAGCATGCCTTTCCGGGCGACCCGGTGTGGACGATGCTGTTCGCCGCGGCGAGCTGGCTCGTCGCCGCGCTGGCAATGACCCGGGTCGCGGCCGCGATCCCGCAGAGGACATGAACATGAAGCCCTTGCTCGCGGCGGCCGCCGCCATTGCCTTCGCCTCGACCGCGCACGCCGACGACGACTCATCGCCGTGGCAGCCCCAACCCTATTCGACGATCCAGCACCCCGACTGGTCGAAGGACGCCGTTCTCTACCAGATCAACACCCGCCAGTTCACGCCCGAGGGCACCTTCGCCGCCGCCGAGAAGCAGCTGCCGCGGCTCAAGGCGCTCGGGGTCGACGTGCTCTGGCTCATGCCGATCCATCCGATCGGAGTGGAAAACCGCAAGGGCACGCTCGGCAGCCCATACTCGGTGCGCGACTATTACGACGTGAATCCCGAGTTCGGCACCCGGGAGGACTTCCGGCACTTCGTCGACACCGCGCACGCGCAGGGGTTTCGCGTGATCCTCGACTGGGTCGCCAACCATACCGCGTGGGATCACCCGCTCGCAAAGGAGCATCCAGACTGGTACGAGAAGGACTGGAAGGGAGATTTCCGGCCCACCCCTTGGTGGGACTGGTCCGACATCATCGACCTCGACTGGTCCAGGCCGGGCGTGCGCGAGCATGTCGGCAAGGCGATGGAGATGTGGGTTCGCGACTACGGCGTGGACGGCTTCCGCGCCGACGTGGCTGGCTATGTTCCGCTCGATTTCTGGGAAAGGGAGCGTACCCGGCTGGAGGCGATCAGGCCGGTTTTCATGCTCGCCGAGTGGAAGTCGTCCGAACTCACCCGCAAGGCGTTCGACGCGGTCTATGCGTGGGAATGGCACCACACCGCGGTCAGCATCGCCCAGGGCAAGGCCGATCCGACGGCCTTTTACGGCTACTATGCCGAGAACGAGAGCGCCTGGCCCCACGAGGCCATGCGACTGACCTACATCGCCAACCACGACAGCAACGCGTGGGAAGGGACACAGTACGAGAACTTCGGCGACGCCCTGCCCGCCTTCCTCGCCTTGTCCTTCACCGGCGAGGGGCTGCCGATGCTCTACAACGGCCAGGAAGCCTGCAACGCCAGGCGCCTCGCCTTCTTCGAACGGGACCCGATCGACTGGTCGCGCCTCGAAACCTGCGACATCGGTGCGCTGGCGCGAGACCTGATCGCCTTCCGCCGGGCAAATCCCGCGTTGGCGAACGGCCAGTGGGGCGGCCGGATGAGCGCGGTGCTGACCGACCAACCCAAGCAGGTGTTCGCATGGGTGCGCGAGGCCGAAAGCAACCGCGTGGTCGGCCTGTTCAACCTGTCCGACCGTCCGGTCAGGGCGACCTTGTCGGACGGACACGCTGCCGGCCACTATGCCGAATTCCGCTCGCCAACACCCGTCACCCTCGAAGCCGGACAGGCGATCGACTTGCCCGCCTGGGGGTTCCGGCTCTTGAGCGGCACGCACTGAATCGCGCCGCTCGCTGTATCCATTGAAATTATGGTGAAGGACACAGTCCAAGTATAACCACGCTCAGCTAGATTTTCCCTGCAAACCCACCCTTTCTGAAATTTTTCGCTGCTCGGCGCCGGCGTCGCGGTGGGCATCGCCACCAAATGACGAAGAAAGCGACCCTTTTTAGGATGCGCGAGAGGCGAGACGTAGCAGCGAAGAACGAGCGCCGAGCAGGGAAAACCAATCACCTCAACAGGGAAAGAGCAGGAAAGAGCTCAGAATGGACGACTGGCAAGAAAAGTTAAGTAACTCTTCCCAACACCTAGCGATCGCATTTTGTGTCTTGCGATCTCCGCCTGCCGAACATATAGAAGCCGAAGAAGACGAGGCCCGAGTTTAACAACCGGTCCCGGCTTCTGCCCGAGACCCATTGATGGAGGTCTCGGATGGTCAAGCCCCGAGCATACAAGATTATGAATCGTGCCGCTATGGTCGGACGGTTCGTTGAAATCTGCCCTACCGACTTGGTCGCCGCAGCCAGGCGTACGCGCAGGCACCCTAGCCAGAAGCGGCGAGCGCTGCTCGAAAGCATCCGCTTGCAGGGCATCATCAGCCCCATCATCGTCAACTCGGCAAACGTGATCGTCGACGGTCATCTGCGTGTGGAGGTCGCTCTTCAGCTTAGACTGGGCACAGTTCCCGTGATCCGAGTTGAGCACTTGAGCGACGCGGAGCTTCGCGCATTCGGGATCGCTGCCAATCGCATGCCCGCAAATGCCGACTGGGACATGGAGGAGCTGCGCCTGGAGCTCGAGGAAATACGGGCAGACGACGTCAGCCTGGACCTGTCTCTGACCGGTTTCTCCATCGGCGAGATCGATCGAATCAACGGCAACCATCTCGCAGCGAAGTACGATGATCTCGACGCAGTTGATGATGCCTCGCTCCCGCCGGGCCCTACGCGGGCACAGGCCGGGGATCATTTTATGCTGGGCGACCATGAACTGATCTGCGGCGATACGACCGACCATCTGATTATCGAGCGGCTGATGCATGGCGAGATGGCGCGAGCCATCTTCACGGACCCTCCGTACAACGTGAAGATCAATGGACATGTGTCGGGCTCGGGGCAGCACGAGGAGTTCGTGATGGCCTCGGGGGAAATGTCGGTTCCAGAATTCAGGACGTTCCTGGAAGTCACGCTTGGCAACATGGCGAGCGTGTTGATCGACGGCGGGATCGCATTCGTGTGCATGGATCATGCGCACATTGGCGAACTGCTCGATGCCGGCGGAAGTGTGTTCGACCATCGGCTCAACATTTGCGTCTGGGACAAGGGCCAGGGCGGCATGGGCGCACTTTATCGCAGCCAGCATGAACTGGTAGCCGTGTTCAAGAAGGGGGACGAGCCCCATCGCAACAATATCGAACTGGGGAGGAACGGGCGCAATCGTACCAATGTCTGGTCGTTGCCCGGCATGGTCGGGTTCTCGGCAAGCCGTAAGAAGGCGCTCGAGCTCCACCCAACGGTGAAGCCTGTCGCGTTGATCGCAGAGGCACTACTCGACGTCACCGCGCCCGGAGAGCTGGTGCTCGATGCGTTCGGCGGCTCGGGCAGCACTTTGATCGCTGCTGAAAGGACCGATCGGCGAGCGCGGCTGGTCGAGTTCGACCCGCGCTACGTCGACCGTATCATCGACCGTTGGGAGAAGCTCACCGGTCGTACTGCAGAATTGCTGGATCGGATCGCCGAATAGGCTTTGCGGTTGGGTATTCCGTCACCCCACGCCTCGGACCAGGAACACGAAAATGAACAGCGAACGCGACTACGAGGTGGGTAAGGGCAAGCCGCCCAAGGCTTCTCAGTTCAAGCCTGGGCAGTCCGGTAATCCAGCGGGCGCGCGGCGGCACAAGCGCCGCAAGAGTGGATTTACCTTGCGCGAACTTGCCATCGCTTGCGCGAATGAGATCATGACAATCACCATCAATGGCCAGAAGTACAAGGTCACTAAGAAGGAGGCCTTATTTATCTCGGTGTTTAATGATGCGCTTGCGGGTGATCCTGCGCATCGATTGCGTGCGTTACGAGAATTGCGCGAAATCGGCGCCTTCGATCCTGCTCCGCATCAGCCGCTCAGCAGGACTGCAGCAATTCACAAGCTTGTCGAGCGGCTGGCCAAGGAGGCGGAGCGCGAGCTGGAATGGACACGCCAGCATTGACCTAGCATTGTGCAGTCGGGCTGCTGCAGCATGTAACCGGAACAACTCAGTTTCGATTGAACCCGAACTCCCGTGACAGCAGCTTGGTTTTCCATACCTGTTCGTCGGCCAGGTTTCGTCGCTTGTAGCGGTCGATCCGGCGACCTGAAGGATGGTGACCGCGAACGTCCCGGTGTCGCAGTCCAGCAACCCTTGGTTGCCGCCGTGGCCGGTCAGTAAGTATTCCTGCCACCGACCCCAGAATCCTTCCGCGCCAGTTGCCGAGCCGGTGTAATGTCGCCCTGTCTGCGGGCAGCTCAGCAACTGTACGCCTTCGGCTCGGCGCAGTACGTCGATCCAAGTCTGGTTCAGCCTGTCCAACCCGCCAATGGTGTGCTGGAAAGCAAGATAGTCCGGAAACGGATGCTCGCAGGGGCATTCGAGAATCGCGATGATCGGAATGTGCGGCTTGCGCCTTTCGCACTTTTTCACAAATATTTCACCGGCAAAATCATTGCAAACAGGCTGAAAACCGCCGCTTGTCCTCGTATGCGGGCAATTCATGACACGAATTATCGAAGCCAACGAACTCAACCTAGGCAGTCTGCTCACGCGCCGAGATTCCATTGTCGTCGGCCAAGCTTGCGGCGAACCCACACGGTTGGTCGAAGTCCTGATCGCCCAGAGTCCCGAAATTGATGATCTGTCAGTTTTCATTGGGTCGAGTTTTTCCGGGTTAATCGATGCAGAGAGTGCGCGGACTTTCGCTCTTCGAGGCATAGGTGGGATAGGCACCCTCAGGGCCGCGTCTGCGGCAGGGCGCCTGACGATCATCCCAATCCGAATGAGCGAAATCGAACCAGCGATCGCCGAAGGTTCGTTGCGCTGCGACGTGGCGATGATTTCGGTAGGCCCGGCTGATTCCGAAGGTTTTCACAGCTGCGGCCTAGTAAGTGACCATATCCGGGCGGCGATTGCTAAGGCCCGGCTCGTCGTAGCAGAAATAAATGAATGTTTGCCGTGGACGTTCGGCGAGAGAATCCATTCAAGTGAAATCGATGTTGCCGTGCCGGTCAATTACTCGCCTCCAGAGATCGCGCCCACGCGGACTGATGCTGTGAGTCGCGCGATTGCCAAGAATTGTGCGGCCTCAATCGATGACGGATCCGTCCTGCAGTCAGGAGTTGGGGCATTGCCAGATGCGATCATCAGGCAACTCGGAGATCGCAAGGATTTGGGCGTCCATTCCGGCATGATCGGCGACGGTTTCGTCGATCTGATCGAAGCCGGGGTGGTTACTAACGCCCGTAAGGAAATCGATGCCGGGATATCGGTGGGTTGCGCGCTGGTGGGGACAAGCAGGTTGTATCGCTTCGCCCATCGCAATCCCGCGATGAGAATGGCGCCGGCAAGCTACACGCACGGAGCGGCCGTGATCGCGCGACTGACACGCTTCGTGGCCATTAATTCGGCGCTCGAAGTGGACCTTACGGGGCAGGTCAATTGTGAAGTGATCGATGGGCAATACATCGGCGCGACAGGTGGCGTGGCGGACTTTGCAAGGGCAGCTTCCAACTCGCCAGGAGGCCGCAATATCATCACGTTGCCCGCGACGGCACGACAGGGCTCGGTCAGCAGGATCGTCGCTCGACTGAGCGGCCCGGTCACGTTGTCGAGAAGCGATGCCGACGTCATCGTCACCGAATTCGGAGCGGCAGAGCTTAAGGGATGTTCGCTCTCCGAAAGGGCCCGGCGACTGGTTGCGATAGCGCACCCCGATTTCCGGGAAGACCTCGATCGAACGGCGCATGCGATCGCGGTTCGGGGTTTTTGATCACCGGGTCCTGCACGCCTCCATCGCTTCACGCGCGAGGATGGTGAGCCTCGGGATGGCGTGGATCCGCTGACGGCTGGCGGAAGCAGCCTTATCGCCGCGCTGGGTATCCCGGGCGAAGCGGAGTACATCCGGTCCAATAGTGGGCGAACCGGCCCCGTCGGCATTCAAGGATAGGGCTTTTACGGGTTCTGCCTGTTTCGTCTGGTTGCCTTCTTCCGAAAAATCAAAGGTCGGATTGTCTGAGGCACCCTTCAGCACCTGGCCGGGGGGGGGGGGGGGGCGCTGAAGCACATGAGATCGATGCTAGGTCGTTAGCTTGTAGGTGGGGTTCGATTACCCACACTTGAGCCGCTGCTCTCACATCGTTCCGATATCGCCGACTATCGTTTCGCTAATCCTGTTAACAAGAGCAGGCACGTCAATTTCGATCTCGGAGCGGACCGGCATTGTGCTCGAATATGCTGAACTCGATTCCCGACATGCGTTGGTTGTCCCGCAGTTTTGGGTCCGAGCAGGATCAGGCGACGAGAGTGTTTAGGGCCCCATCCACGACGACGACCGACCCGTTCATGAAAGAGCCCGCCTCGCTCGCAAGCAGGACGACCGGGCCGACGAGCTCATCCAATTGGCCCAGGCGGCGGGAGGGCATCCGTTGAATGTATTCCTTGCCCGCCTCGCTCGCGAAGTAGTCGTCGTTAATTTCGGTCTTGAACCAGCCGGGCGCGACCGCGTTGACGCGGATACCGTACCGTGTGAGGTCGAGCGCCATCGACCGCGTAAGCTGGATAACCGCGCCTTTCGAAGCGCAATAGCTCGCGACGCCTGGTTGGGCGCCGAGCCCAAGGACCGAAGCAACATTGATAATCGAGCCGGGTACGCCGGCCGCAACCATACGCCGGGCGGCCGACTGGCCCACGTTCCAGACACCACGCAAATTGGTGTCGAAGACCGCGTCGCGTTCTGCGGCATCCGTCTTTAGGAAGTTACTGACACCGCTGATGCCGGCGTTGCAGATCGCGATGTCCACCGTGCCGAATGCCGCCTCGGCCTCATCGAATGCCTGCTCGACACTGTCGATCTCGGTCACGTCGGCTTTCGCCGCGATCGCGGCACCTCCACTTTCCTCGATCTCGCGCACCAACAGCTCCAGTCGTTCGCTCCTGCGGGCGACGACCACAATACGCGCGCCGGCTGCGCTGAGACCCTTGGCGAGCGCCCAACCGATCCCGCTAGATGCTCCGGTCACCAGTGTCGTCCTGCCTTCGAGCGAAAACCGCGGTAGAACGGTCAAGTATTCTCTCCTTCTGTTTCGATCCGTTCGCGGCGAGCCTTCGGCGCCCGGTCAGGCAGTCATATGCGCCATGATGCGAATAGCCTCACGCGCAGCGTCGTTACGCGATAGGGTCCCCTCCGCGCTCCTCTGCACGAGCGTTTTGACCTGCGGGTCGCGGCCCTCCAAAAGTTGGGCCGCGAGAAGCTCTGCGGCATCGCGGGCCAGCCTCATGCGAGCGTCGTGGATCTCGCAGCTCGGTTGCAGCACCGCGCCATTGGCTTCGCCCAGACGGTCGCGCACCGCCGCGGCTAGCTCGACCAACCCTTCGGAACGGAGAGTTGAGACCTTAATCGCGACGCGCCTTTCCGTGTGTCCGCGGTGCATCAGCATGCCCTTGAGGAAGTTGGTAGTGCGGTCGGCGTCGGGAAGGTCGGCCTTGTTGACGACGAGGATGTCGGCGACCTCGAGAATGCCCGCTTTGATCGCCTGCATCCCGTCCCCCATTCCAGGCGCGCAGACCATGATCCTGAGGTCTGTGAGTTCGGCCACTTCGACCTCCGACTGACCGGTCCCCACAGTTTCTACGATTGCCAAATCCATGCCGGCTGCACCCAGAAGTTCGATGACGCTTCTTGTCGCTCGCGTTACGCCCCCCAGATGTCCGCGAGCAGCCAGCGATCGAATGAACACGTTCTGATTGGCGCTGTGGGCAGACATTCGCACGCGATCGCCGAGAATTGCGCCGCCACTGACTGGACTCGAGGGGTCGACGGTGAGCACTCCGATGCGGCCGAAGTCAGGCAGCAATTCCGAGATGAGCGCATTGATCAGCGTGGATTTCCCTGCGCCCGGTGGCCCGGTTACGCCTAACGTACGAATTGGCACTGCCGGATCTGCGGCCGCGATACCGAGCTCCACCCCTAGGACCGAGCCGTTTTCGATCTCCGTGATCGCGCGACCGAGGCTCAAGGTGTCGCCTGCACGGACCGCTTCCAGGAGCGGAGCAGCAATCGTAGGCCGGTCCGTTCCGCTCAAGGAATCCCCCGGTAGCTTTGCGAAAGGTTCTCGAACGTGGAAACGACCTCCGACAAGGGCGCCCCGCCCCGGAAAATGCTTTTCACACCGGCCTCGATCAGAGGTGGCTCATCAAAGGGACGGATGATACCGCCGACGACGAGCGGCAGATCGCCCACGTCGCGCCGCTCGAGTTCGGCGACGATCTTCTGGGTAGCTTCGACCTGCCCTCCTGACATGAAGCTGACGCCGATCACGTCGACATCCTCCTGCAACGCCACGTTAACGACGTCCTCGGGCTGTTCGTAGTCGATCAGGACCACTTCCATCGCCGCATCACGCAGCGCGAGCGCGATGGTCTCAATCGCTCGGTCATGACTGTCGATGAAGCTCTTGGTCAACAGCACCCGCGGCCTGGGTTTCCTATCTTGCATCTGAACCGCCTCTATTTGTTGCGCCCAAAGATCTCGTGCAGAACGGCCTGCATCTCGCCCAATGTTGCGTTGGCATCGGCGGCAGCGACGAGGTTGGCCATGACTGAGCCGATCTTGCGACCTTCGCGAACATCGCAGCTCGCTTTCTTCAACGCTTCGAGGGCCGCTTCGCATTTCGCTTGGTCGCGTTCAGCGCGGTGCCGTTCGAGATCTGCGATCGCGAGCCGTGCGGCTTCCGGATCCGGCTGGAACACCTGGTATTCGGTCACTTCGTCGCTGACATACTTGTTGACGCCGACCATAGTTCGCGCGCCGCTTTCGATCTCTTGCCGCCACCGATAGGCCGATGCCGAGACCTGCTGCTTGATCCACCCCGATTCGATGCAGGCGATCAGGCCTCCGCGCTCGTCGATCTCCTCGATGATCTCGAACACGCGCCGTTCGATCTCGTCGGTCAGTTCTTCCACGTAATACGAGCCGCCCAACGGATCCGATACATGGACCGCACCGGTTTCCTCCGCGATCATCTGGCTGGTCCTGAGCGACAACGTAACCGCATCTTCCGTCGGCAGCCCGAGGGCTTCGTCGTAGGCGTTGATGGTCATGCCGTTCACGCCCGATAGGACCGCTGCGAGGGCACCATAGGCATTGCGCACGAGGTTGTTGAGCGGCTGTTGCGCCGTCAGGAGCGAACCTGCGGTCTGCGCATGGATTCGCGCCTGAAGGGCGCCGCTCTTGCGGCAGCCAAAACGCTCCTTGTTGACCTTGGCGTATACGCGCCGCAACGCGCGGGTCTTGGCGATTTCCTCGAAGAAGTTCTCACCATAGCGCACATGAAAGCCGAAGCGTGGAACGACGCGATCAGGATCGATGCCAAGTGAGACGCATTCCTCATTGACCGCGATGATTGCGGCAATTGCATAGGCCACCGCTTGGACGTTATTGGCACCCGCCTCGCAGATATTATGTTCGCTGATTGTCAGCGTGTTCCACATCGGCACGTGCTCTGCACAATAGGCGGCGATGTCGGCCACCAGCCGATAGCTGCCCCTGGGTGAAAAATTGGTCCCGCCGCTGTGGCCGAAGAAATCCCAGATGTAGTTGGTGACATTCCCGCCCAGCTTGTCGAACGCGAAGCCCCGCCGCTTGGCTGCAGCGAGATAGAGGGCGAGCATCGGCGGCGAACCGGCATTGAGCACCATCGAGACAGTGGTCCTCGTCAAGTCCTTGCCCGCCAGCAGGATTTCGTAGTCGCTCGCCTTGCACACCGAGATACCGCAGTCGCCGATACTACCGCGCACCCCCGGATGGTCGGGGTCGCAGCCCATCGAAGTCGGCATGTCAAAGATGAAGTTGTAGGCTTCGCGATCGAAGTAGCCCTTCGATCCGCCTTCCTTCAGCAGCAGATCCATCCGCTCGCGAGTCTGCGAGGGCAGGCCATAGCCGATGATCTGCAGGTCCATCCACGGCTGGAACTGGTAATGGATCGGGTAAATGCCCCGGGTGTAGGGGTATTGCCCGGGCATCTCCGCTTCCTCGCCACGGCGGTCGAGCCCCGTGTAGACCGGTTGCAGCTCTACGCCCGAGCGGTTGCGTGCGACGAAAGAGCGATCGGCGTAGCGTGACACCACAGTTCGTTGCCAATTCGCGTACGCGCCCCCGGGCTGTTTGCCGACTTGCGTAGCCATGTTCCCGTTCACCTCTATGGTCAAACCATAGTTAGTAAGGTCTAACAATTGACTTGTCTACCAGGAAGGGGCAATGCCTCTCGCGTAGGAAAACTTGTCCATTGGCGAGATGCGCGACATAGGGTGATTATGACCAACCCCGCTCAATCAAGTGACTTCGAATCCAAACAGGACAGTATGCTAGAGGGGCTCGGGAAAATTAAGGTCCCCAAGTCGAGTGACGTACTCGCCGAGCGCCTGAAGAAGGAAATTCTCAGCGACGCGTACCCCCCCGGTTCGATGTTGCCGACTGAACGCGAGCTCGTAACGACGACGGGATTAAGTCGAGGCTCGGTGCGCGAAGCGCTACGTATCCTCGAAGCGCAGGGACTTGTGGCCACGCGAGCGGGCAGGTACGGCGGAACGACGGTCTCAATGCCCAGTGACGATCAGTTGGCCGGCCAGATCAACATTTTCGCGCGCGGCCGCAGCATCCCGCTGACCGCCCTTGCCGAAGTGCGCCTCGCACTCGAGCCGATGGTCGCTTCTTTGGCCGCCCAACGCCGAACCGCCGAGGACTTGACGGCGCTTCGCGAGATCTCTGACAGGATTGATCAGACAGCCATCGAGATCGATGACCTGGAAGAGTTCCTGATGGAGAACGTCAACTGGCACGACGCGTTGGCCGCTGCAAGCCATAACGACCTTCTCTGCGCATTGGCGACGTCCGTAAGCGGCCTGATGTTCGAGGCCTCTAAGCTCAGGGAGTTCGCGTCGCTCGAACTGCGTCAGCGCGTATGCCTCGCACACCGGAAGATTCTCGAGGCCATTGAAGGCAGAGATTCTGAGCGTGCACGGCGCAGGGCAGAGATCGACATTGAGGCTTACGCACGGATTCTGGACAGCGCGGCGAAGGGATCGGTCACAACAGCCTGATGCCGCGTTCTCGCCGTGCACGGCTTTGTAGAACCACGTCGACTGGCCAAACGAAGACTGGCAGGCACACCATGTGGTGTGCATCTGCCAATTTCCGTGGCGATCAAGCCATTAGTTTTTGACGCTCAAAGTGATTCCATACGTCACAGGCATCCCGGTAAAACGCACAGTCGTATCGAGGTAGTGAGCCGCATTTGTCACGTAGTATTCGTTGAACACGTTCTTGCCCCATGCCATCACTTTGAACCGTCCGCCGCTGAATTCGTAACCGAGCCGAGCGTCCACGACAATGTAGGACGGTATGACGAAGGGCTTGTCGACGAACGACGCGTGTCGGTCGTTGGGCAGATCGCGGAACTCAATCGTCCTGCCGTTGAGCGTTGCGACAGACGAACTCTGGCCGCGCAAATCTGCACCTAAGATGAGTTTTCCGGCGCCCAAATCGCGGCGGTAGTCAACGTTGATTCCATACGACCATTTTGGGGTGAACGGCAGTTCGCTACCGGTAAAGTCGCACGGACCGGGAGCTCCGCCGACGGTGCAGCTATTACCGTAAGCAGTCGGGCCGACGAATTGGGACCCATTGTCGGTGAGCACCTTGGAGTCGAGATACGTTGTGGACGCACCGAAGCTGAGTCCTTCCGCCGGTCGCACGGTCAGATCGGCTTCGGCGCCCATGACGCGCGATTTCGGCACGTTGATCAGAACGTCGAGAACATCGAAGATCGGATCGACGACCTTGCCGCGGATCTGCTTGTCGACGTAGTCGTAGTAGAAGGCCGCGCCGTTGAACTGCACCATCCGGTTGGCCAATGACGCTTTGAAGCCGGCCTCGTACGACGTTACCGACTCCTGCGTAACGGGGAAGTATGCTTTGTAATCGGCGCTCGCGAGGGTCGGATAACTGCCCGCCTTGTATCCGCGCGAAACGTTTGCATAGAACAGCGTGTCAGGACTTGGCTCATAATCCAGACCGACACGCCAGGAGAAATTGTCCTCAGCGAGCGTATCGAGGAAACGATCGCCAGGCACTCCCTGTGCATTCAGCACATAACAGTCGTTGGTGCCAATCGGGGTGAACGGATTGCCGGATAGGCCACCAATGATGTTGAACAGGACAGAGACCAGCCCGTCGCCGTTGCCCTTGGAGCAGAGGTCGGACTGATTACGCGAGTTGGTATAACGACCACCAACTTTCGCGACCAGGCCGTCGACCAGTTCGTATTCGCCGTTCGCGAAAACCGCGTAATTTCGAATGTCCTGAATGACCTCGCTGCCCGTCGTGTTGATGAAAATCGTATTGGGACTGGAGGAAGATCCATTGGCGAATGTCAGATATTGGTCTTCAAACGTGTGGCTGTCCTCGTAGTTGGCGCCGACAACCCAGTTGAAACGACCGGGGTCGAGGTTTGACAGACGCACTTCTTGGTTGAAGGACTGGATATTTGCGAGACCATCGCCGATATTTGCGATGGCCAGTGCGGTCCCGTCTTTGTCACTGTAAAGATGTTGGCGATAATCGAGATAGGACGTAATCGAGGTGAGAGTGACTGCGTCGGCGATGTCGACCTCTGCGCGCAGCGCTCCCTGAATGAACTTGCGGTTGCTTCGCGGCGACAGATCTCCCGTCGTCAGCGGCTTGATGCTGAAATCGCCATTCACGACGTCTGTGAACGTCACGTAATCCGACCTGACCGTCCAGTCCGCAGAGCGCGGATTGGTCGTTCCGAAGGGAGCCGTCAGCAACGGAGCTTGGGTGTCAGCCGGATTCTGCGCCCGGACCGCGATAAGCTGTGCAGCCTGCGGTTCGCTTTTGTCCTGCCAAGCCAAGGCCGTCGCGCGGAGACGCACGTTTGGTGCCGGTTCAACCGCAAATGTCAGTCGGCCGGCGATGTATTTCATCGCTCCATTGCGGTCCCCCGGCCGGGTCAGGCTGTATTGCCATCCGTCGCTGTCCTGAGCCGACAAGGCGAGGCGAACACCTGCTTTTTCACCGATCGGAGCACTGACGAAGGCATTGCCGGTAAGGGTGTTGAATCGGCCGTAGCTGACGTCCGCACCGTATTGGAGCGTGCTGGTTGGTTTCGACGCAATGTAGTTGATCGCGCCTCCGGTGGCGTTCTGGCCAAAGAGAATCCCCTGCGGCCCCTTGAGCGCTTCGACGCGGTCTAAGTCGAAGGCCGCATGTAAGGTTAGCACGGGGAAGGGAAGCGGAACCTCGTCCGTATAGACACTAACCGATGGATAAACGCCGAGGCTTTCTTCGTTAAAGCCGATGCCTCGGAGCGTGTAGATCGGAGTGCCCGCTCCGCTGTCTGCGAATTGAAGACCGGGAACGGCCGCAGCGATGTCTTGCACTGATGTTATCTGCCGTTCCGCAAGCGCTTGGCTACCGATCGCGGTGACCGAAAGGCCGACGTCATTGAGGTTCTGCTCACGCTTGTTGGCAGTGACGACGATCGCGTTCGCGTCGACCTGCGGAGTCTGCGACTGTGCGGGGTCTTGGCCTTCAGTATCCTGCGCATACGCCGCAGATGAAAGCCCAATGGCCATTGCGGCGACACCCGAAGTCCAAAGACGGGTCTGCTTTGCCTTCACGATCCTCTCCCTTGCCCTCTCGCTTGTCCAGAAGACACTCGGTCAACATTCCAATGAGACAATTGTTAGACCTATGATTTGCCGCACTCTCAGTGGCGTGTCAATGCTTACGGTAGGACAATTGACATATTTGGCGATTCCGGTATTTTTCCGGGCACGTCAAAGGGACAGGATCTGAGAAAAATGGCATATTCCTCGCGCGCAACCGAAGTCGATGCCGTCGTGATCGGTGCAGGATTTTCGGGACTTTACATGCTCCATCGCCTACGCGAGCAAGGGTACAGCACCCGCGTTTTCGACGCCGCGAAGGGTGTGGGGGGCACCTGGTACTGGAACCGGTACCCGGGTGCCCGGTGCGATTCGGAGAGCCACTACTACTGCTATTCGTTCTCGGACGAGATCCGCAACGAGTGGAAGTGGAGCTGTCGCTACCCCGCGCAACCTGAGATCCTCGACTATCTCAATTTCGTCGCCGATCGGCTAGACCTGAAGAAGGACATCGACTTCAACACGCGGGTGACGGCCGGCACCTATGACGAGAGCTTGCATCACTGGACGATCGAAACCGACACTGGCGAATCGGTCCGGGCCAAATTTCTCATTACCGCTGTGGGCAACACGTCCGCCCCTGCCCGGCCCAATCTTCCGGGGCTGGATACGTTTGCCGGCAAGGTCTATCACACCGCTCTCTGGCCACACGAAGGCGTGGACTTCACCGGCAAGCGGGTCGGCCTGATCGGGACGGGTTCCAGCGGCATCCAGAGCACCCCGATGATCGCCCAGCAGGCCGATCACCTGACCGTGTTCCAGCGAACCGCGAACTACAGCGTGCCGGCGAGGAACCACGCCCTGACCGACGAGATGCGGCGCGAGCAGAATGAGAAGTTCGCCGAGCTGCGTGCGCTCACGCTCAATTCACCGATCGGCATGCCTTTCGAGCTGCCCGAAAAGTCAGCATTGGAACTGTCGTCGGAAGAGCGAACAGCCATGCTGGACAAGCTATGGGACAAAGGCGGCTTCCGCTTCATGTTCACCAGTTTCACCGACATCGTCACCGATCCCGCGGCCAACGAGGTAGTCGCCGGATATATCGAGGACAAGATTCGCAGCACCGTCAACGATCCCGCGAAGGCCGACGTGCTCTGCGAGTTCAATCACGCGGTCGGGACCAAGCGACCGCCGATCGACACCGAATATTACGAGACCTTTAACCGCGACAACGTCTCGATTGTCAGCATCCGGAAGAATCCCATCCGGGAGGTCACGGCAGACGGCCTGACGCTGGAAAACGGCGATCATCACGAACTCGACGCAATCGTCTTCGCGACCGGCTTCGACACCGTCACCGGATCAATCCTCAAGCTCAACCTCACGGGTCGCAACGGCCAGACGCTTGCAGACAAGTGGAAGGACGGTCCTCGTGCCTACCTCGGACTCGCCTCGGAGGGCTTTCCCAACCTATTCATGATCACTGGTCCACAAAGCCCAGCGATCCTCGTCAATTTTCCCGTCTGCATCGAGAAGCACGTCGACTGGGTAATCGACGCGATGGAGCACATGAAAAGGACCGGCGCCGTCGAGATGGAAGCTACGGCCCAGGACGAAGCAGCCTGGGTCGAGAAAATCTCCGCCGACGTGGAAGGAACCCTCATGACGAGCACGGACTCGTGGTACATGAACTCTAACATCCCGGGTAAACCGAAAGTCTTCACTGCCTACTTCCCCGGAATGCCTTCCTATTCCGAAATCATCGACGAGGTCGCGGCCAACGGATACCCCGGTTTCAATCTGAGAACGCACGAGACGGCCGAGGCTGCCTGACGACGCCTCCCCTGGACAAACTTTCCCCTGACGGCCGCGCATTTGCGCGGCCGTTTCTTTGGGTTCGATATTAGATGGTCTGGTAGCCCTCGAGGCCGCGCATCTTTCGCCTGTGCGATTCCTCAGGCGATCACGCCGTCTTCGACGAGTTGCGCGCTTTCGTCAGGAGAGAGGCCGAGCAGGCGCTGAAGCACGCTGTCGTTGTGCTCACCGATGATCGGACCACGCGTTCCTGTTGCGATCTTAATCCCGCTTATGTTCCACGGGGCGCGGAAGAGCGTTTCACCCCCCAAGCCCGGCAATTCGACGACTTCTGCCATTTCGCGCGCGGCGATCTGCACGTCGGCCCACAGCCCATCGATGTCATTGACAGGTGAGGCTGGAACGCCCGCAGCGCGCAGGGAAGAAACCAGGGCGTCGCGATCATGCTTGACGCTCCACGCCTCGACCATGCGATCCAATTCAGCTCGAGACGCGATACGCGCGTGAGCTGAGGCGAAGCGCTGGTCTCGCGCCCAGGCCTCCTCGGGCGCGATCGCACAGAGCGCCTGCCAGTCGCGATCGTCCCTTACCGCCAGCGAAAGCCAGCGATCGTCTCCCTTTGCCGGATAAATGCCGTGTGGAGCCATCCCCGGATGAGAATTGCCGACAGGCTCTGGCTGGTGCCCGTCCAGTTGCGCTTGCAAGGCATAGGGGATCAGCGTGCAGAAGAGGGCTTCGGTCTGGGACAGGTCGATGTACGCGCCCTTCCCGGTCGCTTCGCGCCGCTCGAGCGCCGCGAACAGGGCGACGAGCGCGTGCACTGCGGCATTCGGATCGCCGAGCGCGAAATTCAGAGCGCCGGTTGGCTCTTCTCCCGGATAACCGACTAACGATTCGAGCCCCACGAAACTGGACATGGTGGGCGCATAGGTCCGCATGTCTGACGCCGGACCGAATTGTCCGGCACCCGACATCGCGACCATGATCAACCCCGGATTACCGGCGCTCAGCGTGTCGAATCCGATGCCCGACCTTTCGAGCGAACCCGCCGACATGTTCTCCAACACCACGTCGCTGCTTGCTGCGAGCTGTCGGAGCAAGTCGACCGCGATCGGCTCCTTGAGATTGAGCGTGATGCCCATCTTGCCCTTGTTGATCTGATGGAACATCGGCGACATATCCATCGTCTGCCCCTCGATCCGTTCTCCGTCGCGGATGATTACACCGGACAGGCGCGAATTGTCGGGGCGCTTGCGGTGCTCGATCTTGATTACCTCGGCTCCGAACTGGGCGAGCATGCTGCCGACTTGCGGAGCGGACCAGACCCAACCGAGATCGAGCACGCGCAATCCAGCCAGCGGCAGGTCGTCAGTCTCCTGGCGCGGTGAACCGACACAACTCAGCAGTGAACGAGCTTCGTTGGGGGCCTGTGACTCTCCGCGCGCTTGCGCGACGCGAAACGGCAAACCCGTTGCTGTCAGATTTCTGTCGCCGTGTGTCCACGAGCGCAGGAAATCGCGATGGGCGAATTGCGGTGTATCGAGAACCTCGGCTAGATCCCGCAACGGGGCGATGGTGAGGCGGAATCGGTCCGCTATCTCCTCGATCTCGGCTTTGGTGTGTTTAGCAAGCCATGGCTGGATCAGCGCGTCGACCTCCTCCGGATACTCCTGCCCCATCGCGCGCAATCGCTGGTATCGCGGTTCCTTCGTCCATTCGGGCGTCCCCATCGCCTCGACAAAGCGCTCCCATTCCGGACGCGTCCGCCCTGACAGGCAGACCGCTCCGTCCGCACAAGGGAGGATCACAAAGGGATAGGCGCCGCCGGATTGCGCGGCGCGGCGCCCTTCTCGCCGCCATTCCATTCCGTGATGGATATAGAAACGGCAATTCACCCCGACGTAATGGGCGAGCACATCAATGAGAGCGATGTCAACGACCCGCCCGCCGTCAGGTCGAGGGCCCGCCCTCCTCGCCAAAAGGCTGGCCGCCGCGAGGTGAGCGCCCGCCTGACATTCCAGGACGCCCGGAGGAATGGCGAGCGGGGGCCTTCCCTGTTCACCGAGCGCCCAGGACACCGACGCCTGGACTTGTGCGTCCAGCGGCACCGCAGCTGTCTTGGCCAAGGGGCCAGTCAGCCCGAAAACCGTCGATACCGCAACGACCGTTCCTGGGTGGAGCGCCACGAATCCCTCAGGTGATGCGCCCAGTATGGCAGTGAACAGGGTCGTGTCGTCCGAGATGACGATGTCGGCATTTTCCACAGCTTCGGAGATGTCGGCAGGGTCTAAGGGTTCTTTCCCTGCGGCGTAGTAGGCCAGCCCGAGAGTGATCGCGTCGCTCGGCCTACCTGCCGAGCGCCCTTTGGGGTCTTCGGCAGGCAAGCGGATGACGCGCGCGCCCATTTCGGACAGCAACCATCCGCAATAGGCACCCGCAACACCGCTGGAGATCTCGACGACGCGAAGCGGCTCACCTGGCACTTCGTTCATCGCTCAACGCTCCGGCTTGCGGCGATCGACGCCGTCCCCTCGCCGACGATCTTCCTAATCTCTTCTTCATCGACGCCGCATTCGCGCAGGACCTCGAGAGTATGTTCGCCCAATCGAGGTGCGGGGCTTGCAAAGGGAACCGATTCCCCGTCGACCGCCCACGGCAGCCTGACATGCGGCACGCCGTCGAGCTCCAGGAACGTCCCGCGCTCGAGCGCGGCCTCGGATGCCACGGCTTCTTCGAGGCCTGCGACCGGAGTAGCCGGAACGCCTCCGTCGTGAAGTCGCCCGACCCAAGTCGCAACGTCTGCTCCGGCTAGCGCCCGCCCGATTTCCACCGTCAATTCGGCATTGTTCCGGCTGCGATCGGCGACAGTGAGGAAACGGGGGTCCGCAACAAGTTCCTCGATGCCGATGACCTTGGCTACGCGTTCCCAAAGGCGCTGGTTCGGGGCGGCGATCATAAGATTGCCGTCGCGTGCGGGATAGACTTCGTAAGGTGCGGCGATCGGATTGCCCGAACCTGCTCTTGCCGGCCGCTTGCCCGACATCTTGGCCGCAGTCGCCTGGTAGGCGACGAGACTGAATGCGGTATCAACCAGCGCCGTTTCCATGCCCCGGATTTGCTGGCCACGCTGCTTTGCGAGGACTGCGGCAAGAACCCCCATTGCCACCCATTGCCCGGTACCAAGGTCAACGACCGAAGGCGCGCAGCGCACCGGCGGCGCACCATCGTGCCCGTTCATCATCATGATGCCCGTATACGCCTGCACAAGTGGGTCGTAGCCCGGGAGGCCGCTCCCGACGGGCCCCGCACCGAAGGCGTTGAGCGCATAATAGAGGATATCGGGATTAACGGCACGCACGGCATCTTCGCCGATTCCAATCCGCTCCGCGACGCCGGGCCGCATGCTTTGAAGCAAGACGTCCGACCGCGCGGCTAGCGTCAGCGCAGCTTTGCGTCCGCTTTCGGTTCCGAGGTCGAGAACGATCCCGCGCTTGCCCGCGTTCATGTGTCGATAGGCGATTCCGGTACCGTCGACTTCGGGAGGCCATGCTCGGGCATCGTCACCCGAAGGCGCCTCCACCTTGATCACATCCGCGCCAAGCTGGGCGAGAATCATCGTCGCAAAGGGACCCGCCATGTTTGACGAGAAATCAAGGATCCTGACACCCTCCAGCGGTGCGAACGTGCCGCTCCCATCCCCGCTTTCCTCGTCCACTTTTTTCATGAATTGCCCTAGCAAGCTTGAATATCCTAATGTAGGACCATAGAAGGGCTGGCGAACCGATACAAGGGCAAAGGGCAATATAAATGCAAACGATCGGCGCCCCTCGGGTTGCGAGCATCCGGCCAGTGGAATGGACGTTCGTCGAGGTATGGCAAACGGTCGCGGAACATGTTCCGGACCGACTCGCGCTGGCCCATGGCGACGTCGCTTTGGACTGGAGCTGCTTCGATCGTCGCGCGGCCGGCATTGCATCGTCGCTGCTAAAAGCGGGGCTGCACCCGCAAGAGAAGGTCGCCCTCTACCTCCATAACTCGCCCGCCTACATGGAAAGCGTCTATGCCAGCTTGAAGGCGCGTCTGGTCCCGGTAAACACCAATTACCGCTACACTGGCGACGAACTGGTACAGCTCTGGACGGATGCCGACGCCGTCGCAGTGATCTTCCACGGCGCTTTCGCCGAACAGGCCGACGCTGTGCGCGCGCGGTGTCCAGACATCAAGCTGTGGTTGTTCGTCGATGATGGGAAGAGCGCATGTCCGGTCTGGGCACAGCCTTACGAAGAAGCTGCGCAGCATCCTGACGAGGTTCGCGGCATTGTCGGTGCTCCGTCTGGCGACGATCAGATGCTGATCTACACCGGCGGAACGACGGGGCTTCCGCGTGGCGTGATGTGGCGCCAGCACGATCTCTATCTCGCGTCGAACGCGACCGGCGATCCCGACGTAGCCGACTATGATCACGTCCGCCGACGGCTCGAAGCGAACGCCCCGCCGGTGGGTTTGCCCGCCGCGCCGCTCATGCACGGAACCGGATTCGTTTTCGCTGCGACCATCCTCAATCGCGGGGGAACGGTGGTGACCCTGCCGGGTATTTCGTTCGACGTCGAAGTCCTGCTCGACACCATCGTCGCCCATGGCGTGACGGACCTCTGCATTGTGGGCGACGCATTCTGCCGCCCGATCGTCGACGCGCTCGACCGCGAACCGGGTCGCTGGAATCTCGGTCATCTGCGGGTAGTGTCGTCTTCCGGGATGGCATGGAGCGCCAGCGTGAAGGAGCGGGTACTGGTTCACGCGCCTTCCGCTCTGCTCATCGATTTTCTTAATTCGAGCGAGGCGAGCGGCATGGGCCGCTCATTGACTTCCAACCGGAAGAAGGCAGGCGGCGCGCGCTTCCAGCTCGGGAAAAATGCCTGCGTCATTGATGACTCCGGCAACCCTCTCAAACCCGGCGATCCGAACCCCGGGCGTTTGGCGGTGCGCGGTCATATCCCGCTCGGGTATTACAAGGACCCCGTGAAGACCGCCGCGACCTTCCCGGTCGTCGACGGCGTGCGCTATTCGATACCCGGTGACCTCGCGACGGTGGACTCAGACGGCGCCATCACCTTGCTCGGCCGTGGATCCACCTCGATCAACACGGGCGGAGAGAAGGTGTTTCCCGAGGAAGTCGAGGAGGCGATCGCAACGTGGCCGGGCGTTTACGATTCGCTGGTCGTCGGGGTTCCGCATGAGCGCTTCGGCCAAATGGTCGCCGCGATTGTCGCGAGCGAGCACGGTGATAATCTCGACATCGAGGGCTTGCGGGACCACCTGCGTAAGAGGTTGGCAGGGCACAAAATCCCTCGCGCGATCATGCCGGTCGAGTCGATTGGCCGGGGTCCGAATGGGAAGGCCGACCGGCCCGGGATTACGGCGCGAGTAATCGCGTGGCTCGAAACGGAGAACGCGACATGACCGCCAGCGAACCGCATGTGATCTTCAAGAAGCAGGATGGGATCGCCTACATCACGCTCAACAGGCCGGAAAAGCGCAATGCCTTCTCCCCGGAAATGCTGGTGCGCCTTTGCGACATTTGGCGCGACGTAGCCGCCGACAATTCCATCCGTGTCGCCCTAGTGACCGGTGCCGGGAACCAAGCGTTCTCGTCAGGCGGCGATCTC
Organism: Tsuneonella litorea; assembly: GCF_025154015.1. Classification (GTDB taxonomy): domain Bacteria; phylum Pseudomonadota; class Alphaproteobacteria; order Sphingomonadales; family Sphingomonadaceae; genus Tsuneonella; species Tsuneonella litorea. The sequence goes on from NZ_JAOAMV010000001.1 coordinate 194,242, forward strand.
GGTAGCGTCATCCCGCTGATGATGCGTACCCGCGAACCGGTGGGCGAATGGGAGGAACGGTTTTCGAGCGACCGGCGACAACTGTATCGCGCGATCCTGCGCGGGACGGAATTCTTCAAGCCGGTGGTCTCGGCGATCAACGGCCATGCACTCGCCGGGGGCGCGGAATTCGTACTCGCCACCGATATTCGCGTCATGGCCGAGACTGCCACGATTGGCGTGACCGAAGTGCGCCGCGGGCTGATAGCCGGGGGTGGATCGCTGGTCCGGCTTGCGCGGCAGGTCCCCTGGGCGACCGCGATGGAACTCGCATTGGTGGGCGAACCGCTGACCGCCGCGCACGCGTTGGCGACGGGACTCGTGAACCGGGTCGTCTCGCAAGACCAGGTGCTCCCGATGGCCGAGGAACTGGCGCGCAAGATCAGCTTGGGCGCCCCCGTCGCACTCGCCAAAACCAAGGAAGCGATGGTTCGGTCGAACGGGCTGCCGTTCGACGAGGCGTTCAAGATTGAAGCGCAATGCACCAAGGACAACGCTGCTACCGCCGACGCGAAAGAAGGTCCCCGCGCATTTATGGAAAAGCGGCCCCCGGTCTACACGGGACAGTGAGAGAGGAAGCGTTATGAAGGGCGTAGTCTTTACCGGAGACAGCACACTCGAGCTGATCGAATTTCCCGATCCCGAGCCGGGCCCGCGCGACGTGGTGCTCGAAATCAAGGCCTCGGGCATGTGCGGCAGTGACCTCAAGCTTTATCGCCCGCCCGCAGGGGCCGCTTTCAAGGCACTCGGACTGGTCGACAACGGCGAACCGGTAATCGCCGGACACGAGCCGTGCGGGGTGATCGCCGCGGTTGGCAAGGACGTCGACCCGCGCACCGCCAAGGTTGGCGACCGGGTGACGCTCCATCACTACCGGGGCTGCATGACCTGCGCCGAATGTCGCAGCGGTTGGACGCAGATGTGCGAACGGACCGCAACAATTTATGGCGTGACCGGGCATGGCGGCCACGCACCTTATATGCGCGCCGCAGCTGAAACCGTCTTCGCACTGCCGGACGAAGTTTCGTTCTCTACCGGCGCCGCGATCAGCTGCGGAACCGGCACCGCCTATGGTGCGCTGCTGCGGCTCGATCTGTCGGCGCGCGACACCATAGCGATCATCGGCCAAGGCCCGGTCGGCCTTTCGGCCACGCAATTTGCCTCCGCCATGGGCGCGAAAGTGATTGCTGTCGATGTCAGCGCCGACCGTGCTGCGCTGGCAACTGAATTCGGCGCTGCGCACGCGATCGACTCGACTGCGGAAGATCCGGTCGAGGCCATCATGGCGCTGACCGGCGGCAAGGGTGTAAACAAGGCGCTCGACACTTCGGGCGCGCCCGCTGGCCGCCTCGCGGCGGTTCGGGGGGCGGCGCGTTGGGGTACGGTGTGCCTTGTCGGCGAGGGGGGCGAGATGACCCTCAACGTCAGTATCGACGTGATCCGCAAGCAGCTGACGATTGTCGGCTCTTGGACGGTCAACAGCGCCAAGCTAGCCGACTGCATCCGCTTCATCGCCGATCATGGGCTGGAGGTGGACAAGCTGTTCACCGACGTCTGGAAGTTCGAACAAGCCGAGGAAGCCTACAAGGCATTCGACAAACAGGCCTCGGGGAAGGGAGTATTCCTGAACTGATTGAAGAGCATCCGGGCGGCCGAAGCCGTCGGGATGCGTTCCGATGCTACTCCAGGTTTATCCAGACCGACTTGTTATAGAGGTATTCGCCCACATGGCGCGGGCCGCCCTTGGCACCATAGCCGCTCATCTTAAAGCCTTCGGTCGTGACCGCGGGTTCGGTGACGCCGTAGCAGTTGACCCACATCATGCCGGTGCGCACATCGCGCGCGACACGGTGCGCGGTGCCGACGTCACGGGTCCAGACTGCGCCGCCGAGGCCGTACTGCGTGTCGTTAGCAAGGCGCACCGCCTCCTCCTCGGTATCGAAGGCGATAATCGAGGCAACGGGGCCGAAGATCTCCTCGCGCGCAGTGCGCATGTCGTTGCTCATGCCACCCAGCACGGTGGGCGGAACGTAGAAACCTTCGGACAGCTCGCCGCCCAGCCGCTCGCCGCCTGAAACGATCTGCGCCCCCTCCTGCCGCGCTAGGTCGAAATAGCTCGATACCGTGCCCAACTGCCGCTGTGACACGAGCGGTCCGAGTTGAGTTGTCGGATCGAGCGTGTCGCCGACCTTCAACGTCTTTCCAAAGGCTGCAAGTTGTTCGGTGAATTCCTCAACGATACTCCGTTGCACGAAAATGCGCGTGCCCGCGTAACAGATCTGGCCAGTGTTGTTGAAGCAGCCCATCCCAGCACCAGGCACGGCCTGTTCAAGGTCCGCGTCGGCGAAAATGATGTCGGGCGACTTGCCGCCAAGCTCCACCGCGACGCGCTTCATATTGATGGCGGACGCTTCGATTATCTTGCGCCCGGTAGCGGTCGAACCGGTGAAGGCGATCTTGTCTACGTTGGGATGGCCCGCAAGCCGTGCTCCGGCGGTCGCACCGTTGCCGGTGACGACGTTGATTACGCCGTCGGGCACGCCCGCTTCCTGCATGATTTCGGCAAAGCGCAGGACGCCGAGCGAGGCATCCTCGGCCGGCTTGAGCACCAGTGTGCAACCGGTCGCCAGCGTCGGGCCGATGCTCCATAGCTGCGAGATCAACGGGCCGTTCCATGGGATGATTCCCCCCACAACACCGACCGGGGCGCGCAGCGTGTAGCTGAACTTGTCGCCGGGGAACGAATTGTGCGGAGTCTCGCCCGCCAGCGCTACCGCCTGCCCCGCGTAGAAGCGCAGCGCCTGTACGACCCACCGCTTGTAAGTGCTGGTCCGTGCGATGGGCGCGCCCATGTCTAGCGTTTCGAGCCGTGCCAGATCGTCGAAGTTGCGCTCGAATACGTCAATGATGTTGAGCATCAGTTCCTGCCGTTCGAACGGCTTGAACTTGCTCCACGGGCCCTCGAACGCCTTGCGCGCGGAAGCGACCGCCCGGTCGACATCCTCCTCCGCGCCCTCGGCCAACTGAGCGATGACCTTGCCAGTGGCGGGGTTCACGCTGTCGAAGGTCTTCCCCGAAAGTGCGTCGACCCATTGGCCGCCGATCAGCAGCTTCTTGGGCTTTCCGTCAAGAAAAGGGTGATGCGTATCGTTCATGCCAGGCGCACCTCCAGTTGGATCGGCTCGGCGGCCTTTGAGACTTCCGCACAGACTTGCACATAGCAGCCGGGACAACAGAATCGCCGCAGGACGATCCTTTCATCGACAAAATTGTCGGGATCCACATTGGACGGGATGACCGTCACCGATCCCTCGTCCATCAGCGCGGCAGACTTGTAATCGCCGTCATTGCCGCAGTAGCGGTGCCCGCACTTGTCGCATTCCAACACTCGCTCGTCGCCCTTGTCAGCTGATGCGATATAGGCGTGGACCAGCCGCCGCGGCTCTCCCGTCGCGGGCACGGGTGGATCGTTGTTGAGGCGGTTCGGCGCGGTCCAATTTGCCCGTTCGGCCAGCTGGGCCTTGCGCATTTCCGCCGTTTCGGCCTCTGATACCTCGCCGTTTGGCGTCAAGACGACGCCATAGATCGAACGGGCGGCTTCCTCCGACTGGTATCCGAGCCGCACGTCGCGCGCGACACGTGCGGGATCGCGCTCAAGCGGATCACCGTAACCACCCCCGCCGCCAACGCGGATTTCCATCACGTCCCCCGCATCGAGAGGTGCGCCGTTCGACTTGGCACGCAGCGGCACGTCGCTGTCCGACGTCAATTCTTCGATCCCTGCCGGGATGATGCGGTTGCCGACCTTTGCCATCAGGTCCGTCTTGTAACGAATCAGATAGTGGCCCGCGGGCGACGGCATCCCACCGAACAAGCCGGGCGCGTTTTGTGCCGAGATGCACTGCCCACCGGAATTCGTGACCACGGTCATCGATTCCGATCGATACGGTGTCACCGCGGAACGGATGCCATTGCCGCCGCGCCATTCGCCCGGACCGCCGCCGTCGCAGTCTTCCTTGCGATAGAGGAACAGCAGCGGGTACCATTGTTCGACCAGCTCAACGTTCAGCACCATCGACAGCGGGCTGAAGGTCGGTCCCGCGGTGTCGACGCCGTCGCCAAACGAACGCGCGCCGGATCCCATGCCGAAGGCGTCGAGGATCGCTTGGCCGAAATACTTGCCGCGGTCGTCGAAGCCGATGAGTACCGGCAGCATGAAGTCGCCCGGCGATGCGACCAGATCCTTTCGCAGGTCGTCGTCGCAGGCCATCATCCGCGACAGGACTGTCTGGACCACGTTCATCATTGGGATCGCTTGGAGGATGCCCCCGCTGACCGCGGTGGGGTAGTCGACACATGTGAGCAGTCCGGGTGTCAGCTCGTAATCGATCTGCCGCTCGCAACCGCCGTAGGCGAACATCTGCGCGTAGAGCATCGAAACCGAGATAATCCCGGTCACGGAACCCGAAAACGATGTGAAGGGAATGCCATTTGTACCCGGCGTCTGCGCATCCGTGCCCTCGTTATCGATCGTGATCCGATCACCCTTCTTCGTGACAGTGAAGACCGTCTTTTGCGTCGTGCGCTGGCCGGGCAGCGCTTCATCGAGATAACGGGTTTCCGACCACGTCCCGTCGGGGATGGCTAGAAGCTTCTCGCGGAAGCTTTCCTGCGCCTGGTCGAGCATCCGGCGCATCGCGGACTTGACGATCCCCGCGCCGTAGCGCTCGCACAGGCCGATAATCTGGTCGCGCGCCAGGACCACGCCTGCGATTTGGGCCCGCAGGTCGAGCGCAACGAGATCGGGCATGCGCGACTGGCGCAGATACAGTGCTTCCATCTCGGTGCGCATTTCACCGCGTTCAACCATTTTGAAAGGCGTCAGCACGACCGGGTCGGAATAGACGTCCTCCGCATTCTGCGGCCAGCCGCCCGGCACGATGCCGCCGAGGTCGTACTGATGCCCGGCATTCGCGACCCAGCCGAAAAGCTGGCCATCGACGATGATGGGAGCGGCGAACATCACGTCCATCTGGTGGCAGGCGGCGATCCAAGGATCGTTGCAACAGAAGATGTCGCCTTCGAAAATGCCCGGCTTAGCGCTCAGATGCTCCATGATGTAGCGAATGCCCAACGGCGCGCCGGCATTAAGGAACTGCACATACGGCGCGTTGACGACGACCTCGGCATCCTCGGTCATAATGGTCATGTTGAAGTCGAGAGAGGCCAGCAGCGGCGAGCCAGAAATTCGCGTGATCGTGTCGCCGTGGGCCAAGTTGATGGTCCAAAGCTTCTGGCGCAGGACTTCGAACGTCACCGGGTCTAAATCGTCTTCGCACTCGGTGTGCAAATGAAGATCAGGCGAGACCCGGTCCATCCAGTCGGTCCGCGGCCTGTAGCTGTGGGTCTTGCCGTTCCAGTCGACCTTCGTGCTTTCCATGTTCATTTCGCGATCCTCTCAGGCGACGTCGTGGAGGTCGATGACCACGCTGCCGGTCGTATCGATCCTAGCAGTGCAATCGTGGGGGACGACGACGGTCGTGTCGGAATACTCGATGATCGCCGGCCCGGATGCTGTGGAGCCCACGCCGAGGCGGGGCCCTTCATAGATCCGGGCAGGCTCGGGTTCCTTGCCGCGACCATACCAAATGATGTCGCGCGTTCCTTTTACGGGGTCGGCATTGGCATTTTCATCACCATGCGCGATTTCACCGACCGTGAGGTCCGACAGTCGCGCCGTGCCGTGCACCGAAAGGCCAGTGAGGCCGAAGCCTGCCGCGGCGAAGCCGCTGCCCTTGCCGTAGAGCCGCTCGTATTCGGTCTCGAAGGTTTGCACGAGCGTCTCGACCGTGCCGGCATCGTATTCGCCGTCAGGCGCGGGGACTTCGACCTGATTGATCTGCAACGAATAGCGCAACTCGGCGAAGCGCTTGAGCACGATGTCCTTCGGCGCGACACCCTGCTTGATGAGTTTTTGCCTGACGCGCTCCTCCAACGCCGGCCATTCGGCATTGATAGCCGCCGGATCGAAAGGACTAGCGAGACCCATGCCGGTCTGTTCGGTCACCAGCGCCTCGGATGCGGAGATACCGAACGCCGACCAGCCGGCGGCAAGATTGCTCATCGGCACAACCACCGTCTTGAGACCGAGTTCGCGAGCGATCGCCGCGCCGTGGACGCCGCCTCCGCCGCCGAAACCGTATAGTATGAATTCGCGCGGGTCGTGGCCTTGTTGCGTTAGCGTCAGCCAGATCGAGTCCGCCATCTGGTTGTTGATGATCTGGATCGCGGCAGCGGCGGTCTCGCGGGCGTCGAGGCCGAGCGGCTCGCCAACCTGTGCCAACGCCGCCTCCGCTCCCGCAACGTCAAGCGTGATCTGACCCCCGAAGAAATACGCCGGGTCGAGAATGCCGAGAACGACTGCGGCATCGGTCACCGTCGGCTGGGTCCCGCCTCGATTGAAACACACGGGGCCGGGCCGCGCACCGGCGCTGTCTGGGCCGACCTTGAGGATCCCGGTTTCGTTTCGGATTATGCTGCCACCCCCGGCACCGACTGAGCGAACGTCGAGCGTCGGGACGAAATATTCGAACTGGCCATAGCTCGCTGTCGGACGGCGAACTGGTTTGCCATCGTAGATTGTCCCTACGTCGAGCGTGGTGCCGCCGATGTCCGCGGTAATCACGTTACGGCCGCCGCCGACCTCGGCGGTCTTCGCAAGGCTGGCGGCGCCGATCAGGCCAGCTACCGGGCCGGACCCGACCGTCAACACCGGCGCTTCGGCGGCGTGGTCGGAATCGATCAGGCCGCCCGCGCACGACATGATTTGTAGCGACCGGGTATAGCCGTTCTGCTCGAGGTCGACTTCGAGCGCGTCGAGGTAGTTCCGCATAGGCGGCCCGATGAGCGCGTTGACGATGGTGGCGATGGTTCGCTCATATTCGCCTACGCGCGGGCTGATCTCCGACGAGATGCACACGAACAGGTCGGGCGCGATCTCGCGGACCAGCTCGCGCAGGCGCTTTTCGTGCGCGTCGTTGGCGGTCGACCAGATCAGCGAGATCGCGATCGCCTCGACACCCTTGTCGACCAGCCGCCGGATCGCGGCGCGAGCAGTATCCTCGTTAAGCTCGGCGAACACGCGACCGTCGAAGGTGATCCGCTCATCGATACCCTCGCACAAGTCCTTCGAGACCAGCGGCTCGGGTTTGGTCTGCGCAGCGACGTGGGCGATGTACTTCGCCGGCATGTATTTGAGCCGACTGCCGGCCTTCATGATGAACGTAGTGTCGCTGTGACCGCGGCTCGCCAGCAGGCCGACCTTGGCCGTCTTGTGCTCCACGAGTGCGTTGGTACCCACGGTGCAGCCGTGATATACTTGGGCGTTGGCCAGCATATCCTGAAGCGATACGCCGTGCATCTCGGCGGCGGTCCGCAACGAATTGATGAAGCCGGTCTGGAAGTCCGGCGGCGTCGAGGATGCCTTACCGATCCGGACTTCGGGCGGAGATCCGTCGTCCGACGTTTTCAATGCGACGCAGTCGGTAAATGTGCCGCCGATGTCGACACCTACGATGAAACGCACGCGACTCTCCCACGCAGTATTTTAATGGTCCAATAATTAAACATTGGAACTTTGCTGCCCACGTGTCAAGCATCTGGACGGCATCCCGAAGGATCGGGCGAGACCCCGAATGTCAGGTGGCCGCCAGTCGCATCTCTTCGAAAACTGGCTCTCCCGCACGAGCAATGTCAGCGGACACCTGGGTCAGGCATCCGGGGCAGGCGAACAGACGCAGCACCATTTCGTCGTCGATGTAACGCGCGGGATCGGGTGCGCTTGGAATAGTCGTGATCGCGACTTCTGTGACCAGCGCTCCGTCCTTGTAGCTGCCGGAAAACCCCGCCAATCGCTCGCCACATTTCGCGCATGCAAGCACCCGTTCGCCATTCCGATCAGTTGCCACGACGTATTCGTGGATCGCCAAATCGGGCTCACCGGTTGCAAGCACCCGCGTCTCGTCGGACGTTTCGAGTTTGCGCCACTTACCCCGCGATTCGCGCAATCTGGACCGCGCGTTGCTGTCTTCCGGATCGAAGCCGTACACGTTCCGCGCGGCATCGGGAGAAATCGCACCCAACTCGATGTCGCGCGCAACAAGCTGCGGATCGCGATCGAGCGGATCCCCGTAGCCGCCCCCTCCCCCGACGCGAAATTCGAAGATGTCCCCTTTGCTGAGCGGCGTCCCGTTCGACTTGGGTCCCAGCCATAGCGTTTCCTCTGCTGCTATGTCGAAGGCAGTCTGGGGCAATCGCTTGCCGGCCATTAGCGTCGCGAGCTCCGTTCCCTTGCGGATCACATAATGGCTGGCTGGGGACGGTAACCCACCCAATAAGCCCTGCCCGTTCTGGCTGGTCGCTCCTTGCCCGCCCGTATTGGTAACGATATCCATCGATTGCGCGCGATAGGGCGTGATGCCGAGCCGCAGACCGTTCCCGCCTCGCCATTTGCCGGCGCCGCCGCTGTCGGGATCGCTCCGGCGGTAGAGACAAAGTATCGGATACCACTGCTCCAGTTGCTCGGTGTTGAGGATCATCGACAGCGGACTGAAGTTGGGTCCTCCGGTGTCGACCCCGTCGCCGAACGAGCGCGCGCCGGACCCGCAGGCGAAGCCGTCGAGGATCGCTTGCCCGAAATACTCGCCCCGATCGTTGAAGCCGATCAGCACCGGCAACATGAATTCCGCACAGGGTGCGACGATGTCTCCCTTGAGTTCCTCGGACGCCGCCATCATGCGCGAGAGGACGGCCTGCATGGCGTTCATCATGGTCACGGCATGGAGGATCCCGCCACTGACCGCCGCCGGATAGTCGACGCACGTCAGCGTGCCCGGCGTAGCCTCGTAATCGATCTGCCGCTCACACCCCCCATAGGCAAAGAGCTGCTCATAGAGCATCGAAACCGAGATGATGCCGGTAATCGACCCAGCCCAGGTAACGAAGGGAATTCCATTGGTACCAGGGGTCTGGGCGTCGGTGCCGGCGTTCGAAATTGTCAGCCGGTCACCTTTCTTGGTCACCGATAACTGGGTACGCTGCGTGGTGCGGCTGAATGGCATCGGCTCATCGATGTACCGTGTCTCCGTCCAGGTTCCATCGGGAATCGAAAGCAGCTTCTTGCGGAAGCTTTCCTGCGCTTGGTCCACCATCTGGCGCATCGCCGCTTTGACCGTCGCCGCCCCGAAACGGCCACAAAGCTGCACGATCTGCTCGCGCGCGAAGCGTACGCCAGCCAGCTGTGCGCGGAGATCGAGCGCGACCATATCGGGAAGGCGCGACTGGCGCAAATAGAGCGCCTCGAGGTCCCTGCGCATCACACCCTTCTCGACGAGCTTGAAGGGAGGCAGTACGACCGGATCGGAGTATACGTCTTCCGCGTTCTGCGGCCAACCGCCGGGAACGATGCCGCCCAGGTCATACTGGTGGCCTGCGTTGGCGGCCCAGCCGAACAGCTTGCCTTCGCAGAAAATAGGTGCCGCAAAAAGCACGTCCATCTGGTGGCACGCAGCGATCCACGGGTCGTTGCAGCAAAAGATGTCGCCTTCGTCGATTCCGGGCGCGGTCGAGTAGTTCTCCATGATGTACCTAATGCCGAGCGGTGCGCCCGCATTGAGGAACTGGATGTAAGGCGCGTTCATCACGACGTCGGCGTCTTCGGTCAGGATCGACATGTTGAAGTCGAGCGTGGCGAGGACAGGCGAGCCGGAGATCCGCGTGATCGTGTCTCCGTGCGCCAGGTTGATGGTCCAAAGCTTCTGCCGGATCACTTCGTAATCAGTCGGATCGAGCACCTCCGCTACGTCCTCGTGCAGTTCGAGCCTGTCATCGACACGGGCTTTCCAGTCTGCTGCGGGGCGATAGGAGTGAACCTTGCCGGACCAGGCCTTGGGATCAGGTTTCGTCATTGTTTGCCTCCCACGGTCAAGACCACGCTTCCGGTATCGTGGATCGCCGCACTGTCGCCAGGGGCGACAAGAATGGTCGTGTCGGGAAATTCCAGGATCGCCGGCCCCTCGGCGCTCCACCCACGCCGCAACCGGGTGCCTTCGAAGATCGGCGTGGATTGCATGCCGGTGGCCCATCGCACGTCACGCTCGCGCTTGCCTGGAAAGTCCGCACCCGCGTCCCCCATCTCCACATTCTCGATGGCGACGTCGCTCATAGGGCCGTGACCGCGCACTTCGAGGCTCGTCAGCTGCATTCCGGCAGCGGAATAGCCGCTGCCCTGCCCGAACAATCGCTCGTATTCCGCTTCGAAAACCGCGACCATGCGCTCGACCCCACCGGCATCGTAATCCCCGCCTTCGACCGAGACCGCCACCTGGTTGGTCTGCAGAGCGTAGCGCAATTCCGCATGGTGGGAGAGTTCGATATCCTCGAGCGCGATGCCCTGGTTGGCAAGTTTGTCGAGCACACGCGCTTCGAGCCGGCGCCACTGTTCGTTGATGATGTCCGGATCGAACGGACTGGCCATGCTCATGCCCGCGCTTTCGTTGACGAGCGCATCCGAAGCGGCGATGCCGAAGGCCGACCATCCAGCAGCTAGGTCACTGAGCGGGACGACGGCGGTGTGAATTCCTAGTTCGCGCGCGATCTCCCCGGCGTGCAGCCCGCCGCCCCCTCCGAAGCCGTAAAGCACGAAGTCACGCGCGTCGTAGCCTTGCTGGGTCAGGGTCAACCAGATCGCGTCCGCCATCTGGGCGTTGACGATGCGCATCGCAGATGCCGCCGCCTCCTCCGCACTCATGCCGAACGTCGCCCCAAGTTCCGAAAGAGCCTCGCGAGCGGGATCGATCGCAAGACGGATGCGCCCGCCGAAGAAATAGTCCGGATCGTAGTATCCGAGCAGGGCAGCGGCATCGGTGACCGTGGGCAGCCTTCCTCCGCGCCCGAAGCAGATCGGTCCGGGATTGGCCGCCGCGCTGTCGGGACCGACCTTGAGCGCATTGTCGCCCGCGCGAATGATGCTGCCGCCGCCCGAACCGACCGAGCGGACGTCGAGTGTGGAGACAAAGTATTCGAACTGACCGTGGCTCGCCGTCGGACGCCTTATTGGCACCCCGTGGTGGATCGTTCCGATGTCGAGTGTCGTCCCTCCCACGTCCGCGGTCACGACGTTGGTGCTGCCGCCGACCTTGCTGAGCGAAAGGTTCGTCGCACCGATCAGGCCGGCAACCGGTCCCGACCCGATCGTCAGAACGGGCAGCGAGCGGGCTAGGTCGGAATCGATCAGCCCGCCTGCGCACGACATGATCTGCAGCTTGCCCGAAAAACCGTTCGCTGCGAGGTCGCCCTCCAGCGCTTCGAGGTAATGCCGCATCGGCGGACCGATCATCGCGTTGATAACCGTGGCCACGGTGCGCTCGTATTCTCCCACTCGCGCGCTGACTTCCGATGAAATCGACACGAACAGGTTCGGCGCTATCTCGTTCACGAGATCGCGCAATCGACGCTCGTGCGAGGGATTCGCGGTCGACCAGATCAGGGAGATCGCGATTGCCTCGACGCCTTTGTCGACCAGCCGCACGATCGCTTCGCGAGCAAGGTCTTCGTTGAGATCGACGACCGCAGCCCCGTCGAAGGCGACACGCTCGTCGATTTCCTCGCACAACGCTCGCGGCACCAATGGCTCGGGCTTCGTCTGTTTTGCAACATGCGCAATGTATTGCGAGGGCATCCACTTCAGCCGCGCCCCCGAGCGCATGATGAAGGTCGCATCGATGTGACCGCGGGTGGAGAGAAGGCCGACCCGCGCCGTCTTACCCTCCACCAGCGCGTTGGTCCCGACGGTGCAACCATGAAAAACACGTGCAGAACGGAGCAGCGCCTGCAGGGTGAGGTCGTGCCCCCGTGCTCCGGCTTCCAGCGCATGAAGGAAACCGGTCTGGAAGTCGGGCGGTGTCGAACTTGCCTTGCCGATTTCGACCGCGACGCCATTCTCGGCGGCCGTATCGAGCACTACGCAGTCGGTGAAGGTTCCACCGATGTCGACTCCTACTATGTATTGCAATTAGAAGACCTTTCCCGACCTATGTTATATTCCGCAAAAGCTTGAGTCGTGACCGGTGCAACCGGAAAAGACCATCAGCTCGTGCTCGATTTGCGCGGCAGGATCACCGCCGCCTGCCCCTTGGCCGTGACCTCGCCCAATTGGTTCTGCACCCAGACCTCCAGGTCGATAAGACCGCTCCCGTCTTCGACCCGCTTGTCCATGATCTGCGCGCGGCACCACGACACGTCGCCGAAGATGTTGGGCCGCCGGATGCTGACATTGAGGCGGCGTAGGAAGCCGTCGTCGCCCATCCAGTTAGTCATCAACTGGCCCATCCAGGAGATGCGTTGCGGGCCCACGTCGTATCCGCCCGGCATTCCGACATCGCGCGCCATCTTGCTTTCGGTGTGCCCACGTGCGGCGCTGTCTTGCGCGCCCGTCTCGGCATTTCGAAATGCATCGGCGGGATGCCGCTTGCGGTGCATGACCGCGCGGCGGTGCGCTTGGTAGCTGTGCCCGCCGCCGGAGTACCAACAGATCATGTCGGTTATTGTCAGGGGGCCCTTGAGCATCGGCTGCAGTTCGGAGCCAACCTGGACATCCTCCCAGAACCGGGGCGCACTTCCACGCAATTCCTCGGTTTCGATGGCGAAGGCGATCTCTGCCAATTCCTCGTCGGTATAGCTGTAAGTGGCGCGCGGCTTGTATTTGAGGCCGCCGCTGGCCTTACCGCGCGCCGTACGCGCCGTGCTGCCGTGGGCTCGGCAGACCAATTTGCCCTCCTGGTTGGTGTAATTCGTTTCGCCCGTCTGGATGATGAATCTGGGTGCATTGCGCCCTTCCTTCTCGACCGCGTCCAGCAGCTTTGCCGTAACGGTGAAGCTATCCCGATGGCGGATCGGCTCGAACCATTCGAAATCCGTCCCGCCGTAAAGCCACTGGATACCCCGGAGCTTGGGGGCCACGACGGTTGTGTCGATGGTATATAGAAAACATCCCGGCGCGAGTGCGCTGCCATGGCGTGACCGCCGGCCGTATGCGGGATCGGTGAACAGCGGATTGTCGTCGCCTATCCCCCAGCAGAATTGGCGAACGGCGTCGGGAGACGCTTCGGTGTTCCATTGTTGTCCGGTGCGCCGCAGCTCGACGCCGATCAGTTCGCGCGCTTCCTCCAGCGCGCCGGGCCACAGGGCCGGCGTCTGATTCTCATCCAAAGACCTGCTCTCGCTCACCACGCAGTCGCCTCGATCGCAAGGGCTCCGTTCGCATCGCGGGCAGAAAGCGCGAAGCAATCGCCCTGTTTCGAGATCGACAGATATACTGGTGACCCGCAATAGATCGGCCCCCGGTTCCGACTGTCGAGGCCGGCCGGCTCGCGGCCGGCGTATTCGCGGAACATCTCCAGCAGGACCATCTGAGGCAGGCTGCCATTGACCACCAGTGCGGGATAGCCCTCGACCAAGGTCGCGTATGGGTGGTCGTAATGGATGCGATGCGGGTTGTCGGTGATCGCGGAATAGCGAAACAGCATTTCTTCCGTAGCCAGAAAGGTCCGCATAAGGGCATTCTCTGGAACATCATGTGTCGTGTCGATCGTTTGTGGGATTTCGAGCGGTTTCACACGGGCGGCCCCCTCAGTACTTGGACGAAGGACATATCTGACCGTCTCGGTGAGCACCTGCTGTCCGCTGTTTTCGAGCGTAATGACGTGCTCGACCTCCACGAGCGCAAATGAGCCCGAACGACCATTCTTCCGGACAACAGAACCGAGCGTGCTTCGTCGAACGACGGAGGCGCCGATGGGGATGTCACCCAGAAAAGCGATTTTCCTGCCTCCCATCATCAATCGGGGAAGCCCCAGGTCCGGCATGTCGAAACCCAGTTCGGCCGCGCCATCGTGCCGCAGGCGGCTCTGCGATGTGGGCGGATTGAACATCAGGACGTGCCAGCCGCGTGGGAGGGGATCTCCTTGGGCCAGAGCTACGGACGGGCGATCGAGAAGCGCCGCCATGCGGCGTGCCAAGGTGAGCGAGCAGATGTCGTCCGCAACCTTGGCGAGCGAAGTAACGGCCGCCTCCATGGTCATGCCACCAATAGTCCGCCAGCGGCTTTGACCGTGCGTCCCGCCCACTCGTCGGTTTCGAGCGAGCGGATCACTTCCGGTTGCTCGCACTTTATCAGCGCGCGCCGGCCGGGTGAGGTATCGATCAGCAGTACTGCGACTGGATCCAAGCCGCGTGCATGCACGACCGTGGAGCCGACTACCTTCCCCTCCCCGGCGAAGTCTATCGCGACTTCGACCTGCTCACTGCGCGCCGCGACGTCAGCCGTCACGTCAAGCCGCGCGAAGCCGCGTGTAGGCGGCTCCGCCGACCACAAGGCAAAAGCCTGCTTGGTCATGATCCCAGAGACGCAGGACAAAAGCGTCGTTTTCCCACCCCCTGCCCTCAACAGTTCCGCGGCCTTCGCCGTCGCCTGGAAAAAGTAGTTGTTGTAGGGACCGCCCGCGAACGGCATTCCGCCCGTGATTGTCAGGTCCCGTCCTTTCGGCACCCGCGCGGCCTCCGCGAAGCACTCGACCGCGACCGGGAAACAAGAATACAGTTCGAACAAGTCAATCTGTTCGGGGGATATCCCTGACTCGCGGAACAGGGCTTCTGCCGCCACTTCGGCACCGATGCAGCGGCCCGGATCCTTACGCGCCGAGAGCGCAACCATGTGATTGGATTCAACGCTGACGACCGGATAGACGCGGCGCGCCGGCTCGATTCCCAGAGCGTCGGCCCTGTCCTCAGAGCATAGCAAGAGGGCGGCCGCCTGATCCACGTTCCAGGTGGAGCAATGCAACCGCGTGTAGGGAAAGGCCTGCATCGGATTGCGCGGGCCCGGTTCGCTTATCTCGCGTGGGCTCTTCTGGTCTCGAATCCAGGCGTCGGGATTGTTGGCAGCGATGGCGGAGAACCGGGCATACATCTCCCCCAGGTGTTCGCGATGCGCTTCGATGCCGCGCCGCAGCGCGGCCCGGCGCGCACTGTCGGCGAGCGCGTAAAGACCTACGGGCATCTGCATCCCTGCTGCCACTTCGGCCTCGTGGCGCAGTTCTTCGGCCGGCTCGAGGAGGATATCGGGATCGTCTTCTTGCGCGCGTTCCACCGCGAACTTGCCGGCAATCTTCGCCCGCAGAATGCGAAAGCCCGCGTCGGCGCCGGCCACGATGGCGCTGTCGATCCGGCCATCGGCAATGTCTTCGCAGGCGCGGGCAATCAGCGATTGCTGCAGTACGCCCACCGTCGAAAGAACGGTCTCAGCCCCACCGGCGCCGATTGCCGCGGCGATCGCGCCGGACGGGTTGCGGTAGCGCCAGCGACCGCGAGGCACCGCTATCCGGCCGACCTCGCGGAGCAATTCAGGCTTCCCGCAGTCGGCGCCCGCCGCACGTGTCGCCTCGATCATCAGGTCGAGCGGCTCGAGCGCCTTGGTGTAATCCTCCTCGCGTCGCGTTGCGATGCCTACCCCGACGAGCACCGGGACACGGCGCCCGGTCATGCGTCTGCTTCCAGACGCTGCGTCGCGGGAAGTGCCAATGCACGATCGCGCAAGGGCGCCTTCTGGATCTTGCCGTTCGCGTTGCGTGGCAACGGATCACACTCGACCTTGACAACGGCAGGGACCTTGTAATCCGACAGGCGCGCTGCACACCATTCGCGAACCGCCCGATCCGTGATGCTGCAGTCAGGATTGGAGACGAAAGCGATGACCTCCTCGTCGAGCAGCGGATCTGGCCTTCCGACCACCGCAACCTCGGTCACCCCAGTCATCGCTGTAATGACGTTCTCTACTTCCGCAGGATAGACCTTGAAGCCGCCCCGGATAATCATGTCTTTCTTACGATCGGCGATGCGAACATAGCCGTCGGCATCGACGCTGCCGATATCGCCCGACCGCCAATAGCCTCCCTCGAATGCCTTCTTTGTGGCCTCAGGGCTTCTCCAGTAACCGGGGGACACCATTGGCCCCGCGATCCAGAATTCGCCGTTTTCGCCGGCGGGAACCTCGCGACCGGCCTCGTCCATCACCCGGATGTCGCCGCACGCTACCACGCGGCCAATGCTGTCCGCGTGTGTCGTTCCTTCGCCCGGCGGCATGATCGTGGCAGGAGAGGTGGTTTCCGTCGCCCCGTATGCGTTGCACATCGCAAGGTCGGGGAAAGCCTGAGCGAACCGCTCGATCGTGGCTTCCGGCATGGGAGCGCCGCCGTAGGCTGCGATCCGCCAACTCGCGAGCTTGAAGTCGGCCAAATCCGGCTCAAGGAGCAATAGCCCGTACATCGCCGGAACCATCAGGGCGTGGGTAATTGCGTGGTCCCTTGCAAGTCGAAGCGCCTCGTGGCGGTTAAACTCGGGCATCATCACCAGTTTTGCCCCTTGGAAGAGGAACGGCATCAGGACGCCACACAGTCCGCTTACATGGGCCCAGGGGACGCAGAACAGCGTCGCCTCATTGTCTCCGAGATCAAATGCCTCGCGCCAATGCATGCATGAATGGACTACGCCGAGATGGGACAGCATCGCGCCCTTCGGCCTTCCAGTGGTCCCCGACGTGTAAAGCAGGGCAAAGGTGGCTTCTTCCCGGATATCGCCAATGATAGGGGCCATGGCGCCCGCAGCCAGCGCCGCACGCCAGTCGGCCCTGCTCACATCCAGACGGCAGCGCGGCAATCCCTCGGCCTTTTCCAACTCAGACGTGAATTCCGGGCCGTGAATGACGGCGGAAGGCTCAGCATCGGCAAAGAAGTGCGATAGCTCCCCAGCGCGCGAGCGCGTCCCGAGTGCCACCAACACCGCGCCGAGCCGCACGATTGCAACAACGGCACGTACCGCGTCGGCACCGTTATTGAGCATGACCGCAACCCGGTCACCTTGACCCACCCCGGCGTTCGCGAGCCAGTTGGCGAGCGAGGCAGATTCGCTATCGAGCCGACCGTAAGTAAGTTCCTCGCCGTTCTCGACGACTGCCACAGCGGAAGCATTCGCTGCCATGATGGCAGCCAAGCGCTGCCAGACGTTGGCGGGCCGGTCCGCGTAGCAGCGCATGATGCGGCCGAAATGCGCTTCCTTCCTTTGCATCGTTTCCCTTGTCCGACTCTCGGCCCGATCCTTGCGCGCTTCAAACCCGCCTTCCGGTCAGGCAACCGGGCTAATTGACGATGCCTCGACCGGAGTAGCGTTAATATTGATTGGCCCTAGACATGTCAATTGTTTTACCATAGAAAACGAGAGATGTGGAAAGACATCGAGCCCGCGCCCAACCAGCATGCGGAGGAGGCCTACCTCCCCCTGCAGGGAATTCGTGTGCTGGATTTCTCAAAGATTCTCGCCGGCCCGCTGTGCACCCAATACTTGGCCGACCTCGGAGCCGACGTGATCAAGGTCGAGCCGCCGGGCGGCGATGACACGCGGCATTGGCCACCGTTCGAAAACGGCGTCGGAACGATCTTCCTCGCCGTAAACCGCAACAAACGTTCGGTGATCCTAGACCTGCGTACGGCCCAAGGCCTCCAAGCGGCGCACAGTTTGGCTCGTCGGGCGGACGTCGTTGTCGAATCGTTCGGACCGGGCGTAGCGGATCGGCTTGGGGTGGGATGGGCGGCGCTCAGCGGCGTCAATCCGCGGATAGTGTACGCCAGTATATCGGGGTACGGCAGCCGCGGTCCGATGAAGGAAGACAAGGGCTACGACCTGATCGCCCAAGCTTTCAGCGGCATGCTCTCACTCACGGGTGAACCCGGCGGGCCGCCGGCACGTACGCCGTTCTCTCCCGTCGATCAGGCCACGGGCCTGCACGCCGTCATCGGACTGATGGGCGGCCTGATGCAGCGCGATCGCACCGGGCGCGGAGTGAAGATCGAGGCATCGCTGTTCGATTCCGCCGTCGGATTTCTGGGCTACGTGCTGCAAAGCTATTGGCAGCGTGGGACTGAACCGGCCCGGCTAGGCTCAGGGCACGAGTCTCTTTGTCCCTACCAAGCCTTTGAGACCGCAGATGCGCCGATCATTCTTGGCATTGCCAATGACGCGCTTTGGCAGCGGTTCTGCGAGATCGCTGGCGAGCCTTCCCTGGCGGCCGACGCTCGCTTCGCGAAAGGCAGCGGGCGGGTCGATCACCGCGCGGAAGTGATCGAGCGCGTGTCGGCAATCCTCGAGACGCGCAAACGGGAAGACTGGCTCGCCGCCCTCTCGGCGAGCGCGATCCCGTGCTCCCCGGTGCACACTCTCGGCGAACTTTCAGATCATGCCCAAACCAAGCAATCAGGGATGATCCTCCAGCGGGGCAAGTTTCGAACCGTCGCCTCGCCGCTTCGCGCGGCTGGAGAGCGGCCCGAAATCCGCTCGCTGCCTCCAAAGCTCGGCGAGCACACCAAGGAGATCCTGGCCGAACTCGAATTCCCGCCGGACGACCTGGCGCGCCTCGCTGGAGTCGGCGCGGGGGACGAGACAAGTTTGACGAGAAGACCTGGAGAGGACGCATGAACGCGGTGACGGACATTGAAAGCCGAATGGACGAACTCCACGCCAAGTATATCGAAGAGCGCAACAAGCGCCTGCGCAAGGACGGCGTCGAGCAATACGTAGAGATGGATCATCCTTTCATCGGCGACATCGAAGACCCTTATTGCGAACAACCGCTCGAGCGAGATGCCATCGTGGAGGACGTGGACGTCGTCGTGGTCGGGGGCGGGTTTTCCGGCCTGCTTCAGGCCGATGCGCTTTTAAAGCAGGGCGTGACGAATTTTCGCGTTATCGAGAAAGGCAGCAGCGTGGGCGGCACTTGGTACTGGAATCGGTATCCTGGATGCCGCTGCGACGTGGAGGCGTACAACTATCTGCCGCTGATCGAGGAACACGGGGAAATGCCGGCCGAGCGCTATTCGCGCGCACCCGACATCCTCGATCACGCGCGGCGCATCGCGAAACGAACTGGGATCGACGAGCGTACCCTGCTTCAGACCGGTGTATCCGGCGCGGAATGGGACGATAATCTCCAGCGCTGGATCGTTACGACCGATCGCGGGGATACTCTGCGCGCCAGGTTCATCAGCATGGCGGTCGGGGTGCTCAGCCGGCCCAAGTTGCCCGGGATCCCCGGTGCCAAAACTTTCAAGGGGCACAGCTTCCACACTTCGCGCTGGGACTACGGCTACACCAAGGGAGACACCACCGGGGGCCTTGTCGGGCTGAAGGACAAGCGTGTTGCCATCATCGGCACCGGCGCAAGTGCGGTGCAGGCTATCCCCTACCTCGGCGAGTACTGCCAGCAATTATATGTGGTCCAGCGCACGCCCGCCGCGGTCGACGACCGCGAAAACGAGCCGACCGACCCGGAATGGTGGAACAGCCAGGAAGCCGGCTGGTGGGAAAAGCGAGCGCGCAATTTCGAGGGTTTCGTCAACTCGATCCCCCAGAAAGAGGACCTGGTGCAGGACGGCTGGACTCGCAACTGGGGCCGCATGACCGCGAAGATGTACGAGGGTAAGACACCCGAGGAAATGGCGCGCCTGCGCCAGATCGCCGATTACGAGAAGATGGAAACGATGCGCGCGCGGATCGATGAGCGGGTCGACGATCCCGCGACGGCCGAAGCGCTCAAGCCTTACTATAACTGGATGTGCAAGCGGCCGCTTTTCGTCGACGGCTATTTCGAGACCTATAATCGGCCCAACGTCCAGTTGATCGATACGCTGGGGAAGGGACTCGACCGGATTACCGAAACGGGCATCGTCTACGACGGTAAGGAGTACGCCGTCGACTGCATTATCTACGCGAGCGGGTTTGAGGTGGCTTCCCCGCCAGACCGCACAGCAGGCTTTGACATGAAAGGCGTCGGAAGCATCACCCTATCCGAGTACTGGAAGAACGGCCGCCGTTCGCTTCACGGAATGTTTGTCCACAAGTTTCCCAATATGGGCATAATCAGCGGTTTGAAACAGGCCGGCATCACTTGGAATATCTGTTTCATGAACCGCAAGCAAGCCGAGCACTATGCCGCCTTGATCCGCCGCAACCTCGACGCAGGCACCGACTTCGAGGTTACGAGCGAGGCCGAAGATCGCTGGCTCGAGGTGCTTAAGTCGAAAGCCATGGAAGACACGACATTCCTCCGCGAATGCACACCTGGATACTACAATAACGAAGGGCGTAACGAGCGGGATTCGATTTGGCTCAGCAACTATGGCGGGGGCCCGTTCGAATACATGGATGTATTGCGGGACTGGATCGAAGGCCCCGGGCCTTATGTGGACTTGAATCTGAAGCTGCACGTCGAAAGCTTGGCCGAAGCACCTTCTGCCTGATGCCTTGTTCGCGGGAAGAGGAGTCTGACCGGTGCCGCGCGCCGCAGTGATGGTGTTCGACCGATGAGCAAAGAACACGCCGTCCAAGACGCCCAGGCTGCTTTTACCGGCACGGTCGAGCCAGTGGATGCCGACCGGCTCGACGAAGTCCGGCTCACGGCCTGGATGGAAGCGAACGTCGAAGGCTTTCGCGGGCCGCTCACGCAAGGCAAATTCAAAGGCGGGCAGTCCAATCCCACTTACAAGCTTTCAACGCCCTCAAGGAGCTACGTCCTGCGCCGCAAGCCCTTCGGCAAGCTGCTGCCGAGCGCGCACGCGGTCAATCGCGAGTTCAAGGTCCAGTCATGCCTTCACAAGGTCGGCTTTCCAGTCGCGCGGCAGTATGGCCTATGCACCGACGACGGCGTGATCGGTTCGTGGTTCTACGTTATGGATATGGTCGACGGGCGGACGAACTGGGACGGCGCAATGCCCGGCGCCTCGAGCGAAGAACGCCGCGCGGTCTACCGCACGATGACCGATATCCTGGCGGCGCTCCACAACGTCGATCTCGCCGGGGCAGGGCTCGAAGATTACGGCAAACTCGGCAATTACTTCGGTCGTCAGGTCGACCGCTGGACCAGGCAGTACCGGCTCTCGGAGACCGAGCACATGCCGGCGATGGAGAAGCTCATCGAATATCTTCCGGCGACGCTGCCCGAGCAAACCCGCACCAGTGTGGTCCACGGTGATTATCGGATCGACAACCTGATTTTTGCCCACGATCGCCCTAAGGTGCTCGCGGTGCTCGACTGGGAACTGTCGACGCTCGGCGATCCGCTGGCGGACTTCACTTATTTCTGCATGGCTTGGGTGACCGAGAACGGCGGACGATCGGGCGTCATGGACCTCAATCGAGCGGAACTCGGCATTCCGGAGCTCGACGAAGTGATCGAACTTTATTGCGCCGCGACCGGGCGCACCGACGTGCCCGACATGAACTGGTACTTCGCCTACAACCATTTCCGGCTGGCGGGCATCCTGCAGGGCATCAAGAAGCGTGTGATCGACGGAACAGCCAGCTCGGCCCACGCCAAGGCGATGAGCGCGCGAGTCGAGCCACTGTCGCAGAGAGCGTGGAGCTTCGCCGAGAGGGCTGGCGTCAGGTGACACACCGGCGACGAATGAGGTTACGGGACGCTATCAATACAGGCTGTCGGCACGCCGCCGACTGGTCGCTGTGACTGTCCCAACGCGGAAAATGAAACCAAATATGTCAATCCAAATGGCAACACCCCCGAGCCCGACCAGTCTTTCAAGCGAGTCTCCGTGTACGAAAGGATGCTACCTCGGCCGTGCTCGACGCTGGTGCACTTCCTGCGGAAGGTCGGCCTCCGAGATTGGTCGCTGGGCAGATATGAGCGACGCCGAACGACAATCGGTAAACAGCAAACTTTCGGCCCGCCTTGCCTTGATGAAGAACTCCAGTGGGCGATCGCAGAAGCACTAACATCTCAGAGATTTTTGAGGGTAGCGGCTTCCGCGCGCTCCATCAGGTGGGTCGATTCATGGGCAACACTTCTCCGGCCCATCACCGGGCGCAGGTCGATCAGCGATTGGTAGGGATTGGCAAGACGGTGTCCTGGGATTCCGTACGCGAACGATGAAGAGAGCTCGATGAGTCTGACGATCCATCCCGAGATGCGCCGAAATCTCCGCCTTCTGGGGGCTGCGGCTCTTGGTCTCTCGGTGGGCATGCTTTCAGGACTGTTCTATAGCATGGGCACCCTCATGCCCGCGTGGGAGGCCGAGTTCGGCTGGAGCCGGGGGGACATGTCGTTGTCGCTCACGTTCGCGACGCTTGCGATGTTCGTCTGCGGGACTTTTGGCGGAAGGCTCGGCGACCGCTACGGCGCAGCGCGCGTTGGGGCGTCGAGCCTACTGACCTACGGGCTGTTGTTCGCGCTGTTTCCCTACGTTCTGAGCGACGTAACACATCTCTGGATCGGGTATGTGGTCCTCGCGATAATTGGGGTGCCGTCGACCGCTATCATCATGATTAGACCGATAACCTCTGCTTTCGACGCGAGGCGGGGGCTGGCGATGGGCATTGCGATGACAGGCGCCGGAGTTGCGGGTTTCTGGATCCCGCAGTACGTCGCCTACATCATCGAAATCCGCGACTGGCGTACCGCGATGTCCGCCTTAGGGGCCTTGGCTTGCCTTGCCGCACCGCTCATTTGGCTTGGGTTCCGCAATCAGGACGCGGTACATCGCGCAGCAGATCGATCGGCCGAGCAAGGGGTCGAATTTGCGGTAGCAGTCAGGACGCTCCGGTTCTGGATTCTATCGATAATGGCGATCGCAATGTCACTCGGCGTTGGCGGTCTGGTAGTTCATTTCGTTCCGCTGTTCACTGACTTGGGGGCGGAGACTTTACGTGCCGCTCAGATTGCGTCTCTCTTGGGCCTCGCCAGCGTAGCAGGCCGGATCGCGGTGGGGATGCTCCTGGATCGCTATCCGGCGCAATTTGTGACCACGGCGACATTGCTGATGGCGGCCGCGGGGGCCATGTTGCTTTACAGCTTCGGTCTTACGCTGGCCCCGCTGTCCGTCATGATGCTCGGGCTTGCGGCAGGGGCAGAAGTTGATCTGATCGCCTATCTTTGCTCGCGCCACTTCGGAACGCGGGCCTACGGCGCGATCTATGGGTGGCAGTACAGCATTTTCGTGCTCGGATACGGCCTTAGTCCATTCTTGGTGGGACTGTCTCGCGACGCATTCGGAAACTACGATTCCGCACTCATTGGAAGCATGCTTGCGGTGGGCACTGCAGGGCTCCTTGCCATATTTCTCAAGCTTCCGAAGCCGGCGCCTGTGGCCGTCGCATTGACAAACGAAATTTCCGCACAATCTCGATATACAGGGTGATCGTCAGGTCCGAAGGCGGCCACCATCATTTCATCTGACGCTTCGGTTTGCAGACCGGTCGCCAGGGCCGAGACCCGTAATCGACCGTCGATCTAGATAGTTCGCTGGAGCCGGTGCTAGTTGGGGCCTTACGAAGGACTTGCATCTTTGGACCTCGACGGTTGGTCGGTCCTGCGACCGGATATTGAGCCAGGACTAAAAGCGAGACGCAAAATGGCAGTCTCTTGACCGGTATTCACGCCTCGAGCGTTAGGATTGCGCGGATGGGGGACGCGTCTCGAGGCGCCGCCGTCCCGCGCACGGTTAGGATCGCAACTGATTTTATGTTAAGCCGCCGCCTCTGATTGCGGTCGCTCGGAGGCTCGCATGGCCTCAGTGATCGCCACGGTATCTACGCTCACCCGCACTACCTTGGCGAGTAGCTCGATCATGCTCTCTTTGTAATCCGCGAAACGGTAGGTGTTGAACTTCTCGCGGATGGTCGCATCGCGAGGGGTCTTCTCCTTGTGCTGGTCGAGCACCCAGTCGATTGCACTGCGGTTGCCGAGGCGATAATTCCACGCCTCGCGCGGGATGCCGGTGATCTGCGTGTCGGCATCGACCACCACCAGCCCCTTGTCGGGATGCGACTTGAGCACCGGCTTGGGATGCGAGCCTTCTGCGCGCTTGGGATCGGGCGTGTCGATCCGCTCGACCGGCCACGGTGCCACTTCCTCGTAGCCGATGTGCAGCGCCATCAGCGCCTCGCCCCACGCGGCCCACTGCGCGAAGTCGGGATAGAATGGGATGCGCGGGAACTCGCGCTTGAGGTTCAGCGCATACTTCTCGCGATAGACCGGGTCGTGAAGCACGGCATAGCAGTAGGCAAAGATCGCATCCTTGGTGACGCCCTTCTTTCCGTACTCAGCGGTGAACTTGTTGAGCCCCCAGTCAGTAACGTTATCGGTTGCCTCGTCGCCAGGAAAGACCATCCGCGGGACCGCCTTATGTCCATCTGATGTTGAGCCGAAATGAAAGTCGATGGGCAGATCGCTCGCGAACGGCGTCCAGTCCGCTCGCGATGATGTATCTGGAAAGGTTATTGCTCGATTTGCTTGCCTTTTCGGAAAAAATTGAAAATTAGACGCAGGCTCGTCAATCAGGAGCGCTGACCTATAAATTCTTCGTTCAGCAAAAGGCCTATAATTTACGGTCGAAAATTCGGCAATTATATACTTTACTTAGCGCCGAGAGATTCGCTACATGGATACCGACAGGCCGGCACTTGCTGAGATAGAGATTACCCCCCTGATGGTTCAGAGGGGCGCAGAGGCTTTAGCAGACTCTCACGAGACCTCTTTAGCCTATCAGGCCAAGTCGGTTTTTGAAGCGATGCTAGCGGTTTCGCCTCTGGTTGCGCGTAGCGCGCCAGAGCATTGCGAGTGACTACGCGCGCTATCGCTTGACCATACTGTTCTAGCGCGAAGCAGTGCCGGGTGAACGCGGCTAGGTCCGCCATCGTCAGCTCATGTTTGATGTAGGAATAGCCACCTTTCACATCGAGACCGAAGAGTATCGCCCGATAGTCGCCATGGTCGGCATCTTTCCCGACGCCGCGCGTTTGATGGACGTAGAAGTTTCGATACGATCGCAAGCGATCTAAGCCCTCGGCAAAGTGCTCCACATGATCGGCGCGCTCATGCGCGAGATCGTTTTCAATGCTCTTTATGAACTGACAGACGGTGCGGATGGCATCTACGAGAGACGCGTTGCCAAGCTGATAGATCGCTATGGTTGAGCCGACGCCCCCGGCTGAAAGTGATGTGAGGATTTCCCTCGCCGCCTCTTCGGCGTTGTTCCAGGCCACAATGGCGCGGGTGTATGCTACACAGAAGGCGGCATAGTCGTTTTCGTAAAGAGGCTCTTCCATGGCCAAGTCCGATCCTGAAACCTATTCCGATGAGGAAACCAAAGCGCGGGCCGAGGCCGCGCTAAAGCGGATGCTGGCAACGCCGCACAAGCCGCACGAGAAGCTCAAGAAGGGGGCTAAGCCCGCTTCGCGTCGGGCCAAAGGCTGAAAAGGTCGGCGTCCCGCACTGTGCCGATAACGCGCGCTGATTTGTAGTCAGTCATCGCCAGCAAGGCGACGTCAGTATTCGTATCTATGGCGTCCGATATCAGTGCTGCAATGTCGCCAATGGCAACCTCGGAGCGAAACAGGATGAACGAGGTGGGTTCGACCCACCATTTCCCTCCCGTTGTGCAGTCGGAAATCGTCGATTTGAGCGCGTCATAGCGGCGCTGCCAAGAGCCGTTTTTCTCGAGCCGGAACGTCAACCAATACAAGTCTGCCATGCCACATCCTCCCGATGGAGCCGGAAATGCGTATCGAGCGAACCCTGATCGACCTATCCCGGCTTGAAGCCCTTGACCTTGCTGAACCGCTTGACGAGTTCCGCCTTCGCAAGCTCCACAGCGCCGGATTTGTAATCGCCCCAAGTGATGAGGGGTTGCCCGCATCCGTCGCAAGTAATCCAAGCGTCGTCGGGTGCGTCGTCGGGCACCGAGAAGGCGGTGCTACCGCACTTATTGCACTCACCTTCGATGGTAAGAAGATCGACCATTTCGAAATCCCCTCAACAAGTGCGGAAAGACTAGAACCGACTGCGCCAGAGTCGAGTCTTACCGTGTCCAGCGCTTGCGGCGCTGGCCAATGTGACGAGGTATCTCTGCCAGCTTAGGCGGCGAGTCTATCAGTCCGCCGATAGGTGAGGCGGCGTCCGATGCCACCGCGCAGGATTTCATTGGCGCGCTCCGCATCGGTAAGTTCGCGGGTGTTGTAGCGCAGATCGAACTCGGCGCAGTAGCGGCCAAGGTGCGCCTCGCTCATGTGGTGATAGGTGCCGATCACGCCGCGCTTGAAGATCGAGAAGAAGTTCTCGGCGGTGTTGCTGTGCTTGAAGCCGCCGTAGGTGACATACTCGGCGGCGCTGTGGTTCACCGTGTAGTGCTTGTGCATCTCGCGGCCAACGGCGGTGTAAACGGGGCTTTCGTCCGTCATCAGGTGGGCCGAGCGGTCCACATTGACGACGATAAGCGAGCGGACGTTGCCAGCGTTGACGTTGGCGACATGGAACGAACGGGCAA
The DNA here is from genome assembly GCF_025154015.1 of Tsuneonella litorea. GTDB lineage: Bacteria > Pseudomonadota > Alphaproteobacteria > Sphingomonadales > Sphingomonadaceae > Tsuneonella > Tsuneonella litorea. The sequence continues at coordinate 220,719 of NZ_JAOAMV010000001.1, forward strand.
TGCCCTCGCGCTCGACAAGGGCGACAACGGCTTTCTTCTTGGCGGGCTTGCGAGTGGCGCGGTTCTTGGCCTTGCCGCCGACATAGGTTTCATCGGCTTCGACAACGCCGCTCTTGCCGCCCATCGGGCCGGTGGGGGCCGCACCGTCCATAGCCTCACGGATACGGTGGCAGAGGAACCACGCCGACTTGTAGGTGACACCGAGCATACGGGCCATCTGCGAGGCGCTCATGCCCTTCTTGGAAGCGGCCATGATGTGGGTCGCGAGCAGCCACTTGTGGAGCGGAATGTGCGAACGCTCCATGACGGTGCCAGTGCGAACGGTGAACTTGTCACGGCAGTCATTGCAGAGGAACATACCGGCCTGGGTCTTGCCGCCCATCTTGCGGACAGCAAGCGAACCACAGTGAGGGCATACCGGCTCGCCGTTCCAACGCTGCGCTTCGATGTGCGCGGTGGCCTTGGCTTCGTCGTGGAAGATGGGGTTGCAGATATCGGTAATCATGGCGGCGTTCCTTCTAGGAACCGTATGCCCGATCACCCCTGCTAAGTAAAGTATATAATTGCCGAAAATTCCTTCCCGCTGAAGCTGTCGCGAACGCCGGATTTTCTTCTCTTTTTAAGATTGCGCGACCACTTTATGGAGGTGTCGAACTTTTTCCCGTCCCTATGGGCATTGTAGATGCTACCGAAAAAGGAGATTTTTGAACTGACGTCGGCGTCCTTAATCCCATAAACCCACGAATCTCGGGCAGTGTTGATGCCGTTGGTGAACTCCCGAAAGATTGCGTCGATGCCCCTCGGGCCCTTCGCCTTCTTTGTTTTCTCACTTATCATCGGAATATGTTGACCGAAGTCCGGGTGACCGGGGTCGATCCAGTACCCCAAATTGTCTGGTCTGACCTCTGTGGCTGATACATCGCCAAGGTTACCGTGAGCGATTGCTGAAAGCTTGTCCTCGAGAGCAAGCGTGTGAGATTGGGAACCGTAGTGGATTCGGTCCGCACTAGATTTCTTCTTTTTCACCAGGAAGCAAATCGCGACGCCCGTTGATATGCCGAAGACGTTTGCGCCGCCGCCATCTCCTTTCTGCTTCCAATCGCCACCTAGATCGCAGACCCAAATCTCGGCGAAGTCCCGCAGTGCAAGTTTTCGAAAACCGTCGTATGTTTTCGCCCACAAAAAACTACGGTTCGTAATGAATGCAACAATACCTTCGTCAGACAAACGATCTGCAGCCCAGCGATAAAATCTCGCATACATGTCATAGGCTTTGGGCTTCTTAGCATTGGACTCTTTGATATACGTGTTCTTGATGCGCTTATCGATGTGTCCGTAGGCACGATTCTTGTTGTCGTCATTCTCGTTTTGCTGGTTGGCGTTGTAGGGCGGGTTGCCGATGATCACGCTGATCTTGCGCCGGTTCTGCCGTTTGATCCGCTCGATATTCTCGTCGCTCAGGCTTCCAAGCAGGTCGAACTGGTGCCCCGAATGAATCCCCAGGGCGTCGACATTGTCGAGCGTGTCCACAAGGCACAGGTTCTCGAACTCGGCGAACTGCCCGGTGATCGCCTGGTAGGTCGCCTCGATGTTCAGATTGGCGACGTAGTACGGCAGGATCGCCACCTCATTGGCATGCAGTTCCTCCTTGTACTTGTGCCGCAGCTTGTCGTGGTTGCCGCGGAAGTGCTCGAGCAATTCGACGATGAAGGTCCCGGTGCCGGTCGCCGGGTCGAGGATCTCCACTCCCCGGTCGATCAGGTTCTTGCCGAAGTGCTTTTCGCACAACCAGTCGGCGCTGCGGATCATGAAGCGCACAATCTCGCCCGGGGTATAGACCACACCGAGCCGGTCCGCTGCCTTGCGGTTGTAGGCCTTGTAGAAGTCCTCGTAGAGCGCCTTCAGGAAGCCCTGCTTCTCGCTGTGGCTCTGGATCAGCGCGGCTGTGCTGGCGATGCCGGCATAATAGGGCGCCAAGGCACGTAGCAGAGTGGATTTCTCGCCCCGTTTGAACAGGACGTCTTCTAGCTTCTTCAACTCGGCAGCAACGTTGTTCTGCTGGTGGAAGTCGGGGTTGTCGAAGACCTTGGCGAAGATGTCTTCGGTCAGGATGTGCTGGATCAGCATTTCCCGCACGTCGTCTTCGCTGACCGCCGGGTTGATCGCATCGCGCGCGTGCTTGAGAAAGGCCTGCGCGGCGGCAGCGAATTCGCGTGACTGGGCGTTCTTCTCCGCGATTCGTTCGCGCAGCGCTGCGAGGACATGGGGCAAGTCGGCGGCGAACTGCTTCACCGCTTTGTTGAAGTCAGCGACTTCCTTCCGCTCGTGCGCGAAGAATACAGTCAGCAAATTGAGCAGGCTGTCGTCGTCCGCCTGCATCTTGGCGCGCAGGACTTCCGCCCCGTCCTGCCACAGGATAGCGGTGGCATCGTCGGTGAAGACGATGTTGTCTTTCGGGTACCCCTTGCGGAACTTGGCTTCGATCTCCTTGTCGAGATCGTCGCTCTCGTCCTTCGCTTCCCAGTATCCAAACGGCACGCGCAGGCCGTGGAGCAGCGCGCCATCGACGTAGATGCGCGTCATCTGCTTCGTCAAAATGTCGTGTTCGGCAATGAATTGCAGATCTTGTGCGCGACCCCAGCGCTTTAGCAGGTCCTTGAACGCCTCCCGCAGCACGCTTTCGCGCCGGCTACCCGAAGCCGCCCTAAGTCGGTCGAGCTCGGCGCGATACTCGTTGATCAGATGCTGGCTCAAGCACACCCCCTCAGTCGCGAGTAGGGCTAGAGGCTTTCCAGGCATTTGTCAGCCGACGAACTCCGCGCGAATGTCGCGGCTTGGGCCGGTAGAAGACCGTCCGGTTCTGGTGATCAAACCGAGGAAGCGGGCATTCGCAGGCCGGGCAGCCATATGTCGCTGCGAGACGTTCTCCTCATATGACCATGCACCACACGCGCTCAGGCCGCGGGAAACCCCTTCTGCTCATCCATGGCTTGGGGGGAAGCCACCGCTCCTGGGACACGGTTTTTACCTCTCTCGCCAAAGAGCGGGACGTGATTGCACTCGACCTGCCCGGCCACGGACAAACCCCTGCAGAGGCCGATAGCGGCACGTTCGATGGCTTGGCACGCAGCGTTGAGGATTGGTTGGCCAAGGAGGATCTCGAAGGGATCGATATGGTTGGCAGCTCGATGGGCGCTCGCCTCGTGCTCGAGATGGCACGGCGCGGTCGCGCCGGGGCGGTCGTCGTGCTCGATCCGGGCGGGTTCTGGCAAGGCTGGGAACGCACGTTCTTCAGGACCACCATAACGGCGTCGATTGCAGTCGTGCGGGCGATGCAACCAGTGCTTCCTGCCATCACCAAGAATATCGCCGGCCGGACCGCGCTCATGCTTCAGCTTTCTGCAAAGCCTTGGGCGCTGCATCCCTCTTTGGTTTTGAACGAACTGCGGTCGTTCGCTGGTACGTCTACCTTCGACTCGCTGGTGAAGGACCTTGCTACCAGTCCAATGCAGGAAGGCCCTGCGGCCAATGGTGCGCCCGTCGTCATCGGCTGGGGCCGCAAGGATCGACTGTGTCTTCCTGCGCAAGCGAGCCGAGCGATGAATGCATTTCCAAAGGCAAAAATGCACTGGTTCGCGCAGAGCGGACATTTCCCGATGTGGGATCAACCAATGGATACAATCCAGGTGATCCTCGACGCCACGGGTCGGCCGGCATACGCATGACGCTCCAGCAGGTGGCGGACACCGGATAGCAAAAGGGCAAGCTTACTGAGGCGTTGGCAGCTTCTGGCTCCCCTAACGCTTTGAGCCGCCTTTAGGGAGTGGCCGCATCACGGAAAAGGCAGTTGCCCATTTCGGAGCCAGGCTTCGCAACCGGGAGCAAACGCTGTTTTTGTGCCCGTTTCCTGACTCTCGAATGCACGATGACAGCCCGACAGATTGTGGGCTTACGTGGCGCGGGAAATCGTGCTCGCTTAGCCCCTTCGCTCGAGGTTAGGCGGCCTCTGCGACCGACTCGCCATCCGTGAGCACATATCCGCGGCCCCAGATCGTCTGGATGTAATTGTCGCCGCCACATGCGTGGCTGAGCTTCTTACGTAGCTTGCAGATAAACACGTCGATGATCTTCAGTTCGGGCTCGTCCATCCCGCCGTAGAGGTGGTTGAGGAACATGTCCTTTGTGATGGTGGTCCCCTTCCGGAGGCTGAGGAGCTCGATAATAGCGTATTCCTTGCCGGTTAGGTGGACCCGAGCGCCATCGACCTCGACGGTCTTGGCGTCGAGGTTCACCGCCAGCTTGCCGGTGCGGATGACCGATTGCGAATGGCCCTTGGAGCGGCGGACGACCGCATGGATCCGCGCCACCAGTTCCTCGCGGTGGAACGGCTTGGTCACGTAGTCGTCGGCACCGAAACCGAAGCTGCGGATCTTCCAGTCCATGTCCGCCAACCCCGAAAGGATCAGCACCGGCGTCTGCACCTTCGCGACACGTAACTTTTTGAGAACGTCATGTCCGTGCATGTCGGGCAGGTTCAGATCGAGCAGGATGATGTCGTAATCGTAGAGCTTGCCGAGATCACAGCCCTCCTCGCCGAGATCGGTCGAGTAGACGTTGAAGCCTTCGATCGTGAGCATAATCTCGATCGCGCGTGCCGTTGTCGGCTCGTCCTCGATCAGCAGTACGCGCATCCTCTTTCCCCTCGTGTCCCGGATTACGAGGATTTGAAGGAAATTGGTTAACAAGATGCTAAAGGAGACGAAGACACGGACTGCCACGTTGGCCCGTTACGAATGGTTAGCGAGTGTAATTGAAAATCTCGGCTTTCTCGCGCATAGATACTGACCTCAACTCCTTCAGAAAAGAAAAGAGATTATCGATTTGGCAAACGAACTCGACACCGATGTGGCCGAAATGCTTATCACGCTCACCGCGGACATCGTCTCCGCGCACGTCGCCAACAATACCATCGCCATAGATGACGTGCCGCGACTGGTTCGGTCTGTTCACGATGCACTCGCAAGCCTCGGTAGCGCCGCCGAAAAAGAGGAAGAGTTGCCGCCCCCGGCCGTCTCGATCCGCTCTTCGGTGAAGAAGGACCATCTCGTCTGCCTCGAGGACGGCAAGAAGATGAAGATGCTCAAGCGCCACCTGATGACCGAACACGGGATGACCCCCGACGAATATCGCCAGCGCTGGGGCCTTAGTGCCGACTATCCCATGGTCGCGCCCGACTATGCAGCAACCCGCCGCGATCTCGCCCTGAAGATCGGCCTCGGTCGCAAGCCCAACCAGAAGCGCGGTCGGCGCAAGGGCAGCGGCGAAAAGCGCGCTGAAACAAAGTAGAGTTCCTCGCTGAGGTCAGGCTCTTATTGCCGAAGCGATTGCCGAGCGCCGGACTGATCCTCGGTCTCTTGCCACTCTCCGCAGTCTTTCAGCGGCTCTCATTCTAGCTGACTTGCTGTCCCAACGGCCGCCGGCCAGTAGCATGGCGTAGATATACGCACGCGGGCTTATCTCTTCATCAAGCAAACTGCGCGATTAACCTCGAAAACGGAGGTCGCGCGTGCTCCCCAGGATTGCCTACATCTCCGAAGCTGCGGAGGACAGCGAGCGTCGCGGTGCGTCACGGCGGACCGTTTACCTGCCAGCACGGAACGTTCCACCGGCGCGGGGGCCGCGCGCGATCCTCCTCGACCTGTCAGAAACCGGCCTTCGCCTGCAATGCCGTTCCTTGCCTCAGGTGGGCGAAGTGATCCTCGTCGACCTTCCGCTTACGGGACAGGTGTCCGCGCGGGTCGTCTGGCTCTCCGGGGATCAATGCGGTGCAGAGTTTGAGCGACCAGTGAGCAAGGGTGCCGTCAGCGCTGCGGTCCTGTCATCGCCGCCCAATGAGCGGCCGACTGCTGCGGCTTACGAGACCGAGGAGCCGAAGGTCGAGCTGGTGCCCATCCGCGCGGAATGGGCCCTCATGATGCTATTGCCGTTTGTTCTGCTCTTGCTCTTCGCGCTCGCCTTCCTGCCGATGAGCGGGTTCTAGCCGGGTCAAACGCTCCCGAAGCGGATTTACCGACCCGCAACACTCGCATGTCATAACTACCTCCCACCGCAAGGCCTGACGCGTTACGCGGTGAACAAGAAGCCTTCTAATGTCTGGAAACGCCTGTTTGGGCCCGGCCACCATCGAGCGTTGCCGGGCTCATTTCTTGTAACCGGCTGAAAACGCAAGCTGTCGTTCTGGTACAATCCCGGCGTGCGATTGGCGCTAATGGGAACCAGCGACCCGAAGGGCTGAAGCGATTCGGACCCTCTCCTAGGAGGCCCCGCCTTCAATCTCGTCGGCGGGGCCCCTTTTTTTCAGAGGTCGACTGCGCGCCGAACCCGCGGGGCCATTTCTTCGCAGCGTCACAGGCCGGCGTAGATCCCTTCGCGCACCGCGTCGGCGGTGCAACTCGCCCCGAGTTTCTTCATCAGCGACGCCCGCACGGCCAGCGCGTGAGCCTCCCCCTTTCCGAGGCGGAAAGCGATCGTCTGCTGGGACTCGCCCGCGACGAGGCAGGTCAGCACATCGTATTCGTCTTCCGTAAGAAGATCGGCGATGGATGGCTTGCGGGCCATTGGCTGGGGCATCTTGGCTCCTCAGACTGGTGACGCGATCAAGGTATGAAGTCGCAGGTCTGCCCGAAGGTTCCCTCAAAGAAGAGCGCATCATAGAGATGCTTCACGGTTCGGCCTTGTCCCCACACATCATCGCTCTAGGGTGCAAGCAACGCCAGGCGCCCTTCGGGACGCTAAAATAGGAAGAGGACGACCTGGCAGGCCCTGTTAGCGCAGAGGCAGGGCCACCTCCAACCTCGTCACACATCGGATTTGGACCGCTTCTCGGCCGTTTGCCGAACGGCAGGTTCTAGACGAGCTATTGTGCGAAACGGACATTCGATATGCCTCGTTTTGCCGATCTGGATGCGGGCCGGGAGCGCGGAATGACCTTCGACGAATATCAGACCGGTGGGATGGCGCTATATGCCGACTTCGCCGAGGCGGTGTCGGACATCCTCGAGGCCGCGATCGCCGAGCAACGCGACCTTTGCCTGCAGAACATCCAGTGCCGCGCGAAGGAACCAGCGTCGCTCGAGGCGAAGCTCGCCAGGGCCGGGGCGAAGGCCGACACGCCGATCGGCGACCTCGCCAAGGACGTCGCGGGCTGCCGCGTGATCCTCTACACCAACGGCGACGTCGAGCGGTTCCGGAATAGCGGCATCCTGCGCGACAACTTCGACGTCGACTACGATCGCTCCAAGATGCACTACCCCGAGAGCAAGGAGGAGGGCGCCGAATTCTTCATATCGGAGAACTGGGTGGTGACGCTGAGCGAGGCTCGCTGCGCGCTCCCCGAATACCGCCGGTTCGCCGGACTGCGCTGCGAGATCCAGATCCAAACGATCCTCGACCACGCTTGGGCCGAGATGGCGCACGACACCATCTACAAGCCGATGACCGACGTGGGGTTCGGGGTCGCGAAGATCGAGGCGATGCGTAAGCGTCTGCGCAAGGTGATGCAGGAACACCTCCAGCCGGCGGGCTACGCCTTCGACAAGATCGCCAGCGACTATGCCCAACTGCGCGACGGCAAGGAAATGTTCGACGGCGACGCCCTCGCGGCGATCCGCGGCTGCGACGACCGCAACAGCCTCGAGGAGACGGTCGAGCGCTACTCGAACTTCGTGCTGCCCCACTTCGATGAGTACGTCGCCGCCGCGCCCGACATCATCGACACGATGTCCGACGCGGCGATGCGCGCGCCCGGGATGCCCGAGGTGCCACTCAGGTACTTTAACCGCGAATATCCCGGCACCAGGGCGCATGCGGTCATCGTCAAGATCTGCCGGATCCTGGAAAGCGGTTATCTGCTCTACGCGGCGCCGGAGCGGATGTTCGACGCCGTGATCGCCATGCGAAGCGCCGCCGCCACGGACGACGAGCGCAAGCCGATCGACGATCTCGCCCGGCGGTTCGCCCAGTATGACCTCCATGCCTGGAAGAGGGTCGGGCCGGGAATCCAGCGGGTGATCGTCGACAGGATCGCCGGGATGGAGGATGCCTCCCTGGTCGAAGCCGCCGCTAGCGCCACCATCATGCTGAAGGAGACCCTCTCGAGCACGGTGACCGGCACCAGCTGGAAGGCCGACGCGATGCTGCTTCACAACGGATCGGTCGTCGTCACCGACGAGCTGAAGCAGATTCGCCGCGATGCGCTGGGACAGCTCGAGCGCCTGCACGGGCTCCTCGCCGACGACGGGGCGAAGGGCAACGTGCGGCACGCCATGCTCGCCGCGGGCAGCACGCCGAACAACGCCGGCTACACCGATCAGCTCGGCGAGGTCATCATGGACGACCTCGCACGGGTCATGGGGTTCTTCGCCGGGGTGATCCCCGGGCTCGGGCTCGAGGCAAGGCGGCATCTCGAAGTCGCCGTCCACCAGCGATACTACGCCTACCACGCGCTGCCGCCCGCCATGGCTGGTAACGCCGCGCTGGTGGCAGCGCAGGGGCGGCTGCTCGAGGCGTTCGCCGACGTCCGTGCCGCGCTAGACGCCGATCCCGAACTGGCCCGCTACCGGCTGCTCGTCGGCTACGACAGCGTGACCACGAGCATGTGGGCGAAGCCGGGCTTCGACTACGAGGCGAGGAAGGAAGAGCGGTTCGCCGGCATCGAAGCGCTGATCGCGGAAGTCACGGCCGACACGTCGGACGAGTGGCTCGCGCGGCTCGAGCGCTTCGTCGAGACGCGCAGCAGCGATGGGGCGACGTTCATTGGACTCCAGGATTTCATCAAGCGGCTCGCGACGACCCAGCCCGACATCTTGCTGTCGTGGTTGCCCCGGCTCAGCGACCGCCTCGCGGCATGGCTGCCAGGCATGCTCCACGGACTCTGGGAAGCCGGCCGCGGCCCGGACATAGACCGCCTGCTAGAGGGCTGGATCGGCGAGGACCGGCACCTGTCCTCGATCGCCTACTACCTGCAGTTCGCCGAGGCGTTCCGGTTCGACCTGCTGGCCACCATCACCGCTAAGGGGCTGGCCGCGGCGGACGACGCGATCCTGCACAACGCCGCCATCGCCGCCGCCCGGCAGTCGGCGAAGCATCCGCAGGGCCTGTTCGACGAGATCTACCTGCCGGCCGCGCGGTCGCTGGCGTCACGCGGCGTGTTCAGCTGGACCGGCGGCATGTTCAACTGGGACCAGGTCGAGCTGCTCAAGGGACTCTCCGCCGAGCAGCTCGACCCGCTGCTCGCGCTGATGACCGACATGCCGCGCCTGGGCAGCGACGGCGAGGCGATGCTCGCCGTCATCGCGGCGGAGCACGTCCATGCAGTCATCGATCTGATCGGCCGGCGCTTCCAGCACGACAGCAAGAACGGGGACATCCGCTACGAAGACCTGCCGCACGGCCTCCACTACCTGCGCGCGCCGCTCGCGGCGGCCCCGGGCGAGATCGTGGCGGCAGCGCGGGCGTGGTTCGACGCCAATCCGGCTTTCTCGCAGTTCCACGGCGGCCGGCTGATCGCCGAGCTCTTCCCCAACTTGGAGCATCCGCTCTATCCGCTGCTCTACGGCCAGCTCGAGCAGGGTCGGGAGGGCATCGACTTCGTACTCTCGGTGCTGAGGGCCTACGAGGGCGAGAAGTTCCTGCATCCGCTGCTGCGCGCGATCGTCGGTTTCCTGCCCACGGACGACGAGCTGCTGAACATCGTCGACATCGTCATCGACTCGAGCGGCGTGCTCGTCGGCGAATACGGCTCCGTCGAGGCGCAGGAGGCGCGCAAGGCCCTCGTCGCCGAGTGGGAAGCCGACGAGAACGAGGCCGTGCGCGACTTCGCCGCGCGCTTCATCAGGTCGGCGGACAACCAGTTGGCGATGGAGCGGCGCCGGGCCGACCGGACCGTCGCGCTGCGCAACATCGAGTTCGACGGCGAGTAAATGGCTAATTCAGAGCAATTACTCGCGTGAATTGCGACGCGGCTCACAAGCGGTTTTTCAACTCATGGCGGCGGCTATTAGGGTTAATGTTGGCGCAGTTACATGACCGCTTATGGGGTGCGAAGCAGCCGATAGGGATTTTCTGAGCGGACGGCTGCTTTCGGGCATTCACCGTTCTGGCCGGAATGACCGATTATAGGGCGCCTTTCGGACGCTTCAGAGGTGCTCAAGCGGAGAGTGTCTTGCTCACCAGCTCCGGAGCAGTGCCGCTGCCAATAAAGTGGATCCCCTCTGCTCGAAGCGCTTTCAGAACACGATCAATCACATAGTCACTGACCTTTTCTCCCTGCTCCAACCTCCGCAGAGACGAGAGGCTGATCCCGGCGAGACTAGCCAGCTCTTCCCGCGAGATGTTCAATAGACCTCGCGCGGCGACGCACGAATGGCCCGAAAGCTGGAAGGCGAGCGAATCCATCCGCTGATTATGCGAAAGCTGCGGCTGGACTGCTAGCCACATTCGAGCATGTGTCGCTGATATGGCGAGGCGAGAACGCAGCGATACTCCCGATCTGGTGCAGCACCTCCTGCTTGAGGCCGGAAGGCTCATGGAAGACGCCGCCCCTGATCTTGCGCTCGCCAGATCCGACGATCCTCTGGTTCAGGAAGCGCGGATCGAACGCGTCGTGCAACTCTCCGATAGTCTCCGTTCGCTGGCGCAAGCTGCGAGGGTTCTTCATCGGGCGGCCTCTGGCTGGGACTGATCAAAGCGAAATCCATTCGACTTCGTGCTCCAAGCAAGCATTGGTCTTCATGTGAATCGCTGCCAGCCTCATTGGCGGCAGCAGCCCTGATCGGCTCGATCGGCAGGGCTCTGGGTGGTGGGAGCAGCGATGGCCGCTGGTCCGACAGGAGCACCATCCATGACAAAGACTGCCAACAACACGCCTAAGAAAAAGCCACGCCGGATGGCGCGGGAGCCTCAGCCGAAGATCACCCCAGTGGCGGCATCAGCGGGGACGGCCGATCACGCCAACCATGCTTCCGCCTTGCCATCAGCGAGCGATGCCAAGCCGCCGACGAAGACGGCTGCGATCCTGGGCCTACTCACGCGAAGTGAAGGCGCAACGCTGGATCAGCTTGTCGAGGCGACCGGGTGGCTGCCGCACACCACTCGGGCAGCGCTGACGGGCCTCAAGAAGAAGGGCTTTGAGATCACCAGCATCAAGGTTGACGGTGTGCGCACGTACCGGGTGACCGATAAGCGTGAGCTCGGCGCTGCTGACGAACGCCAACCCGCCGGAACCATCGACGCATGACCATCGAACAGCGCGTCGCGGCCATTGCAGCGATGCCCTCTGCCGAGCGCAAGGCGGAGTGGCATCGCCGCATGGGCACAGCCGCACCTCCGGCTTTCGGCGCGGGCCTGCTGGCCCGCGCCCTTGCGCATGATGTCCAGGTCAAGGCACTGGGCGGCGGTCTGACCAAGGCCGAGCTGCGCCGTCTTGCTCAGCTCAACAGCAAGGATGATCGTGTTCGCGACGGCGCAGCAGCCGGTCCGGTCAAGCCCGGCACATGGCTATCGCGTACCTGGCACGGCGAAGTCCACCAGGTCGTCGTGCTCGAAGGCAGCTACGAGTACAGGGGAGTGCGCTATCGCTCGCTGTCCGAGATCGCCCGGCTCATCACCGGTACGCAGTGGTCGGGGCCGCGCTTCTTTGGCCTGCACAGCCCGCGGCTCGGCAAACTGGCAGTGCGGCGCGATGGCTAGCGAGTCTCCCAAGCGCCTGCGCTGCGCCATTTACACGCGCAAGAGCACTGAGGAGGGGCTCGAGAAAGCGTTCAATAGCCTCGATGCACAGCGTGAAGCCTGTGCTGCCTACATTCTGTCCCAGCGACATGAAGGGTGGTCCTTGCTGCCGGACCTCTACGACGACGGCGGGTTCACAGGGGGCAACATGGACCGTCCTGGACTCCAGCAGCTGCTCGCCGATGTTCGCAGCGGCAAGGTCGACGTGGTCGTCGTCTACAAGGTCGATCGGTTGACCCGCAGCCTCGCCGACTTTGCCAAGATAGTTGAGGTGCTTGATGAGATGGGCGCCTCCTTTGTCAGCGTCACGCAGGCGTTCAACACCACCAGTTCGATGGGCAGGCTGACCCTCAACGTGCTCCTCTCGTTTGCGCAGTTCGAGCGCGAGGTCATCTCAGAGCGCATCCGCGACAAGGTCGCTGCCTCGAAGGCGAAGGGCATGTGGATGGGCGGTCCCGTGGCGCTCGGGTACCGAGTTGAGGACCGCAGGCTGGTTGTGGTGTCTCAAGAGGCTGAGACTGTCCGCAATATCATGCGGCGCTACCTGAAATCGCAGAACATCTTCGAGCTGCTCGATGAACTCGAGCGCGACGGCATTGTTAGCAAGAAAGTGAAAGGACGCGACGGCACGTTCCGCGGCGGAGTGCCTTTCAAGCGGGGAGCGCTCTACCACCTGCTCTCCAATCGCCTCTACCTCGGGCTGACAATGCATAAGGGCAAGGCTTACGAGGGGCAGCACGACGCGATCGTCGATGCCGAGTTGTTCGACGCGGTGCAGGCCAAGCTCGCCGAACGAACTAACCCGCGGACTTCCGCCAAGGCGCAGCGCCGAGTCAGTTTGCTAGCCGGAATGATTTGCGACGAGCACGATCGGCCGATGTCGCCCTACCACACCCGCAACCACGGCCGACGCTACAGCTACTACGCTTCAAACCGTGGCGACGGTTCGCGAGAGCAGTCATTGCGGCTGCCAGCAGGCGAGCTTGATGCAGGCGTTCGCACGGCATTATCCGCGCTGCTCTCGAATTCGCAGGTTCTGCATCGCCAACATCAGTTGCTCGACCCGGCCCAGCTGTTCGCCTTGCTCGATCACTGCGCAGACCTCGCCGAACGACTTCGGACGATGACCATCGCCGAGATCCGCTTGCTGCTCGGCCAGCTCGATCTGCGGGTGGTGGTCAGCCGCGATTGCCTCATGGCGACCATAAGCTCGAGATCCCTGCTCGCGCTGGCAGAAATTGAGAGCGAGGTTGATAGCCGCATCCATCTGGCGGTGCCGGCAACCACCGATTGGTTCGGACACGAACAGCGCCTCCGACTTGAACCGCCCAGCAATGGCGCCGCCCCTCCCGATCACCGTCTGGTCGAACTGGCGGCTCGCGGGTTCGCATCGCGCGACCAGCTACTCGCGATGACGGCTGACGAGTTGGCCTCCATGCCTGTCACTCAGCACAGGCATCTCGAGCGGACTGCGCGGCTGGCCTATCTCGCGCCGGACATTGTTCGCGCCATAGCCGATGGACGCCAACCCAAGTCACTAACCGCGCGTAAGCTCGCGCGGCTGGGATCGCTGCCGATGGAATGGTCCGAGCAGCGCGCCATGCTCGGCTTCGCAGCCGACTGACCGCAAATCACGTTTTAGGACGCGATTTCGAACTCGGAGAATCTCGGACGATTTGCCGGCTCCGGCGCGTGCCAGAGTGTCTCTATCCCACAAACCTGGCGGAACGAGCCCGCAAGAATGGCGGAATTCCGGGAGTTCTTGGCGCAGTTCTCCGGCGGCCGATGAATCCGGGAATTCGGTGTGACTGCGTGGTGAGCCCTGCTGGGTTCGAACCAGCGACCTACTGATTAAAAGTCAGTTGCTCTACCGACTGAGCTAAGGGCCCGACGCAACCGTGCGGCAGGCGGGGCCCTAGGCCAGCGGATTGCCGCGGGTCAAGCGCGCATGGAGATGGGCAAGGGTCAGGCCTGTCAGCGGGTCGCGCCACTCGGGTGCGATCGCCGCGGCCGGCCTCAGGACGAAGGCGCGGCGGCGGAACAGCGGGTGCGGCACCACGAGGCGGTCGCTGGCCCACGCCCCCCCGCTCCACAGGATCAGGTCGAGGTCGAGCACCCGGGCGCCCCACCGCGCGCCGCGCCGGCGGCGGCCGAAATCGCGCTCGATGGCCTGCAGCACGTCGAGCAGCCCTTCGGGCGCCAGCGCGCTGGCGATCACGGCGGCGGCGTTGGCGTAGCGGCGGCGCGAGGGGCCGAGCGGGACGCTCGCGATCACCGGCGAGGCGACCTCGACGCGGGCGCCGGCCTTGTCCAGTGCCGCGAGCGCCGCGGCGATCACACTTCGCGGGTTGCCGTAGCGGGGATGCCGCACGTTCGACCCCAGCGCGACCAGGTAGCGGTGCGCGGTCAGACGTCCTCGCAGATCCGGCCGTAGAGCTGCGGGCGCCGGTCGCGGAAGAACCCCATGCCCGCGCGGTGCCTCGCCGCCCGGTCGAGGTCGATCGTGGCCACGAGAGCGCCGGCTTCCGCGGCTCCGTATTCGCAATGGAAATCGCCCCACTCGTCGGTCACGAAACTGTGGCCGTAGAACGTCTGCCCGTCTTCGGTGCCGATGCGGTTGGCGGCGATAACCGGCATGCAGTTCGACACCGCATGGCCGAGCATGGCGCGGCGCCACATCCGGCTGGTATCGAGCGCGGCATCGTAGGGTTCGGAACCGATCGCGGTGGGATAGAACAGGAGTTCGGCACCCATCAGCGCCATGACCCGCGCGCTTTCGGGATACCACTGGTCCCAGCAGATGCCGACGCCGATGCGGGTCCCGAACACGTCCCACACCTTGAACCCGTCGTTGCCGGGCCGGAAATAGTACTTTTCCTCATAGCCGGGGCCGTCGGGAATGTGGCTCTTGCGGTAGGTGCCCATGATCTCGCCGTCGGCGCCGATCATTGCCAGCGTGTTGTAGTAATGGTGCCCGTCGCGCTCGAAGAAGCTGGTGGGGATCGCGACCCGGAGCGCCTTGGCGAGCTTCTGCATCGCCAGGACCGAGGGGTCGTCCAGCGTCGGTCGCGCCCGCGCGAAGAAGGCCTCCTCCTCCACCTTGCAGAAGTAGGGCCCGGAGAAGAGTTCGGGCGGGAGGATTACCTGCGCTCCCTTGTTCGCAGCGTCCTCGACCAACGAGGAAACGGCGGCGATGTTCGCCGCCGCGTCGTCGGACGAGAGGTCGAGCTGAAGCGCGGCGACGGTGAGGGTGCGTTCGCTGGAGGCCATGCCCGCGGCCTATTTCTCCCGCGGCGCGAAGTCCACCCGAATGCGCCGTTCACCGCCCCGCGGCGCGCCTCAGCGCTTGCGGAACAGCAAGGTCATCCGGTCGCTCTCGCCCAGGGTGCGCAGATCGTCACGTTTCGTGCGCAGGGTGGGCGGCATCTCCCACACGCCCTCGGGGTAATCGGCGGTATCGCGCGGGTTGGCGTTGATCTCGCTTGCGCCGACGAGGTCGAACCCCATCGCCTCGACGAAACCGACAACGTCCGACTGGCGCAGGTATCCCCTGGTGCCGTTGCTGTAGTCGCCATCAGCCCACTCGGGTGCGCGGTGCTGAACGATCCCGAGCATGCCCCCGGGCTTCAGCAGATCGCGCATCGCCTTCAGTTCGCTGTCGGCAAAGTTCCAGCGCATCATGTTGTGCATCATGCGTATGACCAGGATCCGGTCGAAGGTGCCCTTGTCGGCGTCGGTGATCCCGTCGAGCGTGAGCGCCGATGTGCCCGCTGCGGGACGCGCGGTCCAGCCCTCCACCTTTGCCGCAAAGCCCGCCGCGCCCTGGCGAATGCCTTCCCGCGTCTTTTCGTCGAAGATACCCTCCTCGGGCGTGAAATAGAGCCCGACCAGCCGCCCCTTCGGGCTCAGGTAGTTGCCGAGCACGCGGGAGTACCATCCGCCGCCGGGCGCATATTCGCCGACCTTCATGTCGGGCTCGACCTGGAAGAAGGCGAGCGTTTCGGCCGGGTGGCGATACTGGTCGCGCGCCGCGTCCTGCGCGCGGTTGTCGCGCGCCAGCGCGGCCGCAGCTGCCGCCTCGATCGAAACCGGGTCGTGAGCGGCCGCAGGGGCCGCCAGCAGGAGCGAGAGGGCAAGAAAAGTGTAACCTGAACGCACGAATACTCTCCCGAAAAGCCAGGATCGCAAGAGTAGCCGCAACCCGCCGGCTGACAAGGGGAACCAGGCTTCCTATCTCCCCCACCAAAGGAGAATGGCATGAGCGAACAGGCAATCGTCGCAGGCGGATGCTTCTGGTGTACCGAGGCAGTCTTCCGCGACGTCGTCGGAGTGAGCGCGGTCGAGAGCGGGTATATCGGCGGCCACGTCGAGAACCCGAGTTACAAGGAGGTATGTTCGGGCAGCACCGGCCACGCGGAAGCCATCCGGGTCACCTATGACCCCGCCTCGATCACATTGCCGGAAATCTACGACGTCTTCCTCGGCACCCACGATCCGACCCAGCTCAATCGCCAGGGCAACGATGTCGGCACGCAGTACCGCAGCGCGATCTTTCCGCTCGACGACGCCCAGCGCGCCGAGGCGGAGGCCGCCATCGCGCGCTGGAACGACGAGCATCCGGGCCAGCAGGCGGTGACCACGATCGAGGGGCCGGGCGAATGGTACCCGGCCGAGGATTACCACCAGGAGTACTGGGAGGGCGAAGGCAAGAGCAATCCCTATTGCCTCGCGGTCATTCCGCCCAAGCTGATGAAGCTCAGGAAGAGCTTCCAGGACAAGGTGAAGGCCTAGCTCCGCCGCCAGCGCGCGGCGAAGAAGCCGTCGATGCCGCCCGCTTCGCCGAGCATCGACGGCTCGGTCCGCAGCCAGCCCTCGGGCGTCGGCGCAAGGCCGGCGGGCAGTTCGCCGGCCTCGACCGGAAGCGGATCGAGCGCGACGCCCGCGGCGCGCGCCTCGCCCTCTTCCGGCTCGAGCGAACAGGTCGCGTAGACCAGCGTGCCGCCGGGGGCGAGCCAGCCGGCCGCGCGGTCCAGCAGCGCGGCCTGCAGCTCGGCCATCTCCTCGATCTGGCGCGGCCCGATGCGGTGGAGCACGTCGGGATGGCGCCGGCAGGTGCCGGTCGCGGTGCACGGCGCGTCGAGCAGGATCGCGTCCCACGTGCGGCCCGGCTTCCACGCCAGCGCGTCGGCAGCGACGACCTCGGCGGACAGGCCGGTCCTCTCGAGGTTCTCGACCAGCCGGTCGAGCCGCTTGAGGCTCTTGTCGACGCTGGTCACCTGCCAGCCTGCGGCAGCAAGCTGAAGCGTCTTGCCGCCGGGCGCGGCGCACAGGTCGAGCACGGTCCGGCCCTCCCCCGCCCCAAGCAGCCTGCCGGGCAGTGACGCGGCGAGATCCTGGACCCACCATGCCCCGGCGTCGAACCCGGCGAGGCGTTCGACCGCGGTGCCCCGGGGCAGGCGGACATGGCCGGGGGCCAGCGTCATCCCGCCCAGCTCCTTCGCCCAGCGGTCGGTCTCGCGCCGGTCCCCGAGCGCGAGGTCAAGCGGCGGCGGCTCGGCCAGCGCGGCGGCGATCGGCGCGGCGCGCTCGCCCCAGCGACGTGCCACCGGTTCCGGCAGCGTCGGCACCGCGGGTAGCGAAACCCCGCGCTTCACCAGCGCCGAGAACACCCCGTGCGCCAGCCGCCGCGGACCGCCGGCAAGCAGTTCGAGCCCGGTCGCGATCGCGGCGTGTGGCGGGGTGTCGAGGCGCAGGACCTGCGCGAGCATCATCCGCAGCACCATGCGCGGCTTGGCGTCGTGGGGAAGATTCTGCTTGGTGGCGCTGTCGATCAGGGCGTCGAGATCGACCAGCCAGCGCAAGGTCTCGCTGGCGATCGCGCGGGCGAGGCCGCGGTCGCTCGGCGTCAGGCCCTTCGCATGGGCGCGCTCGGCCATCTCGAGCGTCTCGCCCCGGCGCAACACCGCGTCGAGCATGCGGAGCGCAGCGGCGCGCGCGGGGAGACCCTGAACCTTTGCCATGCCCGTGCCCCTATCGGCGATTGCACCCGGGCGCCAGCGCGCCCATCTTGGCCGCATGAGCCAGCCAAATGGCGATGGGCGCGCCACCAAACGCCCCGAGACGTTCGAGAAGCCCGCTCACTGGACGAGCGATCCCGCGCCCGAGCCCGCGCCGCCGACAGTGGACGAGGACCTCAGCCCGACCCGCTACGGCGACTGGGTTAAGGACGGGATAGCGATCGATTTCTAGAGCGGGCGAAGCGCGATCCTGAGACCATCCCTGGGCTTGGGGATCGGCCACGGCTGCCATTCCGGCGCGTAGCCATCGGCAACCTCGATGTGGTAACGCTGGAGCAGCTGCGCCATGAGGATCTTCACCTGCATGTAGGCAAAGTGCAGGCCCAGGCACATGTGCGCCCCGCCGCCGAACGGGATCCAGGCATACTTGTGCCGCGCCTTCACCTTGTCGGGCGTGAAGCGCATCGGGTCGAAGGTGTCCGGGCTGTCCCAGTATTGCTCCATGTGGTGCGTCAGGTGCGCGTTGAACCCGCACGCCGCACCCGCGGGTATGTGAACCCCGTTGAATTCGAAGCTGCGCAGCGCGCGCCGCGGGATCGAGGGCACCGGGGTGATCAGCCGCAGTGCCTCCTTGAACGCCATCTCGAGCAGATCGAACTTCGGCAGATCGTCGTATGTCGCGCCGCGCGGCTTGCCGTGGCTGTCCGGCCCGCCGGTCACCGCGAAGGCCTCCTGCCGGACCTTCTCCTGCCATTCGGGATGCCTGGCGAGCAGCCAGACCAGGCTCGTCGCGGACGAGGTGATGGTGTCGTGCGCGGCCATCATCAGGAAGTTCATGTGGTCGACGACCTCGTCGACCGGCAGCATTTCCCCGTCCTCGCGTGTGGCGGTGGCGAACTGGCTGAACATGTCCTGCCCCAGCCCCTCGCCCGCGCGGCGCTTGAGGGTCTGCTTCGTGAAGTAGTCCACGAGGAATGCGCGTCCCTTCACGCCCTTGCGCATCTGGGTGAACGGCAGCGGCTTGCGGACCGGGGTCACCGAGGCGGCGACCATGTCGACGAACGCCTGGTTGATCCGGTCGGCCTCAGGACCCCAGGGAAGGCCAAGGAAGCTGTCGGCGGCAAGGTCGAGCGTCAGCTTCTTGATCGCCGGGTAGAACAGCATCTCGCCGTTCCACCGCGCCACCTCTTCCGCGATCCCCCGGTCGAGGGCGTCGGCGTAATGGCGCATCGGCTCGGGCTTGAAGGCGATCGACAGCGCGCGCCGGTCGGCCCGGTGGTGGTCGAAGTCGAGCAGCATCAGCCCGCGCGGGAACAGCTGGTGCAGGGTCGGGCCCCAGCCCTGTTCGCTCGAGAAGATCTTGTCGCGGTCGAACAGCAGCAGCTCGTTCGCCTCGGCCCCGATCAGCATGATGTGCCAGTAGCCCAGGGTCTTGTTCTTGTAGACCGGGCCGTATTCGCGGAACATGCGCCAGTGGAAGCCGTGCGGATCGGCGAGCATTCGGAACAGGTTGCCGACGACCGGCGGCCCGGATTCGCCGGGAATGTGAGCGACATCGGCGTCGGTCAGTCGCCCTTCGGACCAATGCGACGGGGGTGCTTGTGTCGGCTGGTGAGCCGCGAGGATCGGTTCGGCGAGGCTGGCCACGGGTAGCTCCTGACAACTTACATGGTTGTAAGCCCGCTAGAGCCACCCGGCAAGCTCGCGGCGGACGATCGTTTCGAGCATCGCCATCCCCGCATCGCCCGCGTTGAGGCAGGACAGCGCCGCGAACTGCGCGCCGCCAGCCTCGAGGAACTGTTCGCGGCCGCGGATCGCCAGCTCCTCGAGCGTTTCGAGGCAATCGGCGGAAAAGCCCGGCGCCGCGACCACGAGACGCTTCGTGCCCGCGCGGGCCTCTTCCTCGATGACGACATCGGTGGCGGGCTCCAGCCACTTCGCACGCCCGAACCGGCTCTGGAAGGTCGTGACGATCCGTAGGTCCCGGCGGTCCAGAGCTGCCTCGAGCAAGCGCGCCGTCTTTCGGCAGTGACAGTGGTAGGGATCGCCCAGTTCGAGCGTGCGCTGCGGCATTCCGTGGAAACTGAGCAGCATGACCTCGGGCGCGAAGTCGAGCCGGTCGAGCTGCGCGGAGAGATCGGCGGCGAGTGCGTCGATGTAGGCAGGATCGTCGTGATAGGGCGGCAGGGTGCGCAGTGCGGGTTGCCAACGCATTGTCCGCAGCTTGTCCGCAGCCTTGTCCACCACGGTCGCCGTGGTCGCGCCGCTGTATTGCGGATAGAGCGGCGCGAGGAGGATCCGGTCGCACCCGGCGTCCATCAGCGCCTGCAGTTCGTCGCCGATCGAGGGGCGGCCGTATCGCATCGCGTAGCGCACGATCACGCCTGCGCCGAGGCGGTCCTGCAGGCCTGCCGCCTGCGCCTTCGTGATCGCGGCGAGCGGCGAACCCTCCTCGGTCCAGACCTGGCCATAGGCTTCCGCGCTCTTCTTCGGCCGCGTGTTGAGGATGATCCCGCGCAGGATCGGCTGCCACAGAAGCGCGGGGATCTCGACCACTCGGCGATCGGACAGAAACTCGCCGAGGTAACGCTTGACGCTGGCCGGGTCGGGCGCGTCGGGCGTGCCCAGATTCACGACGAGCACGCCGATCCGGCCGCTCCTGACGGGCGGGTGGTCGGCGGGAAGCGATTGCGGTTGCCAGGTCATAGGCCCTCGGACAGCAGGGGAAGGCGGCGCAGGCGCAGGCCGGTCGCCGAATGGAGCGCGTTGGCGATGGCGGGGGGTGCCACGGCAACGCCGATCTCGCCGGGATCGGCGGGTTCGCCTTCGCCGGGAATGAAGTCGACCGCGATCTCGGGGCTGTCGGCGAGCGCGGGCAACCCAAGCGCGCCGAGCCGGCTCGTGGTCGGAAGTCCCGATTGGAACTGGAGCGCCGAGCCGGTCGCGAGGCCCACGCCGAAGATCAGACCACCCTCGATCTGCTGACGGGCGATGTCGAGATTGACGATCCGCCCCAGGTCGACCGCCACGCTGAGTTTCTCGACGCGCACCCCGCCCTCGCCCGCCCGTGCCGAAGCGACGCAGGCGATCCGCGCCACCGGGCCCCCGCTTTCCGGATCGCCGATGCGCCAGCACGCGATGCCATTGCCGCTCTGGCCCGATCCGCCGTCCCATTCGCCAAGGCGCGCGGCACGCTGGAGGCATTCGGCAAGGCGCGGGTCGCTGCCCAGCAGCGCCATGCGGAAGCCCAGTGGCTCGCGCCCGACGCGCGCGGCCAGTTCGTCGATGAAACTTTCGGTGATGAAGGCGAGGTATCCGTGCGCGTTGCCGCGCAGCCGCCCGCTGGGCAGGCCGACGTCGACCGGGACATGGTCGATCGCCACGTCGGGGATGGCATAGGGCGTGGTCGCCCCTTCGAAGGCGAGCGGGTCGGGCGCCGCAGCGGCGGCCCGGCGCGCGGCCAGCGCGGTCTTGTTGCCGAACAGGCGGGCCCCGAACTCGGCGGTGGTAGATGGCATCGCGACCCGCAGCCGCAACGCAGTCGGCGTTCCGTCTTCCTGCGCGGTCCACGCGCTGGCGAGCGCGGCGAGCGGGGCGCGCGGGCGCCCGCCGACGTGTTCCTGCCAGCGCGACCAGACGAGCTGGACCGGCGCTCCAGCGGCCTTGGCGATCACCGCCGCCTGGATCGCGTGATCGTGTTCCAGCCGCCGGTCGAAGCTGCCGCCCGCGGCCATCGGATAGAGCACCGCGTCTTCTGCCGACAGTCCGACCGCCTTCGCTGCAGCCGCCTTGGCCAGCGCCGGCGCCTGCGAAGCGACCCAGAGTTCCAGCTTGCCGTCCGCAAGCCGGGCGGTTGCGGTCGCGGTCTCGATCGTCGCGTGCGTTGCCGGCGCGATCTCGTAGCGGTGTGTGACCGTGGGCTCGCCCTTGCCGGAATCGCCCGCGCCGCGGGTGGCGATGCGGCTCGCTTCCCCTACGGTCAGCGCGGCGTCGAGCGCGTCGTCGATCCGCTCGCTCCCGGCACGG
Organism: Tsuneonella litorea; assembly: GCF_025154015.1. Classification (GTDB taxonomy): domain Bacteria; phylum Pseudomonadota; class Alphaproteobacteria; order Sphingomonadales; family Sphingomonadaceae; genus Tsuneonella; species Tsuneonella litorea. The sequence goes on from NZ_JAOAMV010000001.1 coordinate 242,549, forward strand.
CCGGTGGTCTGCCAGACCGGACTCATCGCCGACAGCGCCTGTTCCGCTGCCCACCAGGTGTCGGCCACCGCGGCGAGCCAGCCGCGCGACCTGACCACCGCACGCAGGCCGCGGACTGTCGCGCCCGCCGCCTCGTCGAATCCCTCGAGTTCGGTATCGCCGATGGGCCCCTGCCTTATCGCGGCGTAGAGCATTCCCGGCAGGCGAATGTCGCCCGCGAAGGGGAACGTGCCGTCGACCTTGGCCGGCAGGTCGAGCCGCGGATAGACAAGGCTCTCGATCTCTCCGCTCGCGGCGGGCGCCTCGGCGTAGGGTTCGGGCCGGACCGGCGGCGGATCGGGCGGGTCGTAGCTCGATGCGTGCTCGGCGAGTGCCGCGAAGCTCAGGTGCCGGCCCGCGTGGACGACGATCCCGTCGCGGACTTCGCACTCCTCCCACGAAACGTCCCACCTGTCGGCAGCGGCCATGCACAGCATCGCGCGCGCCGCCGCCGCCGCTTCGCGCGCGGGGCCTTCGTAGGCAGCGAGCGAGCTTCCCTCGGCGGTCGCGGTAAAGCCGGTCGATTCGGCCCACCGCCGCGTGACCAGCTTGCGCGGATCGTCGGCCAGCCCGGACGCGAAGGGCATCCACAGCGGTGCCCACTTCGCCGCAAGCGGCAGGTTGGGATAGGCACCCGAAACGGGAGCCGGCTCAACCGCGACCGTGCGCCAGTCGGCGCCCAGTTCGGCCGCGACGATCTGGGGGAGCACCGTGGTCACCCCCTGCCCCATTTCAAGCTGCGGGACTGCCACCGTGACAACGCCGTCACGCCCGATCTTGAGCCACGACGAATAGGCCCACTCGCCGCGGCCCGGGGTCAGCGGAGCGCGGTATTCGCGCGGCCAGAGTGCCCACGCGACCACCAGCCCGCCGCCCACCGCGGCGCCTGCAAGAAGGCCCCGGCGGCTGACCTGCATCGCTTACGCCGACCTCTCGTCGAGCCAGGCGGAAACCTTCGCAGCGATCGCGGTGAACGTGTCCGCCACCTCGCTCTCGCCCGCCGCGGGCGGTTCGCCGGCGTCGCTCGCTTCGCGCAAGGCGAGGGTGAGCGGAATGCGCCCGAGGAAGGGCAGTCCTGCGGCTGCGGCCGCGGTTTCTACGCCCCCGCGGCCGAACGGGTCGCTCACCTCGCCGCAATGCGGGCAAGCATAGCCGGCCATGTTCTCGACCAGCCCGATCACCGGGACCGGCCCCTTGGCGAACAGCTCCGCGGCGCGCTGCGCGTCGATCAGAGCAAGGTCCTGCGGGGTGGAAACGATCACCGCGCCCGCCGGCCGGTGCTTCTGCAGCATGGTGATCTGCACGTCGCCGGTACCCGGCGGGAGGTCGAGCAGCAGCACCTCGACGTCGCCCCAATCCGCTTCGATCAACTGCCCCAGTGCACCAGAGGCCATCGGCCCGCGCCAGGCGAGCGCCTTGCCCGGCTCGACCAGGTGGCCCATCGACAGCATCGGCACGCCGAACCGGCTCTCGACCGGCACCAGCTTCTCGCCGCGCGCCTCGGGCCGCACGCCCTCGGTGTCGAGCAGTGTCGGCTGGCTGGGGCCGTAGATGTCGGCATCGACGAGGCCGACCTTGCGGCCCATCCGGGCCAGCGCGACCGCGAGGTTGGCGGTGAGCGTCGACTTGCCGACGCCGCCCTTGCCCGATCCGACCGCGACGATCACCGGCGCGGCAGGCTTGTCGCTCATCACCGCGATCCGCACCTCGGTCACGCCCTCGACCTCGCCGAGCAGGTCCTTCACCGCATTCTCGAGGTCGCCCCGGCCGCCCGGCGCAAGACCCGTCCCGTCAAGGATCACGGTAACCGTCCCGTCGCGCAGTTTGAGCGACCGCACCCGCGTCGCGATTGTCCGGGGCAGGCGATCCTTCAGCGTACTCTCGTCCATAGGACCGCGGCACTAGCAGCAAAATCGCGAGCGCAACCCCTGTTTTTCCGTCCCGGCGTACCTATAAGTGACCCCATGGACATGAAGGATGGGTTGGGACGCGTTATCGGCCTCGCGATGGCCGGCAAGAGCCCGTGGGGCTCCAAGCCCGGCGGCGGCAAGACGCCTGGCGAGGAACCGGAAACCGGCGCTGCGGACGACGGGGCTGCGAGCCCCGACGAACCGGCGGCGGACAAGCCCGCACGCAAGGGACCGCGCAATCCGTGGCTCCCTTCCGGCGATGAACCGCGCCGGTCGGCCAGCATCGAGGACATCTTCAAGCACCGCGGCCCCGAAGGCCCGCGCCGCCGGATCGGTGGCGGAGGGGGCGGACCGGGCTTTCGCCTGCCCGAGCGGCCCGGCGGCGGGAGCTGGTTTCCCTTCGCAGTCGGGGCGATCGTGCTCGTCTGGCTGGGCGTGTCGATGGTCCACCAGGTCGGCCCCAAGGAAGAAGGCATCGTCACCACCTTCGGCCAGTACTCGCGCACCCTGACGCCGGGCCTCAACACCACGTTGCCGTGGCCGATCCAGCAGGTCGACATCGAGGAAGTCAGCCAGTTCCGCGACGAGCAGATCCCCGAAGGCACGGCGCAGAAGCTGATGCTGACCGGCGACCAGAACCTCGTCGACCTCAGCTACAACGTCCGCTGGTCGATCAAGGACCTCAAGCAGTTCCGCTTCCAGCTCAAGGACCCCGAAGAGACCCTGCGCGACGTGGCCGAGGCCGCGATGCGCGCATCGGTCGCGCAGAAGTCACTCGACGAGGTGCTGTCGGGCGCCGGCCGTGCCGACATCGAGGGTTCGGTCATGCGGCGTATGCAGGCGATCCTCGACACCTACCGCTCGGGCATCGCGGTCCAGGGCGTCCAGATCAGGAAGACCGATCCGCCAAAGGAAGTCGAGGAGGCGTTCAAGGACGTGTCGGCCGCTCAGCAGGACGCCGACGCCGAGATCAACCGGGCCGAAGCCTACGCGCAACAGGTTCTCGCCCGCGCGCAGGGTGACGCGGCCAGCTTCGACAAGATCTACGAGCAGTACCGTTTGGCCCCCGACGTGACCAAGCGGCGGCTCTACTACGAGACGATGGAGCGCGTGTTGCGCAACAACGACAAGACCGTGATCGAAGCGCAGGGGGTCACGCCCTACCTGCCGCTTCCCGAACTCAAGCGGCGCGCCCAGGCGGCGGGCCAGTCCGCGGCGGGAGACCAGTGATGGAAGGCTTCTGGGAAACCCATAAGACCTCGATCGTCGCGGTCGCCCTCGCGCTCGTAGCGCTGTGGTCGAGCGTGGTCGTCGTGCCCGAGACGCAGGAAGCGGTGATCATCCAGGCGGGCCGTCCCGACCGGGTCGCCAACCGCTTTCAGCCGGACAAGCCCTATGGCGAAACCGGCGCCGGCATCGTCCTGCGGATCCCGTTCTACGAGCGGGTCGAGCGGATCGACAAGCGGGTGCTCAAGATCGACATGGAACCGCAGACGGTCCTGTCGACCGACCAGCTCCGCCTCAACGTCGATGCCTATGCCCGGTACCGGATCATTGACCCGGTCAGGATGGTCCAGACCGCCGGCACGCTGCCGACGGTGGACAGCCAGCTGTCGCAGATCCTTTCGTCGGTGGTGCGGCAGGAACTCGGCCGGCGCAGCTTCGCCTCGCTGCTCACCGCCGAGCGCGGGACGACGATGGCGAACATCACCCGCAAGCTCGACGAGCAGGCCCGCAAGTACGGCGCGCAGGTGATCGACGTGCGGATCAAGCAGGCCGACCTGCCTGACGGCAGCCCGCTGATCTCAGCCTTCCGGCGCATGGAAACGGCGCGCCAGCAGGAAGCCGCGACCTTGCGCGCGCAGGGCCAGAAGAACGGCCAGATCATCCGCGCCGAGGCCGACGCACAGGCCGCCAAGATCTACGCCGAAGCCTATGGCAAGGACCCGCAGTTCTACGATTTCTATCGCGCCATGCAGAGCTACGACACGACCTTCGCGGCGGACTCCAAGTCCGGGAGCACCTTCGTGCTCGACCCGAGCAACGAGTACCTGAAGCAGTTCCGCGGATCGCGTTGAGCGTTCGTCGGTATGTTCAATGAGGGTTAAGCCCCGCGGGCGAGAGTGCGCGCCCGAGGGAGAATTGGAAGAGATGCAAGTAAAGGAATCCAGGCGCGTGCGATACTCCTATGGACTGACATCGGCGCTGCTCCTCGGCGGTGCCGCGATATCCCTGATCACCGGTCACCCGGCGGGTGCCCAGGTGGCGCAGAACGACGACAGCCAGATGGCCCGCGTGGTGCCCCGCGCCGGCGCGCCCGCGAGTTTCGCCGATCTCACCGCCCAGCTCCAGCCGGCGGTGGTCAACATCTCGACCCGCCAGCGGATCCAGGTGGCTGGCCAGCAGAACCCCTTTGCGGGCACGCCGTTCGAGGGCCTGTTCGGCAATCGCGGCGGCGGCCAGCCGCAGACCCGCGAAGCGCAGTCGCTGGGCTCGGGCTTCATCATCTCGGCCGACGGCTACGTCGTTACCAACAACCATGTCATCGCGCCGCAGGGCCGCGGCGAGGTCGAGGAAATCTCGGTCACCCTGACCGACGGCACCGTCCTGCCGGCCAAGCTGATCGGCAACGACGCCTCGTCCGACCTCGCGGTGCTCAAGATCGAGCGGCGCGAGCCCTTCCCGTTCGTCAAGTTCGGCGATTCCAGCCAGGCCCGCGTGGGCGACTGGGTGATCGCGATCGGCAACCCGTTCGCGCTCGGCGGCACGGTGACCAGCGGCATCGTTTCGGCGGTCTACCGCAACACCGGGTCGGGCGGCGCCTACGACCGGTACATCCAGACCGACGCCAGCATCAACCGCGGCAACTCGGGCGGCCCGCTGTTCGACATGCAGGGCAACGTCATCGGCATCAACAACGCGATCTTCTCCCCTTCGGGCGGCAGCGTGGGCATCGGCTTCGCCATTCCCGCCGAGATCGCCGCGCCGATCGTCGAGAAGCTGCGCGCGGGCCAGGAAATCGAGCGGGGCTACCTCGGCGTGCAGATCCAGCCGGTCGCGGGCGACCTCGCCGATTCGCTGGACCTGCCGCCCAACCAGGGCGAATTCGTCCAGTCGGTCGAGCCCGGCCAGGCGGCCGACAAGGCCGGGATCAAGCCGGGCGACGTGATCACCCGGGTCGACGGCAAGCAGGTGACGAGCGACCAGACGCTCTCCTTCCTCGTCGCCAACATCGCGCCGGGCAAGCGCATCCCGATCGAGCTCTACCGCGAAGGGCAGCGCCGCTCGGTGACCGTGACCGTCGGCAAGCGTCCCAGCGAAGAGGAACTCGCCCAGTCGCAGATGTTCAACGGCGACCCGCAGCAGGACGACGATCGCCCCGCGAGCGGCGCGACCAGCGGCGAGGCGCTGGCGCGCGACCTTGGCCTTCAGGTGTCCCCGCTGACCGCGCGGTATGCTCAGCAGCTCGGCGTGCCGACCGATACCGGCGGGCTGGTGATCCTGGGCGTGGACGGCAATTCCGACGCGGGCCAGAAGGGCCTGCAGCGCGGCGACATCGTCGTCACCGCCAATTACCGGCCGGTCAACGCGATCGGGGACCTCGAGGCGATCGTCCGTGAGGCGAAGTCGGCCGGGCGCGAAAGCGTACTCCTGCGGATCCAGCGACGCGGGCGGCCGCTGACTTACGTGCCCATTCGCCTGCGCTGAGCAGCACGCGAAGCGGCCGACAGGCCCCCGCCTGGCAGCACGCCGGGCGGGGATATTCCCTGGACCCGCCGAACCTGGCTAGGCCGCACGGCCCAGAACGACCCGCAGCCAGTGGGGCAGGCGGCACATCTGGCCCTGGGCGACCGGTCCGGCGCTGGATGCGGGTCCGGCATCCACGACCACACCCACAGCCGGTTCGATGCCCAGTGCGGCGGCGAGGCTTCCCGGCAGTGCCTCGTCGAACCGGATTCCCGCCGTGCGTGGCTGTGCCCATACGACTTGGCCCGACAATCGCCGGTCCGGCCCGAAATCGAGGGTCACCGTGGCGCCGACGGGCACGGCGAGTCCGCCGACCCGGATCCGGCAACCTGTGCGCGAAACGTCGATCAGCGTGACCCGGTGGGGACTGGCGGGTATCCGCGCGATGGCCGAAGCGCCCGACTCGATGCGCGCGTCGCCGCGGCGATCGCACGCCTGTCCCGGTTCACCCTTGAGCGGCTCGTCCTGCCCGGCGTGCATCCGTGGGCCCATCGATCGCGAGGTCAGGTGTCCGATGCCTCGGGCGGATGGGACCGCACGACGTGATCGAGGACCGCCGGATGAAGCGGGCGATCGAAGCGGAAGCCGGCATTGGTGCAGTTCGCCCAGCAGACCTCGGCCCCCAGCATTTCGAGCCCCCCGATCTTGAGGCTGAATCCCGTGCCACCGGCGAGCGGGCGCGATTGCAACGATGCGTTGAAGCCGTGGGTCGAAAGGTCGACGATTCCCACGGCCTGGCGCGCGCCGCGGCTGCTTTTCAATTGTCCTTCGAGCGACGTGCTGTGCCGCATTGCCGTGCGTCGCTCGGCCTTTGAGCCTGGTTTCATTTTTACGCTCTTCCTTCCTGATGAAGAATTGAGAGCGACCGTGTGTTATTTCGCCGCAATGGAGCGAATTACTTGAAGGACTCGTTAATTGCTGCCGACGACGACAGAATCGAGACAATTTTCTAGTTGCCTGGAGGGCGCTGAGCGGGTGCAGCCGAGGGCGGCACCGCGGTTTGCCGGGGACGCGGCACGGCAGGCGGCGACGGAGGCCGCACGCCGGTGGCGCGGTCGAGGAAATCGTCGCTCGCCGCCTGGGTCGCCTCATCGGGCGGTCCCGGCCGCCGCGCCGGAACGCCGGGGACCTGCTCGCCCTCGACGGGAAAGGGGTCAGGGGGCTGGGACTGACCGGGTCCGGGACGCGAAGGCTCGACGAGATTGCCTTGCTCGTCGATGTAATAGTAATCGTCCGGGTTGCCGCCGAACAGGTATTCCTCGTCGGGTTCCAGTTGCCAGTCGGGCAGTTTGAGATCGGTGTCGAACGCCTCGACCGGCCGGTCCTTGACCGCGTACTTCATGTAGGCGGCGAAGGCGCGCGCCGGGGCGGTGCCACCGTGCAGGCCGGAAACCGGCTTCGCATCGTCGCGGCCCATCCAGACCCCGGTGGTGATCCCGCTCGAAAAGCCGAGGAACCATCCATCCTTGCTCGAACTCGTAGTGCCGGTCTTGCCCGCGACCGGCCGCCCGATCTGCGCGGCACGCCCGGTGCCGGTGCTGACCGCGGTCTGCAAGAGGTCGGTCATTCCCGCCGCCACATAATCTGGCACAAGCCGTGTCGAGCGCGCCTGTTCGTGCTGGTAGAGCACGTCGCCGGCGGTCGTGGTCACCTTGACGATGCCGAACGGCTCGAGGCTCATCCCGCCCGCGCCCACTTCGGCAAAGGCGCGGGTCAGGTCGATCACGCGGACTTCACTGGTACCCAGCACCATCGCCGGATAGGTCGAGATCGGCGTGGTGATGCCGAACCGCCGCGCCATCGACGCGACCGTTCCGAACCCGACTTCGTTGCCGAGCTGCGCCGCGACCGTGTTCTTGGAGTATGCGAACGCGGTGCGCACGTCGATCTCGCCAGCGTAGCTGCGGCCGTCGTTTCGGGGGCTCCAGCCGTCGATCGTGACCGGCACGTCCTTCACGCGGTCGTCGGGCGTGTAACCCGCCTCGAGCGCCGCGAGATAGACGAACAGCTTCCACGCCGAGCCGGGCTGGCGCACCGCATCGGTCGCGCGGTTGTAGTTGGTGGTGACGTAGTCGGTGCCGCCGACCATCGCGAGGATCGCCCCGTCGCGGTCCATCGACACCAGCGCGCCCTGCGCCCCGCCAGGCACGTTGGACTTGATCGCGGTCGCCGCCGCCTGCTGCATTCCGACGTCGAGCGTGGTCCACACCTCGATCGGCTCGAACGTCTCGGGCAGCAGGATCTCGAGCTGGGGCAGCGCCCAGTCGGTGAAGTAGCGCACCGAGTTCTGGCTCGCGTCCTTCTTCAGCTTGACCGCGCTCGGGTCGACCGCGGCCTCGCTGGCGCTGATCCGCCCCTGCTCGCGCATCAGCCGCAGCACCACGTTTGCCCGACCCACCGCCGCGTCGATGTCGGCGGTCGGCGAGTAGCGGCTGGGCGCCTTGACGAGCCCCGCGATGATCGCCGCCTCGGCGGTCGACAGGTCGGTCGCGTCGTGGCTGAAGAACTTGCGGCTGGCGGAATCGACGCCATACGCCCCGCCCCCGAAATAGACCTTGTTCAGATAAAGCTCGAGGATCTGCTGCTTGGAAAACTTCGTCTCGAGCGCCATCGCGAGGATGATCTCGCGCGCCTTGCGGTCGAAAGAGCGGTTCGAGTTGAGGAACAGGTTGCGCGCCAGCTGCTGGGTCAGGGTCGAGGTCGCCTGCAGCCGCCGTTCGCCGGTGATCCAGACGTAGACCGCCCGCATGAGGCCGATCGGGTCGACGCCGGGATGCGAATAGAACCGCCGGTCCTCGACCGACACCATCGCGTCTTTCATCACCTGCGGGATCTGCGAGCTGTCGAGCCACTTGCCGTAGCTCGGCCCCAGCTCGACCAGCTCGGTCCCGTCGCGCGCCCGCACGACGATGGTCTGACCCGGCTGGCTCGCCTTGAGCGAGGCGTAGCTGGGGAGCGAACGCGCCGCGAACAGCACCGCCAGCGCGACGAAGATCACGCCCAGCACGGCCGCGCCGCCGCCCCACAGAAAAACCCGGCGCAGCCACAGGCGCCAGCCGCTTGCCGCGTGCTTCGCTTTCCCGCTCTGCCGCCGCCGCTGCGCCTCGCTTGCCGCGCGCCGGCTCCCTCGCCTGGCCATCCTAGAGCCGCACCCTCGTTACCTTCCGTCGCGGGGGTGCATAGGCGAGATGTAACCCGGCGTGAACGGCTATTCCTGCGCGTCGTCCCGGGGCGAGAAATCGAGCGCGGCGGAATTGATGCAGTAGCGCATTCCGCCCGCTTCTCTGGGACCGTCTGGAAACACGTGACCGAGATGGCCGGCGCAATTCGAACAGACGACTTCGGTGCGGATCATGCCGTGGCTCAGGTCGCGGTGCTCCTCCACTGCAGACCCTTCCGCCGGCGCGGTAAAGGCCGGCCAGCCGCACCCGCTGTTGTACTTGGCGTCGCTCTCGAACAGTAGCTGGCCGCAGCCGGCGCAGCGATATTCGCCGGGATCGTAGTTCTTGTCGTACTTGCCGGTGAAGGCGCGCTCGGTCCCCGCCTGGCGCAGGACCTGGTATTGCTCGGGGCTGAGCTTCTCGCGCCACTGGTCGTCGGTCAGGTCCCTGGGGTCGATGCTCATCGGGCAGTCTCCTTCGGGCAGGATATGGGTATTGAAGTCGCCGCCTCAAGCGCGGGTCACGCGTCCACCTTGCCGTAATGTGCCGGGGGCTGGATCACCTCCATCCGCTCGGTCAGCAGCGGGCGGAAGCTCGGCCGGCTCTTGAACACCGCGTACCAGCCGCGCGCCTCGTCGTGGCCGGTCCAGTCGATCCCGCCAAGGTAGTCCGCAACCGAGATCTGCGCCGCGGCGGCGAGGTCGGCGAGGCTCATGGTAGACCCGGCGAGCCAGGCCCGCGTCTCGACCAGCCAGTCGACGTATTCGAGATGCTCGTGCGCCAGCTTCATCGCCTCGCGCAGGACCCTGCTGTCGGGAGGCTGGCGCAGGACGAGCCGCTTCTTCATCCGTTCGTGGAGCAGCGGAGCGACCACGTCGCCGTAGAAGTTTTCGTCGAACAGCGCGACCAGGCGGCGGATCTCCGCGCGGTTGGCCGCGGTGCCGTTGATCATCGCGGCCCTGTCGACGGTTTCCTCGAAGTATTCACAGATCGCCCGGCTGTCGGCGAGGACGACGCCCTTCGCCTTGTCCTCGAGCACCGGCGTGCGCCCTGCGGCGTTGAGCCGCCAGAAGCCCTCCGACGGCTCCCACGGGTTTTCGCGCCAGAGTTCGTAGCCGACGCCCTTTTCGCTCAGCAGCAGGCGAACCTTGCGGCTGAACGGGCAGAGCGGAAATTGGTAGAGGCGCCACATGGCCTGGCGTCATGCACCAGCGCGCGGCGCAAATCCACCTGACAGGCGGGAAATAAGCGGCGGAAAAACCTCAGTAGCGGGCAGAGGTGCCGGCGTCTTCGATCGCCGCGCGCATCCGTTCGGCCATCTCGCGCAGCGCGGGCATCATCGCGCCGATACCGCCGGCCATCGAGCCCATCGCGCCCATCATCCGGGGCAGGCTCTCGCGCACCCTGTCGGGTACCTCCTGCGCCCGGGGCGAGACACTGCGCATGGTCATGTCCGGATCGATTTCTTCCGGGTCCTCGCCGGCTGCCTGGGCCACGGCACGCGCGAGCGGCGCGAGCGGCAGGTCGAGCATCGCCTCGCTCGCCGCTGCCATCCCCTCGGCCACCGCCGCCTGTACCGCCGGATTTCCGAGCGCCGCCTCGATCTGGGCGGCAGCGACCTCGGTATCGGTATCGACATCGGCATCCGGGCCGTAGTCCTGCGCGAAGGCGGGAAGCGGAGCGGCAAGGGCCGCAGCGGCGAGAGTGGTGACGAGAACGCGCATGGCGAACCTCCCGGGACAAGCGGTCCGAAGACCAGGCGAATCGGCGCAAAGCCTAGGAGGCGCGCGCTTGCCCGCCGCTGAACGCCGCCCCGGTTCGCCGCGTCAGAGCCCCGACGCGTCGAGCAGCAGGAGGCACGGCTGCATCGCCGCCTCGAGTGCTCCCGGCCGGCGGAGATCGCGCGCCTGCGCGGTCAGCTCGTCGGCGACCTGGTCGCGCGTCCAGCCGGTTTCGTCCATGATCGCGGCAGAGGAGCGGACGAAGAATTCCTTGCCCCTTTCGGCAAGCAGGGGCCACGCCTTGTTGCGGCCCTGCGCCTGCTCGGCGGCGCCGAGCGCGAAGGCGGCAGAGCACTTGAGCGCGGCCTGCTGCTGCATCGAGAGCGGGGCTGCCGGTCCTTCCGCCGGAGCGGCGTCCTGGGCGATGGCGGGGGCCGCGGCGAGAAGCAGGGCGGGAACGGCGAGACGGATCATCGCCGGCCTGTAGCCCACCGCACATGAACCGCGCCAGACCGCGCATCGCCCTTGCATTCGCGCCGTGCCGCTCGCACTTCGGACCCGAACCCAAGCCGCACTGGAGACCGCAAGACATGACCGACACCCACCTGCTGATCGCCGGCGAAACCCTTTCCGGAGATGGGCGCGACACCGCGGACGTGCTCGATCCGGCGACCGGAGAGGCGATCGGGCAGGTGACCCATGCGACCACGGGCGACCTCGACCGCGCGCTCGAGGCCGCCGCGCGCGGGTTCAAGGCGTGGCGCGGCACCGGCGCAGACCAGCGTGCGGCGATTCTGACGAAGGCCGCCGCGCTCATCCGCGAGCGCGCGAACGAAATCGGCGCCGCGATCACGCGGGAGCAGGGCAAGCCGATCAAGGAAGCGGTCGGCGAGACGATCTACTGTGCGATGCTGCTCGAATTCTACGCCGGCGAATGCAAGCGCATCTACGGTCGCACGCTGGTGCGTCCGGCGGGTTCGCGGGTCGAGGTGCAGTATCACCCGGTCGGCCCGGTCGCCGGGTTCGCGGCGTGGAACTTCCCCGCGCTCAACGTCATGCGCAAGATCGGCGGCGCGCTCGCCGCTGGATGCTCGACGATCGTCAAGCCGTCAGAAGAGACCCCCTCGGCCGGCCTCGCGCTGGTCCAGGCTCTCGTTGACGCGGGTGTGCCGGGCGATGCGGCGCAGTGCGTGTTCGGCGTGCCCGACGAGGTCAGTCGCCACCTGCTCGGCTCCCCCGTGATCCGCAAGGTGACCTTCACCGGCTCAACTGCGGTTGGCAAGCACCTCGCCAGGCTCGCCGCCGATGATCTCAAGATCGCGACGATGGAACTGGGCGGCCACGCGCCTGTGCTGGTGTTCGCTGACAGCGACATCGACAAGGCGCTCGATACGATGGTGGCGAACAAGTACCGCAACGCAGGACAAGTCTGCGTCAGCCCCACGCGCTTCCTTGTCGAGGAACCGGTTTTCGAGAAGTTCCGCGACGGTTTCGTCGAGCGCGCCAAGGCCGTCACCGTTGGCAACGGGATGGACAAGGACACCGCGATGGGTCCGATGGCGTCCGCGCGCGGCCTCGAGCGGATGGAGAGCCTAATCGGCGACGCCAAGTCGCACGGCGCGAATCTGCTGTTCGGCGGCGAGCGGATCGGCAACCAGGGCTTTTTCCACCAACCCACTGTTCTCAGCGAAGTCTCGCAGGAAGCCGAGATCATGAACGAGGAGCCGTTCGGCCCCGTGGCGATCCTCAATCCGATGGCGGGCGAGGACGCGATGATCGAAGAGGCCAATCGCCTGCCCTACGGCCTTGCCGCCTATGCCTGGACGAGCGATCCGGCGCGGCGACGCCGGCTTGCGGCGGAAGTCGAGGCAGGGATGCTGGCGATCGACACTGGCGGCGTCTCGGCGGTCGACGCGCCGTTCGGCGGCGTGAAATGGTCGGGCTACGGTAGCGAGGACGGGCGCGAGGGCGTCATGGCCTGCATGGTGCCCAAGGCGATCCACGAAGGCTGAAACGGGGGTTAGCTCTCAGCTGCAATCCCACTGGTAGGCAACTCGGCTGAAATCTCGCGCGAGCAGGTCGGCGCGCCGGATCAGGAACTGGCCCTGGCCCGCGTCGCCCCACATCACCGTGTTGTCGCTCCACAGGTTGAGCAGCACGCGGTCGTAGCCCTGGTATTTCGGCTCCCAGCGCCAGTCGTCCTGCGTGAAATCGGGATTGCCGCCCAAATGGTGGCGCTCGAGGTGCTTCTCCAGCTGCGCGTTGACGAGGCGGTTGACCCCGCCCCGCCCGCGCCCGTCGGCAATGTCCTTGAGGTCGCGTTGGAACCGCCAGTCGGTGATCGTCGGTTCGTGCGTGCCTTTTCGGCCGGCGAGACGATAGCCCGTCAGCACCGATTTGGGCTCCAGGGGAGAATTGGTGTCGAATCCGTGCTTAAGGTCGTTCCGCACCTTGCCGAGGTGCATCGCACCCACACCGTCGAGCGTAGGGCGCCAGAAGACGCGAAAGCTTCCGCCCCCGGGTCCGTTGAAGTCGGCCCCATAGTAGACATCGTGGCCGATGAAGAACTGGAGGATGCCATGCGAGGGATAGTCCTCCAGCGTCGGCAACTTCGCAAAGTCGAGCTGCGCGAGGAAGGTCATCGGCACGCCCTTCGCGTCGGTCGGCCACCGTTCGCCCGCTGGCAGCCAGACTGGCCCGCCGATCCGCGATCCGCCTGGAGTCGCGAGCGCCGGGCCGACCGGTTCGAGGTATACAGCCGGGAGGGCGTTCGCCTTTTGCCATTCGCGAAACCTGCGCACTGCCTCGCGATCCGCCGGCGTGTCCGGAGCGGGGTGGTCGATCTGCGCTTGCGGGCCATCGCCCCAGGGCCGCGAGCACCAGCCGACCACGGCGGCGGAAGCGAGAGCGGCAAGCGTGGCGCGGCGGTCTGCCATGCCCCGCACGCTAGCCTTTCGGGCTTGCGAAGCGGTAAATCGATCAAGGCGAATAAAGCGCTTTGACCGCGCTCCGGACAGCGAGTAGCAAGTCGCAACTCAATTGCGGGAGAGCCGAATGTACAGTCACATGATGGTCGGATCGAACGACCTCGACCGGTCGAAGAAATTCTACGACGCTACGTTCACCGCCATGGGCGGTCGCGCGGGGAGCGTCGATCCCAAGGGCCGCCTGGTGTACCTCCACAACGGCGGGGTCTTCCTCGTCACCAAACCGATCGACGGCGAGCCGGCCACTCACGGTAACGGCTGCACGATCGGTCTCGCCATGTCCCCCGAGCAGGCCGACGCCTGGCACCAGGCCGGGGTCGACAACGGCGGCACCGCGATCGAAGATCCGCCGGGCGAGCGTCCGGGTTCGGGGATGTATCTTGCCTACCTGCGCGATCCGGACGGCAACAAGCTCTGCGCGCTCCACAGGATCGGTTCGTAATTCGGCCCGTGCGCGGCGAGCTTGGTCTGCTGGCCGATCTCGCCGCGCTCTCGATCCCGTACGAGGCGCACGAACACGCGGCGGTCTTCACGGTCGCAGAAAGCCGCGCGGTCGATCGGCACATCCCCGGGGCGCACACAAAGAACCTGTTCCTCAAGGATGCTGAAGGCACGTTCTGGCTCGTTACCGTGCCCGCCGAAGCGCGCGTAGATCTGAAGGCGCTGCCTGCGGCAATCGGCTGCAAGCGCGTGAGTTTCGGCAAGGCCGAGGACATGGAACGCCTGCTTGGCATTGCTCCCGGGTCAGTCACCCCGCTGGCGATGATCAACGCAGGTCCGGAAAGCGTGCACGTCGTGATAGACGCCGCACTGGCCGCGGCGGAGAGGATCAACGTACACCCCTTGCGCAATACCGCAACGCTGGGGCTGGCCGGGGGCGACGTGCTGCGCCTGTTGCGGCACTGGGGCCACGACCCCGTCGTCGCCGAGGTCCCGGCGGTCGAACCCGGCTGACTACTGCGCGAACAGCAGGACGCTGCGGCCCCCACCCGATATCAGGACCCCGTTTTCCGGCGTGCGTGTGACGCTGGTCGCGGCATCGAGCGCGCGGGCCACATCTGGCAGCCTCGACGGGATGCCGATCGCGCAGACCGGTGGCGGCGGCGCCCCGGGCGGCGGCGGTTCGACCCCCGCTGGCTGGCCGAACGTGACCGTCGTCCCTGCGATCCGGTAGCTGCGGACCATCCCGGCGCAGCGCGGTTCCCACCACAGTTCGCCATCGCTTGCGCTGAGCGCAAGCCCGTAGGGCTCGTCGAACGGCTCGCCGTCGATTCCCGCGACCCGCCACTCGCCGGCAAGCGTCGTCACCAGGCCCATTGTCGGCCGCGGGGCAGGGTCCGGCTCGGCCACCGGATCGGGGTCGCGCGCCGTCTTTCCGGCTTCGCCGCAGCCGGCCAGCGCGACGATGAAGAGGACGGGGGCTGCCGTTCGCATTGGGGTAGTGTCGCACGCGCGGCCCAAAAGAAAAGCCCCGCCGGATCGCTCCGGCGGGGCCGTTCCTGTTAGTCGGCCGGGCTTACTCTTCAGTATCCTCGACCGGCTGCTCGTCGCTCTGCTCGAGGTATTCGCCCGCATCGGCATCGGTGCCGTGGGTCTCGCCCTCCATGGTCGCCAGCGGATCGTCGCCGATCGCCGCTTCGACGCCCTGCTCGAGCTCGGCCGCGTGCTCCTCTTCGGCGGAGTTCGCCATGATGAGGTGCTCCTGCGCCTTCTTCCACGCGGCCCGGAGCGCGGCGTCGCGGCTGCTCGCCGCGATGCGCATCCGGTTCATGCCCGCGCCGGTGCCCGCCGGGATGAGCCGGCCGACGATGACGTTCTCCTTGAGGCCGATCAGCGAGTCCTTCTTCCCTTCGACCGCCGCCTGCGTCAGCACGCGGGTGGTTTCCTGGAACGAGGCGGCCGAGATGAACGAGCGGGTCTGGAGCGAGGCCTTGGTGATGCCGAGCAGCACCGGGGTGCCGGTCGCGGGCGACTTGCCCTTGCCCAGCTTGGCGTTGATCTCGTCCATTTCCTCGCGGTCGACCTGTTCGCCCGGCAGCAGCACGGTGTCGCCGCCATCGGTGATCTCGACCTTCTGCAGCATCTGGCGAACGATCACCTCGATGTGCTTGTCGTTGATCTTCACGCCCTGGAGCCGGTAGACTTCCTGGATCTCGTTGACGAGGTACTCGGCCAGCGCCTCGATCCCCATCACTTCCAGGATGTCGTGCGGATTGGGGCTGCCCGAGATCAGCGTGTCGCCCTTCTTGACGAAGTCGCCTTCCTGCACGTCGATGACCTTGGTCTTCGGGATCAGGTATTCCACCGGATCCCCCTCCTCGGGCACGATCGCGATCTTGCGCTTCGCCTTGTACTCGCGGACGAATTCGACCCGGCCGGAGATCTTGGCGATCACCGAGACGTCCTTGGGCATGCGCGCCTCGAACAGTTCGGCGACTCGCGGCAGACCGCCGGTGATGTCGCGGGTCTTGGCGGCCTCGCGCGAGGCGCGGGCAAGGATGTCGCCCGCCTCGACGTGCTGACCGTCCTCGACCGAGAGCGAGGTGCCCGGCGCCAGCATGTAGCGCGCGGCCTCGGTCTCTTCGCCCTTCTTGCCGCCTTCCTCGCCCAGCAGGGTGAGGCGCGGACGCAGGTCGTCCTTCTTCTTGCGGCTCGACGCGCGCAGTTCGGTGACCACGCGCTGGGCGATGCCCGTCGCATCGTCGACCCGCTCTTCCATCGTCACGCCGTCGACGAGGTCCTGGAAGCGCACGGTACCCGACTGCTCGGTGATGATCGGCAGCGTGAACGGGTCCCATTCAGCGAGACGTTCGCCGATCTTCACCTTGTCGCCGCTCTTGTGCATCAGCACGGTGCCGTAGGGCACGCGGTGCAGTTCGCGCTCGCGGCCCTCGGCGTCGATGACCACGATCTCGCCGTTGCGGGCGAGGCTGAGGATGCGCCCGCGCTTGTCGACGATCGTCGGCATGTCGCGGTATTCGACCTTGCCGTCAGAGATCGCCTCGAGGTGCGAGGTTTCGTTGAGCTGCGCCGCGCCGCCGATGTGGAAGGTCCGCATCGTCAGCTGGGTGCCCGGCTCGCCGATCGACTGCGCCGCGATCACGCCCACGGCCTCGCCGATGTTCACCGGCGTGCCGCGCGCAAGGTCGCGCCCGTAGCAGGTGCCGCAGACGCCCTGTTCGGCCTCGCAGATCAGCGGCGAGCGGATCTTGGCCGACTGGACCTCGGCCTCCTCGATCGCCTTGACCATCGCCTCGTCGAGCAGCGTGCCCGCCTTGACGATGACTTCGCCGGTCTTGGCGTTGACCAGGTCTTCCGCCGTGGTGCGGCCGAGGATGCGCTCGCCGAGCGAGGCGATCACCGAACCGCCCTGCACGATCGCGCGCATTTCGAGCGCGCGGTCGGTGCCGCAGTCGTCCTGCACGATCACGCAGTCCTGCGACACGTCGACGAGGCGGCGGGTCAGGTAACCCGAGTTCGCCGTCTTGAGCGCGGTGTCCGCGAGGCCCTTGCGGGCGCCGTGGGTCGAGTTGAAGTATTCAAGGACGGTCAGGCCTTCCTTGAAGTTCGAGATGATCGGCGTCTCGATGATTTCGCCCGAGGGCTTGGCCATCAGGCCGCGCATCCCGGCAAGCTGCTTCATCTGCGCCGGGCTGCCGCGCGCACCGGAGTGGCTCATCATGTAGATCGAGTTGATCTGCGCCTCGCGGCCGTTCTCGTCCTTGGGACGGGCGCGGATCTCGTCCATCATCGCGTCGGCCACCTTGTCGCCGGTGCGGCTCCAGGCGTCGATCACCTTGTTGTACTTTTCCTGCTGGGTGATCAGACCGTCCTGGTACTGCTGCTCGTAGTCGGCGACGAGGGCCTTGGCCTCCTCGATCATCCCTTCCTTGCTGTCGGGGATGATCATGTCGTCCTTGCCGAACGAGATGCCGGCCTTGAATGCGTGGCGGAAGCCCAGCGCCATGATGGCGTCGGCGAACAGCACGGTGTCCTTCTGGCCGGTGTGGCGGTAGACCTGGTCGATGACGTCGCCGATCTCCTTCTTCGTGAGGAGCCGGTTGATCACCTCGAACGGCACGGTGTGCCGCTTGGGCAGGCATTCGCCGATCAGCATCCGGCCCGGCGTGGTCTCGACGCGGAGCATGTACTCCTTGCCGTCCTCGCCCGTCTGCGGGACGCGGCTGATGATCTTCGAGTGCAGCGTGACCGCGCCGACGTGCAGCGCCTGGTGCACTTCGGCCATGTCGGCCAGCATCATGCCCTCGCCGGGTTCGCCCTCGCGGTCCATCGACAGGTAGTAGAGGCCCAGCACCATGTCCTGCGAGGGAACGATGATCGGCTTGCCGTTGGCGGGGCTGAGGATGTTGTTGGTGCTCATCATCAGCACGCGCGCTTCCAGCTGCGCCTCGAGGCTCAGCGGGACGTGCACGGCCATCTGATCGCCGTCGAAGTCGGCGTTGAACGCGGCGCAGACCAGCGGGTGGAGCTGGATCGCCTTGCCCTCGATGAGGACCGGCTCGAACGCCTGGATGCCGAGGCGGTGGAGCGTGGGCGCGCGGTTCAGGAGGACCGGGTGCTCGCGGATGACTTCATCGAGGATGTCCCAGACTTCCTTGCGCTCCTTCTCGACCCACTTCTTGGCCTGCTTGAGCGTCATCGAGAGGCCCTTGGCGTCGAGGCGTGCGTAGATGAACGGCTTGAACAGCTCGAGCGCCATCTTCTTGGGCAGGCCGCATTGGTGCAGCTTGAGTTCCGGGCCGGTCACGATGACCGAGCGGCCCGAGTAATCGACCCGCTTGCCGAGCAGGTTCTGGCGGAAGCGGCCCTGCTTGCCCTTGAGCATGTCGCTCAATGACTTCAGCGGGCGCTTGTTGGCGCCGGTGATCACGCGGCCGCGGCGGCCGTTGTCGAACAGCGCGTCGACCGCTTCCTGCAGCATCCGCTTTTCGTTGCGGACGATGATGTCCGGCGCGCGCAGCTCGATCAGCCGCTTCAGGCGGTTGTTGCGGTTGATCACGCGGCGGTAGAGGTCGTTGAGGTCCGACGTCGCGAACCGGCCGCCGTCGAGCGGCACCAGCGGGCGCAGTTCGGGCGGAATGACCGGGATCACTTCGAGGATCATCCATTCGGGGCGGTTGCCCGAATCGATGAAGCTCTCGACGACCTTCAGCCGCTTGATGATCTTCTTGGGCTTGAGCGTCGACTTGGTGGTTTCGAGCTCTTCCAGCAGCGCGTCGCGCTCGCCTTCGAGGTCGAGGTCCATGAGCATCATCTTGACCGCTTCGGCGCCGATACCCGCGCTGAACGCGTCCTCGCCGTACTCGTCCTGCGCGTCGAGGAGTTCGTCCTCGGTGAGCAGCTGGAACTTCTCGAGCGGGGTCAGGCCCGGTTCCGTGACGATGTACGATTCGAAGTACAGGACGCGTTCGAGCTGCTTGAGCTGCATGTCGAGCAGCAGGCCGATGCGCGAAGGCAGCGACTTCAGGAACCAGATGTGCGCGACCGGCGCAGCGAGTTCAATGTGGCCCATGCGCTCGCGGCGGACCTTGGTCACCGTCACCTCGACGCCGCACTTCTCGCAGACGACGCCCTTGTACTTCATGCGCTTGTACTTGCCGCACAGGCACTCGTAGTCCTTCACCGGACCGAAGATGCGCGCACAGAACAGGCCGTCACGCTCGGGCTTGAACGTGCGGTAGTTGATCGTTTCCGGCTTCTTGATCTCGCCGAACGACCAGCTGCGGATGCGCTCGGGCGAGGCGATGCCGATCTGAATCTGGTCGAACGTCTCGGGCTTGGCGAGCTGGTTGGTGAATTTGGTCAGTTCGTTCATGACTTTAATCCCTTACGGGTGATTTCTTCGGGGCGGGTTGGGGAAGGCCGGAGCCGCTCCCCTATTCCGCCGCGATCTGCAGGCCGTCGTCGTCCTCGTCCTCGCCGAGCGAGGAGAGTTCGACGTTGAGCCCGAGGCTGCGCATTTCCTTGACGAGCACGTTGAAGCTCTCCGGGATGCCGGCCTCGAAGGTGTCGTCGCCCTTGACGATCGCCTCGTAGACCTTCTGCCGGCCGACCACGTCGTCCGACTTCACGGTGAGCATTTCTTGCAGCGTGTAGGCGGCGCCGTAGGCCTGGAGCGCCCAGACCTCCATCTCGCCGAAGCGCTGGCCGCCGAACTGCGCCTTGCCGCCCAGCGGCTGCTGGGTGACGAGGCTGTACGGCCCGATCGAGCGCGCGTGGATCTTGTCGTCGACGAGGTGGTGGAGCTTCAGCATGTAGATGTAGCCAACGGTCACCTGCCGGTCGAACGCGTCGCCGGTGCGCCCGTCGTAGAGCGTGACCTGGCCCGAGGTGGGCAGGCCCGCCTTTTCCAGCATCGCCGACACGTCGGCCTCGCGCGCGCCGTCGAACACCGGGGTGCCGAACGGAACGCCGTCCTTGAGCGTGCCGGCCATCTCGACGATGTCCTCGGCCGAACGGCTGTCGATGTCGGCGTGGTACTGCTCGCCGTAGACCTCCTTGAGCTTTTCCACGACCGCCGAGGGGGCCGCGGCCGCCTTGGGATCGGGGTTCGCCTCGCGCCATTCCTCGAGCGCGGCGGTGACCTGCTGGCCGAGGCCGCGGGCCGCGAGGCCAAGGTGCGTTTCGAAGATCTGCCCGACGTTCATGCGGCTCGGCACGCCGAGCGGGTTCAGCACGATGTCGACCGGGGTGCCGTCTTCCATGAACGGCATGTCCTCGGCCGGCAGGATGCGGCTGATGACGCCCTTGTTGCCGTGGCGGCCGGCCATCTTGTCGCCCGGCTGCAGCTTGCGCTTCACCGCGACGAAGACCTTGACCATCTTGAGCACGCCCGGGGCGAGCTCGTCGCCGCGCTCGAGCTTTTCCTTACGGTCCTCGAACTTCTCGTCGATGCCCTTCACGGCCTCGTCGTACTGGCCCTTGATCGCCTCGATCTGCGACTGGCGCTGGTCGTCGGCGACGGCGAACTTGAACCATTCGTGGCGCTCGACGCCCTCGAGCAGGTCCTCGGTGATCGTCTCGCCCTTCTTGACGCCCTTGGGGGTCGCCGAGGCCACCTGCCCGACGAGCATCTCCTTCAGGCGGTTGTAGGTCGCGCGGTTGAGGATCGCCCGCTCGTCCTGGCTGTCCTTGCGGAGGGCCTCGATCTCCTGGTTCTGGATCGCGCGGGTACGGTCGTCGATCTCGATGCCGTGGCGGTTGAACACGCGCACGTCGACGATCGTCCCGGTCACGCCCGGCGGCAGGCGGAGCGAGGTGTCGCGCACGTCGCTGGCCTTTTCGCCGAAGATCGCGCGGAGGAGCTTTTCCTCCGGCGTCATCGGGCTTTCGCCCTTCGGCGTGATCTTGCCGACGAGGATGTCACCCGGGTGCACTTCGGCGCCGATGTAGACGATGCCCGCCTCGTCGAGGTTGCGCAGTGCCTCCTCGCCGACGTTCGGGATGTCGCGGGTGATGTC
This sequence comes from Tsuneonella litorea, assembly GCF_025154015.1. GTDB lineage: Bacteria > Pseudomonadota > Alphaproteobacteria > Sphingomonadales > Sphingomonadaceae > Tsuneonella > Tsuneonella litorea. Next base: position 263,595 of record NZ_JAOAMV010000001.1, read on the forward strand.
CTCGGGCCCGAGCTTGGTGTCGCGGGCCATGACCTCGAATTCCTCGATGTGGATCGAGGTGAACACGTCGTCCTTGACGATGCGTTCCGAGATCAGGATCGAGTCCTCGTAGTTGTAGCCGTTCCACGGCATGAACGCGACGAGGCTGTTGCGCCCCAGCGCCAGCTCGCCGAACTCGGTCGACGGGCCGTCGGCGATGATGTCGCCGGCCTCGACCGTCTCGCCCACCTTCACCAGCGGGCGCTGGTTGATGCAGGTCGACTGGTTCGACCGCTCGAACTTCTGCAGCCGGTAGATGTCGACGCCGGACTGGCCGGGTTCGACGTCGCCGACCGCGCGGATGACGATCCGGGTCGCGTCGACCTGGTCGACCACGCCGCCGCGGCTGGCGGTGATCGCCGCGCCGCTGTCGCGCGCCACGGTCTCTTCCATGCCGGTGCCGACGAACGGCGCCTCGGCGCGAACCAGCGGCACCGCCTGGCGCTGCATGTTCGAACCCATCAGCGCGCGGTTCGCGTCGTCGTTCTCGAGGAACGGGATCAGCGAGGCGGCGACCGAGACGAGCTGCTTGGGCGAAACGTCCATCAGCGTGATCTGGTCGTTGGGCAGCATCACGAACTCGCCGCCCTGGCGGGCCGAGACGAGATCCTCGACGAAGCGGCCCTCGGCGTCGGTCTCGGCCGAAGCCTGCGCGACCGCGTGCTTCTGCTCTTCCATCGCCGAGAGGTAAACCACCTCGCCCGATACCTTGCCGTCCTTCACGAGCCGGTACGGCGTCTCGATGAAGCCGTACTTGTTGACGCGCGCAAAGGTCGACAGCGAGTTGATCAGGCCGATGTTCGGACCTTCGGGCGTCTCGATCGGACAGATGCGGCCGTAATGCGTCGGGTGCACGTCGCGCACCTCGAACCCGGCACGTTCGCGGGTGAGGCCGCCCGGCCCCAATGCCGAAACGCGGCGCTTGTGCGTCACTTCCGACAGCGGGTTGGTCTGGTCCATGAACTGCGAGAGCTGCGAGGAACCGAAGAACTCGCGCACCGCGGCCACGGCGGGCTTGGCGTTGATCAGGTCGTTCGGCATCACGGTCGACACGTCGACCGAGCTCATCCGCTCCTTGACCGCGCGCTCCATGCGCAGCAACCCGACGCGGTACTGGTTCTCGAGCAGCTCGCCGACCGAGCGCACGCGGCGGTTGCCGAGGTTGTCGATATCGTCGACTTCGCCCTTGCCGTCCTTCAGGCCGACGAGCTCCTTGACCACCGCGAGGATGTCTTCCTTGCGCAGCGTGGTCACGGTGTCCTCGGCATCGAGGCCGAGCCGCATGTTGAGCTTGACGCGGCCAACGGCCGACAGGTCGTACCGCTCACTGTCGAAGAACAGGCCCTCGAACAGCGCCTCGGCGGTTTCCTTGGTCGGCGGCTCGCCCGGGCGCATGACCTTGTAGATCGCCTCGAGGCCTTCCTCGCGGTTCTCGGCCTTGTCGACCTTGAGCGTGTTGCGGATCCACGGACCGGTGTTGACGTCGTCGATGTCGAGCAGGGTCAGCCGGTCGACGCCGGCCTTGTCGAGCGCCTCGAGGTTCTCGGGGCTGACTTCGTCGCCCGCCTCGATCCAGATGCGGCCGGTCTTCTCGTCGATGAGATCGTTCGCGGCGAAGCGGCCGAAGATCTCCTCGGTCGGGATCAGCAGCGCCTCGAGCCCGTCCTTGGCCGCCTTGTTCGCGGCGCGCGGGCTGATCTTCTGCCCGGCCGGGAACACTTCCTCGCCGGTTGCGGCATCGACCAGCGCGAAGGCCGGCTTCTGGCCGCGCCACGCCTCGGGAGTGAACGGAATCTTCCACCCGTCGCCCTGCTTGCCGCTGACCCGCTCCCACACGATGGTGTCGTAGAAGTGGTGGAGGATTTCCTCGCTATCGAGACCGAGCGCATAGAGCAGCGCGGTCACCGGCAGCTTGCGCTTGCGGTCGATGCGGACGTTGACGATGTCCTTGGCGTCGAACTCGAAGTCGAGCCACGAGCCGCGGTAGGGGATGACCCGCGCGGCGAACAGCAGCTTGCCCGAGGAGTGGGTCTTGCCGCGGTCGTGGTCGAACAGCACGCCCGGCGAGCGGTGCATCTGAGATACGATCACGCGCTCGGTGCCGTTGATGATGAAGGTGCCGTTCTCGGTCATGAGCGGCATGTCGCCCATGTAGACGTCCTGCTCCTTGATATCGAGCACGGAGCGGGTCTCGGTCTCCTGGTCGACCTCGAACACGATCAGGCGCAGGGTGACCTTCATCGGGGCGGCGTAGGTGATCCCGCGCTGACGGCACTCGGTGGTGTCGTACTTGGGGTCTTCCAGTTCGTAATGGACGAAATCGAGCTCGGCGGTGCCGGCAAAATCGCGGATCGGGAACACGCTGCGCAGGGTCTTCTCGAGACCGGACACGTAGCCGGTGTTCTTGTCCGAGCGCAGGAACTGCTCGTAGCTCTCGCGCTGGACCTCGATCAGGTTGGGCATCTGCACGACTTCGTGGATGTCGCCGAAGATGCGGCGGATGCGCTTCTTCGCGGTGCCGGTCTGCTTGCCGCGGCTGGTCGCCGGTGCCTTTGCCTTGGTCGCCATAGGAGGGGTATTGCCTCTGTCTTGTCGCCGCGGGAAAAGCGGCGGTGCCTTCGAAATCTCGTGCGCGGGCGAGAAACCGCGAGACGCAAAAAGGCCGCAGCGATGGGCACACCCTTTCCGGGGCCCCGCTACGGTTCCTGCGTCGCGATTATGGAAACGCCGCTTCCATCCTGGGTCCGTCGCCGCGCATCGCCGGACCGTGCTCGAAGCGAGCGGTCGGCGGCGCATATAGGTGCGCGAATCGGGCGAGTCAAACCCGCCGACCCGCCCTTCTCGCACGCAGCGGGCATTTTTCGCTGAAATTATCTTCGTCGCTTCAGTATCTTATCGTTTTTCGATATTTATCGATTGACGATATGCCGGCAATTGTTTATCGATAATCGGCATCAAGCATATTGGAGATCGAGAAATGACCCGCACCGCTTCCAACCTCATGGCCATCGTCGCCGCCGTCGTTCTGACGGTCGTCACCTTCCAGCAGACCGTCGTCGTTCCGGGGTCGCCCGCGCCGATCGCTGCCGCGCAGCTGGCCTGATCCGATGGCCGATACTGCACACTCGGGTCGCGGGACCGACCCGCTCCTCCTTGCCGGAAAGGTGATCTGCGTGATCGCCCAAATCGGCCTTGCGGTCGGCGCGGCCGCGCTTCTTGCCGGCATTCCCGTTGCTTTGCTGGCGGGCTCGCCGCTCGCCACCTCGCTCGGCCTCGACGACTTGCCTGCAGGCTTTCCCTTCTGGGCGCTGGCCGGGGTCATGGCGATCGGCCTTGCGATCGTGGCAATGCTGTTCCTGTTCTTCCGCGATCTTCGCCGGATCATCGCCACCGTGGGTGAAGGTGATCCTTTCCAGCCCGCCAATGCGACCAGGCTGGCGCAGATGGGCTGGCTGATCCTGGGCGTCCAACTGGTCACCCTGCCGGCGGTCTGGCTCGGCCTGCAGCTGGTTTCCTACGCGGACGAGGCGGAAAACCTGCACCTTTCGGTGGACGGCGGCCTCGACGTCGATGGCATCCTGCTGGTGGTCGTCCTCTTCATCCTGGCCCGGGTGTTTCGTCACGGCGCTGCCCTGCGCGCGGATCTGGAGGGAACCGTCTGATGCCCGCCGAGGAAGCCACCGGGATCGTGATCATGCTCGACGACCTGCTGCATGCGCGCCGCATGACGCTGACCGAACTGGCCGAACGCGTGGGGCTGACCCTTGCTAACCTGTCGATCCTCAAGACCGGCAAGGCCAGGGCGATACGCTTCTCGACGCTCGGCGCGATCTGCCGCGAACTGGAATGTCAGCCCGGCGACCTGATCGCCTATCGCCCGGGCGAGGCGGAATCGGCTTGAAGCCGGCTCCGGCCTGCCCTCCTGTCCTCCTTGCGCGCCGCGAAGTCGTCTGTTGACTTCGCGGCCGTTTTCTCTAGAGGCCCGCCCCGACCGGTGGCTCCGTGCCGTCCGGTCGTCCGTCCGAGACAGTTGGTGGCCGGGATCTGCCCGACCTTAATTTCCAGCCTAGACGGGGAAACGAGATTTTCCGGCCCTAGCCCTGCGCTGCGGCCTATCACGGTGTTCGCACCGCTCCTTCCCCATCGATGGACTCGCCCACGGCGTGTTTCGGCGCGTTCGTGGCTACGTGAGCCGGTCGCGGGTTTCCCGCGGCCACTAGTGAAGGAGCAAGGCATGGATCGTTCGCAGAAAGCCGACGCGGTCGCCGAGCTGAGCGAAGTCTTCAACGAGGTCGGCGTGGTGGTTGTCACCCGCAACCTCGGCATGTCGGTGGCCCAGTCCACCGACCTGCGCGCGAAGATGCGCGACGCTGGTGCGACCTACAAGGTGGCGAAGAACCGTCTGGCCAAGCTGGCACTCAACGACACCGTCTACACGGGCCTCGAGGATTTCCTCAACGGTCCGACGGGCCTCGCCTGGTCGACCGACCCGGTGGCGGCGGCCAAGGCCGCGGTGGATTTCGCCAAGACGAACGACAAGCTCGAGATCGTCGGCGGATCGATGGGCAGCCAGGTGCTCGACGCGGAAGGGGTCAAGGCGCTCGCCTCGATGCCCAGCCTCGACGAGCTGCGTGCCAAGCTGATCGGCCTCGTCAACGCGCCGGCGACCAAGGTCGTCCAGCTCGTCAACGCGCCCGCCAGCAAGCTTGCCCGCGTCTTCGGTGCCTATGGCGCCAAGGACGCTGCGTAAGCGGTTTTTCCCTGAAGCAACTTTTCTCGGGACACCTGTCCCGGCCCGAATTTGGAGTGAAACATCATGGCCGATATCGCCAAGCTTGTTGAAGAACTGTCGAAGCTGACCGTCCTGGAAGCCGCTGAGCTTGCCAAGGCGCTGGAAGAAGAGTGGGGCGTGAGCGCCGCCGCTGCGGTCGCCGTTGCCGCCCCTGCCGGCGGTGCCGGTGGCGACGCCCCTGCCGCTGAAGAGAAGGACGAATTCGACGTCATTCTCACCGGCGACGGTGGCAAGAAGATCCAGGTGATCAAGGAAGTCCGCGCCATCACCGGCCTCGGCCTGACCGAAGCCAAGGCGCTCGTCGAAGGCGCGCCCAAGGCCGTCAAGGAAGGCGTCAACAAGGCGGAAGCCGAAGAGATCAAGAAGAAGATCGAGGAAGCCGGCGGCACCGTCGAGCTCAAGTAAGCTTCGCGCTTACGAGCCTCGTCTCTTCGAGAGACATGGGAAGGGCGGCCTGCAAGCGCGGGCCGCCCTTTTTGCATTCAGCTTCCCGCGCGCTTTGGCCGCTCGCCCTGGCGGATGACCATCTCGCGAGCAGCGCGGTAGTCGCCCGCCTCGCGCTGGACGTCGAGCCGTTCGGCGTCGGTCTTGCGGTAGTGATCCTCCGCCTCGTCGATGTCCTGCTGGGAATCGCCCAGCGCCTCGAGCGCACTGCGGCCCATCGCCACCGCCGACTCCATGACCTCGCGTATGGCGTAATCGTGCGGCGCATCGCGCAGATCGATCAGCGTCCGCCGATCGTAGGCCCGAACGAACACTTTCGCGCTGGGAAACGCCTCCTGCACGGCGTCGAGCAGTTCCTTGTTCACCTGCTGACCGTCCATGCAGAAGCAGATCACCGCTGCTTCGGCCGCGCCCGCCTGGCGCAGCAGGTCGATCCGCGTGCCGTCGCCGAAATAGACCTTGCTGCCGAACTCGCCGGCGACGTCGATCATGTCGGTATCGGTATCGATCAGCGTCACCGAAATGTCGCTGGCGATCATGATCTGCGCCACGGTCTGCCCGAAACGGCCGTAGCCGACGACAAGCGCCGCCGCGCCGTCCGACCGCGGTCCCTCGCGCCGCTCGCTGCTTTCGGGCGCGCGGCGCAACGGCGCGGTCAGCATCATCAGGAACGGTGTGGACGCCATCGACAGCGTGACCACCGCGCCGAACAGGCTGGCGGCCTCTGGCTCGATCAGCATTCCCTGCTGGGCCTGGGCGAACATCACGAAGCCGAATTCGCCGCCCTGGCTCAGGAGCAACCCGAGCGCGAGCGAACCGCGCCAGCCCATGCCCATGACCATGCCGATGCCGCCGATCACCGCCGCCTTGATGGCGATCAGCCCGATCGCCGCGACGAGCACGAACACCGGCCGCTCGGCGATCGCCTGAAGGTCGAGCATCATGCCCACGGCGAGGAAGAACAGGCCGAGCAGGATCGAGCGGAACGGCTCGACGTCGGTCTCGAGCTCGTGGCGATAGGGCGTGTCGGCCAGCATCACGCCCGCGATGAATGCGCCGAGCGCGGTCGAGAGGCCGAGCAACTCCATCGTCGCGGCGCTCGCCATCACGGTGAACAGCGCGGCGACGATGAACATCTCGCGCTCGCCGAACCGGCCGATCAGGCGAAACAGCGGACGGATCAGAAACCGGCCCGCCAGCAGCAGCCCGACGATCGCTGCCACGGTCGTCGCGGCGAGTTGCCAGCCGGGCGGTCCACCCTGGTCCGCCGGGTTGCGCGACAGCGCGGCGACCACCGTGATCATCGGGATGATCGACAGGTCCTGGAACAGCAGGATCGAGAACGCGCGCTCGCCGAACGGCGTCCGCAGCCGTCCGGCCGATTGGAGCATCGGCAGGACCTGGGCGGTCGAGGACAGCGCCAGCGGCAGGCCAAGGGCGATCGCCGCGGGCCAGCTGAACCCTGTCAGCAGCCCGATTGCGCCAGTGAGCGCGAGGCCGCACAGCATGACCTGGGCAAACCCCAGCCCGAGGATTTCCTTCTTCATGCGCCACAGTCGCTGCGGCGCAAGCTCGAGCCCGACGACGAACAGCAGAAGCACGATGCCGAGTTCGGCGATCGCGATCTTGCCTTCGGCCTCGCCCGTCAGCGCGAGGACCTGCGGGCCGATCACCGCGCCGGCGACCAGGTAGCCCAGCGTCGCCCCCAGCCCCAGCCGCCGGAACAGCAGCACGAAGCCCAGCGCGAAGCCGAGCATGATCACCCCGTCGCGCAGGAAGTGGGTGGCGGCCTCGTGTTCCATCAGCGCCGCTGTAGGCGCAGACGGTGCGGGGTCAAAGCTTCAGATTGGCGCGCAGCCCGATCATGTCGATGCCGGGATTCTGCTGGCTGTCGAACAGCCGCGCGTTCGAGATGTGCACCCAGCTCGCCTCGATGGTCGCGCGGGGAGCGATCGCAATGCCGACCGCGATCTCCGGCTCGAAGAGAACCCGGCTGCCGAGGTCGGTCCTGAGGCCGCTGGTCGAACTGACCCGGGTTTCGGGCGCGTTGTGCAGGACGAGCCCCACGCCCGGTCGCAGGTAGACCCCCCCGAGCCCGAACTTGCGGCTCACCCCGACGCCGACGAGATCGGTTCCCCCTTCGGCGGTGTTGACCGAGCCGAAGACGTAGGGCTCGATCCTGGCGAGCGGGAGCACGGGATCGAGCCGGCAGCCGAGCTGGAGGTCGACCCCGCGTTCGCCCGAATCGAGCGTGAACGGCGTGTCGACCGCGTGCTTGTAGACACCGCCGTAAAGCTCGCCCGCGTGCGCTGGCAATGCGACGGCGGCGAGGGCTGCGGCGGCGGCGGTCGTGAGGATGCGGATCATGGCCAGCCTCTTAGGCTGTGACACGCTTGCCGCAAGCTGAAGCGAAAATATGCCGCCGGTTCAGCCGGCGCTTTCGCGGGCAACCGCGCGCGCCTATCCGGGCCGGCTTTATGTCGGACGCAGGCATCCCCGACGCCCGGGCGGCGTGGAAGCGCGAGATCCTCGCGACGCTCTCGCTAGCCTGGCCGCTGGCCGCGGCGAACCTGCTGCAGATGATGGTCTGGGCGATCGACGTGATGTTCATCGCCCGGCTGGGCACCATTCCGCTGGCCGCGGCGAGCCTGTCGTTCGCGCTGTTCGGCACGCTGATGTGGTCGCTGACCGGCCTCACCGGCATCGTCTCCGCGCTCATCGCCGCTGCGCTCGGCCGGGGCACCGGGGTCGTGCGCGAGGTGAGGCGGGCGACGCGCATGGCGCTGTGGCTCGCGGTCGGAAGCGCCGCCCTGCTCGCCATCGCGATGCACCGGGGCGAGGCCTTCATGCTGATGACGGGGCAGGACCCCGAGATATCCGCCCGCGCGGGGGAATTTCTCGCCGTGCTCGGCTGGGCGGCGATCCCGATGCTCGTCTGCAACGTCCTCAGGAGCTTCGTTTCGGCGCTCGACCGGCCGGTCATCGCGACGATGGTGGTGGGCCTGCAGGTCGGCTTCGCCGCGCTCAGCAACTACGCGCTCGTATTCGGCCATTTCGGGTTTCCCGCGCTCGGCATGATCGGCTCGGCGATTGCGAGCAGCGTCACCGCCTGGCTTGGCGTGCTCGCCTATGTCGCGCTGATCCAGGCCGACCGGCGACTGCGCGCGTTCCACATCTTTGGACGGTGGTGGAGCCCGGACTGGCGCTATTTCCGCCGCCTCGCGGTGCTCGGCGCTCCGGTGACGCTGACTATCATCGCCGAAGGCGGCCTGTTCAACAGCGCCGCGTTCATGATCGGGCGGATCGGCGCCGACCAGCTCGCCGCACACACGCTGGCGCTGCAGCTCGCCTCGTTCGCGTTCCAGGTCCCGTTCGGCATATCGCAGGCGGCCACGATCCGCGTCGGGTACTATTACGGCGCCGGCGACCGCGATGGCATCGCCCGCGCCGGCTGGTCGGCGATCGTGGTCGGCACCGGCTTCATGCTGACCACGGCGACCGCGATGTTGGTCGCCCCGCTGACCCTGCTGTCGCTCTACATCGATCCCCGGGCGCCGCAGTACGCGGCGACGGTGGGATACGCGGTGCTCTATCTGCGGGTCGCCGCGGCGTTCCAGCTGTTCGACGGGTTCCAGGCGGTTGCCGCGGGGTCCCTGCGCGGGCTACAGGACACCCGCGCGCCGATGTGGATCGCGCTGGCCGGGTTCTGGATTCCGGGTCTTGCGACGATGCTCTGGCTCGGCTTCCGTACCCCGCTCGGCGGGCTGGGTGTGTGGATCGGGTTGCTCGTCGCACTGGTAACCGTTTCGGCCGGCCTGCTCGGACGGTGGCTGCTGCGCGAACGCTTCGGCCTGATGCCAGCGGCCGAACGCCCGCCGAAAATCTTGCCCGCGACCGGTTGACCTCGCTTGCGCGCGCACTAAATGCGCCGGCGCTGGCACTCTCTTCATGAGAGTGCCAAGAGTTCACTCAATCGAGAGAGGCTAAGCATCATGGCATTTCGTCCGTTGCACGACCGCGTTCTCGTCCGCCGCATCGAGGCTGACAGCAAGACCGCCGGCGGCATCATCATTCCCGACAGCGCGCAGGAAAAGCCGAGCGAGGGCGAGATCGTCGCCGTCGGCGACGGCGCCCGTGACGACGACGGCGACCGCATCGCGCTCGACGTCAAGGTCGGCGACCGCGTGCTGTTCGGCAAGTGGTCGGGCACCGAGGTCAAGATCGACGGTGAAGACCTTCTCATCATGAAGGAAAGCGACATCATGGGGATCATCGGCTGAACGCCGCATCCTGACGCCTTTCCCAATCCAGACGAATTCCAGGAGAAACCAACATGGCTGCCAAGGACGTTAAGTTCGGCCGCGACGCGCGCGAACGCATTCTCGCCGGCGTCGACACCCTCGCCAACGCGGTGAAGGTCACGCTCGGCCCCAAGGGCCGCAACGTCGTCATCGACAAGAGCTTCGGCGCGCCGCGCATCACCAAGGACGGCGTCACCGTCGCCAAGGAGATCGAGCTCAAGGACAAGTTCGAGAACATGGGCGCGCAGATGCTGCGCGAAGTGGCCTCGAAGACCAACGACAACGCGGGTGACGGCACCACCACCGCCACCGTGCTGGCCCAGGCCATCGTGACCGAGGGCATGAAGTCGGTCGCCGCCGGCATGAACCCGATGGACCTCAAGCGCGGCATCGACCTCGCGGTCGAGAAGGTCGTCGAGAACATCAAGGGCCGCTCGAAGGAAGTCTCGGGCAGCCAGGAAATCGCCCAGGTCGGCATCATCTCGGCCAACGGCGACCGCGAAGTCGGCGAAAAGATCGCCGAGGCGATGGAAAAGGTCGGCAAGGAAGGCGTGATCACCGTCGAAGAGGCGAAGGGTCTCGAATTCGAGCTCGACGTCGTCGAGGGCATGCAGTTCGACCGCGGCTACCTCAGCCCGTACTTCATCACCAACCCCGACAAGATGACCGTCGAGCTGGATAACCCCTACATCCTGATCCACGAGAAGAAGCTGTCGTCGCTCCAGGCGATGCTGCCGATCCTCGAGGCGGTGGTGCAGTCGGGCCGTCCGCTGCTGATCATTGCCGAGGACATCGAGGGCGAGGCGCTCGCCACGCTCGTCGTCAACAAGCTGCGCGGCGGCCTCAAGGTCGCGGCGGTCAAGGCGCCCGGCTTCGGCGATCGCCGCAAGGCGATGCTGCAGGACATCGCGATCCTGACCAAGGGCGAGATGATCTCCGAGGACCTCGGCATCAAGCTCGAGAACGTCACCCTCGGGATGCTCGGCGAAGCCAAGCGCGTGTCGATCGACAAGGACAACACCACGATCGTCGATGGCGCCGGCTCGGCCGACGACATCAAGGCGCGCGTGGGCGAGATCCGCACCCAGATCGACGCGACCACCAGCGACTACGACCGCGAGAAGCTGCAGGAGCGTCTCGCCAAGCTCGCCGGCGGCGTGGCCGTGATCAAGGTCGGCGGCGCCTCTGAAGTCGAGGTCAAGGAGCGCAAGGACCGCGTCGACGACGCGCTTCACGCAACCCGCGCCGCGGTCGAGGAAGGTATCGTCCCGGGCGGCGGCACTGCGCTGCTGTACTCGCAGAAGGCCCTTGAGGGCCTCACCGGCGCCAACGAGGACCAGACCCGCGGCATCGACATCGTCCGCAAGTCGCTCACCTCGCTGGTGCGCCAGATCGCCTCGAACGCGGGTCACGACGGCGCGGTCGTCTCGGGCAAGCTGATGGACGGCAACGACGAGACGATGGGCTTCAACGCCCAGACCGACACCTACGAGAACCTGGTCCAGGCCGGCGTGATCGATCCCACCAAGGTCGTCCGCACCGCGCTGCAGAACGCGGCCTCGGTCGCCGGCCTGCTGATCACCACCGAAGCGGCGATCAGCGAGAAGCCGGAAGACAAGCCCGCCGCTGGCGGCGGCATGCCCGACATGGGCGGCATGGGCGGCATGGGCTTCTAGGCCCGCGCCGAACCGAACCAGCGAAGGCCCGGCGGCGCGATCCGCCGGGCCTTTTTCTATGGCTCAAGGGCCGCGCCGAACGCCCCGGCGAGGATCGCGGCGATCCGCGCCGTGCCGGCATCGTCGGCCAGGAGGTCCTGCCGCACCTCGATCTCGGCATAGCGCAGCCCACGCGAGTAGGCATGGCGCGGCACGGTGTAGTCGGTATCGTCCATCCGGTAGGGCTCGTTGTCACCCACCACGAGGTCGCCCCGCCGGTGCAATGCACGGAGCACGCGCAGCGCGAAGTCGTTCCGGCGGCCGTCGTGCAGCACCCCGATCTCCCAGGGTCGCGCCGCGCCCCCCATCACCGGCGTAAAGCTGTGAAGCGCGATCAGGATCGGGTCCGGCCGCGCATCGAGCATCTCCGCGATGGCCGCCTGGTAGGGCTCGAGAATCTCGGTTCGCCGCGCCTCGCGCGCGGGGGCCGACAGCCCGACGTTTCCCGGTATCCGCGTCCCGTCGCTTTCGGGGACGATCGAATCCGCACGTGCCGGATCGCGGTTGCAGTCGATCACCAGCCGCGAATAGACCTGGCTCACGAAAGGCGCCGCGAGCGTCCGGGCAAGCGCATCGCCGAGCGCCCGCGAGCCGAGGTCCACCGCAATGTGCCGCGCGCGGTCGGCCGCGCCTAGTCCAAGGTCTCCAAGCCCCGTGGGAATCGCGCTCCCGGCATGGTCCCCGACCAGGACGAAGGGACTATCGCCCCGGACCGGCGGGATTTTCCGGACCGGATTCGGGTCTCGCGGGTTGAGAAGGATAGGTCTGGCCATCTGGGCCAGCGCCATTCGCACGTTTCTTGCAAGCTGGCCAACCCGGACGCCGAATCCCGATCCCAATCCCTGATGCCGACAGTCTCGATCAACCACGTCACCCGCTACCGCTATCGCCGCGACGTCGCGTTCGGCGAGCACCGGATTCTCGTGCGGCCGCGCGAGAGTTACGACCAGCGGGTGCTGTCGGCCTCGCTCGAGATCGATCCCGAGCCGGTCTCGCTGCGCTGGCTGCAGGACGTGTTCGGCAACGCCGTCGCGATCGCGACGTTCGACCGGCGGGCCGACACCCTCGAGATTCGCGGCTCGGCGGAAGTCGAGCACCTGCCGACTTGCGAGGAGCACATCCAGGTCGAACCCTACGCCGCCTGCTACCCGTTCACCTACTCGGCCGAGGACATGCCCGACCTGCTTCGCTCGATCGAGCGCGACTATTCGGACCGCGACCGCGTGATCGACGACTGGGCGATGGGCTTCGTCGAACCTGGCAATGCCGGCGGCACCCTCGCGCTGCTCAAGCGGATGACCCAGGCGATCAGGCGGGATTTCGATTACCAGCCGCGCGAAACGAAAGGAATCCAGCCGCCGCTGACGACCCTGTCGCTGGGATCGGGCACCTGCCGCGATTTTGCACTGCTGATGATGGAAGCGGTGCGATCGCTCGGCCTCGCCGCGCGGTTCGTGTCGGGCTACCTCTACCAGCCCGACAACGACAACGCCCGCGTCGGCGGGCATTCGACCCACGCCTGGGTGCGCGTGTTCCTGCCGGGATCGGGCTGGGTGGAATACGACCCGACCAACGGGATCGTCGGCAACCGCGGCCTGATCCGGGTCGCCGTGGCGCGCGATCCGCAGCAGGCCACCCCGCTTTCGGGCACCTGGCGCGGCGTCAAGGGCAGCCAGATCGACATGAACGTCGATGTCCGGATCAAGCAACTCGAGGTCGAGACCCGGCATCCCCATTTCCCGCACAAGGAACCCGCCTGATGCTCATCCGCACCGGCTACGACATCGCCTTCGAAACCGCCGTGCCCGTGCCGATGGTGGCGTTGCTCAACGTCAGGCCCGAACGCCAGGGCGACTTGCGCACGCCCGAGATCCTGCGCACCGAACCGGAGGTCCCGGCGCGCCGGTTCATCGATGCCTTCGGCAACGTCGCGACGCGCTTCGTGGTGCCCGAAGGGGGCATACGGCTCAGCGCCGATTTCGTGATCGAGGACAGCGGTCAGCCCGACGCGGTCGATACCGATGCCCGCCAGATCCCGGTCGAGGAATTGCCCGACGAAACGCTGCCGTACCTGATGAGCTCGCGCTATTGCGAGGTCACCAGGCTTGCCGACGAGGCGTGGAAGATCGCCAGGGACCATCCGCCGGGCTGGGCACGCGCGCAGGCGTTGGTGACCGCGGCGCACGAGCGGATCGAGTTCGACTACATGAAGGCGAGCACCGAGAACACCGCGCGCTCGGTGTTCGACAAGCGGTGCGGCGTGTGCCGCGACTTTGCGCACCTTGCCATCGCCCTGTGCCGCGCGGTCAACATCCCTGCGCGCTACTGCACTGGCTACCTCGGCGACATCGGGATCGACCCGATCGACGCGCCGATGGACTTTTCGGCCTGGTTCGAGGCCTATCTCGGCGGGCGCTGGTATACCTTCGATGCCCGCCACAACACGCCGCGGATCGGCCGCATCGTCATGGCGCGCGGCCGCGACGCGACCGACACGGCGATCACCACCGCATTCGGCCATGCCGAACTTACCCGGTTCGAAGTGCACACCGACGAAGTGACCGGCACGGACCTCACGCGCGCGCCAGGCGAAACCGCCTTGCCGCAGAGAGCGCCGGCCTAGCAGGCGAGCGCCGCACTTTTTCCGGCACCGAGGGGGCGGCGACCCGTTGATAGGAAAGAGGAGACCAGGAAATGCGAATACCCGCAAAGGCCCACGTGGCGATCGCCGATGGCGAACGCTTCCTGCTCATGCGCAATGGCGGCACACCCGACGAGGCGAAGCTCGAACTCGTCGAGGAGCCGTCGCTCGACGGGGAGCAGGAAAGCGGCGCGTTCGGGCATCACGATCCCAAGAGCGACGACTATCACACGCAGGAAAAACTCGATCATGCCGCCTCGGCCGCCAGCTGGCTCAACCGCGCGGTACTGCAGCACTGGATCGAGGAACTGGTCGTGGTCGCCGACCCCGATACGCTGGGCGAGATGCGCCGGCACTTCCATGTCGAGACCAGGGACGTGCTGGTCGCGGAAATCGACAAGCAGGTAACCGGAATGCCCGGTCCCGAGATCCTCGAGGTCATCGAGGGGGCCTGACGGCGTCGTGGGTGACGAACACTCACGCCGGTCGCGGATGGTCGAACGCCAGATCACCCGCCGCGGCCTGACCGACCGGCGATTGCTCGACGCCTTCCGTGCGGTGCCGCGCGAGGCGTTCGTCCCGGCCGAGATGCGCGAGTTTGCCTACGAGGACGGACCGCTCCCGATCGGGGAGGGGCAGACCATCAGCCAACCCTACATCGTCGCGGCGATGATCGACGCGGCCGCGATTCGCCCCGCCGACCGGGTCCTCGAGGTCGGCGCGGGGTCGGGCTATGCGGCGGCGGTGCTGTCGCGGATGGCAGGCGAAGTATTCGCGATCGAGCGCCATTCGGTGCTTGCGCGCGAGGCCGCAGAGCGTGTCGCCGCGCTCGGATACGACAACTGCGAAGTGATCGCCGGCGACGGCATGGCGGGGTTGCCCGAACAGGCGCCGTTCGACGCGATCCTTGTCGCCGCACGCGGAGAGGCGGTGCCGGACGCGCTCATGAACCAGCTCAAGATCGGCGGGCGGCTGGTGATGCCGGTCGGGGGCGAGGACGTGCAGCAGCTGCGCTGCATCACCCGCACGGGCCAGGAGCAATGGTCCGGCCACGACATTGCGCCGGTCCGGTTCGTGCCCCTTCTGCCCGGCGCTGTGCCGGAGGACGGCGCGCGTTCGCGGACCGACCACCGGCCGGCCCGGGCCGCATCGCTGTCCGAGCTGATCGCCGCCCACGCAGTCACCCTGCCGGACCCCGCCGACCACGGTTTCGCCGAGGCATTCGACGGTCTTGCCGATCGGCGCGTGGTCATGCTCGGCGAATGCAGCCACGGAACCCGCGAATTCTATGAAGCGCGTGCCGCGATCACCCGGCGCTTCGTCGAAACGCACGGCTTCACCATCGTCGCGGCCGAGGCCGACTGGCCGGACGCGGCGGTCCTCGACCGCGCGATTCGCCACCTGCCGCACCGCGCCGACGCCCCGCGCCCGTTCACCCGCTTTCCGACCTGGATGTGGCGCAACCCGGCGATCGCCCGGCTGATGCACGACCTGCACGCGATCAACCGCGACCGGGCGCCGGATGCCATGGCCGGTTTCTATGGCCTCGACATCTACAACATGGCCGGTTCGATTGCGGCGGTGCTCGCCTATCTCGACGAGACCGATCCCGCGGCGGCGGCGGTCGCGCGCGAACGCTACGGGTGCCTCACCCCGTGGCAATCGGATCCCGCGGTCTATGGCCGCGCGGCCGTGTCCGCCGGCTACGCCGCCTGCGAAGACGCGGTCGTCGACCAGTGCCGCGAACTGCTCGACGCGGCGCTGGTCCGCGATGGCGAAGGGTTCGGCGCCGCGATGAACGCCCGCCTGGTCGCCTCGGCCGAGCGCTATTACCGGGTGATGTATTACGGCGGCTCGGAAAGCTGGAACCTGCGCGACGCGCACATGGCCGAGACCCTTGGCCATCTCCTCGATCACGGCGGACCCGATGCCAAGGCGCTGGTGTGGGCACACAACAGCCACATCGGCGATGCCCGGGCGACCGACATGGGCGCCGTGCGGGGGGAACACAACATCGGCCAGCTCGCACGCGAGCGGTGGGGCGAGGACGTGGCGCTCGTCGGTTTCGGCACCCATACGGGCACCGTTTCGGCGGCGAGCGACTGGGACGGCGAGCGCGAGGTCAAGCGCGTGCTGCCCTCGCGCCCCGACAGCATCGAACATCCGTGTCACGAGACCGGAATACCGCGATTCCTGGTGATTCCGGGGGCCGATCCGGCGCTGCGGGCGCGCCTCGCCGAACCGCGGCTGGAACGGTTCATCGGCGTCATCTATCGCCCGCAAAGCGAGCGATGGAGCCACTACAGCGAGGCGAGCCTGTCCGAACAGTTCGATGCCTACGTCTGGTTCGACGAGACCAGCGCGCTCGAGCCCGCCGGCCATGAACCGCATGACGGTGCGGCGGATACCTTCCCGTTCGGGATCTGACATCGGCCCGCCGCGGGACCGCCGCGAAAAGGGGCTTGCGCTTCGTACCGCGCATGCGCCACTCTTCGTCGTAGCGGTGTTGATCGTTTTTTCTCGATGCCGTTAAGTCCCTGATAAGCATGATGGGATGAGAGTGGGGTCATGGCACTAGGAAGGATAGCGCGGCTGGGGGCCGCAATCGCGCTCGGGCTTGCGAGCGCCACGAGCGCGCAGGCGGCCGACAGCGCCGAATTCAACCAGCTGTTCGATTCGATGCTGGGCACTGACGTGCGGGCGCCGCAGCGGTTCGACGCCCAGCCAGACTGGCCGCTCGAGGCGACGGTGGCCCGGATCGCCGACGGATCCGCCGGGCGCATCGGCGTGTACGCGGTCGACCTGGCGAGCGGGCGCGAGGTTTCGGTGCTCGGCGACCAGCGTTTCCCGATGGCCTCGACGAGCAAGATCGCAATCGCCGCGACCTTCATGGAAGGGGTTGAGCAGGGCCGCTGGAGCCTGACGAGCGAGTTTCCGCTGATGGTGCCGGTGGCGTCCGCCCGCTTCTCGTCGGCCAAGGCGCCCGTCGTGCCCGGACAGCGGTTCCAGGCGATCGACCTTATCGAGATGATGATCACGCGGTCGAGCAACCCGGCGACCGATGCCCTGCTGGCGGTGGTCGGCGGGCCGAGCGCGGTCAACGCCTGGGCGAGCCGCAACGGGATGCCCGACTTCAACCTGACCCGCGACATCGCGACCCTCGTGCGCGACGATGGCGAAATCGACCCCGCCAAGCGGATCGACATCCGCGACAGCGCCACCCCGCAGACGATGGTCCGCCTGCTGGCCGGGCTTTACCAGGGCAAGTTCCTCAGGGAATCGAGCCGCAAGGTGATCCTGGGCGCGATGGAACGCTGCCGCACCGGCGCCCGGCGCATGAAGGGCATGCTGCCCGATGGCACGCAGGTGGCGCACAAGACCGGCACGCTCAGCAACACCGCGAGCGACATCGGCATCATCCACACGCCCGATGGTCGGGCGATCGCGGTGGCGATTTACGTGACGGGGCAAGGTTCCAAACCCGCCCGCGACGCGAAGATCGCGAGCATAGCCCGCGCGCTATACGACGGCTACCAGGCGACGCCCGCCCGCGCCTACGCCAACGCCACCTACTGAGGGTTGCCTGCCCGATCGCGCAGCGCGGATTCCATCCGCGCAGCCGCGTCATCGTAGACCGACGCCCTGAGCGCGTGCGTGCGCCGCATTCCGGCGGTGGCCGGGGTCCCGCTGTCGAACGGCGGGTGCGGATCGTATTCGAGCGATAGCTGTATGCTTTCGGCCACGGCCTGGCCCGCCTCGCGCGCGACGAGCGTCAGGGCGAAATCGATGCCCGCGGTCACCCCGCCCGCGGTGAGGAGATTGCCGTCCTCCACGACGCGTCCGGGCTGATGAGACGCCCCGACCAGCGGAAGCAGGTGGGCATAGGCCCAATGGGTCGTGGCGCGCCTCCCGTCAAGCAGTCCCGCGCGGCCGAGCAGGAAGGCGCCGGTACACACGCTCGTCACCCATCGGGCGCTTTCCGCCGCCGCGCGAATGAAGGCGATCGACGGTTCGTCCGAAAGCGCATCGGCAACCCCGTGGCCGCCGGGAACGCAGAGGATATCCGCGGACGGCGCGCTGTCGAACGTGGCGGTCGGCAGCATCGCGAAGCCCGAATCGGTCGCAACCGGGTCGCGCGTCGCGGCAGCAACGGTCACCCGCGCGCCCGGCAACCGCGACAGGACCTGCGCCGGCCCGGTCAGGTCGAGCTGGGTCACACCGGGGAACAGGACGAAGACGATCGCGGTCATCCTGGGATCCTAGTGCCGCGCATCAGCGCCGAACAGGCCGGACAAACGAAAAGGGCGGCGCCCTGCGGCACCGCCCTCTCGTGTCTTTCGCGAAATGCGAAGGATCAGTCGGCCTGCGCTTCGGCAGTCGTCTCGTCCTGCACTTCGGCTTCCGCAGCAGCGGCGGCGTCGTCGGCAGCAGCGGCGGTGGTGTCCGCGGCGCCTTCGACGGCTTCGCCCATCGCGTCGGCATTGGCTTCGGTGTCGGCCATCGCCGAATCGGCGGTCTCAGCGGCGGCGTCTTCAGTCTTTTCCGAGCAGGCCGAGAGGGTCAGGGCGGCGGCGCCAGCGGCGGCGGCGAGGATGATCTTACGCATAGTCGTTGTTCCTTGAACAGCGTTGTAAAAGCCCGGCGCAACCGCCGTGCCGGCCCCAAATAATGGCCGCTTTGTGGCGCTGCAAGCGAATTGTGGCGATTCGGCCCGATTTTCGCCGCAATTTGCCCCAGAAATGCCGGGATTCCGCCATTTTTCTGGGCGTGGGAAATAAGGCTGACCCCGGCTCCGGCGGCTGCTAGCAGGACCGCGATGGCAGACAAGCAGCATCTCTACCTGGTCGACGGATCGGCCTACATCTTTCGCGCCTACCACCGGCTGCCGCCGCTGACCAACCCCGCCGGAACCCCGGTGGGCGCGGTTTACGGGTACACGACGATGCTGTGGAAGCTGGCCGACGATCTCGACAAGGCGGACGGGCCGACGCATCTCGCGGTCATCCTCGACAAGGGCTCGACGAGCTTCCGCAACGCGCTCTACGATCAGTACAAGGCCAATCGCCCACCCCCGCCCGAGGACCTCGTCCCCCAGTTTCCGCTGATTCGCGACGCGACGCGCGCGTTCAGCTTGCCGTGCATCGAGGAGGACGACCTCGAGGCGGACGACCTCATCGCAAGCTACGCCAAGGCTGCGACCCGCCGGGGCTGGGACGTTACGATCGTCAGTTCCGACAAGGACATGATGCAGCTCATCGGCCAGTGCGCCGAGGACGATCTCGAGCCCGGTGTCGAAACCGGCGGCTGCATCGACATGCTCGACACGATGAAGAACGCCCGCATCGGGCGCGACGAGGTGATCGAGAAGTTCGGGGTGCCGCCCGAACTGGTGGGCGACGTGCTCGCGCTGATGGGCGACAGCGTCGACAACATTCCCGGGATCTTCGGCGTAGGCCCCAAGACGGCCTCGAAGCTGATCCAGGAATACGGAAGCCTCGCCGCCGCGCTCGACGCCGCGCCCCAGATGAAGAAATCGAAGCTGCAGGAACGGCTGATCGAGGGTCGCGCGATGGCCGAATTGAGCCGTGTGCTGGTCGAACTGAAGAGCGATTGCGAATTGCCGATCGCGCTCGACGACATGAAGCTCGATGGCGTCCCCGCCGAACCGCTGTCGGCGTTCCTCGCGGAACACGGCTTTACCAGCCTGCTCAAGCGGCTCGATGCGGGCAAGGGCAGCCCCGACCGCCCGACCCAGCTCAACCCGGCAAAGCCCCAGACCGCCGGTGCTGCCGCCTCGCCCGCGGGCAATCGCCAGCCCCTGCCCGAGCTGCCCGCGGTTGACCGCTCGGCCTACGAATGCGTGACCACCCTCGAACGACTGGAACAGTGGATCGACCGCGCGTTCGCGGCGCGCCTGGTGGCGATCGATACCGAGACCAGCAGCCTCGACGCGATGCGGGCGGAACTCGCCGGCATCAGCCTGGCGCTGGGGCCGAACGACGCCTGCTACATTCCGCTGGGACACGGCGGCAGCGACATGTTCGCCGAGAGGCCCCAGCAGGTCGACCGGCAGGCCGCCTACGACGCGCTGCGGCCGCTGCTGACCAGCGACGCGGTGCTGAAAGTCGGCCAGAACATCAAGTACGACCTCAACATCCTGACGCGCTGCGCCGGCATCGACGTCGCCCCGATCGACGACACGATGATCGTCAGCTTCGCGCTCGACGCGGGCCGCAGCCTCGACGGAATCGGTGCCGGGGGGATCGGCGGCGGGCACGGGATGGACGAGCTGTCGCAGCGCCACCTCGGCCATGCCACGCTGGCCTTCAAGGACATCTGCGGCACCGGCAAGAAGGCGATCCCCTTCGGCGAAGTCCCGCTCGACCGCGCGACCGAATACGCCGCCGAGGATGCCGACGTGACCTGGCGGCTCTACAAGACGCTGAAACCGCGCCTCGCCGAAGAAGGCGGAACCCGGGTCTACGAGCGTGTCGACCGGCCGCTGATCCCCGTCGTCGCGGCGATGGAGCGACACGGCATCAAGGTCGACCGCGCCGCGCTGGCGAAGCTGAGCAAGGAATTTGCTCGCGAGACGGCGCGGATCGAACGCGAGGTGTGGGATTGCTGCGGGGTCGAGTTCACCATCGGCAGTCCCAAGCAGCTCGGCGACGTCCTGTTCGACCGCATGGGCTACAAGGGCGGACGCAAGGGCAAGAGCGGGCAGTATTCGACCGACCAGGCGATACTCGAGGGTCTTGCCGCGCAGGGAGCCGAGGTCGCGACGAAAGTGCTCGAATGGCGCCAGCTGACCAAGCTCAAGAGCACCTACACCGACGCGCTGCAGGCCGCGATCAATCCCGAAACGGGGCGCGTGCACACCAGCTACAGCCTTGTCGGCGCGCAGACCGGGCGATTGTCGTCGACCGATCCGAACCTGCAGAACATTCCGATCCGCACAGAGATCGGCCGCCAGATCCGCGAGGCCTTCGTGGCCGAGCCCGGCAACGTGCTGCTCGCCGCCGACTATTCGCAGATCGAGCTTCGCCTCGCCGCGCACATGGCCGACGTGCCGCAACTGAAGGAAGCCTTTGCCGCGGGCGAAGACATCCACGCGCGCACGGCTCAAGAAATGTTCGGCACGGTCGACCGTGAGACGCGCGCGCGCGCCAAGACGGTTAACTTCGCGATCCTCTACGGCATCAGCCGCTGGGGCCTGGCCGGCCGCCTCGGCATCGAGGCGGACGAGGCGCAGGCGATCATCGACACCTACTTCCAGCGGTTCCCGGGCATCCAGGCCTATATTCACACCACGCTCGAGCGGGTGCGCGAGCGCGGCTATTCGGAAACCCTGTTCGGCCGCAAGACCTGGTTTCCGCGGATCCGGTCGGGCAACCAGGCCGAGCGCCAGGGCAGCGAGCGCGCCGCGATCAACGCACCGATCCAGGGCACCAGCGCCGACATCATCAAACGCGCGATGGCGCGGATGATGCCCGCGCTGGAGGACGCCGGGCTCGGTCACGTCCGGATGCTGCTGCAGGTCCACGACGAACTGGTCTTCGAATTGCCGGAGGGCGATGTCGGCAGGGCGTCGCCGGTGATCGAACGCGTGATGGCCGAGGCCGCACTGCCGGCCGTGGCGCTCGACGTCCCGCTCGGGATCGAGATCGGGCACGGAACCAATTGGGGCGCTGCGCACTAGTTCTTGTGGCCGCAACGATCCGTCCCTAACCGGGCAATCGAATGGACGAGAGGACGACCGAGGCGGGCCCCCCAGCCGCGCCATTCACCCTGCCCCGGTTGGGAAGGCGGTGGAGCACGTTCGCCACGTTTGGCGTCGTCGCGGCAGCCCTGCTGCTGGCAATGTTCCTCATCTTCAACACGATCGATGCCGAACGTGCGCAGCGCGCGCAGGTTGCGCGCACCAACGCAGTGCTTACCGAGCTGGGCAACATCGGCCGGTCGGCGGTCAATGCCGAGACAGGCCAGCGCGGTTACCTGATCACGCTCGATCGCCGGTACCTGGCCGCGTACCACCTCGGGCGCGAACAGTACGCGCCGACGATGAGCCGGCTGCGCAAGCTGCTCGGCGACACGACGACGCCGCGACAGAGCGATCTTCTCGACGAAATCGAAAACCTGGGCGATGCCAAGTTCGCCGAGATCGACCAGTCGCTCCGCCTGATCGAGAACGGCGACCTGATCGGCGCGCGGCGCCTCGTCCTCACCGACGAAGGCCAGGAAGCGATGGAACGCCTGCGCATCGCCGTGCGCGAGCTCGAAGACATCGAGCGCGGCATCCTCCTCGACGCGTCCGAGAACGCGGCGCGCGCCGAAGGCCGCGTGATGCCGTTGCTGGTCGGGCTGCTGGCGCTGATCCTCGTCGCGCTCTGGCTCGGCCTCAAGCTGTCGGTCCGCACCGCCAGGGCCGAGGCGGAAGCGGCGCAGGCGACCGCGCTGGCGGAAGCGCGGGACCGCGCGGACCTGCTCGCGCGCGAGCTCAACCACCGCGTCAAGAACCTGTTTGCGGTGATCCTCGCGATCGTGCGGATGAGCGCCAAGGACGCGCCGGAGGCAAAGCCGGTGGTCGATCGGATCGCCGAGCGAATTCACGCGCTGCTGACCGCGCACGAGGTGACGCAAGGGACGCTCGAGACGCCGGTGGCGTCGCTCAAGTCCCTGATCGAGACGACCGTGCGTCCCTACCTCGCCTCGACGCGCAAGGTCGAGCTCGACGGCCCCCGCGTCGACCTTCCCGCCAAGCAGGTGACCCCGCTTGGCCTCGTCCTGCACGAGCTGACCACCAACGCGGTCAAGTACGGGTGCTGGAAGTCGGGCGGTGTGCTGCGCGTGCGGTGGCTGCACGAAGGCGACCTGATCGTGATCCGCTGGGTCGAGGATTGCCCCGGCGACGGCGTCCAGCCCGAGCGACAGGGTTTCGGCAGCCTGTTGATGACCGGCGCCGCCAAGCAGCTGCGGGGATCGATCGACCGCGTGTTCTCGAGCGATGGGGTCGAGGTCACCATCAAGCTGCCGGCCCCGTGACTTCCGCCCGGGTTGCCAGCACGCCGCGCGGTCCATAGGGCGCAAAGCCGATGTTCCGTGAACTCGACCCTGCCCGCTATACGATCGACTGGACGGCGCTCGCGCACGCAGCAACTTACGGCATCGGTGCCGTACTGCTTGCGCTGGTGCTCCACCGCCTGGTGTTCGCCGTCTCGCGCCGCCTCGCCGCGCGGACCGAAACCGACACCGACGAGATGATCCTCGCAGTGCTGCGTACGCCGTCGCGCTGGGCAGCAGTCGCGATCGCTCTGGCGCTGGCCGCCCAGGTGGATGAGACGGTCGCCCGCGGCTGGACCGTGATCGCGCCATTCGTCGTCCCCGCGCTCGTCGGCTGGATCGCCTATTCGCTGGTCAAGGCCTTCGCCGCCGCACTTGACCACAAGGCCGAGATTTCGACCGATCTTGCCGCCGCGCGCAGCCGGCGGACGCGGATCGCGATCCTGTCGCGCACGGCGACTTTCGCCATCGTATTCGTGACGGTCGGGCTGATGCTGTTCCAGCTGCCCGGCGTGAAGCAGGTGGGCGCGACGCTGCTGGCCTCAGCCGGCCTCGCCGCACTCGCGGTCGGCGCCGCCGCCCAGCCGGCGCTCAAGTCGCTGATCGCGGGGCTGCAGATGGCGCTGACCGAGCCGCTGCGGCTCGGTGACCTCGTCTCGATCGACGGCCACACCGGCCGGGTCGAGGAGATCCGGATGAGTTTCGTCGTCGTTCGGATGTGGGACGAGCGCGCTGCGATCGTGCCGACCAGCCGGTTCCTCGACAACAGCTTCGAGAACTGGTCGCGCGTCAACGAGATGCTGACCGGCCCGGTCTACCTGCAGCTCGCGCCCGAAGCCGAGGTCGAACCGATCCGCGCGGAATTCCTGCGCTTCGTGGCCACCCAGCCCGAATGGGACCAGCGCACCGCGACGCTGGTGATGACCGAGGCCCGCGCAGGCTCGGTCGAGCTGCGCCTCGCGATGAGTTCGGCCACCATCGGCGGCCTGTTCGACCTGCGCTGCGCGGTGCGCGAGCACATGCTCGACTGGCTGCGGCGCGAGCAGCCGGACGCGCTGCTCCACGCCGCGGTCGCCGCCGAGGGGGCGCCCGCCTAGTCGTCGCTGCGGTCGACCACCGCGGGGGCGTGCTTGTGCTCCCGCGTCGGCTCGAGCATTCCTTCGCTGATGAAGCCGATGCTGGTCCCGGTTTCCGCGGCCCGCTTCTTGAGCTCGCCGCGCATCTTCTTGTATTCCTCTTCCATCTTGGGCGTGACCGTGGCGCGCGAATCCGCCAGCGCCTCGGTAAAGTCCTTCGCCGAGACTTCGGATACCTCGCTGCCCACGCGGCGCAACGCGTTCAGGCCGGCGCGGCGGACGACGTCCTCGAGATCGGCCCCGGTGAACCGCTCGGTGTCGGCGGCGACCTTGCCCAGATCGACATCCTGCCCCAGCGGCATGTTGCGCGTGTGGATGCCCAGGATCATCTCGCGGCCAGCCTTGTCGGGAGTGCCCACGTAGACCAGTTCGTCGAAGCGGCCCGGCCTGAGCAGCGCCGGGTCGACCAGCGTCGGGCGGTTGGTCGCCCCGATCACGACGACCGACTGCAGCTCCTCGAGCCCGTCCATTTCGGCGAGAATCGTGTTGACCACCCGGCCGGTCACCTGCGGCTCGCCCTGGGCCGACCCGCGCGCCGGCACCAGGCTGTCGATCTCGTCGATGAACAGCACGCAGGGCGCGACCGACCGTGCTCGCTGGAACAACCGCGCGATCTGTTGCTCGCTCTCGCCGTACCACTTCGACAAAAGGTCCGAGCTCTTCATCGAGATGAAGTTCGCCTCCGCCTCCTTCGCGACGGCCTTTGCGAGCAGGGTCTTGCCGGTGCCCGGCGGTCCGTAGAGCAGGAAACCCTTGGCCGGCCGAATGCCCAGGCGGCGAAAGGCGTCGGGGTTCTTGAGCGGCAGCTCGACCCCTTCCTTGAGCTTGTCGATCGCCTCGGTGATCCCGCCGATGTCCGACCAGCCCACGTCGGGCACCTGCACCATGACCTCGCGCATCGCGCTGGGCTGGACACGCTTGAGCGCCTCGAGGAAGTCCTCGCGGCCGACGTACAGTTCCTCGAGCACCTCGGGTGGGACCTCGCGCGCATCGAGGTCGAGCTTGGGCATGATCCGACGCACCGCCTCGATCGCCGCCTCGCGGGCCAGCGCGGCGATGTCGGCGCCGACGAAACCGTGCGTGGTCTTCGCCAGTTCGCCGAGGTCGACCTTGTCGCCCAGCGGCATCCCGCGGGTGTGAATGCTCAGGATCTCGCGGCGCCCCTTCTCGTCGGGCACGCCGATGACGATCTCGCGGTCGAACCGGCCCGGGCGCCGCAAGGCCTCGTCGATCGCGTCCGGCCGGTTGGTCGCCGCGATGACGACGATGTTCGAACGCGCTTCCAGCCCGTCCATCAGCGTCAGCAGCTGCGCGACGAGGCGCTTTTCGGCTTCGCCGGGGGTCTGGCTGCGCTTGGGCGCGATCGAATCGATCTCGTCGATGAAGATGATCGCGGGCGAATTCTTCGCCGCCTCCTCGAACACCTCGCGCAGGCGCTTCTCGCTCTCGCCATAGCCCGAACCCATGATTTCCGGGCCGTTAATTGTGATGAAGTGCGCGTCGCTCTCGTTGGCGACCGCCTGCGCAAGACGGGTCTTGCCGGTCCCCGGCGGGCCATGGAGCAGCACGCCTTTAGGCGGATCGACGCCGAGGCGGGTGAACAGTTCGGGATAGCGCAGCGGCAGTTCGACCATCTCGCGCAGCTGCTGGATCGTGTCGCCGATCCCGCCGACGTCGTCGTAATTGACCACCGCGCGCCCGTCGCGCGGCTCCTCGAACTCGCTGCGCAGCTCGACCTCGGTGTTCTCGTCGATGTGGACGATGCCCTTGGGCGCTGTCGAGACGACCGAGAGGCGGATCTGGGTCAGGGCGTAGGCCGGCTGGTTGAACATCCGGCGCACTTCGGGCGGCATGTTGTTGACCGGCTGCTGCCCGGTCGTGGCGACGATGTCGCCCGCGACCAGCGGCTTGCGGAAGAAATTGCGCTGCAAGGCCTGGGTCGGCCCCTGCAGCCGCATTTCGCGCTGCGCGGGCGCGAACACCACGCGGGTCGCGGGACGCGATTCGGCTGCCTTGATCACGACGTGCTCGCCGCTGCCGACCTCGGCGTTGCCGCGCTGGAGCCCGTCGAGCCGGATGACCTCGAGCGCCTGGTCCTCGTCGTAGGCCGGGGCGGCAATCGCCGCCGTGGTGCGCTTGCCGGTGATCTCGACGACGTCACCCTCGGTGATGCCGAGCGCCTGGAACGCGCTGCGGGGCATCCGCGCGATGCCCTGCCCGCTCTCCTCCTGCCGTGCCGCCGCGACCTGCAACCGGATGGTTCGTTCGTCCGTCGCCGTCCCGGCGTCCGCATCGGCCATGTCTGGGCCCCTTCCTCGTCAAAAACGCATCGTCGGCCCTTCAGCTAGGAAGCGGGCCGCACTTTGCCAATGAACGGGCAGCGATTCGGTGCCGCGACGGGTGCCTGGACGGGGAACAAAAAAAGGCCCGGAGGGACGAACCCGCCGGGCCTTGGAAGTCTTGGGAGAGGATGCCTGAAAGGCAGGACGGGATATGTTGCACTGCGGCGCATTGTGCAAGTGCGAAAAGAACATGGCCCGTTGCGTTTTCCTCAACACGTCATGCCCTTGAGAGGCCGCCGCAGCCCCGTGACAGGCCCGGATTCGCGGGCTAAGCCCCCCGCGATGAACAAGCTCTATCCGGACGCCGCCGCCGCGCTCGACGGCATTCTCAGGAACGACATGCTGATTGCCAGCGGGGGCTTCGGCCTGTGCGGCATTCCCGAGCGGCTGCTCGACGCGATCCGCGACAGCGGGGTTAGCGGCCTCACCTTTGCCAGCAACAACGCAGGAATCGACAACGAGGGCATCGGCAAGCTCCTGCGCACCAAGCAGGTCAGGAAGATGATCTCGTCCTACGTCGGCGAGAACAAGGAGTTCGAACGGCAGTACCTGGCCGGCGAGCTCGAGGTCGAGTTCTGCCCGCAGGGCACGCTCGCCGAACGGATGCGCGCGGGCGGTGCCGGCATCCCGGGGTTCTACACCAAGACCGGCGTGGGCACGAAGGTCGCCGAGGGCAAGGAGACCAAGGTCTTCGACGGCGAGGAGTACATTCTCGAGCGCGGCATCTTCGCCGACCTCGCGATCGTCAAGGCGTGGAAGGCCGACGAGACCGGCAACCTCGTGTTCCGCAAGACGGCGCGCAACTTCAATCTGCCGGCGGCGACCTGCGGCAAGGTCTGCGTCGTCGAGGTCGAGGAGGTCGTGCCCGTCGGCAGCCTCGACCCGGACTGCATCCACCTGCCGGGCGTCTACGTCCAGCGGATGATCGTCGGCGCGCCGTACGACAAGAAGATCGAGTTCCGCACCGTCCGCGAGCGCGAGGCGGCGTGACACCCCGGGCCCGCACGGGCCGAAGCCGGGCGGCGTGCGCGCTGCTGGTCGCGCTGGGCGCCGCGCCGATGCTGTCGGGCTGCATCGCCGCCGCGGCGCTCCCGGTGCTGGCGGCGGGCGGCGTAGCCAAGTCGCGCGCCGAGGGTTCGGTGCGCGGCCCTGCAGTCGATCGACCGGTCGCACCCGCGAGCCAGGTGGCAGCGGCGCGGGTCGCGATTCCGGGCGAACCGGACCCGGCGCCCCCCGCCGGCCCTGCCGCAGTCGATACGCCAGCCTATCGCCTGACGACGCTCACGCAGCTTCCGCCCCCTTCGGGCGTGAGACCCGCGACCGGCGGGACGGTGGATGGACGGGGCTGGGACGCCTTTGCCGCCTATGCCCGGCGCCAGGCGAGCATTCCGGTCATCGGGTCCGAACGCCGCTCGGCGATGCTGGCCGACCCGTCGGCGATGAAGCCCGAGACGCGCATATGCTCGGTCCAGCCGGCGAGCGTCCTGATCGACCTCGACCCTGGCGAAACGGCTGTCGACCTGAACGCGGCAATCCCCGCCGATCCGGCCCTCGCCGGTCGCCTCGCTGCATTGCGCGAGGCCGAAGTGATCATCGGGTGGGTCTCCAGCCGCACCGCCGACCAGGCCGGCATGGTCCGCCGCGCGCTCAAGGCCTCGGGACTTGATCCGCAGGGGCGCGACGAACTCGTCCTCCTGCGGTTTCCCGAGGAGCGCAAGCAGACCCGGCGGGACGATTTCGCCAAGAGCCACTGCGTCGTGGCCATCGCTGGCGACCAGAAGACGGATTTCGACGAGCTGTTCGCCTATCTGCGCAATCCCGCGCTGGCATTGCCGCTCGAACGACTGATCGGAGCCGGGTGGTTCATCGCACCCCCGCCGCTCGCAACCAATTGAGGATGGAACACTGATGCCCTGGACCCGCGACGACATGGCCGCCCGTGCCGCCCGAGAACTGAAGGACGGCTACTACGTCAATCTCGGCATCGGCATTCCGACGCTGGTGGCGAACCATATCCCGGACGGGATGCACGTCACGCTGCAGAGCGAGAACGGGATGCTGGGAATCGGCCCCTTCCCCTACGACGACGAGGTTGACCCCGACCTCATCAATGCGGGCAAGCAGACGATCAGCGAACTGCCGCACAGCGCATACTTCGACAGCGCGGCCAGTTTCGCGATGATCCGCGGCGGACACATCGACCTGACCGTGCTCGGCGCGATGGAGGTGTCCGAGGGCGGCGACATCGCCAACTGGATGATCCCGGGCAAGATGATCAAGGGCATGGGCGGGGCGATGGACCTCGTCGCGGGGGTCAAGAAGATCATCGTGGTGATGGAACACACCGCCAAGGACGGCAGCCCCAAGTTCATCCCCGAGTGCACCCTGCCGCTGACCGGCAGGAACGTGATCGACATGATCGTGACCGACCTGTGCGTCTTCCAGCGGCCCGATCACGACAGCCCCTTCCGGCTGGTCGAATTGGCCCCCGGCGTGACGGCCGAAGAGGTGGCTGAAAAGACGACGGCCGCGTACGAGGTTGCGCTCTAGGAGGATCGGAACATCGCGGGGAACTGGGCCAGGCGCAGTGTCATAGCCGGCATCGCGGCGGCCCCGATCGCCGCACGTGCCGGCGAGGCGGGCTTCGCCGGCTCGAAAATCGTCCTGCTGGGAACCGGCGGCGGTCCGACCCCCAAGGCCAATCGCGCCGCAAGCGCCAATGCTGTCGTCGTCGGCGGCCGTGCCTACCTGGTCGATGCAGGCAACGGGGTGGCGCGGCAAATGGCGCTCGCCGGGATTCCGTTCGACAGCCTTGCCGCGGTGATGATCACGCACCACCACAGCGACCACAACATCGACGCGGGCGCGCTGCTCCTGCTGGCGTGGGCGGCGACGCTTTCCCACCCGATCGAGTTCCACGGGCCGCCTCCGCTCGCAGCGATGCTTCGCGATACGCTTCGCGCGAACCGGGCCGATATCGCCGTGCGGCGAAAGGACGAAGGCCGCGTCGACCCGGCCACGCTGCTGCGCGTCCATGAACATCGCCAGCCCGGCCTTGTCTATGCCGACGACCGGGTCCGGGTCACGGCTGCACTGGTCGAACATCCTCCCATGGTGCCGAGCTTCGCATACCGCTTCGATTGCCCCGACCGATCGGTGGTGTTCTCGGGCGATACGCGGCCGAGTGATGCCCTCGTCGAACTGGCCCGGGGTGCCGACATCCTCGTCCACGAGGTCATGCACCTGCCCGCGATCGAACCCGTCATCGCGAGCGAGCCGAACGCTGCCCGGTTGCGCGAGCACCTGCTTGCCAGCCACACGTCCTCGACCGAAGTCGGCAAGCTCGCATCGCGCGCGAGGGTAAGGACGCTGGTGCTGAGCCACTTCGTTCCCGGCGGGCTCCCGGGGGTTCCCGACGCGGAATGGCTGGCCGCGGTCCGCCCGGACTTCGCAGGTGAAATCGTGTTGGGCCGCGACCTGATGGTGCTGTAGGCTTCCCAGGTGGCGTACACCCTGATTACCGCCAACCGGAACTATTCGAGCTGGTCGCTGCGGCCCTGGCTGCTGATGCGCGCGCTCGGCATCGCGTTCGAGGACCGGATCGAGCCCTTCACGCAGCCGACCAACTACGACACGTTTCGCGCGTTCTCGCCGACGGGCCAGGTCCCCGTCCTCCTCGACGGGGACCGGACGGTATGGGATTCGCTCGGCATCGTGCTCTATCTCGCCGAACGCCATGAAGGAGTCTGGCCCGCCGACGACGCGGCGCGCGCCTTCGCCCAATGTGCCGTTGCCGAAATGCATGGAGGATTTTTTTCCTTGCGCGCGGAGTGCACGATGAACGTCGGCGTGCGGGTGGAACCGCCCCAGCCGGGACCGGCACTTGCGCGCGACCTCGCGCGCGTCCGCGAACTGTTCGAATTGGCGCTTGAGCGGTTCGGCGGCCCCTGGCTCGGGGGCGAGGCGTTCACCGTGCTCGATGCGTTCTATGCGCCGGTGGCCTTTCGGGTACGGACCTACGGGCTCGACGTGGGCCAGGGCCAGGCGTGGGTGACGCGCGTGATCGACCATCCGGCGATGCGCGCGTGGGAAGCGGCCGCGCTGGCGGAGGAATGGCGGGAAGCCGGGCACGAGGAAGAGCTTGCGGCGGCGGGGAGAATCGTCGCAGACTACCGCTCCTGAACGGCGCGCACGAGAGGAGCCGCATTGGACAACCCCGTCTGCCGCCTGACCGGCGCCGAATTTCCCCTATTCGCCTTCAGCCATTGCCGCGACGTGGTCGCCGCGGTGAGCAAGGCCGGCGGGTTCGGGGTTCTGGGCGCCACCCGCTTCAGCCCCGACCAGCTCGAGGAGGAACTCGCCTGGATCGACGCGCACGTCGAAGGTGCCCCGTACGGGGTCGACGTGATCGTCCCCGAGACGATCGACCCGCGCGTTGCGGCAATGGCCGACAACGCCGCGCGCGCTGCAGCGATCGATCCCCGGTATGCCGAGTTCGCGGCAGACCTGCTTGCGCAGTACGGCATCGACGCCAATCGCACCGTCGCGCCCTTGCGCGAGCGAATGGGGATCACGCCGGAAAACGGGATGGCGCTGATGGAGGTGGCGTTTCGGCACCCGATCCGCCTGATCGCCAACGCGCTCGGCATAGCCCCGCCGGAGATGATCGCCGAAGGGAAGCGCCGCGGAGTCGCCGTCGCGGCCCTTGTCGGGGCGAAGGAACACGCGCTCCGGCAGGCCGAGGCGGGCGTGGACATCATCGTTGCCCAGGGCGGCGAGGCCGGCGGTCACTGCGGCGAGGTATCGACGCTGGTGCTCATCCCCGAAGTCGTGCGCGCACTCGGCAAGGCGGGCTACGATACCCCTGTGCTGGCAGCCGGCGGCATCATGACCGGCGGGCAGATGGCGGCAATGATGGCCGCCGGGGCGCAGGGCGCGTGGACCGGCAGCGTCTGGCTTGCGACCCCGGAAAGCGAGGCGAGCGAGGCATTCCGCCAGAAGATGGTCGCCGCGCGCAGCCGCGACACCGTCCGTTCGCGCAGCCGCACCGGCAAGCCCGCGCGGCAGCTCAGGACCGCGTGGCACGAGGCCTGGGACGGCGAGACTGGCCCCGGCACGCTGCCCATGCCGCTCATGGGCATGATTTCCGAACCCGCCTTCGCGCGGATCGAGCGCGCTGCCGAAGCCGGTAACGCGCAGGCGCGCGACCTGGTGAGCTATTTCGTCGGCCAGGGCGTCGGCCTCGTCGAAGATGTTCGACCCGCCCGGGCGGTGGTCCAGGCCTTCCGCGAGGAATTCGTCGAGGCCGCCATGCGGCTCGCGGGATCGCTCGGCTGAACGATGAGGCGGTGGCGTCGGTCTGCTCCGCGATTCGCGCTCTTTCTCATCACCCTCGTCGGGCTGATCGGCTTCGTCGACCGCATCGTCGTCAATGCGCTGGTCGAGCCGCTGAAGGCCGAATTCGGCCTGTCGGACCAGCAGATCGGGTTGCTCGGCTTCGCCTACTCGGCTCTCAACATCGTGCTCGGCGTGGTCGTCGCGCGCTTTGCCGAGAGCCGCCGGCGGCTGACCTTCACCACGGTGGGAACCCTCCTGTGGTCGATCGCGGCGACCGGCTGCGGCTTCGTCCAGAGCTGGTACCAGCTTCTCGCCGCACGCATCGCAGTCGGCATCGGCGAGGCGGTCGGCCTGCCCGCGAACCAGTCGCTCGTCGCCGACTACTTCCCGCCGAACCGCCGCGCGACGGCGATGTCGGTGCTGTTGCTGGCAGCCCCGCTGGGCGCTTTCGTGGGTCTCGCAGGGGGCGGCTACGTTGCGCAGATCTGGGGCTGGCGGTGGGCCTTCATTGTTACCGGCCTCCCCGGGATCGTCATCGCCGGGGTGATCTGGCTGTTTCTGAAGGAGCCGGCGCGCGGCGGGCACGATGCGGCAGCCGATGATGCGGTGCCCCCGATCGGAGCCGTCGTGCGGCGCTTCCTCGAATTGCCGAGCGCGCGTCACCTGGTCATCGGATCGGCGATCGGGGCGATGATCGGTTTCGGGCTCATCGCGTTCCTCTCGGCACTGATGACCCGGCGTTTCGGACTGTCGGTGGGCGATGCGGGGCTGACCACGGCGCTGATATCGAGCATTCCGGCCGCGATCTCGACGATTGCCGGCGGCGTGATCGCCGACCGGCTCGCCCCGCGCTTCCCGTCCTCCTATGCCCTCGTCCCGGCGATAAGCCTGCTGCTTGCCGCGCCGCTCTACCTGATCGCCTTCACCCGCGGCGACCTTGCGCCGTTCGTCGTCTTCACGATGCTGGCGGCGGTACTTCAGTTCAGCTTTCTCGGCGTGACAGTCGGCACGCTGCAGAACATGATGCACCCGCGGATGCGCGCGACCGCCAACGCGCTCACCAACATCTTCGGCGGGCTGATCGGCGGGATGGGACCGGTCATCGTCGGCACGCTGAGCGACCGGCTCGCCGGCGCCGGCCTCCCTTCGCACCTCGCGCTCGGCCACGCGATGGCCGGGGCGGCGCTGATGTCGCTATGGGCAGCCGCACACTACTTCATCGCCGCGCGCACGGTCGCGGCGGATCTCGCGATGGTGCGCGAGGGCAGGCTCTAGCTAGGCGAGCGCGGCCTTCAGCGCATCGACCAGATCGGTCTTTTCCCACGGGAAATCATCACCCGAAGGCTGGCGCCCGAAATGGCCATAGGCGGCGGTCTTGCGGTAGATCGGCTTGTTAAGTCCGAGCCCTTCGCGAATGCCGCGCGGGGTCAGCCCGCCGAGCCGGTCGGCCGCGACCCTGGTGATCGCCTCCTCGAGCTTCTCGTCCGCGACGGTGCCCGTGCCGTGCGTATCGACATAGAGCGACAGCGGCTGCGACACGCCGATCGCATAGGCGACCTGGATCGTGCAGCGGCTGGCGAGACCCGCGGCGACCACGTTCTTGGCGAGGTAGCGCGTGACATAGGCGCCCGACCGGTCGACCTTCGTCGGGTCCTTTCCGCTGAATGCGCCGCCCCCGTGGGGTGCCGCGCCGCCGTAGGTGTCGACGATGATCTTGCGGCCGGTCAGGCCGGCGTCGCCGTCTGGCCCGCCGATCTCGAACGAGCCGGTCGGGTTGATATGGTAGATGGTCTCGTTGGTCAGCAGCTCGCGCGGTAGCACGTCGGCGATCACGCCGCGCACATAGTTGTCGAGTTCGGCGTAGAGCTTGGGATCCGCGTGTTCGCCCTTGATGCAATAGCCGCGCTTGTGCTGGGTCGAAACGACGATCGCGGTCGCCGCGACCGGCTTGCCGCCGGCAAACCGCAGCGTGACCTGGCTCTTGGCGTCAGGCTCGAGGAAGTCGGCCAGCCCGCTCTTGCGATCGCGCGCCATGCGCTGGAGGATCTTGTGGCTGTAGTCGAGCGTCGCCGGCATCAGGTCGGGCGTCTCGTCGCAGGCAAAGCCGAACATGATGCCTTGGTCGCCCGCGCCCTCGTCCTTGCTCTCGCCCGCGTCGACGCCCTGCGCGATGTGGGCCGACTGACCGTGCAGGTTGTTTTCGAACTCGAGCGTGTCCCAGTGAAACCCTTTCTGCTCGTAACCGATCTCACGAACGACCTGTCGCGCGGCTTGCTCGATCTCTTCCTTGGCTCCGGGCGCCCAGTAACCGTTGTCTTTCCACTCGGGCCGATCCTCGTCGTACATCGGCTTGCAGCGAATCTCGCCCGCGAGAACGACCTTCTGCGTCGTCGTCATCGTTTCACAGGCAACCCGCGACTGCGCGTCCTTCGACAGCATGAGATCGACGATGGCGTCGGAAATCTGATCCGAAACCTTGTCGGGGTGACCCTCGGAAACCGATTCGGACGTGAACAGGAAGTCGGAACGCATGGTGTGTCAGGACCCCATATAAGGAAAGCTTTATGTCTGGATGCGAACGCGGGCCTAGCGGCCCCTCCGCCGCCTGACAAGCAAGGATAGCGCGATCAGCAGAACGGCCCATCCGAGCGGCAGGAGGTTACCTGCGCGCGCGAACCATGTCGGGGCGAGCGGTGGCGGTACGCGGCCGTCGATCCGGCCACCGGTAAAGCTCGTCGGCAGGTGCGCGCGGACCACGCCGTGCGCGTCGATCACGCCGCTGATCCCGTTGACCGTCGCGCGCAGGACCGGCAGCCCCTCCTCGATCGCCCGCATCCGTGCCTGGGCAAAGTGCTGCGGCGGACCGAACGGCCCGAACCAGCCGTCGTTCGAAGGGTTGAACAGGAAGTCGGGGCGGTCATTGCGGTCGACCACCTGTCCCGAGAAGACGATCTCATAGCAGATCTGCACGCCGGCCCGGCCCCATGCGCCGAGATCGAGCGAACGCGGGCCGGGGCCGGGAATGAAATCGATGCTCCCGGCCACCAGCCGGGTCGCGCCCAGCGGTTCGAGCAGCCAGCGCAGCGCGAGGTATTCGCCGTAGGGGACGAGGTGCGCCTTGTAGTAGCTGCCTGCGAAGCCGCCGTTCGCATCGAGCGCGGTGACCGCGTTGTAGGCGCCGACCGCCTTGCCGCCCTTCACCTCGAGGTCGACCGCGCCGGTCAGCAGCACGCTCCCCTTTCCGATGACCTCGGCGATGCGCTCGCGGGCGAAATCGGGGTCGGCCCCCGCGGTGGTCGCAAGGTAGTATCGCTTGGGATAGCCGGGCCGCAGGTAGTCGGGCAGGCCGGATTCGGGCCATAGGACGAGCCGACGGCCCTGATCTTGCCGCGGCGCGGTCAGCCGGGCCAGCGTCTGAAACTGGTTTTCGTATTCGGCGGGGTCGTCGATCTCGGCCTGCCGGAAACCGGGCTGGATGAGGGTGAACGCGAGGGTTCCCTCGCGCGGCGCCGGTCCGGGCAGGTACATGCCGATCGCGAGCAGGACGAACACCGCCGCCACGCGTGCCCACGCGCACGCCGCGACCATCGCCGCGAGCCCGCCCGCGACCAGCGCCGCAAGGCCCGATAGGGCATAGGTGCCCAGCCACGGCAGGAGCGCCGCGAGTCCGGGCCGGTCGAATGGGCCGAGCAGCATCAGGCCAAGCGGATCCCAGGCATAGCCGGTAAACACCCAGCTGCGCAGCCACTCCGACACCGCCCAGGCGCCGCCGAACGCGAGCGCGAGCGGCAGTAGCCGCGGGCCGCCGATCAGGCGCGCGAGGCCGGCAGCGATCGCGGGATAGATGGCAAGGTAAAGCGCGAGCAGCGGCACCGCGATCCAGCCGAGGAAGGCCGGCATCTCGGACTGGTGCGTGAACGCCGCCGCGATCCAGTTGTTGGCGAAGGTGAAATGCGCCGCGCCGAACAGCCAGCCGAGCTGGGACGCCTGCTTCCATCCCGACGACCGCGCGGTGAGCCCGACCAGCCCGGCGATCCCGACCAGCGCGAGCGGCCACCAGCCGAGCGGCGGAAAGCCGGTCGCCGCCAGCAAGCCGCACCCGAGCGCGGAAAGGCGCGGATGGGAGGCAAGCACTGCCGGCAGGCGCGGCACGCGGTGGCCCACGGCGTGCGTCCGTCGCTACGCGATCAGCCTACCGCCTTCAGGCCCTCGCCATCCTCGCCCGCTTCATCGGCGGCGGGACGGCGGCGGCGCGGCGGGAGCTTGCGCTTGGGCTTCTCTTCCGCCCCGGTCGGCTCATCACTGCCCGAAATCGATGGCGGCAAGGCTGCCGCATCGATCTCGCCGGCATCATCCGCAACGCTCTCCTCGCGGTTCGCGGCGCGCCGCCCGCGGGGACGCCGCCCCTCGTTGCCGGCATCCCGCTCCGTTTCGGCTTGCGAGCGATTGCGCCCGCGGTTGCCGCGCGTGAAAGGATTGCTCCCGGCTTCGAGGCCATCGTCGCCGTCATCGTCGGCGCCATCGGCGTTGTCGTTGCGCGAACGGACGTCGTCCTGATCGTCGCGGCGGTTGCGGCCGCGCTGGCGATCGTTCTGTCGGTCGTTCCGGCCGCCCTGGCGCCCTTCGCCGTGCCGCGCGGTGTCGAAATCGTCGTCGTCGCCGTCGTCGTCATCCGCGTTGTCGCGGCGATTGCCGCCGCCGCGCGCCTCGTCCTGGCGCGCCTTGTTGTCGGCGATGACGCGGAAATAGTGATCGGCGAACTGCAGATAGTACTCGGCCTGCACCCGGTCACCGTTATGGGCGGCGTCCTGCGCGAGCTTCTTGTACTTGTCGAGCAGCTGCGGCGCGTTGCCCCGCGCCCGGCTGTCGATGCGATTCTGGTTGCCGCCGCCCTGCTGGCGGTTGCCGCGCCCGCGGCGACGATTGTTGCGATTGTTATTCAAGGAAAAACGCTTCCTTCTGAGTGGCTGCCCGAACTGTCCCGGTTCCGGGTGCGGCCGCGTGACCCCTATCGCCGCGATCCAGCATGGATTCGCGGTGCCCCATTTGCCCTGTCCAGCGGGCTTTGCACCCGGACGGCCTAGCAAATGTCGGAGCTAGACCCCGCCGGTGAGGCGCATGCCATGACCGGTGGGTCTGATCCCGAGTTAGACATCGCGAGCCGGTTTGCCAAGCCCAAAGTCAGTTTCGGCGGAGGATAACCGCGCGCGGACGTCCTGCCAGGTCGTGGCGCAGCGTGCAGGCGAACCCGGCGGCGGCGGCGATCCGGCCGACCGCATCGTCCTGCGCATGGCCGATTTCGAGCACGGCGACCCCGGCTGACTCAAGGAGCGCAGGCAGTTGAGGGACCAGTACGCGGTATTCGTCGAGCCCGTCGGATCCCGCGAACAGGGCGCTCGCAGGCTCGTGATCGCGCACGTCGGGGTCGAGCGCGGCCTCCGCCTCGACATAGGGGGGATTGGCGACGACGAGGTCGAACAGGCCAAGCCGGTCCCGCCAGCCGGGCAGGGTCCAGTCGGCCTGCACGATCCGGCACCGCGCGCCGAGGCCCAGCCGCTCGGCGTTGCGGGATGCCACCGCGCAGGCTGGCGCGCTGGCGTCGATCCCGATGCCGCGCGCACCGACCCAATGATCGATAAGCGCGAGCAGCAGCGCCCCCGATCCCGTGCCGAGATCGAGGACGGTCCGCGGGGGCTCGCGCCCGGTGAAGGCCTCGATTGCGGCCTCGACGATCGTCTCGCTGTCGCCGCGCGGGATGAGCACCGCCGGCGACACTTCCAGCGGCAGCCCGCGAAACTCCGCCTCGCCAAGGATGTAGGCGACGGGCTCGTGCTGCATCCTGCGCCGGACGAGGTGGCCCCAGCCCGGCGGCACCTCGTCGCTCATTCGCCGCAGCAACATCTCGCTGCGGGTGGCGCCGAGCAGTGCCGCCATCAGCAGTTCGGCATCGAGCCGGGGCGTGTCCGAGGTCGCGGAGAGAACCTCCGCCGCCTCGTTGATCGCCAGCCGAACACTCATCCGTAGCGGCCCGTCTATTCGCCCAGCGCGGCGAGCCGCTTGGCCTCGTCCTCGGCGATCAGCGCGTCGACCAGTTCGCCGAGGCCGGGACCGGCGAGCACTTCGTCGAGCTTGTGCAGCGTCAGGCCGATGCGATGGTCGGTCACCCGGCCTTGCGGGAAATTGTAGGTGCGGATGCGTTCGGACCGGTCGCCCGAGCCGACCATCGCCTTTCTCGCCTCGGCCTCGGCGCCCTGCGCCTGATCGCGCTGCGCCTCGTAGAGACGGGCGCGAAGGACCTGCATCGCCTTTTCCTTGTTCTTGTGCTGGCTGCGCGCGTCCTGGCAGGTGACGATGGTGTTGGTCGGCAGGTGGGTGATGCGCACCGCGCTGTCGGTGGTGTTGACGTGCTGCCCGCCCGCCCCGCTGGCGCGATAGACGTCGATCTTGAGGTCCCTGTCCTCGATCTGCACGTCAACCTCATCGGGCTCGGGCAGGACCGCGACGGTCGCGGCCGAAGTATGGATGCGCCCGCCGCTCTCGGTCACCGGCACGCGCTGGACGCGGTGGACGCCGCTTTCGAACTTCAATTTCGCGAACACGCCCGAACCGGCGACATTGGCGACGATTTCCTTGAAACCGCCGATGTCGCTGGCGTTCATGCTGACCGGTTCGACCCGCCAGCCCTGCTCTGCAGCGAAGCGTTCGTACATCCGGTAGAGGTCGGCGGCGAACAGCGCCGCCTCGTCGCCACCGGTGCCGGCGCGGATCTCGAGCATCGCGGGCCTCGCATCGGCGCTGTCGCGCGGGAGCATCGCGATCGCGAGCTGGCGCTCGGCCTCGGGCAGCGCGTTGCGCAGCCGCATGATTTCTTCCTCGGCGAGCGCCTTCATGTCGGGGTCGGCATCGTCGAGCGTTTCGAGCTCGGACAGCTCGGCCCGCATCGTGCGAACCTTCTCGGCCAGCCGCACGATCGGCTCGAGCTCGGCATAGTCGCGGCTCGCGGCGACAAACGCCTCGCCCTCGAGCGTGCCCGAAGCGAGCCGCGCCTCGAGCTCGGCGAAGCGGTGTGCGATCCGGTCGAGCCGTTCGGCGGGGATGGTCACGAAATCAGCGCCTCGATCCGCTCACGCGCGGGATCGTCGGCCTTGATGCGGTGGCTTCCGATTCCGTCCCGCGCGTCGAACGCCAGGATCGCGCCAGCGCCGGCCCTGACCGCCTTGTCGAAACGCTTGCGAGGACTGCCGGACGCGTGGAGTTCGGCCGAAAGGCCCGCGGCACGAAGCTTGCCGAGAGCAGCGATCGCCGATGCCAGCATCTCGTCGCTCTCGACGACGACCGCGACATCCGCGAAGGCTTCGCCGCGCTCCCCCACTAGCATCGCCAGCCGCTCGATCCCCGCAGCCCAGCCGACCGCCGGGGTCGGCGCACCGCCGAGGCTTTCCATCAGTCCGTCATAGCGACCGCCGCCGAGCACCGTGCCCTGCGCGCCGAGGCGGTCGGTGACGAATTCGAACGCGGTGTGGCGGTAGTAGTCGAGGCCGCGCACCAGCGCCGGGTCGCGCTCCCACGCCACGCCGGCGGCGTCGAGGCCGGCGGTGACGCTGTCGAAGAAGTCCTGTGCTTCGCCCGACAGGTAATCGTCGATCTTCGGCGCATCGGCCACGAACGCCTTGTCGCGCGGGTCCTTGCTGTCGAGGATGCGCAGCGGGTTCTTCTCGAGCCGCTCCTGCGAATCATCGCTGAGTTCGCCCTTTACGGCGCGGAAGTGCTCGACCAGCGCGGCCCGCCATGCTTCGCGGCTGTTGCCGTCGCCCAGCGTGTTGAGGTGCAGCGTCACCCCGTCCGCGATGCCGAGTTCCTTGAGCAGCTGGTCGGCCATCGCGAGCAGTTCGACGTCGGCCTGCGGCTCGCCCGCGCCGATGATCTCGGCGTCGAGTTGGTGGAACTGGCGGTAGCGGCCCTTCTGCGGCCGCTCGTAGCGGAACAGGGGCCCGTGGGTCGCGACCTTCAGTGGCGCGTGCTGCTGCCAGCCGTCGGTGATGAACGCGCGGGCGATTCCGGCGGTGAACTCCGGGCGGAGGGTAAGGCTCTCGCCGCCGCGATCCTCGAACGAATACATTTCCTTCGAGACGATGTCGGTCGTCTCGCCGATCGAGCGGGCGAACACCTCGGTCCGTTCGAACACGGGCATTTCCACCCGGCGGAAGCGGTACAGCTTTCGCACGCGCTCGAAGGTCTCGACGACGAAGGCGAAGGCTTCGGCGTCCGCGCCGAATATGTCCTGCGTGCCGCGGATCGCTTGCGGGGTCTTGCCGGCTGGATTGCTCATGGCCGGGGCCGTTAGCGCGTTCGTCCGGCCCTTGAAAGCCGCTCGTCGAGCCGTGGCTTGCATCGGGCAGGCCGTTCGCCCAATGGCGCCGCATGAAATCTGCCTTCGCGGTTGCGCCGCTCGCCCTCCTCCTACTCTCCGCCCCCGGCCTTGCCCAAGCCGAGAAATCGGCTCCGCTGGCGGTCGAATTGCAGGACCAGACCCCCGCGCCGGCCGACACGGCATGGCCCGGCGGAACGATCGAATTGAGCATCGACGCAAGCGACACGCGCCGGGGCCTCTACCGCGTCACCCAGACGATCCCGCTCGCGCCAGAAACCGAAACGGTGACCCTGCTCTATCCCGAGTGGCTGCCCGGCAACCATGCGCCGCGCGGGCCGATCGCGCTCCTCAGCGACATCCGCTTCCTCGCCGATGGCAAGCCGGTCGCCTGGAAGCGCGACCCGCTCGACGTCTATGCCTTCAAGGTGTCGGTGCCGCGCGGCACGCGGAATCTCGTCGCCCGGTTCGTCCACACTTCGCCGCTGGCCTCGAGCGAGGGGCGCATCACGATGACGCAGGAAATGCTCAACCTCCAGTGGGA
The DNA here is from genome assembly GCF_025154015.1 of Tsuneonella litorea. Lineage (GTDB taxonomy): Bacteria > Pseudomonadota > Alphaproteobacteria > Sphingomonadales > Sphingomonadaceae > Tsuneonella > Tsuneonella litorea. The sequence continues at coordinate 304,314 of NZ_JAOAMV010000001.1, forward strand.
GAAGATGAGCCTCTACCCCGCCGGCCACTACACCCGGCGCATCGCGGTGAAGCCCACGGTCAGGTTCCCCGCGGGCTGGACCGCCTATACCGCGCTCGACGGCAAGACGGTCGCCGGCGACACGGTGACCTGGGCGACGACCGACTACGAGACACTCGTCGATTCGCCGATCTTTGCCGGCGCGCACGCGAAGAGCTGGGACATCGGCCAGGACGTCCGGCTCAACGTGGTGGCCGACAAGCCCGCCCAGCTCGCGCTGGCGCCGCAGAACCTGCAACAGTTCAGGAACCTCGTCACCGAGGCGGACGCATTGTTCGGCGCCCGCCATTTCGATCACTACGACTTCCTTCTCGCGCTGACCGAGCGGATGGGGGGGATCGGGCTCGAGCACCATCGCTCGTCGGAAAACCAGTACGAACCGACCTCGTTCACCAACTGGGACGCGATGGACTGGGACCACAACGTCGTCGCGCACGAACTGGTGCACAGCTGGAACGGCAAGTTCCGCCGGCCCGCCGACTTGTGGACGCCCGACTACCGCACGCCCATGCAGGGGTCGCTGCTGTGGCTCTATGAAGGACAGACCCAGTTCTGGGGCTGGGTGCTGGCCGCCCGTTCGGGTCTCCAGAACAAGGATACCATCCTCGGCACGATCGCACGGTCCGCCGCGTACTACGCGGAAGGCCAGCCGGGCCGCGCCTGGCGCGACGTGGGCGACACCACAAACGATCCGATCATGGCGGCGCGCAAGCCCCATCCCTATCCGTCGCTCGAGCGCAGCGAGGATTACTACACCGAGGGCGCGCTGACCTGGCTCGAGGCGGACCAGATCATCCGCCAGGGAACCGGCGGGGCCAGGGGTCTCGACGATTTCGCCAGGGCGTTCTTCGGCACGCCGGAGGGGTCGCACGACGGGGACTGGGGGCAGCTGACCTATACGTTCGACGACATCGTGGCGTCTCTCAACGAGGTTTACCCCTACGACTGGGCCGATTTCCTCGCCACCCGGCTGCTGACGCCGGGCCAGCCGGCGCCGCTCAAGGGCATCGAGTTGGCCGGCTACCGGCTCGTCTGGCGCGATACGCCCAACCCGTTCGACCGCGGGCGGATGGACAACTCGAAGTCGCTCGACCTGACCTATTCGCTGGGCATGGCGATCGACAAGGACGGCGACGTCACCTCGGCGTTGTGGGACGGCCCGGCATTCGACGCGGGCATCGTCAAGGGGGCCAAGATCGTCGCGGTAAACGGCGAGGCCTACTCTCCCGATACGCTCAAGGCGGCGATCGCCGCGGCGACCGGCACCAAGGAACCGATCGCGCTGCTGGTGAAGCGCGGCACGACCTATGCGACAGTGCCGATCGACTATCACGGCGGCCTGCGGTGGCCTTGGCTTGTCGCCACCGGCACCGGCGAGCAGCCTCTCGATCGCCTGCTCGCGCCCCGCGCCCCGCGCTAGCGGGCGGATACGTGTTGCGATGCAAAATGAGCCCGCGTAAGGGCCGCGCATCATGCAGATCGACAAGATTCCCGTGGGCGACAACCCGCCCGAGAGCCTGAACGTCATCATCGAGGTGCCGACCGGCGGAGAGCCGGTGAAGTATGAGTTCGACAAGGACAGCGGCGCGCTGTTCGTCGACCGCATCCTACACACGCCGATGCGCTACCCGGCGAATTACGGCTTCGTGCCGCATACGCTGTCGCCGGACGGCGACCCGCTCGACGCGCTGGTCATCGCCCGCAGCCCGTTCATCGCCGGCTGCGTCGTGCGCGCGCGCCCGATCGGCGTGCTCAACCTCGAGGACGAGCACGGCGGCGACGAGAAGCTGATCTGCGTGCCGATCGACACGACCTTTCCGTATTATTCCGATGTCGCCGAGCGGCAGGACCTGCCGTCGATCATCTTCCAGCAGATCGAGCACTTCTTCACCCACTACAAGGACCTCGAGGCCGAGAAGTGGGTGCGCGTCGGCGCCTGGGGCGACGCTACCGAGGCGCGCCGCATCGTCGAGGAAGCGATCGAACGGGCAAGAACCGCGAAGGACTGAAGGCGCCTACTCGACCGGCTTGCTCGGATCGAGCAGGTCCTTTTCCTGTCCGCCGCCAGCCGAACGCCGCTCGTCCTCGACCATCTCCGCGACTTCGGCGGTGGGGGTGACGTCCTCCTCGGCGCTGGCGGCGGGCGGCGTCGCAGGCTTCCTTGCGACCGGCTTTCGAGCTGCGTCCGCGGAGGCGATCTCTGCAAAGGGCAGCGGGTCGGTCCGCGAATCGAACCGAAGACGATAGATCGGCTCGGGCAAGGCAAATCCACCTTGCTCGAGCGCGGCCTTGACCGCCGCGATCGCGCGGCTGCGCGCCTTGTACCAGTCAGCCTCGGTCTGATCGATCCAGCCGAGGAATTTCAGGACGATGTTCGAATCGCCGACCTGTTCGGTTCGCGCCTCGGGCGGGGGATCGGCGAGCACAAAGGGCAGGCCCGCCAGCGTCTCGCGACCCAGCCCGCGCGCGGCGTCGGGATCGTCGTCGGCGTCGATCCCCAGGTCGAAATCGAACCGCCGCTTGGGGTTGCGCGTGTAGTTGAGGATCGTCGCCTTGAAAACGTTCGCGTTGGGGATGCGCAAGTGGTTCCCGTCCAGCGTCATCAGCACGGTCGCGCGGCTGGTGAGGCGGATGACCCGACCCTCCGACCCGTCGATCACGACGTGGTCGTTGGGCCGGAACGGCTGGCGCAGCGACAGCATGAGCGATGCGACGTAGTTCTCAATCGTGTCGCGCATCGCGAAGCCGAGCGCGATGCCGACGAGCCCTGCCCCGCCGAGCACCGCGCCGAGCAGCGCGGTCGCCCCGATGATGTCGAGCGCCACCACCAGTCCGCCGACGACGAAGACGAAGCGGATCGCGCTGGCGATGAGTTCGGCGAGGAACGAGTTGGGCGCGATACGGTGCCACAGCGTGCCGACCCCGGCGATAAGGTAGCCCACCAGCGAAATCCCGAGCCAGATCGCGAACGCGAGTCCGATCAGCGGCAGCATTCGGGTGAACCCGGCGATCTTCTCAGCCAGCCCGCCGACCGCCGCGCCGCTGCCCAGCGAGACGTCGCGGGCGAGCCGGTTCTCGATCGTCGCGACCCCGGATATGCGCGCTGCGATCGATTCCGCACGGGCGATGTCGGCGTCCTCGGGCACCGTCCCGGTCAGCGTCACGACCCCCTCGCGCACCGCGACGTCGACTTTCGAGAATGCGGGCAATTCGCCGAAGATGCCCGCCAGTCGCCGGGCGATCCGGTCGTCCGCTGCGGCATCGGCGGTCGCCTCGATCGTCGGGGCGGCGGTCGCGCTCTGGGCCGCGGTCGGAGACGTGTCGAGCGCAGGAATCGCTCCGGTGACGGGACCTGCGATACAGGCGAGCAGAAACATCAGCAGGGGCGCGAAGGCAGCCCTCATCCGCCCGCCACCGTCATCCCCTCGATGCGCAGACTCGGCGCATTTATCGCCCGCCAGGTTTCCCGGTCGTTCGCGGCGCGCATCCCGGAAAACATCGCCAGCAGGTTGCCCGCGATGGTGAAGCCGGCAACCGGCTCACCGATCCGCCCGTTCACGATCCGCCGGCCCGCCGCGCCGCGGCTGTAGTCGCCGGTTACCGGGTTGACCCCCTGGCCGATCAGGTAATCGACGAGGATCCCGTCGGCGATGTCGGCGATCATCTCTTCGAGCGTCTCATCCGCGCCGAGCAGGTCGACGTTCGCCGCGCCCACGCCCGGTGCGCCGCTTCCGCCGCGCGACGCGTGGCCCGTCAGCGCCAGTCCGAGTTGCGCCGCCGAGGCGACATTGGTGAGCCAGCCGGTCACCCGCCCGCCCTCGACGAGAGTGCGCGGCGTGCAGGCCACGCCTTCACCGTCAAACGGCCGCGAACGCATCCCGCGCGGCTTGAACGGGTCCTCGACGATGCGGATTCCGGGTGCGAAGACGGCGTCGTCCGCGCGCCCGGCGAGGAAGCTGGACTTGCGGGCGATCGACGGCGCGCCCATCGCCCCGAGCAGGTGGGCCACGAGCGAAGCCGACACGCGGCGGTCGAACACCACAGGCATCGCCCCGCCGCGTATTGCAGCCGGAGAAAGGCGGGCGACCGCGCGCTCGCCCGCCAGCCGGCCGACTTCGCCGGGGTTCGGCAGGTCCGCGAGATGGCGGGCGCTGCGCATCGCGTGGTCGCGTTGCATGCCCGCGCCCTCGCCGGCGATCACGCTGGCCGACAGGCTGTATGCCGTGCCGCCATAGTGACCGGCGAAACCGGCGCTCGTGACAAGCACGGCATGGGCCCGGCTCGCGCTCGCCGAGCCGCCTTCGCTGTTGGTCACGCCCGGCACCGCGCGCGCGGCGTCCTCGATCTCCAGCGCCCGCTCGCGCAGCTGCTCGGGAGTAGGATCGGCGTCGTCCGCGATCTCCAGTTCGGGAACCGATCCCCGCGCGAGGGCGCCGGGCGGCGCAAGGCCGGCATAGGGATCTTCGGGGGCGAGCCGGGCCATCGCCACGGCGCGCTCAGCGAGTTCCTCGAGTCCGGCTGGCGACAGGTCGGCGGCCGAAACACTCGCCGACCGCCGGCCAACGAAGGCGCGCAGGCCCACTTCGCGGTTTTCCGAGGCGTCGATATCTTCGAGTGCGCCCAGCCGCACGGCCACGCCGCGCGAGAGGCTGGCCCGCCCGATCGCTTCGGCCGCGTCGGCGCCGTGACGGCGAGCAGCGGCGACGAGCGCCTCGGCGGCATCGAGCAGGATTCCGGAATGCATGGAAATGCCGCTAGGCCGCGACGCGCCGCGCGGCAAGCATGCGGGCGACGAGCGGGTCGTCAGACCGTCGCGGCGATCAGCTTGAAAAGCCCGGTTAGCGCAAAGGGCAGGCCGATCGCGAGCACCCAGAGATAGGCCTGGTCGCGGCGATAGGCAGACCTGAGCGCAGGATCGGCCGCCGCCTCGTCCGAGATCTTCATCCAGCGCGCCTCGAACATCCGGCAGGCCGGGATGATCGCGGCCACCAGAACGACGAGCGCGAGATAGGGAAGCAGCGAGGCGGAACCCGACTTGAGCGCATGGACGGTAACGAAAATCTGAAGGCCGGTATAGACGAGGAGCGCGTAGGCGATGTTGTCGCTCATCCGCTTGCGCCAGTCGAGCTTGCGCGCGCGGGTTTCGCGGGTGCGATCGATCGCCTTGGCCATAAGCCGTGTCTCCCCAGGTCCTCTCTCCGCGGACGAGTATTCCAGATTGCCCGGGTCCCGGCAAGAGGGCGGCCATTCCCGCCGCGGGACATCGGATATGGCCCTCGCCGCGCCCGCGCGCGTCATCCCGGCGCGTGCCATGCACAAACCCTGCCAATTGCGCGCAGACGGGGCTTTTCAGGCGGGCGCGGAATGCTACATGCTGGTGGCGATGAGTATGCTCGACCCCGATACGACGCACCAGACGGCCTCCGCCGGTGATGCCAACGCGCCGCTTCCGAACGGGGGGCTCGAGGTGATCTCGATCGCCAAGAGCTATGACAAGCGGTCGGTCCTGACCGACATCTCGCTGACCGTCGGCAAGGGCGAAGTGCTCGGCCTGCTGGGGCCAAACGGCGCGGGCAAGACGACCTGCTTCTATTCGATCATGGGCCTCGTCCGCCCTGATTCGGGCCGGATCCTGATGGACGGCGAGGACGTCACCAAGCTGCCGATGTACCGCCGCGCGGTCCTCGGCCTCGGATATCTTCCGCAGGAAACGAGCATCTTTCGCGGCATGACGGTCGAGCAGAACATCGCCTGCGTTCTCGAACTCGTCGAGCCCGACAAGGAAACGCGCGAGGCCGAACTCGACCGCCTGCTCGACGAGTTCGGCCTGACCCGTTTGCGCGAGAGCCCGGCGATGGCGCTTTCGGGCGGCGAGCGGCGCCGCTGCGAAATCGCCCGCGCGCTGGCGGCCAAGCCCTCGATCATGCTGCTCGACGAACCGTTCGCGGGCATCGACCCGCTGTCGATCAGCGATATCCGCGACCTCGTGAAGGACCTCAAGACCCGCGGGATCGGCGTGCTGATCACCGACCACAACGTGCGCGAAACGCTCGAGATCGTCGATCGCGCCTGCATCATCTACGGCGGTCAGGTCCTGTTCGCAGGCACGCCCGAAGACCTCGTCGCCGACGAGAACGTGCGGCGGCTCTATCTCGGCGAGAACTTCACGCTGTGACCGGGGGCGTGCCGGAAAGCTGAACAATGGCACTTGGTCCGCGTCTCGATCTTCGCCAATCACAATCGCTGGTGATGACGCCGCAGCTGCAGCAGGCGATCCGCCTGCTCGCGCTGTCCAACCTCGAACTCGAGGCGTTCATCGGCGAGGCACTGGAAGCCAACCCGCTGCTCGAAACCGGCGAGGTGCGGCGCGACGACGCGCCCGAGATGCCGCTCGAATCGATGCCGTCGGAAGCCGGCGCCGACGCCGCGGGTGACGGCGAGGCGGCCCTCGATCTCGATCCGGCCGCGCTCGACCGGGACCGCGATACCGGCGACGCCGACTGGAGCGCGGCGCCGTCTTCGGCGGGCGGCGACCAGGGACCATCGATCGACGAGCGGGGCGCCGAAGGTGGCCCGTCGCTCGCGGACCATCTTCACGCGCAGGTCGGCGCGGTCGCGCGCGACACGCGCGAGGAATTCATCGCCCGGGCGCTCATCGACCATCTCGACGAAGCCGGCTACCTTACGCTCCCGATCGGAGAGGTCGCCGCGGCGCTGGCGGTCCCCGCCGCCGAGGTCGAGCGCGCGCTCGGGATCGTCCAGTCGCTCGACCCGACCGGGGTTGGCGCGCGCACGCTCGCGGAATGCCTGGCGCTCCAGGCGAAGGAAGCCGACCGCTACGATCCCTGCATGGCGCGGCTCATCGACAACCTCGAACTGGTCGCTCGCGGCGATGTCGCCCGCCTCAAGCGGATGTGCGAAGTGGACGACGAGGACTTCGCAGACATGCTCGCCGAGCTGCGCGGCTACGATCCCAAGCCCGGCCTTCAATTCGGCGGTCGCGGCGAGGCGGCGGTGGTGCCCGACATCCTGCTGACCCCCGCCGGCGGCGGGTGGGACATCGCCCTCAACGAGGCGACATTGCCCCGCCTGATCGTCAACCGCGCCTACTACGTGGAACTGCGCGGCGGCGCGGGCGGCGACAAGGCGGCGCTCGGCTGGCTCAAGGAGCAACTGGCCGAGGCCAACTGGCTGATGAAGGCATTGGACCAGCGCGCGCGGACGATCCTGAAGGTCGCGGCCGAGATCGTGAAGCGCCAGGACGGGTTCTTCCGCAAGGGCGTGAGCGAACTCAGGCCGCTCACCCTGCGCGCCGTCGCCGAGGAAATCGAACTCCACGAAAGCACGGTCAGCCGGGTGACCAGCAACAAGTACCTTTCGTGCCCGCGCGGGACGTTCGAGCTGAAGTACTTCTTCAGCAGCGGCGTTGCCTCGGCCGACGGCGAGGGCGCCAGCGCGGAAGCGGTCAAGTCCGCGATTCGGCAGCTGATCGAGGCCGAGGACCCCAAGGCGATCCTCAGCGACGACACGCTGGTCGACCTGCTCAAGGACAAGGGCTTCGACCTCGCCCGGCGCACCGTCGCCAAGTATCGCGAGGCGATGGGCATCGGCTCAAGTGTGCAGCGGCGGCGTCAGAAGAAGCTCGCCGGCACGGGCTGAACCGGCGTGATAGCGCGGCAAATGCACGCGCAACCCACTGTTGCACAGAAGACTCGTTAATTTCTGCGGCACCGCTTTACCCGTCGTTAACCTTTTTCCTTCAGATGTTTTGTGGTTAATCCACGGCAACTCCGGTTGACGGGTCGTTACCGCGGGGAATTGGGCACTCAGGGGGGAACCTGGCCATGCGCGTACTGCTGATCGAAGACGAGCCGACGACGGCCAAGGCGATCGAGCTCATGCTCACTACCGAAGGCTTCAACGTCTACTCGACCGATCTCGGCGAGGAGGGCTTGGACCTCGGTAAGCTCTACGACTACGACATCATTCTGCTCGACCTGAACCTGCCCGACATGCACGGGTACGACGTGCTCAAGAAGCTGCGCGTCGCCAAGGTGCAGACGCCGGTGCTGATCCTGTCGGGCATCAGCGAAATGGATTCGAAGATTCGCAGCTTCGGCTTCGGTGCCGACGACTACGTGACCAAGCCGTTCCACCGCGAGGAGCTGGTGGCGCGTATTCACGCCGTCGTCCGCCGCTCGAAGGGCCACTCGCAGTCGGTCATCCGCACCGGCAAGCTGGCCGTGAACCTCGATGCCAAGACCGTCGAGGTCGACGGTGCGCGGGTCCACCTGACCGGCAAGGAATACGCGATGCTCGAGCTGCTCAGCCTGCGCAAGGGCACCACGCTGACCAAGGAAATGTTCCTCAACCACCTCTACGGCGGGATGGACGAACCCGAACTCAAGATCATCGACGTGTTCATCTGCAAGCTGCGCAAGAAGCTCAGCCACGCCTGCGGCGGCGAGAACTACATCGAGACCGTCTGGGGCCGCGGCTACGTGCTGCGCGATCCGGGCGAAGAGGCCGAAGCGGCCTGATCGCGACGAAATTACGGTTCCTTTTGGACGGGGGACGGCCGCCCGGAGTGTTCGCGCTCCGGGCGGTTTTCGTTTGCGGGCCCGCCTGCAATGGCGCGCAGGATCGCCCCTTTCCGAACGATAGCGCTAGAAATTCTTTCTGTCCGCTTCCGGCGCCGCGATGCATCGGCTGGCCCAGACGACGGGGAGCGCCGCCATGTTCGACTTTGCCAGCTTCGATCTCTGGGCGCTGCTGCCTTTCATCGCCGTCGGGTTCGCTGCCCAGCTCGTCGATGGCGCGCTGGGCATGGCGTTCGGGGTGATCATGAACACCCTGCTGGTCGGCGTCCTCGGCGTGCCGCCAGCGCTCGCGTCGCAGCGGGTTCATGTCGTCGAATGCTTCACCACCGCGACCAGCGGGTTGAGCCATCTCTATCACCGCAACATCGACGCCAAGCTGTTCATGCGGTTGCTCGTTCCCGGCGTGCTCGGGGGCGTGACGGGCGCCTATCTCCTGTCGAGCATCGATGCGAGCACGGTGAAACCCTTCGTCCTGCTCTACCTCGCCGGCATCGGCATCTACCTGCTGGTGCGCGGCATCCTCTACCCGCCCAAGCTGCGCGAGGCCAAGTACGTTGCGCCGCTCGGTCTGGTGGGCGGCTTTCTCGATGCCGCCGGCGGGGGCGGCTGGGGGCCGGTCGTCACGTCGAACTTGCTGATCCAGGGAGCCGATCCGCGCAAGGTAGTGGGTACGGTCAACTCGGTCGAATTCTTCCTGACGGTCGCCGTGTCGGCGACCTTCATCTACCACCTCGGGCTCGCCGATCTCGCGGGAGCGACGCTCGGCCTGCTGATCGGCGGCGTACTGGCCGCCCCCTTCGGCGCGTTTTTCGCCAAGCACGTTCCGGCCAAGTGGATGCTGATCGCGGTCGGCATCGTACTCACGATCACCAGTTCCTACGGTGTGTGGAACGCGTGGGCGAATTGAGGTGAGGGCCCGCTTCGCGACTGTCTCGATTCGGGAAGGCCGATCGGGTCTATTTTGAATCGACCGACGAAGACCTTGCTTGTCTCCCGCCTCTTCTGAATAGTCCTTCCCGGCCAGAGGAGAGGGAATCGTGCCTCGCAGCACGCGCGAACGGCTGAAATCGAACCGGCATGGAATCGTACCTGCGCGGGGCTGGTTGCTGGCGGGCGGTGGATTCGCGATTTCCGCGATCGGACCTGCTCACGGCCCCGCCATTACTGCCCCGGCCGAGGTCGCGTTGGCAACGCCTGCGATTTACGCTGCGTCGTTCCCGGCAGCGCCTCCGCAAAACCATTCCCAGCCTCGCGTCGACGCGCGACCACAGGCGCGGACGACGAGTGCACCTGCTCCCGAAGCCCAGCGACCCGCTTCCATCCGACCCGTCGCGATCGCGGTGCTGCAAAGTGACCGACCGCTGCCAAGCGTCGCCCGCCCGGTCACGAGCGAGTTCGCGCTATCGACATTGCCGGAAGTCGGCCCGTCCGAAGCAATCGATGACCAGATCGTGGTGAGTGCGCCCGCGTCGCGCAATCGCAGGGAATCCGCGGCCCACATCGCTCAGATCTCGACGATCGCGCAAAGCCGCGACCCCATGCCGCAGGTGTCACTGGGACGAGAGCAATCCAGCACCGGCCTGGCCGACGCTACAGCGGCGATGCAGGTCGCGTTGCCGCCGCTGCCCGTCTTCACCGACGAGGAGCGCGGTCGGCTGCTGGCCCTGGCGCCTGAAAGCATGGTCGTCCGGATCGACGGCATCGCGGCGGGCGAGGTCGCCGTCAGGCTCACCGATACCCGCGCTGTCGCGGTGCAGCTGGGCGACCTGCTCGACCTGGTCGCGGAGCGAATGCCCGCCGAACGCTACGACCAGCTGCGGCAATCGTCCGCCAGCGCGAGCTTTGTCACCCTCGACCGGCTGCGCGATGCAGGCATTTCCGTGCAATACGACGCGGCATACGACGAATTGCGGATGAGCGTCTGACGGTTTTCTGCGCCGACAGGGTCTGGACCGCCGGCCGCGAGTGCGGCTAGGCGCCGCGCCATGACCGCGCACAAGGAAGGCGATCCGACCACGCTCAACCGGCTGTACGGCCGCAGCCAGGGCAAGCCGCTGCGCAAGGGACAGGCCGAACTCGTCGATACTCTGCTGCCGCAGATTGCCCCGCCTCCCGAGGGTCCCGTGACCTCGCGGACGCTGTTCGGCGACGATCGCCCCCTGCACTTCGAGATCGGCTTCGGCGGCGGCGAGCACCTGGCCTACCGCGCCGACCTGTTGCCCGACTACGGGTTCCTCGGCGCCGAGCCGTTCGTCAATGGCGTTGCCCAGGCGCTGACCCACGTGCGCGACGGCAATCTCGCCAACGTGCGCATCCATCACGGCGATGCGCTCGAGGTCCTGCGGCGGGTCCCCGACGGATCGCTGACGATGGTCTACCTGCTCCACCCCGATCCCTGGCCCAAGGCGCGCCACGCCAAGCGTCGGATGATGAACGACGGCCCCGTCCGGATGATCGCCGACAAGCTCAAGCCGGGCGGCGAGTTCCGCTTCGGCACCGACCATGACGTCTACCTCCGCCACGCCCTCATGGTGATGCGCCGTTTCACCGACGCATTCGAATGGGTGGTCGAGGGCCAGGCCAGCTGGCAGAATCGCCCTTCGGGCTGGCCCGAGACGCGCTACGAGCACAAGGCCCGCACAGTATTCGGGCACGAGGTCTGGTACTTCCGCTTCCGGCGACGCTAGCCAGCTGGGGCGGGTCCCGATCGCCGCAGCGGGATCACGCGCGAGCCCGGCACGGGCGCGGCGGTGGTTCGCGCCTCCTCCAGCTGGAGCGCGGATAGCGGCGCCTCGAAGGCGAGCCCCGCGCTCCCGCGCTTGAGCCAGCGCAGCCTGGCAGCGATCGGCCCCACCGAACCGAGCCAGAGCGCGACCTCCTCGTTCTTGGTCACCGCCACCTGGATCCCGCGGACACGGCATCCGCGCGCGTCGAGGTCCAGGACCGCGACGGATTCGACCGTTCCATCGCCGATCCGGCACCGCGCTTCGAGCGACACCGCGTCGCGTTCGCCCATGCGCGGGCCGGTATACTTGGTGGCCAGTTTCGGCCTTCTTGCGATCCCCATGCCGTACGACCTGACGCCCGGGCCTTAGGATCGGCTGAATGCGATGGGTTAACGCCGCGTCATCCCGGTCAGCCGACCACTCCGGCGGCGGCCAGCACGGCCAGCGTGAGGACCTCTGGCGCGAGCGCGGTCATCGGCGCGATCTGCACCGGCTTCTCCATCCCCACCAGCATGGGGCCGATGGTGCTCGCCCCCGCAAGCTCGCGCAGCAGCTTCGCCGACAGGTTTGCCGATTGCAGGCCGGGCATGATGAGCACGTTGGCCGGTCCCGACAGGCGGCTGAAGGGATAGAGCTCCATGACCTTGTGATTGAGCGCGGCATCGGGCGCCATTTCGCCCTCGTATTCGAACGCCGGCTCTTGCGCGTCGAGGATCGCCACCGCCTCGCGGATGTTGCCAAGCCACTGGCCCGGGGGGTTGCCGAAGGTCGAATAGGACAGGAACGCCACCCGCGGTTCGTGTCCCAGCCGTTTCGCGACCGCGGCGGTTTCGGTCGCGATGTGCGCCAGTTGCTCCGACGTCGGCCGCTCGTTGATCGTCGTGTCGGCGAGGAACACGGTGTAGTTCTTGCCGATCAGCAGGTGGATGCCGAATGGCAGCGCACCTTCCTTCGCGTCGAGCACGAGGTTCACCTCGCGCGCGGTCTGGGCGAACGTGCGGGTGAGGCCGGAGATCATCGCATCGCCGTGACCCAGCGCCACGAGCAGTGCGGCGAAGACGTTGCGCTCCTGGTTCACCATCCGGCGCACGTCGCGCAGCGTCCGTCCGCGCCGCTTGAGCCGGTCGTAGAGATATTCGACCATCTGGGGGACGAGCTTGCTGTCGGCCGAGTTCTGGATCTCGAACCCGCCCGGGTCGCTCGCGCCGAGCATGTGCAGCTTGTCGACGATCGCCTTGGTCCGGCCGACGAGGATCGGCGTGCCGTAACCGAAATCGCGGAACTGGATCGCCGCACGCAGCACGACATCCTCTTCCGCCTCGGCAAAGACGACTCGCTTGGGATTGGCCTTGGCGTCCTCGTAGACGCGGGTGAGCACCGAAGTCGTCGGGTTGAGCCGCGCCTTCAGGCTCAGGCGATAGGCGTCGAAATCGTCGATCGGCGCGCGCGCGACGCCCGAATCCATCGCCGCCTTGGCGACCGCGCTTGACACGACCTCCATCAGCCGCGGATCGAACGGGGCGGGGATGATGTAGTCGGTGCCGAACTTGTGGTTCACGCCGTAAGCCGCGGCGACCTCGTCGGGCACCCGCTCGCGCGCGAGGCTGGCGATGGCCTGCGCGGCGGCGACCTTCATCTCCTCGTTGATCGCGGTCGCCTGCACGTCGAGCGCGCCGCGAAAGATGAACGGGAAGCCGAGCACGTTGTTGACCTGGTTGGGGTAGTCCGACCGGCCGGTCGCGATGATCGCGTCGGGCCGCACCGCCTTGGCGTCCTCGGGCCGGATTTCCGGATCCGGATTGGCCATCGCGAAGATGATCGGGCTGGGCGCCATCTTCTCGACCCATTCGGGCTTGAGCGCCCCCTTGGCCGACAGGCCGAGGAAGATGTCCGCGCCCACCAGCGCCTCTTCGAGGCTCCGCGCATCGGTTTCGACCGCGTGGGCGCTCTTCCACTGGTCGACCCCGTCGCGGCCCGGATAGATGGGACCGCTACGGTCGCAGACGATGACGTGGTCGTGGGGCACGCCGACCGACTTGATCAGCGCGGTGCAGGCGAGCGCGGAGGCCCCCGCCCCGTTGACCACCATGCGCACGTCCTTGAGATCGCGGCCCGTCAGGTGGCAGGCGTTGATCAGTCCCGCCGCCGCGATGATCGCGGTGCCATGCTGGTCGTCGTGCATGACCGGGATCTTCATCCGCTCGCGCAGGGCCTGCTCGATCACGAAGCACTCGGGCGCCGCGATGTCTTCGAGGTTGATGCCGCCGAAGCTCGGCTCCATCAGCGCGACCGCCTCGATGAACTTGTCCGGGTCTTCGGTGTCGAGCTCGATGTCGATCGAATCGACGTCGGCGAACCGCTTGAAGAGCACCGCCTTGCCTTCCATCACCGGCTTCGATGCGAGCGCGCCGAGGTTGCCCATCCCCAGGATCGCGGTGCCGTTCGAGATCACGGCTACGAGGTTGGAGCGCGCGGTGTAGCGCGCGGCATTGGCCGGATCGTCGGCGATCGCCTGGACGGGCGCGGCAACGCCGGGCGAATAGGCGAGACTGAGGTCGCGCTGGGTCGCCATGGGTTTCGAGGCGACGATCTCGATCTTACCCGGCCGGATCGTCTCGTGGTAGAACAGCGCCTCGCGCTCGGTGAATGCGGTGGGCTTCTCGTCGGCCAATTGGGCCCCCTCTTTTTCAATGACCACCGTGGCCCTAACGGAAGTTGGCCGAGCGCAACAGGGGAAAGGCGCCGCGCCCGCCGTTCCGAATCGGTCGGCCAGCCGCTAACCCCCTCGCCGTGGCGGGAAGCGCGACTCCGATGATGGCCCAGTACCTCGCGCTCAAGCGCCAGGCCGAAGGCTGCCTGCTGTTCTACCGGATGGGCGACTTCTTCGAGTTGTTCTTCGACGACGCGAAAGTCGCCGCCCAAGTACTCGACATCGCGCTGACCAGCCGCGGCGAGCACGAGGGCGAGCCGATCCCGATGTGCGGCGTCCCCGTGCATTCGGCCGAGGGCTACCTCGCGCGGCTGATCAAGGCCGGCCAGCGCGTCGCGATCGCCGAGCAGACCGAAACCCCCGACGAAGCCAAGGCGCGCGCGAAACGCGAAGGGACCCCGTCGTCGAAGGCCCTTGTCGCGCGCGACATCGTGCGCTTCGTCACCGCCGGGACGCTGACCGAGGAGGCGCTGCTCGAACCGCGCCGGGCAAACGTGCTCGCCGCGGCGTGCGAACTGCGGGGCACCTGCGGTCTCGCCGCGGTCGACATCTCGACCGGGCGGATGACGCTCGAGGAATGCGCCCCGGCGGATCTTCCCGCGGCGCTGGCCCGCGTCTCGCCGAGCGAAGTGGTCGTGCCCGAGGGGTGGGAATGCGCCCCCGAGGAGCGCACCGAGCGCCCACGGGCGGATTTCGCCAGCGATGCCGGGGCCGATCGCCTGTGCGCGGTTCACGGCGTCGCCACGCTCGACGGGTTCGGCCAGTTCACGCGGGCTATGCTCGGCGCGGCCGGAGGTCTGCTCGCCTACCTCGACCACGTCGGGCGTGGTACGCTGCCGCTTCTGTTGCCCCCGGTCGCGGTCGAAAGCGGGCGAACGCTGGCGATGGACGCGGCCACCCGCGCGAGCCTCGAGATCGTCGAGGCAAGCCGCGGAGGGCGCGCGGGCAGCCTGATCGACGCGATCGATCGCTGTTCGACCGGCGCCGGGGCGCGGCAGCTGGCCGAGGACCTGTCGGCCCCGCTGACCGACCGCGGGGCGATCGAGGCGCGCCTGGCGCTCGTCGCCCGGTTTCACGGGGATCCGCTGTTGCGGGCGGACGTGCGCGCCGCTTTGCGCGCGCTGCCCGACATCGGCCGCGCGATCGGGCGGGTCGTGGCGGGGCGCGGCTCCCCGCGCGATCTCGGCCAGCTGCGCGACGGCCTGGACGGGGCGCGGCGGCTGCGTGACCATCTGAAAGGCCAGCCCGACCGGCCCACCCTGCTCGAAGAACTGCTGCCCGACCTTGGCGGGCACGGCGCGCTGACCGATCTCTATGCCCGCGCCCTCGTCCCCGCCCCGCCCACCGAGCGGAGCCAGGGCGGTTATATCGCCCAAGGCTACGACGCGGCGCTCGACGACCTGCGGGCGACCTCCGGCAACGCCCGCCGGGCGATCGCGGCGCTCGAGGCGAAGTATCGCACCGACACCGGGATCACGGCGCTCAAGATCAGGCACAACGGGGTGCTCGGCTACTTCATCGAGGTACCGGCCCGGCACGCCGACGCGCTGATGGGCGAGGATAGCGGCTTTACCCATCGCCAGACGATGGCGGGCGCGGTGCGGTTCAACTCGCTGGTCCTGCACGAGGAAGCGAGCCGCATCGCCGAGGCCGGGAGCCATGCCCTCGCCGCAGAGGAAGCGCACTTCGAAGACCTCGTCGAACGCGCCGTCGCCGCGCGCGAAGCCATCGCGCGCACCGCCGCCGCGCTCGCCCGGATCGACGTCGCCGCCAGCCATGCCGAGCGCGCGAGCGAGGGCGACTGGGCGCGGCCCGCCATCGTCGAGGAACCGGTGCTCCGGATCGAGGCCGGCCGCCATCCCGTGGTCGAGGCCGCGCTCGCGGCGGGGGGCGAACGGTTCGTGGCCAACGACTGCACACTGGTACCCGACGACCGGCTCTGGCTGATCGGCGGCCCGAACATGGGCGGCAAGTCGACTTTCCTGCGCCAGAGCGCGCTGATCCTGCTGCTCGCGCAGTCGGGGGCCTTCGTCCCTGCCGCTGCGGCGACCTGCGGCCTTGCCGACCGGATATTCAGCCGGGTCGGGGCGAGCGACCAGCTCGCGCGGGGACGTTCCACCTTCATGGTCGAAATGGTCGAGACGGCGGCAATCCTGTCGCAGGCCACCGAAAGCAGCTTCGTCATCCTCGACGAAGTGGGGCGCGGCACCTCGACGTACGACGGGCTCGCGCTGGCGTGGGCCGTGGCCGAGGCGGTGCATTCGACCAACCGCAGCCGGTGCCTGTTCGCGACCCACTATCACGAGCTGTCCCGGCTCGCCGAGAGCTGCGAGGCGCTTTCGCTGCACCACGTCCGCGCACGCGAGTGGAAGGGCGACCTCGTCCTGCTGCACGAACTCGCCGAAGGACCGGCCGACCGGTCGTACGGCCTTGCCGTCGCGCGTCTGGCGGGGGTGCCTCCGCACGTGGTCGCGCGCGCCAAAGCCGTGCTCGACCGGCTCGAGAAAGGACGCGCCGAGACGGGGGGACTGGCTGCAGGCCTCGGCGACCTGCCCCTGTTCGCGGCCGCGGTGCAGGCCGAGGAAGAAGCGTGCGACACGCTGCGCGAAACGCTGCGCGAACTCGATGTCGACGCGCTGACCCCGCGCGAGGCGCTCGACCTGCTCTATTCATTGAAGCGCGAGGCGGGCGAAAGCGCTCCTTAACCCCCGGCGGCTAGGGTCGCGCCATGCGCGGGTACATGTTTCGCAATCGCTGGTTCGCCCTGCTGTTCGTGGGCATGGTGCTCGCGGGCGTGGCGAACCTGGTCGGCACCGAAGCCGGCGGCGGCGCGATCAGCGCGGCGCAGACGCAATTTGCCGACCAGCGCGAACAGGCCGAGGCACTGGTCGATCACGGCCCGCCCGGTGAGGGCGAACCGGACATCGAGCTGCAGTTCACGCCCGACGAGGAGCTGATCGATGCGGCGACGGGCTACGATCCCACTCCGGTGGACGAGTTCGCCGCCGCGCAGGAAGTCGGCAGCGAGGTTGTCCCCGACACGCAAGTCGTTATCTTCGCCGACGATGGCGGACAACGAGCAGGACAGTAACAAGCTCGCCGAAGAGCGGACCGAGCTGGCCGAGGATCGCAACATCATGGCGATGGAGCGGACGTTCGCCGGCTGGATGCGCACGGCATTCGCCGCGATCGGCATCGGCCTCGCCTTTCGCGCGGTGTTCGGAGAATTCGACCCGCCATGGCTCGCGCGCGCGATCGCGACGCTGTTCATCGGCGCAGGGGCAGCGCTGGCGTGGTCGGCGCAGCGGCGTACCTGCGCCACGCTCGCGCGGCTGAACCCGCACACGCTGGAAACGCCCGCAGCGCCCAATTTCCGGCTTCTGGCCTATGCCGTCATTCTCGGCTCGGCACTGCTGATCGCCGGCCTGTGGATCCTCAACGACGGCGATATCGGCGAAGAGACGAGCCAGCGCGCCGCGTTTCCCGGATAGGGCCGGTCAGGACCCGTCGGACGGCAAATCGGGGTCGACCTTGTTGTCCTTCCCGTACTTGTCCTCGTTGTCGTCGAGATTGGGTTCGCCCCGGTAGGCGTTCATGTCGATCCGGCCCGAGCTTTCCATGTCGCGCATATGATCGACGAGGTCCTGCTCGGACGACTCGTCGATGCCGCGGTTCACCCGCGTGCTCGCCGTGGGATCATCCCGGTCCTGCTCCTGGGCCTGGTCGGCGACGGTCTGCGCCTGGCTGCGCTCGTCGTCCTGTTCGTCGTTGTGCGTTTCGGGGGCGAGCGCATCGCTCGGCGAAAGGTCCTTGCGCTTGACGTCATCCATCGGGTTAACTCCTTTGCCCGATCAACCGCCCGCTGCCCCCCGGCGTTCCCGGCAATCAGCGCGTCGGGACGGGCTCCTCGCCCGCGTAGTCGTAGAAACCCCTGCCGGCCTTCCGGCCGAGCCAGCCGGCTTCGACGTACTGAACCAGCAGCGGTGCGGGCCGGTATTTCGGATCGCCGGTCGAGTTCAGCAGCACCCGGACGATCTCGAGGCAGGTGTCGAGTCCGATGAAGTCGGCAAGCTGCAACGGCCCCATCGGATGGTTGAGGCCAAGGCGGCAGGCCGCGTCGATGTCGGCGACCGTGGCGGTCCCTTCGCCCAGCGCGAATACCGCCTCGTTCAGCATCGGCATCAGGACGCGGTTGACCACGAATCCGGGCGCATCGCGGACCTCGACCACGTGCTTGCCGAGGCTTTCGCCCAATGCCCGTGTGCGCGCGATCGTGTCGTCCGAAGTGGCGAGACCGGCAATGACCTCGACAAGGCCCATCACCGGCACGGGGTTGAAGAAATGCAGCCCGATGAACCGCGCCGGATCGGGCGCCCAGTTGGCCATGCGGGTGATCGGAATCGAGCTGGTGTTGCTGGCGAGGATGGCGTCCTCGGCGAGCACCGTGCCGATGCTTTCGAAGATCGACTTCTTGATCGCCTCGTTCTCGATCGCCGCCTCGATGACCATCGATGCGTCGGCCATCGGCGCGAGGTCGGCGACGGGCTCGATCCGGCCGAGGGTCGCCTCGGCATCGGCAGCCGCGAGCTTGTCCTTGGCGACCAGCCGCGCGAGCCCCTTTTCGATCGTCGCCTTGCCCTTTTCGGCAGCGGCGAGGTCGATGTCGGACAGAAGCACGCGGTAGTGGTTCTGGGCCAGCGTCTGGGCGATCCCCGCCCCCATCTGGCCGGCTCCGACGACTCCGATCGTGTCCATTGTCCGCTTCCTTCGCAATTGCAGCGAAGCGCGGGTTAGCGGCGGACGTGCAGGTTGGCTAGCGGCTGCCGCCGGGAACCCACGTCACGTCGGCACGGCCCTCGTCGTTGAGCAACCGGGCGAGCTGGAAAAGGTAGTCGGACAGCCGGTTGACATAGGCGAGCGCGGCGGGATTTACGGCCTCGTGGCTCGCGAGCGCGGTCATCGCCCGCTCCGCGCGCCGCACCGCCGCGCGGGCAAGGTGAACGCGCGCGCCCCCCTCGCTGCCGCCGGGCAGGACGAAACTCCGCAGCGGCTCGAGCCTCTCGCCCGCAGCGTCGATCCGGCCTTCGAGCCACTCGACTTGCGCTGGAACGATGCGCAGGACCATTTCCGACGGGGTGAAATCCACGCCCGGCGTGGCGAGGTCGGCCCCGAGATCGAACAGGTCGTTCTGGACCCGCGCAAGGTCGCCGCGCGCGCCACCTTCCAGCGCGACGGCGGCAAAGCCGATCGCCGAGTTCGCCTCGTCCACCGCGCCGATCGCCTCGATCCGCGCGGAGTGCTTGGGGCAGCGCGATCCGTCGACGAGGCCGGTCGTCCCGTCGTCCCCGGTCCGGGTGTAGATCTTGTTGAGCTTGACCAAGCGGCCGTCCTCGTTGCGCCGAACGGATCAGCGGGTCGCCATCAGGATCACCGCGACCACCACGATCGCCAGCGCCTGGTACTTGATGCGGTTGAACATCATCCGGTTCTGCAGGAGCTGCATCTCGTGCTGGCGCTCGGAACCTGCGTCGATGTCGGCGCGATGCGACTGGAGGAACGCCACGATCCCCCGTACCAGCGAATAGGCGACGAGCGCCATGAGGACGACGAGGACGATGACGAGGAAGGTGGTCATGGGGTTTATCTAGGACGTCCCCAGCGAAATGCCAGCGGGGAAGCGATGCGCGCGCAGCGATTCGGCGAGCGCAGCGCCGTCCTCGCCGGCCAGGCGCAGGTCGCGCAGGGCCGGCGAGCCGCGCCGCTTGGCCAGCTTTTGCCCGTCCGGCTCGACCAGCAGCGGGTGGTGACGCCATCGCGGCACCGGCAGCCCGAGCAGTTCCTGCAGCAGCCGGTGGACGTGGGTGGCGGCGAAGAGGTCCCGCCCGCGAGTAACCAGCGTCACCCCGTCCGCCGCGTCGTCGAGCGTGGCGGCAAGGTGGTAGCTGGCGGGCGCATCCTTGCGCACGAGGACCGGGTCGCCGGCAAGGTCGGGCCGCGCACGCTGCACGCCCGCGAGGTCGTCCGCCCACTGAAGCGGTCCTGTCAGCGCGAGCGCCTTGCCGACGTCAAGCCGCCAAGCCGCGTCGCCTGTTCCGCCGTCTTTGCCGCGGCAGGTACCCGGGTATACCGGCCCCTCGGGCCCGCTGGCCTTTGCCGCCGCCGCGATCTGGGCGCGCGTGCAGGTGCATGGATAGAGCAATCCCGCGGCGCGCAGCCGATCGGCCGCGGCCTCGTAAGACGCAAGACGGGAGGATTGCCGGGCAACCTCGTCCCACTCCAGCCCCAGCCATGCGAGGTCGGCGCGGAACTCGTCCCCAATCTCGGGCCGGGACCGCGCACCGTCGATGTCCTCGATCCGCAACAGAAACCGCCCGCCTCGCTCGCGCGCGAGGTCGTGCGCGACGATCGCGGAGAACGCGTGACCAAGGTGCAGCGAACCGTTCGGGCTCGGCGCGAAGCGGGTGACGTCCATCGTCCAGACCCCTAGCCGCAATTGGCTGTGGATTCAGCCGGTGTCGTCAACTTGACTAAGAAATCGGCAAATGGTCCTTGTCGAAGTCGGGAGGCGAGCGGACACGTGTTCAAGGCCGAACTGATCGAGCGGGCGGCGCATTTCCGGCGCGCCGAGGAGGATCCCTCACGGGCGCTCGAAAGCTGCCCGGCCCTCGTCCTCAACGCCGACTACACCCCGCTGTCCTACTATCCGCTCAGCCTGTGGCCGTGGCAGACCGCGATCAAGGCGGTGTTCCTCGAGCGGGTCGACATCGTCGCCAGTTACGAACGCTGCGTACACTCGCCCAGCCTCGACATGCAGATTCCGAGCGTGATCGCGCTGCGACAATACGTCCGCCCGAGCGAGTTTCCCGCTTTCACCCGCTTCAACCTGTTCCTGCGCGATCGGTTCGCGTGCCAGTACTGCGGCAGCGAGAAGGACCTGACCTTCGACCACGTGATCCCCCGCCGCCTGGGAGGGCGCACGACGTGGGAGAACATCGCCACCGCCTGCGCGCCGTGCAACATGAAGAAGGGCGGCCGGACCCCGGCGCAGGCGCACATGAACCTCGTCCGCCCGATCCGCCCGACAAGCTGGCAGCTGCACCAGCACGGGAAGGCCTTCCCGCCGAACTACCTCCACGAAACCTGGCGCGACTGGCTTTACTGGGACATCGAACTGGAAGCCTAGATCGCCGTCCGCACGCTCAGCAATTCCGGAAAGAAGACCTGCTTGAGGACGCCTTCGAGGTAGGGCACGCCGGCAGTTCCGCCGGTTCCGCGCTTGAAGCCGATGATGCGTTCGACCGTCTTGAGATGGCCGAACCGCCAGCGCTGGAAGTGGTATTCGAGGTCGACGAGCTTCTCGGCCAGTTCGTAGAGGTCCCAGTGCGCTTCGGGATCGCGGTAGATCTCGGCCCAGGCGGCCTCGACTTGCTCCGAGGGAACCCAGCCGCCGCGGGGATCGCGTTCGAGTATATCAGGAGGAATCGCGAAGCCGCGTCGCGACAACAGCCGCACCGCCTCGTCGTAGAGGCTCGGGCGTGCAAGCTCGGCGCGCAATTCGGCGGCCACCTCCGGCGTCGCCTCGTGCATCGTCACCATGTCGGGGTTCCGCCCACCGAGGAGGAACTCCATCAGGCGGTACTGCGCGCTCTGGAACCCGCTCGAACTGGCAAGATGCGGCCGAACCTGGGAGTAATCCGCCGGGGTCATCGTGCTCAGCACTTCCCACGAGTGGATCAGCTGTGCCTGCGCGCGCGCCACGCGGGCGAGCATCTTGAACGCAGGCCTGAGGTCGTCGGCGATGATCTCCTCGCGCGCGGCGAACAGCTCGTGCAGGCACAGCTTGAGCCACAGCTCGCTCGCCTGGTGGACGATGATGAACAGCATCTCGTCGTGCGCGCCGGAGGCCGGGTGCTGCGCGGAGAGGATCTTGTCGAGATCGAGGTACGAGGAATAGGTGACGTCGGTCATCGCCGACGCCTACGCCAAAGCGGTAGCGAGTGAAACTACCCCTCGATCGTCCGGACGGCCGGGTGGTGCCTGTCCAGGTGGCGCTTGACGATCTTCAGATTGCGCGTGTTCGACCGGAACACGAGGTCGAAGGCGTCACCCACCAGCGGCACCGCGCCGAGCGCCGCGTCGAACGCGACGTTGCCGGTCATGCGCCACAGCTTCCATTTCGGCAGGCCGAGATTCTTGGCTTCCCACACGATGTACATCCCCATCGCCGCAGTGACGAAGTCGCCGATCACCGGGATAAGCCCGGCAATCGAATCGAGTCCGATGCGATAGTTGACACCCGGAACGGTGAAGCTGTTTTCCAGCAGTTGCTCCATCGCCTCGATCCGGCGGCGGATCGACGCCGGGTCGGTCCCGATCGGCAGTTCGACCCGCATCGCGCGGGGACGCACCGTCGAATTGCGTGCGGACGGGACGCGGCCGGTGGGTTCCATCGGGGTCATCTCCTCTCTCATGCCCTTCATGTGGGGGCGAGGGCGAGCGGGTACAACGGATGGACCGCCCATGCGTTCTCGACGAACCCGGCGACGTCTCCGCGCACGAGCGACCAGCGCACCGGAGCGCCGAGGGGAATGTAGCCTTGCCGCGCGGTCAGCCGCGTCTCCGCCTCGGCAAGCAGGGTCGCGCGCGAAGCCGGATCGGTTTCCCTGACGGCTTCGCGCACCAGTTCATCGGCCTTGGGATCGCACAGTGGCCGGCGCACCTTGCAGGCGAACTGGTCGAGGTACCAGCGGCGGCTGCCGAACCGGGCGAGCGTATCGACCAGCTCGAGATCGGCCTTGTCGCCCTTGCGCACGCGCACCGCGGTTACCCCGATCTCGCGCCAGTCGGCGGCGATTTCGCGCAGCAGCAAGTCGGCGCCCGGCCCTTCGGGCAATGCGACCGTCACCGTCTTGGGTCCCGCGAACCCGTCGATCCGCCGGCGGGCATCGGCGCGGCGCGCGTCGATCGCGCTGTTGCTCCAGCGTTCGCCGGCTCCCTCTCCCACCACGGCGGCCGGCACGATGCGCGTGCTCGGCATCCAGCCGGCGATGTTGAACGGCGCAAGCAGCGTCTCGCGCTCGATCGCCATGGCCAGCGCCTCGCGGCGCGCCGGCTCGGCAAGCAGCCCCTCTTCGCGCAGGACCTTGAGCCCGAGCAGCCCCTGCGCCGCGTCGAGTCGGACCGTTCCGCGCGACAGCGGCCCCGTCGGCGCGAGCGGGAGGTCGACGATGGTCCCTCCGAATACGAGATCCACGTCGCCCGACCGGAACAGGTCGACCGCGCCGCGAGCCGGCAAAGCGCGGAAGACCAGGACGCGCGTGCCATCCTGCCAGTCCTCGCGCGTGGGCAACCCGCGCGCCTCGGGCGGCAACAGCGTCAATCGGCCGGTGCCGTCATCGCGCGTCAGCGTCATCGGGCCGGTGCCGGCCCCACGATGGAACACGCCGAGTTCGGGCTGCGCGAGGAGCTGGAGAAAATCCGGGGTCGCGCTCGAAAGGCGGATCTCGATCACCCGGCCGGTCATCGCGCGCACCTCGGACACCGGTGCCAGGTCGAGACCGAGCGAGGTACCCGCGAGGTCCCGGATCGTCCTGCGCAGCGCGTCACGCACCTGTTCGGCGGTCATCGGCGTGCCATCGGGCCATTCCGCATTCCGCAGGCGGAAGATGTAGGACATTCCGTCGTCGGTCACGATCCAGCGTTCGGCGATTGCGGGCACGACCGCCCCGCTCTGGTCGAGCGCGACGAGACCCTCTGCCGTCGCGGCACGGACCTGCTGCGCCGACGTGGCGAGCCGCAGTCCCTTTTCGAAGGGCGCCTCGGGATCGCCGATGAGGGCGATCCGCACGACTCCTGCATCGTCGGCGGAACCGCACCCGGCGAGCGCCAGAAGCAGCGGAGCGGCGAACAGGAAACGCGGGCGCGGTGACATCGCTCGCCCGGTTAGCAGGTCGGTGCCGACCCGTCAGCGCCGAAGGTCAGATATTGCGCAGGCGCTTGGGGTCGAGGTCGAATCCCGTCGGAGCGATCGAGGCCGGCCGCACGAACCGCGGCGCGGAAAGGTCGCCGGTGCCGACGGCGCTGCGCGGCGCCTTCGGGTCTATCTCTTCGGCAAACGCGATGCCGAACCGCTGCTGGTGGACCCAGGCGATGCTGCCCTCGACCGGGCGCAGATTCTTGAGGCATACGGTTACCCGCGAACCGGCGAGGACGCGCACGTCGCCCTCGGCCATCATTCCGTGGGCCGACAGGTTGCGCACGCGCACGCGATGCGCGGTGCTCTCGCCCTCGAGCTGCAGCTCGGCCATCAGAAACAGGCTGTCGCGATTGACATGCCTCGTATCGACACCAGACATCGCGGGTTTGGGCTCCCGTTAACCAGTTGCAACGCTCGGCCGCGCCACGATCGGCGCTGCGGCAACGGTTACTAGGCGGGATAGTCTAAAGTTTGCTTAAGGCTGGCCTTGCGCAAATGCGCAGGAAATCAGTCGTCTCGCGAGATCTTCTCGCGCCGCTCGTGGGCTTCCTGCGCCTCGACGGTCATGGTCGCGACGGGGCGCGCGATCAGCCGCTTGAGGCCGATCGGATCGCCCGTCACCTCGCAGTAGCCGTATTCGCCCGCGTCGATCCGGCGGATCGCCGAATCGATCTTCGCGATCAGCTTGCGCTGCCGATCCCGCGTCCGCAATTCGATGCCCCAGTCGGTCTCGCTCGAGGCGCGATCATTGAGATCGGCTTCGCGAATCGGCCCGTCCTGGAGCGATTGCAGGGTGGCGTTGGCGGCGGACAGGATCGACCGCTTCCACTCGAGCAGCAGCATACGGAAATAATCCTGCTGCGCGGGGTTCATGTAATCTTCGTCTTCGGAGGGACTGTAGTCGGGCGCCAGCGCCCGCCGGGCCTTTTCGAGTACATCGATGTCTTCGCTCGCCAGGGTGGCCATCGTCGTCCTCAATCATCCTGTCCCGCCGGTCCGCCGTCCTCCACATCACAATACGGAGGCACCGTCCGGCTGGTTGTTGGCGCGCCTATAGGCACGGGCCGGGAAGCGCACAAGCCGGCACGCTCAACGAGGTCCTCTAGAAGGGGAAAACTTAAGCGAAACCGAACGAACGGCGCGCACCGGCCAATTTTCTGCAACGGAAATTAACCACTTGTTGACCATAACCGGGTTGAAGTCGGGTCAACGGCGACACGGGGGTTCGCCGGAGGGGGAAAGACAGATGGAACTGCGCAAGATCGAAAACGGGGCGGTGCTCAAGCAGTCCCACGACGCGAGCCTGCTGGTGGCGCAATGCCTCGCCGCGGCGGCCCAGGGCGATACCTCGGCCTACTACGACCTCGGCGTCGCCTATTCGACGGGCAGCCACGGCGCCGCCTGCGACCTGATCGAGGCGCACAAGTGGTTCAACCTCGCCGCGGCGCGCGGTCACGAGGAGGCGGCCTGGTGCCGCGCGGATATTTCCGACGAGATGACCGCACGCGAAATCGCCGAGGCCCAGCGCCGCGCGCGCGAGTGGCTGCTGGCGGGTGATCGCCGGGCGGCCTGACCCGTCTTTCGCCGGGCTGGCTCAGCCCTTCCTGAACGGGGTCCGCGCGGACAGCCACTCCGCATCGACAGCGACTCCTTCGCGCTCGCGCTCGAGGAAATCGGCGACGGCGGCGCGAAAGCCCGGATCGGCGATCCAGTGGGCCGAGGTGGTCTGCACGGGGCCATATCCGCGGGCGATCTTGTGCTGCCCCTGCGCGCCGGCCTCGACCCGTGACAGGCCGCGTTCGATGGCCTCGTCGATGGCCTGGTAATAGCACAGCTCGAAATGCAGGAAGCGCCGGTCTTCCACGCAGCCCCAGTAGCGACCGTAGAGTGCATCCGGTCCCGCAAAGTTCAGCGCGCCCGCGATCGGGCGTCCTGCATCGAACGCCATGACCAGCACGATCGCTTCCGCCATCGTTTCGCCCATGAGGTCGAACGCACGCCGAGTCAGGTACGGCCGGCCCCACTTGCGGCTGCCGGTGTCCTGGTAGAACACCCAGAACGCGTCCCAGTGCTCGGGCCGGATGTCGGACCCCGAAAGGCGGCGGATTTCCACCCCGGCCTGCGCCGCGCGCCGCTCCTTGCGGATGGCGCGGCGCTTGCGGCTGGCGAGATCGTCGAGGAAGTCGTCGAACGAACGATATCCGCGGTTCTCCCAGTGGAACTGGATGTCATGCCGGACCAGCCAGCCCGCGGCCTCGAACAGCGGGACCTGCGCCGCCTCGACGAAGGTCGCATGGATCGAGGACAAGTCGTTGGCCTGGGCGAACCGTTCCGCGAAGCGCAGCAGGTGAGGCGCCAGTTCGGGCGAACGGGTGAGGACCCGCGGCCCGGCCGCCGGGGTGAACGGCACCGCCACCTGCAGCTTGGGGTAATAGCGCCCGCCGGCGCGGTGCCAGGCGTCGGCCCAGGCATGGTCGAACACGTATTCACCCTGACTATGACCCTTCAGATAGGCCGGCAGGGCGGCGACGAGCCGCCCCCCGTCCTCGATCACCAGCGGCGCCGGCGACCAACCGGTACCCTCCCCGACGCTCTCCGATCCCTCGAGCGCGGCGAGGAAGGCATGGCGCGTGAACGGATTGCCGCTCGGGTCGAGCGCGTCCCATTCGTCGGCCGGAAGCGCCGCGACGCTTTCGGCCATGCGTGCGACAAGCCCGGCTTCGCTCATGCGAGCCCGGCTCCCTCGGCGATCGGCGCATCGGCGTGCGCCGCGGCGCGTGCCCGCAGTTCGGGGGTCCGGACGGTCCAGGTCAGCAGCGGCAGGCCGCGCGCGCGCTGCGCCGCGGCGAACCGGCTCGGCAGGTCGCGCACGTCGTAGGCGAGAAAGTCGGGCCGTGCGTGCCAGAGCGACAGGTGGCGGCGGAACCGGCCGCGCCAGCCGCGCTCGTTCTCCTCGGTGACCACGAGCCCGCGGACGATCTCGGGGGCATGACGAGAGAACCATTTCGGCACGCGAGGGTCGAAACTCATCACCGCTACGGCACCATCATATCCTTCGAGCGCGCGGCGAACCGCAAGGCACAGCGGCACGGGGCTGCGATTCCGCTTCGACTTGACCTCGACCAGCAACGGCACCCGGCGGGCGACCTGTTCCAGCAGGCGGTCAAGCGTGGGAATGGGATCGCCACCGACGGCCAGCGCGATCGTTTCGAGCGCGGCGGCATCCCGTGCGGCAACTGGCCCGCATTCGGCCGTGAGCCGGTCGAGCGTCCAGTCGTGGAACACCATCGCGCGCCCGTCGCGGCTCCTCTGGACGTCGCACTCGATACCCATCGCGCGGCGGATGGCTTCCGCGAACGCGGCAGGCGAGTTCTCCGCCACGCGGCCGTCGTGCACGCCCCGATGTGCGTATTCGTGCTGCCCCAGCCAGCCGGCCCGGGCGGGGTCCGGCGCGGGTGCGAACAGCGTATCGAGAAGCGCGAAAATCAGTCCCTCACGGCGACGATGGCATCGACCTCGACCGCGGCTCCCAGCGGCAGCACCGGTACGCCGACCGCGCTGCGCGCGTGCTTGCCGGCGTCGCCGAACACTTCCACCATCAGTTCGCTCGCCCCGTTCGCGATCCGGGGCTGCGCGTCGAATTCGCCGGTCGAGTTGACGAAGGCGCCCAGCTTGACGATCCGTTCCACCCGGTCGAGCGAGCCGAGCGCGGCTTTCAGCTGGGCGAGGATCATCAGCCCGCAGGCCCGCGCCGCCGCGACACCGTCGTCCAGCGGCACGCTCTCGCCCAGGCGCCCCTTGACCAGCTCGCCGTTCACGAACGGCAGCTGGCCCGACACGTGGGCAAGACCGCCGGATATGACCACCGGCACGTAGGCCGCGACAGGGGCCGCGGCTTCGGGCAGTTCGATGCCGATTTCTGCGAGGCGCGCCTCGATGCTCATGCGTCCACTCCTTCGATTCGTTCCATAAGCCACGGGAGCGCGTGCTCCCAGGTGTCGATACGGGCGTGCGCGTCGCCGGCCTCGTGCGCGCAGGCGATGCGCGAAGCGAGCATCGGTTCGCCGCACAGGTGCAGCCGGTGCACGCCGGGCACGGTATCGGCCGCCGACTTGTGATGCTGGGCAAGGTCGTCGATGAAGACCGTCCGGCTCGGCGCGTATTCGTCGACGATCGCCTTGAGCGCCGGGCCTTTCGGCCCCTGGTTCGTGAACACCCGCGCGTGGATGCCGTGACTGGCGAGCTGTTCGGCGCGCATCTCGCGATGCCGATCGGCAAGGTTGGTCAGGATCACCACGTCGGCGTGCTCGCCGAGCGCGGCGATGCCCTCGACCGCGCCGGGGATCGGGTCCTGCCGGTGCATTTCGCCGTCGAAGAACTTGCGCAGGAAGCCCCATATCTCGGCCGGCTCGACCACCTCGCCGCTCTGCGTCCAGCGCATCGATTCGCCGAAGTCGTTGCCGACCATGTTGAACGTCACGCCCTGGCTTTCCTCGAGCCAGGCCTTGAAGTGCGCCACCATGAACAGGAGCACCTCGTCGCAGTCCGATACGATCAGCGGCCGGCTCATTCCGCCAGCTCCTGCCGCGCCGCCGCGAGCCGCTCGGGCGTGACGTTGAGCGCGTCGGCGGCGAGCAGCAGGTCGGGTTCGTGACCCGCGAGATAGTCGAGCACGGCCGCCAGCGTGGAGCGCTCGGTAAGGCTGTCGCGCAGCACGTCCGGTGTCAGGCCGGTCAGCGCGAGCAACCGCTCGGCGCGGGCTTCGTCGGCAAGCACCCAGCCGAGGGCCGAGAGCGCCAGGGTGTCGGCGTCTCCGGAGCGATGGTCGGTATCGGCAGTAATTGTCAGCGTCCTTGATAATCCCTAGTCGCGCCTGCAGGACGCAACCGGAGGCTTAAGAGCAGTGGCAAAGAGAATCCTCGTTGTCGAGGACAACGATCTCAACCGCAAACTGTTCTGCGACGTGCTGCGCGCCGGCGGGTTCGAGGTCGAGCCGGTCGCGGACGGGGAGGCAGTGTTGAACGCCGCGCGCGCGTTCACCCCCGATCTCGTCATCATGGACATCCAGCTTCCGGGCGTGTCCGGAGTCGACCTGATCGTCGCGATGCGCCGCGACGCGGGCCTTGCCGATACCCCGGTGCTCGCCGTCACGGCATATGCCGGCAAGGGGGACGAAGAGCGGATCCGCGACGCCGGCGCGAACGGATACCTGTCGAAGCCGGTGAGCATCGGCCCGTTCATGGCCGCGGTGAAGAACCTCGTGGGATAAGTCCGCTGCCAGACAGGATATCGGGGCCTTGGTCCGGGCGGAAAGCCGGCCCGCCTCGACGACCCTCCCCGATTAGGCCATAGCCCTCCCGTGACGGACCCACCTCATCCCTTGCTGGACCCGGCGCTCGAAGGCGTGCTCGCGACGGCGCTCGACGCGGTCGTCGTCATGACGGGAGGCGGCCTCGTTGCCGGCTGGAATGGCGTTGCCGAAGACACGTTCGGCTGGCCCAGCAGCGAGGTGCTGGGGCGCAGCCTGTCCGAGCTCATCATCCCGCTGCGGCACCGCGAAGCCCACCAAATGGGCATGCAGCGGCTGGCCGCCGGCGGGGAACCGCGCGTGCTCGGCCGACGGATCGAGATCACGGCGCTTCATCGCGACGGCCGCGAACTGCCGGTCGAGCTTTCGATCACGACCGCTCCCAGCTCTGCCGGCGAGGTATTCGTCGGTTTCATCAGGGACATATCCGAGCGCCAGGAAGCGGAACGCAAGGTCGAGCGCGAAGCGGTCAAGAACCGGCTGATGTTCGAGGTGGCCAGCATGGCCGCCGATTCGGATTCGTTCGACGATGCCCTCTACCGCGCGCTGGGTGCCATCTGCGAGATTACCGGCTGGCCCGTCGGTCACGCGTTCGTCATCCCGATGGGCAACCAGCAGGTTATCCGATCCTCCGGCGTCTGGTTCGAAGCGCAACCCGGAATCGCTGCCACCATCCGCCAGCGCACCGGGGAGATCGTATTCAGGCCGGGATACGGACTTCCCGGAAAGGTCCTCGAGACGGGCGAGGCCCAGTGGGTGTCTGACACCGCATCGGACACGAATTTTCCCCGGAAGAACACGGGCTTTCGGGGCGCGTTCGCCTTCCCGCTCAAGAGCGAGGGGCGAATCGTCGCCATCCTCGAGTTCTTTTCGCAAAATCCCGCTCCGCCCGACCCGGGGATCCTGTTGACCGTCCAGGCTCTCGGCGAGCAGGCGGGCCGCGTGTTCGAGCGCCTGCGGACCAACGAGCACGAGAAACTGCTGCTCCACGAACTCAACCACCGGGTGAAGAACATCCTGGCCGTGGTTCACGCCGTCGCGCAGCAGACCTTCCGCTCGGCCGGATCGCTCGAGGAAGCCCGGTCCGTGCTCGAGGGGCGGCTCGTCGCGATCGCCAAGGCGCAGGACATGCTCGTTTCGCAGAACATGCGCGGAGCGGTGCTCAAGGAGATAATCGAAAGCGCGCTGGCGGGAACGGGCATCGATGGCGGAAGGGCGATCCTTTCGGGGCCGGAAGTCGCGGTTTCGCCCCGACACGCGATCATGATTTCGCTCGCGATACATGAAATGGCCACGAACGCGATGAAGTACGGAGCCTTCTCGACGGGCAGCGGGCGGGTATCGATCGAGTGGGGTTTCGACGAGGATCGCGAGAACTTCATGTTCGGCTGGCGGGAAAGTGGAGGGCCGACCGTGTCCCCACCCACCCGCAAGGGGTTCGGAACCAGCCTGATCGAAAAGGGCCTGGCCGCGGACCTCGGCGGACAGATCACCCTCGACTATCGACCCGAAGGGCTCGTCTGCAATTTCCTCGGGCCGGTTCCCAAGCCGGCCCCGCTTCGCGGCAGCTAGTACATGGCTGCGATCTCGATCACGAAGGTGATCATCGTGGCGACCAGGCCGACGATGAACAGGCGATAGGCGTATCCGAGGAAGCGGTATTTCTTGCGGTGGAGGACCTGGCCGTTCTGGTAGAGGTCGTGCAGCATCATGCGAAACATCGCCTCCTCGTCTTCGAGATCGCGGATCACCGCGTCGGCCCAGTCCTGCTCGTCGAGCAGCGCGAAGTGGCCGAAGAACAGCTTGTTCGGCTTGAATCCCGGCGGCGGCTTGGCGGTCTTGACCGCGGGTAGCACCGCCGAGACGCCACACAGCGCGGAAAGAAACGCGAAGACCGCCAGCACGGCGAGCGACCACGGCAGCGCCTGGTTGGAGGCGAGCGCGCGCCCGACCGAGAGCGAGAACACGACGAATGTCGCGCCCATCAGGATCGAAGCCTTCTGGTCGGCCATCTGCGACAGCTGAAGCGTGCTCGCCTGGGCTGTGCGGAGCATCTGCACCGCGTTGGGAGCGAAGCGCCCCGGCTCTGCTTGGTCCATCGGCTCGCTCCCCTGCTGCCTCCGAGTCCGAGGTTGCCAAGCGGCCCCGCCCTTGACAAGCGGGCGTGGTAGTCGCTTTTCCCCCCTATTGCAGTGGCAGGCGCCCAACCACCGGAGCCGGTTGCACGAAAACAGGACAAAAAGACCATCATGGACCGCGCACAAGTCGACGCCCGCATCCGCACGCTGGCCGAACCGTTCAACAAGAAGGAGGTCGGAATCGACGAGGACACCTCGTTCGCCGGCGACCTCGAATTCGACAGCCTGACGGTGATGGACTTCGTCGCCGCGATCGAGGACGAGTTCGACATCATCATCAGCATGAACCAGCAGGCCGAGATCGAGACCTGGGGGGACCTGATCGATGCCGTGACCCGGATGGTGACCACGTGAGCGAAGGCATCATGCAGCCCGACCAGCCCCCCGAACTGGCGGGCGAAGGCAAGGACCTGTTTTCCAAGTTCGACGACCTGATCGCGATGCGCGAGGGGCTTCTGGCGAGCGGGCAGGAAGATCCGTTCAGCCTGGTCATGGAGAAGGTCCTCTCCCCCACCCGCGCGATCTGCAACGGGCGCGACACCATCCTGCTCGGCACCTACAACTACATGGGCATGACCTTCGACCCCGACGTCATCGCGGCGGGCAAGCAGGCGCTCGACGAGTACGGCTCGGGCACCACCGGCAGCCGCGTGCTCAACGGCACCTACCAGGGGCACAAGGCGTGCGAGGACGCGCTCAGGGAATTCTACGCCATGGATCATGCCATGGTGTTTTCCACCGGCTACCAGGCGAACCTCGGCATCATTTCGACGATCGCCGGCAAGGGCGACTACGTCGTGCTCGACATCGACAGCCACGCCTCGATCTGGGACGGCTGCGCGCTGGGCAACGCCGAGGTCGTGCCGTTCAAGCACAACGACATCGAGGCGATGGACAAGCGGCTCGGCCGCATTCCCGAGGGCGCAGGCAAGCTGGTCGTGCTGGAGGGCGTCTACTCGATGCTCGGCGACGTCGCGCCGCTCAAGGAAATGGTCGCGGTGGCCAAGAAGCACGGGGCCATGGTTCTCGTCGACGAGGCGCACTCGATGGGTTTCATCGGCGAGCACGGGCGCGGGGTCTGCGAAGCGGCAGGCGTGATGGACGACTGCGACTTCATCATCGGCACCTTCTCCAAGAGCGTCGGCACGGTCGGCGGCTTCTGCGTTTCGAACCACCCGAAATTCGAGATCATGCGCCTCGTCTGCCGCCCTTACGTGTTCACCGCGAGCCTGCCGCCGAGCGTGGTGGCGACCGCCGCCACCAGCATCCGCAAGCTGATGCACGGCTCGAACAAGCGCGCCCACCTGTGGGAGAATTCGAAGCGGCTGCACCAGGGGCTGACCGCGCTCGGCTTCGAACTGGGCACCAAGCAGCCGCAGAGCGCGATCGTCGCGGTGATCATGCCCGACCTTCCGCGCGGCGCGGCGATGTGGGAGGCGCTTCTCAAGGAGGGGCTCTACGTCAACCTCGCCCGCCCGCCGGCGACGCCTGCCAACATGACGCTCCTGCGCTGTTCGCTGTGCGCCGAGCATTCGAGCGAGGAAGTCGAGACGATCCTGGGCATGTTCGGACGCGCGGGCAAGGCGGTGGGGATCATCTGATCCCCGCGCCCGCCTAGCCCGGGTTGCGCGGAGTGCGCTGCGGGCCGGCGGGCGAGGACACCTCCACCGCCGCCGCGCTGCCGTTCTCGACCACGAACGCGATCCGCTGGGCGGGCGCCTGTTCGAACGCGAAGGTATCGCCGCCCAGGGCGATCAGCCTGGTGGCGGGGCCGTTGCCGCGCTGCGAGGTGAGCGTTCCGTCCGCGCCGACCGCGATGGTGCGATCGCCGTACCGGCCGAGATAGGTGGACGGAGGGTTCGCCGGCGCGGTCCCGTCCGCCATCGCGCGGTAGACCGGCAGGATCGCCTCGAGCGCTTGTCGCTCGCCGTCGCGCGCGCCGGGAATCATCGCCGCTACCGCCTCGGCCTGCGCGCGTTCCAGCGCGCGGTCCTGCGGCACCGCCACGGCGGGCGCGATGCCCGTGCGTTCCCAGCCCTTGCCGGTCCTCGCGTGAAGCGCCTGGCTGGTCGAAACCGAGATCAGGTGGCCGCCGGGCAGCGCGAAGAACATGTTGTTGAACCCGCCGCCGCCCGTGGTCTCCCCGACCAGCTTGGCGAAGCCGAAGGCATCCACATGAGCGGCGAACTCCTCGCCCGCGGAAAAGGTGCGCGACGAGGTGAGCACGAAGACCGGCTTGCCGGCGAGGCTGAACGGCGCGGCGCCGCTGACCGATACCTCGGGCTCCTCGCCGCGGGTCTGGAAGCGCATGAGCGGGGTGCCTTCCGGGACGAAATAGCTCGCCATCGCGGCGACCGCTTCGGCCGCACCGCCGCCCATCCGTCTGTGATCGATGATGATCGCCGATCCGCCGCGCAGGAATTCCATCGCATTGGCCAGTGCGCTCTCCGATTCCGGCGTGCCCCAGGCGAACACCGTATGGTCGACGTAACGGATGTTGCCGGGCAGCACCTCCATCCGCCGGAAGCCGGCGTTGTTGAGCGCGATCATCCGGATCATCGCCGGGGTGAGCTCGTCCTCGCCGGCGAAAGCCCCGCCATGGGCGGCGAGGTCGGCCGAGCGGACTGGATCGTACGATGCGCCAAGGTGCCCGTCTGGCGTCACCGACCGCATCACCCCGTTGATCGCCTCGGCGAGCGCTCGTCCCGAAAGGCCGGCGAAATCACCGTTCGCCTGCGCCTTCGCGAGTGCCGCGTCGAGCGCCGCGCCGGTCTCGGCAATGACATAGCGATCGCGAACGAGTTGACGCACGGCGTCGACGACGGTGCGCGCGTCGACCGCGTTCGGGGCAGTCGCGGCCGGCGGCGCGGGCTCGGCCGCGGAGGCCGCCCCGATCGTGCTTCCGGCAAGGGCCATCGCTGCCATCAGTCGTACACAAGTGACCATCTACTTCCCTTTCCAGGCTCAACTTTCTCCAAAATCCTTTTAGCTTGGCCCGCGCGCGTGGTCCGGGCAAAGATTTGTCGCTATTTGCCCGTTTCGGGCACCGCGAAGGGGTAGGTTGCAAGAAAATGCGCGAATGGGACGGCTATGATCGCAGGCTCCTGGCGCTACTGCAGGAGAATGCCCTGGCGACCGCCGAAGATCTTGCCCGCGACGTCGCCCTGTCTCCGTCGGCGATCGCCCGGCGTGTGCGCCGAATGCGCGAGGACGGCACGATCCTGGCCGACCGAGCAGTGGTCAGCGGGGAGGTCGGTCCGTTCCTTTCGGCAATGGTCGATGTCCAGCTCGATCGCCACGCGTTGCAGCCGGTCGAGGAGTTTCTCAGGCGCCTGGAACGACGACCCGAGGTGCAGGTGAT
Organism: Tsuneonella litorea; assembly: GCF_025154015.1. Lineage (GTDB taxonomy): Bacteria > Pseudomonadota > Alphaproteobacteria > Sphingomonadales > Sphingomonadaceae > Tsuneonella > Tsuneonella litorea. The sequence goes on from NZ_JAOAMV010000001.1 coordinate 339,172, forward strand.
CTTTGAACTGGCGGGGCCGCTCGACCTGATGGTCCTGGTGGTGGTCGACGACATGGATGCGTTCAATGCGTTCGCCGATGCAGCACTCGGCGACGACCCGGCAGTCCGCCGCTACGAGACCCGCTTCGTCAAGCGCCGGCGCAAGTTCACGACGGCTTGGCCGATTCCGTTGGATTGAAGTCGCCCGTTGGAATGCAGCGCCCATGGGGAAGGCGGACGTCGGGCTTGACTAGCAGCGGCCGGTCATACATTAGACATGTCTAATGTGTTCCTCCACCAACATCGCCCGCTGACGCCATGGAGGCCGGCACCATCGCCGCAGTAATCGCCTCGGGCGCGCTGATCGGGTTCGTGCTGGGCTTGGTGGGCGGAGGCGGCTCGATCCTGGCCGTGCCGCTGCTGGTCTATATCGTCGGGCTCGACAGCCCGCACGCGGCGATCGGTACCGCCGCCGTCGCGGTTGCCCTCAACGCAGCCGCGGGCCTCGCGGGCCATGCCCGGGCGGGGAACGTGAAGTGGAATTGCGCGCTCGTGTTTGCGGGTGCCGGGATGCTCGGCGCGGCGATCGGGGCCGAGGCGGGCAAGGCGATGAACGGGCAGCACCTGCTTGCGGCGTTCGGCGGACTGATGATCGTCGTCGGCGGGCTGATGCTGCGCGGGCGCAAGGGCGGCTCGGATCCGGACGTGCACCTCGACAGGACCAGCGCGCGCCACCTGTTGCCGCGCCTCGTCGGATACGGTCTCGGCGTGGGGCTGCTCGCCGGGTTCTTCGGAATCGGCGGGGGCTTCCTGATCGTACCCGGCCTCATCGCGGCGACCGCGATGCCCATCGGGGTGGCGGTCGGCACCTCGCTGGTGGTGGTGACCGCGCTGGGCGCGACGACCGCCGGCTCCTACGCCCTGTCAGGCTATGTCGACTGGGGCCTGGTCGCATGGCTGGTGGCGGGCGGGATCGCGGGGTCGGTCCTTGGCCGGATGGCCGGGGTTCGCCTCGCCGCGCGCAAGAACCTTCTCGAACGGGGATTTGCCGCGGTGGTAATCGCGGTCGGCGCATTCGTCGCGGCGACCAGCCTCTGACCCTGCGCGGAACCCAGGCCCCGCCCGTCCGTCTCTGGTGCGAAGGAGACGAACGGATGACCATCGTGAAATCGGGCAGCGCAAGGTACGAAGGCCTCGGCAAGGAAGGCAAGGGACACGTCAGCACCCAGTCGGGCGCTCTCGACGACCAGCCCTACGGCTTCCAGACCCGCTTCGAGGACAGGCCCGGCACCAACCCCGAGGAACTGGTCGCCGCCGCGCACGCGGCGTGCTTCACGATGGCGCTCAGCTTTGCGCTGGCCCGGGCCGGGCACGGTGACGGCACGCTCGAAACGACGGCGAAGGTCAGCCTCGACAAGGAGGGCGACGCGTTCACCATCACACGCTCGGACCTGGTCCTCACGGGCACTGTATTGGGCATCGACGAAGCGGAGTTCATGCGGCTGGCCAACGAGGCCAAGGCGAACTGCCCGGTGTCGAAACTGCTGAACGCCGAGATCACCCTCGAGGCCACCTTCGGCGGCTAGGCCGGCTGCACCGCCTCGACCGAGGAGCACGCGTCGGTCTTCGCCGGATCGCCGCCGGAAAGCAGGGTGATCGCGAGGAAGCCGCCGACGACCAGCACCACGAAGCCAATTGTCACGAGGCCGAGGTACTTGTCGATGAAGCGCTTGATCGGCGCGCCGAACAGGCGGAACAGCACGCCCACGATCATGAAGCTGATCGACCGGCTGACCACGCTTGCCAGGATAAAGGGGATCAGCGGCATCGCGATGAAGCCGGCGGTGATCGTCAGCAGCTTGAACGGGATCGGTGTGGCGCCCTTGATCATGATGATCTCGGCGCCGTACTCGCGCAGGTAGCAGGCCGCCTTGGGAAAGCTATCGGTCAGGCCCAGCGCGCCCAGCAACTGCTGGCCCACAGTGTCGTAAAGCGCATAGCCGATCGCATAGCCGAGCAATCCGCCGGCGACCGATGCGATCGTGGCGACGACTGCAAAGCGAATCGCCTTCTTCGGTTCGGCGAGGCACATCAGGCCGAGCAGGGGATGCGGCGGGATCGGGAAGAAGCTGGCCTCCACGAAGGAAAACAGCGCGAGCCATCCGACGGCATGGCGATGCGCCGCCTTTTCCATCGTCCAATCGTAAAGCTTGCGAAGCATGCGCGTCCCTACCCGTCTGGTCGCGGGCCTCTACGCGAAGCGGCAACACGGCACAATCGGCAACGTTGATTAACCTTTTTGGCACTTTCAGCTTGACATCGTAACGATCATTGGTTAGTCAACAGGAACATCGCGATGGTGTGATTCGCCGCTGAGGCGATCTTGACGGGCGGGAGCTGCGCTTCCCGCCCGTCTTCGCGTCCGCCGTCGCCAATTCGGGATCGCACGACATGGCAGCTCGCGGGAAGCAGGCGGCGGGGGCGAAGAAGAAGGCGCCGCCCAGGGCTCGGTGGCAGGCCGATTTCCTCGCCGCGCTCGCTCACAGTTCGAACGTCACCCTCGCCGCGCAGAAGGCCGGGGTCGACGTCAGCACCGTCTACCGCTCGCGGCGCGCGGAACCCGACTTCTACCGCCGCTGGCAGGAGGCGCTGGCGGAAGGATACGACAACCTCGAGATGGACCTGCTCCACCGCCTGCGGATCGGCCAGCTCGAAGGCGGCAAGGCCCAGGCCCGGCGCAAGTTCGACAATGCGATCGCATTTCGCCTGCTGACCGCCCACCGCGAGGCGGTCGGCCGGCAAAAGGCGCTGCGCGCGAGCGAGGACGAGGACGCGATCATCGCCTCGATCACCGAAAAGCTCGAGAAGATGAAGGAGCGCCAGGAGGCCGCACGGGCGATGGCCGAGGAAGACAGCGCGTACCAGGCTGGCGCCCCGGCGGACGACGAATGACGGCGCGCACCGACCTTCTGCGCGCACTGCTCGACTGTCCGCAGGAGGACCGGCCCGCGGAACTCCGCAAACTGAGCGAGATCGAGCAGCGCGAACTGCGCTATTTCTGGAAGCTGTGGGCGCGGCCCGACCAGCTGCCCCCGCCGGGCGACTGGCAGACCTGGCTGATCAGCGCGGGTCGCGGCTTCGGCAAGACGCGCGCGGGCGCCGAATGGGTCCGCGAATACGCCCGCCGCCACCCGGATTGCCGGATCGCGCTCGTCGGCGCCTCGCTCGGCGAAGCGCGCAGCGTGATGGTCGAGGGCGAGAGCGGGCTGCTCGCGGTCTGCCCGCCGGAAAACCTGCCGGTGTTCGAACCGTCGCTGAAACGGCTCAGTTGGGGCAACGGGGCGCAGGCCTTTCTCTACTCGGCCGCCGAACCGGAGTCGCTGCGCGGACCCCAGCATCACATCGCTCGCAGGCCAGGCCCAGAAGGAATTTTTCGTCAACGCCGCCCTGTCGCGCTGCGACGCCCTGGTGCACCCGGCTGTCGAAGGCGAAGCGGGCGCGCCGCCCATCGATCCCCCGGAGGGCGAATGCTGGCTTGTCGCGGCGGGCGCCACCGGCGCGTTCGCCGGCCAGGAAGGCAACCTTGCGATCAGGCAGTCCGGCGAATGGGTCTTCGTGGCAGCGCGAGACGGCACGCGGATCTATGACAGGGCGACGGGACAATTTCTGCTATTCAATGGAGCCTGGCAGCGCGAGAGCGCCATCGCCGCGCCCGCCGGCGGACAGACGATCGATACGGAGGCGAGAGCGGCGATCGGCGAATTGATAGGGGCCCTCACCCGCTGCGGAATTCTTCCCCGGAATTGACGGGAACCCGCTGCGAACAAGGGCGTTAAGCGGGCACAAGGAGGGCAGGATCGCCACACTTAATTCCGTTCGCGCATCAAAAGCGATGCCGATCTGCAACAGTCTGGTGTGAAAGCCCGCTTGCCACCCAAGTGGGGAAAAGATAGAAATTGAACCGCTCGATGGCTCAAATTCGCTAAAATGGCTCAAATTCGCTAAAAAGGGGAATTACATAATGCGGAAACTCGTCATTGGCATGGCGCTGGCATCGACTGCCATCGCTTCGCCTGCACTCGCGCGGGACGGCGCTTGGTACGTCGAACTCGATGGCGGACCGATGATCGTCCAGGACATCGACTTCGATGTCGCGGGCGCCTCCAACGTTGTCACGGTGGACAGCCACACTGGCTACGACTTCGGCGGCATCGTCGGATACGACTTCGGCCCCTTCCGCCTCGAAGCGGAAGCCGGTTACCGCGGTGCTGACCTCAACTCGATTGGCAGTTCCACGCGTGTGCTGCCGACCGTTGGCGGGGCCCCAGCTCCTGTCGGCACCTATGCGGCCGACGGTGACGCGAGCGTCCTGAGCTTCATGCTCAACGGCCTCGTCGATTTCGGCCCGGACGACGGGATGCAGGGCTTCGTCGGCGGCGGCGCGGGTGTCGCCCGCACCAAGTTCGATGGCGCGACCATCGACACCACCGGCCCGGGCTTCCTCGACGATTCGGACAGCGGCTTCGCCTGGCAGGTTCTCGCCGGTGTGCGTGCTCCGCTGACCGACACGATCGACGTCGGCCTGAAGTATCGCTTCTTCAACACCTCGGGCCTCGATCTCGTGGACAGCCGCGGCCGCTCGGTCGAAGGCAAGTGGCAGTCGCACTCGCTGCTCGGCACCATCGGGTTCAACTTCGGCGGCGCACCCGCCCCGATGCAGACCTGCTGGGACGGCACCCAGCTGCCCATGGACGCGACCTGCCCGGCTCGCCCGGCTCCGCCGCCGCCGCCGCCGCCGCCGCCGCCCCCGCCGGTTGCTGCACCGGTGTGCAACAAGGGCCCGTACATCGTGTTCTTCGAATGGGACAAGTCGGACATCACTCCGGAAGCTGCGACCATTCTCAACAACGCGGTTTCGGCCTACTCGAACTGCGGAAGCGCTGCGGTCATGCTGGCCGGCCACGCGGACCGTTCGGGTTCGGCATCGTACAATGTCGGCCTTTCGCAGCGCCGCGCGGATGCGGTGAAGGCCTACATGACGGCTCGTGGCGTTCCGGACACCCGGATCTCGACCGAAGCATTCGGCGAATCGCAGCCGCGCGTCCCGACCGCGGACGGTGTTCGCGAACTCCAGAACCGCCGGGTGGAAATCACCTACGGTCCGGGCTCGGGCATGTAATCTTCGGCGAAAGTCGAGAAAATGGATCAGGGGCCGGAGAAATCCGGCCCCTTTTTCGTTGAGGTCTGGACGACAATGGCAGGAAGAAGACGATGTCGATAACCGCGAAACTTGCAGTCCCCTTAGGATTGGCTGCCCTGACGGCCTGCAGCACGGTGGCCGACCTACCGTCCGAACGGCTGGCAAGCGCAACCCTTTCGCTGTCGAATGGCGTGCCCGCCGGGACAGTGCAGGTCGTGACCAACGGCGATACCGTCACCCTCGTCGCGGCGGTTTCGGGGATCGCTCCCGGACCTCATGGCTTTCACCTGCACACGACCGGGAACTGCGCGCGCCCCGATTTCACCTCCGCCGGGGGCCACCTCAATCCCCTCGGCAAGCATCACGGCTCGCTAAGCGAAGGCGGCCGCCACGTCGGGGATCTGCCCAACATCGAAATCAATTCCGGAGGCACCGGCTCGCTGACCGCTGACCTCCCGGGTACGCGCGCAGACATATCCCGCTGGCTGTTCGACGCCGATGGAACGGCGGTCGTGGTGCACGCAGACGCGGATGACTATCGAACCGATCCGAGTGGCAACGCAGGCAGCAGGATCGCCTGCGGCGTGCTCAAGCCCGCGTAGCTATCGGTTTCTCAATGTCGCCGGCACGGGCAAGCATCGTCGCGGCGGCCACCGGCACCAACCGGATCGCCGCGATCAGGCACAAGAAGCCGATCGGCACCGCCCACATCGTCGAGCGTACGCCCAGCGAGATGTCGCCCCCGTTCGTCGCCGAAACCCAGCCCGCGAGGAAGGGGCCGAGGGCAAGGCCGATCAGCGTCGTCGCGAGGAAAAACGTGGCCGTCGCCACCCCGCGCATCCGCGGGAGCACGAGCGATTGGCTCGTCGCCGCTGCCGCGCCCAGCGCGCTCGCCGCCAGGAATTGGCCCAGCGCTGCAAAGATGTAGAAGATCGTGATGTCGCTGGTGGTAAAGGTTATCCAGATGACCGGAACCGGCGCCAGCAGGCCGAACAGCACGACATAGAGCCGCCCCGAAGGAGTGCGCACGAACAGCCAGTCGGCGGCCCGGCCACCAAGGATGACGCCCAGAAAGCCCGCGACCGCGGCGGGCGCGCCAAGAAGGAAACCGATCTCGGCCGCCGCGATTCCAAACCGTACTTCACCGTAAGGCGCAGCGAAGAACGAGGCCGAATAGGAAACGAAGGAGACGACTCCGTAACCGATGATCGTCGTCAGGAATGCGGCCGAACCCCAGGTCAGGCGAAAGGTCGGATTATCACGCGAGCGGAGCGCGCTGGCCCAACTGAACACTGCGTAATAGCCGATGCCAAGGAACAGCCACTGGTCCGATACCGATGGCACGAACGTGCCCACGCCGGCGTAGACGAACCGTGTCATGACGACCGCCAGGCCGGCAAAGAACGCGGCACCCACGAGGTTGATCGCCAGTGCCTTTGGGCCACGCCGCCAGGCACCGATCAGCGTGAACGGCGGGATGATCTGGACCAGTTCGTCGAAAAAGCCGCTGAACGGCGCGGGATCCTCGGGAGTCGGGATGCCGTCGATCGCGCCGCGCACGGGTTCGCGCAAGGTCAGCACCCAGGCGGCCAGCAAGAGCCCGGGAATGCCGACGCTGACGAACGCCGCCTGCCAACCGACCAGGCCCAGCGGCCCCCCGCCCGGAAAGGCCTCGTTCCAGTTGTCCTTGATCAGCCCGCCCAGCAGCAGCGAGATCCCTCCACCGAAATAGAGCCCGGACGAATAGATGGCGAGCGCGGTCGCGCGCAGCCGCGCCGGGAACCAGTCCGAAATCAGGGAATAGGCGGACGGGCTGGCGCTCGCCTCGCCCACCCCGACACCGATCCGTGCAGCGGTCAACGTAGTCCCGTTGCGCGCGAAGCCGGACAGCGCCGTCATCAGTGACCACAACGCAAGGCCGAAGCTCATCAGCCGAATGCGTTTCCAGCTGTCGGCGAGCTTGCCGAGCGGAATGCCGAACAGGGCGTAGAAGATCGCGAACGCGGTGCCGTAGAGGAACCCGAGGTAGGCGTCGTCGACGCCGAGGTCGGCCTTTATGTCGTTGGCAAGGATCGAGAGAATCTGGCGATCGATGAAATTGAGCACATACACCAGAACCAGAACGCTCAGGGCGTACCAGCTGTACGCGGGCACGGGCGCATTGTCCGGTGCACCGGCGGCGACCCTGTCATTTTCGCTCAACAAGCCTCTCCCTGAATCGCCCGGTCAACCGCCGGCGTAAGATACCGTATCTTCCAATCCCGCTTCCGCGAAGCCCTTTTGGCGCAAGCGGCAGCTGTCGCACGATCCGCAGGCTGCGCCTTCGGGCGTGGGGTCATAACAGGACCAGCTCCAACCCGGATCAAGGGAAAGCCGATCCGCCTCGCGGGCGATGTCGGCCTTGGTCATGTGTTGAAGCGGGGCGTGAATGGTGAATGGCCTACCATCGGCGCCGGCCTTGGTCCCGAGGCGAGCCGTTTCGGCGAAGCTGGCGATGAATTCCGGTCGGCAGTCCGGGTAGCCCGAATAGTCGAGCGCATTCACACCGATGAAGATGTCCCGCGCGCCCGCGCTCTCGGCGAATGCAGCGGTCAGGGCCAGAAAGACCAGGTTGCGGGCCGGGACGTACGTGACCGGGATATCGTCGCCCACCCCGTCCTTGGGCACGGCTATGTCGTCGGTCAGCGCCGATCCTCCGAAGCGCCGCAGATCGAGCGGAAGCACGACGTGCCGTGCGACGCCGAGCCGCTCGGCTATTTCGCGCGCGCGGTCGAGTTCGATCGCGTGCCGCTGTCCATAGTCGATCGACAGGGCGTGGAGCACGAACCCGCGTTCGCGTGCGATCCCTGCCGTCACCATGGAATCCAGCCCGCCCGACAGCAGGACCACGGCAATGTTGCGCTCGGCAGACATTCCGCCGCGCTAGGCGCTCGCAGCGGCGCGGGCAATCCCGTCTATTCGCAGGTCCCGACCCGCCGGGCCTCCGCCGAAAACTCGAACGGCAGGCCGGCCGCTATTCCCCGGCTGTCGATCTGTACCAGCCCCGCGCCTTCCCGGCGCACGGTCGTGCGGCCATAGCCGTTCCCTCGACAGGTGTACTGGACCGTCACCACGGTCGCATCGTCTTCGACCACGAAACGGCTGCAGGCAGCTTGGCCGTGCTGGACCTGGATCAACTCGAAGCCCGAGCGCACGCAAATGCGCTTGCTGTCGCTGCCATCGCGAAAGCGGACTTCCCACTGCCCCTCATCAAGCGCGCTGAGCATCGCCAGCGAGGGCGCCTGGGCGCTGGCAGGACTGAGCAGGCCGGTCGCATAGAAACCCGCCGCGATCACCATGGATCGTGCTCCGACTGCAGTCGGCAATCGCATCGAAATCAAGCTCCGCCATGCGCCCGCGCGTTGGTATCCATCGGTGGATGTAGCACATGCGGGCGCGGCCGATAAAGTGTTCTCCGGCGACTACGAGCCGTCAACTCCTGATCGGAAACGCGCGCGAGCAGAACGCGCAATCGACCACGATGACGCCTTCCTCGTTGCGCATTTCCGCACGCTCCTCTTCGGGGAAGCGCTCCAGCACTTTCGCGTAATGCTCCGCCGAGCACCGACACCCTCGCGAAACGAACGAACCGGGCTGGACCCGGATTTCGTCCTCCTCGTGAAACAGCCGCCAGACGATCGCCTCGAGCGAAAGACCCGGATCGAGCAGCTCGTCGTGGCGAATGCTCTCTGCTAGGATCGCCACGTGCTCCCATTCGGGGTGATCCATCCGCACGTGGAGCCGCTCGCGCCCTTCCTCGCCATCGGCCAGATGCTGGACGAGCATTCCGGCTGCAACCGCGCCGTCACCGGCAGAGCGCACCGCGACACGGATCAGCGTCGGGACCTGCTCCGACTGGTTGAAATATGTCTCGCACGCCTGAGCCAGCGATTCCCCTTCGAGCGGGACAATCCCCTGATATCGCCCGCCGCCCGCCGGCAGGTCGAAGGTCATCGCCAGATAGCCCTTGCCGAACAGCGCGTAGAGTGAAGGATTGGCGCCGAGCGCCGCAAGCCGCTCGCGGTCGAAATCGACGTAGCCGCGCAGTTCGCCGCCCCGCCAGTCGCACACCAGTAGCCGCACGACGCCGCCTTCGGTCTGGGCCTGCATCGTCAACTGGCCGCCGCCTGTTTCGGCGTCTCCGTCCTTGATCAGCCCCCCCATCAAAGCGGTGAGCACGAGCGCCTCTGCCAGCAGGTGCGTGATCGCCGCCGGATAGGCGTGGGCCGAGAGAATCTCGTCAAGGACGTCATCGATGCGCACGGCGCGGCCGCGCGCGTGGCGTCCCGGAATGGAAAAGCCGAGCACGCGGCCGGCGTACGTTTCTGCGGTATCGGTCATCGCGGCCGATATGGGGTCGCACGCGGCGCGCGCTAGGTCAAAGCCTGCCCAGGCTCCACAGCAGCACCGATTTCTGCGCGTGAATGCGGTTCTCCGCCTCGTCGAACACGACCGACCTGTCGCTTTCGAACACCTCTTCGGTCACTTCCTCGCCGATGTGCGCGGGAAGGCAGTGGAGAAAGCACGCGTCCGGCTTGGCCTGCGCCATGAGCCGGGAGTCGACCTGGAAGGGCGCCATCGCCGCGAGCTTGTTGTGCGCGTGGTCCTGTCCCATCGACACCCACGTATCGGTCACGATCACGTCCGCGCCGGCGGCAGCCTGCGCCGCATCGCGCGTGAGCGTGATGGTCGACCCGGCCTCGCGCGCCATCTCGACGAACGCGCTCTCCGGCTCGTAGCCCTGCGGCACCCCGACGCGAACGTTGAAGCCCAGCAACGCGGCCGCTTCGAGGATCGAGTGCAGCACGTTGTTGCCATCGCCGAGCCAGGCGAGCTCGAGCCCGGCAAGCGACTTGCCCTGCTCCTCGATCGTCAGCAGGTCGGCGACGATCTGGCACGGGTGCGACCGGTCGGTGAGGCCGTTGATCACCGGGACGGTGGCGTGCTTCGCCAGTTCCTCGATCTTGGCGTGATCGTCGGTGCGGATCATGATCGCATCGACCATCCGGCTGAGCACGCGGGCGGTGTCGGCGAGCGATTCGCCGCGGCCGAGCTGGGTCGAGCCGGAATCGAGGATGAGTGCGCTGCCACCGAGCTGGCGCATGGCCATGTCGAAGCTGACCCGCGTCCGGGTCGAGTTCTTTTCGAAGATCATCGCCAGCACGTGGCCCGCGAGCGGGGCGTCGGCATCGGGCCGCCCCTTCGGCCAGTCGCGCCGCGCGGCCTTGCGCGCGTGCGCGTCGGCGAGCATCGCCGTCAGCACGTCGCGACCCGCATCCGACAGGTCGAGGAAGTGCCGGAGGCGGTTCATCCGGCGGCCGACGGATCGTAGTCCGCCGCTCCCGCAGACAGCTTGTCGATGAACTCGTCGAACTCGGCCTCGCCGGCGACGAGCGGCGGCAGGACGCGCAGCGTGTTGTCGCCGGCGGCCACCGTCAGCAACTGGTGATTGTCGCGCAGGTGGACGAAGAAGGGGCGGCTTTCGACCTTCATCTTGATGCCGAGCATCAGACCCTTGCCGCGCACGCAATCGAAGAGCTCGGGATAGTTGCCGATGAACTGCTCGATCCGACTGCGCAGGCGCTCGCCCTTTTCGGTCACCTCGGCGAGGAATTCGTCGTTGGCCACCGCATCGATCACCGCCTCGCCCGCCGCCATGGCGAGCGGATTGCCGCCATAGGTCGACCCGTGCGTGCCGACGACCATCCCCCGCGCGGCCTTCTCGGTCGCGAGGCAGGCGCCCAGCGGGAAACCGCCGCCGATGCCCTTGGCGGTCGCCATGATGTCAGGCTCGATGCCGTAATGTTCGTAGGCGTACATCTTGCCGGTCCGCGCCACGCCGCACTGGACTTCGTCGAGGACGAGCATGAGGTCATGTTCGTCGGCGAGCTGCCGCAGCCCCTGCATGAACTCCTGCGATGCCGGCCGGATGCCACCTTCCCCCTGGATCGGCTCGACGAGGAAACCGGCGGTGTGCGGCCCCATCTGCGCCTTCGCGCTTTCGAGGTCGTCGAACTCGGCGTACTTGAACCCGGCAAGCAGGGGCAGGAAACCCTTGTGCATCTTCTCCTGGTTCGAGGCGCTAATGGTCGCCATCGTCCGGCCGTGGAACGCGTTCTTGAACGTGATCAGCTCAAACTTGTCATCGTTGCCGACATGGCTGTGGTAGGCGCGCGCGGCCTTTATCGCGCATTCGACGGCCTCGGCGCCGGAGTTGGTGAAGAACACCGTGTCAGCGAAGGTAAGGTCGACCAGCCGCTGCGCGAGACGCTCTCCTTGCGGACTGCCGTAGAGGTTCGACACGTGCATCAGCGTGGCCGCCTGCCGCTGGATCGCGCCGATCAGCCCTTCGTGGCTGTGGCCGAGCAGGTTGACCGCGATGCCGCTCGCGAAATCGAGATAACGGGTCCCGTCCTCGTCGATCAGGTGGCAGTGCTCGCCGCGCACGGGACGCACGCCGCACCGGGGGTAGACGGGCATGAGCGGGGTGATCGACATGGGCTTGATCCTTGCGAAATCTGTAATTCGGGTAATCCGTGATCGGAACGACAAATGGCGGCCCCGGAAGGGAACCGCCATTCGCACCGTCTAAGGTGAGGCGGCGGCCCGGTCAAACACCGGTCCGCCGCCGACGTGTCAGCCCTGGACGGGCACCAGGTTGACCGCCGAGTACTTGCCTCGTCGATCGACCTCGAGGTCGAATTCGTACTTCTCGCCCTCGTTCAGGCCGGAAAGGCCCGAGCGTTCGACCGCGCTGATGTGCACGAACGCGTCGGGCTGGCCGTCGTCGCGGACGAGGAAGCCGAAGCCCTTCATCGAATTGAAGAACTTGACCGTCCCGGTCGCCTTCTCGCCGGTCAGCTCGCGCCGCGGCGGACCGCGATCCGCGCCGCCGAAACCGCTGCCAGCGCCGCGATCCTCGCGCGGGCCGCGGCTCTGCACGGGAACGACATCGCCCACGATCTGCAGGTCCTGTGCGGAGATCTTCCCGCCGCGATCGACCAGGTTGAATTCGAGTTCCTGGCCTTCGCCGAGGCCTTCGAGGCCGGCGCGCTCGACCGCGCTGATGTGCACGAACACATCCTCGCCGCCGCCGTCCTGCGCGATGAAGCCGAAGCCTTTCTGGCCGTTGAAGAACTTGACCGTGCCCTTGCCGGCACCGACGACCTGCGGGGGCATCCGGTTGAAACCGCCGCCGCCGCCGCCGCCACCGCGCGGGCCGCCAAAGCCGCCACCGCCGCCGCCGCGAAAACCGCCGCCGCCGCCGCCGAAGCCGCCGCGGTCACCGCCGCCAAAACCGCCCCGGTCGCCGCCGAAGCCGCCACGATCACCGCCGCCGAAACCGCCACGGTCGCCGCCGAAATCGCCGCCTCCGCCGAAGGGATCGAAGCCGTCTTCACCGAACCCGTCGCGCTTGTCCCGGCCCCGACGTTTCCCTCTATCGTAACCCATAACCTGAAACGTACCTTCGTATTCTCGCCGCCCTTCATAACCTTCCCGTACGCGCGGACGGAACGCGCCGGGACAGGTCGGGAAGGCCGGATTCGGCCCCCTCCCCCGTGAGTCAGTAGCGGTTCATAGCGCAAGTCCTGCCCTGTTGCGAACGATTTAACCGGACCCTGGCACCCGGCCTCCCTTCAGGCGTGCGGAATGCTTGTCAGCCCGTCATCGGCCCGGCATGGCTGACGCCATGGATATCGTCGCATTGCTCACCGACCCGGCCGCCTGGCTTGCGCTCCTGACGCTGATTGCGCTCGAAGTCGTGCTTGGGGTCGACAACCTCGTTTTCATCGCAATTCTGTCGAACAAGCTTCCGCCCGAACAGCAGTCGCGGGCGCGGCGGATCGGCTTGTCGCTCGCGCTGATCATGCGGATCGGGCTGCTGATGCTGATCGGCTGGCTGGTGACGCTTACCCAGCCGCTGTTCGATCTCGGCATGGCCGGCGCCCCGAACGCCTATGGCGAACCGAGCTTCGAGACAGCCTTCTCCGGGCGCGACCTGATCCTCCTCGCCGGCGGCCTGTTCCTGCTCTGGAAGGCGACCAAGGAGATCCATCACTCGATGGAGCCCGAGGACGATTCGGGAGAACTGCTCGACAAGACCCCCGGCATCGGCGCGGCCGCCAAGGCCACCTTCGGAGCGGTGATCGCACAGATCATTGCGATCGATCTCGTCTTCTCGGTCGATTCGATCCTCACCGCGGTGGGCATGACAGACGAGATTCCGATCATGGTCGCCGCGGTCGTGATCACCGTGGGCGTGATGATGGTCGCCGCCGACCCGCTCGCGCGGTTCATCGAGAAGAACCCCACGCTGGTCATGCTCGCGCTGGCGTTCCTCGTGATGATCGGGCTCGTCCTGATCGCCGACGGGTTCGGTTTCCACGTGCCCAAGGGATACATCTACGCCGCGATGGGCTTTTCGGTGGGCGTCGAGATGCTCAATATCGTCCAGCGCCGCCGCCGCGCCAGAAAGGCACAGTCATGAGCGATTTCCGCCAGTTGTCCGATTCGATGTACGCAAGCCCCCAGATCGGCACGGCCGACGTCGCCGCGGCGAAGGAGATCGGCGTCGCGCTGATCGTCAACAACCGCCCCGAGGGCGAGAGCGACGATCAGGTGCCCGGCCCCGCGATCGAGGCGGCCGCGCGCGACGCCGGGATCGACTACCTCGCGATCCCGATCACCCATGCCGGGTTCAGCCACCCCCAGGTCGCGGCGCTCGCGGCGGCGCTCGAGAAGGCGGACGGCCCGGTACTCGGGTATTGCCGCTCGGGCACGCGCTCGACGCTGCTCTGGGCCCTTGCCCGTGCGAGCCTGGGCGACGATCCCGCCGCGCTTGCCGACGCGGCTGCACGCGCCGGGTATGACGTCGCCCCGGTACGGCCCGCGATGGACGCGCTCGCCGCTCAGTCGCGGTAATCGAGCGGCGGCTTGCGGTCGCCGAGCAGCGAGCGGTAGGTGTAGTTGCGCCCGCGCGCAGCATCGAACTCCGCCTTCGCCGCTGCCCGCAGCGCCGGGTCGGTGTAGAGTTCGACCGCTGCCAGCGCCATCGCCTTTGCCGCCAGTTGCGCGCCCTTGAACCCGATCGACATCCCGCTTGCCGCCGCCGACTGCCACGAGTGCGAGGGCGTGCCCGGCACCCAGGTCGCGGTGTTGAAGCCGACCGTCGGCGTGGCCCACGAGACGTCGCCGACGTCGGTCGAGCCGTAGCCGAGCGTCCTGGCGTAGGGCGCGACCATCTGCGCCGATTCGATCGGCCTTGCCTTTGCCAGCGTCGGCGCGATCCGTTCTGCGAACGCGCGTTCCTCGGCACTGTATGCGATCCCGCCCAGCGCGCGCAGCTTGGCATCCATCATGGCCTGCAAGGTCTCGTTGACGAGCAGCGGGTTGTTGCCGTGGATCACCTCCCATTCGACCTTTGTGCCCGTTCCCATCGCGGCGCCCTTCGCCGCCGCCTCGACCCGGCTCCACATGGCCTCGACCTCGTCGGTGCGGGAATGGCGCACGTAATAGAAGACCTCGGCAAAGTCGGGGATGACGTTCGGCGCCTTGCCCCCTTCGGTGATGACGTAGTGGATGCGCGAGTCCATCGTGGTATGCTCGCGCATCAGGTTGACCATCATGTTCATCGCCTCGACCCCGTCGAGCGCGCTGCGCCCCTGGTCGGGAGCGCCCGCGGCATGGGCCGATCGCCCATGAAAGCGGAACTTGGCCGACCGGTTGGCAAGGCTGGTTTCGGCGGCGGCGCTGTTCTCGTCCCCCGGATGCCAGTTGATCGTGAAATCGACGTCGTCGAACAGCCCGTCGCGCACGAGGTAGACCTTGCCCGAGCCGCCTTCCTCGGCGGGAGTGCCGTAGAACCGGACCCGGCCCGGCGTGCCGGTCTTCTCGAGCCATTCCTTGACCGCGATTGCCGCGGTCATCGAGGCGGCACCGAACAGGTTGTGGCCGCACGCGTGCGCCGCGGGCTTGCCGGCGATCGGGTCGCGGGCGGGGACCGCGGCCTGGCTGATTCCGGGCAGGGCGTCGTATTCGCCGAGGACCGCGATCAGCGGGCCGCCCGTCCCCCATTCGGCGGTGAACGCGGTGGGAATGCCGGCGACGCCCTTCGTCACCTTGAAGCCGGCCCGGGAAAGCTCCGACGCAAGCAGCGCGCTCGACCGGTCTTCCTTGTAACCGACCTCGGCCCACTCCCAGATCTGTCGTGCGACGCGCGTGGTATCTGCCTCGCGCGCGGCGACGAGCGCGACGGGATCGGGCGCCACGGCAAGAGCGGGGGCGGCAAGCAACAGGGCTGCGCCTGGCAGCGCGGCGAAACGGATCGGCATATGGTGAAGGCTCCCTCTTTGCGCGCAGCCTAGCGCGGGCGCAAAGGCTGTGGCAACGCCGCGGCGATGACCGGCAAGCTGATCCAGATGGGCGCATCGCTGATCGCGATTCTCGCGCTTGCGTGGATTGCGCTCAGGCTCGGGCTGGGCGGCGACGCCCGCATCCGCGACGAGGCGCATCTGCGCGAACTGGCACAAGAGGCATTGTACGGATTCGAGCCGGTGGAGATCGCGATCGACCGCGCCGGCCTCGCCGCACTGGCGCGCGATGGCGAGGGCCGGGTCATGCTCCTCCGGCGGCACGGTGCGCATTTCGCGGCCCGGCTGCTAGACGGGCACGCGCACGCCAGGCTCGACCGCAACTTCCTCGTCGTCGGCACGAGCGACCGCCGATTCGGAGAAATCACGCTCGACCTCGGCCCGCAAGCGCAGGCTTGGGCTGCGAGCCTTCGGCGCCTATAACCCGGTCAGCCATGCCCAGCTTCTCGCCCGTCGATTACGCCGTACCCGGTTTCGTCCTGCTGGTCCTGATCGAGATGATCTGGGCCCGGAGGATGCGGCGCGAGGCCTACGAGCCGCGGGACACGCTGACCAGCCTCGCCTTCGGCCTCGGCAGCACGGTAGCGGGTCTGCTGACCGGCGGGGCGTTCCTCGCGCTGTTCCTGTGGACCTGGCAGTTCCGCCTGTTCGAGGTGCCGTGGGCGTGGTGGGCGTGGGCGCTGTGCTTCGTGCTCGACGACCTCGCCTACTACTGGATCCACCGCTTCGGGCACCGCGTGCGGTGGTTCTGGGCGAGCCACGTGAACCACCACTCGAGCCAGCATTACAACCTTTCGACCGCGCTGCGGCAAACCTGGACGGGTTTCCTCACGCTCGGTTTTGCGTTCAAGCTGCCGCTGGTCCTGCTGGGCTTCCACCCGGTCATGATCGCCATCTGCGGCGGCTTCAACCTGATCTATCAGTTCTGGATCCACACCGAGGCGATCGGCAAGATGCCGCGCTGGTTCGAGGCGGTGATGAACACGCCGAGCCACCACCGCGTCCACCACGCGACCAACCCGCGCTACCTCGATCGCAACTACGCAGGCGTGTTCATCGTCTGGGACCGCCTGTTCGGCACGTTCGAGGAAGAGCGCCCCGACGAGGAACGGATCCGCTACGGCATCGTCCGGCAGCTCGGCAGCTTCAACCTCCTGTGGGCGGTGTTCCACGAATGGATCGGCATCGCGCAGGACGTGGCCCGCGCGCCCTGGCGGCACAAGCTGTCCTACCTCGTCCGTGCACCCGGCTGGACCCACGACGGTTCCCGCGAGACGAGCGAGATGATCCGCGCCCGCTGGGAAACGCGCCGGGTCGCGGAAAAACCGGTTGCGGACGAAAACCCGGTTGCCGCACCGCGCGAGGCTGCCTAACCCCCACCTCCAAGGAGAGGCGGGCGTGAGCGACAATTTCGACATCATCGTGATCGGCGGCGGCAGCGCGGGCAGCGCGGCGGCCGGGCGGCTGGCCGAAGCAGGGCGGCGGGTCTGCCTGCTCGAAGCGGGCGGTGCGAACCGGCATGTCTTCACGCGCACCCCGGGGCTGCTGGCGATGATGCCGGACAGGAGCATGTTCAAGTACGATACCGAGCCGATGGACAGCCTCGGCGGCCGGATCGGTTACCAGCCGCGCGGGCGCGGACTCGGCGGATCGAGCGCGGTCAACGGGATGGTCTACATTCGCGGCCACCCGTGGGATTACGAGAACTGGGCCGCGCTCGGCTGCACGGGCTGGGCATGGGACGACGTCCTTCCCGTCTTCAAGCGGCAGGAGAACAATGCACGCGGCGCCGATGCCTGGCACGGCGCGAGCGGCCCCTTGCCCGTCAGCGACCAGATCAGCCCGAGCCACGTGGCGCAAGCCTTCGTCGATGCCGCCGCCGAACTCCAGCTGCCCCGCAACGATGACTTCAACGGGCCCCGCCAGGAGGGCTTCGGACTATACCAGGTCACCCAGAAGGACGGCGAACGCTGGTCGTCGTCGCGCGCTTTCATCGAGCCGCTCGAAGGCAGCCCGAATCTTGCCGTGCGCACCGACGTGGTGATCGAGCGAATCGAGATCGAGGACGGCCGCGCCACCGGCGTGACCATCCGCAAGGGCGATGGGACCGAGACGATCCGCGCGTCGGGCGGCGTGGTGCTGAGCGCGGGGGCGTTCGGCAGTCCGCAGATCCTGATGCTGTCGGGCATCGGCCCAGGCGCTGAGCTTTCCCGTCACGGCATCGAAGTGCGACTCGACCGGCCGGCGGTGGGCGCCGACCTGCAGGATCACTGCGATTTCCTGACCAGCTACGAGCTCGACGACACGAGCCTGTTCGGCGGCTCGCTCAAGGGCCTCTGGGCGCTTGCGAAGGCCTTCGTCGAGCACCGCCGGCACCGGACCGGGATGCTGACCACGAACTTCGCCGAAAGCGGCGGGTTCGTGAAGATCGAACCCGATGCTCCGGCGCCCGACATCCAGTACCATTTCATCCGCGCGATCATCCAGAACCACGGGCGCGACCGGTTGAAACAGCACGGCTTCTCGCTCCACGCCTGCGTGCTGCGACCGTACAGCCGCGGCTGGGTCCGGCTGCACAGCGCGGACCCGACGGCGGCGCCGGCGATCAACCCCAATTTCCTGTCCGACGCGCGCGACATGGCATTGCTGATGAAGGGTTCGCGATTGATGGTGCGGATCGCCGATGCCCCGAGCTTCCGGGCGCTGGGAGCAAGGGACCGCAACCCCATCGATTACGACGACGACGACGCGCTCGAGGCGCGCATCCGCCAGGTGGCCGACACCATCTACCACCCGGTGGGAACCTGCCGGATGGGCGGCGACGACGACAGCGTGGTCGATCCCACGCTCGCGGTGCGCGGCGTCGACCGCCTGTGGGTCGCCGATGCCTCGGTCATGCCCCGGCTCGTCAGCGGCAACACCAACGCGCCGAGCATCATGATCGGCGAGCGGTGTGCCGGGTTCATTGAGGCGCGGCTCGCTGCCTAGTCTCCGCGATCGCCTCCAAGCGCTCAAGCGCGAGGCACTGACTTTGTGGGTCGCCGCGCGCGATCCGCGCACGCCGATTGCCGCGAAGCTTCTGGCAGGCGCGGTCGCCGCCTACGCCTTCAGCCCGATCGACCTGATCCCCGATTTCATCCCCGTGCTGGGGCTGGTCGACGATCTGCTGATCGTCCCCGCAGGGGTGTGGCTGGCGCTGAAGCTGATACCGGCGCCGCTCATGGCAGAGTACCGCGAAGCCGCCGCGCGCCTGGCCGAGCGGCCGGTGTCGCGCGGCGCGGCCGTCGCGATCATCGCCGCCTGGGTCGCGATCCTCGCTATCGGCGGGTGGCGGCTGCTGCGATGAGAAGGCCCGCCGGGGGCATGGCCCCCGGCGAATGGCCCGCTTGTCAGAACTTCGCGCTGGCCCGCACGTACCAGCTGCCCCCGTTGAAACCGAACGGAGAGCGTTCGCCATATTGCGCGCCCACGATGCCGCGCCACGGGTTCAGCGTCGGATAGGTATCGAACAGGTTCTGTGCGCCGACCGCCAGTTCGAAGTTGTCGATGAACTCGTAGCCGATTTCGGCGTCGACGGTCATCTTCGCCTTGGCGAAGATCGGCAGCGTATCGTCCTCGAGATGGGCCTCGAAGTACTTGCCGAAGTAGTTGACCCGTAGCAGCCCGCGGAACCGGCCCTGCTCGTGCGTCAGGTTCAGGAAGCCCTTCCAGCGCGGCAGGCCCTCCTCGAGCTGGCGCACGCGCGTGCTGTTGAGCGTGTCGCCCACGTTGGTGACGTCGGTCTTCGTGTAGTTGATCGCCAGCGTCGCGCGGGTGGTGCCGCCCGATACGAGAGCGAACCGCGAGTTCAGGACGAAGTCGACACCCTGCGTGCGCGTATCGAAATCGTTGTTGAAGAACGTGAACGCGGTCAGGTCCTCGAACCCGGTGAAGTCCGCCCGGTCGATCACGTTGGCGTTGGCGAGCTGAGTCAGCAGCTGCGCGGTCGGCGGGGTGAAGGTGGAAGTGCAGTTGTTCGCCACGCCTTCACGATTGGCGAGATAGCAGAGCGCCGCAGGGAAATCGATCGCCGACGAGCGCGAGATCCGGTCCTTCAGCTTGATGTTGAAATAGTCGATCGTGAAGGTGACCCTGCCCATCTCGCCCGCCACGCCCGCGGTGAAGCTGTCGGCCCGCTCGGGCCCCAGCGTCGGGCGCGTACCGCCCAGCCCGCCGCTGGCCACCGGTGCCGCGATGTAGTCGGCGGCGATCAGGCCAGGCGCGCTGAAGAGCGGGAACGTGCCTTCGTCCTGCAGCATCCCGTTGGAAAACTGCGTGGTCACGTTGATCACGTTGGCCTGGCCGGCAGTCGGCACGTGGAAGCCGGTCGAATAGGTGCTGCGCACCCGCAGCGCGTCGCTCAGCTTGTAGAGCCCGCCGACCTTCCACGTCGTGGTGTTGCCGAAGCTCTTGGTGTCTTCGTAGCGCACCGCCGCCTGCAGTGTGAGCGCCTCCATCAGGTCGGCCTCGATGTCGAGGTAGGCCGCCTTGTTGTCTTCCTTGCTCGATCCGGCGGAATTGGTGGCGAAGCCGGGAAAGCCGTTCGAACTGGTCGAGAACCCCTGACCGAACGGGAATGCGGCAGTGGGTTGGGCAAGCGGCCCCAGCTCGAACGAAGCCAGGTCGCCTGCATAAATCGTGAATTCCTCGTCGCGGTATTCGCCGCCCGCAGCGACGTAGACGCTGCCGGTTCCGAGCGGAATCTCGTACCCGAGGTTGAGGTTGAACACGTTCTCGGTCTGCGAATAACCGCCCGGGTTGAATTCGGTCGGGGTGTTGGGGCCGAGCGAGGCGTTGACAGTGTTGCGGATCATGAAGTCCGCCTTGTTGCGCCCGTGCCGGTAGCTGAGGTCGAAGTCGATCGCGCCCAGCACCTTGCCGCGCACGCCCGTCGCGATCGAGTAATCCTCGACGTCGCCGCCGAAGCGGGGCGTGAAACCGCCGGGAAACAGCTCGACGAACGAGAAGCAGTTAGGGTTGGCGGTGACCGCCGCGAGCACGACCGGGTTGGGAATGAGCCCGCCGCCCTGGGTCAGCGGGATGCCCGCCGGACAGTCGCCCGCGGTGTTGATCGACAGGTCGCCGACGAGGATAGAGGGGACCGCGTTGGGCGCGGTGGAGGCGAACCCCGTCACCGGATCGACCATCGGCCCCGCGTAGACGCCGCCGCGGTTGGTCGGGTTGCGGAAGAAGAATCCCCCGTCGACGTTGCGGCTGGCATAGTTGCCGAACGCATAGAGGGTGATGTCTTCCGTCAGGTCGACGCCGGCGTTGGCATAGAACTTGAAGTCGTCGTTTACATTGGGCTGGCCCCAGATCTGCGCGGGATTGGCGACCGCGGTATTGCCGGCGGCGATCAGCGCGGCGGCGTCGTCGCGCTGGACCGAACGGTCAGTCGCGTTCGATTCCCCGTATTCGGCACTGAGGTTGAGGAACCCGGCATCGCCCAGCGGAAGGCCGACGTTGGCGCCGAACAGGTAGTTCTCACCGTCGCCCTTGTAGGTCTGTCCGTACTTGGCGGTCAGCTCGATCCCGTCGGCATTGTCCTTGAGGATGAAGTTGAGCACGCCCGCAATGGCGTCGGAACCGTATTGCGAGGACGCGCCGTCACGCAGCACTTCGAGCTGCTTGATCGCGATCGAGGGGATCACCGATATGTCGGGGCCTTGCGAACCGTCCGAGATGCCGCCGCCGAGGAAGGCGATGACCGAAGCGCGGTGCATGCGCTTGCCGTTGACGAGGACGAGTGTGTTGTCGGGCGACAGGCCGCGCAGGTTAGCCGGCCGCACGAGTGTCGCGGCGTCCGAGATCGGCTGGGTGCTGACGTTGTAGGACGGCACCGAGATACGGATCGCGTCCCCGATGTCGTTCGGCGCCTGGTTCTGCAGTTCCGAACCCGACACCACGTCGACCGGCGCGACCGTGTCTGCCGCCGAACGGTCGAGCTGGCGGGTGCCGGTGACGATGATCGCCGGGGCATCGGCCGGGCCGCCGAGGTCCTGTGCGGCCGCAGGCGACAGGGTCGCCACGGATGCCGCTCCCACGAGCAGGCCGACCCGCAGTTTGGTGAAGGTGGAAGCCGGATACGCCATTGTTCTTCTCCCCTAACTTTTCGCAAGTTTGATCGATTGCGCGCGTTTGGCAACGGCAATGCGGTGCGGGGATGCGCTGCGAATCGGGAGTGTGTTCAAGCTGCAACGAAAAAGGGGCCGGGAGCGGCTGGCTCCCGACCCATCAAAGGCGGTGTTCGCAGGAGGAACATCGGATGGCGGAGCCAGAGGGAAGGAGAGGAGACCCCCTGGCCCACGCCAAGCTTGGTGATCAGTTGTAGGCGCGCTCCCCGTGCTCGCCGATGTCGAGGCCGTCGTATTCGACCTCGGCGCTGACCCTGAGGCCGGTGACGAGCTTGACGATGAACGCGGCCAGCGCGGTGCCGGCAGCGGCCCAGCCGATCGCTACAGCGACGGCGATGATCTGGGTCGTCACCTGCGCACCCATCGCAGTGGAGCCGTCGCCCGGCCCGCCGAAGCCGGGCTGGTAGACGATGCCGGTGCCGATCGCGCCGACGATGCCGGCGATCCCGTGGATGCCGAACACATCGAGCGAGTCGTCATAACCGAGCTTCGACTTCAGCTTGGAAACCGCGAAGTAGGCCACGACCGAAGCGACGATGCCGAGCACGATCGCTCCGAACGGTCCGCTGTTGCCAGCGGCCGGAGTAACCGCGACGAGGCCGGCGATGATGCCCGAGGCAAAGCCAAGGGCCGAGCCCTTGTGACCGGCGAAGCGTTCCATCAGCATCCACGCCAGCGCACCCGCCGCGGTGGCGACGAAGGTGTTGATCATGGCAAGGCCCGCGGTGCCGTCGGCTTCGAGTTCCGACCCGGCGTTGAAGCCGAACCAGCCCACCCAGAGCAGGCCCGCGCCCACGAGCGTCAGCGTGAGGCTGTGCGGCGGCATCGGCTCGGCCGGGTAGCCCTGGCGCTTGCCGAGGAACATCGCGAGGACGAGCGCCGAAACGCCGGCGTTGATGTGCACCACGGTGCCGCCCGCGAAGTCGAGCGCGCCCATCTCGAACAGCAGGCCGCCGCCCGCCCAGACCATGTGAGCGATCGGGAAATAGACGATGGTCAGCCAGATCGCGGTGAACAGCATCGCGGCGGAGAACTTCAGCCGCTCGACGGTCGCACCCAGGACCAGGGCGGCGGTGATCGCGGCGAAGGTCATCTGGAACGAGATGAAGACGTATTCGCTGATGACCTCGTCCGAGAAGGTGGCGGCCGTGCTGTCTGCATCGACACCGGCAAGGAAGAACTTGCCCCAGCTGATGAAGGCGTTGCCTTCGGGCCCGAAGGCGAGGCCGTAGCCGTAGATCACCCAGATCAGCATCGCGAGGCAGGCCGCCCCGCCGACCTGGGTCATCGTCGAAAGCATGTTCTTGCTGCGGGTCAGGCCGCCGTAGAACAGCGCCAGGCCCGGCAGGATCATCAGCAGGACTAGGAGCGTCGCGGTCATCATCCAGGCGTTGTTGCCCGGATTGGCGACCGCGGCGGCCGCTTCGGCGGCGGCGGGCGCCGCCTCGACGGCGGCATCTGCGGCAGTCGCCGCGGCGTCCTGCGCGAAGGCGGCGGTGGCGGCGAGCATCGACGCCCCCGTGGCGACCGCGCCGGTAAAGAGTGTGCGGATCATCGGATTACCCCTCATGATTTCGGAGCGCGCGGATCAGAGCGCGGTGTCGCCGGACTCGCCGGTGCGGATGCGGGTCGCGGAAGCGAGGTCGAGGACGAAGATCTTCCCGTCACCGATCGCTTCGGTGCGGGCGACCTGCTGGATCGTTTCGACCACTTGCGGCGCGATCGCGTCGCTGGCGGCGATCTCGAGCTTCACCTTGGGAAGCATGTTGGTCGAGTATTCCGCGCCGCGGTAGATTTCGGTCTGGCCCTTCTGGCGCCCGAAGCCCTTGACCTCGGTCACGGTCATGCCGGCGACGCCGATGCCCGAGAGCGCCTCGCGCACCTCGTCGAGCTTGAACGGCTTGATTACGGCGATGATGAATTTCATCGATGCCCCCTCGATTGCGGCCGGGCCCGTCCCGGCTTCGCAGGTGCAGCAAGAGCCGTGCCAGCCGGGAAAATTAACGGTCCGCCGAGGGTGGGCGCACGGACGCGCTTGGCGCCCTGCACACGCAGATGCTCAGAAAATAGGCACGTGGTCAGGAATTGGGCAACTCGAGCGTTGCCCAGACCGGCAGATGGTCCGACGCCTGCGTCGCCAGTGCGCTGTGGTGAACCCCAAGCTCGACGATCTTCCACTCGCGCGAGGCGACGATCCGGTCGAGGTGGGCGATCGGCTGGCGACTGGGAAAGCTCCGGCCCGGCGCGAGCGATTGCCAGCGATCCGCGAATTCGCGCATGGCGCCGGTGGCGACCCCCCACTGGTTGAAATCGCCCATGAGCACCGTGGGGCACCCGTCCGCGCACCCGTCGATGTGGTCGAGGATCGCCCGAACCTGGTCCCGCCGCCTGAGGCCCGACAGGTCGAGATGCATCCCCACCGCCCGGATCCGCAGCCCGGAAACGGCGAAATCGCCGCGCACCGCCCCGCGCGGCTCGAGCATCGGCAGTGCGACCGCATGGGATTCGATCGGCTCGAAGGTACGGCGCACCAGGATCGCGTTGCCGTGCCAGCCTAGGCTGGTGGCGCGGCGGGCGACCGGCAGGGGGCGCCAGGGGGTGTCGTCGAGCGCTGCACGCTCGATCACGCTGTCCCGCGTGCCGAAGCGCAGGTCGCACTCCTGCAGCGCGATCACGTCGGCATCGATCTCGCGCAGGACCGTCAGCACGCGATCGGGATCGCGCCTCCCGTCGGTCCCCACCCCCTTGTGGATGTTGTAACTGGCAAAAGTCAGCTGCACGTGCCGGTCCAACGCACGCAGTCCGGCAAAAGTGCCCGGCGCAGTGGCGGCTTGCCGGCCATGGCGGCTATTGCAGCGCGCGAAGCGCGGCGTTCACCTCTTGCGCGCGCGCCGCCTTCAGGGTGCCGCAGTTTCGCACCTGCTCGATGGTCCGTTCGAGTTCGAGCGCGGCAGGCGTGCCGGCAAGGTTCCCGCGAAAGAGTTCCGCGATCTCGTTGGCCTTAGAGACGGAACAGTAGTCGCGCAGCACCATCGGGATGCCGCGCAGGTTGAAGATGCCGGACTTCCCGTCGATCAGCGCCGCCAGATTGCCGCGCATCCAGTCATAACCGAGGTCCCGCGTCTTGCCCGTCAGGACGACGGCGAGCCGCAGCGACAATTGCTCGCTTACGCGCAAGCGGCCATCTTCAATCCCGGCGAGTATCCAGCGCGCGACCTCGGGATCGCCCGACCGGCCGATCGCGGACAGCGCCGCCGGGCGGAAAACCGGGTCTTCCGAGGCCAGGGCAGCGCTCGCGAGCGTCCGCGCGCCCGCGATGCCCGTCTTGGCAAGATAGGCCTTCATCGCGGTCCCGAAGAACGCCGGGTCGAGCGCCGCGGTCTCTCCGCCGAGATAGGCGCCGACAGCGGCAACGAGCGTCTTCTCAAGCGCGGGATCACGCGCCATCGCCACGCCGGCGACCGCACGCTGGCGCCGCTGCGTCTCTTCGGGGTCGGCGCCAGCATAGGCGCCTGCCTTCGGATCGAAGCCGAGCGCCTCGTAGTCCTTGCGCACGAGGCCGGCTGCCCATTTCAGGTAGGCCGCCTCGGCGGCGTCATCGAGGAACCCCGCGCGGTACAGCCGGGCGAGCGAATCGGTGGCCGCGCCGGCGGCGTAGGAATCGGGATTGGCCGCCAGCCTTTCCGCCAGGGCGATCAGCTTCGACGGGCTTGCCCGGCCGGCGCGAAAGCTTGCGTCGAGGCTGTCCTCGAGCGCCAGGGCCTCCGCCGCTTCGAGCGTGTCGGCCTGTGCGATGAGCGCATCCCACTCCGCGCCGGGCAATTCGAAGCGGTAGTAGCCGGTGCCGCCGGCATTGGGCATGAGCGGACCACTGCCGGCTAGCGCGAAGGCGCCCGCAGCGTCGGCCAGCAGGGTGCACGCGCGTTCCTCCGACCGGCGCATGCACACCGGAACGCCCCACCGGGTGTCGGTCGGTTCAGCGCCCAGCGGCGCATAGCGGCTCTGGCGGATCGAATAGCTGCCGTCCCCGCCGCTGACCGTGATCAGCGGAACGCCCTGCTGGTCGGTAAAGCTCTGCATCGCTTGGGTCAGGCGGTCGTCTTTCGCAGCGGAGGCCATCGCGGCGAAGAAATCCTCGCTCGTCGCGGTCCCGTATCGGTGCGCCCCCATGTAGGCCCGCACGCCCTGTCGAAACGCATCGGGCCCGACGAACCCGGCCACCATCGCGACAACGTGACCGCCCTTGCCGTAGGTGATCGTGTCGAAGGCGGAATCGACCTGGTCGTTGGTCGCGATGGGCTGGTGGATCGGCCGGCCCGCAGCCAGCTCGTCGGTCGACATCGCTTCAAACCCTTCGGCCAGGGCGCCTTCGCCGATCTTGAGGTCGGGCCGCCACCGCCCCCCGATCTCGTACCCCATCCAGTTGGCGAAACTCTCGTTGAGCCAGATGTCGTCCCACCAGCGCGGGGTGACCAGATCGCCGAACCACTGGTGCGCGAGTTCGTGCGCGACGACCATGCCGAACAACTTCTTGCGCGACACGGCGGCATCTTCATCGAGGATCAGGATGCCGTCGGCGTAGAGGTCGGCGCCCGCGTTTTCCATCGCGCCGGGCATCACCGGAGAGGTGATCTGGTCGAGCTTGGGGTACGGGAAGGCCTGGCCGAAATAGTTCTCCAGGAGCGCCACGATTGGTTTCGAGTTCTCCAGCGCGAAGTGCATCGTGCCAGCGTTCGGCCGGGTGGTGACGATTCGCAGCGGGAGGGGCTGCGCCCGCTCGGGCGTCGGCGGGACCACGCTCTCGGCGGTGACGAACGGCCCCGCCATCATCGCGACGAGATAGGTCGGAAGCGGCAGCGTCGGGGCGAACCGGTGGACCTGCCAGCCGTCCTCTAGGGTGCTCGACACCTCGGGCGCATTGCTGACCGCGACCTGGCCGGCAGGGGTCCGGATGGTGACCGTAAACGGTACCTTGAAGGACGGCTGGTCGAACGAGGGGAACGCCGCCCGCGCGTCGGTCGACTGGAACTGGCTCCAGCCGTACCATTCGTCGCCGACCTTGACGTGAAACAGACCCGACGCGTTGTTCTGGTAGCGCCCGGTGTAGGCAAATTCGAGGGTCAGGCGACCTGCCGGCAGGTCTTCGGGAAAGCCGATCCGCGCGACCCCCGAATCGTCGATCTGGTGCCAGGTGCCGGTCCATCGGTCCGCGCCGCCGCCCGCCGGGCGGGCGACGACCGAAAGCATGTCGAGGTTGCGGCCATGCAGGTCGATGAAGCGCGATGGCGCCGCGAGTTCGACGTCGATTTCGGTCCGGCCCGAAAAACCGTCGCGCGCGGGGTCGAAGGAGGTGTCGATGCGATAGGCCGTCGGGATCGCGGCATCGCTCAGCAGCCCGCGCGGCACGTCGGCGAGCGCGACGGCCTGGCTTTCAGCAGGTTGCTCCTGCCCCAACGCCGGAACGGCAGCAAAGACCGTGCTGGCAAGGAGAGCGACAGTGAACGCGAGACGCATGCAGGTTCTTTCGATGGGATGGGGTATTGTCGGAAGCGATCCGCTACCGGTGCGCGCAGCCGAATGGCAAGCGCCCGCATCGACCGGCGGCCATCGCCGACCGACGAGCGGCGATCACCGCCCCTCGGGCGCGGGTTCGCCGGCTATGTAGCGGTCGGTCGCCCGGGTCGGCAGCCCGTCGATGCTCGACGTGCGGCCGGCCGCCTTCGCCACCCATGCCGCCGGGTCGGCCTGGGCGTGGTACTTGACCAGCGTCTCCCGGTCCCTGTCGTGCTCCATCAGAGGCACGCCCCAGCCGCAGCTCGTCTGGACGCTCTCGACCGCGATGTCGAAAATCTGCCGGGTGCCCGGCAGAAGCGTGAAATGCCCGGCGAGTACCGCCCATCCGGCGTCCTGCGGAAGCACCGCCCGGCCGCGGCCGTAGACCCGCAGGATCAGCGCCGGCTGGCGAAAGTTGCACACCATCAGCGTGATCCGCCCGTCCGCCGCCAGGTGGGCATGGGTCTCGTTGCCCGAACCGCCGAGGTCGAGATAGGCGATACGGTTCGGGGACAGCACCTTGAGCGTCCCGTCGAGACCCTTCGGGCTGAGGTTGATCCGCCCCTCGTTCCCTGCGGTGGCAACGAAGAAGACCGGTTGGGCTTCGATCATCGCGACGTGGTCGGGACCGAGCGAATCGAAGAAATCGGCCATCAGCGCATCAGGCCGCCGATGAGGTTGCGCACGAACCGCCCGACGTAGGGACCGGCAAGGTCGGTGGCGATCGAGCCGGCGGCGGAACTCGCGGCGGTCTTCATCGGGTTGGCGCGCGATTTCTTACCCAGGATCGCCCCGGCCGCGATCGAGGCGCCCGAACCGAGTGCGGCCCCCGCGGCGCGCTTGCCCGCCTTCGACATCATCGTGCCCCAGATGCCGGTGTGCAGCCGCTCGCGCTTGCCGACTTCGGCGCGGCTCGTCGCCTCGACCTCCTCGGCGGTCGCGGCGGCATCGGCGGCCTTCTGGGCGAGCACTTCGGCGGCACTCTCGCGGTCGACCGTCTCGTCGTACTTGCCGTCGAACGGGCTGACCGACTGGATGATCGCGCGCTCCTTGGCGTCGATCGGTCCCAACCGGCTGCGCGGCGGCTTGATCAGCGTGCGCTGGACCACCGAGGGCGCCCCGTCCTCGAGCAGGGTCGAGACCAGCGCCTCGCCGGTCTTGAGCTCGGTGATGGCCTGCGCCACGTCGAGTTTCGGATTGATGCGAAAAGTGTCCGCCGCCGCCTTGATCGCCTTCTGGTCGCGCGGGGTGAACGCCCTCAATGCGTGCTGGACCCGGTTGCCGAGCTGGCCCGCGACTTCCTCGGGCACGTCGATCGGGTTCTGGGTGACGAAATAGACGCCCACGCCCTTCGACCGGATGAGCCGGACGACCTGCTCGATCTTGTCCTCGAGCGCGGATGGCACGTCGTCGAACAAGAGGTGCGCCTCGTCGAAGAAGAAGACGAGCTTGGGTTTTTCCGCGTCGCCGACTTCGGGCAGCACCTCGAACAGTTCGGCAAGCAGCCAGAGAAGGAACGTTGCGTAGAGCTTGGGGCTGCGCATCAGCTTGTCGGCGGCGAGCACGTTGATCATCCCGCGCCCCTTTTCGTCGACGCGCAGAAAATCGGCGATCTCGAGCGCCGGCTCGCCGAAGAACTGCGCCCCGCCCTGGCTGTCGAGGCTGAGCACCTGGCGCTGGATCACCCCGACGCTGGCCTTCGAGATGTTGCCGTACTTCGCGGACAGGTCACTCGCGTTCTCGGCCGCGTGGGCCAGCATCGCCTGGAAGTCCTTGAGGTCGAGCAGCAGCAGTCCCTCGTCGTCGGCGAACCGGAAGACCACGTCGAGCACGCCCTGCTGGGTCTCGTTGAGGTCGAGCAGGCGACCGAGCAGCAGCGGCCCCATTTCGGAGATCGTCGTGCGGATCGGGTGGCCCTGTTCGCCATAGAGGTCCCAGAACACCGCCGGATTGTCCGAATAGGCATAGTCGTCCATCCCGAGCTGTTTCGCCCGCTCCTCGAGCTTTGCGGCGTGCTTGAAGGCGGGCGAACCGGGCATCGAGATTCCCGAAAGGTCGCCCTTCACGTCGGCGAGGAACACCGGGACCCCGTTCGCGGAGAAGCTCTCGGCAAGGCCCTGCAGCGTCACCGTCTTGCCGGTGCCGGTGGCCCCCGCGATCAGGCCGTGGCGGTTGGCGCGGCCGAGTTCGAGGTACTGTTTCTCGCCGTTATCGGCGAGGCCGATGAAGATCTGGCCCACTCGCTGGCTCCTCCCCCTGTGCCCTTTCCGTCTCGCAACAGCTCCGCGCGCGGTCAAGCGCCCTCGACACGAAAGCGCGAGGCGCTAAGGCTTAGCCGATGCCCGGGCGCACCCCTTTCGTATTGCTCGACGACGCGCGCGCCGCCGGCGCCGCGGACGCGAACCTGTTCGAGAACCCGAGCGAGAGGTTCGTCGCACACCGGCCTGCCGAGGTCGCCGCCGTGCTGGACAGGGCCGACGCGGCACGGCGTGCCGGGGGCACGCTCGCGGGCTACATCGCCTACGAGGCCGGGCTCGCGCTCGAACCCCGCCTTTCCGCGCTGGCCGGCCCCCGCACCGGCGCGGGCGGCCCGCTGGTATGGCTCGGCCTGTTCGACGAAGCGCGGATCGTTCCCGCGGCCGAGGTTCCCGGCTGGCTGGCCGAGCACGGCGAAGGCACGCCAAGCCTCGGCCCGCTCGATCCCCAGCTCTCTCCGGGAGGGTACACCGAGGCATTCGAGCAGCTGCGCGAAGCGATCCGGGCGGGCGACATCTACCAGGCGAACCTCACCTTCCCGCTCGCGGGCAGCTTCCGCGGCGATCCGCTGGCGCTCTACGCCGCGCTGAGGGGCGACGCCGCGAGCGGGTACGGCGGGATCGTGTTCGACGGGCAGCACTGGCTCCTCAGCCTCTCGCCCGAGCTGTTCTTCAGCCTGCGAGACGGCGAGGCGAAGGCCAAGCCAATGAAGGGAACCCGTCCCCGCGCCGCCGACCCCGGGGCGGATCGCGCGCTGGCCGACGAACTCGCGCATTCGGACAAGGATCGGGCCGAAAACCTGATGATCGTCGACCTGATGCGCAACGACCTCAGCCGCGTCGCAGAGGCCGGAAGCGTGCGGGTCGAGGCGCCGTTCGCGGTCGAGAGCTATCCGACGGTCCACCAGATGGTCACCACCGTCCGCGCGCGGTTGGCCGAAGGCATGGGGGCGATGGACCTCGTTCGGGCGCTGTTTCCGTGCGGATCGATCACCGGCGCGCCGAAGATCCGCGCGATGGAACTGATCGACGCGGTTGAGCGTGACGCGCGCGGTCCCTATTGCGGGGCGATCGGGCGGATCGGTCCGGGCGGAGACGCGGCGTTCAACGTGGCGATCCGCACCCTGCGCCTGACCGAGACCGAGAACGGCCACGGCACCGCGGTTCTCGGCGTCGGCTCGGCGATCGTCGCCGACAGCCAAAGCGCGCCCGAGCGGCGCGAGTGCCTTCTGAAGGCAGGTTTCGCGGCCCGCTCCGCTGCCGGGTTCGACCTGATCGAAGCGATGCGGTTCGATCCGGAGACGGGGATCAACCTGCTCGAAATCCATCTCGAACGGATGAAGGCGAGCGCCGCGGCACTGGGCTTCGCGTTCGACCGGCACGCGGCGCGCAACGCGATCCAGGCGCTGTGCTTCGAGCTCGAGGTTCCCGCCAAGATCCGCCTCCTCCTCGCGCGCAGCGGCGCCACCGCGCTCGAGGCGCAGGCGCTGGGCGAAACGCCGGCCGAGACGACCTGCATCGCGCTGCCGCTCCCGGTCGATCCCGGCGACCACCGCCTTGCCCACAAGACGAACGATCGCTGGTTCTACGACGCGGGGCGCGATGCGGCCCGTGAGGCGGGTGCCGACGATGCGCTGTTCGTGCGCGACGACGGCCGCGTGACCGAAGCCATGGCCGCCAACGTGTTCGTCGCGCGTGACGGCGTGCTGTTGACCCCGCCCACCGCGCTCGGGCTGTTGCCGGGCGTTCTTCGCCGGTCGCTGATCGAAAGCGGCCGCGCGCGCGAATCGGACCTGACGCTCGACGATCTTGCGGAGGGGTTCCTGCTGGGCAATGCGGTGCGCGGACTGATGCCGGCGAGGCTGCTGCCGTGATCCCGATTCTCTTCGAGGACGGCGAGGCGCTGGTGATCGACAAGCCCGCCGGCCTGCCCATCGAGCGCCCCCGCGCGGGCGGCCGCTCGCTGGAGGATCACCTGCCGCAGTTGCGGCTCGGCTTCCAGCGCGATCCCGTCGCGGTGCATCGGCTCGACACCGACACCAGCGGCTGCCTGCTGCTCGCGCGCAATCCCAAGGCGCTCGCCCGGTTCAACCGCGCGTTCGAGGAGCGAGCGGTCGCCAAGCGCTACCTCGGCATCGTCGCGGGCGACTTCGCCAGCGACGAGGGGTCGATCGAACTGTCGCTCAGCAAGATCAGCTCGGCCGAGAAGGGCTGGCGGATGATCCCTGCCCGCAAGGGCAAGCCTGCGGTCACGCACTGGCGCAAGCTCACCGCCCACGAGGGGCTGACGCTGGTGGAGTTTCGCCCCGAGACCGGCCGGACCCATCAGATCCGGGTCCACGCCGCCAGCGGGCTCGGCGCGGCGCTGGCGGGCGATCCGGTCTACGGCAGCAAGCACACCGGCCCGCGCACGATGCTCCACGCGATCGACCTCGAGGTCCCGCGCGAGGGCAAGCCGGCAATCCGCGCCCACGCGCCATTGCCGCCCGACTTCGCGCAGCTCGGCTTCGCGCATGAGTGACGCCGACGAGGCGGTGGCGCGCGCCCTTGGAGCGGCCGAGGAAAGCTTCATCGCCGCCTCCGGCCCCGGCGGGCAGAACGTCAACAAGGTCGCGACCGCGGTGCAGCTGCGGCTCGATGTTTACGCGCTGCGACTCCAGCCGCAGGTGTTCGCGCGGTTGAAGGCGGCGGCGGGCAGACGGATGACGGCAGGCGGCGAGATCGTGCTCACCGCGCGGCGGTTCCGCACGCAGGAGGCGAATCGGGCCGATGCGCGCGAACGGCTCGAGGGGCTGATCCGGGGCGCATTCGAGGCCCCCGCAAAGCGCGCGAAGACCCGGCTCAACCGCGTGGGCAAGGAAGCGCGCATCCGGGAGAAGAAATCGCGCGGCCAGGTCAAGGCCAACCGCGGCAAGGTCGCGTGGTAACGCGGCGCCACTTCGCTTGACTTTCGCCGCGGTTTGCACCAATGGCCGCGCCCGACGGGCGGTGCGCGTGCGCCGCCCTTGGTATTTAAGGCCCGCTGTGGCCGCAATCGAATCAGGACAAGCGCCATGGCGAAGCCCGCAACCGTCAAGATCCGGCTGGTCTCGACCGCCGACACCGGCTTCTTCTACGTCACGAAGAAGAACCCGCGCAACCACACCGAGAAGTTCACCTTCCGCAAGTATGACCCGGTTGCCAAGAAGCACGTCGAGTTCAAGGAAGCCAAGATCAAGTGATCTTCCTGAACCGCCGGAACCGCTTGGGTTCAGTGGTGGTTCAACGCTCCGCACCTAATTGCCGGAGCATGAGAAACTTGAAGAAACTTCCCGCATTCTCGCTGCGCGCCGCGATTGCCGGCGCGCTTGCGGTTGGCGCGCCCGCGGCGCTGCTAACGCTTCCCGCCGTCCCCGCCGAGGCCCAGTCGAGCCAGCTCGACCAGGCGGTTGCCGCATTGCGCGGCATCTCGACGATGAAGGCCGACTTCACCCAGACGGACCGCAAGGGCCAGACGCTTTCGGGCGAGCTGACGCTCAAGCGGCCCGGCAAGATTCGCTTCGAATACGAAAAGGGCGCCAACATGCTCGTCGTATCGAACGGAAAGTCGCTCTATCTCGTCGATTACGAGGTCAAGCAGGTCCAGCGCTGGCCGATCGGCAATTCGCCGCTGGGCGCGCTGCTCGATCCCAGCCGCGACGTGAAGCGGTACGGCAAGCTGGTCCCTTCGGGTAGCGACAACGTCGTCGCGGTCGAGGTCAAGGACAAAAAGCACCCCGAATACGGGGTGATCACGATGATCTTCGTCAAGAACGCGTCGGCCCCCGGCGGGCTGCAGCTGACCAACTGGGTCGCGCTCGATTCGCAGAACGGGCGCACCACCGTGCGCCTGTCGAACCAGCGTTACGGCGTCGCGGTGGCTGACAGCGCGTTCAAGTTCAGGGATCCCAGGCCCTCGTCCCGTCGCCGCTAGGCCCCGCTTCGGCGGATTGCCGTTGGCACGATGCGACGAGCCGAATCGCGGCGTTCATCGAGGTGAAAGCCACCCGGGCGTAGAGCCGGTGTTGCGGAACGGCCCGAGGCGGATTTCCCCCCTGTTGTCCGACCTCGCAAGAGGCTGCCCGCAAGCGTGACGAACGCTCAAAACGAACCCCCGCGCCAATGCCCCCGGCGCGGGGGTTTTTTCGTTCGCTGTTGCGACGCGCGGGGGCGCTGCTATCCGCCTGTCATGCTTTCGATCGCCACCTGGAACATCAATTCGGTTCGCCTGCGCATCGACCAGGTCCTGCGCGTGCTGTCGGAGCAAGCGCCCGACGTGCTGTGTCTGCAGGAAATCAAGTGCCAGGAACACCAGTTCCCCGCCCAGGCGCTCGCCGACCTCGGCTACGTCCACCAGGCGGTGCACGGACAGAAGGGCTACCACGGCGTCGCCACCGTCAGCCGCTTGCCGTTCCGCGAGATCAGCCGCCACGACTGGCAGGACAACGGCGAGGCGCGCCACGTCGGGGTCGAGATCGAAGGCTCCGGGCTGGTCGTCGAGAACGTCTACATCCCGGCCGGGGGCGACGTGCCCGATCGCGAGGCCAACCCCAAGTTCGGCCAGAAGCTCGATTTCCTCGAGCGGATGGCCCGCTGGGCGGATTCACTCGACCGGCCGACGCTGCTGGTCGGCGATTTCAACGTCGCGCCGCTCGAATGCGACGTCTACGACCACAAGGCGCTGCTCAAGGTCGTCAGCCACACCCCGGTCGAAGTCGAGGCGCTTGGGCGGCTGGGGGACGCCCACGGCTGGGTCGACCTGGGGCGCAGGTTCATCCCGGCGCCCGAGCGCAACTACTCGTGGTGGTCCTACCGCAGCTACTGGCGGCAGAAGGACCAGGGCCGGCGGCTCGACCACATGTGGGCCAGTCCCGACCTGGCGAGACAGGCGACGGGCCACCGGTTCGTCGAGGAAACGCGCCGGTGGGACAGCCCGAGCGACCACGTTCCGCTGGTCACGGAGTTCGACCTCTGACCGCGAGCCCATCCCGGCGCGCGGCGCAAGCGGTGGATGCGCTGCGCCACGGGTGGCCGATCGCGCTTGACGGCGGACCCACGCTCCTGCCCGCAGAGACCGCCTTCGCACCCGGAGCGCGCGCGGAACGGATGCTGATCGGCGCGGCGCGCGCGGAAACGCTCAAGCTTGCCAACCAGCGCGAGGCCGCAGTCCCGGAAGCACCGGTCCTGGTGCGCGGCGCCGGGAAGTTTGACCTCGCCGCCGCGCGTGCGCTCGCCGATCCCGCGCTCGATCTCGCGAACCCGCTCAAGGGTCCGTTTCGCGCCGAATCCCTCGATTGGGCCGAGGGGGCCGCCGCCGCCCTGGAGCTTGCGCGGATCGCGGGAATCCTGCCCGCGTTTCTCGTCGATCCCGCCAACGCGGGCGAGGCACAGCCGTTCGCTCCCGCCGATCTGGCCGCGTTCACCGATCCTGCGCGCCTCGTCATCGCCGCGCGGGCGCACCTGCCGGTCGCGGCGGGCGAGGCGTGCGAGATCGTCGCCTTCCGCACGCCCGACGACCTGCGCGAACACGTCGCGCTGGTGTTCGGCGATCCGCGGTCGGACACGCCGCCGCTCGTGCGGCTGCATTCTGAATGCCTCACCGGCGACGTGCTCGGCAGCCTCAAGTGCGACTGCGGACCCCAACTCGACGCGGCGCTCCACGCGGCCTCGCAGAAAGCGCGATCGGGCGGCTGGGGCGTCGTGCTCTACCTGCGGCAGGAAGGGCGTGGGATCGGCCTCGTCAACAAGCTGCGCGCCTACCGGCTGCAGGACGAAGGGTTCGACACGATCGACGCGAACCGCCGCCTCGGTCTGCCCGACGAGGCGCGCGACTTTCCGGTGGCGGCGCGAATGCTCGACCTGCTCGGCGCGCGCAGCGTCCGGCTGATGACGAACAATCTTGCGAAGGTCGTCGCACTGGAAGATGCCGGCGTGCGCGTGGTCGAGCGGGTGCCGCACCAGCTGCCCGACAACCCGCACAACGCGCGCTACCTCGCCACCAAGCGCGACCGGGCAGGGCACCTCCTCCGGTGACCATATCGATCCGCGCGGAGCGGCCGGGTGACGCGGCCGCGATTCGCGCGGTCACCGCGGATGCGTTCGCGGGGGTCCCCTACAGCGACGGCAGCGAATCCGGCATCATCGACGCGCTGCGCGCCGCCGGCGACCTTTCGCTGTCGCTCGTCGCGGAGACGGACGGCACGGTGGCGGGACACGTCGCGTTCTCGCCGGTCGTCATCGAGGGCGGCGAGGATGGCTGGTTCGGCCTCGGCCCGGTCTCCGTCCGTCCCGACCTTCAACGGCTCGGCATCGGATCGCGCCTGATCGGGACGGGCATCGCTGAACTGCGGCTACGGGCCGCGCGCGGCGTGGTGCTGGTCGGCGATCCCGCATATTACGCGCGGTTCGGTTTCGAGCGCGACATCCGGCTGGTCTATCCGCGTCCGGGGGGCGAGTTCCTGCAACGGCTGGTTCTGGCGGGCAGCGGGACCGGCGGCGTGGTGCGCTACGCGCGCGCGTTCGGCTGATCTCTACAGTCGGCGGCCAAGGGCCTGTCCCATGCGCACGGTGCTTCCCGCACCGATCCCCTCGATCCACTCGACATTCCCCGGCTCGAACAGCAGCACCACGGTCGAGCCGAGGTAGAACCGGCCCATCTCGTCGCCCGCCGCGAAGCGCGGTCCGGTGAAATCGCGGCTCTCGATCACCCTTCCGTGCGGCTTCACCCGTCCGCTCCAGACGGTTTCGATTCCGGCGACGATCATCGCCCCGACCATCACGCTGGCGAACCGGCCGAGTTCTCCATCGAACAGGCACGCGAGCCGTTCGTTGCGGGCGAACAGCCGCTCGACCCCCTCGGCGGTCACCCCGTTCACCGAGAACAGGTCGCCCGGCACGTAGCGCGTCTGCCGCAAGGTCCCGGCGGCGGGCATGTGGACCCGGTGGTAGTCCTTCGGGGACAGGTAGATCGTCACGAACCGCCCCCCGTCGAACCGGTGGGCGTCGCCGGCGTCAACCGCCAGCAATTCCGCGACGGAATAGTCGCGGCCCTTGGCCTGGACGATCCGGCCGTCGGCGATTTCGCCGATCTGGCTCACCGCCCCGTCGGCCGGGCTGAGGACGAAGCGCTCCGTATCTGCGAGCGGTCGCGCGCCGGGTTTGAGGGCACGGGTGAAGAACGTGTTGAAGGTCGGGTAGGCCTCGACCGGCTCGGCCGCCTCGCTCATGTCGACGTCATAGGCGGCGATGAACCGGCGGATCAGCGGGTCGCGGATCCAGGGCGTCGTGGAGTCGGCGAACCGGCCCGCGAGTTTCGACAGGGCGTGCTGCGGCGCAAGGTGCTGCAATCGGATGAAGGCCGAACTCATGCGGCCCGGTTGGCGGCAAGCGAACGGTTCGTCAACGCAGCTGGCTATCCTTGCTCCCGCGGCGGTTGATCGCGGAGTGACGCACGGCGCCGTCCCGTTCCGCCTGGCAGCCGACGCAGGTCCGCACGCCCGGCAGCGCCTCGCGCCGACGCGGCGGGATCGGCTCGCCGCAATCGTCGCAGTATTCCGCACTCGCTCCCTTCGGCGTGCGGGCGCGGGCCGCGGCGACCGCGTCGCTGACCGTGTCGTCGATCTGGTCCTGAACCGCGCCGTCGCGCGTCCAACCGCCTGCCATGCCGTGCTCCTTTCAGGAACAACCGGCAGGATCGGGCAGGGGTTCCCCTTCAGCGCTTCTCGAAGGGCTTGATGCCGACGCCGAGCGCGTTGGGCCCGACCGTCAGCCGGTCATCCGACCAGTCAGCGACGAACGCAGTCGATCGCCGCACACCCGGCGCCAGGCGGGCGTCGTTGCCCGCCACCGCGAGGCCATCGGCCGAATGCCTCTGGTTTTCGGCCGCGACCGCGATGAAGGTCGAATGATTTTCCTTGTCCGCGCCTTGCACGAACCAGTTGTTGGTGATCTGTCCGGTCGCTCCGTCGGGCAGGTCGATCATGTAGTTCGTGCCGCGCCCCTGCGAATCGTCGAAGCTCGAGCTCGCGATCTCTACGCGGGCGGCGCGGGTTTTGACGTAATGACCCCCTGTGCCGCGTTCGAAGCGGCTGCGGGTTATCCGCAGGCGGCCGTAGTCGCCGACGTAGATCGAATGCGCGCAGCCCGCCTCGTTCTCGCACGTGCCGAGGCCGGAAAAGGTGCTCTTGTCGATCACGATCGTCCCCGCCGGATCGCTGGCGGTCAGGATGCCCTGCTGGCTGTCGAGAAACCAGCTCTGGGCAACGGTGAGGTCGCCCCGCTCGAGCCGGATGCCCGCGCCGTTCTTGTCCGGCACCGCCATGCCGCGAAACGTCAGCCCGGCCACGCGGGCCGCGCGCCCGCGCAGAACAAGCGCGGCCTTGCCCTCGCACGTCTTGTTCTCGAAGACCGCCTTGCCCGGCTGCGAGGCGAGATAGGTCACCGCGCCGGCCTCCTGTACCGCGCACTGGCGATAGGTGCCCGGCGCCACGGCGATCGTGCCGTGACCGCTCCCCACCGCGTTCACCGCCTGCTGCAGCGTGGAATATCCGCGCCCCGTCTCTACCACCGTGAACGGCGCGCCCGGGCTGTCCTGTGCGAGGACCGCGGCGGCAGGTATCGCCAAGACCGCCACCGCGGCGAGCGCGAGAACGAGCGCCATGGACGGCCGAGCGAGCGTGCGCCGGTCGGCGGCGGGGCGGGCGAGACTGTCCATGGGGCCCGCGATAGCGAATCCTGGTTAACGCGCTCCTAAGGATTCCTGTCCGGCTGCTCGCCCCAGCGCCAGCGCCAGCCGCCCCGCGTGCGGCGGCGTGCGATCAGGATCAGGGCCGTGGTTGCGACCGCGATGACGAGACCGGCCACCAACGGACCGACGTCGGGGTCTGCCCCGGCAAGCAGTCCGGCGCCCGCCACGATGCCGAGATAGACGAGCAGGACCACCCAGCCCTGCCAGGCGATGGGGAGCCCCGCGCCGTATCCGAAACGCTTGGCAGCGAACCAGTCGCCCTCCTCGAAGAACCCGTGCAGCATCGATCAGTTCTCCATTGGCGGGCGGCCGCGGCGGGCGGGCCGTGTCCGTTCCGCGGCGATCCCGCGCGCCTTGAGCGCCTCGCGCAGCAGGACCTCGATCTCGGCATTTGCGCTGCGCAGTTCGGCCGCAGCCAGCCGCTCGACCGCGGCGAAGACCGCCGGGTCGAGGCGAAGGGCGAAGGCCTTTCTGGGCGGCGTGTCGGCCATGGCCGGCTACTGGTAGAGCGTTCCGGCGTTGACCACCGGCTGCGCCTCGCGCTCGCCGCACAGCACGACCATGAGGTTCGACACCATCGTCGCCCGGCGCTCGTCGTCGAGTTCGACGATCTCGTCCTCGGACAGCTTGGCCAGCGCCATTTCGACCATGCTGACCGCGCCCATCACCAGCTTCGCGCGGGCGGCGATCACCGCTTCGGCCTGCTGGCGGCGCAGCATCGCGCCGGCGATCTCCGGGGCATAGGCGAGGTGGGTTAGGCCCGCCTCGTCGACCACGATGCCGGCGACGTGCAGCCGCTCGTTGAGCTCGGTCTGGAGCTCGGAATTGACCACGTCGGGGCTGCCGCGCAGGGTCGTCTCCTCTTCCTCGAGGTCGTCGTAGGGATGCCGTGCGCCTACCGTGCGCAGGCCGGCCTCGATCTGAATATTCACGAACTCCTTGAAATCGTCGACGTCGAAGCTCGCCTGCGCGGTGTCGGCGACGCGCCACACGACGTTGCAGGCAATGTCGATCGGGTTGCCCTTGAGGTCGTTGATCTTGACCCGGTCCGAATGGACGTTGTGCGCGCGGGCGGAGATCTTCTTCTTGGCGATCCACGGCCAGACCCAGCGCAACCCCTCGGTACGGTCGGTGCCCTTGTAGGCGCCGAACAGCGTGAGCACCGCCGCCTGGTTGGGCTGGATCATGTAGAACCCCACCGCGACGAACAGCGTGGCGATGATCGCACCGACCAGACTGCCGAGGAACGCGAGCTTGGTCGCCTTGTCGGCACCCGCGGGCGGGAAGCCGCCCGCCACCCACCACGCGCCCAGCGCAATCACGGCAAGCAGGACGAACAGCATCACGAAGCCGTTGAACGCCGATGCCGGCACCTCGCGACTTCTGGTCATCCCCTTCAGTTCCACCGACATGACGAATCACTCCTTCGATATGAAAGTGATATCATATTTATATCGATTCCGGAATTTTGCAAACCGGTTCTTGAAAGTGGCTGCATTGCCCCCATTTCGCTTTCGCGGGACCGGGCCCCTCTGGCGCGGCGCAGCGGCCTTCTGGCTTTTGCGTCGCGTGATGTCGGACCGCATCGGATGTTGCCGATGCCGGGCCTGGGCTCACCCCCTTCCCCAACGCCCACCGGTGTCGGCAACTCCGATCGAACTGCAATTCGTTCGATAGGGAGACGACGTATGTCCGACCGGCTGTACCTGCTGATGGAACGCCACCAGAAACTCGACCAGATGATCGCCGCGGCGCAGAAGCGCGGGCTGCCCGATCCGTTCGAGATCATTCGCCTGAAGAACCTGAAGCTCGCCGTAAAGGAGCGCCTCGCGCGCGCGATGCGGCGCCGCGCGCCCGCGCGTTGACCCGGTCGCCGGGCGCGCTCCGGTGGCGCGCCCGGCATTCGCCCCTTCAGGCGGAGCAAGGCCCGATGGATTTCCTCTTCTATGACTGGCTCGGCACGCCGGCGTGGTTCTGGCTGGCCTTTCTCGGCCTCGTCGTCGCGCTGACCGCGTTCGACCTCGGCGTCCTCCACAAGGAGGACCGCGAGATGGGCATCGGCGAAAGCCTGAAGCTCAGCGTGTTCTACATCGGCATCGCGCTCGCCTTCGGTGCGTGGATCTGGCTCGAGCGCGGCGCCGATCTCGGCATGAAGTATTACACGGGCTTCTTCATCGAGAAGGCGCTGTCGATCGACAACGTCTTCGTGATCAGCCTGATCTTCGGCTATTTCGCGATTCCTGCGAAATACCAGTACCGCGCGCTCCTGTGGGGTATCATCGCGGTGATCGTGCTGCGCGGCCTGATGATCGCGGGCGGCGCCGCGCTCGTCGCAGAAGCGTACTGGGTGCTCTACGTCTTCGCCGCTTTCCTCGTTTTCACCGGCATCAAGATGTTCTTCGCCGGCGACCACGAACCCGATATCGCGCGCAACCCGGCGGTCCGCTGGATCTCGACCCACATGCGGGTGACCCGCGCGCTTCACGGGCAGCACTTCTTCGTCAAGGTCGCCGACGAGAAGACCGGCAGGCTGGTTACCGCGGCGACCCCGCTATTCCTGGCCCTGGTCGTCATCAACCTCGCCGACCTCGTCTTCGCGGTCGACAGCGTGCCGGCGATCTTCGCGATCACGACCGATACGTTCGTGGTCTACACCAGCAACATCATGGCGATCCTAGGCCTGCGCGCGCTCTACTTCGCGCTCGCGGCGATGGTGCACCGCTTCTACTACCTCAAGTACGCGCTCGCCGCCGTGCTGGTGTTCATCGGCGCGAAGATCTTCGTGTCCGATTTCGTTCTCGGCGGAGACAAGTTCCCCCCGGTGCTGAGCCTGGCCGTGACCGCCGCGCTGATCGCGAGCGGCGTGCTCTACTCGCTGTGGAAGACCCGCCACGGCGAGGACAGCGCTCCGCACCTGCCGCACAACCCGGTCCAGCCCTGATCGACCGTTCACCACCACCAACGCACGAAAAGGAGACTGCTCATGAAGACCACGTACCTGCTGGCCCCGATTGCCGCCGGCCTCGCCCTCGCCGCGGCGCCGGTCCAGGCCAAGCACCACGAAGGCGGCCACCCGGCCGCACAGGCCGCCACCTACGCGCCGATCACCGTCGCGGAAGTCGAAGCAGCCCAGCAGGCCTGGTGCAACGCGCTGGTCGCAATCTCGACCGAGGCCGACACCAAGGTCCTTCCCGCAGACAAGGCTCTCGCCGGGCAGGTCATCGACAGCACCTATGCCTACGGAATGGGACCGGTCCTGTTCAAACCGACGCTGGCGGCTGCCCCCCAGACGTTCCGCCCCACGCGCGACGGCGCGCTTTCCTACTTCGTGGGCGATGACGCGACCTATCCCAACGACGGCGGCTTCGCGCTCAAGCACTGGCGCAGCTGCGAGAGCGAGAACGCCGGCATCCTGATCACCGGCAACAGCGCGATGTCGATGGGCAATGTCTCGATGTGGGATGACAAGGGCAACCTGACCAAGGTCGACAAGACCTGGGGGTATGTGCGCGACGGCAAGGGCAAGCTGCGCATCGTCCTGCACCACTCCTCGCTCCCCTACGCGGCCAGCTAGCGGCACGCGCAGCGGCCGCCGGATACCGCCCGCGGCCGCCATGCGCTTGCGCGGGTCAATGCCGCCGGATGACCGCCAGGAACGCCTCGCCATAGGATTCGAGCTTGCGGGCACCCACGCCCGCGATTGCGCCGAGCTGCGACAGCGACCGCGGCTTCAGCGCCGCCATCTCGCGCAAGGTGGCATCGTGGAACACCACGTATGGCGGTACCCCCGCCTCGCGCGCGATCGTGCGTCTCTCCTCGCGCAGCGCCTCGAACAAGGGATCGCCCACCGGATTGGCCTCCCCGCCGGTTCCCCGCCGCCGCGAGCGTGCGCGCGCCGGCGGCACGACGATCTCCACCGCGCGCTCGCCCTTGAGAATCGCCTTGGCGTCGCCGCCGAGCTGAAGGCCGCCGTGTTCGGTCGCGACGAGGCTCCCGCGCGCCTGCAGCGCCCGCGCGATCGGCTGGAGCAGCCGTGCCTCGTCGTTGCCGACGATCCCGAACACGCTCAGCCGGTCGTGGCCGCGCTGGATCACGCGGTCGTCCCCGGCGCCGGTCAGCACTTTCTGGAGGTGACCGAAGCCAAAGCTCTGGCCAGTGCGGTAGGCGGCGCTGAGCAGCTTCTGCGCCAGTTCGGTGACATCGAGGACGCCGGGCGCCTCGAGGCAGTTGTCGCAGTTGCCGCAGCGTTCCGGCGGATCCTCGCCGAAGTGGCGCAGCAGCACCGCGCGGCGGCAGCCGGCGGTCTCGACGAGGCCCGCCAGCGCGTCGAGCCGGGTGCGCTCGGAGGTGCGACGGTCTTCGGGCACCTCGCCGATCCGCTGCCGGGCGCGGGCGAAGTCGTCGGCGCCCCACAGCATGACCGCCTGCGCGGCGTCGCCGTCGCGGCCCGCGCGGCCGGTCTCCTGGTAATAGGCCTCGATCGACTTGGGCAGACCGGCATGGGCGACGAAGCGCACGTCGGGCTTGTCGATCCCCATGCCGAACGCGATCGTGGCGACGATCACCATGTCCTCGCTTTCGACGAACGCGGCCTGGTTGCCCGCACGCACGGCGGGATCGAGCCCCGCGTGGTAAGGGCGGACCGGGCGCCCGGTAGCCGCGGCGAGCTTGTCGGCCAGCTGTTCGACCTTCGCCCGGGTCGGGGCGTAGACGATCCCCGGCCCCGGCTCGGTCCGCATCAGGTCGGCGATCTGACGCACCGGGTTGTCCCGGTGGCGGATCGCATAACGGATGTTCGACCGATCGAACCCGGCGACGATCAATCCGCTCTCGGGAATGTCGAGCTGGGTCAGGATGTCGGCACGGGTGTGCGCGTCGGCAGTCGCGGTCAGCGCCAGCCGCGGCACGCCCGCAAACGCGTCCATCAGCGGGCGAAGCTGGCGATAGTCAGGGCGGAAATCGTGGCCCCATTCGCTCACGCAGTGCGCCTCGTCGATCGCGAACAGCGCGATGGGCGCCGACGACAGCAGGTCGCGGAACGCCGGCTGGCTTGCCCGCTCGGGCGCGACATAGAGCAGGTCGAGCTGGCCCGCGCGGAACGCGTCCATCGTCTCGCGCCAGTCAGCGTCGGCGCTCGTCAGCGTGGCAGCGGCGATGCCGTTGGCGCGCGCCGCGCGCAGCTGGTCGTGCATCAGCGCGATCAGCGGGCTGACGACCACGCAGGTCCCCTTCAGCATCGTCGCCGGAAGCTGGTAGGTCAGCGACTTGCCCGCCCCCGTCGGCATGACCGCGAGCGTGGAGCGGCCGTCCAGCACCCGCTCGATCACCTGCGGCTGCACGCCGCGGAAATCGTCGAAGCCGAACACTTCGCGCAGCTTGCCGCGGGCCTCGGCGAGCGCCGGACCGGGAGAAGGAGGTGCGACCGTGGCCATCGCGGGCGCCTTGGCACAGGCAGTGGGCGGAAGGAAATGCACCGCTTGTGGACAGCGGCGATTGCGGCGCGAATGTGGCGCGCGTAGGAGCGGTCCGAACCCATTCGAGGAGACCACCGATGAAGAAGATTGCCCTGATCGCCCTGCCGCTCACGCTCGGCCTCGCCGCTTGCGGCAGCACCGACGACGCCTCGACCGCGGCCGAGGCCGACACGGTCGAGATGCCGGCAGACGAGGCGATGGCCGGCGTGACCGAAGAACCCGTCGCCGACCCGAGCGCCAACGCTTCGGAGGACGCCGCCGCCGAACCGACCGACGCCGCGCAGGCGACCGCCGAGCAGGCCGGCGCCAATGCCGCCGAAGTCGCCGCGCGCGCGCAGGCCGCCGCCGCGGCTGCCGAGGCGGCCACCGACGCGCAGTAAGG
The DNA here is from genome assembly GCF_025154015.1 of Tsuneonella litorea. GTDB lineage: Bacteria > Pseudomonadota > Alphaproteobacteria > Sphingomonadales > Sphingomonadaceae > Tsuneonella > Tsuneonella litorea. Next base: position 383,361 of record NZ_JAOAMV010000001.1, read on the forward strand.
CGCTCGGCCCCTTGCGCCATGGAAGGCGGGCGGATCGCGGTCGACGCGATTCGCCCGCTTTTCCTTTTTCAGAAGGCGAGTATGGCGTGACCATGTTGTTCGCGAGGAGCCTTCCGCCCGTCGCCGCCATGCTGGCGCTGGCCGCCTGCGGATCCGCGGCGACCGATCCGGGCCCCGGCGGGGTGACCGTGGACGAAGCCGCGGCGCTGGACGAGGCTGCGGCGATGCTGGAGGAGCGACGCCTGCCGGCGAGCGCGATCCCTTCCGGGGCCTTGCCGAGCGCGGCCGCATCGGCAACAGAAGAATCGGAGTCGGCGGGAGAGAATTAAATGACCGGTATGGACCCTGAACTGTTCGAACAGTTCATCGACCAGCTCGAGCGCTACGTGCGCGAACGGCTGATCCCGGCCGAGCGGGAGGTGATCGAAGCCGACCGTATCCCCGAGCCGATCGTCAACGAGATGCGCGACATGGGCCTGTTCGGCCTGACCGTGCCCGAGGACTACGGCGGTGCCGGGCTCAGCACATCGCAGTATGCGCGCGTGGTCAAGACGATGGCCTATGCCGCGCCGGCCTTCCGCTCGATCTTCTCGATCAACGTCGGGATGTTCAACTCCGCGATCAAGAACGGGGGCACCGACGCGCAGAAGGCCGAGTGGTGGCCGCGCATCGCCGCCGGCGAGATCGCCTGCTTCGGCCTGACCGAGCCCGGCAGCGGCAGCGACAGCGCCGCGATGGCGACGACCGCGAAGCCCGATCCGGGCGGCAACGGCTGGATCCTCAACGGGACCAAGCGCTACATCACCAACGCGCCGCACGCCTCGGTCGGCCTGATCATGGCCCGCACCGAGAAGGAGAACCTGCCCAAGAACGCGCACGTGTCCGCCTTCATCGTGCCGATGGACACGCCCGGCGTCACCGTCGGGTCACCCGACCACAAGATGGGCCAGGCCGGCAGCCATATCGCCGATGTGATCCTCGACGACGTGCACGTGCCGGGCGATGCGCTGCTCGGGGGAGAGACCGGCAAGGGCTTCGTGTTCGCGATGAAAAGCCTCGACAACGGGCGCATTTCGGTCGGTGCGGCGTCGACCGGATACGCCCGCCGCGCGCTCGACAGCGCGCTGCGCTACGCGACCGAGCGCAAGGCGTTCGGCGAGCCGATCGCCAACTTCCAGCTGATCCAGCAGATGCTCGCCGAGAGCGAGACCGAGATCTACGCCGCCGAATGCATGATGGCCGACGTGACCGCGCGCGCCGACGCGGGCGAGAACATCCTGCGCAAGGCCGCTGCGTTCAAGGTCTTCGCCTCGGAAATGTGCGGGCGCGTGGTCGACCGGGTGGTGCAGATCTACGGCGGCGCCGGCTACCTCGCAGAATACGACGCCGAGCGATTCTTCCGCGATGCGCGCATCTACCGCATCTACGAAGGAACCACGCAGATCCTCCAGCTGCAGATCGCCAAGCATATGCTGCGCGATTTCGCGGCGCAGGCGTAGATGTACGGCCTCCTCGCCGATCTTTCGGTCATCGAGGTATCGAGCTTCGTCGCATCGCCGACGATCGGGCTCTATTGCGCGCAGATGGGCGCCGAGGTGGTCCGCGTCGACCAAATCGGTGGCGGGCTCGACTACGATCGCTACATGCAGACCGCCGAGGGCCGCAGCCTCGCGTGGGAGAACCTGAACCGCGCGAAGAAATCGGTCGCGCTCGACCTGCGGTCGGCCGAGGGGCGCGAGCTGTGCGTCGCTCTGGCAAGGACCACCGGCCAGCTCGTCACCAACCTGCCCGAGCAGAGCTTCCTCAGCCACGCCGCGGTGAGCGAGGGGCGGCCCGACATGATCTCGGTGCGCGTGATGGGCTGGCACGATGGCCGGCAGGCGATGGACTTCACCGTCAACGCGGCCAGCGGATACCCGCTGATGACCGGGCCGGAAGACTGGGACCCCGCGACCGCGCCGCCCGTCAACCAGGTGCTGCCCGCGTGGGACTTCATCACCGGCGCCTACGGAGCCTTCGCGCTGCTGGCGGCGGTCCACCACCGCGCCCGCACGGGCGAGGGGAGCGAGGTGCGCCTGCCGCTCGGCGACGTGATGATCGGCACCGTCGCCAATTCGGGTGCCCTGGCTGAGATGCTCTATCGCGGCACCGACCGGCCGCGCCTCGGCAACGCGATCTGGGGCGCGCTGGGGCGTGATTTCACGAGCCGCGACGGCAAGCGGTTCATGGTCGCGGTGCTGACCGCGAAGCAGTGGCGGGCGATGGTCGACGCGCTCGACATCGCCGCGCCGATCGCCGTGCTCGAGGCCGAAACCGGCGTGCAGTTTGCCCACTCCGATCACAACCGCTTCGTCCACCGCGATGCGCTGTTCGCCATCGTGCAGGGCGCCGCCGGGCAGCGCGATTATGCAGACCTCGCCCAGGCGCTGGGCGCGGCGGGTGCGACCTTCGAACGCTACCGCACGATGCACGAGGCGGTGACCGATCCCGCGCTCGTCGCCGACAACCCGCTGTTCGGCCCCTCGCCCGCCAACCCCAGCGGGTTCGCCTACCCCGCGCCGCGCTCGATGGCGCACCTCGGCGGCGAACAGGCGGGCGACCCGCGGCCTGCTGCTTTTCTCGGCGAGCACAGCGAGGAAGTGCTCGCCGAGCGGCTTGGCCTGTCGTCGGGCGTGATCGGCGACCTGGTCGACCGCGGCGTGGTCGACACGAGCGACAGCAACGGATTGAGGAAACGCCCATGACCATTCGCAAGACCGGCCGCAGGGCCGCCATCGTCAGCCCGCTGCGCACGCCGGTGGGCAAGTTCCTCGGCACGCTCGCCCCGCTCGAAGCGGGCCAGCTCGGCGCGGTCATCCTCAAGGCGCTGGTCGCGCGCAGCGGGATCGATCCCGACCGCGTCGACGACGTTGTCTTCAGCCAGGGCTACGGTAACGCCGAGGCCCCCGCGATCGGGCACTGGGCCTGGCTCGCCGCCGGCCTCCCGCTCGAGGTACCCGGTTACCAGCTCGACCGGCGCTGCGGTTCGGGCCTGCAGGCGGTCGTCAATGCGGCGATGATGGTCGAGAGCGGGCATGCCGACGTGGTCGTCGCGGGCGGCTGCGAATCGATGTCGAACGTCGAGCACTACACCACGGCGCTGCGCGGCGGGGTCAAGGCGGGCAACGTCGAGCTGTGGGACCGGCTTACCCGAGGCCGGTTGATGAGCCAGCCGATCGAGCGGTTCGGGGTCATCACCGGCATGATCGAAACGGCGGAAAATCTCGCCAGCGACTACGGCATCACGCGCGAGGAGGCCGACGCCTTTGCTGTGCGCAGCCACCGCAACGCCGCTGCCGCGTGGGAGGCTGGCAGGTTCGACGCGCAACTGGTGCCCGTCGAGGTGCCGCAGCGGAAGGGCGACCCGGTCCTGTTCGCGAGGGACGAGGGCTTCCGCGCCGACGCGAGCATGGAATCGCTCGGCAAGCTGCGCGCGCTCGAAGGCGGCGTGGTGACCGCGGGCAACGCCAGCCAGCAGAACGATGCGGCCGCCGCATGCCTTGTCGTCGCAGAGGACAAGCTCGACGAACTGGGGCTCGAACCGATGCTGTGGTTCACCGGCTACGCGGCGGCGGGCTGCGACCCGAGCCGGATGGGCATCGGACCCGTGCCGGCGGTCGAGCGGCTGTTCGCGCGCACCGGCATGGGCTGGGACGAGGTCGATCTCGTCGAGCTCAACGAGGCGTTCGCACCGCAGGTCCTCGCGGTGCTCAAGGGCTGGGGCTGGTCCGAGGACGATTCCCGACTGGACATCCTCAACGTCAACGGCTCTGGCATCAGCCTCGGCCACCCGATCGGTGCGACCGGGGGGCGCATCCTTGCCGACATGGCGCACGAAATGGCCCGGCGCGAGGCGCGCTATGGGCTGGAAACGATGTGTATCGGCGGGGGCCAGGGCATCGCCGCGATCTTCGAACGCGCCGCCTGACCGGCATTTGCGGGCACCGGGCTGCGGTGCTATTCGTTACGGTTGAAACAATGGCCACGCTCGCGAAACCTGAAGAAGACTTCTCCGCGCTGCCGGATCTTCCGGCGGACGTGTTCACCGCGCCGCTCAAGCGGCCGGCGCACGTAGGCGAGGACTGGCTCGAACCGGCCCAGGCGCAGTACTCGAGCGAAGAAGACGCGATCTGGAACGACCTGTTCGCCCGCCAGATGGACGTCCTGCCGGGCCGCGCGGCGAGCGCGTTCATGGCGGGCCTGCAGAAGCTGAACCTCAATCGCGGCGGCGTGCCCGAATTCGGCAAGCTCAGCGAGGATCTCTCCGCGCTGACCGGGTGGTCGGTCGTGCCGGTGCCGATGCTGATCCCCGATCACGTGTTCTTCTGGCACCTTGCCAACCGCCGCTTCCCCGCGGGCAACTTCATCCGCACGCGCGAAACCTTCGACTACATCCAGGAGCCCGACGTCTTCCACGACGTGTTCGGGCACGTGCCGATGCTGACCGACCCGGTCTACGCCGACTACATGCAGGAATACGGCCGCGCCGGGTGGAAGGCGATGCGCTACAATCGCCTCAAGGCGCTGGGCGCACTCTACTGGTACACGGTCGAGTTCGGGCTGATCGAGGAGGCCGGCGGCCTCAAGGCCTACGGCGCGGGCATCCTGTCCGGCCCGACCGAGGTGGTCTACGCGACCGAGGCGGAGAGCCCCAACCGGATCATGCTCAACGTCGATCGGGTGATGCGGACCGACTACGTGATCGACGACCTGCAACCGACCTATTTCGTGATCGAGAGTTTCGAGGATCTTTTCCGCCAGACGGTCGAGCGCGATTTCGACCGTCTGTACCGCTCGCTGCCGCCGGGGTTCACCTTTGCCAACAGCGCGGTGATCGATCTCGACAACGTGGTCCATCGCGGCACGCAGGAATACCTCCTGCGCGGCGGTCGCGGCAGCGGGGCGAAGCCCGTCTAGCACCGCAAACGGGCCAAAAAAAACGGCCCCGGATCGCTCCGGGACCGTCTTTCTGCCTGAACTGACCGAGCTCAGTTGCCGGTGGCGTTGTCAGCGGCTTCGCCGGCCTCTTCCATCGCATCGGCCTTGTCTTCGGCGGCGTCGGTCACCGCGTCGGCCTGCTCGTCGGTCATCGTGCCGGCGTCTTCCATGGCCTCAGCCTGCTCGTTGACAGCTTCGGCGTTCTGCTCGCCGGCGTCTTCCATGGCGTTTTCCTTCGGGCCGTCACAGGCAGCGACGGTAAGGCCGAGGGCGAGCGCCGACGAAATGGCAATGAGCTTCTTCATTACAGTCTTCCCCTTTTTGGATGGGCCCCCTGCATATCAAGGGGGGCCCCGGTAAAAAAGTCAAAATTGTGGCAGGGTCAGCGAGCGATCCGCAGTCGGGTGACGGCCAGCAGCACGAGCATCGCGATCGCGCCGACAATGCCGGCCAACAGGGCGCTGGCCGAAATGCCCAGCACCAGCGACTCGCGGGTCACCAGGGCGCCAAACACCAGCGCACCGAACTCTCCCGCGACCAGGTTCAGCGCGATCGAACGCGCATCGTCACCCCGCGTGAGGATCGACGCCAGCCACGCCAGCACGCCGCCGACTGCCAAAAGTACAATAAAACCCACCACTTAACTCGCTAATCAAATGTCTTCACCTGCCAAGAAGCATCGAAACCGACGATGGTTCCGCAGAATGCGACGAAACGAGGGCGCGAAGGACTAGCGGAGCGCAAGCCAGGCGAGCGCCGCGCCGCCGAGCGCGATCCGGTACCACGCGAAGGGCGCGAAGCCGTGGCGCGAGACGTAGGCAACGAAAGCCCGGATGACGATCAGCGCGACGACGAAGCTGACCGCGAAGCCGATCGCGACTTCGGTCCAGCCGACCCCGGCACCTCCGGCCAGCTGGTCGCCCTTGTCGGCCAGGCTGAGCACGGTCGCGCCGAGCATCGTGGGGATCGCGAGGAAGAACGAGAACTCGGCCGCGGTCTTGCGACCGACGCCGAGAGCCAGCGCGCCCATGATCGTCGCGCCCGAACGGCTGACGCCGGGGACGAGCGCGAGGCATTGCGCGAAGCCCACTCCGAGCGCCTGGCGCACCGGCAGATCGGCGACCTTGCGCTCCGGGCCGGGCTCGACCGCCTTCTCTATCGCGAGGATGCCGATTCCGCCGGCGATCAGCGCCCAGGCGACGACCGTCGGACTTTCCAGCATGTCGTAGATGTACCCGCGCAGCGCGAAGCCCAGCGCGGCCGAGGGCAGGAAGCCGAGCAGGATGTTGCGCAGGAAGCGGATACCCTCGGCCTCGAGCCGGAGCAGCTTCATCCCCTCGTCCCAGAAGGTCGGCCAGTACTGGACGACGACGGCGAGGATTGCGCCGAGCTGGATGACGACGTTGAAGGTTTCCCATTCCGCGGCGTCGTAGCCGAACAGCTCGGAGGCAAGGATCAGGTGCCCGGTCGAGGAGACCGGGATGAACTCGGTAAGACCCTCGACGATGCCGAGGAGAATGGCGGTAAGCGTCAGACCCATGTGCGCGCCATGAAGAAAGGGCGGGCCAAGTCAAGCGACACGGCCCGCCCCATCATCCGAAAAATGCCTACCAGATGCGTATCCGCTTCTCCGGCGCAAGGTACAGCGCATCGTCGGGGGTAACCCCGAATGCCTTGTACCATTCGTCGAAATTGCGAACGATCCCGTTGACCCGGTACTGCTCGGGGCTGTGCGGATCGGTGCGCAGGCGCTGCCGCGCGGCGTCGTCGCGCTGCTGCGAGCGCCACACCTGCGCCCAGGCGAGGAAGAACCGCTGGTCGCCGGTCAGTCCGTCGATCACCGGCGCCGGCTTGCCGCCGAGCGACATGTGATAGGCGCGGTAGGCGATCGACAGGCCGCCGAGGTCGCCGATGTTCTCGCCCAGCGTCAGCTTGCCGTTGACGCAGGTTTCCCCGTCGTCGAGCGGGCAGAACGCGTTGTACTGCTCGACCAGCGCGCCGGCCAGCTTCTCGAAGGCAGCGCGGTCGGCATCGCTCCACCAGTTGCGCAGCATCCCGGTCCCGTCGCTCTTCGAGCCCTGGTCGTCGAACCCGTGGCCCATCTCGTGACCGATCACCGCGCCGATCCCGCCGTAATTCACCGCCGGGTCGGCGGTGAGGCCGAAGAACGGCTGCTGGAGGATGCCGGCGGGAAACACGATCTCGTTCTTCGTCGAGTTGTAATAGGCGTTCACCGTCTGGGGCAGCATGCCCCACTCGGTACGGTCGATCGGCCCGCCGAGCTTGGACAGCATGTCGGCGTATTCCCATTTCGCGGCCGCCATGCGGTTGGCGAGCGCCGCTCCGGGAACGATGTCGAGGCCCTCATAAGTCTCGAGATTGTCGCGATAGCCGATCTTCGGGTCGAACGCGGCGAGCTTGGCGAGGGCTTCCTTCTTGGTGTCCGGCCCCATCCAGGTGTTCTCCCGGATGCTGGCACCCAGCGACTTGCGCAGGTTTTCGACGAGGTCGACCATCGCCGCCTTGTTCGCGGGCGGGAAGTAGCGTTCGACGTAGGACGCGCCGACGAGTTCGCCGAGCAGGTTCTCGTCCTCGGCGATCGCGCGCTTCCAGCGGGGGCGCTGCTGCGGCGTGCCGTTGAGCGTCTTGCCGTAGAAATCGAACTGCGCCTGGTCGATCGCGCCGGGAAGCACCGCCGCGTTCGCACTTAGGAAGCCCTTGGCGGTCCACGCCTGGAGAACCTCCACCGGGGTCGCCCGCAGAAGCGCCATCATCGCCGGCGTGCCGCCGCCAATCTTGGTCAGCGTCGTCGTGCCGAGGCCCAGGCTGGCGGCCCGCTCCGCGCTGGGGGGAAGGTCGCCGACGATGTAGCGATCGGTCCCGGCAAGGCCGGCCGAGGCGAGAAGCGCGGCGGTCGGGAACGCGGGATCGATCGCGGACAGCTGTTCGGGCGTCATGGCATTGTACGTCAGGTCGCGGTTGCGCCGGGTGGCGCGATCCCACGACACCTTGCGTGCGATCTGATCCTCGAACGCGTAGACCTTCTGCGCCATTCCGGCAGCATCGGCGTAGCCAGCCTGGCCGAGCAGGAACGCGAGATAATCGCGATACTTGGCCTGGATCGCCCGGCCCTTGTCGCTGTCGTCGAGGTAATAGTCGCGGTCGGGCAGGCCCAGGCCGCCCGAGCCGACGTAGACCGAATAGCGGGTCGGCTCCTTCGCATCGACCGAGACATAGCCGCCGAGCGGCGACGGGTAGCCTACCCCGCCCCACAGCGTCGCGAGGCCCGCCAGGGTATCGGCCCCGCCGATCGCGTCGAGATAGGGCCGCGCGGGCGCGAGGCCCGCCGCGTCGATCGCGGCAGCGTCGAGGAACGACTGGTAGACGTCGACGATCCGGCGCTCGTCAGAGGTCAGCGTCGCGGGGTCGCGAGCGACCAGTTCGTCGACGAGCGCCTTGACGTCGCGGGTCGACTTTTCGGCAAGCAGGTTGAAGGCGCCGAAACGGCTGAACTCGGGTGGCAGGGGGTTCGCCTCGAGCCACTTGCGGTTGGCGTAGCCGAAGAAGTCGTCGCCGGGATCGATCGAGGCATCGAGGCCGGCGGGATCGAAGCCCCATTCGCCGAAGCTCATGGTCGGCGTCGCCGCCTCAGCGGCAGGGCCGGAGGCATCCTGCGCGGCGGCAGGGGCGGCGATGGCGAGCGCCAGAGCGCTGGCGCCGGCGGCGAGAATTCTGTCGATCATGAAGGTCCCTCGGAAAGTCTCACGGACGCGGGGTCGCTCCGCGCGCTGGCGCACGCCAAGCGATTTGCGGCTCGCTAGTCCATGTCGTTGGTCGACACGGGTGTTGCCTTGATGGATTACAGCGGCTTAGGCTGCGATGAACGCCCGCACTGGCGGCCGGACAGGATCGCGCCTCAGGCCGCTTCGTGCGCGCCGAATTGGAGCGCGGCGAGGCGGGCATAGAGCCCGCCGCCCGCCGCCAGCACGCCGTGGCTCCCCTGCTCGACGATGCGGCCTTCGTCCATCACCACGATCCGGTCCGCCGCGCGCACGGTGGCGAGCCGGTGCGCGATGACGAGCGTCGTGCGGTCCTTCATCAGCCGGTCGAGCGCGTCCTGGACCAGGCGCTCGCTTTCCGCGTCGAGCGCGCTGGTCGCCTCGTCGAGGAGAAGGATGGGCGCGTCGCGCAGCAGTGCGCGGGCAATCGCGACGCGTTGCCGCTGGCCGCCCGACAGCTGGGTGCCGTTTTCGCCAAGAAACGTGTCGAGACCGTCGGGCAACTCGCGCAGGAAGCGTTCGGCGTTGGCCGCGCGGGCCGCCTCCCAGATCTCGTCGTCGGTCGCGTCCCAGTTGCCGTAGCGCAGGTTGTCGCGCGCATCGGCGCTGAACAGCACGCCTTCCTGCGGCACGAACGCGATCCGCTGGCGGATCTCGGCAGGATCGGCGCTGGTGAGCGGCACCCCGTCGATGCGGATGGTGCCCGCCTGCGGATCGTAGAACCGCTCGGCCAGCTGGAAGATGGTCGACTTGCCGGCCCCCGAGGGGCCGACGATCGCGACTGTCTCGCCCGGCTGAACCTCGAGCGTGAAATCGCGCAGCGCCGGGCTTTCGAGGCGCGTGGGATAACGGAAGCTGACGTTGCGGAAGCTCAGCGAACCGCGCGGCGGCACCGGAAGCGCCTCCGGCCGCGCGGGAGCCGCGATGGCGGGCTCCTCGTGCAGCAGTTCGGCCAGCCGGCTGGCTGCGCCCGCGCCGCGCAGGAGGTCGCCGTAAACCTCGGTGAGCGCGCCGAATGCGCCCGCAACGAGGCCCGCGGTCAGGACCACCGCGGCGATCGTGCCGCCCGAGATCTCTCCGCTCGCCACCCCCACCGCGCCGCGCCAGAGCAGCAGCACGATCGCTCCGAAGACGATCATGATAACCAGCGCGGTCATCGCCGCGCGGATCACGATCCGCCGGCGGGCCGTGGCGAACGTTGCTTCGACCGCGGCGTCGAAGCGCGCCCGCTCGCGGCCTTCCTGGTTGAACGCCTGGACGATCTTCATCGCGCCCAGCACCTCGGTCACCATCGCGCCAATGTCGGCGACGCGGTCCTGGCTCGACCGGGAAACGTTGCGCAGCCGCCGGCCGAAGACGGTGATCGGGATCACCACCGCGGGGATGATCAGGACCATCCACATGGTCAGCGTCGGAACCAGGGTGAACAGGTAGATCGTGCCGCCGATCGCCATCAGCACGTTGCGCAGCGCCACTGAGACGGTGGTGCCGACGACCTGCTCGATCAGCGTTGTGTCGCTGGTCATCCGGCTGGAGATTTCCTTCGGGCTGTTCTCTTCATAGAAGCCCGGGGCGAGCCGAAGGAGGTTCGCCTGCACCTTTTCGCGAATGTCGGCGACGACGCGTTCGCCGAGCCAGCTGACGAAGTAAAACCGCATCGCGGTCCCCAGGCCGAGGATCACCACGACGCCGAACAGCAGCCGCACCGCGTGCTCGATCCCGGCAATGTCGCCGCCCTGCGAAAAGCCGCGGTCAATCAGGACCTTGAAATAGGCCGGGATCGCAAGCGTCGCCGCGGCGGTTATCGCCAGCGCGACCAGGGCCAGCGCGACCTGGGTTGGATAGTGCAGCGCCTGGCGCCAGATCATCAGCAGCGGGCGAATGCTGCGCGCCTTCGGGGCGCGTTCGGCCGGGACCTCGATCCCGCTGTCGGCAACGGGCGTTTCGGCGGGGGTGCTCGCATCCATCGCGGCGGACATAGGCAAGCGGGAAGGGGAAATCCACAGAGGTTGGCGCCGTTCGGACCGAATCGACGGGTTGTGCGTTGCACAACGAAACGAATACGGGCAGGTTGCCCGGCCTAACCGCCCGCCAGAGGCGTTTTTCCAGCAGGGGACGACCGGGTTTGCTTTACCACGCATACGAATTGCAGCGCGCATGGCTCGGCGGAGTCAGCGCCTGGGCCTCGATCGGTGCCGAACTGATGTCCAACCCGGCGATGCCGATGGGCTACATGGGTCTTGGCCCCTATGCCGCGAGCGCGCTCGAGGTGTTCGCCCACGCGACCCAGCCGCGCGGCAAGCCGGCCTTCAACATCGACAGCGTCGAAGTCGGCGGAACCACGCAAGCGGTGACCGAGGCCATCGTGCGAAGCCGGCCGTTCGGCGACCTCAGGCGGTTCACCCGCGAGGGATTGGCCGAAGGCGCGCCCAGGGTCCTGCTCGTCGCCCCGATGAGCGGCCATTACGCGACCCTGCTGCGCGGCACGGTCGAACGGATGGTCGAGACGTGCGAGGTCTACATCACCGACTGGGCCGACGCGAAGATGGTTCCGGCCCGCGCGGGCCGCTTCGACCTTGACGACTACATCGACTACCTGGTCGATTTCCTCGCCTTCATCGGCGAGGGCACGCACATGATCGCGGTGTGCCAGCCATCGGTCCCCGCGCTCGCCGCGACCGCGGTGATGAACGCCGCCAGGCATCCCGCGCGCCCCGCCACGCTGACCATGATGGGCGGCCCGATCGACACCCGCCGCTCGCCGACGACGGTCAACGACATGGCGATGGAGCGGCCGATCGAGTGGTTCCGGCACAACGTGATCGCCACCGTGCCGATGCAGTATGCCGGGTCGGGCCGGCGGGTCTATCCGGGGTTCCTCCAGCTCGCCGGGTTCATGAGCATGAACCTCGGCAACCACATGATGAGCCACTACGAGATGTTCAAACACCTCACCGTTGGCGACGAGGCGAGCGCGGACGCGACCAAGGCGTTCTACGACGAATACCGCAGCGTCTGCGACATGACCGCCGAATTCTACCTGCAGACTGTCGAGGAGGTGTTCCAGAAACACTCGCTGCCCAACGGCACCTTCGTCCACCGCGGCGCGCGGGTCGACCTCGGCGCGATCCGCGACACCGCGATCCTCGCGGTCGAGGGCGAACGCGACGACATCTCGGGGATCGGCCAGACCAGGGCCGCGCTCGACCTTGCGACCGGACTCGCGAAGTCGAAGAAGGAATACCTCCTCGCGGAGGGCGCCGGCCACTACGGCATCTTCAACGGCAGCCGCTGGCGCGACCGGATCGCCCCGCAGGTGGAGGCGTTCATCGAGCGCCACGGCGCGCGCAGGCTGCGGGCGGCGGCCTAGGCGGGCGGCGCAGGGCGTCCGCGCGCGAAGAGCTTGCGGAGCGCCCGGCGCGCGATGACCAGCAACCAAGCGGTGAGCGCGATCAGCACGGCCGCGATCCCGACGGCCGCGTACGGGTATTCGTAAGCGGCCCACAGGAGGCCGGCGGTGGCAACGTCCTCGACCGACGAGACGGCAATGTTGCTGAACGGCTCGGGGCTCGCGTTCACCACAGCGCGCGAACCGGCCTTGCCGGCGTGCGCCGCGAGTGCCGCGCCGCCGCCGAGCATGAACGCGAGCGCCTGGAACGCCGGATCGCCCGGATCGACGATGGCAAGCGCGAGCAACGCCCCGCCGACCGGCCGCACGAACGTGTGGACCGCGTCCCATGCACTATCGAGCCAGGCGACCTTGTCGGCGAAGAACTCGGCCAGCGCGGCGATCGCCGCCACGCCCATGACCCACGGGTTCGCCAGCGCGTCGAGCGCGGCGAGATGTTCGGGCACCGGCAATGCCTCGAGCCGCATCGCCAGTCCCGTGGCGAAGATCGCCAGGTAGAGCCGCCATCCCGCCAGCAGGCTGACGCTGCCTGCGATACCAAGAATTTCGACGATGCCCATCGTGCAACTCCCGCGTGATCAGGTGTTCACCCGAACTTGCTCTTCCTGGGGCCAAGATAGCCGAACAGGTAGGCCGCCACCTTGCGCATCTGGATCTCCTCGGCCCCTTCGGTGATCCGGTACCGGCGGTGGTGCCGGTAGATGTGCTCGAACGGCTTGTGCCGCGAATAGCCGATGCCGCCGTGGACCTGCATCGCGCGGTCGGCCGCCTCGCAGACCAGCCGGTTCGCCCAGTAGTTACACATACTGATCCGGTCGGAGATCGTCCGCTCGATCTCCTCGTGCGGCATATTGTCCATCTCCCACGCGGTCTTGTAGATCAGCAGCCGCAGCATTTCGCACTGGGTGGCGAGTTCGACGAGCGGAAACTGGATCGCCTGGTTCTTCGCCAGCTCCTCGCCGAAGGGCTTGCGCTCGCGCGCGTACCTGACGCTCTCCTCGACGCAGTACTGCGCCGCGCCGAGGCTCGATGCCGCCTGGCGGATGCGGTTCTGGTGCACGAAGCTCTGCGCCAGCGCGAGGCCGCGCCCTTCCTCGCCAAGGATCGCCGCGTCGGGCACCCAGACGTTCGTCAGGCTCAGCCGCGGGTGATCGGTCGGCATGTTGAAGGTCCACATCCACTCCTCGATCTTCAGGCCGGGCGTGGGGTTGGGGACGAGGAAGCAGGTGATCCCGCGCGCCTCGCCGTCGGCCCCGCCCGTGCGGGCGAACGTCGCGCAATGGGTGGCGACGTGCATGCCGGTGATCCACATCTTCTCGCCGTCGATCCGCCAGCCGGGGACACCGCCGCGCGCCTCGGGCACCGCGCGGGTTTCCATCCAGGTGGCGTCGGAGCCGTGGCCGGGCTCGGTCAGGCCGAACGCGACGCGGCGGGTGCCCTTGAACCCGCCGAGGATGAATTCCGCCTTCTGCTCCGCGGTGCCGAACGTGTCGAACATCGCCACGAAGGGAAAGTTGCCGACGATCGAGTGTTCGTTCTGCAGGTCGTTGTGGAGGCCCAGGCCGCGCTGCGCGAAGCGGTCGCGAATCACCGCCATCCAGAGGTTGGAGCCGTCCCTTCCGCCATATTGCTCCGGGGCCGAGAAGCGCCAGTGGCCGGCCGCGTCGGCCGCCTTGCGCGCCTGGCGCAGCAGGTCCTCCCACTCGGGCCGGGGCAGGCCGCCCGCCTCCCAGTCGGTGCGCGCGTGCTCGCGGCGGTGATCGAAGAAGCGGACGTTGTCGTCCTTCGCGACCAGCGGTTCGATCTCGGCCTCGATGAACGCCTCGAGCTCGGCGTAATAGGCCTCGAGGTCGGCGGGAATCGTGAAATCCATGCGCGTGTCTCTCCCCGCCCGCGTCGTGCCGCGCGCGCGGCGATTGCGCAACCGGAAGCGGTCGGGCAATCTCGCCGATACCGATGGCGGCCTCCGCGAAACAACCGATCACCAGCCTTGGCGGCGCCGGCGCGGCGGAGGTCGACGTCGACGCACTGCGGGACGATCTCGAACGGGCGGCGCGCGATGCCGGGCTGGCAAACGCGCGGATCGCGGGCCTGGCAAAGCTCGGCGGGGGTGCCAGCAAGCAGTTGTGGGCCTTCGACCTCGAAGTGCCCGGGGCATCATCCCGCCCGCTCGTCCTGCGGCGCAACCCGCCCGGCGCGGGGCAGTCAGGGCAGGCGCTCGGCAGCGTGGCGGCCGAGGCCCAGCTGATCCGGCTCGCCGGGGACGCGGGCGTTCCGGTGCCCGGCATCGCCTTTGTCGTGCCCGCTGGTTCGCCAGTGGGTGATGGTTACGCGATGGACCGGCTTGCAGGCGAAACGCTCGGCCCGCGCGTGGTGCGCCTGCTCGAACTCGCCGAGGCTCGCGCCGGCATGGCACGCCGTTGCGGCGAGGTTCTCGCGCGGCTGCACGCGGTGCCCGCACCGGACCTGCCGGAACTCGAGGTGCGGAGCGCGGGCGCAGCGCTTGCCGGGCTCGAGCGCCGGTATCGCGACACCGGACAACCGCGCCCGGTCTTCGAATATGCGCTGCGCTGGCTGAAGGAGCGACTGCCCGACCGAGGCGACCTGCGCCTGCTCCACGGCGACTTTCGCACCGGCAACCTTCTGGTCGGGCCGGAGGGCATCCGCGCCGTTCTCGACTGGGAGCTGGCGCACGTCGGCGCGCCCGCGAGCGACCTCGCGTGGCTCTGCGTGCCCAGCTGGCGATTCCAGCGGCCGGACCTGCCGGTGGGCGGATTCGGTGAGCGCGAGGACCTGATCGCGGGGTACGAGGAAGCGGGCGGCACAGCGGTCGACCGCGACGAGCTCTACGCGTGGGAGGTGTTCCAGACGATGAACTGGGGCACGATGTGCGCGGGCGCGGCGCGCGCGTTCATGGACGGCGCGCGGTCGGTCGAAGGCGCGGTGATCGCGCGGCGCGCGTCGGAAACCGAGTTCGACCTGATGCGGATGCTCGCGCCCGGTCATCCGGCCTGGCAGGAGGCGGCCGGATGAGTGCCGATCCGCCCGCCCGGCTGATCGTCAGCGAAGTGCGCGCCGCGCTGGAACGCGGCCTCGCACCCGGTTTCGCGCAGAAGGTCGCGGCCAATGCGCTCGGCATCGCCCAGCGCGAACTCGAACGCGCCGCGCCTGCCGGCGCCGAAGATATGCAGGAACTGGCCGACCGGATCCGCGGGGCCGCGGTTCTAGACGATGCGCTGATCGGGAAGCTGATCGAACTGGCGATCGCCCGGATGGAGATCGACCAGCCGACCTATCCCCCGTTCCGCGCCTGGAAGGACGCGGCAGGGGACGGAGCCGGCTGGCGAGTCCCCTAGAGGACTTCGAACAGCCCCGCGGCGCCCATGCCGCCGCCGACGCACATCGTCACGACGACGTACTTCTCGCCCCGGCGCTTGCCCTCGCGCAGCGCGTGGCCGACGCAGCGCGCGCCGGTCATGCCGTAGGGGTGGCCGATCGAGATCGAGCCGCCGTTGACGTTCAGCCGGTCGTTGTCGATGCCGAGCTTGTCGCGGCAGTAGAGCACCTGCACCGCGAACGCCTCGTTCAGTTCCCACAGGCCGATGTCGTCGACCTTGAGGTCGAACCGGTCGAGCAGCTTGGGGATCGCGAAGATCGGGCCGATGCCCATCTCGTCGGGCTCGGTGCCGGCGACCGCCATGCCGACGTAGCGGCCGAGCGGCGACAGCCCCTTCTTCGCCGCGACGCCCGCTTCCATCACCACCACCGCGGCCGAACCGTCCGACAACTGGCTGGCGTTGCCCGCGGTGATCGAGCCGCCCGGGATAACCGGCTGGAGGCCCGCCAGCCCTTCGAGGGTTGTCGAGGGACGGTTGCCCTCATCCTGCCTGAGCGTGACTTCCTTGTCGGAAACCTCGCCGGTTTCCTTGTTCTGCACCTTCATCGTGCGGGTCACCTCGACGATCTCGTCGTCGAAGATGCCGTTCTGCTGCGCGGCGGCGGTGCGCTGCTGGCTCTGCAGCGCGTATTCGTCCTGCGCCTCGCGGCTGATGCCATAGCGGTTGGCGACCGTCTCCGCGGTCTGCAGCATCGGCATGTAGATCGCGCCATGAATCGCCAGAAGCTCGGGATCGGGCATGACCCGCATTTCCTTGGTCTGGACGAGGCTGATCGACTCCTGTCCGCCGGCAGCGACGATGTCCATGCGGTCGATCACGACCTGCTTGGCGGCGGTAGCGATGCTCATCAGGCCGCTCGAGCACTGGCGGTCGATGGTCATCCCGCTGGTGCCGATCGGGCACCCGGCGCGCAGCGCGACCTGGCGCGCGAGATTGCCGGCCTGCGCGCCCTGCTGAAGCGCGGCACCCCACAGCACGTCGTCGACCTCGCCCGGGTCGATCCCGGCACGCTCCATCGCAGGGGCAAGGCTCAGCGCGCCAAGCGTCGCGCCGGGAGTGGCGTTGAACGCGCCGCGATAGGCCTTGCCGATCGGAGTGCGCGCGGTCGAAACGATGACGGCATCACGAGACATAATGATTTCCTGACTTCTGGTGGGTTGATCCGGTCCCGGGGAGGCGCTGGGTCAAACGAAGAACTGGCTGATCCATTCGGCGATCAGGGCGGGCTTGTCCTCGCCCTCGATCTCGATGGTGGTTTCCATGGTTTCCTGCCACTGGCCCGGGCGCTTCTCGACGAGTTCGAGGAGCTTGAAATGCCCGCGCACGCGCTTGCCCGAGCGCACGGGAGCAAGGAAGCGGACCTTGTTGCCGCCGTAGTTGACGCCCATCTTCACCCCGTCGGGGCGCGGGCAGTCGGACTTGGCGCGCAGCATCGGGATCAGCGACAGCGTGAGGAAGCCGTGCGCGATGGTGCCGCCGAACGGCGTCATCCTGGCTTTTTCCTCATCGATGTGGATGAACTGGTGATCGCCCGTCGCATCGGCGAACTGGTTGATCCGCTCCTGGCTGACCTCGACCCATTCGCTCTTGCCGATCGTCTCGCCGACCTTGGCCTGCAGTTCCTGCGGGGTCATGCGCCTCTCCTTTGCAACTTGCCGCTAACGTAAAGCAGCCCGCCTCATGGCGCATGTGAGGCCTCAGCGCAACGGCGTAGCTCCCGCCGTTACGGCCTCGCCTGCCGACGGAGTTCGCGCCGCGGGGCGATGCCGCTTGCGCTGCGGGGGCGACTCGGCAAGCCGGCACCACGTCCACAGCGCGCACTGCACCCCGATCAGCGTGAGCACGAACGGCTGGTAGGCGATGCCCTGGAACAGCGAACCGACGAGGTAGATCGCCTGCGCGAACTGCAGCGCCACCGCGAGCGGGGCCTGCCACTGCTGGTCCACCCGCGACCGCCCCTTCCAGCGGCGGCGGATCCGTTCCATCTGCCACAGCCCCAGAAGGTGGATCCAGAGCCACAGGCCCAGCCCCGGCCAGCCCTGCTCGCCGAGCATCTCGAACACCGCCGAGTGATAGGCCCGTGCCTGGTCGGTGTGATCCTCGTAGCGGACGGAAGTGTTCCCTTCGCCGTGGGTGGTGCGGACCGGAACCTTGTAGGTGAACTTGTTGCCCCGATAGGCGTCGAACCCGCCGCCCATCGGGTGGTTGTTGGCATAGTCGATGGTCCATTCCCACACCGCCACGCGGGTCGAGGCCGAGGTATCGGCGTCGGTATTCTCCAGCGTCGACATTCGCGCGTACCAGCTGCTCGGCACGAACGGCAGCGCGAGCAGCCCGAGCGCGGCGGCCCCGAAGACGTAGAGAAATCGCCGTTTCACATCGCGCAGCATCAGCACCGCGAGCACCGCGATGCACAGCAGGCCGGTGCGTGCCTCGGTCCCGATCGGGATCAGCAGGCAGGCGAAGATCAGCGCGTAGGCGAACCACTTCACCCGCCAGTCGGGCGGGAACACGGTGCCGTGCTTCATCGCCCACAGGATGAGCGGGATGATCGCGATCGCGACCGTGGCGATGGTCGAACTTTCGTACATCCCTGTGTTGTTCTGGACGAACAGGTGAAGCACGCCGTACCCGCCGCCGCCGGTCGCCGTCTTGATCCCGCCGTCGATCACGATCGCCCCGGCGGTGAGCACCATCGTCAGGATCGCCGCCTCGATCCGCAGCCGCGTGGTGAGCGTGAGGGGGAGGAAGATCGCGAACACCAGCGCCTTCCATACCCAGTCCCACTTGTGCGCCGCTTCCACCGGGAAATCGGCGTTCATCGTCGTGACGAAACACCAGGCAAGCAGGACCGTGAGCAGCGCCTGGCGCAGGCCGAACCGCGCGCCGTGCTTGGAATCGGCGAGCAGCCAGCCGCCGAATGCCGCGCAGAACGCGATCAGCGAGACGGGAATCGCCGAGACGAAGCGCCAGCCGATGTCCTGCGGGGCGAGCGTGTCGATGTAGATGTAGGCGAGCACCCAGACGAACGGCCGCCGCAGGCCGAGCAGCAGCAGGGCGACGATGAAGCCGAGAAGCGCAAGGTCGGTCATCGGCCCGCGTCTCCCTCACCCGATGCTGGCGGCGCCGGATCGCGGTCGAGATCGTCGCGGCTCATCAGCCGCACGACCATGAGCAGCAAGAGGCCGTGCGACAGCGCGAGGGCGAACAGGTCGATCATCTGGGCGGGTTCGCGCCTACAGCACCGCGGTTGACGGCCCGTTAAGCCTGTCGTGCGAGAAGTGGTGCATGACCCGGGTGCTGCACGTCCTCGACCACTCGTTGCCGCTCCACAGCGGCTACACTTTCCGCACGCGCGCGATCATGCGCGCCCAGGCCGCTGCGGGGCTCGAGGTTCGCGGCGTGACCGGCCTGCGCCACGCGGCGGACGGGCCGGTGGCCGAAGTCGCCGACGGTCTGCTGTTCCACCGCACCCGCGGTGCGGCGACCGGCCCGGCGGGCCTGCGCGAATGGCGCGAGATCGGCCGCCTGGCCGAAGCGATCGCCGCGCTGGCGTTGGACTGGCGCCCCGACGTGATCCACGCCCATTCCCCGGCGCTGTGCGGGCTGGCCGCGGTCCGCGCCGGCAAGGCGCTGAGCATACCGGTGGTCTACGAGATACGCGCGTTCTGGGAAGATGCCGCGGTCGGCAACGGCGCGGGGCGCGCCGGGTCGGTCAGGTACCGGCTTACCCGCGCGCTCGAGGACAGGGTGGTCTCCGAAGCCGACGCGGTCTTCACGATCTGTCACGGCCTGCGCGACGACCTGATCGGGCGCGGCCACCACGCCGGAAAGATCGGCCTCTCCCCCAACGGGGTCGACCTCGCGCTGTTCGGCGACCCGCCCGCGCGCGACGCGGCGCTGGCGGCCGAGCTGGGGTACGCCGAAACCGATCCGGTGATCGGCTTCATCGGCAGCTTCTACGACTACGAGGGGCTCGACCTGCTGATCGACGC
This sequence comes from Tsuneonella litorea, assembly GCF_025154015.1. Lineage (GTDB taxonomy): Bacteria > Pseudomonadota > Alphaproteobacteria > Sphingomonadales > Sphingomonadaceae > Tsuneonella > Tsuneonella litorea. The sequence continues at coordinate 402,919 of NZ_JAOAMV010000001.1, forward strand.
CATGCCCGCGCTGCGCGCCGTGCAGCCGGGCGCGCGGCTGCTGCTTGTCGGCGGAGGGCCGATGGACGCGGCGTTGCGCCAGCGCGCCGCCGCATCCCCCTGCTCCGACGCGATCCGCTTCACCGGGCGCGTGCCCCACGAAGAAGTCGAGCGGTACTATTCGCTGGTCGACGTGCTGGCCTATCCCCGCAAGGCGAGCCGGCTGACCGAACTCGTCACCCCGCTCAAGCCGCTCGAGGCGATGGCCCAGGGCCGACTGGTCGCCGCCAGCGACGTCGGCGGGCACCGCGAACTGGTCGACGACGGCGAGACCGGCGTGCTGTTCGAACCCGACGATCCCGATGCGTGCGCCGCAGCCCTGGCCGATCTTCTGGCCGCCCGCCATGCGTGGCCCGCGATCCGCCAGCGGGCGCGGGAGCGCGTGCGCCAACGGCACGACTGGGCGCACAACATTCGTCGTTATCAGGACGTTTACCACCTGCTGTTAACCCGGCGGTCTAACGGGAAGCTGTCGGCCGCCGCGTGAACCCGCGGCCCGACGTCAGGCTTCCGCAGGAACGGGGTAGTTCAGTGAGCGAGAGGCGCAAGCGAACGGCCGCAAGCGGGTCCGTCAGCGCGCACCCGGCGTTTCCCGCGATCGTCGCGCTGTGGTTCGCGGCCCTGCTCGGGATCGGCAGCCTGGTGCTGCCCGTCGCCCTCTTAGAGCGCATCAGTCAGGCGACCGGCCTGCCGGCCTACCTCGCGCTGGCGCAACCTCCGCTCGGGGTGACCGCACGGATCGCAATCGCGCTTGTCGCGGCAACGGCGGGCTTCCTCGCCGGCCTTGCGATCGCGCGCAGGATCGCGGTCGCGCACCGCGAGATGCCGGTGCGGGGCCGGGTGGCGGCGGTCTCTGCCGACCCGCGCGCCTCCGCGACGACCATAAAACGTCCGATCTCCGCGCACGAGGAGCTGGGCGACAGCGACCTTGACGCCGGCTCGCCGCCTTCCCCCGCGCGCGAGGGATTCGCCGGACGCCGCCGCCCGCTCTCCGTCACCGACGACAGCGCGCGCAGCGAGTTCTTCGACAACGCGCCGCTGCCCGGCCATGACCCGGACGAGAATGCGCCCCTGCACGCGCCGCATGAACCCATCGCAGCCGAGCTCTGCGGCGAAGAAACGCAGGCGAGCGCGGAACCCCTCGACCTCGGCGAATTCGACACCTCCGGCGAGGAGGAACCGGCGAGTGCCTGGGACCTCGAGCCCGGGCGCGAAAGCCCGGTTCGCTTCGAATCGGCCGCCTTCCAGAGCTTCGGCACCGGCGCGCTCAGCGCGCCGCCACCTACCACGCCGATGCCCGAGGCGGACCTCACCGCACAGGAGCCGACCGAGATGACCCGCCACACCGTCCCGGGACCCGCCGATCACGCGCAGACCGCCACGGCGACCGGCGAGGTGGCAATCGTCGACCTGGTCGGCCGCTTTGCGCGTGCGCTTCAGCGCCACCGCGAAGATGCGGCCGCCGAAGCCGAACGGGCCGCGAGCGGGGCCGCAATGGCCGAATCCGGCGACGACGACGCCATCCTCGATCTCACTGCGGCGCTTTCGCCGCGCCAGGCGCCGGGGGCGGACGTCGCCACCCGCGACGCAGTGCCCGCGGCCATGTCTGCTGACGCGCTTGCGGGGAACGGCCCCGACAATCGCCTCGAAGCGGCCCCGGCCGTTCCGAAAGCACTGCGTCCACTCTACTTCGATTGCGACGACTGGGCCGACGACGAAGAGGACGACGACGAGGTCGTGCTGCCCGATCTCTCGCTTTCGCTGGCGCAGGGCGAACGGCCGTTCAGCCGGCCCGCCGCCGCAGCCGTTGCCGACTCCGCCGCGCGTGCGGACGCAACGGAATCGAGCGAGGCGGACGACGACGAGAGCGCCGGCGAGGATGCCTCGGGCCGCAACTATTCCTCCCTCCTGGCGATGAAGAGCCCGTTCGGCATCCAGCGCGAACCGGTCCGCGTCGAGGACGACGAGCCCACGGGCGATGCGGGCGAAGAGGAGGAGGAGGCGATCGAACCGATCGTCGTCTTCCCCGGCCAGGCGCACCGGCCCGCCCCGCCGACAGCCACCGGCCCGCGTCCGTTCGATGCGCCAGGGGTCCGCGCCGAGGCGGCAACGCGGGGTCCGGCGACGGCTCCTGGCCGCGCCGCACCCACCGACGAGACCGAACGCGCACTGCGCGACGCGCTTGAAAAGCTCCAGCGCATGAGCGGCACCGCCTGAGGAATCGCACCGGCGTGACGGGGCTGGGAAAGCCCCGCTTTATCCGGCTCAAATCCCTTCGCGGTTGCGGAAAACCATTCGTTTCGCCATGGCCGAGTCTCGCGACAATTTTGCTGCGCGGGGAGTCTTGGTAAGTCGTGCTTCGTTGCCCGGCCGCCCGCCCCTCGTGGCCGGACGAATACGGGATGGATCGAAGCGCGATGGGTTTTCCTGCTGCCCAGGGATTGTACGACCAGGTCAACGAGCATGACGCCTGCGGCGTCGGGCTGCTGGCGCACATCAAGGGCGACAAGAGCCACGCCATCGTCACCCGCGCGCTCGAGATTCTCGCCAACCTCGATCATCGCGGCGCGGTCGGCGCGGATCCGCTGCTGGGCGATGGCGCCGGCATCCTGATCCAGATCCCCGACCCGCTGTTCCGCAAGTGGGCGAAGGCCGAGGGCCACGACCTGCCGCAGCCCGGCGACTACGCGGTGGCGATGTGCATGATGCCGCAGGACGCCGCCGCGCGCGACTTCGTGACCGAGCAGTTCGAGAAGTTCGTCGCCAAGGAAGGCCAGCGCCTGGTCGGCTGGCGCGACGTGCCGGTCACGCTCGACGGTCTCGGCAAGGCGGTGGTCGCCTCGATGCCGGTGATGCGCCAGTGCGTCATTGCTCGCGGGGACAATTGCAGGGACCAGGACGCGTTCGAGCGCAAGCTGATCGTCATTCGCAAGCAGACCCAGAACCCCTTGCGCAGCCAGGAGGAAAAGCTCGGCATCCCCGGGCTGATCCAGCTCTACATCCCCAGCTTCTCCAGCCGGACGATCGTCTACAAGGGGCTGCTGCTGGCGAACCAGGTCGGCAGCTTCTACGACGACCTGCGCGATCCCGACTGCGTTTCGGCGCTTGGCCTCGTCCACCAGCGTTTCAGCACCAACACGTTCCCCAGCTGGCGACTGGCGCACCCCTATCGCTTCATGGCGCACAACGGCGAGATCAACACCGTTCGCGGCAACGTGAACTGGATGAACGCCCGCCGCCGGACGATGGAATCGCCGCTGCTGGGCGCCGACCTCGACAAGCTGTGGCCGATCATCCCGCACGGCCAGTCGGACACCGCCTGCCTCGACAACGCGCTCGAGCTGCTGCTGCTCGGCGGATACAGCCTTGCCCACGCGATGATGATGCTGATCCCGGAAGCGTGGGCGAAGAATCCGCTGATGGATCCCGAGCGGCGCGCGTTCTACGAATACCATGCCGCGCTGATGGAACCGTGGGACGGCCCCGCCGCGGTCTGCTTCACCGACGGCCGCCAGGTCGGCGCCACGCTCGACCGCAACGGGCTGCGCCCCGCGCGCTACTGCGTGACGAAGGACGACCTCATCTGCCTCGCGTCGGAAAGCGGCGTGCTGCCGTTCGCCGAAGAGGACATCGTGCGCAAGTGGCGGCTCCAGCCGGGCCGGATGCTGCTCGTCGACCTCGAGCAGGGGCGGATCATCGAGGACGAGGAGCTGAAGGCCGAACTCGCCAGTGCCGAGCCCTACGCCGACTGGCTCGACCATGCGCAGTACAAGCTCGAAGACCTCGACCACATCGAGCCCGAGCTGTCGGCGGTGCCCGCGCCGGCGAGCGACCTGCTCCAGCGCCAGCAGGCGTTCGGCTATACCCAGGAAGACGTCAGCCGCTTTCTCGAGCCGATGGCGCAGGCGGGCGACGATCCGATCGGGTCAATGGGCACCGACACCCCGATCGCGGTGCTGTCGGACCGGCCCCGGCTGCTGTTCGACTACTTCAAGCAGAACTTCGCGCAGGTGACCAACCCGCCGATTGACCCGATCCGCGAGGAGCTGGTGATGAGCCTGCTCAGCATGATCGGCCCGCGCCCCAACCTGCTCGGCCACGACGCGGGCACCCACAAGCGGCTCGAGGTCAGCCAGCCGATCCTCACCAACGAGGACCTCGCCAAGATCCGCTCGGTCGAAGCGGCGCTCGACGGCGCGTTCCGCTGCGCGACGATCGACATCTGCTGGGATGCCAGTGCCGGGGTCGAGGGGGTCGAGCTCGCGATCAAGGAGATGTGCTGGGCGGCGACCGAGGCGGTGCTGCAGGACCACAACATCCTCGTGCTGTCCGACCGCGCGCACGGGCCGGACCGGATCCCGATCCCCGCCGCGCTCGCCACCGCGGCGGTCCATCACCACCTGGTGCGGCAGGGCCTGCGGATGCAGACCGGCCTCGTCGTCGAGACCGGCGAGGCCCGCGAGGTGCACCACTTCTGCGTCCTGGCGGGCTATGGCGCCGAGGCGATCAACCCCTACGTCGCGTTCGAGACGCTCGAGGAAATCCGCCGCACCAAGCTCTCGCACCTCGAGGAATCGGCGGTCCGCAAGAACTACGTCAAGGCGATCGGCAAGGGCATGCTCAAGGTCATGTCCAAGATGGGCATCAGCACCTACCAGTCGTACTGCGGCGCGCAGATCTTCGACGCGGTCGGCCTGTCGAGCGCCTTCGTCGACAAGTACTTCACCGGCACCGCGACCACGATCGAGGGCGTCGGCCTGGCCGAAGTCGCCGAGGAGGCGGTCCGCCGCCACGCAATCGCCTATGGTCACAACCCGGTCTACGAGCACATGCTCGACCCCGGCGGGATCTACCAGTTCCGCCTGCGCGGCGAGGACCACGCGTGGACGCCGAACTCGGTCGCCGACCTGCAGCACGCGGTGCGCGGCAACAGCCAGGACCGCTATGCCGACTACGCGAAGGCGATCAACGAGCAGTCCGAACGGCTGCTGACGATTCGCGGCCTGATGGAGCTGAGGCCCGCCGAAACCCCGCTCGACATCGACGAGGTCGAGCCCGCGGTGGAGATCGTCAAGCGGTTCAGCACCGGGGCGATGAGCTTCGGCTCGATCAGCCGCGAGGCGCACACCACGCTCGCGATCGCGATGAACCGCATCGGCGGCCGCTCGAACACCGGCGAAGGCGGCGAGGAGCCCGACCGGTTCAAGCCGCTGCCCAATGGCGACACGATGCGCAGCCGCATCAAGCAGGTCGCCAGCGGGCGCTTCGGCGTGACCACCGAGTACCTCGTCAATTCGGACGACATCCAGATCAAGATGGCGCAGGGCGCGAAGCCCGGCGAAGGCGGCCAGCTGCCCGGCCACAAGGTCGACAAGGTGATCGGCAAGGTCCGCCACTCGACCCCGGGCGTCGGCCTCATCTCGCCCCCGCCGCACCACGACATCTACTCGATCGAGGATCTCGCGCAGCTGATCCACGACCTCAAGAACGTGAACCGGCAGGCGCGCATCTCGGTCAAGCTGGTCAGCGAGGTCGGCGTCGGCACGGTCGCTGCCGGCGTGTCCAAGTGCAAGGCCGACCACGTCACGATCTCGGGCTACGAGGGGGGCACCGGCGCCTCGCCGCTGACCTCGCTCACCCATGCGGGATCGCCGTGGGAGATCGGCCTCGCCGAAACCCAGCAGACGCTGCTGCTCAACGATCTTCGCAGCCGCATCGCGGTGCAGGTCGACGGCGGCCTCAGGACCGGGCGTGACGTGGCGATCGGCGCGCTGCTGGGCGCCGACGAGTTCGGCTTCGCCACCGCGCCGCTGATCGCGGCCGGGTGCATCATGATGCGCAAGTGCCATCTCAACACCTGCCCGGTCGGCGTCGCCACGCAGGATCCTGTCCTGCGCAAGCGGTTCACCGGCACGCCCGAGCACGTGATCAACTACTTCTTCTTCGTGGCGGAAGAACTGCGCGCGATCATGGCCGAGATGGGCTTCCGCACCGTCGAGCAGATGATCGGCCGCGTCGACCGGATCGACATGGCGCGTGCGACACGGCACTGGAAGGCGCACGGCATCGACCTGTCGCGCCTGCTCCACCGGGTCCAGCCGGTCGAGGGGCACACGCTCTACCACTCGCAGGAACAGGACCACGCGCTGGGCGGCGCGATGGACGTCGAACTGATCGAGGCCTGCCGCGACGCGATCGACACGGGCACGCCGGTCCAGCTCACCCGCACGATCCGCAACGTCAACCGGACCGTCGGCGCGATGCTGTCGGGCGAGGTCGCGCGCAAGCACGGCCACCACGGGCTGGAGCCGGAGACGATCCGCATCGAGTTCACCGGCGTCGCGGGGCAGAGCTTCGGCGCCTGGCTCGCGCACGGGATCACCCTGCGGCTGACCGGGGACGCCAACGACTACGTCGGCAAGGGCCTGTCGGGCGGCCGCATCGTCGTGCGGCAGCCTGACGGCGTCAGCCGCGATCCGGGCAGCAACATCATCGTCGGCAACACCGTGCTCTACGGCGCGATCGCGGGCGAGGCATACTTCAATGGCGTTGCCGGCGAACGCTTCGCGGTGCGCAATTCGGGCGCGGTCGCGGTGGTCGAGGGCTGCGGCGACCACGGCTGCGAGTACATGACCGGCGGCGCGGTCGTGGTGCTGGGCAAGACCGGGCGCAACTTCGCTGCCGGGATGAGCGGCGGCGTCGCCTATGTCTACGACCCGGAAGGCCAGTTCGCGAAGCTGTGCAACACGGCGCAGGTCGAACTGTCGGCCGTTTCACCCGAACGCGACGAGGAAGACGGGACCGGCCGGCCGCTCCAGCGCCCGCGTTCGGTCGATGACATGGGGCTCGGCGACATGCTGCGCCACGATGCCGAGCGGCTGCGCGTGCTGGTCGAACGGCACAAGCTCCATACCGGCAGTGCGAAGGTAGCGGCGATCCTAGACGACTGGGACAATGCCGTGAGCCAGTTCGTCAAGGTCATGCCGACCGATTATGCGCGTGCGTTGAAGCAGCTCGAGGCGGAACGCGCCGAAGCCCAGATGGAGGCCGCTGAATAGTCATGGGCAAGGAAACCGGCTTCCTCGAATACGAACGCAAGGATCGCACCTACGCCGATCCCAGGGAACGCGTGCGCCACTACAAGGAGTTCGTGGTCCCGCACCCCGAACCCGACCTGCGGCTGCAGGCCGCGCGGTGCATGAACTGCGGCATCCCGTACTGTCACAACGGCTGTCCGGTGAACAACCTGATCCCGGACTGGAACCACCTCGTCTACGAGGCGGACTGGAAGAACGCGCTCGAGAACCTGCACTCGACCAACAACTTCCCCGAGTTCACCGGGCGCATCTGTCCCGCCCCGTGCGAGGCAGCGTGCACGCTGAACATCGTCGACCAGCCGGTGACCATCAAGTCGATCGAGTGCGCGATCGTCGACCGCGGGTGGAACGAAGGCTGGATCGTGCCCGAGCCGCCCGCGCGGAAGACCGGCAAGCGCGTTGCCGTCGTCGGCAGCGGCCCGGCGGGGCTCGCCTGTGCCCAGCAACTCGCCCGCGTCGGCCATTCGGTGACGGTGTTCGAGAAGTCCGACCGGCTCGGCGGCCTGCTTCGCTACGGCATTCCCGACTTCAAGATGGAAAAGCATCTCATCAACCGCCGCGCGGTGCAGATGGAGGCGGAAGGGGTGACGTTCAAAACCTCGACCGAGGTCGGGGTCGACGTCTCGTTCGCCTCGCTGCGCGACAACTTCGACGCGGTCGTCCTCGCGGGCGGCGCCGAGGAACCGCGCCAGCTCCTCATCCCCGGCGCGGAGCTTCCCGGCGTACGGCTGGCGATGGAGTTCCTGACTCAGCAGAACAAGCGCAACGCGGGCGACGACGAGGTCCGCGCGGCGCCGCGCGGCAGCCTCGTCGCGACGGGCAAGAAGGTCGTCGTCATCGGCGGCGGCGACACCGGCAGCGACTGTGTCGGGACCAGCAACCGGCAGGGCGCGGAAAGCGTCGTCCAGCTCGAGATCATGCCCCAGCCGCCCGAACGCGAGAACAAGGCGCTGACCTGGCCGCACTGGCCGCTCAAGCTGCGCACGTCCTCGAGCCACGAGGAAGGCGTGGAGCGCGACTGGGCCGTCCTCACCAAGCGGGTCGCCGGCGAGGGCGGCGAGGTCACCGGCCTCGAATGCGTTCGCGTGGAATGGAACGATGGCAGGATGGAGGAAATCGCGGGGAGCGAGTTCACCATCCCCGCGGACCTGATCCTGCTGGCGATGGGCTTCACCGGCCCGCGCAAGGCCGGCCTGCTCGAGCAGGCGGGGGTCGAATTCGACGCGCGCGGAAACGTCGCCGCCGACACTGTTCGCTACGCCACGAGCGAGGCCAACGTCTTCGCGTGCGGCGATATGCGCCGTGGGCAGAGCCTGGTCGTCTGGGCGATACGCGAAGGCCGCCAGGCCGCCCGGGCGGTCGATGAAGCGCTGATGGGAGTGAGCGAGCTGCCGCGCTGATCAGGCGGCGGGCGCTTCGGCGTCCTTCGGCGCACTTTCGGGCAGGCTCGCGAATCCGGGCGATGCGTCCCGCTCCGAAGTTTCGAACGCGAGCTGCGCAAGATCGTAGCGGACGACGTAGTCGGGGCTCGCCGCACAGGCGCCGCACACCAGGGTCGCCGAAAGAAAGAAAAGAAGTCGCATGGCTGGCGTCGTAGGTTGCCGGTCCTGCGTATTCGTTCGGCGAATTGGTTAAGCGCGCGGCAGGGACGGCGCCGCCTCAGCCGTCGAGCCGCCAGTCGATCTCGCCCCGCCCATGTGCGCGCAGAAATGCGTTCGCGCGACTGAATGGCTTCGATCCGAAGAACCCGCGGTGGGCCGACAACGGGCTCGGGTGCGGGCTGCGGATGACGAGGTGCGGGCCCCCTTCGGCCAGCCCCGCGATCCGCGCCGCCTTGGCTTGCGCGTGACTGCCCCACAGGACGAAGACGGTGGGGTCCGGGCGCGCCGCAACGGCGGCAACCGCCGCATCGGTGACCGCTTCCCAGCCGCGCCCGGCATGGCTGCCGGCCCTGCCCGCCTCGACCGTGAGGCTGGCGTTGAGCAGCAGCACACCCTGCTCCGCCCACCGGGTCAGGTCGCCGTGGTCGGGACGCGGCAGGCCGAGGTCGCTTTCCAGTTCCTTGTAGATGTTGGCGAGGCTCGGCGGCGGGCGCTCGCCGCGCGGGACCGAGAACGATAGTCCCATCGCCTGTCCCGGCCCGTGATAGGGATCCTGTCCGAGGATCACGACCCGCGTTTCGTCGAGCGGGGTCAGCGCGAGCGCGCGAAGCCGGCTTCCGCGGGGCGGATAGATCGTCTTGCCGGCCGCTTCCTCGGCACGGAGCCAGCCACCCAGCCGCCGCGCCTCGGCACTCGCCAACACGCCTTCGAGCGCCGGCCGCCAGCTTTCGGGGATCGCCTCGCTGCCCATGCCTCGTCCGCTACGCCCGCGGGCGCCCGCTCGCCAGCGGCCCTTTCCCTCTATCCCCAATCGGCCTAAGGCTCCCGCCACATGACAGTCCATTTCCACGAAGAAGACCTGCCCGACGGGCTCCAGTTCGCCGACGGCCCGATCGCGGTCGATACCGAGACGATGGGCCTCGTCACTCACCGCGACCGCCTGTGCGTGGTCCAGCTGAGCGACGGCCACGGCGACGAACACCTCGTCCGCTTCTCGCCCGGCAGCAGCTACGATGCGCCCAACCTCAAGGCGCTGCTCGGCGATCCGAACCGGCTCAAGCTGTTCCACTATGCCCGCTTCGACATCGCGGCGATCCTGTTCTACCTCGGCGTCGAGGCGGCACCGGTGTTCTGCACCAAGATCGCGAGCAAGCTGACGCGGACCTATACCGATCGGCACGGCCTCAAGAACCTCGTCTCCGAACTGCTCGCGGCCGATATCTCGAAGGCGCAGCAGCTGTCCGACTGGGGCGGCCCGGAGCTGAACGAGGCGCAGCGCGAATATGCCGCGTCCGACGTGCGGTTCCTGCACCGCCTGCGCGAGGTGCTGGTCGAGCGGCTCGAGCGCGAGCAGCGCACGGGCATCGCCCAGGCCTGCTTCGATTTCCTGCCCACCCGCGCGCGGCTCGACCTCGCCGGATGGGCCGATCGCGACATATTCAGCCACGATTAGGCCGCCCGCGCGTTAGACCCTCGTCATGACCCTGTCCGCCCGCATCGAAACCCAGGAAGCCAAGGCGCTGCGCAGCGCGCGCCAGCACTTCGCCGCGCCGGGCGGCCGCCACGACAAGGTCATCGCGTTTCTCGCCAAGGCGCTGCCGATGGGCATCGGGGTGATCGCCGCGCTGATGATCGTGACCCCGCTTTCGCCGCGCGGCGAGGTCAGCTTCCTGCTGGACCGGAACAAGGTGCAGGTCATCAACGAGCGATTGAGCGTCGACAATGCCATGTATCGCGGCGCCGATGCGCAGGGGCGGCCGTTTTCGCTCACCGCGGGCGAGGCGGTCCAGCGTTCGGGCCGTGAAGGCATCGTGCGCATGCAGGATCTCGTCGCCCGCATCCTGCTCGACGGCGGCCCGGCGAGCGTCCGCGCGGACGCCGGGCAGTACGATATCCGCGAAGAGGTCGTCAGCGTCCCCGGCGGCGTGGTGGTAACCGCCGCCGACGGGTACCGGATGGTGGCCCGGGGCGTGACGGTCGACATCCCGGAAAAGCGCATGGTCGGATCGGGCGGAGTCAGCGGCGCGGTGCCTGCCGGCACCTTCTCCGCCAACCGGCTCGAGGCCGATCTCGAGGCGCGCACCGTTTCGCTTGCCGGCAATGCCCGGCTCCGCATGATTCCCGGCAAGCTGAGGATGCCCCGATGATCGCCCACCGCCGTTCCCGCCATGCAGCCACCGCCATCCGCTGGAGCCTTGCCGGGTTCACCGCCACCCTGGTCGCGATGGCCGGCATTCAGGCGGGCGCACAGGCGATCGCCGGGCACAACTCCAACGCCCCGGTCAACTACGCGGCCGACCGCATCGAGCTGCAGGACCGGGCCAACCGCGTCGTGCTGTCGGGCAACGTCGACATCACCCAGGCCGGTCTCCGGCTCCAGGCCGCGCGCACGCAGGTCAACTACAGCGACGCCGGCGGGCTGAAGATCCAGCGCATCACCGCGACAGGCGGCGTCACGGTGACCCGCGGCAACGAGCGAGCGGCCGGCGAAGTCGCCGTCTACGACTTCAACCGCCGGGTGATCACGATGGCCGGCAATGTGCGCCTCAACCGCGGCAGCGACACGCTCAACGGCGGGCGGCTGGTGATCGACCTCAAGAGCGGCGTGTCGAGCGTCGACGGCCGCGCGAACGGCTCGTCGTCGGTAACAGGAACAGTCAGCGGCAGCGGCAGCGGCCGGGTCAGCGGATCGTTCAGCGTTCCGCAGAACTGACCGGGGCGCTGTCCTAGAACGCGCGCGGGTGGACGATCACGCCGAGCGTCTTGAGGACAATCATCGCGTCACCCCACAAGGACCAGCCCGCGATGTATTCCAGGTCGGCATCGAGCCGGTCGGTGAGGTGCTTTTCCTCGTCGGTCGCACCCCGGTGGCCGCGGATCTGGGCAAGGCCGGTGACCCCGGGTTTCAGCGAATGGCGGTCCCAGTAGGCGCCGTCGATCTCCCAGAACAGCTTGTCTCCGGCCTGCGAGCCGATCGCGTGGGGCCGCGGCCCGACGATGCTCATGTCGCCCGCCAGAACGTTGAACAGCTGCGGCAGCTCGTCGATGCTGGTACGGCGGATGAAACGCCCCACCCGGGTCGTCCGGTCGTCGTCCGGCGACGCCGAGCGCGCACCGGCATGGTCGCTCGACTGGACCCGCATCGAACGGAACTTGTACATCGAGAAGAAGCGGTTGCCGCGCCCGAGCCGCCGCTGGACGAAGAAGACGGGGCCGCCGTCCTCCAGCTTGATCGCCAGCGCGGTCAGCGCGAAGATCGGCAAGGCGGCGATCATCGCACCGAGCGCCACTGCGAGGTCGAACGCGCGTTTCATGACGCGCTGACGCATCCCCAGCGGCCCGGTCGAGACCACCAGCGACCGCCAGCCATCGGAAACCACGAGGCCGATGGGCGCCAGTTCGTCGAGCTGGTTGGTGACGATCTCGCCCCGCACTCCGGCGGCCCGCAGGATCTGCGCCCACTGGTTGCGTTGGGAGAACGGGCAGCTGACGATCACCCGGTCCATGTTGAGCATGCAGTGACCGATCCGGTCGAGTGCCGCCGGGTCGGACGGATCGGGCACCAGCGGGCGTGCCCGGGCATCGACCCGGATGGCGTCTGCCAGCGCAACCGGCGGCCCCCCCGCCTCGATCACCAGCTCGTTGACCACGCTGGCTCCCCACGCCCGGCGCATCCACCAGCACAGCCAGCGCCGGCTGGCCGCCAGCATCAGCAGGCTGAGCGCCATGCCGCCCGTGAAGACCACGCGCGAGAAGGCCGCGGTGGTCTTGGCATAGAACACCACGAACAGCAGGAGCCCGGCGGCCAGTCCGAGCGCGATCGAGGCCTGGAGGGCCGCGAAGCGCCAGTCGCGCAGCGCGCGGATCGAGTAGGTTCTCTCGTAAAGCGCGAGGGTGAGGTAGAGCGGCAGCAGGAGCTGCGCCTCGAATAGGTGGGTCGTGCGGGTCCAGCCGAGGTAGGCCAGTTCCATCAGGCCGAAGCCGCCGAGGAGGATCGCCACGTCGAACAGGACCATTGACAGGTAGATCCGGACACGCCGGCGTTCCAGCGACGGCGCAAGGGGACCGGGCCCCTCGGTCTCGCTCAATGGTCTCTCGAACGGAGCATTCATCGTGGGTTCGCGATCACCGGCTGCGGATTGACGCGCAATTTCGCACCGTGGTGCCGAAACGGGCAAGCCTTTGCCGTGCACCGATTTTTTCATATTTGCAAGGCCCGCGATTGACCTCGCCTGTCGCCGTTGAAGCCGGGCTTTGCCAGGCATTTCAATGCCGCGCGGCGGCGGCGATGCCCGTCAGCGCCTGCGCCAGAAGGGTATCATTGGCCTGGCTGTTCGCCAGCAGCGCGCGGTGCAGGTCGACCAGCCGCGCGACCAGCCGGGCGAGCTTTCGCCCGCGCCAGCGGTGCAACTGGGCGACGATGTCGGGCTTGTCCTTGAAGAACACCCGCCGCGCGCGCGTTTCCGCCTCGACGAACGCCTCGACCTGCTCTCCCCTCTCCAGCCGGGCGTTTAACTGGGCGAGCTGCGCGGCCCGCCGCTCGAACGCGAGGAGCAGGCCGACCGGGTTGATCGACAGCTCGCGCATTCGTGCCAGTTCGGCCGACAGCGCCTCGGTCCGGCCGCCGAGCACCGCGTTGACCAGCGGCATGAACCCGTCGTCCTCGGTCCGCGCGCCGATCGCGTCGAGCGCCTCGGCATCGGGGGTCACGGGGGCCTCGGGACTGGCGTCGAGATAGAGCGCGAGCTTCTCGACCTCTGCCCGCGCAAGGCGCAGGTCCATGCTCGTCGCCCGGGCGATGCGCTCGGCGATCTGGCCCGACATCCGCAGGCCCCGCTCCTCGCCCGCGGTGCGGATCGCATCGCGCAGCTGCGCGAGGTCGGGCGGATAGAACATCGCCACCAGCGCATCGCCGCGCTTCTCGAGCAGCTTGGCGGTGCGCGACTTGTCGGTCGCCGACGTGGCGATCACCAGAACCGGACAGGGCTGGCCTTCGCCAGCATCGATCGCGGCGAGGTGGTTGGCCAGCGCATCGTGCGCCTCGTCGCCGCTCGCCCGCACGACGACGTGGCGGGCGCCCGAGAACAGCGACCCGGAGCGAGCCTCGTCGCCGAGCAGGACCGGGTCGCGCCGCAGGTCCGCGCCGGCGAGCTCGACCTGCTCGCCCGGCTCCTCGAGCATCGCGGCGATCCGCTGCGCCGCGGCGGCCGCGCCGGCTTCGTCGGGTCCGCAGAAAAAGAACGTGGAGCAGGCCCGCACCGCGCGGGGAGCGACGGCGGCGAAATCCTTCTGGGTCGCCTTCATGTCCGCCGGATCATGTGGCGCACCGCTATTTCCGCGCGCGCAGCGTCAGCGCGACCCGCGTGGCGATCTGCGACGCGACTTCGCGCGACAGGTTTTCCAGCGCGGACTGCTCGGCGGCGATGGTCGCGTATTCGCTGGAGACGACGTCGATTCCCGCGTCCGAACCCGCGGTGGCGTCGACGAGGATTTCGCCGCTCGCAAGTTCGACGAGCTGGTAACGCGCGCGCAGGCTGCGCCGCTCGCGGCCGACGGTATCGTCGCTAAGCACGCCGAGCCCCTCGAGCTTGTCGTCCAGCCGAATATCCAGCCGGTAGAGCGGCGCCGCCTCGCCACCCGCGCCGAGCCGGTCGACCAGCGCGTTGCGGACCAGCCAGCCGGCCTGTCCCTCGATCGCGGGCACCTCGACCGCGGCAAGGCCGCGCGCGATCGCGCCGCTCGATCCCCCGGCGTACATCGGCTGGAGGCCGCATCCCCCCAATGCAAGGCAGAGCCCGGCGAGAAACGCGAGCCGCCTCATGCGACGATGTTCACCAGCCGGTCGGGCACCACGATCACCTTGCGCACCTGCGCTCCGTCGAGCGAACGCTGGACCTTGTCGCTGGCCAGCGCAAGCGCCTCGAGCTCGGCGTCGGGCAGCCCCTTCGCCACGGTCAGGGTATCGCGCAGTTTGCCCTTGACCTGGACCGCGATCGTCACCTCGTCCTCGACGAGCAGCGCGGGATCGACCGCGGGCCAGTTCGATTCGGCGACCAGCCCGGGCTGTCCGATCTTGTCCCAGGCCTCTTCGGCAAGGTGGGGCATCATCGGCGCGACCAGCTGGACGAGCGCGCGGATCGCCTCGCTGCGCGTGGCCGAGGCCGGCGCCTTCTCGATTGCGCTGGTCAGTTCGTAGATGCGGGCGACCGCCTTGTTGAACGCCAACGCCTCGATCTCGCGGCCCACCGCGTCGATCGTCTGGTGAAGCTTGCGGGCAAGATCCCGGTCCTCTCCGGTCGCCGAGGCATCGTGCTCGCCGACCAGCCGCCACAGCCGCTGGACGAAGCGCCAGCAACCCTCGATCCCCGATTCGGACCACGGCAGGTCGCGCTCGGGCGGGCTGTCGGACAGCATGAACCAGCGCACCGCGTCGGCCCCGTACTGGTCGATGATCGTATCGGGATCGACGACGTTCTTCTTCGACTTCGACATCTTGACGACCTTGCCGATCGTCACGGGGGCACCGTCCGCCAGCAGGGTGGCGCCGGACCCAGTCCGCTCGACCTCGTCGGGGCCATACCAGACCTCGCGCCCGTTCTCGGTCCGCGAATAGGTTTCGTGCGTCACCATCCCTTGCGTGAACAGCGACGCGAACGGCTCGGCGAAGTCGAGCATGCCGATGTGCTGGAGCGCGCGGGTCCAGAAGCGGGCGTAGAGCAGGTGGAGGATCGCGTGCTCGATCCCGCCGATGTACTGCTGGACGGGCAGCCACTTGGCCACTTCGGCGCGGTCGAACGCCTCGCCCGCCGGCTGGCTGGCGAAGCGCAGGAAGTACCACGAGCTGTCGACGAAGGTGTCGAGCGTATCGGTCTCGCGCACTGCCGGACCGCCGCACTTCGGGCACTGGACGTGCTTCCAGGTGGGGTGGCGCTCGAGCGGGTTGCCGGGCGTCCTGAAATCGACGTCCTCGGGCAGCGTCACCGGCAGGTGGTGCTCGGGCACCGGCACGATGCCGCAGCCCCCGCTTTCCTTCGGGCAGTGAATGAACGGGATCGGCGTTCCCCAGTACCGCTGGCGGCTGACGCCCCAGTCGCGCAGGCGATACTGCGTTTCGCCGCGGCCCCATCCCTCGTGCTGGGCCTTGGCGATCACCTCGGCCTGGGCCTGCTCGATGTCGAGGCCGTTCATCCAGCGCGAATTCACGATCTTGCCGGGGCCGGTGTAAGCCTCGTCGCCCGTGAACACGACCTCGGTCTTGTCGCCGTCCGACACGACGCGGTGGACCGGCAGGTCGTACTTGCGCGCGAAGTCGAGGTCGCGCTGGTCGTGCGCCGGACAGCCGAAGATCGCGCCGGTGCCATAGTCCATGAGCACGAAGTTCGCGACGTAGACCGGCAGGTGCCAGGTCGGCTCGAGCGGGTGCGAGACCTCTAGCCCGGTGTCGAAGCCCTTCTTCTCCTGCGTCTCGATCTCCGCGGCGGTGGTCCCGCCCTTCTTGCATTCGGCGATGAACGCCGCGAGCGGAGGCGCCTCTTCCGCCAGTTTGCGCGCCAGCGGATGATCGGGCGCGATCGCCACGAAGCTCGCGCCGAACATCGTGTCGGGACGGGTCGTGAAAACCTCGATCCCGTGGCCCTCGCCGACCAGCTTGAACGTGCAGCGCAGGCCGCGGCTCTTGCCGATCCAGTTCTCCTGCATCAGCCGCACCTTGTCGGGCCACTTGTCGAGGGTATCGAGCCCTTCGAGCAGCTCCTCGGCGAACTGGGTGATCTTGAGAAACCACTGCGACAGCTTGCGCTTCTCGACCTCGGCGCCTGAGCGCCAGCCCTTGCCGTCGATCACCTGCTCGTTGGCGAGCACGGTCATGTCGACCGGGTCCCAGTTGACCTCGCTTTCCTTGCGATAGACGAGGCCCGCCCGGTAGAGCCGGAGGAAAAGCGCCTGCTCATGCCCGTAATACTCGGGGTCGCAGGTTGCGAATTCGCGGCTCCAGTCGAGCGCGAAGCCGAGGCGCTTCAACTGCGCCTTCATGTGGTCGATGTTGGCGCGGGTCCAGCCGCCCGGGTGGACGCCCTTTTCCATCGCCGCGTTCTCGGCCGGCATCCCGAACGCGTCCCATCCCATCGGGTGGAGCACTTCGTGCCCGGTCAGCTTGCGATAGCGCGCAAGGACATCGCCCATCGTGTAGTTGCGCACGTGCCCGATGTGGATCCGTCCCGAAGGGTACGGAAACATCTCGAGCACGTAGCTCTTGGGCTTGTTGCTGTCGCTGTCGGCGACAAAGGCGTCGGCCTCGTCCCAGGCGCGCTGCCAGCGCCCGTCCGCCGCTGACGGATCGAAACGCTGGTCTGTCATCGGACTACCCCTGTTTGCGATCAGCCGGCGATGGCCTGGCGGCGGAGCGCGCGGGCCTTGGTCAGGATTATGTCCTCGAGCTTCTGGACGGTCGCCGCCTGGACCGGCGCGTCAACCCATTGCCCGCCCTGCGCGACTTGGCGACTGGCGGCCACGCGCACGGCGTCGGCCCGCAGGTCCCGGTCGAGAATCGACACGGTCACCTTCACCCGCTCGTTCGGGTTGCGGGGATTGGCGTACCAGTCGGTGACGATCACCCCGCCGTTGCTGTCGGACTGGAGCAGCGGCGCAAAGCTGACCGTCTCGAGCGCCGCGCGCCAGAGATAGGCGTTGACGCCGATCGTGGTCACCTGGCTCGCGGCGAGATCGGCCCGGGGCCGGTCCTTGCCCCCGCAGGCGGCAAGCGCGCCGAGCGCGGCAACGACGACCACGGTGCGGGTCAGGCGGGGGAAACGCGAACGGGCGGTCATGCTCAAGGAAACGTCCTCGGATTGGAAGGTCGGCACAGCCTCTAGTGCGCCCGCGCGGCGCGGGCAAGGCATCGTCGCGCCACTTGCCTCCCGACCCCGTGAACCGCCGCTTAATCGCCCCGGCCGCGGGCGCGATTGTGGGCAGCGGGCAACAGCGCGCCGCGAAAGCGGGCAACCTTGTGGAAAAAGTGGAAAAACCATTGAAATGATTCTAGCATTTGATCCTGATTCAACAGCGGGGGTGAGTCGGTTGCCGGTGAAACCGGTTGGCTCATCAAGCGTTCAGGCAATGCGGGCGAAAATCCCGCGCGTGGGCCGAAGCGCAGAGGGGACACTTGAAGGCATTGCCATGAGGCAGACGGGCACCATCGCGAAAGTACGGGAACGCACCGCCGCGCGCGGACTGCTCCTGCTCGGCGCGTGCGGGCTGCTCGTTGCGGCGCCGACCGCCGTTCTGGCGGTGCCCGACTCCGCCCCCGATGGCGCGGCTGCGGCTGGAATCGCCCCCTTCACTCCTGCCAACGTCGATCCGGCGATCGCCCGCCGGGTGGCCGCCAAGATCGCCGCTCGCGGCCAGGCGATGCGCTTCACCCCGGCCAGCGGCGTGCGCGAACGCGATCGCACGGTGACGCTGGCCATCCGCGTCGACCCGCAGGAAGCGCGGGCGATTTCGGTTCGCGGGGCGATTGCCGCCGCCAAGGGCGATGCCGGCACCGGCCCGTCGATCGCCACGCTGGCCAAGGCGCGGTACAACCTGGGCCTGTCACGCGGCTACGAAAGCTTCGCCAAGCCGGTCGAGCCGACGCTCGGCCTCAAGCGGATCGAGATGCCAGACCTGGCCAGCTTCCGCCCCAGCGAAGGGGTCAAGGACACCCCCGGCCGGCTCCAGCCGCGTCTTGCCCTTGAAGCGGAGAGCAATACCGGCCGCAGCCCCCGCACGCTCGAAGGGTCGGGCGAGCAGGCGGTCGATCTGGGCGCCGGTTATCGCCTGTCGCGCAACCTGAACGTGACCGCCGGCGTCCGGCTGAGCCAGGAGCGCGACCGCCTTGCGCCGCTGACCGATGCCGTGCGCGACGACCAGGCGGTCTATGTCGGCACCCAGCTGCGCTTCTGATCATCCGGCGCCTGCCGCTACGGAATAGGTATCCGGGACCCCGCCGCGCGCGGGGTTTTTCTTTGCCTGCGCCCTCGCTTCCCCTAGTCAGGTCGACGGAGAGGCACACCTGACGGCGAAGGAGCATACATGACACGCGTGGCAATCGTGACCGGGGGGACCCGCGGCATCGGCGAGGCGATCAGCCTGGCGCTGAAGGAACAGGGGCGCACTGTCGTCGCCAACTATGCGGGCAACGACGCCAAGGCGAAGAGCTTTGCCGAAGCGCACGGGATCAGGGTCTACAAGTGGGACGTGGGCGACCACCAGGCGTGCCTCGACGGGTGCGCCCGGGTCACCGAGGAAGTCGGCCCGGTCGACATCGTCGTCAACAACGCCGGGATCACCCGCGACGGCACGCTCGCGCGGATGACGTTCGACGACTGGAACGACGTGATGCGGATCAACCTCGGCGGTTGCTTCAACATGGCCAAGGCCTGCTTTCCGGGCATGGCCAGCCGCGGCTGGGGCCGGATCGTCAACATCGGTTCGATCAACGGCCAGGCGGGCCAGTACGGCCAGGTCAACTACGCCGCCGCCAAGAGCGGCATCCACGGCTTCACCAAGGCGCTGGCGCAGGAAGGCGCGAAGAAGGGCGTCACCGTCAACGCGATCGCGCCCGGCTACATCGATACCGACATGGTCGCCGCCGTGCCCGAACCCGTGCTCGAGAAGATCATCGCCAAGATCCCGGTCGGACGGCTCGGCCATGCAGAAGAGATCGCCCGCGGGGTCGCCTTCCTCACGAGCGACGAAGGCGGCTTCATCACGGGCTCGACGATGAGCATCAACGGCGGGCAGCACATGTACTGACGGAGACCGTCGCTCGCGGTGCGCCGGCGGATTTGACTCGTCTGCGCCGGCTCGCCAGAGTACCGGTCGGAGCGGTTGAAAATCAGCAGGGTCGCCTGCCTCTCCCCGAAGGGTCGCGTTCACGTCGATCAATCCAAGGGGGATTTTCCATGAACGCACTGCGCAAGATCGCAACGATCGCCATCGCCGCCGGGGCACTGGGCCTGTCCGCGCCCGCGTCCGCCCAGCTCGAGGTCTGGAAGGACTACACGCCGCAGGAAACGGTGGTCGAGCTGACCTACGTGAAGGTCGACGAGGGGCAGCTTGATCGCTACCTCGAAGGCCTGAAGCAGACCTGGGTCAGGGCCAACGAGGTGTCGAAGCGGCTCGGCCAGATCAGCGACTACGGGATCTACACCGTGCCCTATGGCGGCAACGAGGTGAACCTCGTGCTGCGGATCAACTATCCCAGCATGGCCTCGCTCACCGCCGACAAGGCCCGGTACGATGCGTTCCTCAGCGCCTGGGGCAAGCAGAACATCGACAGCAGCAACAAGACGGTGCGCGAGCTGTACAACAATATCCGCAAGATCAAGGGCACCTACATCCTGCGCGAACTCAAGATGAAGCTCGATTGACGATGTCGGGGTCCGGCGCGGCTGGTTGACGCCGCGCTGCCGCGGCGGCTAGCCGGGCGGGCCGAACCGATGCGACCCGCCCTGCCTTGCCTGCCGCTTGCGCTCGCTTTCGCCGGAACCGGCGCGAGCGCGGCGCCCACGCCGTTTGCCGGCCCCCGCGTCGAAGTCATGCTCGGCTACGACGCAACCGAGTTGCCTGACGAGGATGGCCCGGAGGTCATGTTCGGCCTGCGCGCGGGCAAGGATTATGGAAGCGGCCCGTGGCGCGTCGGATTCGACGTCGACCTGAGCCGGTCGAACGCGGACAAGGTCGTGACCGATCTCTTCGTCCCCGGCGACCGGATCCACGTCGAATACGGCACCGACCTCTATCTCGGGCTGCGGGTCGGCCGCCGCCTTGGCGATCATTCTTTCGGTTACGGCCTCGCGGGCGCCGCCAGCACGCACATGGCCGTGGACTACAGCGGTGATCTCGACACTATTCCGACCGAGCCCGGCGGCCCGGAACCCGAGAAGTTCCGCCGCCCCGGCCGGCTGATCGGTTTCTGGACCGGGGGAGGCATCGAATTCGCTCTCGACGGGCCGTTCTTCCTGCGCAGCGAGTACCGCTACGCAAATTTCCACGACGGGCTCTATCGCCACCAGGCGCTCGTCGGAATCGGCTCCCGATTCTGACGATGTCCGCACGCAGCGGCCCGGCCCCCTATCACCCGCCGGTCAAGCGATCGGTCGAGATCGCCGGGCACAAGACGAGCATCAGCCTGGAGCCCCTGTTCTGGGCAATGTTGCGCGATGCCGCGGCGCGCGAGGGCGTTCCCGTGAACGCCCTCGTCGCGCGGATCGACGAGGAACGGATCGCCGCGCCCACCCCTTGCGGGCTGGCGGGGGCGATCCGCCTGTGGCTGGTGGCACACGGCGCCTGACCCCGCCCTCCGGGGACGCGCAGATCCGAAAAAGCGGGCGGGTCCCGAAGGATCCGCCCGCCTCTCGCCCCGTCAAGGGCGATCCAGTCCCGTAGCTCCTTTAATAGGTCGCCGGGGGATCGCTGGCGGGGAAGCTCTCGTCGGCAGCTTCGTCGGTCTTGTCCCATGATCGGACGGGTTTGTCACGCATGGCCTCGGGTCCCGAGTTGCGGACTTGGTGCGTGGCGCCATCGGCGCCCTGTCCGTCGGCGAAGGCCGCGCGACCGTGATGCGCGAAGTTGTTCTGATAATAGCGATATCCGACATAGCCGAGTGCGCCGAGCGCGATGAGCTTGAGCATGGCTGACCTCTCTTTCCGTTACCCCTAGAACGCGGGACGGCGGAAAAAGTGTCCCGCCGCGGACCAGAGAATCGGGCGAATCGTGGGACTCGGGCGCCGGTCAGCGCGTGGCGACGATTCGCAGCGCAGTCATCCCGAGCGGTCCGCGCGCCTCGAGGGCCTCCAGCCGCTTCGCTGCCGCGGCGATCGCCGCTTCGCGATTCCCTGGGTCGTGGGCCACCAGTTCGGCGTGCAGCGGGCTGCCCTCGGTCATGCCCTTCAGCAGCCGTGCGGCAGACCCGGGGGGGCTTTCCATGGCGACCGTGGTCACCGCGCATTCGGCAAAACCCGCAGCGGCTATTTCCGCGCGGATCGCGACCGGGTCGTGATAACCGAACGGCGTGCGCGCAATGAAGCCGGGCCTGGGTTCGGGCAGCATCGCACACAACGTGTCGTGGATCACCGCGCTTCCGGGATTATCCTCGAGCGGGCCCCAGACATTGGCGAGCAGCGCGCCGCCGTCGCGCAGCACCCGGCGGATTTCGCGGTAGGCGCAGACGCGGTCAGGGAAGAACATCGCGCCGAACTGGATCGCGACGAGATCGAACGAGCCGTCTGCGAAGGGCAGCGACTGCGCATCGGCGACCGCCCATTCGACGTTGGCCAGATCGTGGACCGATCGCGCGCGCTCGATCATGCCGGGGTTGAGATCGGTCGCCACGATCCGTGCGCCGGGCAGGGCCGCGGCCAGCGCGGTCGTGACCGCACCGGTGCCGGCCGCCACCTCGAGCACGTCGGCCGGTGCGCGCGCCGCCGCCGCGCGGGCGAGATCCTCGGCGTAGGGCGCGAACAGCACCGGGACCAGGCACTCGTCGTAGATCTGCGGAATTGCCCCCGCGAACGTCGCATCCTGTCCGGCCATCGGTCTGCTCCTTCGGCCGTAACGGCCTGCTAGTCGTCGCCGACGCGCTCCACCTGCGCGCCCACGAGTGCGAGCTTTTCCTCGAGCCGCTCGTAGCCGCGATCGAGGTGGTAGAGCCGGCGAACCTGTGTCTGCCCCTCCGCCCGCAGCCCCGCGATCACGAGGCTCATCGAGGCGCGCAGGTCGGTCGCCATGACTTCGGCGCCGGTGAGGCCGCCCACACCGTGGACGATTGCGGTGCGGCCCGAGGTCTCGATGTGCGCCCCCATGCGCGCGAGTTCGGGCACGTGCATGTAGCGGTTCTCGAATATCGTCTCGGTGAGCACGCTGGTGCCCTCGGCCACCGTCAGCAGCGCCATGAGCTGCGCCTGCATGTCGGTCGCAAGGCCTGGATAGGGCGCGGTCGACAGGTTCACCGCCTTGAGCTTGCCATCGGCCGCGACGCGCACGCCCTTCTTCTCGGATTCCACCGAGACGCCGATGTTGCGCAGGGCATGGAGCGTTGCCGACATGTCCTCGGCCTTCGCGCCCTCGAGCAGGACCTCGCCCCCGGTGATCGCCGCGGCGCAGGCATAGGAGCCGGCCTCGATCCGGTCGGGCATGACGCGGTAGGTCGCGCCGTGAAGCCGCTTCACGCCGTGGATCGTCAGGTCCGATCCGCCGATCCCCTCGATCTCGGCGCCCATCGCGACGAGCAGGTTGCACAAGTCGACGATCTCGGGCTCGCGCGCGGCGTTGAACAGCCGGCAGGTGCCGCTGGCGAGGACCGCGGCCATCAGCGCGTTCTCGGTCGCGCCGACGCTGACCACCGGGAAATCGAATTCGCCGCCAGGCAGCCCGCCGTCGGGCGCGTGGGCGCGGACGTACCCTTGCGCAAGTTCGATCTCGGCGCCGAACGCCTCGAGCGCCTTGAGGTGCAGGTCGATCGGCCGGTTGCCGATCGCGCAGCCGCCGGGCAGCGAGACGGTCGCCTCGCCCATCCGCGCGAGCATCGGTCCGAGCACGAGGATCGAGGCGCGCATCTTGCGCACGAGATCGTAGGGCGCGACCGTGCCGGTGATCCGGGTCGCCTCCAGCGTCATCACGCGGCCGAAGTCCTCGGGCCGCGACCCCTGGATCACGGTGGTCACCCCGAACTGGTTCATCAGGTGCTGGAACCCGTCGATGTCGGCGAGCCGCGGCAGGTTCCGAAGCGTCAGCGGCTCGTCGGTCAGCAGCGCACACGGGATGAGCGTGAGCGCGGCGTTCTTCGCGCCGGAAATCGGGATGGTTCCGCTGAGGCGCTTGCCGCCCTCTACGATGATCTTGTCCATCGCCCCGCCCTAGCGGGAATCCCGCCGCTCGCAAGGTTGCGCGGGCGTATCGCGGTGCTATCCGCCTTGCATGAGCAGCCGCAAACCGATCCGCAAGGCCGTGTTTCCCGTCGCCGGGCTCGGCACCCGCTTCCTTCCCGCGACCAAGGCCATCCCCAAGGAACTGTTGCCGATCGTCGACCGCCCGCTGATCCAGTACGCGGTCGACGAGGCGCGCGAGGCGGGGATCGAGCAGATGATCTTCGTCACCGGGCGCGGCAAGACCGCGATCGTCGAACATTTCGACATCGCCTACGAGCTCGAGACGACGATGGAGGAGCGCGGCAAGTCGCTCGCCATCCTCGAGCCGACGCGTTTCACCCCCGGCGACATCATCACCGTGCGCCAGCAGGTTCCGCTCGGCCTCGGCCACGCGATCTGGTGCGCCCGCGCGATCGTGGGCGACGAGCCGTTCGCGATCCTCCTGCCCGACGAGCTGATGGTGGCGCAGGCGGGCGGCGGAACCGGCTGCATGAAGCAGATGGTCGACGCCTACGAGGACGTCGGCGGCAACCTGATCAGCGTGCTCGAGGTGCCGCGCGACGCGGTCAGCAGCTACGGCGTGATCGACCCCGGCGCGCAGATTTCGGACACGCTGACCGAAGTCGCCGGGCTGGTCGAGAAGCCCCCGGTCGACGAGGCGCCGTCGAACAAGATCGTCTCGGGTCGCTACATCCTCCAACCCGAGGTCATGCGCACGCTCGAAAGCCAGGGCAAGGGCGCAGGGGGCGAAATCCAGCTCACCGACGCGATGGCGAAGATGATCGGAACCCAGCCATTCCACGCGGTGACCTTTGCGGGACGCCGCTTCGACTGCGGGAGCAAGGTCGGCTTCGTCGAGGCGACGCTGGCGCTTGCGCTCGAACGCGAGGACATGGGCGAAGACGTGCGGGCAATGGCCCGAAGGCTGCTCGCGCAGGGCGGTTGACGGGTCAGCCCGTCGCGAGCACGCCCGGGAACAGCCCGCCCGGATCGTAGCGCGCCTTGATCGACTGCAGCCGGTCGAAATTGGGGCCGAAGCCCTTCCGCACCCGGTCGCCTTCGTCGCGGTCGAGGTAGTTGAGATAGACCGTTCCGTCCGAAAACGGCTGCAATCGCTCGAAGCAGGCGCGCGCTGCCGCCATCGCTTCGGCGTCGAGCGCGGGATCGGCCCATCCGGCGCTGATCCCGACGTTGTAGCGTGCCGACCGGTTGGAAAATGCGGTGTCGGTCACGCCCACCCGGCTCACCGCGCCGCCGAGCGTCTCCATGAAGACCATCGAATATTCGCCGGGGATGGTCCGGACCCCGTCGACCATCACGTCGACCAGCTCGTCCGACAGGTCGTCGACGAAGATCGACTTCCAGTAGAACCGCCCGCCATGCGGCGAGGCGCCGGCGAACGCCTTCTGGAACTCGACGTACGGCTGCGGGGCGATGAAACCCGTTATCAGGTCGTCGAGATCGAGCAGCGGCTGGAGATCCGCGTTCGCTTCGTCCTCGTCGCCGAGGTGCAGCGCAACCACCGCGGTGCACGGCTTGCCGTGCCATTCGGCAGGAAAGGCATCGGTCGGCGGCGCCTTCATGAAGGCAGGGACGAGGCTGACGTCGTCGGAGGCGTCGTTCATGTATTCGCGCACGAACCGCATTACCTCGCGCGCCCGGTCGAGCGGGTAGAAGGCCCAAGCCGTGACGATCTGCGGGCCGACCGGATGAACCTGGAAGTCGAACCGGGTGACCACGCCGAACTGGCCCCCGCCGCCGCGCAGAGCCCAGAACAGGTCGGGATGCGCGCTTTCGCTCGCCTCGACCACGCTGCCGTCGGCCAGCACGACCTGCGCGCCGACGAGGTTGTCGATGGTCAGGCCAAGCTTGCGCGCAAGGAATCCGATCCCGCCGCCCAGCGTCAGCCCGCCCACGCCGGTCTCGGGTTCGACCCCCGCGGTAACCGCAAGCCCGTGGGCCTGGGTCGCGGCGTCGAGTTCGCCCAGCAACGCGCCGCCACCGACGCGTGCGATTCGCGCGTCGGGATCCACCGCGATGTCCTTGAGCCCGGCGAGGTCGATGACCACCCCGCCGTCGATCAGCGACGCGCCGGAGACCGAGTGCCCGCCGCACCGCGCGACCGCCTGGCGCCCTGCCCGGGCAGCGTATGTCACCGCCTCCACGACGTCGTCGACGCTCGAACAGCGCGCGATCAGCGCCGGGCGGCGGTCGATCATCGCGTTCCAGCCGCGTCGCGCACGGTCGAAATCCTCGTGCGACGGGTCGATGCCGATCGCGGTCGGACGGCCGTTGGTCATGTGAACCTCCCTTGCGGGTCGAGGCTAACAGGCACCTGCCGCAACGCCAAATCGGGGGTCAGGCGGTCGAGGAAGCTTCCGGCGCCTCGGCCTCGGCCTTCGCCGCGTACTCGTCGCGCAACTCGCGCTTGTAGAGCTTGCCGTTGGCCTCGCGCGGCAGTTCGGGCCGGAAGTCGAATCGGCGCGGCATCTTGATGCGGGCAAGCTGCGGAGCGAGATAGTCGCGCAGTTCCTGTTCCAGCGCCTCGCCGCCGTCGCCCTCGACCTCTGCCATGTCGGCGGGCTGGACCACCGCCACGACCTGTTCGCCAAGGTCGCCGTGCGGCGCGCCGATCACCGCGGCGTCCATCACCTTTTCGTGGCTGACGAGCAGGTTCTCGATCTCCTGCGGGTAGATGTTGACCCCGCCCGAGATGATCATGTGGCTCTTGCGGTCGGTCAGGAACAGGTAGCCGTCCGCGTCGACATGGCCGATGTCGCCGATCGTCATCCAGCCGCTGGGATGCATCGCCTCGGCGGTCTTGGCGGGATCGTTGTGATAGGTCGGCAGGACCGCGTTCTCGAAATAGATCAGCCCGTCCTTGCCCGCCGGCAGTTCCTCCCCATCGGGTCCGCACACGTGCAGCGTGCCGAAGATCGCCTTGCCGACGGTGCCTGGCCGTTCGAGCCATTCGGCCGACTTGACGAGCGTCATGCCGATCCCTTCGGACCCGGCGTAGTATTCGATCACGATCGGGCCCCACCATTCGATCATCGCGCGCTTGATCGGCACAGGGCACGGCGCGGCGGCATGGATCGCGCGCGCGTGGGTCGACAGGTCGTAGCGGCTGCGCACCGCGTCATCGAGCTTGAGCATCCGCACGAAATGGGTCGGCACCCACTGGCTGTCGGTAACACCGTACCGTTCGATCGCGGCCAGCGCCGCCTCGGGCTCGAACTTCTCCATCAGGACCACGGTCCCGCCGAGCCGGTGGACCGCCGAGGACCAGCCAATGGGCGCGGCGTGATAGAGCGGCGCGGGCGATAGGTAGACCATCGACCCGTCGGCGGGCATCCCCGCGCCCATCACCGCAAGGCCCATCAGCGCGACCGGTGCGGTGGGCGAGGGGTCCTCGGGGGGGCGCGGCCGCACGCCCTTCGGCCGCCCGGTCGTGCCGGAGCTGTAGAGCATCGTCAGCCCCGCGCTCTGGTCGGCGATGGGCTCGGCGGGCTGCGCGGACAGCGCCGCGGCGAAATCCGCCTCGCCGCCTTCATCCATCACCAGCACGTCGAGGTCCGGGCAGCGGTCGCGAATGGTGCCGAGCACGTCGGTGTATCGGGTCGAGGTGACCAGCAGCTTCGCCTCGCCGTCCGACAGGATATAGGCTATTTCCGGCGCGGTCAGGCGGGTCGAGACGGGAATCAGGATCGTGCCCGCGCGCTGCGAGCCCCAGATGACGGTGTAGAACTCGGGCCGGTTCTCGAGCAGCACGGCGAACGCGTCCCCGGCGCCGAGGCCGCGGCTGCGCAGAAGGTGGGCAAAGCGATTCGCTGCGCGATCCATTTCGCCGAACGTCATCGTCTCGCCGCTTCCGGCCATGATCACCGCCGGATGGTCTGGGCGGGTGCGCGCGTGTTCGATCGGATGCATCGGCGAATGTCTCTCCCCGGCGGCGTGCGTGCGCCTGTCCTCGTTTCGGAACGAAACCTATCGCCTGCCCGCAGCCGGGCAAGAGAAAAGGGCGGCGGGCCGTTCGGCCCGCCGCCCTTGTCCGGCACCCTCCCAAGTGTCCGGTACCTGCCCTTGTCGACAGACGAATGATTGCGCGATTACTTGGCGGCGATATCGAAACCCGCGGCCGCCGGGCCGGTTTCGGCCATGTACGGGATCGGATTGACCGCTTCGCCGGCGACCCGCACTTCGTAGTGCAGGTGCGGGCCGGTCGAACGACCGGTCGAACCGACGTAGCCGATCACGTCGCCCTTCTTGACGCGTTCGCCCGCGGCGACCGCGAGGCGCGACATGTGCGCATAACGGGTCTCGAGGTTGCCGCCGTGCTCGATCGAAACGAAGAGGCCATAGCTCGAGAAGCGATCGGCGCGCTCGACCACGCCGTCAGCGGTTGCATAGACCGGGGTGCCGGTCGGCGCGGCAAGGTCGATGCCCTTGTGCGCCCGCATTCCGCCCAGCACCGGGTGCGTGCGCATCCCGTAGCTGCTGGTCGTGGCAGCGGCCGCAAGCGGCGCGCGCGACGGGATCGAAACGCCGGTGGTCGGCGCGACCGGGTTCGGCGAGCGGCCGTTGTCGAGCGACTGCCAGCTGGCGAAGAGCTGCTTGAACTGTTCGTCGCCCGCGGTCACGCCCGAAGCGCGGGCGTCGCGCACCGGGACGGCGATGTCGGCCGAAGCGGCGCTGGAATTTGCAAGAGCGGGCGTGGCGCCCATCGAGAAGAACGCACCGGCAACCGCGAGGGCTGCGAGGATGCGACGCTGGATGAGGTTTGCGACCAAGTTTCCCGTCCTTAATTTTCTTACGACGCCCCCCGGCACCGCAGCGAACCCACGTGCGCAACGACCGTAAAACCGGCCTTCGCGACAATTTCCTGAGACTGATCGGAACCCCCCGCCGTCTCGTGGATTGTGGGTTAACCGGCGAAAGATTTATGACGCAAGTGCGCGCGACGCGCTGAGCGACAAACCGGCTGCAAGACGCGCCGAGTCGTTGAATGGGGGCTTAAGGCCACCGCGAAAATACGTGCGCACCAGCGAAATCCATAGGTTTTCGGGATCGGCGCCGCGCATTTCGGCGCAAGCGGCAAGGTGTTTGACGCCGAAAGCGACGTGGCGAATTTCGTCGTCAAGGATTCGTTCGAGGATTCGCGCTCCGGCCGCGTCACCGTTTGCGCGCACGCGGGCGAGTGTCGCCGGGGTCACGTCGAGCCCGCGGGCCTCGAGGACCATCGGCACCACCGCGAGCCGCGCGGCGACGTCGTGCGCGGTATCGGCGGCGGCCTGCCACAGCCCGTCGTGCGCCGGCAGAGCACCGTAACCGCTGCCCATCGCGGCAAGGTGCCGGTCGAGCAGCGCGAAGTGCATCGCCTCGTCCGCCGCCACGGCGAGGAAGTCGCTCACGAACGCCTCCCCCATCGCGGCGCCGAATCGGCCCGCCATGTCGAGGGCGAGGTCGATCGCCACGAACTCGATGTGCGCCAGCGCGTGCCACAGCGCGATGCGCCCTCGCTGCGAACCGGCCTTGCCGCGTTTGGGCATCCGGTTGGGCGGCAGCAGCTCGGGCGCCGCGGGGCGCGCGGGCCGGTCAGGCATCGGCGCATCGAACCGCCAGGCGAGCCGGCCAAGGCGCCAATCGCGCGCCACCTTGCGCGCCGCCATGACCTTGGCCTGCGGCTCCGCGGTCAGCAGCGCGCCGCGAATCGCTGCGCCGATGGTGGCGTCGTGCGTGCTCACAGCGCCTTCGCGGCTTCCAGCACCTCCTCGGCGTGGCCTTTGACCTTCACCTTGGGCCACACGCGCGCGATGCGGCCATCGGCGTCGAGCAGGTACGTCGTGCGGACCATCCCGAGGAAGGTCTTCCCGTAGAGCTTCTTCTCGGTCCAGATCCCCAGCGCATCCGACAGCCCGCCTTCGGCCGGGTCGGTCGCGAGCGGGACGGTCAGGCCCTGTTTCTCGATGAAATTGCGATGCTTCTGCGGGCTGTCCTTGCTGACCCCGAGCAGCGCCACCCCGGCGCGCGCGAATGCGTCCGCGAGCGCGGAAAAGTCCTTCGCCTCGGTGGTGCAGCCGGGCGTGTTGTCCTTCGGGTAGAACCAGATCACCGCCGGCTTCCCTGCGAGGTCCGACGGGCGGATCGTGCCCCCGTCGGGAGTCTCGAGGGTGATGTCGGGCATCGGGTCGCCGATGGTCGGTGTGGTCATGCGGTATCTCCCATGTCGAGGTTGGCCAAGGGCTCGCCGAGCGAATCGGCCCAGGCCTGGGCGACCTCCTGCCGCGCGGCGGCGAACGCGCGCAAGAGCGCAGGGAGGTCGGCAAAGCGGCACGTCTCGGCGAGCGCCGCGGCGGCGGCGGGCGGCGGCACCGCGAGGTCCGGCGCCAGCAGTCGCCCCGCGACCAGCAGACGCGCCATGAGCGCCAGCGCCTCGCGCAGCTGCGGTCCGAGAAAACCGCCTTCGACCAGCGCATCGACCGCGCGCCCGAGGTCGGGATCGAAGCCCCTTCGCTCGCGCAGTTGAAGGTAGTGGACGAGAAACTCGAGATCGACGAGCCCGCCGCGCAGCAGCTTGGCGTCGAGTGGCCCCTGCGGCGGCTTGTGCGCGGCCATTTCGGCCCGCATCCGCAGCACGTCCGCGCGCACCGTGGCGGGATCGCGCGGCCGGTCGAGCACGTCGTCGATGATCGCGCGCAGCGCCGCGCGGGCGGCCTCCGAGCCGGTCAGCGGTCGCGCGCGAGCGAGCGCCATGTGCTCCCACGTCCACGCCTCTTCCCGCTGGTAGCGCGCGAAACTGTCGAAGCTGACCGCGAGCGGGCCTTGCGCGCCCTGCGGCCGCAGCCGGGTATCGACTTCGTAGAGTGCGCCCTCCGCCGTGGGCACGCTGAGCGCGGCCGTCACCCGCTGGGCGAGCCGGTTGAAGTAATGCGTGACGCCCAGCGGCCGGGCGCCGTTCGATTCGCCTTCGAAGTTGCCGCTGAACAGGAACACGACGTCGAGGTCCGAGGCATGGGTCAACGTGCCGCCGCCGAAGCGCCCAAGCCCGAGGACCACCAGCTCGCTTCCCGGCACCCGGCCATGCGTCCGTTCGAATTCGGCGACCGCGGCGTCCTGGGCGACCGCCAGCGCGGCTTCCGCCGTGCGCGAGAGCGCGGCGCCGATCGCCAGCGGATCGTGTATCGCGGCGATCGTCTGCAGCCCGAGCGCGAAGCGCAGTTCGCCGGTCACGCGGCGAATCCGGTCGAGCCGGCGCTCGTAGCCGCCGCCGTCCTCCGCGGCGACCATCCGCGCTGCGATCTCTGTCACCGGCCCCGGCAGGTCGAGCGCCTGCTGCCCGATCAGCGTGTCGAGCAGCTCCGGTCGCCGCCCGAGTTCGTCGGCGAGCGTCGGAGCGAGGACGAGGATGCGCGCCAGCTGGTCGAGCAGCGCGGGTCGCTGGAGCAGGAGGTTGAACAGGTTGAGCGCACTGGGCACCGAAGCCAGCACCCGCTCCATCCGGTTGACCGCCTGGTCCGGCTCGGGCGCGGCCGCGAAGCGTTCGAGCAGCACGGGCAACAGCGCCTCGAGCGCGGCGCGCGCCGGCTCGGAACGCAGTGCGCGGATGCGGCCATCACTCCACCCCGCGATCCGCTCCGACAGCCGCGCGGGATCGGCGAAGCCCAGTTCGCCCAGCCGCCGCTCGAGCGCCTCGCCGCTCGCCGCGACGGTCGTCGCCGCGCCGTCGTCCTCGGCGATAAGGGCATCATAGGCGGCGGCGACCCGCGAAGTGATCGCTTCGAGTTCCGCGACCAGCGCGGCCCCGTCCGGCAGCCCGTCGAGCCGCGCCACCGCGTCGAGACGGTCGCCGTCGGGCAATGAATGCGTCTGCTGGTCGCCGACCATCTGCAGCCGGTGCTCGATCGTGCGCAGCCGGTCGTAGGCTTCGCCCAGATCGCGCGAATCGTCGGGCGGAACGATGCCCGCCGCGGCGAGCGCATCGAGCGCGGCGCGGGTCCCGCGCAGGCGGAGCGACGGGTCGCGCCCGCCGTGGATCAGCTGGTGCGTCTGCGCGAAGAACTCGATCTCGCGGATGCCCCCGCGCCCCAGCTTGACGTTGAAGCCGGGACCCGGGACCCGCGGTCCGGCGTGGCTCGCGCGGATGCGCGCAGACAGCCGGCGGATGTCGCCGATCGCCCCGAAATCGAGGCTGCGGCGCCAGACGAACGGCCGGATCGCGGCGAGGAACGCCTCGCCCGCGGCCACGTCACCGGCCGCCGCGCGGGCCTTGATGAAGGCCGCGCGCTCCCACGCCAGCGCCGAGCTTTCGTAGTGGGTCAGCGCGGCGTCGACGGGGATCGCCGGGGGGCTGACCTCGCTCGCCGGGCGCAGCCGCAGGTCGACGCGGAACACATACCCTTCGCTCGTCACCTCGCTCAGCAGGCGGACCGCCTCGCGGACGTATCGCTGGGCGACCTCGCCCGGCTCGTCGCGTTCGCGCCGGGGTAGCAGCGCGGGATCGTAGAGCAGGATCGGGTCGATGTCCGAACTGTAGTTGAGCTCGTGCGCGCCGTGCTTGCCGAGCGCGAGCGCGAGCATCCCCGCCGGCTCGGCATCCGCCACCCGCGCGCGCATCACCGAGGCGAGTGCGGCGTCGAGCGCGCGGTCGGCGAAGTCCGAAAGCTCGCCCATGACGCGGGTCAGGGGAAAGGCCCCCGCGAGATCGCCCACCGCGAGCGCGGTGGCAAGCGCGAGCCGTTCGCGGCGCAGCGCCACCCCGGCGCCGTCGGCGCCCTCGCCAGCCGCTTTCGCCCAGGCCAGCGCGCCCTCGCCGTCGCCGTCTGCGAGCAGGTCGGCCAGCGGCTTCTGCCGATCCAGCGCGCGGGCGAGAAACGGTGCGTTCCCGCGCGCCCGAGCGATCGCTGCTGGCCAGTCGGCATCCATGGGTGCGAGCACTGCCCGCGCGGGCCCGCCGGCGCAAGCGGCGCGGGCCTTGCCGCCCGTCGCCGCCTTTGCCAAAGCGCGCGGCATGACCGAAACGGCCACCCCCATGCCGCCCGAATGGGCACCCCAGGACTGGCTGTGGATCGGCTTTCCGCACGATGCCGACGAGTGGCCGGACGTGCTCGCCCGTGCGCAGGAGCAGATCGCGGCGTTCGCCAACGCCGTGGCCGAGAGCGGGCAGGAGGTGCGCCTCCTGGTGCGCGATGCCGCGAACGAGGTGCGGGCGCGGTCGCTGGTGTCGGGCGCGGTCAGGCTCGATCGGCGGACCTACGGCGACGTCTGGCTGCGCGACACCGGTCCCCTCGTGCGCGCCGACGGCACCGCGCTGCGATGCGGATTCAACGGCTGGGGCGGCAAGTACCTGATGGACGGCGACCAGACCGTGGGCGCCGAGCTCGCGCGGGACGCGGGCCTGCCGGTGATCGAGGGAGACTGGATCCTCGAAGGCGGCGCGATCGACGGCGACGGCACCGGTCTCGTCGCGACCACCGAGCAGTGCCTGCTCAACCCGAACCGCAATCCCGCGCTCTCGCGCGCCGACATCGAAGACCGCCTGCGTGCCGACCTCGGGTTCGACCGCGTGCTCTGGCTGGGCGACGGCCTCGTCAACGACCACACCGACGGGCACGTCGACAACCTAGCCCGGTTCGTCGGCCCCAACCGGCTGGCCCTGCCGCGCGCGACCGGTCCCGGCGATCCGAATGCCGCGATCTACGCCGACGCCAAAGCGCGCGCCGAAGCCTTCGGGGTCGAGGTGGCGGACATCCCCTCGCCCGGGCTCGTGACTCGCGGCGATTTCGTCGAGCCGGCGAGCTACGCGAACTTCGCGATCACCACCGACCTCGTCGTCGTGCCGACGTTCGGATCGATCCACGATGCCGACGGCGTGGCCGCGGTCGCGGCACTGTTTCCCGACCGCGCGACGATCGGCCTGCCGGCCGACGCGGTGCTCGCGGGCGGCGGGGGGTTCCACTGCGCGAGCCAGCAGATGCCGAGGCTGTCCCCGCGGCCTTAACCCCGAATTAGGGATTGGCGCGCACCCTCCGGTCCATGGCCAGAGCCATCGCCTATATCAGCACCGCCGAGTCGCCCGCGATCGAGGTGGTCCGCTTCCTTATCGCGACCGCCTGTCCGCTCGCGCTGATCTTCGCCGGACGCGCGCTGCCGCTCTAGAGAGCCAGCTTGGCGAGCGCGGCCAGCGCCGTCGCGCCCAGCACCACCGCCACGAAGATCCGCCAGGTGCGGTCCGCCACGTGACCGAACTTGCGCGCGCCCAGCCCGTTGCCCGCGAGAACGGCGGGAAGCAGCAGCAACGAGAGGACGAGGTAGTTCGGCTCGAGCACCCCGAGTGCCGCTCCCGAGACGAGACCGATCGTCGATGCGCCGATGAACACCAGCAGCATCGAGGCCTTGGCCACTGCGCGCGGGATATCCCGGCCGACGTAGAAGGGCACGACCGGCGGCCCCGGCATCCCGGCGAACCCCGTCAGCAATCCCGAGACCAGCCCCGTCGCGCCGGTATGAAGGTGGCCCGGCATGGCACCCGGTCGCCGCGGCAGGAGCACTGCGACGAAGGCGGACACCGCGACCAGTGCGATCAGCAGCCGGGCAAACCCAGGCGGCGTGAGCGAGAGCAGCCAGAGTCCCGGTGCGGTGCCAATCGCCACCCCGGCAATGATCCGCCAGGCCGACCGCTCGGCGTCGCGCAGGGTCACGCGGATGTCGCTCAGCCCGACGAGCACGGAGACACCGTTGGTCACCAGCACCGCTTCGACGGGCGTCATGGCGAGCGCCAGGACCGGCACGAGCAGGATCGCCATGCCGAATCCGGCGAGCCCGCGGACATAGGCTGCGGCGAACGCGGCGGCGAAGGCCGCCAGCGCCTGCTCGATCCCGAATCCCGCGATCACGGTGTGGGATCGGGCTCGGCTTCCGGCGAGGCCCTGAGGACGAACACGAGTTCCTGCCCGAACCGGTCGAACCGCGCCGCCAGGAACCGCGCGAGCAAACGCACGGGCCACTGCGCGACGCCGCCCCCGCGCAGGTCCACTGGCCGGCTGTTGCGGACCAAGAAGCTGTCGACCGCGAATCCGAGATGGCCGAAGAACTCGAACAGTTCGCCCGCCGCGTACTCGCGCACGTGGCCCATGTGGCCGGTATTCTCGAGCTTGCTCCATTCGGCGACAAGCGACGGGCCGCTGCGTCCCTGGACCAGCGCCTTGAGGAAGCTGGGCGCGTAGTAGAAGTTCGGGGTCGTCAGGTAGAGCAGCGCGTCCTTGCGCATCCGGTCGCGGACGAAGCCCAGGGTCGAGGGCAGATCGATCGGCAGGTGCTCGAAGATTTCCGCCATGCAGATCACGTCGTACCGCGCGAGATCGAGCGCCGCGCGCGATTGCGGGTCCTCGATGTCGACCTGAAGTACCTTCACGCCGAGGTCGGCCACCTCGCGCGGGTTGCGGCCCGGGTCGAGATCGATCGTATCCACCGCAAGGCCCGCCTCCCGCGCGGCGAACTCGAACAGGTAGGGGCGGCCGCCGACGTTGAGGATGCGCCCGCCCGGCCGCAGGCGGGCGAGGCGTTCGACATCGTCGCAGCACCGGTCGCGGTGGTTCGCCAGGTACCAGGCGTTCGACCCGCCCGACAACCGCTCGAGCCGGTCGATCGCCGGGTCGAAGCGGGTGGTCGGGTGGACCGTGACAGGCAAGCCGGCCGCCCCTTTCGCTCAGCGCAGGTCCGGCGGAGTGGCCTCGGCCTTCAGCATCGCGATCGCTTCGGCCAGCGGCATGGCCTTCTGGTGCTGCTCGCCCAGCGTGCGGACCGCGACGGTGCCTTCCTCGGCCTCGCGCTTGCCGACCACCAGCAGGTGGGGAACCTTGGCCAGGCTGTGCTCGCGTACCTTGTAGTTGATCTTCTCGTTCCTGAGATCGCTCTCGACCCGGATGCCCGCCGCCTCGAGCTTCCTTGCCACGTCGCGCGCGTAGTCGTCGGCGTCGGACACGATCGTCGCGACCACCGCCTGGGTCGGCGCGAGCCAGACCGGCAGGCGACCCGCGAAATGCTCGATAAGGATGCCGATGAACCGTTCGTAGCTGCCGAAGATCGCGCGGTGGAGCATGACCGGGCGGTGCCGCTCGCCGTCCTCGCCGACGTAGCTCGCATCGAGCCGCTCGGGCAGCACGCGGTCGCCCTGGATCGTGCCGACCTGCCAGGTGCGGCCGATCGCGTCGGTCAGGTGCCATTCGAGCTTGGGGGCGTAGAACGCGCCTTCGCCGGGCAGTTCCTCCCACCCGTAGTCGTCGTTGGCCATCCCGGCCTCGGCCACCGCGTCGCGCAGTTCCTGTTCGGCCTTGTCCCAGTCGGCCTCGCTGCCGAACCGCTTCTCGGGGCGCAGGGCGAGCTTGACGTGGTAGCTGAAGCCGAAGTCCGAATAGACCGCGTCCGCCAGCCTGCAGAACGCGCGCACCTCGTCGACCACCTGGGCTTCGGTGCAGAAGATGTGCGCGTCGTCCTGCGTGAACTGGCGCACGCGCATCAGTCCGTGGAGCGCGCCGTGCGGTTCGTTGCGGTGACAGCAGCCCATCTCGCCAAGCCGGATCGGCAGGTCGCGATAGCTGGTGATGCCCTGCTTGAAGACCAGCACGTGCGCCGGGCAGTTCATCGGCTTGATCGCCATCCAGTCGGCGTCGGGCGCGACATGGGGGTTGGCGGGACCGTCGCCGAGCCCGTCAACTTCCGGAACGATATCGGGCACCGCGAACATGTTCTCGGCATACTTGCCCCAGTGACCAGACTGCTCCCACTGGTGCACGTCCATCAGCTGCGGGGTCTTGATCTCCCGGTAGCCCGCGGCGTCCATCCTGCGGCGCATGTAGGCTTCGAGTTCGCGCCAGATCCGGAACCCCTGCGGGTGCCAGAACACGCTGCCGTGCGCCTCTTCCTGCAGGTGGAACAGGTCCATCTCGCGCCCGAGCTTGCGGTGGTCGCGCTTGGCCGCCTCCTCGAGCCGGTGGAGGTGCGCGTCGAGCTGCTTCTTGTTCAGCCAGCCGGTGCCGTAGATGCGCGTCAGCTGCGCGTTCTTCTGGTCGCCGCGCCAGTATGCCCCGGCAACGCGCATGAGCTTGAACGCCTGCGGGTCGAGCTTGCCGGTGGAGGCAAGGTGCGGTCCGCGGCACATGTCGAGCCAGTCGTCACCACTGCGATAGACCGTCAGTTTCTCGCCCTCGGGCAGCTCGGCGGCCCATTCGGCCTTGAACGTCTCGCCCTCGGCCCGCCACTTGTCGATCAGCTGCTGGCGGCTCCACACCTCGCGGGTGAGCGGCTTGTCGGCGCGGATGATCTCGCGCATCCGTTCCTCGATCGCGGGCAGGTCGTCCATGCTGAACGGATCGCGGCTCTCGGGCGCCTTGACGTCGTAGTAGAACCCGTCGTCGGTCGCCGGCCCGAAAGTGATCTGCGTGCCCGGCCAGAGCGACTGGACCGCCTCGGCCAGCACGTGCGCGTAGTCGTGCCGGGCCAGTTCGAGCGCCTCGTCCTCGTCCCGGCTCGTGACCAGCGCGAGGGTTCCGTCGCGCTCGAGCGGGCGGTTGAGGTCGCGCAGTTCCCCGTCGACCCGCGCCGCCAGCGCCGCCTTGGCAAGGCCGGGCCCGATCGCCGCGGCGATGTCCGCCGGTGTGGTG
Source organism: Tsuneonella litorea (assembly GCF_025154015.1). Lineage (GTDB taxonomy): Bacteria > Pseudomonadota > Alphaproteobacteria > Sphingomonadales > Sphingomonadaceae > Tsuneonella > Tsuneonella litorea. Next base: position 440,220 of record NZ_JAOAMV010000001.1, read on the forward strand.
CCGGGTTCGACCTCGCGCACCGAACCGTCGGGGAGGCTGATCTTGAGAAGCTCGCTCATGGGTACCTTCGTCTCGTGTGGCGCGCCCTTGGCACAAAGGGCACCGCGCCGGAAGGCGTCAGTTGGTTCGCAAGGCTTCGGGAGGATGACGCCGTTCCGCCCGAGCCGTGGTCGGCCCGGGGGCGGCGGCGGGTCGTGCTAGCGCGCGCTCCACCGCCCCCGGGTGACCGGGGTGGTAGTAGTCGTCGCAGGGGCACGGCCACATCGCATCGCCGCGCGACATAGCCGGGAAAGATTACCGTCTCAAGTCGTGAACCGGCGGGCGCCGAGGTCCGCGCCCATCCGGTGCGTCCCCGCCAGCGCGGCCGAGCGGCTGCGCACCCCGTTCGTGAAGCGCCATTCGCAGCTCGCGCGCGCCGGAGTCAGTTCGACCGCCATGTAGCCACGCTGCGCGACGTCGGCCCAGGCGAGTTGCGGGTTCTTGGCGACCAGCGCGGTGGCGAGGTCGCGGGGCGCGATGTCCCGGAAATAGGCTTCCGCTCCGGGCGAGGTCACCGAATGGCCGGCGAACTCGACCCCCGCGCCGTCCAGCTCGCACGCCCAGGCATTGTGGCTGTCGCCCGACAGCACGACGAGGTTCGCATCGGCCTCGCGCGCGGCACCCAGCAGCCGGTCGCGCGCGGCGGGATAACCGTCCCACGCGTCCATGTTGAACGGGATGCCGGCATCCGACGCGGCGCTGAGCGCCGCCATGCGGCCCGAGACCTGCTTGGCGACGGCGGGATCGAGCTTGAGGTCGATCGCGGTCGGCAGGCGCAGCGAGCCCATCACGACCTGCTGCGCGAGGACCTGCCATTTGCGGCCCGACCGCACCGAATCGGCCAGCGCCCTTGCCAGCCAATGCTCCTGGCGTTCCCCCATCAGCGTGCGCGAGGGATCGCGCCAGGCGCCGGCGCGGAAAGCCTTGAGTGCCGATTCGATCCGCTCGGGCGGCAGTCCGCGGGTGATCGCACCGAGGTCGAGCGGCCGGTCGCGCGCGGTGATGCGGGTTTCGATGCGCAGCAGCGTGGCGAGGTCGCCGATGTCGTAGCTGTGCCACGGCGCGTCGGACACCGGCAGCCACTCGCTGCGCGCGCGCAGCGCCGCCGCGACGCGGGCCGGCCACGGCCCCTCGGTCTCCGGTTGGTGGTTTTCCGCACCGCCCTTCCACGCGTCGTTCGCGGTTTCGTGGTCGTCGAAGATCGAGACCATCGGGTAGAGCTGGTGCAGCCGCTGCAGGTCGGGATCGCGGCGGTAGCTCGCATAGCGCAGGCGATAGTCGGCGAGGTGGACGGTTTCCGTCAGCGGCTCGGGCAACCGTCCGTCAACCCGCTGCCGCTCGGCCGGATAGGTGTCGTGGTCGTATTCGTAGAAATAGTCGCCGAGATGGACCGCGAGGTCGAACGCGTCGGCGGCGTTCGCGTGGGCGTAGCCGTTGAAATAGCCGAAGCCGAGGTTCGAACAGCTGAACACCGCCATCCGGAAGCGGTCGGTCCGCCCTTCGGGAAGCGTGCGGGTGCGTCCGATCGACGAGGCGGTGCCGTCGGGCGCGACGAAGCGGTAGTAATACCAGCGGCCCGGCTCGAGACCCCCCGCCACTGCCTTGGCGCACCAGTCGTGATCCGGGGACGCCTCGACCTCACCGCCCGCAAGGACGCGGGCGAACGCGATGGTTTCGGCCATTTCGAAGCGAAGGCGGGTCGGCGCCGAGCCGACGAACCGGGTCCACAGGAGGACCGAGCGGGCCTGCGGCTCCCCGCTCGCCACGCCGTGCGTGAAACCGCCGCCGACCTGTGCCGAAAGCGGGGCGGCGACCAAACCCGCGGCAAGAAGGCCGCCCTGTAGCAACCGCCGCCGATCGAGCGACGGGAGCGGGGCGGCGACAGGCGGTTCGGCAGCAGGCGAGTCCATCACCGAAGTGTCCGACGGCCACGGAGCGGCGTCAATGCACCTCGTGCCGATCGCACGGGCGGCACGAGGTGCGGCCTGGTGGAAAGCGAACTTGACACGGGTCGGCTTTTATGACAAACAACCTTTACATGAAGAAAAGGGAGTTTGACATGACACAGATCCACAAGGCGCTCGCACTCGCCGCAGCCATGATCGGCATCGCGCTTCTCGCGGTGATGGGAATCGTGCCCGAATGGGTGGGCCAGTACGGGCCGATCACCCTCCTCGCGCTGTTCCCGGGCGCCTGGATCGGGACCGGCCGCGCCTGCAGCCGGGACCGGACGGGCAAGGCGTGAAGATGCCGGCCGCCGGCACGCTCCGCGCTTCGCCGGCGCTGTGGGCGGGCCTCGCGTTCGCGGCATTCGGCGCGGACGTCGCGCTTGCCCTCACCGGGGCAATCGGCAAACCGCTGGCGCTGCTGCTGCTGATCGTGCCGACGGCGCTGCTCTATCGCGCGATGCGCCTCGCCGGCGGATCGGCCGCGGGCGGCGCGTGCCAGCCCAAGGGCGAAGTGCAGCGCCGCTATGTCCGGCGGGTCATGGCCTTCACCGCCGCCTACCTGCTCGCCTTCGCCCTGCAGGCGCTGGTCGCGGCGCAGAGCCATCCGCCGGTGCCATTGCGGGCCGCGCTCGGATTGCTGCCGGCGCTTGCGATCCTCGGCGTGTTCTGGGCCATTGGCCGGCTCATCGTGGAGGAAACCGACGAATTCATGCGGATGCTGGTCGTACGCCAGGTCCTCGTCGCCACCGCGCTGACCTTGAGCGCCGCGACCGTGTGGGGCTTTCTCGAAGCGGCCGATGCGGTGCCGCACGTCGATGCCTACTGGATCGCGGTGGTCTGGTTCTTCGGCCAGTTCGCGGGCGCTGTCGCCAACCGGGTGACCTACGGCTCGTGGGGTGCGCTTTGAAGAATCGCCTCAGGGTCCTGCGCGCGGAACGGGACTGGAGCCAGCAGGAGCTTGCCGACCGGCTTTCGGTTTCCCGGCAGAGCGTGAACGCGATCGAGACGGGGCGTTACGACCCTTCCCTCCCCCTCGCGTTCCGGATCGCCGACGTGTTCGGACTGGCGATCGAGCAGGTGTTCGAACCCGACCGGGAGCGGCAGACCGGGTAACCCGGCTTGCCATCCGGGCCGGCCCGCGGGCATGGACGGCCGCCATGGACCTCCCATTGTTCCACGAAATGCCCGATGGTCGCCGGATCGCCTACCGTTTCACGGCCGGCCGCGCTCCGCCGCTCGTGTTCCTTCCCGGCTACATGTCCGACATGGCGGGCGGCAAGGCGACCGCGCTGTTCGACTGGGCGAAGCGCGACGGCCGCGCCTGCCTGCTGCTCGACTATTCGGGATGCGGCAAGTCCGACGGCGCATTCGCCGACGGCACGCTGTCGCGCTGGACCGACGAGGTGGTCGCGCTGGTCGACGCGTTGATCGAGGGGCCGGTCGTCCTCGTGGGATCGTCGATGGGCGGCTGGCTCATGCTGCTGGCGGGCCTGCGGCTCGGCGACCGGCTTCACGGCCTGATCGGGATCGCCGCGGCGCCCGATTTCACCCAGTGGGGCCGCAGCGCCGACGACGCGGAGAGGCTGGCAGCGGGCGAGACGGTATTCGATCCCAACCCCTACGGTCCCGAACCGACCCCGATGCACGCGCGCTTCTGGGCCGACGGGCAGGCCAGCCTGCTGCTCGACAAGGCGATCGCGATCGATTGCCCGGTGCGGCTGATCCACGGGATGCGCGACGACGACGTGCCGTGGGATGTCTCCCGGCGCCTTCTCGAAGCCCTGCGTTCGCGCGACGTTCACCTGGCGCTGGTCAAGGACGGCGACCACCGGCTGAGCCGGGAGCAGGACATCGCCCTGCTCTTGCGCACCGCCGGATCGCTATCATCTGGAGTGCCATGCTCGCGCTAGTCCTTCCCATCATGCTCATGCAGGTCGGCATCGCGCCGACGTCCTCGCCGGTGACCGCGGTGCCGCCCGAGTTGCAGGACCGCCCCCCGCGCGACACCGTGCGCAATGCAGCCATGCCGGATCGGCCTGCGAGCCGGGCGGCGATCGACCTGTGCCTCGACACCGCGCGCACCGACCCGGCGAAGGCCCGCTCGTACGCCGAGGAATGGGTGTCGCGCACCGGCGGGCTCCAGCGCGCGGCGGGCCGCCACTGCCTCGGCGTGGCAGCCGGCCACCAGGGCGACTGGGCGGCGGCGGCGGCCGCCTTCCTCGCGGCGCGCGACGAGGCGGGCGACGAAGCGGGTTTTAAGGCGCGCATGGGCGCACTCGCGGGCAGCGCGCTGCTCGCCGGGGGCAGGCCTGCCGAGGCGCTCGCCGCGCTCGACGCGGCGCGGAGCGCGGCGGCTGGCGATGCCGACCTGTCGGGCGCGATCGCGCTGGACCGGGCCTCGGCGCTCGTCGCGCTGGGCCGCCCGGACGCGGCGGTCGCGGCGCTGGACGAAGCGCGGCGGCTGATCCCCGCCGATGCGCACGCCTGGCTGCTGTCGGCCACGCTGGCAAGGCGGCTGGGCGACCTCGCGACGGCCCAGCAGCAGATCGAGCGCGCCGCCGCGATCGACCCGCGCGACCCGGCCATCGGGCTCGAGGCGGGGGTGATCGCCGCGCTAGGCGGCCGCGACGATGCCGCGCGGCAGTCGTTCGCATCGGTCGTCGCCGCGGCGCCCGACAGCCCGCAGGCCGCCGCAGCGAGAACCTACCTCGCGCAGATCGGCGGATGATCCCTTTTTCGGTCCTCGACCTCGTGCCGGTGCGCGAAGGCGGCACGCTGGGCGAAGCCTACGCCGCCACCGCGCGGCTCGCGCAGGTCGCCGAGCGGCAGGGCTACCGACGGTTCTGGATCGCCGAGCATCACACGATGGAAGGGATCGGCGGCGCCGCGGCGTCTGTCGTGATCGGCCACGTCGGCCATGCCACCAGCACCATCCGCATCGGCTCGGGCGGGATCATGCTGCCCAACCACAACCCGTTCGTGATCGCCGAGCAGTTCGGGACGCTCGACGCGCTGTTCCCGGGCCGGATCGACCTCGGCCTCGGCCGCGCGCCGGGCGCCGGCCCCGAACTCAGCCGCGCGCTGCGCAAGAACCTGCACCAGGCCTCCGAGTTCTTCCCGCAGGACGTGGTCGAGCTGCGGGCGCTGCTGGACGGCGATCCGCAGCTTGGCGTGCAGGCGACTCCCGGCCGCGGCGCACGGGTCGAGATGTGGATGCTGGGGTCGAGCCTGTTCGGCGCCGACCTCGCGGCCCGGCTCGGGATGCCCTATGCCTTCGCCTCGCACTTCGCGCCCGATCACCTCGATGCCGCGCTGGCGCTGTACCGCCAGCGGTTTCAGCCGTCCGAGTGGCTCGAGAAACCCCGTGCCATGGCGGCGATGACCGTATTCGCCGCCGAGACCGACGCCGAGGCGGAGCTGATCGCCTCGAGCCAGCAGCAGAGCTTCGTCGCGCTGCGCACGGGCCGGCCCGGAAAGCTGAAGCCCCCGGTGGCGAACTACCGCGAGACCCTGCCGCTGCAGGCCCAGTCGCTGCTCGCGCACATCGGCCAAGCGAGCGCGATCGGTTCGCCGGCCCGCGTGCGCGAAGCGATCGGCCGTTTCGTCGAGCGGACGGGCGCTGACGAGATCATCGTGTCCGGGGCGACGTTCGACCCGGCCGCGCGCGAGCGGTCGCTCGAACTGACGGTCGAGGCGCTGGCTGGATAAACCGCGCAATTCGTGCGTAGTGAGAAAGCGGCGGGCCGTCACGCGGGCTTGCGGGCCTCAACGCATGAGCGTAACGCGCGCCACATTGCTGCGAAAGGCGGCAACAATATAATAGCGACCCGCGCGCGACCGACGGGTCGACGGAGCACGCAGGATGGCCGCCAAAGTCCGGAATTCCAACCCCGATTCCCCGCGCCGCAAGGGTGGAGACGGCGCCTGCGCCGAAACGCTGGCCCAGCGGATGCGCGATTCGCTGCTGCCTGACGACCGTGCGCTGGATTCGAAGCGACTGACCGAGGCGGCCGGCTTCGTGATCGAGGCGGCGGCGTGCCGCGAACCGGGCGAACCGGTCATCGAGATCGCTTCGGCGAGCGAGGAACGGCGCTTCATGCGTCTCGCGCTGGTCAACGACGACATGCCGTTCCTGGTCGATTCCATCGCGTCGACAGTTGCCGCGCATGGGCTTTCGATCGACCGGCTGCTGCACCCGGTCGTGCCGGTCGAACGCGACGCGAAGGGCAAGCTCGTCGCGCTGCCGGAGGGCAACGCCGCCGCCGGCGCCGCGCGCGAATCGATGATCTACATCGAGACCCCGCGCGCCGACGCACGCCAGCGGCGCGAGCTCTTGCGCGACCTGCGGGTCACCCTGGGAGACGTGCGGGCCGCGGTCGCCGACTGGCCGAAGATGCGCGAGGCGATCCTCGACGATGCCGCGCGGCTCGCCGACAGCGAGGGCGCCGCGCTGCTGCGCTGGCTCGAGGACGGGATGCTGACCCAGCTCGGCCACCTGACCCGCCGGCGCGACGGCAGCCAGGCGGCCATGCTCGGCATCTGCCGCAAGAGCGCGAAGGCAATCCTCGCCGATCCCAGCTACGAGCGCGCCTTCGCCTGGTTCGACGACAGCGACGGCGGACGCGGCCGGGCGCCGCTGATCGTCAAGGCGAACCGGATGTCGAACGTTCACCGCCGGGTGCCGCTCGACCTGTTCATCGTGCCCGTCATCGAGGACGGCAAGGTCGCCGCGCTGTCGATTCACGCAGGCGTCTGGACCAGCGCCTCGTTGGCGACCCCGCCCGCCCAGGTGCCGCGGCTGCGCACCCAGCTGGCCGATCTCAACGCGAAGTTCGGGTTCGACCCGCACGGCCATGCCGGCAAGGCGCTCGTCCACGCGCTGACCGCGTTGCCGCACGACCTCGTGATCGGGTTCTCCGACGCGGACATCGAGCGCGTCGCGACGACCATGATGAGCCTCGTCGACCGGCCGCGCCCGCGGCTGGCCCTCGTCGAAGCGCCGCTCAGCCGCCACCTGTTCGCGTTCGTCTGGCTGCCGCGTGACATGCTCTCAACCCAGGTGCGCAATCGCATCGAGGACCTGCTGGAGGAAGGATCGGGCGCCAAGGCGCTCGACTGGAGCCTGCAGGTCGAAGGCGGCAACCTCGCGATGCTGCGCTACGTGCTCGACTACCGCGAGAGCACCGGCTCGCCCGACGCCGACGGGATCGAGGCGGCGATCCAGGCGCTGCTGCGCGGCTGGGGCGAAGCGGTCGAAAGCGAACTCGTCGCGAGTGGCGAGGAAGCCTCGCGCGCGGCGGCACTCGCGGCGCGCTTTGCCGAGAGCTTCCCGACCGCCTACCGCGCCGCCTACGGTCCGGGCGAGGCCGCGCAGGACGTGCGCCGGCTGCGCCGCCTCGCCGCGCTCGATGCCGAAAGCGACGCCGCGCTGCCGCTGCGCGACGTGCGCCTGTTCCGGATGCCGGGCGACGAGGCGGGACGGCTGCGGCTCAAGGTCTACCAGATGTCCGGCGCGCTCGCGCTGTCGGACGCCGTGCCCGCGCTCGAGAACTTCGGCTTTCGCGTGCTCGAGGAAGTACCGACCCCGCTCGCCGCGGGGGAGGACGGGGTCGGCCGCCTCGGGACCATCCACGACTTCACCCTCGAGCTCGGCGAAGGCGACGAGGTCGAGCCGCTGCTCGAGCGCGCGATGCAGATCGAGGAGGCGGTCGCCGATGTCCTCAACGGCGCGGCCGAGGACGATCCGTTCAACCGGCTGGTGGTCGGCACCGGGCTGTCGGCCCACGAAGCCGACTGGCTCAGGGCATTCTACCGCTATCTGCGGCAGACCGGCATGGGCTTCACGATCTACACGGTCGTCGACGCGCTGCGCCGCGCGCCGCAGGTCACGGTCCCGCTCGTCGCGCTGTTCGCCGCGCGGCACGATCCGGCGTTCCACGGCGACCGGGAAGCGGAAGCGACGAAACATCTCGAGGCGATCCGCCAGGGCCTGACGCAGGTGGCGGCGATCAATGACGATCGCCTGCTGCGGCTGTACCAGGAGGCGATCTCGGCGGTGCTGCGGACCAACGCGTTCGCCCCTGCCGCGCGCGAGGCGCTGGCGCTCAAGTTCGATTCCGCACGCGTCCCGGGCCTCCCCAAGCCGGTGCCATGGCGCGAGATCTTCGTCTATTCGCGCCGGGTGGAGGGCATCCACCTGCGCGCCGGCCCGATCGCCCGCGGGGGCCTGCGCTGGTCCGATCGCCGCGACGACTTCCGCACCGAAATCCTCGGCCTGATGAAGGCGCAGCGGGTCAAGAACGCGGTCATCGTACCCACCGGGGCCAAGGGCGGGTTCTATCCCAAGCAGCTTCCGAACCCGGCGCGCGACCGCGAGGGCTGGGCCGCCGAAGGGCGCGCCAGCTACGAGGTGTTCATCCGCACGCTGCTGTCGATCACCGACAACATCGTCGACGACAGGGTCGTCCACCCGGCCGATGTCGTCATCCACGATGGCGAGGATCCCTATTTCGTGGTCGCCGCCGACAAGGGCACCGCAACCTTCTCGGACATCGCCAACGGCATCGCCGAATCGCGCGATTTCTGGCTCGACGACGCCTTCGCCAGCGGCGGTTCGAACGGCTACGACCACAAGGCGATGGGGATCACCGCCAAGGGCGCGTGGGTCTCGGTCCAGCGCCATTTCCTCGAAATGGGCATCGACGTGCAGACCGATACCACCCGCGTCGTCGGCTGCGGCGACATGTCGGGCGACGTGTTCGGCAACGGAATGCTGCTGTCGAAGGCAATCAAGCTGGTCGCGGCGTTCGATCACCGGCACATCTTCCTCGATCCCGATCCCGACCCGGCGGCAAGCTGGAAGGAACGCAAGCGAATGTTCGGCCTCCCCCGGTCGAGCTGGGAGGACTACGATACCAAGCTGATCAGCAAGGGTGGCGGCGTGTTCGCGCGTTCGCTCAAGCGCATTCCGCTGTCGAAGGAAGTGCGCGCCGCGCTCGACATCGACCAGGCCGAGATCGAACCCGAGGCGCTGATCTCGGCGATCCTCAAGGCGCCGGTCGACCTCATCTGGTTCGGCGGCATCGGCACCTACATCAAGGCCAGCCACGAGGCGACCGCGCAGGTCGGCGACCCGGCCAACGACGCGCTGCGGGTCGACGCCAGCGAAGTGCGCGCGCGAGTCATCGGCGAAGGGGCGAACCTCGGCATCACCCAGGCGGGGCGGATCGAGTTCGCGCTGGCCGGCGGCGACGACGGCCAGGGCGGCCGGATCAACACCGACTTCATCGACAACTCCGCGGGGGTCGACTGCTCGGACAACGAGGTCAACATCAAGATCGCGCTCGCCGCCGCCAGGCGGGCGGGCAAGCTCGGCGAGGCGAAGCGCGTCAAGCTGCTCGAATCGATGACCGACGAGGTCGCCGCGCTGGTCCTCGAGGACAACCGGCTGCAGGCGCTCGCGCTGTCGATCGCGCACGCGGGCGGGCCGGAGGCGGTGGCCGCCCAGCTGAGCCTGATCGAGACGCTCGAGGCGCGCGGCGCGCTCGACCGCAAGACCGAGGGCCTAGCGACCAGCGAGGCGCTGTCGCACCGGTCCAGCGACGGCCAGGGGCTGACCCGGCCCGAGCTGGCCGTGCTGCTGTCATCGACCAAGCTGGTGCTCCAGGACGCGATCGAGCAATCCTCGCTGCCCGACGATCCGGCGCTCGACGATCTCCTGCTCGGCTATTTCCCGACCGCAATGCGCAAGGACTTCAAGCGCCAGATCGAAGGCCATCAGCTGCGCCGGGCGATCATCGCGACCGCGCTCGCCAACCTCGTGATCAACCGCATGGGCCTGGTCCACGTCTTCGAGCTGTCGGAGGAAGAAGGCGTCGGGCTCGCCGACGTCTGCGCCTCGTTCGTCTCGGCAGACAAACTCTTCGGCGCGCAGGCGCTGTGGGCCGAACTCGAGACGGCGCAGATGCCGGAAAGCGCGCGGATCTACATGTTCCGCCACACCGCGGGCGCCTTGCGCAGCCACATGGCCGACCTGATCCGCGCGGGGGCCAGCACCACCCCTCCCAGCAAGATGATCGCCGCGCTCGAGAGCCGGGTCGGAGAGCTGTCCTCCGCGACAGGGGACCTCCTGCCCGACGCATCGCGCAAGCAGTCCGCTGCGCTGATCGCCGAGTTCGTGGCAATGGGCGCGCCGCAGAAGCTCGCAGCCAAGGTCGTCCACCTCTACGATCTCGACGGGGCGGTCGGCCTCGCCGCGCTGTCGCAGGCTGCGGAAATCGACGCGCGGGCGCTGACCTCGGCCTTCACCGACCTTGGCGACCGCCTCGGCCTCGACTGGGCGCAGGGCGTGGCGGCGATGATGAACCCGTCGGACGTGTGGGAGCGGATGCTCGTCGCCGGGCTGTCGCGCGACTTCCAGCAGATGCGCCTCGATTTCCTTCGCCGCCTGTCGCGGCGCAAGGGTGCGAAGGACGATCCCGCGGGAGCCGTCGCAACCTGGGCGGAGGAAAACGGGGCCGCGGTGCGCCAGTTTCGCGGCGTGATCGGGCGCGCGCAGGCACACAGCCCGGTGGCCCCGGCGATGCTCGCGCAGATCGCCAGCCAGGCGCGCAACCTGCTCGGCCGGTAGCTCTCCGCTTGACGCGGGGCGGCCCGCTGGCCAAGTCCCGCGTGCATGGACAGCGCGGATGTCGTCATCGTCGGATCGGGCCACGGCGGCGCACAGGCGGCGATCGCCTTGCGCCAGCAGGGCTTCGCGGGCTCGATCCTGGTCCTCGGCCGCGATCCCGAACCGCCTTACGAGCGGCCGCCGCTGTCGAAGGAATACCTCGCCCGCGAAAAGCCGTTCGAACGTATCCTGATCCGCCCGCCCGCCTTCTGGGACGAGCGCGCGATCACCTTGCGCCCCGGCGCGGCGGTCGTCGGAATCGATCCGGCCGCGCGCACCGTCAAGCTCGCCGGAGGGGGCGAGGTCGGCTACGGCAAGCTGATCTGGTCCGCGGGCGGCGATCCGCGGCGGCTGTCGTGTCCCGGAGCGGACCTCGCGGGCATCCACGCGGTGCGCGACAAGGCGGATGCCGACCGGATCATGGCCGAACTCGACAACGGTGCGAAGCGCGTGGTGGTGGTGGGCGGCGGCTACATCGGGCTCGAGGCGGCGGCCGTGCTCACCAAGCTGGGTTGCCGCGTCACGCTTGTCGAGGCGCTGCCCCGCGTGCTGGCACGCGTCGCGGGCGAGGCGCTGAGCGCCTTCTACCAGGACTATCACCGCGCCCGCGGAGTCGACCTGCGGCTCGATGCCGCGGTCGAGCGGATCGAGAGCGAGAACGGGTGGGTCCGCCGGGTCGTGCTGGCCGACGGTGAAACGGTCGACTGCGACATGGTCATCGTCGGCATCGGGATCGTCCCCGCCGCCGGCCCGCTGATTGCCGCGGGGGCATCGGGTGCCAATGGCGTCGACGTCGACGAATACTGCCGAACCGTCCTTGAGGACGTCTACGCGATTGGCGACTGCGCCGCGCACGCCAACCCGTGGGCAGACGGCGCGGTGATCCGGATCGAATCGGTGCAGAACGCGAACGACATGGCGACGACGGTCGCCAAGCACATCACCGGGACCGAGGAACCCTACCGCGCCTTCCCGTGGTTCTGGTCGAACCAGTATGACCTCAGGCTGCAGACCGCCGGCCTGTCGATCGGGCACGACGCGACCGTGGTGCGCGGCGACCCGGCCGAGGCGAAGTTCTCGGTGATCTACCTCAAAGAAGGCCGCGTGATCGCGCTCGACTGCGTCAACGCGACCAAGGACTACGTTCAGGGCCGCAAGCTGATCGAGGCGCGCGCCGCGCCCGATCCGGCCGCGCTCGCCGATGCCGCGGTGCCGCTCAAGGAGCTGCTGTAAGTTCCCCGAGCGCCCAGGCTGCGGCCTCGGCGACCACCGGGTGGGGATCGTCCGCCAGTGCGCGCACCTGCGGAACCAGCGAAAGGTCGCCCGAATTGCCCGCCGCGACCAGGCAGTTGCGCACGAAGCGATCCCGCCCGATCCGCTTGATCGGGCTGCCCGAGAACAGCGAGCGGAACGCGGCGTCATCCAGTTGCAGCAGCCCCGCGAGGCTGGGCGCGGCGAGTTCGGCGCGGGGCAGGAACGCCCGGTTCGCGGCCGCCGCATCGGCGAACTTGTTCCACGGGCAGACCGCGAGGCAGTCGTCGCAGCCGTAGATACGGTTGCCGATCGCCTTGCGGAATTCGCGCGGGATCGGCCCGGCGTGCTCGATCGTGAGGTAGGAAATGCACCGCCGCGCATCGAGCCGGTAGGGCTCGGGGAAGGCGTCGGTGGGGCAGGCGCGCTGGCAGGCGTCGCACGAACCGCACCGGTCGGGGTGCGGCGCATCGGGCGTGATCTCGAGCGTGGTGTAGATCGCGCCCAGGAACAGCCAGCTCCCGTGCGCGCGGCTGACCAGGTTGGTATGCTTGCCCTGCCAGCCGATCCCCGCCGCCTCGCCCAGCGGCTTTTCCATCACCGGGGCGGTATCGACGAAGACCTTCACCTCGCTGCCGGGAACCTCGGCGACGAGCCAGCGCGCGAGCCTCTTCAGCGCCTTCTTGACGGTGTCGTGGTAGTCGCGGCCCTGGGCATAGACCGAAACGCGGCCGCGCTCGGGATGCGCCGCCAGAGCCAGCGGGTCGGCTTCGGGCGCGTAGCTCATGCCGAGCGCGATCACGCTTTTCGCAGCGGGCCATAACCCCTGCGGCGAAGCGCGCTCGGCCGCGCGGCTTTCCATCCACTCCATCGTGCCGTGGTGGCCCGCGGCAAGCCACTGGTCGAGCCGGTCGCCGCGGTCGAGCGTGGCCGGCGCGATGCCGACCGCCGCGAATCCCTCGATCCGCGCCCGTTCGATCAACCGCGCTCGCAAGTCGTCCGGAACCGCCGCGTTAACCAAGCTTGGGGTTGCTCCCGTTCATGCCGCAGGGTTAACGCCTGCAGCCATGCACGCTCCGCTAGGCGCAACCGCCGTTCCCGACAACCGACCCCAGACGCAAACGGGCCCGCTCGCGATCGAGGCCCGCGGCCTGGTCAAGCGGTTCGACGGAACGATCGCGGTCGACGGGGTCGACCTAATGGTGCCGCAAGGCGCGATCTACGGCGTCCTCGGCCCGAACGGCGCAGGCAAGACGACGACGCTGCGTATGCTGCTCGGCATCATCGATCCCGACGCGGGCGTCCGCCGGGTGTTTGGCCACGAACGGCCGCACGATATCGCCCGCCTGATCGGCTACCTGCCCGAGGAACGGGGCCTTTATCCCTCGATGAAGGCATACGAGGCGATCGGTTTCCTGGGCGCGCTGCGCGGGATGACGCTGGCCGACGCCAAGGCCCGCGGGCGGCGGCTGCTCGAGGAACACGGCCTCGGCCACGCAGCCGAGCGGACGATCCGCCAGCTTTCGAAAGGCATGGCGCAGACGGTCCAGCTGCTCGGCACGCTGGTCCACGAACCGCGCCTCGTGGTGCTCGACGAGCCGTTCAGCGGACTCGACGCGCTCAACCAGGGCAAGCTCGAGAAGATGATCCGCGCGCTGGCCGCCAACGGCACGACGGTGATCTTCTCGACCCACGTCATCGCCCACGCCGAACGCCTGTGCGAAGGCGTTGCGATCATCGCCGGCGGCCGGGTACCCTACGCCGGCAGCGTCGATGCCGCGCGCGACAGGATCCCCGCGCAGGTCCGTCTCGAGACCGAGGCGCGCGACGGCCCGTGGCGCGCCGCGCTGCCCGCCGACGCCCGCGCCGAGGGCAAGTACTGGATGTTCTCGCTTCCCGAGAGCGGGATCGAGCCGCTGCTGCGCGCGCTGATCGAAGGCGATGCGGGCATCCTTTCGCTGTCGATCGAGCGTGCGGGCCTGCACGACGCATTCGTCCACATCGCCGGCGAGGCCGCGGCCCGCGCGCTCGAGGAAGCCAGTCCCGCGGAGCAGGCACGATGACCGCTGACGCCCCACATACCCCGATGAGCCGCCTGCCGCTGGCCCAGGCCGCGTTCGTCGTCGCGCGGCGCGATTTTTCCGCCATCCTGTTTTCCAAGGCGTTCCTGTTCTTCCTCCTCGGCCCGGTGTTCTTCGGCCTGGTCCTTATCGGTTCGGCGTCGATCGGCCGGAAGACGGCCGAGAACGCCGAACCGCCCGTTCTCGCGGTGATGCTCGCGCCCGAGGCCGCGCGGGCCTTCTCCGCCGCGCACGACCGGCTGCGCGATCGGGTCGACCTGCCGCGGATCGCGATCGTCGAACCTGCCGCCGCGCCGTCGCCCGCTGCGGTGCTCGGGCAGGCGGACGCGAACTACGGCGCCGTGCTCAGCGGCACGCTTGCCGCCCCGCGCCTGACCGGCACCCGCGAACGGCTCGAACGCTGGCGGGGACCGGTCGCGCTGATCGCGGCGAACGCGCTCGACGGGCCAGCGGCCTTTCCGCCGGTCACGCTCGCCGAGACCGCGACCAGCCAGTCGACGCAGAAGCGCGCGCGCGGCGACACCGCCACCGCCGCGCTGACGCTGATGTTCCTCCTGACGATGCTGCTGGCGGGCATGGTGATGTCCAACCTGGTCGAGGAGAAGGCCAACAAGATCATCGAGATACTCGCCGCGGCGATCCCGATGGACGCGGTCTTCATCGGCAAGCTGTTCGCCATGCTGGGGGTCAGCTTCGTGGGCATCGCGGTGTGGGGCGGGATAGCGGGCCTCGTCCTTACGCTCGGGGGCGGCGCGCTCCAGCCGCTCGCGCCGCCAGCGGTGGGCTGGCCGCTCTTCGCGGCGATGTTCTTCGCCTATTTCTCGATGGCCTACCTGCTGATCGGATCGATCTACCTGACGATCGGGGCGATGGCGCCGACCGTGCGCGACGTGCAGACGCTGTCGCTGCCGGCGACGATGCTGCAGCTCGGGGTGTTCTTTCTTGCGACCTATTCGACCAGCAGCCTCGGCTCGCCGTCGGAGATGGTGGCGCTCGCCTTCCCGCTGTCGAGCCCCTACGCGATGGTCAGCCGCGCCGCGCAGGAACCCGCACTGTGGCCGCACCTTGCAGCGCTTGCCTGGCAGGCACTGTGGGTGCTGCTGTTCGTCCGCTTCGGCGCGCGGCTGTTCCGGCGGCGGGTGATGAAGTCGGGCCCCGCCCCGACATCGCGCCGCGGCTTCCTGCGCCGCGCGCGATCCTGACGCGCCAGGCCGGGCGGCAGGTCGGTCGCATTTAGCAACTGGCTATTGACACCGCGGTAAGTAGGCGCAGGATAACGCTCGAGGAGAGGCGGCCCGCCGGGAGTCGCCGGAACAGGAGAGTACCGATGGCGACCCAGCCACTCGAAGCGCCCAAGGAATGGACCACTTCGCCCCGCGCGGTCGACGCGCTCGAGGAGGCGCTTCGCACGAACCCCCAGGCGCTGCCCGAACACACCGAGAAGTGGGACGTCAGCCGGTCGGACATCTACTACGAGGACCGCTGGCAGCCGATCTTCCGCGAAATGCGCGCGGCGGGCGACCTGCACAAGGTCGAACGCTCGCCCTTCGGCCCGCACTGGAACGTCGTCACGCACAAGGCGATCCAGCACATCGAGGCGCTGCCCGATCTCTATTCGTCGGCCGACGGGATCACCATCCTCGACCGGCTGACCGACGAGCAGCTTGCCGAGCTCGGCCGCGACCGCTTCGAGCTGCCGATGTTCATCGCGATGGACCGGCCCAAGCACACGGGCCAGCGCCGCACGGTCGCGCCCAAGTTCACCCCGTCGAACATGGCCGACATGGAAGCCGAGATCCGCCAGCGCACCGGCGAACTGCTCGACACCCTTCCCCGGCGCGAGGTGTTCGACTGGGTCGACACCGTCTCGATCGAGCTGACCACCGGGATGCTCGCGATCCTGTTCGACTTCCCGTGGAAGGACCGCCGGCTGCTGACGTTCTGGTCCGACTGGGCGGGCGATACCGAGATCGGCCTGATCCGCGACCTCGACCTGCAGCGCCAGGGCATCATCCGCGAGATGGGCGCCTACTTCACCCAGCTGTGGATGGAGCGCGCGCAGAAGGAACCGACACCAGACCTCATCTCGATGATGATCCATTCGCCGGCGATGAACCAGATGAGCCCCGAGGAATACATGGGCAACCTCATCCTGCTGATCGTCGGCGGCAACGACACCACCCGCAACACGATGAGCGGGATCGTCCACGCGTTCGACAAGTTCCCCGACCAGCGCAAGCTGTTCGAAGACCAGCCCGACCTCATCCCCAACGCGGTGCAGGAATGCATCCGCTACCAGACCCCGCTGGCGCACATGCGGCGCACCGCGACCGAAGACAGCGAGCTGTTCGGCCAGACGGTCAAGGCGGGCGAGAAGCTGATCCTCTGGTACCTTTCGGCGAACCGCGACGAAACGGTCTTCGAGAACCCGGACAAGCTCGACATCACCCGCGAGAACGCGCGCCGGCATCTCGCCTTCGGATACGGCATTCACCGCTGCGTCGGCGCGCGCCTCGCCGAGCTTCAGCTGCGCGTCCTGCTCGAGGAGATGCACAAGCGGCGGATGCGGGTGCACGTCGCCGGCGACGTCGAGCGGGTGCGCGCGAACTTCGTCCATGGCTTTCGCAAGCTGGAGGTCGAAGTCACCGAGTTCTGACGTTCATGCAGGGCTCGGGCGATCGTGCTATGGTGCCCGCATGACCATCCCGAACACCCGCCGCTCGTTCATCGCCTGGCTCGGCGCGGGGGCCGCCGTTCCCGTGCTCGCGGCCTGTGGCGGCACCAGTGCCGCGCAGGCGAAATCGTGGCCCAAGGGCCTCAGCGACGCGCAGTGGAAAGCGAAGCTGACGAAGACGCAGTACTGGATCCTGCGCGAAGCCGGGACCGAGCGCCCCTTTTCGAGCCCGCTCGACAAGGAGAAACGCAAGGGCACCTTCCTGTGCGCGGGCTGCGCGAACGAACTCTATTCGTCGGCCACGAAATACGACAGCGGCACCGGCTGGCCGAGTTTCTGGAAGCCGCTGCCCGGCGCGATCGTGACCGACACCGATTACAAGATCGGCATCCCGCGGACCGAAGTGCTCTGCGCCGACTGCGGGGGCCACCTGGGCCACGTGTTCAACGACGGGCCGAAGCCGACCGGCAAGCGCTATTGCATGAACGGCGGCGCGATGACCTTCCGCCCGGCCTAGGGCATCCATCCGACACCATGAAAAAGGGCGGCGGAGCCGTAACTCCGCCGCCCGTCTTGTCTTTTGTTGCCCTGGTCGGTTAGCGCACCCGTCCCCGCTGGACGAGATTGACGATCGCCAGCAAGACGATCGCGCCGACGATGGCGATGATGAAGCCCGTCAGATTGAACGACTGGATCGTGCCCTCGATTCCGAACAGGGCCGAGGCGAGCCAGTTGCCGATCACGGCGCCGATGATGCCCACGATGATGTTCCACAGGATGCCCATCGAGGCATCACGCGCCATCACCATGCTTGCGAGCCAGCCGGCGACGCCGCCGACGATAATTGCAATAATCCATCCCATTTTCCCGGCACTCCTCTTGTTGTTGCGCCCGAACTTGCTGTGTACGCCGCTTAAACGGTGCGCACGGCAAGGCGTTCCCCGGCCGCGACAAGCCGGAGTTGCGAGGAGTAATCGGGAGGACGGACCTTGTGCCGGCTGGAGCGCGGCGAATCAGTACTTGAGCTGGCGTTCGTAGAGGTCGCGGTAATGCTGGATGCGCGTTACCCGCAGCCCCTGCATCCCCGAGCGGTCGACGGCGCGCTGCCAGGAGGCAAACTCCTCGAGGGTGAGGCCGTAGCGCTCTAGCACCTCGTCGATGGTCAGCAGCCCGCCGTTGACCGCGGCGACAACCTCGGCCTTGCGGCGCACGACCCAGCGCTTGGTGTCAGGCGGCGGCAGGTCCTCGATGCCCAGCGGTTCGCCGAGCGGGCCGATAACCTGGGCCGGACGGATTTTCTGGTTTTCGATCATTGCGTTCCCTGGTCGCCCTCGGCCACGTTTTGCATCGTGGCGGCGGTTATTGCCCCGAGCGGTTTCATGCCCTCTAAACCTTCAAGGTTAACAGTCGGTTCGTCTTGACCGCCCCGAAGAGCATCGTGGGGCAGTCCGGCCCCCGCGCGCGCGCCGAAGCTGCTGCCCGCGCCTGACGGACGAACGACGAGCGCGCGCAAGTCGCGGGCGGCCGAAAACCGCGCCGCGAGCTCGCCCCAGTCGAGCGGGCGCAATGCTTCGCCGCTGGTGACGGTGGCCGGAAGGAGGACTGCTTCGAACATTCGCCCCTGATAGGCCCGCATCGGTCAAGAAGCGGTAAAGCGGCGATTTACTCCCGGTTAGGCGCTTGGCGAGCGTGCGGACCCCGCAAAACTGGTATCCGCAGGCGGGGACGTGTATGGGCCGCGCCCGAGATCCCCGAATGACCGACACCGATACCTTTCCCGCGCTTCTCGCGCCGCCGGCCGCCGCCGCGCTGTTCGATCTGCCGCGCGCTGCCGACCGCTCCCGCATCGTCGTCGCGATGTCGGGCGGGGTCGATTCGTCGGTCGTCGCCGCGCTGGCCCACGCGAGCGGGGCGGAAGTGATCGGCGTCACCCTTCAGCTCTACGACTATGGCGCCGCCACCGGCCGCAAGGGCGCCTGCTGCGCGGGCGACGACATTCGCGACGCGCGCGCGGTGGCCGACCGGCTGGGCATCGCGCATTACGTGTTCGACCACGAAAGCGCCTTTCGCGAAGAGGTCGTCGACCGCTTCGCCGACGATTATCTCGCCGGGCGCACCCCCGTTCCCTGCATCCGCTGCAACATGGGGCCCAAGTTCACCGACCTCTTGCGCATGGCGCGCGAACTGGGCGCGGACTGCCTCGCCACCGGGCACTACGTGCGGCGAGCCGCCGGACCGGGCGGGCCCGAACTGCACCGCGCCGCCGACCCGGCGCGCGACCAGTCGTATTTTCTCTACGGCACCACCGAGGCGCAGCTCGACTACCTGCGTTTTCCGCTCGGCGGGCTGCCCAAGGCCGAGGTCCGCCGGCTCGCCGAGGCGGCGGGGCTGCGCAACGCGGCCAAGCCCGACAGCCAGGACATCTGCTTCGTGCCGGACGGGGATTACGCCAAGGTCGTCACGAAGCTGCGGCCCGAAGGCGCGCGGCCGGGCGCGATCGTCCATGCCGCGACCGGCGATACGCTGGGCGCGCACAAGGGCGTGATCCACTACACCGTCGGCCAGCGCCGCGGCCTTGAAATCGGCGGCCAGCCCGAACCGCTCTACGTCGTCGGGATCGATGCCGGGGCGGCCGAAGTGCGGGTGGGGCCGAAGGCGATGCTCGCCGTCGGCGCCGCGCACCTGGTCGAGACGAACCGCATCGGCCCGCTGCCGCAGCTTCCGCTCGCCGCGAAGGTCAGGAGCCTGGCAAAGCCCGTGCCGGTCACGATCGACGGGCCCTTCGGCGAGGGTGGCGCGGCCACGATCAGGTTCGAGGCGCCCGAATTCGGTGTCGCCCCGGGTCAGGCGGCGGTAGTCTATGCCGGTGACCGGGTCGTCGGCGGTGGCTGGATCGCCGCGACCGAGCCAGCCCTTCCCTAGGGACCTGGCACCCGGTCCGCGCGCGAGTGCAGATCGCCTCTGGCGCGCGCGAGGCTTTCCCACGCCTTTTGCAGCTTCGCCGCGGCCCGGGGGTGTCCCTCGACACGAAAGACCTCTTCCAGGCGCTCGAGCTCCCGGCACAGGACGTCGGTGGGAACGTGGTCGCCGAGTGCGGAGAGCGAGCCCTCCACCGCCCGCACGAGCTTGTCCTGCATGACGTGCGGCAATTTCGGGAACGCGCGCGCGATGCCCTTTGCCACTTCGGCAAGGCTCTGGTGCTGCATCGATTCGGACGCCACGACCATCAGCCCCTCGTACGCGCAGGCCATGTGATCGATCAGCGTGTCGCGATAGATCACCCGCGAGGCGGGATTCCCGCGGACGGCGATAAGGCCCTCGTCGCCCCACCGGAACAGCAGGTCGTTGAGCGCGTGGACGGCGATCAGCCCTGCTGCGGGGTTCGATTTGGCGGTGGAGATCGACGTCCAGCCCACGTTGCCCAGCTGGTCCACCCCGAATGTGGGATCCCCCTGCAGCTCGCGGCGCTGGGTGACCCGCAATGCCGCGCGAATGCTGTCCGCCTCGGTCTCGGTCGGGGGCGGGCCGCCGATCACGCGCGCGATCGGCTGGCCATGGCAAACCGGTGCGCCGAGCGAGCGGTCGATCACGATCGTGCGGTCGGGATGGGCATCGGCGCAGCGCCGGAGCGCGGCAAAGTCGATCCGCGAGAGGTATCCGTATTGCCGGCTGCGCACGGGATACCCGCCATCAGGACGCTCGTCGACGACCCGGACATCCTCGAGATCATCGGCTTCGCGTCGGCGCGCCGTGACCGTGGTGTCGTGGATCGTCCCGATGATGGCGGTCGGGCGGGACTGATCGAGCGTGGTATAGATGAGCGCCACGAGGGCGAGCAGGCAGACGACCGCCAGGATCAGCGACAGGCTCGTCGCCAGGACCGGCACCGAATCCTTCTTCGCCAGGCCCAGGCACGACAGCACGAACAGCGAAGCGCCCACGAAGAAACCGAAGAACATCTGGTTGGTGCGCCGGCGCATGAACTGGTCGACCACCTGGTTGGTAAGCGCCGCGGAGCTTTGCTGGACCGCCAGCAGGAGGATCGAGAAAGTGATCGAACTCATCGTCACCAGACTGGTCGCGATGGTCGACATCAGCTGGTTGGCCTGATCGGGATCGCCGATGAACGAATCGAGGAAGCGGCGCCAGCCGCTCCACGCATCGCCCCGCTTCCCGGCCGCCGCGTCGATCGCGCTCGTTCCCCAGGCGGCGACCAGGAACGCCGCAACCATGCCGAACGGCACGGCCAGGAACTCGCTGAAACTGCGGCGGAGGGTGTCGTAGATACTTGTCTTCATCGAGCCCGGCAAATCCTTCGACGGGATGAACCTGTCTCGATATCGCGGGTTCCCTCGCGCTAGTCGTTCCAGCGATCGAGGACGCAGCCGTATCCCGGCTTCAGGCGCGCGGTATCGCTGACAATCAGCATCCGCGCCGTGACGCTCTTGTCCTCTTCGTCCTCGGACAGGGTCACCAGTTCCATGCCCGATACCTTGTCCCGGGCGCAGTCGCTCAAGGGCCGTCCGGCGACGAAGCGGCACGAACACGCCACCCGTGCCCCGTAGGCGGACCCGGCGCGGGCATAGCCGAGCGCCGCCGCGCCGAACGCCAGCCAGAGCGCGAGCAGCACGACGATCGCCGCCCCGAACCAGACGAGCCGGTTGCTCCGCCTTCCTTTAGCCGTTGCCAACCCGATTCCCCTCGTGCGATTGCGCGCGCCGTCGATGCGTACCTTGCCGCCCCTTATCGCCGCGCTGGCCCTGCTGCCAGCCCTCGCATCCTGTTCGTCGCACCCGGAGCCCCCGCCACCGCTGACGAAGGAGGCGCTGGCGGCGGTAAAAGACGATCCCGGCGCCCCGACCGAACAGCTCGCCCGCGAGGTGGACGACCTGTTCAGCAAGGACGATCTCGGCGAAACGCGGGCGCTTGTGGTGATGCACGGCGGCCGGATCGCGGCGGAACGCTACGCGCCCGGCTATGGCCCCGACACGCGCTTCGTCAGTTGGTCGATGGCCAAGACGGTGACCGCGACGATGATCGGGATGCTGATCGCCGATGGCCGGCTGACGCTCGACGAGCCGCCGCCGATCCCGCGCTGGCGGCGACCGGGCGATCCGCGCGGCGAGATCACCCTGCGCCAGCTGCTGCAGATGCGCAGCGGCCTGCGCCACACCGAATCGGGCGACGTGCCGTATGAATCGAGCGAAGTGCGGATGCTTTTACTCGACGGGCGCGACGACATGGCGACTTTCGCCGAAAGCCAGCCGCTCGAGGCCGAACCGGGCGCGAAGTTCGAATATTCGAGCAACACCACGGTAATCCTTGCCGACATCGCCACGCGCGCGCTGACCGCCAGCACCGATCCCGACACGCGCCGGGCGGCGGTCGCCGATTACCTGCACACCCGGCTGTTCGGGCCGCTCGGGATGACCTCGATCGTCCCCGAGTTCGACCGGTCCGGCACGCTGATCGGCGGCAGCCTGATGCACGCCACCGCGCGCGACTGGGCGCGCTTCGGCGAGTTCCTGCGCAACAAGGGCAGCTATCGCGGCACGCAGATCGTCCCCCGACGCTGGATCGAGTTCATGATCACGCCCTCGCCGCGGCGCGGCAATTACGGAGCGCAGACCTGGCTCAACCGCGACCCCCCGGAAGGTGACGATCCGTTGTTCGCGAACCGCGGGCCGAAAAACCTGTTCGCGATGATCGGACACATGGGCCAGTACGTGCTGGTCGCGCCCGATCGGAAGCTGACCGTGGTTCGCCTGGGCCATTCCGACGCCGACGAGCGCCGCGCGCTCATGCCGCAGCTCGCCGACGTCGTCGCGCTCTATCCGGGCAGGTAAAGCACGCCTTCGGCCACCGTCACGCAGCCGCCCGCGAGCCAGACCCGGTCCCCGTCGAGCCGGCACGCCAGATCGCCGCCGCGCGCCGAGGCCTGGTGCGCGGTGAGCCGGTCGCGCCCCAGTCGCGCCGCCCAGAACGGCGCCAGCGCCGCGTGGGCCGAGCCGGTCACCGCATCCTCCCGCGCCCCCGGCCCGCCGACGAACACCCGGCTGACGACGTCAGTCTCCCAGCCGCGGGCGGTACAGATGAACTGGTCGTCGCGCCCCGCGGCGAGCGCGGCCAGATCGGGGGCGAGGGCGCGGACCTGCGCTTCGTCGTCGAACAGGCAGATGACGTGGCGGCTCGCGCTCGCGCGGACCTCTTGCGGGTCGGCGCCGAGCAGCGCGCCCACATCGGATCGCGCGGCCGGCCGGGTGGGAACGGCCGGGAGGGCGAGTGCATGGCCCGCCCCTTCGCGGCGTACCTCGACAACGCTGCCCGAGACGCTGCGAAAGGCAACCGCCTCGCCCCCTTCGCGCGCCAGCACGACGTGCCCCGCCGCCAGCGCGCCGTGTCCGCACAGGGCGATCTCGGCGCCGGGCGAGAACCAGCGGATCGTGCGATCCGGCGTGACGAAGGCAGTCGCCGGCAACCCGATTTCTTCGGCAAGTGCCTGCAGGCGGGCGGCGTCGGACAGGTCATCGAGCAGCACGACCGCCGCCGGATTGCCGGCGAATGGCCGTCTGGCAAAGGCATCGACGTGCCAGTAGCGCAGCGTCACGGCGCCGAATCGAGCCGCGAGAACTGGTCCTCCTCGACAAGCGGGTTGCCAGGCTCGTCGACATGGCCGGCCGGGTCGATATGGATCAGCAGCTCGACCCCAGGGAACCGGCGGCACAGGTCCTTCTCGACCTTGTCGATTACGTCGTGCGCCTCGCCGACGGTCATCTCGGCGGGCAGGTCGACGTGGAACTGGACGAAGTCGTGTGCGCCGGCCGACCGCGTGCGCAGATCGTGCAGGTTCGACAGCTCCGGGTGCTCGGCCGCAGCGGCGACGAAGGCGAGCCGCTTGTCCTCGGGCCACTCGCGGTCGAGCAGCTGGTCGACCGCCTCGCTCGCCGCGCGCCACGCGCCGAAGAGGAGCCAGAACGCGATCCCCAGCCCGAACAGCGGGTCTGCCGCCGCGAAGCCGAGGTACTGGTCGAGCACGAGCGCGGCGATGACCGACAGGTTGAGAAAGAGGTCGGAACGGTAGTGCAGGTTGTCGGTTTGGATCGCGATGCTGCCGGTGCGGCGGATGACGTGCCGCTGCCAGGCGAGCAGCGCGAAGGTGGCAAGGATCGCGACGCCGGAAACGAGGATGCCGTCACCCGCTGCCGCGGTGTCCGCTCCGCCCGCGAGTAGGCGCCCCGTCGCGCGAAAGGCGATCGCCGCGGCCGAGATCGCGATGAGCATGACCTGGAAGATCGCTGCCAGCGCCTCGCCCTTGCCGTGGCCCCACCGATGCTCGGCATCGGCGGGCTGCGCGGCCCACCACACGCCCCACAGCGTCACCAGGCTGGCGATCAGGTCGAGCGCGGTGTCGGCGAGACTGCCGAGCATCGCGGTCGATCCCGTGCGCCAGGTCGCCCAGCCCTTGAGCACGCCGAGAAACAGCGCCATCGTGATCGAGGCCAGCGCGGCGCTGCGGGTGAGCCTGGCGCGGGTCTCGCTTGCCTCGCGCGTCACGGATAGAGCAGCGTGCTGGTCCAGCCGCCCCCCTGCGTGCGGGTAAACCGCCGCCGGTCGTGCAGCCGGTTGGGTCGGTCGAGCCAGAACTCGATTTCCGCCGGCGCCAGGGTGAACCCGGTCCAGTAGGGCGGCCGGGGCACCTCGCCCGCAGCCTTGCAGGCGTCCTCGATCGCCTCGACCCGGTCGAGGTAGGTCTGCCGGTCGTCGAGCGGGCGCGACTGGTCGCTGGCCGCCGATCCGACCTGGCTGACGAAGGCGCGCGAGTGGAAATAGGCATCCGCCGCTTCGGGCGAGACTTCGGTCAGCGGCCCCTCGATGCGAACCTGCCGCCGCAGGCTCTTCCAGTGAAACAGCAGCGCGGCCCGCGGATTGGCGAGGATTTCCGCGCCCTTGCGGCTCTGCGCGTTGGTGTAGAAGGTGAAACCGTCGGGTCCCCACTCCTTGAGCAGGACCATCCGCACCGAGGGCGCGCCATCGGGGGTGGCGGTGGCGAGCGCCATGGCGTTCGAATCGTTCGGTTCGCTTGCCCGCGCCTCGGCGAACCAGGCCCCGAACAGGCCCAGCGGGTCGCTGTCGGGCAGCTCGGATTGCGCGTCGCTCATCGCCCCGATGCCCTTCCGCACGCAGGGCCTGTCACACCTGTCACACAGTCCTGGCGCAAAACAGCGCGGCACGCCCGGAGGGCGGTCTTGCGGGGCGGAGATAGATCGATGGCAAGGGACATGGCCCGCTCCTAACCTGCCCGCCCGGTGTAGGAAAGTCTCGCCGCTTGCAGGAGACGGGCGTGTCACCTAGCTAACACGCCATGGCCGATCCCTATGCAACCCTTGGCGTCCCCAAATCCGCGAGCGAGAAGGACATCAAGTCCGCCTATCGCAAGCTCGCCAAGGAGCTTCACCCCGATCGCAACAAGGACAACCCCAAGGCGGCGGAGCGGTTTTCCGAGGTCACCCGCGCCTATGACCTCCTCTCCGACGCCCAGAAGCGCGCCGCCTACGACCGCGGCGAGATCGACGCCGAGGGCAACCCGGCCAATCCGTTCGCGGGGATGGGCCGCGGGGGCGGTTTCGGTGGCGGCGGCTTCCGGCCCGAAGACCTGCGCGGCCAGAACCCGTTCGGCGGCGGCGGATTCGGCGGCGAGGCCGACGGGGTCGATCTTGGCGACCTGTTCGAAGGGCTGTTCGGCGGCGGCGGCGCGCGGTCCGCGCGCGGCGGGATGGGCGGCGGGCCGTTTGGCGGGGGCTTCTCGGGCCAGCAGCGCCGGCCGCCTCCCCCGCAGAAAGGCGGCGACATCGCCTACAAGCTGCGCGTGCCGTTCGTCGACGCGGCGACCCGCAAGGACCAGCGCATCACGCTGGCCGACGGCAAGACGATCGACCTCAAGCTGCCCGCCGGGCTCGAGGACGGGACCCAGATGCGGCTGAAAGGCAAGGGCCAGCACGGACCGGGCGGCGCCGGCGACGGAATCGTCACGATCTCGGTCGACCGCCACCCGTTCTTCCGGCGCGAGGGCCAGGACGTGCGGCTCGACCTGCCGATCACGCTCGCCGAGGCGGTCTGCGGCGGCAAGGTCAAGGTGCCCACGGTCGACGGCCCGGTCATGCTGACGATCAAGCCGGGAACCAGTGGCGGGACGGTGATGCGCCTCGGCGGAAAGGGCTTCTCGAGGAAGGACGGCAAGCGCGGCGACCAGCTCGTCACCCTCGAGATCGACCTGCCCGATGACGTTACGGAACTGGCCAAGCGGCTCGAAGGTTGGCAGGACGACCGCAACCCGCGGGGCAAGCTCGGCGTCTAGCCCTGTCCGGCGCTGCAGGCGGCCCGGCAGACACGAAAGGGGTGCATGAGCGACCATATCGTCCCGGAGGTGCCCGAGCGCGAGCTGCATACGCTCTCGCCCGAGGAACGCCGCAAGGACGCGCTCGAGCACCGGCCGGGCTTCCGCAGCCAGGTCATCAGCCGGGTCGGTCCCGGAACCAAGGCGTGGGAAGTCGCCAAGCGGGTGGCGGTGGGGGCCTACAACGACGGCTTCATCCACGCCGGCAACCTGGCCTACATGGCGATCATCGCGATCTTCCCGTTCTTCATCCTCGGCGCGGCGGTGTTCAGCTTCATCGGTGACGAGGGCGAGCGCGCGGCGAGCGTCAACGCGGTGCTCTATGCCCTGCCGCCCATGGTCGGCAACGTGATCGAGCCGGTCGCCCGCAACGTGGTCGAGGCGCGCACCGGCTGGGTGCTTTGGCTCGGCGGGCTCGTCGGCCTGTGGACCGTGTCGAGCCTGGTCGAGACGATCCGCGACATCCTGCGCCGCGCCTACGGCACCCCGGCGACGCACGCGTTCTGGAAATACCGGCTGTGGTCGGCCGGCATCATCTTCGGCGCGGTCGTCCTGCTCATGCTCAGCCTGCTCGCGCAGGTCGTCATCGGCGCCGCACAGGAGGTGATCGACGCCTACCTCCCCCAGCTCAGCAACGCGATCGGCGAACTGCGGCTGTCGCGCATCGTTCCGGCCATGGGCCTGTTCGGCTCGCTGTACCTCCTGTTCTACACGCTGACCCCCAAGGCCTACCGCGAGCGGCGCTATCCCAAGTGGCCGGGCGCACTGGCGACGGCGCTGTGGTGGCTCGCGGTCACCGCCGCGCTGCCCCCGGCGATTCGCAGGTTCTTCAGCTACGACCTGACCTACGGCAGCCTCGCCGGGATCATGATCGCGCTTTTCTTTTTCTACCTCGTCGGACTAGGGATGGTGATCGGGGCCGAGCTCAATGCCGCGCTCGCCGAGACGCCGGAAGAGGCCGAGAATCGGATCGGTCAGGGCGACGACCGGCGGCGGGCGGCGGCGCGGTCGCGCGAGGACATCGAGGCGCAGAAGGCCGAGTACGAGGGAATCGAATGAACAAGCTGATGGCGGGTAAGCGCGGGCTGATCATGGGCCTGGCGAACGACAAGTCGCTGGCCTGGGGCATCGCGAAGAAGCTGCGCGAGCACGGTGCGGAGCTCGCGTTCTCGTACCAGGGCGAGGCGCTGGGCAAGCGGGTGATTCCGCTCGCCGAGCAGCTGGGCAGCGACTTCTGCTTCGAATGCGACGTGTCGGACATGGCCGCGCTCGATGCGGCGTTCGAGCGGCTCAAGGAACGCTGGGACACGCTCGATTTCGTGGTCCACGCGATCGGGTTTTCCGACAAGAACGAGCTGCGCGGGAAATACCTCGACACCAGCCTCGACAACTTCCTGATGACGATGAACATTTCCGCCTACAGCCTCGTCGCGGTGGCCAAGCGGGCGTCCGCCATGATGTCGGCGGGCGGATCGATCCTGACCCTGAGCTATTATGGCGCGGAAAAGGTCGTCCCGCACTACAACGTCATGGGCGTCGCCAAGGCTGCGCTGGAAACGAGCGTGCAGTACCTCGCCAACGATCTCGGCCCCGCCGGCATCCGCGTGAACGCGATCAGCGCAGGACCGATCAAGACGCTGGCGGCGAGCGGGATCGGCGACTTCCGCTACATCCTCAAGTGGAACGAGCTCAATGCGCCGCTGCGCCGCAACGTGACGATCGACGACGTCGGCGGGTCGGGCCTCTACTTCCTGTCCGACCTGTCCAGCGGGGTGACCGGCGAGGTCCACCACGTGGACGCGGGCTACCACGTCGTCGGCATGAAGCAGGAAGACGCGCCCGACATCGCGCTGGGGTGAAGGCCCGTCTGATTTGAAGCGGTCCGAACCCCGATAGTGTCGGATCCTGACAGGCGCAGTACGAGTACGGCGACGCCCGGCGCGGCCCGTGCAAAGAACTCCTGAGGGCACCCCGCCTTCGTACCGAGCATCGCATGATGCTTCGCCGAGAAAGAGCGATCCCTCGGAAAAACGTCACCTCGGAAGGGGAAACCCACGCGCGGTCTCCTGGTCAAAGGGAACGCGAAGGCGGGAAGCACTGCAAGAAGCAAACTGAAAGAGGCGCGCTGATTGCAAGGTGAGCGGGGCCCCATGACGCCCTTATGCGCTCGACCACGAAGAGATGCGGCATGTCGCGCTGCGGGTCGATCAGCGCCCCGTGAGCGATGGGAAGCGGGGGTATTGGCCGGTTCTAGCAAGCGCGACTCCGCTCGGTCGAGGCTCCAGGAAAGTGCCGGATCGACAAGGGCTCCCCATCGTTGCTATAGCGGGGGGGGGCGTTTGCGGATATTTCTTATGTTCAACCCCGTGCACTGTAGGATTCTCAGCAAAATTGGCGTCGCTAACAGCGTCGACGGGACTTCCGGGACAGTCTTCAGGTTGCTTGAGGACGCCGGGGCATGAGCCGACGAGAACCGGAAGCTAGAGACGCGTCGCCCGCGAGGCGTCGCCGTCGCAGGACGTCGAGCGTTGTGGCGAGCGGCGACAGCGATGCCCTCGGTGATGATGCCGACGGACCCGCACTCTATGGGGAGTCGGGCCCGCGAGTATGGGGCATCAAAGGCGAAAACCTTCGAGACATGCTTCTTGACTTGGCATCTGCTAGTATCGGAGGCGATATTGGCGGTCAGTTTATGGCAATTTCCAGTATAAAGGAAATGCTGGACGATCTTGAGCCGGAAAATGCCATAGAGGCTCTACTGTTATCTCAAATGATGACAACATGCATGACTTCACTTCGACTGATAGCCAATGCGCAGGAGCCTGGTCGTCCTCTCGAGCGCTTTGAGAAGGTTATGAATCAAGCGCTGAAGTTGCAGAATCTGTTTTTGCGTCAACTCGATGCTTGGGAAAAGTTGCGGGGCAAAGGCAAGGAACAGAAGATCACGGTCGAGCACGTAACTGTCGGCTCTGGCGGTCAGGCGATCGTGGGTCACGTGCAGACCAGCATGCCAGTTGCTGAAACGCCCTTGACGCCCGACCAAAGCGCGCGGGGGCGCGGAAGCGCTCGCGATTCCGAATCGCCAGCTCGGCGTACGCGCGGGAAGAGCTAGCCGGTGACATCGTATCACGTCCGCAACACCCAAGGAATGAAGGCGGCGCCGAGGTGCGGGGCGAAGACCCGGCGAGGCACTCCGTGCCAGTCGCCGGCGGTCTCGGGAAAAGCCCGCTGTCGGATGCACGGCGGTGCGAAGGGGTCGGGAGCGCCTCGTGGCAATCAGAACGCCTATATTCACGGCGCATATTCTCGGGAAGCCCGGGAGTGGGATCGCGCGTTCGCGGAGATGCATCGTAAGCTGAAGGACGCGCTTCGCTCATTCTAATCTGTGACGAAGCAGGCCGCGAACGGTGACCGGTCCGGCGTCAGCCTTCGATCGTCGGCAGAGCTGGAAATCAATAAAGGATACGCTCTCCTCGCTGGGATACTAGTGCAAACGCGCCCCTTTCGAACGCCGCGGGCTCCATGCCAAGCGGACGAAAGTGCACGGCGGCACCAAGATCATGCCGTAGACGGACACAGCTCGCTTGCGACAAAGGGTTGGCCAGCGGCTGGGCGATGCAGTATTGGCGCCTCAGATGAGGCGTCCGACCGTGGGCGCTTGACCGATAACCGTGCGCAGATCGTGATCGATAAAGCTAATGGGGAGTTGCCGGGAGAACCTGGACCCTCGGTCGCCCGCGGGATTGACCGGCGTGCAATCGTTTCCGGAGCGGCAGGTCTGGCTGTGGGAGCATCCCTTGGTGCGACCGCTGTTGGGGGACAAGCTCAGGTGCCAGTGCACCCCGCAGATATCGCCACGCTCTCGGTGCACGATTTCGGGGCAAAAGGAGACGGTAAGGCCGCCGACGGGGACGCGATCCGCGCTGCACTCGCCGCTGCGGACGCGCTTGACTATCGAGAGAAGCGAATAGTCTTCCCCGCGGGCGAGTACCGCATCGACAAAATCGACCTCACCGGTACGCGGGGTATTGTCTTCGTTGCCGAAGGCACGGTGCAACTCGCAGGAACCGGTGGCGCATTCATAGTGGGATCTGAGCGTCACGCCCGTGAAGGCGACGACGGCTCGGTTTACAATTTTCGCATGGAGGGAAGCCAGTGGCTCATCGCTCCTGAACCGGGTGCGGAATACCGCCATGCTATGCAGCTTTACGGCCTCGTCCAATCGAGCCTCAGCAATATCTCGGTCTCGGGCGAGTTCGGACGAGGGGAATTCGAACGGGTCGCGGTCACCATCGACCGGAGCTGGGCGAACCGCTTCGAAGGCTTGGCGGTCGCATGTCCCGGCCTACCCGGACCGGGCCGCAAAAGCATCGCGATCCGATGCGAAATCGACAACGTAAACGTCAATACGTTCAACAGCTGTCGCATCGTCGGGATCATCGGCAAGCCGGACCTGGCAGGCACCATTGGGATGGTCGTCAACGGTTCCGCCAACCGTGTGGTGAACTGCGATGTGTCGGCGGTCGAGATCGGAATCGAGCTCGTGGCAGCGCGCGGCTGCATGTTGATGGGAAACTACCACGAAGCCGTGCAACGATGCGTCGTCGCCCGGCGCGGCAACTCGCGCGGTTGCACCATCGTTGGGGGTTTCTACGCAGTAGCTCCAGATGGCGTGGCCCTCAGTCTGGGCTCGAGCCAGTCGACGACAATCATGGGCGGCTGGTACCGCGGCACCGGCGGCGGCACGTTCATTGACAGAGGCGATGCTTGCTATGGCCTCTCGGTGATCGAACCCGTGCTCGAGGACGTGGGCACGACGTACCGCGGCATTGAGCGCGGAGCGCTAACCCCAGGGGCCGCGGCGACCCGGATAAGTGCGGCCGGCGTGGTTTTCCCCGAACCGGAAGTTCGCTCGGATCACTCCCGCACGCTCGACGATTACAATGAAGGCGTCTTTGCGCCCCGTGGCGACGGCTTCGCGTTCGTCGACGGGTCAGCCGCCTTCACCAAGATTGGCAATATCGTGCACCTGCGATTTCGCATCGCCTTTCCGCCCAGCGGGTCGCGGCGAGAAGCGGCGCTGGTCGGCCTGCCGTTCGCCGCCGCCGACGGCGAAGGCGCCGGGGTCGTGCTTGGCGACCAGCGAAATCCGAACGGAAACGCGATCGCGGTGCGCGGCAATCGACTGGTGGTGATCGATCCGCGCACGGGCAAGGCGCGCGCCAACGCCGAGGTGGCGGGCGACATGTATTCCGGCGTGGCGACGTATGCGGTGGCGGGTCGATAGGTTCGTTTCAGGCGAAGCGACGGCACCACAATTCTATCAGGACGAGGCCAAGCAACGGATAGGCCGCGTCGATCCGCCCGGCAAAATGATCGTCGCGCAACGCGGTGACCTTCGCCGGATCGAACAGGCCGCGCGCGGCAACGAGTTCGCTGGCGGTGAGATCGCCGATAGTATCGCGCATGGGTCCCAGCAGCCAACTGCGTAGCGGCACGCCGAACCCCGTTTTCGGTCGGTAGATCACGTCATGCGGCAGGTGAGGCTCCATCGCCTTGCGCAGCGCCCATTTGGTCTTGCCGCCGCGAAGCTTGAATTCGGTTGGCATGGCGGCTGCGAATTCCATCAGTACCGGGTCAAGGAACGGCACGCGAATCTCGACGCTCGCAGCCATGCCGGTCTTGTCGGTGTAATTCAGGTTGTGGTCGCGCAGGAAGAACTCCTGCTCCAGCCGAAGCATCCGTTCGATCGGGTTGCCCTCGGTCCGCGCCAATGCGTGGGAGAAC
This sequence comes from Tsuneonella litorea, assembly GCF_025154015.1. GTDB lineage: Bacteria > Pseudomonadota > Alphaproteobacteria > Sphingomonadales > Sphingomonadaceae > Tsuneonella > Tsuneonella litorea. The sequence continues at coordinate 472,063 of NZ_JAOAMV010000001.1, forward strand.
GGCGCGATCACCGCGCCCGGATCGACGTCTGCCTCGAGCAGGTTCGCGGCCCTATCCGCCGGCAGCCATTCGAAGGCGCGCAAGAGGCGCTCCTCGCGACTGCCTTGGATTGCCGAGAGCGCCTTGCGCATCCGTCGCAGCGCTTCGCTATTCGACGGTATTGCGCTTGCCACGCTAAGCGCCAACCTGCGCAAGCCGCCGGGAACGGTCCCGACACCTTCGTCATGTGCGGCGATGGAATGGCGGCGATATCCGGTAAACACGTCGTCGCCGCCAGCCCCCCCGAGCAGCACCTTGATTCCGAGATCGCGTGCGGCACTGGATATGAAATAGTTCGCCAACGCCGCCGGATCCGCTTGCGGCTCGTCGAGCATGTCGACGAGCAGGGGCAGGTCGCGAACGAGACCTGGATCGACCGCGACCTCGTGGAGATCGACGCCGAGATGTTTTGCGGCGGTGCGAGCGAACGGCAGATCGGCCACCATCTCCCCGGCCGCGCGCACGTCCGCGTCGTAGCGGATGGTGAAGCAGCGCAGCGGCCGCTCGACCTGACGTCTGGCGAAATGAACGATCGAAGTCGAATCGAGGCCCCCGGACAGGAACGCACCGATTTCGACGTCGGCCAACATCTGCCGATCGACAGCCGCGCCGAGTTCGCGGTAGGTGCCGGACACCGCCTCGTCCGCCGACATCGCTCGCGGCTCATAGGCCGGCAAGCTGTAGAAGCGTCCTTCGCCCTTCGCCCGTCCGACAGCATCAAACCGCCGCCACACGCCTGCCGGATGCTTGCGAACGTCGGCGAACATCGTGCGCTCGCCGGGCGAATACAGGTAAGTAAGGTACGCTGCGGCCGCGACCGGGTCGAGCGCAGAGGTAAATCCATCGAGTTCGCGCAGGGCCTTGAGCTCGGAAGCGAACGCGAGGCCGCCCTCGGCCCGCCGCCAGCAATAGAGCGGCTTGACCCCCACCCCGTCGCGCACGAGCACCAGGGAGCGTTCGCGCCGGTCCCATATCGCGAGCGCGAAGATGCCATTGAGGCGGGAAAGGCAATCCACGCCGTCGCGCGCGTACAATTCGAGCAGGGTCTCGCTGTCGCTGCTGCCCTTGAATGAATAACCGGGAAGGTACTGCGCGCGCAGTTCCCGGTGATTGTATATCTCGCCGTTGAAGACCATCGCAAATCGACCCGAGCCGTCGAGCATGGGTTGCTGCCCGGCATCGGTCAGGTCGAGGACCGAGAGCCTTCGATGAACCAGCGAAAGGGGGCCGTCGTGCCACGCGCCCTCGTCGTCCGGGCCCCGGCGCTGGAGCGCGCAGAGCAACGCTGCGCGATCAACCGCAACGCGGTCTTCGTTGAAACCCAACGTACCGGCGATGCCGCACATTCGCGGTCAGCCGCCCTGCGGTTCTTGTAGCGTCTCGCTCGAACCCTCGTCGCGCATCCTTGTCGGCGCGGCGGGCGAGGTCTGAGCGGGTTGGGCCAGTTGGCGGAGGCAGGCCATTGCGAGCTTTGCCTGCTGGCTGTCCCCCACGTCCTCGCTCCGGCGTGTTTCGAGGGCACGCGAAATGGCCACAGGCGCATTCCCGCCGTCGAGTGCACGGGCGCGGTAGATCTTGATTGCCTTGTCGAGGCTAGCGTTCTGGTCGGCGTTCGTCATACCACCTTCTCGCATGCGTTGGCCAAGCCATTCCAGCGAGACCACGCACGATACCGAGAGCTGGAACGGGTCAGTGATCGCCTGCACTGCGCCATTGTTGCCCAGCGACAGCATTCGGGCGGCCCGCATTTCCGCCTCGCTTACCGGACTGTCGGCGCCGAGGATGTCCGCCGCGGTCCGCGACTCGGCCGGCCTGGAGCATCCTCCGATAGCAATGGCGGTAGCGGCGATCGCGGATAGAGCCGCAGTGCGCAGGGTCGCGTCGAAGTCCTTGACGTGGGGGACAGTGCTCATTTCGAGCCAAACCCGGTTAGAATGATGCGCGCGGTGCGCAAGACGATGAGGATGTCGAGCCATGCCGAGAAATATTTCACGTAGTAGAAATCGTATTGGAGCTTGTGATCGATGTCTTCCAGATCGGTCACGTGCCCCTGGTTGACCTGTGCCCATCCAGTCAGCCCAGGGCGCACGATGTGGCGATAGGAATAGAACGGCAATTCCCGTTCGTACCATTCAGCAAGTGGGATCGCTTCGGGACGCGGCCCTATAAAGCTCATCTCGCCCTTGAGGATATTCAGGATCTGGGGGAGCTCGTCGATCCGGTACCGGCGGATGAAGCTGCCGAAGCGTGTGATGCGAACGTCGTTGGCGGCGGTCATCGCACTTGCCGCCGAACCGTCAAGCTCCTCGTCAGCCGATGCGGGGCGCATCGAGCGGAACTTGTAGATGGTGAACGGCTTGCCGCCGAGGCCTATCCGTTTCTGGCGATAGAGCACATCGCGGCCATCCTGCAGCTTGATGACCAAGGCCACGATTACGAGGAAGGGCAGCAGGATGGGCAGGAGTAACGCCGCTGCCACCCGATCGACCACCCACTTGATTTCCTTATAGGCCTGGTCGGGGATCAGGGAGCCCAGGGTGTTCTCGGAAAGGTGCTCGATCTTCACCTTGCCCGCGATCGATTCCTGCAACAGTTTGTAGTGATACACCGGTATACCGCGCAGCGCTGCGCTGGCCAGGATCCTCTCCCATTCCGCCGGCAGATTGGCCCGAAGATCGGCAACAACGCTGGCACGGGGATCGGACGGCAAGCCCGGCCGCTCCATCATCACCAGAGTGACGCCATCGATATCGCCGAGGCTCGCCGCCTCCCCGATCGGAACGACGTGGAAGTTGTTGCGCGGTGTGGAGGCAAAGAGGTCTTTCCGCACCACCATCAGGACAGCGGTTGCGATCAGGCTGTATGCGAGCAGCCCGACACTATAGGGAATGCGAAACAGGAGAAGCGCCCCCGCAATGATGGCAAATCCGGCAAAAACGGCCGGAATCCCCTGATTGCCTTGCCGCGTCCCGGGAAAGGAAAACAATTGCCGGGTAATGTATAGGCCCAGAAACAGGGCGATGCTCGAGGCGATGGTGGTGTTCAACGCGGACGTGTCGCGAATGAACACAAGATCTCGCGCGAAATAGAGCAAGACGAGTGGCAGCCCGCAGACCACAGACCACCCGATCAGGTAGCGCGCGAGAAAGTGCAGGATACGATTCATTGATGGACCCGAGGACTGTCTGGGAAACAAGATGCCGGACGCCGCGGTCGGCGAAAGCTATCGAAAAGTCGAATTCGCAATGGACGCCCATAGGGTCGAGCCTGCGCAGAATCAATTGCATACGGAACCAGCGTGGCGCCCTCGTATTGCAAACGGGGAAGTGCTGCACTATCGGCCCACGTCCAGCGCGGCCAAGTAGGAAACAATGCAAGCAAACCGCAGGAAGCGGGTCCGCGCCAAGCACGGGTTCGCCAATTATATGCGTTGGGATCTGGCCACCAACGCGAAGGCGCGCTTTGTCGTCTGCTGCACATTCGCCGCCGCGGTATTCCTGATGGGTGGCGGTTCGCGAGCAGACATCGCGTCCCTCGTGCTCTTACGCCCGCTCGCGGTATTCGTCGCCGCCTACGCGCTGATTGTCGCTCAGCCCGGCCAACTGCGCGCGATACGCGTTCCACTGGTATTGTTGCTATCGCTCGCCGCGCTGATGGCGGTTCAGCTCATCCCATTACCGCAGGACTGGTGGGCAGACCTGCCTGGCAGGGAGGTCTACGCGCGGATTCAGGCGGATGCCGGTCTTGGCGACGTGGCGAGACCCCTTACCCTCTCACCTGCGCGCACGCTCAATGCGCTCTTCTCGCTGACGGTGCCGCTCGCCACTCTTTGCATCGTCGCGGTACAGTCGAGCCAGAATCATCGCCGGCTGCTTTTCGCTATCGCCATCGGCGGGGCGATGGCGGTTGTGTGGGCCGCGGCGCAGATCGCTGGTCCTCCGCATGGCCCGCTCTACACTTATGCACAAACCAACCACGGCTTTCCGGTTGGCCCCTTTGCCAACCGCAACCATCTGGCGCTGCTCCTCGCGATCGAGATCGTCCTGATCGGCTACATCAGTCGGCGGCTGATCCTTGAGGGAGCGATGCGGCCGTTCTACGCGACGATCCTGGGCGCGAGTTCGCTCGTGGTGGTGGCGCTGGTGCTTGTCGCCGGTTCCCGCGCCGGCCTGGCTCTGGCAATCGTCGCCGCCCCGATCGCGGTGTGGCTATCATGGGCAGCCTACAAGCATTCGGGGGGCGAACCGGGACGCAAGGTCAAGATCGGCCTCGCCGTCGTGGCCCTTGCAGCTGTCTTGATGATCATCGCGCTGGTAATCTACAACTCGCAGGCCGCGTCGATTGAACGACTAGCAGAAAACGGTGCTCGCGTCGATGTGCGGACCGAGCGGTGGCCGATCGTGCTCGAGATGTTGCGCCAGCACTGGCTCTTGGGCATCGGGTTCGGCGCTTTCCAGGGCGCTTTCCAAGGCTTCGAAACCAGCGCGATCCTGACGCCGTTCGTGTTCAATCAGGCCCATAACGACTGGTTGCAGTTCCCGCTCGAAGGCGGATTGCCCGGAGCGGTGCTTCTGGCGATTGCGCTTGCATGGACAGCGAGCCGGTCGGCGAATGTCGTACTAGCGATCCGGCAACGATTTGATGGGGTGCGACTAGTGGCCGTCGCGATCCTCCTGCTCACGGCGCTTGCCAGCATCGTGGACTATCCGTTGCGGACCCCCATCATCATGTTCATCTGCGGTATATCTTTGGCCCTTCTGGCCCAACGCGATTAGGCGAATTTCGATTTACAAATCAGTATCTTACGGGGAGGCCGGAACCGGAGGGCGATTTGGTTTACTTGGTCTGCACAATCGCTTACTGCTCACCCAAACCTCGTGAGGAAATTCGGTTTTGACTAAGGCTTTCCGGTTGATGGCGCTCGCGCTCGCTGCATTCGTCAGTGCATGTGCCAGCCCGCAGATCGGTACTGATTCCGGCCTGCAGCTGGTTCAGCAATCTGCATTGCCCGCGCCCACACGCGAGGACGTAACCGCAGCGGAACGTCCCTACCTTGTCGGCCCGTTCGACAAGTTGAAAATCGACGTGTTCGGAGCCGATGAGCTCGACGACAAGGAATTCCAGATCGATGCCAGCGGGCGTCTTTCCTTCCCGTTCGTTGGAACCGTCGAGGCAGGTGGGCTGACCCCCCAGGAGATATCCGACCTGCTTGCATCGCGCCTGCGGGGGCGGATTATCCGCGATCCGCAAGTCACCGTGAACCTGATGGAATCGGTGAGCCAGCTGGTGACGGTCGAAGGCGCAGTCGGCCAGCCCGGCCGTTATCCGGTGATCGGAAAGATGACCCTGCTTCGAGCGATCGCTACCGCCAAGGGAACCACCGACGTCGCAAAAACCGATTCAGTGCTCATTTTCCGCGAGGTCGGAGGGCAACGCTATGCCGGCGCTTACAACCTCAAAGCTATCCGCCAGGGCAATTACCCCGACCCCGAGGTCTACGCCAACGACGTGGTGGTGGTCGGCGATTCGGCCGCCAGGAAGCTATTCCGCGACCTCTCGCCGCTGCTCGTTTCGCCTTTGGTCGTCTTGCTACAAAGTATCTGATCAATGACTGACCTCATAGCTTTTCCGGCCGCCAATCCCTTGGGTCTCTCCGACACCGGAGCGAGTGGCCCCAAGGGCGCGGGAGAAACCCCCGCGATCGAGCGCGTATGGCTGGCACTCAATAAATACCGTATCGATTTTGCGGTCATCGTCGTTCTGGCGCTGTTGGGGGCTTTGTTGATCACCTTGATCTCCACCCCGAAGTACACGGCAACTTCGCGGATCGAGATCAGCCGCCAGCAGGATCGCGTCACCAATGTGGAGGGCCTCCAGCCCGATACGGCGGGACAGGATCTGGAATTCTACCAGACCCAGTACTCACTACTCGAGGCACGCTCACTGGCCGAACGGGTGATGCGCGCCGAACGTCTCGCTTCCGATGATGCCTTCTTCGCGGCGAGCGGGGTCGATCTCGACGGCGAATTTAGCAGCGCGGGCAGTCGTTCGCAGCGCGAGCAACTCGCAGTGGACTTGCTGATGCGCAACGTCAGTGTCGAGCCGGTGCGCAACTCGGCACTCGTCGATCTTCGATATACCAGTTCCGATCCGCAGATGTCGGCGCGGATCGCGAACGCGTGGGTTGCGCAGTTCGTCGAGGCGAAACTTGCCCGCCGCTTCGACTCAACCTCGGACGCACGCGAGTTCCTGACCAATCGGCTGGCTGAACTGCGTCAGAAGCTCGAACAATCCGAGCGAGACCTGGTCAATTATGCGGCCCAGAAGGGCATTCTTCCGATCGAAACAACCATCGATGCTTCCGGCCGCACAATCGGGCAGCGCACGATCGCGGCGGATAAACTCCAGGGCATCAGCGAGGCGCTGGCGAAGGCGACCACCGAACGCATCGAGGCCCAGGCCCGGCTCGGCGGGAGCGGTGCGGCAAACGAGAGTGGAAACGCGGGTGGGGCGGCACTTCCGGGCCTGCGGACGCGCAGGGCGGAAGTGGCATCGGAATATGCCAAGCTGAGCGCCCAGTTCGAGGATGGCTATCCGCCGGTCCAAGCCCTGCGCTCGCAGATGCGCTCGCTCGACGAGGCCATCGCGCGCGAAGAGCGGCGTGTCGGCAGCGGCACCCGGGAGGCATATGACCAAGCTGTGAAGCGCGAGCGCGAACTTCTCACCCAAGCCAACACGCTGGAAGCGAACCTCTTCCAGCAACGGTCCGATTCAATCCAGTACAACATCTATCAACGCGAGGTTGACACCAACCGCGAGCTCTACGACGGCCTGCTCCAACGCTACAAGGAAATCGGCGTCGCTGGCGTTGGTTCGAGTAACGTGGCGATCGTGGATCGCGCCACCGTGCCTGAGGGCCCTTCGAGCCCGAACATGCGCCTCAACTTGGCGCTGGCGGTGATCTTCGGCCTCGCTGCAGCTATGTCGTACGTCTTCATTCGCGAGCAAATCGACCAGAGCATCTCCGATCCGGCCGACGTTTCGGGTGTGCTCGGCTTGTCCTTGCTGGGCCTCGTGCCGCGCTCGGAAGAAGAGAACGCCTTCGAGGCGCTTGCTGACCGCAAGTCGGAACTTTCGGAAGCTTACTCCTCGATTGCCACGAGCCTGTCGTTCCTGACGGATCACGGCATTCCGCGCTCGATGATGTTCACCAGCACGGTTGCAAACGAAGGCAAGAGCACGTCTGTCTACGCTTTGGCGGAGATCATCGCGCGGCTCGGGCGCAGCGTGGTGATCGTCGACGCGGATATGCGCAACCCGACCGCGCACATCTTCTATGAGGTGGCCAACCAGAAGGGTCTGAGCAATTACCTTTCGGGCAATTCCGATCTGAGCGACCTCATCGCGCCGACCAAGGGCGGGCGTGTCTCGGTTTTGCCGGCCGGACCGACCCCTCCCAGTACTCTCGAGCTATTGAGCAGTGAGCGCATGCGGACGATCGTGCGCGAACTCGCCTCGCGCTTCGACCATGTGCTGGTCGACAGCCCGCCGATTCTCGGCCTGGCCGACGCGCCGCTGATTTCTCGCGTGGTCGAAGGTGCGGTGCTTGCGGTGGAGGCGGACAACCTCAAGGCGCGACGGATCAAGGACGGCATCGTCCGACTGGAATCGGCGCAGACGCACATTTTCGGCGCTATCCTGACCAAGGTCGATCGGCGCAGTCCGGTCTATGGCTATGGTTATGGTTATGGTTACGGCAGCGACCAGAACGACCCCTTCAAGTATGGATCTTCGGCGTCGGGCTGATCGATCGCGAAACTTGCAAAAGTCCGTTATGCGGAAGCCGCTTCAAATAATCGGGGTATTCGCCGCTGCGCTCGTGCTTGCGTCAGCGAGCGGGTCTGCCGCCACGTCGAGCGTGCTTGCCAGCCGGTCGCCGGCGAGCGCCGTGAAGCTTCCGATCGTCGACGCCAATGCCTATGCCGCCTTGGCGATCGATAGCCTCAACACGCCATATGGCACGAAAGGCGAAACCGGCGGATCCACGATGGAAGCGCTGGCCGCCCGCGCGTTTCTTAGCGAACCGACCAACAGCAAGGCGGTCAGCGCGCTCGCCCTCTCACGTCAACTCGCAGGCGACCAGCTGGCGGCGCGGACTCTGTACGCCGATGCCCTGCTGCTGTCTCCCAGGGAGAAGATCGCCAATCTCGCCCTGATCGAAGACGCCAGCAATAATGGCAGGATCGGGTTTATCCTCCAGCGGTACAACGTATTGCTCCGAACGGGGGGCATGACATCCGAGGCGCTGCTCGACGTTATGCTCACATCCCTTCGTGAACGCGCGATCCTGCCGCATATCGAGACGATACTCGTCGACGATCCCCCGTGGGTCCGGTCGTTCTGGATCAAGGCGGCGGTAAACGACGCAGCGATCGCCAACGTGGGACGGTTGCGCTTGAGACTGCTGGAAAGTGGTAAGGCGAACCCCGCGGAGAACGATGCCGACATCATCGCCCGTCTGGTTGGAGCGGGACATTACGACATCGCTTCGGCCATCTTCAACAAAGTTAGCGGAAGCCGGCGCTCCGGCGCGAACGTGCTTCGGAATGGGCAGTTTGAGCGCGCACCCGTCTTGCCACCGTTCGACTGGGCAACGTATTCCGACGCACGCTATGGCGCCGAAGTGGACGAGGGCTCGGGGGCACTGATCATCTATACCGAAAGTCCGGCGGACAATCTGGTCGCCCGGCAGTTGGTGACACTGCCTGCGGGCGTATATTCTGTGCGCGGACAGTTTCCTGATCCGCGGAACGCTGCCGGGACTTCATTGTCCCTCCGGCTTCGCTGTGCGTCTGGCGGCGCAAGCGCAGGCGCCACGAGCTCGGCCAAGATCGGGAGCACCGCTACGTCCATAGATTTTGCAGGCGGCTGCAAGTTCGCCTGGGTCGAACTTTGGGCACGGAGGGATACCGCCCCATCCGGTTACGCCACCGACATCGCTCTCGAAAGTCTCACGCTGGTTCCCGCGAAGCGGACTGCTGCTCCCTCGCCCAGGACGCGGTGATGGCTTTCTGTCTTCGCAGTCCGGCCAGCTAGCAGACGATGGCTAGCAGCCCCCACCTGGCGTCTCGTTCGGGCACTGCGCAAGGGTCGGCGCGATCGGTCGTCTCGCTGACCACTGTCCTTCTGTTCGCCTCCGGCGCTGCAGCGCAGGTCTGGCTCTATGCCTCGATTCTGCCGCTATTATTCATTCTGCTGATTTCCGGGCCAATTCTCCTGTTTCTGTTGGTTCGCGGCGACGGGCTTGCTGCCGAATTTTCGATTTTCACCCGCATGCTCGCGGTGGGCACGTTTGCCGCCGCTATCTCGGCTTATTATGCGATCGTCCTGTTCGATCCCTACCAGATCGCGTCCGACGCCTCCTCGTTCTACGAGCTTTCCAGCCAAGCAGGACCGGCACGATCGATCCAGGACCTGCAGACCATAACCGAGGGCGCCGGGGCCGTGGTGCTCTGGTCGCAGTTTTACGATCTTGCCAGCATCCTTGGTTTTCCCCGATTGCCGTACATCGGGATTTCAATGAACGTTTTGATGGTGGCGATGGGATCGGTCTCCTGCCTGAGGAGCGCGCGCGCGCTTTACGGAGACGATAAGTACCGTTTTCGCCGGCTCGAACTGTTCTTCTCGTTCAGCGGGATTCTTTGGCTGTTCGCCGGCATCCACATCCGCGATAGCGTGATCTTTCTGGCGGTCGCCGTCCTGACCCACGTCTGGGTCAGCTATCTTTCCCGTCTCGAGAAAAGCAAGTTGCTCCCGGCTCTGATCGTCACCGGCATTCTTATGCCGGCGCTCCAGCTTCTCCGGAATGAATTCTTCTATGTCCCGCTACTAGTGTCCGGGATGGGGCTCTTTGCCTTGAATTTCTCTCGGGGCCGCGGTGACAGGCGATTCATCATGCTGTTATCGATGCTGCTGGGGGTCGCATTGCTTATCGTGGGAGTGGTCGTTTTCGGCTCCCAGATCGAGCAGCTCTTCCTGCTTGGTCGGGAAACATATGGCACATTGTCACTCGAGGAAGCCCGCTCCGGCTCGCTCGGCGTCTCGCTGATCATTGACCAGATCTTGCCCGTCAGGCTGGCCCTGGGCATTCCCTACCTGCTTTATTTCCCCATTCCGTTCTGGGTAGGTTTCTACGACACGAGCGCCGTCCAGCTGTTCAAGTCGGTCAATGCGCTGTCGTTCTATGTCGTGTCCGGGTTCGCGCTCGCGGGGATCGTCCGGATCGCCCTGTCACGCCAGCTGCGTAGCCCGGCTTTCGTTTTCGTCTCGCTGACCCCTCTGGTGCTGGCCGCGGCCATCGCACTGACGAGTCTGGAGACCCGCCATCTCGGCGCCTTCGTGTCCTTCTTTTTCCTGGTCGGGCTGGTGCCAGATCTGAGGAATCTGGCTGATTTGCGGCTGACGCGCCTTGCGCTCATCGCGGTAGTGGCCACCCTGGCGCTCGTTCACCTGGCCTGGTTCGCCCTGCGCTATGCCTGACGCTGGTCAACCCTCCCCCGCACGGCAACAGCGCACTATCCTGATGTTCATCGACGGTCTGGGATCGGGCGGGGCGCAGAAGCAGTTCGTTTCCCTGGCGGCGGGGCTGTCGGGAAGGGGCCACCGGGTAACCGTCGTGGTATATAACGATCTCGATCACTTCGCTCCCGAGCTCAAGAAAGTCGGGATCAATATCGTGCGATTGGCCAAGCCGTTCCGCTGGTCGCCGAAGCCGATACTCGAGCTTGCCCGCCTCTATCGCCGGATGGATGCCGACGCGGTCGTCGCCTTTCTTCGTTCGCCAGCCGCCAAAGCCGAAATGGCCCGCATCCTTGACCCGCAGATGCGCGTGGTGGTTGCTGAACGTTCGATCTACGACGACGGTCCGCTTCCGCTGGGCCTTCGGCTGACACAAAGCATGCATCGTCTCGCGGAATACGTCACAGTCAATTCGCGCTGCCAGCATCTGCGCATGCAAGAGCAACTGCCGAGCCTCGCGAAGCGCCTGGTCACGATCAACAACGCGGTCAATCTGCCGCCCGATGCCGTCGAAATCAGCGAGGCTATTGTCGACGCACCGCGCGTGTTGGCGATATCCAGTCTCATGCCATACAAGAACAGCGTGCTGCTGGCCCATGCGTTGGCCCACCTACGCGACGCCTTCGGCATAGAAGCGAAAGTATCGTGGCTTGGCGAGACCTTCGGGCATATGAAGGATTATGGTGCGTACCGCGAAACTTGCGCCGCGATAGCCGTGCTTGGCCTGGCAGATCAGTGGACCTGGTTGGGGGTCCGCGGCGACGTCGATGACGTGATCGCCCGCCATGATGTGCTCGTCCACCCCTCAGGCATCGAAGGTATGTCAAATGCGGTGACGGAAGCGATGGCAATGGGATTGCCGGTGATCGCAGGGCGGATATCGGATCATCCGGATATCATCGAGAACACGGGCGCCGGCTTGCTTTTCCCGACATTCGACGCGGAATCGATCGCCGAGACCATCGCCCTTTTTTGCCGGATGGATCGGGCATCGCGCCAGGCAATGGGCGATGCGGGCCGCCGGACGATAGCCGAACGGTTCACCGAGGATGGCCTGGTCGATCGCTACGAGCGCGTGCTCGACGCTGCCATCGACGGCACCCCGCTGCGCTTGGACAGCGCGACCAATCCAGCGGAAGGACGCCCATGTGCGGTCTGACCGGATTCTGGGCACCGGACGCCCGGCGCGAAGAAGACAGCGCCATCCTTCACCAGATGGTCGCCGCAATCCGCTCGCGCGGACCCGACGCCAAAGGGATCTGGACGGATCCGGTCGCCGGGATCGCCCTCGGCCATCGTCGGCTCTCGGTGCTCGAGCTGTCGGATGCCGGTGCGCAGCCGATGATCTCGAGCTCCGGGCGCTTCGCGCTCGTCTTCAACGGCGAAATCTACAACCATCTGAACCTGCGCGAGCGGATGAACGGGGGCAGTTCCGACTTTCGCGGCCATTCCGATACCGAGACGCTGCTCGCGGGATTCGAGCGCTGGGGTCTCACCGAAACCCTGGCTCGCAGCACCGGCATGTTCGCGCTCGCCTGCTGGGACCGTTGGGACCGCGCACTCTATCTCGCGCGCGACCGCATGGGAGAGAAGCCGCTTTATTACGGATGGCAAGGAGTGGACGCGGACCGGGCCCTGCTGTTCGGATCGGAATTGAAGGCCATCGTCCGCCATCCGGCTTTCGAAGCACGGATCGATCGCGCGAGCGTGACTGCCTATTTCGCGCGCCTCTGCGTTCCAAGCCTTCGCAGCATCTGGGCGGGCATTAACAAGGTCGCGCCGGGCACGGTGCTGCGCATCGGAGAGAATGGCGAAAGCCGGAGCGAGACATACTGGGATCTCGGCGATGTGATCGCGGAAGGTGTCGCCAACCGGGTGGAAAACCCGCGCGAGGCCATCGAACTCGTCCACGACCGCCTAGCCGCCGCGGTCCGCAGTCAGTTGATATCGGATGTGCCGCTGGGCGCCTTCCTCTCGGGAGGGATCGACAGTTCGCTGATCGTTGCTCTGATGCAGCAAGCGTCCGGTGGAACCGCGCGAACGTTCTCGATCGGGTTCGAAGAGGCCGCGTTCAACGAGGCCGATCACGCGCGCGCGGTGGCGGAACACCTGCAGACGGATCATCGCGAACTCGTCGTGACCGCCGAGGATGCGCGCGCGGTGATCCCCGACCTGCCGCGAATCTACGACGAACCCTTCGCCGACTCTTCGCAAGTTCCCACCTTCCTCGTTTCGCAGTTCGCCCGCGGCCATGTGACCGTCGCACTCTCGGGAGACGGCGCGGACGAGCTCTTTGGCGGTTATACGCGCTACGCCTCGGCGCTCGCCGCCTGGCGGCGGATCGAGGTCATTCCCGCGGCGCTGCGCCAGCCATGGCAGGCTCTCGCGCAGGCAATGCCGGCCTGGCTCGACCGGGCGATGGCGATCGCCGGGGCGCCTAACATCGCCAACTTCTATGGCCGAATGACCGACCAAGCGCTCGGGCGGCTAGCGACGCGGCCAGGTGACGGCGTCGCCCTGGATCACCCCGGCCTGTCGCCGGTCGAACATCTCATGGCGCAAGACCAGCTTGGCTACCTGCCCGACGACGTCCTGGTGAAAGTCGACCGCGCGGCAATGGCGGTCAGCCTGGAGACCCGCGTGCCATTTCTCGATGCGCAGGTCGTTGCAGCGAGTTGGCGGCTGGCGAGCAATCTCAAGCATCGTCCGACAGACGGCGGCTTCGTCGGCAAATGGGTCCTGCGGCAGATTCTCGATCTCTACGTGCCCCGCGCTATCATCGAGCGCCCCAAGCAGGGCTTCGGCGTTCCCATCGCAGCGTGGTTGCGCGGGCCCTTGCGCGAGTGGGCGGACGATCTGCTCGCTGAAGACGCTCTGCGCCGCTCCGGGTTGGTCGACGCGGCGCGGGTCGCGACGCTGTGGAAGCGTCATCGCTCTGGACGAGCCGATCATGCAGAACTGCTTTGGGCGGTCTTGATGCTCGAAGCGTGGGTCGATCAACGCGATGACGTCGGAACCGGACTGGGTGATGCGCGATGTGTGGCCTAGCGGGTTTCGTCGGCGGGCACCTGGGGCAAGACCCCAGCGACTTGCGTGCGCGGCTGGAAGCTGCCGCGGACGTGCTCGAGCATCGCGGTCCGAACGATGGCGACTGGTGGCTCGGCTCCGATTGCGGGCTCGCCCACCGGCGGCTGGCCATCCTGGACCCGTCGCCGCGCGGGCGCCAGCCGATGGTGTCGAAATCGGGTCGCTTCGTCATCGCCTACAACGGCGAAATCTATAATTTTCGCGAACTGGCGCGGGAATTCTCGATCGAGGCCGAAAGTGGCAGCGACACGGAGATCCTGCTGGAAGCCTTCGAGCGGTTCGGACCCGCAATCCTGCCGCGGTTGAACGGAATATTCGCTTTTGCGATCATCGACACGAAGGAGCGGGTGGCTTGGCTTGCGCGGGACCGCCTCGGGGTCAAGCCGTTGTACCTCGCCGAGCGCGAGGGCTGCCTCTTGTTCGGCTCCGAGATCAAGGCGATCTTTGCGCTCGCCCCCAAGATGGACAGGGAGCTGGCGCTCGCTTCGCTTCACGAGTGGGCATGGTACGGCAACGCGCTCGGCGGGCGAACGATGTTCGAGGGGATCGAGGAAATCGAGCCTGCCGGCGTGGTTCGCCATGACCTGGCCACCGGGAAGACCGAGCGCAGCGTCTTCTGGTCGATCGTCGGCCAGCGCGAGAAGTCGCCCGACCTTGGCGAGCTCTCCGATGACGACCTCGCCCAAAAGGTAGCGCAAGCACTGGAAAAGTCGGTTGAGCGCCAGTTGGTAAGCGACGTCCCCGTCGGCATCTTCCTGTCGGGCGGGATCGATTCGTCCGCGATCACGGCCTTCGCTTCCCGCCATTACCCGGACCGGCTGGAAACCTTCAGCGTCGCTTTCGATTACGATCGGGACGGCAGCGAACTGGCGCGTGCGCGTTCGGTGGCCGAAACGTTCGGCACCAGGCACCACGAAATTGACGTCGCCGTGTCCGAAAACCTCGACGCCATCGAGCATCTCGTCGCCAGCCACGACCTGCCGTTTTCGGACGCGGCGAACATCCCGCTGATGCTGCTGAGCGAACGAGTTTCAGGGACTCACAAGGTAATCCTGCAGGGCGACGGCGGCGACGAGCTGTTCGGCGGTTACAGTCGCTATCGGACCGTGCCTCGGCTCGGCCGGTGGAAGGGCGTCGCGATGCTTGCCCGTCCCTTTGCGGCGCTGCTCCCTGATACCGTGCGCTGTGGCAGGGCGCGGCGCTATGTCGAGGCTCTTGGCGCCGCCGATCCAGCCGAGCTCGTCGCGTTGTTGCTGACGGTCGAGCGTCGATCGAAACCGCCCACCGCGATTTTCGGAAACGAGGTGCAGCGGTTGATCGCGGACGACAATCCGTTCGCGCGCTATCGCGAGGTCATGGCCCGTTTCGCTCACCTGCCGCTGGCCGATCGCCTGTTCTTTACCGACATGTCGATCATCTTGCCCGACATCTTCCTGCCCAAGGTCGACCGGTCGACGATGGCCCGCGGGATCGAGGTGCGGGTACCGTTTCTCGATAACGACCTCGCCGATCTCAGCATCGCCATTCCCGCAGCTCGAAAGATACCCGGTGGCGAGCCGAAGGGATTGCTCAAGCGCGCACTCGCCGGGATCGTGCCCGACGACGTTCTCTATGGACCGAAGCGCGGGTTCGGCGTGCCGTTCGGCAATTGGGTGGCGGGTCCGCTGGCCGAGGGGATGGATACGGCAGTGGCGGCCGCCAACGTTCGGATCCCGGGCCTGCTCGCCACTGACTACATCGCACGTTTGCGCGAGGAGCACCGCGCGGGCCGTTCGGACAATGGCTTCATTCTGTGGAAGGCGTTCAACCTCGCGTTGTGGGTCGATCGCTTCGGCGTGACGATGCCAGGCCGATGAAGGTGATTTTCACGGGGCCCGACCCGCGCTCGGCAAACCGTGCGCACGCGGGAGGCCAATTGACGGCGACGACCGGCTTTGCCCGCTTTGCCGAAGAGCGCGGGATCGAGATCGAATGGGTCGATACCCTGCAATCCAATTTTCCCGTGCCTTCGCTGAGCAGTCGGATCTTGCGTGCCGCAGGCAGGCTGGTGCGCTTCACCGGACTGGCGTTGCGGAGCGAGGCTGACGGGGCGATCCTGTTCGCTGGAGCGGGAATGAGCTTCGTCGAGCGATCGCTCATGGCCCTTGTCGCCCGGATCGCGGGCGTGCCCGTCCTGTTGATGATCCGCGACGGCAATTTCCGCCTCGCTTACGATCGTTCGGTTGCGTTCCGGCGCTTCGTGCGCCTCATGCTTTCAGTGCCCGACCGGGTCGGCGTACAGGGCGACAGCTGGCGCCCATTGCTGCGCGATGCGGGCGTGCCTTCCGAGCGCGTCGTGGTGGTCCCCAATTGGCTTGACCGTCCCCCGCTATCCCCCGCCCGCCCCCCGTCCAGCGGAGACCTGCGACTGGTGTTCGTCGGCTGGCTGACGGCGGGGAAGGGCGTGCCCGAGCTTCTCGGAGCGATGCGCATCCTTGGCGAGCGCAATGTCACGGCGAAGCTCACGATCGTTGGCGGCGGCGACCTGCTCGAGGAATGCCGCGCGCAAGCGGACGCGCCCGAAGCCAGGGGATCGATCGAAGTCACCGGCTGGCTTTCAGCCGACGAGGTGGGTGCGGTCCTGGCTCGATCCGATGTCCTCGTCCTACCGTCGCATGCGGAGGGGTTCCCCAACGTGGTCATGGAAGCACTGTCGTACGGGTTGCCCGTTATCGCCACGCCTGTCGGCGCGGTGCCCGACAGCGTCATCGACGGTCGGAACGGCGCAATAATCACGGTAGGCGATGCGCAGGCCATTGCCGCAGCCGTCGAGCGCTACGTTGCCGATCGCTCGATGGTCCAGGTACAGTCAAAACACGCGCTCGAGGCGGCGCGCAGCCTTCACGATCTGTCCGTCAATTGCGGCAAGTTGATTGCAGCACTCGGCCTCGAAGCGGACTAACTCGCGCGGAGCGGCGAACTCAGCTCCCCAACGCGCGTCGCAGGCAATCGATGACACGATCCTGATCATCTTCGGTGAGATCGGCACTCATCGGTAGGCTCATCACGCCTGCGGCAAAGGCGTCGGCAACCGGTGTATCCGCGTCAGGTGCCCATTTGCTGTACGCCGGCTGGCTTCCCAGCGGCATCGGATAATGGACCGCCGTGGGGATCCCGGCCGCCGCGAAATACTCCTGGACCGCTGCCCGGTCCTTCAACAGGACCGTATACTGGGCATACACCGAAGAAGTCGACGGGCCGATTTCAAGCACCGCGACAGGCGCATCGAGCTCTGCCAGGTTGCTTCCCTTGGTCAACGCGACCGCGCCGGGCACTTTCTGCAGGATCTCTTCGGAATAGCGTCGGCCGATCCGCTCTCGCTGTCCCACTTCCCACTCGAAACGTGGCCATTTCGCCAGGATCACAGCGCACTGGATGGAATCCATGCGCCCCCCGATGCCTATGCGCGTGTGAATGTAACGCTCTGATTGACCATGGACGCGAATTTCCCGCGCGGCCTGGGCAAGGTCGTCGTCATCCGTGAAGAAGGCCCCGCCGTCGCCATAGCAACCGAGCGGCTTCGACGGGAAGAAACTGGTGCAGCCGATGGTCGAAAGGCCGCAACTCCGACGCCCCTTGTACGTCGCGCCGAAGCTTTGTGCTGCGTCCTCGATAACCGGCAGGTTATGACGCGCCGCAATAGCATTGATCGCATCCATGTCGGGAACCTGGCCGTACAGGCTAACCGGCATGATCGCCTTCGTCCGGGACGTGATCTTCGCCTCGATCGATGCAGGATCGATATTGGCCGTGTTCGGCTCGACATCCGCGAAAACTGGCGTGGCGCCGGTCAGGACGATTACCTCGCCGGACGCCACGAACGTGAAGGCACTGGTGATCACCTCATCCCCGGGCCCGATTCCGAGCGCCATGAGGGCGACAAGCAATGCGTCCGTGCCGCTTGCCATCGCGACGCCGTGCTTGGTCCCGACATACCGTTCAAGGACCTGCTCCATTTCCGTTACTTCTGGCCCCAGGATGTATTGGCCATGGCCGAGGACCGCCGCGATGCGCTTGTCGATGTCGGCGCGAATTGCGGCTTGCTGGGTCTTGAGGTCGATAAATTGCATAACAGTTCCTTGCGGCTTCTCCGTCCATGGCGGGACGGTCGGCTTCGTAGATCGGATAGAGGCGGCGGTATCGTCGCGTGCCAAGCACGGCTTTCAATGACGAGCACCTGCTAAGGTCGGTATCGAGTATCATCCTTGCTAGAGCGGAACATCGGGCGCGCCGGCGAACCACGGCCAGTGGCCGCGGCTTTTCGCACGCGCAGACTCGCTGGGCGAGAAGCCGATCTTCGTTCCCGGGTCAAGTGCCCCGATAGACGTCGCGCAGAACCCGCATTGCCCGCTCCCGCCACCGACCGGGCTCCTACGGTCGAGCGGATCCCGCTGCTTCGTCTTCTGAGCGGCGCAGGGCTGCGACCAGGTTCAAGGGCTGAAGAAGTCCGGAAAGCATGATGCCGATGAGGAAAAGCAGCGCAAGGGCGGCCTTTGCCGCGACAGTCCAGAGAGAAGGCAAGGCGCTTGTCTGGAGCCAGAGCCCTGCTGCTGACGCGAGCAGGAACAGCGCAACGGCCGAGACGAGCCGCATCCAGCGCAGTTCCAGCCGATAGAGCTTTTGGCTCACCGCGATCCACAGTCCGATAAACAACATCGACGACAACAGGGTAGCCCAGGCTGCGCCTGCCAAGCCCGCCGCGTGTATCAGCAGCCAGGTCAAGGCCACGGTGGCAAGGGCGGTCACTGCAAAGATGTAGAGCTGAAGCCGCATGCGCTTGGTGATCGCTATGCCCGGAAAGAACACATGGCTCTGGCTAAGCAAGGTCGCGGGGGCGAGAAACATGATTAGCGGAGCCGCTGCAAAATAGCGAGGCTCCACCGCAACGGCCAGTATTTCCCAGGAAAAGAGGCCGAGCATCAGGCAGCAAAGCAGCGCCAGGGCCAGAAATTCTTCTGCCAGCCGGCCCAGTTTGCGGGGCGTGTCCGGTTCGCGATAATGCGCGTAGATCAGCGGCGTGAGCGCCGTTTGGAGGCCAATTACCAGCAGCGTGATCACGCCGGCAACGCGCGCTGCCACGCCGAACAGGCCGACCGCATCGAGACCTTCAATACTATTCAGCAGCAGCCGGTTGCTGTTCAGCGTGAGAAAGGTAGCCAGTCCCGCTGGAACGAGCGGCAGCGAGAACGTGAGCATTTGCCGGAGCAGTGTCCTGTCGAACAACGGCCCGAGCCTTTCCCTCATGAGATAAAGGCCGAGTGCCGCCGCCATCGCCGACCCGATGAACTGGCCCCACAAAACGCCCAGCAACTCCATGCCCAGCCCCAGGCCGAGCAGAACCGCAAGCAGAAGCGACACGGCTGAGTAAACGATGCTCACGATAGCATATGCGGTGCTTCGGAGCTCGAATCGGAGCAGGTTCTGGGCCAGGTAAAAGAGACCCGTGGCGGCAATCCCGGCAAACCCGACCCGCAGCGCGCCGGTCATATCCGATCCTCCGAACAGCCGTTCGGCGATTGGCTCCGCCACCGCAAAGGCAACAGCCGTAGCCGCGGCATAGCCACCGGCTGTAAACCACAGGGCCGTGCTGGCCAGGCGGCGCCTGTCGGCCACGCTGTCGGCATCGCCATAGAAGCGTGCGACGGCCTGGTTGACCTCCATCGGCACGATCAACGCACCGAGCACGCCGAGGACCATGATCATGTCGAGCGCGCCGTATTCCTGGGGCGCGAGCATGCGCGTGAAGACCGGCACGATGATGATCGAAAGCCCGCGCGAAAGGATCGCCGAGGCTCCATAGATCATGGTGTCACGGAAAAGGGCCTTGATCATCGAGCGGCGTAGTTGCTGTCGGCGCGAACCCCCATTTCAGGCAGCTCCAGAATTGGTCGCACGCGACGCGGGGCGCTTTCGCTGATGCCCCTGTTGGTCAGTTCAGCGCGGCGGGCCACTCGGTTAGCCGGCAATCCGGGTCACGGCGGAAAGCACCCGCTCTACATCCATACCGCCGTAGCACGGGAAGGTGATGGTTTCCTGTTGAAGCCGCTGGGCCACCGGCTGCACGTCGTTGTGGCGCCGGCGGTAGAAAGAGGTGCCGCTAAGGCAGTACGTGCCGATAGTGGTCTCGATCCCCTCGTCTCGAAGGGCCGCAATCAGCGCATCGCGTTGAAAGCGAGGCGGCACTCGAAAAACAAGCGATTGGACGTTCGAGACCGCGTCATCGCCGAACTCCTGTGGTCGAAACCCGAGCGAACCGATTTCCTCTACGAATGCGTCGCGGATCGCTTGCCTCTCGGCGATGATCTCGTCGAGCTTCCTGAGTTGCGCGCGGCCCAGGATTGCTTGCGCTTCAGAAAGGCGGAAATTATATCCGTAATCGGTGAAGTCGAGCCCGTATCCCAGCGCGCCCGAGGCGCCATGGCCAAGCTTTACGTCGAACCATTCGACCCAATCCGGATTGTCGAACGTGACGGCGCCGCCTTCGCCCGTGTTGAGCAGTTTCCGCGGGTGAAAGCTGAAGCAGGTAAGATCGGCGATCGCGCCGCAGCGAACCCCATGTTCGCTGCTGCCGATCGCGCACGCGGCGTCCTCGATCAGAGGCAGTCCTCGCGCGCGGCAGATTTCCCGTATCGCATGGATCCCCGTGGGGTTGCCGAACGCGTCGACGAACATCACCGCCTTGGTGGCGGGCGTGAGCGCTCGCTCAAGCGCTTCGGGCGTCATGTTGTAGTGATCCGGCGACACGTCGGCGAAGACCGGCTTTGCGCCCACATCAACGATCACGTTGGCGGAGGCCGGGAAGGAAAAGTCGGAGACCACCACCTCGTCTCCGGGGCCGATCCCGAGGGAGCGCAGGCAAACCCATAACGCAGTCGTCGCCGACGTGACGGTATAGACGTGCCGCGCGCCGGTATATTCTCCGATTTCGCTGCGCAGCGCCTCCACGTTCTTGCCGCGCGTGAACACGCCGCTTTCGAACATGGCCCGCAGCTCGGGCTCGACTTCCTCGAAGGAGATGGAAGGACGGATGAGGTGGATCATTGGCCCGCGCCTTCCCAACGCGACCGATACCAGTCAAGGGTCGTGGCGAGTCCTTCAGGGAACGGCGTTAATTGGAAATCGATCAGGCGCCGGACCTTCTCGTTGCTCGCGTTGTGACACATCACGTCTGCAGCACGGGCATCGCGGCCGATCATCTGCCCCTGAAAGCCAAGATACCTGCTTATCTGTCCGATGAGGTCCTCGATCGCTATCTGGTTGTCGGTCGAGATATTCACGTTGTCCCCTGCCGGCATGCGCTCGAACAGTTTGACGACTGCATCGACCGTATCCGCGACATAGATAAAGTCCCGGCTCTGCCGGCCGGTACCATGCACCTCTGGAGCGCCACCCTGATGGATACGCCAGGCGGTGATCGGAATAACGCCTGCGAGCATGCCGCGGTGATTTTGGCGCGGCCCGTAATTGTTGAAGGGCCGCACGATGATCGAATCGAGATCGAACATGCGAGCATAGCTCTCCACCGCCAAGTCGGCCGCTGCCTTTCCGGCAGCATACGTCGTAGTGGGATTGCGCGGATGGTTCTCGTCCATCGGCTCGTACACCGCCGTGCCGTAAACTTCGCTCGTCGAAAAGTGGCAGAGTGTCTTGAAGGCGCCACGTCGCTGCAATTCCAGCAGATTCAGCACGCCTGTCACGTTGGTCGAGAACGCGTTTGACGGATTGAGGAACGAGTAGTTCAGGGCCTTGGTGGCGCAGTTGAACACGCTGTCGATCGAGTGCCTCTCAAAAACATAATCGAGCGCACTCGAGATCTCTATGTCGTCGCGATAGAATGCAAGCTTCCCGCTGGCGGTGGCTTGATCCAGATTGGCCTCGTCGCCGACGAACAGGCTGTCGATCACGACGACCTGTTCTGCGCCTTCCTGGATCAGCCTGTCGACAAGATGACTGCCGATGAAGCCGGCGCCACCGGTGACGAGAATTGTCTGCCCCGCGAGCTTCCTGTTCATTCGCCGTCTCTCAGCACGTCGGCGGCAATCGCGTCGGCGATCACCAGACTCTCCACGCCGTCCCGAATGTTTGGAACGACCGAGGTCGCCTCGCCGCGCGCCAGCTGAATGAATGCCTGAAGCTCGCTGAGCAAGGCTTCTTGCAGACCGATTGTTACCGCTTCCTGTTGGGATGCGATGGAGTAGGAGCCGCCCGATTGCTGGAGGACCGATTGCCGATGGATCACGATTTCCTTCCGCAGCAAATCGCATTCGACGAAACGATCTTCGCAGGTAGCCTGCACCAGGCGCATCTTCTTTTCGGTGATGCGACTGGCTTGTAGCCGTGAAAACCGGCCGTTCGCGTGTCGCAGCTGGGCCGAGGCGAATTCGATCAACTCGCCGCGGCGTACCCCGTGCGCAGAAACCGCTTCCACGGGCCCATTGAGGTAAAGAGCCAAGTCGATGTCGTGGATCATCAGGTCCATGATCACGTCAACGTCGGTGATCCGCGCGCTCAGCTTGTTCGTGCGCGTAAAGTCGATGCTGATCACCCGTTCCGCGTTTTGCAGAACGCGGTGCAACGCCGCTATCGCGGGATTGAAGCGCTCGATGAAACCAACTTGAAGCAAAACGCCAGATTCGCTGACGATTCGCTCCACCCGCCGCGCCGCTTCCACCGAGTGCGCCAATGGCTTTTCGACAAAAAGCGCGCGTACTCTTCCCACGAAACGCTCCACATAGCTCGCGTGAGTGGACGTCGGCGTGCAGATGATCAACGCGTCGACCTCCTCCAGGGAGGGCTCGATGTCATCGACGGCCCGCACGCCATGTTCTGCGGCTACCGTTCGGGCATGGCTGCCGTCGCTGTCGTATACGAACGAGATGTTCGCCCCGCGAAGCATGGAAAGGACGCGCAAATGATTGCGTCCCATCTGCCCCAAGCCAAGCAGGCCTATCCGAACCTCAGGACCTTCCATTAAGCTTCTCAATCTGATTGCCGTCCCTGTCGATGCGTGCGTAGGGTCGGGCGGGATTGCCCATAACGAGCGTGAAGGGCGGCACATCCTTCGTGACGACGCTCCCGGCGGCCACCATTGCGAACTCGCCGATCGTTATGCCGCATACGATGGTGGCATTGGCGCCGATGCTCGCGCCATTGTCGATGCGCGTGGGCGTGACCACCCAGTCGGTGTTGAACGCTCGCGGCACGCGATCGTTGGTAAAGGTTGCGTAGGGACCGATGAAGACGTCGTCCCCAAGTACGACACCGTTGTAGAGGGAGGCGCCGTTCTGGACCTTGCAGCGGCTGCCGATGTGAACCCCATGGTCCACATAGACGTCCTTGGACAGAATGCAGTCGGGCCCGACTTGCGCATTCTCCCGTACCTGGACGTTTATCCAGATCCGCGAACCCGATCCGATCGTCGCCCGCGGATCGACGGATGCACTGGCATGAATGAAGATGTCGCTCACGACGACGGGCCTGCCGTGTCCAAGGTCGGTAGCCGCCTTACGGGCACCTTATCGAAGTTCTTCATAAAGCTCTTAAGTCCCATTCGTGACAGCTGCCCCCGGCTGCCGGCGGAGGTGCGTCGCAGGATCGCCGCGACGGGGCAGCGTTAATGTCAGGAACCTTTCGGAAATCAAGCTGGAACCAACCTGCCGCCGCTTTCCGGTGCCCGCCCGCCGGACCGCGTACAATCTCTTCGCATTAATCGGACTGCCCCGATCCGCTCAGCGAGCGCGACCCAATGCAAGGCGCAGACAGGGCGTAACGCACAACTCGTTGCACCGGGCTTTTTTGCATCCTCGGGTCCCCTATCTGGGTGACTCAGGGGTTTGGCGACTGTAGTGGCGGGCATGATGGCATCCCCCCTTCTTCGTCCGGAACAGCCGTGCTGATCGATATCATCGCTGGTGCGCGACCCAATTTCGTCAAGATCGCGCCGATCATCGCGGCGATCCAAGCCCGCGCGAATGCGGGTGAGGACATTCGGTTTCGCCTGATCCACACCGGCCAGCATTACGATCCCCGGCTGTCCGGGATGTTCTTCGATCAGCTCGCGATCCCGCAGCCCGACCACAATCTCGAGGTCGGCTCCGGTACGCAGGCCGAACAGACCGGCGCGATCATGCAGCGGTACGAAGCAGTGCTGATGGATTATCGCCCCGACCTCTGCCTCGTCGTCGGCGATGTCACCAGCACGATGGCCTGCGCGATAACAGCGCAGAAAATGCATGTGGCCGTCGGTCACGTCGAGGGTGGGATCCGTTCAGGCGATTGGACGATGCCGGAAGAGATCAATCGCCTGGCGACCGATGCCGTTACGGACTGGTTCTTCACCACCTCCAAGACCGCCGGTGAAGCCCTGCGCCAGTCGGGAGTACCCGAGGCGGCGATCCATTTCGTCGGCAACACGATGATCGATACCCTGCTCACCAATCGGTCGAGGTTCAAGCGGCCGGAATGCTGGGACGCGCTCGACCTTACCGACGGAAACTTCATCGTTGTGACCATGCATCGTCCGGCCAACGTCGACCAAGCCGACGAGCTGGCGGAGTTCGTCCGAATCATCGCCGATCATGCGCGAGGACTTCCGGTGGTGTTCCCGGTCCATCCACGAACCGCGAAGACGCTGGAAAAACTTGGCGAGCTTCCTGGCAACCTTCATTGCATCGAGCCCCTCTCCTACCTCGAATTCAACTTTCTCGTCGAACGCGCACGCATCGTGATCACCGACAGCGGGGGGATCACCGAGGAAGCAACGGTTCTGGGAGTGCCCTGCATGACACTGCGCGACACCACGGAGCGCCCGGAAACGGTCACGATGGGCACCAACGAACTCGTCGGGACCGATCCGGCCGTGGTCCCCGCGTGGCTCGATCGATTGTTCAAGGGCGAATGGAAGCAGGGCAACGTGCCACCCCTGTGGGACGGCAAGGCGGCCGAGCGGATCGTCGACATCCTACTGGACCTGCCCGACCGCCGATCCATCGGGCGGCCGGGTTCTTCGCTTCGACCATCCGCGCCGCCGCGCTAATAGGGTTTGAAACCGCGGAGGGGCTGTCTAAGAGGCCGTGGCCTAACGTGAGAGCCGGAACACAGTGAAACCATTGGCGTTGGATCCGGTCGTTTGCGGTCGCTCTTGTGCGCGGCAAATCGAAGCCACCCAGACCCATGCCCGCGACGCCACAAGAACCGACGCGAATTTGTTCGGGGTGGAAGCCAGGCGGATTAACCAGTCGGGGTGAACATGCTCGAACTCCTAGCAGCTTTCTGGAAAGACAGGCGCGATCAGGTCGACGCGCAGTTCGCGCGTACTCTGCCTTTCGGCGACTATGTCGTCGATCGCTGGGATAAAGCCGCGAGACTGGGGTTCGGCAAAGGCACGTCAATCTACGACACCGCGCATGTATTCGGGGATGTCTCGGTAGGCCGGAACACGTGGATTGGGCCGTTTACAATTCTCGACGGCTCTGGCGGGCTCACCATCGGTGAAAATTGTGCGATTTCCGCCGGAGTCCAGATCTACACGCACGATACGGTCGAATGGGCAACCAGCGGCGGCAAGGCTGCCCCGGTGCGCGCCCCGACGCGAATAGGTGACAACTGCTACATCGGTCCGAACACGGTCGTCGCGAAGGGCGTGACTATCGGCGATGGAGCTGTTGTGGGAGCCAACTCTTTGGTACTCAATGACATTGCCGCGGGCGCTCGCGTGGGGGGCTCGCCGACTCGATCGTTGACCCGTAACGCATAACCGTGGACATGACCCGCGCCTGCCGGATAGCCCTCATCGGCAACATGAACAACAGCAACTTCGCGCTGTTGCGATACCTCCGCGATTTGGGGGCCGACGCATATCTGTTCCTTTATAACAACGAGCTGTGTCATTTTTTGCCTCAGTTGGACACGACGCGCTGGGAAAAATGGCGCTCCTACATACACCAATTACCTGTTTCCAATGGCGGACTAGATGGCATGTTCGGAAGCCTTGCGGGAGTGAACGAGGCGCTCAAAGGTTTCGACGCGTTCCTGGGCAACGGAATAGCACCCGTACTCTTTTGGCGCATGAAAAAGCGGCTCGATGTCTTCGTACCCTATGGGGAGGGTGTGGAACACATCGCGGAATTCGTACCGAACTGGAAACGTCCGGTCTCAGCAACCTTCCGGTGGACACGGAAGAAAATGATGGAACGGGCGCTACTAACCAGTGTGGGCGAAATCGTAACTGCAAATCAGAGCCCTAAGGCGACTGCGACCTACCGGCGTCTAGGCCTCGATACCGTGGCCATGCCGATCGTGGTCAAATACGACGACGAGGCGCTCGACGAAGCCGAACTCGGTGACCTGGCGCGGTCCGCGGTCGAACGGATGCGAAAAGCTTCTATTGCGGTCTTTTCGCAGACGCAGCACCGATGGCTGACGCAGCTCGGCGGAGCTTATCCGCCAGGGGGCAAAAAGAACGACTGGCTGGTCGAGGGATTCGCCCGATACGTGGGACTTTCCGGCGACGACAGCGCCGTATTGGTGCTGCTTGAGTACGGACCGGATGTTGACGCAACGAAGCGGCTTTGCGCACAATTGGGCATCGACGAGCAGGTCGTCTGGCTCCCGGCTATGAGACGCCTCGAACTCCTGGCCATCGCTCGTGCGGCCGACGTCGGAGCGGACGCGTTCATGAGCATGATCTGGGGAGGGACCGGGTGGGAATTGATCTCCCTCGGCAAACCAATACTGCACCAGGTAGGGCGCCCTCATGACTACAACTGGCCCGGCATGTCGTTGCCGGCCTACTTCGAGGTGGCCGGGCCTGATCAAATCGCCCAAATTCTTCTCTCGCACGACCGCGGATCGCTCGCGCGAATAGGGAGGGAGGTGGCCGAATGGCATCGGCAGCACCAAGGGATCGCGCTTGCACGGCGATATCTCAGCTTGCTCAATGGGGAAGAGCCAGAACACCGCATAGCACACGGCCACCGCCGTGTGGCTGATCGCGGCGCCGCCCCGTAGGTCATCGCCACGTCTCCGTTACTTTCTCGCTGGCTCACGGTCGAACGATTTGGCTGATGGGACTTTTCGCGCTTCACTTGGTTGTCCTGCCGGGGGAGCAGCGATCGTCCAAGGACAGGGCTCCGTCGTCGCCCGGTCATTTTTCCAGGTAATGGCGGATCAGCCCGGACGTTGATCGCATCACGGGACAACCTTAGGACAGGCACCATGCTAGTTGGGACCGCCCTTTGGGTCGCGTGTCTTAATGACACGCGGTGATTTTTGACGATAAGTGTTCGCGGTTGCATCGCCGCGCTGGCGCGAGGCGCGGTCCTCACGAGGGCCCGACCCAATCTAGAGTGCGCTCTTGCGCGAATAGGTCGCTTCTGCGCATCAGACCGTGAATTTTTTCCAGCTGCGCATTTCATCCGCAGCCAATTGGGATCGGCGCATGTCCGCAACAAAATTCGCAGAGGAACGCCTCTCCGGCGAGCGTTTCGGTTTCGGCGACAACTGGAAAGATTTCCTTGGCCTGCTCGACGAGGATCGGGTCACGCAAGCCGAGAAGTCGTTAGTCGCGATGCTCGGGACCGACAGCCTCGCCGGCAAGCGCATGATCGACATCGGTTCGGGCAGTGGGCTGTTCTCGCTCGCCGCGCGGCGTCTGGGCGCGGAAGTTCATTCGATCGATTTCGATCCCAGTTCGGTATGGTGCACCAGAAGTTTGCGCGACCGCTTCTTTCCCGATGATGCCCAATGGACTGTCGCGGAAGGCTCTGCCCTCGACAGCGATCACCTCCGCACCCTTGGCACCTTTGACGTGGTCTACAGCTGGGGCGTGCTTCATCACACCGGCGAGATGTGGACTGGCATCCAGAACGCGGCGTCGATGGTCCGGCCGAGCGGGCTGTTCTATCTGGCTATCTATAACGACCAAGGATGGAAATCGCATCTTTGGTGGCTCATCAAGAAGTTTTACAATTCGCTTCCGGGCCCACTCGCCACGGCGTTCGCCTGGACGGTGGGCCTTGCCGCGAATGCCTTCAACATTCTCAAGTACACCCTCAAGCTGAAGCCAATGATCGCGATTCGGCCGCTCATCGATTATCGCAAGCAACGGGGCATGAACTTCAGCCACGACCTGATCGACTGGATCGGGGGCTTTCCCTTCGAGTTCGCGACGTACGAAGCGCTGGTGCATTTCCTCGAGACCGCAGGCTTCGAGCACGTGCGGGGTACGCGGGCAACAAGCCTCGGCTGCCATGAGATCGTGTTCCGCAAGTCCGCCTAGGCAAGCTTCAGATGCGGAGCGGTCAGCCTCCCGCCCCTCGCTGCCGTGGCTTGTTCACAGCGCGGCGCGGCATCGCGCGAGGTCGTCATCGTCCGTCGCCGTGGGCGATCGTCATAGTCGTCAGCGGCGGCGATGAGGGCGCCTTCTTGAGAAAGACGACTGGCTCGAGCCGCCACTTGCACGGGGATCGCGATCTGATAGGGGCACAAACCCGCCCCGAGTAACGACAAATTGCCGGGTTTTGCCGCGCCGGAAGGGTTTGGATGCGTGGGACGACAGGGCTTGGGTTCGAAGACCGGCAAACGCCGACGCCCATTTGCAGAACAACAGGTAGGACTAATGGCGATTCGTGAGAAGATAGTCATCCTGGGGCTGGGCTACGTAGGCCTGCCCTTGGCGGTGGCGCTGGCCGGCAAGCACGAAGGCGTAGTCGGATTCGACGTGTCCAAGCAACGGGTGGATTCGTTGCGCTCCGGAACGGATTGGACCGGCGAGATCGACGACGGACAACTTCAGGCTTGCTCGCTCGAGATCACTGGCGACGAGGCCGCGCTGTCGAACGGCACGTTTTTCATCATTACTGTTCCGACGCCAATCGACTGCGAACGCCGACCGGATCTCGGCCCGATCCGTTCCGCTTGCCAACTTGTCGCGCCCCACCTTACCCGGAATGCGGTGGTGGTCTTTGAGTCAACCGTTTATCCGGGCGTGACCGAAGACGAGTGCGGGCCGCTGCTCGAGGCCGGTTCGGGCCTCAAGGCCGGCGAGGACTTCTTTCTAGGCTATTCGCCCGAACGCATAAACCCGGGCGACAAGGAGCATAGGCTCGAGACGATCACCAAGATCGTCGCTGCCGACACGCCGTCCGCGCTGGAGCGGGTAATCGATGTCTATGGTTCGATCATCGAGGCCGGCCTTTACGTGGCCCCCTCCATCAAGGTCGCCGAAGCCGCCAAAGTTATCGAGAATACCCAGCGCGACATCAACATCGCATTGATGAACGAGATCGCGCTCATATTCGATCGGATGGGCTTGCGCACCCGCGATGTGCTCGAAGCGGCCGGCACCAAGTGGAATTTTCTCAAGTTCTCGCCGGGGCTTGTCGGCGGGCATTGCATCGGGGTTGACCCCTATTACCTGACGAGCGCCGCCGAACGGCTCGGCTATCGCCCAGAGGTGATCCTCGCCGGACGAAGGATCAACGATTCGATGGGCGGCGAAATTGCGCGCAAGGGCGTAAAGCTGCTGCTGTCGCAAGGCCACGAGCTAAGCGGTGCCAGAGTCGGCATCTTCGGACTGACCTTCAAGGAAAACGTGCCCGACCTGCGTAATTCGAAGGTCCCCGACATAGTCGCCGAGTTTCGCGAGTTCGGGATCGACCCGCTCATCAACGATCCCTTTGCCGACGGCAGCGAAGCGCAGCACGAATACGGCCTGACCTTGAGCGACGAGGCCGAGTTGCGCGATCTCAACGTGCTGGTGCTGGCAGTGAACCATCGGCATTACCTTGATGACAGGAAAGGCTTGATAGGCCGTCTGAAGACCGGCGGCGTGCTTCTTGACGTGAAATCGGCGCTCGACCCCACTGATCTTCCGGCCGATATCCTCTACTGGAGCCTTTAGGCTCCGCGGGCGACAAACACATGAAGCAGGTTACCCAGAGCCTCAAGACCGGCAAGATCGACGTGCTCGACGTGCCAGCACCCCGCTGCGGCAAAGGCCAGGTACGCATCGCTACGACTTGCTCGCTGATCTCTGCAGGGACCGAGCGGATGATGCTCGACTTCGGCCGGGGGAATTGGATCCAGAAGGCGCGCCAGCAGCCCGACAAGGTTCGCATGGTGATCGAGAAGGCGAAGACCGACGGGCTCGCCGCGACGGTCGAGACCGTTCGCAACAAGCTCGATCAACCGCTCGCCCCCGGATACTGCAATGTCGGCGTGGTCGAGGCGGTGGGCAGCGAGGTAGTCGGGTTCGCCGTAGGCGACCGTGTGGCCAGCAACGGCAAGCACGCCGAACTCGTGTCGGTGCCGGTCAATCTTTGCGCGAAAATTCCCGACGCGGTCAGCGATGACGACGCGATATTCACCGTCGTCGGCGCGATTGCGCTTCAGGGCATTCGTCTCGCTGCGCCGACGCTGGGTGAGAGCGTGGCGGTAATCGGGCTCGGCCTGATCGGGCAGCTTGCTGTCCAGTTGCTGGCCGCCAACGGGTGCCGCGTCATCGGGTTCGATTTCGATCGCCGGCGCGTGGAACTGGCGCGCGAATTTGGCGCCGAAGCCGTGCAGATCGACGAAGGCGGTGACCCCGTATCCGCGGCAATGGCGTTCAGTCGCGGCGACGGGGTCGATGCGGTATTGATAACCGCCGCAACGCAGAGCGATGGACCAGTGACCGACGCCGCACGCATGAGCCGCAAGCGCGGCCGTATCGTTCTCGTCGGCGTTGCAGGGCTAAACCTTTCGCGGGCCGACTTCTTCGAGAAGGAGCTGAGTTTCCAGGTGTCCTGCTCGTACGGGCCGGGTCGCTACGATCCCGAGTACGAGGACAAGGGCCGCGACTATCCGCCGGGCTTCGTGCGTTGGACCGAGCAACGAAACTTTGTGGCAGTGCTCGACATGATGGCAGCGAATAAGATCGACTGCGCCCCCCTGCGTACGCACCGCTTCTTGATCGACGAAGCGGACAAGGCCTACGAGTTGATCGGCGGCACCGAGCCTTCGATGGGCGTCATTCTTGAATACCCTGCCCCGGTGGCAGATCGCATCGCGACCGAAATCCTGTCGCCTGCATCCCCGGCCCCTCCAATCAACCAGGCCGGGGCGGGCGTGCTAAATGTTATCGGGGCCGGCAACTACGCCAGTGCAGTGCTCGTGCCCGCTTTCGCGAAAGCCGGGGCAACGATGAACGCGATCGGTTCTGGCGGCGGCCTGTCCGCGCGGCAGCTTGCGGACAAGCACGGCTTCAGGATGGCAGGGACCGAGACCTTCGCGCTGATCGCCGATCCCGAAGCCGACAGCGTGGTGATCGCGACGCGCCATGACTCGCACGCCGACCTGGCGCTGCGCGCGCTGGAAGCCGGCAAGAACGTCTTCGTAGAAAAGCCGCTTGCGATGAGCCACGACGATCTCGACGCGATCGAGGCTTTCTATGCGGGCCGCGCCGAGGCACCGATCCTCACCGTGGGCTTTAACCGGCGGTTCGCTCCGCTCGTCGAGGCCATGCATAGCGAGCTGGCGCGCTTCCTGCAGCCCAAGGCCATGACGATGACGGTCAACGCGGGTGCCGTTCCGCCCGGGCATTGGACCCTCGACCCGGAAGTGGGTGGCGGGCGCATCCTTGGCGAGGCGTGCCACTTCCTCGACCTGTTGCGGCACCTTGCAGGAGCACCGATCGTCGAAGCTCGCGCGACCGGCATGGATGCCGCGCGTCCCGACACCGCCACCCTTACCCTGAAGTTCGCCGATGGTTCGATCGGCACGGTCCATTACTTCGCGAACGGCAACAAGGGCTTGCCGAAGGAGCGCCTCGAGGTGTTCGTCGGGGGCGGTGTCCTTCAGCTGGATAACTTCAGGAAGCTCAGGGGCTTCGGGATGCCCAGGGCAGCCAACAGGTCTTCGTTGCGGCAGGACAAGGGCCAGGCGGCCTGTGCCGCACGTTTCATTTCGGCGGTGCGAGGTGAAGACGGATGGCCAATTCCACTCGACGAGTTGATCGAGGTTTCGCGCACGACCATCAACCTGGCCGCGCAGCTGCGCTAGGCGCGCCGTGCAGCCTCTCGCGCGATATTTCCATACGATCCGGTATCTTCGGGCGGAGCAGGTTCTCGGCCAGGTACAGCGCCGCTTATCGAAGCCGGCCTTTTCGCCGGTAGAGCCACTTCCGGTTCGGCAAAAGACAGGCTCTCTCGTGCCCGGGCCCGCTCTGCCTGCGGTGATGAACGGCCCCGATTCGTTCGAATTCGTCGGCGAAACGGGAACGCTGGCGAACGGGTGGAACGATCAGAACAAGAGCGCTCTTTGGGTGTACAACCTGCACTATTTCGACGACCTGCGTCGCGCGGGTTCGTTGGACCGCAGGCCCTGGCACAGCGCTCTGATCGCACGGTGGATCCGCGAGAATCCGCCGGTCGAAGGGGCTGGCTGGGCACCATACCCGACATCGCTTCGCATGGTAAACTGGATCATGTGGGACATGGCCGGAAGCGAGCTTGGCGACGAGGCGCGCCGCAGTCTAGCCAACCAAGCGGGTTGGCTGGCTCGCAACCTCGAGACCCATATCCTTGGCAATCACCTGTTCTCCAACCTGAAGGCGCTTGTGTTCGCAGGTTCCTATTTCTCGGGCGAAACAGCGGATCGGTGGCTGGCGCTCGGGCTCGAACGGCTGGGCAGGGAAGTGCGCGAGCAGGTTCTGTCCGACGGCGGGAATTTCGAACTCAGTCCGATGTATCACGCGATCTTCCTGGCCGACCTGCTCGACCTGGTCGCACTGGACCGGGTGTTCCCCGGACGCCTGCCTCGTTCGCTGGTCGAGGATATTTCCCGGACCGCCGGACGAATGCTTGGCTGGTTGGCTGTAATGACCCATCCCGACGGCGATCCGCCGCATTTCAACGATTGCGCCATCGGCATCGCTTCGGGGCTGGCCGAGCTTAAAGCTTACGCCGTTCGTCTCGGTATCGCGCAGCTCACGGTTGGGGAGCGGATCGAAGGCCGTGGGGCGACGGCGATTCATCTCGCCGAAAGTGGCTACGTGCGGCTCGAAGGGTCAGGAGCGGTCGCGTTCTGCGATGTGGCGCAGATCGGCCCGAGTTACCTGCCCGGCCACGGTCATGCCGACACCCTTTCTTACGAGCTGTCGGTCGGTCGACGGCGGATCGTCGTCAATGGGGGCACGTCTTGCTATGGAACCGGTCCCATCAGGCTGCACGAGCGCGGGACATCGGCGCACAGCACCGTCGTTGCCGAAGTCAACAGCTCGGAAGTTTGGGGCGGTTTCCGGGTCGCCCGCCGGGCGCGCCCAATGGATGTCAAGTTGACCCGAACCGCCGATGGGTTGAGCCTTTCGGCCGCTCACGATGGATACCGCAGGTTGCCACGCAAGCCGGTCCACCACCGCACATGGACCATGCGCGCGAACGAGCTCGAGATTCGCGACTTGATGTTCCCCGAAATACCGGCCGTAGCGCGTAACATCCTTTATCCGGATGTCTCGAAGGAGCTGCCTGAAGGCATTCTCTATGACGTCCCGACGGGAAGTGAGGGCCGCGAACCGGCCTTTTATGCGCAGCGTTTTGGGGTGCGGCTTGCGACCAGCGCGATCGACGTCCGGTTGACGAAAGGAGAGGCCGTGATCCAGTGGCGGTGGAACTGATGCGTATTCTTTTCTTCACCGACAACTTTCCCCCGGAGACCAATGCTCCGGCCAGCAGGACCTACGAGCACGCGGTGCGCTGGGTACGTGCGGGACACCAGGTGCAGGTCATAACCTGCGCACCAAACTTTCCGACCGGCAAGGTCTTCCCCGGATATCGCAACCGGTTCCTTCAGCGCGAGACGATAGACGGCATCGAAGTGACCCGCGTGTGGACTTTCATGAGTTCGAACAGCGGGTTTACGTTGCGGCTGATCGACTATTTCAGCTTCATGTTCATGGCCGCGCTGATCGCCCCTTTTCAGCGTCGACCCGATATCGTGATCGGAACTTCGCCGCAGTTTTTCACCCTGCCTGCCGCATGGTTCGCGGCGAAGGTCAAACGCGTGCCGTGGATTCTCGAGTTGCGCGACTTATGGCCGGAATCGGTCAAAACCGTGGGCGCGATGAACGATTCACTGCTGATCCGCCTCGCCGAACGGCTCGAGATTTTCCTCTACCGCGGTGCCGATCGGATCGTGACCGTCACCCATGCCTTCAAGCGCGTACTCCAGGAACGCGGTATCGATGGGGGCAAGATTTCGGTGGTCACCAACGGTGTCGACCTGTCTCGCTATGCACCCCGTCCGCGCGATGGCGAATTGGTCCGCAAGCTCGCCTTGGAGGGGAAAACGGTCGGCGGCTACGTCGGCACGCATGGCATGGCCCACGGTCTGTGTACCCTGCTCGATGCGGCGGAGATCGCTCAATCGGATCCCGCCCTGTCCGATCTGGTGCTCCTGTTCGTCGGCGACGGCGCGCACCGGAGGGAGCTGGAGGCATCGGCCGCGAAGCGCGGGATATCCAACGTCCGCTTCGTGGGTGCAGTGAGCAAGCAAGACATCGCGAGATACTGGTCGCTGCTCGATTTTTCGATCGTGCACCTAAAGGATGATCCGCTGTTCACAACCGTGATCCCATCGAAGATATTCGAGTGCATGGGTATGGGCATTCCCATGCTGATGGGGGTGAAGGGCGAGGCGCTGGAGATCATCGAGCAAACGGGCAGCGGGATGGCCTTCGCACCCGAAGATGCTGCCGACCTGGTCGCACGGATGAGCGCGCTGGTGTCCGATCCTGCCCTTCGCGATACCCTGGCTCGCCAGTCACGCGGCGCCGCACCGGATTTCGACCGCAACGCGTTGGCCTCGAGGCTGCTCGAGGTGATCGAGGAGGCGGTCCAGGCGGGCGACAGGTGAGCGCCTTTTGGCCGTAAAGGTGGGCGGCTGCCGGCGTGACAGCGACGCGCTCCTTCTTCAATCCGCATCGCCGCGCCGTTGCCAACGGCAAGTCGCCAACCTAGAGCCGGCCGCCACGTTCGGCCCTCCCGTCAGGATTTCCAGATGCGTACCATCTTCGTCACCGGCAGCGCGGGCTTCATCGGCTTCCACCTGTCGCAACATCTCCTCGACGAGGGATTCCGGGTCGTCGGTTTCGACGGGATGACCGACTACTACGACGTCCGCATCAAGGAGCGGCGGCACCAGATGCTACTGCAGAACCAGCACTTTTCGGCCCACATCGGGATGCTCGAGGACTTCGAGGGCCTGCACGCGCTAATGCTGACCGAAGAGCCGGACGTGATTGTCCACCTCGCGGCGCAGGCAGGGGTCCGCTACAGCCTCGAGAACCCGCGCGCCTACATCGACGCGAACATCGTCGGCACCTTCAACGTCATGGAGTGCGCGCGCGAGCTGGTGGTCGACCACCTGCTGATGGCAAGCACCAGCAGCGTGTACGGCGCCAACGAGGACATGCCGTTCGACGAACTGGAACGGGTCGAGACGCAGATGACGCTCTACGCCGCGACCAAGAAGGCGAACGAGTCGATGGCGCACAGCTATGCCCACCTGTGGGGCATTCCGACGACGATGTTCCGCTTCTTCACCGTCTACGGGCCGTGGGGCCGCCCGGACATGGCGCTGTTCAAGTTCACCAGGGGAATCCTGAACGGCGAGCCGATCGACATCTACAACAACGGCGAGATGTACCGCGACTTCACCTACGTAACCGACCTTGTGCGCGCGATCCGGCTGCTGATCGATGCCCCGCCGGTACCGCCCGAGACCGCCGAAGAGATCGAGCCGGGCGACAGCCTCAGCCCCGTTGCCCCCTTCCGCGTGGTGAACATCGGCAACAGCGAGAAGATCCGCCTGCTCGACTTCATCGAGGCAATCGAGGCCGAATGCGGACGCGAGGCGGTGCGCAACTACCTGCCGATGCAGAAGGGCGACGTGCCCGCGACCTGGGCCAATGCCGACCTGCTCAAGCGGCTGACCGGCTACAAGCCAGAGACCGGATACCGCGAGGGCGTGCGGCGCTTCGTGGCCTGGTATCGCGACTATTACAGGGTGTGACACTCCGCCAGCAGTTCGGCGGTGCGGTCGGCATCGATGCCGACCAATTTCGCGCTGCCACCCTCGTCCCCCTCAGGCCGCTACTCGTCGAATACGCTGCTGATCCCGGTCAGCAGGATCGCCGTCAAAGCAGCGAGCGTCTGCTCGGGCCGCATCAACTCGAGGTCGTGATCGAGTCTCACCCTGCCAATCTTCAGCACCTGGTCGAGCATCCCACGGTGCTGCCCGGACACGCAGATGCGCCCGTCGAAGCGCGGATCGGCGTCGAGCGCGTGCACCAGCGGGAACAGCTTGATCGTCTCGGGAAGCGTCCCGGCCAGGAGAAGAATCTTAATAAGCCGCGCATTTCGCGCCGTCTAGAAGTCTTATGTAATGGGAATCTAGTGAGGGGTGAGATCTCTGCACTCGACTTCAGAAGAGCACTGGATTGACGGCGAATCCCTGCCAAGGTCACTGCAAGGCAATAACCTCCGGATTGCGTCATGAAGGGTGAAGAACCGGTCGCGGGCACGTTGCCTGGCCGAAAAATGACTGCAATAGCAGCAACGGACCAGTCATCTCGACAAAGTGATTAGGGTAACACTCGATGAGCGAGTTCGACATGCGATTCAAGACTCGACGAGGTCCAATGAGACGCCGCAATCCGAAGACCGCCGCATGAACCGCAAGGGCATCATTCTGGCCGGAGGTTCGGGCACCCGCCTCTATCCGCTGACTAAAGCGGTCTCGAAGCAATTGATGCCGGTCTACGACAAGCCGATGATCCACTATCCGCTCTCGGTGCTGATAATGAGCGGCATCCGCGAGGTCATGGTCATCACCACTCCGCATGACCGACCTGACTTCGAAACGCTGCTTGGCGATGGCAGCGAACTGGGGATGAAGATATCCTACGGCGTCCAGCCTGAGCCTGGCGGCCTCGCGCAAGCCTATCATATCGGAGCGGAGTTCGTTGGGACCAACCCATCGACGCTCGTGCTGGGCGACAACCTCTTTTACGGGCACGGTCTGACCGATCTTCTTGCCCGTGCGGCAGCGCGCAGCGAGGGCGCAACGGTGTTCGGCTACCACGTCGAGGATCCCACCGCGTACGGCGTCGTCTCATTTGACGCTGACGGCCGAGCCGAGACAATCGAGGAAAAGCCCGCTCAGCCCAGATCGAACTACGCGGTGACCGGGCTCTACTTCTACGACGGCCGCGCGGTCGAGCTTGCCGCCAACCTCACCCCGTCAGCGCGCGGCGAATTCGAAATAACCGATCTCAACCGCCATTATCTCGAGGCAGGGGCACTCCGGGTAGAGATGATGGGGCGCGGCTACGCCTGGCTCGACACTGGGACACATGCCTCGCTGATTGATGCCGCCAACTACGTACGCATCACCGAGGAACGGCAGGGGCTGAAAATCTGCTGTGTCGAGGAACTCGCCTGGCGCATGGGATTCATCGACGACGAGGCGCTTGCCGCCCTGGCCGAACCGCTTCGCAAATCGGGTTATGGTGAATACTTGGTCAAGCTGCTCGACCGGAGCGATAAGTGGAAGTGATCCCCACACCATTGGCCGGAGCAGCGGTGATCGAACCGCGAGTGTTCGGCGACGAGCGTGGTTTCTTCTTCGAGAGCTGGAATGCCTCCGCGTTCGAAGCAGCGGGCCTGCCGCCCTCGTTTGTGCAGGACAATCACTCGCGCTCGCAAAAGGGCGTCTTGCGGGGAATGCATTTCCAGCAGCCCGAGGCGCAGGGCAAGCTCGTGCGAGTGGTCGCGGGAGCAGTATGGGACGCGATTGTCGATCTGCGCCGCTCTTCGCCGACATTCGGCCAGTGGTACGGGCTCGAACTCACGGCGAAGAACAAGCGAATGCTGTGGGTCCCTCAAGGGTTCGCGCACGGTTTCCTTGCGCTCGCGGACGGAACCGAGTTCCTTTACAAGTGCACCACCCCCTACGCGCCTGAACACGAGCACTGCCTCGCGTGGAACGATCCTGCCGTCGGCATCGACTGGCCGCTCGACCGGCTAGACGACATCGCACCCCAGTTGTCGGCCAAGGACCAAGCGGGCTTGTCGCTGTCGGATGTCCCCACCTTCGATATCTAGGGAGGCCATGTGGCCCATCTTCTCGTAACCGGCGGCGCCGGCTTCATCGGAGCCAATTTCGTCCGCTACTGGCGTGCCGCGCATCCAGACGACACCGTCGATGTGCTCGACCTTCTTACATACGCCGGGAACCCCGCGAACCTCGATGGGCTCGACGGGGTGGATCTCGTCGTCGGCGACATTCGGAACACCGCATTGGTGGAGGACTTGCTCGAGAGTCGCTCGATTGACACGCTTGTCCACTTCGCTGCCGAGAGCCATGTCGATCGTTCGATCAGCGGGCCCGATGCGTTCATCGATACCAACGTGGTGGGCACCCACAGCCTGCTCAAGGCTGCGCGCAAAGTGTGGCTCGATGCAGGTGGTGGCCGCCCGCATAGGTTCCACCATGTCTCCACAGACGAGGTCTATGGCTCCCTGGGGCCGGACGATCCGGCGTTCAGCGAGACTACCCCCTACGCCCCCAACTCACCCTATTCGGCGTCGAAGGCGGCATCCGATCATCTCGTGCGGGCCTATCACCATACCTATGGGTTGGCGGTGACGACGAGCAACTGCTCCAACAACTACGGCCCCTACCAGTTTCCCGAGAAGTTGATCCCGCTGTTCCTAATCAATTGCCTGCATGGCCGGCCGCTGCCAATCTATGGCGACGGGATGAACGTGCGGGACTGGTTGCACGTCGAAGATCACTGCCGCGGGATCGAGCGCGTCCTGGAAGCGGGAAGGATCGGAGAAACCTACAATATCGGCGGCGGGCAGGAATTGCCGAACATGGCCGTGATCGACCGTATCTGCGCCACAGTCGATGTCGCATTCGCAACCAACCCCGACCTTGCCTCGCGCTTTCCCGATGCCCCTGCGGCGCACGGCGAGCCAACCGCTTCGCTGAAAGCTTTCGTCACCGATCGCGCCGGCCACGACCGCCGTTACGCGATCGATGAAACGAAAGCGCGCGACGAACTCGGCTACGGCCCCGAACGCTCGTTTGAGGACGGGCTTGCGCAAACGCTCGACTGGTACCTTGCGAACGAGGACTGGTGGCGACCACTCCTCGCGCGATAATCTGCGGGTGCCCCGACACCATTTCGAAGAGCGATCTGAAAATCGCACATTACCCGAGCGGTCGGCGTATCGCCTGAGAACCGCCATACGGCAAAGTTTAACCGTAAGCTGGTAGCTACGCGCTTCGGATACGGCCGAAGGTCGCCCCGGAGGAAGTCGCCATAATGGATCTGGTCGTTTGTCGGTAGCGAAATCGCAATTGGGAACGCTCGTTCGGCAGCTGAACGCCCCGTTCGCGCGCGCGACGGGCGCGAGCATCGCGATCCAGCTCGGGGCGGTCGGCCTGGCCTTTGGCCAGGCGCTCCTCGCCGCGCGCCTCCTGGGAGCCGCGGGATATGGCAGCGTCGCCTGGGCGATGTCGGTCGTCTCGGTGATCGCGACGGTCTGCCTGCTGGGTTTCGGACCGCTTGCCGTGCGCGAGATCGCTGCGCGCCGGGCCGCCGGCGATACCGCGGGGCTTTCCTCGTTCGTCGCGGTTTCGGTGGCGGTCGTCGGCTTGCTCTCGATTGCCGCGGCGGCGGGATTCGTTTGGTTTGCCGGGCGGGCGAGCTGGATCGCCGGGGACTACCGCGAAGTCCTCGCCCTGTGCGGGCTGCTGATCCCGCCGCTGGCGATCATCGCCCTGCTGCGCGGCGTCGCTCAAGGGTTCGGCCGCGCGTTGCTCGCGCAGGTCCCCGGGGACCTGGTGCGTCCAGGCATCCTGATCGCGGCGATGACCGCCGCATTCGTCACCGGAACAGCCTTCGGGCCGGTGCCCTTCATCCGGACCGCCATTGCCGGCACGTGGATCGCCGCCCTGCTTCTCGGATACCTGTTATGGCGCGACGAGCTCTCGGCGCTGCCCGCGCCTGAAAGGGGTGCGCGGGCGCGTTCGCATCTGGTCGCCGCGCTGCCCTTCCTCGGCCTCGGCCTTACCGGACTGCTCGAGGCCGAGGCGAGTACGCTGATGCTTGGCTGGCTCGCCGGGCCGTTCGAAACCGGGATCTTCCAGCCGGTCGTGCGCATCGCGCCGCTGATCATGCTGCCGGTCCAGGCCGCGCTGATGCAGTTCGCGCCGCTCGTCGCCGGGCACTGGCAACGCGGCGAGATCGGACAGATCCACGCGCTGACCGTGAAGTTCACCATCCTCACCGTCCTAGTGACCGCCGGCGTGGCGCTGGCCATCGCGCTGGCGGGCCCACTGCTTCTCGGGGTGTTCGGCAGCGACTTTGCGCAGGGCGCCCATCTTCTGTGGTTCATCGCAGCCGCGCAGGTGTTCAACGCTGCCTGCGGACCGGTCGGGACCCTGCTGATCATGAGCGACCGCAGCGGATGGACCCTTGCCGGCCAGCTGCTCGGCCTCGCGGTCAACGTCGCGGTCGGCCTCGCGCTGATCCCCGCCTTCGGCGCGCTCGGGGCTGCACTCGGCATGGCGGGCGGGATAGCCGCGTGGAACCTCGCGCTGGTCGTCGCGGTGCGGCGGCGGTTCGGGTTCGATCCCACGCTTCTCGGCGCTGTGGCGGCGCTCGGACGGAGATCGCCATGAGCGCGCTGATGATCCTCGGGATGCACCGCTCGTTCACCTCGCTGACCGCGCATTGGCTGATGAAGTGCGGCCTCGACATCGGTGCGGACCTCCTGCCAGGTTCGCAAGGCAACGACGACGGCCACTTCGAGGACCTGCAGTTCCTGGCGCTCCACGAGGAGATCCTGCGCGAGAACGGACTGCCCGAAGACGGCCTGCGGTTCGTCCACGATCGCGCATTCCTGTTCGACCGGTTCGCGGCGATCACGGTGAGCCCGCGCGCGCGCCGGCAGGCTATCGCTCTGGCAGCGACCCGCCCGCCCCAGTTCGGCTGGAAGGACCCGCGCACCTGCCTGTTCCTGCCGCTCTGGCGCGAGGTGTTGCGTCAAGCGACAAGCCTCGTGGTGGTCCGGCACTTCGACGAGGTCGTCCGCTCGCTCGACCGGCGCGACCGGGCGCTCGTGAAGCAGAACGCGAACCTGCGGGATCGCTTCCGCTCGTGGCGCGATGGCCGGTATCGCAGCCATGACGCCTTTCTCGGAGCCTGGGTTCACTATAACCGCTGCCTGCTGGATCATATCCGGCTGGGCGAAACCTTCGTGGTGACCGATCTCGTCGGGCAGGCAGATGCGGCGATCCGGTGGCTGAGGGGGCGCGGGTTCGCGCTCGACCCGGTGCCAATCACTACCGTAGCCCGGCCGACCCCCCCGCCCGACCCCGACCGGCTGTCCTACCGATACGACGGGAAGCTCCTGGCCGAAGCGCGCGCACTGTTCGGCGACCTGGCGGCCGTCGCCGGTGCAACGAGCGCTCAGGAATAGATCTTGTAAGCCTTGAACAGGACCCTCGGGTGCCATTCCCCGAGCACCGCGACATCGACATTGCGCGCGGCGCGGCGGAAATCCTGCAATGACCCGGCAAGTGGCCGCAGCTCGCGCAGGACAGCCTTGCGCACGAGGGTCCTGTCCTTCCTCCCGCCCGAAGCCACCCAGCAGCGGCTGACGGCGTGCAGCCGGCCGAAGGCCTCGCGCACGTCGGACCGCACCACATCGGAGTGGGCCAGCAGGTCGATCGCCGCGATCAGTCGCTCGCGCGAACGGTTGATCCGTTCGAGCCACATGGCGAAGTGGCGCGGCCTGAGCAGGAACGGGTTTATCCGCATCGCGATCGTGTCGTTGTGCGAATTCGCCGCGTGCAGCCGGTGGTGGACCACCGCCTCGTGATCGTAGACCACCCCGCGCGAGAATTCCGCAAGCAGACCGATCAGCCAGTCGAACGGTTCGTCCGAATCGAACACGCCCTCGGGCATGACTTCGCGCACCGCGATCATCGCGTGGCCGGATATCTGCGGGCGGAAGACCGTAAGCAGCCGGTCGTCGGGCCGCCGGCTCGAGCGCAGGACCCGCAAGAGGTCGCGGCCGAAAGGCCTGCCCTCGCTGTCGATCAGGTCCGAGCGGCCGAACGCGAGCGCGGCGTCGCCGATCGCGGCGACCAGC
Source organism: Tsuneonella litorea (assembly GCF_025154015.1). Lineage (GTDB taxonomy): Bacteria > Pseudomonadota > Alphaproteobacteria > Sphingomonadales > Sphingomonadaceae > Tsuneonella > Tsuneonella litorea. The sequence goes on from NZ_JAOAMV010000001.1 coordinate 514,011, forward strand.
CGCGCAAGCTTGTCGGGCGCCCAGACGTCGTCCTGGTCGGAGATCGCGATCCATTTGCCCCGGGCCAGCCGCAGGAGTTCGACGAGGCGGGCCTTCTGCCGCTTGTTGCCTTCCGACGGCACCAGCGTGATGCGCGCGTCCCGCTCGGCATAATCGCGCAGGATCGCGACCGTATCGTCGGACGAACCGTCGTCGATGGCGAGCAGTTCCCAGTCGCCGAACGTCTGCGCGACGATCGAATCCAGCTGGGCACGCAGGTACAGCGCACCGTTGTAGGTCGGCATCAGGATGGATATTGCGGGCGGCATGCGGTCGAGGGTCCCCGGGCTTGCGCCCACCTGTAGACGGACAACCGGGTCGCGGTCATCAGGCGGCGGCGCGCTATTCCGATCTGGATGAGGCGCGGCGCGCGGGGGGATGAGGAACGTGCACCTTTCGGCCGAGCGAAGTCTCCTGCTGAAGATCGCGCTCGCGCTGGGCATATTCGGCGGCGCGCTCCTGGTCGCACGGCACCCAGGCCTGTCGGCCCACTATTTCCGCACCCAGGGGTCCCCGGTCATCGCATTGCTCTGCCTGGCGTTGGTCGCCCTGGCGCTGCGGCCCGTGCGATATCGGTTCGACCCTGCGCCGCCGACCGCCCTGCACGCGGGCGCGATCGCGCTCGTAATCGGGTTGGCGACCTGGCTGGGCACGCGCTGGCTTATGTTCGACTACCAGGTCGCCCGCGATACGCAGATGGCGGTGTTCGACGCGCAAATCTTCGAAAGCGGCAAGCTGGCGCAGCCGCTCGACCCGTTCTGGCGCCCCTTCGCGCGCGCGCTCATCCCCGATTTCCTGCTCGATATCCCCGGCAACGCGCTGCTGGTGTCCACCTACCTGCCCGGCAACGCCCTGCTGCGCACGCTGTTCGCCCGGATCGCCGAACCCCAGTTGACCAACCCGGTTCTCCTCGTCGTCGCGGTCGTCGCGCTGTGGGACATCGCACGCCGCACGTTCGGCCCCAGCGCCGGGGCCGCCTGGGTCGCGCTCGCCACGCTCGTGCTGTCGGCCCAGGTCCTGGTCGCGGCGATGACGCCCTACGCGATGACCGCGCACCTGGCGTTCGACGTGGTGTGGCTGTGGCTGTTCCTGCGGAACCGCCCCTGGGCGCACGCGCTCGCGATGGCGGTCGGGCTCTACGCGATGGGACTGCACCAGGTCGTGTTCCACCCCCTGTTCGCGGGGCCGTTCATCCTGACGCTGCTTGCCGGGCGCCGGTGGGCGCTCTTCGGCGCCTATGCGCTCGTCTACGGCGCAGGGGTGCTGTTCTGGTTCGCCTATCCCTCGCTCATCGCGTCGATGGTCGACGTCGTCCCCCAGACGGGATCGGCCGCCGGGGTCGCGCCGTTCGTCGAGGGCCGCATCCTCCCGCTTTTCACGGATCGGGCAGCCGGCGGGCTTGGCTACATGGCCTACAACCTGTTGCGGCTGAGCGCGTGGATGCCGCTGTTCATGGTCCCCTTCGTCGCGCTTGCCTGGCCTGACGTGCGGCAGAACCGCGGCATCGCCCTGCCGCTGTTCGCCGGCTTCGCGCTGACTCTGGCGGCAATGTTCGTGCTGCTGCCGTACCAGGGTCACGGCTGGGGCTATCGCTACGTCCACGGCCTGATCGGCAACCTGGCCCTGCTGTCGGGTTACGGGTTCGCCCGTTGGCAGGAAAAGGACGCGGGCGAGGCGGCCGGCTTCCTTGTGGTCACGGCGGCGCTGACCGCGCTGGTTTCCCTGCCCTGGCTCGCATGGTCGGCGCACGCGTTCGTCGCCCCGCACGAGCGCGTCTACCGCGCGCTCGCCAGACAGGAGGCGCACTTTGTGATCGTCGATACCGATTCCAACCGGGCGCTGATCGACCAGGTGCGCAATCGCGCCGACCTCACCAACCGGCCGATCCTGCTGTCGAGCAAGGCTCTTTCCGAAGACCAGGTGTCCACGCTGTGCCGGCTGGGCAGCGTGCGGTTTGCCGATGCGCCGGCACTGGCCCGTCTCGGCATCACGGTTCCCGCCGATGTCCAGGGCGACGGTCGCGAACGGCGCAGCCCGCGCTTCGCCGCGCTGGTCGAATACGCCCGCCGCACGGGCTGCAGCAGGACACTCGACTAGCGGGGACGGGTCTACAGCGCGCCCGAAAGGCGCGCCCGCACGCGCGGAACGACCCGCTGGGCGAGCCGCGAGAGGTGCAAATAGCGCAGCGCCGCCACCGGGCCGAGCCGGGCGATCTCGGCGAAGCCCCGCAGCACGTCGAGCGGATTGCCCGCGGCCGCGCGCGCCAGCAGGATATTGACCCTCACGGAGGCACGGCAGATTGCGTCGAGCGGGCTTTCCTGCGGCAAGTGCCGGTCGAGCACTGCCGCCAGCTGCGCCTCGAGGTCGCTCCGGTTGCCGGTCATCGTCTGCGACGCGCCATGGATGCGAAAACCCGTCCGCGGGACCGGGTCGTAAAACCCCGGGCCGCGTGCGGCGAGCTTGAGCCACAAGTCCCAGTCGGGGGTATACCAGAGCGCCTCGTCCATCCCGCCGACCGCCAGGTAGGCGTCGCGCCGGAACACCGGGGCCGGCATCGCCACGGTATTCTGCACCAGCAGGGCGTCATGCAGCGCTTGCCCCTCGACACGGCCGGGCGCCACCGGGATCGACCAGGTACCGAGCTGGCGGCCGCAGGCATCGACGATGCGGGAGGCGCTCAGGAACAGGTGCGCGCCGGGCGCCGTATCCAGATCGCGCAGGAACGCCTCCATCCGTCCGGCCAGCCACAGGTCGTCCTGGTGCAGGGTGCAGACGTGGTCGGTAGACGCGGCCGCTACGCCGAGGTTGGTCTTGCGCGTCCAGCTCGGCACGTCGGGCCACCACGCGTAGTCGATCGACAGGCGGTCGGCGTAGGACGCGACCAGATCCGCGCACGGGCCGGCAGGGGTGGAATCGCGGATCACTACCGCGAGCCGCGGGTCTCGGACCGGCAGGCTGTCGAGCGCCGCGCCGAGCCATCGCTCGCCGCCATGAACCGGCATGACGACCGTCAGGAGGCGGCCGGTCACGGCAGGTTACCGCGCAGAGGGCGTGAAGCGGTTGTCGTTGCCGGCGATGATCGCGAGCATGAACCCGCCGACCAGCGTCTGCATCCCGATCGCGCCCGTGATCACCGCGAGGGTCAGCGGCAGCTGGCTGTCGAGTGCGGCGAGGCCGCTGCCGATCCACTTGGCACCGATTGCGCCCAGCCCGACGATCGAGGCCAGGACCAGGCCGGCGCCGAGAACGAGCATCGTCTCGAGCGTGAACATCGGGCCGATCCGCGCGAGCAGCGGGTGCAGCCGCCGGTAGCCGCTGCGCACCCCGTGAAGATGGGTGGCTGCCGCGCACAGCAGCGCGAAGTGACCGCCCGTGGCAAGGAACCCGCCCACGATCGTCCAGCTCGTTCCGAAGAAGCTCTCGCTGGTGAACACGTGAGTCCAGTGGAGCATCGCCCCGCCAAGGATGATCGCGGCAAGTGTCAGCGCGAGCAGGCCGGGAATGCCGAAGACCCACGTCGGGCTCAGCATGAAGAGGTAGCGCAGGTGCCGCCAGCCGTCGCGCCACGGACGCAGGTGCGGTGCGCGCTGGCGCAGGTCGGGCGAAAGCGTCGCTGGCACCTCGGCCATGTCGAGCTTCAGCAATGCGGCCTTGATGACCATCTCGCTGGCGAATTCCATCCCGCTGCCGGTGAGGTTGAGCCGCTCGAACGCATCCTTGCGGATCGCGCGCAGGCCGCAGTGGGCATCGCCCATGCCGGTGCGGAAGAAGAGGTTGAGAATGCCGGTGAGCGCGGGGTTGCCGATGTGGCGGTTCTTCCACGGCATCGCGCCCGGCGCGATCCCGCCGCGAAACCGGTTGCCCATGCACAGGTCGCGGCCCGCGACGAGCTGGGCGACCATCGCCACGCCTTCGGTGAAGTCGTAGCTGCCGTCACAGTCGCCCATCAGGATGTAGGTGCCGAGCGCTCCGCGGCAGCCGCCGATCAGCGCCGCGCCGTAGCCGCGGTCGGTGACCGGCACCACGCGCGCGCCGAGCTCGGTCGCGAGCGCCTGGCTGCCGTCGGTGGAACCGTTGTCGGCGATCACGATCTCGCCCGAGAGATCGAGTTCGATCCGCAGCCGCGCGAGGGTCTCGAGCGCCCGGCCGATGCAGTGCGGCAGGCTGATCGACTCGTTCAGGCAGGGCATCACGATGGTAACGTCGGGCCGATCGGCCCCGGTCACCTGGAGACCGTCGAAGCGGTCGATCGTCGCGTTCATTTAGCCCCCCAAATCCCTTGCCCTCCAATGAGTGACGGGATTTGGTTAATTTTCCCTCAAGCAGGGACCGGGCGGGGGGCTAGTTGCCCGGCGGCGGGGGCGGCGTATCGGCCTCTCCAGGCAGCGCGCCTGCGCGCTCCTTCTCGAGCCGTTCCATGTACTGCTTCTCGAGTTGCTCGACCCGTGCCTGCGTCTCGGCCGCCTCGTCATCGATCGTCGCGAGGCGTTCGGCCCGCGCGGCGGCGATGAGTTCGGAAAAGCGCACGTTCGCGCTTTCGCGCTTGTCGGCGAAATAGGCGTCGATGAGCTGCTGGGTGCAGCCGGTGAAGCCGCCCGCGCCGACGGTCGAGCACGACATCGTGCCGGACTTGCCGATAAGGTCGAGCCGTTCGACACGGCGCGCCCAGGCCATGTTGGCCGGGTCGTCGCTGAAGCGCAGCGCCTCGGGAATGCGGTAGCGGTCGTTCTCGGGCAACCGCGCGACCACCACGATCTCGTCGCCCTGCGCCTCGGGAGCGGGATCGTCACCGTAGAGGATGACCATGCGGACCTTGTCGCCGCCGGCATCCTGCGCCGCGGCGGGAATCGCGATCATCGCGGCGGCGGCAAGCAGGGGAAGTGCAATCTGGCGGATCATCGTGTCGTCCTCGTCGAATATGCCGGGCCATCGGGCCATAGCGGGCCTGAACTGCCTATGAAGTGCTTATCCCAAGCGCATTGATCTGCGCCAAGGTTCCTCAGATCCGCTCGGCCAGGCGGATCGCGACGCGGCAGCCCAGGCGGATCGCGCCCGCGAGGAGTGGGTAGGCGGGGGCCCGTTCGGCCCCGGCCGCCAGCGCGGCGTCGCGGTGCTCGCGCTCGTCGTCGCGGAATTCCTCGATCATCGCGGCCAGTTCGGGATCGCCGCCGTCGGCGCGAAGTTCATCGAGCTGCGCCGAATAGTGTCGGTCGATCTCTTCCTCGACCGCCGCGGTGCAGGCCATCGCCGCCTCGGGGCCGAGCAGGGCCGTCCCCGCGCCCAGCGCATATCCGGCGACGTGCCAGAACGGCTGGAGCGCGCTGGGGCGGACCCCGCGCGCCGCCATCAGTGCGTCGAAAGCCTCGCGGTGGCGGCGCTCCTGCTCGGCCATGCCGGCGATCTCGGCGGCATGGGGCGCGCGGTCGCCCATCACCGCGAGCTGGCCCGCGTAGATCCGCTGCGCGCCGTACTCGCCGGCCTGGTCGACGCGGATCATTCGGTTGGTGTCAGGTTTCACTGCGCAGCCCCAGCAGCCGGAGAATGGCAAGCGCGGTAGCAGTCGAGATCAACGCGTTCCACCCTGCGAGCGAGATGCCGAAAAAGCTCCACTGGACCTCGTCGCAGCGCACCAGCGGCGCGTTCATGATCGCCTCGAGCGGATCGCCGCCCCCCGAGGAAAGCGAGCTGCAGGCCGTCAGGCCTTCCCACCAGCCGTATTCCACCCCGGCGTGAAACGCCCCGATTCCCCCGGAAACGAGGATCGCGAACCCGGCCAGCGCGATCCACATCCGTTTCGGCGCGGCGACCGTCGAGAGCAGCGCGAGCCCGACCGCCGCGAAATGCGGATAGCGTTGCCACCAGCACATCTCGCACGGGTAGAGGCCGAAACCGTATTCGCCGAGGTACGCGCCGCCGAGCAGCAAGGCGGGAACCGCCAGCGCCAGGCGCTGTGCCAGCCTGTCGGAACGGGTCGGCATCAGTTGCGGCGGGCCATCGCGCTCGGCGTCGTCCGCCGCAAGGTGTCTAGGGCGTAGGTGAGCTGGAAATCCTCGATGCCCTTTTCCTTGAGCTGATCGGCCGTCATCTGGAACCGCGGATCGTCCTTGCGGTCCTTTTCGAGTTCCTCGTCCTTGAGCGCCGCCTCGTTGACGAGGTGGCCGCGCAGGTCGGATTCGCGCAGGCGGAACTTCTCGCGCTTGGCGAGGTCGGGATCGGACAGCTGCGGCACCTGGATGTCGGGGGTGATCCCGCCCTCCTGCACCGAGTGGCCCGAGGGGGTGTAATAGCGCGCCGTCGTCAGCTTGAGCGCCGCGGTCCGGCCCAGCGGCAGCAGGGTCTGGACGCTGCCCTTGCCGAAGCTGCGTTCGCCCATCACGACCGCCCGCCGCTGGTCCTGCAGCGCGCCGGCGACGATCTCGCTCGCCGAGGCCGAGCCGGCGTCGATCAGCACGATCACCGGCACGCCCTTGGCCATGTCGCCGCGGAACACGCTCTCGGCATTGTAGACGAGAGATTCGCCCTTCGCCCGGCCGCGCTGCGACACGATCTGTCCCTTCTCGAGGAACAGGTCGGACAGCGCCACCGCCTCGTCGAGCGATCCGCCGGGGTTCTGGCGCAGGTCGAGGACGAGGCCGTTGACCCGGCCCGCCGCCTGCTTCTTCAGCTCGTTCCACGACTTGAGCACGTCGGCGCCCACGTCGCGGCTGAACTCGTTGACCGAGATGTAGCCGATGTTCCCCGCCTCGAGCTTGTGGGTGACCGGCTCGAGCTCGATCACGCCGCGGGTGACGGTCACGTCGAAGGGCTCCTCGCGGCCGGCGCGGAAGATCGTCAGCCGGATGGTCGAGCCCGCCGGTCCGCGCATCTTGGCGACCGCGTCGTCGAGCTCGCCGCCGTAGATCAGCTTGCCGTCGAGGTGGGTGATGTAGTCGCCGGCCTTGATCCCGACCTTGTCCGCCGGGCTGCCCTTGAACGGCGAGACGACCTTCACCGCGCCGTCGTCCATCACGACCGACAGGCCGAGGCCCGAATAGTTGCCGTCGATCATCGTCTCGAGCCGCTGGAGGTCGCCGCCGTCGAGATAGGCCGAGTGCGGGTCGAGACTGGCGAGCATCCCGTCGATCGCGCCGCGGATCAGCTTGTCGTCTTCGACCGGCTCGACATAGCTCGCCTTGATGCGCTGGTAGACCGCGAACAGCTTGGCGAATTCGGGACCCGCCCGGCCGTCGACCTGGGCGAGGCCCGCGGTGGTCGCGGGTATCAGCGCGATCGCGCTGACCAGGGCGGCGGAACGGACGATGGCGGCGAGTTTCATGTAACGGCGATCCTCGAGTGACTTTGCCCGCTTGTATCGCGCGGCGGGCGTTAACGCCAGATGAGGCGGCGCGCGCGATCGCGGCGTCCCGCGGCGGGACCGGGCCGCACGGCGCGGTCAGCGCAGGAAATCGACCGGGTTGACCGGCTCTCCGGCCCGGCGAAGCTCGAACCCCACGACCGGGCGGCCTGCGCCCGCCACCCCGAGCGTAGCCCCTGCGACGAGGGTATCGCCGACCGCGACGTCGACCCGCGCGAGGCCGGTGACGAGGCTGGTGAAGCCGCCGGCGTGTTCGACGATGACGATCCGGTCGAACCCGCGAAACGGCCCGGCGAAGGCGACCCGGCCGGCGGCGGGAGCGACGACCAGGGCGCCTGCGGCGGGGGCGAGCGCGATGCCGTTGGCCAGCCCGCCTGTCCCGGTCGGCTGACCGAAACCCGATACGGTGCGCCCGCTTACCGGTAGCTGGAAGGCGGGCGCGCGGGCGGTCGGCGCGGCGTCGGCCGGAGACGCGTCGGCGAGAACCTCGCTCGCCCCGGGCCGCGGCGGGCGCAGCAGCGGGCCGGGCAAGGCAGCCAGTTGCTGTCGCAGCGTTCCGGCGGCGTCGAGCCGTGCGACGAGCGCGTCGAGGTCACGCGCCTCCTCCGCCAGCGCCAGCGCCCGTTCCGCCTCGCGCGCCGCGACGCCGCCCACCCGCCGGGAAGCGAGGCGCTGGCGCGTCTCGAGGGTGGCCAGTCGGGTGCGCCGATCGGCGAGCGCGCGTTCACCGTCTCTCAGCGCGGCATAGGCGGCGCGCGCTTCGGCTTCGACCGCCTGGACGCGGCCCAGTTCGCCGCGCAGCGCGGCGGTCCGGCGGCGGACTTCGGGCAGGGTCGTTTCCAGCACTGCCCTCAGGTGGACCGTCTCGCGCAGCGATCCCGGCCGCAGCACCGCCAGCGCGAGCGGGCGGCGAGCGAGTTTCTGTAGGCCCGCGGTCAGCCGGACCAGCGGCCCGCGCCGCTCGGCCAGGCGCTGCTCGATCCGCGCCCGCTCGCTCCGTGCAAGGGCGATGCGGGCCCGCGCCGCGGCGATCTGGGCCTCGGCCTGCTGGATGCGCGCGGCGACCGCGGCGGCCTCGCGCGCGGTCTTCTCGGCGGCGGCGCGGGTCGCACGGGCTTCGACCTCGAGCCGGCTCGCCCGTGCGCTCGCGGCACGGGCCTGGGCGCGCGCCTCGGCGAGCGCGGTCCGCGTCTCGCCCGCGTCGCGGTATCCGCTGCCCAGCTGCGCGAACGCGCTTGCACCCAGCACGAGAGCGGCCATGGCCGGCAGGGCGAAGCGCAGCGTCATCGGCCCCTTCTAGCGCGATCAGCCGCTGCGATGATAGGGATGGCCCGCGAGGATCGTGGTCGCGCGGTAGAGCTGCTCCATCAGCATCGCGCGGGCCAGCAGGTGCGGCCAGGTCATCCCGCCCATCGCCAGCAGCAGGTCGGCTGTGCCGCGCTCCGCGTCGGAGTGACCGTCGGCCGCGCCAAGCACGAAGCGCGCCTCGCGCACGCCTTCGTCGCGCCAGCGGCCGAGGATCGCGGCGAATTCCTCGGAAGACAGGGACCCGCCCCGTTCGTCGAGCAGCACTGTGCGGCAGGGGGTGACCGCGTCGGGCACCCTGCCACCGGTCTCGGGCAATTCGGTGAGCCTGACCGGCCAGGTCAGCCGCTTTTCGTAGCGGGCCACGAGCTCGGCCTCCGGCGAACGGCCGATCTTCCCGCGCGCGATCACGTGCAGCTGGGTCATGTGTCTGCGCCCTCACGCGCCGGGCGCGAGGCCGACCCCGCGCGCATTGGCCGTCCGGCCTAGGCCGTGCCGGTGCCCGCGACCTTCTCGTCGCCGAAGCCCCACATCCGTTCGAGGTTGTAGAAGCTGCGCACCTCGGGCCGGAACAGGTGGACGACGACGTCGCCGGCATCGATCAGCACCCAGTCGGCGGCGGGCAGACCCTCGACGCGGGCCGGCCCGAACCCCTCGGCCTTGACCTTCTCGGCAAGCTTCTGCGCCATCGCGGCGACCTGCCGCGTCGAGCGGCCCGAGGCAATCACCATGTGATCTGCGATCGAGCTCTTGCCGGCGAGCGGGATCGAGACGAGGTCCTGCGCCTGGTCGTCGTCGAGCTGGGCGAGGACGAGCGCGTGGAGCCGATCTGCGGGTTTATCGGATTGCGTCACCGGGCCTCCGGGTGAAACGCCGGCGGCGGCCGGCAGGGAATGCGCCTGTTGCATAGGCGTTGGACAAGCTCCTTCGATGGGAAAGACAACGGCACGAGGGCACCAACGCGCGTCATTCGGGCGGAGTTTCCTCCGGCGTGCGGAACGATTTGCGATGAGCACCGGGGAGCGGCGCGGCCTGAAGGCTGGCATTCCGGCGCGGGGCCGGAAGACTGTCGACAATCCAACGCGTCAGCACGTGCGGCCGATGCACTCCCGTTGCCCGCGGTTACCGGATGGACCGGGCGGAGGCGGGCGCTCCGCCGGGCAGGTCCATGATAGCTTGCCCGCGCCCGCGCTGCAACGACCATCGCGGCCCATTGCCCGCGGCCGCCTTGCGCCGCCGCCAGGCGGCTGCGATAGGACGCCCGATTGCCGAGGCCAGCGGACGGGGCGAAGATCATGAGCGGACCATCTGAAGGCCCGGGGGCGTGCCCGGTGCTCGTCACCGGCGGCGCGGGCTACATCGGCAGCCACGCCGTCCTCGCGCTGCGCGACGCGGGCTATCCTGTCGCGGTCATCGACAACCTGACCACCGGCTTTCGCTTCGCGGTGCCCGAAGACATGCCCTTCTACGAGGGCGACATCGCGGACGCTGCGCTGCTCGCCCGCATCTTCGCCGCGCACGGCATGGGCGACGGCGTGGGCGCGGTGATGCACTTCGCGGGTTCGATCGTGGTCCCCGAATCGGTCGAGAACCCGCTGAAATACTACCACAACAACACCGCCAAGAGCCGCGCGCTGATCGAAGCAGCGGTGAAGGCGGGGGTCCCGCATTTCATCTTTTCGAGCACCGCGGCGACCTATGGCGTCCCCGAGGTCGAGCGGGTCGGCGAGGATTGCCCGCAGGTGCCGATCAACCCCTATGGCTGGTCGAAGCTGATGACCGAGCGGATGCTCGCCGACACCGCATTCGCGCACGCGCTCAACTACTGTGCGCTGCGCTACTTCAACGTCGCGGGTGCCGACCCGCAGGGGCGCAGCGGGCAATCGACCGCCGGCGCAACGCACCTGATCAAGGTCGCGGTGGAAGCGGCGCTGGGCAAGCGCGACCACGTGGCGGTGTTCGGCACCGATTACGACACCCCCGACGGCACCGGCGTGCGCGACTATATCCACGTGTCCGATCTTGCCGCGGCGCACGTGCTCGCTCTGGAGGCGCTGGTCGCGGATCCCGGGCGCTCGCTGCAGATGAACTGCGGATACGGGCGCGGGTTCTCGGTGATGGAGGTGCTCGACGCGGTCGACCGGGTGACCAACACGCCGATCGAGCGCCGGATCGGGCCGCGCCGCGCGGGCGATCCCGGCTGCCTCGTATCGGACAACGCGCGGATCAGGGCGACCCTGCCGTGGGAGCCGCGCTACGCCGATCTCGACACGATCGTGCGTCACGCGCTCGCCTGGGAGCGCAAGCTCGACGCGATTCACCGCGGCTAGTCGATCCGCCGCCCGGTGACGCCATCACGCGGGTGCCGCCCCGCATACCGCTCCGCCCAGTCGGGATCAGCCCGGCGCAGCGCGGTGGCAGATATCGGGTCGGGATCGTAGCGCAGCCAGACCAGTGCGGGCGGCGCGGCCTGCCCCTTGCGAAACCCCGCGGACGAAACGCGATGGCGCCGCAGCCATGCCATCGCCGGGCTGGTGAAGGCCCTTGCCTGGTAGCCGGGTCGCGCGAACACCGCGATCGGCACCAGCCGGGCGATCGCGCGCCAGTCCTTCCACCGGTGGAACTGCGCCAGGTTGTCCGCGCCCATGATCCACACGAACCGTCGACGCGGGTAGCGCCGCAAGAGCGCCCGCAGCGTGTCGATGGTATAGCGCGTGCCGAGTTCGCGCTCGATCGCGGTGACCCGGATCGGTGCGCGGCGCGCGGCCGCCTTCGCCGAGGCCACGCGGACAGGCAGCGAAGCCATGTCCCTGCCCGACTTCAGGGGGTTGCCGGGCGACACCAGCCACCAGACCGAGTTGAGGCCCAGCCGGTCGATCGCGGCGAGGCTGATGCGGCGGTGCCCCCGGTGCGCGGGGTTGAAGCTGCCTCCCAGCAGGCCGGTCGCCCGCCCCTTGCGCGTCGCGCGGCCCGGCATCCGTCAGCCGGGCTGGCGGCGCGGCGAGACCTTCTCGTCGCGGTAGCTTCCCTGCCGCGCGAGCATCCAGCCCGGGTATTCGGGCGGCAGGCGGCTGACCTTGTGCAGCGCCTTCAGATCGTCCGCGGTGAAGGTGACATCGCAGGCACCGATGTTGTCGGCCAGCTGGTCTTCGCGCTTGGCTCCGACGATCACGGTCGAGACCGCTGGCTGGTAGAGCAGCCACGCCAGCGCGAGCTGCGCCACCGTCTTGCCCTTGGCCTCGGCCATCGCGCGCAGCGCGTCGATCACGGCCCATCCCCGGTCGGAGTCGACATAGGGAAAATCGAACTGTGCCCGGCGCCCGTCGCCCTCGCTCCTGTCGTCCTGCCCCCGCGTATACTTGCCGCTGAGCAGTCCGCCGGCGAGCGGCGACCAGACCATCAGGCCCACGCCTTCGCTCTGCAGCATCGGAATGATCTCGCGCTCGAGGTCGCGGCCGGCGATCGTGTAGTAGGCCTGGAGCGAGGCGAACTTCTCGATTCCCAGCCGCTCCGACAGGCCGAGCGCCTTCATCACCTGCCACGCCGCCCAATTCGACACACCGATGTACCGCGCGCGGCCGCTGCGCACGATGTCCTCCATCGCGCGCAACGCCTCTTCCATCGGGGTCTGCGAATCCCACCCGTGGATCTGGTAGAGGTCCACGTGATCGACCCCCAGCCGCTCAAGGCTCGCGTCGATCTGGTTCATGAGGTGGTAGCGGCTGACCCCGGCATCGTTGGGTCCTTCGCCCATCGAACCCATCGCCTTGGTCGCGATCACGACATCGGAGCGCCGGATGCCGAGGTCCTTCAGCGCCTGCCCGGTGAACCGTTCGGACTGGCCGCGGGTGTAGACGTTGGCGGTGTCGAGGAAGTTGATCCCCGCATCGAGCGCCTGTTTGACCAGCGCGGTCGACGCGGGCTGGTCGAGCCCCGCCACCGCGGCGAACATCCCGGGATCGGTCCCGAACGTCATCGTGCCGAGGCACAGTTCGGACACGATCAGGCCGGTCGAGCCGAGCCGGTTGTAGCGCATGGTCATTTGCCCGCGGCCAGCATTTCCTTGATCTGCTCGCGGTAGAGCATCGAGCCCGCGGTGCACATCGCGGTCCCCGCGACCAGCCCGCCGAGGAACCCTGCCGCGGCGCCGAACCCGGCGCCGGCGGCGCCCATGACCGCGCCCGCGCCGCCGACCGACAGGCCGGTGGTCTTCGCGCACCGCTTGGCGAGCTCGAAGACCGACTGCTGTTCGTCGTACGAATAGAAGCCGAGCTTCACGATCTCTTTCTGAAAATCCCGAAAATCCATTTCAGCCATGAAACCACCCCATGATCGCGGCACCGAGAGGTGAACGGTCCGTCACCGCGGGCGGCCTGTCAAGCATACCGATGGCCGGTCAGCCGCGCACCTGCCCGGTTCCCTTCACCAGCCACTTGTAGGTCGTCAGCCCTTCGAGCGCGACCGGACCGCGGGCGTGGAGACGCCCGGTGGCGATGCCGATCTCCGCGCCGAGGCCGAACTCGCCGCCGTCGGCGAACTGCGACGAGGCGTTGTGCATCACGATCGCCGAATCGACTTCGCGCAGGAAGCGTTCGGCCACGTCCGCGTCTTCGGTGACGATCGCGTCGGTGTGGTGCGATCCGTGCGCGGCGATGTGCGCCATCGCCTCGTCCGGCCCGTCGACGACCGCGACCGACAGGACCGCGTCGAGATACTCGGTATCCCAGTCCGCGTCGTCGGCCGGCGTCACCCGCGGGTCGATCGCCTGCGCCCGCGCGTCGCCGCGCACCGCGCAGCCCGCGTCGACGAGGTCGCCGACGATGGCGGGGGACCCGGGAAACGCGGCGTCGAGGAGCAGGGTCTCCATCGCCCCGCAGATGCCCGTCCGCCGCATCTTGGCGTCGAGCGCGATCCGGCGCGCCTTGTCCGGGTCTGCGGCGGCGTGGACGTAAGTGTGATTGATCCCGTCGAGGTGCGCGAGCACGGGAACGCGCGCGTCGGCCTGCACCCGCGCGACGAGGCCCTTGCCCCCGCGCGGGACGATCATGTCGATCAGCCCCGCCGCCGCGAGCATCGCGCCCACGGCGGCGCGGTCCTGGGTCGGCAGGAGCTGGATCGCCTCGCCGGGCAGTCCCGCGCTCTCCAGGCCACGCACCATCGCCGCGTGGATCGCTCGGTTGGACCGCACCGCCTCGCTGCCGCCCCGCAGGATGGCGGCATTGCCGACCCGCACGCACAGCGCGGCCGCATCGGCCGTCACGTTGGGGCGGCTTTCGTAGATGATCCCTATGAGCCCGATGGGGATGCGCACGCGCTCGAGCACGAGGCCGTTGGGCCGCGTGTCGCGCGAGATCGCCTGCCCGACCGGGTCGGGCAAGGCGGCGACCGCGGCGACCGCAGCGGCTATGCCCTCCAGCCGGTCCGCGTCGAGCCGCAGCCGGTCGAGCATGGCGGGGGTCAGCCCCGCGGCCTCTCCCGCGGCCACGTCCTCTGCATTCGCCGCCAGAATGACCGGCGCATCGGACCGGAGGGCGTCCGCCGCAGCCTCGAGCGCGCGGGCGCGCTCGCACGAATCGCTGCGCGCCAGCCTGCGCTGGGCCAGCCGGCCGGCACCGGCCAGCCGGTCGATCAGCGCGGCCGCGTCGCGGGAGGGTTCGTCGAGGGCCATTGGCCCCCTCTAACACCACGCCGCGCAAGGACCAGCCAGTAAAACCGGGCGCGGCGCAACTCGCGGGAGCCGGGTCTGTTCCCGCGCTGGGAAGATAATTTCGCTGTTTGAGAACGTTTCGTCCCGCGACTCTAACGACTCGCCCCGAGAGTTAACGAGTCGATTCGACCGCCCCGACCTTGTTTGCTAGCCGCCCTGACGGGATAAGAACGGGACATAGGGGTCGTACCTCACATGAATGCTGTCGCCGGCGGCTGGACGAGCCGCCTGCGTACCTGGTTTCCGGATCGCGAATTCTTCATGCGTTCGCAGGGCCAGGTCCGCTTCATCAAGATCACCGGACGGGTGCAGATGATCGTCGCGGGCGCCGTGCTCGCGGCGCTGCTCGCGTGGGGCATCTCGATGGCCGTCATGGGCTGGTTGCAGTATCGCGCCGCCGCCGACCGGCTTTCGCTGCTCGAGCGTGAGGCCACCGTCGCCAAGTCCGAGGAGCGCGTCGGCGCATACCGGGCGAACATCCAGGAAGTCGCCGACGACCTGCAGCGACGCCAGGACTTCATCGAGGAGATGACCGAATCGCTCCCCGACGACGTCAAGCGCGTCGGCACGGTCACCGATTCGGCCGGCGAAGCGGCGAAGACGGTGTCGAAGGTCTCGGCCCTGATCCCCGAGGCCGGCGCCCTCGCCCGGATCGAGGCGCGCCAGCTCGCCTACGTCGAGAAGCTGACCCGGTACGCCGACCGCCGCGCCGAGAAGAGCGCCGCCGCGATCCGCAAGCTGGGCCTCGACCCCAAGGCCATGCTGCGCGCCGCGAGCAAGGGCGCGATGGGTGGCCCGCTCGAGAAGCTCGCCACCGAGAGCGACGGCTCGATCGACCCGCGCTTCGAGCGCCTCGGCCTGAGCCTCGCCCGCATGGAGGCGCTCGACCGCAGCCTGTCCGGCATTCCGCAGTACCGGCCGGCCAAGGTCGAGATGCTTACCTCGAGCTTCGGCTTCCGCCGCGATCCGTTCACGGGCGCGTCGGCGATGCACTCGGGCCTCGATTTCCGCGGCCCGGTGGGCGCGCCGATCTATGCCGCCGCGGATGGCCGGGTCAGCTTCGTGGGGCGCAAGAGCGGCTACGGCAACGTCGTCGAGATCAGCCACGGCAGCGGGATGATCACCCGCTACGCCCACATGTCCAAGTTCCACTCGCGCGTGGGGCAGGCGGTCGCCGCGGGCGACGTCATCGGCGCGATCGGATCGACCGGCCGTTCGACCGGTCCGCACCTCCATTTCGAGGTGCGCGTCAACGACCGCGCGGTAAACCCGCGCCCCTTCCTGGAGGCCGCCCCCCATGTTCTCAAAGAAGCCCGACGAGTCCGCACCATCGAGCCCGCCAATGGCTAGGCAGGCACCCAGCGGTTCGACGTTCTCGGTGATCGGGAGCGACGTCGTCATTCGCGGCAACATCGAAGCGACCGTCGATCTCCACATCGACGGGCGGGTCGAGGGCGACATCACCTGCGCCAGCCTCGTCCAGGGCGCGGGCAGCCATGTCGAAGGCGCGATCGAAGCCGAGACAGCCCGGCTCGCCGGCACCATCAGCGGGTCGATCACCGCGCGCGAGCTCGTCGTGCTCAAGAGCGCGAAGATCAACGGCGACGTCCACTACGACGCGCTGACGATCGAGCAGGGCGCCGAGGTCGAAGGCCGTTTCGCGCACCGCGTTCCGTCGAAGACGGGCGCCGCGAAGCCCGCCGATGACGGCGAGCCCAAGCTGACCTTGGCCGGCTGACCTTGGCCGGCTGACCGGGCCGGCGGGACCTATCCGCCGGTCACCTCCGCCATCAGCGCCTTGCGGTCGAGCTTGCCGATCATCGTCTTGGGCAATTCCGCGCGGATCTCGACGCCGCTGACCCGCTCGTGCTTGCCGACGCGCGCGTTCAGCCAGCCCTTCAGTTCGTCTTCGGACGCGGCGGCATCTTCGGCCAGCGTGACATAGGCCCGCGGCATCTCACCGTGGTAGGCATCGGGCAGGCCCAGGACGAGCGCCTCCTTGACCGCCGGGTGCTCGAGCAGGACGGCCTCGACCTGGCTCGGGAAAACCTTGAAGCCGCCCACCGCGATCATGTCCTTGATCCGGTCGACAATGGCGATGAACCCATCCGCGTCGATCTCGGCGACGTCCCCGGTGCGCAGCCAGCGCGTCCCCTCGATCTCGGCGAAGGCGTTCGCAGCGGCATCGGGGCGGTTCCAGTACCCCTGCATGACCTGCGGTCCGGCGACGACGAGTTCGCCCGCCTCTCCCGCAGGCGCGTCGCGCGACGGGTCCTCCTTGTCGAGCAGGCGAACCCGGGTGCGGGGCAGGACCTGCCCGATCGTCCCCGGCTTGCGCGGGCCTTCGTAAGGGTTGGTGGACACCACGCCGCTGCTTTCGGTGAGGCCGTATCCTTCGACGAGGCGCGAGCCGGTGGCCTCTTCCCATTTTTCGCGCACCGGCGCCGGCAGTGGTGCGCCGCCTGAAATGCACACCCGCAACGACGAGAAATCGGTCTTCGCGAGGTCCGGGTGGTCGAGCAGCGCCTGGTACATCGTCGGCACGCCAGGGAACGCGGTGGCGCGGACCCGCTGAAGCGTTTTCAATGCCTGCTTTGCATCGAACCGCGGCAGCATCGCGATGCAGCCCCGGTTGGCGACGGTGCGGTTAAGCACGCAGGTGTTCGCAAAGACATGGAACAGCGGCAGCACGCCGAGGATCACGTCGCGCGCGCCCTGCTGCGGATCGATCGCCTCGACCTGGAGGGCATTGGTCGCAAGGTTCGCGTGAGTCAGCATCGCGCCCTTGGGTCGCCCGGTGGTCCCGCCGGTATATTGCAGCAGGGCGAGGTCTTCGCGGGCAAGCGGAGGCATCGCGGCGCCCGGATCGGCCAGCAGATCGGCCCATCGGCTCACGCCCGGCCGCACCGGGATTGCCGTCAGTGCCTTACGCCCAAGCAGCTTGAGCGCGACCCGCTTTGTCCACGGCAGCATCGCGCCGAGGCTGCCGACGACCAGCGTTTCGAGCGCCGAGCGATCGAGCACCTCGAGCGCGGTGGGCAGAAGGCTGGCGACGTCGACCGTCACCAGCAGCCGCGCGCCCGAATCGGCGACCTGCGCGCTCAGTTCCTCGGCGGTGTAGAGCGGCGAGAAATTGACCACCACCGCGCCCGCCATCATCGCGCCGTAGTAGGCCGAAAGGTAGATCGGCACGTTGGGCAGGAACAGCCCGACGCGGTCGCCCTTGCCGATGCCCCGCGCGGCCAGCCCGGCAGCAACCCGCCGTGCCTCGCCGAGGACCTGCGCGTAGGTGTATTCCCGCCCCATGAAATCGACCGCGGGCGCTTCCGGCGCATCGGCCGCGGCGCGTTCAAGCAAGTCGGGAACCGTCAGTTCTGGAAGCGCGATGTCCCACGCGCATGGATGCGCATAACTTTCGGGGGCGGGATGATCGAGCCTACTGACATCCATGTCAGCGGGATGCTGGAATCCTTCGCCTATTGCAAGCGATGCTCACCGACGCCGCGGCAGGGTTCAGCCCTCGCTCGCCTCCTCGGCGCGCTTGTTCTCGAGCCAGGCCGCGGCCTCGGCTTCCTGCGCGGCCTCGACCGCGGCCTTTGCGGCGGCCTCGCGCTCGGCGCGCAGTTCCTCGATCAGCGCCTCACGGTCGTTGCCCAGCCGCGCCTCGCGCGCGCCGGTGTCTTCCTCGAGGCCCGCCTTCTTGGCCGCCTTGGCGACCATCGCGTCAAGCTCGCGCTGCGAGCACAGGCCGAGGGTGACCGGGTCCTTCGGGTTGATGTTCTGGATGTTCCAGTGCGACCGTTCGCGGATCGCGGTAATCGTGTTGCGGGTGGTGCCGATCAGCTTGCCGATCTGCGCGTGCGACACCTCGGGGTGGTTGCGCAGGATCCAGGCGATGCCGTCGGGCTTGTCCTGCCGCTTCGATACCGGCGTGTAGCGCGGCCCCTTGGTGCGGCTGACCGCGACCGGCGCCTTGTGCATCTTGAGCGAATAGTTCGAATCGGCCTGGCCCTTCTCGATCTCCTCGTTGGTCAGCTCGCCCGCGTGCACCGGATCGCGCCCGGTGTACTTGGCGCCGGCGAGGTCATCGGCCATCGCCTGGACTTCGAGGATGTGGAGGCCGCAGAACTCCGCGATCTGCTCGAACGAGAGCGCGGTGTTGTCGACCAGCCAGGTGGCGGTCGCGTGCGGCATCAGCGGCTTGGGTTGGTCGGCCATTGGTCGGTGTCCTGAAAATAGAGAGGCCGCCCCTCGCGGGGCGGCCGTTGCAGCCGATCTAGGCCATGCGGCGTTCCGAGGCAAGGGCGTCCTCAGGCGGCGGAAGGCAGCGCCCGGTCCGGGCGAAGGCGAACCCGGCGCCTGCGGACAAGATCGATCGCCACGCGCGCGACGGACAGCCTGCGCGGCAGCCGGGCGACGATCCCGGGGTTGTTGCCGACCAGGCCGGCTTCCCAATCCTGCAGCATGGCTTCGTCCTCTGCTCGGCTTCGCGTTGCCGAGGACCTACCCGGTGGATGCGAATCCGTCGTGACGGTTCTCGGTCATTTTCAAGACAGCGTGACCGGTTCGCGTCAGTCCTCCGCCTGCGGCATCGGCACGTAGCCGGGCAGCGCCGCGACCCGGTCGAGCCAGCGACACACGTTCGACCGGTCGCGCAGGCGAAAGCATCCGGCCTCGGCGACGTGCGTATAGGCGTAGAGCGCGATGTCGGCGAGCGAGACGGTGCCGCCGACGAACCACTCACGGGTCGCGAGGTGCTCGTCCATCAATGCCAGCGCGTCCTCGCCCGCCATCCGTTTGGCCGGAATCATCGCCCGCTGCTGCTCGGACAGGTGTGCCTCCCCGACGAACGCCAGCCAGAACCGCAGCGTCGCGATGTTGGGTTCGTGGTTGTACTGTTCGAAGAACATCCACCGCAGCATGTCAGCCCGGTCGAAGCGGTCTTGCGGGATCAGCGCAGTGCCTTCGGCGAGATACCAGCACGCCGCGTTCGATTCGGGCAGGAACCGGTCCCCGATCTGCAGGACCGGAATGCGCCCGTTGGCGTTGACGTTGGCGAGGAATTCGGGGGACCGGGTTTCTCCCCGCATGATGTCGTATTCGCGGATCGCCAGGGGCGTGCCGAGCAACGCGGCGATCAGCCGGATCTTGTAGCAGTTCCCGCTGCGCGGGTCCTCGTGGAGGGTCAGCTGGTGGGGATGCTCGTCAGTCACCGGCTACGTGTAGCACGATCTTGCCGATGTGGTCGCCCTCTTCCATCCGCTGGTGCGCGGCCGAAACGTCGGCCAGCGCGAAGGTCCGGTCCATGACCGGGCGCACCGTCCCGTCGAGCACGCAGGGCCAGGCGACGTCGGCGATTTCGTCGGCGAGCAGTGCCTTGAAGTCGTCCGAGCGCGGGCGAAGGGTCGATCCGGTCAGCGTGAGCCGCTTGCGCATGACAAGCGCCATGTCGATCGTCGCCTTCAGGCCGCCGAGCACGGCGATCGTCACGTGGCGTCCGTCCTCGGCGAGACATTGCAGGTTGCGCGCGACGTAATCGCCCGAAACCATGTCGAGGACGACGTTGACGCCCTTGCCCTCGGTGAACGCCTTCACGTCCTCGACGAAGTCCTGGCTCTTGTAGTTGATCGCAAGGTCTGCCCCCAGCTTGCGGCAGGCGGCACACTTCTCCTCGCTCCCCGCCGTCGCGATCACCGTAAGCCCGAAGGCCTTGCCCAGCATGATCGCCATCGTGCCGATCCCACTCGTGCCGCCGTGGACGAGCAGCGTCTCGCCCTCTTTCGCATAGGCCCGTTCGAACACGTTGTGCCAAACGGTGAACAGCGTCTCGGGCAGCGCGGCGGCCTGGTCCATCGGCAGGTCTGCGGGCACGACGAGGCAGTGCCGCGCGTCGGCGAGGCAGTACTCGGCGTAGCCCCCACCCGACACGAGCGCGCAGACCGGCTGGTTGAGCATTTCGGGCTGCGCGCCTTTGCCGATCGCGACGACCCTGCCGGCCACCTCGAGCCCCGGGATCGGCGAAGCGCCCGGCGGCGGGGGGTAGAAACCCTGCCGCTGGATCACGTCGGGCCGGTTCACGCCGGCGTAGGCGACACGGATCAGCACCTGCCCCGCGCCCGGTTGGGGCGTCGGCAGCGTTTCGGGGCGAAACACCTCGGGGCCGCCGGGGGCGTCGTACCCCATCGCGGTCATCGTTGCGGGAATGGCCTTTGGCACAGCAGCCCCCTGTTGCCGGTTTGCGACAGCGCGCCAGGCGCCTCGCGCACCTAGCGGCGCGGGCCATTGACAGCAAGCGTCTGGGCTTGCGATGATTCATCGCCATGGACGAAGACCGTCCCAGACCCAAAGGCGATGCCGCCAGCCTTCTCGCGAGCGAGGATCTCGGCCCCTATTCGCAGGACGAACTGAGCGAACGGATTTCGCTTCTCGAACGCGAGATCGCCCGGGTCGAGAGCCACCGCCTGAAAGCTGCCGCGCACCGCAACGCCGCCGACGCCTTGTTCGGGAAGCCTGGATCGTGACCCCGGCGGCCCTCGCATTCGCCGGGCCGCCTCCTATATCGGTGGACAGCTTCCGGGACCACGCCCGCGGCGCCAGGCGTAAAAGCGGCGTTAACCATCTTCGCGCATACTTCCGCCCAGGCGGAGGCATATTCTCCCCCAAGAAAGACACCTGAATGCCCAGTTTCGCCCAGAACCTCGAAAAGACCCTCCACGGCGCGCTCGCGGGCGCGGCCGAGCGGCGTCACGAATACGCGACGCTGGAACACCTCCTGCTCGCGCTGATCGACGACGAGGACGCGGCGCAGGTCATGCTCGCCTGCGGGGTCGATCTTGCCGAACTGGGCGAAGTGGTCCGGCGCTACCTCGACGAGGAATACCAGAAGCTGGAGACGCCCGACGAGGCCGATCCCCAGCCGACCGCGGGCTTCCAGCGGGTGATCCAGCGCGCGATCCTGCACGTGCAGTCGAGCGGCAAGGACACCGTTACCGGCGCGAACGTGCTCGTCGCGCTGTTTTCCGAGCGCGACAGCTACGCGGTCTACTTCCTCCAGCAGCAGGACATGAGCCGGCTCGATGCGGTCAGCTACATCAGCCACGGCATCGGCAAGGGCGGCAAGCAGCTTGAATCGAAGCCCCCGCAGGGCGCGGGCGAAAGCGAGGGTCAGCAGGAAGCGAAAGGCGAGTCGAAGGGCGGCAAGGACCAGTCCGCGCTCGACCAGTTCACCGTCAACCTCAACGAGAAGGCGAAGAGCGGCAAGGTCGATCCGCTGATCGGCCGTGGGCCGGAAGTGGACCGGACGATCCAGATCCTCTGCCGCCGCAGCAAGAACAACCCGCTCTACGTGGGCGATCCGGGCGTCGGCAAGACCGCCATCGCCGAAGGCCTCGCGCGCAAGATCGTCGAGGGCGAGGTGCCCGAGGTTCTCGAGGACGCGGTGATATATTCGCTCGACATGGGCGCGTTGCTCGCCGGCACCCGCTATCGCGGCGACTTCGAGGAACGCCTGAAGCAGGTCGTCAACGAACTGGAAAAGATGCCCGAGGCGGTGCTGTTCATCGACGAGATCCACACCGTCATCGGGGCCGGCGCGACGAGCGGCGGGGCGATGGATGCCTCGAACCTCTTGAAGCCCGCGCTGTCGGGCGGAACGATCCGCTGCATCGGCTCGACCACCTACAAGGAATTCCGCAACCACTTCGAAAAGGACCGCGCGCTGCTGCGCCGGTTCCAGAAGATCGACGTGAACGAACCGACGGTCGAGGACACGGTGAAGATCCTGAAAGGCCTTCGCAGCGCGTTCGAGGAGCACCACCAGGTCAAGTACACGCCGGACGCGATCAAGACCGCGGTCGAGCTGTCGGCGCGCTACATCAACGACCGCAAGCTGCCCGACAAGGCGATCGACGTGATCGACGAGGTCGGCGCGATGCAGATGCTGGTGCCGCCGAGCCGCCGCAAGAAGAAGATCACCGCGCGCGAGATCGAGGCGGTGATCGCGACGATGGCGCGCATCCCGCCCAAGTCCGTTTCCAGCGACGACAAGAAGGCGCTCGAGCACCTCGAGCGCGACTTGAAGCAGGTCGTCTACGGGCAGGACGTCGCGGTCAGGAAGCTGTCGACCGCGATGAAGCTGTCGCGCGCCGGCCTGCGCGATCCTGACAAGCCGATCGGGTCGTTCCTGTTTTCCGGCCCCACCGGCGTCGGCAAGACCGAGGTCGCGCGCCAGCTCGCCTCGATCATGGGAATCCCGCTGCAGCGCTTCGACATGTCGGAATACATGGAGCGGCACAGCGTCAGCCGCCTGATTGGCGCGCCTCCCGGTTATGTCGGATACGACCAGGGCGGACTGCTCACCGACGCGATCGACCAGCAGCCGCACTGCGTCCTGCTGCTCGACGAGATCGAGAAGGCGCACCCGGACCTGTTCAACATCCTGCTGCAGGTGATGGATAACGGCCGCCTGACCGACCATCACGGCAAGACGGTCGATTTCCGCAACGTCGTCCTCATCATGACGACCAACGCGGGCGCCAGCGACATGGCGCGGCAGGGCATCGGCTTTGGCGACGTGTCGAAGGAAGACGCGCAGGAAGACGCGGTGAAGAAGATGTTCACCCCCGAATTCCGCAACCGCCTCGATGCGATCGTGCCGTTCACCTACCTTGGCCGCGAAACCGTGGCGCGGGTGGTCGACAAGTTCATCCTCCAGCTTGAGCTCCAGCTCGCCGAGCAGAACGTCCACATCCAGTTCGATTCGGACGCGCGCGGCTGGCTGGCCGACAAGGGCTACGACAAGCTCTATGGCGCCCGGCCGATGGCGCGCCTGATCCAGGAGAAGATCAAGCAGCCGCTGGCCGAGGAACTGCTGTTCGGCAAGCTCGCGAGCGGCGGCGAGGTGCACGTGAGCCTGAAGGACGGGCAACCCGCCTTCGAGCTCACCCCGGCCCCGCCGAAGAGTCGCCCGGCCAAGAAGAAGGCCGCCGGCAAATCCAGGTCGAAGGCGAAGCCCGCTGCCAAGGCGGATGGAACCAAGGGCGACGACAAGGGCTGAGGCCACTGGTCAAAGCATCGCGCGTGTGATTGAACCGCTCCGTTTTCAACGGGGTGTGGTCGATGCGTCATCTGCTTTTCGTTTTACTGCTGCTGGGCCTGTCCGCGCCGCTCGCGGCACAGGAGGCGCCCGACCGGACGTTCACGGGCCAGGACCTGTTCGGCCTGTCGGTCGCGGCCGATCCGCAAATCAGCCCCGACGGGCGCACGATCGCCTACGTCCGCCGGTCCGCCGACGTGATGACCGACACGATGCGCCCGACGATCTGGCTGATCGATGTCGCAAGCGGCACGCAGCAGCCGCTGGTCGCCGGGCCGGGTGCGCACATTTCGCCGCGCTGGTCGCCCGATGGCCGGCGCCTCGCGTACGTCTCGACGGCGGAAGGCGGCGCACCGCAGCTCTACGTCCGCTGGATGGAAAGCGGCGAGGCGGCGCGCCTCACCGGATTGCCCAACAGCCCCGCGAACCTGACATGGTCGCCCGATGGCCGTTCGATCGCCTATGCGATGATCGTTCCCGACGAGGGTCCCAAGCTCGGCTCCGCCCCGGCCGGCAAGCCCGAAGGCGCGCACTGGGCGCCGGGGCTGGAGATCATCGACCGGGTCACCTTCCGCGCCGATGGCGCGGGCGACCTGAAGCCGGGCTTCGCCCACGTCTTCGTCGTTCCTGCGACCGGCGGCGCGCCGCGGCAGCTGACCTTCGGCAAGTTCCATCACGACGGCGGCATCGCCTTCACGCCCGACGCGCGCGCGCTCGTGGTAAGCGCGAACCGCAACGAGGGTTGGCAGCGCGAGGCGCAGGAAAGCGAGCTCTACCGGATCGACCTCGCCAGCGGCGCGATGCGCGCAATCACCAGCCGGAAGGGACCGGATTTCGACCCCGCCGTCTCGCCCGATGGCCGAATGGTCGCCTGGCGCGGGTTCGATGACGTCGGCAAGGCCTTTGCCAACGCCGGCCTTTACGTCGGCAATGCGGACGGGTCGGGGGCGCGTCAGCTTGCCGGAAACCTCGACCGGGGCGTCGATGCGATCGCGTGGGCGGCCGACAGCCGCGGGCTGGTGATCAAGTACGACGATGACGGCAAGGGAAGGCTCGCGCGGGTCGGTCTCGACGGGACCGTCCGGCCGGTCACCGACGCACTGGCCGGCGGCAGCCTCGACCGTCCCTATACCGGGGGCGAGTTCAGCCTGGCGCGGAACGGCACGATCGCCTTCACCACCGGCGACGTCGACACCCCGGGCGATGTCGCGATGCTTGCCAACGGCAACGCGCGCGTGCTCACCGACCTCAACGCCCAGCTGCGCGCCAAGGACCTTGGCTCGATACGCGCGCTCTCCGTGACCGCGCCCGACGGATTGCGCGTGCCGGCCTGGCTGATGACCCCGCCCGGATACGTCCAGGGCACCAGAGTGCCGACGATCCTCGAGATCCACGGCGGCCCGGCGACCGCCTATGGTGCCTATTTCGCGACCGACTACCAGCTCTACGCCGCGGCCGGCTACGCCGTGCTGTTCACCAACCCGCGCGGTTCGACGAGCTACGGCCAGGCCTTCACCGACCACATCGAGCGGGCCTATCCCGGCAAAGATCACGACGACCTGATGGCGGCGGTCGATGCCGCAGTGGCAGCGGGGATTGCCGACCCCGAAAACCTGTTCATCACCGGCGGCTCGGGCGGCGGCGTCCTTACCGCGTGGGCGATCGGCAAGACCGACCGCTTCCGCGCCGCGGCGGTGCAGAAGCCGGTCATCAACATGGTCAGCCAGGTGCTGATCGCCGACAATCCGGCCTATTTCGGCCCTTACTGGTTCGGCACGATGCCGTGGGAAGACCCGCAAGGGTACTGGGCGCGCTCGCCCCTCAGCCTGGTCGGCAACGTCAAGACTCCGACCCTCGTCGTGGTGGGCACGGAGGACCGCCGGACGCCGCCCGCCGAAGCCGAGCAGTATTACGCCGCGCTGCAGGCGCGCGAGGTGCCGACCGC
The DNA here is from genome assembly GCF_025154015.1 of Tsuneonella litorea. Lineage (GTDB taxonomy): Bacteria > Pseudomonadota > Alphaproteobacteria > Sphingomonadales > Sphingomonadaceae > Tsuneonella > Tsuneonella litorea. The sequence goes on from NZ_JAOAMV010000001.1 coordinate 539,455, forward strand.
GCTCGTCCGGGTGCCCGGCGCAAGCCACAGCATCACCGCGCGGCCCAGCCAGTCAGCCGCGCGGGCCAGCGCGATCATCGCCTGGTTCGACCGGTACCGGTCAAAATAGGAAACGGCTTGGCGCGCGGGCCGTTAGGCAGGCGATGGCCCGCGACTTCGCATGGATACGCCCCGAACCGTGGGGCATTCACGTGGTCCCGGCCGATACCTGGATCGACCCGGCCCGGGCCGTGCCGCACGCGCTCGTCACGCATGGCCACGCCGACCACGCACGCGGCGGCCACGGCGTCACGGTGGCGACGCCCGAGACGCTCGCGATCATGGACCTGCGTTACCAGACCCGCGAGGGCGCGACCCCGGTCGCCTATGGCGAGACGATCCGCCTGAAGGGCGGGGTCGACGTGACCTATGTCCCCGCCGGTCACGTCCTCGGCAGCGCGCAGATCCTGCTCGAGCACGCCGGCGAGCGGGTGGTGGTGACCGGCGACTACAAGCGGCGCCCCGACCCGACCTGCCCGCCGTTCGAGGTGACGCCGTGCGACATCTTCGTCACCGAAGCGACATTCGGGCTGCCGCTGTTCACCCATCCCCCGATCGCCGAGGAAATGGCCAAGCTGCTCGGCCGACTCGCCGCGCATCCCGACCGCTGCGTGCTGGTCGGCGCCTATGCACTCGGCAAGGCGCAGCGGGTGATCGCCGAACTGCGCGCAGCGGGACACCATGCGCCCATCTACCTGCACGGCGCGCTCGAAAGGATGTGCCGGCTCTACGAAGAGTTCGGGGTCGACCTGGGGGAGCTCAGGCTGGTGAGCGGAGCGACGAAAGACGAAATGCGGGGACATGTGGTCGTCTGCCCACCGAGCGCGCTCAACGATCGCTGGAGCCGCCGCCTGCCCGACCCAATCACCGCGATGGCATCGGGATGGATGCGCGTGCGCCAGCGCGCCCGGCAGCGGAATGTCGAGCTTCCGCTGGTGATCTCGGATCACGCCGACTGGGGCGAGCTGACCCGCACCGTCGAAGAGGTGAATCCCTCGGAAACCTGGATCACCCATGGGCGGGAAGAGGCGCTGCTGCGCTGGCACCAGTTGCACCAGCGCAGGGCGCGCGCCCTCGCCCTCGTCGGATACGAGGACGAGGATGACTGACTTAGTTGAGCGCCTCGAAGTCGGCCTTGACCTTCGCCAGCGCCTCGGCGGGCATCCGGTCGCCGGCCATCGGGGCGAGCTGGTTGAGGCTCATCCCCTTGAACATCTCGAAGTGTTCGTGAGTCGTCAGGCCCGGCAGGTTCGCCTCGAGAATCGCCTTGCCCTTTTCGTCGGCGGCGATGGCGGCGATCGGCGTGTCGAGCGTGAACTTCGCCGCGGCCTGCGCATGGCCGGCGTGCATCGCATGGTCGCCATGCATCGCGTGTCCGGCGTGCTGCGCGTGATCGGTGGCGGGCGCCGACTGCGCCAGGGCCGGGGCGGCGATCATGCCGGCCGCAGCGAGAACCATCTTCTTCATTCGTGCATATCCCTCTGTCCGCGCGGCCGGTTCCGGCACGCGCCGACGCGCCTTGTACCCGCGAAGCTGAACGGCGGATAGATGGAACGGTTCGCCGCCCTGATCGACGCGCTGGTCTACACCCGGAGCCGCAACGAGAAGCTGCGGCTGATCGCCGAATACCTGCGCGAGACGCCCGATCCCGATCGCGGCTGGGCGCTCGCCGCGCTGACCGGCGGGCTCGACTTTCCCGCCGTCAAGTCGTCGGCGATCCGGACACTCCTGACCGAGCGCGGCGACCCGGTGCTGTGGGCGCTCAGCCGTGATTTCGTCGGCGACACGGCCGAGACGGCGAGCCTGCTGTGGCCGCAACCCGCGACCCGCCCCGATCCGCCGAGCGTGTCCGAGACGGTCGACCTGCTGTCGAAGATGACCCGCAAGTCGGTCTTTTCCGAGCTTCCCGCGCTGATGGACCGACTCGATCCCTCCGGCCGCTACGCGCTCCTCAAGCTGGCCACGGGCGCGATGCGGATCGGCGTGTCCTCGCGCCTCGCCAAGGTCGCGTTCGCGCAGGCGTTCGACGTTCCGGTCGAGGAGGTGGAGGAACACTGGCACGGCCTCGTCCCGCCCTACGAGCCGTTGTTCGCCTGGGCCGCGCACGGCGCAAAGCCGCCCGACACCGCGAACCTGCCGACGTTCCGGCCGTTCATGCTCGCGCACCCGCTCGAAGACGCGGTGGTCGATCTCGCGGATTACGTCGCCGAGTGGAAGTGGGACGGCATCCGGGTGCAGCTGGTCCGGATGGCGGGGGAAACCCGACTCTATTCGCGGGGCGGCGACGACATCTCGGGCACCTTTCCCGAATTGCTCGACGCCCTGCCGATGGACGCGGTGCTCGACGGGGAACTGCTCGTGCGGGGTTCCCACCAGGGCGGGGAGGCGGGCGGCGCGGCGAGCTTCAACGCGCTCCAGCAGCGGCTGGGCCGCAAGACGGTGAGCAAGAAGATGCTCGCCGAATACCCCGCCTTCGTGCGGCTCTACGATGTCCTCATCCTCGAAGGCGAGGACCTGCGCGACCGCCCGTGGTCCGAACGGCGCGCGACGCTCGAGCGGCTGATGGACCGGCTGTCCGACAGCCGGTTCGACCTCAGCCAGGTCGTCGAGGCGATCGATTTTGATCACCTCGGGCAAATCCGCGCGGGCGCGCGCGACGACGCGATCGAGGGGCTGATGCTCAAGCGCCGCGATTCGCCCTATGTCGCGGGGCGCAAGACGGGGCTGTGGTACAAGTGGAAGCGCGATCCGCTGCTGATCGACTGCGTGCTAATGTACGCCCAGCGCGGCAGCGGCAAGCGGTCGAGCTTCTACAGCGACTACACCTTCGGCTGCTGGGACGGCGACCCCGACGCGGGCGCGGAGCTGCTGCCGGTCGGCAAGGCCTATTCGGGCTTCACCGACGCGGAGCTGAAGAAGATCGACCGCCACGTGCGCACCCACACCGTCAACCGCTTCGGCCCCGTGCGCGAAACCGACCGGAGCCTGGTGTTCGAGGTCGCCTTCGATTCGGTCCACGAGAGCAAGCGGCACAAGTCGGGCCTTGCGATGCGGTTTCCGCGCATTCACCGCATCCGCTGGGACAAGCCTCCCCACGAGGCCGACCGGATCGAGAGCCTGCGCGCGCTGATCAGGGACTGACGCGCAGAAGCTTCGCCCGCGAAGTCGCGCCGCGCAACAGTTCGGGCGGGGGCTGAAAGATTGCGGACGCCCGACGACGAGACTTACGCCGCGCTTCCCGCGGGCACCGGCAGGTCAGCCCTGCGTGCGGCCATCGTCCGGGTGCGGGCCGAGTGCGCCGGCGACCGCCAGCGCGTGGTGTCGCGCGTTCTCGGCGTAGTGCGCCACCCCCATGCGCATCCCGGCGATCGCCATGTCGTCGAGGTCGCGCATCTTGCGGGCCGGCCGGCCGCCCCACAGCTCGCGCGGACCCATGACCTTGCCCTCGGTGAGCATCGCGCCGGCCGCGAGCATCGCGTCCGAACCGATCACCGCCTTGTTCATCGCGATTGCGCCGAGTCCGACGAAGCCGCGGTGCTCGATCCGGCAGCCGTGGACCATCGCCATGTGGCCGATCAGCACGTCGTCGCCGATGATCAACGGGCTCCCGTCCGGGTCCCCGGGCCGCTCGGGATCGCAGTGGAGCACGCTGCCGTCCTGCACATTGGTCCGTTCGCCGATGACGATCCGGCTCACGTCGGCGCGCAGCACGCAGTTGTACCACACGCTCGATCCCGCGCCGATCGTCACGTCGCCGATGATCGTGCAGCCCGGAGCAATGAACGCAGTGTCGTGGATCCGCGGCGCCTTGCCATGTATGGGGATGATGTTGACGCCGGGTCTGCCCGGCCGGTTGCCGCTCACGCACGATTCTCCCATGTGTCCCGGTCGATCGAGTAGACGATCGTATCGCACAGCGGCGGGCCGAAACGCGAATCGACGTAGTCGAGATCGGCGCGCCTGCGCATCCCAAGCCGCTTCATCAGACCCCAGCTGGCCTCGTTCCCGGCGACGGTGAGCGCGACGACCTCGCCGGCTCCGAAGCGGCCGAACGCGGCATCGAGCGAGGCGATCGCGGCCTCCTTCGCATATCCGTGCCCCCAGGCATCCTCGCGCAGGCGCCAGCCCACTTCCATCGCCCCGGCGACCGACGAGCCCGGCGCATCGGCGCGCTTGAGGCCGCAGAAGCCGAGCACGTCGCCATCCGCCTTGCGCTCGACGATCCAGAAGCAGAACCCGTTGCGCTCCCGGCACGCCGACACCCTGTCGAGCAGCGCCTGCCGGCCCTCCTCGTCCATCACGCCGCCCAGCCAGCGCATGACCGCGGGCGTGTCGGTGCCGGTGAAGAAGCGCTCGGCGTCGCCGTCGCGCCAGTCGCGCAGGACCAGCCGGTCGGTCTCGATGCGGACGGGTTCAGCCATTGAGCAGGCGGGCGGCGTGGGCCGCGTGATACGTCAGCACCCCGCTGCACCCGGCGCGCTTGAACGCCATCAGCGTTTCGAGCACCAGCGCGTCGCGGTCGCCCGCGCCGGCAGCCGCGGCCGCCTCGATCATCGCGTACTCGCCGCTGACCTGGTAGGCGAACACCGGTACCTCGAACCGTTCCTTCACGCGCCGCACGATGTCGAGATAGGGCAGGCCGGGCTTCACCATCACGCTGTCGGCCCCTTCCGCGATGTCGAGCGCGACCTCGCGCAGCGCCTCCTCGGCGTTGGCGGGGTCCATCTGGTACGATTTCTTGTCGCCCTTGAGCAGCCCGCCCGAACCGACCGCGTCGCGAAACGGGCCGTAGAACGCGCTCGCGTACTTCGCTGCATAGGCCATGATCTGGACGTTCGGGTGGCCGTTCATCTCGAGCGCCATGCGGATCGCCCGCACACGCCCGTCCATCATGTCGCTCGGCGCGATCACGTCGGCACCCGCCTCGGCCTGGTTGATCGCCTGGTCGACGAGGACCGCGACCGTATCGTCGTTGACGACGTAGCCATCGTTATCGAGCAGCCCGTCCTGCCCGTGGCTGGTGTAGGGATCGAGCGCGACATCGGTGAGCACCCCGATGTCCGATCCGCAGGCGTCCTTCACCGCCCGGATCGCCCGGCACATCAGGTTGTCGGGGTTCAGCGCCTCTGCCCCGTCGTCGCTGCGCCGGTCGGCCTGGGTATTGGGAAACAGCGCAATGCACGGGATGCCGAGGGTTGCCGCCTCTTTCGCGCGCCGGGCGATCCCGTCGACCGACCAGCGCGACACCCCGGGCAGGCTTCCGATCGGCTCCTCGACGCTGGTCCCCTCGGTGACAAAGAGCGGCCAGATGAGATCGGCCGGGGTAAGCACCGTCTCGCGGTGCAGCGCCCGGCTCCACGCACTGGCGCGGGTCCGGCGAAGGCGAAGGTTGGGATAGGCGGCGGTCATCGTCTGCGCTGTTGCCGCATTGCGCCGCGACGCGCAATCGCGGTCAGAGCACCGCCTTGGCTGCCTCGACGCGGTCGATCTCGCGCTGCGGTTCGTCCGCCGTGGCTTCCGCGGCGGAAGGCGCAAGGTCGGCAAGAGCGGCGCCGGCCTCGACGGTCTTGAGCTGCGCAAGCACCTCGCGGAAACGCCGCAGGTTCTCGCCGGACAGGAGCGCGCGGGTGACGAAGGCAACGCTCGCGGGATTCACCGCCACGCCGCCCCGGTACATTTCGTAGTGCAGGTGCGCGCCGGTCGACAGCCCGGTCGAGCCGACGTAGCCGATGACCTGGCCGCGCCGCACGCTTTGCCCGGCGCTCACCGCCATCCGGCTCATGTGGCAATAGCGGGTCTGGATACCGCCCGCGTGGGCGAGCTTGACCGCGTTGCCGCAGCCGCCCGCGCGCCCGGCGGAAAGCACCCGCCCATCGGTGACCGCGACGATCGGCTGCCCGTAGCTGGCCTTGAAATCCATTCCCGCGTGGCGGCGGGTATAGCCCAGGATCGGGTGACGGCGCATCCCGAAGCCCGAGGTGACGCGGCCCGAGACCGGCGCCAGCAGCCCGGTGCGCTGCTCGCCGGCGCCCGACGCCTCGTAGAAGCGCCCCTCGCTGCCCCAGCGCATGAGCTGGGTCTTCGGCTTTCCGCCCCGGTCGATGCCGACATAGAGCAGTTGCCCCGCCTGCCGCTCGCCGGTCGCGGCGCGCTTGTACGACAGGATCATGTCGAACGTGTCGGTCGGACGCACGCCCTCGTCGAGATCGACCTGTTCGCCGAGCGCCTTGAGATACTGCTGCACCGCGCTCGCCGGGGCGCCGGCCGCGCGCATCGATCGGTAGAGGCTGTCGCCGGCGAGGCCCCGGATACGCAGCGGCGTGTTGTCGACCCGGATCGGCTTGCGCTCGAGCGCGAGGCCGCCGTCGTCGCCCCGCTCGATCGCGAGCGCGAGGTCGAAACGGGCGCGGAATTCGAGCGCGTCGAGCGGGCGCGGGGCGCCGGGCTCGGGTCGGCGGCCCAGGGTGATGTCGATCTTGGTCCCCGGTTCGATCTCGTCGAGCGGGATCGCCTGGGAAACGAGCGAGGATACCCGGGCAAGGTCGGCGCCGCCGATCCCCGCACGCTGGAGCATCCGGGCGAAACTATCTCCGCCGGCGAGCGTGGCCACCAGTTCGATCGACGGCCGCTCGGGCGCGGCCTTGAGGGGGACGACCCTGGCGGTGGCGGCCATCTGCCGGCCGCTGTCCGCGCCCAGCGCGAGCGGCATGATCATCTGGCTGCGGAACTCGTCACGCACCGCGTCGTCGACCCGGGTCGCCGGGGCCGCCTCGAGGGGGGCGAATCCAGGCCAGAACGCTAGGCTGAAGGTTGCGAGGCCAAGGAACGTTCCGAGCCCGCGGAACCAGCGGCGACTGCCGATCCCTTCGGCAAGGTCCGGTGCGAGATCGACCCCGGCCAGCCGCTCCTCGGCGCGCCAGCGCAAGGCGTCCCACCGCTCGGCCAGTCCGCGCACCCGGCGCAGGACCATCGGTTCGGATTCGCGTGCGATCTGGGCGTGCGTCAGCGCAGCGGCGCGCCAGCTCGGCACGCCGTCTGCGGGGCCGTGCCCCGACGCCTCCGTTTCGCGCGGTTGGAACAACGCGCCCTCCACTCAGACGGGCCGCGCTGGAAATCCCGGTTCCGTGCGACCCGGACCCACCGGTCCCGTGCCCGACTTTCCTGCCCGATTGAAGTTAATGCCACGCTAAAATCCGACGATCCGAGTCCTCGGTGAGACGGGCTGTGGGGTGCGAGCGGCGACCGGTTGGCAGCGCGCCCGGCCGGTGCCACATTGAAAAGCGTGACGATCAAGGCGGTCCTCGGGCCGACAAACACCGGCAAGACCCATCTCGCCATCGAGCGGATGTGCGGCCATTCGTCGGGCGCGATCGGCTTCCCGCTGCGCCTGCTCGCGCGCGAGGTCTATGACCGCGTGGTTGCGATCAAGGGCGAACAGGCGGTCGCACTGATCACCGGCGAGGAACGGATCGAGCCGAAGGACGCGCGCTACTTTTGCTGCACGGCGGAGGCCATGCCGCGGCTGGGTGGCGGTCACGCCTTCGTCGCGCTCGACGAAGCGCAACTGGGCGCAGACCGCGAACGCGGGCACATCTTCACCGACCGGCTGTTGAACGCCCGCGGGCGCGAGGAGACGATGCTGCTCGGCTCCTCGACGCTCGAGCCGATGGTCCGCGCGCTGATCCCGAAGGCGGAGATCGTCACCCGGCCCCGCTTTTCGACGCTGACTTACGCGGGCACGGCCAAGCTCAGCCGCCTGCCGCCGCGAAGCGCGGTGGTCGCGTTCTCGGCCGAGCAGGTCTACGCGGTGGCCGAGATGCTTCGCCGGTTCCGCGGCGGGGCGGCAGTGGTGATGGGCGGCCTCTCCCCGGAAACCCGCAACCGGCAGGTCGCGCTCTTCCAGTCGGGCGAGGTCGATTACATCGTCGCCACCGACGCGATCGGGATGGGCCTCAACCTCGACGTGCGGCACGTCGCCTTCGCCGGGCTGACCAAGTTCGACGGGGTGCGCCAGCGGCGCCTGTCCCCGGCCGAGATGGCGCAGATCGCGGGCCGGGCGGGCCGTCACCAGACCGACGGCAGCTTCGGCGCGCTGGCCGGGGCCGGCGGGAAAGCGCCCGAATTCACCGACGAGGAAGTCTACGCGATCGAGGAACACCGCTTTGCGCCGATACCCGCGCTCTACTGGCGCGAGGCGGAGCCGCGGTTCGACAGCCTTGCCACGCTGATCGCCGATCTCGATGCGCCGCCGGCCGAGCCCGGCCTCGTCCGCGCGCCGGAGGCGATCGACCTGGCGGTCCTCCGGCGGCTCGCCGAAGACCCGCTGGGGGCCGAAGTGCGCGGGCCAGCGCAGGTGCGCCGCTTCTGGGAAGCGTGCTCGCTGCCCGATTTCCGGCAAAGCGGGGCCGACACCCACGCGCGGTTCGTCGCACGGCTGTGGCAGGACCTGCGCGGGGGCCAGCTGGGCGCCGACTACGTCGCGGCGCGGATCGCCGAGCTCGACCGGCCACAGGGCGACATCGATACACTGCAGGGGCGCATCGCCGCGATCCGCAGCTGGGCCTATATCGCCCAGCGGCCCGACTGGGTGCTCGCGCGCGACGAGATGGCCGCCCGCGCGCACGCGGTTGAGGCGCGCCTCAGCGATGCCCTCCACGCGCGGCTGACCGAACGCTTCGTCAACCGGCGAACGGCGGTGCTGATGAAAAGCCTGGGCACCGACCCGGCACTGCTCCCGGTCGCGCTTGCCGACGATGACGTCGTGACGGTGGAAGGCGAGGCGATCGGCCACCTCGATGTCTTCCGGTTCGTGGTCGATCCGCTCGCCGGTCACGCCGACCGGCGGATGCTGCTCGCCGCGGCGGAAAAGGCCCTGCCGCGCCTCCTGGCCGCGCGGGCGCAGGCGGTGGCCGCGGATGCGGGGGGCCTCGCGCTCGTTCGCGGGGCAGTGCGCTGGCGGGGGCGCGAAATCGCCCGGCTGGACGCATCCTCGCCCGCCGCCCGTCCGAAACTGCTCGCTTCGCGCGACCTTACGCCCGTTCCGGAAGCCGACCGCGCGGCCCTGCTCGCGGCGATCGACCGCTGGCTGGATGATCGCCTTGCGCCGCTGGCACCGCTCGCCAGGCTCGCGGCGGCGGCCCGCGATCCGGCGGCCGGGAGCGAGGCGCGCGCACTGCTCCTGGCGCTGGTGGCAGGTCACGGCACGGTGCCCCGCGAGCGTGCGGGGATCGAGCATCTCCCGCGCGAGCAGCGCCCGTTTCTTCGCCGTCTTGGCGTCGTGTTCGGGGGGCTCGACGTCTTCGCCCCCGTGCTGCTCAAGCCCGCGGCGCGTCAGGCGCTCCACGCCGCGGGTATCGATCGCCGGCCGATTGCGGCGCAGATGCCTGCCGTCCTGCCCACGGCCCGGAACCTACCGGCCGGGTATCGCCCCGCGGGCGCGCAGGCGATTCGCGTCGACGTGGCGGACAAGCTGGTCCGCACGGCGCACGAAGCCCGGGCGAACGCAAAGGCCCGCCATTTTGCGCTCGACCCCGCACTGGCGGTGTCGACCGGGCTGACCGCCGAAAGCTGGGTACGCCTGCTGGGTGCGGCCGGGTTCAAGGTCCAGCACGGCCGCCGGCTGAAGGCGGGCGCACTCGGACCGCCCGCGCCGGACCGCTGGACCTGGCGTCCTGCCCGCCGGGAACCCGCCTCGCCGCGCCCCCGGGTCCGCGAGGGAAGCGCGTTCGCCGCATTGGCGGACCTGTCGCTGTGAGGAAGGCGTGAGGATCGACAAGCTGCTGTGGCAGCTGCGGCTGACCAGGAGCCGCAGCCTAGCCCACGGGCTGGTCGAGGCGGGCCACGTCCGGCGCAACGGCACGCGGGTCGTGCGCGCCAGCCAGGACGTGGCGATCGGCGATACGCTGACCATCCCCCTGCCGGGCGGGGTCCGCGTGATCGAGCTGGTCGCCTACCCGGTCCGCCGGGGACCGCCGGCCGAGGCGCGGGCCTGCTACCGGGCGCTTGACCCGCACCCCGTTCGCGGCATAGCAGCGGGCGAAGACCAACCGCCTGAGAGGGGCCACCCGTAATGACCTACGTCGTCACCGACGCCTGCATCCGTTGCAAGTACACCGACTGCGTCGAGGTCTGCCCGGTGGACTGCTTCTACGAGGGCGAGACGATGCTCGTCATCAACCCGTCCGAGTGCATCGACTGCGGCGTGTGCGAGCCCGAATGCCCCGCCGAGGCGATCCTGCCCGATACCGAGGACGGGCTCGAGAAGTGGCTCGAGCTCAACACCAAGTTCTCCGCCGAATGGCCGAACATCACGAGCCAGAAGGAGCCGCCGGCCGACGCCGACGAGCACAAGGGCGAGGAGGGCAAGTTCGAGAAGTATTTCACCCCCGAGCCCGGCGAGGGCGACTGACCGCGCCCGACTTTTTGCGCTCTCGCGTCTGTCCGAGTCACCGCCTTACGCTGACGTAAGCGCAGGGTGGAAATTTTGTTGCGAGCGTGCTATATAATCCAACAAGCCCTCCGGTGAGCGATTCCCGGCGGCGAAGCGAACGGTCAGAAAGGCGCCAGCACACCAGCGTTACGACAGGATTGCCCCGACCGCGCCCCGCCGTTTCGGCAGGGTCCGGCCCAAGGAAAGTCTGTCCTGCCGCACACGCTTGCGCCCGCACGAAAGGATTATTGATGGCTAGCCAGGCCCCCGCCTTCGATGTTGGCGATTACGTGGTCTATCCCAAGCACGGCGTCGGCCGTGTGATCGAGCTGCAGAGCGAGGAAATCGCCGGCATGAAGCTCGATCTCTATGTTCTGCGGTTCGAGAAGGAGCGGATGACGCTCCGCGTCCCCGTCAACAAGGTCGAATCGATCGGAATGCGCAAGCTGTCGAGCGACAAGACCCTCAAGGAAGCGATGGAGACCCTGAAGGGCAAGCCCAAGGTCAAGCGGACCATGTGGTCGCGCCGCGCGCAGGAATACGAAGCGAAGATCAATTCGGGCGACCTGGTATCGATCGCCGAGGTCACCCGCGACCTGTTCCGCCCCGACGACCAGCCCGAGCAATCCTATTCCGAGCGCCAGATCTTCGAGGCCGCCTCGAGCCGCCTCGCCCGCGAGCTCGCGGCGATGGAAAAGACCGACGAGCCGACCGCGCTCGGCAAGATCCTCGACGTGCTGCGCGAGCATGCGCCGCAGTACTACGAGAACACCGAAGAGGCCTGATTTCGACCAAGCGTCGTCTCGCGCCGATGAAGGGCCGTCCGCAAGGGCGGCCCTTTCCTTTTGCGCGGTTGAACCCACGTGCTTGCTGTATTATATCGGCAATACGCAATCAGCGAGGAAACAGATCATGCTGCACCGGATCATTCGTGGGATAGCCCCCGTCGTCGCGTTGGCCGCGGCGTTCGGCGCAAGCGGCTGCGACGGAAACATCTCGATCAACGGCGAGAAGGGGGTTCCCCTCGAGGAACTCGACATTGCCGGCAAGGCGCCGACCGCGCTCGTCCTCGCCGGCCCCGACGACGTCGTGGTGAAGGACGGCGATGCACTGAAGATCGATGTGGCGGGCGACCCCGGCGCGGTTTCCGCGCTGCGCTTCACGCTGGATGAAAAGACGCTCGGAATCATGCGGGGCAAGGACAAGGTCGACGGAGACGGCAAGGCGACGGTGACGGTCACCATGCCGGGGCTGGAGAAGCTGACCATCGCCGGATCGGGCACGGTCCTGGCCGATTCGCTTGCCGGCAAGTCGGAAGTGACGATCGCCGGCAGTGGCACCGCCCGGACGAATTCGGTCTCCGCCGCAAAGCTGGACGTCACGATAGCCGGATCGGGTAGCTACCGCGCCGCGGGCAAGGTCGACGCGCTCGACCTCACGGTGGCAGGCTCGGGCAATGCCAACATGGCAGGTCTCGAGGCCGAAACCGCCGACGTGACCATCGCAGGCGCGGGAAGTGCGTCTTTCGCCTCGAACGGCACCGTGAAGGCCACGGTGATGGGCTCGGGCGACGTGACCGTGACCGGGTCCGCCAAGTGCACGATCAAGTCGATGGGCTCGGGCACGCTGCGGTGCAATCCCGGTTCGAGCGGCGACCAGGCGGCCGGTGACGGACCGCCCCCCGCCCCCGAGGCCCCCGAGGCCCCCGAGGCCCCCCAACCGCCTGAGGCTCCGCGGGCTCCCGACGCTCCCTAGCGGTTCATCGGACTGCAACACCTGCACCCCTAGGGCCGCGCATCGAAAGGATTGCACGATGCGCGGCCCCACCCTTGCCCTTCTCTCGCTGGCGGCGTTCGGCCTGTCCGGCTGCCTCGCAAAGACCGCGCTCGACGTCGCGACGGCGCCGGTGAAGGTGGCCTCGAAGGCGGTCGATCTCGCCACCACCAGCCAGTCCGAGGCCGACGAGAAGCGCGGGCGCGAGATCCGCAAGCGCGAGGAGCGGCTTGGCCAGCTCGCCCGCCAGCGCGACAAGCTCGAGAAGCGGTGCATCGAGGGCGAACGCCGAGCCTGCAACGAGGCCGCGCAGGTCAATGCGGAACTCCAGGCTCTCCTGCCCCGGGTACCCGTCGAACCCGACGAACCGCGCTAGCTCGCAGCCCGGCGCAAGCGGTCATTGATCGCCCGGCCCAGCCCCGCGTCGGGCACCGGCGCCACGGCCACCCGCGGCAATGCGGACGCCGCGGCGCGGTGCAGCCCTTCGTAGAGGCGCGCGGCGGCCTCGGCGAGATCGCCCGATGGCGAGAGCGACCAGTCGCCCGCCACCGCCGCGAACCCGAGCAGGAACTCGTCGTCGCGCGCGTCCACCACCTCCAGGCGCACGGGCTTGCCGGGCGAATAGTGCTGGGCGAGCTGCCCCGGCGCCTCGATGCGTGCCTCGGAAACCGGGGTAGCGGGGCCAAGGATGGCGGCGAGGGCGGGCTGTCCGATCGGGCCTTCGCGCAGCAGCTGCCAGCCACCCCCATCGCGCAACGCCACGATCGTCGATTCCAGCCCCTTTTCCGCCGCTCCGCCGTCGAGCACGGCGTCGATCCGCCCGTCGAGCGTGGCCAGCACGTGGCGCGCGCTCGTCGGGCTGACCGCGCCGCTGCGGTTGGCCGATGGGGCGGCGAGTGGCAGGCCAGCCTGTTCGAGCACCGCGCGCATCACCGGATGCGCCGGACAGCGCAGCGCCATCGTCGGCAATCCTGCGGTCACGGCTGCAGCGATGGGCGCTCCTTCGGCCAGCGGCAGGACCATCGTGAGCGGCCCCGGCCAGAACCGGGCCGCGATCGCCCTCGCGCGGTCGTCGAAGCGGGCGAGGCGCTCCGCCGCCGCGACATCGGGTACATGGACGATCAGCGGATTGAAGTCGGGCCGTCCCTTCGCGCGATAGATCGCCGCCACGGTTGCCGTCCGGTCGGCGCGGCCGGCGAGGCCGTAGACGGTCTCGGTCGGGAGCGCGACGAGACCGCCCGAATCGAGCAGCTCTGCCGCCCGGGCAATTCCCGCGGCGTCTCCCGCCAGCCTTTCCGTAGCGTGCTTGTCGCCCATCCCCGCGCGCTATAAGCGATGTCTGCGCCCGGCAACCCCGTCATCCGGAGAGTCCCGACGATGTACCGTCCCGCCACCGCCGACCAGCTGCTCGCGCTCGAGGTATGCGCCGGGATCGGCGAACTCGCGCAATCGGAACGTTTCGCCGCGGCGGAACCCGACATGGTGGCCGCGATCGTCGAGGGGATCGGCGCATTCGCAACAGGCGAATGGGCGCCGCTCAACCGGGTCGGAGACGTCGAGGGAGCAAGGCTCGAGAACGGCGTCGTGCGGCTGCCCGACGGGTTTGCCGAGGCCTACGCGCACTATGTCGAGCAGGGCTGGAACGCGATCGCTGCGCCGGCCGACTTCGGCGGCCAGGGGCTGCCCTTCGCGCTCGGGTGCAACGTGCTCGAGAACCTCGGCACCGCGAACTTCGCGTTCAACCTCCTGCCGATGCTGACCACCGGGGCGATCGACGCGCTCGAGCACCACGGTTCCGAAGACCAGAAGGCGCTCTACCTGCCGAAGATGATCAGCGGCGAATGGTCGGGCACGATGAACCTGACCGAGCCGCAGGCGGGCAGCGACCTCGGCGCGCTGCGCACGGCCGCAACGCCCATCGAGGACGGAGAGCACGCGGGCAAGTACCGCATCGCGGGCACCAAGATCTACATCACCTGGGGCGAGCACGAGCTTGCGGACAACGTGATCCACCTCGTTCTCGCCCGCCTGCCCGACGCGCCCGAGGGCAGCCGGGGAATCTCGCTGTTCGTCGTCCCCAAGTACCGCGTGAAGCCCGACGGCAGCCTCGGCCCGCGCAACGACGTGAAGTGCGTCAGCCTCGAGCACAAGCTCGGCATCAACGCCTCGCCGACCTGCGTGATGAGCTACGGCGACAGCGGAGACTGCATCGGCGAGCTCGTCGGCGCGCCCAACCGCGGCCTCATGGCGATGTTCACGATGATGAACAACGCGCGGATCAACGTCGGCAACCAGGGCGTGCAGATCGGCGAGCGGGCGACCCAGGCCGCCCTCGCCTACGCGCTCGACCGGGTCCAGTCGGCGCGCGCCGGATCGCCCGACAAGTCGCCCGTGGCGATCGCCGAGCATCCCGACGTGCGGCGGATGCTGCTCCGGATGAAGGCGCTGACCGAGGGCGCGCGCGCGCTTCTTTACTATACCGCCGGGCAGGTCGACCGGGGCACCCTGGGCGATGCCGCCGCGGCGGCGCGGGCGGAGTGCCTGGTGCCCATGCTCAAAGCCTGGGGCACCGACGTGGGCGTCGAGATCGCCAGCCTCGGCGTGCAGGTCCATGGCGGAATGGGCTTCGTCGAGGAAACCGGCGCTGCGCAGCACTATCGCGACGCGCGGATCGCGCCGATCTACGAAGGGACCAACGGGATCCAGGCGGCCGACCTCGTCACCCGCAAGCTCGGCCTCGACGGCGGTGCGGCGCTCGACGCGCTGCTCGCGGACGTCGAACGCGATTCGGACGGCGCGCTGGCGGACCTCGCCCGCACCTGCCGCGAGATCGCGCGCTGGATGCGCGAGGAGGCTTCGCTCGACGACCGGCTTTCCGGCAGCGTTCCATTCACCGCGATGTGCGCGGTGGCGGTCGCGGGCTGGCAGCTGTCGCGCCAGGCACGCGCGGTCGCCGATGGCGCGGCGCCATCGCTGGCCGAAAGCAAGCCCGTAACCGCAAGGTTCTTCGCGACCCGCATCGTGCCCGAGGCGCTCGGCCTTGCCGCATCGGCCCGCGGCAGCGCGGACCTGCTCTACGCAGTTCCGGCGGCGGCACTGGCGGGATGAGCGACCCGCTCGAGCGGATCGCCGCAGCGCTTGAGGCCCTCGTCCCCGGCCAGGCGGAACCGATCGACTGGGCAAGTGCGCCGGCATATGTCTGGACCGGCCTGACGGCGCGACCGGTGGAGCGGATCGAGGCTCCGGCGCTCGACCAGCTCAAGGGCATCGAGCGGCAGAAGCAAGCGGTCGCGCAGAACGTCGCCCGCCTCGCCGCGGGGGCGGCAGCGCACGACATGCTGCTGTGGGGCGCACGGGGCATGGGCAAGAGCGCGCTGGTCCGGGCGGCCACCGTCGCCGCGCAGGCCGGCGACGCGTCGCGCCTCGCGCTCGTGCAGGTCGCGGCCGACGCGCTGCCGTCGCTCCCCGCATTGTTCGCGAGACTGCGGAGCGAGCCGCGCGCCTTCCTCGTCTACCTCGACGACCTGGGCTTTGCGGAAGGCGACACGGTGGGGCCCCGGCACCTGCGCTCGTGGCTCGAGGGCGGAGTCGAGGCGCGCCCGGCGAACGTCCGCCTCGCGGTCACCAGCAACCGCCGCGCGATCGTGCCGCGGCACCTCAGCGAACAGGACGACCCGGTCAATCCGCGCGACGCGCTCGACGACCTGCAGGCTCTCGCCGACCGGTTCGGGCTGTCGATCGGCTTCCACGCCGCGAGCCAGGACGATTATCTTGCGATCGTCGCGGCTTACGCGGATCCGCTGGGCCTTTCGTGGGAGCCCGGCGATGCCCTCGAATGGACCAAGCGCCGCGGTGCGCGTTCGGGCCGCACCGCGTGGCAATACGTGACCGAACTGGCCGGGCGCGCCGGTCGCGAGCTCTAGAGCGGTCGATCCCCGCCTAGGGCGTCGGCACGCGCGCGTAGTCCTCGTCGAACGTCGCCTCGCCGCCGCGCAGTTCGCGCCGGGGCGGCAGGCGCCGGCCGGTGACCCGCTCGATCGCCGGCGAGGGCGCGGCACCGGGCGCCGTGACCCGCCAGACGATCCCGGCCGTGTCGTCGGTGACCAGCAGCGCGCCGTCCTTTGCAAAGGCGACCCAGGTCGGCCGCCCGCGCGTGGTTTCGCCGTCTTCGGCGAGGAAACCTGTCAGGATCGGTCGCGGCTTGCCCACCGGATTGCCGCGCTTGTCGAACGGGACGTAGACCACGTCGTAACCCGACTTCGGCTTGCGGTTCCACGAACCGTGGCGCGCGACCACAGCGCCCGTGGCATAGGTGTCGCCCAGGGCCGAGCCGTTGCCGGTGAACGCGAGGCCGAGCGCGGCAACGTGCGGACCGAGCGCGTATTCGGGCAGGCGGATATAGTCGGGGTTGAACCCGTCCGGGGTCGGCTCGTCGACGCGGTCGTCGAAGTTGTTGCGCCACCAGACCCACGGCCAGCCGTACTGCGCGCCGATCGGCACGTTGGTCAGGTAATCGGGCACGAGGTCCGAACCGAGCATGTCGCGCTCGTTCACCGTGGTCCACAACTCGCCGCTCCAGGGGGAGAACGCGAGGCCGTTGGGGTTGCGAAGCCCGCTCGCGAACTGGCGCTGGCGGCCGGTCTCGAGGTTGTAGTCCCAGATCGCCGCGCGGCCCACTTCCTGGTCGAGCCCGCGCTCGCCGACGTTCGAGGCGGATCCCACCGCGATGTAGATGTGCTTGCCGTCGGGCGAGAGCACGATGTTGCGCATCCAGTGGTTGCCCGCCGGCGGCAGGTCCATCAGCTTCTTCGGAGCCCCGTCGAGGGTGGTTGCGCCTTCCTCGTAAGGGAAGGCGAGCAGGGCGTCGTGGTTGGCGACGTAGAGCGTACCGTCCCGGTAGGCCATGCCCGACGGCGAACTGAGCGCATCATTCTTGAGGATCGCCTGCGCGTCCGCGTTACCGTCGCCATCCGTGTCGCGCAGCAGCGCGATCGCGTTCGGCGACGGACCGCCCGCCCCGGCCTTCTTGAACAGCAGGTTCATGATCCAGCCCTCGATCCCGCCCGGTCCCTTTGACGGAGGCCGGTTGGTCAGCGCGAGCAGGACGTCGCCGTTCGGCATGACGTACATCGTCCGCGGGTGATCGAGGCCTTGCGCGAACCGGCTGACGGCCAGCCCCTCGGCCGCGACGGGCACGGCGTCGTCGGGCCAGCCCACCGCGTCGGCCACTCCCACCGTGGGAACGGTTTCGTAACGCGGCCGGAGAAGCTGCGGATCCGTGCCGGCG
The DNA here is from genome assembly GCF_025154015.1 of Tsuneonella litorea. Classification (GTDB taxonomy): domain Bacteria; phylum Pseudomonadota; class Alphaproteobacteria; order Sphingomonadales; family Sphingomonadaceae; genus Tsuneonella; species Tsuneonella litorea. The sequence continues at coordinate 556,983 of NZ_JAOAMV010000001.1, forward strand.
AGGTCTTCGACCGATTGGCGCGCGGTGTCGGGGGTTACGAGGTAGGCAACGACGCCGATGACCAGGAGGACAGCGACGAGGAAGCCGGCGAAAATCTTGCGGCCGGTGCTCATGGACAGGGAAATAGGCGCTGGCGCGACTTGCGGCAACGCCGGGCTGCGCTAGAGCCGCGTTCGATGTACGATTTTCGACCCGACGAAGCGATCGCCAAGCCCGAACTCTATCGCCAGCTGCTCGCAGCAGCCGACGCATTGACCGAAGGCGAGCCCGACGCGGTCGCCAACATGGCGAACGTGGCGGCCCTGCTCGCCGAATTCATCCCCGCGCTCAACTGGTCGGGGTTCTACCGCGTGGTGGACGGCGAACTGGTGCTGGGGCCGTTTGCCGGGCGTCCCGCGTGCATCCGCATCCCGTTCGGCAAGGGCGTGTGCGGCAGCGCCGCCGCAAGTGGCCGGACCCTGCGCGTCGACGACGTTCACGCCTTTCCCGGCCACATCGCCTGCGACGCGGCAAGCCGGAGCGAACTTGTCGTGCCGGTCGTGCGCGACGAAGCGGTTATCGCGGTGATCGATCTCGACAGCCCGCACCCCGCTCGCTTCGACGCCGACGACGCCGCCGGGATCGAGGCGCTCGCCGCGCTGCTCGCGCGACGCATCTAAGCGCCCCGTTTCGGGACAGGCGACAGGCCGGGACTTGGGGCCCGGCGTTAGGTAATGCTAAATTTTCCATTAACGCGTGAGCCGACTCGTGGGTCGGCAGATTTGCGCGAAGCAGGGGAAATACAGCGCATGCCCGCTCAACGAATGCTCGCCCTGACCGTCGCCGCCGGCGCGCTTGTGGCGGCCGCCCCCGTCGCCGCCGAACCGCACACCCCGGGCGACGTGGTGTTCGAGAGCGTCCCGGTGGTCCAGCCGGTCGGCGCGGCGGCCCCTGACGCATCGCCGACCGCCGATCCGGCGGAGCGCGTGACGATCTACGAAACCGAAATCGAAACGGCGCCCCCGGCGCCGGCGGTTCCGCCTGCTGCACCGACCTATTACGGCCAGGGCTTTCCCGCGCCGCACGCGGGGGGCCATTACCCACCCCCGCAGCCCGGCTTCGATCGCGAGGCGTGGCTGGCAGATTGCCGCGATCGCATTCGCGGGGTGGACCGCAAGGATCGCGCCCGGGTGATCGGCGGCCTCCTCGGCGCTGTGGCGGGAGGGGTCATCGGCAACCGGGCCTGGGGTTCGCAGCGCCTCGCCGGAACGCTGATCGGGGCCGGCGTGGGCGGCATTGCCGGGCTCGTGATCGGCGGCGCGATCGACGCGGCGAGCGACCGCAAGCGCGACGACGAATGCGCCTGGCACCTCGATCGCTACATGGCCGGGGCGCCCCATGCGCCGGGCCATGCGTGGGGCGCTTATCCGGGCTATGGCTATGGCTATGGCTATGGCTATGGCTATGGCTACCCCGCCGTCGCCTATGTCGCGGTGCTCATGCAGGTCCCGCAACGCGCGGTGGTTCGCGAATACGTCACCGAGGAATGGGTCGACGAGCCGGTCCGGGTCCGGTCCCGGTCGCTTCCGCGCAGCAAGACCATCCGTCAGCCCGCGCCGCGCGGCGACAAGCGAACCAAGCTGATCAAGTCGAAATAGGCCCCGGCGCGGATCTCGCCCCCCCCCTGCGGGGCGCGAGACCCGCGGGTTAGTTGCGCCGCGCGACTCGGCGCGGGCCGGCCCGCGCCGTTGCGCTCGCCACAGCGTCCGGTTCCTTCTCTTCCGCGGCGATGATCGCGGGCACGCAGACCAGCGGCGCCGCGGAGTCATCGGTCAGGTCCATGCCCGCCAGCTCGACCACGCAGCCGCTGCCCGGCGTGCCGATCAGAAGCCGGGAATCCTCGGCGCCGGCATTGATCTCGACCAGCCCGTCGAACCCCGTGAGCGTGGTTTCGCCCGAGGGCATGGCCCGCACGCGAAGCGCCGCGGGAAGCGGCCGGCCCGCGGCGTCGACCACCGGGCGCACCACCGGCACGAACCGAACCGCGTCGATCTCGACCAGTGCGACAGCGCGGCGCGGCACCCTGATCTTGTGATCGGTGCGCTTGACGAGCGCCTCGGCCGGGAGCCGGTCGGGGTCGACGTCGATCTTGACCGGGACCAGCGCGGGGACGTCTTCGACCAGAAGCGCACCGCGCGCGTTGGTGTGGCCGACGAGGCGGTTCTCGAGGGTTATCGGCACGCCTGCGACCGTGCCGGTGCGAACGAGGACGAAGCCCATTTCGCTGCGCGCCTTGGCATAGAGCGTGCCGCCGGCCAGCAGGATCGAGCCGCGGGCCGTTCCCCGCGCGGCGAAGCGTCCGTCGACCTCTTCCACCTCGCCCTCGGCGCGCATCATCGGCAAAAGCATCGCCGCCCCGGCGTTCACCGCGTGCCCGCGATCGGTGACCTGCGCACCGACGTGAAAGCCGAACGGATCGGTCCGGGTCTCGCTCTGCGAGAAAGTCGCGCCGGCGGCTCCATAGTTGCCCGACTTGCGCGCATACAGCGCCGCGCGGGTCCGCGGTCCCAGGTTGAGCGACAGCCCCGCCGACACGCTCGCCACCCCGCGCCCGTTCACACGCCGATACTCGGTCGAGCCGTAGAAGCGCAGCCGCGAACTGATCGGCAGCTGCAGGCTGGCGGCCGCGGTATCGGTCCGCTCCTTGAGGCGGGCGTAACGGGGTTCGGCGCGACTTTCGCTTCGAACCAGCGAAAGTTGCGCCTGGATGTTCGCTCCGATCCGATAGAAGGCGTTGGCGAAGATGCGTCTTGGCGGCGCCGGATCGCCCAGCCGCGTGGCGACATCGCGATAAGTCGCGCCGGGCAAAGTTGCGCCAATCGCCCCGCCGAACGCCTGTCCGATCGATTCGAGGCCGAGATTGAGCAGGTGTCCGCTCCCCGCCCGCGTGTCGTGGCTGAAACGTCCCTCCACGGTGGCCTTTGCGATGTGGCCGAGCGTGAAATCGGCCCTTGCGCCGAGATTAGCGGTGCCCTCGGTCCATTCCGCGCTCGTCTCGAGCGTCAGGGACGGCGAAAGCCCCCGCCTGAAATAGGCGGAGGCTGCGAAGGGCCCGTAGTCGGTGCTTGTTTCCCCAAATCGTCGTCGGACGAACCCGGCGTTGACTGCATAGGCACTCCGGCCTGGCGCGAGCAGGTCGCGCGAAACGTAGAACCGCGCTGTCTCGATTCGCTCACGGCCGAGCGAATCGCGCAGGACCGCGGTAATCTCGCCCCGCCCCGGTTGCGCCGGGATGTTGCGGACGGTGAAATCGCCCGGCTCGAGCTTGGTGGTCAGATAGCGGCGGCTCGCGCCGACGAGGTCGATCGTAGTCGGCACCGCCACCGAGCCGGAAAACGCCGGCAGCGGGACGGTGACGAGATCGGGACGAAGGTCGAAATCGGTGCCGACCTTGATCCCGCCCATGCGCACGGGTCGCTGGGACTGGCTGCCGGCGCTGACGAAGTCTCCCGCGGTGGCGACGAGGCCCTTCTTTTCCCACAGGTAACGCACCGAGCTGTCGAGGCGGACGAACGCGGGATTCCCGGGCGCAGGGCTGGTCACCGCCCGGGCGGTCGATCCGGCGGACAGATTGCCGCGGATGAGCGCCGCTTCGAACAGGCCGCCGGCCTGCACTCCGGACGCGTTCGCGCTTGCGGTCACGTCGTAATCGATGCGGAAGGCGGTCAGCGGTCGGCTCTCGCTTGGCCCCCGGACCCGCGAAGTCAGGTCGCGAAAGTTCACCCCGTCGTTGTTGCGGAACAGCGTGACCTTGAGCTGCTGGCGCAGCGGATCGTAGGTCCACTGGTAGAGGCGTAGCGTTTCGAGCCGCACGGGCCCCTCGGCACCATCCTCGACCGGCAACCCGACTGTGCGGGCGTCGGCGGCCTCGATCGTCATGGCACTGCCCTTGCCGTCGAGATGCACCATGCGGCGCGCCTTGGCGCCGTCGATCACGATCTCGGCCAGGACGGGGCCGGTCTCGGTGTCTGCAACCGCCTTGTACGTCAGCGAATGCGGAATGGCGAAGGGATCGGCCTGGGCGACCGAAGGAACCGGAAACAGCGCGGCGCCGGACGCCGCGATGAGGGTCAGGAGTGCGCTAGCCGCACGTGGTCTGGGGCTGCGCATCGACCGTCTGGCCCTCGACCTGCGCGATGATCGTCACCGCGCCGAGCGAGCAGCCCTTTCCGATCGGCCAGGCGATGGTCGAATTGCCGTGGACGTAGCGCAGGACATTGCGTCCCACGGTCACGTCTTTCCCGTTTGCCGTTTTCACCGCGAGGCTCACGATACGCGCCGTCGCGCCGCCGGAATTGACGACCTCAAGCTTGTCGTCGGCCAGCCGCCACGCAAGCGCGGGGGTGCCCGCCGTGTCGCGATCGACGAACACGGGAAGGGTGAAACGGATGCGCGTCTCGGCTCTGCCGCCTTCTGCGCTCTTGGGATCCGGCAACTGGTCGACAACCAGCCTGAACCGCTTTTCACCCGCACTCGATCCGGACTTGCGCAGGATGCGCACAATCTGGGTCTCGCCGGGCGGAATCATCGAAATGGACGGAGATACGGTCAGCTCGCCACTGGGCGCGTAGACGTCGTTGCCGGCGTCCTGCGACCAGCCGAAAAGCCTGGTCTGAACAGCCAGTTCGCGAGCCGAAGAGTTGGTCAGGTACACGGTGGCCCCGGTCGCATCGCTGTCGAGGTCGACCCGCAAGGGGGCGATCGACAGGGTCGCGCCGGCTTCGATCTCGGGATTGGCGACAGCCCCCGGATTGTCGGCGGCCACCTGGGCGACGACGGGAGATGCACCGATGACAGAGAGGCCGAGCAGCGACCCGCCGGCGGCGATGGCGGCAAATGCGCGCGATAGCTGCTGGTTGCGGATCATTGCTCGGTGGTCCCCCTAAGTCCGTGCCCGAATCAGTAGTCGAGCGTGATCGTCAGCACGTCGGCATAATTGCCGGCAGCCACTTCGGTGGTCTGCACGAGCTTGCCGACCATGCTGTAATTCTGGGCCGTGCCACTGCCCGTTCCGCCGACACCGGCGACGGGCCAGGCGGTCGTATCGGCCTGCAGCAGGTCGTAATCCACGGTGACGGTGCCCGCGGTGGCTTGCAGGCGGCGCTGGCCGCTGGTCAGATCGGCGTGCTGACCGTTGTCGACCCTGAGCGTGTATGGCGTGTTGGGCGTGCACTGAACCGAGGTGGTCGCCGTGGTGGTGGTGCCCGCGGTCACCGTGTTCACCGAACCGAAGTTCATCGCCGGCGGCGTGGTCAGCGTGCACGAGGTCTGGACGTTCAGAAGCACGTCCATGGTCTGGGTGATGGTGCCGTTCGGGCCAGCCATCGCCGGCGTCGCGACTGTCGCAGCCAGCGCGGCGGCGCAGATAGCAAACTTACGCATGATAAAGATCCCCTAACAGTCTGGCTAAGTGCCAAGCCGCCCTATGCAGGCCAAAATCTTGCGATTTTGCTAAACGTTACTCGGAAATTTGCCGTCCATTACGGGGAATTGCCTAGGCACTTATGGTTAACGCGAGGTAAAGTCCGGGCTGACTTTTTTGGACCTTTCTCGCGCTTGGGGCGGGTGCGTTCCCGCGCGAAGCGTCAGAAGTCGAGCTGGACGATGACGGTATCGCGATAGGGCGCCGGGCGCAGGTTCTTGATCTGCGTCACGCCATAGACGGTGTAGGTCTTGCCAGGCAGGCCAAGTACCCCGGCCGCCGCGGTTGCCCCCATGCCCCAGGGCAGCAGATGAAGCGCATCGTGATAGAGCTGGTAGTCGGCATACCAGACCTGGCCATTCGCGCTGCCGCCATACATCCGGCGGGTGCTGCCATCCCAGTAGAGCCCGTTATCGATTCCGATCGAATATACGGTCCCCGGCGTGCAAGTAAGCGTGATCGTGGTTGTCGATGTTGCAGCCTTGGCCTTCGGGTCGGGAATGCCGAAATCGAGCGGCTGGGTGACGAGGCGACAGGCCTGCTCGACCGTCAGCACGACCGGCATCGTCTGGGTGGTGCGTTTCTGCGCCTGCGCAGGCGTAGCGGTCGACGCGATCGCGATCGCGCCGATCGCAGCGCCCATGCGCTGCATCCGAGAAAGGCTGGTTCGGTCCCCCACGATCGTGGGCCAATAAGGCAAAACCCTTACCGGGCCTTTAAGCGTCCTCGCACACCTTAACCGCCGAAATCGGTCTGAGTCAGATATCTCCGCCAGTAAGTCTTTGACAAATAAGGTCAAGTTGATCGAGCGTGCGGTACCGGATCGTGACGGCTCCAGACCGCGGATCCTCGTCGGTCTTGATCCGCACGGTAAGACCGAGGAACTCTTCCAGGTGGCGCTGCACCGCGGCGATATCGGCATCCTTCGCGGGGTCGCGAGGCACCCGCGCCTGCCTGCGGGCGGATTCTTTCCCGTTGGTGCGGCGCACGAGCGATTCGACCTCGCGCACCGAGAGATTGTCGCGCGCGGCGCGGGCGGCCAGCGATTCCGCTTCGGGATGGCCGATCAGCGCACGGGCGTGTCCCATCGAGAGCTGCGCTTCCTCGACCAGGTCGAGCACCGCCTCGGGTAGCTGCAACAGGCGCTGGAGGTTGGCGACGTGGCTGCGCGACTTGTCGACGAGCGAGGCGATCTCGGCCTGGCTCATCCCTTCCGAATCGGCAAGACGCTGGTAGGCGCGTCCCTCTTCGACCGGGTTGAGATCCTCGCGCTGGAGGTTCTCGATCAAGGCGAGGGCCATGACCTCGCGCTCGTCGAGATCGCGCACGAGCGCGGGTATCTCGTGCAGGCGCGCCTTTTGCGCGGCACGCCAGCGGCGCTCTCCCGCGACGAGCTGGTAACGCCCCCCGGCAAGCGGCCGGACGATCACCGGCTGGATGACCCCGCGCTGCGATATCGATGCCGCGAGTTCCTCCAGTGCAGCCTCGTCGAATCGGCGGCGTGGCTGGCCCGGCAAGGGCTCGATCGCCGAAACCGGCAGGGACGCCAGGCCTCCTGCCCGGGAAGCATCTGATTTACCGGCGCTTTCTCCCTTGACGAGTGGTTCCTCGCGACGGGTTTCACCCATCAGCGCACCCAGTCCCTTGCCAAGCCGCTTGCGCGAATCGTCCCTGGGCCGCTCGGGGATGGAAAAACGGATAGGATCGGTCGGTTCGCTCATGCGGCCTTCCTTTCGGCGGGCAGGCGCCCGATCAGCTCGCGTGCCAACGCCATGTAAGCGCGGCTGCCGGTGCAGTTGTGATCGTAGACAAGCGCCGGAAGGCCATGGCTGGGTGCCTCCGACAGGCGCACGTTCCGCGGGATCACCGCTTCGAACACCAGAGGGCCAAGACACGCGCGGACGTCGTCTGCGACCTGGTCGGTCAAACGGTTGCGGCGGTCAAACATCGTCAGGACGACCCCGATGATGCCGAGATCGGGATTGAAGCGTTGCTGCACCCGCTCCACGGTGAGGAGAAGCTGGGACAATCCCTCGAGCGCGAAGAACTCGCACTGGAGCGGAACGAGCAGCGTGTCCGCCGCGCCGAGCGCGTTGAGCGTGAGAAGACCGAGAGACGGCGGGCAATCGATGAAGGCGATCTCGTGCCCGCGATGGTCGGCCAATGCAGCCGTCAGCCGGGCGGTCCGGTCCTCGACGTTGACCAGCTCCACCTCGGCACCTGACAGATCAACGGTCGCAGGGACGATGTCGAGCCCGGGGATCGACGTGGCACCGACGCAATCACCAAGTGCAGCCCCTTCGACCAACAGGTCATAGCTCGATCGGTGGCGATCCTCGCTCGAAATTCCCATCCCGGTCGATGCATTGCCCTGAGGATCAAGATCGATCAGCAAGGTTTTCCAACCGGTTGCGGCCATCGCCGTAGCGATGTTGATCGCCGTGGTCGTCTTGCCGACCCCGCCCTTCTGGTTGGCTACAGCGATTGTGATCATTGTCCGGCTTACTCCGTCAACCGCCCCGTCACGATACCGGCCTCCGGATCGCTGACCGATTGTTCCACGTGGAACATACTGCGCAGCCGCTTGGGCAGTTCGTTCACTTCCTGCGCCGCCGAGCGCCCCTTGGGCAACAACCAGACTGTGTCGGCTGTGGAAAAACGCCGGCCGATTGCGATCGCCTTCGGAAGCGGCGCGAAGGCGCGCGCACTCAGGACGGCCGCTTCTTCCGCCGGCAGGACCTCTGCGCGGCCATGGCTCACCTCGCACTTATCAAGCCCCAGGGCATCGATGCAAGACGAGAGCCATGCGCTCCGCAAACGCCGCGATTCCACGAGCTTAACGTGAAGATCGGGTCGCATCATGGCGATCACGAGGCCTGGAAATCCCGCTCCCGATCCCAGGTCCACCCACGTTCCACGTGGAACCTGCGGCGCGAACTCGAGCAGCTGAGCACTATCGGCTATGTGGCGCTGCCACACGTGGTCCAGGGTCGCCGCCGCAACCAGGTTCTGCCGCTCGTTTTCCTCGACCAGCAGGTCGATGAACCGTCCGATTCGCGCCATGGCCCGCTCGTCGCAACGCGCCGCGACGTAATCCATCGAATCCCGCTCACCCACGAGGATCATGCCACTTCCTGCTGGCGCCGCCTTGCGTGCACGAGGACGGCTGCCAGTGCCGCCGGAGTGATCCCGGGTACCCGACCGGCCGCCGCCATGGTTGCCGGGCGAGCGGCCTCGAGGCGATCCACCATTTCGTTGGACAGTCCGGGAACCGTGCGAAACGGAAACGCGGGGTCGAGCGCCAAGCTCTCCGAGGCACGCAGTTCGCGCAGTTCGGCCTCTTGGCGCGCAACATAGGGGGCATAGGCGGCATCTTCGGCCAATTCGATCCCCACCTCGTCGGTGGCGAACCCGGCCGGTAGCCAAGGCCCGAGGCTGCCCGGTTCCAGCCCCTGCGCCAGCCAGTCCGACAGGGGTTGGCGCGGCGTGTCCCGGCGCGCCGGGACGCCCGCCTCGAAAAGAACCTTTCCGGATACTCCAGTCTCCAAGGCGGCGTTCCACGTGGAACGCCGTTCCTCGCGCTTCCTGTACCACTCAAGACGATCAGGTCCGATACATCCGGATTCGATGGCCAGCGGGGTAAGCCGCGTGGTAGCATTGTTGGCGCGCAGACGAAGGCGGTATTCGGCGCGCGCGGTCAGCATCCGGTACGGTTCGGACACGCCGTGCAGCGTCAGGTCGTCCACCATCACGCCCAGATACGAATTCGCCCGATCGAGCGCGAGCGGTATCCGATCGAGAGCCTGCGCGGCTGCGGCAGAACCGGCGACGAGTCCCTGGGCTGCTGCCTCTTCATACCCGGTCGTGCCGTTGATCTGGCCGGCGCAATAGAGCCCGGGCATGACCCGGACCTGGAGATCGCGGCCGAGCGCGCGCGGGTCGATGTGGTCGTATTCCACAGCGTAACCGGGGACGGCGATATCGGCTTGCTCAAGCCCGGGCATCGAGCGGACCATCGCCAGTTGCACATCAGCGGGGAGCGAGGTGCTGATCCCGTTGGGATAGACCAGGTGGGTGTCGAGGCCCTCCGGCTCGAGGAAGACCTGATGGCCATCGCGATCGCCGAAGCGGTGAATCTTGTCCTCGATCGAGGGGCAATACCGCGGCCCCTGTGCGCCGATCGCACCACTGAACAAGGGCGACCGGTGGAGCGCGCCCCGAATGAGATCGTGGGTCCGCGCATTCGTCCGCGTGATCGCGCAGGCAAGCTGGGCGTTGCCCCGGTGCGGGCTCAAGGGCGACATGATCCAATGGTCGCTGTCCGAGGGTTGCTCCTCGAGCATGGCCCAATCGATCGTCCGTCCGTCGAGCCGGGGCGGCGTGCCGGTCTTGAGCCGCGCCATCGGCAACTCCGCCGCGCGCAACTGCTCGGCGAGGCGATGGGCCGCGCCTTCCTCGATCCGGCCGCCCTCGAACCGTTCCTCTCCCCGGAACAGTCGCCCGCCCAGGAACGTGCCGGTGCACAGGACGACAGACTTGGCGGCGATCGCTGTCCCATCGGCCAGCACGATCCCTGCGACCCGACCTCCGTCCATGCGCAGCGCCGCTGCCTCGCCCTCCACCACTTCGAGCTTGCCCTGTCGCCTGAGCTGACTCTGGATCGATTTGCGAAACAAGGTCCGGTCTGCCTGCACTCGCGGGCCCCAGACCGCACTGCCCTTGGACCTGTTGAGCATTCGGTAATGGATTGCCGCGGCATCGGCCGCTCGCGCGATCAGGCCGTCGCAGGCATCCACCTCGCGTACGAGATGGCCCTTCCCCAGCCCGCCGATCGCCGGGTTGCAGCTCATCGCCCCGATCGCAGCGCGATCGAATGTCACCAGCGCGACGTGCGCGCCCATCCGCGCGGCAGCGGCCGCTGCCTCGACTCCGGCGTGTCCGCCGCCCACCACGATGATATCGAACCGGTGCATACTGACCCTGCCCGTAGGCGAGCGCGGTTTACGCGTCAAAGCGTGCGCTGTTCCACGTGAAACATCACTTTCCGATGCAGAACCGACCGAAAAGGCCGTCGAGCATGTTCTCGGTCGAAGCTCGCCCGGTCAGGCGGTCGAACGCCAACCGGGCTAGCCGCAACTGTTCGGCGAGGATAAGCGGCCTCGTCTCACCCATGGCATGGCGCAATTCGTCTGCCGCCACAACCAATGCAGCTCGCTGACGCTGGTTGAGTGCCACCTCACCGGGGACCAGAAGCAAGCTGCCTGCGCGATCGACCAGCACGCGCCAGAGTCCGGCTATGCCGGCACCCGTCATCGCCGAGACAGTGGCAACGGCGCCCGACTTGGAAGGCCCGGGAAGGTCGGACTTTGCTGCCACCTCGACCGCGCCCGCCGGCCCCTCCCCTTCGGCGCCGAGCCACAGCACGATGTCCGCCCGCGCCAGTTCCGCCCCCGCCCGCTCGATTCCGATGATCTCCACCGCATCCGTGCCGCCCGAGCGAAGCCCGGCGGTGTCGACGAGGACGAATGGCACGCCTTCGACCGCGACGGGCCGCTCTATCACGTCGCGTGTGGTGCCGGCGATGTCCGTGACAATGGCTGCCTCCGTATCCAGTAGAGCATTGAATAAACTCGATTTTCCGGCATTTGGAGGGCCAGCGAGAACGACCCTGACACCGTCGCGGAGGCGTTCTGCCGATGGACGTGCCAGCCAGGCGTCGATGTCCGTGCCCAGTTCCCCCACCCGGCGCGAAAAATCCGCGGGCAGCCCGCCCACGTCATCTTCGTCACCGAAGTCGAGGACTGCCTCGACCGCCGCCGACAGTTCGAGCACGCGCTCGCGCCATACCTCGACCTGACGCGAAAGCGCACCGCCGGCCATCGCCACCGCCGCGCGCCGCTGGCTCTCGGTCTCGGCCGCAAGCAGGTCGGCGAGGCCCTCGGCTTCCGCAAGGTCGATCCGCCCGTTGGCGAACGCGCGGCGGGTGAACTCCCCCGCCTGCGCCCGGCGCAGCCCCGGCATGCGGGCAAGTTCGGTCTCGACCGCGGCGACGACCGCCCGCCCCCCATGCAGGTGCAGCTCGGCGATGTCCTCTCCGGTCGCGGTCCGGGGGCCCGGCAGCCACAGCACCAGCGCCCGGTCGAGCGCGCCGCCCTCGGCACCGCGCAAGGTGGCGGCGGTCGCCCGGCGAGGTTGCGGAACGTTTCCCGCGAGCCGTTCGAGCGCGCCGCGCGCGTGGCTGCCGCTGATGCGCACGACCGCGATCCCGGCGGGCGGTGCGCCGCTCGACAATGCGAAGATCGTGTCCATGCCGAAGTGCGGGCGGGCGCGAGGCCAGTCCCGCGCGCTAGCCTTCCTTGCTGCCCTTGCCCGCCTCGCCGGAGCGGCTCGCCGCCGCAGCGCCTTCGACGAAGTTCTGGAACAGCTTGAGCCCCACCTGACCCATCGGCGCAACCTGGGACGCGTATTCCTGCAGCTTTTCGATGTTGCCAACGCCCTTCATCGCCTTGGTCACCGCGTCGACGTAGACGTCGTTGACCTTGCCGACGTCGGGCAGACCCATGAAGGTTCGGGCCTCCTCGGGGGTGCAGTCGATCTCGATATGGACCTTCATGGCGGGCTCCTGCGTTGTGGCAGCGACACCTGTCACAGGGGTTTGGCAAAGTCCATCGCGCGAGGCTAGGCTGGCCGCTTAAGAGGGAGAACCGACTTGTCCGACATCCACCGCATTCCCACGCTCGACGAATATGGCACGTTTCCCGCCTACGTTGCCCGGCCGGACGGCGCGGCGAAGGCGGCGATCATCGTCATTCCCGAGATCTTCGGCGTCAACGCCGGCATCCGCGCCAAGTGCGATGCGTGGGCGCGCAAGGGCTACCACGCCGCCGCGCCCGACATCTTCTGGCGCTTTGCCGAAGGCGAGGAGCTCGACCCCGACGTGCCCGAACAGTTCGACCGGGCGATCGCCAACATGGGCAAGTTCGACGCCGACGCCTGCATTCGCGACATCGAGGCGCTGATCCACTGGCTCGAGCGCACGCAGGGCTGCGGCAAGGTCGGACTGGTGGGGTACTGCCTGGGAGGCCGGATGGCCTATCTCGCCGCGACCCGGACCGATATCGATGCGGCCGTCGGCTATTACGGAGTGATGATCGACCAAATGCTCGGCGAAGCGCACGCGATCGCCAATCCGCTGATGCTCCACATCCCCACTGCCGATCACTTCGTCGGGCCGGAGGCGCAGGCCAGGATGCACGCCGGGCTCGACGACCATCCCAAGGTCACCCTCCACGACTACGTGGGACTCGACCACGGCTTCGCAACCGAAAGCGGCAACCGCCGCGACGAGGCTGGCGCCCGACTCGCCGACAGCCGTACCGAAGCGTTCTTCGCCGAGCATCTCGCCTAGATGATCAACCGCGCCCAGTGGCGCTGGTCGGCGAACGTGGGCACGCGGTTCGCGCTGCCGATCGTTCTGGCGATCCTGTCGATCGCTTTCGTGCTGCTCGGCGACAGGTGGCCGTGGCTGCTGCTGGTCACGCTTCCGCTGCTGGGGATCGCGGCGTGGGATTTCTTCCAGGACGACCACACGCTGCGGCGCAACTACCCGCTGCTGGCCCGCGTGCGCTGGATCATGGAGGACCTGCGCCCCTACGCCCGCGCGTACGTGGTCGAGGGCGACCTCGAAGGCCGGCCGTTCAATCACGACGAGCGGGCGCTGGTCTATGCGCGGGCCAAGGGAGAGCTCGATTCGCATCCGTTCGGAACCGAGCTCGACGTCTATTCCGAAGAATACGAGTGGCTTGCCCATTCCATCGTGCCCAACGCCCAGGCACCGCTCGAATGGCGGGTCCCGGTTGGCAGTTCGCAATGCGCGCGGCCCTACGAAGCGGCGCTGCTCAACATCTCTGCGATGAGCTTCGGCTCGCTGTCGGCGAACGCGATCATGGCGCTCAACAAGGGTGCTGCGGCCGGCGGCTTCTACCACGACACCGGCGAAGGCGGCCTCTCGCGCTACCACCGCTCGGGCGGCGGCGACCTCGTGTGGGAGATCGGCAGCGGATACTTCGGATGCCGCGATGCCAACGGCAACTTCGATCCGGCGCGCTTTGCCGAGACCGCCCAGATCGATCAGGTGAAGATGATCGAAATCAAGCTGAGCCAGGGCGCGAAGCCAGGGCACGGCGGAGTGCTCCCCGGTTCAAAGGTCAGCGCGGAAATCGCCGCTACCCGCGGCATCCTTCAGGGCCACGACTGCGTGTCACCCCCCGCGCACGCGACCTTCTCCACCCCCACCGGGCTGCTCGATTGGGCGGCGAAGCTGCGCGACCTGTCCGGCGGGAAACCCGTGGGCGCGAAGCTGTGCGTGGGCCAGCCGCACGAAGTCTTCGCGCTGATGAAGGCGATGCGCGAAACCGGCATTCGGCTCGACTACATCGTCGTCGACGGAGCGGAAGGCGGGACCGGGGCCGCACCGGTGGAACTGTCGAACCGGGTGGGAATGCCGCTGCGCGAAGGATTGATCCTGGTCCGCAACGCGCTCGTCGGGTCGAGGCTGAAGGACGAGGTCAAGCTTGCCGCGGCCGGCAAGATTCATTCGGGCGCGGGTATGGCGATCAACTTCGGACTCGGCGCAGACTGGTGCAACGCCGCGCGCGCGTTCATGTTCGCGCTGGGCTGCGTGCAGTCGATGCGCTGTCACGAGGACACCTGCCCGACCGGGATCGCGACACAGGATGCCACCCGCCAGCGCGGGCTGGTGGTCGCCGACAAGGCAGAGCGGGTCGCACGCTTCCAGCGCCAGACTTTGCATGGCTTGCGCGAAATGGTCGTCGCGATGGGTCTGGACAACCCCTGGCAGATCGAGCCGTTTCACATCAGCGAAAGGCTCGACGGCGCGCGCGCCGCGCCGATCGACGAGATCTACGGCTTTCTCGGGGAAGGTGCGCTGCTCGACGATCCCGACGCGACGCAGTATGCCCGCTACTGGGCGGCCGCACGGGCCGACAGTTTCGGGAGAGGTTGATGAGCGCCGAAAAAGGCCTGCAGAACTGGCACCGGGTCCTCGAAGGCGGCAATCAGCCCGAAGATCTGGCGGCCATCATCCGCGAGGACGCGGTATTCCATTCGCCGGTTGTCCACACGCCGCAACGCGGCCGGGCGCTGGTCGTCGCCTACCTCGCAGCGGCAGGCGTGGTGCTCAACACCGACAAGTTCCATTACATGCGCGAATTCAGCGGGGGCGACAACGCGCTGCTCGAATTCGTCACCGAGCTCGACGGCATCCACATCAACGGCGTCGACATTATCACGTTCGACGACGACGGCATGATCGCCGACTTCAAGGTCATGGTCCGCCCGCTGAAGGCGATCAACAAGGTCTGGGAAATGATGGGAGCGCAGCTCGAGCGCTCAGTATCGACAAGTTAGGGGCGACTGCTAGAAACGGCGCATGCCGCGCCAACTCATAGTTTATTGTGATGAGTCTTCGAAGAAGGGACCGCACTTCTCCAATTTCTACGGAGCTTCGATCATCAAGTCAGAAGATCTAGCTGTAATAGAGAATGCATTGAACGAGCGCGTTCAGCAACTTGGCCTAACATGTGAGGTGAAATGGAACAACATTTCACCAAGTACGCATGAGCGGTTCATCGCAATCATAGATACCTACTTTGATTTCGTGCGCGACGGATTCATCAAATTCAGGTGCCTTTTTACGCAAAATATATGGGTTCCGCTCGGCCTTACGCATGACCAGCACCGAAACGCCTATTTTTTGCTATACTACCAGTTCATCAAAAATGGATTGGGCCTGTCGTCATACGACCGCCAGTTCGGCGACAGAGACCTACGCTTGATCTTTGATCAATTTCCGCGAAATGCGGAGCACATCGCAACTTTCAAGGATTTTTTGGCGAGACTGAATCGTCGAACGCTCGCCTCCAACGGACTTAATTTGCAGCCAGAGAACATCGGCGAGGCCAAATCACACTCTCACATTATCCTGCAATGCACAGATGTTGTGCTAGGATCGATGCACTTTCGATTAAATGACCTCCATTTGGCCAAGCCCCTTGGGCAACGTCGGCGGGGCAAGAAAACTCGGGCAAAAGAGAAGGTCTACCAGCACATTTCACGACGCATCCGAGACATTTATCCCCATTTCAACATCGGTATCAGCACTGGACATCAAGGCAATCGAGCAAACAGGTGGCTCCATCCTTACCGGCACTGGTTATTCATTCCGCGATTGCGGGCCTACGATAAGGCTATGGGAAAGAAGAAAAAAACTCTGCACGAGCTATGAATCTCTCGATTCGTGCAACAGGATAACCTGAAGCTTCGCTTCGTGCAGAGCCAGCTTTGAATCTATACACTCTTGACTCCACGTCAAGAATCTGAATCGAATTTATTGCGACTCGAACAAACTGGAAACACCTCCCTGCCGCCTGGCGTCGGCATTCGCGCTCCTACTGATTCATCGTGGCGAAGAAGTCCTCGTTGGTCTTGGAATCCTTCATCTTGTCGAGAAGGAATTCCATCGCGTCGATCGTGCCCATCTGCATGAGGATGCGGCGCAGGACCCACATCTTCGACAGCTTGTCCTTCTCGACCAGCAGCTCCTCCTTGCGGGTGCCGCTCTTGCCGACGTCGAGCGCGGGGAAGATGCGCTTGTCGGCGACCTTGCGGTCCAGGACGATTTCCGAGTTACCGGTGCCCTTGAACTCTTCGAAGATGACTTCGTCCATCCGGCTGCCGGTATCGATCAGCGCGGTGGCGATGATCGAGAGCGATCCGCCCTCCTCGATGTTGCGCGCGGCGCCGAAGAACCGCTTCGGCCGCTGGAGCGCGTTCGCGTCGACACCGCCGGTCAGGACCTTGCCCGAGCTCGGGACGACGGTGTTGTAGGCGCGGCCGAGGCGAGTGATCGAATCGAGCAGGATCACCACGTCCTTCTTGTGTTCGACGAGGCGCTTGGCTTTCTCGATCACCATCTCGGCGACCTGGACGTGGCGCGTCGCGGGTTCGTCGAAGGTCGAGGAGATGACCTCGCCCTTCACGCTGCGCTGCATGTCGGTGACTTCCTCGGGCCGCTCGTCGACGAGCAGGACGATCAGGAACACCTCGGGGTGGTTGTCGGTGATCGCCTTGGCGATGTTCTGCAACAGCACGGTCTTGCCGGTGCGCGGCGGGGCGACGATCAGCGCGCGCTGGCCCTTGCCCTGGGGGCTGATGATGTCGATCACCCGGGCCGACTTGTCCTTCACCGTCGGGTCGAGCGTGTCGAGCGACAGCTTCTCTTCCGGGTAGAGCGGGGTCAGGTTGTCGAAATTGGTCCGGTGGCGCACCGCGTCGGGGTCGTCGAAATTGACCGAGGTAAGGCTGGTCAGCGCGAAATAGCGTTCGCCTTCCTTCGGCGCGCGGATCTCGCCTTCCACCGTGTCGCCGGTGCGCAGGCCCCACTTGCGGACCTGGTTGGGCGAAACGTAAATGTCGTCGGGGCCGGCGAGGTAGTTCGCCTCGGGGCTGCGCAGAAAGCCGAAGCCGTCCTGCAGCACCTCGATCGTGCCGACGCCCATGATCTGGTCGTCGTATTCCTCGTCCTCGGCAAGCTCGCGCAGGATGCAGAACATCAGGTCCTGCCGGCGCATGGTGCTGGCGCCTTCGACGCCGAGTTCCTCGGCCATCTCGACCAGTTCGGCCGGCGCTTTCTTCTTGAGGTCTCTCAGGTGCATTGTCTTGGTAATCCGTAATATGGAGTGCGGCCGGCCGTCGTAAGGGCTTGGGGAAAGCGCGACCCGGTCCCGCCGCTCGGCGAGACCGGCAGGAGCCGGTTGGTCCGCGGGAAATAGGCGCGTAGCCGCGCGCGGTCAATTCGCCCGGCGTTCGGCTCGTCGCAGGATCGCCGGCTCCAGCCTCAGAACGGCCGGACGATCACCAGCACCACGATCAGCGCGACGACGAGGCCGGGCACCTCGTTGAGCAGCCGCAGCTGCTTGCCGGTCAGCGTCCGTTCGCCGCGGGCAAGCTTCTTCGAATAGGCCGACAGCCATCCGTGATAGCCCGACAGCAGCAGGACCAGCAGCAGCTTGGCGTGCAGCCACGGCTCGCCCCACAGGTGCTGCGAGGTCGCCAGGAGGATCCCCAGCAGCCAGACCGCGATGATCGAGGGCAGGAGGATGATCTTGAGCAGCTTGCGCTCGCGCTCGGTCCACAACGCCTCCTCGGGAGAACCGGGAGCCGCTTCCTGGTGATAGACGAGATAGCGCGGCAGCATGAACAGGCCCGCCATCCAGAAGATCACGAAGATCACGTGGCCGGCCTTGAGCCAGAGATAGATCATCGCGAGGACGCTTTCCATGTGGGCCATGTAGGTTCCCTCGGCGGCATCGTCACCCCCTCCATCCACGCACCGTGTCACGCAGCAGCTCGACGTGCTCGATCGGAGTGTGCTGGCCGATCCCGTGGCCAAGATTGAAGACGTGCGGGCGATCGGCGAATGCTGCAAGGATTGCTTCGGTCCGGCGCACCAGCCGGTCGCCGCCCGCCAGCAGCAGTAGGGGGTCGAGGTTGCCCTGCACCGGCATTCCGGCGGGCAGCGCGCGCGCCGCCCATACGGGTTCGACGGTCTCGTCGATCCCGATGGCATCGACCCCCGTCTCGCGGGCATAGGCCGCCAGCTTGGCACCCGCGCCCTTGGGAAAGCCGATCACCGGTGCGTGCGGGCAGCGCGCCTTGACCGCGGCGGCGATCGCGGCGTTGGGGGCGATCACCCAGCGTTCGAACTCGTCGGGAGCGAGGCTGCCCGCCCAGCTGTCGAACAGCTGCACGGCCTCCGCCCCCGCCTCGATCTGGCCGACGAGGTAATCGACCGTGACATCGGCGATGGCATCGATGATGGCCTGGAAGGCGGCCGGGTCGCGGTAAGCCAGTTCGCGAGCGGCATGCTGGTCCTTGGACCCCTCGCCGTTCACCATGTAGGTCGCCACCGTCCACGGACTCCCGGCAAAGCCCAGGAGGGTCGTCTGCGGCCCGAGCCCGGCCTTCACGGCGGCCACGGTCGCATAGATCGGCTCGAGGCGCTCAGGGACCCCCTCAAGGGCCACCAGCGCATGATCGGCGAGCCGGGGGGAGAGGTGGGGACCTTCGCCGGCAAGGAACTGCAGCTCCTGCCCCATCGCATAGGGCACGATCAGGATGTCGGAAAACAGGATCGCCCCGTCGAACCCGAACCGGCGGATCGGCTGGAGCGTCACCTCGGCCGCGGCGTCGGTATCGTACACCAGCTCGAGGAACCCGCCCTTCTCCGCCCTCAGCGCGCGATATTCGGGCAGGTAGCGCCCGGCCTGGCGCATGAGCCACATCGGAACTGCCTCGCCCCGATTTCCGCACAGAGTGTCGAGAAGCAAGCCGGGCATCGGGTCTGATTCCAATTCAAGTAAGATTCTTAGATAAGATGAAGGAGTCTGTTGGCCCTGTGGATTTCGGGGACAGCGGCGCCCTGCCCGATTTTTCCCGCGCTGACCAGAATTTCAGGGCCCTCGAATCGCGATGAATCCGCGTCAACCAAAGCTTGTCCACGCTATCCCCGGCCTGTCGAAAAGCTTGTCGCCATGTCCACAAGCCTCGTCGCGGAATCGGGTCAGCGGGCATGAAACGCCCCGGTTCGCTTGTCCCCGGTTCTCTCCCGTGGTTTATGCCGCGCATTCTCCACAGGCACCCGTCAGGAGCCGATGCCCCGCCTTCACCTTCACCTGCTGTCGGATTCCACCGGCGAGACGCTGGAGATGATCGCCAAGGCCGCGCTCGCGCAGTTCGAGGAAGCGGAAGTCCAGCGGCATTTCTGGCCGATGGTGCGCAGCCGCCAGCACCTCGACCGGATCGTGCCCGATCTTGCCGCGAACCCGGGGCTGGTGCTGTTCACCCTCGTCAACGACGAGACCCGCGCCCGGCTCGAGGAGCATTGCCGGCACCTCGGCCTGCCGGCGGTCCCCGTGCTCGACGCGGTGACCGCCGCGCTCGAGAGCCATCTCGGCCAGGAGGCGCACGGACGCCCGGGCCGCCAGCACGCGATGGACGCCGCCTATTTCGCGCGGGTCGAGGCGATCCAGTACACCATCGCCCACGACGACGGCATCGCGCACGAGGACTGGGAGGCGGCGGACATCGTGCTTGCGGGCGTGTCGCGCAGCTCGAAGACGCCGACGAGCATCTATCTTGCCAACCGCGGCTACAAGGTGGCCAACATTCCGCTGGTCGTGGAAAGCCCGCCTCCGCCCGCGCTGTTCTCGCTGCGCCACCCGCTCGTGGTCGGGTTGACGACCTCGCCCGAACGACTGGTCCAGGTTCGCCGCAACCGCCTGCTGACGATCGCCGAGGGCCGCGAATCGAGCTACGCGGATGCCGAACGGGTGGCGGAGGAAGTGCGCTTCGCCCGGCGGATGTTCGCCGACAACGACTGGCCGGTGATCGACGTCACCCGCCGATCGATCGAGGAAACCGCCGCCGCGGTGATCCGGCTGCTGTCGGAGCGGCGGGCGCGCGGCGCGCCGCCGGTCGTCGGACCCAAGCCGATATGACGATCGTGCTCGCCTCGAAAAGCGCGTCGCGCGCCGCGATGCTGACGGCGGCGGGTGTCGCGTTCGAGGCGTGCCCCGTACCCATCGACGAGCGCGCGCTCGAGGCATCGCTGGCCGGTGCCCGGCCGGACCAGGTCGCGCTGGCGCTGGCCGAGGCAAAGGCGCTGGCGGTCTCCGCGGAAGACCGGCTCGTTCTCGGCAGCGATTCGCTGGTGGTCGTGGGCGACCGCCGGTTCGACAAGCCCGCCAGCCGCGCGGAGGCCGCCGAGCACCTGCGCGCCTTCTCGGGTCGGGCGATGCAGCTCCACTCGGCCGCCGCGATCGCCCGCGGCGGAACGATTGCATGGCGCCATGCGGCCATCGCGACGCTGCAGGTGCGTCCGCTCGGCGATGCGTTCATCGAAAGCTACCTCGATGCCGAATGGCCCGCGGTCGCGCAGTGCGTCGGCGTGTTCCGGATCGAGGCGCGCGGCGTCCAGCTGTTCGAGCGCATCGAGGGCGATCATTTCACCGTGCTCGGAATGCCGCTGCTCGCGGTGCTGGGGGCGCTGCGCGACCTGGGCGAGGTGCCCGCATGAGCCGCCCCTACGCCGAAGTGATCGGAGACCCGATCGCGCAATCGAAATCGCCCGCGATACACCGGTTCTGGCTCGGGAAGCTGGGCATCGACGCCGATTACCGCGCGTGTCACGTGACGCCCGATGCGCTTGCCGAATACATCGCCGGCCGGCGCGAGGATCCTGACTGGCGCGGCTGCAACGTGACGATGCCGCACAAACAGGCGGTCATGCCGCTGCTCGACCGGCTCGAGATCGGCGCCGAACTCGTCGGCGCGGTGAACACGGTGACCCGGCGCCACACCGGCGCGCTGATCGGCAGCAACACCGACGTCGGCGGCTTTCTGGAGCCATTGGCGGGGGAACTGGGCGATACGCACTATTTCCGCATGGCGCGGGTGCTCGGAACCGGCGGCGCGGCGCGGGCGGTCGTCGCCGGCCTGGCCGACAACGGGTTCACCATCGTCCTCGCCGGGCGCGATGCGGGCAAGGCGCGCGCGATCCTCGACGCGATCGATCCGGGCGGCGATCATCACGCCGCCCCGCTTGCGCACTTCGCCGATACCACCGACTTCGCGTTCGATGACCGCGCGGGCTGTCTCGACCTGGTCGTCAACGCGAGCCCGCTGGGAATGCGCGGGCAGCCGCCGCTGGCATTCGACTGGAGCCACGCACCGCCGGGCGCGATCGCCTACGACATCGTGACCGACCCGCTCGACACGCCGTTCCTGCGCGATGCGCGCGCTGCCGGTCACCGCACGGTCGACGGCCTCGCGATGCTGATCGGCCAGGCCGCCCTCGCCTTCGAGCGGTTCTTCGGCCGCTCGCCCCCGCGCGCATTCGATGCCGATCTTCGCGCGATGCTGCAGGCATGAGCCGCCCCTTCATCCTCGGCCTGACCGGATCGATCGGCATGGGCAAGTCGACCGTGGCCGCGATGTTCGAGGCGGCCGGCGTCCCGGTGTTCGATGCCGACGCGGTGGTGCGCCGGCTGCAGGGGCGCGGCGGCGCGCTGCTTCCCGCGATCGAGGCCGCCTTTCCCGGCTCGACCGGCCCCGACGGGGTCTTGCGCGAACAGCTCGGCGCCCAGGTCTTTGCCGACCCCCAGGCGCTCGCGCGGCTCGAGAGCATCGTCCATCCCGCTGTCGCCGCAGAGCGGCAGGCGTTCATGATCGAACACGCAGGCGAGCGGCTGGTGGTGTTCGACATCCCGCTGCTGTTCGAAAAGGGCGGATGGGAGCAGGTCGACGCCGTGGCGGTCGTTTCCGCTCCGCCCGAAGTCCAGCGCGCGCGCGTCCTTGCCCGGCCTGGCATGACGCCCGAGAAATTCGCGCATATCCTTTCGCTGCAGGTGCCCGACGCCGAGAAACGCGCAAGGGCCAACCACGTGATCGACACCGGGACGACGCTAAAGAAGACCGAGGACGCGGTTAAGTCGCTGATCGAGAAGGTTGCCGGGACATGACCGGCGGCGGTCCGTCCGCAGCCCCTTGCAAGCCTGCGCCAACGGGTGAATAGATAGGGTCCTCATGCGTGAAATCGTGTTCGATACGGAAACCACCGGCCTCGACCCGCGAACGGGCGACCGGATGGTCGAGATCGGCTGCATCGAACTGGTCAATCGGGTCCCCACGGGTGCGACGTTTCACGCCTATTTCAATCCCGACCGCGACATGCCGGAACAGGCGGAAGCGGTGCACGGGCTGTCCGCCGCGTTCCTGTCGGACAAGCCGCGTTTTCGCGACACGTGCGACCAACTGCTCGCCTTCATCGCCGATTCCCCGCTGGTCGCCCACAACGCCGGGTTCGACTTCGCCTTCCTGAATGCCGAACTCGACCTGTGCGGGCTCGAAGCGGTGTGCATGAGTCGGATGGTCGACACGGTCGCCATCGCCAAGCGGCGGCATCCGGGCGCGAAACTGTCGCTCGATGCCCTGTGCACCCGGTACGGGATCGATCGCAGCCACCGGGTCAAGCACGGCGCGCTGCTCGATGCCGAATTGCTCGCCCAGGTCTACGTCGAACTCACCGGCGGGCGGCAGATCGGGTTCGCGCTGGCCGCCTCGGGCGGTGACGAGACGATCGTCGAGCCCGCCTTTCAGCCCGCGCGGGACCGGGCCTTCCGACCGCCGCGCCCGCACGCTCCCACCGCCGCCGAAATCGCGCGTCACGGCGCATTCGTCGGCGGAATCGAGGGAGCCATCTGGTCTGGCTAGCGTTTGTTCGGTTGAAGGGTCGCACATGACAGGAGAAAGCGTGCCGATGGACATTCGCGTTTCGGGCCACCAGGTCGATACCGGCGCAGCCTTGCAGGAACACGTCACCGATCGCCTCAATTCAATCGTCGAGAAGTATTTCAGCCGCGCACTGTCCAGCCACGTCACGTTCGGCAAGGCTCCTGCCGGCGCGTTCAGCTGCGACATCGTGACCCACGTGATGCAGGGGCTGATACTCAAGGCGCACGGCGTGGCGCAGGATGCGCACCAGGCGCTCGACCAGGCCGCCGAGAAGATCGACAAGCAGCTTCGGCGCTACAAGCGGCGGATCAAGGACAGGCACGAACAGGCCGACCACGCCGCGCGCGAAGAAACTGCGGCCTACACGATCTTCGCCGCGCCCGATTCCGAAGTCGATGAGGTCGAGGAAAGCGATGCGCCGATGGTGATCGCCGAAACGACGTCGGACATTCCCGAAACGAGCGTGGCCGACGCCGTGATGATGCTCGACCTGCGCGACACCAACGCGATGCTGTTCAAAAATGCTGGAACGGGTCGGCACAATATGGTCTATCGCCGCCGCGACGGTTCGATCGGCTGGGTCGAACCGCGCTGACTTCGTGCCCGCGGTTCTCCTTGCCGGTCGAAGTCCCGCCAGACGAGTTCGGAAACCTGCCGGTCGCCCCCGGCGCCAGTGTCGATTGCCAATGCCATGAATGTCATCTTCAAGCTCCTTCCCGAGGCCGTGTGGATCGATTCCCCGACCGACAAGGGCGGCATCCTTTCGGCGCTCGCGACCCGGTTCGCGAAAGTCTACGCGCTCGACCGGACCGTCGTGCTCGAAGGTCTGGAAGAGCGCGAGGCGCTCGGCAGCACGGGGTTCGGCCGCGGTGTCGCCCTGCCGCACGCGCGGATCGAGGGGCTCAAGCGGCCGGTCGCGGCGCTGCTCAAGCTGGCGCGGCCGGTCGAATTCGGAGCAGCCGACAGGATGCCCGTCGATCTCGCGATCGGCCTGCTTTCTCCGATCAACGCCGGCGCCACCCACCTCCACGCGCTCGCGGCCCTGTCGCGACTCGTGCGCGACGAGGAGATGCACCGCGCGCTGACCGAGGCAGGCGATACCGAGACGCTCTACGCGCTGCTGACCAACGCCTCCGATCGTGACGCCGCCTGACGATGCCGCGAGCGGCCGGGCGAGCAGCGGTGCCGCCCTGCACTACCGCGCGCTCGAGCGCCTCTACGCCGCCGCGCCGGTCAACGCTCTGTTCGTCTCGCGGCTGGAGATCGTCGGCGAGGGGCGCTCGCGCCTGGTCTTCACCGTCGAGCCGGGCGTCTACCATGCCGCCGGCGCGGCGCACGGGACGATCTACTTCAAGATGCTCGACGATGCCGCCTTCTATGCCGCCAACACGCTGGTTACCGACCGCTTCCTGCTGACCACGTCGTTCAACCTGCACTTCACCAAGCCGGTCCGGCAGGGCGAGGTCGTGGCCGAGGGGCGCTGGATCAGCGGTCGCAAGCGCGTGCTGGTGGCCGAATCGCGGCTGGTCGACGCCGAAGGCGACGAGATCGGCCGCGGTACGGGAACCTTCATGCGGTCGCGGATACCGCTGTCGGGCCTGCCCGGTTACGCGGCAGGAAGCTGATCGGATGGAGGGGCGACTGCCCGCGCACATAGAGGTCGCGGGGATTCGCCGCCTTGCCGAATCGCTCGGCGGGTTCGCGACGGTCCTCGCGAAAGGCGAGCGCGACGCGGGAACGATCGCGATCGTAATTATCGGTCGCGGTGAACCCGCGGCGCTTTACGAACGTATGCCGCAACTCGACGGGAACCGTCGTTTCGTTCTGTCTGTTGAAGAAATATCTGAAAAAAAACAAGAATTCTCCGATATTCTGGCGCGCAGGACGGCGCGGGACCCCGATTTGTGGTTAATCGAGGCGGATGTCCCGGATAAGGAACGGTTCGTCGCAGGTTTGCCCGCCTGATTTGACTTCGCAGCTGCAGCAATTATCTGGCGCCCACCTTCACGGACGCAGGCGGCATGGGCGACACGGGGTTGCCCAGCCAGCGCGCAGACGGGGGACGGCCGGCAGGCTGCAAAACGGATCCGCCTACAACCGCAGCTAACGCGGATGGATCCCCACCTGCGACGGGCAGTTCACCGCCTTGACCGACGGGATCAATGCAGTTTCATCGTTCGACCATCGCGGCGCTTGCCGCGACAGTGGTCCTTACCCTGTTCACCGCCGACGGATCCGGCGCAAACGCTGAGCCCAGCGAGATCCCCCAGACCGTCGCCACCGCGTCCGTCCTGACCGACGAGACGGTTCCAGAAATCGCCGCGGTCGAATTCGTTTCCGAGGAAGTCGTCCAGCCGGTCGCCGAGGCCGACGAAGCGATCGAGGCGCACGGCGCGCGCTCGCTGCGCGAGCTCGTGGCGGAAATCGACACGCCGTCTACGCTTTCGCGCGAGATGGAATGCCTCGCGGGCGCCATCTACTTCGAATCGCGCGGCGAACCGCTCGAAGGCCAGCTCGCGGTCGGGCAGGTCGTCGTCAATCGCGCCGATTCCCAGGCGTTCCCGTCCGATTACTGCGGCGTCGTCTTCCAGAAGGCGCAGTTCTCGTTCGTTCGCGGCGGGACGATGCCGCGCATCAATCGCTCCTCGACCGCCTGGAAGCGCGCCAAGGCCATCGCCCGAATCGCGCACGAGGGGCTGTGGGACAGCAAGGCCGGCGACGCGCTCTATTTCCATGCGAACTACGTGCGGCCCTCGTGGAGCCGGACGAAGATCGCCCGCGCGACGATCGACACCCACATCTTCTATCGCTGATGATTGCGCCGGCGGGCGGTCAATCGCTGATCTCGACCCAGACCGGGGCGTGGTCGCTGGCTTTTTCCCGGCCGCGGTATTCCTTGTCGACGCCCGCGGCGACGAGGCGATCCGCGAGCTCGGGCGAGAGCAGCAGATGGTCGATCCGGAAGCCGTGATCGCGCTGCCACGCGCCCGCCTGGTAATCCCAGAAGGTCCAGACCCCGCCCCGCGGGTTCAGCGTGCCCAGCGCGTCGGTCCAGCCGTCGCTGAGCAGCCGGGCATAGGCGTCGCGCGACTGCGGCTGCATCAGCGCGTCGGCGGCCATGGCCGCCGGTGACCAGACGTCCTTGTCCTCGGGGATGACATTGAAGTCACCGACCACCGCGACGGGCCGTTCGAGCGCCCACAGCTCGGCCATTCGCGCGCGCAGGCGCTCCATCCAGGCGAGCTTGTAGTCGAACTTGGGGCCGGGAACGGGATTGCCGTTGGGCAGATAGATGCACGCGATCCGCACGCCTTTCACGTCCGCCTCGATATACCGCGCGTGTTCGTCGTCGGGATCGCCCGGCAGCGTGCGCTGCGCCTCGACCGGCTCGACCCCGTCGGCCAGGATCGCGACGCCGTTGAAGCCCTTCTGCCCGTGCCAGATCGCCTTGTAGCCGATCTTCTCGAACTCCTCGGCGGGAAAGCCTTCGTCCTGGCTCTTGATCTCCTGCAGGCAGGCGACAGTCGGCCGGGTTTCCTCGAGCCATTCGAGCAGGCGGGGAAGGCGTGCCTTCACGCCGTTGATGTTGAAGGACGCTATTCGCATCCCGCCGGTCTTAGATGCCGAAGCTGGAACCGCAACCGCAACCGGCCGCTGCCTGCGGATTGTCGACCTTGAAGGCCGCGCCGCCCAGCGATTCGACGAAATCGACCGTGCTGCCCGCGATGAGGTCGAGGCTGACCGGATCGACCACCAGCTTGACGCGGCCGGTCTCGCTTACGCTGTCGTCCGCCTCGGGCGCGTCGGCGAGATCGAACTTGTACTGGAAGCCCGAGCAGCCGCCGCCCTCGACCGAAAGGCGCAGGATCGCCGGCTTCGACTGGCGCGCGGCGATCGCGGCAACGCGCTTCGCGGCATTTTCGGTCAGGATCAACTGTTCGGCCATGGCGCCGATATGGGGTCTGTCGCCGCCCTGCTCAAGCGGTCTGGATGTAGGCGCGCATCGCCTCGGCTTCCTGCGCCAGGCTGTCGACCTGGGTCTTCACAAGGTCGCCGATCGAAACGAAGCCGCACATCGCCCCGTTCTGCACCACCGGAAGATGCCGCACCCGGCGCCGGGTCATCAGTTCGAGCGCTTCCTCGACCTTGGCGTTCGGCTCGACGGTGATCGCCGGGGCGGTCATCACGTCGCCGACCTTTTTAGCCAGGCTCGCTTCGCCTTCGTGCTCGATGCAGTAGATCACGTCGCGCTCGGAAAAGATTCCGGCGACCTCTCCTTCGCGCATGACCGGCAGTGCGCCGATTCGCCGCGTCGCGAGGATCGCCACCGCTTCGCGCATGGTCATGTCGACGTCGCAGGTGATCACGTCGCTGCTTGCGCGGTTCGCCAGCAATCGGGCGATGTCCATCGGACTCTCCCCTGTCATGGTTCCAGGAGCGGGCAGGATGCCACGAATCACTCGTGAACGCCAGCTTGCGGCCATTGCCAGCGCGCCGCGGCGGGCCCACATGACCCCCCATGACCAGCCCCTCCCCCCTCGACGATCCCGAAAACGCCGCCTTCGCCTGGGCACGCTGGAGGCGGATGATGCGGCTCATGATCGCGATCACGATCGTCGCGGTCCTCGGGGTGCTCGCCTACGTCCGAATGGAGCTGCCCGAGGTATCGATCCACTTCTACATCGCGGTGGGCCTCGGGGTCGGCCTGTCGATGCTGCTGATGAGCGCGCTCATGGGGCTCGTCTTCATGTCGAACGGCACCGGGCACGACGATTCGGTCGTCGACCCGCTGGCCGATCGCGACTAGCGCGCCGCGTCGGGGGCCTCGAGAAGGCGCAGGTCCTCCACCGGCTCGCCGCCGATGAGGTGCTGCTGGATGATCCGTTCGAGCGCCGCTTCGTCGCACGAATGATACCAGACCCGGTCGGGCCAGACGACCGCGATCGGCCCGGCTTCGCAGACCTGCAGGCAATCGGCCTTGGTCCGTTGCACGGTCTTTGCGGCAAGTCCCAGTTCCTTGAGCCGCCGCTTGAGGTACTTCCACGCGCGCGTGCCCTCCTCGCGCGAGCAGCATTTCTGCTTGTCCGACATCGCGCAAAGGAAAATTTGCCGCTCGATCCGCCCGCCGCCGATCTTGGCGAGCGCGGCGCGCGCCTTGGCGATGTCCCTCGAGGAATTCACGGACCGGGCAGGGCGCGGGTCAGCCGCGCTTGCCGGCAATCCGCGCGATCTCGTCCTTGACCATCCGCTCGACCATGCCGGGCAGGTTCTTGTCGAGCCATTCGGCGAGCATCGGGCGCAGGAGGTCTCGGGTCAGCCCCTCAAGCGAGGTCTCACCCGAGCGGACGATCTGCGGCGGAACGCCAGGTTCGGCCAGCATCGCGAGCGCGGCGAGGTTTTCCCGCATCGCGTCGCGCGCGCTCGCGGTCAGGAGAGGCGCCTCGGCGCCGGACGCGGCATCGTCTTCGTAATCGTCTTCGTCATCCGATGCCTCCGCATCGGCATCGACGAACGCCGGGGCCTGCTCCACGAAGTCGACTGCAGCGAGATCGAGCACTTCCTCGGCCTCTTCGGCGTCGGCGGGTTCGGGCGCCGTATCTAGCCCCTCCGATTCGCGGCGGCGGCGGGTATCGAGCGCGGTCGCGCGATTGTCGCGCGCGATCACCTTCTTGATCGATTCGAGAATTTCCTCGACCGACGCCTCGCCCTCCTGGCGCATGTTTGCAGACCCCCTAAGCCCCTGAACGATTACGCGACAATCATTCGCCGAGCGGAACCGGCGCCGAATCATCGTTAACGCGAATCTCCGCGGTCGGCGCGGGGATGTCAACGGTGCGCGTCGACTGGACAATCGGGTCCGGGTCGCGCGACCAGTCGTTCCACTTGTTCCTGACCCGGTCGTAGTTGACCTGCGGGTCGTAGAGCGGGCCGTCGTCCTCGAGGCCGAGATCGCGCGCCTCCGCCCTGCCCATCGCGGCCAGCAGGCTGAAGCCCGCGACATAGGCGTTGCGGCGCGCCGTGATCAACTGCGCGCGCGCGTTGACCAGTTCCTGTTCGGCGTTGAGGATGTCGAGGATCGTGCGGTTGCCGACCGTGTTCTCGGCGCGCACGCCTTCCAGGCTGAGGGCAGCCGCGTCGACCGCGGTCTGGTTGCTGGCGATGATCTGGGTCGCCGCGAGCCAGCTCGAATAGGCCGAGCGGACTTGCGCGATCACGTCTCGCTCGGTCGCGATCACGTTTTCCAGCGCGGCAGCCGACCGCGCCTGGGCCTGGCGCTGGAGCGCGGCCGGACGCCCGCCCTGGAACAGCGGGATCGACACGCTGACGCCGGCCTGGACCGCGGTGCTCGTCTGCGGAATCGACACGCCCGGCGTGGGGCTGGAGATCGTCCCGAGGTAGTTGTTGTAGTCGGCCCCGGTGAAAATCGACACGCGCGGCAGGCGCCCCGAACCGGCGACGTTGATGTCGTAGCGCGACGCCTCGGCCCGCTCGCGCGCGGCGATGATGTCGGGGTTCTGCTCGAGCGCCACGGCGACGGCGTCCTCCGCGCTTGCCGGAAGGCCGGGCAGCGGGGGCGGCGGTTGGAGATCGTCGGGTGCCAGGCCGGTGAGCTGGATGTAGGTTTCGCGCGCGTTGACCAGGTTTGCCTGGGCGCTGCGGTAATTGCCCTGCGCGAGCGCCAGCCGTGCCTGTGACTGGGCGACGTCCGTGCGGGTGAGATCGCCGATCTCGAACCGGTCGCTGGTCGCCTGGGTGTTGACCGTCAGGACCTCGACCTGGCTGGCGTTGAGCCCGACGAGCGCCTCGCCGCGGATCACGTCCATGTAGGCCGCCACGACCTGGGTGAAGATCGCCGATTCGGTGCCGCGCAGGTCCGCCTGGCCGGCTTCGACGCGGGTTTCGGCCGCCTTGACCGCATTCCTGACCGCGCCGCCTGAATAGATCGGCACGCCGAGGTCCGCACCCGCGAGGATCGCCCGCTCGGGCGCGGTGAAGCTCGACGAGCTCTGCTTGACGAACTCGATATACTGGGCGCTGCCGGTCACGTTGGGCCGGCCGGCCGATTTCTCGATCGGCACGCTCTCGTCGACCGCGCGCTGCTGCGCGCGCGCCGCCTGCAGGGTCGGGTTGGTGCGGTATGCGCCGTTGAGCGCATCGCGCAGCGTGTCGGCGCGCACCGGGGTACCGCCGATGGCGACCAGCGCGCCGCCGAGCAGCAGGATCGCGCGGAGCGGGGCGGTCATTGTCAGAAGCTCCACGCCTTTGGCTTGTCGAACGCGGCGAGCCGGGGAATGCCGATCTCGGCGAGCGGCAGGAGTGCGATGGTCCCGCCCGAAGCACTGCCGATGGCGAGGCGGGTGACGCCGTCCTCCACCACGCCGGTCACGATCCGCCCGCCTTCAGCGAGGCGGCGCGCGAGCGCGTCCGGCACCTGCTCGGCAGCACCGTCGATCATGATGAGCGTGTAATCGCCCTTCCTGCCCTTGAGGGCTTCATCCGGGGACACGGCGGTAACCGAGCCGGCGACGCCGTCGAGCAGCGCGGGCAGGTATCCGCTGCCGCCGTCGATCACCAGCACGCGGTCGGCCGGTGTCGGTTTCGCTTCGGCTAGCATCCGCGCGTGGACCAGCGGCGCGGCGAGCATCGCCCCCCCGCCAAGCGGGACGGCCCGGTCGATGTAGGCGACGCCCTTCGCGCCCTCGGGCACGAAGTCCTCGCGCGGGACGGCGGCCATGCGGGCGAGCACCCAGGGCTCGTTGACGCCGCTGGTGCGCAGCTGGCTATCGATCATCGCGCGGCGCGCGGCGGCGAAGTCGGTGAGGGGGCGGGGGGCGGATGCCATCTTACGAGAACCTGTCTTAGCGATGCAATACAGCCGGTCAACGATTTGGTCATTGGCCCAAACGGGCGCAAGGGCCAAGCGCTTTGACGCCCTAGAGCGGCAATCCTATCGCGGGTGTGGCGATTCGATCAGGAGGAGACAGGTTCCGATGAGCAACATGGTTTCGATCCGCGAGGACGACCTGATCGAAAGCGTTGCCGACGCGCTGCAGTTCATCAGCTACTATCACCCGATGGACTACATCCGCGCGCTCGGCGATGCCTACGCGGCGGAGCAGGGCCCGGCGGCGAAGGACGCGATCGCGCAGATCCTCACCAACAGCCGCATGTGCGCCGAGGGCCACCGGCCGATCTGCCAGGACACCGGGATCGTCAACGTGTTCGTCAGGTGGGGCCAGGATTGCCGCCTCGAATCGCAGCGATCGCTGCAGGACGTCGTCGACGAGGGTGTGCGCCGCGCCTACAACCATCCCGAGAACAAGCTGCGCGCCTCGGTCCTCGCCGACCCCGCCTTCACCCGCCGCAACACCCGCGACAACACGCCCTGCGTGCTGTCGGTCGAGATGGTGCCGGGCCGGACGGTGTCGATCGACGTCGCCGCCAAGGGCGGGGGCAGCGAGAACAAGTCGAAGTTCAAGATGATGAACCCCAGCGATTCGATCGTCGACTGGGTTCTCGAGATGCTGCCGCAGATGGGCGCGGGATGGTGCCCGCCGGGGATGCTCGGCATCGGCATCGGCGGCACCGCCGAACACTGCGTCAAGCTCGCCAAGCAGAGCCTGATGGACCCGATCGACATGGCCCAGCTCAAGGCGCGGGGGCCGCAGACCGACATCGAGGCGCTGCGGATCGAGATTTTCGACAAGGTCAATGCCCTCGGCATCGGCGCACAGGGGCTCGGCGGGCTGGCAACGGTGCTCGACGTCAAGATCATGGACTGGCCCTGCCATGCCGCGGGCAAGCCGGTGGCGATGATCCCCAACTGCGCGGCGACCCGCCACGCGCACTTCACCCTCGACGGCTCGGGACCGAGCTTCCTGGAGAAGCCGAAGCTGGCGGACTGGCCGGAAGTGCATTGGGCCCCCGATGCGGCGGCCAGGCGGGTCGATCTCGACAATCTCACACCCGAAGAAGTCGCGAGCTGGAAGGCCGGCGATCGCCTGTTGCTGAACGGGGCGATGCTCACCGGCCGCGATGCTGCGCACAAGCGGATCGCAGACATGGTGGCGAAGGGCGAGGAACTGCCGGTCAGTTTCAGGGGGCGCGCGATCTACTACGTGGGTCCCGTGGACCCCGTGGTTGGCGAGGTGGTCGGCCCCGCGGGACCGACGACCGCGACGCGGATGGACAAGTTCACCGACATGATGCTCGACCTCGGCCTGCTGGCGATGATCGGCAAGGCCGAGCGCGGCCAGGGTGCAGTCCGGGAAATCGCCCGCCACAAGGTCGCCTACCTGATGGCGGTGGGCGGCGCGGCCTACCTCGTCAGCCGGGCGATCCGCGAGGCCCGGGTCGTCGCGTTCGAGGAGCTGGGGATGGAGGCGATCTACGAGTTCCGCGTGGAGGACATGCCGGTGACGGTCGCGGTCGATTCGACCGGCGCCAACGTGCACACGCTGGCTCCCGCCGAATGGCGCGAGAAGATCGCCGCCGAGCATCTTCTGCCGACCGCCTAGCCAAGCCGACGAAACGCCGAATCGCCTCGACGCGCGCTCTGGCGCCGGGCGTGCCGGTCGTGCACTACCGGCACCGATGAGCGGCTCCACTGTTCCCGCGCCCCCCGGCGTATCGCTGCGCACGGTGCTCGCTTCGATCGCGGGCCTGTGGACGTGCTATTTCGTGCTGGTCACCATCCGCGCCTGGATCGGGCTCGAGCTGCAGGGCGAGCTGCTCTGGCGCAGGGCCCTCGTGTGCCTGGCAGGAATGGCGATCACCTTCGTGCTCTGGTTGATCCTGCGCCTTGCCGACCGCCGCTCGCTCGGCTTCCAGATCGGGCTCGCGCTCGTGCTGGCGATTCCCGCTTCGCTGGCGATTGCCAAGTTGAACATCTTTGCCTTCGCCGAGGTGCAGGAGACGGTCGAAAGCAAGATCGCCGAACGGCGCGGCTATTCGATCCGCCGCGATGCCTCGGGCAACATCGTGATCGAGGCGCCAGCGGTGCCCGGGCCGGACGTGGATGGACCACTGGGACCCGACAATGCCGGCCGCGCCAAGGTCGTGCTCCCCACCGAGTCGGACGCCGGCAGGCAGTGGCTTCCGGTGCTCGAACTGGCAATCGGCCGTTATTTCCTTCTGCTGTCGTGGGCGGCGCTGTACCTCGCGCTCAGCGCCGTCGGTCGGGCCCGCGAAGCGGAGCGGCGCGAGGCGCGGTTCCGCAGCGCGGCGCGCGCGGCCGAGCTGCGGTCGCTGCGCTACCAGGTCAATCCGCATTTCCTGTTCAACGCCTTCAATTCGCTCTCCGCGCTGGTGATGACCGGCAAGGGAGAGCGTGCCGAGGAGATGATCCAGCGGCTCTCGAGCTTCTACCGCCACAGCCTGGCCGAAGACCCGACCGGCGACGTCGAGCTGGCCGACGAAATCGCGCTCCAGCGCGATTACCTCGCGATCGAGGCGGTGCGCTTTCCCAAGCGACTGAAAACGGTGATCGAGCTTCCCGAGGAGCTGGCGCACCTCCACGTGCCGGGCATGATCCTCCAGCCGCTGGTCGAGAACTCGGTCAAGTACGCGGTGGCGCCCGTCGCGCGGCCCGTGACGATCGTCATCTCGGCGCGCGAGGAATACGGCCGACTCGTCCTCACCGTTGCCGACGACGGACCCGGCGGTGCCGAGGTGGGCTCGCCCGGCTTCGGCATCGGACTTGCCAACGTGCGCGACCGGATCGAGGCGCGGTTCGGACCTGACGCCACGCTTGTATCGGGTCCGTTCGAAGGCGGCTATCGAAGCGAACTGCGACTGCCGATGGTGCAAGATGACTGACATCCGCGAACCGACGACCGATGCCGGATCCGGCGAGCCCTTGCGCGCGCTGATCATCGACGACGAGCCGCTGGCGATCGAGCGGATGCAGATCATCTGCGCGAAGATTCCCCAGTTGCGGGTGATCGGTACCGCCAGCGACGGCGCCGCCGCACTGCGGCTGATCGACGCTCTGGCGCCCGATCTCCTTCTGCTCGACATGACGATGCCCGAACTCGACGGGCTCGCGGTTGCGCGCTCGCTTGCCAAGAAGACCCACCGGCCCGCGATCGTGTTCGTCACTGCGCACGAGCATTTCGCGGTCGAGGCATTCGATCTCGAAGCCGTCGATTACGTGCTCAAGCCGGTCACCCCCGAACGGCTCGGCCGCGCGATCGAACGGGTGGAGGCCCGGCGCGAGGTCGAGGCGGTGCGCTCCGAAAGCACCTGGCTGAGCGAACTGTGGGTGCCGCACCGGTCGGAACTGCTCAGGATCGAAGTATCGCAGGTCAGCCGCATCGATGCCGAGCGCGATTACGTCCGGCTGCACGTGGGCGACCGGAGCTATCTTCTCCTGCAGACGATCGCCGGCCTCGAACAGCGGCTCGATCCGGCACAATTCATCCGCATCCACCGGTCGACGATCCTGCGGCGCGACTGCATCCGCGGGCTGCGGCACGACGGGCTGGGCGTGTGGTCGATCGAACTCGACGATGGCGAGGCGCTGCGGATCGGGCGAACCTACATGGCCAAGGTCAAGGCGATGGCCGGCCGCTGAACCCGGCGGGCAACCCGCCCGGCGGCGCGCGGCCGGACCCGGGACGGATTGCCGCCCCGGGCCCGGATGCCGGCTTGCCTCTCCCCCCCGCCCGCCGCAGCGCGCGGGTGGGGGAGAGAGGCGGCTGGGGGATCAACCGCCCTTTTGCGACTCTTCGTCGATCAGCAGGGCGAGGCGTTCGCCGGCGAGCCGTTTGGCCTCCGCGACGCAGCGCGCCTCGTCCGGATGGCGGATCCGGGTCCCGGTGCGGGCCGCGGTCGCGCCGCAGTACTTGCGGGCGGCTGCCGCGATCCGGTTCTCCATCAATCGCTGGTCATGCTTGCTGGAAAGATCGAGATCGGCGCGCGGGATGACGAGATCCTCGGCCGAAGCGGCCGCCGATGTGGCGGCGAGTGACAGAGCGGCCAAGGCAGCAAGAGTTGTACGCATGGTTTCTCTCCTCGTTTCGGTTCGGGTGGCGTGGCCACCTTTCGGCCCCCTGCAATCAACATAGCCCCCGGCGGGCGGCGTGCAGTTCGTGATCGACGCGGTCGCCGAATCGCTCGACGACGGCACCGTCGTTACGACGACAAGCGTAATCGACCGGACCAACGGCTATTGTGGCCCGACCGGCGCACACCACATTCACGCATATGCCGCTGACGCTCATCTTCCTGCTCGGGGTGGCCAATTTCGCGATGCACGCCGCGGTGATGCACAGCGACCACCCCCTGCTCGGCCGGAACCGGTGGTATCTTCACCGGCTCGGCGGAAGGGTCACCCTGACCACCGAGTTCCTGCTTCTCTTCGCCGCGCTTCTGCTCGTTGCCGAAGGCTGGCGATGGCTCGTTTGGGCCTATCTCGGTTACTCGCTGCTCAATGCGGTCGCGGTCTGGCTCATCCTCACCCGGCGGGTGTGACGCCGCCGGGAACCGCGGACCCCCAGCGACGCTTTGCCCGCATGGACCTGCGCGGCGCGACCTGGCTGATCTACAACGGCTCGAGCGGAAGCCACGACGACGACGTGCTGCGCGACCTGGTCGAGGGTATGCGGGCCGCAGGCGCCGCGCCCGACGAGGTGCGCGACTGCAAGCACGGAACGCCGGACGCGCGCGAAGCCGAACGGCTCGGCATCGGGCTGGTCGTCATCCACGGCGGAGACGGCACCCTCAACCGAACGATCGGCGATCTCGAGGGATACGGCGGCGCGGTTCTCCCGCTTCCGGGCGGGACGTTCAACCTCCTCGCGCGCGAAATCTTCGGCGAGCGCGACGCGCGCGCGATTGTCTCCATGCTGGGACGGGGGGAACTCGTGGTCCGGCGGCGCACCTGCATCCGCGGCGATGGCGTCACCGCGCTCAGCGAACTGCTCGCCGGCCCCGGCGCCAAGTGGGCGGACGTGCGCGAGGAACTGCGCGAGGCCAACGTCGGCGAAGTGATCGTCAAGGGCTGGGATGCCGCCGCAACGAGCACCGTGGGGCCGATGGTCGCGCTCGAACGGCCGGCGCTGGGCCGGGACGATGGCTACGCCGGGATCAGGATGTGCCCACGCGCCGCCGGCATCGCGATCCAGGGATACGGAGCCGAAAACCTCGGCGATTACGTCCAGCAGGGGCTCGCCATCCTGAAGCGTGACTTCCGCGACGGCCCGCACGACGACCTGGGCCGCGCGCGCGCGGTGACCTGCCGCTCGCTCGAGGACGAGCCGATCCCGCTGATGATCGACGGCGAGCGGTCCGAAGGCGCTGCGACCGTGCGGTTTTCGCTCGACACGCTCGACGTCGATCTGCTTGGGATCGCGGATGGCCGATAGCACGCTGCTGTTTCACCTGTCCGACATCCATTTCGGGCTCGAACACAACCGCGCGCTCGACTGGGTCGCTGCCGAGATCGCGGCGCGGGAGCCGGCGGCGGTCATCATCACCGGCGACCTGACGATGCGCGCGCGCACGCGCGAATTCGACGCGGCGCGCGCGTGGATCCTGTCGCTGCCCGCTCCCGTCACGGTCGTCGTCGGCAATCACGACCTGCCCTACTTCAATCTCGTGGAGCGGTTCTTCGATCCCTACCGGCGGTTTCAGGGCATGAAGCAGATGATCGAGAAGGAGATCGACCTTCCCGACATCGCGATCGTGCCGCTCAAGACGGCCGCGCGGATGCAGCCGCGGCTCAACTGGTCGAAGGGCTGGATCAGCGACGAGGCGCTCGCCCGGTGCCTTGGCGCGATCGATGCGCTGCCGCCGGGCAAGCGCGTGCTGGTGGCCGCGCACCACCCGCTGGTCGAGGTCGGCACGCGAGGCACCGCGCTCACCCACGGCGGCACGAGGGCGCTCGCCGAACTGGCCCGGCGCAACGTCACGGGCGTCCTCACGGGACACGTCCACGATCCGTTCGACCTGACGCAGGACACGGTCCACGGGCCCGTGCGGATGATCGGCGCGGGCACGCTCTCGCAGCGGATCCGCTCCACTCCGCAAAGCTTCAACGAGCTGCGCTTCGAATCCGATGGCCGGTTGTGCGTCGAGGCGCGCAACCTCCAGGACGTCCCGACCGAAGCGATGAAGATCGACGCGGTGCCCGAAGACGCGATGCCGCCGCGCCGGCCCGGCGAACCGGTCGCCCCGGTCGGCGCGGTGCCGCGGACCGATCCGCCGGTGCGCTGACCCCGCGCAGGGGGGCAAACGAAAAGGGCGACCTCTTGCGAGGCCGCCCTTCCTTTCCGCCGTCGCGGAAAAACGCTTAGCGCTTCGAGAACTGGAAGCTGCGACGCGCCTTGGCGCGGCCGTACTTCTTGCGCTCCACCACGCGGCTGTCGCGGGTCAGGAACCCGGCGGCCTTGACCGTCGAGCGAAGCGCGGGCTCGAACTTCGACAGCGCCTGGGCGATGCCGTGCTTGACCGCGCCGGCCTGGCCCGAAAGCCCGCCGCCCTTGACGGTGGCGACGACGTCGTACTGGCCCTGGCGATCGGTGATCGCGAACGGCTGGTCAATGACGAGGCGCAGCGTCGGGCGCGCGAAATAGACTTCCTGGTCGCGGCCGTTGACGGTGATCTTGCCGGTGCCAGGCTTCAGCCAGACGCGCGCGGTGGCGTCCTTGCGGCGGCCGGTGGCATAGGCACGGCCCTGCTTGTCGAGCTCCTGCTCGCGCAGCGGCGCGGTGCTGGTGGCGACGGGCGCGGTGCCCTCTGCAGCCGGAGCGTCGCCGGCGATGTCCTTGAGGTCGGCGAGATCCGACACGGTGTTGGTTTCGTCGGCCATTACACGGTGACCTTGTTCTTGCGGTTCATCGAAGCGACGTCGAGCGTCTCGGGCTGGTTGCCAGCGTGCGGATGTTCGGTGCCGGCATAGAGATGCAGCGCCTTCATCTGCTGGCGGCCAAGCGGGCCGCGCGGGATCATCCGCTCGACGGCCTTCTCGAGCACGCGCTCGGGGAAACGGCCTTCCAGCACCTTGGCCGGGGTCGTTTCCTTGATGCCGCCGGCATAGCCGGTGTGCTTGTAGTACTTCTTGTCCGACAGCTTGTTGCCGGTGAACCGCACCTTGTCGGCGTTGATCACGATCACGTGGTCGCCGCAGTCGACGTGGGGGGTGTAGCTCGGCTTGTGCTTGCCGCGCAGGATGTTGGCGACGATCGAGGCGAGGCGGCCGACGACGAGTCCTTCGGCGTCGATCAGGTGCCACTTCTTCTCGACCTCGGCCGGCTTGATCGACCGGGTGGTCTTGCTGAGCGCCTTCATGGCTGGTCCTTAGGGTTGCGAATTACGTGCGCGGCTCATGCCGCTGCGAGCGGCGCCTTTGGCGTCCGAAGCTCCGCAAGTCAAGCAAAACGGCGGGTTCCGGAGGAGGTAAAATAATACCGCAAGTCAGGCAAGGCCGTTGGCGAGGAAGTCGAGGGTCGCCGGCGGCGCGCGATCCGCCAGCCATCCGATTACCACCGGGACATCGTAGGTATGCAGGTCCTCGACCATCGCGATCGCCGCGTCGAGCGTGCGGGCATCGAGCTTGAACAGCACGCCGTATTCCTCGCTCGACTGCATCGCGCCCTGCCACACGAAGTGCGATTCGATCGGGCCGATGACGTTGGCACAGGCCGCCAGCCCCGAGCCCACGACGGCAATCGCGAGGGCGCGGGCGTTCTCGCCCGTGTCGATCGGGGTCCAGATCAGGGCCGGGGTGCCCAGGCTCATGCCCTGCGCCCGAGAAGGTGCAGGCCCCACACGGTTGCCGCCACCACGAGCGCGCCGACGAACTGGTGCAGCACCGCTATCCATAGCTCGACCGCGGTCAGCACGGTGGCGATCCCCAGCAGGATCTGGATGCCGAAGGCGGAATGGATCGCGATCGAGGCGCGCCGCTCGATCCCGCGCACCCGCCGTGCCAGCACGATCAGGAATGCCACCGCGACCCATGCCCACCAGCGGTGGAGGAAGTGGATCAGGAACGGGTCGTGCAGCGCGGCCCACGCGAAGCCGCGGCTGGAATCGTATTCGGGCACCAGCCGCCCCTGCATCAGCGGCCAGGTGTCCGAGGCGAGACCCGCGTCGAGTCCCGCCACCCAGGCGCCGAGAAGAAGCTGGACGAACAGCACCGCGCCGGTCAGCGCCGCGAACCCGGTCATCCGCGCGGGTCGCGCCGCAGAATCGCGATCCAGCGCGCGCAGGTCGAGCGCGGTCCAGATCAGCCCGGCGAGCGTGAACAGCGCGGTGAGCAGGTGGATCGATAGCCAGAAGTGGCTGACGTCGGTCGATGTCTCGTTGATCCCCGAGCGGACCATGAACCAGCCGAACGCCCCCTGCAGCCCGCCGAGCGCAAGCAGCGCCAGGAGGCGCGGCTTGTAGCCCGCCGGGATTGCCCGGCGGACCCAGAACCACGCCAGCGGCAGCGCGAAGGCAAGGCCGATCACCCGGCCAAGCAGCCGGTGGAACCATTCCCAGAAATAGATGAACTTGTAGTCGGCCAGCGTCATCCCGGCCGGGCCGGTCACCTGGCGGTATTCGCCGATCTGCTTGTAGGCCTCGAACTCGGCCTTCCACTGCGATTCGTTCAACGGGGGCAGCGCGCCGGTGACCGGCTTCCACTCGGTGATCGAGAGGCCCGATTCGGTGAGGCGGGTGATGCCGCCCACGACGACCATGGCGACGACGAGAAGGGCGACTGCGAAGAGCCAGCGGGCGAGCGCCTGCGGCCTGGCGCGATCGGCGGGATCGGCGGAGGGTTCCATCGGCCGCGCACATGGGTCCGCCGGGCGCGAATCGCAAGCGCCGACAGTGTGCAAGCTTGCGTAACGATACAGCGTTACATACATGGGGCGGGCCATGGCGAATGCATTCATCACCTCGATTCGGGGCAACCTCGACCGTGCTGGCATCACGCTGTCCGCGCTGTGCGTGGTGCATTGCCTGGCGACGCTGGTGCTGGTGTCCGCGCTCGGCATCGGCGGCAGCGTGTTCGAGAATCCCCTGATCCACGAGGTCGGCCTCGCGCTGGCGATGGTGGTCGCCGCGGTGGCGATCGGCCTCGGCGCGCTGCGTCACCGGCGCCCGGTCCCCTTCGTCACGGCGATGACCGGCCTCACCTTCATGGGCGGCGCGCTGGCGATGCCGCACGGCTACGAAGAGGCCGTGCTGACGATCATCGGCGTCGGGTTGCTGTCCGCCGGGCACATCCTCAACTTGCGCGCGTGCCGCTGTTCGCTATCTGGCGGGAATGCCTGCACCGCTGACCCTGACCGTTAACGGCGAAAGCCGCCGTACCACCGCCGCGACCGTCGCCGACCTCGTCCGCGAACTCGGCCTCGCGCCCGAGAAGGTCGCGGTCGAGCGCAACGGCGAGATCGCCCCGCGCTCGACCCTGGCCGAGGTCGCGCTCGGCGATGGCGACACGCTGGAAATCGTCCACTTCGTCGGCGGCGGCGATCACGAGGACACCTGGACCGTGGCCGGTCATACCTTTCGCAGCCGGCTGATCGTCGGCACCGGGAAATACAGGGACTTCGCGCAGAACGCCGCGGCGCTCGAGGCGTCGGGTGCCGAGATCGTCACGGTCGCGGTGCGCCGGGTCAACGTCAGCGACCCCAACGCGCCGATGCTGACCGACTTCATCGACCCGAAGAAAGTCACCTACCTGCCCAACACCGCCGGGTGTTTCACCGCCGAGGAAGCGATCCGCACGCTGCGACTGGCGCGCGAGGCGGGGGGCTGGGACCTCGTCAAGCTGGAAGTGCTGGGCGAGGCGCGCACCCTCTATCCCGACATGCGCGAGACGCTGAAGGCGACCGAGGTCCTCGCCGGCGAGGGTTTCAAGCCGATGGTCTATTGCGTCGATGACCCGATCGCGGCCAAGCAGCTCGAAGAGGCGGGCGCGGTCGCCGTGATGCCGCTCGGCGCGCCGATCGGCTCGGGGCTGGGCATCCAGAACCGGGTGACCATCCGGCTGATCGTCGAAGGCGCGAAGGTGCCGGTGCTGGTCGATGCCGGCGTCGGCACCGCGAGCGATGCCGCGGTGGCGATGGAGCTCGGCTGCACCGGGGTGCTGATGAACACCGCGATCGCCGAGGCGAAGGACCCGATCCGCATGGCCCGGGCGATGAAGCTGGCGGTCGAGGCCGGGCGCGGCGCATATCTCGCCGGACGCATGGCGACGCGCAAGTACGCCGACCCCTCGAGCCCGCTGGCCGGACTGATCTAGCGAACGGGCCGCCTCGCGGAGGCGTGCGAGACTCCCGGAACGCCGCGCCGCCGCGCCCATTGTTCCTGCATGACCACCGCCGAACTGACCGTGCTTGGCTGGGGCGTCCTGCTGCTGCTCGCCTATGGCGGGCTCCACGTGGGCGGGCTCGAACTGATCCGCCGCCTCAAGCCGAGCCAGGACAACCATCGCTACCTGGGGCTGCTGGCGACGTTCTGGGGCCTGGCGCTGCTGCACCTGGTCGAGATCGCGGTCGGCGCCGTCGCACTCGCGCTGGTGCTCTCGGGCGAGGGACACGGCTCGCTCAGCGAGGGTTTCGGCAGCACCGCGGCCGATTTCCTCTATCTCGCGGGCACCTCGTTCGGCACGCTGGGCTATACCCAGCTCGACGCGACGGGGCCGATCCGGCTGCTGATCATGGTCCTGTCATTGAGCGGGTTCATGCTGATCACCTGGTCGGCCACCTTCATCTACACCATCTGGGGCGAAAGCTTCCGCGAGTGATCGTCCCGCCACGAGGCTAACGGGAAATTAACCATCCTGGGCGAAGTTCCTCTTCGAACAGGGGGGTAGTGACCATGGCCGTCACCAATGCCGCGTCGATGACGATTTCCGAGATGCGCGAGTTCGCGAGCTTCACGCCCGCCGAACAACGCTATATCCGCCGCAGCCTCGACATCGGGCTGGGACGGCAGGACGCCTTCAAGCTCTGGGCGCGGACCGCCGACGAGAACGCCGCGATCCGCAGCCAGTACGTCGCCTACCAGGACCTCAAGGTACTGCGTTCCTCGATCCCGGCGGAAAGCAGCTTCGAGTGCGTCGAGGGTTTCATCGGCAAGCTCACCCGCGTCGCCGCGTTCGACCTCGCGCAGGACCGGATCGAGAGTTTCTCCGCCTTCCGCTTCCTCTACGAGCGGCTGATCGGCGCCGACGCGCGGCCGTGGCTGCCAAGCGCCTTCTGCGCCGCCAGCGCGCTGCCGCAGATCAAGCCGAGCCGCCGCAAGCTGCTGCTCCAGTCGCTGAGCGAAGCCGCCGCGACCGCCCCGGGCTGGAGCGACCGCGCGCCGAGCTTCTACCCGGAATACATCGATCGCGAGGCGGCCTAGCTGCGGCTTCGGCGATCGTCCCGCAATCCGACGAACAGCGCAATGAGAGCAATGCAGCCGAGATAGCGGAAGGCCGAGTCGAGCACGGGTCCGCGCATCGCCTCCGAACGCCACATCTCGAACCAGCTCTCGGCGATCACGATCCAGCCGGCGAAGAGCAGGAACATTGCGACGCCGCATCCCGCGAGCGCGAGGCGCTTGGCTGCCTCGAATTCGTACCCCCGGTCACGAGTACGCCACATCGCCCATCCGCCCAGCAGGCACAGCACCGCACTCGTCAACTTGAGCGCGGGGATCATGACAGCTCCGGCGAGAACCACGAACGGATTGCTCGTGGCCTTCCATGACGAGGCGCCGCCCTCCCAGGTCGCCATCGAGGTCGCCGCCGCGACCGCGCCGCGGGTGCCATCCCAGTCGACGAAGTTTCCAAGCGCCCCGACGAGTCCCCAGGCGGCCACGGTGGCGACGAGCGCGATCTTGACAGTCTTCAGCATCCGGTCGGTCCTCTCCCCCTAAAGGCGACCCTGCACGATTGTTTCAGCCCTTGTACAGCGCGTCCAGCCGGTCGCCGTAGCGTTCGCGGATCTTGTGGCGGCGGATTTTCAGGCTCGGGGTCATTTCCTCGTTGTCGGTGCTGAAGGGCTCGTCGGCGAAGGCGAACTGGCGCACTTTCTCGATCACCGACAGGTCCTGATTGGTCCGGTCTACCGCCGCGCGCACGGCGCTGCGGAACGCCGGCAGGTCCTGCAGTTCCTTGAGGTCGAAGCGGATGTCGTTCGCCTTGGCCCACTCGAGCGCCCACTCGGCGTCGGGCACGATCAGGCCGACGAGGTACGGGCGCTTGTCGCCGCTGACCATCGCCTGCGCGATCTCGGGCTGGAGCGTGAGCATCCCTTCCACCTTCTGCGGGGCGACGTTGTCGCCCTTGTCGTTGACGATCATGTCCTTCTTGCGGTCGGTGATGACGATCCGGCCCTTTTCATCGAGGTGGCCGATGTCTCCGGTGTGGAGCCAGCCGTCCTTGAGCGCCTTTTCGGTCTCCGCCTTGTTCTGCCAGTAGCCGTGCATCACCAGCTCGCCGCGCACGAGGATCTCGCCGTCCTCGGCGATCTTCACCTCGACCCCGCGCATCGGCGGGCCGACCGTGTCCATCTTGATACCTGCCCTGGGACGGTTGCAGCTGATCACCGGGCCCGCTTCGGTCTGGCCGTAGCCCTGGAGCATCGTCAGCCCCATCGCCTCGAAGAAGTTGCCGACTTCGGGGTTGAGCGGCGCGCCGCCCGACACCATCGCCTTAATCCGTCCGCCGAACCGCTGGCGGATCTTGGGTCGCAGCAGTTTCTCGATGATCATGTCGGCGGGCCGGTCGCGCAGCCTTTTCTTGGGCTGCGCGGCGATCTGCAACGCGCGCGTCATCAGGTAGTTGGGGACCTTGCCCTGCTTTTCGACCTGCTTCATGATCCGCGTGCGCAGCACCTCGAACAGGCGGGGGACGACCACCATCACCGTCGGGCGCGTTTCCTCGATGTTGCTGGCGAGCTTTTCGAGGCCCTCGGCATAGAAGATTTCCGCCCCGCAGGCGATCGGCAGGTACTGGCCGCCGGTGTGTTCATAGGCATGGCTGAGCGGCAGGAACGACAGGAACCGCTCGTCGTCGCCGAGCCCGAAATCCTCGACCAGGATTTCCGCCGCACCGGCCACGTTGCACAGGATCGCGCCGTGATGCTGAAGCACGCCGCGCGGCGCGCCGCCGGTGCCGCTGGTGTAGATGATGCAGGCGGTGTCGCCGCGCCCGATCGAGCCGATTCGCGCCTCGACCGCAGCCCGCGCTGTCGCCGCGTCGCCCTCGAGCATCGTCTTCCACGGATGACAGGAGACCTGCCCGCTCTGGAAATGGCGCACGCCGTCGATCGGGATCAGGTGCCCCGCAAGGCCCGAGCGCATGATCGCCGGGATCAGCGGCACCGACAGCTTCTCGGTCGAGACGATCACCGCCCGGGCGCCCGAATTGTCGAGGATGTGCTGGTGATCGCGCTCGGTGTTGGTGGTGTAGGCGGGGACGGTGATGCAGCCCGCGGCCATGATCGCGAGGTCCGCGATGCACCATTCGGGCCGGTTTTCCGAGATCAGCATCACCCGGTCCCCGTCGTCCAGGCCCAGCTTGCGCAGGTTCTCGGCGAGCAGGCAGACCTGGTCGGCCACTTCGCCCCAGGTCTGCGTGCGCCACTCGCCACCCTTGCGCGCGCCCAGGAACGGCCGGGCGCTTCGCGCGTCGGCACGCTTGAGGAACAGCTCGACGAGATTGCCCGCCGAATCGATATCGCTCAGCTGCAAGGCCCCTGGCTCCCTCTTACCCATCCGATCACTGACTAGATTCCCGCGACCCCGGCGGCAAGCTGCGGACGGTCCGTGCGTAGAGCGTCCCGTTCATGGGGGATCGATCAGGTCTTCCATCCGCGGTTCGCGGCCCGCTTCCCAGCCGTTCCGCGTACGGCGCAGCGCGTTGACCTTGATCGGGGCCTCGCCGGTGCGGAATTTCGCGTGCCCCAGCGCGCGGAACTGCGGCATCGCCGATTCGAGCCAGGTTCCCTTCTCGAGCAGGACTGTGTCGCCGAAAGCCATCGTGAAGGGCAGGGCGAGCGCCTCCTCGGCGCTCATCCCGAAATCGATCATGCCGACGATCGCGCGCGCAGTGGACACCGGAATGGTGCTGCCGCCCGCCGCGCCGACCGCGATCACCGGCCGGCCCGCCGGGTCCCAGATCACCATCGGCGCCAT
This sequence comes from Tsuneonella litorea, assembly GCF_025154015.1. Taxonomy (GTDB): domain Bacteria; phylum Pseudomonadota; class Alphaproteobacteria; order Sphingomonadales; family Sphingomonadaceae; genus Tsuneonella; species Tsuneonella litorea. The sequence continues at coordinate 601,942 of NZ_JAOAMV010000001.1, forward strand.
CGAGCTGCGCGGCCGCTTGCCGCCTTCGACCCGGTTGGCGACGAGCCTGCCCCCAACCGTCGGCGCGCGGCTGAAGTCGGTCAGCTCGTTGTTGAGGTAGAAGCCGCCGGTCATCAGCCCCGATCCGAACGCGCTCTCGATCGTCGAGGTATAGCTGACCATCGTGCCGCTGCCATCGACCGCGGCGAAATCGGACGTGCCGTGCTCCTCGGGCTCGTCGCCGTCGGCGAGCGCGATCGGCGCGCCGAACGGCACCCCGGCCTGGGGATCGGCAATCGTCTGCGCCGGATCGATCAGCCGCGACCGGCTGGCGACGTAGTCCGGGTCGACGAGCCCGGCGACCGGCACCGCGACGAAGTCGCTGTCGGCGAGATATAGTTCGCGGTCGGCATAGGCGAGCCGCTGCGCCTCGAGGAACAGGTGCCAGGTCACCGGGTTGCGCGCGCCGAGCTGCTTGAGGTCGAACCGCTCGAGCATTCCGAGGATCTGCAGGACCGCGATGCCGCCCGAGGTGGGCGGGCCCATGCCGCACAGGCGGTAGCCGCGATAGAGGCTGCACACCGCCGGCCGCTCCTTGGCCTCGTAGGCAGCAAGGTCGGCGGCGTTCATCGGCCGCGGGCGCGGCGTGGCGGCGGCCACGGTCGCTGCCAGCGCCTCGGCGCGCGGGCCGCGATAGAACGCGCCGGGCCCGGCCTTGGCGATCGCCTCGAAGGTCTGGGCCAGTTCCTCGTTGCGGACGATCGTGCCGGCCGGCAGGGGCTGGCCGTCCGCGCCGAAGAACAGCGCGCGGCCCGTGGCGGTCCATCCGGCGCGGTCGGGCGTCTGCGACAGCGACTGGACCAGCCGCGGGTTCATCGCGAACCCGTTCCGGGCCAGCGCGATCGCCGGTTCGAACAGCTTGGCCCAGGCAAGCCGGCCGTACTTGGCATGGGCCTTCGCCGCGAGCGCGATATTGCCGGGCACGCCGACGCTGAGGCCGCTCTTGACGGAAACCTCGAACGGCGGAACTTGGCCGTCTTCGAGGAACCAGTCGTGCCCGGCGCCTGCCGGCGCCTTCTCGCGCCCGTCGAAGGTGGTCACGCTGCCGTCGGCGGCGCCGCGCACCAGGAAGCCGCCGCCGCCGATGCCCGAACTCTGCGGCTCGACCACGGTCAGCGCAATCATCGTGGCGATCGCCGCATCGGTGGCGCTGCCCCCGGCGCGAAGCATCGCGAGCCCCGCTTCTTCCGCGCGCGGATCCGCGGCGCTGACGTTGCCGGCAAGCGCGGCGGGCGGCTCGGCAGAGGGGGGAAGGGTGGCGCAGGCCGCGAGGAGCGACAGGGCGGCGAACGGGGTGAGGACCTTGAGTCTCATCATTGTGCGAAGCGACATGGCGGCAGTGCTACTCGCTCCCCACCGCCTCCGCAATCGAACTGAAGCCGCTCTCGCGCAGGCGCTTTTCGAGCCCCCGCACGATCCGGGTGCCGAGTCCCGGTCCTTCATAGACGAGCGCGCTGTAGAGCTGGACCAGGCTCGCCCCGGCCCGGATTCGCGCCCAGGCGTCGTCGGCGCTGGCGATCCCGCCCACGCCGACCAGCGGCAATGCGTTTCCCGCGACGGCGCGGAATCGGCGAATCTGTTCGAGCGCCAGGTCGCGCAGCGGCGCGCCCGACAGCCCCCCAGCCTCGCCCGCTTGCGCGGATCGCAGGGGCGGGCGGGTTATCGTGGTGTTCGACACGATCAGCCCCGCGATCCCGTGATCGAGCGCGGCGCGGACGATCCGCTCGTGATCGCCGTCGGCAAGGTCGGGCGCGACCTTGAGGAAGACGGGCGGCGTCGCCGCGGTCCGCGCTTCGGCGATGGCTGCGAGCAGGGCGGCGAGCTCGCCTTCGGATTGCAGGTCGCGCAGGCCCGGCGTGTTGGGCGAACTGACGTTGACGGTGAGGTAATCGGCAAGCGGCGCGAATGTCCCGATACCGCTGACGTAGTCGGCGATGCGGTCGGGCGAATCCTTGTTCGCGCCCACGTTGATGCCGATCGTCCCGCGCCGCTTGCGGCGGGCGAGCCGCGCCGCCGCCGCCCCGGCGCCGCCGTTGTTGAACCCCATCCGGTTGATGACCGCGCGGTCCTCGGCCAGCCGGAACAGGCGGGGCCTGGGATTGCCCGGCTGCGGTCGCGGCGTGATCGAGCCGACCTCGACGAACCCGAAACCGAGGCCCAGCATCGCGTCGGGCACTTCGGCATCCTTGTCGAATCCGGCGGCAAGGCCGACCGGGTTCGCGAAGGCAATCCCGGCGACGGTCGTCGCCAGCGGACCGGGCGTCGGCGGCGGCAGCGCTGGCGCAGCCTTCAACGCGGCGATCGCAAGGCGGTGGGCGCGTTCGGGCCCGAGTGTGAAAAGCACGGGAGCGGCGAGGCGGTAGAGCATCGGGGCGCCGCTATGGCGGGGGGCGGGTGGCTTGTCGAGGCGACAGATGGTTGCCCGATATGTCCAATCCTTACAACGATCGTCATCGATCCGACCGATTCCGCGTCGCTTTCATACAATCGCGCCCGAGCGAATCGGTCTAGTACGCACTTGCGACCCGAAGGGCTCGAAGCTTCATTGGCAACGAGTTCCTCCACTCAATGGCGGCCCCGGCTTCGGCCAGGGCCGCCCTTTTTTAATCCGGACGCAGCGTCGCCGGGCTGTCCGCATTTCCGGCATCCGGAGTCCGAGGGTCCGCGCCGTCTGCGGGCAGCCGCATTGAAAGCGCGCGCCGATACGGGTAATCGCTGCTGCGGGCGCGAACAGACACAGGGGCAGACACCGATGGATCGGGCGACCGACGCCGCCGCGTGGCGCGACGAACGCGAGATCGCTGAAGAGACATTGACCTCTCCCGAGGCGATGAGCCTCGCCTACATCGCCCCTCCGGCCGATCTCCAGCCCTTCGTGACCACCTTCTTCCTGTTCCGCTGCGACGAGCGGGTCATCCGCGACATCCAGCCCGCCGCCGTGGGCCAGTTCCAGGTCTACCTGCGCGGCAAGGGGCAGATGTATTATCCGCACGGCCGGGTCGATCGATCGCACCCGGTCACCCTTCAGGGGCCGACCACCGTCGCCGCGCCGTTCGAGGTCGAGGGGCCCTTCCATGCTCTGGGTGCCGCGCTGTCCGCCCTGGGCTGGGTGGCGCTGACCGGGATTCCGGCGGACGAGGCGGCCGATCGGCTCTACGACGCAGGGGAGGTGCTGGGGCCGAGCGCGCACGAGTTGGGCGCGACGCTGCGCGAGGCTTACGAGGCCGACCCCGTGGCCGATGGCGAGGCGCTCGCCCGGCAGCTTTCCGATTTCATCCGCCCCCGCCTGCGGCCCGTTCCAGGCGGTCACGTGGACGTCCTCAGGCGCGTCGCCGACTGGCTCGGCAGCGACCTCAACCCGCCGGTCCAGGCGCTGTATGATGCGTGCGGCTATTCCCCGCGCCAGGTCCAGCGCCTCGTCGCGCGCTATTTCGGGTCGAGCCCGAGCCACCTCGTGCGCGCCTACCGTGCGACGCGAGTGGTCGCGCTCCTCGCCGAACCCGACGTGACCGACGAGCGGGTGGCCGAACTGACGAACGCGTTTTACGACCAGTCGCACATGATCCGCGAGATCCGCGAATTCGTGGGCCGAACGCCCACCCGCCTGTTCGCGGAAAGCGAGACGATCCTGCGCACCCTCGTCGACGTGCGCAACTTCCGCGAGATCAAGCCCAACGTCGCGCCCCTGCCGCCGCTTGAAACCGGGGGACACGACGCCTAGGTGCAATTCGGACCGAATCATTCCGAATTGACATGCGCCTTTCGAACCTAGCCGATTACGCCGTCGTCACGATGAGCGCCGCGGCCCGCCATTGCGGCGGGGGACGGACAAGTGCGGGCGAACTCGCCGTGGAGACGGGGCTGCCCGCGCCGACGGTGGCCAAGGTGGTCAGCAAGCTGACCGCCGCCGGCCTGCTGCGCTCGGTGCGCGGCGCCCACGGCGGGCTGCAACTCGCCCGGCCGGCGGCGGCGATCAGCCTCGCCGACATCGTCGAGGCGGTCGAAGGCCCCATCGCGCTCGCCGCCTGCATCGACGGGGGCGAATGCGCGGTCGACCACGACTGCCGCGTGCGCCCGCACTGGCCGATCGTCAACGAGACGCTCCGTGGCGCCCTCGCCGGGGTGACACTGACCCGCCTGGCGCAGGACTACGAACCGGAGACACCCGCGTGACCGACGACGCGACCGACACCCAGATCACCGATGTCGCTGCCCGCGAGGCGGCCGCGAAGGCGGCCGACTACGAGCACGGCTGGTCGGCGGAGATCGACACCGAGTTCGCCGAGAAGGGACTGTCGGAAGACACCGTGCGCTTCATCAGCGCCAAGAAGGGCGAGCCCGAGTGGATGCTCGAGTGGCGTCTCAAGGCGTTCCGGCTGTGGCAGGAGATGAAGGAGCCCGACTGGGCCAAGCTCGGCTACCCGGCGATCGATTACCAGGGCGCCTACTACTACGCTGCGCCGCGGAAGAAGCCCAAGCTCGAGTCGCTCGACGAGCTCGATCCCGAGATCAAGGCTGTCTACGACAAGCTGGGCATCCCGATCGCCGAGCAGGAAGTGCTCGCGGGGGTGGAAGGTGCGCGCAAGGTCGCGGTCGACGCGGTATTCGACAGCGTCTCGGTGGCGACGACGTTCCGCGAGGAACTGAAGCGCGCCGGGGTGATCTTCCTGTCGATCAGCGAGGCGATCAAGGAACACCCCGAGCTGGTGAAGAAGTGGCTCGGCAAGGTCGTGCCGCAGCACGACAACTACTTCGCTTGCCTGAACTGCGCGGTCTTTTCCGATGGCACGTTCGTCTACGTGCCCGAAGGCGTGCGCTGCCCGATGGAGCTTTCGACCTATTTCCGCATCAACGCGGAAAACACCGGCCAGTTCGAGCGCACCCTGATCGTCGCCGAAAAGGGCAGCTACGTCAGCTACCTCGAGGGCTGCACCGCGCCGATGCGCGACGAGAACCAGCTCCACGCCGCGGTGGTCGAGCTGGTCGCGATGGAAGACGCCGAGATCAAGTACTCGACCGTGCAGAACTGGTACCCCGGCGATGCGAACGGCAAGGGCGGGATCTACAACTTCGTCACCAAGCGCGGGCTATGCCAGGGGGCGCGGTCCAAGATCAGCTGGACCCAGGTCGAAACCGGCAGCGCGGTGACGTGGAAGTACCCGAGCTGCGTTCTCAACGGGAAGGACAGCGTGGGCGAGTTCTACTCGGTCGCGGTGACCAACAACTTCCAGCAGGCCGACACCGGCACCAAGATGATCCACAACGGCAGCGGCAGCCGCTCGACGATCATCTCGAAGGGCATTTCGGCGGGCAAGAGCAACAACACCTACCGCGGCCTCGTCCGCGTCGCCGCCAATGCCGAGAACGTGCGCAACTTCACCCAGTGCGATTCGCTGCTGCTCGGTGACAGGTGCGGCGCGCACACCGTGCCCTACATCGAGGTCAAGAACCCCACCGCGCAGATCGAGCACGAGGCGACCACCAGCAAGATCAGCGACGACCAGCTGTTCTACGCGATGCAGCGCGGCCTGGGGCAGGAGGAAGCGGTGGCGCTGATCGTCAACGGCTTCGCAAAAGAAGTGCTGAAAGAGCTGCCGATGGAGTTCGCGGTCGAGGCACAGAAGCTGCTGGCGATCAGCCTTGAAGGGAGCGTGGGATGACCGAGCGCAAGACCCTCCAGCTCCGCGATCCGTCCGAGACCGCCGACGCCGCGCCCGCGATCAGGAAGAAGGGGCGCGGGTGGGAGATTTCCGAAAAGCGTCTCGATGCGCTGCACGACATGGCGCGCGAGAAGCGGCGGCATTCGAGCCCCGCGCACAAGGCGCTCGCGGAAAAGTTTGCCAAGGCCGATTTCGGCAGGTGGAAGTTCACCCGCCATACGGTGATCGGCAGCGCGATCGTCGATTTCGGCAGCACCAACCTGGGGCTGGCGATCATGCTCGACGAGGAGGGGCAGGATCCTGCGCTCGCCACCCGCCGCGACAAGAGCCTCGAGGCGGTCGGCATCCGCGTGATGCGGATTGCAGCCGCCGACGTGCTCGACGACATGGACGCCGTGCTCGCCCGCATCACCGAGGTCATGCGCGAGCGGATCGCCGACAAGAAGACCGCCGCGCGCAGGCACGCCGCGGAAAATCCCAACCAGCATTACGAGCGGCCCAACCGCCGCCCGCGGGAGAACCGCGAATGACCCGGCCCTTCATCGCCGCGCTGGCTCTCGCGAGCCTTGCCGCGCCCGCATTCGCGGAGAGCGTGCCCGCCGACATTGCCGAGGGGCGCCTGCGCGGCTGCCTGCTGGCGAGCGCGACCTCGCCCACGCAATCCGACCTCAATGCCAAGGTGATCGAGGCGCGCGCGTTCTGCGGCGCGCAGATCAAGCGGGTGCGCGAGAACCGCGCCGCTGCCGCATCGACTGCCAGTGCCAAGGCCGAAGCGGGCCGCAAGCTCGATGCTGAAATCGCGCAAGCGGTGGCCAACTTTTCCGGACTGACCTCATGACCATGCTCAAGATCGAAAATCTCCACGCCACCGTCGGCGACACCGAGATCCTCCGCGGCCTTTCGCTCGAGATCGGCGCGGGCGAGGTGCACGCGATCATGGGGCCGAACGGCGCGGGCAAGTCGACGCTCGCCTATGTCCTCGGCGGCCGTCCCGGCTACGAGGTGACGGCAGGCTCGGTGACGTTTGACGGCGAGGACATGCTCGCGCTCGATCCGCACGAGCGCGCTGCGGCGGGACTGTTCCTCGGCTTCCAGTACCCGGTCGAGATCCCGGGCGTATCGAACGTCCAGTTCCTGCGCGAAGCGCTCAATTCGCAGCGTGCCGCCCGCGGGGAAGAGCCGCTCACCGGCGGCGAGTTCCTCAAGCTCGCCAAGGAGAAGGCCGGGCTGCTGCGGATGGACATGGAGATGCTCAAGCGCGCTGTGAACGTTGGGTTTTCCGGCGGCGAGAAGAAGCGCGCCGAGATGGTCCACATGGGCATCCTCGACCCGAAGCTGGCGGTGCTCGACGAGACCGATTCGGGCCTCGACATCGACGCGCTCAAGGTGGTCGGCGAGGGGATCAACGCGATCATGCGCGCGCCCGGCAAGGCGGTGCTGCTGATCACCCACTACCAGCGCCTGCTCGACTACGTGCAGCCCGACAAGGTGCATATCCTGTCGAAGGGCCGGATCGTGAAGTCGGGCGGCCCCGAACTCGCCATCGAACTCGAGCGCGAGGGCTACGAAGCGGCGGTGGCGGCGTGATGGGCTGGCTCGCCCCCGCATTGCTGATCATGGCCCAGGCCGCGCCGGCCGGAGCGCCTGCCAACGTTGATCGCTCCAGGATCGATCCCGGGGTCGCCGCGCAAGTGCCCAAGATCGCTGAGAAGCTGCGCGACTGGCGCGGCGGCTGGGGCGCGGTGGGCGACAAGCTCGCGTGCAAGACGGTCAGGTCCTCGGGCGACGAGGAGATCGACGCGATCGGCTGCTATGCCACGCTGTCGTGCGTCAAGCCCGCCTACCCCGAACTGAAGGCGATCGCCGATGGCAAGGGGACTGAGGACGAGAAGAAGGCGAGGATGCGCGCCCACCTCGACGGGCTGCAGACCTGCATGACGCAGTATCGCGGACAGGGCATCGCCGCGCTCGCGCGCAAGCGGGGGGGCGCGAAATGAGCCTCGGGACGCTGCCCACGACGCGCGACGAGCAATGGCGCTATGCCGATCCGGCGGCGCTCGAGACACTGGCGCCGGCGGACCTCGACGCCTGGCGCGCGGTGACGCTGGCTCCGGGCGAAACGCGCACCAAGGACCTGATCCTGGGCGATGCGCACGCCGGCATCCACCGCGTTCGGCTCGATGTCGGCGCGGGCGCGCGGGCGGAGATCTTCGCGGTGCTCTCGGGCCAGGCCTATACCCGGCTCGAGGTCGAGGTGACGCTGCACGACGGCGCGCATTTCGAACTCGGCGGGGTGACCATTGGCGGGGGCGCGGCGACCCGCGAGATTGTCACCCGCGTGAACCACGCCGAGCCAGGGGCGACGAGCAACCAGGTCGTGCGCGCGGTCCACTGGGGCAGCGCGACCGGCAATTTCCTCGGCCGGATCGCGGTGGCGCGCCACGCGCAGAAGACCGATGCGGCGCAGAGCTTCAAGGGCCTTCTGCTCGAGCGCGGGGCGAGCGCGAATGCCAAGCCCGAGCTCGAGATCTTCGCCGACGACGTGAAGTGCGCCCACGGCGCCGCGGTCGGCCAGATGGACGAGGCGGCGCGGTTCTACATGGCGAGCCGGGGCTTGCCGCCCGAAGCCGCGCGGGCGCTGCTCGTGCGTGCATTTGTCGCTGATGCCTTCGCCGCGCACGGTAAACCCGATGCCCTGCTCGAAGCGGCGCTGTCGCCGCTGGAGGCGCGGGCGTGAACCAGATGACCGCCATTGACCGCAAGAGCGAATTTCCCGGTCTTGCCGGCGGCTGGCACTATCTCGACACCGCGGCCACGGCGCAGAAGCCGCAGGGCGTGATCGACGCGGTCACCCGCGCGCTCGGGACCGATTACGCAACCGTCCACCGCGGGGTCTACGGCCGCTCGGCGCAGATGACGCTCGGCTACGAGGCCGCGCGCCGGCGGGTCGCGGCGTTCGTCGGCGGGGCCGAGGAGGAGATCGTCTTCACCCGCGGCGCGACCGAGGCGATCAACCTCGTCGCCTACAGTTACCCCGAAAAGGGCCGGGTGCTGCTCTCGACGCTCGAACACCATTCGAACATCGTCCCCTGGCAGCTTGCCGGGTGGCAGGTCGATGTCTGCCCGCTGACGGACGACGGCCGGATCGACCTCGACGCGGCGCAAGCTATGCTCACGCCGGAACACACGATGGTCGCCCTCGCGCACGTCTCGAACGTGCTCGGCTCGACGCTCGACGCGACGCGCGCGGCGGACCTCGCGCACGCCGTTGGCGCGAAGCTGCTGCTCGACGGCTGCCAGGCGGTGCCGCGAATGCCGGTCGACGTCGCTTCGATCGGCTGCGATTTCTATGCCTTCAGTGCGCACAAGCTCTATGGCCCGACCGGGATCGGTGCGCTGTGGGGCCGCGCGGATCTGCTCGACGCGATGCCGCCGTGGCAGGGCGGCGGATCGATGATCGACAAGGTCACGTTCCCCTTCACGACTTACGCTCCGCCGCCGCAGCGATTCGAAGCCGGCACGCCCGCGATCGTCGAGGCGATCGGCTTTGCCGCCGCGTGCGATTACGTCGACGCGATCGGCCTCGATGCCATTCATGCCCACGAAGCCGGGCTGGTCCGTTCGCTGCGCGATGCGCTGCGGCCGATGAACGACGTGACGCTGCTGGGTCCCGAGGACAGCGCAGGGATCGTCAGCTTTACGATGGAGGGCGTTCACCCGCACGACCTCGGCACGATTCTCGACGAGGAGAACGTCGCGATCCGCGCGGGGCACCACTGCGCGCAGCCGCTGATGGAGCACCTCGGGGTGTCGGCCACCGCGCGGGCCAGCTTCGGGCTCTACAGCTCGCAGGACGACATCGACGCGCTGGTCCGCGGGATCGAGCGCGCCCGGAGGATATTCTCGTGACGCAGGATTTTCGCATGAGCACCGAAACCGACGCCGACGACGTCAAGAAGACCTGGGTCGCCGCGCCCGCGCCGAATGAGGAGGTGGTCAAGCCGCCCCGCGCCCGCGTGTCCGACGCGGCGGACGCGGACGAGTCCCCCCGCGAGACTTTCGAGCGCAAGCGCGACTACCTTGAAGGGTTCCTCGCCAAGAAGCCGGACGTCGCGCACGCCGGCGAGCCGGGTGGCGACCTCTACGAGGCGGTGGTCGAGGCGCTCAAGGAAATCTACGACCCCGAGATCCCGGTGAACATCTACGATCTCGGCCTGATCTACGCGGTCGAGGTGAGCGAGGACGCCGATGCCAAGGTGACGATGACGCTCACCACTCCGCACTGCCCGGTCGCCGAATCGATGCCGGGCGAGGTCGAACTGCGCGTCGGCGCGGTGCCCGGGGTACGCGATGCCGAGGTCAACCTCGTCTGGGACCCGCCGTGGGGCCCCGACAAGATGACCGACGAAGCGCGGCTCGAACTGGGCATGCTGTGAGCGACGCGCTTGCCCCCGAACTGACCGTCACGCGCGCCGACTATGCCGACCCGGCGGATGCCGCGGCGGTGGTCGACCTGCTGGACGCCTATGCCCGCGATCCGATGGGCGGGGGCGAGCCGCTGGCGGGCGAGGTGCGCGCGCGCCTCGTCGAGCGGCTCGCCGCGCATCCCGGCGCGTTCTCGCTGATCGCGCGGGTGGACGGCGAACCGGTGGGCCTCGCCAACTGCCTGACCGGGTTCTCGACTTTCGCCGCGCGCCCGCTGGTCAACGTGCACGACGTGGCCGTGCTGCCTGGCCACCGCGGAAAGGGCATCGGCAAGGCCCTGTTTGCCGCGATCGAGGCCGAGGCGAAGGCGCGCGGCGCCTGCAAGGTCACGCTCGAGGTCCTGTCGGGCAACGCGTCGGCGATCGCGCTCTACTCCGCGCTCGGCTACGGCCAGTATGCGCTTGATCCCGCGATGGGGAACGCCCAGTTCTGGGAGAAGAAGCTGCCATGACCGACACACCGATCCGCAAGCGCCCCGCCGCCGTGATCCTCACCCCCGCCGCCGAGGCGCGGGTGGCCGCGCTGATGGCGAAGGCGCCGCAGGGCGCAATCGGGGTCAAGCTGTCGACCCCGCGGCGGGGCTGCTCGGGCCTTGCCTACTCGGTCGACTACGTGACCGAGGAAGCGAAGTTCGACGAGAAGATCGAAACCCCGGGCGGCACCTTCTACATCGACGGCGCCAGCGTGCTCTATCTCGTCGGCAGCACGATGGATTGGGTCGAGGACGATTTCACCGCCGGGTTCGTGTTCGCCAATCCCAACGCCAAGGGCGCGTGCGGGTGCGGCGAGAGCTTCATGGTGTGAACCCCGCCGGGGCCCGCGACCCGGCGGCGGCGCCTACTTCCCGAGCGCCCTGACGCAGGCCGCGCGGTCGACATCGAGCCCATCGCTTGCCCGCCGTGCATCGACATAGGTCGCAGTCGGCGTCGCCCCCGCGCTCGGCGGGTAGAGGTAGACGTCGAGGACGCACGCCTCGCCCGAGAACTGCAGCTTCCTGGCGTCGCCTTCCCACACGTCGAGCCGCGCAGGTCCGAAGCGTCGTTGCAAGGCGGCGCTGTCGGCGCCGATCACCCCTTCGAGGCCCGGCATGTTCATCACCCGTGCCGGCCGGAAACCGCCCGCCGGTGGAGGCGCCGGCCTGGTCGCCGGGACCGCCGCGACGCGCGCGGGCGCAGGGGTCGAGGCAACCGGTGTGCCGGTGGTCGGTCCGCAGGCAGCGAGCGCGAGCGGAAGAAGATAGGCGAGACGGTTCAAGGCTGATCGGTTCCGGGTTGGCGTTTGCGTGACTGGACGAGGTGGGTTGCCGCCGCCGCCCCCAGCACCGGGGCGAGCAGGTTGGCGAATGGCACCAGCAGCAACGCGGAAACGATCCCGCCAAGCGCGAAGCGTGTCAAGCCGGACAGCGGCAAAGCGTCCGCGTCCGACGCCCGATGCCGCAGCCAGGCCATGTCCATCAGCTCGCGCCCGAGCAGCCAGCCGTTGACCGCCCAGAACAGGATCGGCGTCCCGATCCCGGTCGCCAGCAGGAGGACCGCGACCGGCAGCGCCAGCGCGTTGACGAGAATCGCGCGCGCGATCCCTTTCAAGGCGTTGCGGGCGTCCTGCGCGAACGACAGCGTGCGGGCGCTTGCCGCCGCGGCGGGATAGTTGCGCGCCTCGACCGCAAGTACCACTTCGTCCGCGAAGAACTGCAGCACCGCCAGCGCGACGATGCGGAAGCCGAGCCACCCTGCCAGCACCGTCAGCACCATCGCGGCGAGCGCCGACAGCTCGGCGCTGAACGCGACCTCGAGCGAGACCAGCCAGCGATGGAGCGCCAAAAGGCCCGCACCGCCGGCCACGACGAAGATCGCCAGGGTCACCGCCATGCTTTTCGCCAGCACCGCGAGTACGCGGCGGTCGCCGAGCTGGCCGAGAGCGAGCGCGAAAGCGTGAGGGACCCGGATCATATCCCGACTCCTACCGCTTGGACTCGCGGGCACAAGCGGCTAGGCGCGCCGGGATTTTCGCTTTCGTAATCCAAGGATACCCGAGTGACCGATACCCGCCCCGAGACGCGTTACGATGTGATCGCGATCGGCAACGCCATCGTCGACGTGATGGCCGCCTGCGACGACGCCACGATCGAGCGGCTTTCGCTCAACAAGGGCGGGATGACCCTCGTCGACGCCGAGGGCGCCGCGCGGCTTTACGACGCGATGGGGCCGGCGAAGGAGATTTCCGGCGGTTCGGCCGCGAACACGCTCGCGGGCCTCGCGGCGCTCGGCAGCCGGTGCGCGTTCATCGGCCAGGTCGCCGACGACCAGTTCGGCAAGGTCTTCGCGCACGACATCCGCGCGGGCGGGATCGATTTCGACACCCCGGCGCGTGCGGCCGAGCCGCCGACCGCCCAGTGCCTGATCTTCGTCACCCCGGATGCGCAGCGCACGATGAACACCTTTCTCGGCGCCAGCCAGTACCTGCCGGCCGCCGCGCTCGACGAGGACGCGATCGCCGCGGCGAAAATCCTCTACCTCGAAGGGTACCTGTGGGACCCGGAAGAACCGCGGGCTGCGATGCGCCGGGCGATCGATGCCGCCCGACGGGCGGAGCGCGAAGTGGCCTTCACGCTCAGCGAGGTCTTCGTCATCGACCGTCACGGCGACGACTTCCGCGCGCTGATTGACGAGGGGCTGATCGACGTGCTGTTCGCCAACCACACCGAACTCGCGGCGCTGACCGGCGAGAGCGACCTCGAATCGGGAATCGCAGCGCTGGCGGGCAAGGTGCCGACCCTGGTCGTCACCTGCAGCGCCGACGGGGCCGTGGCGGTGCGCGGCGCGGAACGGGCGCGCACCGACGCCTTGCCGACCAGGGTCGTCGACACCACCGGAGCGGGCGACCTGTTCGCCGCGGGCTTCCTCCACGGGCACGTCAACGGCGAACCGCTCGAAACCTGCCTCCGGCGCGGCGCGATCTGCGCGGCCGAGATCATCAGCCACTACGGTGCGCGGCCGGAAGCGGACCTCAGGGCGCTGATGGCGGAAAAGCTGGGCTAGGCGGTCGCGCGGCTCCTCTCGGCCGCGATCGGTTCGATCAGGTCGTCGAGGAACAGCGCCATCAGGCCTGATTGTCCGCCCACCCCCGCCTTTGCATAGACCTGGCTGAGCTGCGAGCGGACGGTGCCTTGCGCGGCACCGCGCAGGCGCGCGATCTCGGCGATCGGGCAACCCTTGAGCGCGAACAGCGCCACTTCGGTTTCGGCGGCCGAGAGGTTCCATTCGGCGAAACGGTCGCGCATGATCGCGCTCAATGCGCCGCGTGCTGCGGCGAGCGCGCGATCGCGGCGATGCGCCTCGGCATGAAGGGTGCGCAACGTCATCGCGGCCCAGGCGATGCCGGCGAGCAGCGCCAGACCGACAATGATGTCGACCGGGGCGTATCCCTCGGCCGCTCCGTCGTAGATGAAATACGCGGCGGCCAGCGCCTGGAGCGCCAGCACCGCGAACGCCGCAATTTCCTGTCTGCCGCGCCCGGACATGTCCGCTCCTGCTTGAAACCGTTCCGATAAGCGCGTGCTTATGGGCAATCGCACGCGTGAATCCTAGCTGCGGCGTTCCGGACTGAGGAGCGACCATGAGGAACGAATTGCGCGATACGCTGACCAAGGTCCCGGCGGTGACGCTGGGGTTCTGGATCATCAAGATCCTCGCCACGACCTTCGGCGAAACGATGGGCGACACGGTCAGCATGAGCTGGCTGGGCGAGACCACCGCCAGGGCGGGGCAGCTCGGGATCGACGGATACCTCGTCGGCACGGCGATCTTCGGTCTCGCGCTGGCGCTGCTGGTCGCCGCGCAGATCAGGGCGAGCCGATTCCACCCGTTTCTCTACTGGACGACGATCATCGCCTCGACCACCGCGGGCACCACGCTGGCCGATTTCGCCACGCGCTCGCTCGGCATCGGCTACCCGGGCGGTTCGCTGATGCTTCTGTCGCTGGTGCTCATTGCGCTGTTCGTCTGGCATCGCGCGATGGGGTCGGTTTCGGTCAGTTCGATCCACGAGCCGCGCGCCGAGGTCTACTACTGGCTCACGATCACCTTCTCGCAGACGCTCGGCACCGCGCTCGGCGACTGGGTCGCCGACGGCGCGCTCGGGTACGCCGGCGCGGCGGCGATTTTCGGCGGGGCGCTCGCGCTCGTCGCGGCCGCGTACTTGCGCACCCGCATCAGCCACGTTGCGCTGTTCTGGGTCGCGTTCATCCTCACCCGCCCGCTCGGCGCGGTGGTCGGCGACTTCCTGGACAAGCCGGTTTCGCACGGCGGGCTCGAATTGAGCCGCGCGGCGTCCTCTGCGGCGCTGGCGGGGGCGATCCTGCTCCTGGTCCTGATCGTGCCCCAGCGCGCCGGCCGGGTCGGCCGCTGACGGGTCAGACCGCCGGCGCGGCGTCGCGAACGCGTCGGCCCTCGCCGCTTGCCGGTGCGGCGCGCCACCCCAGCCACGCGGCCCCGCCGCCGAGCAAGGCCGCCGCTGTAAGCGTCACGAACGCGGGTATCGCGGCATAGGCGCGGAAAAGGTCTCCGAGCGCCTTGTTTCCAGGCACGGTCCACATGACGACCGCCTGCGTCATCATAAACGCCGCCGCGACCAGCCACGGTGCACCGTGCCGGCGATTGCGAAAGTAGAGTGCCAGCGCGAATGCCGTCATCAGCAGGTCGCCGATCAGGATTTCGTCGAACACGGCCTGCGGTCCCTGGCTGTCGATCACGTTGAGCCACGGAAGGTACCGGTCGATCACCCGGCTGAACGGCGATTCGAACAGGATCATCGGGGTGGCCAGCATATACCCGGCGTGCAGCCGCACGGTCCGGCGGTGGCGCAGCGCCTGGTAATAAAGCGTGAGATAGGCCGCGATCGCGATCGCCATGCCGACGCCGAACGAGGGGCCGGCATAGAGGATGAAATCGTCCTCCCTGGCCGCAAAGCGCGCTGCGGCGTGGTTGATGATCATCATCAGCCCCACGATCAGCAACGGGAACAGCACGAAGCTCGCAAGGCCGATCGTGCGGTGCAGGGCGTTCATCCGCCGCTGGATGGAGACGACCTGGACGATCAGCAGCGCGAGCCAGGTCATCGCGGTCATCGCGTGAACATGGAAAGCGAGCGGGACGTTTCCGATCGGCGCGAAATAGCTCGCCCAGAACCCGGCGAGGATGACGAGCAAGACGCCCGCGACGTAGTAATGGGCATGGCGATACGGCACGGCAGTTCCCTCCCCCCGGAGTTCCGCGACCGCCGGGGGAGGCTATCAGGCGCGAATCGACGCGTCCACTAGCCCACGGCTTCCGCCTCGCGCGCGGCTTCGCGCCACCCGATGTCCCGGCGGCAGAAGAGGCTTGGCGCTTCGATCGCGTCGACCGCGGCGTAGGCGCGCTCCCGCGCTTCTCGGACCGTGGCGCCCATCGCGGTGACGTTGAGCACGCGGCCGCCGCTGGCGACGAGGTCGCCGGCAGACCTGGCGGTGCCCGCCTGAAACACCTTCGCGCCGTTCGCCTCGGCATCGCCGAGGTCGATCGCGCCGCCCTTCGCTGGAGTGCCCGGATAGCCTTCGGCCGCCATCACCACCGTCAGCGCGACATCCTTGCGCATCCTGACCGGCTGGACGCGCGAAAGGCGGTTCTGGGCGCAGGCGAGCAGCAATTCGCCGAGGTCGTCCTCGAGCCGCATCATCAGCACCTGGCATTCCGGGTCGCCGAAGCGGCAGTTGTATTCGACGAGCTTGGGTCCCTCGCGCGTCAGCATCAGCCCGGCGAAGAGCACGCCCGAATACGGCATTCCCGCGTCCGCGAGCGCGCGCACGGTCGGCGCGACGATCCGCTCGATCACCTCGCCGCGCAGCAGCGGGGTAAGCACGCGCGCGGGGGAATAAGCGCCCATGCCGCCGGTGTTGGGGCCGGTGTCGCCTTCGCCGACCCGCTTGTGATCCTGCGCGCTGCCGAACGCGAGCACGCTGGCACCGTCGGTGAGCGCGAAGAAGCTCACTTCCTCGCCCTCCATGAACTCCTCGATCACGACCTCGGCGCCCGCGTCTCCGAAGCCGCCGCCGAACATGTCCGCGAGCGCCGCCTCGGCCTCTTCGAGCGTATCTGCGATCACCACGCCCTTGCCCGCGGCGAGCCCATCGGCCTTGAGCACGTAGGGCGGGGTGAAGTTCTCCAGCGCCGCCGCGGCGTTGGCGAGCGAGGTCGCCCGGACGTACCCCGCGGTGGGGATGCCGGCCTTCTGGCACAGATCCTTGGTGAATCCCTTGCTCCCCTCGAGCTGCGCGGCCTCCTTGCCGGGCCCGAACACGTCGAAGCCTTCGGCGCGCAGCGAATCGGCGAGCCCGTCGACCAGCGGCGCCTCGGGCCCGATCACAACGAGGCCGATCCGCCTTTCCTCGCAGAAGCGGACGACGGCGGCGTGGTCGGCGGCGTCGAGCGCGACAAGGTCGGCGTGGCGTTCGATCCCCGGGTTGCCCGGCGCGGCGTAGAGCCTATCTCCCTCGTCCGAGAGCAGCCGGGATTGCGCGAGCTTCCATGCCAGCGCATGTTCGCGCCCGCCGCTGCCCAGCAAAAGGATGTTCATGCCCGCTCCCGATTTCGATGCCGAAGGTAACCGTGCGGGGCTGGTAGCGAAGGGGCGGGCCGGGGACAACGCCGAGCCGCTCACGGTGTCCGAACTGTCCGGCCTGCTCAAGCGCACGGTCGAGGACCGCTTTGGATTCGTCCGCCTGCGCGGCGAGCTGTCGGGCGTGAAGCGCGCCGCCTCGGGCCATCTCTACTGCTGCCTCAAGGACGACAAGGCGGTGATCGACGGGGTCATGTGGCGCGGGAGCGCCGAGCGACTGGCGTTCGTGCCCGAGGACGGGCTCGAAGTCGTCGCCAGCGGCAAGCTGACGACGTATCCGGGCCGCTCGAAATACCAGGTCGTGATCGACAACCTCGAACTCGCGGGCGAGGGCGCGCTGCTCGCGCTGCTCGAGAAAACGCGCCAGCGGCTTGCCGCCGAAGGGCTGTTCGCGCCGGAACGCAAGCGACCGCTGCCGTACCTGCCGGCGACGATCGGGGTCGTCACTTCGCCCACCGGGGCGGTGATTCGCGACATCCTTCACCGCCTGGCGGACCGGTTTCCGAGCCGCGTCGTGGTCTGGCCGGTGCTCGTCCAGGGGCAGGGCGCGGCCGACCAGGTCGCCGCCGCGGTGCGCGGGTTCTCGGCGCTGCCCGCGGGGCACGCACTGCGCCCCGACCTGCTGATCGTCGCGCGCGGCGGCGGATCGATCGAGGACCTGTGGAGCTTTAACGAGGAAGTCGTCGTGCGCGCGATCGCCGCCTCGACGATCCCGACGATCAGCGCGGTCGGGCACGAGACCGACACCACGCTTGCGGATTTCGCCGCCGATCGCCGCGCGCCGACGCCGACCGCGGCTGCCGAGATGGCGGTACCGGTGCGGCGCGAACTCGCCGCGACGCTCGCCGACTTCGCGGTGCGCAAGCAACGCTGCGCGCTGCGCCCGGTGGAACTGGGTCGCGAACGGCTCGAGGCGCGAGTCCGGCGGATGCCGCGGATCGAGGCGCTGCTCGCCCCGCAGGCGCAGACGCTCGACGACCTCGCCGGGCGGCTGCGCCAGGGGCTGCGCGACCGGGCCGGCGCGGCGCGCGAGGCGCTGCAGCACGATCGCGCCCGGCTTTCCCCCGCGCTGCTGCGGCACCGCGTCGAGCGCGCGCAGGACCGGCTCGACGCGGCCAAGCGGCTGATGGACACGATCAATCCGAACAACCTGCTGCAGAAAGGCTATGTCCGGGTCACCGGCGCGGGGGGGCAGACGCTCGTCGATGCCTCCGCCGCCAAGGGCGAGGCCGCGCTGACGCTGCACTTCCGCGACGGGCCGCTCGAGGTGGCCCCACTCGCGGGGGCGCAGCACAAGCCGCGCCGGGTGCCGCCGGCGCGACGGGCGGAACCGCCCGCCGGTCAGGACGATTTGTTCGGGTGAGCGCGAGATGATAGAGGCGATGCCATGCTGATGAATGCAAGCGATCGGGCGGCCCAACTGATCTACGGGCCCAACGGGTTTCGCGTCATGCGGCCCGGCAACCACGTCGTCTGCGCGGCAAGCGGCGTTCCGGTGCCGCTCGAGGAACTGCGGTACTGGAGCGTGGAGCGGCAGGAGGCCTACGCCAGCGCCGAACTCGCAACGCGGAGGCTCATCTCCGGGTGAAGCGTCGCGCGGTCGTAACCCTGTCGCTGGTCGTGGGTGCCTGCGTCCCGGCGGGCGCTCCGCCCGCGCCGGACAGCACCGCGATTGTCCAGCCGGTGCGCAAGCCGACCCCCGCGCCCACGCCCTCTGCCGCCGCGGTGCCCGCGCTCTCCGGCCCGAGCACGTTCGTGTTCGACGGACAGCTCACCCAGGGCGGCTGGATCCGCGGGCAGGCGCCCGCCGGCACCCGCAGCGCAAGCCTCGGCGACACGGCGCTTCGGCTCGACGCCGAGGGGCGGTTCTTCGCCGCGTTTGACCGCGATGCCGGCCCGTCGCAAACGCTGACCGCGCGGCTCGCCGACGGTCGCGTGGTCGAGAGCCCGCTGACGGTCAGCCCGCGGGCGTGGAACATCGAGCACATCGACGCCGCGCGCCTCCCGGGCGGGCCGACCGAGGCGTTCATGCGGATTCGCCGACCCGAACTGGCGCGCATTCGTGCCGCCCGCGCCACCGATCACGACGTCGATGGCTGGCGGCAGGCCTTCGTCTGGCCGGTCAAGGGGCGCATCTCGGGGCGGTTCGGCGCGCAGCGGATCTATCGCGGCGAGCCGGGTTCGTACCACTCGGGCCTCGACATCGCGCCTGGGGGTGGCACGCCTTACGTTGCGCCCGCCGACGGCATCGTCGTGCTGGCGGCGACCAGCCCGTTCTCGCTCGAGGGCAACCTGCTGATGATCGACCACGGCGGCGGGCTCAACAGCGCGTTCCTGCACTCGGACCGGCTGGTGGTGAGCGAAGGGCAACGGGTCAAGCAGGGGCAGCTGCTCGGCTACGTCGGCGCGAGTGGGCGAACGACCGGGCCGCATCTTCACTGGTCGCTCGAATGGCAGGGCGCGCGGCTCGACCCGCTGCTGTTCCTCCCGCCGCAATAGGAAGGGCGGGTCAGTCCACCCGCTTGACGCGAATGCCGCGGCGGCCCGCGATGTTCGCCATATAGCTTCCCATCGCCGCCTTGCGGATCACGATCTCCTCGCCGCGGGTCGGGTCGCGGTAGAGGACCTGGCTGTCGGTCTGTTGCCAGCGGGCACCGTCGGGAAGCACGAAATACCATTTGCCCGGGGCGTATTCGCCGGCCCGCGCAATCGTGCTGGTCAGGGTCTGGAACTCCTCGCTCTCGTCGTCGTCGCCCCCGAAGATGCCCAGCTTGGGAAGCGTGAACCCGAACAGGCCCTTGCGGGTTTCGCGCACCGCCTCGCGGTCGGCGAAGGCGATGTCCCTGGCCGCTTCGGCAGCGGCGAGCGCGGCCGACGCCGCATCGAAGCACGCGAGCCTGCGGTCGGCCTCGGCGATCTCACGGCAAGAGTAGATGCCTTCGATCACGGCCGGGGTGGCGGTTGGCTGGGGATCGCGCGCGGCCGCGGTGCCTCCGCCGAACGCGCCGGCGACAACGGCGCCGGTGACAAGGGCACAGGTGACAAGGCGTTTCATCGTCGGCAACCCGTTTCTCCCGGCCGTTTTCTGGCTTGCGACCCCGGCATAGCATTGGCCAGACAACGCGAAAAGGGCGCGCGGACCGAGGTCTCGCGCGCCCTTTCGAGCAGCCCTGGGACCGCAATCAGGCGGCGGTCTTTTCCGCCTTCTTCAGCTCGCGCTTCACCTTGAGCGCGCTGGCCGAAAGCTTGTCGTCGCTGGTCTTCAGCAGCCACGCATCGAGCCCGCCGTTGTGCTCGACCGAGCGCAGGCCCTGGGTCGAAACGCGGAACTTGAAGCTGCGGTCGAGCTTCTCGCTCATCAGCGTCACGTTCTGCAGGTTGGGCAGGAAGACCTTCTTGGTCTTGTTGTTGGCGTGGCTCACGTTGTGGCCGACCTGGCGGCCCTTGCCGGTGAGTTCGCAGATGCGGGACATGACAAATCTCTTCGATAAGCTGGTTCGGCAGTGCCGGGAAAGGCGCGCGCTTAGCGAGGCACTCGCGAATCGTCAAGCACCTGCTAGGGAACCGCGATGACCCGCTGGCCGCTTCCCGAACCGATGAAACGCGCGCTCGCGCTCGCGCAGGCAGCGGCCGAGGCGGGCGAAGTGCCGATCGGCGCGGTCGTCGTCAAGGACGGGCGCGTGGTGGGGGAGGGCCGCAACGCGCCGCGCGGTCTGCACGATCCCACCGCGCACGCCGAGATCGCTGCGATTCGGATGGCGGCGACCGTGCTCGGCAACGAGCGGCTGACGGGCTGCGAGATGTTCGTCACGCTCGAACCGTGCGCGATGTGTGCCGGCGCCATCGTTCACGCGCGGATCGCGCGGCTGACGTACGCGGCGCCCGATCCCAAGGGCGGCGCGGTCGCCCACGGCGCGCGGGTGTTCGACCATCCCCAGGCGCTCCACAAGCCCGAGGTCGTGAGCGGCATCGGCGAGGCCGAGGCGGCCGAAATGCTGCGCGGGTTCTTCCGCGAAAGGCGCTAGAGCCCGCGCCAGATCTTTATCGGCGCGCCGTCCCTGGCGCCCAGTCGCCGGCGGTCGCACGCCCTCGGCATGAAGTCATTGCCGTAGCAGAGCCGCAGTTCCTGCAGCCAGCCGCGCGCGTTGAGCTTCACGCCGACCGCATCGCGCGGCCACGCGGGGTTCGCGTAGGTCCACCGATCGCGCAGCATCCCGGCGGTGAGGCCCGGCTCCTTCGACAGCCGGTCGAGGTCGGGCAGGCGCAGGCTGTCCCACAGGATGCGGGTGACGCGGAAATAGGTTTCCGGGCGGCGTACCATGCAGGTGCCGTGCTTGGCCCACTCGATCGCCTGCATCCGGGCCGAGGGCATCATGCACAGGTTCCGGCGAACCTCGGCGGGCGAGGGCCTGCGCGGGCTCGGGCACCACTGCGGCCAGCCGGAGAGACCTTCGGGCCACAGGCCGTGGACGACCAGCCCGAACCGCCCGCTCCGGCCGGAACACTGCATGGCATCGGCGGCGCGCGTCTCGCGCCCCTTGCAGAACTCGGGCGCCCAGCTGAGCGCAAGGGTGTAGCCGGTGATGGGTACTCGGCGCACGGGGCCGTCGGGGCGCACTTGCGGGACCTCGACGCCTGGGGGAACGCGGCACTGATATGCCTGCGCCGCGGCCGGGGCGGCGGCCAATGCGCACAGGGCGGCAAGGCTAGCGGAAAACCGCAGGGTCTGGCTCGCCCGCTTTCGAGAACCACCCATCGGCCGCAGGCACGAACAGCATGATCGCCGCGACGAAGCCAAGCGCCATCGCGGCAAGCCAGGTCGACGAGACGAAGTCGGCGGCGCCGGCCTGCCACACGATCGCAAGCGCCCACGCCGCCTTTGCGAAGAGGAATGCCGGCACCAGCCAGCGCGCAAGGCGAAACGCGAAGAACCACACGAGGCCCGTGGTCATCAGCGCGATCGTCAGCCGCACGCTCGATCCGATGATGGCGGCGTCGCGGATCGCGCGCGGCAGCGCGGGATCGCTGAGGCCCGCCATCCCGTCGGCAAAGCTCAACAGCGCGGCGCCCGCAAACAGCGCCGCGAAGGCCCGGATCGGCCACGGTCGGGGACCCGTGCGCGCGCTCACAACGGGGTGAAGTCCAGCCCGATGTCGGCGGCTGGCGCGCTCTGCGTCAGGCGGCCGACAGAGACATAGTCGACCCCGGTCGCTGCCTTCGCCTTGATCGTACCGAGGTTGATGCCGCCGCTCGCCTCGGTCGGGACTCGCCCCGCGACCAGCGCGACGGCCTCGCGCAGGGTCGGCGGGTCCATGTTGTCGAGCAGCAGGCGCGTGGCGCCGGCCGAGAGCGCGGGCTCGATCTGGTCGATCCGGTCGACCTCGCAGATGATCTCGCGCACCCCGGCATCGACCGCGCGGCGCACCGCTTCGCCGACCGAGCCGGCCACGAGAACGTGGTTGTCCTTGATCATCGCCGCGTCCCACAGGCCCATCCGGTGGTTCGCCGCGCCGCCCATGCGGGTCGCGTATTTTTCCAGGTGGCGCAGGCCGGGGATCGTCTTGCGGGTATCGAGCAGCGTACAGGCGGGGTTGTCCATCGCGCGGACGTATTCGCGGGTCATCGTCGCGATGCCGGAAAGATGCTGGACGGTGTTCAAGGCGCTGCGCTCGGCGGTGAGCATGGCGCGGGCATTGCCGGCGAGCCGCATCAGATCGGTGCCGGGCGCGACCGCCTCGCCCTCGCCGACGAGAAGCGCGATGTCCATGTCCGGGTCGAGCGCGTGGAAGAACGCCTCTGCCACCGGCAGCCCGGCGACAACGATCGCGTCGCGGCTGTCCATCACGCCCGAAAACCGCGCGTCAGCCGGGATCACGCTCTCGCTGGTGACGTCATGCCCGCCGCCCGCAAGCCCCGCACCGAGATCCTCGGCGAGCGTTTCGCGCACGAAGCGATCGAGGTCGAAGCCCTCGAGATGCCAGCCTTCAGTGGACAAAGCGGGCTACGACGTCGCGGTAGCTGCGGCTCACCTTCACCTCGGCCCCGCTCTCGAGCACCAGGAAGCACTCGCCGTTGGTGTGCGGGCGGACCTGGCGGACCTGGTTGAGGTTGACGATCGTCGAGCGGTGGACGCGCTGGAAGGTCCGCGGATCAAGGCGGCGTTCGAGGTCCTTCATCGTCTCGCGCAGGACGAGGCTGTTGTTGCCGGTGGAAATGACCATGTAGTCGCCGGCGGCCTCGATGTGCTCGATGGAGTCGATCTCGACGCGGAAGATCTGGCCGCGGTCCTTGATGTTGATGAGCTTCTCGTAGCGGTCGGCGCTCTCGCCCGGGTTCTCGTCCGCGGCGGCGAATTCCTCGGCCGCGTCGGGGGCGACTTCGCTGAGCACGTTCTTGAGCTTTTCGGCCTCCTCGGCGCTGCGCTTTTCGGCGAGCCGCTGGCGCACGCGCTCGACGGTGTCGGCGAGCTTGTCCTCGTCGACCGGCTTCATCAGGTAATTGACCGCGTTTGCCTCGAACGCGCGGATCGCGTGCTCCTCGAACGCGGTGACGAAGACGAACAGCGGCGGCTCGATCTCCATCACGCCCTTGACCACGCTGAACCCGTCGAAACCGGGCATCTGGATGTCGAGGAAGACGAGGTCGGGTTTCTCGGTCTTGATCGCGCGGATCGCCTCGCGCCCGTTGGCGCAAGTGCCGATCACCTCGACGTCGTCGAACTTGTCGAGGCGGAGCTGGAGGCCCTGGATGGCGAGCTTCTCGTCGTCGACGATCAGGGTGCGAATGGTCATGCGGCAGTTCCAATCGATCGCGGTGCGGACCGCGGAGCAGTAACGGGTTCGGCGGGCGCGGGTTTCACCCTGCGGGCCGATTCCTCCCTTTCGGCGGCTTCATAGGGGATCTCGATGATCACCGTGAAACCGCCTTCGGGCGGATTGCGGATTTCGAATCGGTGGTCCTCACCATAGGCTTGGGCAAGACGGTCGCGGATGTTGGCAAGGCCGACGCCGGTCGACACCGTCCTGCCCACTCCCGCAAGCGCGCTCGAGTAGCTGGCGCGCGGCGGTCCCTCGCGCAAGCCCGGCCCGGTGTCCGACACGGCGACGCGCAGCCGCCGTCCGACGAGTTGCGCGGTCAGCGAGATGCACGCGCCTTCCTCCTGCGGGCTTACCGCGTACTTGATCGCGTTCTCGACCAGCGGCTGGAGCAGCATCGACGGAAGACAGGCGTCCGCGGCCTCGGGATCGACGCGGAACTCGGTGCGCAAGCGCTCCTCGAACCGCATCCGTTCGATCCCGAGATAGAGCTGCAGCGTTTCGACCTCCTGCGCGACGGTAACCTTGCTGCCCGGCTCGCTGACCAGCGTGTGGCGCAGGAAGGCGCTGAGGCGGGTGAGCATCGCGTTCGCCGGCTCGGTCTGCTTGAGCAGGACCAGCGTGGAGATCGAGTTCAGGGTGTTGAACAGGAAGTGCGGGTTGAGCTGGTAGCGCAGCATGGCGAGCTGCGCGCTCGTCGCCTGGGCTTCGAGCCGCTCGAGCCGGTCGGCCTGTTCCTCGACCTGGAGGAAGAAGTTGATCGCGTAATAGAGCGCCGACCACGCCCCCAGCAGCGTGCCGTCGAGGAACACGAGGCCGACGATCCGCTGGGCGAAAGTCATCTCGCGGATGCCCGAATAATAGATGCCCTGCAGCCACGAATCGATCGCCGCATAGATCGCCACTGCGGCGACCAGCACGACCCCCGACATCGTCCAGGTGACCACCGGGCGGCGCTGGATCAGCTGCCCGTAGATCACGCTCAGGATCAGGCTGATGGCGAAACCGGTGATGACCTGGACCAGCACGACCAGCAGCAGGTCCCACGGCTGCTGGTTGGCAAGCGCGGACATCGAGCGCAGCACCAGCACGCCCCCCCAGCCCGCGAACTGCAGGTTCCAGAAGGCGGCGTTCTTGTTGTCGAAGAACGGCGCGGGGCGGAAAGGCAGCATCATCGGCATCGCAAGGCCCCTCTAAACTAGTTCGAGCGACGCGTCAGACAAGTTTTGCCATCGGGGGCGCCGATGGAGTAAGTGCAGCGGCAGGGAGATTCAGGCGATGGGCGTTACCGAAGAAACCTTGGAAGACATGGCGCACGGCGCAGCCGAGCGCGCGAAGTTCCGCGAGATGAAGGAAGGAACCCAGGAAGACTGGGCGATCATCGGCGGCGAGTACATGAATTTCGCCAAGGGGTTGCCCGACCGGGTGCTCGCACACCTCAAGCTGCTCGACGGCGATTTCGGCGGCTTCCCGGTGTGCCGGCTCGAACACTCGCTGCAGACCGCGACCCGCGCGCACCGCGACGGGCGCGACGAGGCCTATGTCGTCATGGCGCTGCTGCACGACATCGGCGACACGCTGGGCACCTACAACCACCCCGAGGTCGCGGCATCGATCATCAAGCCGTTCGTGTCCGAGGAAGTCCACTGGATCTGCCAGAACCACGGGCATTTCCAGGGGTACTACTACTTCCACTACCTCGGCATGGACCGCGAATCGCGCGAGCAGTTCCGGGACCACCCCTTCTTCGACGCCTGTGCCGAGTTCTGCGAAAAATACGACCAGGCCGCGTTCGACCCGGACTACGACAGCGAGCCGCTGGAGTTCTTCGAGCCGATGGTGCGCCGGGTGATGGCCCGGCCGATCAACTCGCTCTACGCCAAGGCTGCCGAAGCGGCCTAGTCGCCGGTGTCGCGCCGGAAGTGCGTCCGCCAGTCGGCGGCGCCTTCGCGCGTCATCAGCGCCTCGACCTGCGGCAGCTCGCCGCGCACGAACCCCGCGCGTTCGTCCCACCCGTCATGGGTGCGCGCGCGAAAGATCCAGCCCCCGTTGCGCGGTCCCCAGCGGTGGAAGAAGCGCGCCGCGGCTTGCGGATCGTAGCCCGCGTTGGCGAGCAGCCAGGGCATCAGGCGGTCGGCCTCGCGCTCGGTCACGCGGATGTTGCTGCGCTTGCGGCCCACCTGCTTGAGCCAGCCGCGGTGCCGCAGCAGGTTGTGCGCCAGTTCGTGCGCGATCGCCGCGGCGAACAGCTCCTCGTCGTAGCCGGTCCCGGCGAACCCGCGGCCGATCAGCACCCGCTGCCCGTCGGCGATCGCCTTGCCGCCGCCGTCGACCAGCTCGAACCGCGAGCGGCAGGCCGGCACGCCCGCGATCGCCGCGTCGCCGGTCGATCCGTCCGCCTTTCGCCACGCGATCCGCACCGCGCCGTCCCGAGCGAGCGCCGCCTCGAGCCTGTCGTTGAGCGCGGCAAGGCGCTGCCACGAACCGGCCTTGGCCTGGGGCAGCGCCGCCATCGGTTCGCCGTCGATGGCGATCACCTCGTCGTTGGGCGATAGCCCGGCCGCCGCGGCGGGCGCGCCGGGGACCACCGCCTGCACCGCGACATCGCCCGCGATCCCCGCGGCCGCCCGCATCCGTTCGGGCGCGGCGTAGCTCGCCATGTCCTGCAGCAGCAGCCCGATTGCGGGCGCGGCGTCGCAGAACCGGGCATTGCCCACGGCGAGCTTCCAGCCGATTGCCTGGAGCCGGAGATCTTCCTCCTGGAGCTGGGCCAGGCCTGCGCGGTCCTCGACGAGGCCCGCCCGCGCCGGTGGTCCGGGCGGTGCCAGCGCCAGTGCCAGCACCAGCGCGGCGAGCCGGGCGGCGCGACCGGTCAAGCGCCCTTGCGCGCGGCCTCGACCGCTTCGGCCAGCCGCTCGCGCCCGATGGCGCCAGCGAAGACCCGCGTGCCCGCGACCCAGCTCGGGGTGCCGTCAAAGCCCAGCTGGCGGGCGAGTTCCCGGTTCTTCTGGATCTCGAACGCGGCCGCCTGCGACCCGGCAAAGGCGCGGGCGGCTTCCATGTCGAGCCCGGCGGCTTCGGCGGCGATCCGGATCGTCGCCTCGCTCGGCGGCCCGTGGGCGAACATCGCGTCGTGGAAGGCGGTGTACCTGCCCTGCCGGGCGGCGGCGAGCGCCATGCGCGCGGCGGCATCGCTGCCTTCGAATATCGGCCACTCGCGCATCACCACGCGCAGGTCCGGGTTCGCCGCGACGAGCGCCTTCACGTCGGCGACCGACTGGCGGCAGAACGTGCAGCCGTAGTCGGTGAATTCGACCAGCGTCACCGACCCTTCGGGGTTGCCGAGAACCGCGCCGGGAAAGGGGCGGTGGACCTCGTCGGAAACGTCCGCGAGCCGGGCGCCTGCCTCGTTCGCCTGGTACGCCTCGACCATGTCGGGCAGGATCTCGGGATGGGCGAGCAGCCAGTCGCGCGTCGCCGCCCCGCCGAGACCCGAAAGCGCGAACAGCCATGCGCCGAGGAAGCCGAAGACCAGCGCGACGAGCGCGGTGGGAAGGAGCGCGAGCAGACGGTTCATGCGGCGGTGGGGCTACTTGCGCTTCTTGTCGCGTTCAAGTTCGGCGCGCGCCTGCAGTTCGATGTCCTGCGCCCGGATCCAGTCGGGGCTACCTTTGTCGAGGCCCGCGAGCGCCGCCTGCGCGCTGCGCAGGGCATCGCCGAAGCGGCCGGTCATCGCCTGCTGTTCGGCGCTCGCCAGGCGCGCGCGGGGCATATCGCCCTGGGCGGCATAGATGACGCCGAGCTGGTACCACGCGAACGGGTTGAAGCGGTCCCGCGCCACCGCCGCCTTGAGCACCGTCTGCGCTTCGGCATAGTTGTCGGGATCCTCGGTCGCGATCAGCGCGTGGCCGAACGTGGCCGCGATCAGCGGCTGGTTGTTCGTCAGCGCGGTCGCCTTGCGCAGCGGTTCGATCGCGTCGGCGGGCCGCCCCGATTCGAGCAGCACCTGGCCCTCGAGCTCGAGGAAATAGGGGTTGTCGGGCTGCGCCGCGATCAGCGCCTCGGTTTCCGCCAGCGACTTGTCGACCAGCGCGTCCTTGTGAAACGCGTAGGCCCGGGCATAGCGCGCCGGCAGGCTGGTATCGGTCAGGGGATACCTGCGCAGCGTCTTTTTCGGTTCGTCGATGTAGCCGGCGAGCTTGGCCTTCGCGAGTTCGAAGCGGGCCTGGAGCGCCGGGTCGGCCGGTTTCGACCATGCCGGATCGGCCTGGTAGGCCTCGGTCAGCCGCGCGATGCGGTCGCCCGACAGCGGGTGGGTGGAGACGAACGCATCCTCGTCGGACGGGTTGCGACCGTAGCGGAACTCCATGTTCTGGAGCTTCTTGAAGAAGGCGAGGCTGCCGCGGCCCGACAGGCCCGCTTTCGACAGGTACTCCGCGCCCGCCGCGTCGGCCGAGCTTTCCTGCATCCGGCTGAACGCGAGGTACTTGCCGAGCGCGGCGCGCTGCCCGGCCATCATCACCCCCATCGCGGCATCGCCCGCGCCCGCGGCCGCGGCGGCCGCGGCCAGCACCATCGACAGGATCGAGATGCCGGTCGCCTCGCTCGCGCCGCTCGAATTGATCACGTGACCGCCGGTGATGTGGCCGATCTCGTGCGCGATCACGCCCTGCACTTCCTCGGCCGTGTCGGCCGCCTCGATCAACCCCGAATGGATGTAGACCGCCTGCCCGCCGGCGACGAAGGCGTTGAGGCGCTGGTCGCCGACGAGGACGACTTCGACGCTGCCCTTGCCCAGGCCCGCCGCCTCGGCCAGCGGGTCGGCGAGGTCCTGCAGCAGCGCCTCGGTTTCCGCATCGCGCAGGATCGATTGCGCCGCGACCGGCTGCGCGGTCAGCAACAGGGCTGCAACGACGGCAAGGATGCGGGCGAAGAGGCGCATGGGCGGACCGGTCTAGCGGGGTTCGCGCTGAACCGGAACTGAAGACCCCGGGGCCGTCGCGGATCGCAGGAAGGCCACCATGGGATCGCGCACGATGCCGCCTTGGGCGAACGGTCGCGACAGGCCCATGACGATGCCCGCGTGGCCCATGCCGGGAAACGCGCGCTCCTCGACCCGGCCCCCCGCTTCGCGCGCGGCCTGGGCAAGGCGGCGCGAATTGCGGATCCGCACGACGTCGTCGGCGGTGCCGTGAAGCAGCAGGATCGGCGGCGCGTCTCCCCGCGCGAAGCGGATCGGCTGGGTGCGCGCGGGATCGGGCGCATAACCCAGCGCGTTGCGCGCCGAATCGCTGGTGAAGGGGTAGAAATCAGCCGGCCCGGCCAGGCTCGCGACCCCGCCGATGGCGTCTTCAGGTACCCCGGCGCCGGCCAGCCACTGCGGATCGAGCGCCAGCATGAGCACGTTGTACGCACCTGCCGAATGTCCCGCCAGCGCGATCCGGCCGGTACGGACGCCATGGCCGCCGGCGTGGTCGCGCGCCCAGCGGACCCCGGCGGCGGTGTCCTCGAGCATCGCCGGAAAGCGCCCCCCATCCTGCACCAGGCGATAGCCGACGAGCGCGGTCGCGAAGCCCGCATCGCCCAGGGTGCGCGCCACGAAGCGGTAGTCCTTCGTCGTCCCCGAATGCCAGCCCCCGCCGTAGACCCACACCACCAGCGGCCAGCCGCCGGCGGGCGCCGCGCGGTCCGGCACCCACAGTTCGACGTTCTGGTTCGCGGCCGCGCCGTATGTGCCCTCGGCGGCAAGGCGCACGCCGGTCTCGCGCGCGAAGCGGGCGTCGATCCATTCGAGCGTGGCGGCCGAGCCTTGCGCGACGGCCCAGCGCCAAACACCCCAGCCCGCGAGCGCGAAGAGCCCGAGCGCCAGCGCGGTTCCCATCAGCCAACTCCTCGTTCGCGGGGTCACTCGCCGCCTTCCTGGCGGACCGTCCGGACGATCTGCGCGGTTTCGCCGCCGGTGGAAATCCCGATCGCACGCAGGAAGTCGTTGCCGCTGGCGAAGTCGTCGCCGAGCCACAGCGGCACGCCCGAAGCCTCGATCAGCGCCTTGCCCGCAATTTCCTCGGGAGAGAGCGGGCCGGCGCCGGTGCGGATGAACACCGCGGCGATCCGTCCCGGGTTCTCCTGCACGGCGTCGGCATAGGCCGGCAGGTCGTCCTGCGTGTCGTCGCCGATCAGCGCGAACCGCAGGCCGGGATAGAACGCGAGCAGCTTGCCCAGCGCGGCGCGCTTGTGCGCTCCGTGGCTTGCCGAACCGAAGGTCGCGCGGTTGAGGCCCCAGTCGCGCAGCAGCAGCGGCCCCAGCGGCAGCCCCCGGGTCTGCTGGAACGCGACGAGATAGGAGAACAGGTTCCACGGCGACGAGGAGATGTAGAAGAACGGCCGGTGCGTCGCGGTGTAATGCGTCCCGGCGCCACCCGGATCGGCAAGTAGCGCCTGGCCGCCGACCGCGCCTCCGCCCAGGGCGCCATAGAACGCATCCGCACCGGGTACGGCGATCCGCTCGCCCGGCAGTTCGGCGAGCACGCGGCGCCAGTTGCGGGCGACCGAGCGCAGGCCCCCGGTGATGCCGGTCTCGACGATCGTGTCGTCGATGTCCGAGATGACCGCGAGATGGGTCGCGGTGCCCGGGGCAAGGACGTAGCCGTCGCAGCACTGCGGCCCCTCGGTCGTCAGCCAGTGCAGGCAGACCACTTCCCACGCCGGGTCCTGCGCCAGCGGCCAGGCCGGGTCCAGCGGCAGGTCGAAATGGACGTAGCCTTCCCGGTCGGTCACCGCGTGGTGCTCGATGGTGGCGCCGAGCGGGTCCCGCAGTTCGAGCCGGACGGCGAGACCGGGCACCTCGCGCGAGGCGAACTGCGCCAGCATCGTGCGCATGGCCCGCAGGCGCCCGCGCTTCTCGAACCGATCCCGGTGCGGCCGCGCGATGCGCAGCGCGCGCGCCGAGATCGTCAGCCGCGTTTCGCTGCGGTAGCCGAAATAGGGCTGGAGGCGGACAGGCGCGCGACTGAACAGGGCCATCGGATCGGCGCTAGCGAGCGCGGCGCGACGATTAAACCCCTATCTTCGAAAGCGTCCGGTCAGGCGACGAGCTTCCTCGCCGCCTTTTCGACGAGCGCCGCATCGGCGATCTCGCCGAGCACGACCACGTCGCCATCCACCCGGCGGATCATCACCAGCGCGAATTCCTCGCCCTCGCTCTCGATGTCCTCGAAGCCCAGCGGAGCAATGTCGCGCAGCTTGCGCGCCAGCGCCTCGCGCGGCGTTTCGCGGGCGGTGTCCTCGCCGTCGTCGGCGCGGCGCAGCGCGCGCTCGGCCTGGACCACGCCCTTGAGGCCGCCTTCGGCCTGGCCAAGGAAACCGGCGAGCGCGCCGCGCTCGATCCCGAGCCGGTGCGCATGGGTCAGGACGGCGGCATATTCGGTCAGGCGCGTCTTGTCGTAGTCGGCACCGAACACGAGCTTGACCACCGGGGTCATCGGCGCGCGGTCCTGCACCGTCAGCCCGCTGTCTGCGATCAGTTCGGCGAATTCCTCGGGCTCGGCCTGTGCCGCGAGGCTGACGTCGTAGGCGCGGCCAACCGCGGCATAGAGCGCGGTGCGGCTGCGATCCTCGCAGCTGCGCGCGGCCAGCGCCAGTTCGCGCGCTTCGGCGAGGCAATCGTAGAGGCCGGCATCGCCGCTGTCGGCAGGATCGAAGGCCGGCGCGACGGCCGCGGTGCCCGTTTCGGGCTCGGGTTCCGGCTCGACCACGTCGACCAGTTCGAGCGGCGCGTCGGCGGAGTCCTCGACCGCATCGACGAGTTCGAGCGGCTCGGCTTCATCGCGATGACCGCCCGCTTCGTCCTGCGCCGAGTGTTCCGTGTCGCCTGCGGGCGTAGCCGGGGCCACCTGGGCGTCCTCGTGGCCGAAGCAGACTTCGGGCAGGGCCTCGAGCGGGGTGGGGCGGTTCAGCCACTTGGCCACCGGGTCCTCGTCCGCATCGTAATCGTCCTCGTCGTCCTCGTCGAAGCCGTCGGCTGCGGTGCGCGCGCCGCCCAGGCCCAGCAGCGAAGCGAACCGGCTCGGCCCCTCCGGCTCGTCGTCGACCGCTTCGATCGCCTCGGAGAGATCGCCGTCGTCGTCCTCCTCGTCGCTTTCGTCGTCGTTGCCGAAGGCGGGCAGGGGAAGCGGATCGGCGCTTGCCGGCTTCTTCGCCAGCGGAGAGGAGGCGTCCTCGTCCTGGCGGGCTTCGGCGGCGGATTCGGCGGCGGATTCGGCTCCGGGGCCATCGGCCCAGTCGGTCACCGGGTCCGCGCGGTGCGGGACGCCCTCGTCAGCCTGGAGAGCCTGGTCGATCTCGAGCAGCAGTTCGTCGCTGGTCTGCTGGTCGGCCATCTGCTTCCAGTTGATCACCCCGTAGATGAAGTCGATCGTGTCATCGTCGCTCGAGAATGGCAGCAGGATCCCGCGATAGAGAATCGTGCTCCCGCGCTGGTTGACGAATTCCGCCTCGAATCCGATCGGCGCCTGGTTGGCGAGGATCTGCATGTAATGGTCGGTGATGCGGGTGAGCAACGAGCGGTGCGGCACGTCGCTCAGCTTGTCGATCGCTCTGTCGATGTCGCACTCCGCGGCGAGCTGGTCGCCGAGGAAGCGGATCGACGGGTCCTCGATCCCGTTGGTGAAGTCGAGCAGCACCGAATTGGGCCCGAAATCGGGCAGCGCATCGGGATCAAGATCCTCGATCGAGGGAAAGTTGCGATCGGCCAGCAGGCTCGCCCAGTGGTTGTAGGCACGCACCTGCATCCGGCGCTCGTCCTGGCCGACCGGGCTGGGCGGCGGCTCGCTCACGGCCTCGTCGTCGCCGAGGCCGTAATCGGTCCCCTCGGCGTCGAAATCGACCGATCCGAGATATCCCCGCAGGTTGTCCATCGCTTGTCGCTACCCCCGTTGCAAAGGCGCGGCATGGCACGCCCGATGCGATCGGGAACGGTTGTGCCGGGGTGTGGTAAACATCCCGTTAAGTGGATCGCCGGTTTGTCGGTGGGCACGCGGCCACCGACCGCCGCCGATCGCTCTTGGGCGTCAGAGCATGTAGCGCATCTTGATCGTCAGCTTCTGGTCGCTGTCGGCGACCGGGAACACCGCGTCGGCGAACCTGGGCGGCGCCATCCGCACCGGCGCATCGCGCGAGAAGCCGAAGCCTTCCCTGGGCATCATGCCAAGCGCGCGGTCGGCCTTGCCGTTGCCGTTCTCGTCGTGGAGCAGGGCGACGGCATAGCGCCCGGGCGTCACGCCCTTGAACGTAAGCGTCAGACTGCCTTCGCTGGCCGGGACGACGAGACGGTATGATGCCGGG
The DNA here is from genome assembly GCF_025154015.1 of Tsuneonella litorea. GTDB lineage: Bacteria > Pseudomonadota > Alphaproteobacteria > Sphingomonadales > Sphingomonadaceae > Tsuneonella > Tsuneonella litorea. Next base: position 634,934 of record NZ_JAOAMV010000001.1, read on the forward strand.
TCGCCGGCGCACCTCGGAAACCGCTCCGCGTCGGTCGTCATGCAGGCCCGCACCACGCCCTTGGCCGAGCGCAGGTCGGTCACCGTCACCGTCACCGTGCGGGTCGGCGCGGCCGCGCCGAGCGCCAGCGCGACGGTGGCGAGGATCAGGGCTGCGCCAGGCCGCGATCGGTGCCGCACAGCTTGTCCCAGACGCGGAAATAGAGGCCGTAGTTGCATTGGTAGAGGTCGTGATGCCGTTGGTGGTGGCTGGCGGTTATCAGCCATGCGCCCAACCTTGAATGAACGATCCAGCGGGGAAACATCTCCCACCCCATGTGATTGGTCACCCCCATCACCGTCATGATCGCGAGCACGAGGCCGAGCATCGCGACGTGGATCGGCACCAGGAAGACCAGCGCCGGGATCACCACCGCGCCGGTCAGCGCCTCCCACGGGTGGAAGCTCATCGCCGCCCATGCGGTCGGCGGGCGGCTGGCGTGATGGACCGCGTGCATCGCCTGGAACGGCCGGGGGCGGTGCATCCAGCGATGGGTCCAGTAGAACCAGGTGTCGTGCGCGAAGAGGTAGGCGAGCACGCTCGCCGGCAGGTACCACAGCGGCCAGTCGCTCCAGTCGGAGTAGATGCGCGTCCAACCCCGCTCCTGCCAGCCCCATGCGACCACGCCCGCGGGGATGCCGTAGATCGCGGCCGCGGCGAGCGACCAGCCGATCTCGCGGCGGATCTGCGCGTCGAGGCCGGCGTAGTGACCGGGCCGCACGCGCCCCGTGGCCCAGGCGAAGGCGCCGCTGGTGACGAGGTAGCGCACCGCGACGATCGCGGTCATCGCAAGGGCGGAAAGAAGAATGGCGAGCAGCATCGCGCCCCCGGCTTAGGCGCGGCGACGGGCGCTGGCTAGGTTCGCCAGGCGCGAAGCCGTCCTAGATGGCCTGGCCCCACGGCGCGCAGTGCGGATCGGCGGCGACGAGCTGGCGGCGCAGCGCGGTGCGGGCGAGCCGCTCGACCTCGACCTTGCGGCGGGCGGCGGCGAGCGGGTGGCTCGGCGCGGGGCGGACGATCTCCGCGTCGTAGCCGTCGGCCACGATCACTCCGCAGCAGTCGGGCTGGAAATCGAGCCCGTCGAGGATCGTGCGGTCGATCCCTGGCGCAACCCCCCAGTAGAACCGGTCGCAGAAATCGAGATAGTCGGGCCACTTGCCGTCGCCGACGAGGTCCGCGCGGCTGACCTTGATCTCGACGATAACGATGCGTCCCTTCGGATCGACCCCCATCAGGTCGGCCCGGCGCCCGTTCCGGAGCGGCATTTCGGGCAGGCACCAGATGTCGTTGCGCGCGAACAGGCGGCATATTCCGCGCGCCACCGCGATGGCGTCATGACGGTCGGCGGCGAGTGCGAGCGCGGGCGAGTCGGGCATCGCACCTTGGTGGAACAGATGTGGAACGCCGTCAACGGCCTGTTTGCGGCGTGCGCTTCCCGTTTCTGCCCGCCGGGCGGATGCCGGCTGGCGCCGCGATCACGCCTTGCGCAGCGGTCCCATGCGGCCCTGTTCGGGCACCAGCGCGAGCAGCGCGGCACGCGCCTGGTGGTATTCGCGCCAGAGCGTGAGCGCGGCGGGGGTCGGGTCCTGTCCGCGCGCCGAGACGGCGAGCAGCGCCTTCACCCCCGGGGTCATCATCGCGGCAAGGTCGGCGACGCCGTTGGTGGCGAGTTCGAGCCGCCAGCCGCCGGCGTCCTTGATCAGCGCGGGAAAGTTGCGGACCTGCGCGCTCGGCGGTTCCGCCGCCAGCCCGGCGAGGGCCGCGACCGCGCCGGCTGCGTCCTGCAGGGCGGCCCACTGCACGCTCATCGCACTCGGTCCCCGCAGGGCCGCGCCTTCTGCGCGAGCGAAATCGGTCGGAGTCGCGTTCATCGTGACCCGAGCGTTAACCCGAGTCGCTTGCCAAATCGCTAATGCAGCCGGGGGGCTGGCCATGGGTGCAAGTCTGCGTCAAGAGCCCGGCGATTGAACCGGAACCGAAGGAAACATCCCCCATGGGTCGCATTGGTCGCATCACCACCATTTCACTGGGAGCTTTGGCGCTCGCCGCCTGCGCCGCCCAGCGCGCGCCGCTGGACAGCGCGCAGGCATCCGCCCCCGCCGAGGCGCGGGACATCGACGCGCTGTTCGCGACCTACGACGAGCGCCAGCTCGCGCTTTCGCCGTTGTCCAAGGCCTATCGCGGGATCCGGGACGAGGATTACGGCAAATGGGGCGACTTTTCCGACGCCGGCGCGATCGCCCAGCAGGCGCTGCTCCAGGACACCGCCGCGCGGATGCGCGCCGCCTATTCGCCGGGTGCGCTGCCGGCCGACGACGCGCTCAGCTTTCGCCTGTTCGACGCGATGGCCAGGCGGAGCGCGCGGTCGTTTCCGTTCCGCGAATACGGCTACGTGTTCGACCAGATGAACGGCGCGCAGAGCGACCTTCCGGCCTTCCTCATCAACATCCACTCCATCGCCGACGCTGGCCAGGCCGAAGACTACGTCGAACGGATCGAAGGCCTCGGCCCGGTGCTCGACACGCTGGCCGCCGAATCGCGCGAGCGCGCCGGCAACGGGGTGATGCCGCCGCGCTGGGTCTATGCCTACGTCATTTCCGATATCGAGAACCTCCTGTCCGCGGGCCGTGACAATGCCGTGCTCACGGACTTCGCGGGCAAGGTCGGCAAGCTGTCGATCCCGCAGGCGGAAAAGACCGCGCTCGAGGCGCGTGCACAGGCGGCGTGGACCGGCTCGGCGCGGCCGGCCTACGAGCGCCTTCTCGCTGAAATGGAGCGCCAGCAGGCGATCGCGGGCACCGACGACGGCGTGTGGCGCTTTCCGCAGGGCCGCGCCTATTACGATGCGCTGCTGGCGAACTACACCACTACCGATCTGACCGCAGACCAGATCCACGCGATCGGCCTGCGCGAGATCGCCCGGATTCACGACGAGATGCGCGCGATCATGCGCCAGGTCGGGTTCGAGGGCACGCTCCAGCAGTTCTTCGAATACGCGCGCACCGATCCGCGGTTCTTCTTCAAGACGCGCGAGGACTACCTCGCCGCGGTCAAGGCCGTGCAGGACAGGATCGAGCCGGTGCTGCCGCAATATTTCCAGACGCTTCCCCAGGCGCCGCTGGTGGTCAAGCCGGTCGAGGCGTTCCGCGAACAGAGTGCGGGCAAGGCATTCTACCAGAGCCCCGCGCCCGACGGCTCGCGGCCCGGCACCTACTACGTCAACCTCTACCGGCTCGAGGACATGAGCCGCAACGAGCTCGAGGCGCTGTTCTACCACGAGGGGCTGCCCGGACATCACCTGCAGCGCGCGATCCAGACCGAGCTCGGCGACGACATGCCGGCGTTCCGGCGGTTCGGCGGGGTGACCGCGTACAGCGAGGGGTGGGGCCTCTACGCCGAGGAACTTGGCAAGGACATGGGGTTCTACACCGATCCCTATTCGGACTTCGGCCGGCTGGGTATGGAGCTGTGGCGCGCCGCGCGGCTGGTGGTCGACACCGGCATCCATTCCAAGCGCTGGAGCCGGGAGCAGGCAATCGAATACCTGACGCAGAACACCCCCAACCCCGACGGCGACATTCGCAAGGCAATCGAACGCTACGTGGTCTATCCGGGGCAGGCGACCGCTTACATGATCGGCAAGCTCAAGATCATGGAACTGCGCGAAAGAGCGCGGAAGGAGCTCGGCCCGGCGTTCGACATCCGCGCCTTCCATGAAATCGTGCTGGGGAGCGGGCCGGTGCCATTGTCGATCCTCGAGGAGAACGTCGACGCCTGGATTGCCACCCGGGGCGGATGACGCGCCGGGGTCCGACCTTGCCAGGCGCTCGATCGTGCGATCCCGCATCGCGGCCGCGACGAATTGTCGGGTTGACCCGTGCCGTGCAGCCGTGATCTAACGAAAGGGCATCAGGAGTGGGGCGTGTCGCCCTCGCCAACCTGCCAATCCGGGCAAGGTGGCTCTCGCGAAGAGGATGCGGCCGATGGCAACCAAGCGGTGTTTTCCTCTCGTGCGCGTGTTCAACCTCCTGCTGGCAAGGGAGTGACGGCGCGTGGACGTTCATTGGAAATCGGGCGATCTTGCCCTCTGCATCAAACACAGCCGCTGGCGCGATCGGGCGACGGGCGAATATGTCGATCACGGGCCCCGCGCGGGCAGCGTCCATGTCGTGCGCGCAGTCGGACAAAGCGACTTTCCCGACGCAGGCATGGCGACCACCCTCCTCTTCGCCGAATGGGGCGGGGATCAATTTGCCGCCTACCGCTTCGTAAGGCTGGATCCGGGCGAAACCACCGAATCGCACGCGGCGAGCCGGGTTGCCGTACCGATTGCCATCGGCGTCGATGGCTGACGGGCGGGTCCGGGAGGCCTGGCGAGAAGGCAAACGATGACGGCCGCCGGAAGCGGCCATTCCCGTGCAAACTCGGCTAAGTCCTGCAATTCAGGCCACTGCGCGCGACCGCCTTCTCAGAGGTCGGATTTCCTGGTCGCTACGACCCGATATGCGAAACACAGGCTGTTGCGGGAAGTCTCGGTCGGCGTGCGCGAATTGAAGAACAGGAAGGCCGGCAACAGCGCGAGCTTCGCGAGGAAGGAATGCGTCAGCGCGGATCGGCCCAGCTCGTAGGCCATCCACGCATAATAATCGCCGACCTGGTCCAGGCGTTCGATCTCGAATCCGGCCTGCGGGAGAATCGTTTCATACCAGCGGTCGCTCAATCCGGTCTGGAAGAAGAACGGGTCCATGTGGCGAAGGCACGCGCTGGGCGCTGTCAGGATCAGGGTACCGCCGGGTTTCAGAAGTCGCGCGAACTCGCGCACGGCTTCGATGGGGTAGGGAATGTGTTCGAGCACCTCGGTGCAGAGTATCGCGTCGAAATACGCGTCGCGTTCGTCGATCGACCAGATGTCACCGACGTAGTCGAGCTTGCCGTACCGATAACCCTCGTCGGCGTATCCCGAAACCTCGTTGCCCTCGAGAAAGGGGGTCACGAAGGTTCGCTTCGCTTCGTTCTCGAACGCGCCGAAATCCTGCGCCTTGTAGGTGAGGTGCGCGCAATGCGCCCTGAATCGCTGACTGCCGCATCCCGCGTCGAGTATCGTGCCGCCAGCGGGCAAGGCGGCGAGCTGCTCGATGATATACGCATCGAGATTGCTCTGGAAATCGAAGTGCTTCAACAGTCCGTTCAGGCCGGGGACGCGCCGAACAAGGTTCTTGATGCTCGCTGCCGCTCTCATCGAGCCAGCCCGGTGTGACGTCCGATCGGGCGCGTTGCCCCTCGATCGGCGTCTGCACTGCAGATGCCCGCGACAAAGGTTTCGAACTGGGCGCAAGGCCCGCTCACCGGCGCGTCAGTCCGCACGCAGCGTAACGGGGGTAATTCCCGCATGCCCGTCCGGCATAAACGCGGCGTCAGCGAAAACTGCCTGCGGTAATCGAAAGGCAGGCTGCGACATTGCACGATCGGCGGAAAAGGAACCTCCCAAATCGACTTCCCCGAAGAAAGGTTCGACCTGTCGAACGGTTCCGGACATCTGCAGCATGATCCTGCATCGCGACTGTTAACCCGTTGAATAATTTATTCAAGAGGCGGGCGAGTGCAACGCGGCCTCAGATACAGTGACGGCCCATCAATTGCTGTTGAAAGCCAACCATCGGCCTACGATGCGACGTTCCCCGACGATCGGACGATGGCGCACCCGACAGGATTCGAACCTGTGACCTCTGCCTTCGGAGGGCAGCGCTCTATCCAGCTGAGCTACGGGTGCTTCGGTCGCGGGCGCTTAGCAAAGCGATCTGCTGTGCGCCAGCGGCTTGTCGATCGAAACGGTCAGCCCGGGATCACCGCGCTCGCGCCCTGGCCGTCGCCTTCGGGGGCGGCGATGATGTCGCGGGTCACGCGGCCCTTGGCGACCGTGTTCGTCTGCGGGTCGCCGACCGCGGTGCGGATGCCGGGTTCGGCGACGCCGGCACGGTCGAGCGCGCTGGTCTCCACCGCGCTGCGCGGAGCGGGACCGCCGAAAAGCGCATCGAGCGCCTGTTCGGCCGCGGTGCCCTCGGTCGGGCGCGGCGCGCCCGGCGAAGGGGGGACAAGGCTGAAGTCGGGCGGCACCACCAGCGGCGCCTGGCGCTGCACGGCGAATTCGTCCGGCCGCTCGCGGTTGAGGATGCCGCCGCTGCCGCAACCGGCAAGCGCGAGGCACGAAAGGGCGATGAAGACGGTCTTGCGCATGGAATCTAGCTCTCGTTTCCGAGTTTCGGGGCCGGGTCGGCCGGTTTGTCGGCTGCCTTGTCGCCTACGAAGAGCGATCGGGCAAGGATGATCAGCACGCCGATAGTGATGGCGGCATCGGCGATGTTGAAGATGAGGAACGGGCGGAAGTCGCCGAAGTGCAGGTCGAGGAAATCGACGACGTAGCCGTACTCGTACCGGTCCTTGATGTTGCCGAGCGCGCCGCCGAGGATCAGCGCGAGCGGCACGATGTCGGCGAGCTTCCTTTCGCGCACCAGCCACACCGTGACGACCGCCGCGATCACGCCGGTCACCCCGACCAGGATCCAGCGCATCTGGTCCGTATCGGCGGTGAACATGCCGAGCGAGACGCCGTAGTTGTGCGTCAGGGTGAACTGGAAGAACGGCAGCAGGTAGTGCGACTGCCCAAGGCCGAGCTGCAATCCGTCGAGGATGTAGGTCTTCGTCGCCTGGTCCGCGGCGAACAGCACCACCGCGATGGCGAGGCCGACCAGCCGGTTGCGGGTGAGCGGGCTCATGCCGGCACCTCTTCGCCCACGACGTCGGCGCAGCGCGCGCAGAGGTCGCCGTCCGCGTCCACTTCGGGCAGCAGCCGCCAGCAGCGGCCGCACTTGTGGTCCTGGGTACGGGTGACGGTCACCGCGTCCCCATCGCCCCGGCGGACTGTCGCGGTGATGAACAGTTCGGCGAGCTGGTCGTCGGAGAACCCTTCGGGCACCGCGGCGGAGGGAACGGACACCTCGGCCTCGAGCCCCGAACGCACGACCTTGTCGCGGCGCAGCGGCTCGATCGCCTCGGTCACGCGCTCGCGCAGGTCGCGGACGGCATCCCACTTTTTGTCCGAAGTGTCCGCGTGCTCGATCTCCGGCCATTCCAGCAGGTGCACGCTGCCGCCCTCCGGATAGCGCGTGCCCCAGACTTCCTCGGCGGTGAACACGAGGACCGGGGCGGCATAGCGGACGAGCGCGTGGAACAGCGTGTCGAACACCGTGCGCACCGCGCGGCGCCTGGTGCTGCCGGGCACGTCGCAATAGAGCGAATCCTTGCGGATATCGAAGTAGAACGCCGACAGGTCCTCGTTGCAGAAGTCGATCAGTGTGCGGACGTAGGTGTTGAAGTCGTAGGTCTCGGCCGCCTCGCGCAAAGTGGCGTCGACGTCGCCGAGCAGCGCGAGGACGTACCGTTCGAGCTCGGGTATCTCTGCGGCCGGCAACCGCTCGGCCTCATCGAACCCGTCGAGCGCGCCGAGCAGGTAGCGGAAGGTGTTCCTGAGCTTGCGGTACTGGTCGGCGACGCCTTTCAGGATCTCGTCGCCGATGCGGTGGTCCTCGGTGAAGTCGACCGAGAGCGCCCACAGCCGGATGATGTCGGCGCCATAGGTTTCCATGACCTTGATCGGATCGACCGTGTTGCCGAGGCTCTTGGACATCTTCATGCCCCTGGCGTCCATCGTGAAGCCGTGGGTCAGGATGCGGTCGTAGGGCGCGCGGCCGCGGGTGGCGCACGATTCGAGCAGCGAGGACTGGAACCAGCCGCGGTGCTGGTCGGACCCTTCGACGTAGATGTCGGCCGGCCAGCTCAGGTCGGGCCAGCGGGCCTTGTCCTCGAGCACGTAGGCGTGGCTGGTGCCCGAATCGAACCACACGTCGAGGATGTCGGACACCGGCTCCCACTCCTCGTGGTCGTATTCGTCGCCGAGGAAACGGTGCGCGGTCTCGGGCGTCCAGGCGTCGATACCCTCGGCGCGCACGGCATTGACGATGCGCGCGTTCACCGCCTCGTCGACGAGGTAGTCGCCGGTCTTGCGGTTGACGAAAAGCGTGATCGGCACGCCCCACGCGCGCTGGCGGCTCAGCACCCAGTCCGGCCTGCCCGCGACCATGCTGCTGATGCGGTTGCGGCCCTTTTCGGGAGTGAACTGGACCCGCTCGATCTCGGCCAGCGCGATCTCGCGCAAGCTGGGCGAGCCGGCGGTGGCTTCCTCGTCGATCGTGTCGTCGCCACCCTCGTTCTCCCAGCGCTGCTCGGCGCTGCTCAGCGCGGGCAGGTGCGCGAGCGGCTTGTCCATCGGCACGAACCACTGCGGGGTGCAGCGGTAGATGACCTTGGCCTTCGATCGCCACGAGTGCGGGTAGCTGTGCTGGTAGTCCTGCGATGCGGCGAGCAGCGCGCCGGCCTCGCGCAGGTCCGAACAGATCGGTCCGTCGGGGGCGTTGAACTTGGGGTTGATGACCGACCCTTGCCCGCCGAGCCAGCCCCAGTCGCTACGGTACTTGCCGTCGCCCTCGACCGCGAACTTCGGGTTAAGCCCGTGCGCCTTGCACAGGTCGAAATCGTCCTCGCCGTGGTCGGGCGCCATGTGGACGAGCCCGGTGCCGCTGTCGGTGGTGACGAAGTCGCCCGGCAGGAACGGCCGCGGCTCGGCGAAGAACCCGCCGAGGTGGTGCATCGGATGGCGGGCGACGGTGCCGGCGAGGTCGGCGCCTTTGAAGGTGGCGAGCTGACGAAAGCGTCCGGTCAACTCAGAACGTTCGTCATCGATCTCGCGCGAAATGCCCATACGCTTGGCAAGTTCGCCAACCAACTCCACTTCCGCAACGACAAGACCCCTGCCGAGCTCATAGAGGCCATATTCGACCTCCGGCCCATAGGCGATCGCCTGGTTCACCGGGATCGTCCACGGCGTGGTGGTCCAGATCACCGCGTGCGCGCCGACGAGTTCGGGTATCGGGCTTTCCACGATCTCGAACGCCACATCGATCTGCGTGGAAACGATGTCCTCGTACTCGACCTCGGCCTCGGCCAGCGCGGTCTTTTCGACCGGGGACCACATCACCGGCTTGGCCCCGCGATAGAGCTGGCCGCTTTCCGCGAACTTGAGCAGCTCGGCGACGATCGTCGCCTCGCTCTCGGGCTGCATCGTCAGGTAGGGATTGTCCCAGTCGGCCATCACGCCGAGGCGCTTCAGTTGCCCGCGCTGCACGTCGACCCAGTGCTGCGCATACGCGCGGCACTCGGCGCGGAATTCGAGCAGCGGGACCTCGTCCTTGTTCTTCTTCGCCTTGCGGTACTGTTCCTCGACCTTCCACTCGATCGGCAGGCCGTGACAGTCCCACCCGGGCACGTAGGGCGCGTCCCTGCCCAGCAGGTTCTGCGTGCGGCAGACCATGTCCTTGATCGTGTGGTTCAGCGCGTGGCCGATGTGCATGTCGCCGTTCGCGTAGGGCGGGCCGTCGTGGTACATGAACTTGGGTCGGCCGCGGCGCACGTCGCGCAACTGCTCGTAGAGCTTCTCGGCCTCCCACCGCGCGGCAATGGCCGGCTCCTTCTGCGGCAGCCCGGCCTTCATCGGAAAGTCGGTCTTCGGCAGGAAGACGGTGTCGCGGTAATCGCGTTTGGGGTTGTCGGCTTCGCTCATGGCGAGAGGGCCGCTAGCGGAAGGCGGCGCCGTAGGAAAGTTTTTGGTTCACCCGAGCAGTTCGCGCGCCCGGTCGCAGTCCGCTTTCATCTGCGCCATCAGGGCGTCCAGCGAATCGAACTTCGCCTCCGGCCGCAGGAAATGGTGGAATGCCACCTCGATCTCCTGACCGTAGAGATCGCCCGAAAAGTCGAAGAAGTGGGGCTCGAGCAGTTCCTTGGGCGGATCGAAGGTCGGCCGCACGCCGATGTTGGCCGCGCCCTTCAGTTCCTGCCCGGTGCTGAGCACCCTGCCCGTCACCGCGTAGATGCCGAAGCGGGGGCGCAGGTACTGCTCGAGCGGCAGGTTGGCGGTGGGATAGCCGATCTCGCGCCCGCGCTTGTCGCCGTGCTGGACGACGCCGCGGATCGCGAACGGGCGGGTGAGCAGGCGCGTCGCGGCCAGGCAGTTGCCCGCCTGGAGCGCGGTGCGCACCCGGCTGGAGGAAACCGGCTCGCCGCTCTCCATCACCGGTGGAACGGCCCGTGTCTCGATGCCGGCCTCGCGCCCGAGGTCCGCGAGCACCTGGCGATTGCCGCCCCGGCCCTTGCCGAACGTGAAATCCTCGCCGGTCACCACGCCGGCGGCGCCGATCCGTTCGTGGAGGAGCACGTTCACGAAGTCCTGGGCGGTGGTGCTCGCCAGCTCGCGGTCGAAATGGAACACCAGCATCGCGGTTGCGCCCGCGGCGAGATAGAGTTCGTGCCGCTGTTCGAGCGTGGTGAGGCGGAACGGCGGTGCGTCGGGCTTGAACAGGCGCACCGGGTGGGGATCGAAAGTGGCGACGATGCTCGGCCGTCCCTCCTCGCGCGCCCAGCCGATCGCCTCGTTGGCCACTGCCTGGTGGCCGAGGTGGAACCCGTCGAAATTGCCGAGCGCGATGATCGCGCCGCGCAGCGATTCGGGCATCGGCGCGCGATGGTCGAGCCACCTCACGGCTCGACCCTCCTGGGGGCGATCCCGGCACGGATGACCCGCAGCGCGTTGAGCCCCATCGCCTTGCGGATTTCGCCTTCCGAGAACCCCTCGTCGAGCAGCGCCTGGGTCACCTGCGCGAGCTGCCCCGTGTCGAAGCGCACCGTGGTCGCCCCGTCGTAGTCGCTGCCGAGCGCCACGTGGTCGATCCCGACGAGGTCGCGCACGTGCTTCATCGCCCGCGCCGCGGCGCGCGGATCGGTCGAACAGACCGCCCCTTCCCAGTAGCCGATGCCGATCACGCCGCCCCTGCGAGCGATCCCGCGGATCTCGGCGTCGGTCAGGTTGCGGTTGACCTTGCACGTCGCCTGCACCCCGCCATGGCTCGAGACCACCGGGCGCCGCGCCATCGCCAGGATGTCGGCGACGCAGGCGTGGCTGCAATGCGCGACGTCGACGATCATGCCGAGCTGTTCCATCTGCCGGATCGCCTCGCGCCCCTTGTCGGTGAGGCCGCCCTTGTCGAACCCGTGCATCGACCCGGCAAGGTCGTTGTCGAAGAAGTGTGTCAGGCTCGCCATGCGAAAGCCCGCGGCGTGGAGCTTGTCGAGCCGGGCGAGATTGCCCTCGAGGTCGTGCAGCCCCTCGATCGAGAGCATCGCGCCGACGGGGCGCGCGGCGGCATCGCGCGCGGCGACCAGACCGTCGACGTCGGCCGGTCCCGCTACCGGCACCAGCTTTCCCCCCGAGCGGCTTTCCGCGTCCCTCAGCTTGGCCGCATGGTAGAGCGAACGGCGATAGAGCGAGGTCCAGGTATTGGGCGGCTGGAGCTGCGCGAAGACCAGCGGGGTGATGTTGTCGGTATCGCCCCCGTTGGCGTCGTAGTTCTGTCCCTTGGGCGTCTTCGTCACGCTCGAGAATACCTGCAGCGCGACGTTGCCGCGTTCCAGCCGCGGCAGGTCCATGTGTCCGCGTTCGGCGTCCGACAGCAGGTTACGCTTCCACAGCAAGGTGTCGGAATGCAGGTCGACGATCGTCAGCGTGGCGTGCAGCGCCTTCGCCTCGTCTGAGACACGGACCAGCGGTTTGCCGTCGATCCTGTTCATCGCATTCTCGGCCAAGCCGGGTCCCAGCACGAACAGTCCGCCAAGCGCGGCGACGACGAGCAGCGCGAGGGCGATGTGCCACTTTCTCACGATACGCGCTCCAGCCTGACAAAGCTGTAGGCCGGCGTCTCGCCGTCGGCGACGTGGTCCTCGCGCCAGGTTTCGCGCCATTCGGAGCCGAACGGGGGAACGCGGGTATCGCCGTCGACGTCGGCGTGGACTTCGGTCAACTCGATGCGGCTCGTGTGCGGCAGCATGAGCCGGTAGATCTCCGCTCCGCCGACGATCGAGACATCGCCCTCACCCGCCAGCGCAAGCGCCTCCGCGGCCGAGTGGGCGACCTCGGCGCCGGCGGCGCGCCAGTCGCGGCTGCGGGTCAGCACGACGTGGCGTCGGCCGGGCAGAGGCTTGCCGAAGCTTTCGAAGGTCCTGCGGCCCATCACCATGGGCTTGCCCAGGGTAAGCGTCTTGAACCTCTTGAGGTCGGCGGGAATGCGCCACGGCAGCGCCCCGTCCCTGCCGATGATCCCGTTGTCGGCGCGCGCGAGAATGGCGGTTACCTGGCGTGCCATGTGCGCGTCACGTGGCCCATCTTGCGGCCCTCGCGCGCCTCGGACTTGCCATAGAGGTGGAGGTGCGCGTGCGCGTCCGCCAGCGCCGCGTGCGCGGTCGATACGTCGCCGATGAGGTTGTCCATCACCGCGCGGGACACCACCGTCGCCGTGTCGCCGAGCGGCAGGCCGGCCACCGCGCGGACGTGGTTCTCGAACTGGCTCGTCGCCGCGCCCTCGATCGTCCAGTGGCCCGAGTTGTGCACCCGCGGCGCCATCTCGTTGAACACCGGGCCGTTGCGCGTCGCGAAGAACTCCAGCGTCAGCACGCCCACATAGCCCAGCGCGTCGGCGACCTTGCGGGCGAGGCCTCGCGCGGAGTCGACCTGCGCCGCGACCGCATCGCCCGGCGGCCACAGCGATTGCGACAGGATGCCGTGCGCGTGCCGGTTCTCGGTCGAATCCCAGAACCGCACCTCACCGTCCGCCCCGCGCACGAGGATCACCGAAAATTCCGCTTCGTGCTCGACCCACCCCTCGTAGACGCAGGGGGCTTGCGGCAGACGGATCGCCTCGGCGTCGCGCGGGGAATGCACGCGCCACTGGCCCTTGCCGTCGTACCCGTCGCGTGCGGTCTTGAGCACGCCCGGCGTGCCGATGCGGTCGAGCGCGCGAACGAAATCCTCGGCCGAGTGGACCGCGGCGAACGGCGCGGCGCGCCCGCCCAGGTCCTCAACGAAACGCTTTTCCTTGAGCCGGTCCTGTGCGGTCTCGAGCGCGCGCAGGCCGGGGGCGATGCGGCCCTCGAGGAACTGCAGCGGGCCGGTGGGCACGTTTTCCCACTCGAAGGTGATCGCGTCGCAGGCATCGGCAAAGCGCGCCAGCGCGAGCGGGTCGGTGAACGGTGCGACGGTGACCTCGGCGGAAACCTCTGCGGCCACGCTGTCCCGCTCGGGGGTATAGACATGACAGCGATAGCCGAGCGGCGCCGCCGCCATCGCCAGCATCCGGCCGAGCTGGCCGCCGCCCAGGATCCCGATCGTCCCCCCGACAGGCAGCATCAGTCCTCCGGCGCCTCGGCGACTGCGGCGGTGCGCGCCGCGCGCCAGTCCTGCAGGCGGCGCGACAGGTCGTCGTCGCCGAGCGCGAGGATCGCGGCCGCCATCAGCCCGGCGTTGGTCGCGCCGGCCTCGCCGATCGCGAGCGTGCCGACCGGCACGCCGGCGGGCATCTGGACGATCGACAGCAGGCTATCGAGACCCTTCAGCGCCTTCGACTTCACCGGCACGCCAAGGACCGGCAGGTGGGTGAGCGCGGCGATCATGCCGGGCAGGTGCGCCGCACCGCCCGCGCCGGCGATCACGACCCTGAAGCCCTCGCCCGCCGCGCCCTTGCCGAACTGGTGCAGCCGGTCGGGGGTGCGGTGCGCGGAGACGACCCGCGCCTCGTGGCTCACGCCCAGCTCGTCGAGCACCTCGGCGGCGCACTTCATCGTGTCCCAGTCGGACTGGCTGCCCATCACGATCGCGACGTCTGCCCCGGAAGCGGTCATGGGATTCAGGTATCCTTGAGGTAGCGCCGCTCGCCCGGCGTCATTGAGGCGTCGAATTCGTAGACGATCGGCTGGCCGGTGGGAATCTCGAGCCCGGTGATGTCCGCGTCGGAAATGCCCGACAGGTGCTTGACGAGCGCGCGCAGGCTGTTGCCGTGCGCCGCGACCACGACAGTCTCGCCGGCGGCGAGCTGCGGCACGATCGCGCTCTCCCAGTAGGGCAGCACGCGCTCGATGGTGAGCTTGAGGCTTTCGGTCCGCGGCACGTCGATCCCGGCGTAACGCGGGTCGGCGGACAGGTCGTATTCGCTCCCCGCCTCCATTTCGGGCGGCGGCACGTCGAAGCTGCGGCGCCAGACGTGGACCTGCTCGTCGCCGTGCCTGTCGCGGGTCTCCTGCTTGTCGAGCCCGGTCAGCCCGCCGTAGTGCCGCTCGTTGAGGCGCCAGTCCTTGGTCTCGGGTATCCACAACCGCCCGCAGGCCTCGAGCGCGAGGTGGAGCGTCTTGATCGCGCGGGTCTGGAGCGAGGTGAACGCGACCGTGGGGAACACGCCCTTTTCCGCCAGCAGCTCTCCCGCGCCGATCGCCTCGGCCACGCCCTTGTCGGTCAGGTCGACGTCCCACCAGCCGGTGAAACGGTTTTCCAGGTTCCACTGGCTCTGGCCGTGGCGGATCAGGATCAGCGTGGACACGCGCGGCGGCTCCATCGGGCGAGGGTGGTTGCGGGTCCCGCCCCTAGCTTTGCTCGCCCTCTTTGGAAAGGCTGGGCTTTTGTGCCGCCATTTCGCGCGACTGGGCCTTTCGCCGGCGCAGGTTCTCGCGCAGCTTCGCGGCCAGTCGTTCCTCGCGGGTCGGTTTGTCGCTGCCGGTCATCGCGTTCGCGGCCTTGCCGCTGCGCGTTCCGCTTGACAAGAGAGGGGCGCACTGTAAGGCGCGCCCGCTCACCGCCGCGGCCCCGCGCCGCGCGGATCGACCGATGGTCACGCTGCTGTAGCTCAGAGGTAGAGCACTCCCTTGGTAAGGGAGAGGCCGAGAGTTCAATTCTCTCCAGCAGCACCATCGACCCGCTTCCCTTTCGCTGTCGGCTGCATTCGATCTTTCTCGGTTCAGTCCGCCCAGACTCCGTCCCAGTCGCGACCGGGCGGATCGGCGGCAAGTGCCCGGGCCCGGTCGCGCATCAGCGCCGACGGGTGGTCATCCGGCGCGATCTCGAGGGCCGTTTCGAAAGTCCGCGCCGCGGCGGTCCAGTCTCTTTCCGCGAGCAGTGCGCGGGCCTTCGCATAGGTGTGCAGCAGGCTCGCCCGGGCACCTGCGTCGCTGGCCGGAAAGGCTTCGTAGATCCGCGTGGGCTGGTTGCGGCCGCGCACGCGGACAAGGTCGAGCTCGCGCAAGCCGATCGCGGGGCCGAGTTCGGTCGCGGTGTCGGCGCACACGATGGTGTGGACCTGGTATGCCTTGGTGATGGCCTCGAGCCGCGAGGCCAGGTTCACCGAATCGCCGATCACGGTGTAGTCCATCCGCTTGGGCGACCCGATCGTGCCGGCGATCACCTCGCCGGTGGCGATGCCGATACCCAGGGCAAGGGGAGGCAGCGCATCGTCCGCCCGCGAGCGATTGTACTCCGCGAGGAGCTCCTGCATCCTCAGCGCGCTCCTGACGGCGTTTTCCGCGTCGGCTCCGGTCGCGATGGGGGCGCCGTAGACCGCCATGAGCGCGTCACCGATGAACTTGTCGAGGACGCCGTCGTTGCTCGCCACCGCCTCGAACAGGCTGGTGAATACATCGTTGAGCATGTCGACGGTCTGGCGCGGCGACAGCGCTTCGGCGGCGCCGGTGAAGTTGCGGATGTCGGCGAACAGGACGGTTGCCCGGCACGAAGTGCCGAACAGCAGGTTTTCGTCGCGCTCGAGGATTTCCTCTACCGCGCCTTGCGGCAGGAACCTGCCGATCGCGCCCTGCAGCCGCTTGGTCGCGGTGATGTTGTCGAACAGCACGAGCACGCCGGCGGCGCCCGCTTCCCCGCGCAGGGGCACGATGCCGATATTCGCGGAAATGTGGTCCCCGCGCCCGGTGACGACGTCGAAGTCGACCAGGTTGCGGGCGCTGCCCTCGGATGCGACCTTGCCGATCTCGTCGAGAAGGCCGGGGTTCTCGCGGGCGAAGGTGTCGGCGGGCCGGGCCCCCTCGATCGCGTCGCGGGCATATCCCAGAATGTCGCAGGCGGCCGTGTTCACCTTCACTATCCGGCCGTTGCCGTCGAGGGTGAGCAACCCGCTCGACATCGAGGCAAGGATGCTCTCGTTGTACCCTCGCTCCGAATCGACCTCAGCGAACAGCTGGGCGTTCTCGATCGCGATGGCCGCCTGCGAAGCGAAGGCTTCCATCCGGCGCACGTCGCGTCCGTCGAACCCGTCCTTTCCGACGCGGTTGAGGGCCTGAAGGACGCCCAGGCGCCGCCCGTCGCGGGTGATCACGGGGACCGCCATCACGGTCCTGGTGATGTACCCGGTGGCGGCATCGACCGAGGCGTTGAAGCGCCGGTCGGCGTACGCGTCGGCCGCCACGATCGGTTCGCCGCCGATGTGGCAGTGTCCCGCTATGCCGTGATCGGCGGGGAAGCGCAGCTGCTGCCCCGGGATCCCTTCGGCGACGAGCGACCAGAGCTCGTTGGTCCGCTCGTCGTACATGAACAGCGAGCTGCGATCGGCGCGCACCACCCTGGTTGCGGCCTCGACGATCCGGGACAGCAGAGGCCGGAGGTCCATCTCCGTGCTGATCGCCGTACTCACGTCGAGCAGCGTGCGGAGCTCGACGTTCGACCGCTCGGCCGCGCGTGTGGCCAGCGACCAGCGCATGGCGAATACGACGACATGGGAAAACAGCAGCATCAGGATGCCGATCGGGGCCAGGTCCGATGCCACGACCCGGTCGCGGGGCAGGAGGTCCGACTGGACGAAGGCGACCACCGCCATCGTCGCCACGAAGAAGCCCATGCCCGCAAACAGGATGCCGGCGCCCGGTCGACCCCGGCGCGCCGCCCGGGCCACGACCGTGACGACGTAGACGCAGATCGCGATCGCCGTTGCCAGCGATGCGAGCGAGAGAAACGACGCGGTAAGCGTGTCGCCCATGGCAATGGTCACAAGTTGCGCCAGCATGATCGCACCCATGCCCGCCGCGAGCGTTCGGGCCGCCGGGCGCCAGCTTTCGCTGGGAAACAGGCGGTGCGAGTAGCCGAGGAAGAACAGCACGCTCAGCCCGAGCGTCGAATACTGGACCGCGAGCATCCCGGTGAGGCCCAGCGCAGGGAACGCGACGAGCAGGAGGTTGTCGTAGGCCAGCCCCATCGCGGTCGGTACGAAGAAGACGCAGCTCGCTGCGAAATACAGCGCGGGAAGCTCTTCGCCGCGGTAGAAGAACACGACGATCCCGTAGGCCGCGAGGACCAGCAGCGACACGACGAACACGAAGTCCTGCGCCGCCTGCCAGGTTAGCCACCCGGCGACAGCGGCGGGCGAGCCGAGCACGGGTTCGGTCACTATCCCCGTTTCGCGGTGATGGAACGAGGCCAGCTGCACGGCGAGGTCGACGGGCCCGCCGTCGCTGGCGAAATTGGCCGTTGCGGCACGCGGATGCTGGACGGTGGTTGCTGGCGATCCCCCGAGCCGTCCGATGCCCGCGACCTGCTTGCCGTCGACGTAGACGCGTGCCGCGGAATAGAGCAACGGAATCCGCACCGCGTATTCGCCCGGCGCAAGGCCCCGGATGGTCAGCCGATAGGTCGCCACGCCGCGGGACGACGTGCTTTCGCCGGGTCCAAGGCTCCATGTTCCAGGGACGCGCATCGTGCCGGGTGCCGGCCCGTCGAAGCCCTCTCCGGCGTCCCTGCGAAACGCCCATTCCCCCACGAGCGCGATCGCTTCGCTTCTGGGATTCCAGCCGGTGAGGTCGATGACCCCGTCGCGCGCCTGCGGAGCCTGTGCCAGCGGAGCGGCGAGAAACGGCGCGCACAACCCCGCCAGCACGGCGGCGAGGAGCAGCGCCGCGCCGATCCGCGGCAGCAGCAGTCTCACCCCGGCGGGTTCTCCGCCGCGCGATCGTCCTGTCTGCGTCATCCCCTTTCCCTCCGCGACGAGAAGGGCCCGCGGAGATTGTTTCACACCTCGCCGGCGCTGCACATCCCAAAAAGGCCGCTCCGCGCCGCTCTCGGCCGCGCAGTTCCCGGCGAAAGGTATTCGCCGCACGAATCGCCTTGCGCCGGATCGCCGTATTATCCATCTAAGTCACCATGGACGACACGGGGCAGGGCGCGAGCATCGATGAGGCCGACGAAGAGCAGGCGCTGACCCCGCTCGCGCCGAACCACGTGAAGCTGCTGCGCGCGCAGGCGGCGATCGTGACCGCGCCCTTCGTGATCGGCTCGCTCGTGCTGGAGGCGGCGGACCTGCTGCCGACCGGCGCGTTCGCCGTGCCGGTGCTCGTGGCGGCGGCCTGGGCCATCCTGCGGGTGCCGCTGCGCCGCCACGCCGCGCGCGGATACGACCTAGGCGCCGACCGGCTGCGGGTGGTGCGCGGGCTGTGGTTTCGCTCCGACACCGTGGTCCCGTTCGGCCGGGTCCAGCACATCGACGTGACTCAAGGCCCGCTCGAGCGCGCCTGGGGCCTCGCGACGCTGGTGGTCCACACCGCCGGCACGCACAACGCCAGCGTCTCGCTGCCCGGCCTCGCTCAGGGCGACGCGGCGGCGATGCGCGAGACGATCCGCACGCACATCCGGCGCGAGATGCCGTGAGCGAGCCGGAAGGGGACGGCCAAGACCAGGGGCAGGAGGCCGGCCGGCCCCGTCGGACCGCGCCGCTCGGCATCCTCGTCGGCGCGCTGAGCGACATCCGCAAGGCAGTCCTGCCGGCAATCGCGGGCGCCTATGGTCTGCGCGACGAATTCGCCGGGATCGGATTCATCGCCGGGATCGCCGCGCTGGCGGTGCTGTTCGGCCTCGTCGGCGGCGCGGTCCGCTGGTTGCGCACGACCTATGCAGTCGGCGCGGAAGACATCCGGCTGGAAACCGGTCTTTTGAGCCGATCGGCACGGTCGGTTCCCTACGAGCGGATCCAGGACGTCAGCATCGAGGAACCCGTCCTGGCGCGCGTGTTCGGGCTTTCGAAGGTCACGTTCGACACCGGCGCGGGCGGCAAGGACGAGCTGGCTCTGGCATGGCTGCCGCTGGCGGAAGGCGAGCGGCTGCGCGAACTCGTGCGCGAGTGGAAGGACGAGGATGCGCACCGGACCGCACCGGGCGCCGCATCACCGGCGGAACCGACGGGCGAAGTGCTGTTCGCCATGCCCCCGCGCCGGCTCGCCCTGTTCGGCTTGTTCGAGTTCTCGCTCGCCGCGTTCGCCGTTGCAGCGGGCGCGGCGCAGCAGTTCGACGGCTTCCTGCCGTTCGACATATGGGACTGGGAGGGCTGGCAGGCGCGGCTCGACGGCGGCGGCCACTGGCTCGCCGCGCTCGGCCCGTTCGCGCAGGCGGCGGCAGTGTCGCTCGCGTTGGCGATCCTCGTGGTGGTCGGCTTCGCAACCGGTCTGGCCCGCACCGCCCTGCGCGACTGGGGCTTCGAGCTGACCCGCACGCCGAAGGGATTTCGCCGGCGGCGCGGGCTGCTTACCCGGACCGACGTGGTCATGCCCGCTCATCGGGTCCAGGCGGTTGAAGTGCGCACGCGGCTGCTGCGGCGGCTGTTCGGATGGCACGAGCTCAGGTTCGTCAGTCTCGCGCAGGACGCCGATTCGGGCAGCCACACGGTCGCGCCCTTCGCCCGTATGACCGAGATCGCGCCGATTGCTGCGGCGGCGGGCTTTGCCTTGCCGGGGCCCGAGATCGAGTGGCACCGGCCAGCCAGAAGAGCGTTCGTCGATGCCGCCGTGCTGGGTTCGCTGGCACCGGTGATGGCGGCGGTGGCCCTGCTGTTCACGCCGCTCGCGCTTGCCGCGCCGCTTCCCCTGCTGGCGCTGCCGTTCGTGGCGCTGGGCCAAGTGCTCAACTGGCGCCGCGCCCGCCACGCGCTCGACGCGCGGCAGGTCTATGGCCGCCACGGCTGGCTCGCGCCGCGGATCGACGTCGCCAGCCGGGTCAAGCTGCAATCGGTCGAGATCACCCAGGGCCCGCTTGCGCGGCGCGGCGGTTATGCCACGCTCCACCTCGGCCTCGCGGGCGGAAAGCTGTCGTTCGCGGCGGTGCCGATCGAGGAGGCGCGGCGCATCCGCGCTGCCGTGCTCGACAGCATCGCGGGATGCGATTTCTCGCGGCTCAGCTCGGCGGATCGGCCAGCAGGTCAGCCCATTCCGGATGGCGACGGAACTGGGCATCGACGTACGAGCACTGCGGGACGATCTTGAAGCCCTGCTCGCGCGCGTCGCGCACCAGTGCATCGACCAGCGCGGCGGCGACCCCCTGCCCCCCGATCTCGGGCGGCACGATCGTGTGGTCGGCGATCCGCGCGTCCCCCCGCGCTTTCCACGTCAGCCGGCCAACCGCGTCGCTGTTGGCCACCGTGGCGCGGTATTCGCCGTGCGCCTCGTTGCCGCGGTGCGTGATTTCGAGCCCTTCGATGGCCATGCCGGTGTCTCCTTCTTGCGCTCAACGCCAGCGCGGCTAGGGGCGTTCCGATGCTCTTCCTGTCCGACAACGCCGCCGCGGTCCACCCCAGGGTCTGGGAGGCGATGCGCGCCGCCGACGAGGTGCAGCCGCCCTACGACAACGACGCGCTGTCGCGGGCGCTCGACGAGCGGTTCACCGACCTGTTCGGGCGCGAGGCCCACGTCCTGTGGGTTGCCACCGGCACCGCGGCCAACTGCCTCGCGCTCGCCACGATGTGCGCGCCGCACGGCGGTGTGGTCTGCCACCGCGCGGCGCATATCGAGGCCGACGAGGGCGGTGCCCCCGGCTTCTTCCTTCACGGCGCCAAGCTGATGCTCGCCGATGGCGCGGACGCCAAGCTGACGCCGGACGCCGTGCGCGCGGTGATCGACCCGATCGTGCCCGACGTCCACTGGGTCCAGCCGCACGCGCTGAGCGTGACCCAGGCGAGCGAGGCGGGCTGCGTCTACCGCCCTGCCGAGCTTGCCGCGCTCGGCGCGCTGGCGGGCGAACGCGGGCTCGGCTTCCACGTCGACGGGGCCCGTTTCGCCAACGCGGTCGCCCATCTCGGTTGCACGCCGGCAGAG
The DNA here is from genome assembly GCF_025154015.1 of Tsuneonella litorea. Classification (GTDB taxonomy): domain Bacteria; phylum Pseudomonadota; class Alphaproteobacteria; order Sphingomonadales; family Sphingomonadaceae; genus Tsuneonella; species Tsuneonella litorea. Next base: position 656,033 of record NZ_JAOAMV010000001.1, read on the forward strand.
GCGGCCGGGCCGTGCGACGCGCTCAGCTTCGGGATGATCAAGAACGGCGCGATGAACGCCGAGGCGATCGTGTTCTTCGACTCCGAACGCGCCGCGCTGGCGCGCTGGCGCCGCAAGCGCGCGGGGCACCTGCAGTCGAAGGGCCGGTACCTCGCCGCGCAGGTCCTCGCGATGCTCGAGGGCGATCTCTGGCTCGACAACGCGCGCGCCGCCAACGCCGCCGCGGCCGAGATCGCGGACGCCTGCGGCGCGCGGCTCATGCACCCGGTCGAGGCGAACGAGGTCTTCGTGCATCTTGGCCCGGCCGAGCGCGATGCGCTGCGGGCGCAGGGCTACGCGTTCTATGACTGGGGCGCGGATGCGGCCCGCTTCGTCACCGCTTGGAACACGCCCGCCGAAGACGCGCGCGCGCTCGCGAAGGCGATCGGCCGCCTGTGACCGAGGCCGCTCCGCCGCACGCGCTGCTGCGGCCGCGCATCGCGATCCCCTTCCTCGTCACCGCGCTCATCTGGGGGTCGACGTGGTACGTCATCCGCGGCCAGATCGCGGACGTGCCAGCGCAGTGGGCCGTCGCCTACCGCTTCGCGCTCGCTGCCCCGGCGATGTTCGCGCTGGCCCTGCTGACGGGCAAGTCGGTCAGGATGCCGCGCCGCGCGCACGGCCTCGCGCTGGTCATGGGCCTGTTCCAGTTCTGCGCCAACTTCACGTTCGTCTACGCGAGCGAGGCGCACCTGACCTCGGGCATCGTCGCGCTGATCATCGGGGTCATGTTCGTGTCGAATGCCTTGCTGGCGCGGGTGCTGCTGGGACAGACGGTAACCGCGCGCTTCATTCTCGGCAGCGCAATCGCGCTTGCGGGAATTGCGCTGCTGCTCGTGAACGAGGCGCGGACCGCACCGCTCGAAGGCAACGTCGCGCTCGGCGCCGCGCTGGCGCTCGCGGGCATGATCTCGGCCTCTCTGGCGAACGTGCTCCAGGCGGGACCCGCGGGGCGCGACGTGCCGCTCGTCAGCCTGCTCGCCTGGGCGATCCTGTACGGCGTCGGGATCGACATCGGACTGGCGCTTGCCCTCGCCGGGCCGCCGGTCCTGCCGGCATCGGGCTGGTTCTGGGCGGGCACGGCGTGGCTTGCGCTGGTCGGCACGGTGGTGACCTTTCCGCTCTACTACCAGCTCGTGCGCGAGATCGGCGCGGGCCGCGCGGCCTACAACGGCGTGCTGGTGATCGTGATCGCGATGAGCATCTCGACCGTGCTCGAAGGCTATCGCTGGTCGGCGCTGGCGATCGCGGGCGCGCTGCTGGCGACGCTGGGGATGATCGTCGCGCTGCGGGCGCGGCAGGTCGCGGCCGCTACCCCCGCTCGGCCGCCAGAGTAGCGCGCAGCCCCGCGCGATAGGTCGGATGGCGCGGCGACCAGCCGAGCACGCGCCTGGCCTTGCCATTCGCCACCCGGCGGTTCTCCGAATAGAACTCGCGCGCCATCGGCGACAGCCCGGCTTCGTCGAGCGTCTGCAGCGGCGGCGGCGCGATCCCGAGCAGGCGGCAGGCTTCCTCGGTCACGGCCGCGCCGCTCGCGGGCAGGTCGTCGGCCAGGTTGTAGGCGCCGGGCGGCGCGCCGGGGCCGCGATCGATCGCGGCGACCACCGCGCTGGCGATGTCGTCGACGTGGACCCGGCTGAACACCTGCCCGGGGAGGTCGATCCGATGGGCCCTGCCCTCGCGTACCCGGTCGAGCGGCGAACGACCGGGGCCGTAGATGCCCGGCAGGCGGAAGACCCGGGCGCCGCGGTCGAGCCAGGCCGCATCCGCGTCCGAGCGCGCGGTGCGGCGCCCCGAACCGATGGGCGAGGATTCGTCCACCCACGCGCCGCCGGTATCGCCGTAGACCCCGGTCGATGACAGGTAGCCGAGCCAGCGCCCCTCCAGCACGTCGGCATAGCGCGCCAGGACGGGGTCGCCCGCCCCGTCCGGCGGGACCGACGACAGCACGTGGCTCGCCCGGCCCACCGCGGCCCGCACCGCATCGTCGTCGTCGAACGAAACCGAACCGTCGCTCCCGGTGGCGGAGACGGTCCACGCCGGCAGTGCCGCGGCGATCCGCTTGGCGGTATAGCCCAGCCCGAAGACGAACAGCTGCGGCATCTACCGGTCGAGATACCCCGCGGGCGGGCGGACCACCTCGGCGCCGGGCACGTTGTCCTTCTTCCACTGCATCGCCATGCGCACCCGCGTCTCGCCCGATGGATGGTCGAAGAACAGGAACTCCTCGACCGGCCCGGGTTCGATCTTGCGGTATTCCGAAAGCCGCATTGCGGTCGAGGCGAATCCGTCGGGCTCCCGGGCGGCTTCGAGCCCGAAGGCGTCGGCCTCGCTTTCGGCGGTCCGGATGAGGGTGTTGATCGCCGGTGTGGCAAGCAGCGCGCATACCGAAAAGACCGCCGAGAGCACCGGCAGCGAGGCGGGATCGGCGAGCTCGCGCACGCCCCATCGCTCGCCGTACCGCGCGATCAGGCGCGGCGCGATCACGCTGACGAGGAAGAAGCACACCCCGAAGACGACCAGCAGCCAGGCCACGTTGCGGAAACCATGGCCGAGGACGTAGTGTCCCATCTCGTGTCCCATGACCGCGAGGATTTCCGGCTCGCTGGTCCGGTTCAGCAGGTTGTCGTTGAGCGTGATCCGGATCGTCGGCCCCAGCCCGGAGACGTTGGCCGAGATGCGCTTGGTCTGCTTCGAGGCGTCCGAGACGTAGATGTGGTCGGCGGGAATGTCGTACTTCGCCGCCACCGCCTCGATCTTCGAGCGGAGCGGCCCGGCTTCCATCTCGGTGTAGGTGTTGAACAGCGGCGCGATGTAGACCGGAGACACGACCATCGCGGCGAAGGCGAACGCGCCGACGACAGCGGTCGCCCACAGCCACCAGGTGCGCGGCGCGCGCCTGATCACGGCATAGACCGCCATGATCAGCAGCGGCACGAACACCAGCGAAAGGGCAAACGAGATCGCCAGTTCGCCCAGCCAGCCGCCGAAGCCCTGGTTCATCAGGTCGTACTGCCGTTCGCGCAGGAAGCCGGTGTAGATCGCCCAGGGAAGGGTGATCGCGGTGGACAGCGCCAGATAGGCCAGCGCGGTCAGCCAGACCGCAAAGGCGCGCCGCTGGCTCCTGCGTTCGGCGAAGGCGCGCACCGCGTGGGTCACGCGAAAGCGAAGCAGCAGCCAGTCGACCAGGACCCCGATCACCGTCCCCCACAGCCCGAGCCAGTAGCCGCCTTCGAAGTAGGCGTCGGACTTGGCCCTGGCCGCGCCTTGCAGCGTGTCGAGATAGGCCCGCGTCGCAGTCTCGACGTCGAAGCCCGGATTGGCGGCAGCGGCCGCCAGCAGGTCGAACGGTGTCATCTGGGTCCCCCCTTTTGCCTTGCGGCCGTGTCCCGGCGCGATTGCTCGGCCCCGAAGCGGTCCCTGTCAATCGCGCGCGCAGACGAGTGAACGCCTGCGTCCGACGAACGTTGGCGCACCGGCTGGACGCGCGGCCCGTAAGGTCTAAATGCAATGCCCATGGATATCGCACGCTCCCCTTCGACTCCCGATGGCAACCCCCAGATGGCCGACGCGCCGCCGCTGCCGGCCGAACCGCCGGTGATCCGGCGCGAGGACTACAAGCCGTTCCCCTGGCGCGTTCCGACCACCCGGCTGGACTTCGCGCTCGGCGTCGAGGCGACGCGCGTGACCGCGACGCTCGCGGTCGAGCCGAACCCGGACGCGGAACCCTCGAGCGAGATCCGCCTGTCGGGCGACGGGCTCGAGCCGGCGTCGGTCACGGTCGACGGGCACGGCTCGAACAGCTGGCGGATGGAGGGAAGCGACCTCGTCATCCCGCTCGAACAGGGCGCGCACGAGCTGACCATCGTCACGCAGATCGATCCTTCGGCCAATTCGCAGCTCATGGGCCTCTACGCGTCGGGCGGGATGCTCTGCACCCAGTGCGAGGCCGAAGGGTTCCGGCGCATCGCGTTCTTCCCCGACCGGCCCGACGTGCTGAGCACCTACACCGTGCGCATGGAGGGGCCGAAGCGCCAGTTCCCGGTCCTGCTCTCGAACGGCAACCGGACTGCTGCGGGCGAGGGCGGCGATGGCAATCACTGGGCCGAATGGCACGATCCCTGGCCCAAGCCGAGCTACCTTTTCGCGCTCGTCGCGGGCGATCTCGTCGCGCGCACGGACACCTTCACGACGATGTCCGGCCGCACGGTCGAGCTGGCGATCTGGGTCCGCGGGGAAGACCTGCCGCGGACCGAGCACGCGATGGAATCGCTGAAGAAATCGATGAAGTGGGACGAGGAGACGTTCGGGCGTGAATACGATCTCGACGTGTTCAACATCGTCGCGGTCGGCGATTTCAACATGGGGGCGATGGAGAACAAGGGGCTCAACGTCTTCAATACAAAGTACGTCCTCGCCGATCCCGAGACCGCCACCGACGGCGACTACGACGGGATCGAGGGGGTGATCGCGCACGAGTACTTCCACAACTGGTCGGGCAACCGGGTGACCTGCCGCGACTGGTTCCAACTCAGCCTCAAGGAAGGCTTCACCGTGCTGCGCGACCAGCTTTTCAGCCAGGACATGCAGGGCGAGGCGGTCAATCGGATCGAGGACGTCCGCCTGCTGCGCAGCGTGCAGTATCCCGAGGATTCGGGGCCGCTCGCGCACCCGATCCGGCCCGATTCGTTTCGCGAAATCAGCAACTTCTACACCGCGACGATCTACAACAAGGGTGCCGAGGTGATCCGCATGATGCGCACCATGGCGGGCCCCGAGCGGTTCCGGCAGGGGACCGACCTCTATTTCGAGCGGCACGACGGCGAGGCGGCGACCTGCGAGGACTTCGTCCGCGCGATCGAGGACGGCGCCGGGCTCGACCTTACGCAGTTCCGCCGCTGGTACAGCCAGGCCGGCACGCCCAAGGTCGAGGTCGAACTCGAGCACGATGGGGAAACCGCGACGCTGACGCTGCGCCAGACGGTGCCGCCCACTCCCGGCCAGCCCGACAAGCAGCCGATGCCGATCCCGCTCAAGTACGCGCTGTTCGACCGCGCGACCGGCGCGCATCGCGGCGAAGAGCTGATCGTCCTCGACGGTACCGAAACCCAGATCGCGTTCGGTGGCTTCGCCGACAAGCCCGTGCTGTCGATCAATCGCGGATTTTCCGCGCCGGTCTCGATCGAACGCGACACCCCGGTCGAGGACCTCGTGTTCCTCGCCGCCAATGACGACGATTCGTTCGCCCGTTACGAGGCGATGCAGGAACTGATCGTCGGCCATCTCGTCGCCGCGGTCGGCGAAGGCTTTTCGGGCGATGACCGCGAGGCGGGTCGCGCGGCGATCGGCCGGGCGATGACCGCGATCCTCGCCGACGCTGGGCTCGACGACCAGATGCGCGGCGAGTTGATGATGCTGCCGAGCCAGACCTATGTCGCCGAGCAGCTTCTGGTCGCCGATCCGGGCCGCATCCACGCCGAGCGCGAGGCGCTCAAGGGGTGGCTGGGCCAGCGTCTCGAGGACGATCTGGTCGCGATGCACGCGCGCGCCAGCAAGGCGTCCGACGGGATGGATGCCGCGGCGCGCGGCGCGCGCAAGGTGAAGACGCAGGCGCTGGTCTATCTCGCCGCGGGCAATCCGGACCTCGCCGCGCAAATGGCCGCCGCGCAATACGATGCGGCGACCACGATGACCGACCGACAGGGCGCGCTGATGGTGCTCGCCGGCCTGCCGGGCATCGAGCGGACCAACAAGCTCATCGAATTCTACAATCGGTACCGGGGCAACGCGCTGGTGATCGACAAGTGGTTCAGCCTGCAGGCGAGCTCGCTCCACCCGGAAGCCATCGCGCACGTCAAGGCGCTGGCCGACCACCCGGACTTCACGCTGAAGAACCCGAATCGCGTGCGCAGCCTCTACATGGCGTTCGCGGGCAACCCGCACGCGTTTCACGATCCCAGCGGCGAAGGCTACCGGATGATCGCCGACCTGATCCTCGCTCTCGATCCGTTGAACGCACAGACCGCCGCGCGATTCGTGCCCCCGCTCGGCCGCTGGCGGCGGATCGAACCGGGGCGCGCGGCGCTGATGCGCGCGCAGCTCGAGCGGATCGCGGCGACGCCGGGCCTCTCGCGCGACACGTTCGAGCAGGTCACGCGGTCGCTGGGGTAGGGACTTTGGCAGAGGCGCTGCGGTCGGACCTGCTGGGCGGGGTGCCGCATGGGTTCATGACCCGTCGCGGCGGCGTATCGACCGGCCCGGTCGCCAGCCTCAACTGCGGTTTCGGCGCCGACGACGATCACGAAGCGGTGGAGGAAAACCGCCGCCGCGCGGCCGCTGCGGTCCTGCCGGGGGCGGCGCTCGTTGGCCTGTTCCAGATCCACTCGAGCGAGGTCGTGACGGTGCGCGGACCGTGGAGCGACGCCGACAGGCCGCGCGCCGATGCGCTGGTCACCGACCGGAAGGGGCTGCTGCTGTCGGTCCTCACGGCCGATTGCGCCCCCGTTCTCCTCGCCGACCGGACGGCGGGCGTCGTCGGCGCGGCCCACGCCGGCTGGCGCGGCGCCCACGGCGGGGTGATCGGCAATACCGTCGCCGTCATGGAGGCGCTTGGTGCGCGGGCAGAGCGGATCGCGGCAGTGGTCGGTCCGTGCATCGCGCAACCCTCTTACGAAGTGACCGACGCGTTCCGGGAGCAGTTCGCCGAGGCCGAGGCACGCTTCTTTGCGCCCGGCCGGGACGGGCATTGCCAGTTCGACCTGCCGGGCTACGTCGCGCACCGCCTTGCCGAATCGAGCGTGGGCCATGTCGCGGTGCTGAACCGCGACACATACGCCGAGGAGGCGGCGTTCTTTTCCTTCCGCCGTGCCACCCATCGCGGCGAGCCGACCTACGGCCGCCAGATATCGCTGATCGGCCTCGGCTGAGAACCGCGTCCTGAAACCGCCACAATGGCGGTTGGCAACACCGCCAATGGAGTCTATGCGCGCCGCAAACCGGCACCGTGAGTAGCTCGAAGGGCTTCTCGCGGCGAACCGCGAAAACAGGGGCCGACGCTTCGTTCTCGCTGCTCTGCCGGTGGCATATTCAATGGTTGCGCCATCCGGCACAGCCCATCGCGAAGACGTTACAAGGCAAGGCAGGCACGGCTGATGGCTGACACGACTGGCGACGCGATCCCGGGGACCGTTACGGTCGACGATGACGGGATCCGGCGGCGCGACTTCATCAATGTAGCGGCGATCGCTGCCGCGGGCGTGGGCGGGGTGAGCGTACTCCTTCCGCTGATCAGCCAGATGGCCCCGTCCGCCGACGTGCTCGCCGAGAGCAGCACCGAGGTCGATACCGCGGCGATCGAGCCGGGCCAGGCGATCAAGGCGGTGTTCCGCAAGCAGCCGCTGTTCGTGCGCCGCCTGACGCCGCAGGAAATCCAGATTGCCAACGCGGTCGACGTCGGCTCGCTGCGCGACCCGCAGACGCTCGAGGAGCGGACCAAGGAAGGTCATGCCGACCTGCTCATCACGATGGGCGTGTGCACGCACCTCGGATGCGTGCCGCTCGGTGCCGCGGAAGGCGAGCCCCGCGGCGAGTTCGGCGGGTATTTCTGCCCCTGCCACGGGTCGCACTACGACACCGCGGCGCGCATCCGCAAAGGCCCGGCCCCGAAGAACCTCGAGGTGCCGGAGTACGAATTCACCAGCGACACCGTCGTCAAGGTCGGCTGAGGCGAGAGAGAGCAACCATGAGCTTCCCCTGGGCCCAACAGTATCAACCGGTTAACCCGTTCATGCGCTGGATGGACGAGAAGCTGCCGCTTCCGCGTCTCGTCTACAACGCGATCGGCGGCGGCTACCCGGTGCCGCGCAACCTCAACTACATGTGGAACTTCGGCGTTCTCGCCGGCTTCTGCCTCGTGCTGCAGATCGTCACCGGCATCGTGCTGGCGATGCACTACGCATCGAACGCCACGGTGGCCTTCGCCTCGACCGAGCACATCATGCGCGACGTCAACTGGGGCTGGATGCTGCGCTATGCGCACGCCAACGGCGCCTCGGCGTTCTTCGCGGTGATCTACCTGCACATCTTCCGCGGGTTCTTCTATTCGTCGTACAAGGCCCCGCGCGAGATGGTCTGGCTGCTGGGCGTCACCATCTTCCTGCTGATGATGGCGACCGGCTTCATGGGCTACGTGCTGCCGTGGGGCCAGATGAGCTTCTGGGGCGCCAAGGTCATCACCGGCCTGTTCGGCGCGATCCCCGTCGTCGGCGAGCCGATCCAGATCTGGCTGCTCGGCGGCTACGCGCCCGACAACGCCGCGCTCAACCGCTTCTTCAGCCTGCACTACCTGCTGCCGTTCGTGATCGCGGGCGCGGTGATCCTGCACATCTGGGCGCTGCACCTCACCGGTTCCTCGAACCCCACCGGCGTCGAGGTCAAGGGCGAGAGCGACACGATCCCGTTCCACCCGTACTACACGGCGAAGGACGGTTTCGGGCTCGGCGTGTTCCTGCTGATCTACTGCGCGGTGCTGTTCTTCGGCCCGAACATGTTCGGGCACCCCGACAACTACATCGAGGCGAACCCGCTCTCGACCCCGGCGCACATCGTCCCCGAATGGTACTTCTGGCCGTTCTACGCGATCCTGCGCGCCTTCACGGTCGACCTGCACATCCCGTTCACCAGCATCGTCATCATCGAGGCCAAGCTGCTCGGCGTGCTGGCCATGTTCAGCGCGATCCTGCTGTGGTTCTTCCTGCCCTGGCTCGACAAGGGTCCCGTGCGCAGCGGGCACTACCGGCCGCTGTTCCGCAAGTTCTTCTGGTTCGGCCTGATCCCGGCGATGCTGGTGTTGTTCTGGTGCGGCGGCGCGCCGGCCGAAGAGCCGTACGTGATGCTCAGCCAGATCGCGACCGCATACTACTTCCTCCACTTCCTCGTGGTGCTGCCGATCGTCTCGATGATCGAACGGCCCGAGCCCTTGCCGTACTCGATCACCGAGGCGGTGCTGGGCGAGGACAAGGACGCGGTCCTCGGCGAGAACGCCGAACCGGTCGGCGTCTGAACGACAGGCTTTAGGGAAAGCGACACGACAATGATCCGTCTCTTCGGAATCCTCATCGGCCTGTTCTTCGCGGTCATGGCGCTGTGGGCCTTCGGCACGGGCCTTGGCACCGTGATTTCCGACGGCCAGCTCAAGGAAGCGACCGCCGAGCACGAGTTCCACCTGCACCCGCGTGACGCCGAGCTCGCCTCGGACGGCGCGTTCGGCAAGTGGGACCTCGCGCAGTTGCAGCGCGGTTTCCAGGTCTACAAGGAAGTCTGCTCGGCCTGCCACAGCCTCAAGTTCGTCGCCTTCCGCGACCTTGCGGCGCTCGGCTACAGCGAGGCCGAAGTGAAGGCGATCGCAGCGGGCTTCCAGGTCCCCGGCGTCGATCCGAACACCGGCGAGGCAACCACCCGCCCCGGCCTGCCGACCGACTACTTCCCCTCGCCCTATCCGAACGCAGTGGCGGCGGCGGCGGCGAACAACAACGCCATTCCGCCTGACCTCTCGCTGATGACGAAGGCACGGCACGACGGCAGCAACTATGTCTATTCGCTGCTCACCGGCTATCGCAACGTCGATACCTTCAGCATCGACGGCAAGAAGGTGAAGGAGGAATTCCCCGAATTCGCCACCCCGCCGAACACGCACTTCAACCCTTACTTCGCCAACCTCAACATCGCGATGGCGCCGCCGCTCACCGCCGATGGGCAGGTGACCTACGCCGAAGGACAGCCGGCGCCGACGGTCGACCAGATGGCGCGCGACGTTGCCGCCTTCCTGACCTGGACTGCCGAGCCGAAGAAGGTGAAGCGCACCCAGGTCGGCTGGCCGGTGCTGGGCTTCCTGCTGTTCGCGACGATCCTCGCGTGGATGGCGAAGAACCAGGTCTGGGCTGCGATCAAGCCCAAGAAGGCCAAGGTGGTCCAGGGCTGATCGCCCGGTCAGGGATACCGCGGGCGTGAGCCCCGACGATCTCAAGCATCTCGTGCGCTCGGTGCCCGACTTCCCGGCACCGGGCGTTCTTTTTCGCGACATCACCACCCTTATCGCGCACGGTGACGGCCTGCGCGCGGCGGTTGGCCACCTCGCCGACCGGGCGCGATCCCGTGGCGCCGAATCCATCGCCGGCATGGAAGCGCGCGGGTTCATCTTCGGGGCCGCGGTGGCGATCGAGCTCGGCGTCGGATTCGTCCCCGTGCGCAAGCCCGGCAAGCTGCCGGTCGCGACGATCGGCATCGACTACGACCTCGAATACGGGACGGATCGGCTCGAGATCGACCCCACCGCGATTCGTCCCGGCCAGCGGATCGCCATTGTCGACGACCTCATCGCCACCGGCGGCACCGCGCTGGCCGCGGCCGCGCTGCTGCGCCGTGCCGGGGCCACCGTGGCCGACGCGCTCTTCGTCATCGACCTGCCCGATCTCGGCGGGGCGGAGCGCCTGCGTGCCGCGGGCCTGGCTGTCGATGCGCTGATGGCGTTTCCCGGGCACTAGCCGATTGCCTCCTTTCGGGGACCCCAACGGGCTTCCGCGCATTTGAACTGCAAGCCGCATTCGTGCGACAACGCAGGGGTTCATGGAACAGCAGGCACTCGTGATCGCGCTCGTGGGCGTGCTCGGGATCGGCGCGCAGTGGGTGGCGTGGCGAACGGGCTGGCCGGCGATCGTCCTCATGCTGGCCGCCGGGTTCCTGGCCGGGCCGGTGTTGCACGTGTTCGACCCCGAGCGGGTATTTGGCGAGATGCTGGCGCCGATGATCTCGATCGGCGTCGCCCTGATCCTCTTCGAAGGCGGCCTCAGCCTCAATTTTCGCGAACTGCGCCATGCCGGCGAGGCGGTGTGGCGCCTGTTCGTGTTCGGCGTGCCGCTCGGCTGGCTGCTGGGCAGCGTGGCCTTGCACATGGCGGGCCTGGTATGGCCGGTGGCGATCCTGTTCGCCGGCATCCTCGTGGTGACCGGGCCGACAGTCGTCATGCCCATGCTCCGCCAGGCGAACGTCCAGCCGCGGCCCGCCGCGATTCTCAAGTGGGAAGCGATCGTCAACGATCCCGCGGGCGCCATGTGCGCGGTGATCGCCTACGAATACTTCCGCCTTTCGGCCAACGGCGCGCTGCTGTTCGAGGTTGTCCCGCCGATGATCGTCGCGGCGGTGATCGCCGCCGCGCTTGGCTATTTCGCCGCGCTGGCGATCGCCTGGAGCTTCCCGCGCGGGCTGGTCCCCGAGTACCTCAAGGTCCCGGTCCTGCTGACGGCGGTGATCGCGGTCTTCGTCGCCGCCAACCTGATCGAGCACGAAGCGGGGCTGATCTCGGTCACCGTCATGGGCGTGGCGCTTGCCAACATGAACGTTTCCTCGCTGCGCAGCATCCATCCCTTCAAGCAGAACGTGGCGGTGCTGCTGGTGTCGGGCATCTTCATCCTGCTGTCGTCCAGCCTGCAGTTCGAGGAGCTGCGCTACCTCGAGTGGCGCTTTGCGCTGTTCCTGCTGGCCCTGTTGTTCATCGTGCGACCGGCGACCGTGCTGATCAGCCTGCTGGGCAGCTCCCTGCCCTGGAAGGAACGCCTGTTCGTCGCCTGGATCGCGCCGCGCGGGATCGTGCTGGTGGCGATCGCCGGCCTCTTCGCGCTGCGCCTCACCGAACTCGGGTATGCCGACGGCAACATCCTCATCGGCCTGTCGTTCGCGGTAGTGGTGACAACCGTCATCGCGCACGGATTCACGATCGACCTCGCGGCGCGGCTGCTTGGCATCAAGGGCGCCAGCCGTCCCGGGCTGCTGATCGTCGGCGCCACCCCGTGGACGATCGCGCTGGCCCGCGAGATGAAGGAAATCGAAACCCCGGTCACGATCGCCGATTCGAGCTGGGAACGCCTTGCCCCGGTGCGCCAGGCCGGTCTGCCGTTCTATCACGGCGAAATCCTCCACGAGGCGACCGAGCACCACCTCGACCTGTCGCCGTTCCATGTCCTCGTCGCCGCGACCGAGAACGAGGCCTACAACACGCTTGTCTGCAACGAATTCGCCTATCTGTTCGGGCGCGACGCGGTCTATCAGGTCGGTGAGGAAGGCGAGGAAGACGATCCCCGCCGCCTGCCCGAAAGCCTGCGCGGCCGCGCACTGTTCAAGTCGGGCATGGGGGTCGAGGACCTGATGGAACGCCAGCGCGCCGGCTGGGTGTTCCGCAAGACCCGGCTCAGCGAGCGGTTCGGGTTCGACGACGCCAAGGAAAAGCTCCCCGACGCGGGCCAGATGCTGCTGCTGGTGCGGCCCGACGGTACGCTCCGGTTCTTCACCCACGCGAGCCAGCCGGCGCCCCGCGCCAAAGATACCGTCGTCTCCTACTCCCCGCCGCCGGAACGTTCGGCGGAGGCCGCGGCGGCGAAGAAATCGCCGAAGAAGGCCAAGCCCGGCGCCGCGCCCGGCGCGTTGCCCGCGAAATAGGACCAAGGAAAGGCAAGCCATGCGCCCCAATCCGATGATCGCCCTCCCGTTCGCCTTCGCCCTCGTGCTATCCGGGTGCGATCGCGGGGGACCCGACCCGGCCCCCGCGCCGAGCGCAACGGCAACCACCGCCGGCTCCGGCGAAAAGGTGTCGATCATCCGCGACGACGTCGGGATCGATCGCGAGCCCACTGCGCCGCTTGCCCCGCTCGAGGTCGTCATCGGCTTTGCCGCGGGCGGCACGGAGCTGACCGACGCTGCGGTCGCCCAGCTGCGCGATGCGCTTGCATCGGAGCAGATGAAGGCGGGGGGAGCCATAACGCTCGGCGGGCATAGCGATTCGGCGGGGTCAGACACCGCGAACCTGCGCGCCTCGAAGAAACGCGCAGAGGCAGTGCGCGACTGGCTTGTCGAGCACGGGGTCGAGGAAGAGAGGATCGTGGTGATTGCCTTCGGCGAACAGAACCCTGCCGTCCCCAATGCCAGGCCCGACGGCACACCCGACGCAGAGGGCCGGGCGAAAAACCGGCGTGTCGAAATGACCATCGCGGTTCCCGAAGGGACGCCGCCGGCGGCCCCTGCCAGCGACAGCGGGACGCTGGTCGACGAACTGACCGGTGCGGCAGAGGATTGACGGAATGGCCGGGGGCGTGGCAAGCGCGCCTTCGCCGGACGCCCGGAGGGTTCCCGAGCGGGTATAGCATAGTGGTAATGCTCCAGCCTTCCAAGCTGGCTAGAGGGGTTCGATTCCCCTTACCCGCTCCACGGTCCCTTCTTGCCTTGCGCCTTCGCTGGTCAGAGGCGCGCCGGGCCTTGCGTCGTCACACCCATGTTGTCGATCAGTCGCGTGCCGCCGATGCGGGCGGCGACCAGCAGGCGCGCGGGCGCGTCTCCCAGTGTTTCCGCCGGTTCGAGCGAGGTTGCGTCGACGAGGCTGACGTAATCGATCGAATCGAAACCCGCCTGCAGCAGGTGCGCCTCGATCGCCGCGAGCGTCGGGGCAACCGCGCTTCCGGCGAGAAGCGCGTCGATGCCCTCGCGCATAGCCTGGGGCAGCGCCGCCGCCCGGGCGCGGCCTTCGGGCGAAAGGTACCGGTTGCGGCTCGACAGCGCGAGGCCGTCGCCCTCGCGCACCGTGGGCACGCCGACGATCGCATCGACGTGCGGCGCGCTGAGGTCGAGGTCGCGCGCCATGCGGCGGATCACCGCGAGCTGCTGCCAGTCCTTCTCGCCGAACACGGCCACGTCGGGCCGGACCTGGTTGAACAGTTTCAGCACGACGGTGGCCACTCCGTCGAAGTGGCCCGGCCGCGCCGCGCCGCAGAGGCCCTCGCTCACGCCGGCGACCGAAACGTTGGTGGCGAACCCGTCGGGGTACATCGCCGCGACGCCGGGCGCCCAGACCAGCTCGACCCCTTCCGCTTCCAGCAGGCGGCAATCCTCGGCGAACGTGCGCGGATAGGCGTCGAGGTCCTCGTTCGGGCCGAATTGCTTCGGATTGACGAAGATCGACGCCGCCACCGCATCGGCGTGCTTTCTGGCCTCGCGCACGAGCGCCAGGTGGCCCTCGTGGAGCGCGCCCATCGTCGGCACCAGCGCGAGCCGCTTGCCCCCTTGCCTGAGGGCGTCCACGGCGCTTCTCAACACTTCCAGCGTGGTCGCTGTTTGCATGGGGCTTTGTCCCTCCGCTATCCTTGCGGTCATGCCAACGCCCTAGCGGGCACTATTCGGGAATGCACGCGTGTCCAAGCCGGCTCACAGGATCGTCTTCGCCAACGAGAAGGGCGGCACCGGCAAGTCGACCACCGCAGTCCACATCGCGGTGGCGCTGGCCTATCGCGGCGCGAGGGTCGCCGCAATCGACCTCGATCCGCGCCAGAGGACGCTCTACCGTTACCTCGAAAACCGGGCCGAGACGGCGGCGCGGCGGGGAATCGACCTGCCCACCGCGCGGTTCGAGGTGTTCGAGGGCGGCTCGCCCGAAGAGCTCGAGGCGCTCACCACCTCGCTCTCCGATGGCTGCGACTTCGTGGTCTTCGACACGCCGGGGCGCGACGATCCGCTCGCCCGCCACGCCGCGACCGAGGCCGACACGCTGGTCACCCCGTTGAACGACAGCTTCGTCGACTTCGACCTGATCGGGCAGGTCGACGCCGAGACGTTCAAGGTCCGCAAGCTGTCGTTCTATGCCGAACTGATCTGGGAAGCGCGGATCAAGCGCAGCCGCAGCCAGATCGAGCAGAACCGGCGCGAGATGGACTGGGTCGTCGTACGCAACCGCACCGGCCACGTCGAGGCGCGCAACATGGCGCGCATCGAGGCGGCGCTGAAGGAACTGTCGAAGCGCGTCGGCTTCCGCGTCGCGCAGGGGCTTTCCGAACGCGTGATCTACCGCGAGCTGTTCCCGAGCGGGCTGACCCTGCTCGACAAGGGACACCTGGGTGAACTCGGCACCAGCCACCTCGTCGCGCGGCAGGAACTGCGCACCCTCGTCTCGGCGCTCAACCTTCCTGTGCCCGCCCGGCGCGAACCCGAACTGGCGCTGGCCTGACGCGCGCGCTAGGTCGCGGCGGTGATCAAGCTCCTCCTCGTCGCGGGCCTCGTCTCGCTCATCGTCCGGATCGCGACCCATCGCTGGCCGTGGGAATACCTGTCGGCGAAACCCACCCGCGCGCAGGCGGTGCTGCGGGCGCGCAAGCTGCTGGGCGTGCCGCACGAAGCGGGTCGCGGCGAAATCCTCGAGGCGCACCGGCGGCTGATCGCCCGGGTTCATCCCGACCGCGGCGGCACCAGCGACCAGGTTCACGCGGCAAACGACGCGCGCGACCTGTTGCTGGGCGAGCTGCCTGATGGCCGCTGAGGAACCCGGCTTGAGCCACACCTTCGATCCCACCGCACTTCGCGAATACGACATTCGCGGGATCATCGGCGAAACGCTGGGAGCGGAGGACGCGCGCGCGATCGGCCGCAGCTTCGCGACGATGCTGCGCGAGGCCGGCGGCCGGACGGTGGCAGTGGGTTACGACGGTCGGGTGAGCAGCCCGATGCTCGAGCACGCGCTGGTCGAAGGGCTTACCGCGTCGGGCTGTGACGTGGTGCGGATCGGCATGGGGCCGACCCCGATGCTCTATTACGCAGAGGCGTCAGCCGAAGAGGTGGATGGCGGCATTCAGATAACCGGCAGCCACAATCCCGCCAATTACAATGGCTTCAAGATGGTATTCCTGGGACGGCCGTTTTTCGGGGAGGATATCATCGAGCTCGGTCGACGTGCGCAGGCCGGCGCCTGGGCCGACGGGCAGGGCGAGGTCACCTCGCGCGAGGTCCTCGAGGATTACGTCGAGCGGCTGCTCCTCGGCCTGGAGGGGATCGACCGCGATGCGCTGGCCGGTCTTCGAATCGGTTGGGACGCGGGCAACGGCGCCGCGGGGCCCGCGCTCGAGGCGCTCGCCGCCCGGCTGCCGGGGGAGCACCACCTTCTCTTCACCGAGGTCGACGGGTCGTTTCCCAATCATCATCCTGATCCTACCGTTTCCGAAAACCTCGACGACCTGCGGCGCCTTGTCGCGTCGAAGAACCTCGACTTCGGAGTGGCTTTCGACGGCGACGGCGACCGGATCGGCGCGATCGACGGCGAAGGCCGGGTCATCTGGGGGGATCAGTTGCTCATGATCTTCGCTGAAGATCTATTAGGGAGACTACCTAACGCCCCGGTCATCGCCGATGTGAAGGCGAGCCGGGCGCTGTTCGAGCGTATCGCCCAGCTCGGCGGCAGGCCGCTGATGTGGAAGACCGGGCACAGCCTGATTAAGTCCAAAATGAAGGAGATTGGCGCCCCGCTTGCGGGCGAGATGAGCGGCCACGTCTTTTTCGCCGACGAGTATTACGGGTTCGACGACGCGCTCTATGCCGGCGTGCGGCTGATCGCCGCCTCGGCGCGGCTCGGCAAGTCGGTCACCGCGCTGCGCAGCGAGATGCCGGCGATGGTCAACACGCCGGAGTTGCGATTCCATGTGGCCGAGGCGCGCAAGTTCGCCGCCATCGACGAGGTCAAGGCGCGGCTTGCGGACTCATCCTTTGATGTAAACGACACCGATGGAGTCCGGGTGACGACCCCCGACGGCTGGTGGCTGCTGCGCGCGTCCAACACCCAGGACGTGCTCGTCGCCCGCGCGGAGAGCGAGAGCGAAGAGGGCCTCGAACGCCTCGTCGCCCAGATCGACGCGCAACTCGAGGCATCGGGCCTGGAGCGTGGGCCGCAGGCGGGGCATTAGGGTCCCGAACCAATTCCGCGGGGGCGCCGGTGTCAGCGGGTTCGACGCCCCCGCGGACCCTCAGCCGGCGGGCGCGTCGAGGACCACCACGAGGGGCGTCTCGCTGGCAGCGGGATCAGTCTGGGTGGCCGGCTCTTCGATCCGAGCCGATTCGATGTCCGCCGGCTGCGCGACCCGCTCGCTGGCAGGCACGAGCGAGGCGGTCCCGCGCTGCTTCTTCGGCGCACGGGTCCAGTCGGCGACTTCGTAGCCCATTTCCCCCATGCAGGTGGTCATGTGCTTGCGATAGCTGCGCTCGCGGCCGCCGCGGATCGCGCGGTTCATCCCGAACGCGGCGGCAAGTCCGATGATCGGCATCGCCGCCGCAGCGGTGGCGCCCGCCGAGGCGAAAGTGCTTCCGCCAAGCCCGGTGAAGGCGAGGTTGGCGCCGCCGAACATCCCGGCGACTCCCGCGCCGCTGGTCGCGGCCGCGGCGGCAAAGCCGGCCTTGCGCCCGTGGCGCACCATCTGGTCGCAACTCTGGTAGATCTCCGTCTCGCTGGAAGCGAGCGATGCGCGTTCCGGCGCTTGGGCGACCGGGCGCACCTGAGCGGAAAACTGCCTGGGCTTGGTCGAACAGCCGGCGGCCGCAACCGCTGCGGCGATGCAGAGGGTGGTCGAAAGAAAGCGGGTCATGGCGTCCTCCTGTCTAGGGGTGACACAGATGTGCACCGCCTCCACCGATGCGCGCAGGCGAAGCGCGCGGTGCAGCGCAATGCACGGCGATGCACCTGCCGTCTTGTCAGCGGGCGTCGCGCGGCGCATTCATCGGCGGTGGACCACGTGGGGGAATTCGCCGGAAAGCTGGGAGTTGCCCTCAAGGCGACCTCTCTCAGCCGCGTGGCAGTCGCCCAGGCGCTCGGCGTGGATAAGTCGCTCGTCGGTCGCTGGCTCTCGGGTGCGGTCCATCCCACCGAACACAACCTGGCTCGCCTGACCGCGCTCCTTGCCGACCGCCACGCGGGCTTCCGCATGACCGATTGGGACGCCGATCTGGACGGGTTCGCCGGGCGATTCGGGATCGCGCTGCCGCGTCGGGGCGCCGACCCGGGCGTCATGCTGCCGCACCTGCGCCCCTTGATCGAGATCGCGCGGGAAGAGACCGGGCGGCGGGGCGCGACGTACGAAGGGTTCTTCCGTACCGCGCGTCCCTCGCTGCTCGTAGCCGACACGGTGTTCCACGAATACGGGGTGGTGCGGCGCAACGAGGCGGGTCTCCTCGACGTCGCAATGCGCGGATCGGGCCTGCTGTTCGAAGGCTGGGCGCTGCCCGCGCACAACAACCTGTTCGTGTTCCTTTACGACAGCACCGGCCTCTCTCCACTCTCGATAGTGTTCCGCGGGGTTGCGCTGCCCAAGGCGATGGTGCTCGACGGGATCATGCTGCTCGCGGCGCTCGACGCTGGCCGGACGCCAGCGGCAATGCCGGTACTGCTCGAGCGCGTGGGCGACCTGACCGACGACCCGGAGGCCGATTACGCGACGATGATCGCGATGGAAGCCGAGATGCCAGCGCCGCTCGATCCGGTGCCCGACGCGGAGGTCCGCCGGCGGCTGTTCCGCGATGCCGGGCCGGTCAGCAGCGAACAGGGGCGCGGTGACCGAGTGCTCGCGGTGACCGCGTCGGACGCGCAGTCTCGCGGAGCGGCTGGTCCCGGCCTGCGCGGATGACGGACGCAAAGAAGAGGGCCCGCCGAAGCGGACCCTCTGATCATTTCAGCCTGGGTCAGGCGTCGAAGGAGTGCGACTCGGTGTCATTCGACCGGTCCCGGACGCGCAGGTTGTTCTGCACGTGGCCGACGCCGGAAATGTCTTCCACAAGGTCTTCCGCCCTGCGCTTTGCGCCGCGGTGATCGACGGTGCCGTCGAGCGTCACCTCGCCATCCTTGACGGTTACCTGGATGTTGCGGGCGTCGAGCCGCCAGTCGTCGGTCAGGCAGTCGCAGGCGTCCTCGAGGATGCGTTCGTCCGACCGGGTGTAGTTGGCCGGGCCCGATCCGCGGTGATCCATACGGCGCCGGCGGGCGGCGTCCTCGTCGCCGAACCAGCTCGCGATCTCGTCGCCTGCCTTTTCGAAGAACCCGCGTTCGCTGCCGTCATCGTAGCGGTCGTAATCGTCGTAATCGCGGCCGTAACGGTCACGCCGGCCATAGCTGCGCTGGCCGTAGCCGTAGCCGGGGCGCGCGCCATAGGAGCGCCCGCCGCGACGCGAGAAGTCGCGCCCGTCCTGGCTCTCAGACGTGTAGTAATCCAGGCCGTTGTCGTAGCGCGCGGGTCCGTAGTCGCGATCGCGGGCGTAATACCGCTGGTCGCTGCCCATCCGCCCCCGGTCGCCTTGCGCGCGATAGTCGTCGCGCTGGAACGGCCGGTTGCGCGAGGGCGC
Source organism: Tsuneonella litorea (assembly GCF_025154015.1). Lineage (GTDB taxonomy): Bacteria > Pseudomonadota > Alphaproteobacteria > Sphingomonadales > Sphingomonadaceae > Tsuneonella > Tsuneonella litorea. The sequence continues at coordinate 675,257 of NZ_JAOAMV010000001.1, forward strand.
ACGCCAGGTCACTTCCTCGTAATAGACCACCGGGCGGCGGCCCTGGTCGCCCATCTGGCTTCCGCGCCAGCCGTCCTGCGCGGACCCGTCCTGATCGTAACCGCTCGAATCCTCGAACTGCTCGGCCTGGCGCGAACCGTTGTAGTCGGTCCCGTCGTCGTAATCCTGGTTGATGTTGCGCGAACCGCTGCTGCGGTCGCGGCGACGATTGCGGTCGTCCATGCTGGGTCTCCTTGTCGCTGCCGTGGTCTGGGGCGCGCCGGGCCGGCAGCGGTGCCGCGGGGCCGCGCCCATCGTGACAGTTGACCAACGGCCGAGCGGCGCGACCGTTTCCCCGTCCGTCGCAGGCCCGTTGCGCTTCGGCGAATCTCAAATGCTTGAAATCTATCCAATATAAGTTCCAATCGGCGAACCCATCGACCGCGGCCGCTCGGCGGGCTGGAGCTTTGTGCGCTCTCGTGCTTTGGCCCTCACATGGCTGGCCGTGTCCCACCCGAGATCGAGACCTGGTTCGCCGGCCGCGGCTGGCGCGTGCGGCGGCACCAGGCAGAGATGCTCGCGGCGAGCGACGCGGGACGTCACGCGCTGCTCGTCGCCGATACCGGTGCGGGCAAGACGCTCGCCGGGTTTCTCCCGACGCTGGCGGCATTTACCCCAACGCGGCTCGACGGGGCCGCGCCGCCCGAGGGGCTGCATACGCTCTACGTTTCGCCGCTGAAGGCGCTGGCGCACGACGTGCAGCGCAACCTCGTCGCCCCGGTCGAGGAAATGGGCCTGCCGATCCGGATCGAGACTCGCAGCGGGGACACCCCTTCCGATCGCAAGAAGCGCCAGCGGTCGCGCCCGCCGCACGTGCTGCTGACGACGCCCGAATCGCTCTCGCTGCTGCTCAGCTATCCCGACAGCTTCGGGCTGTTCGCGGGCCTGAGGCGCGTCGTGATCGACGAGGTCCACGCCTTCGCCACCGGCAAGCGCGGCGACCTGCTCGCGCTGGCGCTCACGCGCCTGCAGGCCATCGCGCCTGAGATGAAGCGTACGGCGCTCAGCGCCACGCTCGCCAATCCGGAGGGCTTTCGCGAGTGGCTCGCCCCGTGGGGCGAGATCGACACGGTCGAACTGGTCGAGGGAGAGCCTGGCGCCCCCGCCGAGGTCGAGATCCTGCTGCCGGTGGAAGAGCGGGTCCCGTGGGGCGGCCACGCGGCGACCTGGGCCATACCCCAGCTCTACGAGGAGATCCGCCGCAACCGGACGACGCTGATATTCACCAACACCCGCTTCCTGGCCGAATACGTGTTCCAGAACCTGTGGAACGCGAACGAGGACACGCTGCCGATCGGCATCCACCACGGCTCGCTCAGCAAGGAAGCGCGGCGCAAGGTCGAAGGCGCGATGGCGCGCGGCGAACTGCGTGCGCTCGTCGCCACCGCCAGCCTCGACCTCGGGATCGACTGGGGGGACATCGACCTCGTCGTCCAGATGGGGGCACCCAAGGGCTCGTCGCGCCTGCTCCAGCGGATCGGGCGCGCGAACCACCGGCTCGATTGCCCGAGCCGGGCGATCCTGGTGCCGGGCAACCGGTTCGAGTTCCTCGAGGCCACCGCCGCCAAGGATGCGGTCGACGAGGGCCAGCGCGACGGCGAGGACTTCCGTCCCGGCGGACTCGACGTGCTCGCCCAGCACGTGATGGCCTGCGCTTGCGCCGCCCCGTTCGACGAGGCCGCGCTGCTCGCCGAAGTGCGTTCGAGCCTGGCCTATGCCTGGCTCGACCAGGAGGACTGGGAACGCGTGCTGACCTTCGTCGCGACCGGCGGCTATGCGCTCAAGGCCTACGACAAGTTCCAGCGCATCGTGAAGGACGGCGATGGAAGCTGGCGGTTGAGCCATCCCGAACACGCGGCGCGGCACCGGCTCAACGCCGGGATCATCGTCGATTCCGAGATGCTCGACGTGCGGTTCCGCAACGGGCGCTCGCTCGGCAAGGTCGAGGAACGCTTCGCCGCTTCGCTGCGCCCGGGCGACACTTTCCAGTTCGCGGGCATCAACCTCGAGGTCGAGCGGATCAAGGACATGGAGCTGACCGTGCGCGCATCGTCGAAGGCGGCGATGATCCCGAGCTATGGCGGTCAGCGCCTGCCGCTCACGACGCATCTTGCCGAGCGGGTGCGGGCGATGCTGGTCGACCGGGCGAGCTGGGCCCGCTTTCCCGACGACGTGCGCGAATGGCTGGAAGTGCAGGACTGGCGCAGCGCGATGCCAGGCCCCGACACGCTGCTCGTCGAAAGCTTTCCGCACGCGAAGAAGCACTACACGGTATTCTACACCTTCATCGGGTGGAATGCGAACCAGTCGCTGGGGATGCTGATCACCAAGCGGATGGAAGAGCGCGGGCTCTCGCCGCTGGGCTTCAATGCCAACGACTATTGCCTCGCGGTGTGGAGCCTCAGGCCGGTCATCGACCCCGCGCCGCTGCTGTCGCCCGACATCCTGCAGGACGAGTTTGTCGAATGGGTGCAGAACTCGCACCTGCTTCGACGCGCCTTCCGCGAGGTGGCGGTAATCGGCGGGCTGGTCGAGCGCCAGCACCCGGGCAAGCGCAAGACTGGCAAGCAGGTGACCTTTTCGACCGACCTCATCTACGACGTGCTGCGCAAGTACGAGCCCGACCACGTGCTGCTCCAGGCCGCCTGGGCCGATGCGCGGACGCGAATGACCGACATCGGACGGCTCGGCGACCTGCTGGACCGAGCTGCCGACGAACTCGTGCTGGTCGAACTCGACCGGGTCAGCCCGCTCGCGGTGCCGGTGATGACGCTGATCGGGCGCGAGACGATGCCGCAGGGCTCTGTCGACGACGAACTCGTGCTCGAGGCCGAAACGCTCGCCTCCGCGGCGATGCGAATGGAGGATGCGGCGGACTACCGCGGGGAGGACGAAGACGTAGCCGGCGCCGGCTGAAGCCACTGCGCCATGCCTTGCGAGTGGGGAGCTACCGGCGCGAATCCGAACTGGGCATAGAGCCGGTTCGCCTCGCCGTCCGCGATCAGGCTGACGTATGCGGGGGCAGATAGCCTTGCGGCGAGTGCCTCGAGCAAGAGCGAGACGATGACCTTGCCGATACCCCTGCCCTGATGCGCGGGATCGACTGCGATGTCGCAAACCTGGAAGAACAGGCCGCCGTCGCCGATCACCCGGCCCATCCCAACGGCGGAGAGCCCGTGGCGGACAACCACTCCGGCAACGGTGCCGGGCAATCCCGCGCGGGCAGCTTCTTCGCTGAAGGGGGACAGGCCCGCGACGACGCGAAGGCGCAGGTAGTCGGCGAGAGAAGGGGTCTCGCAATCACTGGCATATCCCGGGGGCAGTCGAACGTTCATTCGGCAGGACGTCTAGGCGTTCCGAAACCGCGTCGCCAGTGGTGGAGGCGGCATGGGAAGCGCCGCGGGCACCAGGCGCGTGCTCGTCAAGGGTGGCGCGCGATCGCGCGGCGGATTGGTCCACGCCGAAAGCGGGTCACGCGGACAAACGAAAAGGGGGCGGATCGCTCCGCCCCCTTGTCAATTCATCCGCCCTGGGTCGGCGCGGGTCAGGCGGGTGCCTTGCCGAACTCGCGGTACTTCTCGTTGCCCACGAACCCGAACTTGGTGACGCCCGACGCCTTGATGACGTTGAGCACCCGGATCGACAGGTCATAGCTCGCCTGCTGGTCGGGCTCGAACTGCAGCTCCGGCTCGGGCTGGATCGCCTTGGTCGCCTCGAGATTGCGGACCAGCTCGCCCTGGTCGATCGCGGTGCCGTTCCACAGGATCTCGTTCTGCGGGGTGAGCACGATCTTGTTCTTGATCGGGTCGATCATGTCCGGCGGCGGCGGCTCGTTGTTGGGCACCGGCAGGTCGATGTCGACCGAGTGCGTCGCCACGGGGATGGTAATGATGAACATGATCAGGAGCACGAGCATGACGTCGATCAACGGCGTCGTGTTCATCTCCATCATCGGCGAGCCATCGTCCTTGCCGCCTGACATTGCCATGCTGGGTTACTCCTGAATTCGCTTCGTCGGATCGCGGCTGGTTCAGCCGTTCGGATCGACCGGGTTCGAGATGAAGCCGACGGTGGGATAGCCCGCCGCCTGCACGTTGTAGATGGCCCCCGCGATGCAGCGCCACGGCGCGTTGACGTCACCGCGGATGTGGACCTGCGGGATCGCCTCGGGGTTCTCCATCAGCGCCTCGGGTCCGCCGGCCGCTTGGACGATCGCGTCGAGACGCTCGAACGCCTGGTCGTAGAGTTCCTTCGAATCGACCGGGGTGGTGTTGTTGAAATACACCCGGCACTGGCCGTTGCGCGATGCGCCCTCGAAGCCCGGTTCGCCCGCGCTGCGGCCGGCGTCGTCGGTCGTGCTCACGGTCAGGAGCAGGTTCTCGACCTTGTCCTTCGATTCGCTGGACGGCATCACCGGAATCTTGAGCTTCTCGATCGTCTGGATCGCGACCGGCACCGCGATGAGGAAGATGATCAGAAGCACCAGCATCACGTCCACCAGCGGCGTGGTGTTGATGTCCGACATCGGCGTCTCGATGCCGCCGCCTCCGCTAGAAATCGCCATGGGCTTCCTGTCCTATCTCAATTCGTTCGTACGGTTGGCGGGGGAAGGGCTTGCGACCCTTCCCCCGCGGAACCGGTCAGGTGCGCGGCGCGGCCGGCTTCGCCGGAGCGGTCGCGGCTGCCTTGGCTGCCTGCTGGGTCGACGTCTGCGTGATCACCGCCGGCTTCACGGCACCCTTCGAGTTGATGTTCGCGAGGATGTCGGTCGAGAAGCCCGAGAGCAGCTCGGCGATCCGCTTGTTGCGGCTCTGGAGCCAGTTGTAGGCAAGCACGGCCGGAACCGCGACGAGCAGGCCGATGGCGGTCATGATCAGCGCTTCGCCGACCGGTCCGGCGACCTTGTCGATCGAGGCCGAACCGGCGAGGCCGATGTTGATCAGCGCGCGGTAGATGCCGATGACGGTGCCGAGCAGGCCGACGAACGGAGCGGTCGCGCCCACGGTCGCGAGGAACGGCAGGCCGCCAGCGAGCTTGGCGTTGATCGAGGCTTCCGAACGCGCGAGCGAACCGTGCAGCCAGTCATGTGCTTCCATGGCGTCGGTCATCTTGCCGTGCGATTCCTCGGCGGTCAGGCCGTCGTCGACGAGCTGGCGCCACGCACTGTTCTTCTCGAGCTTGTTGGCACCTTCGCGCAGGGTCGGGGCGCGCCAGAACTGGGTGCGCACGCCCTTGTACTGGTTGAAGATCTTCTGCTGTTCGATCCACTTGGTGATGAGGATGTAGAACGAGCCGACCGACATGATCACGAGCACGCCGAAGATCGACCACGCGATCACGCCGCCCTGCTCAAGCGCCTCGTAGAAGCCGAACTGGTTCTTCGGCGCTGCGCCACCGGCGGCGGCGAGAAGTTCGATGTACATGGGTGAAAGTCCTCTCAGATGAAACGGATGAAAAAGGGGTTCAACGGGTTATTGCGGAATTTCCCAGCGCACCGAACTCGACCAGGTCCCCGAGGTCTCGTTGCCGTCGCCGTCGGTAGCCGGGTTGAAGCGCGCCCGCCGTGAAATCAGCGAACAGGTCGTGCTGTCGAGATCCGAATGACCGCTCGAGCCGGTGACCTGGCAGTTCGAGACGCGGCCGTTCGCATCGACGGTCACGGTGAACCGCGTCACGCCTTCGCGTTCCTCGCGCAGGGCGCGGCTGGGATAGTCGTTGGCGTTGGCCCAGTTGCCGGGGTTGCCGCGCGGCGTGGGCGACTTGGGCTGGAACCGCGGCGGCGGCGGCGGCGGCGGCGCGACGGGCGCCGGCGGCGGCACGCGCAGTGCCGGAGGTGCCGGCGGCGGGATCGTCGGCTGGGTCTGGATCGGCGGTGGTGCCGGCGCGATGTTGATCGGCGGCGGCGGAGCGACCGGCGGCGGCGGCGCCACGTCGGGCTGTTCCTGCGGCGGCGGCGGTTCCTCCTCGGGCGGCGGCGGCTCCTCGATATCCACCGTCGTCACGCGCTCGACAGCCTTCTTGATCGCCGAATAGGCGAGGCCGGTCACGAGAGCATAGCCGATGGCGATATGGATGAGTGCAACGATGACAATCGCAATGATGCGATTGGAACTCATCTGTTGGTCAGCGTAGGCCATTCAGTCGCATCACTCCATCGTCGGTGCCGGATGCTGGCATCCGGCAAAAACAAACATCGGATGCGCGCGATTCGCAAACCATCGCGCCCCGACGCAATCCATGCTTGTCCACCCTGTCGGCCCACCGGTTCACGGCGACCGAACGGCCCGCCGGATCCCCGATGACCCGGCTGGGGGCCCCTGTCCGAAGGTTATTGTTCTTCTCCCCGGACCGCCGGACCCTTAACCGCGAAGCAAACCCCAGGCAAACCCTTTTCCGGTTAAGGCCGGATTCACGCCTGAGCCGCTGAACGAGCGGGACGGGATCCGGTTTCCAATTTCCCGCGATGCTTCTAGGTGACCCGGCAATGATCAGACTGCGTGATTCCCTCCGCCCGGCCTTTGCCGCCGCCGCGCTTGCCGTTTGTGTCGCAGCGGCTCCGCCACCCACTCCGGTCCCGCCGCCCACCTATGCCGACCTGGCCGACCTCGCCGATGCGGCCGGGCTTGTCGTCCATGCGAAGATCAAGCGGGCGATCCCTCTTTCGCCCGAGCGCGCGGGCACCCTCGCCCCGGGGCAGGCGCGGGTCTACGTGGAGGCGGAAACGGTGGCGCTGATCGCGGGCAACGCGCCGCTCGGCCAGTCGATAAAGTATCTCGTCGACGTGCCGCTCGACGCGAAGGGCAAGGTGCCCAAGCTCAAGAAACGCGAGGTGGTGCTGTTCGGGCGCGCCGTCACGGGCAAGCCGGGCGAGATCCAGCTGGTGGGACCGTCGGCGCAGGTCGACTGGGACCCGGCGCTCGAGGCACGGTTGCGCCCGGTGCTGGCCGAGCTCGTTTCGGCCGATGCCGCGCCTGCTGTCACCGGCGTGCGTGACGCGCTGTCGGTCGCGGGCACGCTTGCGGGCGAATCGGAAACGCAGATATTCCTTTCGACGAAAAGCGGCGATCCGGTGTCGCTGACCGTGGTGCGGCGCCCCGGGATGGCGCCGGTGTGGGGCGTGTCGTTCGGCGAGATCGTTGACCAGGCGGCCCGCCCGCCGGAACGCGAAACGCTGGCCTGGTACCGGCTCGCGTGCTTCCTGCCGCGCCAGTTGCCGGCCGCGGCGAACCTGGCCCAGGACGCGGAATCGCGCACCCGCGCGGCGCAGGACTATCGGTTCGTCATCGAGCAGCTCGGCGCCTGCCCGCGGACGCTTGCGCGGCAATAGTTTCTCTTTGTTGGCCCCGGCGTGCGCGCTCCGATAGGAGCGGGGCATGGAGACGGGAACTTCGAAAGCACCGCCGCGCCCGCTGCGCGTCGCGCTCGCCGGCGTCGGCACGGTGGGCGCGGGCGTCGTCCGGCTGCTCGACGCCAATGCGCGGCTGATAGAGGCGCGGGCCGGGCGCGCGATCCGGGTGGTCGCGGTCAGCGCGCGCGATCGCGACAAGGATCGCGGGGTCGACCTTTCGCCGTTCGCCTGGTGCGACGACATGACCGCGATGGCGGCGCGCGACGACGTCGACGCGGTCGTCGAACTGGTGGGCGGCGCCGATGGGCCAGCGCTGACCCTGGCGCGCAACGCGATCGCCGGCGGCAAGGCGCTGGTGACGGCCAACAAGGCGATGATCGCCCACCACGGCCTCGCGCTCGGCGAGGCCGCCGAAGCGGCCGGGGTTCCGCTCAAGTTCGAAGCCGCCGTCGCGGGCGGCATCCCGATCATCAAGGGCCTGCGCGAAGGGGCCGCCGCGAACGCCATCGACCGGGTGCAGGGCATTCTCAACGGCACCTGCAACTTCATCCTGTCGACGATGGAAGACACCGGCCGCGATTTCGCCGACGTGCTCGCCGAAGCGCAGGCGAAGGGCTTTGCCGAAGCCGACCCCACCCTCGACATCGAGGGCATCGACGCGGGGCACAAGCTCGCGATCCTCGCTGCCATCGCGTTCGGCGCGCGGCTCGATCTCGACCATGTCAGCTGCGAAGGGATCGCGCGGGTGCGCGCCGCCGACATCGCCCGCGCGCGCGATCTCGGCTTCGTCATCCGGCTTGTCGGCGAGGCGGACGTCGAGCAATCGGGGAGCGGCGGCGCGGCGCGGCTGCTCCAGCGCGTCCGTCCGTGCCTCGTCCCGCGCGACCATCCGCTGGCGCACGTCGACGGACCGACCAACGCGGTCGTGGCGCAAGGCAATTATTCGGGGCGCCTGCTGTTCCAGGGGGCAGGCGCAGGAGACGGGCCGACCGCGAGTGCCGTGGTCGCCGACCTGATCGACATTGCTCGCTGGGCGGCCAGGAACGGTTCGGCCGGCGGAGATGCCGGCGGAGAGACCGGGGGCGCCTTCTCGATCCCGGTCGGCGCGCTCGTCGCCATGGCCCCGGCCGAGCCCGGTGAGCGGCGCGGACGGACCTACATCCGGTTCACCGTCGCCGACCGGCCCGGCGTGCTCGCCGAGATCACCGCAGCGATGCGCGATGCCGAAGTGTCGATCGAGAGCCTGATCCAGCAGGGCGAGCCCGACGAGGCGGGCGAAGTGCTGGTGGCGATGGTGACTCACGAAGGGGCCGAGAGATGCGTCAGCGAGGCGCTGCGCCTGCTCGACGGTTCGGCGAGCCTGACCGCGGCCCCGCTGGTCATGCCTATCCTGGCGGCCTGACCGCTCGATCGCTGTTATCCGCGCCCGAGTCTCCGCTTGCGTCCCCTCTCGGGGCGAGGCCGCGCGCGACGCGGTCGGCGTCCGAGCCGGGAGGCGCCTCGGGAATCGCCTTGAGGTCGATGATCGGCGGCATCGGCGGCGGGCATGGCGGGATGAAGCATCCCCGCGCAACGACCGCGCCGGGGTAAACGGTGCCGACATCGGGCGCACGCGGCACCCCGCCGCGGGCCCCAGCCCCGGTCGGATCGAGATCGCTGCTCGAACGCACGCGGAACTGCTCCTGATCCTGCGTCTGGGCGCAGACGACGATTTCGTCGCCCGGGGCGCGCGGGGGACACTCTTCCTTCCGGCGCGTATCGGGCGGACCGTAGGCCTCTGCCGCCGCGTCGACCGCCTGCGCGGCGGTGAGAGGCGCTTCGCGCGCCGACTGCGCCGTGGCTGCCGCAGCGAGCCCGGATGCAAGGGCCGCGAACGGGAATGCCCACCTGCTCCGCTTCATGGGCGGGCGGCAGTCGGGATCGAGGCCATCGCTCGGCTCGACAATCCGCTCCTCCCTCGTCTAAGCGCGCCGCCAGACAGCGGATCCAGGGGTGAATCTCGAATGAACAATACCAACCCGATGCGTTCGAGCGTGCTCGACAGGGTCCTCGTCCTCGAAATGGTCCGCGTCACCGAAGCGGCCGCGATCGCCGCGTCCAGGCTCGTCGGCCGGGGCGACGAGAAGGCCGCCGACGCGGCCGCGGTCGAGGCGATGCGCAAGGCTTTCGACGAACTCGAGATCGACGGCACCGTGGTGATCGGCGAAGGCGAGCGCGACGAGGCCCCGATGCTCTACATCGGCGAGAAGGTCGGCGGGGCCGTCGGCACCGGTCCCCGGATCGACATCGCGCTCGACCCGCTCGAAGGCACCACGATCACGGCAAAGGCGGGGCCCAACTCGCTCGCCGTGCTGGCCGCGGCGGAAGAAGGCTGCCTGCTCAACGCGCCCGACACCTACATGGAAAAGCTCGCGGTCGGCCCCGGTTACCCCGACGGGATCATCGACCTCGCCAGGACCCCTACCGAGAACGTGAAGGCGGTGGCCGAGGCCAAGGGCGTGAACCCCGGCGACATCATCGTCTGCGTGCTCGACCGTCCGCGCCATGCCGACCTCATCGCCGAACTCCGCTCGCTGGGCTGCGGCGTGGTGCTGATCGGCGACGGCGACGTCGCCGGCGTTATCGCGACCACCGACCCCGACACCACGGTCGACTTGTACATGGGCATCGGCGGCGCGCCGGAGGGCGTGCTGGCCGCGGCGGCGCTGCGCTGCGTCGGCGGCCAGTTCAACGGCCGCCTCGTGTTCCGCAACGACGACGAAAAGGCGCGCGCACGCAAGTGGGGCATCCCCGACAAGGACTTCGACCGGATCTACCGGCTCGAAGAGCTAGCCAAGGGCGACTGCATCTTCGCCGCCACCGGCGTCACCTCGGGCTCGCTGCTCGACGGGGTCAAGCGGCTGCGGGGCGGCCGGATGACCACCGACAGCGTGGTGATGCGCGCCAGCAGCGGCACGGTCCGGTGGATCAAGGGCGAGCACCGCACCGCCTGAGCCCGCGCGCATTCCTGACCCAGGACGAGGATCGGCTCGACCCTATCGCAAGATAGCTATCCAAGTATAATACAAGAAAAATAATTAGTTAATACTTCAGAAATTGTTAGCTAGTTGAGAACAATCCGATGCCTGCCAAGTAGCGGGTACGGAGTTTCTGAAGTGATGCTTTCGGCAAAAGGTCGGCCGGGCTCGATCAGGACGATCACCCAGGTCGCGCGCGGGCTCTGGAGAAGTCGCGGCGGGAATGCCGCGCTCATGGTCGCGCTGGGAATGCCGGCGCTGATCGGCGGGGCGGGGTTCGCCGTCGACACCGCACAATGGTACATGTGGAAGCGCGAACTGCAGTTCGCCGTCGACCAGGCGGCGATTGCCGGCGCGCTCGCGCGGTCGAGCACCGATACCGAGGCGAGCTACGATTCGCGCGCGCGCCAGGAATACGCCGCGAACGTGTCCGCCGTTGCGGGAATCGCGACCAGGCCGGCGGACCTCAAGGTAGGGCTGGTCAACTATTCGGGCGGCGTGAAGAACTCGGTCACGGTGTCGGCCACCGCGACCAGGAGCCTGCCCTTCTCGAGCCTGCTCACCGGCAAGGCGGCGACGATCGGCGTGTTTGCCCAGGCCAGCTTCAAGGAAGGCGCTTCGTTCACCAGCTGCCTCACCGCGGTCAGCGAGGATGCCGAGGGCGCGATCAACATCGGCGGCAATTCGGTCCTGACCGCCGCCTGCGGGATGGCCGCCCTTTCGAAATCCGACCGCGCGATCACCGTCAGCGGCAATCCCACCATCGACGCAGGGTGGATCCTCGCGGCGGGCGGTATCGACGACTGGTTCCGCACCAATACCGACGACATCATCATGGAGCGCCTCGAAGGGCTCTACGACCCGTTCAAGGCGCTTTCGCCGCCCAACCCGGCCGAAACGCAGGTCACCCGGACCTATTCCTGCGTGAAGGGCAAGACCACGACGCGCGCCAACGTCCGCACCGATCTCGACACCACCTATACCTACTACAAGGGGTTCTCGCCCGACACCAACGGCGACGGCATCCTGACGAGCGCGGAACTCGCCGCAGCGACCTGGCAGCTCCAGGAAAACGCCAAGGGCAAGTCGCGCGAAACCAGCAGCACCACGTCCAGCATGGTCCTGGTCGAAAACAACACCGTCGACGGCGTGACCAAGACGACTACGCGCACGATCATCAAGACCAACAGTTCCACCGGGGCCAATGCGACCTGGGAGATGAAGACTACCGTGACCACCACGACGCAGTCCGGCACGACGGCGACGACCACGCCCGACCAGGCCACGGTGCTGCCGGGAACGTATACCGACATTCATGTCGGCTGCACGACGGTGTTCGCACCGGGCGTCTACGTGATCGATGGCGGCGGGCTGAAGATCACCGGCCAGTACGAGGTGACCGGGTCGGGCGTCATGTTCGTGCTGAAGAACGGCGCCTGGATCGACATCGCCGGCGGTGCGAACATCAACCTCACCGCGATCACCGCCTCGCAGCTGACCGCGAAAGGCGTTTCCGAAAGCGACGCCAACAAGCTGGCCGGGATGCTTGTGTTCGAGGACCGCAACTCGCCCGGCAGCGGCAAGACCAAGCTCAACGGCAATACGAACACGCTGCTGAACGGCACGATTTACCTGCCCATCAGCGCGATCGACTTTGCCGGAACGGCGGGCGTGTCGAGCCAGTGCCTGATGATCGCGGCGAACACCATCAGGCTGACCGGCACCGCCAACATGACCACCTTCTGTCCGTCCGGCCTCAACAACACGGTCAACGTGGTGAACCTCAAGGCCAGCGTGAAGCTCGTCGCATGAGCACCGCGTCGTCGCTTCTCGGGCGGGTCCTGCGCGACTCCGCGGCGACGATGGCGGTCGAAACGGCCGTGGTCGCCCCGGTCCTGGCGCTGCTCGCGCTGGGCGGGTTCGAGGCGAGTTCGCTGGTCGCTCGCAAGAGCGAGCTGGACAGCGCCGTCGCCGAAGCCGCCGCGATCGTCAGGGCATCCCCGCCTGCCGATGCGGCGGCACGCGAGGCGATCAGGAGCGTGGTCCAGGGATCGATCGATCCGACCGGCAGCAACCCCTACGACATCGTCACGGTCGATGAGATCTACCGCTGCGGGACCGGCAGCTACGTCCCGACGAAGCCCACCTGCGCCATGGCCGCCGACCTCACGACCTACATCGAGGTGAAGGTCATCGACAAATACGTGCCCAACTGGACGAAGTTCGGCGTCGGCAGTCCCGTCGATTACCTGCTCGTGCGCCGGGTGCTGGTGGCGTGAGCGTTGCTCCTTTCCTCGGCCGGCTGGCCCGCGCGCGGCAGGGGGCCGCAACGGTCGAGCTGGCAGTCCTTGCCCCGGCTTTCATGGCGCTGTTCTTCGGCGTGTTCCAGGTCGGTATGGCGATGCAGAACTACAACGCGCTGCGCGGCATATCCGCCGACGTCGCCCGCTATGCGCTGGTTCAGTATTCGACCGGCAACAAGCTGTCGAAGGAGCAGCTGAACAGCTACGCGCTGTCGGTCGGCCGTTCGGCGCCATACATTCTCGACAGCGGGCTGTATTCGGCGTCGATTACCCAGCCCGCAGTGCAGAGGGTCACCGGCGTGACCGAATTCGAACTCACGCTCAGGTACCAGGTCTTCAGCGTCATGCACGCCTACGGCCTGCGCGGTCCCTACATCACCTTCAGGCGGCCCATTTTCGTCAAGCCCTAGACCGCGGTCGTCCCGGTCGCGCGCCGGGAGCGGGCAAATCCCCCGCGACTCCGGAGCCGAATGTTGCATTGGAGCGAAGCTCCGCTAAGCCGCGCAGCATCCGAATCCGCCGTCCGAGGACCAGCGCGCCCATGAAGATCATGTCCGGCAATGCGAACCTGCCGCTCGCCCGTGCGATCGCGGGATATCTCGAGATGCCGCTGACCGACGCGAGCGTTCGCCGCTTCGCCGACGAGGAGATCTTTGTCGAGATCCACGAGAACGTGCGCGGCGAGGACCTGTTCATCGTCCAGTCGACGAGCTTTCCGGCGAACGACAACCTGATGGAACTGCTGATCTCGATCGACGCGTGCCGCCGCGCGTCGGCCAAGCGGATCACCGCGGTCGTCCCCTATTTCGGCTACGCCCGGCAGGACCGCAAGCCCGGCCCGCGCACGCCCATCTCGGCCAAGCTCGTCGCCAACCTGATCACCGAGGCGGGTGCCGACCGGGTGCTCGCGGTCGACCTGCACGCGGGACAGATCCAGGGCTTCTTCGACATTCCTACCGACAACCTGTTCGCCGCCCCGACGATGGCGGCGGACATCCAGGCCCGCTACGGCGAGCGCGACCTGATGGTCGTCTCGCCCGATGTCGGCGGCGTGGTGCGCGCCCGCGCGCTCGCCAAGCGGCTCGACAACGCGCCGCTCGCGATCGTCGACAAGCGCCGCGACCGGCCCGGCGAATCGGAGGTCATGAACATCATCGGCGATGTGAAAGGCCGCCACTGCATCATGATCGACGACATCGTCGATTCGGGCGGCACGCTGTGCAATGCCGCCGCGGCGCTGCTCGATGGCGGCGCGAAGAGCGTCGCCGCCTACATCACGCACGGCGTGCTGTCGGGCGGGGCGGTGGCCCGGGTCGACGGCTCGGCGCTCGAGGAACTCGTCATCACCGACACGATCCGCCCGACCGACGCGGTGGTCGATTCGCAGCGCATCCGCACGCTCACCATCGCCCCGCTGATCGGCGAAGCCGTGCGACGGATCGCCGACGAGAGCTCGGTCAGCTCGCTGTTCGACTGAGCGTGTCGCTCGATACCGACATCGCGCTGGCACACCGCCTCGCCGAAGCGGCGGGGGCGGCGATCCGTCCCTACTTCCGCGGCGAGATCGGCCTCGAATCGAAGTCCGACACCTCGCCGGTGACGCTGGCCGACCGGGCGGCGGAGGAAGCGATGCGCCGCATACTCGCCGCCGAAGCGCCGCGCGACGGGATCGTCGGAGAGGAGTTCGGCGCCGAGCGCGAGGGTGCGAGCCGTACCTGGGTGCTCGATCCGATCGACGGGACGACGAGCTTTGTGGCCGGACGACCGATCTTCGGCACGCTGATTGCCCTGCTGCGCGACGGGTTCCCGGTCCTGGGGGTGATCGACCAGCCGATCCTCGGCGAACGCTGGGTCGGGGCGATGGGCCGGCCCACCACGTTCAACGGCGCCGAAGTGCGCACCCGCGCTTGCCGCGCGCTGTCCGAAGCCCTGCTCGCCACGACCAGCCCGGGGGCGTTTTCCGACCACGCCGCCGAGCATTTCATGGCGCTTGCCGGGAAGACCGCGCATCGCCGGATGATCTGGGGCGGCGATTGCTACAACTACGGCCTCGTCGCCAGCGGACAGATCGACATCGTGTGCGAGGATTCGCTCAAGCTGCATGATTTCGCCGCGCTCGTCCCGGTGGTCGAGGGGGCGGGCGGCACCATGGCCGACTGGCACGGCGAGCCGCTGCACGCGGGGAGCGAAGGCCACGTCATCGCGCTCGGCGACCCCGCGCGGCTGGAGGAGGTGGTCGAGGCGCTCGCCTGCGCACACTGATCCTCCCCCCGCGCGCGCGTTAGCCTTATCCTAAACCGCCCGCGCTAGACGCGTGCGTCATGGCGACCAGCGCCCCCCTGCCGCGTTCGGCCCCTCCGCCGCGTCCCCGATGGTCGCGGGCGTGGTCGCGGGCACTCGCGTTCGTGCCCGGCGCCGTCGTGACTGCCACCGCGGTGCTCGAGCTGGCATTGGCGGATCGCAAGTTCGGCCTCTTTACCGGCGGGTTCGGGATGAGCCGAGCGGTCGACACCCCGGCCGAGCACGCCGTGTTCCTCGCCGGATACGCCGCCGCCACGGCGGTCTTCGCAATGATCGGATGGGCGCTCGCGCGCGCATTCACGCGCGGGCGGCCCGGATGGACTCCGGCGTACGTCTTCGTGCTCGTCAACGGCGCGCTGTTCACCGCCGTCCTTGCCGCGCAGTATCGGCTGGCCGCCTATTTCAGCGATGCCATGGGGTTTGCCCTGATGAAGCAACTGGGCGGCGGCAGCCTGGTCGACGCGCTGCTCTTCGGGGCCAGCGAGATCGGCGTCGCTCTCCTCGGGTTGGCCGCGCTCGCGTTCGCCGCCTGGCTTGCGGCTCGGCAGCTTGCCCGGCGCGTGCCCTCTGACCTTGCGCGCCCTGCCGGTCCTTCGCGGGGCGTGACCCTGGCCCTCGCGGCGCTGTTCCTCGCGCTCGCCTTCGCGGTTCCGCGCACGGGCAGCGACGCCGCTTACGCATTGCAGCGCACGCTCGCGTGGGGCGCGCTGACCGGGGCGCTCGACGCCGCGACCGACTTCGACCGCGACGGCTACGGGCTGTTCGCGATCCAGCACGACGAAGCGCCGTTCGATCCCGCGCGCCATCCGCTCGCGCTCGACGTACCCGGCAACGGGATCGACGAGGACGGGTACGGCGGCGACCTTCGCCTGGTGCCACTTGCGGTAACGCCCGGCCCGCAGGTGTTCACGGGCAACCGGCCGAACGTGGTCGTCGTCGTCCTCGAATCGACCCGCGGCGACGTGCTGGGCAAGCGGGTGAACGGAGAGCCGGTCGCTCCCACCCTCGAGGCGATCGCCAAGGCGGGCAGCGTCGCGCGGCCGGCATACAGCCACGTCGGCTTCACCACCGAAAGCCTCAAGTCGCTGTTCTCCGGCCAGCTCGTCCCGCGCGAGGGCGACCCGTCGCTGTTCCGCGACCTCAGGGCGAGCGGCTACCGGATCGGTGTGTTCTCGGGCCAGCCGGAGGATTTCGGGGGCATCGCGGCGACCGTCGCGATGCGCGAGACGGCGGACGTCTTCGTCGACGCCGAGACGCTGCGCGACAAGCGGGCGTTCGACTTTGCCGCGCAAGGCAGCCTGCTGGTCGACGAGGGCCATCTGCTGGCCGCCTTCGATCGCACGTTCGGGCGCGAGGACTGGGCGGGCGCAGGTCCGGCCGGGCAGCCGCATTTTGTCTATTTCAACTTCCAGTCGCCGCACTTTCCCTACGACCACCCGGGCGTCGACCGGCGCCTGACCGCGAATCCGCTTCCGCGCGCGGAGATCGACGCCGCCAACGCGCGCCGCGTGCGCGAGACGTACTGGAACGCGGTACGCTACGCCGATCGCCGGCTGGGCGAGCTGGTCGCGCGGCTGAAGGCCAAGGGGGTGTGGGACGACACCATCCTGCTCGTCTCCGGGGACCACGGCGAGGCGCTGTTCGAGAACGGCTTTCTCGGCCACGGGCACGTGATCGACCGCGAACAGTTCGCCACCCTGCTGGTCGCCAACCGGCCCGGGATGCTGCCCGAGGGGCCGATCGGGCTGGCCGACTACCGCGCGATCCTCTCCGCCGCGATCCGGGAACAGGCGCCGCCGCCGATTCCGGTCCCGCCGTTCCAGCACATCGGACCGCTCGACACGCCCACCGCGATCGGCCTCGCCGGGCCGGGCGGCGAGCTCACCAGTCTGCGGCTGGACACCGGCGAGGCGTGCTTTCGCGAGCGAGGCCGCTGCGCGCCCTACGGTTCGCTGGCTAAGGCCGAGCGGGCACGCGTCGATGCCCTCGTCGCGCGGTGGGGCTCGGAGCGCTGGCGCGCGCATCGGCGCGGATCCGGGCACTAGCGCGTCCCGGCCGCGTTGAGCCGGACATGGACAGGACCATCGCGATCACCGGCGGCGGGGCGGGCATCGGCCGTGCCACCGCGCTGCACTTTCACGCCCTCGGCTGGCGCGTCGCCGCGCTCGACAAGGACGCAGACGCGCTTGCCGAACTTGCAGCGCTGCTGCCGAAGGATCGCTGCCTGCCCTTGCGCTGCGACGTTGGCCAGGAGGCGCCGGTCACGCGTGCGTTCGACCGGATCGGCGAATGGCTGGATGGCGATCCGCTCACCGCGCTCGTCAACAATGCCGGCATCGCCGACCCCTGTTGCGGGCCGCTCGAGGACCTCGAACTCGCCGAATGGCAGCGCTGGATCGACGCCAGCCTGACCGCCGCGTTCCTCTGCACCCGCGCGGCGCTGCCGCTGCTGCGGCGCGCGGACGGCGCCAGCGTCACCAACATTTCGAGTACCCGGGCGCTGATGAGCGAGCCGGACACGTTCGCCTATGCCGCCGCCAAGGGCGGACTCGACGCGCTGACTCACGCGATGGCGGTCAGCCTGGGTCCCGAGGTCCGGGTCAACGCGGTCCTGCCCGGCTGGATCGAAACCGGCCCGTGGCAGAAGCAGGGCGAGCGGACCGACCCCGACCACTCGAAGGCCGCGCGCGCGCAGCATCCTGCGGGCCGCGTCGGCACGCCCGAGGACGTGGCCGACGCGATCGAGTGGCTCGTCGGGGCCGGATTCGTCACCGGACAGCGGATCGTCGTTGACGGGGGGATGACGGTAAAGATGATCTACGCGGCATGACCCGGCTGTTCTTCTACGGCGTCCTGATCGCGGAGATCGCGCCCCCGCCCGTGCGGCGACTGCTCGCGGGCATCGGCCCAGGGCGGCCCGCGACGGCGCGCGGGACCCTCTGGGCGGTCGACGACCCAGCGGGCGCGCATCCCGCGATGACGCCGGGCGGGGGGACGGTGAAGGGGGTTCTGCACGAAGCCGGTGCAGTCGACCTCGCCGGGCTCGACGCGTTCGAGGGTGCCGACTACGCGCGCACCCCGATCGCGGTCGATTGCGACGGCGCGCGCCTATCCGCCCAGGCCTACCTCTGGATCGCATCCACCGCCGGCCTCGAGCCCATCCCCGATGGCGACTTCGCACGCTGGCTCGCCGAGAGCGGGCGCCCTCCCATCGGGCACTGAAGGGCTTGCCTTGCGCGCCCTTCTCGCCTAGGGGCGCGCCCTTCACCGACACGTGTTTCACAGTCGGCCTGGCTATCTAGGGCTGCCAGGGCTGATTGGTGCGTGTCTTCGAAAGGAGACGAAAATGCCCAAGATGAAGACCAAGAGCGGTGTGAAGAAGCGCTTCAAGATCACCGCCACCGGCAAGGTCAAGCACGGGGTCGCCGGCAAGCGCCACCGCCTGATCAGCCACAATGCCAAGTACATCCGCCAGAACCGCGGGACCACCGTGATCGCCGACGCCGATGCGAAGACGATCAAGAAGTGGGCGCCCTACGGGCTCGATTGAGGAGGTACTGAGACATGGCACGCGTCAAAAGGGGTGTAACCACCCGCGCCAAGCACAAGCGGATCCTCGACCAGGCCAAGGGCTATCGCGGTCGCCGCAAGAACACCATCCGCGTCGCGCGGCAGGCGGTCGAGAAGGCCGGCCAGTATGCCTATCGCGACCGCAAGGTGAAGAAGCGGAACTTCCGTGCGCTGTGGATCCAGCGCATCAACGCCGCGGTTCGCGCCGAGGGCCTGACCTACTCGCAGTTCATGCACGGCGTTAAGCTTGCCGGCATCGAGCTCGACCGCAAGGTCATGGCCGACGTCGCGATGAACGAAAGCGCTGCCTTCAGCGCGATCATCGCGCAGGCGAAGGCCGCGCTGAACTAAGGCGACCGTTTCGACGGGCTTTCGGGGGCGTCGCGGGCACCGGCTCGCGGCGCCCGGGGCGTTTGTGCGCTTGACCTCGGCAGGCAGGCCGTTACTGTCGAAAACGTACAAGGGATAGCCCTGCGGGTCGCGTTTCACACCCTCGACAGGACGACCATGACGGACCAGCCACGGATCACCGTGCGCTTCTTCCGCCTGTCGGAGGAGCTGCAACCCTATTTCACCGCACTCTACCTCACGGTGATCGATGCCCGCGACGGGCTGGTCGCCGATCACCTGCACCCGGAATGGGCGGCGATGCGGTTCACCGAAGGCCCCCCTCCGATCGCTTGCATCGGCCCGGGCGAACTGGTGCCCCAATGGCCCTTCGTGGGCAGCGGGCCGACCAGCAAGGCCACCCATTTCGCGGTGCGCACCAGCCGGGTCTGGGGCCTTGGCCTGCAACCAGCCGGCTGGGCGCGGTTTGCCAGTGGCTCGGCCGCCGCGCTGGCCAACCGTACAGTCGACGGAAGCGCGCACCCTGCCTTCGCGACCTTTGCCGCGATCCTGCCGCAGATCATCGCCTGCAAGGACGGCGACGAGGCGAAGGCGCAGCTGGTCAACGCGCACCTGCTTGCCCATGGCGGGCGGGCCGATCGGCGCGAGGATGCCATCTTCGCCTGCCAGGAGGCGCTGCGCGATCCGGCCCTGGGCGAAGTCGCGGCGCTGCAGGAACGGCTCGGCATGCCGGTCAAGACGCTCGAGAGGTTCTGCCGCCGCTACTTCGGGTTCCCCCCCAAGCTGCTGCTCCGCCGCCAGCGTTTCGCGCGCAGTCTCGCCCAGTTCATGCTCGACCCGTCGATGAGCTGGATCGACGCGCTCGATGGGCAGTACCACGACCAGGCGCAGTTCGTGCGCGAGTTTCGCGAGTTCATGGGGATGCTGCCGAGCGAGTATTCCCGGATGCCGCATCCGATCGTGCAACCCATCATGCGCCAGCGGATGGTCGATCAAGGCGCGGCCGAGCCGCTCGACCTGCCGACCGTCGCCCGGTTCCGCTAGTCCGCGCCGCGCGCCTTGCCGCGGAGCACCGGGCTTGATAGCGTCGCATTCTTACAACAAGAGGCTGGCAAGCCGAACGAACTGCCGCGCCGCGACGCCCACTTCGCAATGGAGCCTGCGCCGACCCCATGCACGATCCGACGGTGCCAGCGCCAAATCCCGATTGCACGGTCGCCGTGCATTTCTTCGCGCCGCCCGCGGACCTGGAAGGTTGCCTGACGAGCATCTACCGGCTCGACCTTGCGGTGGCTCGACCCGACGTGGTGACCGACTGGCTGCAGCCGGAATGGGCCAACCTGCGGGTCTTTTCCGGCGCCCGCCCGTGGGCGCGGGTCGGCGACGGGGGCATTGTCGACGATGCGCGCTTCACCGTGACCGGGCCGAGCTCGCGCGGGACCCGCTTCGAGCTGGGGACCACCCGGATGTGGGGCATCGGCCTGCTGCCACTGGGCTGGGCCCGGCTGGTCGGCCGGCCCGCGGCTGCCTACGCCAACATGCTCGCCGACGCCGAACGCCATCCCGACTTCGCGCGCTTCGCCGGATTGCCCGCGGTGTTCGGCGACACGCCCGACGACGAGGCGGAGCTCGAGCGCATCGTCGCGATCCTGCGCCGGGCATCGCGGCCGCTCGCCGACGAGGAACGGATCGTCGCCGTCCATCGCGCGATGGTCGAGCTTGGGCTGGCCAAGGTCGCCGACTTCGCCGACCGGGCCGGGATGTCGGTGCGGGCGCTCGAGCGCGTGTGCCGGCGGCATTTCGGGTTTCCGCCCAAGCTGCTGCTTCGCCGGCAGCGTTTCGTCCGCAGCATCGCCGCCTGGATGCTCGGCGGGATGGGCAAGTGGACCGCGGCGATCGACGAGCTCTACACCGACCAGGCGCACTTCAACCACGAGTTCCACGAGTTCATGGGCATGGCCCCCAGCGAGTACGCGGCACTGCCCCACCCGATCCTCTCCGCGTTCATGGAAAGGCGGGCGACGCTCTGGGGTTCGCCCGCGCAAACGCTCGACAGGCCACGCGGATAGCCGCTGCGCGCTGCCCCCGCGCGCACGGGGCATTGCGATAGCGCGCGCGCGCCCCTAGGGGCCGTGGCGCAATGGATACGACCGATCAAACCCGCCTCGACGAGGCACTGGCCGCCATCGCCGCGGCCGAGACGAGCGAGGCGCTCGAGGCGCAGCGTGTCGCCGCGCTCGGCAAGTCCGGCTGGGTGAGCGCGCTGCTCAAGACGCTGGGCCAGATGAGCCCCGATCAGCGCCAGGTTGAAGGGCCGCGCATCCAGGGCCTGCGGACCGAGGTGTCCGCGGCGATCGAGAAGCGCAAGGCCGCGATCGAGGCCGCCGCGCTCGAGGCGCAGCTGGCGCGCGAGGTGCTCGACCTTACCCTGCCCGCGCCGCAAGCGCCGAAGGGCTCGATTCACCCGGTGAGCCAGGTCATGGACGAACTGGCCGAGATCTTCGCGGACATGGGCTTCTCGGTCGCCAGCGGTCCAGAGATCGAGGACGACTGGCACAACTTCACCGCGCTCAACATGCCCGAGAGCCACCCCGCGCGGGCGATGCACGACACGTTCTATTTCCCAGACCAGGGGCCAGTGGTGGCGGGTTCGCCGACGCGCATGCTGCTGCGGACGCATACCTCGCCGGTGCAGATTCGCTCGATGGTCGAACAGGGCGCGCCGCTGCGGATCATCGCGCCGGGCCGGGTCTATCGCAGCGACAGCGACGCCACGCACACGCCGATGTTCCACCAGATCGAGGGGCTGGTGATCGACGAAGGCATCCACCTCGGCCATCTCAAGTGGACGCTCGAGACTTTCCTCAAGGCCTTCTTCGAGACCGACGACATCGTGCTGCGCCTGCGGCCGAGCTATTTCCCCTTCACCGAGCCGAGCGTCGAGGTCGACGTAGGCTATCGCCTGGCCGACGGCGGATTCGGCGGTTCGGGCGACGACGACGGTCACGGCTGGATGGAAGTTCTCGGCAGCGGCATGGTCAACCGCCGGGTGATCGAGTTCGCCGGGCTCGATCCCGATCGCTGGCAGGGCTTCGCCTTCGGCACCGGCGTCGACCGGCTCGCCAAGCTCAAGTACGGGATGGACGACCTGCGCGCGTTCTTCGACGGCGACGTACGCTGGCTGGAGCATTACGGGTTCGACCCGCTCGACGTGCCGACCCTCTCGGCTGGCGTAGGAGCTAAGCTGTGAAGTTCTCGCTCGAATGGCTGAAGGCGTTCCTCGACACCGATGCGAGCGCGCCGGAAATTGCCGCGAAGCTCAACGCGATCGGGCTCGAGGTCGAGGGTCTCGAGGACCCGGCCGATCGCCTGCAGGGCTTTCGCGTCGCCGAAGTGCTGACAGCGAAGCCGCACCCCGATGCCGACAAGCTGCAGGTGCTCACCGTCGATACCGGCGAAGGCGATCCGCTGCAGGTCGTCTGCGGAGCGCCCAATGCGCGCGCGGGGGTGAAGGGCGTGCTCGGCCTGCCCGGCGCGGTCGTCCCCGCGAATGGGATGCAGCTGCGCAAGAGCGCGATCCGCGGGGTCGAATCGAACGGCATGATGTGTTCGGTGCGCGAGCTCGAACTGGGCGACGAACACGACGGAATCATCGAACTGCCCGCCGACGCGCCCGTCGGCACGGCCTTTGCCGACTACCACGGCGCGTCGCCCGTGTTCGACGTCGCGATCACCCCCAACCGGCCCGACTGCATGGGCGTCGAGGGCATCGCGCGGGACCTCGCCGCGGCGGGCATGGGCACGTTCAAGCCGTGGCGCGCCGACCACGTCGAGGGCAGCTTTCCCTGCCCGGTCGAGATCCGCACCGACGATCCTGCGGGATGCCCGGCATTCTACGGCCGCGTCATTCGCGGGGTGAAGAACGGCGCCTCGCCCGACTGGATGCAGGCCCGGTTGATCGCCGCCGGGCAGCGCCCGATCAGCGCGCTGGTCGATTTCACCAACTACCTCTCGCTGGGCTTCGGTCGCCCGGCGCACGTCTACGATTTGGCCAAGCTGACCGGCGCGGTCGTCGCCCGGCGCGCGAAGAACGGCGAGACGGTCGCGGCCCTCAACGAGAAAACCTACACGCTCGACGACACGATGACCGTTATCGCCGACGATGCGGGCGTGCACGACATCGGCGGCATCATGGGCGGCGAGCATTCGGGCGTCACCCCGGAGACCACCGACGTGCTGCTCGAGATCGCCTATTTCGATCCCGAGCGGATCGGCGCCACGGGGCGCAAGCTGGGCATCGCCAGCGATGCGCGCACCCGCTTCGAGCGCGGGGTCGACCCGGCATTCCTCGATGCGGGGCTCGACGTGCTCACCAACCTGATCCTGCGGTTCTGCGGCGGGGAGCCGAGCGAGGTCGTGCGCGCCGGATCGCCGCCGGCGGAGCCGCAGGTCGTGTCCTACGATCCCGGCCTTGCCCGGAAGCTCGGCGGTGTCGAGATTCCCGATGCCGAGCAGCGCGCGACGCTCGAGCGGCTGGACTTCGCAGTGTCGGGCGACTGGCAGGTCACGGTGCCGCTGCGCCGCCACGACGTCGAAGGACCCGCCGACCTCGTCGAGGAGGTCGTACGGATTCACGGCCTCGACAAGGTGCCCTCCGCCCCGCTCCCGCGCGTGGACGGCGTGGCGCGTCCCACCGCCACCCCCGAGCAGGCGCGAGAGCGCAAGGTCCGCCGCGCCGCCGCGGCGCGGGGCCTGTCCGAAGCGGTCACGTGGTCGTTTCTTCCCCCCGCCGACGCCGACCATTTCGCGGACGGCAACGGTGGCCTGTGGGTGCTCGACAACCCGATCAGCGAGGACATGAAGGCCATGCGCCCCTCGCTCATCCCCGGCCTCCTCGCCGCCGCCCGGCGCAACGCCGACCGCGGCGCGGATTCGATCCGCTTGTTCGAGGTCGGTCGCCGCTACCTGCGCGGGACGGGCGGCACAAGCGACGAGCGTGCCACCGTCGGCGTGCTGCTGGCGGGCGAAAGGACGCCGCGCGGGTGGGCGTCCGGGAAGGCGCGGTCGTTCGACGCCTACGACGCCAAGGCCGAGGCGCTCGCGCTGCTCGAAGCGGCCGGCGCGCCGGTCGGCAACCTGCAGGTCTTCGGCGAGGCCGGTCCCCAGTTCCATCCGGGCCAGTCGGGCACCCTGCGCCTCGGGCCCAAGACCGTGCTCGCCCGCTTCGGCGCGCTGCACCCTTCGACTTTGAAGGCGTTCGATGTCGCTGGACCGGCGATGGCGGCCGAGGTCTATCTCGACGCGATCCCGGCGAAGAAGAACGCGGGCTTCGCGCGTCCGGCCTACGATCCGCCCGCGCTGCAGGCGGTCAGGCGCGACTTCGCGTTCCTCGTCGACGCGGGGCTTGCCGCAGCCGACCTCGTGCGCGCGGTGCGCGGGGCGGACAAGGCCCAAATCGTCGAGGCCAGGGTGTTCGACGACTTCCGCGGCGCCGGGGTGCCGGAGGGCAAGAAGTCGCTCGCGATCGAGGTGACCTTCCAGCCCGGCGAGAAGACCTATACCGACGCCGACATCAAGGCGCTGTCGGACAAGGTCGTCGCCGCCGCGACCAGGCTTGGAGGAGAACTGCGCGGATGAAGACGGCGTTCGTCACCGGCGCCACCGCGGGCATCGGCGAGGCCACCGTCCGCACGCTCGTGAACGCGGGCTGGCGCTGCGTCGCCACCGGGCGGCGCGCCGAGCGGCTCGACGCGCTTGTCGCAGAACTCGGCGCCGACAAGGTCCGCCCGGCGGTGTTCGACGTGCGCGACGCGGCCGCGATGGAGCTGGCGGTGTCGAGCCTGCCCGACGCCTTCGCGCAGGTCGATCTGCTGGTGAACAATGCCGGGCTCGCGCAGGGCCTGTCGCCGGCGCAGGAGGCCAACCTCGACGACTGGCGGACGATGATCGACACCAACGTGACCGCGATGGTCACGCTGACCCGGCTGCTGCTGCCCGGCCTGATCGCACGCAAGGGCGCGATCGTCACGATCGGCTCGGTCGCAGGCAGCTACGTCTATCCCGGCGGCAACGTCTATGCCGGGTCGAAGGCGTTCGCGAACCATTTTACCCTCGCGCTTCGCGCCGATCTCCACGGCACGGGGGTGCGGGTGACCAGCATCGAACCGGGCATGGTCGAAACCGAGTTCACGCTCGTGCGCACCGGCAGCCAGGAAGCATCCGACCGGCTCTATGCCGGCGCGCACCCGATGACCGGGCAGGACATCGCCGACACGATCCGCTGGATCGCCGAACTGCCGCCCCACCTCAACGTCAACCGCATCGAGCTGATGCCGGTGAGCCAGGATTTCGCGGGCTTTCGGGTCGCCCGCGAGGGCTGAGCGCCCCGCGTCACCGCGCGGTCAGTTCGCGCAGCCCCTTGTCGGGATCGTCGACCACCTTCGGCGTGAGGTCGAGCTGCATCACCGCGCGCTTGCCGAGCGTGTAGGCGGGCCATTCGGGCAGCAGCGGGCTTGCCGGCACGCCCGACCTTGCGAACGAGAGCCACGCGTCGCTCATCATCGCTTCCATCTTCTTCGGCGCTTCCCCTTCGCCGACGAGTGCCGCGCTTTCCGCCGCGTTGGCGAACATCAGCGGCATGTCGAGCGTGTGGGGTGAGCGGAAGATGCCGCCCGCGACCGGGGTTTCCCAGGTCAGCTTGTAGACATAGACCGGGGCGCCGCCTGCGCGCGCGATCTGGTCGGCGATGACGTAGGACCCTTGCGCGAATCGCCAGGTCATCGCGCTGTTGGCGATGTAGGTCGGGCTCTCGCCGGGATTCTGCGCCTTCAGGTAGCCCACGACCTTTGCCGCCTCGGGCCCCATCATCGCCGCCATTCCGTCGAGCATGGCCGCGTCGAGCCGCCCGAACCACGGCTGGGCGGCGTTGAAGATAGTCATCTCGTCCTTGTTGTAGCCGATCATCACCGGCACGTCCTTGGACTGCGCAGGAGCGGCGGGCAGGAACGGGTCACGCCCCAGCACAACGCCGTCGACGATCGGACCGAAGTTCGCTCCGCCCCCGAAACCGCGCGCGGGAATGACGCCGCGCGCCGCCGCGAGCAGGTCCTCGGCCGGAACTGCCTGCAGCTGGGCCACGGTCGCGACGCCCAGCTTTTCCATGAGGGCGCCCGCGAGCTTCGCCGCGTCCTCCTTCTTGCCGCTGGTGACGCCCGGTCCCGACTGGATGATCGCCTTGGCGAACAGCCCGTCGGCAACCGGAGTGGCAAGCAGGTGGCTGACCTTCGATCCGCCGCCCGATTCGCCCATGATCGTGACATTGCCGGGATCGCCCCCGAACGCCGCGATGTTGTCGCGTACCCATTTCAGCGCGGCGACGAGGTCGAGGTTGCCGGCGTTGCCGCTGTCGGCAAAGGCGGCGTCCCGTTCGCCGAGGAAGGTGTAGCCGAAGGCATTCAGCCGGTGGTTGACGGTCACCACCACGACATCGCCCTTCGCGGCGAGGTTGCGCCCGTCATAGACCGGCCAGCCGCCCGAACCATAGGCGTATCCGCCGCCGTGGAACCACACCATCACCGGGCGCTTTCCGTTGTCGGCAGCGGGGGTCCACACATTGAGGAACAGGCAGTCCTCGTTGTCGATCTTGGCTTCCCCGGCGGTGGGGAAGATCGACTGGATCTGGCGCGTGGTGTCGGACGTGTTCGGCCCGCTCGGCGTGTACATCTGCATGCACGGCGCGCCGAGCGAGGTCGCGTCCCAGATGCCGTCCCACTTTTCTGCCGGTTGCGGCGCGCGAAAGCGCAGCGGACCCACCGGCGGCGCGGCGTAACGCAGGCCGAGAAACGCATCCACGCCCTCGTCCTCAAGGCCCTGCACCTTGCCCTGCGCGGTCTCGACGACCGGCGTCGGAACCGGCAATTCGGCCTGTGCCGCGCCCGCCAGCATCAACAAGCCTGCACCGATTGCAAGAAGCGGTTTGCCGATCATTACTCCATCTCCCTGTGTGTGCTCACGTTATTCTAGACTCGGGTATGGCGTCCGGCAACCGCGAACGGCGCAAGGCTGGCGGAGCGAGCCGCGCCCGGCTAAGGCGCGCGTCCCATGACCTCCACCGTTTCCGGCAACCGCCGCACCTTCGCGATCATCTCGCACCCCGACGCGGGCAAGACCACGCTGACCGAAAAGCTGCTGCTGCAAGGCGGCGCGATTCACCTTGCGGGCGAGGTCAAGGCGCGGGGGCAGGCGCGCCGTGCGCGGTCGGACTGGATGAAGATCGAGCAGCAGCGCGGGATTTCCGTCACCTCGAGCGTCATGACGTTCGAAAAGGACGGCACGGTCTTCAACTTGCTCGACACCCCCGGGCACGAGGACTTTTCCGAGGACACCTACCGCACGCTGACCGCGGTCGATTCGGCGGTCATGGTGATCGACGCGGCCAAGGGCATCGAGCCGCAGACCCGCAAGCTGTTCGAGGTCTGCCGGCTGCGCAGCGTGCCGATCATCACCTTCGTGAACAAGGTCGACCGCGAGGGCCGCCCGCTGACCGAGATCCTCGACGAGGTGGCCGACGCGCTGGCGCTCGACGTCAGCCCGCAGGGCGCGCCGCTCGGGATGGGCGGGCTGTTTACCGGCGTGCTCGATTTCGCCAGCGACACCGTCGCGAAGCCCGACGGCGGCAGCAAGGAATACCTGGGCCGCCGCGAACCGTTTGAGGGGCTGGACGGGCTGCCCGGCGAGCTGGCGGAAGAGATCGAGCTGGTCCGCGAAGGCTATCCCGCATTCGACCTCGAGGCATACCGCAACGGCGATCTGACCCCGGTCTTCTTCGGCAGTGCGCTCAAGAACTTCGGCGTCGAGGAACTGATCGCCGCGATCGACCGCTGGGCCCCGCCGCCGCGCCCGCAACCGTCCGAGGACGGGCCGGTCGCGCCGACCCGCGACGAAGTCACCGGCTTCATCTTCAAGGTCCAGGCCAACATGGACCCCAACCACCGCGACCGGATTGCCTTCATGCGGCAGGTGTCGGGCACCTTCAGGCGCGGGATGAAGCTGACCCCGAGCGGGCTCGGCAAGCCGATCGCGGTGCACTCGCCGATCCTGTTCTTCGCGCAGGACCGCGAGATCGCCGACACCGCGCAGGCCGGGGACATCATCGGCATTCCCAATCACGGCACGCTGCGCGTCGGCGACACGCTGTCGGAAAGCAACAAGGTCCGCTTCACCGGTCTGCCCAACTTCGCGCCGGAGATCCTGCGCCGCGTCGTGCTCAAGGACCCGACGAAGACCAAGCAGCTGAGAAAGGCGCTCGACGACCTCAGCGAAGAAGGCGTGATCCAGGTGTTCTATCCCGAGTTCGGCGCGCAGTGGATCGTCGGCGTGGTCGGCCAGCTGCAGCTCGACGTTCTCGTCAGCCGGCTCGAGGCCGAGTACAAGGTCGGCGCCAACCTTGAGCCCGCGCCGTTCGCGACCGCGCGCTGGATCAAGGGCAGCGATGCGGCGCTGAAGGCATTCGCCGACTTCAACCGCGCGAACCTCGCGACCGACCGCGACGGCGACCCGGTGTTCATGGCGAAGAGCGCGTGGGACGTGAACTACCAGGCCGAGAAGAACCCCGACCTGACGTTCTCGGCGACGAAGGAACGCTAGAGCGGCAGGCGCAATTCCGCGCGCAGCCCGCCTTCGGGCCGGTTCTCCAGCACCAGCTGCCCGCCGTGCGCCTCGGCTATGGCGCGCGCGAGCGTTAGGCCAAGGCCCGCTCCGCCGGTTTCGCGATTGCGGCTTGCCTCGCCCCGCACGAAGGGATCGGTGATCGTCGAGAGGCGGTCTGGGGCTATGCCAGGCCCGTCGTCAGTGACCCGCAGCACGGCCCGGTTGCCCTCGCGCAGCACGCTCACCTGCGCCTCCCCGCCATAGCGGACCGCGTTGGCGACGAGGTTGCGCAGCGCCCGCTTGGCCCAGGTCACGTGAACCGGTGCCACCACCCGTGGTCCTTCGGCGAGCGTGGCGGGCTGGCTCATGTCCTCGAACTCCTCGACCACCGAGGCGGCGAGCGCGCCGAGGTCGGTGCGCTCGGGCGGCTCGCTCGCGCGGCCGACGCGGGCGAGCGAAAGGATGTCGTCGAGCGTGCGGACGATGTCCTCGATTCCGGCCGCCATCCGCTCGCGCTCGGCATCGTCCTCGACGCTCTCGATCCGCACGCGCAGCGCGGCGAGCGGGGTCTTGAGGTCGTGCCCGATCGCGCCGAGCATCACGTCCTTCTCGTCGAGCATCGCGCCGATCCGGGCTTCCATCGCATTGTGCGCCTCGATCAGGCGGCGCACGTCGTCTGGTCCCTCGGGCAAGAGCGGGGCAACGCTGTCGGGTGTCCGGGCAAACGCTTCGACCCGCCGGGTAAGCGCCGCGAGCGGACGGGTGATCCGGCGCAGCAGGAGGCCGATGGCGAGCATCAGGACGACGAACAGCACGAACGTCTGCGCGACGAGGGCCCGCAGCGCCTGAGGGTCCCGCGGCTGGCTGATCGCGCGGGCGGTGATCCACTTGCCCTGGCCATCGGGCACGCTGGCGAGGACGATCCGCGCCCGTTCGAGGTGCATTTCGGGGGCGAACGGCCGTCCCATCTCGATCCGGCGCAAGACCCGCGGGTCGGACAGGGCGGACCGGCTCGTCACCCGCAGGTCATCGCTGCCGCGCAAGCCCTGCTCGGCGAGGACGGTGCGAAGGGCCGCGCGAATCGCCGGCTCGGCCCGGTCGCGGGGCAGCGCGGGCGGCCGGTCGGTGCGCTCGATCCGCATCCGGCGCGGGCCGAACCGCTCGTGCGCGCCGCGCATCGCCCGCATCGGTCCGAACCGCTCGCCGAGACGCTCGCCGGACGGTCCCGCCAAGGCGCCGCTCGAGGCGGCGGTCAGCTGGAGCGCCAGCGAGCCGACGGTGCGCTGCATCCGCCGATCCTCGCTCGCACGGAACAGGAGCACCGCCGAAATCGCCTGCGCGACCAGCAGCGCGCCCGCAACAACCAGCAGGACCTGCCCCAACAGGCTGCGCGGCCAGAACCGTTTCACCGGCCGCCTATCCGTCGTGGCCGGGAATGGCCCGGCGCACGTCTGCGGCAAAGCGATAGCCGCCGCCGCGCACGGTCTGGATGAAATGGGGATTGCGGCTGTCTTGCTCGATCTTGCGCCGCAGCCGGCTGACCTGGTTGTCGACCGCCCGGTCGAACAGGTGCGCCTCGCGCCCCTGCACGAGATCGAGCAGCCGGTCGCGGTCGATCACCTGGCGCGGCCGGTCGAGGAACGCGGTCAGCAGGCGAAACTCAGCGGTCGAAATCGGCACCGTCGCCCCTTCGGGATCGGTCAGGCGGCGCTTAAGCGGATCGAGCCGCCAGCCCTCGAACTCGTAGAACGCATCGTCTTCGGGCATGGACCGCGGCCTGCTTGATCGGCGCAGGACCGAGCGGATGCGCGCGACCAGTTCGCGCGGTTCGAACGGCTTCACGACGTAGTCGTCGGCGCCGATCTCGAGCCCGACGATGCGGTCGGTCGGCTCGCCCCTGGCGGTCAGCAGGATCGTCGGAATCGCCCTCGCTTCGACCAGGTGGCGGCAGAGCGACAGGCCGTCCTCTCCGGGCATCATGATGTCGAGCAGGACAAGGTCGGGGGTTTCCGAAACCAGCGCGCTGCGCGCCGCCGCGGCGCTGTCCGCCTCGCGCACGGAAAATCCCTGGCGGGCGAGATAGGCGGCGAGCGGTTCGCGTAAGGTCGGCTCGTCGTCGACCAGAAGGAGGCGGGTGGGCTGGGGATCGGTCATGGCGCACTGCACCCGTGCCCGCAGCGGGACGCGCCGGTCAAGCGCGTCCCGCCGCTTCGGGACCGGTCCTCAGTTGGCGGGCTGGGCAGCCTGGCGCGCGGCCCGGCGTTCCTGCCACCTGGCCTTCATCTGGGCCTTCATCGCTTCGCGGGCGGCAGCCCGTTCGGCCTGGGTGACGGTGCCGTTGCCGTCGGCATCGGCGCGCTCGAACCGCTTCATCGCGGCGGCGGTGAACTCGGCCTTGCTGATCGCGCCGTCACCATTGGTGTCGGCCATCTTGGCCATCATCGGCCCGCGGCCGCCGCGCATGGCGCCCATCCGGTGGCCCGCCATCGCGGCGTGGCCGTCTCCGCGCTTGCCCGGACGCGTGCCGTCGGCCTGGCCGCGATGCATGGCGTCGAATTCGCTCCGGCTGATCGCGCCGTCGCCGTTGGCGTCCATCTTCTCGAACATCTTCGCCTTCATCTGCGCGCGCATGGCTTCGCGGTCGGTCTTGTCGAGCTTGCCGTCGCCGTTGACGTCCATCTTGGCGAAATGTTCGGCGGCCATCGCCTGCGCCTGTGCGCGGGTCATGTCGCCCTGGGGCATCCGGTGCCCGCCCGTGCCGGGAGCCGCGAGCGCGACCCCCGCGGTGGCGAGCGTGGCGGCGGCGATCGAAAGGGTCAGTGTGCGCATGGTGTCAATCTCTCTCCAGTAAGCAGGAAGAGCCGCGGCGCGCGGGACGGGGAGGGGAACCGGGTCCCGCGCCGCCGCAGCTCACCCTTGCCATTCTAGTGCGGTCCTGTCGCAGCCTTATCGCCGATCGGACAAGATTTGTCGCGGATTGTCGCATCACGCAACCGCGGTTCATCCGCCGGCAAGCCGCTCTCCTGCGCCCGGTCAGCCGTCAGGGGTCGCCATGACGAAGGCGTTGAGCTTGTTGCCATCGGGATCGCGGAAATAGCCGGCATAGAAGCCGCCCCCGCGATCGCCCGGCGCGCCTTCGTCGGTGCCGCCGTTGGCGAGCGCGATGTCGTAGAGCCGGCGGACCTGCGCCTCGTCGTTCGCCTGCAGCGCGACCATCACGCCGTTGCCGACGGTGGCTGGGTTCCCGTCATGGGGCGCGGTCAGGCCGATGCCGGCGCCGCCGCCCGGTTCGCCCCAGGCGATGACCTGCTCGTTCTCCATCATCCGGCCGACGCCAAGCTCGCCGCACAGCGCATCGTAGAACTTCGCGCCCCTGTCGCGGTCGTTGGTCCCGAGGGTGACGTACCCGATCATCCTGAATGCTCCGTGCCGCGACTCGACCCGAGTGGAACATTACAGGAACATGGCTGGTCTTACAACGGGGCGCAGGCCTCCTCGAGCCAGGCGAGCACATCGCCCGAGAGCTGCGGCGCGAGCACCTGTTTCACCTGTGCGTGATAGTCGTCCAGCCAAGCGCGCTCCGCGTCGGTAAGCAGCGCAGGCTCGATCAGTGCCTTGTCGATCGGGGCGAACGTCAGCGTCTCAAAGCCGAGATAGTCGCCCTCCGCACCCGCGATCTCGCGCTTCTCGACGAGGACGAGGTTCTCGATCCGGATGCCGTAGGCGCCTTCTTTATAGTAGCCGGGCTCGTTGGACAGGATCATCCCTTCCATCAGCGCCTGGTCGCCGCCGGCCTGCGCGCCGGTGATCTTGGCGATGCGCTGGGGCCCTTCGTGGACCGACAGGAAGCTGCCGACGCCGTGCCCGGTGCCGTGGGCGTAATCGACGCCCGCCTCCCACAGGAACTGCCGCGCGAACGCGTCGATCTGGCCGCCGACGGTGCCTTGCGGGAAGACCGCGCGGTCGATCGCGATGTGGCCCTTCAATACGCGGGTATTGCGGTCCTTCTGCTCGGCCGATGGCGCGCCCGGACCGATCCAGACGGTCCGGGTGATGTCGGTCGTCCCGTCGAGGTACTGCCCACCCGAATCGCACAGGTAGATGCTCGACGGAGCGATCGGGATGTTGCTGTCCTCGTCGACCCGGTAGTGCGGCAGCGCGGCGTGCGGGCCGGCGGCGCTGATCGTGTCGAACGAGAGGTCGCGCAGCGTGTCCGATGCCTCGTCGCGGAAGCGCCGCAGCTGCGCCGCCGCCGACAGTTCGTCGAGCCCGCCCCTGGGGCCTTCGACGCTCAGCCAGTGGAGGTACTTGGCGATCGCCGCGCCGTCGCGCGCCTGCGCGTCGCGGTGTCCCTGCTGCTCGACCGGGTTCTTGATCGCGCGCGGCAGGATCGTCGGGTCGCGCACGGCGACGGGCTTCGCGCCCGCGCCTTCGAGCGCGTGGAAGATCGCCGCCACGCCATAGTTCGGATCGACCGCGACGGTCTTGCCGGACAGCTCCTTCAATGCGCCCTCGAACGCGAGGCGCGGGCGGATCGTCACCGCGTTGCCGAGGTGCTGGGTCAATTCGGGGGTGACCTTGTCCTCGCCTATGAACAGCTCGGCGGTGCCGTCGGCGTGCGCGATGACGTACGCGAGCGCCACAGGCGTCCGCTCGACGTCGCTGCCGCGGATGTTGAGCAGCCAGGCGACCGAATCGAGCGCGCTGACGACGGCGGCGTCGTAGCCTTCCTCCTTGAGCCAGTCGGCCACCTCGGCGCGCTTGTCGGCGCTCGAGCGGCCCGCGCGCGATTCGTCGTGGACCAGCGCGGGGGCGTTCGACGGTTCGGGCCGGTCGGCCCAGACCGTGTCGATCGGGTTGCCATCGACCGGCACCAGCCCGGCCCCCTTCTTTTCCAGCGCCTTGGCGACTTCGTCAGCCCAGCCCTTCGAATGGAGCCAGGCGTCGTAGCCGATCTTCGCCCCGTCGGGCGCGTTCGCGGCGAGCCACTTGGCGGGACTGGATGCCGGCACGCCGACGTATTCGAACAGCTTGCCGTCAACCTGGTCGCGCACCTGCACGGTGTAGCGGCCGTCGACGAAGATCGCGGCCTTGTCCTTCAGCACCGCGGCGGTCCCCGCAGAGCCGCCGAAACCGGTCAGCCAGTGCAGCCGCTGGGCGTAGCCGCCGATATACTCGCTCATGTGCTCGTCGCTGATGGGGACGACGAATCCGTCGAGCCCGCGCTTCTTCAGTTCCTCGCGCAAGGCGGAGAGGCGGGCTTCGTGGGTCTGCATGAGCATTGTTGCGGTCCTTTCGCATCCCACATAGGGCCGCGCCATGCCAGATTCCACCATGAACGATGCAGCCGTGAACCCGGCGAAGACACCCCCCCGCGCGGCGAAAAAGCCTTCGAGCGTGACCCACCACGGGATCACCGTCGCCGACGACTACGCATGGCTGCGCGATCCGAAATACCCGATGGTCGACGACCCGGAAATCCTTGCCCACCTGGAAGCCGAGAACGCGTGGTTCGAGGCCGCGATCGCCGGTCAGAAGGACCGCATCGACGCGCTGTTCACCGAGATGCGCGCGCGGATCAAGGAAGCCGACACGTCGGTCCCGCAGAAGGACGGTGACTACCTCTACTGGATCGAGTTCGAGGACGGTGCCGAGTACAAAAAGTGGTGGCGCAGGCCCGTCGCGGGCGCGGACGACGGAACCGCGGACGAGCTGATCCTCGACGAGGTCGCGCTGGCCGAGGGCAAGGACTACTTCCGCCTCGGCGCGATCAGCGTGTCGAACGACGGGACGAAGCTCGCCTACTCGATCGACGACAACGGATCGGAACGCTTCACCGCTCGGGTGAAGGACCTGGCGAGCGGCGAGCACCTGCCCGACGTGATCCCTGGTACCCTGTCCTCGCTCGTCTGGGCGGCGGGCGACACCTGCCTCGTCTACAGCCTCGCCAACGAGCAGTGGCGCACCGACAACGCGCGGCTGCACCGGTTGGGGACCCCGCTCGCCGACGACGTCGAGCTCTATCACGAGGACGACGAGGGCTTCCGCGTCGGCACTACGCTGTCGGCGAACGAGAAGTGGCTGATCGTATCGGCCAGCGATCACGAGACGAGCGAGGTACGCCTGATCCCCGCCGCCGATCCGCTCGCCGAGCCGCTGCTGGTCAAGCCGAGGGCGAAGGGGGTCGAATATGAAGTCGATGAGCGCGAGGGCGTGCTTTACGTGCTCGCCAACGACACGCACGAGAACTTCCGTCTCGCCACCGCGCCGCTCGAGGCGCCGGGCGAGTGGACCACGCTGATCGAGGGAACCGACGCGTTCTACCTTACCGGATTCGACCTGTTCCGCGACTTCTTCGTGGTCGAGGGGCGGCAGGCCGGGCTCGATACGATCGAGGTGCGCTACTACGACGATCCCGACCGGGTCGAGCCGATCGCCTTTCCGGAGGAGAGCTATTCGGCCGGCCTCGGCGACAATCCCGAATGGGCGATGGACCGCCTGCGGGTCGGCTACCAGTCGATGGTCAGCCCGGCGACGACCTATGACTACCACGTCGCGGAACGCCGACTCGAGGTGCTCAAGGTGCAGGAGGTGCCTTCGGGCTACGACCCCGACCTCTACGCCACCGAGCGCCTCCACATCGCCGCGCGCGACGGCACCGCGATTCCCGTCTCGATCATGTATCGCAAGGACCGCGCCTCGCCCGGACCGCTGCACCTCTACGGCTACGGCGCCTATGGCATCGCGATTCCGCCCGGGTTTTCTACGACGCGGCTCAGTCTCGTCGACCGCGGCTTCGCCTATGCGATCGCGCACATCCGCGGCGGCGACGACCTCGGGCGGGCCTGGTACAAGGGAGGCAAGCTGGAACGCAGGGTCAACACCTTCACCGACTTCGTCGATGTCGCGAAGGGGCTGGTGGCGCGCGGTTACACCGAAAGGGGCCGCATCAGCATCTCGGGCGGCTCGGCCGGCGGCGAGCTGATGGGCGCGGTGGTCAACTCCGATCCCGATCTGTGGGGCGCAGTCGTGGCGCACGTTCCGTTCGTCGACGTGCTCGCGACGATGCTCGACGCCAGCCTGCCGCTCACTCCCGGCGAGTGGCCCGAAT
Source organism: Tsuneonella litorea (assembly GCF_025154015.1). GTDB lineage: Bacteria > Pseudomonadota > Alphaproteobacteria > Sphingomonadales > Sphingomonadaceae > Tsuneonella > Tsuneonella litorea. The sequence continues at coordinate 710,942 of NZ_JAOAMV010000001.1, forward strand.
GGGGCAACCCGATCGAGGACAGGGCCGCGTTCGAGCTGATCCGCTCCTACAGCCCCTACGACAACGTGCGCGAACAGGCCTATCCGCCGATGCTGGTGACCGCCGGGCTCAACGACCCGCGGGTGACCTACTGGGAGCCGGCGAAGTGGGTCGCCCGCCTGCGCGAGAAGAAGACCGACGACAACGTGCTGCTATTGAAGACCAACATGGGCGCAGGGCACGGCGGCAAGTCGGGCCGCTTCGAATCCTTGCGCGAAACGGCCGAGGAATACGGCTTCATCCTGTGGCAGATGGGGCTGTGAACCGGTTCGCGCTCACCTTCACCGCGGCGCCCGAGCACATCGACGAACTCGGCCACGTCAACAACGCGGTCTGGGTGACCTGGATTCAGGATATCGCGACCGCGCACTGGTCGGCGGTCGCCGCGCCCGAACACGCCGACAAGTACGTCTGGGTCGTGACGAGGCACGAGATCGACTACCGGGGCAACATCGGCGCGGGCGAGAGCGTGACCGCCGAAACCTTCATTCCCGAAGGTCCGCGCGGCGCCCAGTTCGACCGCTGCGTCGAGTTCCGCGACGCAAGCGGCAAGCGGATCGTCGCCGCGCGCAGCACCTGGGCGATGCTCGACAAGGCCACCGGCCGGCTCGTGCGCGTACCGCCCGAAGTCGCAGCGCCATTCCTGCCCGGAACCGAACGCTGATTCACCGCTTGCGGGGCGGCAAACCCGTTGCTAGAGGCGCGCGCCTACCCGGACCGCTCGGCGGTCCAATCCCATTCGATGTGCGGTCGTGGCGGAATTGGTAGACGCGCAACGTTGAGGTCGTTGTGGGCGAAAGCCCGTGGAAGTTCGAGTCTTCTCGACCGCACCACACAGCCCTGAGTGGTCCCCAAGGATCCGGAAGGCCGCGGAACTGGCGCCGGGAATGGCGCAGTTCTGCGGCCTTCCCGCTTCTGACATTGCGAGATTGCAGTTAGAGACGCGCTCAGATTGGGCAATATCCGGGCGCAATGCGTCTGCCGTCTCAGGCCGGAAAATACTGACTGCGGTTGGATATGGTCAGGAGAGACCGAGCTCGCGGCGTTGGTCGGTCCAGGCAAGCGGCAGCGGTTTGCTCAACAGGCGCGAAGCGGTGAGATGCTCGGGTTGCCTGCCTTCGAGGATAGAAGTGACGATGTCCGGCGCCAGGCAGGCAAGTGCGACCAACTTGGCGAGCCGGGTCCGGCACCGCCCCTGACCGCGCGCGATACTAGCGATTGAGTTCTCGGGGTTGACGAGGACCAATTGCCGGGCCTGATGTGCCTCTGCAACGAGCGCCACGAGCTTGTCGTCACGACGCCTTGGCTTCGCGCGGGCATCTTCGGGTCCGGAAATGACCAGACGCAGCTGGTGACCCCGGCGAACACGGATCGCTGGGATATTGATGATTAAAGGATCAGGGGCAAGTGATCCCACGTCCAGGCCAAGCCGCTTGACCAAGGCGTCGGTGTCGAGCTCAACCTCGACCCGCTCCTCGTGCAGCAGGACCTGCCGGACCAAGAGGTCCAGTAACTCGGCCCTCGCGTTCGCATGACCGCTGCGCAAAGTCGCGGTGGCGAGACCAGCTTCGGCAGTTGCTGCCTGGAGCTGGTCGGCATCGGTGTCAGCTGAACCTGCGTGCCCAATCATGAACTGGCCATCGGCCAGCTTCGCAGCAATGCTCGAACACACCAGCTGCTCGAGGTCGTGCGCCGAGACGCGCCAAGCGCGGGTGCCATCAAGCTGGTCGGGACGTGTGACGTAGTAGCGGTATCGCCTGCGCGACTTGGTTGCGTGGCTCGGAGTCATCTCGCGCGCCTCGCCATCGAACACCTTACCGACGAGCAGGCTTGGATGCTTGTGCTTTAGTCGGCGCGCGGAACCAGCCGCGTTGGCAGCAAGCATCGCCTGCACCTCGTCCCAGAACTGTTCCTCGACGATCGCCTCGTGTTCGCCGGCATAGGCCTTGCCCTTGTGAACGATGCACCCGCAGTAGATGCGGTTCGAGAGCAGATGGTAGAGCGTGCCGCGGCGATAGATGCAGCCGCCCCGGTGCGGCCCGCTGCTCCTGCGTTGGATCTTGGTCCTGTAGCCTTCGCGGTTCAGCTCTTCGGCCAGGGCAGGCACCGACTTCAGCGCGAGATAGCGCCGCATGATGTGCCGGACCTGCTCGGCCTCGTTCCCGTTCACCACGAGCTTGCGGTCGCGGACCTCGTATCCCAGCGGCACCGGTCCGCCCATCCAAAGGCCCTTCTTCTTCGAGGCCGCGATCTTGTCACGGATGCGTTCGCCCGTGACCTCGCGCTCAAACTGGGCGAACGAGAGCAGCATGTTGAGCGTCAGCCGTCCCATGCTCGTGGTGGTGTTGAAGCTCTGGGTGATGCTGACGAAGCTGGCTTCAGCCCGGTCGAGCACTTCTACGATCTTGGCGAAGTCGGCGAGGCTGCGGGTCAGCCGGTCGATCTTGTAAAGCAGGACGATATCGACCTTCCCAACATCGACGTCCGCGAGCAGGCGCTTCAGTCCAGGACGCTCCATGTTGCCGCCCGAGAACCCGCCGTCGTCGTAACGATCCGTGACCAGGACCCATCCTTCGTGCCGCTGGCTCAAGGCATAGGCAGCGCAGGCTTCGTACTGCGCATCAAGGCTGTTGAACTCCTGCTCGAGACCATTCTCGGTCGACTTGCGGGTATAGACCGCGCAGCGCAGCAGCTTCTCAGCCATCGGCAGTCAGCCCGAAGAAGCGCGGCCCCGACCAGTGGGCACCGGTAACGTGCCGGGCGATCTCGCTGAGCGAGCGCCAGGTGCGGTCGCCGTGAGCAAAACCTATCTCCAGAACTTCGACCGTCACGGTCCGGCCGTTCCATTCGCGGACCAGCCGAGTGCCGGGTGTGAGTTCGACACGCGGGCGAGAGGCCGATGCTGCGCTACTCTGTGAAGCGGCGCGGGCAAGCTCGCGCGCCACAAGCGCTGGCAGGGCGCCGTGGCGGCGCTCCTGCAAGCGCTGTGCGACGAGGCGACGCAACATCGCCGGGGGAACCGAGGGAGGGGCGCTGCCCTCCGTCCCGGTCCACTTCTCCTTCAGCTGCGCTGGCGTGAGGTCCATCAACCCAGCCAGTTCGTCGTAGATCTGGCTCACTGCGACACCAGTTCGACGATCGCGTAGCGACTGACGCCGTCGAGCCGGGTCCGCTTGATCGCGTGGCCTTTCTTCTTGAGGCCCGTCAGTGCCGCGCGGGCGGAGTGGGGAAGCCACCCGGTGACCTCGACCAGTTCGTCGAGTGTCGCGCCTCCCTCGCGTTTCAGCAGCGCGAGGACGAAGTCAGTCTTGTTGGGCTTCTTCGTTTCTGAGGGCTCTCGAATGGCGGGCGAAGCGCTATCAGAGCCTCCTGCGTCGAGCGTTCCGCTGGCATCGCTGCTCGGCTGTCGAGCCATGCGGCGCTGCCGCTTCGTGGTGGTTGTGCTGGTCATGGGTGATTCTCCTGGTCGGAGCAGCACCATCGCCGCCCCACCACCCAAGGCCCCGCCGGTCGCGCCGGTCAGGGCAGCGGCCGGTCCCATCGGCCTCAATTCGTCGGAACAGCAATGCTCGGTTGCCGGACGAAGTCGAGTTCATTCTCAACGTCCGCTTCGCGCTCCGATCCAAGACGTAGGCATCCGAATTCTTAGTTCCCAAAAGCAGACCTTCTATGCGGCCATTCCGGCCAAGGAGAA
>NZ_JAOAMV010000020.1 GCF_025154015.1 Tsuneonella litorea
GTCGGTCCGGCCCTGCGGAACATCAGCCACTTTTCATCCCGGGGATCGGGTCCGTCCCGGCAATCGAGGAAAAAGGCCGGGCGGGGGCGGGCAAGGAATTCGTAGATCTGGCTCGAGACGTCGCCGATGTATGCATCTGCGGCAAGCATGTAACTCATGTCGAACAGGCGCAGGCCGTCCACATCGATGAGGATATTGGCCGCCGCCAACGCCTCTGCAGGGACATCAGGCCGGCGGCGGCTGGTCTTGTATTCGGGCGAAATGTGCAGAGTCTTGCGGAATAGCATGACGTGCGGGGCGAAGATGCAGTTGAAATGCTGCCCGTCCTTGCTCGCGAACCAGCGCAACAGGTCGGGCCCGCAGTCGTACCAGCTCGAAAGATGTGGGTCGAAATGCGGGTTGTATACAAAGGTAGGGCGACCATTGCCGAAGAAATCGGGTTGTGAATCGAGATCGACGGTTTCGAACTTCGGGTAGCCAACGACGACCAGCCGACCGCGATCGACTCCGTGCTCCACCATTTGATCGACCACCTTTTCACCGGCCACGAGGACGCTGTCGAACCGAGCGAAATCGGGGTGGTAGGAGACGCTGCGGTCCCCGGCGCCATGTGGCAGGATGACGAAGAGCGGAACCTCTTCGCGCCTAAGATGCCGTTTGACCCGCAGGCAGGTCCGCTCGGTAGAAACGACGACATCGGAGTGGGCGAACATCTGCCGGTGCAGGCGCAGCCGTAGCAGGCGGCTGGAAGGGAGCACCCTGTCGAACACAGCCGCGATCGCGCGCGCCCAAAGGGGCAGGGTGAGATCGACCCATTCGAGCCGCCTTGCGTCGCCACCAGGGATCAGCGTGTCGAGCCGTTCGCGGATCGCCGGTGTTGCGCAGGCAATGGTGCAGGCGATCTCGGGATAGAGCCGCGCCGTGGCCGCGGCCGTGCCAGCAAGATGCGCCACCTGGTGACCGGCATCATGATTAAACAGAAAAAGAACGTTCCGCATTGTTTGCGGGCGATAGGCGAGGGGCACGCAGGTGCCAATTGCGATATTCAGGCGCCACGTGCCCGTTTCGGGTAACGAAGTTTTGAACGGCATTGCACAAGGGCCTCCGCTGGCACAGAGGGCAAACGCAATGAAAACGCCGCTGTCACCCCAAGAACGCCGCGACGGGCTGAAGAACATCGTTCGGAACCTGGCCTGGATCCTCGGGGGGAAGGGCTTTGCAGCGGTTGCTAGCTTGGTCTATCTTGCGCTGCTTTCGCGATCGCTTGGGGTTCGTGATTTCGGCCACTTCTCGCTGATCTTTAGCACGGCTCAAGCGCTGGTGGCGCTGGCTGGATTTCAAACCTGGCAGACCATGATCCGCGTTGGCGCAAGGTCGGCCATGGAACGGGACTGGAGTCATTTCGGCCGGCTCGCGGGGCTGTGCGCGATCATCGATGCAGGCGGCGCTCTGATCGGCTGCATTTTGGCGGTCGTGCTGTTTTACGGCTTTGCGGAAGTGCTCAACCTCAACCCGAAGTTCGTCGGCATGGCGTTCTGGTTCAGTTGTGCGTTGCTGTGGGCGCGGATGACCACTTCCAACGGCATCGTGCGCGTGCTCGATCGCTTCGATCTCGGCAGCTACGTCGAGGCGGTTGTGCCTGCCGGACGGCTGATTGCAGCGGTGGTGATCGTTTTCATCGGGGCGAGCGTCGAGAAGTTCCTCATCGCCTGGGCACTGTTCGATCTGCTTTCGGCCGCGCTCTATTGGGTCGTGGCGTGGAAGCTGGTTCCCCAGGCGCTGACTCGCGCCAACTTTGCCCGCTGGCGCGAAGCCATAGGCGAGAACCCGGGAATCAAGAGCTTCTTCGGCATCACCTATGCCAGTTCCTCGCTCGACGCGCTGTACCGGCAGGGACCGCTGCTGCTGGTCGGACTGCTGCTCGGCACGAGCGCGGCAGGCCTGTACAAGCTGGCAGATCAACTGGCGCAAGGTATCGGCACCATGTCGCAGCTGGTAGCGCGCGCGGTGTTCCCCGAATTTGCGCTGTCGCACAT
>NZ_JAOAMV010000021.1 GCF_025154015.1 Tsuneonella litorea
TATTCTGTTGAAAAACTCCCCTTGCCGAGGGACTAAACCGCTGATTCAATGATCCCGACAGCCGGGAGATCAGCGATGATGGGCGAGCGGACGGTGATGCAGGAAGCGCTGTTCTACAGCTTCAGCATCGAGGACCATGTTCCGGCTGATCACCTGCTTCGCTCGATCGACCGGTTCGTCGATCTGGGCGGCCTTCGTGAGCACCTACGGCCCTATTACAGCGAGACGGGGCGTCCCTCGATAGATCCCGAACTGATGATCCGGATGCTGATCATCGGCTACTGCATGGGGATCCGATCCGAACGGCGGCTGTGCGAGGAGGTGCATCTCAACCTCGCCTACCGCTGGTTCTGTCGGCTCGGCCTCGAAGGTGCGGTGCCGGATCACTCGACCTTCTCGAAGAACCGGCACGGCCGGTTCCGCGACAGCGACCTGCTGCGCCGCCTGTTCGAGATGACCGTCGAGCGCTGCCTGGCCGAGGGGCTGGTCGGCGGCGAAGGCTTCGCGGTCGATGCCAGCCTCATCCGCGCCGATGTTCACCGTCAGCGCTCGGTGTCGGGTGAGGAAGGTCTGCCGCCCGAGGCGGTCGGACGCGCGGTGCGCGAGTATCTCGACGTGCTCGACGATGCGGCGTTCGGCGGCTCGACCCCAGTCACTCCCAAGCGGATCAACCTCACCGACCCTGCATCGCGCTGGACTGCGGCCACGCGCGAGGCGGCGTTCTACTCCTACAGCACGAACTACCTGATCGACCTCGATCATGCGGTGATCGTGGATGTCGAGGCGACGACCTCGGTGCGACAGGCCGAGGTAACGGCCCAGCGCAGGATGATCGAGCGAACGCAGGAGCGCTTCGGCATCTGGCCCGAACGGCTTGTCGCCGATGCAGCTTACGGCTCAGCGGCCAACCTGGCTTGGCTGGTCGAGGACAAGAGTATCGAGCCGCACATCCCGGTGTTCGACAAGTCAGCTCGGAATGATGGCAGCTTCGAGCGTGCCGACTTCATCTACGACCATGACGACGACAGCTACATCTGCCCCGGCGGTAATCGCCTGCGACGATCCAACCGCAACTTCAGCAAGCCGCGTGACCATGTCGATAAGGACGGCTCGATCCGCTACCGCGCGCGGCAGCAGGACTGCCAGGGCTGCACCTTCAAGCAGCGATGCACGCCCAACATGCCCGCTCGAAAGGTAACGCGCTCGATCCACGAAGGCGCGCGCGACATGGCCCGCACCATCGCGACGACCGACGCGTACCTGGTGTCATGCCGCCAGCGGAAGAAGGTCGAGATGCTGTTCGCCCACCTCAAGCGCATCCTGAAACTGGATCGCTTGCGCCTGCGCGGTCCGAATGGAGCAAGAGATGAGTTCCACCTGGCCGCCGCAGCCCAGAACCTCCGGAAGATGGCGAAGATGAGCACAGCGAGGAGGCTCGCTCTCGCCTGATCGGGCGAGGAAAGCTGCTCGCCCCCGATCCGCGTCAGCCTGCCAGCAACGCAGAACCCGACTTCTTCAACAGAAT
>NZ_JAOAMV010000022.1 GCF_025154015.1 Tsuneonella litorea
GCAGCCGGGAGATCAGGGATGATGGGCGAGCGGACGGTGATGCAGGAAGCGCTGTTCTACAGCTTCAGCATCGAGAGCCACGTGCCGGCGGATCACCTGCTTCGGTCGATCGGCCGGTTCGTCGATCTGGGTGGGCTCCGCGAGCATCTGAGACCCTATTACAGCGAGATGGGTCGGCCCTCGATCGATCCCGAGCTGATGATCCGGATGCTGATCATAGGCTACTGCATGGGGATCCGATCCGAGCGGCGGCTGTGCGAGGAGGTGCATCTTAACCTCGCCTATCGCTGGTTCTGCCGCCTGGGCCTCGAAGGCGCGGTGCCCGATCACTCGACCTTCTCAAAGAACCGGCACGGCCGGTTCCGCGACAGCGACCTGCTGCGGCGTCTGTTCGAGATGACCGTCGAGCGCTGCATGGCCGAGGGGCTAGTTGGCGGAGAAGGCTTTGCGGTCGACGCAAGTCTCATCCGCGCCGATGTCCATCGCCAGCGCTCGGTGCCCGGCGAGGAAGGTCTGCTGGCGCAAGCAGTGGGACGTGCGGTGCGCGAGTATCTGGAAGTGCTCGACGATGCTGCGTTCGGCGGAGCGACGCCAGTTACGCCCAAGCGGATCAACCTCACCGACCCTGCATCGCGCTGGACCGCGGCCACGCGCGAGGCGGCGTTTTACTCCTACAGCACCAACTACCTGATCGACCTCGATCATGCGGTGATCGTCGATGTCGAAGCGACGACCTCGGTCCGCCAGGCCGAGGTGACCGCCCAGCGCAGGATGATCGAGCGAACGCAGGAGCGCTTCGGCATCTGGCCCGAGCGCCTCGTGGCCGACACCGCTTATGGCTCAGCCGCCAACCTGGCTTGGCTGGTGGAGGACAAGAGCATCGAGCCGCACATCCCGGTGTTCGACAAGGCCGCCCGGAACGATGGCAGCTTCGAGCGCGGCGACTTCGTCTATGACCACGACGACGACAGCTACATCTGTCCGGGTGGTAATCGCCTGCGGCGGTCCAATCGCAACTTCAGCACGCCGCGCACCGGCGTCGATAAGGATGGCTCGATACGCTACCGCGCACGCCAGCAGGACTGCCAGGCGTGCGCCTTCCGGCAGCGATGCACGCCCAACACGCCCGCTCGCAAGGTGACGCGCTCAGTTCACGAGGGCGCGCGTGACTTGGCCCGCAGCATCGCCACCACCGACGCCTATCTCGTCTCACGTCGCCAGCGGAAGAAGGTCGAGATGCTGTTCGCCCACCTCAAGCGCATCCTGAAGCTGGATCGCTTGCGCCTGCGGGGGCCCAACGGAGCAAGAGACGAGTTCCACCTCGCCGCCGCAGCCCAGAACCTCCGGAAGATGGCGAAGATGACCCCAGAACGGAGGCTCGCCCTCGCCTGATCGAGAGCGGGAGCCCGCTCGCCTACAATCTGCCTCGCCGCTCCGTCGTCGCAGAGGCCGACTTCTTCAACAGAATAGG
>NZ_JAOAMV010000023.1 GCF_025154015.1 Tsuneonella litorea
TGATGCTGTGGACGGCTCTCCATCCCCTCCCGCGCTATGAACGCGGGGTTGAGCTGGAAGGAGAGTCGAGATGGGCGAAGTTGTTACGATCGGTCTGGATATCGCGAAGTCGGTGTTCCAGGTGCACGGGGTTGGAGCGGATGGCGAGGTACTGATGCGTCGTCGACTGACGCGAGCAAGGATGCTGCCGTTCTTCGCGAAGCTGCCGCCTTGCTTGGTCGGCATCGAAGCCTGCAACAACTCGCATTACTGGGCTCGTGAGCTGATCGCGCTGGGACACGACGTGAAGCTGATGCCGGCTCAGTACGTGAAGCCCTACGTAAAGCGCGGGAAGAACGACGCGGCCGATGCCGAGGCGATCTGCGAGGCGGTGACACGCCCGACGATGCGGTTCGTCGCGGTGAAGAGCCCGGAGCAGCAGAGCCTGATGATGCTCCACCGGGTGCGGCTGATGCTGAACCGGCAACGCACGCAGATCTCGAATGCGATCCGCGCGCATATCTCGGAGTTCGGCGTGGTGGCACCGGTCGGTCGGCTCGGGGTCGAACGGCTGCTCGAGGTGGTCGCGGATGCCGGTGACGATCGCGTTCCGGAGGATGCACGCCTGTGCTTGCAGATGCTGGCAGCGCAGCTCGAAGTCGTGAAGCAGCAAATCCTCGAGAACGACCGTCGTGTGCTCGCGAGCGCGCGGCGAACCGAACTCGGGCGCAGGCTGATGGATATCCCGGGCGTCGGGCCGCTGCTAGCGAGTGCATTCGTGGCCTCAGTCGCCGATCCGACCGTGTTCCGGACCGGTCGCGACCTCGCCGCCTGGATCGGTCTCGTGCCCAAGCAGAACTCATCGGGCGGGAAGGATCGGCTCGGCAGCATCACGCGGGCCGGCAACCGATACCTTCGGCAGATGCTTGTGGTCGGGGCGATGGCAGTGATCCGCTATGCCGAGCGGCACGGCACGAAGCGACCCTGGCTGGTCCAGCTGCTCGCGCGCCGCCCGGCCAAGGTCGCTGCAGTAGCGCTGGCCAACAAGAATGCGCGCACGGTCTGGGCGCTGATGACCAGCGGTGAGCGCTACCGAGAGCCGATGCCGATCGCAGCGTAAAAGCTTGGCGCGGAGCACCGCGCCGACGATGTTGGAGAGGGCAACGAGGAGTTGATGCACAAAGCCGGTTGAAACCGCCGGATCGGGAAAACCCATTTTGGGCCGTGGCGCTTCGAGCGCGTGCTGTAGGTCGGGACCCGGTTCGCGCGAAAGGCATCATGGCCAGCGGCGCATGACACAGCCGCATCGAAAGGCCGGACACATGGCCGCCTCAACCAGCGGAAGGCAAAGCTCCAAATACCCTTGCCAACGGAGGGCCGTCCACACACGGC
>NZ_JAOAMV010000024.1 GCF_025154015.1 Tsuneonella litorea
TTGATGCCGTGGACGGCTCTCCACCCAGCGCGGAGTCGCTCGTAGTCTACTCCGCTTCAGTGGAGGAGAAGTGCCATGGAAGTTCAGGTTATCGGTCTGGATATCGCGAAGTCAGTTTTCCAGCTTCACGGATTGGATGTTGATGGGGAGACCGTGCTGCAGAAGCGGCTGACGCGGGCACGCCTGCTGCCGTTTTTTGAGAAGCTGCCGCCGTGCCTCATCGGTATTGAAGCGTGCGGATCTGCACACTTCTGGGCCCGAGAGCTCACGAAGCTCGGTCACGATGTCAAGCTGATGCCCGCGCAGTACGTGAAGCCCTATGTGAAGCGGCAGAAGAACGACATGGCTGATGCCGAGGCGATCGCAGAAGCGGTCACCCGGCCGAACATGCGTTTTGTGCCGGCAAAGGCCCCCGACGAACAGAGCGCTATGATGCTGCACAAGGTGCGAATGATGCTGAACCGGCAGTTGGTGATGCTTACCAATGCCATCCGTGCGCACATGGCCGAGTTCGGCGTCGTTGCGCCGGTCGGGCGAGGCGGCGTGGATCGATTACTCGCTATCATTGAAGACGATGACGATTACCACCTGCCAGCGGAAGCTCGGCTCTGCCTTGGGATGCTGGCCAACCAGCTGCGGTTGGTGAAGGCCCAGATCTTAGAGAACGACCGTCGAGTGCTGGCTTCAGCGCGCTCTACCGAACTCGGTCGCCGCCTCATGGAAGTGCCTGGCATCGGGCCACTTGTTGCTTCCGCGCTCGTCGCCTGTGTCCCCGATCCATCGATCTTCCGCTGTGGCCGCAACATGGCGGCGTGGCTGGGCCTCGTTCCAAGACAGTACTCATCAGGTGGCAAAGCGCGGATGGGATCGGTCACCAAGGCTGGCAACCGCTACCTGCGCCAGATGCTGTTCGCCGGCGCCATGGCGGTCATCCGCCGTGCGATGCAGGGCACGCGCCGAACCTGGCTGACGCGACTGCTCGAGCGGCGCAAGCCGAAGGTCGCCGCGATGGCGTTGGCCAACAAGAACGCCAGGATCGCATGGGCCTTGATGACTAGTGGCGCACGCTATCGCGAGCCGTTGGACATCACGGCCTGACAAGAGATCGCGCGACCGCCAGGGTCACGCTCACGAGGTTGGAAAGGGCAAAGGAGCTAATGCACGACAGCCGGTCGACACCGACGGATCAGACCACCCTACTTGCGCCCCGCACTTCGAGTGCGCGAAATTGATTAGGGATCGGTTCCGCGGAAGGCATTATGGCCAGCGGCGCATGACAAGGCCGCACCACAGGCCGGACACATGGCCGCACCGACCAGCCTCAGCAAAAGCTCACCAAATCCTTGCCAACGGAGAGCCGTCCACACA
>NZ_JAOAMV010000025.1 GCF_025154015.1 Tsuneonella litorea
TCGGGCGAGGAAAGCTGCTCGCCCCCGATCCGCGTCAGCCTGCCAGCAACGCAGAACCCGACTTCTTCAACAGAATACGCTCAAGCCTCGCCAATCGGTGACGAGTTGCGGTTAGGCTGACAGCACCCAGCGGCTTCATCGCTTGGAATCCGTCAGGCCAAAGAACCCCGGTCCGCTACAGTGCGAGCCGCTGATGGCCTTGGCGATGGCGGTGAGCGATCGCCATTGCTTGCCGTCGTACTCAAAGCCGTCCTCCAGAATGGTCACGGAGTGGCCGACACTGTGCCAGTCGCGGACGAGCCGTGTCCCGATGGTGAGCTTGCGAGGTGACGGGCTCTTTAGTTTCCCATTTAGGGGCTGCCTCGCGAGCTGCCGCAGCACGGACTTGGTTGAGCGAATCACCCCGCCGAGCCTTTGCTCCTGCAACCGGTAAGCAATCCCCAGGCGCAGCAGCTCGGGCGACAGGTTGGGAGCGGGCGCGGCATAGCGCCGCGCCCACTGCTCATTCAGTTCGTCGGTCGACATGTCTGCGATCCGGTCGAGGGTGACGTAGGTACGTCGCGGCATCAGCCAGCCGCAACACGGTACACGCGCTCCTCGTCTTCTGCTTTCTCGCTGGCGACCTGGTAACCCTTCTTCTTCAGGCCGGTCAGCGCTGCTCGCGTGGTGTGCGGCAGCCAGCTGGTCGCCGTAACGACTTGGGCGATCGTAGCTCCCCCGGGTCGCTGGAGCATGGCCAGAACCAGGCTGGATTTGCTGGTGGGCTTGGCCGTCTTCGCTTCAACCTCTGCTGTAGGTGTGGACGGAGGAGTTGCCAGCTCGCCCGCTGGTTTTGGCTCACGTGCCATCCGGCGAGGGCGCTTTGTGGCTGGCTTACTAATGGTATCGATCATCGGGTGGTACTCCTTGGCGGAGCAGCACCTCGCTGCTCCCACCACCCAAAGCCCTGACGGACGTGCCGGTCAGGGCTGCAACCCTCGTTCAGGGCCGCATTCACTGACGACACCAATGCTTGCGGTGCGGTGGAAGTCCAATGGAATGTCGCGGTTCGGGAAATCTCGCGGCGAGGTCGATCGACGGCGGCTTTGCGCCCCGATCCAAGACGTAGGCATCCGAATTCTTAGTTCCCAAAAGCAGACCTTCTATGCGGCCATTCCGGCCAAGGAGAA
>NZ_JAOAMV010000026.1 GCF_025154015.1 Tsuneonella litorea
TCATTGCCGGAGCATGTCCCGGCCGACGATCATGCGCATGACCTGGTTGGTTCCTTCTAGGATCGAGTGGACGCGCAGGTCGCGCCAGAAGCGTTCGATCGGGTAGTCCTTGAGGTAGCCGTATCCGCCGAACAGCTGGAGCGCGTCGTTGACGACGTTGCTGCCCGCATCGGTGGCGAGCCGCTTGGCCATCGCCGAGAAGCGCGTCTTGTCGGGCGCATTGGCGGTGACCTTGGCGGCGGCGAGGTAGAGCAGCGCGCGCGCCGCTTCGAGTTCGGTCGCCATGTCGGCGAGCATGAACTGGGTGTTCTGGAAGTCCGCGATCGGCTGACCGAACTGCTGGCGTTCCTTGGTATAGGCGACCGCCTCGTCGAGGCAGCGCTGCGCGCCGCCGAGGCTGCACGCGCCGATGTTGAGCCGCCCGCCGTCGAGCCCGGCCATCGCGAAGCGGAACCCCTCGCCCTCGGCGCCGACGCGGTTGCAGGCCGGCACCCGGCAATCCTCGAAGATCAGCTGCGCGGTGGGCGAGGCGTTCCAGCCGAGCTTCTTCTCGGGCGCGCCGTGGCTGAGGCCCGGCGTGCCCTTCTCGACCACCAGGCAGGTGATGCCCCCCGATTTGTTTTTTGGCTCCTTGTCGTCGCCCGTGCGGACCATCACCACGTAGATGTCGTTGAACCCGCTGCCCGAGATGAACTGCTTGGTGCCGTTGACGACGTAAGTGTCGCCGTCCAGCTTCGCGGTGGTCTTGAGCGCGGCGGCGTCCGAGCCCGAGCCCGGCTCGGTCAGCGCGTAGCTGGCGATGTGTTCCATGCTGACGAGCCTGGGCAGGAACTTCGCCTTGACCTCCCTCCCGCCGAAGCGGTCGATCATCCAGCTCGCCATGTTGTGGATCGAGATATAGGCGCTGGTCGCCGGGCAGCCGTAGGCCATCGCCTCCATGATCAGCGCCGCCTCGAGCCGGCCGAGCGCGATCCCGCCGCTCTCCTCCGACACGTAGATCGCGCCGAAGCCGAGCTCGCCCGCGGCCTGCACCACGTCGCGCGGGAAATGGTGGTCCTCGTCCCACTGCGCGGCAAACGGCGTGATCCGGTCGGCGGTGAACCGCCGCGCCATGTCCTGGATCGCAAGCTGGTCGTCGGTTAGCTGAAACTGCCCGGTCA
>NZ_JAOAMV010000027.1 GCF_025154015.1 Tsuneonella litorea
ACGTCGCCGGTCGCCTTGAGCGCACCCGCCGCCACCGAACCGGCGTCGATGTCGATCATCCCCGCGGTCGCGGTGATCGCGAGCGTGTTCACCGCGCCCACCGCGTCGATGTCCACGCTCGCCGCACCGACGTTGCCGGTAAAGGTCGCGCTCGCAACCGGAGCCACCGCCCCGACCGTCAGCGCGCCGCCAGCGGTCGTCCCGCCCGCGGTCACCGCACCCGTCGTGTCGAGCGCGATCGTCGTGCCCGCGTTGAGTGTGCCGAGGTCGAGCGTACCGCCGCCCGTGCTGTCGACGTCGATCGCCCCGGTGCTAGCAGTGATCGCGGTGGTGGTGATATCGCCGGAAGAGACGATCCGGGCGTTGCCGGCTGCCGACACGTTGCCCGCGGTGATCTTGCCGGTGCCGGGCGACGAGAAGGTGCTGTCGAGATAGACGTTACCGTTCGTCGCCGTGACATTGCCTAGCGCAAGTTCGTTGATCGCGTAGAGGAATACGCTGGTGCCGCTGGTCGGCCCGGTGACAGTGACCGTGCTGGGAATTAACCCGCTGACCGCAACGATGCCGTTGGTGGAGGTCAGGCTGCCGAAGGTCGCCGTGCCCGCGTTCGACTGCGTCGCGAACAGGAGATCCTGCGCCGCCCGCACGTCGTCGGCGACGATCGTCTCGCCGAGGAGGAACATCCCGCCGCTCGTCGCCGTGATGTCCTGCGCGGTCAGCCCGGCCGCGGCCCGGATGTCGACGCTCGCCGCGCTCGCGTCGCCAGTCAGCAGGACCGAAGCCGGCTGCACCGTGCTTCCGATCGTCAGCGCGCCGCCAGCGGTCGTCCCGCCCGCGGTCACCGCACCCGTCGTGTCGAGCGCGATCGTCGTGCCCGCGG
>NZ_JAOAMV010000028.1 GCF_025154015.1 Tsuneonella litorea
CAACTGGCGCAAGGTATCGGCACCATGTCGCAGCTGGTAGCGCGCGCGGTGTTCCCCGAATTTGCGCTGTCGCACATTGCAGACAATCCCAATGCTTTTCGCAAGCTGGTGCGCCAGGTGTCGACCTTTGCCGGGGTCGGCGGGATAATGGTGACTCTCGTCGCCTGGTTCCTTGGCGGACAGTTGCTGTGGGTGATCGGCGGAGAGCCTTTCGTGCGCGGCGCCCCGGTGCTGGTGCCGCTGGCGATCGGCGCTTCCTTCGCGCTGGCTGCGGTGGGTTTCGAGCCGATGGTCTTCTCCACCGGACATGCCAGCTATGCCGTAGTCGCGCGGTCGATCTCGGTGGCGGTTATCATTGGCGGGATTTTCGCACTGGCGGGTTTCGGACCGGTGGGCGTGGGCTGGGCGGTAGCGCTGGGCATGGCGGTCTTCTATGCCGTGATGGGCGGGATGGCGTGGCTAGTGTTGCGCGAATTGCGGTTCAGGGGTGCGGCCGAGTGAACTTCGCGGCACTGGTCCTGGCAGGTACGCGTCGCGGCGACGACAGGCCCCATCGGCTCGGTGGTCACCATCAGCCAGTGCAGGATTCTTCAGCGCAGCCCGGCAAGGTCTTGCTCCTACAACTTACCAATGACGACACGACTTCAGCAACGTTCACTCGTTTACTGAGAACACCTGAAAGCCAATCGGTGCTGAACCGGCGAGATACGGGGGCCGCCATCCGACCAAACTTGAACGACTGCTTTTGGAGCTTGGCTGTCTAGGTCGAAATGGCCGATGTTGATGCCGTGGACGGCTCTCCACCCAGCGCGGAGTCGCTCGTAGTCTACTCCGCTTCAGTGGAGGAGAAGTGCCAT
>NZ_JAOAMV010000029.1 GCF_025154015.1 Tsuneonella litorea
GGTGGTGTCAGTCCAATCGCAACTCGTCTCCGATTGGCGGAGTTCTCCCCTCCCCAGCTTCATCTCAGGCCATGAGGGACTGCCACTCGACCAACGCGGCCGAGCGGCGAGCCTTGTAGGTCTCTCTGTCGATGAGGTGGCGTTGGAGATCAAAATGGTTGTGGACGTTGGCATGGACGGAAGCAAATTTCTGTAGCGACTTCATCTGCCGGAATCGCAGCATTGCCCGTTCTCGTCGTCGGAACGGAAGGTGCGAGTTTTCGGCCCGATTGTTCAACCAGCGGCCCATTTCGCGGCGGTCCAGATTGCCAAGCTCGCGCATCGCAGCCGGATAGGATCGCAGGCCGTCGGTGACCAATGTCTCGGCGCGGCCATGGCGCTTCAGCGCCTTCTTCATGAATACCAGTGCCGCAGACTTGTCCCGTTTCTTCGTAACGAAGCTTTCGAGGATTTCGCCCTCGTGGTCGACGGCACGCCACAGGTAAACCATCTCGCCGTTCAGCTTCACGTACATCTCGTCAAGGTGCCAGCGCCAATGGCGGAAACCCTGCATCCGGCTCACCCGCTGTCGGCGGATATCGCTGGCGAACATCGGCCCGAACCGGTTCCACCAAAGCCTCACCGTCTCATGGCAAACATCGATTCCGCGCTCGAAAAGCAGGTCCTCAACGTTTCGCAGGCTCAGCGGAAACCGGACATACATCATGACAACCAGCCGGATCACCTCGGGTGACGAGTTGAAATATCTGAACGGACTGGCTGGCTTGCGAGGTCTGGGCATACGTTCGCCCTACCCTCGTTTTACCGCTTGGCCATCGGTGCGTTTGGTTTGACAGCACCG
>NZ_JAOAMV010000002.1 GCF_025154015.1 Tsuneonella litorea
TCGGGCGAGGAAAGCTGCTCGCCCCCGATCCGCGTCAGCCTGCCAGCAACGCAGAACCCGACTTCTTCAACAGAATAGGGTGGTTAGCAGACCTCAGAAGGACCCTCCCGGTCAGGACTCTCTGGTGCACCACATGCGGCACAGAACCGGGCTACTGGAGTTCGCAATGGCTTCCCACAGGTGCTGCAGGGCGGGCCATACATGCTACGACGATGATGCCAGATGGCGTTAATGTTCGTTTCACGAACACCCGTCATCTCGTGGTAGAGATCGAGCGCAGCATCTCTTCGCGTTGGTTCAGCAGAAGCTTCGAGGAAGGGGCCGATCCGCGCCCACTCGTCCTCGTCAAGCATGGGCATCTCTACTCGGCAACGCCAACAGTAGGTTTCTTCTGCCACGCGCTAGTCTCCTATGGGCCGTTAAGAACGCGAGGACCACCAGTAGCCGCCTCTGCTCTGCGGACGCGTATCCAATGACGTTCGCGCTGGTTCAGCGTATCTCGTTCGCAATTTTCCAAGATCGTCACTAACACACACTGCTTCCCCGCCTGGGCATCACGCAAGGCATGATGAACCTGCCGAAAGTCTGTCTCCTTACCGCGACGATAAGGGGCGCCGGTGAGCAGCTTGCGCACATTGTTAGGTTATTCTCGAATGCGGCGGCGCAGCCGACAGGATTTGCCGATGTAGACGCTCTCGTTGGCGATGCGCCACTCGTAGATGCCGGGACGGGTAAGATCGACGTGCGCTGGCACTTCGAGCTTCCACCAGTCCCCTCCACCGTCACTCATGCTGCCAAGGATGGCACCCGCGAATAATGTCCGCAATGGGGTCGTAGCGGAATGTCCGTTCCCAGCCGTTCGCCGCTGTATAATTCTCTAATGATTTAGGAAAATCCTTCGCTCTGCGTTTCCGCGTTTGTTTGATTCAGAGCATGGGTGGCTACGGATCTGGACAGCACGGTTGGAGGCCAATTGCCGATGCTTCGCGGCGCATTGATTTGGCATGGATGTTCAGGGATGGTCTGGCGCGGCCGGGACAGCGGATCAGCGGCACCTTGCGCTGGACCTGCGGTGGAAACCCGTCCGGTTCGATGAGCTACGATGCCGTCATGGACGATCCTGAGCAGGAGCGGCTTCAGTTATCCTACACGCG
This sequence comes from Tsuneonella litorea, assembly GCF_025154015.1. Lineage (GTDB taxonomy): Bacteria > Pseudomonadota > Alphaproteobacteria > Sphingomonadales > Sphingomonadaceae > Tsuneonella > Tsuneonella litorea. The sequence goes on from NZ_JAOAMV010000002.1 coordinate 1,155, forward strand.
CGGAAGCGGCAAGGATGCCGAAAGCGTGGGCCAGACGGTCTATCTCTGCCACACCCAGCCGAATTATGGGGGCAAGCGCTGGTGGATGATCTGTCCCTATCGCGGCAACCGTGTCCGCAAGCTCTACCTTCCACCAGGTGGCGACAGGTTCGCGTCCCGCAAGGCATGGCGGCTGGCCTATCAATTCCAGCGTTACGCACACCGAGACCGGCCTTTCGAGCGCCTGTTTAGGCTCCAGAAGAAGCTCGACTGCGAGCAAGGTTGGGGCAGCGTTATCCAGCGCCCCAAGGGCATGTGGCACCGCACATTCGAGCGCCACTGGGAAGAGTTCCTGGAATTGGACGATCATTGCGCGGTGCAGATGATGGCGATGGTTGGCCTACTGAATCGCAAATAACTGCTAACGACCCGATTGGGGACTTCCGGTGAGGCCAAACCACTAATATGCAGACGTAGCGATTGGTGCCATTACCGCGTAACGTTTGCCGGACCCCCATAGCGCTCAAAGCTAGGTGACGACCGTTAGGCGTGGGAAAGAGTGTGGGAGCGCTCTGATCATTTGAAAAAATATCGATGTTTTTCAATTTGTAATGGCAATAGTTGAACGGACGTCCTGTCCGCCATGCAATCGAGAGGATCCATCCTTGGCCAAGTTCCTGATCGTCGAAGCCCGTTTCTACGACCATCTCAACGACCTGCTCGTGAAAGGCGCGGGCGACGAACTGCGCCGCAACGGGCACGAGTTCGACGTCATGACGGTGCCCGGCGCGCTCGAGATCCCGGGGGCTATCGCGACGATTGCCGACAGTGGTCGCTATGACGGCTTCGTCGCCATCGGGGTGGTGATCCGCGGAGAAACCTATCACTTCGAGATCGTCGCCGGAGAGAGCGCGCGCGGGGTGATGGCGCTCACCATGGACGGGGTGCCGATCGGCAACGGCATCCTGACGGTCGAAAACGAGGCGCAGGCGCTCGAGCGCGCCGACCCGGCTCGAAAGGACAAGGGCGCCGAGGCGGCCAAGGCGGCGATGGCGCTTCTATCGATCGCGGAGCAGTATTCATGATGGCGAAGCACGATTTCATGGCCGGCATTCCGCTGGTGCTCGGTGGTAACGTGTTCGGTTGGGCGACCAAGGGCGACGAGACGCTTGCGGTCCTCGACAAGTTCTACGAGGCCGGGGGCCGGATGATCGACACCGCCGACGTCTATTCGGCCTGGGTCGAGGGACACGAGGGCGGCGAATCGGAAAGCGAGATCGGGCGCTGGTTGTCGAGCCGCGGGGTGCGCGACGAAATGCGTCTGCACACCAAGACGGGGATGCTGGGCGGAAAGGAACTCTACGAACCTGAGCGGGTGCTGAAGTCGCTCGATGCCTCGCTCGACCGGCTCGGGACCGATCGCGTTGACCTGTATTACGCGCACAAGGACTATCCCGACCTCGCGATCGAACAGATCGTCGAGGCGTTCGATGGCGCGGTGCGTTCCGGCAAGGCGAAGGCGATCGGCGCATCCAATTTCGACGTCCAGCGGCTCGAGGACGCGGTCGAACACGCGCGCTCGATCGGGGCGGCTGCGTTTTCCGCCCTGCAGAACGAATACAACCTCGCCGCGCGCGAGGCGTATGGCGAGGATATGCGGGCGAGCGTCATCGACAATGGCCTCGTCATGTTGCCCTATTTCGGGCTCGCCGCAGGTTATCTCACGGGAAAGTACCGGACCGAGGATGACTTCAAGAAGTCGATCCGCGGGGGTCGGGCCAAGCAGCTTGCCGGTGCGAACGGCCCCCGGGTGCTCGCCGCGATGGATGATGTTGCAGCCGAGACCGGCGCGAGCCACGCGGCGATTGCGCTGGCGTGGCTCGTGCGTCAGGCGGGCATTCCCGCGCCGATCGCCAGCGCACGGACCGCGGACCAGCTCGACGACTTGCTCGAATTCACCCGGGTCGAGCTGACCGATGACCAGGTCGACAGGCTGACCGCTGCCGGATCCTGACCGGGTCCGGAACTCCCGGCCCTTTCCGCAGCTTGTCGCTAGCGTGACCGCATCGGAAGGACAGGAATGAACGGACCGCTCGAATGGATCGCCGCCGTCGGCACGATGCTGGCGGCCGGGCTCATCGCGCTCGATCTCGGCCGCAAGGCGACCGGGTGGGGATTTGTGCTGTTCTGCCTCGTGTCGGTCACCTGGATCGCGTCCGGCCTGACCAGCGGCGCGATGCCGATCGCCGCGATGAACGCGATCCTGCTGCTCATCAACGCCTGGGGCGTATGGCAATACCTGCTCAGCCCGAAGAACAAGAAGGTGATGGACCGCCTCGAACCCGTGGCCGAGCGGATCGAGCACGAGGTCGAGGCGGAAGAAAGCTAGGCGATCACCAGACCTTCACGCGCTTTTCCGGCGGCAGGTACAGCTTGTCGCCTTCCTTGACGTCGAATGCCTTGTACCACGGGTCCATGTTGCGGACCGTCAGCGCCCTGTACTGCGCAGGGGCGTGGCCATCCGTGGCGATGCGCTGGCGCAGGGCTTCCTCGCGCATCTTGCTGGCCCAGGTCTGGGCATAGGCGATGAAGAACCGCTGGTCCCCGGTAAATCCGTCGATCACCGGCGCCTCCTTGCCGTTCAGCGACGCGCGATACGCGTCGTAGGCCGCCTGCAGGCCGGCGATATCGGCGATGTTTTCGCCCAGGGTAAGCTCGCCCTTAACGTTGAGGCCGGGAAACGGCTCGTAGGCGTCGTACTGCTCGGCGAGCGCCTTGCCGGCCGCCTGGAACTGCTTCTTGTCGGCATCGGTCCACCAGTTGCGCATCGTACCGGTGGAATCGAATTCGGCGCCGTTGTTGTCGAAGCTGTGGCTGATTTCGTGACCGATCACCGCGCCGATTGCGCCGTAGTTGGCAGCCGGGTCCCACTTCGGGTCGAAGAAGGGTGGCTGAAGGATCGCGGCGGGAAAATTCAGCGCGTTCTGCACCGGCAGGTTGACCGCGTTGACCAGCTGGGCGTTCATCCACCACTCGCTCTTGTCCATCGGCTTGCCGATCTTGGCGAGCTGCTGTCGGTAGCGCGCCTTCTCCGCCGCGATGACGGCGGCATAGGGCTTGCTTTCGGGGACCTGCAGCGCCGAATAGTCGGTCCATTCGTCCGGATACCCGACGCCGACCTCCATCGTCTGGACCTTCTTCGTCGCTTCCGCCTTGGTTTCGGCGGCCATCCAGTCGAGCGCTTCGATGCGCTTGGCGAACGCGTCCTTGATGTTGTCGACCATCCCCTGGATTTCTGCCTTGGCGGAGGCCGGGAAGTACTTTTCGGCGTAGAGCTTGCCGAGCGCATCGCCCATGTGCTCGTTGACCGCGGCCAGTGCGCGCTTGTCGCGCGCGCGTTGCTTCTCCTGACCGTTCAGCTTCTGGCCGTAGAACGCGAAGTGCAGGTCATCGAGCTTCGACGGCAGGACGTCGGTGTGGCTATTGATCTGGTGGAACGCCAGCCAGTCCTTCCACGCATCGAGCGGCTCGCTGGCGACCAGCCTGGACAGGCCGGTGATCGCGCCGGGGTGGTAGGCATCGAAGGTCTTGTACCCGTCGAGGTTGGCCCCTTTGAAAAAGGCATCCCAATCAAGGCCGGGAGCCTTCTTCGCAAAGTCGGACTGCTGCCACAGGCTGCTCGCGGTCGACCAGTCGTCGCTTTCTTCCCGGCTCACGTGGGCCCTGGCGATCTTCATCTCGAGGTCGAAGATCCGCTGCGCCCTCGCATCGGCATTGTCGATGCCGGCAGCCTTCAGCAGGTCGGCGATGTAGGCGCGGTAGGCGGTCCTGAGGCCGGCCATCTTCTGGTCGGATGACAGGTAGTACTCACGCTCGGGCATCCCCAGGCCGCCCTGCAGGATGTAGGGCACGACCTCACCGCCCTTGAGCGCCTGGGTCACGAACACGCCGAACAGGTTCTCGGTACGGAAGTCGGTCGCATTGAGCGGATCGACGTCGGCACGGGTCTGGCTGCCGAGCACCTGGGCCAGTGCGGACTTGTCGGCGATTCCGGCGAAGCGGGCGAGATCGTCCTTCACGGGCGCCAGACCCGCGGCGTCGATCGCCTTGGTGTCCATGTAGGCCTGGTAGAACGCCTTGACCTTCGCGGCATCGCTCCCCGGCTCGGGGTCCGACGCGACGATCTCCGCGATGAGCGATTCGAGGTTCTTTTCGGTCGCCTGGTCGGCGATCCAGAATCCCCCGATGCCCGAGCGGTCGGCGGGAATCTCGGTGTTCTGCACCCAGCTGCCGTTCGCGTACTGGAAGAAGTCGTCGCCCGGCTTGGCCGAAGTGTCCATCCAGTCCTTGCGGATGCCGAGCTCGGTCCCCGGCGTGGTGGCTACGTCGGCGGTGTCAGTACCGGCCATCGAACAGGCGATGGGTCCCAGGGTGGCGCTGGCCACGCCCAGCATCAGGGCGGCGACGAAACGGGTGTTCATGGAAACGGGCTCTCCCAGTGAGTCGGTTACAATCGCAACCGTCTAGGGGCGGAGCGCCCGTCGCGAAACCGCCTTCGTCAGCTCCGCCCGGTGGTTCGTCGATTGCCCTAGCGGGCCAGCCGGCCGAAGCAGTCCGCGCCCGCGTAGTGCGCGCTCGCCCCGAGTTCTTCCTCGATGCGGATGAGCTGGTTGTACTTTGCCAGCCGGTCAGACCGCGCGAGGCTCCCGGTCTTGATCTGCCCGCAATTGGTGGCGACCGCGAGGTCGGCGATCGTCGCGTCCTCGGTTTCACCCGAACGGTGACTCATCACCGCGGTGTAGCCCGCGCGCTGCGCCATGCTGACAGCCTCGAGCGTTTCGGTCAGCGTGCCGATCTGGTTGACCTTGACCAGCAGCGAGTTCGCCAGTCCCTTGCCGATGCCCATCTCGAGCCGGCGCGGATTGGTGACGAACAGGTCGTCTCCGACGAGTTGCACCCTGTCGCCGACGAGGTCGGTGAGCGCCTTCCAGCCCTCGAAGTCGTCCTCGCTCATGCCGTCCTCGATCGAGCGGATCGGGTAGTCGGCGCACAGCTTTCCGAGCCACTCGGCGTTTTCCTGCGGCGAGAGCGAGATGCCCTCGCCCGTCATCTCGTATTTGCCGCCCTTGAAGTATTCGGTCGCCGCGCAGTCGAGCGCGAGCACGATGTCGGTGCCGGCCTTGAACCCGGCCTCCTCGATCGAACCCATGACGAAGTCGAGCGCGGCCCGGGTGCTCGCGAGATCGGGCGCGAAGCCGCCCTCGTCCCCGACCGCGGTGGCCAGGCCCTTGGCGTGGAGCGACTTCTTGAGCGTGTGGAATACTTCCGCGCCCCAGCGCACCGCCTCGGCAAGGCTGCCGGCACCGACGGGCATGATCATGAATTCCTGCACGTCGATGGGGTTGTCGGCGTGCTCGCCGCCGTTGACGATGTTCATCATCGGCACCGGCAGGACGTGCGCCGACACGCCGCCGACGTAGCTGTAGAGCGGAAGGCCGCGGGCATCGGCGGCCGCCTTTGCCACCGCCAGGCTCGCGCCCAGTATCGCGTTGGCGCCAATGCGCCCCTTGTTCTCGGTGCCGTCGAGTTCGATCATCGCGAGGTCGATGTCGCGCTGGTCCTCGGCGTCGAAGCCGACGAGCAGATCGCTGAGCTCGCTGTTGACCGCGTCGACTGCCCTGATCACGCCCTTGCCGAGGTAGCGGCTCTTGTCGCCGTCGCGCAGTTCGACCGCCTCGTGCGCGCCGGTCGACGCGCCGGAAGGCACCGCCGCGCGGCCGAAGCTGCCGTCTTCGAGCAGGACGTCGACCTCGACCGTCGGGTTGCCGCGGCTGTCGAGGATTTCGCGACCGTGGATGTCTATGATAGCGGTCATGACGACTCTCCGTGGGAAGGGTGTTGTATAGTTCTAATACACGCCCATATGGGGATGCAGGCGCGCTCTATGCGGCGGAACCATGCCACGCAAGTTGCGTTGCAGCATTGCGGTGTCCGATACCCCCGGACGCACGATGAATTTGTATGCGAGGGCAAGAAGGAAAGCGATCATGGCCGAAGCCAGCACCCCGAAATCCACCACTCCCAAGCCCAAGGCGACCCGCAAGCCGGCCACCAAGGTTGCCGGCTCCGGCGCGACCACGACCCCACGCAAGCCTGCTGCCCAGTCCCGCAAGAACACCGACGTCGCCAAGAGCCGCTTCAATGCCGCGCTCGAGGAAGCGAAGGCCGGTGCCGCGGCGCTCAAGACCGAGGCGGGCGAGCGCGCTGCCGCCTATCGCAACCAGGCCCGCGCGCAGAGCGAGGACTGGGTCGCCGAGGCGAAGAACTATGGTGTCCAGGCCAAGGGCAAGGCGGGTGAACTCGCCACCGACGGCAAGGGCAAGATCGCCGAGGCGCTCCTCGCGCTCGGCCGTGCCGTGTTCGATACCGCGCCCACGGTCGACGAGAAGCTCGGCGCCAAGTACGGCGACTATGCCCGTTCGGCCTCGCGCTCGCTCCAGGAAGCGTCTGCCAAGATCGACGCCAAGAGCGTTGAGGAACTGGGCGAGGACGCGCGCGAGATGGTGCGCAAGAGCCCCGGCCTCGCAATCGGCATCGCCGCGGTCGGCGGGTTCCTGTTGGCACGGATGTTCCGCGGTTCTAACGACTGATCCTCCTGCTCGGGAGGGCTGACTTGAACACGCATGACCCCGATCTCCACTTTGCGGACGAGGATCGTCCCGTGGGCGAGGCTGATCCGGAGAAGGGATCGCTGACCGACGATATCGTCGCACTGTTCGACGACGGCCGCACGATGGTCGAGGCTGAGATCCAGTTCCAGAAGACGCGAGCGGCATTCGCCTTCGATCGCGGACGGTCGGGAGCGTTCTACGGTATTGCGGCCTTCGCGCTGGTCCACCTGGCCCTGGTCGCGCTCGTCGTCGGCCTGGTGATCGCGCTCACCCCGCTGATCGGCCCGTGGGGCGCCACCGGTGCCGTCGTCTTCGTGCTCCTCGCAGCCGGCACCGCCTTCGCCCTCGCCGCCCGGCGCAAGTTCGCCCGACTTGCCCAGGCCTATTCGGAGACCCGCGAATGAGCCTGTCTCTCGAAAGACAGCTCCGCGAGGATCGCGCACTGCGCAATGCCGCCCGCGCGCTGTTCGAGGCCGACATCGCCCACTTGCGGGCGAGCCTGGCCGGCAAGAGCATCTCGCGCCGGATCGTCGATCGCATCGGCGAAGGCGCGAGCGAGGTCCTCGACGAAGCGATCGAGGTCGCGGACAACAACAAGGGTGTTGTCGCGACTCTGATAGCCGCGATCGTGCTGTGGTTCGCCCGCAATCCCATCCTCGACCTGTTTCTCGACGAGGATGAAGTCGCCGACGGGGATCCGGGCGAATTGGAACGGAACACCGAGCCGACCCGTTAGCTAAGCGAACCCCCACTCGAATGGAGTCGCCCATGGCCACCAATTCCGAAGACAAACGCAAGGAACTCAAGAAGAAGATCGAAGCAGCCGAGCAGCGCAACAGCGATCGCTCTTTCGGCGATTACGCGCGCGACGCAGCGGACGGCGCGACCTCGTTCGTCAAGGAGCACCCGCTGGCGACGCTCGCTGGGGGACTTGCCCTGGGAGTCCTGGTCGCTGCGATCGTGCCGGGACCCGGGCGCCGCATGCGCAAGAAGGCCAGCGCGCGTACCGCGGTTCTTGCCGGAACGCTTGCGGACCTGGCGCTGACGTATGGCGCAAAGTTCCTGGAAAGCGCGGAAGAAGCGGCAAAGGCCGGGCAGGAACGCATCGGTGATCTTGGCGAAACGATCGGCGACGGCGCCCGTGATCTCGGACGCAGCGCGAGCGATTCGGCGAGCCGCGCGATCGACAGCGCGAGCCGGACCGCCAACCGCGCGCTCGGCAGCGCACGCTCCCGACTGCACTGATACCGGCGAAGCAATCGACGCGAGGCGGCGCGACGGGGTTTCCCTGTCGCGCCGCCTTCCCTATGGGGCGCTGCGATTCCTCCCCAAGGACCTGACACGATGACCGAAGCCAAGAAGCAGTTGCTCCACCTCGTCATGGGGGGGCGCGTGACCGACCCGATGACGCTGCAGTTCGAAAACCTGAAGGAAATCGACGTCGTCGGCGTCTTTCCCGACTACGCCAGCGCGCTCGAGGCCTGGCGCGGCGCGGCCCAGCGCACCGTCGACGATGCCGAGATGAAGTACGTTATCGTGCACCTTCACAAGCTCTTCGACCCCGAGGCCGAGGGCAAGTGAGACGCTCGACGGCAACCTCGGTCGATCCGCCGAACGGACGGGCCGAACGGGGGGAAGCGCCGCGACGGCGCCCCTCGCCGCGTGCCGTAATCAGATGAACTCGATCTTCTCGACCAGGTAGAACTTGTCGCCCGAGGGAACTGTGACCTCGATTTCGTCGCCGACCTTCTTGGTGATCAGCGCGCGGCCGAGCGGCGAATTGTAGCTGATCCTGCCCTTCTTGGCGTCCGCTTCGGTCTGGCCGACGATCTGGTACTTCACCGGCTTGTCGTCTTCGTCGAGCAGGGTCACCGTGGCGCCGAACACGATGCGGTCACCCGAAAGCGTCGCAGGGTCGATGATCTGCGCGCGGCTGATGCGGTCTTCAAGATCCGAAATCTGCGCCTCGATCTGGCCCTGACGCTCCTTCGCGGCATGGTATTCGGCGTTTTCGGAGAGATCCCCGTGCGCGCGCGCTTCCTCGATCGCGTCGACGATCTTCGGCCGTTCCGCGCGCAGGGCCTTGAGGTCGGCGGCGATTCGCTCGTAACCTTCGGCCAGCATCGGCACCTTTTCCATCGTAGCCATCCCGTCGTTCTTTCTCTTGCCGTCACGCCTGTCGGGACAATTCGAGACCCCGCCGCTTGTCGAAACGGCTCGTTACAAGGTCGCGATGTCGGGAAAAACGCGTGTGTTGTTTCAGCCGTAATAGTCCTGCAAGGGGCGGACTTCAAGCTGATCGGCCGAAACCTCGGTGATCGCGCGCGCTGCGGCGAGGCTGGCGGCGGCCGTGGTGTAGTACGGGACACGCGCTTCCAGCGCGCTGGCGCGGATCGACTGGCTGTCGAGAAGCGACTGCCAGCCCTCGGTCGTGTTGAAGATCAGCGCCACCTCACGGTCGATGATCCGGTCGACGATATGCGGCTGTCCCTCGGCGACCTTGTTCACCCGGTCGACCGGGAGGCCGGCCTCGGCAAGGTAACGCTGGGTTCCGCCGGTCGCGATCACCTCGAACCCGTGATCGATCAATGCCTTGACCGCAGGCAGGACAACCGGCTTGTCGCTGTCCTTGACCGACACGAACAGCAGGCCCTGTTGGGGCAGCGCGCTACCGGCACCGATCTGCGACTTCAGGAACGCGGTCGAGAAATCCCGGTCGATGCCCATGACTTCGCCGGTCGATTTCATCTCGGGCGTGAGTACCGGGTCGGCGCCGGGGAACCGGCCCCAGGGGAACACGGCCTCTTTGACGGCCATGTAGTCGAGATCGCGCCTGAACCGCTCGAAGTTCGACAATGGCTCGCCGGCCATCACCCGCGCGGCGATCTTGGCGACCGGCTGCCCGATCGCCTTGGCGACGAATGGCACCGTGCGGCTCGCGCGCGGATTGACCTCAATCAGGTAGACTTCGCCGTCCTTGACCGCGAACTGGACGTTCATCAGCCCCTTGACCCCGAGCGCGAGGGCAAGTGCCTCGGCCTGGCGCTCCATCTCGGCGACGATATCGGCGGAGAGCGAGTACGGCGGCAGGGTGCAGGCGCTGTCGCCCGAGTGGACCCCGGCTTCCTCGATGTGCTGCATCACGCCCGCGATGCGGACCTCGGTCCCGTCGCACAGCGCATCGACGTCGCACTCGATCGCGTCGCGCAGATACTGGTCGACGAGCACCGGGCTGTCCCCGCTGACCTGCACCGCGGTGGCGATGTAATCGTCGAGCTGCGCCTCGCTGTCGACGATCTCCATCGCGCGCCCGCCGAGCACGTAGCTGGGACGCAGCAGCACGGGATAGCCGATGCGGTTGGCCCAGGCGGCGGCCTCGTCGCGGCTGCGGGCGATGCCGTTCTGCGGCTGCTTGAGCTTCAGCTTGTTGACCAGCTGGGCAAACCGCTCGCGGTCCTCGGCAAGGTCGATCGCGTCGGGACTGGTGCCGAGGATCGGGATGCCTTCGTCCTCCAGCGCCTGGGCGAGCTTCAGCGGCGTCTGCCCGCCGAACTGGACGATCACGCCGACGAGCTCGCCGTTCGACTGTTCGACCCGCAGGATCTCGAGCACGTCCTCGGCGGTCAGGGGCTCGAAGTAGAGCCGGTCGCTGGTGTCGTAATCGGTGGAAACCGTTTCCGGGTTGCAGTTGACCATGATCGTTTCGAAACCTGCCTCGGACAGCGCGAAGCAGGCGTGCACGCAGCAGTAATCGAACTCGATGCCCTGCCCGATCCGGTTCGGGCCGCCGCCGAGGATGACGATCTTCCTGCGGTCGGTGGGGTTCGATTCGTTTTCGGGTTCCCCGAAGCTCGGTGCTTCGTAGGTCGAGTACATATAAGGTGTCACCGCCTCGAACTCGGCGGCGCAACTGTCGATCCGCTTGAACACCGGGAACACCCCGAGCTTGCGGCGCAGGTCGCGCACTTCCTGTTCGCTGGTGGCGCCGGCCATCGCGCGCAGCGTGTCGTGCAAAAGGCCCGAACGTTTGGCCTGGGTTTCTCCCAGCCCCCCTGCGACCCCGACCGAGCGCACCGCCAGCGTGGCAAGGCGCTTGTCGGAAAAGCCCATTGCCTTCAGCCGGCGCATTTCCTGCGCATCGCGCGGCAGGCCGTGATGACCGATCATCTGTTCTTCCCAGATGATCTCCTCGATCTGGCGGAGGAACCACGGATCGTATCCGGTGATGCGGGCGATCTCGTCGAGTTCGATCCCCTCCCGGAAGGCCTGCGCGACCTTGAGAAGGCGGTCCGGGGTGCGCCGGGCGAGCGAGGCGGTGATCTCCTCGCGGCTCGCGCCCTCGAGCTCGACCACGCGGTTGAACCCGTCGAGCCCGGTCTCGAGTCCGCGGAGCGCCTTCTGCACACTTTCCTGGAAGTTGCGGCCGATCGCCATGACCTCGCCCACCGACTTCATCGCGGTTGCGAGCTCGACCTTGGCGCCCTTGAACTTCTCGAACGCGAAGCGCGGGATCTTGGTGACGACGTAGTCGATCGTCGGCTCGAAGCTCGCCGGCGTCGCGCCGGTGATCTCGTTCGTGATCTCGTCGAGCGTGTAGCCCACCGCCAGCTTCGCCGCGACGCGCGCAATGGGGAAGCCGGTGGCCTTCGACGCGAGCGCCGAGGACCGCGAGACGCGCGGGTTCATCTCGATGACGATCAGCCGCCCGTCCTTGGGATTGACTGCGAACTGTACGTTCGAACCGCCTGTTTCCACGCCGATTTCGCGCAGCACCGCGATGCTCGCGCTGCGCATGATCTGGTATTCCTTGTCGGTCAGCGTCAGCGCCGGGGCGACGGTGATGGAATCCCCGGTGTGGACGCCCATCGGGTCGACGTTCTCGATCGAGCAGATGATGATGGCGTTGTCGTTCCTGTCGCGGACGACTTCCATCTCGTATTCCTTCCAGCCGAGCAGCGATTCCTCGATGAGGACCTCTGTGGTCGGGCTGGCGTCGAGGCCCTCGCGGACGATCTTCTCGAACTCGGCCTTGTTGTAGGCGATGCCGCCACCGGTGCCGCCCAGCGTGAAGCTCGGCCGGATGATCGACGGCAACCCGGTTCTTTCAAGAATTGCAAAGGCCTGGTCGACAGTGTTGGCAACGCCGCTGCGCGCGCTTTCGAGGCCGATCTTGTCCATCGCCTCGCGGAAGCGCTGGCGGTTCTCGGCCTTGTCGATCGCGTCGGCATCGGCGCCGATCATCTGCACGCCAAGCCGGTCGAGCGTTCCGTCGTTGAACAGCGCCAGCGCGGTGTTGAGCGCGGTCTGCCCGCCCATCGTCGGCAGCAGCGCGTCGGGCCGCTCCTTTTCGATGATCTTGGCGACGATCGCGGGCGTGATCGGCTCGACGTAGGTCGCGTCGGCGAACTCGGGATCGGTCATGATCGTGGCGGGGTTGGAGTTGACCAGGATCACCCGGTACCCCTCCTCCTTCAGCGCCTTGATCGCCTGCGTGCCCGAATAATCGAACTCGCACGCCTGTCCGATGACGATCGGCCCGGCACCAATGACGAGGATCGAGGAGATGTCAGTGCGTTTGGGCATTATCCGAGCATTCCGACGAATTTTTGAAAGAGATAGAAGCTGTCCTGAGGCCCCGGGCTGGCTTCGGGGTGGTACTGGACACCGAAGGCGCGCTTGCCCTTGATCGCGATGCCGCAGTTGCTGCCGTCGAACAGCGAGACGTGGGTTTCCTCGACGCCTTCGGGAAGTGCGGTGTTGTCGACCGCGAAGCCGTGGTTCATCGAGGTGATCTCGACCACGCCGTCGGCGAGCCGCTTGACCGGGTGGTTCGCGCCGCGGTGGCCCTGGTGCATCTTGCTCGTCGTCGCGCCCGCGGCGAGGCCGAGCATCTGGTGGCCAAGGCAGATGCCGAACACCGGCACGTCGCGCTCGAGCAGGGCCTTGATCGTCGGCACCGCGTATTCGCCGGTCGCCGCCGGGTCGCCCGGACCGTTGGAGAGGAACACGCCGTCGGGCTTCAACGCCTCGATCTCTTCCAGCGAAGTCTTGGCCGGCACCACCGTCACCCGCGCGCCCGCCTTCACGAGGTTCCTGAAGATGTTGTCCTTCGCGCCGTAATCGATTGCGACCACGTGCGGCTTGCCGGCGTTGTCGGCATCGGCGTAGCCTTTGCCCAGCTCCCAGTAGCCGCCGCCCCAGTCCTCCTGCGCCTCGCGGCTGACGCGGGTGGCGAGGTCCATGCCTTCGAGACCCGGCCATTCCTGCGCGCGCTGGATCAGCTTCTTGAGGTCGAACTGGCCCTTGGGGTGGTGCGCGATCACCGCGTTGGGCGCGCCCTTCAGCCGGATGCGGCGGGTGAGCGCGCGGGTGTCGATGCCCGACAGGCCGATCTTGCCCTTTGCCGCCATCCACTCGGTGAACTGCTGCTGGGAGCGGAAGTTGCTGCTCGGCGTCACCTCCTCGCGCACGACGCAGCCGACCGCGCCTTCGACCACGCTCTCGATATCCTCGGCGTTGGCGCCGACATTGCCGATGTGCGGGAAAGTGAAGGTGACGATCTGCGCCGCGTAGGAGGGATCGGTCATCACTTCCTGGTAACCGGTCATCGCGGTGTTGAAGCAGACCTCGCCCACCGCCTCGCCGGTAGCGCCGAAGCCCTTGCCCCAGATCACCGTGCCATCGGCCAGGACAAGCACGCCGGTGGCCCCCTTCGGTTGCGCAGGCGTGTTGGCGGGGACGGCCATGGGGCTCTCCGAGTCAGTGTTTCCGGCGATGTCGCTAAGTCCCAGCCGCTAGGGCCGGTTCCCCGCGGCGTCAACCCGCGCTAAGCGGCGCTCCGCAAACTTATCCCGTGAAAGGCACCCTCCCAATGATCCGCGATACCATCAAGCAGACCCAGATCGACGCGATGAAGGGCGGCGACAAGGAGCGCCTCGCCGCGGTCCGGCTCATCCTCGCAAAGCTGAAGGACCGCGACATCGAGCTTCGTACCGCGAGCCAGAAGCCCGAGGACGACGCGCTGGTCATCGAGACGCTGCAGAAGATGGCCAAGCAGCGCCGCGAATCGATCACGATGTACGTCGATGGCGGCCGCGAGGAACTCGCCGAGCAGGAGCGCAAGGAGCTCAAGGTCATCGAGGAGTTCCTTCCCCGGCAGATGTCGCAGGAGGAAACCTGCGCGGCGATCGAGGCGATCAAGACCGAACTCGGCGCGCAATCGGTCAAGGACATGGGCCGCGTGATGGCGGAACTGAAGGCGCGCCACGGGACCGTGCTCGACATGTCCGCTGCCAGCCGGCTGGTGAAGGAATCGTTGTCCTGACCCGCTTGCATCGAAGGGCGATTCGCCCGCATTGAGGGCGCATGGCGCTTTCCCCGCAATGGCTCGACGAACTGCGCGCGCGGGTGACGCTGTCGAGCGTGGTGATGCGCACCACCAAGCTCACCCGTGCCGGGCGGGAGTGGAAGGCGTGCTGCCCGTTCCATGACGAGAAGACGCCGAGCTTCACCGTCAGCGACGAGAAGGGCTTCTACCACTGCTTCGGCTGCGGCGCGCACGGGGACGTGATCCGCTGGATGACCGACCAGCGCGGCCTCGCCTTCATGGACGCGGTGAAGGAACTTGCGGCCGAGGCCGGGATGGAGGTCCCCGCCCCCGACCCGCGCGCTGCCCAGGCCGCCGAGCAGCGCGCCGGGCTGCACGACGTGACCCAGGCGGCGCAGGACTTCTACCGCGCCAGCCTCGACACGCCGGCGGCCGCCAAGGCCCGCGCATACCTCGAATCGCGCGGGTTCGACGCGCATACCCGCGAGCGGTTCGGTTTCGGCTACGCCCCGGGCGACCGGCAGGCATTGAAGGCGGCGCTCAAGCAGTTCGACGAGGCGATGCTGGTCGAGGCGGGCCTGCGGATCGCGGTCGACGACAAGCCGCCCTACGACCGGTTCCGCGACCGGCTGACCATGCCGATCCACGACGCGCGGGGCCAGGTCATCGGGTTTGCGGCGCGTATCCTCGACGCGGACAAGAAGGACGCGCCGAAGTACATCAACTCGCCCGACACCCCGCTGTTCGACAAGGGGCGGACGCTGTTCAACCTGCACCGCGCCGGCCCGGCCTCGCGCAAGACGGGCCGGATGGTCGTGGTCGAGGGTCAGATGGACGTCGTCGCGATGGCGGCCGCCGGGTTCGAGGACGCGGTCGCCCCGATGGGCACCGCACTCACCGAACGCCAGCTCGAGATGCTCTGGCGCCTCGTCGATGCGCCGATCCTGTGCTTCGACGGCGACAGTGCCGGCCAGCGCGCAGCGATGCGCGCGATCGGCCGCGCGCTGCCGATGCTCGCGCCGGGCAAGACGCTGTCGATCGTCCGGCTTCCCGCAGGGCTCGATCCCGACGACCTGCTCAAGCAGCAGGGCGCGCCGGCGATGGCGGCGCTCCTCGCCGATCCCGGCAGCCTGATCGACACGCTGTGGGCGTTCGAGAAGGCGGCCTCGCCACTGCGCACGCCGGAAGACAAGGCCGGCCTTAAGGCGCGGCTGATCGACCACTGCGAGGCGATCCAGCATCCTGACATCCGATCGCTCTACCGCCGCGAACTGCTCGAGAAGTTCTCCGCCTTCGCCTATCCGCCGCGCCCTCCGCGCGAACGCCGCGAATGGCGCAGCGGGTTCGCGAGGCCGGCATCGCCCCCGCTGTCGCCGGAATCCGCGGGGCGTTTGCGCAAGGCCGCCAGCGGCGCCAACCGCGATGCACTGGCGAGCGCGGTCGTCGCCGGGCTGCTGCGCTTTCCCGACCAGATTCTCGTCCATGCCGAGCCCCTGGGGCGGTTTGCCGCGCACGACGGGCGCGCCGGCCCCGCAATCGAATCGTTGATCGAGGCGGCCGAGATGCTTGAACCCGATGAAAAGGGGGCCATATCCGCCCCACAGGGTTTCGCCCCGCCGCCGGACAACAGTCGCTTTGCCTTCCTCGATGAAGGCGCCGATCCGCGGGCTGCGCGCGAGGACCTGGCCGAAGCCGTTTCGTTGCTGGTCGAACGGCCCGCGCTGGATGCCGCGCTTGCGGCTGCCACCGCGCGCTTCGAGACCGATCCCGAGGCCGCTTTCGCCGAGCAGCAGCGCCTGCTCAAACGAAAGCTGGCATTCGAGAAACGATTGGGGCTAATGGCGACCCGCAGGGCCGCAAGCGCAGCCCATCCGGATTCAGACTCTCCGTCGGCACCGTCCGGCGCCACGGACGAGGACAGCGAATGACACGAGACGAGATGGCGACCCAGGAAGACACCGACTCCAAGGACGATGCACCGCTCATCGACCTCAACGAAGCGACGATCAAGAAGCTCATCACCAAGGCCAAGCGCCGGGGTTACGTCACCGTGGACGAACTCAACGAAGCGCTGCCGCAGGACGAGCTTTCGTCCGAGCAGATCGAGGACGTCATGTCCGCGATCAGCGAGATGGGCGTCAACATCGTCGAGAAGGACGAGGACGCCGAGGACGAGGACAGTTCCGAGGACGAGGTCGACGAGATCGGCTCGGACGAAGACGGGGACGACGAAGGCGCCTCCAACAAGCCCGCCAAGCCCGCCGCCGCGACCAAGAAGAAGGAAACGGTCGAACGCACCGATGACCCGGTGCGGATGTACCTGCGCGAAATGGGCGCGGTGGAACTGCTCAGCCGCGAGGGCGAAATCGCCATCGCCAAGCGGATCGAGGCCGGTCGTGACATGATGATCATGGGCCTGTGCGAAAGCCCGATCACCTTCCACGCGATCATCCTGTGGTCCGAAGCCCTCAACAACGAGGAAATGCAGCTGCGCGAGATCCTCGATCTCGACGCCATGCTTTCCAAGGAGCCGCCGGTCGACAAGATGACCGACGACGCCGAGGACGACGACGACGGCGAGATTTCCGAGGAAACCGCCGGTCCCACCTACAAGGAAGACGAAGACGAGGAAGAGGAGGAGGAATCCTCCGACGACGAGGACGAGGACGGCGAAGGCACCTCGCGCCGCCGCGAAGAGGAAGAGGAGGAGGACAACACCCTCTCCCTTGCCCAGATGGAAGCGGCGCTGAAGCCCGAAGCGCTCGAGACCTTTGCGCGCATCACCGACCTGTTCAAGAAGTTCGAGAAGCTCCAGGCCGAGCGCGTCGAGGTTCTTGGCCGGGGCGAGGAGTTCCCGAAGGCAAAGGAGAGGAAATACGAGGAACTGCGCGAGCAGCTGACGGCAGAGGTCGAAAGCGTTCAGTTCCACGCGACCAAGATCGAATTCCTGGTCGACAACCTCTACGCGTTCAATCGCAGACTGACCGCGCTGGGCGGCCAGATGCTGCGCCTTGCCGAGCGCCACAAGGTGAAGCGCGCGGACTTCCTCAACGTCTACATCGGCAACGAGCTCGACGACAGCTGGCTGGCCGAGAACGCCAAGAAGGACAAGAAGTGGGCCGCCTTCGCCGAGAAGGAGGCCGACGCGGTCGAGCGCATCCGCGCCGAGATCGCCGACATCGCCAGCGCCACCGGCATGTCGCTGCCCGAGTTCCGCCGGATCGTGAACATGGTCCAGAAGGGCGAGCGCGAGGCGCGCATCGCCAAGAAGGAAATGGTCGAGGCGAACCTGCGCTTGGTGATCTCGATCGCCAAGAAGTACACCAACCGCGGCCTGCAGTTCCTGGATCTCATCCAGGAAGGGAACATCGGCCTGATGAAGGCGGTCGACAAGTTCGAATACCGCCGTGGCTACAAGTTCAGCACGTATGCCACGTGGTGGATCCGGCAGGCGATCACCCGCTCGATCGCCGACCAGGCGCGCACGATCCGCATCCCGGTCCACATGATCGAGACGATCAACAAGCTGGTGCGCACCAGCCGCCAGTTCCTCCACGAGCAGGGCCGCGAGCCCACGCCCGAGGAAATGGCCGAGCGCCTGTCTATGCCGCTCGAGAAGGTCCGCAAGGTGATGAAGATCGCCAAGGAGCCGATCTCTCTCGAAACGCCGATCGGCGACGAGGAGGATTCGCACCTCGGCGATTTCATCGAGGACAAGAACGCGGTGATCCCGGTCGATGCCGCGATCCAGTCGAACCTCAAGGAAACGGTCACTCGCGTCCTCGCGAGCCTTACCCCGCGCGAGGAGCGCGTCCTGCGGATGCGTTTCGGCATCGGCATGAACACCGACCACACGCTCGAGGAAGTCGGCCAGCAGTTCTCGGTGACTCGCGAGCGCATCCGCCAGATCGAAGCCAAGGCGCTGAGGAAGCTCAAGCACCCGAGCCGGTCACGCAAGATGCGCTCCTTCCTGGATCAGTAGCCCGCGGTGGCGCGCGACGGCGGGCAGGACGGCAGGAGCAATCCCGCTGTGCGATCCTGCCTCGCCGCATTGCTTGCATCGATTCTCGTGATTCCGTCCTCGCTTCCTGCAAGCGAGGGAGACCGGCAGGATGCGGTTGCGGTGACCTTTCTCGGAACAGGCACGCCTTCGCTCGATCCTGCCCGGTACGGCGCAGCCACCCTCGTCGAGGCAGGGGACCGAAGGCTCCTGTTCGACGTCGGCCGCGGTGCGACCATACGGCTCAGGCAGGCCGGCCTCGCGCCGATCGACGTCGACGCGGTTTTCCTGACCCACTTTCATTCCGACCACGTGGTGGGGTTGCCGGATCTTTTCCTGTCTCGGATCATTCTCGACGCCGGTCGGCCGGGTAGCAATTCCCCGCTTCGCCTGTTTGGCCCGCCCGGAACCGGGGCGCTCGCCGACGGCCTGCGCCAGGCCTTCGCGGCCGATCTTGCCATCCGCCGCAAGGACGAACGGTCGCCCGAGGCTCGGATGCAGATTCGGGTCGTGGAAATGGACGAAGGCGTCGTCTTCGACGAGGATGGGCTGCGGGTTACCATGTTCCGCGTCGATCACGGCGAGGACATCCGGCCCGCAGTTGGATACCGCATTGATTTTCGTGGGCGCTCCGTCGTGCTGTCGGGAGATACCCGCTACGATCCCTCGATCGCCGATCGGGCGAAAGGCGTCGATCTTCTCGTTCACGAAACGGCTGTGGCAGACGAAATGATCGCGGCCACGCCGCGCTTTTCCAGGATCCTGGCGCATCACACGTCGCCCCAGGACGTCGGACGGATATTCGCAAGCGCCGCGCCGAAACTGGCGGCGGTCAGTCACATCGGAATGCACGGCGCGGTGGACGAGACCGATATCGCGGAAGGTGTGCGAACATCCTACCACGGTCCCTTGCTCATCGCGCAGGACCTCACCCGTGTCCTCGTCGGCCAGGGAGACCCGGTGGTTACGCGAGCGGGTGACCGATGATCCGGGCCGAGCGCCTTTAAAAAGATTGACCCGCGGGGTCGCGCGAATCGGCCTCCGTCCCTATGTGGCCCCCATGCGTATCGCCATCGCCTCCGATCACGCCGCCGTCGACCTCAAGACCGCCCTGCGCGAGTGGCTGATCGATGCCGGCCACGAAGTCGCCGACCTTGGGCCCGACAGCCACGACAGCGTCGATTACCCCGATTACGGCTACAAGCTGGCCGAAGTCGTTGCCGAGGGCACCGCCGAACGCGGTATCGCGTTGTGCGGATCGGGCATCGGCATCTCGATCTCGGTCAATCGCAATCCCGGCGTTCGCTGCGCGCTCGTGTCGGAGCCGCTGTCCGCCGCTCTTGCGCGCGAGCACAACAACGCGAACGTCATGGCGATGGGCGCGCGCCTGACGGGCATCGACATGGCGAAGGCTTGCGTGACCGCGTTCCTCGACACCGATTTCGCCGGCGGGCGCCACCAGCGCCGCGTCGACAAGCTTTCCAACCCGCCCTCCAGGGAGACGGCATGACTATTTCCGAGCTTGGGGCCGCCACCCTCGCCCGCAACGCTGGCACTTCGGACCCGCTGACGCGCTTCTGGTGCGACGACCTCGAGACTGCCGATCCCGCGGTGGCCGAGGCGATCCGCCACGAGCTCGACCGCCAGCGCAACCGCATCGAGTTGATCGCGAGCGAGAACATCACCTCGAAGGCGGTGCTGGAAGCGACCGGCAGCGTCTTCACCAACAAGTATGCCGAGGGCTATCCCGGCAAGCGGTACTACGGCGGGTGCGAATACGCCGACGTCGTCGAGAACCTCGCGATCGAGCGCGCGAAGCAGCTTTTCGGGTGCGAATTCGCCAACGTCCAGCCCAACAGCGGCAGCCAGATGAACCAGGCCGTGTTCCTCGCGCTGCTGCAGCCGGGCGACACCTTCATGGGCCTCGACCTCAACTCGGGCGGGCACCTCACCCACGGATCGCCGGTCAACATGAGCGGCAAATGGTTCAACCCGGTCAGCTACGGCGTGCGCAAGGATGACGAGCTGATCGACATGGACGCGGTCGCCGCGACCGCGCGCGAGCACAGGCCGAAGCTGATCATCGCGGGCGGCACCGCCTATTCGCGCGTGTGGGACTGGGAAGCCTTTCGCCGGATCGCGGACGAGGTCGGCGCCTACCTGATGGTCGACATGAGCCACATCGCGGGCCTTGTCGCGGGCGGCGCCCATCCCTCCCCGATGCCGCACGCGCACGTCGTCACCACGACGACGCACAAGTCGCTGCGCGGGCCGCGCTCGGGCGTGATCCTGTGGAACGACGAGGCGCTGACCAAGCCGCTCAACATGGCGGTCTTCCCCGGCCTCCAGGGCGGTCCGCTGATGCACGTCGTGGCGGCCAAGGCGGTCGCCTTCGGCGAGGCGCTGCGGCCCGACTTCAAGGACTACGCCCGCCGCATCGTCGAGAATGCGCGCGCGCTTGCCGAGGGCGTCGAGGCGGGCGGCCTGCGCGTCGTGTCGGGCGGTACCGACAACCATTCGATGCTGGTCGACCTCACGCCCAAGGACGTGACTGGCAAGGCGGCCGAGCACGGGCTCGACCGCGCGTACCTCACCTGCAACAAGAACGGCATTCCCTACGACACCCGCAGCCCGTTCGTGACGAGCGGGATCCGCCTGGGTTCGCCGGCGGGCACCACCCGCGGTTTCGGCCCGGACGAGTTCCGCACGATCGGCGGACTGATCGCCGAGGTCGTCGACGGCCTCTCGCGCAACGGCGCGGAAGGCGACGCGCAGGTGGAACAGAGCGTCCGCCGCCGCGTGGCAGAGCTGTGCGAGGCATTTCCCGTCTATCCCGGAAGGAGCTGACATGGACCAGAACGATCCCAACAACCGCGGCGGCAAGGACTGGGTCGAGGACGTCAAGACCGAGGTGACCGGCATGGCCAAGGAAGGGATGCACCATCCCTCGACCAAGCCGGTGCTGACCGGCGCCGCGATCGGCGCGCTAGCCGGCGTGCTGTTGCCGGTGCTGACCTGGCCGGTCGGCCTGGCAGCCGGTGCGGGCATCGCGCTCTACAACCGCGTCAAGAAGTAGGACCGGGCGGCTAGATGCGCTGTCCCTTCTGTGCGCATGAGGATTCGCAGGTAAAGGACAGCCGCCCGGCCGAGGACGGCGCCGCCATCCGCCGTCGCCGCCAGTGCGACGGCTGCGGCGCGCGCTTCACCACCTTCGAGCGCGTGCAGCTGCGCGAGGTTTCGGTGATCAAGTCGGGCGACCGGCGCGAACCCTTCGCCCGGGCGAAGCTCGAACAGTCGATCACCCTCGCCTGCCGCAAGCGCGGCGTCGACCAGGAGCGGATCGACCAGCTCGTCAGCGGGATCCAGCGCCAGCTCGAGACATCGGGCGACAGCGAAGTACCGGCAGCCCGCATCGGCGCACTCGTGATGGAAGGGCTACAGCGCCTCGACAGCGTGGCCTACATCCGCTTCGCCAGCGTCTATCGCGATTTCGGCGAAGCGAAGGATTTCGAGGAATTCGCCAGCAGCGTGCGTGATGCCGGTCGCAGCTGAGCCGCCTGCGATCGTGCTGGTGCGCCCGCAACTGGGCGAGAACATCGGCAAGGCAGCGCGGGCGATGTTGAACTTCGGTCTGGAGGATATGCGCCTCGTCGCCCCCCGCGACGGGTGGCCCAACCCCGCCGCCGGCCCGGCGGCGTCCGGCGCCGACGTGGTGCTCGAGAATGCACGCGTGTTCGATACCGTGGGCGAGGCGGTAGCCGATTGCGCCCACGTCTATGCGACGACGGTTCGCAAGCGGGGTGTTACCAAGCCGGTCGTAACCCCCGAGGCGGCGGCGGCGGAGATCCATGGCCGGACCGGTCGCAGCGCCATCCTGTTCGGGCCGGAGCGATCGGGTCTCGAGACCGACGACGTCGCGCTTGCACGGGCAATCCTGACCGTGCCGATCAACCCGCAGTTCGGCTCGCTCAACCTCGCGCAGGCGGTGATCCTCGTCGCGTATGAATGGTCGAAGGGACAGGATCTGGCCAGTCCCACGGCTGAGGACCTGCTGCCCCCGGCGCCGCAGGAGGATCTCGACGGCATGATCGCGCAGCTCGAGGCGATGCTGGAGCCCAAGGGATTCTTCCGGCCGGAGAGCCGCGCTGCCTCCACCCGCCGCACGCTGCGCAGCCTGCTGACAAAGCCGGGCTGGAACCACCTCGAGGTGCGCACGCTGCGCGGCGTGCTCAGCCACCTTGCCAAACCGGACCGGGACTAGGCCCGCTGACGGTCCCACTCGTCGAATTCGTAGGCGATCGAGGCCTCGACGAGCCGATCCCAGATCTCGCCGATCGCGTCCGTCGGCAGGCCCCGCGCCGCTGCGTCGGCGACGGCGGCAGAAATCACCTTGGCCTTGCGCGCTTCGTCACGAACGCTCGCGCGATCCTGCTTGATCCGCGCCGCGGCGCGCATGTAGCCGAACCGCCGGTCGAGCAGTTCGATCAACGCGCGGTCGGTGGCGTCGACCCCGGCGCGCACCTCGGCCATGGTTTCGCAATCGGCCGGCATGATAAGGGTATCGGTCATGCGGGGCGCGTTGGCCCGGCAGGCTCGATTTGTCGAGTACCCGAGGCTTGATTCCCCCGCCGATCCTGCTATCGGCGCGCCTCGCGTTTGATCCCGCATCCCGGTGAAGCGGCGATCGCGGTTGGCAAGTGGGCCAACCGGGCGATGCCGGGTTGAATGGCCGCGAATGGCGCGGTCCAGCAGAACGAAGGAACGACATCATGTCGAAGCGCAAGAGCGCCAAGCATAAACTCGACCGCCGGATGGGCGAGAACATCTGGGGTCGCCCCAGCAGCCCCGTCAACCGTCGCTCCTACGGCCCGGGCCAGCACGGCCAGCGCCGCAAGGGCAAGACGAGCGACTTCGGCCTGCAGCTGCGCGCCAAGCAGAAGCTCAAGGGCTACTACGGCGACGTGACCGAGAAGCAGTTCAAGGCGACCTACGCCGAGGCTGCGCGGATGAAGGGTGACACCGGCCAGAACCTGATCGGCCTGCTCGAGCGCCGGCTCGACATGATCGTCTACCGCGCCAAGTTCGCGCCGACGATCTTCGCCGCGCGCCAGATCGTTTCGCACGGCCACATTCGCGTCAACGGCGTGAAGTGCAACATCGCCAGCCGCCGCGTGGCCGCCGGCGACGTGATCAGCCTGGGCGACAAGGCCAAGGAAATGGCCCTCATCATCGAAGCGCAGAGCCTGCCCGAGCGCGACATCCCCGACTACGTCAGCCCCGACGGCACCGACAAGGTGACCTTCACCCGCGTGCCGACGCTCGACGAGGTGCCCTACCCGGTCACCATGGAACCGAACCTGGTGGTCGAGTTCTACTCGCGCTGATCCGGCTTCGCCGACGAACTTCAAGAGGGCGGTCCTGGCGGGCCGCCCTTTTTCGTCCGGGTGGCTAATCAGCCGGCCTGGGGCCGCCATGCGGCGCGCGTTGCGATCTGGTAACCGGCGAGCGCATAGAACCCGGCAAGTGCCCATAGGCCATGCGAGGCGACCGCGTCGATCTCCTCAACCACGCCGGTCCCCACGCCAAGCGCGCGGTTGGCAATCCAGGCCAGCGATACGGCGAGAGTCAGTCCGCCCAGCGCAATTCGCAGGAACCCGAACCAGCGCGCGTGCGCGACGATAACGAGCGGGGGGACCACCGCGGCCACGATCGCCAGTTGGACGACCTCGATCCCGAGATTGAAGCCGAGAAGGTTCGCCGCCGTGCTGGCGGTCCCCGCTCCGGCATTTCCCAGCAAGGTCGCGAAGGCGAGACCGTGAACCAGTCCGAAAGCCAAGGCCACGTAATGCTCGCGGTTCGGCATCAGCGGGCGGATCGCGTGGATCGCCGTAACCAGCACCGAAACCGCGATAAGCACCTCGACCGGCGCCGCGGGCAACCGCCATCCCCCCAGCGTCGCTCCGACCAGCGTCAGGCTGTGGCCGATTGTGAATGCCGTGACGATCCGGACGAGTTGCAACGCGGTGTCGCGCGCGCGGCGCGGGGCCGCCCACCGCCCGGCCCGCGCGGCCAGCGGCGCTGGAAGAAGCAGCGCGAGCAGGAAGAGAAGATGATCGTATCCGCCGATGATGTGCTGAACGCCCAACCGCGCGGCGTCGAGCAGCGCTGCCCCGGGGCGCGCGTCGTCGCGGCGCACCTCGAGAACGGTATTCCCGGCTCTCAGCGCGCCCAGCACCGTGCGCCCGTCGCTTTTTGACGCATCCGGTTTCTCCGCCAGCACGACCAATGCGAAGTGGCTCGGCAATTCGCCGAAAAGGGCAGACCACTGGATCGTGAAACGGCGCGGGGATCTGCCATCGGGCGGCACAAGCCGGGCGGTCGCGTGGAGGTCGGGCGGCCCCGCGATCTGCTTGAACTCGACTTCTTCGAAGGCGATCGACCACGCGGTGCCGTCGTACGACGTCACGCGCAGGTGGTCGGACAGGTATCGGCGCGCGATCGCGATCGCCGCGGGATCCCTGCCCACCGGGTTGCCGGTGGCATAGGCGTATTCGCCCTGCGGCACCACGATGTCGGCCGATACCCCATCGTCGCCGATCGTCAGGACGAGTTCGGAATTGGGGGTCAGGTGTGCGCCGGCCGGCAAGCTCCACCCGCCAAGCAGCAGCGCGAGAAAACCAAGGACGATTCGCGCTCCGTGGTACGGGTTCATCCGTGCGAGAACCAAACGAGCGCGGTTTCCCGGTCGAATATCCGCGGGTTGAGTGCCAGGGCCGCGGCGCGCGCCTTCTGGGCGGCGGCCCTGTTTCCCTCGAGGGCCAGGATTTCGGCGCGCAGCGCGTATAGCGGCGCGCTCCGCCAGCCGCCCGCTTCGGCCATGTCGAGCTGGTCGAGCGCCGCCGCGTTCCGCCCGTTCTGCACCAGCGCGCTGGCCATGAGCACCCGCGCTTCGCCGTACGGGCGGGCGGCCAGGTTGCGGCGGGCAAGCGCCAGCGCCCGTGCGGGCGTGCCGAACACCAGTTCGTGCTCGACCGCGTGGCCGTAGGCGGCCTCGGGGGCGAGTTCGATCCGGCGATCCCAGGCGTCGCCTGCCCGCCGGGCCCAGGCGCGGCTCTCTTCCGGTTGCCCGAAAGTGCGCAGCAGCATGGCAAGGGCATCCATCGCTTCCGGGCTGCCGCTCCGTTCGGCAGCCTTGCGCATCAGGTCTATGCCGCCGGCAGGATTACCGGCGATCGCGGCACTTTGTGCGACATGGGCTTCGATCAGCCAGTAGCCGGGGAAAACGCGGTTGGCTTCTTCGAACCGGCGGCGCGCTTCGGCCACGTTGCCGCGGGCGAGCTCGATCGCTCCGATCCGCAGGGCCGTCGTCGCGACCGTATGGGGCGAAGGCCGCTTTCGCTCCTCGAGCCAGGATCGCGTTCCGTGGATCGCGGCCTCGAAGTTCCCCTGAGCCATGTCGATAACGGCGGTGCGCAGCGACAGGCCGGTCGGGTCGATGGCCTGCGCGCGGGAATACTGGTCGCGCGCTCCGCTCATGTCTCCTCGGTAGAATGCAATGTCCCCGGCCAGTGCGGCCGCTTCGGCGCTTTCCGATCGTGCGGGTGCGACCCATTCGGCAAATCGCGCGAGCGCCAACTGGGCCTGGCGCAACCGGTGCGAGGCAAGGGCGATCTCCGCGCCGGCCAGCACCGGGCCGCCGGGAGGTTCGGCTAGCTGCATTCCTCGTTCGATCGCGGCGCGGGCGCCGGCAAGATCATCGTAGTCGCCGGTCAGGCGAAAGCGATCGATGAGCGCGAGCGCCAGCTCTTCCTGCCGCACCCAGTCATCGCCAGACGATGCGGCAAGGGCCTGCTTGCGGGCGACCTGCGCATTTACGGTCTCGAGCGCCTCGGCATAACTTGCCGCGCCGAGGACGGGTTGCGGAAGCTGCCACGGGCGCTCGGCGACCGGTTCCGGACCGCGCGATAGATAGGCGTCCGCGGCAATGACGATCCCGATCGCGGCTACGCCCGAAGCGATCCATTTCCACGCCGGCGAACCAGTCTCCTCGCCCGGGGCGGGAGATGCCGGAGAGGGTGGAGCGAACGACGCGATCACGGGGTGCCTTATGACCGGTCCGCCAACTCATGGGAAGGAAGGACGCCGGCTTCCCCCGCCAATCGCGCGCGCTTATGCGCTCCCGCCTCGATAGCTTTCGAGGAATGCTGCGGCGAACGGGCCGAGGGTGCCTACTCCGATCGCTTTGCGCATTGCCGCCATGAGCTGCTGGTAGAACGAAAGGTTATGCTCGGTCAGCAGCATCGCGCCGAGCATTTCGCCGGCTTTCGTCAGATGGTGCAGGTAGGCGCGGCTGTAGGTGCCGCAGACCTCGCACGAGCATCGCGGATCGAGCGGCCCGGTGTCATCCGCGTGGCGCGCGTTACGCAGGTTGACCGGGCCGGCCCAGGTGAACGCCTGCCCGTTGCGGCCCGAGCGGGTGGGCAGGACACAGTCGAACATGTCCACACCGCGCAAGACGGCACCGACGAGGTCGTCGGGCTTGCCGACCCCCATGAGATAGCGCGGTGCGTCCTCGGGAAGCTGTCCAGGCGCGAAATCGAGCGTGGCGAACATCGCTTCCTGCCCCTCCCCCACCGCCAGGCCGCCGATCGCGTAGCCGTCGAACCCGATTGCGCGCAGCGCCTCGGCAGAGCGGGCGCGAAGTCCTTCGTCGAGCGCGCCCTGCTGGATCCCGAACAGGGCGGAAGCCGCCGCGTGCGCGCCGCCAGCGTCGAAGGCGTCGCGGCTTCGCCGGGCCCAGCGCATCGACAGTTCCATGCTCGCCTCGATCTCGCCCAGCGGACGGTCGGCGCGCGGGCACTCGTCGAAGGCCATCACGATGTCGCTGCCGAGCAGACGCTGGATTTCCATCGATCGTTCGGGCGTGAGCAGATGCTTCGAGC
The DNA here is from genome assembly GCF_025154015.1 of Tsuneonella litorea. Taxonomy (GTDB): domain Bacteria; phylum Pseudomonadota; class Alphaproteobacteria; order Sphingomonadales; family Sphingomonadaceae; genus Tsuneonella; species Tsuneonella litorea. Next base: position 28,074 of record NZ_JAOAMV010000002.1, read on the forward strand.
CGTCGATATGGCTGGCGAACGAAACCCCCTCCTCGCTCAGCTTGCGCAGCGCCGCGAGGCTCATGACCTGGTAGCCGCCGCTGTCCGTCAGGATCGGCCGATCCCAGTTCATGAACCGGTGCAGGCCCCCTAGACGAGCGACCCGTTCCGCGCCGGGGCGGAGCATCAGGTGATAGGTGTTGCCAAGCAGGATGTCGGCCCCGGTCGCGCGCACGCTTTCGGGCTTCATCGCCTTGACCGTCGCGGCGGTCCCCACCGGCATGAACGCGGGCGTGCGGATTTCGCCGCGGCGCATCGCGATGGTGCCGGTCCGCGCCTTGCCGTCGGTCGCCGCGATAGAGAACTGGAAGCGGGGTTTCATCGCTGTGCGCCTAGCCTTCCGCCCGGTCATTCGCCAGCCTGACCAGGGGCGTTTTTCGCGCTCGGAATGCGACATTGCTCACGGTGGCGCCCCTTCGCCGCCCCTGGCGCCGGAACGTGAACGTGCACGCGGAGCGTGGGTCAGAAGCCGTAGACGAAGCTGAACCGCGAGATGCTGTCGGTGTTGACCTTCCCCGCGGGCGGATTGCTGTCGTAATCGACCGCATAGGAGAACCGCGTGCTGAGGTGATCGCTCACCTTTGCCTCGATTCCCGTCACGAGGTTGAGGGTGGTGCTGCGCGAATCGATGATCGCCACGGCGGTGCCCCCGGTTTCCGTCACCGCGTTGGTCGACTGGGTCAGCTTGAGCCGGTCAGTGATGCGCCAGTCGAAATCGAGGCCGAGCAGACCGGCGAGGCGCGTGTCGCTGGTGCCGTCGGTGCTTTCGGTGACGCGCAGCGCCGGGCCCGCCTTTACCGACAGGTCGAGGTCCTTCGTATCGACGATGGTCGCGCCCAGCCCTCCGGATAGCGCATACCGTCCATCGAAGCCCTGAAACCGGTCCCGCTCGAACTGGGCGAGGCCATAGGCGAACATCCCGTCGCGGATGTCGTACCGTGGCTCGTATGCCGCGTAATATTTCTCGCGCGTGGTGCGGGTTCCGTTACGCTGGTAATCGACCCGAGCGTTGACCTTGTGGCGCCAATCGATGCCCTTGCGGTCGAGCGCGAGCGCGCCGGTCAGTCCGAGCGTGTCGGTGTTGCCGGTGGAGCGAAAGCCGCCCAGTTCGCCCTTGCCCTTCCACCGCTGGAACAACCCCGCGCGGCGGATCTTGCGCTGCTCCTCTTCCTTGCGTTTCGCGGCCAGTTCCGCCTGCTCGGCCCGAAAAGTCGCCTGGAGTGCGTCGATTGCTGCGGCCTCGTCGGGATTTGTCGCCTTGGCGATTTCGACCACCGTATTGACCTTCCTGACGTCGCCCGTCGCGATCGCGGCGTCGATCATGGCGCGAACCGGCTCGGGCAACCCGGCCGCCGCCGGGGCTCCGGTGACGAGCAGCGCGAACGACAGGGGAAGGACAGTGCGCATCGGTGGCGTCGTTAGCGATTCAGCTCCGCAGCCGCCAGCCACTCCTGAAAATCCACGCGATTATTGCAATGCACAGGGCAAGGAACGCTATCGTGAGCGAAAGCGCGGTCCCGATCGAGACGTCGGCCTCGCCGAGGAATGTCCACCTCAGGCCGCTGACGAGGTAGAAGATCGGATTGAACTGTACGACCGTGCGCCAGGGCTCGGACAGCATGTCGATCGAGTAGAACGTGCCGCCAAGGAACGTCAGCGGGGTCAGGATCAACATCGGCACCATCTGCAGCTTCTCGAATCCTTCCGCCCAGATGCCCAGGATGAAGCCGAGCAGCGAGAAGCTCGCCGAGACGAGAATGACGAACATCAACGCGTAGAATGGGTGCGCGATGTGATAGTCGACGAACAGGGTCGCCGTAAGCAGGATGACCGCCGCGAGAATGAGGCTCTTGGTCGCCGCCGCGCCGACGAAGCCCAGCAGCGTTTCGGCCACACCGACGGGCGCCGAGAGCAGCTCGTAGATCGCGCCCGTGAAGCGCGGCATGTAAATCCCGAAGCTGGCGTTGCTGGTGCTTTCGCTGAGCAGCGTCAGCATCAGCAGGCCTGGCACGATGAACGCCCCGTAATCGACGCCGCCGACTGCATCCATCCGCCCGCCGATAGCCGCACCGAAGACGATGAAGTAAAGACTCGTCGTCAGCACGGGCGACACCAGCGACCCGAACACCGTGCGCATGAAGCGCGCCAGCTCGTTGCGATAGATTGCATAGGTCGAGCGCCAACCGATCATGCCGGCACCCCCTTCGTCTGTTCCACGAGGTCTACGAAGATGTCCTCGAGCGAACTCTCCTTCTGGTCGAGCCCGGTATAGGCGATGTCGGCCTTGGCGAGTGCCTGCGCCACCGCGGCGATTTCTGCCTTTCCTTTCCCCGACCCGTCGCCGCCGCGATAGGTCAGCGTGCGGCCGCCGTCCTCTAGGTGGAGCGGATAGGCGCACAGCGCGTCCGGCACGGCGGACAGCGGCGCGGCGAGCCGGAAATGCGCCTCGGTGCGGCCCATGCGTGCCATGATCGCGTCCTTGTCGTCGACGAGCAGCAATCTGCCCTTGTCGATCACGCCGACCCGATCGGCCATTTCCTCGGCTTCCTCGATGTAGTGCGTGGTCAGGATCACGGTCACGCCCTGGTCGCGCAGACGGTCGATCTGCCGCCACATGTCGCGCCGCAGCTCGACGTCGACCCCGGCGGTCGGCTCGTCGAGGAACAGCAGTTCGGGATCGTGCGCGAGAGCCTTGGCGATGAGCACCCGACGCTTCATCCCGCCCGACAGCGCGCGGATCTGTTCCTTGCGCTTGTCCCACAGGCTGAGCGAGCGCAGCACTTCCTCGATCCGCGCCGGGTCGGGGCCGAGCCCGAACAGGCCGCGCGAATAGGCGACCCCGCGCTCGACCGTCTCGAACATATCGAAGCCCATTTCCTGCGGGACCAGGCCGATGCGGCGGCGCGCCGAGCGCCAGTGATGCGCCATGTCCTGTCCGAATGCGTGGATCGAACCTCCTGTCACCCTGACGATGCCGCAGACCGCGCCGATCAGCGTGGTCTTGCCGGCTCCGTTGGGGCCAAGCAGCGCGAAGATCTCGCCCTTGCGGATTTCCAGGTCGACCCCGTCGAGCGCCTTGAGGCCGCCCGGATAGACCTTGGTCAGACCTTCGATGCGGAGAATCGGCTCGCTCACTGCCCGTGAGATCGGAGACCGGTGCGCGGAATGCAACCTTTTACGGCAGCAGGAGCGAGGAATCCCCGTAGCTGTAGAAGCGGTAACCCTCGGCGACCGCGTGGGCATAGGCGGACTGCATCCGTTCGCGGCCCATCAGCGCGCTCACCAGCATGAACAGCGTCGACTTCGGCAAGTGGAAATTGGTCATCAGCCCGTCGATCGCGCGGAACCGGTGGCCCGGGGTTATGAAGATCGCGGTGTCGCCTTCGAACGGGTGGATCGTACCGGCTTCGTCCGCCGCGCTTTCGAGCAGGCGCAGCGAGGTCGTACCGACCGCGATCACGCGCTTGCCCGCTGCCCGCGCGGCATTGAGCCGTTCGGCGGTGGCGGCGTCGATCCGGCCCCACTCGGCGTGCATCGCGTGGTCATCGGTATCCTCGGCCTTGACGGGGAGAAAGGTCCCTGCCCCGACGTGAAGCGTGAGCGTCTCGGTCCGGATGCCGCGCGCCTCGATCCGGTCGATCAGGTCGGGCGTGAAATGAAGCGCGGCGGTTGGCGCTGCGACCGCACCGTCGCGCGCCGCAAACATCGTCTGGTAGTCGCTGCGATCGCGTTCGTCGGTCGGGCGCTTGCCGGCGATGTAGGGCGGCAACGGCATCTGGCCTGCGCGCTCGAGGAGAACCTCGACCGGTTCCTCGCCGGCAAACGACAGCGTCCAGGAGCCGTCCGGCAGGCGCGCTTCGGCAATGGCCGATACGCCCGATCCGAAGTCGATCGGGTCGCCTTCCCGCAGGCGCTTGGCGTTGCGCACGAAAGCCTGCCAGCGCCTCAGGTCGATCCGCTTGTGCAGCGTGGCGCCGATCCGCGCTTCGCCGCGCCGCCCCTCGAGTTGGGCAGGGATCACGCGGGTGTCGTTGAACACCAGCACATCGCCCGCCTCGAGCATCTCGGGCAGATCGCGCACATGGCTGTCGAGCGTCTCTCCCGCCCCGCGCAGCACGAGCATTCGCGCCGCGTCCCGCGGGCTCGCGGGCCGCAGGGCGATCAGCTCGGTCGGAAGCTCGAAATCGAAAAGATCGACGCGCATCGGCGGCGCGCTAGCAGAGTATCGGGACGCGCGGGAGGCTAGTTCGAAGGCGGCGCGCTGAGCATGTCGGCCGTGATCTCAGCCGACGCAGCAGACGGAGCGGCGAACTTCTGCGGCTTCCCGTCCGCAGCGATCGAGGCCTGGACGATCACCGTCGGGCTTGCCGGCGGCTCGCCCCGCGCGATCGCATCAACCGCGTCCATGCCATCGATCACCCTTCCGAAATTGGTGTATTTCCGGTCGAGGCTGAAGCGTGGGTAGAACATGATGAAGAACTGGCTGTTGGCCGAATCGTCGCTCGCAGCGTGCGCCATCGAGATCGTGCCACGCAGGTGCGGCATCGGGTTGAACTCGGCCTTGAGGTCGGGCAGCTCGGATCCGCCGCGCCCGGTGCCGGTCGGGTCGCCGGACTGCGCCATGAACCCCTCGATCACGCGGTGGAAGATCACGCCGTCGTAAAAGCCCGCGCGGGTCAGCGTCTTGATCCGTTCGACGTGGTTGGGCGCCCAGTCGGGCATCAGGCGGATGGCCACGCGCTGACCGTTCGAAAGGTCGAGCAGCAGGATGTTCTCGGGATCGTGGCTCTTGTCGAAGTCAACCGGGGCATAGGTCCGCGGCGCCTCGGCCGGAGGCGCGGCAGGCGCGTCCTTCGCCGCGACGGGCGTCAGCGCAAGGGCGGCGAGCGCGCCGGCGGCAAGCAGTCGGGTAAACATCGTGATGGGCGTCCCGTCGATCCTGGTCATCTGGTCCGCGCCTCTAGCGGCCACGGTCTGTCGATACAATGAATGGTTAGCGGCGGACGGGGCCCACCCGGTCGAGCACGTCGGCGCGCACGGCCGGCGTGACGAACTTGGATATGTCTCCGCCGTAAAGGGCGATCTCCTTGACCAGCCGGCTCGCGATCGGCTGCAGGCTCACGTCGGCCATGAGGAATATCGTATCGACCCCTTCGTTGAGGATGCGGTTCATCCCCGTGAGCTGGTACTCGTACTCGAAGTCGGTCACCCCGCGGATGCCGCGAATGATCGTCGCGGCTCCCATCTCGGCGGCGAAATCGACCAGCAGCGAGTTGAACCCGATGACCTCGACGTTGTCGCCGATCCCCGCGACCTCGCGCTTGACGATCGCGATCCGCTCCTCGTCCGAGAACATCGGGGTCTTTGCCATGTTGGTGGTGACGCCGATGATCAGCCGGTCGACCAGGCGGGATCCGCGCTCGATGATGTCCATGTGGCCGAGCGTGATCGGGTCGAAAGTGCCCGGATAGATGCCGATGCGTGTCCCGGCCATCAGTGATCCCTTTCCACGATGTAGCGTGCGAGCGCGCGCAGCAAGTCGGCCTCCCGGCCGTAGGCGGACAGGTGTCCGATGGCCTGGTCGACCAGCGCGCGCGCCTGGGTCCGCGCGCCTTCGGTGCCCATCAGGCTGACGAACGTCGCCTTGCCGGCCTCCTCGTCCTTGCGCAGCGCCTTGCCCGCGAGTTCCTCGTCACCTTCGGCATCGAGCAGGTCGTCGGCGATCTGGAAGGCGAGGCCGATGTCGCGCGCATAGGCGCGCAGGTGCCCGCGGCCCTCGTCGGGTACCCGGCCGAGGATCGCCCCCATTTCGACTGCCGCGCCAAGCAGCGCGCCGGTCTTGAGCTGCTGGAGCCGGGTGATCGTGTGGAGATCGTGCTTCGCGCCGCTTTCGGCGGCGATGTCCATCATCTGGCCGCCCGCCATTCCGCCCCAGCCGCTCGCTCCCGCCAGCGCGGCGACGAGTTCGGCGCGCACGAAGGGATCGCCGCTGGTTTCGGGCATCGAGAGGATCTCGAACGCCAGCGCGTGCAGCGAATCGCCCGCGAGCACCGCGGTCGCCTCGTCGAAGGCCTTGTGCAGCGTGGGCTTGCCGTGGCGAAGGTCGTCGTCGTCCATGCACGGCAGGTCGTCGTGGACCAGCGAATAGACGTGGATCGCCTCGACCGCACAGCCCGTGCGGATCGCCGCGTCGCGCACGACGCCGAACATTCCCGCGGTGGCGGCGGTGAGCAGCGGGCGCACCCGCTTGCCGCCGCCGATCGCGGCATAGCGCATCGCCTCGATCAGCGGCGCGCGGGTGTCGTCGGGAACCGGCAGGAACTGATCGAATGCCTCGTCCACCTCGCGCTGGACGCGCTGCAGGGCGTCGGCCAGCAACATGCGGTCGGCGCTGGCGAGGTCAGCCATCGGCGTCGAACGGGACCGAATGGCTCGGTGCACCATCGGGTCCGGCGACGATCTTCTCGATTCGCGCCTGCGCCGCGTCGAGCCGCGCCTGGCAATGCTGGCGCAATGCTTCGCCACGTTCGTAGAGTTCGATCGACTTGTCGAGCGGGACTTCCCCGCTCTCGAGCTTGCGGACGACGTCCTCGAGCGCGCGGAGCGCGTCTTCGAAGGTCATCGATGCGATCTGCTGGGCACCCTCATCCATCGCGTGATGCATTGACCGCGCAGGCGCGCAGGGTCAAGCTGCGACCGTCGCGAGGCAGGGGGAAGATGTCCGGATGAAATGGATCGTTGCCTATATCGGCACCGGCGCGAGCTTCGGGGTGCTCGATGCACTTTGGCTGCGGTGGGCCGGACCGAACTTTTACCGACCGGCGCTGGGCGATCTCCTCGCGGACAGCTTCCGGCCGGTCCCCGCGATTGCGTTCTACCTGCTCTATATCGCCGCGCTCGTCTGGTTCGCGGTGCGGCCGGGCCACGCGGGCGGCGGCATCGGTGCCGCTGCGCTCAACGGCGCGCTGCTGGGCGCGATCGCCTATGCGACGTACGATCTCACGAACCAGGCGACGATGAAGGTCTGGCCGGTCCACGTCACGCTGGTCGACATAGCGTGGGGCGCATTCGCCAGCGCGGTCGCCGCGGCGGTGGGATGCTGGGCCGCGGTGAAGTTCGCCTAGATGTTCATCGGGCACTGGGCGCCCGCGCTCGCCGCCGCAGCAGTCACCAGGCGCGCGCCGCGTCTCGGCGCGCTGTTCATCGCCGCTCAACTCGTCGACTGGGCGTTCTTCGTCTTCCTGCTGGTCGGCGTCGAGCATATGCGGGTGGTGCCCGGGATCACCGCGATGAACCCGATGGACCTCTATCACATGCCCTACACGCACAGCCTGCTCGGCACCGGCGTTTGGGCTGCGGCGTTCGCGCTCGTCGCCTGGTTCCGGCTGCGGGACCGCTCCTATGCGCTGCTCGCGGCTCTGGTGGTGATGAGCCACTGGCTGCTCGACCTGCTCGTTCACCGCCCGGACCTGACGCTTGCGGGTCATCCGCCCAAGCTAGGATTCGGCCTGTGGAATGTGCCTTATGTCGAGATGCCGCTGGAACTGGCGCTGACCTTCGGCGCGTTCGCCTTCTACCTGTCCCGGACGCGCGGACCGGCCTTGCCGCCGATCCTTCTCGGCGTCGTGCTGCTGGGCCTCCAGGCGATCAACTGGTTCGCGCCCCCGCCGCAAGGCGTTACGGTGGGCACCAGCCTGCTCGCCTTTGCCGCCTACGGGCTCGCCACGCTTGCCGCCTGGTGGCTGGGGATGACCCGCAGCCACGTGCGAAGGCGGGGCTAGCCCCCCGCCGCGCCCGCCGCTAAGGGCGCGGGCGATGGCACACTCCGCAGAACCGATCACCCGCGAAGTCGTCGAGGCCCACGGCCTCAGCCCCGAGGAATACGAGCGCGTCGTCCACGCGATGGGCCGCGAGCCCAACCTCGTCGAACTCGGCATATTCTCGGTCATGTGGTCAGAGCACTGCAGCTACAAGTCGAGCCGGATCCACCTCAAGAAGCTGCCGACCGAAGCGCCGTGGGTCATCTGCGGCCCTGGCGAGAACGCGGGCGTGATCGACATCGGCGACGGGCAGGCGGCGATCTTCAAGATGGAGAGCCACAACCACCCGAGCTACATCGAGCCTTACCAGGGCGCGGCGACCGGCGTGGGCGGCATCCTGCGCGACGTGTTCACGATGGGCGCACGGCCGGTCGCGAACATGAATGCGCTGCGTTTCGGGCGGCCCGATCACCCGAAGATGAAGCACCTGGTCCAGGGCGTCGTCGCGGGGATCGGCGGCTACGGCAACTGCGTCGGCGTTCCCACGGTTGGCGGCGAGACCAATTTCCACCCGGCCTACGACGGCAATATCCTCGTCAACGCGATGACCGTCGGCGTCGCCGATGCCGACCGGATCTTCTATTCGGCCGCGACCGGCGTTGGCAATCCGATCGTCTACGTCGGCTCGAAGACCGGGCGCGACGGCATCCACGGCGCGACGATGGCGAGCGCCGACTTCGCCGAGGACGCGGAAGCCAAGCGGCCGACCGTGCAGGTCGGCGACCCGTTCACCGAGAAGCTGCTGATCGAGGCCTGCCTCGAACTGATGGCGACCGACGCGATCGTCGCGATCCAGGACATGGGCGCAGCGGGCCTTACCTCCTCCAGCGTCGAAATGGCGACCAACGGCAAGGCGGGCATCCGCCTCGTTATGGACAACGTCCCCTGCCGCGAGGAGGGCATGACGCCCTACGAGATGATGCTCTCGGAAAGCCAGGAGCGGATGCTCATGGTCCTGAAGCCCGGCAAGGAGGCGATGGCCGAGGCGATCTTTAAAAAGTGGGAACTGGACTTCGCGGTGATCGGCGAGGTCACGGATACCGGCCACATGGTGCTCGAATGGCAGGGCGAGGTCGTCGCCGACATCCCGCTCGGCCCGCTCGCCGCCGATGCCCCGCTCTACGACCGCCCCGCCCTGAGCCGCGAGGAATACAAGGCCTGGGCGCAGGTCAAGCCGCTCGGCAACCTGCCCGAAAGCGGTGATCTAGGCGCGGACCTCCTTAAGATGATGGCGAGCCCCGATCTCGCCAGCCGCCGCTGGATCTGGGAGCAGTACGACAGCCAGGTCGGCGCCGACACGCTCCAGCTTTCGGGGGGCGACGCGGCGGTCGTTCGCGTCCACGGCACCCGCAAGGCGCTGGCGATGACCACCGACTGCACGCCGCGCTACTGCTACGCCGACCCCTACGAAGGCGGCAAGCAGGCGATCGCCGAGGCGTTCCGCAACCTCTGCGCGGTCGGCGCAAAGCCGCTGGCGGTGACCAACTGCCTCAATTTCGCCAACCCGCAGCGGCCCGAGATCATGGCGCAGCTGACCGGCTGCCTCGAGGGCATGGGCGATGCCTGCCGCGCGCTCGACTTTCCGATCGTGAGCGGCAACGTCAGCCTCTACAACGAGAGCAAGGCGACCGGGGGCGGCAGCGCGATCCTTCCCACCCCCGCGATCGGTGGAGTCGGGATCATCGCCGACTACGCGCAGATGGCGACGATCGCCTTCAGGGAAGCGGGCCAGGACATCTGGCTGGTGGGCCCGCGCTGCGGGCACCTTGGCCAGTCGCTCTATCTCCGCAACATCCACCGCCGCGAAGACGGCGAGGCGCCCGAGGTCGACCTCAAGCTCGAATGGGCGACCGGCAGGCTGGTGCGCAAGGCGATCGCCAGCGGGTGGCTGCAAACCGTGCACGACGTGTCCGATGGCGGGCCGCTGGTGGCGCTCGCCGAGATGGCGCTAGCGGGCGGAATCGGCGCGGAGATACTCGGCGACGCCTTCATCCAGAAGCCGGCCAGCCACGACTGGCTCGACAAGGACGTCGCCAGCCCGGCGGCGCAGCTCTTCGGCGAGGACCAGGGGCGCTACCTCGTGGCGGTGTCAGGCGACAACGGCGATGCCTTCCTCGAGGCCGCAGAGGCCGAGGGCATTCCGTTCGTCATGGTCGGTCGGACCGGGGGGGATGCGCTGCGGCTCACCGACGGGGACAGCGGCGCCAAGGCGTTCTCGATCGCTCTGGAATCGCTTCGCGAGGCCAGCGACAGCTTCTTCCGCGACTGGATGGAAGGCTGAGCGGGTGGCGAGCGGCTACTCCGGCACACCGCTCGCGAAAAAGCTGAGCCTGCGCGACGGGCAGCGGGTGTGGTTCGACGGGATGCCCGATCACGTGGCGGACGAGATCGACGAATACGCGCTCGAACTGACGTTCGTCGGCGATCCCGCCGAAGGGATCGACGCGGCGCACGTGTTCGTCACCGAACGCGCGGACCTTGAAGCCAGGCTCTCCGCCCTGCGGACCCAGGTCGCGCCCGACGGACAGGTCTGGGTTAGCTGGCCGAAGAAGGCGTCGGGCGTCCCCACTGACGTGACCGAGGACACGATCCGTGAGGTGGCGCTGCCGCTGGGCTTCGTCGATACCAAGGTCTGCGCGATCGACGAGACATGGTCGGGCCTCAAGCTGGTGATCCGCAAGGAACTGCGGTGAGCGAGACGCCCTTCCCGCGATTGCCCGCGTTCTCCGACGACGAACGCGTGGCCCGTGCCCGCGCTGCCTTTGACCGACTTGCCAACCGTCGCACCTGCCGCGCGTTCACCGACGCGCCGGTCCCGCGCGAAGTCATCGAATACGCCATCCGCGCCGCCGGGACGGCGCCGTCGGGCGCGAATCACCAGCCGTGGCATTTCACCGCAATCTCCTCGCCCGCGATCAAGCGGGCGATCCGCGAGGCGGCCGAGGCGGAGGAACGCGAATTCTACGCCGGCCGTGCGAGCGACGAATGGCTCGAAGCGCTCGCCCCGCTGGGCACCGACCCCGACAAGCCGGTCCTCGAGACCGCGCCGTGGCTGATCGTCTGCTTCGCGCAGCGCAAGGGCGGGATCGCCGAGGACGGGGCGACCGGCAACTACTACGTCACCGAAAGCGTCGGGATCGCCTGCGGACTATTGCTGGCGACACTGCACGAGGCGGGACTTGCCACCCTCACCCACACGCCCAGCCCGATGGGCTTCCTGCGCGATATCTGCGGGCGGCCGGCTCACGAGAAGCCCTTGATGATCGTGGTCGCCGGCCATCCCGATCCGCGCGCGACGGTGACCGATCACGCGCTGCGCAAGAAGGACATCGCGGTTATCGCGAACTGGCTCTGAGCGGTTACTTCGCCTGCTTGCCGAGCAGGTCGTAGGGATCGATCCCCTCTTCCCGCCAGACCGCGTGGCACTTCGCATACCACTTCGCCGGGGTGATCCCGAGATTGTGCCGCGCCTCGGCAAGATCCATCGCGAGCAGTTCGCGGATCGACATGTTCACCAGCGGCGGGCACGCCCTGCCCAGCCGGTGCGCCTCGCGCACGGCCTTGAACACCGGCGCCTTCGATTTGACCTGCTTGGTAATATTGAACGCGCCCGCATAACCCAGAAGCAGATGCCCCGGAGCAGGCTGCTGGCCGTGGGTGAACAGGAGTACGCACTGTTCGCCGAGCGCGTCGCGGCCATAACCGGTCAGGACGTGCATCAGGTCGTGCGTGTCGCGTTGGCGAAACCCGAACCACTGCACCAGATCGTCATGGCGCGGCCGGCCCGCCTTCTCGGATTCGGCGACGAGGCCGGCCGCGGTCAGCCCCTCGCTCTCCATGAAGTCGCAATAGGCGTGCGCGACGCTTCCCGCGGGTAACTTGCGCAGGGCGTCGTGGTCGTCGAGAATGGGCGCCAGTTCCGGTTCCGCGGCGCGCAGCGCCTGCCCGTGCGGGCTCAGCGTCAATGCGCGCGCCCGCGGCAGGAAGTGTTTCGACGGCAGCGCCTCGTAGATCTCGAACACCAGCGCGGTGTTTTCCTTGTCCTTGATCAGCTCGCGGAACTTGCGCAGCGCCTTGCGCACGTCGCGCCGCGGCTGTGGGCGCGCGGGATCGCGGAAGACCGTGCCATCGGCCGCGCAGGCGAGATTCGGATCGGCATTCGGGATCGGCTGATGAGCGGTCATGCGGCGCCTCTACTGACAGGCTTGTCAATATAGCGTTTCGATCCGCAACTGGAAAGCACGTATTAGGCGGACACCCATTCGTCGCGCGGAATGCCCAGCAACGAAAGGATCGCGGTCAGGTCGCCGCGGTCGATCCATCCGTCCGCCGCCGCGCGCGCCTTTGGCTTGGCGCGATAGGCGATTCCCCAGGTAGCCGCTTCGATCATCGGGATGTCGTTCGCCCCGTCCCCCGTCGCGAGGCTCGATGCCTCGTCGCCAAGCGCGGAGCCCTCTTCAAGCAGCACACGCTTCTTGACCGAGCTGTCGACGATCGCGCCCGCAAGCGCACCGGTGAGCTTGCCGTTCGTGACCGCGAGGCGATTGCCGACGACCTGTTCGAACCCGATCTGCTCCGCCACCGGATCGGCGAAATGGTGAAACCCGCCGGTCACGAGCACCGTCCGGCATCCCTTGGCCTTGAGCGTCGCGACGAGCGTCCGCGCGCCCTCCACCGGACGGATGCGTTCGGCGAGGCAGGTTTCGATAGTGTCCTCGGCCATCCCGGCCAGCAGGCCGACGCGCTCGTTGAGCGCGCTTTCGAAGTCGAGTTCTCCCTGCATCGCGCGCTCGGTGATCGCGGCGACCTTGTCCTTCAGGCCCGCGAAATCGGCGAGCTCGTCGATGCATTCCTGCCCGATCATGGTGGAATCCATGTCGGAGACGAACAGCCTGGGGACCTCGATCTCGCGCGCCGACACGAGGACGTCGGCGGGCGCGAAGTGATCGTCGAGTACGCGGCGCAAGGTCGCGGGATCGCCATCGGGCAGCATGATCTGCAGGACGTCACCGCAGAAGTCGAGCATCACCGCCGCGGCCACGCGCATCCCCTCTCCCTCGAGAGCGGCGCTGGCGGCATCGAGCCGTGTTTCAAGGCCGAGCGGGTCTGCTATCAGCCGCGCGATGAGCACTGGGAAATCTCCGGAAGAAGTTGGCGTAAGTCCGGGTGGACGAGGACCGCTGGCGCTCATTGCAGGGCCGACCGCCAGCGGCAAGAGCGATCTCGCCGTGCGCCTGGCGCTCGCCCACGGCAACGCGGTGGTTATCAACGCCGACAGCGCGCAAGTCTATGCCGACCTCCAGGTGCTCAGCGCGCGGCCGACCGAAGCGGAGATGCGCGGGGTCCGGCACCGCCTGTTCGGCACCTGGGACGGTGCGCGCGCGTGCTCGGCCGCGGACTGGGCGGCAGCCGCGCGCGCAGAGGTTGCCGCGGCGCACCGGACCGGGGCGCTGCCCATCCTCGTGGGCGGGACCGGTCTGTACATTCGGACCCTGCTTGACGGCATCGCCCCGGTTCCGGCCATCGACCCGGCGATCCGGGAAGAGGTCCGCGCGCTGCCGGTCGCCGAGGCCCACGCCGCGCTGGCGCGGGAAGATCCCCAGCGGGCGGCAGTTCTTGCTCCGGCAGACACCACCCGCGTGGCTCGAGCGCTGGAGGTCGTGCGGTCGACAGGGCATACCCTTTCCCACTGGCAGGCGCGGCGCGCGGGTGGAATCGCGGATCGCGTAACGCTCGCTCCGGTGGTTCTGGAGGCTGATCGTGCCTGGCTGTCTCGACGCTGCGACCGCCGGTTCGAGATCATGGCGGAGAGTGGCGCGCGCGAGGAGGTCGCGGCGCTCATCGCGCGGGACCTCGACCCGTCCCTGCCGGTCATGCGCGCGATCGGCGTGCGCGAGATCGCCGCCTGGCTCGACGGGCGTGTCGACCGGGAAGCGGCGATTGCCGCGGGCCAGCTGGCCACGCGCCAGTACGCGAAGCGGCAAGCGACCTGGTTTCGCCACCAACTGCCGAAATCCTGGAAACGAGTACGTGCGGAAAATATCATCTTAGTCGAACAAATTGAAACTTTATTCGCCGATAATGCCTTGACATGACATTTTCCGTCTCGTAGGCCGGTCATCTCAAGAGGAGAGACCGACCCGGCGTGCAGTCCCCGCGCCGGGTCGCTTTTATCTGGGGCCGGGCGTATGCCGGCCCGCGAAACAAGGAATTCATCGTGGCCGAGCTCAGCGGCGCCCAGATCCTGATCGAATGCCTCGTGCGGCAGGAAGTCGAGTACGTCTTCGGCTATCCGGGCGGCGCGGTCCTGCCGATCTACGACGAGCTGTTCGCCGATGACCGCGTGCGGCACATCCTCGTCCGGCATGAGGCCGGCGCGGCCCACGCGGCCGAGGGGTATGCGCGCTCGACCGGCAAGCCCGGCGTCGTCCTGGTCACGAGCGGCCCCGGCGCGACCAACGCGGTCACCGGCATCGCCGACGCGTACATGGACTCGATACCGATGGTCGTCATCACCGGGCAGGTTGCCACGCCGCTGATCGGGACCGACGCGTTCCAGGAAGCCGACACGATCGGCATCACCCGCCACTGCACCAAGCACAATTACCTCGTGAAGGATCCCTCGCGGTTGCAGGCGACGATCGAGGAAGCGTTTCGCATCGCCACGACGGGCCGGCCCGGCCCGGTGCTGATCGACATCCCCAAGGACGTCCAGGTTGCGCTGGCAAGCATGGGAGCGCAGGACGATCGCGCCCTTCCCTCCGCCCGCTATAACCCGCCTTCGACCGGCGCGCTCGACGACGTGCTCGACGCGGTCGACCTGATCGCCGCCGCCGAGCGCCCGGTGTTCTATACCGGCGGCGGAGTGATCAATTCGGGTCCGCGCGCCAGCGCGTTGCTGCGCGAGTTGCAGGACCTGACCGGTGCGCCGGTTACCAGCACGCTGATGGGGCTCGGCGCATTTCCCGCGGATCATCCCGACTGGCTCGGGATGCTGGGAATGCACGGCACCTACGAAGCCAACATGGCGATGAACAAGTGCGACCTGATGGTGTGCATCGGCGCGCGCTTCGACGACCGGGTGACGGGGCGCCTCGACGCGTTCAGTCCGGGGTCGAAAAAGATCCACATCGACATCGACCGGGCATCGATCAACAAGGTGGTGCCCGTCGACCTCGCGATCCTGGGCGATTGCGCGGCCGTGCTCGATCAGCTCGTGACCGCGTGGGGCGACCGCAAGGCGCAGGACCTCGGCGAATGGAAGGCGCGGATCGCGGGCTGGCGCGCGCGGGAAAGCCTCGCCTATCCCGAGAGCCGCAGCGAGATCATGCCGCAGAAGGCGATCGAGCGGCTGTTCGCCCTCACCCGCGACCGTGACCCGATCATCACGACCGAGGTCGGCCAGCACCAGATGTGGGCAGCCCAGTACTTCGGGTTTTTCGGGCCGAACAAGTGGCTGACCAGCGGCGGCCTCGGCACGATGGGCTACGGCCTGCCCGCCGCCATCGGCGCGCAGCTCGGCAATCCCGGAAGCCTGGTGATCGATGTCGCCGGCGAGGCGAGCATCCAGATGAACATCCAGGAACTCGGCACCGCGAGCCAGTACCGGTTGCCGGTCAAGATCTTCATCCTCAACAACGAATACATGGGCATGGTCCGTCAGTGGCAGGAACTGACCTACGAGAGTCGCTACTCGAACAGCTATTCCGACAGCCTGCCCGATTTCGTGAAGCTGGCCGAAGCCTATGGCTGGAAGGGCATTCGGATCGAAGACGAGGCCGGTCTCGACGCGGGGATCGCGGCCATGCTCGCGCACGACGGGCCGGTGATCGTCGATTGCCGCGTGTCGAAGGACGCCAACTGCTTCCCGATGATCCCCAGCGGCGCGGCGCACACCGACATGCTGCTCTACGGCGACCGGGTCGCGGGCACGCTCGACGACGAAGCCAAGGCTCTGGTGTAGGGACGCACGCGTGATGCACATCAAGGAAGCGCAGTCCGAGCGGCACGTGCTCGCGATCACGGTCGACAACGAGGCGGGGATTCTCGCCAAGATCGCGGGCCTGTTCACCGCGCGCGGCTACAACATCGATAGCCTGACGGTGGCCGACATCAGCACCGACCACGAAGTGAGCCGGATAACCATCGTGACCAACGGGCCGCCGGCGGTGATCGACCAGATCCACGCCCAGCTCGAGCGGCTCGTGCCCGTGCACAAGGTGGTCGACCTGACCGAAGAAGGCCCGCACGTCGAGCGCGAGCTGGCGCTCGTCAAGGTAGCTGGCACCGGCGAGAAGCGGGTCGAGGCGCTGCGCCTTGCCGACATCTTCCGCGCCAAGCCGGTCGACACCACAACCGAGAGTTTCATCTTCGAGATCACCGGCGCGCCCGAGAAGATCGACAGCTTCGTCGGCCTGATGCGCGAACTGGGACTGGTCGAGGTCGGCCGCACCGGGATCGTCGGGATGATGCGCGGGGCCGAAGGGGCCTAAGGCCAGCTTCACCCGACCCAAACCATTCGCCCTTTCCGCCAGCGGCAGGGGCGCTATCGCCACCCAACTCGCCAAGGATGGGGAATACACGTGAAAGTCTACTACGACGCCGACGCGGACCTGAACCTGATCGCCGACAAGAAGATCGCGATCGTCGGATACGGCAGCCAGGGCCACGCCCACGCCCAGAACCTGCGCGACAGCGGGGTGAAGGACGTCGCCATCGCGCTGCGCGAGGGCTCGGCCACCGCCAGGAAGGCCGAGGGCGCCGGATTCAAGGTGCTGTCCAACGCCGAGGCGGCGAAGTGGGCCGACATCGTCATGATCCTCGCCCCCGACGAGCACCAGGCGGCGATCTGGGACAACGACCTCAAGGGTAACATGAAGCCCGGCAGCGCGCTCGCCTTCGCGCACGGGCTCAACATCCACTTCGGGCTGATCGAGGCCCCGGCCGACATCGACGTGATCATGATCGCGCCGAAGGGACCTGGCCATACGGTCCGCAGCGAGTACCAGAAGGGCGGCGGCGTGCCCTGCCTGATCGCGATCCACCAGGACGCGACCGGCAACGCGCACGACGTCGCGCTCGCCTACGCCTCGGGCGTCGGCGGCGGCCGGTCGGGCATCATCCAGACCGACTTCAAGGAAGAGTGCGAGACCGACCTGTTCGGCGAACAGTCGGTCCTGTGCGGCGGCATCACCCACCTGATACAGGCCGGGTTCGAGACGCTGGTCGAGGCCGGCTACGCGCCCGAGATGGCCTATTTCGAGTGCCTCCACGAAACCAAGCTGATCGTCGACCTGCTCTACGAGGGCGGGATCGCCAACATGCGCTACTCGATCAGCAACACCGCCGAGTACGGCGACATCAAGACCGGTCCGCGGATCATCACCGACGAAACGAAGGCCGAAATGAAGCGGGTGCTCGCCGACATCCAGTCGGGCCGCTTCGTGAAGGACTTCGTTCTCGACAACCGCGCCGGCCAGCCTGAATTGAAGGCGAGCCGCAAGGCCGCCGCCGCTCACCCGATCGAGCAGGTCGGAGCCAAGCTGCGCGCGATGATGCCGTGGATCGGCAAGAACAAGCTCGTCGACAAGGCCGTCAACTGAGCCGGGAAACCGGGCGGGACTTGCGAGTTGGTACCCTCAAACGGAGGAATCCATGCGTGCTGCCCGCCCCGCTCTCGCCCTGTGCATCGCCGCCACCATGACGCTGTCCGCGTGCGTCACCACCGCCGCCGACAATGGCGGATCGTGCCATGCCGAGCGCGTGAACCCGTGGATCGGGCACGTCGCGACGCCGGAGAACCGCGCCGACATCGCCAAGGCCACCGGCGCCGAGACGATCCGCTGGCTCTATCCCGACAGCGTGGTGACGATGGACTACAACCCTGCGCGCCTCAATGTGACGATGGACAAGGGCACCGACGTGATCCGCTCGGCCAAATGCGGCTGACCGGTTGCAACTGAAACATTTGCTCCTGTTGCCGACTTCGCGCATTGGGGCACCATGACGCGCGCCGCGAACCTGCTGCTTCGACTTACCCGCCCTTGGGCGTGACCGGCTGCGTGGCCTGACGGGCGCGCGCCGCGCCCCCAAGGGAAAAGGCCACACCGAAGCAGCAACCAGCGTCAGTCGAGTTTCCAAATGTCCATGCTCAGCAATCCCGGCGTCAAGTACAGCGCATTTCCGCAAGTTCCCCTGCCCGACCGGCAGTGGCCCACCCGCACGATTACCGCTCCGCCGCGCTGGCTCTCGACCGACCTGCGCGACGGCAACCAGGCGATCGTCGATCCGATGGACGCGGTGAAGAAGAACCGCTTCTTCGACCTGCTGGTCGAGATCGGGGTCAAGGAGATCGAGATCGGCTTTCCCAGCGCCGGGGCGACCGAGTTCGATTTCATCCAGGGTCTGGTCCGCGCGGGCCGGATCCCCGACGACGTCACCGTGCAGGTGCTGACGCAGAGCCGCGAGGACCTGATCCGCACCAGCTTCGCGAGCCTCGACGGCGCGCGCGCGGCGATCGTCCACCTCTACAACGCGGTCAGCCCGGCCTGGCGCGACATCGTCTTCCGCATGAGCCGGGACGAGGTCCGCCAGATCGCGGTCGCAGGCGCCAAGGTGATGCGCGACGAAGCGGCGAGGCGCCCAGGCACCGCGTGGCATTTCCAGTACAGCCCCGAGACGTTCTCCACTGCCGAACTCGATTTCAGCATCGAGGTCTGCGAAGCGGTGATGGAAGTGCTCGCCCCCACTCCCGAGCGGCCGATCATCCTCAACCTGCCAGCCACGGTCGAGGCGGCCACGCCGAACATCTACGCCGACCAGATCGAGTATTTCTGCCGCAACCTGCCGAACCGCGAGAGCGCGGTGATTTCCCTGCACACCCACAACGACCGCGGCACCGGCGTCGCGGCGGCCGAACTCGGCCTGATGGCAGGCGCCGACCGCGTGGAAGGCTGCCTGTTCGGCAACGGCGAGCGCACGGGCAACTGCTGCCTGGTGACAGTCGCTCTCAACATGTACACGCAAGGCATTGATCCAGGTCTCGATTTCTCGGACATCGACCGGATCATCGAGACCGTGGAGTACTGCAACCAGATCCCCGTCCACCAGCGCCACCCCTACGGCGGCGAACTGGTCTTCACCGCGTTCTCGGGCAGCCACCAGGACGCGATCAAGAAGGGGTTCGAGGCCAACGCGCGCCAGAACGATCAACGCTGGCGCGTGCCCTACCTGCCAATCGACCCGGCGGACCTCGGTCGCAGCTACGAAGCGGTGATCCGTGTCAATTCGCAGTCCGGCAAGGGCGGCTTCGCATGGGTACTCGAGCAGGACCAGGGCCTCAAGCTGCCCAAGGCGATGCAGGCGGACTTCTCGAAGGCGGTCCAGCGCATGGCCGACGAATTGGGCCGCGAACTCAATGCCGTCGATATCTGGTGCGCGTTCCGCGAGACCTACCACGTCCAGACTGTGGGCAAGCATTTTCAGCTTGTCGACTACGAGGAAAACCGTGCCGCGGACGGTACCCGTGTGTTCGCCGGTACGATCGAGGTCGCCGGGCAGGTGCAATCCGTCAGCGGCCGGGGCAACGGGCTGATCTCTTCCGTCGTGGCGACGCTGCGGGACGCGTTCGATCTCGATCTCGAGGTCTGCGATTATTCGGAGCACGCACTCTCCACCGGGTCGGATGCACGCGCGGCGGCCTATGTCCAGTGCGCCCTTCCATCGGGCGAGCGGATCTGGGGTTGCGGCATCGATGAAGACGTCGCCACCGCCAGCGTGCGGGCGATCCTCAGTGCGGCGAATACGGCGGTCGCCTGACGGGCGAACGGGATGGGATCGGACCGGCTCAGGGAACCGGCGAAAACCGGATCTTGCCCGCGAACCGCTCGGCGAGCGAATCGATCACTGCGGCCCGGTGATCGGCGCCGACCACGAGGGCGACCCGGCACGCTACCCGTGCCTCTTCGATGCACGACGCGACGATCGCTGCGGCGTTCGCGGCGATCCGGCGGTCGCGCTCGGCATAGAACGCGCTGAGCGGAGCGAACTGGGTGCCTTTCAGTGCCTTGGATAGGGCAGCGTAATATTCCCGTGTAGCCTCATCATACCGTCCGTCGTTGAGCGACGAGGACGTCGCCGCACCGAGGATTTCCATCTGCGCTGCCCTTGCCACATCGGCATCCGCCGCGACGACGGCCTTGTCCGCGTCGAGCTCGCGTTCGAGTCGCTTGATCACGCTCTGGTCGCGCCAGTAACCCTGCGGGATGGGTCTTCCGTCCAGATCGGTGCCGAGCCAGTCGATGCCGACGGTGATGTTCGGGTATTGCCGGGCCAGCGTGCGCATTTCGAGCGGGTAGTTGGCGGCAAGATAGCCTGCCTCCCGACCGAGGTCTTCGTCCCGCATCTCGATCCCGATCGCATGGGGCGCAAACGCGCGCACGATCGCGTAGAGATCTTCATAGGAATAGCGGGGATTTGCCCTGTGCCCCGAATGGAGGGTGGCGACGACCATGACCTCGGCCTGCGGGGCGGTGCCTTGGAGGGGCCTGAATTGTGTAGTCGCGCACCCGACGAGCAAGCCCAGAACGCCGAGCGCGACTGTCACGAGGGCAAGGAGCCGCGGCACGGCCATCTCACCGGCGCGCATCGAGCCAGACCCGCTTGGCGGGAAAGTCCGTCACGATCATGAAATTGCGCAGCAGGCCCACTCCGACGTTGGCCGGCACCTGAAGGTCGGGCGAAACATGGGCACGGACGTCGTGGAAGGATCTCCCGGCGATGGTGATTTCCGGAACGAAGACCACCGGTCGCAGGATCGCGCCGCCAATCCCTCCGGCGGGCTCCAGCCCAACTGGCACAAGGCCAAGATCCTTCGCCAGTCCGGTCGAGATCAACAGCCCCGACCCGTTGCCAAGGTCGAAGTCCGCTGCGCGTTCGCCTGCCGTGCCAAAGCGGACGGCGATCGTCTCGATCCCATGCGCGGGGGCGAGTTCCAGCATGGTGCCGGCAGGTGCCTCGGCCTCGTCCAGCCAGTCGATCCGCGCCGCCTCAAGATCCACGGCAAGGCGACCCTGATCGAAGATTTCCCGCCCGAGGACCATGGGCAGAGGGGCGTTGAGCAGCCGCGATCCGACGTCCGACAGGTCGATGACAGCAGCGACCGGAACCAAAATGTCGCGCCCCAGGGCGGTCACGGTCACGTTCTCGACGAGCTCGGCCCGGATCGGTCCGGCGCCGGTACCGCGCGCATCGACTTCGACCCCGCCGACGAGACCCAGTCTGCTTGCGGCCGTCTTGTCGAAGACGGTTACCTCGGCTCCAGTATCGAGCAGTGCCAGGAGGCGCTCCCCGTTGACCTTGACCGGCACGAAGACGCGATCGCCGCGTATCTCAAGCCTCTCGGCGTGCGCGGGGACTGCGCTGAGGGCCAGCAGCCCTGCAAGGAACATGCGTATCATTCGGCTCCCACTAAAGGTGTGTTATGGCAGCGACACGGCGTGTCGACAAACCGCCGCTTCGGCCAGACGAACGCGCGGGTGACGGCCAGACTGGGTCATCTTGCGCCACGCGTAACACTTTCTCGCTGCTGGACAGTGTGACAAGTGTGCCATGGTGGGGGCCAAGGAGCTTGTGGGAGAGCGAAGCGTGACCGAATCGATCATCGAACCCGACCTGCCGATTATCGATCCGCATCATCACCTGTGGGATCTGCGGCCACTGTTTGGGGCAATGCAGGGGCCGCTGCATCCCTTTTCAGCCGCGCTGTCGGATGCCGCCTATTACGCGTTCGATGATCTCTATTCCGACACGCATAGCGGTCACAACGTCATCGCGACCGTGTTTCTCGAATGCCACGCTTTTTATGACGCGGCCCGCGGCCAGCACCTGCAATCGGTAGGCGAGGTCGAGTTCGTCAACGGGGTCGCGGCGCAGGGGGCCAGCGGGCTCTATGGCGCATATCGTCCCTGCGCGGCGATCGTTGGGCACGCGGACCTCACGCTGGGCGCAGGTGCGGGCGTGGTGCTGGACGCGCTCTCGGCTGCTTCTCCCCGCTTTGTCGGCATCCGGCACTCCGCCGCTTGGGACGCCGATCCCGAAGTGCTCGGCCCCGTCGGTCGAGCTCCCGAAGGACTGTATCGAGACGCCGCGTTCCGCGAAGGATTTGCCGAACTCGGCAAGCGCGGTCTAACGTTCGACGCTTGGTTACTTGAACCCCAACTAGGCGATCTGCTCGACCTCGCGCGCGCGTTTCCCGACCAACCAATCGTGATGGACCATTGCGGAACGCCGCTCGGTATCGGCACCTATCGCGGCAAGCTACATGAAAACTTCGATCGCTGGCGCGCCAGCGTGCGCGCGATCGCGGAATGCGAAAACGTGACCGTCAAGCTCGGCGGGCTCGCGATGGCATTCTGCCAGTTGCCCGACAAGGGGCCGATGGCGGGGACAGGCTCGGAAGACCTTGCGGCCATGTGGCGTCCCTACATCGAGACCTGCATCGAAGCCTTCGGGCCGGATCGCGCGATGTTCGAAAGCAACTATCCGGTGGATCGCTGGGGCGCGAGCTACGCGGAACTGTGGAACGCGTTCAAGCGGCTCACCACGGGCGCTTCGAGTGACGAGAAGCGGGCGCTGTTCGCCGGCACCGCCGCGCGGGTCTATGGCCTCGAACACCTGCTGCCGGTGTGACTCTCGACAGGCGCGATCGCTCCGGTTAGGCCGGTTGCAAAGCAAAACCGGAGTAGCCGATGCCGACCACCCTGCCCGCACCGTTCGATCGCCTGCGCCTCCCCGTGATCGGCTCGCCGCTGTTCATCATCTCGGGGCCCGAACTCGTCATCGCGCAATGCAAGGCCGGGATCGTCGGCGCGTTCCCCGCGCTCAATGCGCGCCCGTCGGGCAAGCTCGACGAATGGCTCCACCAGATCACCGAGGAACTTGCCGCGCACAACCGCGTCCACCCGGACCGGCCGGCAGCTCCGTTCGCGGTCAACCAGATCGTCCACAAGTCGAACAACCGGCTCGATGATGACATGGCGGTCTGCGCCAAGTGGGCTGTGCCGATGGTGATCACCTCCCTGGGGGCGCGCGAGGACGTGTTCGCCGCCGTGAGGGAATGGGGTGGAATCACGCTGCATGACGTGATCAACGACCGTTTCGCGCGCAAGGCGATCGAGAAGGGCGCGACGGGCCTTATTCCGGTCGCAGCCGGTGCCGGCGGGCACGCGGGCACGCTTTCTCCCTTCGCCATGATGCAGGAAATCCGCGCGTGGTTCGACGGCCCCGTCGCGCTGTCGGGCGCGATCGCGCATGGCCGGTCGGTCCTCGCCGCGCAGGCAATGGGGGCGGACTTCGCCTATATCGGCTCGCCCTGGATTGCCACGAAGGAAGCGAACGCCGACCAACGCTACAAGGACGCCATCGTCGCCGCGCGGGCGGACGGAATCGTCTATTCGAACCTCTTCACCGGGGTTCATGGGAATTACCTCCGCTCGTCGATCGAGGCCGCGGGAATGGATCCCGACAACCTACCCGAAAGTGATCCCACGAAGATGAACTTCGGCAGTGGCGGCAACACCGAGGCCAAGGCGTGGAAGGACATCTGGGGCTCGGGCCAGGGCGTCGGGATGGTGGAGGCGGTGGAAACCGTCGCCGAGCGGGTCGACGCACTCGCCGCCCAGTATCAGGCGGCCAAGGAGGAACTTTCCGCCAAGGCGCTCTGAGTGGCACCCCACAGCTGATCGACCATCGCATCGAGCCTGGTGA
The DNA here is from genome assembly GCF_025154015.1 of Tsuneonella litorea. Taxonomy (GTDB): domain Bacteria; phylum Pseudomonadota; class Alphaproteobacteria; order Sphingomonadales; family Sphingomonadaceae; genus Tsuneonella; species Tsuneonella litorea. Next base: position 51,698 of record NZ_JAOAMV010000002.1, read on the forward strand.
AGTCGAAACCCGTGCCCACGGGGTCGTGGCGATTGAGCCGCAACGGGGTGCGCGCGGGATCGAGCAACCGGCGTCGAAGGGCGCGTTGAAGCAGGGCGAGGCGGAACAGGGCGTCCTCTCCCGCCGAGACGGGCGCACGCGGCCGCGCAGCTACCCACTGCGCCTCGATCATGCCGACGCGTTCGATCACCATGGCGTTGTAGGCCCGGTGCGGTCCGCGGTGGAGCGGTAGGCCGAGCCGGCTCGCCGCGTCGGTTCGTGCGGGCAGCAAAACGCCATTGCGGCGAAAGTCATCGAACCCGAGCCGGCGCGGGTCGAGCGCGCCCAGCAGGCGCCCGAAGCAGCGGTTGCCCAGAAGCTGGCGCGGAAGCAGGTGATGGCGCTGGAGTGCCGGATCGTAATCCGCCGCGCCGGGCCGGTTGACTGCCCGGAACGGCAGCCGCTCGCGCTGGGCGTACTCGACCGCTGCGGTCACGCGCGACGGACCCGGATGGTCTTGCCGTCCCGTGTCGGCTCGAGTGCAAGGCGGCCGCCGTCGGGCGCGATGATATGGTCCTGCGAAGTCAGTCGCCCTTGCGAGACGAGCTGGTTCACCAGCCGCACGCCGAGCCGCGCCGCGTTCGCTCGGTCCTTGGCGATGTCATTTGAGAACCGCAGTTCCTGTCCGGTGAACCAGGACAGCCCTTCGCTGACCATCCCGCCCTGGGAATCGGTGGCAAAGGCGGTGAACCCCAGCGAAGGAAACGCGCCTCCCTCGAGCCAGGCCGAAACGCTCGAGGCGAAGAAATCGGCCCCGACCAGCGTGCGTGCGGGTTTCCATCCATACGCAACCAGCCCGGGAAGCAAGCCGGCCAGCGAGGCCGCGATTCCGGCCTGGGTCCGCACGACCGGGATCGAGTGCGCGCCAGCCGCAAGATGCGGGCCGGGCACAAGCACGGCCGCTTCGAGATCGTCACTGGAACCGGAGAAGCCGAAGCGGTGACGGATGGGCGGAATCGCGACGGACGGACCCGGGGCCAGCCCGGTAAGGTCGTAGGTCATCCCGTCGCGCAGCAATTCGAACCCGGTGAACACCGGGGAATGGCTGCCCGCTGTATCCGGATGATCCGATTGCGCGAACCGGTGGGTCACCGTCAGCCTGCCAGCGGCTTCGATAGCCGCGGCCAGGCGATCGGCATCGGGCCGTTGCCCTTTCGCGAAGAGCAACAGCAATGCCCCTTCTGCGGCCTGCCCCCCGGATCGACCGTTTGTCGTGATGAAACGACCTTCCGCCTTCAAAACTCAGAGGTTTCGTGCCGCAAAACGCGCGCTCCGTCGAGTCCTCGAAAGTTAGTCCCAACCGGAATGGATCATTCGCTTCCGGTCAGAACATTCCGGCGACAAGTCCTTCCGCCAGTGCCTCACCGATGTCGCGGCATCGCTGCAACGCGCTTCCGGGCACGCTCTTGGGGGCAAGGATGGCCTCCGGGGTCTGGGCGGAAAGGTTGACGATCACCGGTTCGGCGACGCGGCGCAGGCGCCATCCGGTCGCGATCCTGTCGATCTGTCGCTGGGCGCCCTCGCCGTCCGAACCCGCGGCGATCAGCGTGGCATAGGCGCGACCCTCGATCCGGCCGAGCACCGGGTAGTAGGAGCGATCGAACATTTCCTTCATCAGCCCGCTCATCGTCGCCAGGTTTTCCGGGCACACGAACAGGTACCCTTGCGCGCCGAGCAGGTCGCCGGGCTCCACGACATCGCATCGCAGCAGCCGGGCGCGTCCCGCCGCGCCTTCGTGCGCTGCGCGCGCCATCGCCTCGGAGGCCCCGGTACGGCTGTGCCAGGCGATGAGCAGCGGGGTGTCCATCCTCAAAACATCGGTCGATGCTGTCGATTGTCAATCGCCTCCGGGTATCGCGACCGCACGCGGCGCGGTAGACCGCTTGCGATGGCATCGCACTCGCTCAGCCCGGTCTTCGGCGTCGCCCGCTCGCTTTCCGGCAAGGCCTGGAGATGGCGGGGCGGCAACATGGACGTCGGAGAGCTCGGCGACGAGATCGGTCCCGGCGCGCCGGGCGCGCTCGACGACGTCGTCACCCAGCTACTGCTGTCCCGGGGCGTGCCGCGCGAGGATCTTGCGCGGCACCGGTCGCCGACCTTGCGCGCTTTCCTTCCCGACCCGTCGCACTTTCGCGACATGGACATCGCCGCGGAGCGCCTCGCACAGGCAGTGATGACGGGCGAGACGGTGACGGTTTACGGCGACTACGATGTCGACGGAGCGACCAGCGCCGCGCTGCTCATCCGGCTCCTTCGCGCGCTCGGGCGCGAAGCGAGGTACTACATCCCCGACCGGCTGCTCGAGGGATACGGCCCCAGCGGCGAGGCGCTCGTCCGCCTCGGCGAGGAAGGATCGAGCCTGATCGTCACCGTCGATTGCGGGGCAATGGCGCATGACGCGCTGGCGCAGGCGCACGCGGCGGGGATCGACGTGATCGTGGTCGATCATCACAAGTGCGCGGCAGAGAACCCCGTCGCGGTCGCGCTGGTCAATCCCAACCGGCTCGACGAAAGCGCGCAAGGCGCCGAGCACGGCCACCTTGCCGCGGTCGGGGTCGCCTTTCTCCTCGCGGTCGCGCTCGTTCGCACCCTGCGCGGCCTCGGCTACTTCGCCGGCGGTCGCCCGGAGCCCGATCTGATGGCCCTGCTCGACCTCGTCGCACTAGGCACGGTGGCCGATGTGGCCCAGGTGCGCGGGCTGAACCGCGCGTTCGTGGCGCAGGGCCTCAAGGTGATGGGGCGGCGCGCCAACATCGGGATGTCCGCGCTGATCGACGCCAGCCGCCTGAAACGCAGCCCGCAGTGCAGCGACCTCGGCTTTGCGCTCGGCCCGCGAATCAACGCCGGCGGCCGGGTCGGCGAATCGACGCTGGGCGTGCGGCTGCTGACGACCGAGGACCCCGCCGAGGCGGCCGAGATTGCCGCGCAGCTTTCCGCGCTCAACGAGGAGCGCCGGGCGATCGAAGCCGAGGTCCAGGCCGCTGCCGAAGCGATGCTCGACGGCCAGCACAACCGCGCGGTCCACGTGGTGGCGGGCCGCGGGTGGCATCCGGGCGTGATCGGGATCGTCGCAGGCCGAATCAAGGAGAAGACCGGCAAGCCCGCCCTCGTCGTCGCCCTCGACGAGGAGATCGGCAAGGGTTCGGCCCGATCGATCATCGGCGTCGACCTTGGCGCCGCGATCATTGCCGCCCGCGAAGAAGGGCTACTGGTCGCGGGCGGGGGCCACGCGATGGCCGCGGGACTGACGGTCGAGTCGGCAAAGATCGGAGCGTTGGCCGACTGGCTCGATTCGCGCCTCGGTGCCGCCGTCGCGCGCGCGAAGGAGAGCGAATCGATGGCGCTCGACCTCGTGCTCGCGCCCGGCGGACTCACCCCCGCGCTGGTCGATGCGCTCGAGGCGGCCGGCCCCTTCGGCATGGGATGGCCGGGTCCTCGCGTCGCAGTCGGCCCGGTCCGGCTCGTCAAGGTCGACGTGGTGGGGGTCGATCACGTTCGCGCCATCGCCACCGGCCTCGACGGGCGGAGTTTCAAGACGATCGCGTTCCGCGCCGCCGAGACACCGTTGGGACAGGCGCTGCTCCACGGCTCGCGCGGGCGCACTCTCTGGCTGGCGGGCCGCGCGAAGATCGACGACTGGGGCGACCGCCCGCAGGCGGAGCTCCAGATCGAGGATGCCGCGTGGGCCGATTGACGGCGCATCGCGAGGCCGGGGTTGACCGCCCGCCCCCTCGCCCGTAATGGCCCGCCACGCTTTCCGGAGCGGCCCCTTCGTCTAGCGGTCAGGACGCGGCCCTTTCACGGCTGAAACACGGGTTCGATTCCCGTAGGGGTCACCACCGGTGACGCGCCATTCGCAAGGATGGCCCCTTCGTCTAGCGGTCAGGACGCGGCCCTCTCACGGCTGAAACACGGGTTCGATTCCCGTAGGGGTCACCAGCGAGATCTTTCACCCATGCCAAGACACGAGACGGTCCCGTCCGGGCTGGCGCTCGGCTCTCGGCAACGCTAGGGCCGCGCCCGATGGATGAACGCCGTCCCCTGCCCTGGCTCGGCCTCGCGCTGGCGGTAATCGGCGCTGGCGGGATGTTGGTTCTCGGGGAGCAACCGCTCGTCGCGCTGGCGGTGCTGGTGCTGTGGGGCTGTTCGCTGTGGCTGGCGATCGCCGAACCGCCGCCGATCGCGCCCCAGAAGTCCAACGGCGCGTTCAGCCGGGACACCATGGGCGAACTGATCGAGCACTCGGGGACTCCCCTGATGCTGGTCGAGAAGGGGCGGGTCGCGATCGCCAACCAGGCGGCGCGCGAAGTCCTGGGGGCGCACATCGTCGGGCAGGACGTCCGCGTGGCGTTGCGCCACCCAGAGGCGATCGCGCTGGCCGATCGCGCGCGTGCGGGCACGGCGCTGGTCAAGGGCCTCGCCCGGCGGCACGACATCTGGCGGATCAGCCTCCAGCCGCTCGACGAGGGCGTCGCGGTGATCGAGATGATCAACCGCACCGCCGAGGCCGACATCAGTCGCTCGCACACCGACTTCGTTGCCAACGCGAGCCACGAATTGCGCACGCCACTGGCGTCCATCATCGGATATGCCGAGACCCTTGCAGAGGAGAGCGGTGACGGCGACCCGGCGATGCGCGAAAAGTTCCTCGGCACGATCCTGCGCGAATCACGGCGACTGAAGGGGCTGGTCGACGATCTCATGTCGCTTTCGCGGATCGAGGCGGAAAAGCACGAGCAGCCGTCCGATCTCATCGACCTCAAGCCGCTCGTCGAAAGCTCGGCGCGCGATGCCGCAGGCGCTGAAAGGGTTCAGCGAATCGCATTCGACCTCGCGGCGGACCTCTGCGTACGGGGGGATCAGCAGCAACTCGAGCAGCTCGTCCGCAACCTCGTCGACAATGCGCTGAAGTACGGAGCTGCCGAGGCGCCGGTCACCGTTTCGCTGGACGCGGCGCAAGGGGGGCAGGCGCGCATCGCCGTGACCGACCGCGGCGAAGGCATCGCGCCCGAACACCTGCCGCACCTGACACGGCGCTTCTACCGCACCGATCCGGGGCGCAGCCGCGCATCGGGGGGAACCGGGCTGGGTCTTGCCATCGTCAAGCATATCGTCGAACGGCATCGTGGCCGGCTCGACATCGACAGCGAGGTCGGTAAAGGGACCAGCGTCGTGGTGCGTATTCCGTTGAGCACGAAGGCCGCGCAGGACTTGTCATGAACCTGTCATGCAAACTACGCATCGGCCCTGCACGCTGACCGTCAACCTGCGGAACACCTCCTTTCTCCCATGTCGCTTTCGCTCCTTCTTCTCCTCGCAATAGGCCTCGCACTGGCTGGCTGGCTGGCCGGCCGTGCGCGCGCGTGGGGTTTCCGCGCGGCCGCGGGTGGTACCAGGCTCGCAGCATTGCCCAGCTATCACGGGTGGTACGTCGCCCTGTGGATCGCGATCCCGCTCCTTGCGTTCATAGCGCTCTGGACCACGCTGGCACCTGACCTCGTACAGCAGTCAGTCCTCTCCGATCCGGCGGCCAGCGGCCTGCCCGCCTTCGATTTCCAGCGTAACGCGATCCTCGCGCAGGCCCGCGCAGTGGCGACCGGGGCTGCGGCGACGACCACCCATCCCGACGCCGCGGCCCTGGTCGAACCCTATCGCGCCGCGATTGCCCGTTACCGGCTCATCGGAATCCTTGCGACCCTCGGCATCGCCGTGGCGGCGGGTGCATTCGCCTTCCTGCGCCTTCGGCCGCAGTTCACCGCGCGCACGCGGGTCGAACGCACCGTGCTTGCGGTCCTGTTGCTCGCCTCGCTTGTCGCGGTCCTCACTACCCTCGGCATCCTCGTCAGCCTGATCTTCGAGACTATCCGGTTCTTCGGGATGATCTCGCCGATCGATTTCCTTTTCGGCACGATGTGGTCGCCCGACCCGATGGTTTCGGCGCAGTCGGCCGATGCCACCCGCTACGGCGCGATACCGCTGTTCTGGGGCACGATCTTCATCGGCGCGATCATCGCGATGATCGTCGCGATCCCGCTCGGGCTGATGAGCGCCATCTACCTTACCCAGTATGCGAAGCCGTCGTATCGCAAGTGGCTCAAGCCCGCGCTCGAGATCCTCGCCGGCGTGCCGACCGTGGTTTACGGCTACTTCGCCGCGCTGACCGTCGCGCCGGCGATCCGCGACGCTGCGCAGGCCGTGGGGATCGCCGGGGCGAGTTCGGAAAGCGCGCTCGCCGCCGGGCTCGTCATGGGCGTGATGATCATCCCCTTCGTCTCGTCGATGGCCGACGACAGCATCGCCGCGGTGCCGCAGGCGATGCGCGACGGCAGCCTGGCGATGGGGGCGACCAAGTCCGAAACGATCCGCCGCGTCCTCATTCCCGCCGCCCTGCCAGGGATCGTCGCCGGAATCATGCTCGCCGTCAGCCGCGCGATCGGGGAAACCATGATCGTCGTCATGGCCGCCTCCACTGCGGCGAACCTCAGCGCGAACCCGCTCGAGGCAATGACGACGGTGACGGTCCAGATCGTCGCCATGCTGACCGGTGAAGGCAGTTTCGACCATCCGGCGACCCTCAGCGCGTTCGCGCTCGGCTTCGTCCTCTTCCTCGTTACGCTGGCGCTGAACTTTATCGCGCTGCGCGTCGTCAAGCGATTCCGAGAAGCGTATGAGTGAGCAGCCCGAAACGCCCTTTCGGGCCCCAACCCGGACGCCTGCGTTCGAGGCGCGCTTGCGCAAGCGCTATGCATCCGAACGCCGGTTCAAGGCCCTGGGTCTTGCCGCGATCCTCGTCTCGGTCGCCGTGCTGCTGTTCCTGCTGACGACGATGCTGATCAACGGGCTTGGCGGGTTCCAGCGCGCCGAGGTCCAGGTGCCGGTCGATTTCACGCAGGCCGGCCTTTCGCTCGACCCCTCGCTTTCCGATCCGATCGAGATCCAGCAGAGCCTGCAGGGGCAGGGACTGCCGCAGGTGATCGAGTTCTTCGCGGCTAGGACCCTGGGCGAAGATGGCGCGCGCGAGGTTTCCCCGGACGCCTGGCGCGAAGTTGCCGCCGCCATCGCGGAAGATCCCGCGATGCTGCGCCGGTCCGAGACGCTGTCGCTGCCCGCCAGCTCGGACCTCGCGGCGGGACTCGCCGGTGAAGGCGGGCCCGATGCCCGGGCGCTCGCCGCGCGGCTCGCCCGCGAAGGCAAGCTCGATACCGCGCTCGATCTCGGCTTCCTTGCCCGGTCCGACGCCACCGATCCGCAGGCCGTCGGCATCTGGGGCGCACTGAAGGGATCGATGCTGACGATGTTCGTCACGCTCGTCCTCGCATTCCCGATCGGTGTGCTGGCAGCGCTGTACCTCGAGGAATACGCGCCCAAGAACCGCTGGACCGACCTTATCGAGGTGTCGATCAACAACCTCGCCGCGGTCCCCTCGATCATCTTCGGCCTTCTGGGGCTGGCGGTATTCCTTTGGATCTTTCCCAACATGCGGTCGGCGCCGCTGATCGGCGGCATGACGCTGGCGCTGATGACGATGCCGGTGATCGTCATCGCGGGCCGCAACGCGATCAAGGCGGTGCCCCCGTCGATTCGCGACGGCGCGCTGGCGATCGGCGCTTCGCCGGTGCAGGTCGTCTTTCACCACGTCCTGCCGCTGGCCCTTCCCGGCATCCTGACCGGCACGATCATCGGCATGGCCCGCGCGCTGGGCGAAACGGCGCCGCTGCTGATGATCGGGATGCGCGCGTTCGTCGCGACGCCGCCGTCGGGCTTCACCTCGCCAGCGACGGTGCTGCCGGTGCAAATCTTCCTGTGGTCGGACGAGATCGACCGCGGGTTCGTGGAGCGCACCAGCGCGGCGATTATCGTGCTATTGCTGTTCCTGCTCGTGATGAACGGGCTTGCCATCTACCTGCGCAACAAGTTCGAGAAGACCTGGTGACATTCGTCCATCCCAACCTGGAAGAAACCGACGCCAAGATGCGCGCGCGCGACGTATCTGTGTATTACGGCGCGAAGAAAGCGATCGACGAGGTTTCGATCGACATCCCGTCGAAATACGTCACCGCGTTCATCGGCCCTTCGGGCTGCGGCAAGTCGACGTTCCTGCGCGCGCTCAACCGCATGAACGACACGATCCCGTCGGCGCGCGTCGAAGGTTGCATCGAGCTCGACGGGGAAGACATCTACAAGTCGGGCATGGACGTCGTGCAACTGCGCGCACGCGTCGGCATGGTTTTCCAGAAGCCGAACCCGTTCCCCAAGTCGATCTACGAAAACATCGCCTACGGCCCGCGCATCCACGGGCTGGCCGAAGGCAAGGCCGAGCTTGACGGGATCGTCGAACGCTCGCTGAAGCGCGCCGGCCTGTGGAACGAGGTCAAGGATCGCCTCAGCGACAGCGGCACGGCGCTTTCGGGCGGCCAGCAGCAACGGCTGTGCATCGCGCGCGCCGTCGCGGTCGATCCCGAGGTGATCCTCATGGACGAGCCGTGCTCGGCCCTCGACCCGATCGCGACCGCCAAGATCGAGGAACTGATCGACGAGCTGCGCGGCAACTACGCGATCGTGATCGTCACCCACTCGATGCAACAGGCCGCGCGGGTCAGCCAGCGCACGGCGTTCTTTCACCTTGGCAACATGGTGGAGTATGGTCGCACGTCCGACATCTTCACCAATCCGCTCGAAGAGCGGACCAAGGACTACATCACGGGCCGCTACGGCTAGGACACGGAACAGCATGGAACATACGGTCAAGGCCTTCGACGAGGACATCACCAAGCTGCGCGGCCTCATCGCGCAGATGGGCGGCATGGCCGAAGTCGCGGTGCAGAACGCGATGGACGCGCTGGTCAAGGGCGACGACGCGCTCGCGGAAAAGATCATCGCCGATGACAAGAAGCTCGACGCGCTCGAGAGCGAGGTCGACAAGCTGGCGGTGCGCATCATCGCCCTGCGCGCACCGATGGCGGACGACCTGCGCGAAGTCATCGCCGCCCTGAAGATCGCCGGCGTGGTCGAACGGATCGGCGACTATTCCAAGGCGATCGCCAAGGCCGGGCGCCAGATCGAGGACCGCAAGAAGTTCGGCCCCCTCACGCTCGTGCCCGCAATGGGCGAGATCGCCGCCGAGATGGTTCACGATGCGATGACCGCCTATGCCGCGCGCGACGCGGTGCTGGCGCGCGAGGTGATCGTTACCGACGAGAAAGTCGACAACTTCTACGAATCGATCTTCCGCAACCTCGTCAGCCACATGGTCGAGAACCCTTCGACGATCAGCTCGGCAGCACAGATGCTGTTCGTCGCGCGGAATCTCGAACGGATCGGCGATCACGCGACCAACGTCGCCGAGATGGTTCATTTCGCCGCCACCGGGGCCTACCCGGTCGACGCCGACTTCTGATGCGGTCCGGGCGGGCGGCGCGAGCGACGCCTGCGCGTCGTGAAGCTGTAACAATCGGGGTGTTGAAAGGCGGTCGATGACTGCCGCCAAGCTCCTGCTGGTCGAGGACGACCCGGCGCTCGCCGAACTGCTCGAATACAGGTTTGCGAACGAGGGCTACTCGGTTCGCGTCACGGCCGATGGCGACGAGGCCCTGCTGCTGGCCGCCGAGGACGCGCCCGACCTGATCATCCTCGACTGGATGATCGAAGGCACCAGCGGGATCGAGGTGTGTCGGCGCCTGCGTCGCACCAAGGGGACGGCGCACGTCCCGATCATCATGCTGACCGCGCGCGAGGGCGAGGACGACAAGATACGCGGGCTCGAGACCGGCGCCGACGATTACCTGACCAAGCCGTTTTCTCCGCGCGAACTGCTCGCCCGCGTTGCTGCCGTGCTGCGCCGGATACGCCCCGCTCTGGCTGGCGAGAGTCTTGTGGTCGGCGACCTTTCGCTCGATCCGGTCGCCCACCGCGTGACGCGCCGCGGGCAGCCGCTGCACCTGGGGCCCACAGAGTACCGCCTGCTCAAGTTCCTGATGGAAAGCCCGGGGCGCGTTTTCAGCCGCAGCCAGCTGCTCGACGGCGTCTGGGGCACCGAAAGCGAAATCGAACTGCGCACGGTCGATGTCCATATCCGCCGCCTGCGCCAGGCGATCGCGATCGAGGGCGCAAAGGACCCGGTGCGCACCGTGCGTTCGGCGGGATATTCGCTGGAGGGGTAGTGCGCGGTTTGCGCGCACAGGCCCTCAACGGCACACGCCGCTCCATCCGCGTGTTTGCTGGTCAAGGTGCAGGTGGTCGCGGTGGGCGGCGTTGTAGTCGGGGCTGAGGACGGTGCCGAACGCCTGGCACGCTCCGGTGCGGACGCGGTGCAGGAACCGCGCCTCCGGCCCGCTCTCCGACCAGTCCTCCAGCACCGAAATCCGTCGTCCGTCCGCGAGCACGAAGGCGGTAACGTCGATCGCGTTGCCAGTGGCGTGTTCGCTCCACCGCCCGCTTGCGCGGCCATAGAGGCGGCGGCAGCTGTAGGCGCCCAGGTGCTCGATCCGGGCGAGCGGAGAGCCGAGCGTTTCCCGCGCCGCCGGGCGGACGACGGTGTCGATCCAGCGAACGAGCCCGGCGGCGACAGCGCAGGTTGCCGGGGGCGTCCGCGGGTTGAGCGGCAAACCAGACAGCGCGACCCGGTCTGGCCTTCTGCAGGCTCCCTCGCCCGTCGGCGGCAGCACGGTGTGGGCGACACCGGTCCGTTCGAGAATCGCGCGGCATCGCGCTCCGTCCTCTCGCAAACCGGCCAGCTTGTGACGCGTGGCCCATCCATCGGGATCGGAGAGGGTCAGCGGCGCCCAGGGGTTTGCCTCGGGATGGGTGTCAAGCCAGCCCTTCCCCGCCAGTACCAGCGACGCGAGGACGAGGGCGGCGAACGCGATGCGGTCGAACCGCGACGGGCGCCAGCGGCGAGCGATTCCGAGGAGCTTGCGCGGCGTCATCGCACGGCGATGTCGATCAGCAGTCCTGCCGCGATTACGACCAGGGTTGCCCCTACCGCGATATCGGCCCTGCGCCGCACCTCGGGCCGTGCGAGCGACGCGGCAACGCGGCGTCCCGCGCCGATGTAAAGTGCTCCCACGGCCAGATCGAATACCATCGCGACGATCGCGAGCACGACGATCTGCGGCACGACCGCGGCGCGTTGATCGATGAACGGCGGAAGCATCGCGACCATGTAGACGAGCGACTTGGGATTGCCGATGGCCACCGCGATCCCGTCGGTCAGCGAGCGCCGGCCCGTTCCCGGCCGTGCCGCCGTGCCCGTCGCCGGTCCCTCGCCCGCATGAACGATCCCCCGGATGCCGAGCCATCCGAGGTAGGCCGCCCCGCCGATGGCCAGGCCGAGGAATACCCGCGGCCATGCAGCGGCCAGGGTGCCCAGTCCGAGCGCGGCGAGCAGCCACCAGGCGAGGTATCCGATCTGCATTCCCAGCAGCGCCGCCAGGCCGCTGCGCCAACCGCCGACGATCGTGCGCGCCATCACGAACAGCATCGAGACGCCAGGCACGATGCTCGTGACGGTGGTCATCAGCGCGAAGGCGGCAAGGCGTTCGGGATCGATCACCGCGCGCCCGTTAGTCCCGCGCGGGCGATTCGTCGATCTAGCGGCGCGCGGTCAGCGGCGCGGGTTCCTGCCAACCCCTTGCGCGGCGCCAGGTGAAGGCAAGCGGAACCACGCAATCCTCGCCCGCGATCGTCACGGCGACCGGGCCGCCCGCACGGTTGTAGCGGAACGGGATATAGTAATCCTGCCAGCGCCCGCGGCTGTCGATCCGCACGGTTCGTTCGAGGGGTCGCATGTCGCCATTGGTGATGGTCAGCAAGGCCCGCTCGTCGGGGGCAAAACCACTGGCCGAGATTACGTAGAACTTTCCGTTCGTGCCGACTTCGCCGGTGCACTCTTGGCCCTCGAACCGGTCGACCCGCTCCCATCCCCGGCTGAGCACAATGGGGTCGTAGGCCGCGGCGGCGGTTCCCGCGACGAGGGCGGTCAGGGCGATGGCCGAAAGGGTGCGCACGGCGCTTGTCTAGGCTCTTGCGCGGCATCTCGCACGCGCGGGTTTCGCGGCGGCCCGGATCGGGACAGCGGGGATCAGTGAAAGTCGCGGCTCGGCGGCAGCGGCATGAGCCTGGGGATGATGCGCGCGTCGCGCGGGTGGCCTTGGAAGCCGCACTCCCGGTTGCCTGGGGGCGGCGGTTCCCACGGCTCGACCGGCGGCTTTTCGCAGGGATCGTCCTTGCCTGAGCGCAGGTCGCCACGCGGGTTGAGCTTGCTTGGCAGCGGGTTGTTGCAGTGGTCGGCGCGGGCGATGGGCGTCTTGATCAGGTCGTCGCTCAGGCGGTGGAGTTCGTGCGTCGCGTCGGTCATGTGGTGGGCGATCACGTGGATCACCTCGTCGTCGTACTCGACCCGGCCGCGCACTTCCATCAGCCGCGATCCCATCACCACCTTGCGCTGCTTTTCCTTGAGGTCGGGCCAGACGACGAGGTTGATGACGCCCGTCTCGTCCTCGAGCGTGATGAAGCACACCCCCTTCGCGCTGCCCGGCCGCTGGCGGATGAGCACCACGCCCGCGACCTGCACCATCGAGCGGAACTTGCGCGCGCGCAGGTCGCAGGCGCGCACGAAGCCGCGCTCGGCAAGGCTCGCGCGCAGGAACGCCATCGGGTGCGCCTTCAGGCTCAGGCGGGTGGTCTGGTAGTCGGCCACGACCTCTTCGCTGAGCGGCATTTCTGGCAATGCGACGGGCCGGGCTTCCGCGCCTTCGTCGCGCGCCTCGGCGAAGGCGAACAGCGGCAGGTCCGGTCCTCCCACGAGGCTGCGGGCATCCCACAGCGCCTGCCGCCGGGGCAAGCGGATAGACTGGAAAGCGTCGGCGCTGGCGAGCCGCTCGATATGCGCGGGGCTCACGCCGGCACGGTCCCGCAGCGCCGCGACGTCATCGAACGGCCCGCGCTCGGCGCGCTCGGCGATGAGGCGCGCGGCGACGTGTTCGGGCAGCCCGTCGATCTGCCGCAGGCCAAGGCGCAGCGCGACATGGCGGTCAAGGCGTCCCCGGTCCGCTTCGGCGCCGCGGCGCCCCGCCCTCACCGCGCCAATGGCTTCGAGCGTGCAATTCCATTCCGACGCGTTGACGTCGGCGGGGAGCACCGTGACGCCATGTTCGACCGCGTCGCGCACGATCTGCGCCGGGGCGTAGAAGCCCATCGGCTGCGAGTTGAGCAGCGCGCAGCCGAACGCGGCGGGGAAATGGCACTTGAGCCAGCTCGATACGTAGACGAGGTGCGCAAAGCTCGCCGCGTGGCTCTCGGGAAAGCCGTATTCGCCGAAGCCGCGGATCTGGTTGAAACACCGCTGGGCGAACTCGCGGTCGTAGCCGCGCGCGACCATGCGCTCGACCATCATGTCCTGCAATTCATCGACCATGCCCCTGCTGCGGAAGGTCGCCATCGCCTTCCTCAACCGGTTCGCCTCGGCGCTCGAGAACTTCGCCGCGTCGAGCGCGATCTTCATCGCCTGCTCCTGGAAGATCGGAACGCCGAGCGTACGTTCGAGGATGCTCGACAGCTCGTCGGGCGGGCCGTGCTCGGGCGCGGGCGCGGGGATCACCACCTGCTCCGCACCGCGGCGGCGCTTGAGGTAGGGATGCACCATGTCGCCCTGGATCGGACCGGGGCGCACGATCGCGACCTGGATCACGAGGTCGTAGAACTCGCGCGGGCGCAGGCGCGGCAGCATGTTCATCTGCGCGCGGCTTTCCACCTGGAACACGCCGAGCGAGTCCCCCTTGCGCAGCATCGCGTAGGTTTCAGGATCCTCACGCGGGACGGTCGCCAGCGTGAGGGTGCGATCGTGCGTCTTTTCAATGAGATCGAGGCATTTCCTGATGCAGGTCAGCATCCCCAGCGCGAGCACGTCGACCTTGAGGATGCCGAGCGCCTCGATGTCGTCCTTGTCCCACTCAATGAAGCTGCGATCGGGCATCGCGCCGTTGCCGATGGGTACGGTTTCGGTCAGCGGCCCGTCAGTGAGGATGAATCCCCCGACGTGCTGAGACAGATGGCGTGGCATACCAATCATTTGCTCGGTCAGCTTGAGGACGCGCCTGAGGTGGGGATCGCTTATGTCTAGCCCGGTTTCGGCGACGTGGGCCTCGCCGATCTCCTTGCCCCATCCGCCCCACACGGTGCGGGCGAGCGCGCTGGTCACGTCTTCGCTGAGGCCCATGGCCTTGCCCACCTCGCGGATCGCCATGCGCGGGCGGTAGTGGATCACCGTGGCGCAGAGCCCCGCGCGGTGCCGCCCGTACCGGCGATAGATGTGCTGGATCACCTCCTCGCGCCGCTCGTGCTCGAAGTCGACGTCGATATCAGGCGGTTCCTTGCGCTCTTCGGAGATGAAGCGGTCGAACAGGAGCGCGTGCCTGGCCGGATCGACGCTGGTGATGCCGAGGCAATAGCAGACTGCCGAGTTGGCCGCCGAACCCCGTCCCTGGCACAGGATCGGCGGATCGATCCCGCGCGCATAATCGACGATGTCCTTGATGGTGAGGAAATAGCGCGCGAGGTCGAGCTTGCCGATCAGCGCCAGCTCGCGTTCGAGCGTATTGCCAACCGATTCCGGTAACCCGTTGGGATAGCGCCATTTCGCCCCTTTCCACGTCTCCCTTTCAAGGAAGGCCTGCGGCGTCATGCCGTCGGGATAGATCTCCTGCGGATACTCGTACTGCAGTTCGTCGAGGCTGAAGGTGCAGGCGTCGGCCACCTCCCGCGCCGCCGCGATGGCGTGGGGCCAGCGGGCGAACAGCGCGGCCATCTCCGCAGGCCCCTTGAGATGCCGCTCGGCGTTGCCGAACAGCAGGTGGCCGGCCTGGTCCACGGTGGTCTTGTGCCGGATCGCCACCATCACGTCCTGCAATGGGCGCCGCTCGGGCGCGTGGTAGTGCACGTCGTTGGTGGCGAGCAGCGCAAGACCGTTCTCGCGGGCGAGCGCATCGAGCCGGTCGATCCGCGCGATGTCGTCGCCGGCATGAAGATAGCTCGCGGCCAGGTGACGCATGGTCGGAAGACCGGCCGCCATGTGACTGATGAGCTGGAAGAATTGCCCGCTGACCGCATCCTGCACCTGCCCGCCGCCGAGCGATACGACATTGCTCGCCCAGGCGGGCACGGTGAACGCGGCCTCCAGATCGTCCGGCGGCAGCAGGACCAGCTGCACCCCCTCGGCGTGCGCGGCGAGCATCGCGAGATCGATGTCGCACGCGCCCTTGGCCTGCCACTCTCCCTCGAGGTTGCGCATCCTCCCTGCGCTGATCAGCCTGCACAGCCGCCCATAGGCGGGACGGTCGGTGGGATAGGCGAGGAAGGCCAGTCCCTCGACCGTCTCGATCCGGCAGCCGATCACGGGGCGCATCTTCAGCGTCCGGGCCTCGGTATGCA
Source organism: Tsuneonella litorea (assembly GCF_025154015.1). GTDB lineage: Bacteria > Pseudomonadota > Alphaproteobacteria > Sphingomonadales > Sphingomonadaceae > Tsuneonella > Tsuneonella litorea. The sequence continues at coordinate 67,163 of NZ_JAOAMV010000002.1, forward strand.
CGCGCACCACGCCGGCCATCGAGTTGGCATCGGCAATCCCGATCGCGTCGTAGCCGAGCGCGCGCGCGGTAAGCACCAGATCGACCGCGTCCGACGCGCCGCGCAGGAAGCTGAAGTTGGAAACGAGCCCCAGTTCCACGAACGGGGCGCGCGGCGGGGTGGCTACGGACGCGGGGTCGTCGAGCTCGATCCGCCGGCGCGGGATGAGGAGGTCGTTCTCGGGCACGTCATCCCGCCAGTTCCGCGAGCCGCTTCTTCACCGCGGCAAGGTCCGCGTTGAACAGGCGTGACTGTTCCTCCCGCGCCGCGCCGTCGAGGCGGAGGAGGTAGCTGGGATGCGCGGTGACCCACAGTTCGCTGCCGTCCTCGAGCGGGATCGGCGCCCCGCGCGCCTTCGAGATGCTCACCGTTCTGCCGAGCATCCCCCGCGCGGCGCTGGCACCCAGGGCGAGCACGAGTTTCGGCTGCACGATCGCGCGCTCGCTCTCGACCCACCAGCGGCAGGTGTCGATCTCCTTCGCGGTCGGCGACTGGTGCAGCCGCCGCTTGCCCCTCGGCACGAACTTGAAGTGCTTGACCGCGTTGGTGACGTAGACCGCGCGCCGGTCGATCCCCGCGTTCTCGAGATGCCGGTCGAGCAGCTGTCCCGCGGGGCCGACGAATGGGCGTCCGGCCAGGTCTTCCTGGTCGCCCGGCTGTTCGCCGACGATCATCAGCGCTGCATCCTGCGGCCCCTCGCCCATCACCGCGTGGTTGTCGAGGCTGCCGATCGGGCACTTGCGGCAGGCGTGGATCGCCTTGTCGATTGCTTCGAGCGTATCGGGCTTCTCGTCGAATTCGAGGGTGCCCGCGGCGACCATCTGCGACTCCCGCGATTGCGCCCCGGCGACCAGCTCGGGGATGAGCGCCGCCTCGGGCATGTTCTTCCAGTACTTGCGGGGCATCTCCTTGAGCATGGCCCCGATCTTCAAACGCGCCGGGTTGAAGATCGACGCGTAGTACTTGCGCCAGAGATCCTCGGTTGGATCGCCCGAGGGCGCATCCGAGCGCCGGGCGGGCGGGCCTTCCTCGAGCACCGCGCCGTCCCAGTGCAGCGAGCCCTGCGGTGTCAGGATAGACCACTTCATGTTGGCGAACCGGCGGACGAAGAACCCGGCGTTGGCGCGCAGGATGTGATGCTCGGGCTCGAACCAAGCCACATAGTGTTCGCCGACCTCTTCATCGCCGTCTTCGACGAGCCGGAAGCGGACGAAGGCGCGCATCTTGTGGATGTCGCGCCGCACCGTCCGGGCCAGTTCATCGAGCCGGCGCACGTCGGGATCGGCACCGTCCTCGAGCAGGCGCGGGTTGGCCTGCAGGCGCCAGAGCAGGCGATAGAGCAGCGCGAACCGTTCGGGATCGGAATGGCAGATCGCGCTCCTGGCAAGCTGCACGAACGCCTTGCTCGCGCGCACCGGCGGGGCATCGGCGGGCGGCACGGGCAGGCCACGGTCGCCGTGGCTGAACAGGTTGCCCGAACCGCCCGGCTCGACCCACGCGACCCGGTCGGGCGGCACGTCGCACTGGACAAGGCCGCGCGCGCGCTCGCGCCAGAAGTCGAAGTCGTCCGCCTCGGGCACGGCGACGACGTAGTAGGTCCCGAACTTGACGTGCTGGAGGGCTGTCATGCCGCGAACAATTCGAGCTGCTCCTGCTTCGGCGCGAGCAGCGCGCGCAGGTCCGCGCGGTCGGTCAGGAGCACCGGGCGCCAGTCGGCGGTGACGATGAACGGGCGCACCTTGGCGATCGACACGGTGAGCTTGGCAACGTCGTCGAGGCGCATTGTCCGGTGCCGCCGGCTCGCGAGGATCCGGTTCACCGCCCTGACCCCCAGCCCCGGCACCCGCAGCAATTCGTCGCGCCCCGCCCGGTTGACGTCGACCGGAAACCGTTCGCGAAACTTCAGCGCCCAGGCCAGCTTGGGGTCGATGTCGAGCGGCAGGTTGCCGTCGGCCTCGGTCGCCTGCATGACTTCCTGCGGTTGGTAGCCGTAGAACCGCATCAGCCAGTCGGACTGGTAGAGCCGATGCTCGCGGATCAGCGGCGGGCGCTTCAGCGGCAGCACCGCGCTCGCATCGGGGATCGGGGAAAACGCGCTGTAATAGACCCGGCGCAGGCGAAAGCTGTCGTAGAGCCGGCTCGCCTTGCCGACTATGTCCGCATCGCTCGCGGCGTCCGCCCCCACGATCATCTGCGTGGACTGGCCCGCCGGGGCGAAACGCGGGGCGTGCTTGAACCGGCGCTTGTTGTCCTTCGCCTCGACGATGTCACTTTTCAGCTTGCCCATCGCGCCCTCGATCTGGCGCGCATTCTTGTCGGGCGCGAGGCGGGTGAGCCCGGCGTCGGTCGGCAATTCGACGTTGATCGACACGCGGTCGGCGTAGAGCCCGGCCTGGTGGACCAGTTCGGGATCGGCCTCGGGGATGGTCTTGAGGTGGATGTAACCGCGGAAATCATGCTCTTCGCGCAAACTCCGCGCGACCTCGACCAGCTGCTCCATCGTGTGGTTCGAGCTCTTGATGATGCCCGACGAGAGGAACAGCCCCTCGATGTAGTTGCGGCGGTAGAAACTGAGCGTGAGATCGACCACCTCCTGCGGGGTGAACCGCGCGCGGCGCACGTTCGAGCTCTTGCGGTTGACGCAGTAGTGGCAGTCGAACACGCAGTGATTGGTCAGCAGGATCTTGAGCAGCGAAATGCAGCGGCCATCGGGCGCGTAGGCGTGGCAGATGCCCAACCCCTCGGTCGAGCCGATGCCCTTCCCGCCGGTCGAATGGCGTTTGGCGGTACCCGACGACGCGCATGAGGCATCGTACTTCGCCGCGTCGGCGAGGATGGCGAGCTTTTCGATCGTGGTTTGCGCACCCATTTGTTCTGTATATGTTCTCATGCCGGATTCGCCAATAGACGATTGTTGGTTTCGGACATGGCGAACGCACCGTTCACCATTTCCCGACAGCCGATATTCAGCGTTCGGACCAAAGATGGGGGCGATGGAGCCGCAGCGCAGCCACGAGCCCGAAACCGTCGTCGACCGCCGCGCGTGCCGGCGTGTGCAGGCCACCTGCCCAGCGATCCTGCAGACCATGACCACGCTCACCAACGGCACCCTGGGCGACATATCGGAGACGGGCGCGCGGTTCGAAGCGGTCGATCCGCCCGGTGCAGGGGCGACGGCGCTGCTGCGCTGGGGCAGCCACGAGGCGGTCTGCACGATCGTCTGGTCGGAAGAGGATTCCTGCGGCGTCGTGTTCAAGCAGGCGCTGCCGGCCGAAGTCGTCGCCGAGACAGCCGCGCTCACATGCGTGCGCGAGATCCCGATCGCCAGCGTGGGCAACATCACGCAAGGGCGTCGGCGGTCCTCGACGTTCCTGAAGGTGGCGCCGGTCGAGCAGCCGGTGCCGCCGGCTGCCCCTTCCCCGGATCCGCCGCCGGTGGCAGGATCGACATCATCGCTCGGGGAAGTCCTCGCCCGGTTCCGCCGCACGCGTACGTGGGAGCGTTAGCGGGACAGTCCGTCACGCGCACAGGCCCTGCAGGAACCAGTCGGGCATCCCGCCCCGCCCGTCGCCGATCAGGCCGAGGCGGTAGATCCAGTAACGGCGGCCCGCGTGGTCCTCGATCCGGTAATAGTCGCGCAAGCGCGCCGATCCCTTCTCGCGCCACCACTCGGGCGCAATGCGTTCCGGCCCCTCGACCCGGACCACCTCGTGCACCTCTCCCCGCCAGCGGAACCGCTGCGGATAGCCGTCGGGCGTGGCGTAGAGCACCGCGATCTTCTCCGCCCGGTCGAGCAGCTTCAGGGGGCGTGCGTGGAACGCGAGCTCGCCCTGACTGGCCGGTTCCGGCTCGAGCGGGGGTTGCCAGCGTTGCGCGCGTTCGGGAATGTGGCTGGCGTGGAGCACCGGGCGCTGCACAGCGTGCGGGCCGAGCCGCACGGTCAGCCGGTCGATGCAGGCGGCCAGCGAGGTGCCGTGTTCCTCTGCCGCCGCCTCGATATCGGCCTGCGCGAGCGCGAGCGGTTCGGTCCAGCTCGCGCGCAGGCGCACGGTCTCGATCCCGAAGCCCGCGTCGACCTCGTCCAGCCGGGCGGAAAACAGCCGGACGATATGCGCCGCCTCGCGCGTGGCGGCGGCCATCTCGAGCCGGCGCACGACGACCTCGCCGTCGACCCGCCACAGGCCGAGTTCGAGTCGGCGCGCGCCCAGTCCCCTGCCTTCCAGTTCGCGGGCCATGTCGGCGGCGAGGTCGGCGACCACTTGGTCGAGCAGGTCCCGGTGACGGATCGGCTCCATCAGCCGGCGCTGCACCAGCGGCGCCTGCTGCGGAACGACCGGCAGCAATGGTTCGGGCACCTTGCCCAGCAGCTGGTCGAGCCGCACGAGCGGGTTCGCGCCAGGCGACTTGCGGTTGCGGAACCGGCGGTGGAGCGCATCACGCCCCTGCACCTCGCCGAACCGGCCGGTGAGGTCCCCGATCCGCTTCAGCCCCAGGCGCCGCAGCACCGCGAGGACGTCGGCATCGAGGCGCAGCGCGGCGACGGGAAGGTCACAGAGCGCCGCGGCGATGTCGCCGCCCGGCGGAAGGATCGCTGTGCCGGCTCCGTAATGCGACAAGGCCCAGGCAGCCCCCGCGGTCGGCGCGATCGCCATCCTTGCAGCCAGCCCGCGCGCCGCGAACTTCGCTTCCGCATCGGCGACCAGTCGCATCTCGCCCCCGAACAGGTGCGCGACGGCGGTAACGTCGACGAGCAGCCCGTCGGGCGCGTCCATCGCGGTCCACGGCCCCCAGCGCAGGGCCCAGAGGGCGAGTTTTTCGAGGAAGTCGTGGTCGCCTGCCGGATCGCTCTGGGCCACCGCGATCTGCGGACACAGCGCGCGCGCATCGGCCAGCATCATGCCGCTGCGCGCGCCCCCCGCGAGGCCGGCGGCATTGGCGGCGTCGATCCGCGGGCCGTGCGCGGTCTCGGTGATCAGGACTGTCGGTTGGGCATCGGCGCCCTCCCCCGGCGCCAGGCCCCTACCAAGCCGCCAGCGATCGATCGCCAGACGCGAAAGCCAGACCGAGAGGATACGGCGCGGCCGCGTCCCGCTGGTCGGCATCGCCGTCGGCGCGACGCTCGGCGACGAGTGCGTGCTCGTCATCGCGCAGGGTCCATGTGCCGGGAGGATGGGTTCGCGCGCGGAACAGCTCGGCGCGCCAGGAGGGGGCGCCGGGCGCATCACGGTTCCAGCGCGGGCGCGGCGAGGCGGCAGCGGTCACGTTCCACCGCAGCCGCGCCGAGGAGAGGTCGCGCGCGGCATCGAGCCGGACGAGCCAGAGCGGCACGCCATGCTTTTCAGCGGTCAGGGTCAACCGGCGCGAAGCGGTGAAGTCGAGCGCGCGCGGATTGCCCGCGATCTCTCCCACCACCGCCGCCACTTCGCGGCAGCGCAGCCCCTCCTCGAGCGCGAATAGCGCGTCCTGGGGGCTTTGGCAGGCGACATGGACCAAGCGTTCGCGGAACGCGGGCGGCAGGCCCGGGCGATAGGGCCGCCCGCCCCTGCGGAGCGCCTCGCGGTCCTGCACCCACAGCAGGACGCGGCGATCCTGCGCCTCTGCCGCAGCGCCGCGATGCGCAGCCCGCAAGGCATCGGCGGCAAGGGCCAGCGCGGCGGCCGCCCCGCCCGCCTCGCGCGAGCACGCGAACACTTCGCTGTGGTGCGCTCCTGCCAGCCCCGGTCGCCAGCGCGGGGCGTGGGGTGACAAGCGGGCGAGCCCGGAGGCCGGCAGGAGCGCGTTCGGTGAGGTCATGGCAGGAAAACGACTCATTCGTTCCCTTTATGTTCCTATCTGCACCGATTCGCAACGGCGGAACAAACCCCTCCCCCGCTCCGTTCGACCCGCGAAGGAGATCATCATGAAATACGAGAACGGCAACGCAGACGACCTCAAGGAACAGTTCTGGAAGGCTCTCGCGCATTCCCCCTTCGTGTTCGTCTCGCTGCAATCGAGCGCCAACGACGCGGTGCCGATGACCGCGCAGCTCGACAAGGACGCGAACAGCGCAATCTGGTTCTTCACCTCGCGCGACAACCACCTGGCGCAGATGGGCCCTGCCACCTGCACGTTCGCCGGCAAGGATCACGAGATGTTCGCCCGCTTCGAAGGAGTCCTCGTCGAGGAGAAGAGCCGCGACCGGCTCGACAAGCAGTGGTCGAACTTCGTCGAGGCCTGGTTCCCCGGCGGCAAGGACGACCCCAACCTGCTGATGCTGAGGATGGACCTCGGCGAAGCGGAAATCTGGAACGGTGACCAGAGTCTGCTGACCACCGCCAAGATGGCTCTTGGCATGGACGTGCGCGGCGACATGGCGGGCAAGCACGCCGAAGCGGCGCTGTAATCGCTTCGACCGAACGAGAAAGGGCCGCTTCCTCGCGGGAGCGGCCCTTTCCAATGGCGGTTGCCGATCAGGCCTTGGGCACGTCGATCGGGATCATGTCCTCGTCGCCTTCGATGTCGTCGACCACCTCGACGATGCCGCGACCCAGGTGGCTCTTGCTCCGGCTGTAGGCGAAATAGATCACGATGCCGAGCACGCCCCAACCGGGCAGGAATAGCATCGCATCGATCGGCAGGTTGAGGAACAGGAACACGCATCCCGCAATCGTCAGTGGCGCGATCAGCCACGCCGCCGGCACGCGGAATGCCCGCTGGCGCTGCGGGTCGCGGCGACGCAGCACGAGCAATGCCACCGCCACCATCATGAACGCGTAGAGCGTGCCGGCGTTCGAGATGTCGGCAAGCTTTCCGACCGGGAAGAACGCGGCGCCGATGGCCACGACCCCGCCCGTCATCATCGTAACGACGTGCGGGGTCCTGAACTTCGGGTGCACGCGGCTCAGCCCCTCGGGCAGAAGCCCGTCACGCGCCATGACGAAGAAGATGCGCGTCTGTCCGAAGATCAGAACGAGAATGACCGACGGCAGGGCAAGGAACGCCGCGATGCCGAGCATGTTGCCCACGCCCGACCAGCCGATCTGGCGCAGCACGTGCGCGAGCGCCTCGTTCGAGCAGACCAGCGGCAGCTGGTCGGCGGCATAGGTCGCGCACTGCCGCGCCAGCTCTTCCGAACCGGCGGGGAACGGCACACCGTTGGGGCCCATGATCGGCTGGCCGCCGATGGTGCCCACCGCACCCGCTGCGACGAGGATGTAGAACACGGTGCAGAACAGCAGCGACCCGACGAGGCCGATCGGCACGTTCCGCTGCGGATTCTTGGTTTCTTCGGCCGCGGTCGAGACCGCGTCGAAACCCACGTAGGCGAAGAAGATCGTGGCCGCGGCGCCTACCGCGCCGACCCCGGTGCCCCAGCCGCCGAAGATGCCGGCGGGCAGGAACGGGTTGAACCGGTCGGCATCGAATTCGGGACTGGAGAAAGTCAGCGCGATGAACGCGGTCAGCGCGGTGACCTTGATCAGCACGAGTACGGCATTGAACTTCGCGCTCTCGCTCGTCCCGATGACCAGCAGGCCGGTGACGAGCAGTGCGATCACCAGCGCCGGCAGGTTGATCAGGCCGCCCGGCGCGCCGCCAAGGGCCAGCGGCCCGGCCGCCAGCCACGGTGGCAGTTGCACGCCCAGCAACTCGTTGAGGAACGTGCCCGAGAAATATCCCGACCAGCCGACCGACACCGCGGCGGCCGCGATCGCGTATTCCATGATCAGCGCCCAGCCCACGGTCCAGGCCAGGAATTCGCCCATCGTGGCGTAACTGTAGGTGTAGGCTGACCCTGCAACAGGGATCATCGAGGCGATCTCGGCATAGCAGAGCGCCGCGATGATGCAGACGAAGCCGGCGATCGCGAAGGCGAGCATGAGCCCCGGCCCGGCCTTCTGCGCACCGGCGGCGGTCAGCACGAAAATGCCCGTGCCGATCACGCAGCCGATGCCGAACAGCATGAGCTGGAACCAGCCGAGCGTGCGCTTGAGTGATTTCTTTTCCGCTGTCGCCAGGATGGCGTCGAGCGGCTTGACGCGGTCGAGTAGCATGGACCCGTAATCCCTCTTGTCAGGCGGCCGTGGCGGCCCGCCTCCCTCATGGCGCGCGAAGCTAGCGCCCCGCTCCCTCAAGGCAAGCCCAATGTCCGGGCTTTCCCCGCATCGGTGGCGCCGCTAGGACCGTCCGCGATGTCCACCACCTTCCAGCTCGACACCGCGACCAGCCGCGCGCACCCCACCCCGCAGCCCATGCGTCGGCTGACCGTGCCCGCCATCAAGGGCAGGAAGGCCGACGGCGTGACCGCCGAACCGCTGGTCATGCTGACCGCCTACACCGCGCGGCAGGCGCAGCTGCTCGACCAGCACTCCGACATTCTCCTCGTCGGCGATTCGCTCGGGCAGGTGATCTACGGGCTGCCGTCGACGCTGCAGGTGACGCTCGACATGATGATCGCGCACGGCGCGGCGGTCGTGCGGGGAAGCTATCACAGCCTCGTGATCGTCGACATGCCGTTCGGCGCCTACGAGGCGAGCCCGCAAAAGGCCTTCGAGAGTGCCAGCCGGATCATGGCCGAAACCGGCTGCGCCGCGGTCAAGCTGGAAGGTGGCGCGGCGATGGCCGAGACGATCGCATTCCTTTCGGCACGCGGCATTCCGGTCATGGCCCACGTCGGCCTGACCCCGCAGGCGGTCAACGCGCTGGGCGGCTACGGCGCGCGGGGTCGCAGCGAGGAGGAACACGCGAAGATCATGTCGGACGGAAAGGCCGTCCAGGACGCGGGCGCGTTCGCCGTCGTCGCCGAGGGCGTCGTCGAGCCGATCGCGATCGAGCTGACGAAGGCGCTCGATATTCCTGTCATCGGCATCGGTGCGAGCGCCGAGTGCGACGGGCAGGTGCTGGTGACCGAAGACATGCTGGGAATGTTCGAACGCGTGCCGCGGTTCGTGAAACGCTACGAGGACATGGCGAGCGTGATTTCCAAGGCGGCCGAAACCTATGCCGCCGAAGTCCGGGCGCGGTCGTTCCCGACCGCCGACCAGACCTACCAGCCCAAGACATAACCCCAGGGCCTTCTGCGATGGACACGCTCAAGCGTTACTACGGCTTATCGCTCGTCTTCACCCTCGTCTGCCTCGGGCTCGGCGCGTGGTACGGCATATCGAGCACGGGCAGCATGACCGGCACGGCCGAGATGCTCTGGATCATCTTCGTGCTGTCGATCCTGGAGATCTCGCTCAGCTTCGACAACGCGGTGGTCAACGCCTCGGTGCTGAAGGACATGGACCGCGTCTGGCAAAAGCGGTTCCTGACGTGGGGCATCGCCTTTGCCGTGTTCGGGATGCGCGTAGTGTTTCCTCTCGCGATCGTCGCGATTGCCGCGGGGATCGGGCCGGTCGACACCGTGCAACTGTCGCTCGGGAACCCGGACGAATACGAGCGGCTCGTCTCGAGCGCGCACGTCGGCATCGCGGGCTTCGGCGGCGCGTTCCTGGCGATGGTCGGCCTCAAGTTCTTTTTCGACGGCGAGAAGGACGTGCACTGGATGGGCGTGGTCGAGCGGTTCCTCGGCCGTTTCGGGGCTCTGCCCGCCGCCGAGATCGGCCTCCTCCTGCTGGCGATCTGGGGCGTTTCGCTGCTGCTGCCGGACGAGGAGGCGCTGACTTTCGTCGTTGCCGGCATCCTCGGCATCGTAACCTTCATCGCGGTCGAAGGAGTGTCGACGATACTCGAGCTGCACGAGGAAAAGCAGCGAATCGCCGGCTCGGTCGTTCGCAGCGGGCTGGGCGGATTTCTCTACCTCAACGTCCTCGACGCGAGCTTCAGCTTCGACGGCGTGATCGGCGCATTCGCGTTGTCGAACAACATGATCGTGATCGCGCTTGGCCTCTCCATCGGGGCCATGTTCGTCCGCTCGATGACCATTCACCTGGTCGAGAAAGGCACGCTGGCGCAATACCGATACCTCGAGCATGGCGCGTTCTGGGCGATCATCGCGCTCGGCGCGATCATGCTGCTTTCGGCGAAGTGGCACATTCCCGAAACCGCCACCGGACTGATTGGGGCCGTCCTTATCGGGCTGTCGCTATGGTGGTCGGTCCGCTTCAACCGGCGCAATCCGGGGCACGGCCCGGACGCGCCGCGAGGCGATTAGCGATCGGGGCGCTCACCACCAGCTGGAGCAGGTGGTAGGCGAGCAACGGCAGCAGCACCATTCCGGCGACCTGCGGCGGGAACAGCACGGCGGCAAGCGGCGCGCCCATCGCCACGCTCTTGTGCGCACCCGCGAACAGGAACGCGACCCGCTCGGGACGGCCGAGCCCGATCGCGCCGCCGAGGCCCCACGATCCCGCGAACGCGAAGACCAGCATCGCGCTGACCGCACCAAGCAACAGCGCCCATTCCCCAACACCCACCCGGGTCCACAAGCCCTGCTCGACCGCTCCCGAGAACGCGACGTAGACGGCAATCGCGATCGACAGCCGGTCCATCCACGTTACCAGCCCGCGGTGACCGTCCACCCACGACCTGAGGCGGCCCTGCAAGACCTGGCCGATCGCGAACGGCAGGATCAGGATCCCGAACACCTTGCCGAGGCCGGCAAGGCCCAGTTCCACCGCCCCGCCGCCGCCGAGCGCAGCAAACAGCGGCGCGCACGCGAAAACGCCGACGATGTTGGTCAGTGCCGCCGCGACCACCGAACGGGACACGTTGCCGCCGGCGAGCGAGGAATATGCCGTGGCCGACTGAACCGTGGACGGAAGCACGCCGAGGTAGAGAAACCCGAGCGCGACCAGCGGCGGAAGAGCGCCGGAAAGCGCCACCGCGAGTCCCTTGCCGAAGAGCGCCATCGCGCCGAAGCACCACAGGGCAACCGGCAGCAGGAACCGCGAATGCCCCAGCCCTTCCATCACTTCGTGGCGCGGCAGCCGCAGGCCATTGAGCAGGAAGAGCACGAAGATCGCCGCGTTGGACACCCATTGCGCCATCAGCCGCGCCTCGCCGGTTGCCGGAAGAACGCTCGCAAGCAGGATCGCCAGCAGCAGCAGGCGCACCATGAGGTCGATCTTCGCGAAGAGGCGCATGCCCGCGCCCTTGGCGCTCCGCGCGCGCATTGTCGAGGCGGTCAGCTTACTCCCAGGCGGCTGAGCAGGGGATCATTGCGCCCGCGCAACCGCGCCTGGTCGATCAGGGTCGACGCTCGCTGCGTTTCGCCTCGATCGAGCAGTCGGCGACCGAGGAGGGCGGCCGCGTCGGCGTTGGCTGGCTCTCCCGCAAGATGCGCCGCGATTGCCTTGGTCGCGGCATCGGGCTGTCCCGCCCGTTCGAGCGCGGCCGCCATGCGCTTGACGAGGGGCCAGTTGCGGCGGATCGCGGCGGCGCGTTGATACATTGCGGCCGCAGCCACCGGATCGCCTGCCGCGAATGCCGCGTCGCCGGCCAGCGCGGCGGCATCCGCCGACCCCGGGTGCGCGGCAAGAAAGGTCCTGCTGGCCGAGCGTGCCTCGGCCTTGCGGTCCGCCGCAATGAGCGCGCGGACGAGGGCGACGACGCTCGGGCCGTTGCCGCTTCCGCGTTGCCGGGCGACGTCCAATCCGCTGCGGGCGCCGATGGGAACGATGCGCAACGCTCCCCCCGCAAGCGCGCCGTCGATGTATGGTGCTGCCTTCTCGCGTTCTCCCATCGCCTCGTATGCACGTCCGACCAGCATCGACATGTATGGCGTATCCGGCTCGGCGCCGAAGCGCGCGATCAGTTCGCGGTGGTTGCCCCCGAGGGCCAGCGCGCGCGCCAGGAGCAGCCGGACACGGCGATTGTCGGGCTGGCGGCGCAAGAGCGCGTCGAGACCCTGCGCCGCGGTGGCAAAGTTGCCGTTCTCCATGTCCACGACCGCAAGGAGCATCGCCGCCCCCGGCACCTCCTGCGCGCTGCCCCCGCTGCGCTGGAGAAGGCTGCGCGCAAGGTCGTACCGCCCTGCCCGGGCCGCGAGCACCGCTTGCAGATAAAGCGCGCGCGGATCGCTCGGCGCGGCGCTCGCCAGAAGCCGGGTCGCCGCGAGCATTTCTCTCGCGCGGCCAAGCTCGCCGAGCGTGGCCGCGTGCTCGGCCAGCAGGTCCGGGTCGCCGGGCGACGCGGCAAGCCCGCGCTCGATCACGGGCAGCGCCAGCCCGTTGCCGCCCGAATCGCGTAGCAATTGCGCCCGGAACAGCAGCGCCGCCGGGTCATCCGGGGAAGCGGCCAGCGCGCGTTCTGACGCCGCGATCGCCTCCGCCTGCTCTCCGCCGCGCCAGCGCAACCGGCCGATATCGACCCACAGCCCGGGCTCGTCGGGGCTTGTGGCGAGGGCCTTGTCGAACGCCTGGCCCGCTCCCGGCAGGTCGCCCTGCCGCATGCGCAGCCGGCCGAGCATATGGAAGCCATGTGCCGCACTCCGGGGCGCGAAGGCGCCCTGGGCGAGCCACCGCTCCGCTTCGAGAAGGTCGCCTTGCTGAAGTTCGGCCTCACCCATCCAGGGGGCCAACTCGTCGGCCGGAGTGCCGTTTTCGATCGCGCGGCGCAGGGCCGCTTCGGCGCCGATCCCGTCGCCCGCGGCAAGCAGGCCGCGCCAGTCGTCAGGCGACGGCCCGTCCGGCGTGGGTTCTCCGCAGCCCGCCAGCGCGCACGCCAGCGCGAGTGCGAGGCTACGTCGAGAGATCATACTGCTTGATGAGATCGTAGAGAGTCGGCCGGCTGATCCCGAGCAGCTTGGCAGTGCTCGATATGTTGCCTTCGCTCCGCGCAAGCGCATGGCGGATCATGGTCCGGTCGGACCGCTCGCGCGCGCTCTTGAGGTTGAGCACTTCGGCCGCCTCGTCGCCCGCCTCGGGAGCGAGATCGAGATCTTCTGCGCCCACCAACTTGCTGTCGGTCATGATCACCGCGCGTTTCACGCGGTTCTCGAGTTCGCGCACGTTGCCGGGCCACCCCCATCCGTCGATCGCTGCCAGCGCGTCTGGCGCGAATCCCTTGACCGATGGGTTCATCTCGGCGGCGAACCGCTGCAGGAAAGCCTTGGCGAGCAGCACCGCGTCCCCGGGGCGCTCGGCGAGAGTGGGAATCCGCACGACGATCTCGGCAAGGCGATAGAACAGGTCCTCGCGGAACGTGCCCGAGGCGATCATCGCTTCAAGGTCCTGGTGCGTGGCACAGACGATCCGGGTATCGACCGGGATCGCGGTTCTCCCGCCGATGCGCTCGATCGTGCGCTCCTGGAGGAACCGCAGCAGCTTGACCTGCAGGGCAAGCGGGATGTCGCCGACTTCATCGAGGAACAGGGTGCCGCCGTGTGCCTGTTCGATCTTGCCTTCGGTGCTCTTGACGGCGCCCGTAAAGGCGCCCTTTTCGTGCCCGAAAAGTTCCGCCTCGAGCAAGGTTTCGGGAATGGCGGCGCAGTTGAGCGCGACGAACGCGCCGCTGCGCCGGTCACTCGCGTCGTGCAGGCCGCGGGCGAGCAGTTCCTTGCCCGTGCCGCTCGCCCCCAGGAGCATGACCGACACCTTGGTGTTGGCCACCCGCTCGATCGTGCGCGCGACCTTCGCCATTTCGGGGGCAGCGGTGATCAGCGAGCCGAGTACGGTCTTGTCCTCGCCGACCTTCGCCGCGAGGCGACGGTTCTCGGCCTCGATCTCGTACAGCGCAAAGGCACGGCGCACGATGAGGCCGAGCGCGTCGATATCGACCGGCTTCTGGTAGAAATCGTACGCTCCCCGCTCGATCGCGGTAAGCGCGCTCTCCCGCGCGCCGTGGCCCGACGCGACGATCACCTTCGTATCCGGCTTCAGCGCCATTATGGCGTCGAGCACCGCGAACCCTTCGCTTGTGCCGTCGGGATCGGGAGGAAGGCCCAGGTCGAGCGTGACGACCGCCGGCTCGTCGCTGCGCAATGCGGCGAGCGCGCTTTCGCGGTCGCCGGCGATGACCACGTCGAAATCCTCGTAGGCCCATTTGAGCTGCGCCTGCAGGCCCTCGTCATCCTCGACCACGAGCAGTTTCTGTCTGTGCTGGGCCATCAGGCGGCCTCCTCTTGAGCGGTCTGCCGCCCGCCGATGAAACCGGCGGCGGCTGAAAGCGGCAGAACTGCCGCAAAGCGGGTGCCCAGCCCTTCGCGGGATTCGACGTCGAGCCGGCCGCCCATCGCCCTGATGAGCTCACGCGCCTCGAAGGCCCCGATCCCGAAGCCGCCGTCCTTGGAAGAAACGAAGGGCCTGAACAGCTTTTCGCGGACGAATTGCGGGCTCATGCCCGTGCCGGAATCGACCACTTCGAGGCGCCCCTGCAAGCCGTCGCAAGATACTTCGAGATAGACCGGCATGTCCGGCGGGCTGGCGTCGATCCCGTTCTGGACGAGATGCACCAGAGCCTGTTCGAGGGCTTCGGAATCGGCGAGCACGAGGCAGCGGTCGGCGCGCGTGACCTCGACAGGATGAGTCCCCGCATATCGCTCCGCGATACGCTCGGCGACGAGCGCGAGGTCGACCGGAGCCCGGGCCGCACCCCCCGTCGCGCCGTAGCGGCCGAGGCGGGCGATGAGCGCGTTGAGCTTGCCTACGCTCTTGGTCAGGGTCACCAGCATATCGGCGCGGAATTCGGGGTTGTCGGCGTGACGCTCGGCATTGCGGGCAAGCAGCGACAGTTGGCTGGCGAGGTTCTTGATGTCGTGCATCACGAACGCCATCCGGCGATTGAACTCGTCGAACCGCGAAGCCTCGATCAGCGCCTCGTGACCGGCCTGCTCGGCGATGTAGCTGGCAAGCTGCCGCCCGACGACCTTGAGAAGATCGAAATCCTCCCAGTCGAGTCGCCGCGCGATCGGCGGACGAGCCAGGATCGCCACCCCGACGAGCCGGCCGAAATGGACGAGCGGGACCACTGCCCAGGCCAGCGCGTCGCGCACCAGCCAGTCTGGCATGAGCCCCTCCTGCCCGTCCCGGGCTTCGTCCAGCTCGACCACGGTTCCGGTTCGCTCGAGCCAGGCAAGCAGACCCGTCTCGAACGGAACCGCGGGCACCCTGAAGTCGCTCCATTGCCAGCACCCCGCGAGCGCGAGGCCGCCCTCGTCGGCAGGCAGAAGCAGGACCGCGCCCCGGCTGTCGGTGATGTCGGCGAGAGCCTGGGCGGCGCGGATCGGCAGCGCCGGGGCGTCCGGACCGGCACGGCCGATCGTACCGGTGAAACGCAGCCACTCGGCGCGATAATCGTAGCGATGCTGAAACAGGTGCTTGAAAGCCTTGACCCGCAACCAGCCCCGGACTCGCTTGGACGGCAGCCACAGGATCGCGAAGGTCGCGGCGGCGAACAGGAAGCCGACCTGCGCCAAGCGCGTCACTCCGTCGCCCAGAAGGCTAAGCGATTGCGCGATGAGGGTGATGGCGACCAGGTATCCGCCGATGACGAGGAGCGACAGCGACTGGAACGCCACTGTCCGGCTGGGGAGGATCCTGAGCTCGGCCGCGCGGGCGTTTGCCCCGATGGCGAACAGCACGGCGACCATTCCGGCAACGAGGCCCCGCAGCGCGACCAGCTCGGGCGGAAAGTTGTCGCCGATCCACGTCAGCGCATAGAGGTTTAGCTGCCATGCCCACATTCCGGCCAGCGCGGCCGCCGGCCAGCGGAGGACCTGCCGCGATACGCTCGAAGCGCCGGCGTAAAGGTTGTGCAGCAACACCAGCGCGCCCACGGCGACGAGGGCGCGCAGCAGTACCGAGATCGAGAGCGCGACCGCGTGGACCGGTGCCGAGTGGCCGAAGCGCAGGTCGAGCACGAGAATGGCAGGCTGGAGGCATTCCACGAGAGCAAGCACGAAGACGAGCGGCCGGATCGGCGCGAGGCTGTGGTCGCGGCCATCGTTGCCGAACAACCGGTACAGGACCAGCAGCCACGCGAGGTTGCGCGCCGAATCGATCAGGCCGGCCCAGCTCGTGCCGGGCCCCCAGGCCGCGTTGGTCACGCACCAGGCGGCGCTGAGCGCGATCGCGGCGATCACCGCGCTGCGTTCGCGCCGGGGTTGGCCGCTGCGCTTCGCAAGTACCAGGACCACGACCGCACAGGCCACTGCGCCGCCCAGGTTCAGGAAGAACCCGACAAGTTGCCAGATCGAGGCGTGCCCCATCTCAGCGGGCTCCTTCGGGCCAGAGCACCACGCGGACCGTCTGGAGCAGGATCAGGAGGTCAAGGAACGGGGTATAGTTCTTGGCGTAGTAGAGATCGTATTCGAGCTTGGCGCGCGCGTCCTCGACGCTGGCGCCATACGGATAGTTGATCTGGGCCCATCCCGTGATCCCCGGCTTCACCATGTGACGTTCGGCATAATAGGGCAGCTTGTCCTCGAGATCGGTGACGAAGGCCGGAACTTCGGGTCGGGGACCGACGAAGCTCATCCGCCCGGCAAGCACGGTCCAGACCTGGGGAAGTTCGTCGATCCGGACCTTGCGGATGAACCGTCCGAGCCGGGTGATGCGCGGATCGTCCTTCTCCGCCCACTTCGCGCCGCCCGCTTCCGCGTCGAGCCGCATCGAGCGCAGCTTGAGCACGGTGAACGGCTGTCCGTATAGCCCGATGCGGGTTTGCCGGAAGAAGGCCGGCCCCTTGCTGTCGATCCTGACCAGCAGGGCGAACACCGCGATCAGCGGAAACGTCAGCGCCAGCAGCAGCCCGCTCGCGACGATGTCGAACACCCGCTTCGCCGCGCTCGACAGCATCCTGCCGCTCGAAAAGCCATCGGAAAAGATGAGCCAGCTCGGGTTGAGCGTGTCGAGATCGACCCGGCCGGTTTCGCGCTCGAGAAAGCTCGAGAAGTCGTTGACGTGAACCCCGTGGGTCTTGATCCGCAGGAGATCCTTCAACGGAAGCGAGTTGCGCCGCTCCTCGAGGGCGAGGACGACCTCGCTCGCGCCGATGTTCTCGACGAAGCGTCCCAGGTCATGGATGGCACTGCGCGGGATCGCTTCGTCGAGCTGCGGCGTGCCTTCGTTCATGCCGATGAAACTGACCACGGCGAACCCGCTCTCCGGTCGTTCGGCGAGCGCCTTGATGCGGCGGGCACGCTCTCCCGCGCCGAGCACCAGGACCCGCCTCCGGAACGCCGCGGTACCGATCACGCTGCCCACCAGCATCCGGTTGGCCATCAGCAGTCCGATCGCGAAGATCATCGCGTAGAGCAGCGTCGAACGCCAGAAGGTGTGCCCCGGCAGCATGAACTCGATGACCGAAAGCGCGATGATCCCGAGGCTTACCGCGACGAGCAGACGCGCCCCCGCGTAGCGCATCGAGCGCAGGGCATCGGCACCGTACGTGCCCACAGCGATCATCGCCAGCCAGACGGTGCCCGCGAACCCCGCGAGCATCGGCAAGCGGTCGCCAATGACGCCTGCTTCAGTCCCGATCTGGGAAGCGCGCAGGAGCCATGCGGACTCCCCCGCGACGAGCAGCAGGACGAGGTCGAACAGCCCGAGCAGCATCACCGCGTGCGGGATGTAATGCTTGAAAAGACGGATCATCGTCTCGGTCCGGGGCGCTCCAGTTACGGTAAACGAACCCCTAGGGCCGAGATGTGAAATGTCGGTAAACTTTACACCTGATCCCGATCGCCTGCGACCGTCACGCAGGATGAGCACCGGTTTCGCTGCGGAACGACCTTATCAGGCGTCCCGCAGCGACACTGGAGCAGGGGTCTAGTTGGTGTTGAGGTTGTCCGCGGCGTCCTGCGCGGCATCGCCGACCTGCTGGGCCGCCTCCCCGACATTGTTCGCGGCGTTCTCGATCGCGTTGTCCTTCGCGACCTCGGATCCGCTCATGTTGGAAAAGATGAAGACACCGGCGATGACAGCGATGATCAGGACGATGGCGATAAGCCAGCCCGATCCGCCGCCGCTGCGGGTCTCGCCATCGGTGATGACGGTGTGCGTGGTGTGGGTGTCGCCCGTGACAGGATCACGGGTTTCGGTAATGCGCTCTTCGGTCATCGGGAATCTCCCTGGTGGAATGCGGCGCAAACGCGGCCCGGGCCGCGGGGGTTCCGCGATGAATGGTTAACCGGCGAAGCGGAACGGGGTCATTCCCTGCTCGACGGGCGAAAACTGCAGTGCGGTGCCCCGCGGAGGGAGCGAACGCTGCAGGCAACCCGCGACATGGCAATCGGCGCAGCCCCGTCCGATCAGGACCGCATCTTCCGCTCGCAGCGAGACGCCCCGCGCCGGGGCGAGATCGCCCGCGAGCCGCGCCTCGATGCCCAGTGCGACGACGAATTGCGACGCTTGCAGGTTACCGCGTCCTTCGACGGTGCGCGCCAGGGTGAACCAGTGCGCAGGGGCTGCCCCGCTTCCATCGACCAGAACGGTCTGCACGCAGATTTCTCCCGCGCGCTCGAACGCACGATGCGCGCGCCACAAGGGGCAACTCGCATCGCTTTCCAGCCAGGCCGCCCCGCTCGCACCCGAATATCGTTTCGAGAACTGCCCCGCGCGATCGATCCGTGCCATGAAGAACGGGAGGCCGCGCTGGCCGACGCGCTGGAGCGTGGTGAGACGATGGGCGAGGCTTTCGAACCCCACCCCGAACCGGCGCATCAGGACCGGCAGGTCGTAACCGGTCGAATCGCACGCGCGCAGGAAGCGGCCATAAGGCATGACGAGCGCCGCGGCGGCGTAGGAGGTGACGTGACGCTCGAAGAGCCGCCGCGGGGTTTCGTCTGCGAATTGCGCGCCAGCGGCGATCGCGCGGATCTGGTCGCGAAATTCGAGCAGGGCGATCTGCGTGGCGAGCTGGAACGTCCGCGACGCGGGGTCCAGCATCTCGTTGATCTGAAGCTGGCGTGCGTGAAGGTCGAGGCGCCGGACCGTGTCGGGCAATACATCGCGCGGGAGGATGCGGATCGCAAGCTGGTGCCGCTCGCGCAGCCGCTCGGCGAGCGCGGTATATGTATCCGCCCGGGACAGGCGCAGTTCATCCGCGAGGCCCTCTGCCGCAGTATCGAGGTCGGCGAAATGGTTGCGCCAGCGCTCGATCTCGCGGCGAGCCGCCTGGGTCGGGTCGTCGCGCCGTTCGGCGGGACCTGTGTTGTCGTAGAGCCTGGCGAACGCGGCCGCGGCCTGCGGGGCGGCGGCGAGGAACTCCTGGAGCTCCTCGCGGTCGATCCCGAGGTCGGCAAAGCGTTCGTCGGCCATGCGGCGGGCCAGCCCGTCGAGGCCCCCGATCGATTCGTCCTCGCGGAGCGCGCGCGGGTCGAAGTCGAACGCGTCGACGATCTTGATGATGACGTTTGCCGACAGCGGGCGCTGGTTTCGCTCGATCAGGTTGAGGTAGGAAGCCGAGATGCCGAGCCGCGCGGCCATGGCGCTCTGCGTCAGACCTTCGCGCTTGCGTAGGCGGCGGAGAGCCGGGCCGGCGAATATAGCGGCTTCGGTCATTTGTAATTTCCTTTACAACTTTACCGAATATCATGCCCTCATCCCCGCACTAAGACAAGATTTCCTGTAAATATTTCGTGTGAACGGGGGGCTCGTGCGTCATACCGATGTCACTTCCTCCTCACGGGACACACGTTATGACTTACCAGACGAGCATCACCGACTTCCGCCGGACGATCGATCAGGCCGGCCAGGGCTGGAATGCGATCGACGCCGAAAGCGCCGCCCGCATGAAGCTGCAGAACCGCTTTCCCACCGGCCTCGACATCGCGCGCTACACCGCAAGGATCATGCGCGAGGACATGGCGGCCTACGATGCCGACCCGTCGGCCTACACCCAGTCGCTCGGCTGTTGGCACGGCTTCATCGGCCAGCAGAAAATGATCGCGATCAAGAAGCACTTCGGCACCACCAAGGGCCGTTACCTCTACCTGTCCGGGTGGATGATCGCCGCGCTGCGCAGCGAGTTCGGCCCCCTGCCCGACCAATCGATGCACGAGAAGACCAGCGTTCCGGCGCTGATCGAGGAACTCTACACCTTCCTTCGCCAGGCCGATGCCCGCGAGCTGGGCGGCCTGTTCCGCGAGCTCGACAAGGCGCGCGAGAAGGGTGACGAGGTCGAGGCGAAGCGCGTCCAGGCGGCCATCGACGGCTTCCAGACTCACGTCGTGCCGATCATCGCCGACATCGACGCCGGCTTCGGCAATCCGGAGGCGACTTACCTCCTTGCCAAGAAGATGATCGAGGCGGGCGCCTGCGCGATCCAGATCGAGAACCAGGTGTCCGACGAGAAGCAGTGCGGTCACCAGGATGGCAAGGTCACCGTCCCGCACGAGGACTTCCTGCAAAAGATCCGCGCAATCCGCTACGCCTTCCTCGAGCTGGGCGTGGAAGACGGCGTCATCGTCGCCCGCACCGACAGCCTTGGCGCGGGCCTGACCAAGCAGATCGCCTACAGCAAGGAACCGGGCGATCTCGGCGACCAGTACAACGCCTTCCTCGACTGCGACGAGGTCGACGCCTCGCAGCTGGGCAACGGAGACGTCCTGATCAGCCGCGACGGCAAGCTCCTGCGGCCCAAGCGGCTGCCCAGCAACCTCTATCAGTTCCGTCCCGGCACTGGCGAGGACCGCTGCGTGCTCGACTGCATCACGTCACTGCAGAACGGCGCCGACCTGCTGTGGATCGAGACCGAAAAGCCGCACATCGGCCAGATCGGCGGAATGGTCACCCGCATCCGCGAGGTGATCCCGAACGCCAAGCTGGTCTACAACAACTCGCCCAGCTTCAACTGGACGCTCAATTTCCGCCAGCAGGTCTACGACGCCTGGGAGGCGGCAGGTAAGGACGTGAGCGGCTATGAGCGCGATCGGCTCATGAGCGTCGATTACGACGGCAGCGAGCTGGCGGCCGAGGCCGACGAGCGCATCCGCACCTTCCAGAAGGACGCGGCGCGCGAGGCGGGGATCTTCCACCACCTCATTACCCTGCCGACCTACCACACCGCGGCGCTCAGCACCGACAATCTCGCCCGCGAATACTTCGGGGAACAGGGGATGCTCGGCTACGTAAAGAACGTGCAGCGCGAGGAAATCCGCCAGGGCATCGCCTGCGTGAAGCACCAGAACATGGCCGGCAGCGACATCGGCGACGACCACAAGGAATACTTCGCCGGCGAAGCCGCCCTCAAGGCGGGCGGCGAGCACAACACGATGAACCAGTTCGCCGCAGCCTGAGGATAGAGAGGATGACCACCATGACCGAGGAACGACCGCCAGAACCCGGCCGCGCCCGCGCGCTGCTGTCGACCGCCGACTTCAGGCTGCTGCGCACCGCTCTGACAGCCTACGCCCGCACGGTCGACGACCGCGACGAGCTGGCCCGGATCAACGCGCTGCACCACCGGCTCGGGACCTACACCTGAGCTGACCATCTCCTGGGGAGGAGCGACGGCCGTCGGGGGACCCCCTTCCCCCGGCGGCCGTCAACGCGTTGGCAACCATCGATGGTTGCCGGGCATTTAACCCTCGCTCGCTACTATCGACGGCATGGCGCGCGCGATCAGGACAAGGCAGACCAAGGCGAACATCTATCGCCACTTCGCCGCGGTCACGATCGCGTTGACGGCGGTGACTGCCATGTTCGCCAATAGCGAGGACCGCGAGGCGCTCGCTCGCGAGATCGCGGAAGATTCCCGCCCCGCGGTCGATCAAGCCCCGCCTGAATTCGTCCGCAGGACGGCCGCCCCCCGTGGCAGCTTCGGCAGCGAGGAATTCGACGGCAGCTTCGGCCAGCCCATGGACGGCGCCGGCGCCGCTGCCGGTGACGGCGTGATCCCCGGAGTGAACTATGCTGCCCCGCAGGCGGGGATGCCCGTCGGCTTTACCGTCTATGGGGTCACGACCGCCCAGTGGGACGCCATGAACGAGGAGCAGCGCAGGCGCCTCATGGCCGATCGCGAGGCGGCGAACAGGGCTGCCCAGTCCGGCGAGCGGGCGCGCCAGGTCAATGCCCTGCTGGAGGCGTCGCGGGCCCGGTCCGGCGCCCCGTCAGAAAGCCTCGACTGATCCGCAAGAACCCGCCTCACATATTGTACGTGATGACGAGAAGCACCGAGAGCGTGGCCGTCATCAGGAGCACCAACGGTACGCCGGTCCGGATGTAGTCTTTGAATTCGTAGCTGCCCTCGCCCATGATCAGCATGTTCGTCTGGTAGGCGATCGGGGTCGCGTAGCAGAGGTTGCAGCCGAACAGCACGGCCAGGATCAGCGGCTCTGCCGGAAGGCCAAGTTGCTGGGCGATGTTGAACGCGATCGGCGTGCCCACCGTGGCGGCGGTCGCATTGCTGGCGAAATTGGTCAGCAGCGTGACGAACAGCATGATCGCCGCGAGGACCGCGGCCGGGCTCAGGAACTGCAACCCGAGCGCGAGCGCCTGCCCGAGCCACAGCGCCGCCCCGGTATCGCCGATCAGCCGCCCGATCGCGATCGATGCCGCCACCAGCACGATGACCTTCGCCGACAGTGCCCGGCCCACCCGGTCGAACTTCACGCAACCGGTCACGAACATCATGATGGCGCCGGCAAGCGCGGATATCGCGATCGGCAGGAGGCCGACCGACGCCAGGCCGACCGAGCCGACCATGATCGCCGCGGCGAGCACCGCCTTCGAGCGGCGGGGCAGCTCGCGCTTGCCCTCGAGCACCAGCAGGCTGTCGCCCCGGGCGAACGATTCGAGGTTTTCCGAAAGGCCCATCACCAGCAGCACATCGCCTTCCGCGATTCGCAGGTCGCCGCCTTCGCTGTAGTGGTCGCGCTCTCCCAGGAGCGTCTTCGGACGGTGGATGCCCAGCACCGCCACGCCGAACAGGTCGGCGATGCCCGAGCTGGGCAGGGTGCGCTCGATCAGTCGCGAATCGGCTGTCACGGTCATCTCGACCACCGCGATGTCCTCTCCGGTTTCCGACGACTTGCGGCGGATGCGGTCGATCACCCACGACGGCGCGACTTCCCCTTTCAGCGTGCGCATCGCGTCCTCGAGCGCGCTGTGAGTGCCCGAAATCGTCAGCCGCTGCTGAACCTGGAGCGGGCCGGCGGGATTGTCGTGAAACTCGATGTCGGACGGCAGCCGCGGCAGGACCGTGCCGAGTTCCTGGCCGGTCAGTGCGCTGTCCTCACCCAGTCGCAACCGCGCCACGAAGCGCCGCTCGGCGTGGACTTCCTCGCCGCGGTTGTCCCGCAGCAGCCGCGGCATGACCAGCCAGAGATACGGCAAGGCAACCAGCGCGGCAGTGAGGACGATCGGCGTGAAGTGAAAGACGCTCATGTGCGGCATGCCCAGATCGCGCGCGATCGAGACAACCAGGACGTTGGTGGAGGTTCCGATGGTCGTCGCCATCCCGCCGATGAGCACGGCCGCGTTGAGCGGTATCAGGGTCTTGGATGCAGCCATCCCCCCGCGTGCCGACAGGCTGACGAAGATCGGGATCAGGAGGACGAGCACCGGCGTGTCGTTGACCGCCATCGACAGCACGAACGCCATCGCCAGCGAAACAAGGAGCCCGATCGTCTGGTTGAACTTGAAAACCCGCTCGAGCACGCGGGCGAACGGTTCGAGCGCGCCGGTGACGACCAGGCCCCGCCCCATGATCATCAGCGCGCAGATCGTGATCAGCGCGTAGTGCCCGAAGCCCGAGAACGCGAGCGCGAGCCCGTCGGTCGGCTGCGTGTGCGGCAGTGGGAAGAAATAGAGCCCGACCGCGATCACCGCGATCGTCAGCAACGAGACGATCTCGGTGCTCATGCGGCCGCGTGCAAAGGCAACGAACATCGCGATCGTCACGACCATCGCGCCGATCGCGTGATAGCTGGGTGCGTCGAGCATCTGGGCGCGTGAATCCCAGACGCCGCCCGGGATTACAAGCGATTATCGGCAGCCCGCTGCAAGAAGCGCAAGGACGGTGCGACAGGCTCTCCGGGAACCCGCGGACCGACCACCCAAAGCACTGGTGCCCCTGGCCCGACTCGAACGGGCACGTCCGAAGACAAACGATTTTGAGTCGTTCGCGTCTACCATTCCGCCACAGGGGCAACCCGAAGCGCGCCGTGCCTTAGCGGCGGCAGACGCCGATCGCTAGACCCTGATCGCGCCCGCGATCGCCTTGTGCAGCTTTGAATGCAGACCGTCGTTGGCGGCAAGCACCTGGCGATCGCAGACCGGCTGCGAGCGACCGCGGTAGTCGGTCACGAAGCCCCCGGCCTCGCGCACGAGCAGGCACCCGGCTGCGGTATCCCACGGTGCCAGATCGCTTTCCCAGAACCCGTCGAAGCGACCCGCCGCAACCCACGCAAGGTCGAGCGAAGCAGCGCCGAAGCGCCGGATACCCGCGACCTGCGGGCCGATCGCCGAAAGGACCTTGCCCCATTCGGCAAAGTCGCCGTGACCGCCATAGGGAATGCCGGTGGCGATCAGCGCATCGGACATCCGGCCCCGGCTCGACACCCGCAGGCGGCCGTCGTGCAGCCACGCGCCGCGGCTCTTTTCGGCCCAGAACGTCTCGTCGGTGATCGGCTGGTAGATGACCGCGGCAGTTACCTCGCCCCAGCCCTTGCCGCCCGCTGCCGGCTCCTGGACTGCGATCGAGATCGCGAAATGCGGAATTCCGTGCAGGAAATTGCTGGTCCCGTCGAGCGGATCGACGATGAAGCGGGGCTGGCCTTCGTCCCCGGCGATCTCGCCGCCTTCCTCCATGAGGAAGCCCCAACCGGGCCGCGCCACCTTGAGTTCGTCCCAGATCGTGCGTTCGGCGATGCGATCGGCCTTCGAGACGAAGTCCGAGGGACCCTTGCGGCTCACCTGCAGGTGCTCGACCTCGCCGAAGTCACGCCGGAGCTTGCCGCCCGCCTTGCGCGCGGCCTTTTCCATAACCCGGATGAGGCCGGAAATCGCAGCCATCAGATCCCTCCTGCGACGATCAGGATGCGCGCTTCGCCGCGTGGGTGCGCGACGTGCTCCTCGCCCTTGCGAATGAGCGCCATGTCGCCCCGCTCGAGGATGACGCGCCGCTCGGCACCGTCGATCCCGTCGCGCAAGTCCATGTCGACCGTCCCGTCAAGCACACAGAACAGTTCGTCCTGCTTGTTCTCGTGCCAGTGATAGGGCTTGTCGGCGTAAAGCAGCACCGCGTGGGACGAGCCGACCTGGCCCAGGTCGCGGCCTTCCCAAGCCTCGTCGTGCCGGAAGGTGGCGACACCGGTGACGACTTGCGCCATTCAGCCCGCCTTGCCGACGTAGGCCTGTTCGTAGACGTCGACCACGATCCGCGTTCCGCTTTCGATATGCGGCGGGACCATGATGCGCACGCCGTTGTCGAGCATGGCCGGCTTGTAGCTGGACGAGGCGGTCTGCCCCTTCACCACCGCGTCGGCCTCGACGATCGTCGCCTCGACCTGCTGGGGGAGCTCGACCGAGATCGGCCGCTCATCCCACAGCTCCAGCATGACTTCCATGCCGTCCTGCAGGAACGGGCGCGCGTCGCCGAGCAGGTCCGACGGCAGGTTGATCTGCTCGTAGGTGTCCTTGTCCATGAACACGAGCATGTCCCCGTCCTCGTAGAGGAACTGGTAGTCCTTGGTGTCGAGGCGTACCTTTTCGACCGTGTCGGCGCTGCGGAAGCGGACGTTGGTCTTGCGGCCGTCGATGAGGTTCTTCATTTCGACCTGCATGTAGGCGCCGCCCTTGCCCGGCTGGGTGTGCTGGATCTTGGCGACCTTCCAGATGCCGCCCTCGTATTCGAGGATGTTGCCGGGACGGATGTCCACGCCGGAAATCTTCATGGGTGGGTGCTTTCGTTTCGGATGGTCCACGCGCTGCCGCAAAAGCGGGCGCATTGCGCGGCGCGCCTTAGCGGCTCGCCCGCCCCGCGGCAAGCTGGACGGTGGCGGGCCCTCGAAGGCTTTGCTAGAGGCAGCACATGGTCGCCCGCCACGTTCTTCCGATCCTTCTCGCGCTGCCCCTCGCCGCAGGGGCGGCGCATGCGGAAGGCCGCCTCGGCACGCTCGAGCCGGGGCGATACCTGTGCGAACTTCCGGGCGATGCCGCCGGCCTTGCCTCGATTCCGATTCAGGAGGCGTGGTTCGATATCGTCAATGCGTCGAGCTATGCGGGCGCGGAAGGCCGGGGAACCTATCTCCTGACCGGCAAGACCGTCGTCTTCACCCGCGGACCGATGCAGGGGATGAAGTTCGTTCGTTCGGGCGCCCGCACGCTGAAGGCGGTGGGCCTGGCCGGCGATCTCGCCAGGATGCGCTGCGTGCGCAGCGGCCGCGGCGCGGCGGACTAGGACGCGGGTTTCGCCAGCAGCGGATAAGGATTGATCGCGGTCGCCGGTTCCCACCACTTGGCTTCCGGGGTGGTGCGCATGATCGCGAAGTGAAGGTGCGGCGCCTCGGCACTGGCGTTGCCTGTCGAACCCACGCTGCCCAGTCGCTGGCCCCGGCGAATCTTCTGTCCTTCCTTGAGGCCTTGCGCGTAGTCCTTGAGATGGGCGTAGTAATAGATCGTGCGACCATCGGATGAACGTACGTAGATCGTCTTTCCGCCGGCGTCGGAGAGGAACAGCCGCTCGATGCTGCCCGGTGCCGTTGCGACGACGGTGGTGCCTTCGGGCGCCATGATGTCGAGCGCCGAGTGCAGCCGCTCGCCGCCACCCCGTTCGTCGGTGAACGTGTCGGTCAGCTCTCCGGGTCGCACGCCCAGCACCGGGATCATCAGCGAGGAGAGATTGCCGGCGGGCGGCGCCGTGTGGTCGGCGGTATCGAGCGAAGGCACCGCGGGAGCTCCCTCGCTCGCCGTGGGCGCGGGACTTGGCGCGGCGGCGGCCGGGCGCGTCTTCTCGACCTGGCTCACGCCGCGCGCCCGTTCCATCAGCGTCCCGCCGAACACGATCCAGGCCGCGCTCGTAAGGGTAGCGGTGACGACGATCGTCAATACGCGGTCGAGAACCCTGAGCGCCATGTCAGGCCCCGAACTCAACTCTGGTGCCCGGCTTGACCATCTGGGCCAGGCGCGCCGCGTCCCAGTTGGTCAGGCGTACGCATCCGTGGCTTTGCACGCGGCCGATCGTCTGCGGCTCTGGCGTGCCGTGGATGCCGTAGTGTTCCTTGCTGAGATCGATCCACACGACTCCGACCGGCCCGTTGGGACCGGGGGGAAGCGTCTGCTTCTCCTCGCTGTCGGGCACGTCCCAGAACAGCTCCGGATCATAGGAAAAGGGCGTGTTGCGCGCGACGCCGGTCACCTTCCAGTCGCCGAGCGGGAGCGGATCGTGCTTTGATCCCGTGGTCACGGTGAACACCACGACCAGCTTGCCCGATCCGCTGTAGCCCTTGAGCGTGCCCTCGCTCTTGCTGACGACAATCCGGTCGACCTGCGGCTGTTCGGTCCCAACGCCGAGGCTCTGAAGCGTCTGCTGCCAGTCCGGGTCGTCGACCGCCCCGGGCGCGATCCGGTCGGCACCGATGTTGGGCACGCGGACCAGTTGCCCGGCCTCGAAGGTCGATGGCAAAGCAGCAGGCGGGACCCTGTCCGAACCGTCGGGCGAAGGCGTCGCGGAGGGCGAAGCGGACTCGGCCGGGGACGCTGCGCCTTCCGGAAGGACGTTCGCCGCCGGGTCCATCCCCGCGGGCTTTCCGCCGGGGTTGAGCGCCTTCAGCGTGTCGACCGTGGTGTGAAAACGCTCGGCCAGCTTTTCGTCGAGGCTCTGGTAGCCGAGCCGGTCGAGCCTGGCCTGCTCGGCCGGCTTCTCGGGGGTGCGCGCATATTCAAGGGTTCCCCACTCCTTCGGAATGCGCACCACCCGGGTCGCCGGGATCGTGTCCCACTTCGCAAGCTTCGCTTTCGTGGAATCGTCCAGCTCCCCGGTCACGTCGAGGCCGTTCGCTTCCTGGAAACCCTCGATCGCGTTGGTGGTGGACATGCCCATCTTGCCGTCGATCACCCCGGGTCCGAAGCCTTGCCGATCAAGGACGACCTGCGCCTGCATGATCGGGCGATCCTGCGGATCGGGAATCTTGGGCACATCCGATATCGTGTCGCCCCCGTCCCGCGACGCCATCGTATCGGCAAGGTTTTCCGTAGTGGCGTTGACCGATCGATCCGCTGCAGCCGAATCGTCGTTGCCGCGATCTGTCCCGTTGAGGCCGCAAGCCGCGACTGCGAAAAGAACGGCGGCGGCGATGACGTTGCGCAATGGTTGTCCCCTTTGGCGGGACGCGACCCGTCCCTCGCCTAGGCAACGGGCGAAACGGGAAAAATATCCGCCGCGGCCTGCGCTGCGCCTCTTTACGCGTCGACGGTCTGCGCGATCGCCTTGTGAAACGCGTCGATGCTGGCGGCCGGATCTCCCCCCCAGACAGCGGCGGAAACGGCCAGGAAGTCCGCCCCCGCGCTGACCAGCGGGACGCAGTTGAGCGGCGTGATGCCGCCGATGGCAACACAGGGTATCTCGAACAGTTCCTGCCACCACGAAAGCAGATCGGGCGTAGGCCGGTGCTCGCTCTGCTTGGTGATGCTGGGAAAGAACGCGCCAAAGGCCACATAGTCCGCGCCCGCCTCGCCCGCCTCCATCGCCAGGTGGCGGCTGGCATGGCAGGTGACCCCGATCTGCGCCTCGCGACCGAGGATCTCGCGCGCCTCGCGCACGTCGCCATCGCCCTGGCCAAGGTGGACGCCGTCTGCACCCAGTCGCTTTGCCAGCGCCACGCTGTCGTTGACGATGAACGCGCAGTCGTGCGCCGCGCAGATTTCCTGCAGCGGTCCCGCCAGGCGCGTCGCCTCGTGCTGGTCGATGCCCTTCACCCGGAACTGGAACGCCGCCACTTCGCCCGCGCCAAGTGCCGCCTCGAGGCGTTCGGGAAAAGAACCGCCGACGTCGAGCGGCGAGATCAGGTAGAGCTGGCTGGTGGTCATCGCCCGGCTAGGTAGTGCCCTGCGCGCCATTCGTCGATACGTCACAATTCAGCTACCCGAAAGCAGGCGGATCGTTATGCATGGGCCATGATCAACCCCACCCTGCGCCTTGCGCCTGTCCTCCTCGCGGTATCCTTGACCGGAGCCTGCGCGGTCGTTCCCAACGCCCCGATCGTCGAGGGCACTCCGCAACCCGCCGGTTACGCCGTGCCATTCGATGTGCCCGTGCGCGTCGGGGATCTCGTCCTCACGCCCAAGAAGCTGGTCGAGGACAGCCGTTGCCCGATGAACGCGCGATGCGTCTGGGCCGGGCGGGTCATGGTGACGACGCGAATTGACGGAGCCGGCTGGCGCGAAACGAAGGACCTCACGCTGGGAGAACCGTATGGCACGCACGACCAGGTCGTTGCCCTCGCCAGCGTCAAACCCGAGCGGACCACCCAGGACGCAATCGAGCCGCGCGCCTACCGCTTCGTCTACGAGGCGCGCTGACGCCCGACCGCGAACCGGACGACGAATCCACGGTGATCGGACAGCATGGTCCCGTCGCTGCGCAGTCCGAACGGCACCGACAACCCATCGAGCGTAATCGGCCAGTCGGGGCTGCCGCGATAGTATAGCCGGTCGACGCCGTGAGACAGGATAGCGGCCGCTTCCCTGCGATCGCCGGGCGCGATCGCGTCATCGGCGGCAATGGCGGCGGGAATCGCGCTGCGAGCACCGGCAAGCGGCGGGTCACCGAGCAACCGGCGCCGCAGGGCGTTTTCGGTGTCGAAGTCACCCGCGAAAACCGCCGGCGCGCCTGGAGGCACATTTTCGGCCACGAAGGCGCGCATGGCCGCGACCTGAAGCGCATACGCCTGGTCGCTTCGCCCGGAGGGCACCCCGACAAGCCGCATCGAGTTGAGATGGGCATCGATGAAAGCGACCGACTGCGGACTCCCGGGAACGGCGATCCATGCGATCAGGACACCCTTGCTCGCGAGGCAATCGTAACCCGCGCACATCCATGCGGGAAAGGCCATCCGGCGCACCGACACGATGGGAAAGTCCGACATGATCCGCAGCCCGCTGCCGAGCCAATGGCCGATCCCTTCACCCTTGGTCAGGCGGGCACCGCGGGCCAGCGTACGCGCTTCTGCCGTCGACGGAGCCGATCGATCGGCTGTCGTGGGTCCACTGGCGGTGTAACGGTACCCGGCAATCGCCGCTATCGGCGGCGAGGGATCGCTGAATGCCTCCTGCAACACGACGACCTGCGGCGCCTTGCCCGCCCGGCGCATCGTGGCAAGCTCTTCGGCAATCCGGGAGAGGTATCTCTTGCGCCCCCACCGCGCCGGAGGCGGCAAGCCTTCCACGTTGTAGGACAGGACGGACATCTGCTCGACAGGCGCGGACGATCCCGGTTCGCCCTCCCAGAGCCGATCGTGCGGACCGGGATACGAACCGTCCGGCAAGCCGAGAAACGCGACAACCGCGAGCGGGGCGGCAGCGATCAGGATCAAGCGGCCGCGGCCCCCGCGGCCGGTCGACAGCGCGCCCACCCGGCGCACCATGTCAGGTGATCGATGCAGCCTGGATCTGGTCGATCGCGGCACCGAGCGTTGCGTCGAACTCCTCGTCCGACTGGTGATGCCGCAGGTCCTGCAGGAGACCGCGGCTGAAGCTGGCAATCATGCCCTTGTTCTTCTCGAGCAACGCGCACGCCTCGTCGGTCGAATAACCGCCCGACAGCGCCACGACGCGCAACACCCCCGGGTGATCGATCAATGGCTTGTAGAGGTTCGCTTCCACCGGGATCGACAGCTTGAGCATGACCTGCTGACCATCGGGCAGCGCGTCGAGTCCCTCGCGGATCGCGTCCAGCAGAACCCTTTCGCCATGCGCACGGTCGGGTGCCTTGATGTCGTATTCGGGCTCGAGGATCGGGATGAGACCCGCGGCGAGGATGCGGGCACCTTCGGCGAACTGCTGGTGGACGATTTCCCTGATCCCGGCCGTGTCGTTGCGCTTGATCACCGATCGCATCTTGGTGCCGAACACACCCTTGGCCTTCGCGCGGGCGAGCAGCGCCTCCAGGTCGGGCATCGGCTTCATGAGCTGGACGCCGTGGGTTTCATCCTCGAGTCCCTTGTCGACCTTCAGGAACGGCACGATCCCCCGTTCGGCAAGGCGTTCGGGCACTGGCTTGCCGCCGCTCGCCCCATCCATCGTCTTTTCGAACAGGATCGCCCCGATCACCTTGCCGTTGCCGAAGCACGGCGCCTCGATGATGCGGCTGCGCATCTCGTGGATGAGGGCGAACATCTCGTCCTCGGTGCTCCACGCGCCATCATCGACACCGTAACCCTGGAGGGCCTTGGGTGTCGATCCGCCAGACTGGTCGAGCGCGGCGATGAATCCTTCGCCGGTGGCGATGCGGTTGGTCATTTCCTGGTGGTTCATCGTCGTCCCCCGATAGTCGTGCATAGGTATGCGAGCGGCTCCTAGTCCCGCCATGGCCGGCTCGCAAGCGGGCGTCAGCCGCGCTTGCCGAGCTTGCGGATGATCCCGTCGAAGCGCAACGCCGGCGTACCGTCTGCGGTGACGAGACCCGCCACGAAGATGGTCTTGCCGCCGCCCCGAACGACTTCCCCGCGCGCCTCAACGAGCTGGCCGACCTTCACCTGCGCGAGGAAATCGCCGGTGAGGTGCAGGGTAACCGCGTGGTGCCCCTGAAGCTCGTCGCGGGCGATCGAGAACAGCGCGCCGTCGGCGAAGGTCATCAGGCAACCCCCGTGCATGAAGCCGCCACCGTTCATGTGGCGCGGCTCGGCGCGGAAGGCGCTTACGAAGGAGCCGTCGTCGAGCTGTTTCTCGTAGAACGGGCCCGCGCGGTCCTCGAACGGATCGCCGCGCCAGTAGGTCCACCCGGCGAACTCGCCCTCGGTTTCGGGTACGCGCCCGGTCTGCGCCTCGGGAACCTGCTCGCTCACTCTTCCAGCGCCTTCACGCCGGGAAGTTCACGCCCTTCCATCCATTCGAGGAAGGCGCCGCCCGCGGTCGAGACGAAGGTGAAGTCGTCCGCCACGCCGGCATGGTTGAGGGCCGCCACGGTATCGCCGCCGCCGGCGACCGAGACCAGGCTGCCGTCCTGGGTCAGCGCCGCCGCGGTCTTCGCCAGGGCGACGGTCGCCTCGTCGAACGGCGGGGTCTCGAACGCGCCGAGCGGGCCGTTCCAGACCAGCGTGCGGCAGGTCTTGAGGACGTCCGCCAGCGCCTCGACCGCCGCCGGACCGACATCGAGGATCATTTCGTCAGCGGCGACCTCGTGGACATTGCAGACGCGCAAGGACGCCGGATGGGCGGCAAATTCCTTCGCGACCACGACGTCATAGGGCAGGTGCACGGTGCAACCGGCGTGGTCGGCCTTGTCCATGATCGCGTTGGCGGTGGCGGCAAGGTCATGCTCGCACAGTGACTTGCCGACATCGACCCCGCGTGCCGCGAGAAAGGTATTTGCCATCCCGCCGCCGATGATCAGGTGCTGCACGCGCCCGACGAGGTTCTCGAGCACGGCGAGCTTGGTCGAAACCTTTGCCCCGCCGACGACCGCGGCAACCGGCGTCTCGGGCGAACCGAGCGCGGCGTCGAGCGCCTTCAATTCCCTTTCCATCGCGCGCCCGGCGTAGGCCGGGAGAAGATGCGCGAGCCCTTCAGTCGAGGCGTGCGCGCGGTGCGCGGCGGAGAACGCATCGTTGACGTAGAAGTCGCCATTTGCAGCGATCCCGCGCGCGAACTCCGGGTCGTTCGCCTCCTCGCCGGGCCAGAAGCGGACGTTGTCGAGCAGGCCGATATCGCCGTCGCGCAGAATTCCGATCGACTGCTCGACCACTGGGCCCATGACCTCGGGGATGAACATGATCTCGCGGCCAAGCACGCGCTCGACATCGCCCTGGACCATGCTCGTGCTCATCGTCGAGTATCGCTGACCCTTCGGCCGGCCGAAGTGCGCCAGCAGCAGCACCTTCGCCCCCGCGTCGGCCAGTTCGAGGATCGTCGGCGCGCTCGCCTCGACCCGGGTGACGTCGCTGGCCCGCCCCTCGTTCATCGGCAGGTTGAGGTCCACCCGGACGAGCGCGACCTTGCCGGCGAGGTCCGAGGGCAGGTTGTCGAGGGTCCTGAACGCGGCCATCAGAGCAGCTTCGCCATCACCCCGGCGGTGTCGATCATGCGGTTCGAGAAGCCCCATTCGTTGTCGTACCAGCTGACCACGCGGGCGAGCTTCGATTCGAGCACCGCGGTTTCCAGCGAATCGACGGTAGAAGACGCCGGGTAGTGATTGAAATCGCTCGAAACCAGCGGCTGGTCGGTATAATCGAGCACACCCTTCATTGCGCCTTCGGCGGCCGCCTTCAAAGCCTCGTTGATCTCATCCTTGGAGGTGTCGCGGCCGGGCACGAATACGAGGTCGACCATCGACACGTTGGGAGTCGGCACCCGGACCGAGCTGCCATCGAGCTTGCCCTTGAGTTCGGGCAGCACGAGGCCGACCGCGCGCGCGGCGCCGGTGGTCGTCGGGATCATGTTCTGCGCGCCGCCGCGGGCCCGGCGCAGGTCCTTGTGGATCTGGTCGAGCATCCGCTGGTCGTTGGTGTAGCTGTGGATCGTGGTCATGAACCCGCGTTCAATGCCCATGGTGTCGTTGAGCACTTTTGCGACCGGAGCGAGACAGTTCGTCGTGCAGCTGGCATTCGACACGATGTCGTCGTCGGCCGTCAGGCTGTCCTGGTTCACGCCGAACACGATCGTCTTCGACACGCCCGTTGCCGGCGCCGAGATCAGCACGCGTTTCGCGCCGGCCGAAATGTGCGGCCGCGCCGCTTCGTCCGACTGGAAGAAGCCGGTGCATTCGAGGACGATGTCGATGCCGTTCGCCTTGTGCGGGAGCTGGCCCGGGTCCTTTTCGGCGGTGACGTGAATGCGCTTGCCGTTGACGACGAGATCGCTGCCGTCGGTATCGACCGTTCCGGGGAAGCGGCCGTGCGTGCTGTCGAACCCGAAAAGAAGCGCATTCGACCTGGTATCGGCCAGGTCGTTGATCGACACGAGCTCGAGGTCATGGTCGTCGCGCTCGAGGATCGCGCGTGCCACGAGCCGCCCGATACGTCCAAAACCGTTGATCGCAACCTTGGTCGCCATGTGAAGAACTCCTGCTAAATGCCCAGCTTGGCCTTGATTTTCGGGACGATGGCATCGGCGGTGAAGCCGAATTTGCGGAACAGGTCCTCGGCCGGCGCCGAGGCGCCGAAGCGATCGAGGCCGATCTGGAGGCCGTTGGTCCCGGTGTAGCGTTCCCATCCCATGGTGCTGCCGGCTTCTATCGAAACCTTGAGCACGTCGTCGGGAAATACGTCTGCACGATACGACGCGTCCTGTGTCTCGAACAATTCCATGCACGGCATCGAGACGACATCGGCACCGATGCCTTCGGCTTCGAGCGCGTCGGCAACGGCGCAGGCAACCTCGACCTCCGAACCCGTGGCGATGAGTACGACCTTGCGCTCAGTCCCGGCGTTGCGAAGACGGTAGGCGCCCCTGGCGGACAGGTTGCCGCCCTCGGTCCGCAGTTGCGGCAGGTTCTGCCGGCTCAACGCGAGCACCGATGGCGTATCGGTATCGCCCAGCGCGAGCGCCCAGCATTCGGCAGTCTCGATCGTGTCGCACGGGCGGAACACGTTGAGGTTCGGAATCAGTCGAAGGCTCATCAACTGCTCGACGGGCTGGTGGGTCGGCCCGTCCTCGCCGAGCCCGATGCTGTCGTGGGTGAAGACATAGACGGCGCGCGTTTCCTGGAGCGCGCTGAGCCGCACGGCGTTGCGGCAGTAGTCGCTGAAGATCAGGAACGTCCCCCCGTAGGGGATCACCCCGCCGTGAAGCGCCATGCCGTTCATCGCGCAGGCCATGCCGAATTCGCGGATGCCGTAGTAAAGGTACCGACCGGCGTAATCCTCGGCCGTAAGCGGCCCGGTCGAGCTGGTCTTGGTGTTGTTCGATCCGGTGAGGTCGGCCGATCCACCGATCATCGCGGGCACCGCGTCGGTGAGCACCTCGAGCGCCATCTCGCTGGCCTTGCGGGTGGCGACCTTCTTCGGCTCGGCCAGCAGCTTCGCGATGTAGTCGTCGAGCACGCCGGAAGGCACGTTTACGACGCCAAGGTCCCTGCCCGAAGCGCGCTGCTCCCACTCCGCCCGAAGCGCGGCACCGCGCTCGCCGGTCTTGCGCCAGTCGGCAAGAATGGCGTCGGGGACCACGAAAGGCTCGGCCGTCCAGCCCAGTTCCTTGCGCGCGGCCGCGACCTCGTCGGCTCCGAGCGCCGCACCATGCACGCTGCTGGTGCCCTGCTTGTTGGGAGCGCCCCGCCCGATCACTGTCCGGCACTCGACGAGAACCGGCTTGTCGTCGAGCGCGGCGGCCTCGCCGAGCGCCCGGTCGATGTCGGCATAATCGTGCCCGTCGCAGACGAGCGTGTGCCACCCGGCCGCGCGGTAGCGGGCGGGAATTTCCTCGCAGGTCGACAGCGCGGTCGATCCGTCGATGGTGATGCGATTGGAATCCCAGAGCACCTTGAGCTTGCCGAGCCCGAGATGTCCGGCAAGCCCGATCGCCTCGTGGTTGACACCTTCCATCAGGCAGCCATCGCCGGCGATCGTCCAGGTGTGATGATCGACCGCCTCGTCGCCGTGGACCGCGTTCAGGTGCCGCTCGGCGATCGCCATGCCGACCGCCATCGCGAGGCCCTGCCCGAGCGGGCCGGTGGTGCACTCGACGCCCGGAAGCAGGAAGTTCTCCGGGTGCCCCGCGCAGGGGCTGCCGAGCTGGCGGAAATTCGCGATGTCTCCGATCGTCGGTTGCTCGTATCCCGAGAGGTAGAGCAGGCTGTAGATGAGCATCGAGCCGTGGCCGGCAGACAGCACGAAGCGGTCGCGATCGGGCCAGTCGGGAGCCTTGGGATCGAACTTCAGGTACTTGGAGAACAGCACCGTCGCGACATCGGCCATGCCCATCGGCATTCCGGGGTGTCCCGAATTCGCCGCCTGGACCGCGT
This sequence comes from Tsuneonella litorea, assembly GCF_025154015.1. Taxonomy (GTDB): domain Bacteria; phylum Pseudomonadota; class Alphaproteobacteria; order Sphingomonadales; family Sphingomonadaceae; genus Tsuneonella; species Tsuneonella litorea. Next base: position 103,178 of record NZ_JAOAMV010000002.1, read on the forward strand.
CCATCGAGAGCGCGCGGATGGCATTGGCCATCGGCGCCAGGCGGGCGGGATCGAGCGTCATCGGCGGCAGGCTCCTGTGTGGGGCGATTCGGGGGCGCGCGCACGCCTTTGCGAAAGGCACCAGCGAGGTCAAGGCGAGGCCGGACGTAGTGCCCCGCACGCTGGGTGGAGGCCAGTTATCAACAGGCGTAGCCAAGGCTTTGCACGCGCGGCGAAAAGACTGTAAATCGCGGCCATGACGGGGGATCGAAGCGAAGCGGCGGTTCAGCGCATCGAAGCCGCGCTGACGCGCATTGCCCGTGCCGCCGATAATCCGCCCCAAGCGAACACTGCCCCGGCTCCCGCTGTCAGCGTCTCCGCGCTCGTCGAAAAGCACGAGGCGCTGCGCGAAACCGTTTCGCGCGCGATCGAGGAAATCGACGCGGTGATAGCGGAACTCGACCAGTGAGCGAGGTCGCGCTGCACATCGGCGGGCGCACCTACCGCGTCGCCTGCGCCGCCGGCGAGGAGGACCGGGTCGCACGCCTCGGGGCAACGATAGCGGAAAAGCTGGCTTCGATGGGCAATCCGAGCGGGCCGGACGCGCAGAACCTGTTGTTCGCCGCGCTTCTGCTCGCCGACGAGGTACAGGAAGCACGCGATTCGCTTTCCGGGGCCGAGGACGCCCAGCAGGCCGCTACCCGCGAGGCCGAAGCCGCGTCCGCCCAGGTCCGGCGGCTCGAGGATAGGATCGCCGATCTCGAAGCGGATCTGTCGCGGATGAAGGATGCCGCGAAGGCATCGGCCCAGGCGCTTGAGGAGGCCCGCTCGCGCGAAGGCCAATTGACCCACGCAGTCGAGAGCGGCGAAGGCGAGGCGGCGGAACTGCGCAGCCGGGTCGCCGAACTCGAACGTGCGGCCGAAGCCCGGCCTGCACCGCTCGTAGGCTCAGAAACCGGCGCTGACATCTCTGCACTCGCCCCTGCGCTCGAGCATTTCGCCGAAATGCTCGAACAATGCGCCGACAAGCTTGAGAGCCGGGCAACAGCCTCCTAGATAGGCGGCGGCGGGACTGCCCGGCACGAGCCGCATCAAAATCCCCGGGGCTATAAGCAATCCATGGGAGCTGTCCCTGCTTCGGCAACCGGGTTCGTCCCGGGAACCGGGGCATACGGCACCCACCTGACGTTTTGGCGTCGGAGGATTCTGGGGCAACCGACCCATGGTGGTTCCGCCACAATTTCACCGCGCAGGGCCGCTTCGTGCCTTGAGCGCGCAGGAATACCCGTTAGCTCCCGGATGATGACCCAAGAAAGCCAGACGAAGGCCCAACTCCGCGGTCGGCTGCGCGCCGAACGGATCGCCCATGCCGCAGCGCTGCCCGACCAAGTGCGCGCGCTGGTATTCCATCGGCCTCCCCGCCCGGTGCTCGAACTGGTGCCCCCGGGTGCAGCGATCGGCCTGTACCACGCGATGCCGGGCGAGGCGCCGGCAGGCGGATACGCCCGCTACTTTGCGGAGCAGGGCCATACCCTTGCTCTTCCGTGGTTCGCCGACAGGATGGCGCCGATGGGCTTTCGCCGGTTCGCCGATCCGTTCGGAGAAAGCAGTCTGGACGAAGGCCCCTTCGGCATCCAGCCCGCGGCCAACTGCGATGAAGTGGTGCCGGACGTGCTGTTTGTTCCGCTGGTCGCATTCACCCTCGACGGCCACCGGCTCGGCCAGGGCGGCGGGCATTATGACCGGTGGCTCGAGCGTCATCCCGCCGCCAAGGCGATTGGCCTGGCTTGGGACATCCAAGAGGTGTGCTCGATCCCGCACGAGCCTCACGACCGCCGCCTCGACGCGGTGATCACCCCCACGCGCCTTATCGGACCGTTTGCATGAGAACCGAACCCACCCTGCGCATCCCTCTTGGGATCCTCGCGCTGCTGGCGGCACTCGCCGTCTACGCCGGCGTGATCGCCAACTACGCGCCCGGCCTCATCGGCGACTGGCCGACGCTGGCACAGGCGCTCGTCTATCTTGTGCTGGGGCTTATCTGGCTGCTCCCCCTCAAACGGTTCATCATCTGGATGGAAACCGGCCGCTGGGGCTGACAGGAAATGTCCCAAGTGGCGCGAGTGACGGGGCTCGAACCCGCGACCTCCGGCGTGACAGGCCGGCACTCTAACCAACTGAGCTACACCCGCGCATCGGGGCTTGCACCGCTTGGGAGCCGCGCCACTAAGGGGTGACCGCAGAGCTGTCAACTGCCGCGAGCAGCCCTTTTTGCCGCTTTTTCCTCAAGCGAAAATTAACCATGTCGCGGCATCCTCGCCCTGCCCCGGATCGGGGAACAGGGGAACATCGGACAATGCGTTTCGGGATCGGGTTCGTCGGCTTCGCGTGCCTCGCCGCAAGCGGTGCATTCGCAAAAGGCTCGATCGACATCGGGCGGGCCGTCTACGTCGAGCGAACCCGCGAAGGCGTACGCGAGCTCGAGCCGGCGACGTCGCTGAAAGCGGGTGACAAGGTGGTGCTGGTGGTCGAATGGCGCGCCCAGTCGCCGGACCGCCGTTTCACCGTGCAGAGCGCCGTGCCGCGCGATCTTGCCTTCCAGCGCGCCGGCAGCGACGCGATCGAGGTCTCGACCGACGGAGGCCGCAACTGGGGGGAACTCGGCACGCTCAGGATCGGCTCGCGCCTCGCTTCGGCGGAAGACGTCACGCACCTGCGCCTTCGTGTAGTCGGCAGGCAGCGGGGAAGAATGACGTTCAGCGCGGTCGTGCGCTGACCTTCAGCAGCCCTCGTACTTCCAGTGCCGCTTCTTGCCCTCTGCTAGCCATTCGGCCGACTGGGCGATTCGCCTCGCGCGGGTGTCGGGCCTCTTGGCCTCCAGGATCCATTCGAGATATTCGCGGCGATGCGAGGGGGCGAAACCATCGAGAGTGGCCCTCGCTGCGGGCGAAAGAGCCGCCGCCAGGTCCTCTGGCACAGCAAGTTCGGGTCGGGGCGACTTTCTCCCAACGGCCTTGCGGATCGCGGTGCCCGTGGTCTCGATACGCGCGCAGGCCGCGGTGAGGCGCTCCTTGACCTCGGTTTCGGGCGGCAGGTCTTCGGCCTTCGTCAGCTTTCCGAACTGGCCCATCCCCTCAGGTGCCGTCCCGTCGCCATGGATGCCGAAGCTCGCGTGCGCCTTGAACGCGGCCATCCCCGCTAGGTTCTTCTCCCTGTAGGTGAAGCAGGGCATCCCCCACTTGATCGTTTCGCCCGCGTCGGGAACCAGGCGATGCACAAGCGTGCGCAGGTGCGAGAGGATCGGCCGTGCAAACGGCGCAGCGTTCGCGATATAGGCGTCTACGCGCGGATCGGTGGTCATCGTGCCCTCCGTTGCGAAGGGCACGATACCGCGATCAATCGACGAGCAAAAGCGCCGGTGTCTCGACCAGGTGCTTCACCTTCTGGATGAAGCTCGCCGCGTCGTAGCCGTCGACCACGCGGTGATCGCACGAGATCGAGATGTTCATCAGCTTGCGCTTCTCGACTCGCTCGCCGCCCATCCCGTCGGGGACGAACATCGGGCGCTCGACGATCCGGTTGGGACCGATGATCGCGACCTCCGGCCGGTTGATCACCGGCGTCGTCGCGACGCCCCCGAGAGGGCCGAGCGAGGTGACGGTGAGGGTCGATCCGGACAGCTCGTTCGATTTCGCCGACCCGTCGCGCGCGGCTTCGGCCAGCCTGCGGATATCGCCGGCCAGCTGCCACAGGTTCTTCGCCTGCGCGTCGCGGATCACCGGGACCATCAGGCCCGCATCGGTCTGTGTCGCCATGCCGAGGTGCACCGCCCCATGCCGGGTGACGACGTTCGCCTCGTCGTCGTAGCGGGCATTGATCATGGGAAAATCGGGAATTGTCTTGCAGATCGCGGCGATCAGCAGCGGCAGCATCGTGAGCTTGGGCTTGTCGCCACGCGATGCGTTGAGCTGTTCGCGCAGGCGTTCCAGCTCGGTGACGTCGCATTCCTCAACGTAGGTGAAGTGCGGGATGTGCCGCTTGGCCGCGGCCATGTTCTCCGCGATCCTGCGCCGGAGGCCGATGACCTTGATCGTTTCGTCCGCGCGGGTGCGGCCCGCCGGGGCGTGGCCGCTTTTCGCGCCGTAGGAGATGAACGCGTCGAGATCCGCGTGGCGGATGCGCCCCTCCTCGCTCGGCCGCACGTCGGCGAGGTCGATCTTGAGGTCCGCCGCGCGCTTGCGGACCGCCGGGGTGGCAAGGACTTTCGCGCCCGGCGAAGATTTCGCGACCGGTGCCGGAGCCGGAGCGGGCGCGGGTTTCGGTTCGGGCGGCGGCGGCGGCGCGGTCTTTTCCTCGACCGCCGCGGCAGCATCGGCGACATCGGACGGATCGGGCGTCTCGACCTCGATGCGCTTTTCGACCGTGTCGGCCTTCGGAGCGGGTGCTTCCTCGGCCACTGCCTCGTTCGCTTCGATCACGTCGTCGGGAATGTCGCCCTCGGTCTCGATCACGACCAGCATCGAACCGATCGCAATAACGTCGCCCGCCTCGCCGGCGACCTCCACGACCTTGCCCGAAACCGGGCTTTCCATCTCGACCGTCGCCTTGTCGGTCATCATGTCGGCGATCTGCTGGTCTTCCTCGACCCGGTCGCCGGGCTTCACATGCATCGCTACGATTTCGGCCTCGGCGATGCCCTCGCCGATGTCGGGAAGGTTGAAGGTAAAGCGTGCCATCTAGGCTTCCAGTATCTTGTCGATCGCCTCGCCGATGCGGACGGGGCCCGGGAAATAGGCCCATTCGAGGCTGTGCGGATAGGGGGTGTCGAAGCCGGTCACGCGCTCGACCGGGGCTTCGAGATGATAGAAACAGCGTTCCTGGACCAGCGCCGACAGTTCGGCGCCGAAACCGCTCGTGCGGGTCGCCTCGTGGACGATCAGGCAGCGCCCGGTCTTCTCGACCGATGCCTCGATCGCATCGATGTCGAGGGGCACGAGCGTGCGCAGGTCGATGATCTCGGCGTCCACCCCCTTCTCCTTTGCGACCGCCGCGCTCACGTGGACCATGGTGCCGTAGGTGAGAATGGTCAGCGCGTCGCCCTCGCGCACGGTGCGCGCCTTGCCGAGCGGGATCGCATAGTACCCTTCGGGCACCTTGCTGTCGGGGTGGTTCTTCCACGGCTCGACCGGCTTGTCGTAGTAGCCGCTGAAGGGGCCGTTGTAGATCCGCTTCGGCTCGAAGAAGATCACCGGGTCGTTGTCCTCGATCGAGGCGATCAGCAAGCCCTTGGCATCAAAAGGCGTCGACGGGATCACGGTCTTGAGGCCGGAAACGTGGGTGAAGATCGCCTCGGGGCTCTGGCTGTGAGTCTGCCCGCCGAAGATGCCGCCGCCGAAGGGGCTGCGCACGGTCATCGGGGCGATGAATTCGCCCGCCGAGCGGTAGCGCAGCCGCGCCGCCTCGCTGATCAGCTGGTCGAGGCCGGGATAGATGTAGTCGGCGAACTGGATTTCCGGCACCGGGCGAAGGCCATAGGCTCCCATGCCCACAGCGGCGCCGATGATCCCGCATTCCGAGATCGGCGTGTCGAACACGCGATTCTTGCCGTGCTTTTCCTGCAGGTGCGCCGTCGCGCGGAACACGCCGCCGAAATAGCCCACGTCCTCGCCCATGATGACGACCGAGGGATCGTGGCTGAGCATGATGTCGAGCGCGTCGTTGATCGCCTCGATCATGTTCATGTTGCGCGAGGGCGCGTCGGCAAGGCCGAGCACGCCGTCCTCGTCGATTAGCGTTGTGGCCACTTGATCTTCCTTTCGCGGATCGCCTGCGCGGCCTGCTCCTCGAGGTGCCAGGGCAGTTCCTCGAACACGTCTTCGAACATGGTGTGGAACGGGTGATGCATACCGTGGCCGAGCACGCCGTTCTTCTCGGCGTCCTTGGTGGCGGCCTTGACCTTTTCCGCACAGGCCAGGTCGAGCGCCTCCTGGCGTTCCTCGTCCCATTCCCCGATCGCGATGAGATGGTCCTTGAGCCGCATGATCGGATCGCCCAGCGGCCATTCGCTGCGCTCCTGCGCGCTGCGGTACTGGCTCGGGTCGTCCGAGGTCGAGTGGCCCTCGGCGCGATAGCTGAAGTGTTCGATCAGCGTCGGCCCGCCGTTCGACCGGGCGCGGTCGGCCGCCCACTGGGTCGCGGCATAGACCGCCAGCGCATCGTTTCCGTCGACACGGAGCGAGGCAATGCCATAGCCAAGCCCGCGCGCCGCGAAGGTCGCCCGCTCGCCCCCGGCAAAGCCCGAGAAGCTTGAGATCGCCCACTGGTTGTTGACCACGTTGAGGATCACCGGCGCGTTGTAGACCGCGGCGAACAGGCAGGCGGCATGGAAGTCGCCCTCGGCGGTGCTGCCCTCGCCCACCCAGGTCGCGGCGATCCGGCTGTCGCCGCGCATTGCGCTCGCCATCGCCCAGCCCACCGCCTGCGGCGTCTGCGTGGCGAGGTTGCCACTGATCGTGAAGAAGCTGTGCGGCCGGCTCGAATACATGATCGGCAGCTGGCGGCCCTTGAGCTTGTCGCCGCGGTTCGAGTAGATCTGGTTGATCATCTCGACCAGCGGGTACCCGCGCGCGATCAGGATGCCCTGCTGGCGGTAGCTGGGAAACACCATGTCGTCGTTTGCCAGGGCCATGGCCGCGGCGACGCTGGTCGCCTCCTCGCCGGTGCACTTCATGTAGAAGCTCGTCTTGCCCTGGCGCTGGCCGCGGTACATCCGCTCGTCGAACGCGCGGGTCAGCGCCATCGTCTCGAGCATCTTGCGCAAGGTATCGGGATCGAGCTTGGGGTCCCACGGACCGTGCGCGCGGTTATCGTCGCCAAGCACGCGGACGAGGTCATTGACAAGACTTTGGGTCTCGATCGGATCGCACATCTCGTCGGGCCGCGCCTGTGCGCCGGGCTCGCTGACCTTGATGTAGGAGAAATCGACCGCGTCTCCGGGCCGGAACTTGGGTTCGGGAACGTGGAAGTGCAGCTCGGGCCGGTTGTGCCCGGCCTTGCCTCTCCCGTTCGGCGTATCGGCCATTTGGCTCTCCAGACGCAATCTTTTAATACTGCGTTATTTTATTTCAAAGACGGTCTCGGAGTCAAGAAGCCCCCGTCAGACCGCGACGGGCGCCTTGAGCGCGCCGAGCGGCCTGTAGTCGAGGACCGAGAAATCATCGATGCGGTAGTCGAAGATCGAGTCCGGTCGCCGCACGATTTCAAGTCGCGGACGGCCCTGCGGTTCCCGGGTCAATTGCTCCTCGATCAGTTCCCCGTGGTTGAGATAGAGGTGCACGTCCCCGCCCATCCATATGAACTCGCCCGGTTCGAGATCGGTCTGCTGCGCGAGCATTCGCTGTAGCAGCGCCGCCGACCAGAGGTTGAACGGCAGGCCCAGTGCGACATCGCAACTGCGCTGGTAGAGGAGACCGTTGAGCTTTCCGTCGGCGACGTGAAACTGGTAGGTCTTGTGACACGGCGGGAGCGCCATCCGGTCGAGTTGGGCGACATTCCAGCCTTCGATGATGTGCCGTCGACTGCCGGGGTTCGTCCGCAGCGATTCCACGACCTGGGCGACCTGGTTGATCCCCTCGCCCGGTTCGTACAGTCCGTCCGGGCGATAGCGCCAGGTCGGCCAGTCGACCCATTGCTTGCCATAGACCGGGCCAAGGTCGCCCCAGTTGGCCGCGAACGACTCGTCGTTGGCGATGCGCTTGACGAAATCCTCGAGCGGGATGTCGTCGCCCGTCTCGCTCACGTATCTGGCGTGCGGCCACTCGTTCCATATGCTCACGCCCTGGAGCACCAGCGGGCGAATGTTCGTTTCTCCGTCGAGGAACCACAGCAGTTCGCGCGTCGCGGTCTTCCAGTAGACTCGCTTGCTGGTGATGAGCGGCATCGCGCCGCCGGCAAGGTCGAATCGCAGGGTGGCGCCGAAGACGGAGCGCGTTCCGATTCCGGTTCGGTCGATCCGCTCCGACCCCTCGGACCAGATGCGCCGCATGAGGTCGAGGTACTGGGTTTCGGGGTGCGGCGAGGCGGCGAGCATGGATCGTCCCTAGCGCGCGAAATGGCCGCTTGCCACCCCGCGATCCCCTCCCTATAGGGCCGCCTCTGCCTCGCCCCGGACCCGTTCCGGTTGGCGCCGGTCGGGGAGTAGCTCAGCCTGGTAGAGCACTGTCTTCGGGAGGCAGGGGCCGGAGGTTCGAATCCTCTCTCCCCGACCATTCATCTGGATCGTCCCGATCTGACGCAAGCGCCGCAACCCGGCGGTCGCTTGCCATCGCCCTCCCCATTCCGGATAGTCCCGGATATTGGAAGTGGGGAGGGAGAGCCATGGTAGAGGTGCCGCAGGGCTTGTTTCCGGTGAGCCAGGAGAGCGCCGATGCCGCTTTCGACTGGGTGTTTGCGCCGTGGATCAAGGACATGGGCCTGACAGATTTCGTCGTGCGCGAAGGCTTCGTTTCGATGAGGCTGCCGTACAACGAGAAGCTTGCGTTTTTCTCCGGCTCGATCTGCGGGCAGGCGATCATGGCGGCGATCGACACCGCGGCAAGCATGGCGGTGGCCACCGGACATAGGTTTGCTCGCGGCACGGCCTACCAGCACACCCATTTCCTCCGGCCCGCCGCGGGCGACGACCTGATGATCACCGCAACAGTGCGGCGTTTCGGCACGACGAGTGCCTACGTAGATTGCCAGGTCGCGTTTGCGGGGACGGGCAAACTGGTTTCGCACGGGGTCCTTGAATTCGCCTATTGAAGCGAACCCCGCCGACCGGCATCCGATCCGCAATCCGCGCGGATTCTAGGCTCCCTCACCGTCGTGTGCGGACTGAACGCCGTGGAGCAGCCTTTTGTCCATGCTCTCGCCATGAAGAACCGACACGTCGCCCGTCGTTTCGAGGACGACCGCGCGAACGTCGTCGAGCGAGGAGACGTTCGCTTCGCGCAGCTTGGCGAACAGGTCATCGCGGCTCACCCTCGTTTCCTTCAGCGCCTTATCGAGGATAACCCCGTCGCGGACCAGGACCACGGGTTCGTTCTGTATCACCCGCGCGGCGGTCTCTGACGCCCGGCGCAACCTGGCAGCCGCGAACTGCACCACGAACAATGCCGCCATCGCGGCTATCGTCTGGAGAAACTTGGGCCACTCCTGTGATTGGGATGCGCTGGCGACCATCGATCCCATCGCGATGGTCATGACGAAATCGAAGCTGGTCATCTTCGAGAACGACCTCAATCCGACCACGCGCACCAGCAGGACAACCCACGCCAGCGCGGCGGACGCGAGCACCGCGCCGCTGATCAGGGAATCGAGAATCGGATCTGATGAAAAGATGGCCTGCCTCCGTTGGTTAAAGGCGTGCAGGCCCAGGCGAGTTCCCGAATCAGCCCCCGCGCAGCAGCTGCACGCCCCAGTCGCGCTCGAACAAATAGAGCAGCACCCGTGCAGCCGCGCCGCGTTCCCCGGTAAGGCCGCCGTCGCGTTCCATCAGCAGACGCGCATCCTCATGCGCGATCGGAAGCAGGCGCTGGATCTGGTCGAGGTCGGCGACCCTGAACGGCGTATCGCCCGACTGCCGCGTGCCGAGCAATTCGCCCCCGCCGCGCAGCCGCAGGTCTTCCTCCGCAAGCCGGAACCCGTCCTGCGTCTCGCGCATCAGCGCCAGGCGTTCCTTGCCGGTTTCGCTGAGGGTTTCGCCGCGTAACAGGACGCAGACCGATTTCTTCGCGCCCCGCCCCACCCTGCCGCGCAGCTGGTGCAGCTGGGCGAGCCCGAAACGCTCCGCCTGCTCGATCACCATCAGGGTGGCGTTGGGCACGTCGACCCCGACCTCGATCACCGTCGTCGCAACCAGCAACTTCGCCGTACCGCTCGCGAAGCGTTCCATCGCGGCGTCCTTGATCTCGGGCTTCAGCTGCCCGTGGACCAGCACGACCTGGTCGCCGAACCTGTTCTTAAGCGCCGCGTAGCGTGCTTCGGCCGCCGCGATGTCCTCGCTCTCGAGTTCGCGGACCATCGGGCAGACCCAGTAGGCCTGCGCTCCGCCATCGAGCTGGCGGGCGAGCCGCTCGACGATTTCCCCGGTCCGATCGGCGCTGACCACCACCGTGTCGATCGCCTGCCGGCCCGGGGGCATCTCGTCGAGCCGGCTGACGTCCATCTCGCCGTACTGCGCAAGGGTGAGCGAACGGGGAATCGGGGTCGCGGTCATCGCCAGCGTGTGCGGCGCGACCTTGCCCTTGCTGGCGAGCATCAGCCGCTGCGAGACGCCGAAGCGGTGCTGCTCGTCGATCACGACGAGGCCGAGATTTCGATAGGTAACGGCATCCTGGAAGATGGCGTGGGTTCCCACGACGATCGGGATCGAGCCGTCGTGAAGTCCCATCAGGATCGATTCGCGCGCGCGGCCCTTGTCGCGCCCCGTCAGCAGCGCGATTTCGACACCGGTCGGACCCAGCATCCGCCGCAGCGTGTCGTAGTGCTGGCGGGCCAGTATCTCGGTCGGGGCAAGCAATGCTGCCTGCGCCCCGCCCTCGACGGCGATCAGCATGGCTTCGAGCGCGACCACGGTCTTGCCGCTGCCCACGTCGCCCTGCAGCAGACGCAGCATGGGCCTGTCCTGCGCGAGGTCGCGTTCGATTTCGCCGATGCTCCGCTTCTGCGCCCCGGTGAGCGGGAACGGCAGGTCGAGCCTGCCGCGCAAGGATCCGTCCCCACCCAGCGCCTGCCCGCGGCGGCGGCGGTTGTCGGCCCGCACGAGCATCAGTGCAAGGCTATTGGCGAGCAGCTCGTCGTAGGCGAGCCGGTCGCGCGCCGCTGCGTGCTCGCCCTTGTGCGCAAGCCTCAGGGCATCGGCCCAGGCGGGCCATTGCATCTTGGCGAACTGGCCCGGCTCGATCCACTCAGGCAGCTCCGGCAGGCGCTCGAGAGCCTGGGCGACCAGGCCGGCGATCTTGGGTTGGGTCAATCCATCCGATAGCGAATAGACCGGCTCGTTGAGGGTCCCGAGCAAGTCCGCGCTGTCCTCGCTCAGGTGGTCGGGATGGACGATCTGCAGCATCTGGCCGTACTGATCGAGCCGCCCTGCGACCCATCGCTTCGCTCCCACCGGCAGCTGCTTTTTTGCAGTATAGCTCGCTCGCCCGAAATAGGTGAGCGACACGTGATTGCCGAGGGCATCGATCGCCATCACGGAGTATGGCCCACGCGCGCTCCGGCTCGCGCGATGTTCGGTGACGGTCAGCGGCACGACCACCTGCTCGCCCACGCTTGCCGCGTCGAGATTCTCGACCGGTCGGCGGGTCACGAAGCGATCGGGCAGGTGATAGGCGACGTCGCGCACGCGTGTGAGGCCGAGTTTCTCCAGCGGCTTCGCGATCTTCGGCCCGACCCCCTCCAGCGTCTCGGCTTCGGCAAACAGGGGGTTGAGCACGTCGGGGCGCATGGCGCGTTACTAGGATCATTTGGCAGCCCTGCGAAGCAGCGAGAACGCTTTATGCCATTTGCTGTTTGGATCGAACGTGTTAACCAAAGTTAGCGGGACGCTTTCCAAGACGGGGGGCATGATGACCCGACACTTCACGACACTCGCACTCGCTGCCGCTTGCGCGCTGGCAACCATATCCACTCCTGTCATGGCGCAGAGCGAGCCGGAACAGGCGCGGACGACGTACGCGGTCATCCTCCTGAAGCTCGCGCCGGATGCCGGCGGGCGCTGGAGCGAGATGATGGAAAAGTACTATGCCCCGGCGGCCGCAGCCGCGGGCCTTCCGAAGACAGAGGTGCACTGGATGATGGATGGCCCCTGGGACCTGATGCTTCTGCGACCGATGCCGCGCGGGCTGGCTGCGCTCGACACGCACGCTTCACCTGAACGCGATGCGTTCAATAAGTCACTGGCCAAGATCGCCGGTTCGGAAGAAGCCGCCAAGAAGCTCGGCGAGGAAAATGACAAGCTCGTTACCAGTTCGATGCGGTATTTTTCCCATACCCACCCCTGACGGGGATTGGGGTCTGACCCGGGATCGAACGAAGCGGCGCCGGTCCTCGCCGGCGCCGCACTCCGCGTGAATTGACGAAAGTTTGCCCGGGAACCCGAATGCCGTTTCGCAGCTTGAGTGTACGACTGAATGACAGGCGGAGAACCGGCATGGCCGACCAGAACTTTACCGATGCAATCATGCTTCTTCGTGCCGATCACGACGAGGTCAAGGACCTGTTCGATCAGTTCGAGGATACCGATGACGGTGACGAGAAGCGGCGTCTTGCCGAGAAGATCTGCAACGAGCTCAAGATCCATTCCCTGATCGAGGAAGAGATTTTCTACCCGGCGTTTCGCGGGGTGCTGGAAGACGACATGCTCGACGAAGCGGTTGTCGAGCATGACGGCGCCAAGTTGCTGATCAACGACATCATGGACGGCGTGCAGGCGAACGATTCCGTTTTCGAAGCCAAGGTCAAGGTCCTCTCGGAACAGATCGAGCATCACATCGAGGAAGAAGAAAAGCCGCACGAAGGCATGTTCGCCAAGTGCCGGGATACCGACGTCGACCTGAAGGCCCTGCTGGAACCGATGCTGCGACGCAAGGCGGAGCTCTCCAAGCAGGCCGAAAGCGAGGGGCTCCCCCCGGCCGAAATGTCGGAAGTGCAACCCGAAGCCGCGCACTAGGGACGCGATTGCGCCCGCCGCGGCGGTCCGGTAGCGGGGGCGGCATGAATGCCGCTCTCCCCCCTCGCATCGCGCGTGCCAGGTTCCGTGCCTGGCACCGCGGCACGCGCGAAGCCGACTTCATGATCGGAGGATTCTTCGATCGCTATCATGCCGGTTGGGACGATGCCGCGCTGGCGTGGTTCGAAGCGCTGATCGAGCAGGATGACGTCGACGTGATGGCATGGGCGCTCGGTACCCAGCCGGTGCCCCCGGCCTTCGCTGGCGAGCAGATGACCGCGATGCAGCGGCTCGACTACGTGGAGATGCCCTGACCGTTTGCGGAAACGGGTTGCCCTGCCGGGCGTTCATCCTATCTGACAACCCTCGAAACCCCTCGCTCGAACCCCTCGGGCGGGTTGCTGCGCGTGCCCGCTAGACAGGACCTTTAATGCCTGACCTTCAGAAAATCCTGGCTGCCGACACCCCGCTGACGCTCGCAGCGGTGCCGCGCGGCGCGCAGCCGCTGGTGATGGCAGACCTTGCCCGGGCGGCGGGCCACAAGGGCAAGTCGGGCCGAGCGGTGCTCGTCACGCCCGACGATGCCGCGATGAGCGGAGTGGCCGAGGCCGCCCGCTATTTCGCCCCCGAGATCGAGGTGATCGAGTTCCCGGCCTGGGACTGCCTGCCTTACGACCGCGCTTCGCCCGCACTCGCGGTCAGTGCGCGCAGGCTTGCCGCACTGCACCGGCTGCAGGCAGGCAGACAGGGACCGCAACTGCTCGTCACCACGGTCAACGCCCTGCTTCAGCGTGTGCTCACCCCCTTCCGCGTGCGCGAAGCGGTGCGCGAGTTGAAACCGGGGATGGAGATCGCCCGGGACGACCTGATCGCGCTGCTCCAGCGACAGGGCTATTCGCGTACCGATACCGTCATCGACCACGGCGAATTCGCCGTGCGCGGCTCGATCTTCGACCTGTTTCCGAGCGGGCTTGAGCAGGGGCTGCGGCTCGACTTCTTCGGCGACGAGCTCGAATCGCTCCGCCTGTTCGATCCGAATACCCAGATGACGACCGGGGTGATCGAGCGGCACCTGCTGATCCCCGCGAGCGAGGCGCTGCTCGACGAGGACACGATCAAGCGTTTCCGCGGCCGATACCGCGAGCGGTTCGGTGCGAACGCCACGCAGGACCCGCTTTACCAGGCGATCAGCGACGGCCGTCGCCTCGCCGGGATGGAACACTGGCTGCCGTTGTTCGAGGACCGGCTGGCGACGTTGTTCGACCACCTCGGCAAGGATGACGTGGTGGTCATGGACAACGGTGCCCTAGGCGCCGCCGACGAGCGGCTTACCGACATCGCTGACTACCACCGCCAGCGGGAGGACGGCAGCTACCGCCCCCTGCCCGAGGACGCACTCTACCTTGCCAGGGGCGAATTCGAGGGGGCGCTCGCTGGCTTCCCGGTCCATCGCGCGTCGATCTTCGCCGAGCCGGAGAGCGCCACGGTGGTCGATTTCGGCTTCCAGTCGGGCCGCGATTTCGCTCCCGAGCGCGCGCGCGGCGACAATGTCTATGCCGCCGCGGCCGAGCACCTGAAGGCGGCAGGAAAGGCCGGCAAGCGGCCGATGCTGGCGACCTATTCCAAGGGCAGCCGGGCGCGCATCGCCTCGATCGTCACCGAGGCGGGCGCGCCAATCGAGCTGGCGGAGAGCTGGCAGGAAGCGCTCGGGGCGTCTGCAAAAGGCAGGCCGGTCGCGCTCGTCCTGCCGCTCGAGGCAGGGTTCGCGAACGACCAGATCGACCTCATCACCGAGGCCGACGTGCTCGGCGACCGGCTCGTGCGCCGCAAGAAGCGCCGCAAGAGCGCCGATGCCTTCCTTGCCGAATTGCAGGCGCTCAATGCGGGCGACCTCGTCGTCCACGTCGACCACGGCATCGGCAAGTACCTCGGCCTGGAGGCGATCCCCGTCGGCAAGTCGCAGCACGACTGCGTGATGCTTGAGTATCACGGGGGCGACAAACTTTACGTGCCGGTCGAGAACCTGGAAGTCCTCAGCCGTTACGGTTCGAGCGAGGAGATGGTCGGCCTCGACCGGCTCGGCGGCGAAGCCTGGCAAAAGCGCCGCAGCCGCCTCAAGGAGCGCATCCGCGAAATCGCGCACGAGCTGCTCCGCACCGCCGCCGCGCGCTCGCTGCGCAAGGCCGCGGTGGTCGAAACCGAGGAGGCAAGCTACAACCAGTTTGTCGACCGCTTCCCGTGGGAAGAAACCGACGACCAGGACCGCGCGATCGATGAGGTGCTCGAAGACCTCGCCAGCGGCAAGCCGATGGACCGCCTCGTCTGCGGGGACGTGGGCTTCGGCAAGACCGAGGTCGCGCTGCGCGCCGCCTTTGCCACCGCGATGAGCGGGCGGCAGGTGGCGGTCGTCGCCCCCACCACCCTGCTCGCCCGCCAGCATTACGAGAACTTTGCGGCCCGCTTTTCCGGTTTTCCGCTCAAGATCGGGCGGCTGAGCCGACTCGTCGGATCGAAGGAAGCGGCGCAGACCCGCGACGGTCTGAGGAGCGGCGACGTCGATATCGTCATCGGCACGCACGCGATCCTGTCGAAATCGACCGAGTTCAAGAACCTCGGCCTCGTCATCGTTGACGAGGAGCAGCGGTTCGGCGTGACGCACAAGGAGAAACTGAAGCAGCTGCGGGCCGATGTTCATGTCCTCACCCTCACCGCGACGCCGATCCCCCGCACGCTGCAGATGGCGATGAGTGGCCTGCGCGAACTGTCGACCATCCAGACCCCGCCGGTCGACCGCCTCGCGGTGCGGACCTATGTCATGGAGTGGGACGACATGGTCATGCGCGAGGCGCTGCTGCGCGAGCACCACCGCGGCGGGCAGAGCTTCATCGTCGTCCCCCGCATCGCCGATATGCCGGAAGTCGAGGAATGGCTGCACAAGCACGTTCCCGAAGTGAAGGCGATCAGCGCGCACGGCCAGATGTCGCCAACCGAGGTCGAGGAACGGATGAGCGCGTTCTACGAGGGCAAGTACGAGGTGCTGCTGTCGACCACGATCGTCGAGAGCGGGCTCGATATCCCGAGCGCGAACACGATCGTGATCCACCGCGCCGACCGCTTCGGCCTCGCCCAGCTCTACCAGCTGCGCGGCCGCGTCGGGCGGTCCAAGCTGCGCGCCTACGCCTACCTGACGACGCCCGCCGACACGGTGCTGAGCGAGGTTGCCGAAAAGCGCCTCAAGGTCCTCGGCGACCTCGACAGCCTCGGCGCCGGTTTCCAACTGGCGAGCCACGATCTCGACATCCGCGGCGCGGGAAACCTGCTCGGAGACGAGCAGTCGGGCCACATCCGCGAGGTCGGCTTCGAGCTATACCAGTCGATGCTCGAGGACGCGATCCTCGCAGCCAAGGCCGGTGACGCGGGACTCGAACGCGAGGCCGGGCCTAGCCCGCAGATCACCGTCGACGCGCCGATCATGATCCCCGAGGAATACGTCCCCGACCTGGCGGTGCGCATGGGCCTCTATCGCCGCCTCAACGATGCGAAGGACCAGGGCGAGATCGAAGCGCTGGCGGCCGAAATGATCGACCGGTTCGGTCCCCTGCCCCCCGCGACCGCCAACCTCGTCAAGCTGATCGAGATCAAGCACCAGGCCATTCGAGCGAACATCGCCAAGATCGATGTCGGCGCACGGGGCACGCTCGTCACATTCCACAACGACGACTTCCCCGATCCGGCCGGCTTGATCGCGTGGGCGGAACGGGTCGGGCCGGACGCGAAGCTGCGCCCCGACATGAAGCTCGTGCTTGCGCGTGCCTGGAGCGACCCGCAAAGCCGGCTGAACGGCCTGTTTCAGCTGACCAAGGGGCTGAGCGGGGTCGTAGCCAGAAACGAGAAACGCAAGAAGGCGGCCTGAAACCACAAAGCGGTCGGATCGGAGGGACCCGATTCGCAGCCTCTTCTTAACTGTGATTCGCAACTGATTCCCGCGCGCGGCGATCGGGCTCTCCGACCTGCGCCGCCGTTAACCTTTGGAAAGGTTAACAACTTTTTGGGCGTCGTGAGAATGAGCGCACCAGGGGAGTTCGAGCACTCCGGTTGCCCCGCGCAACGAGGCGGGCCAACGCTTCGTTCCCCATGTCGAGGCGCTCAATTTATCCAATGTCGGCGGATAGTTACAAATTGCGGGCCGGCGCCTTGGCGGGCCGGGTCGCTGGCGAATTTGGCGCAGATACAAAAAACCCCGGCGGTGCCGGGGCTTTCCGTAACTTGTGTTAGGGGATCAACGGCCGCCGAGGAACCACTCGACCCACTCCCAAATCGAAGCAACGAAAATCGACATGACCAACTCCTGTAGCAACCCAATGTGCTAACAGGCATGGTTAACAGATCGTATGGTTAATGCAAGATTTAAGCTGCTCGGGACTTGGCCTCTAGTTGTTCAAGCAACCGGTCCATTCCCACGGCCCTCGAAAAGTAAAAGCCCTGGGCGGCGTCGCATCCCAGTTCGGTGAGCATCCGCGCCACCGCATCGTCTTCCACCCCTTCCGCGACGGCATACCGCCTCAGCGAATGGATCATGTCGATCGCGGTCTTCACGAGCGTGCGATCTTCTTGCGAATGGGCCATGTTGGCCACGAAGCTCCGGTCGATCTTTACCTCGTCACTCGGGATCTGCCGCAAATAGTGCAGCGATGCGTGCCCGGTGCCGAAATCGTCGACCGACAACCTGACTCCCAGTCGCTTGAGCTCGGCGAGTATTTCGCCCGCTACCCGATCGTTCTCGATCGGCGCGGTTTCGGTGATCTCGAGCACGAGCTGGCCGGCGGGAAAGCTATGCTTGGCGAGCATCATTGCCACGTCCGAGGCGAATCCCGGGTCGCGCAGGTCCAGCGCCGAGATGTTGACCGCGACCGCAAATCCAGGCTCGACCTCGATCGCCCGGCAAGCCTCGTGCAGCGCGTTGTCGAGTACGAACCGGGTAATCATCTCGATCCGGTTGTGCTCTTCTGCATAGGCGACAATCTCGGACGGCTCGATCGGGCCCCGCAGTGGATGCGTCCAGCGCACGAGAGCCTCGGCGCCGACGATCTTGCCGGTCCTGAGCGAAATCTTCGGTTGGAAGGCAACCTTGATGTCCCGGTTGCGGATCGCTTTCTCCAATTCGGAGAAGAAATGCAGTTTCCACGTGCGATCCTCGCCGATGTCCGAGTCGCTGATGACGAACACCGATCCATGATGCGCCGCATCCTCCGCGCACTGGATCGCGTTTTCCGTGCGCTCGCGGAGCGTCATAAGGTAATTGGTGTCGAGTCCAATCGAGGTCGCCATGTCCGGCGCCTGCGAGCCAACCGTGATGCTGGTCCGGAACACCGCATGCAATCCGCGCAGGTGTCCGCCGCGGTCGCTTTCGTGAATGCGGTCGCGCAGCCAGACCAGGGTGTCCTTGTGAAAGGCGAATTGCGATCCGCCCTCTGCCGACCGCAGCATGTCCTCGGCCTTGACCAGCAGTTCGTCGATTTCCTTCGGAGAGAGGCACGCGCTGATGGTCGCAAAGTTGCGGATCTTCAGCGCAATGACATCGCATTCGGGGGCGATTTCGGATGAATGCAAGTGCTCGATCCGCACCAGCCCGGTTTCGCCCCGATAGGTGGAGTTGGCGAGGCTGCGCAGGCGCACCGCTCCTATCGCCAGGCACAGCAGCGCGCTCATCACCGCCATGTGGATCGACGCCAACTCGAGCAGCGCCTGGGCTGCGAGTATGACCGAACCCAATGCCAGTGCCGAGCGGCGCGAAGGCATGCGCCGGCGCGCCTGGTACAGAATGAACAGCGCCACCAGCAGGAACGGCGGAAGCCACCCAAGGTCCACCGGCACACGTTCGCGCAGCGTCTGGGCACCCAGGGCATGGATCTGCGCGCCCGCCACCATGCCGCGCCAGGGGATCACGTACAGGTCTGGCGATGTCCGGTTTGCCGGGGCGATGATCACGTCCTTGCCGGCGAACGTCGATGCAGGCACTCGTCCTTTCAGCACGTCCACATAACTCAGCATGGGAATCGTCTTGAAATCGATCGAGAGGTCGGGCCGGTAGATCGTGTCGCTCATGTCATCGACCCCGGCCAGCTCCGCCGAGATCGAAGGCACCCGCTTGCCGAGGATTTCCGAGCTTGTCGGAAGGCCCCAGGAAAGACCGAAGACGCGCTGCTTCCCGTACATCGAAACCATCGGCGCGCGTCCCCGGAAGCGTGGGTGGGTAAGCAGTTGCGCGGTGCCACCAAAACCACTCTTGATCACGGGGGTCGAACCGATGAACACCCGACCCTCGTGGCGTTTGAGAGACGCGAGGAGCTTGGCATCTTCTTCGCTCGACGAGATGTCCGAATAGGATCGGTCGAACACGACGCGCATTGCCCCGTGCGCGAACAACCCATCGACGAGCCGCGCATCGTCCCCGCGCAGCGGATCGCGGGTCCCCAGTTCGTCGAGCGAACGGTCGTCGATCATGACGAGTACCGTCTGTCCGTCCGCGGGACGCAGGCGCACGGTATCACGGCCCAGGCGAAAAATATCTTCCAATGGCATCGGAACGTCGAGCGTCCCGGAAACCAGCCCGATTGCTATCGCCCAAAAGGCAATTCTGCGCCGCGCGCTTTCGGGCCGGCGGGCCTTCTTGCCCTTTCGGGAGAACCAGCCGCGCACGCGCGCGAAAATCCCCGCGCGCGTAGCCCCATCGCCGCCCGTCACGCCATGGTCTTCACCTTCAAGTACGCGATCAGGCGGCACGCCGCCTCCTTTTCCTTGCAGCCAGGAAGATCGCTATCGGAGCAAATCGAAAAGAAATCGTAACCCTGATTGCGGGTTAACGCCTGGTCCCAGGCCCGGTCGCGCAAATTCCGCGCCGGGCAATGGTTAACGCGGTAAGGTTTCGAGTCCCGATCTTTACCTGTCGCAGCGGATCAGATCGCTGCACTCAGGCCGCTCGGTGGCCGGCTGCGCTCGCGCAAAATAGTGAATGCATCCAGTATGATGCGCCCGCGAAATCGCGTTGCATAGGGCCCGGGATGGGCAAGCCGCATCGAACGCTATGCACTGTTCCAAGTGTCACGCCTTGCGCCGAACGGGCATCGCGCGCGCCTTTCAATTCTTTCCCGTCAGGGTTTCCGCGCGGTTACTACAGAGCGCGAAATAAATCGGCACGCGGCGACTTGCGGCGGAAAGAATCGAGTGGTCAACCGGCCGTGACGCCCGGCGCTCGCCGCTGCACCAGCTCATAGGCTTTCTGGTACCATTCGCTGCCCGGATAGTTCGCGCCGAGCACGGCGGCGTTCTTTACGGCCTCCTTGGGCACGCCCAGGGCGAGGCTGGTTTCGACGAGGCGGTAGAGCGCTTCGGGGGCGTGACTGGTGGTCTGGAAGTTCTCGACCACGTTCTGGAAGCGGATCTGGGCCGCAAGCCAGTTGCCGCTGCGCTCGTACCAGCGGCCGATCTCCATCTCCTTGCCCGCGAGGTGGTCTTCGACGAGGTCGAGCTTCAGCTTGGCGTCGCTGGCATATTCGGTCGCCGGATACCGACGGATCAGCTCCTGCAGCGCGGTGCGCGTCTGCTCGGTCACCTTCTGGTCGCGCGTTATGTCGCTGATCTGCTCGTAATAGCTGATCGCGATCAGGTAGTAGGCGTAGGGCGCGTCCTTGTTGCCCGGGTGGATCGACAGGAAGCGCTGGGCGCTTTCAATCGCCTTGTTGTAGTCGGCAGCGACGTAGTAGCTGAATGCGCTCATCAGCTGCGCGCGGCGAGCCCAGGGCGAATAGGGATGTTGCCGCTCGACCTCGTCGAACAGCGCCGCGGCGACCTTGGGCTGGCCGCGGTCGAGCCGGCCCTTTGCCGCGGCGTAAAGCGATTCCACGTCGCGGGCGACGTAGGCCGTGTCCCGCACGTTCCCCTTGCCGGCACAGGCCGAGACTGTGAGCGAAGCGCCAAGAACGATGGCGGCGAACAGGCGCCGGGCGTTCGGCCGGAACGAAGCGGATGTGCGGGTCTGCATGAGCCGGGCCTATAACCGGGCGCTGCGTGAACGCAAAGTGAAGTTGGGCGCTTGTACGCAGGGCGTCTGCAGCCGGCTTCGCCATCGCCCGCCGCTCCCGGGCGCACGCTCCGCCAGCCCCCGATTCATATTCACGCCCCGCGCCGTCCTGTCTCGGCACGGGCCCGCCAAAGGCGTTGTTCGCCGCGGTCCCGCCGCCTAGCCCGGCAGGACTGACCCCAAGCCCTTCTCCGGAGAAACCGACATGATCCGCTGCATCCTGGAAGACACGAGCGGAACATCGGCAATCGAATATTCGGTCATCGCCGCGTTGGTTTCGGTGGCGAGCATTGCCGCGTTCATGATGCTCGGCCAAGCCACCGAGAAGCAGTTCCAGACCGTCGAAACCGCCTACGCCAAAGCGCGGTGAACGACTGTTAAGGACGCTTCGCAACGCCTGGGAAACCGCATCGGGATACCTCGAAGTCACCAGCTGATCGAGGACGCGAGACCGATGAACCTGACGCACCGCCTGATCCGCCCCATCCTCCGGGACGAGACCGGCGCGACGGCAATCGAATATGGCCTTATCGTCGCGCTGATCGGCATCGCAATGACGGTCGCCCTGGCGAACGCCGGCAACAGCCTGTCATCGACGATGAATGCGGCAAAGGTCGGCATGGGGGGCTAAGACGCGAGGCCCTCGATGATCGACCAAGCGGCTTGACCCGGTTCCATCGGATCACGGGATCAAGGTCCCGCTGATCTCGGCATTGACCCCCGCTGCGCGGCAATGCATTTTCCCCGGGAGGGGGAATGCGACGCAATGCTGTGTGTTTCCGAAAACTCGCTTCAGGCATTCGAGGCAAGCGCCTTCAGATCACTGGCACCCCGGATCGACGCGTGGCTCGCGGGCCAGCACCCCCAATGGACCGCGGCATCCGCGCCCTCGAGGGAGCGGCAGCTCGACCAGTTCATTCATCGCGCGCAAAGATCCGGGATGCGAACGGAGCGCGATTTCGCCGTCTTCGCTCACCTTTGCGTAACGGCGGGGCCCGACTGGGAAAGACTGATTACCAGCGGCGAACTCGGCGCGGTTCTTGCCGATGTCCAATGGGAACCCGAGGCCAAACTGCTTGCGTTCGACGAGGCGGTCACCAAGGCGCGGGAAGGCGCATGACCGGGCCCGCATATCGCCCCCTCAACTCGGTGTCGCTGCTTGCGATGGATGCGGGCCTGGGATCGAAGCCGGCGGGAGGAACGATCGCCCCGTGTCCCGATAAATCGGGTTCCGCCGCGTCCAGCGGGGGCGCGGGCGGGAACAAGGCAAAGCCCCTGGAATACTGCGACATCAAGATGTTGCGCCTGGCGCTGACCGCCCAGGACAAGACCGCCACCATCACGATTGACCGAAACCGCCGGGTAGAGGGCGTCGCCCCCAACGTGGCCAGCGCATATCGCGGCCTCTTGTCCTCATACGATCTGGTAATCGAGGCCTTGAGCGACGTGCGGGACGAGACGGAGCAGGCAGGGCGCAGTTTCGTCAGCTCTGACTGCCGCCCACTCGAGGTCACGGCGACGGCGCAGAACTCGGTGTCGCATACGAGCTTTGCGCCGGCCCACCCACACGTCGAACTGCAAACCAGCAACTACATGCTTGTGCAATCGGATGGCGGTGCGCCGGTCAAGGCAACCTATTTCGCCCCGCGGGAATCGATGATCGGCGGATCCGCATTCGGGTGGCTGTGCCCGCACAGCCGCGAGCGGATCCGCGAATATCCGGTCTGGGCCAGATCCTGCGGAAACCTGCCCATCCCGCAGAAGCCCATCACCTCGCTGTCGGCGCGCCTGGTCGTGCTTCCCTACGAAGAGAACACGATCGAGATCGGCGCACCGGCAAAAGTCGAATATTCCAAGGAATCGACGGGCATGACCGGGGAGAAGGACGGCGACAGCAGCCGCTCGGTAACCCGCACGACGACCGTCATGAAACGCACCGGGAACTCGGCTTCGACAACCAAGACCGAAGCGATGGAAACCCCGAGCGGATCGCAGAGGACGCGCGTCACCCAGACGAATACCACTCTGGAGCCACACCTGCTGTTGACCGATTCCAAATCGGTATCGACGATCAAGCAAAGCTGGAACGGCAAGAAGACTGGCAAGAAGTCAAGCAAGGACTGGGACGCCCGCAAGGTTACCGTCAAGCGAAAGATCGGCGGCATCGAGAGTACCTTCAATGCCGGCTCGACGATCAAGAAGATCGACGACACAATTGAAGCGATACTCGCGGTCAAGGACGTCGCCGACAAGGTCCAGGCCGTCTTCAAGTCGGTGAAGATCGGGTGGAGCTTCTCGGTCGGATACGAACTGCTCGTCGGCAAGCTTGCCCTGTCCTGGGGCAATCGCTGGCCTTCGGCCTGGGCAGAAGACAATCGTATCTATTACGTCGAACGTTATTGCAGGGTCACGGGTACCGTCGAACCGATAAACGGCAACGTCACGGGCTTCTTCGGCTTTGCGGTCGATCCGTGGTACGCCCCGGTCTCGATCGAGATCGGCGCCTATCTGGAGCTGAAATTCGAGAGCAAGATTTCCGGGAACAACACCCTGGCGTGGACGAACCCGAACGGTAGCGTGGCGCTGAAGCCTTACAAGTTCGACGCTAGCGGAAAATTGTCGGCTGAAGCCGGGGCTAAGGCCAATGGCCGGGCGTTCGGCTATTCGGTGACAAGCCGCTTCGCAGTCGAGGGCGAGGCCAATCTCACTTTCGATGGCGCCGTTGGAGGCGGAGAAGCGTTTTACCTGCGAAGCTCGCTCGTCATCGGGAAGGAAAGCGATACGCAGGGCGGAAAGCGGCTCGACGCCATCCGTCTCGTCGGCGAGGTCATCTGCACGGGGCGCACCATTCGCCGCCACCAGATCGAACCGATCGGCCTCGTCAAGGGCGGAAAGGTGTGGGAAGATTATTACCACTGGGGTGAAAAACCCCGCGAAGGATAACCCAATGGAAGCGTTCGGTCTGGATGTCCGGTTCGGCAGGGCAATCGCCGCCCGGGTCATGCTCAACGGAATCGAAGTGGGAGGCAAGGAACCGGGTGACATCGTCGCCCAGTCGCTCGCCCTACAGCATGATGTCATGCCCGGCGAAAACCGGATCGAGATCCACGTCGCCACGGCCGGAATACCGTTTGACGCGGGGACCCGCCAAATTGACGGGAATCCCGAAGAATTCTTCGTGGAAGCGACCCTCGAACGCGACACGATTCGCGAACTCGCTGACCGGTACGAAATCACGACGGAGGAAATCGAACACCGGCAATGGGAGCCTTCGTCCCCCATCACCCTGCCCCACCGGATCGAAATCAGCTTCACCGCCCCGGTGACCGTTTCGCGTCCGGCCTGGCTCGATGCCGATCCTGTAGAACCCGAACGGGCGCGGGGTGAAGCAGCGGGGGTTCTCGACCAGTTGCGCGAAGCACTCGTCGGAGGACACTACGCAGCGTTTGAAGAGATGATGCGCATCCGGAACGCGGATTTCGCCCGGGCGTACCCGGCATCGGGCAATGCGGATCAACGTGCGGCGGACGATGGCGCTATGCTCGCCCAGCTGCTCGGTCCTGACCCAAGCGTCGCGCCGGTCGATCCGGCGAACCTGAAACTCGTGGGCGAGGCGGGCGGACGCCTGGTGCGGGTCCACCGCGCGGAGGGGGCGGGCGCCTTGCTGGCAAGGGGAGTCGACGGGGCGCCGGTCGAAATCGAAATTGCGTTCTCGAAACTTGGTAACCGGCTCGTTCCCGTGCGCTGACGGGCAATCGGGCCTACTCTTCCCCCATCCGCAGCGCCGCGATGAATGCTTCCTGCGGGATGCTCACGTTGCCGTACTCGCGCATCCGCGCCTTGCCCTTCTTTTGCTTCTCCAGCAGCTTCTTCTTGCGCGTGATGTCGCCGCCATAGCACTTGGCGGTCACGTCCTTGCGCAGCGCGGCGATGGTTTCGCGGGCGATCACCTTGCCGCCGATCGCGGCCTGGATGGGGATCTTGAACAGGTGGCGGGGGATGAGATCCTTCAGCCGTTCGCACATCCCGCGACCGCGCGCCTCGGCGACGCTGCGGTGCACGATCAGCGACAGCGCGTCGACCGGCTCGTTGTTGACGAGGATGTTCATCTTCACGAGATCGCCTTCGCGCAGGCCGATCTGCTCGTAGTCGAAGCTGGCATAGCCGCGGCTGATGGACTTCAGCCGATCGTAGAAATCGAACACCACTTCATTCAGCGGAAGCTCGTAGGTCACCTGCGCGCGGCCGCCCACATACGTCAGCTCGCGCTGGATGCCGCGCCGGTCCTGGCACAGCTTGAGGATTGACCCCAAGTACTCGTCGGGGGTGTAGATCGTCGCCTTGATCCACGGTTCCTCGATGCTCTCGATCCGGCTCGGGTCGGGATAGTCGGCGGGGTTGTGGAGCAGGATCTCGCGCGCGTCCTCGGTCTTCGATGCGCGAAGCTGGATGCGGTAGACGACGCTCGGCGCGGTGGTGATCAGGTCGAGGTCGTATTCGCGGCTGAGGCGTTCCTGGATGATTTCCAGGTGGAGGAGGCCGAGGAAGCCGGCGCGGAAGCCAAAACCGAGCGCGGCGCTGCTCTCCATCTCGTAGGAGAAGCTCGCATCGTTCAGGCGAAGCTTGGCGATGCTCTCGCGCAGCTTCTCGAAGTCTGCCGCGTCGACCGGAAACAGGCCGCAGAACACCACCGGCTGCACTTCCTTGTACCCGGGCAGCGCCTGGGTCGCCCCGCCCTTCACGGTGGTGATCGTGTCGCCGACGCGCGCCTGTTCGACTTCCTTGATCTGCGCGGTGATGAAGCCGATCTCGCCCGGACCGATCTCGGGCAGGTCGACACGCTTGGGGGTGAATGCGCCCACGCGATCGATCAGGTGATCGGTGCCGCCTTGCATAAACTTGACCTGCAGCCCCTTCTTGATGACCCCGTCGATCACGCGGACAAGGATGACCACGCCGAGGTAGGGGTCGTACCATGAGTCCACGAGCATGGCCTTGAGCGGGGCCGAACGGTCGCCCTTGGGGGGCGGAATCTTGGCCACGATCGCCTCGAGCGTGTCCTCGATGCCGATGCCGGATTTCGCCGAGGTCAAGACGGCCTCGCTGGCGTCGATGCCGATGATGTCCTCGATCTCGTGCCGGACTTTTTCCGGCTCGGCGGCGGGCAGGTCGATCTTGTTGATCACGGGGACAATCTCGTGGTCATGCTCGATCGACTGGTAGACGTTCGCGAGCGTCTGCGCTTCGACCCCTTGCGCGGCGTCAACGACGAGGAGAGCGCCCTCGCACGCGGCCAGGCTACGGCTGACCTCGTAGGCGAAATCGACGTGGCCGGGCGTGTCCATGAGGTTGAGCTCATAGGTCTCGCCGTTTCGCGCGGTATAGTTCAGCCGAACCGTCTGGGCCTTGATGGTGATTCCGCGCTCACGCTCGATGTCCATGTTATCAAGGACTTGCTCGCTCATCTCGCGGTCGGTCAGCCCGCCGGTGGCCTGGATCAGCCGGTCGGCTAGCGTGCTCTTCCCGTGGTCGATGTGCGCGATGATGCTGAAATTGCGGATATGCTGAAGGTCGGTCATTTGCGCCGCCCTTAGCCGCGTGGACGCATCCTGTCAGCAGACCGATTATGCAGCCTTGTGAGTATTCGCCAGATCAACCTGAAGGAAGTGGGGCTTCGAGGAGGCCACTTCGGGCCTGACGGGCGGCAGGTACGATCCCGGCGGCAGGGCCGCGAGCGGCATTCCGGCGGCCGCCAGCGCGTAGGGGCTTATCCGGTGGCGGGTGCACAACCCGTCGGCGCCGTCGCTGATGAGCTTCTGCTCAAACTCGAGCCCTTGCGAATATCCCTCGCTGCGCACCACCTCCGCCACGACCAGCTGCCCGCCCCCTAGGTCGAGGACGAGGGAGGTGCCGAGTGGCACGTCGAGGAGTCCCTCGATCCCGGCGCCCGATTTCGAGAGATTGCGCATGACCACTTCGTATCGATGGTCCTCGTGGATCACACCAACCTTGCGATAAGTCGATCGCCGGTCGGCGCGATGCTTGGCGGGGCCTTCAGGGTCGAACTTCAGGCCGCCCTGCTCCAACCGCTCGAGCAAGGCCTGCTGCGAGAGCGCCTTGGAGAAGATATAGCCCTGGATGTGGCTCGCGCCGAGCTGCGTGACGGTCGCCAGTTCGTCCATCGCCTCGACCCCTTCCGCGACGGTTTCCATCTTCAGCGCGCGCGCCAGACTGACGATCGCCGTGATGATCGCGGCGTTGTTGTTATCCTCTTCGTTGAGGCCGGATACGAAGCTGCGGTCGATCTTGATCTTGTCGAGCGGCGCGCTGCTCAGGTAGCCGAGCGAGGAGTAGCCGGTCCCGAAATCGTCGAGTGCGAGGCGTACGCCCATCTTCTTGAGCGCCTTGAGCATGGCCCCGGTGCCCTGCGGATCACCCAGGAACACGCTCTCGGTGATTTCCAGCTCGAGTCTGGCGGGATTTAATCCCGTCTTGTCCAGCGCCGCCTTGACCACCTTGGGCACGTCGGTGCCGGAAAACTGTATCGCGGAAACGTTGACGGCTACCCGCAACGTTTCGGGCCAGGCAGTCGCCTCCTCGCAGGCCCGGCGCATGACCCATTCGCCCAGCGAATTGATCAGGTTGGTTTCCTCGGCGACGGGCACGAATTCGGCAGGGCTGATCCACCCGCGCTCGGGGTGGTTCCACCGAACGAGGGCTTCGAGGCAAGTAACGTTGTGGTCTGAGGTGCGTACGATCGGCTGATAGTTGAGCTCGAGCTGATCGGTCTGGATCGCATCGCGCAGGTCTTCCTCGATCTGGCGGCGCAGCCGTGCCCCGTCCTTGAGTTCGCTCGAGAAGAACCGGTACTGGCCCCGGCCGCCGCCCTTGGCAGCATAGAGGGCGAGGTCGGCGCTGCTGACCAGCTCGTCGGCGTCGATCCCGTCGTACGGGGCAATGGCAATCCCCACCGATGTCCCGATGATCGCGCGGCTGCCGTCGAGCGAATAGGGCTGCGAAACCATCTGGATGACGCTGTTCGCGATCTCGCCCAGCCGTCCCCGATCGTCGATATCGGGCAGCATGATCTGGAACTCGTCGCCGCCGAGCCTTCCGATTTCTCCGCGCCCGCCCACGATCCGTTCGATTCGCTGGGAGACCTGCTTGAGGAGCTCGTCCCCCGCAGGGTGTCCGAGTGTGTCGTTGACAGCCTTGAAGCGATCGAGGTCGAGCATCATCAGCGCGCAGCTGCGCTTGGCCGCCTTGTAGGCGGTAAGCGTGGCCGTCAGGCGCTTGGTCATGCGATGCCGGTTGGCAAGCCCGGTCAGCGAATCATATTGCGCAAGCCGCGAAGCGTCGCGCTGGCTCTCGCGGGTCGCGGTGATATCCTTGGCGCTGCCACGGTAGCCGAGGAATTCTCCGTCCTCGTCGTACTGCGGCTTCGCGTTGATCGACCACCAGACCTCGCGATCCTCGACCGCCAGGCGAACGGGAAGTTCGAAGATCGAATTCTTGGCGCGCAGTTGAAAGGCAAGCGGCCGCTCGGCGCGACTGTCGTCCTCGTCTCGTTGGGGAAGGAACAGCGCCGAAAGCGGCGTTCCCATGATATCGTCGGTGGAGCGGCCGATCTGCTGAGCAGCACTCGGAGACAGGTAGTTCAACGCGCCCGAAGCATCGCTTGCCCAGAACCATCCAAGGCCGGCCTCTTCGATCTGTTCGAGCAGCGCCAGGCGGCTGGCGGCATCCGACGCGCCCGCAGCCTGCGAACGGTCGGGGCGGTCGCCCACCTTGCGTGCAAAAATCCCGTTGAATGCCATGCGCTGCGTCAGCTTTCCTTCGCTGTCAGTCTTCCGGGTTACAAGGATTGCCTAAAACATCGGTTAACCGAGATCAGGCTGTCCTGCGCATTTGGGGTCGGTGCGCCGACGGGCTTTCACTCGCCAGTGCCACGAACATTCCCGACGCATTCCGTTCCAGCCGGGTTGCGAATTCCACCCCGATCCGGTCCTCGGTCGACCACCGCGCGGTTGCCGTGACCGAGGCTGAATCGCTCAAGGCAACCCGGAAGATCGTGCCCACCGGCACGTTCCAGAGCCCTTCGATCAGGGCGCCCGTCTGCGACAGGTTGCGGATGGTGCCATTGTAGTACTGGCCCTGGTGCTCCAGAACGACCTTGCGAAGCACGGAATGGCGGGCGGCGCGGGCAGACCGCGGCCCCTGGGCGACTGCGGTTAGACCGGTACGCAGCCGGTCGGTGGCGGTCGCCGCGTCCAGAGGCCGCTCGTAGATGTAGCCCTGAATGTGGCTGCAGCCGAACATCCGTACCATGTCGAGTTCGTCGAGGGTCTCGACGCCTTCGGCCGTGGTATCCATGCCGAGCGCCTGTGCCAGGCTGGTGATAGCCGCGATGATTGCACCGTTTCGGCTGCCCTCCTCGGTCGCCCCGCGGACGAAGCTCTGGTCGATCTTGATCTTGTCGAACGGCGCCTTCTGCAAGTAGCCGAGCGAACTGTAGCCGGTCCCGAAGTCGTCGAGAGCCAGCCGCACGCCGACATTCTTGAGCGCGGCGAACATGGCGTCGGTGTCTTCGTCGCTGTTCAGGAACACGCTTTCGGTAATTTCCAGTTCCAGCCTGGCCGGGTCGACCCCAGCGGATTCCAAGGCTTTGCTGACGATGGTCGGAAGTTCCGGGTTCGCGAACTGGAGCGGCGAAACGTTGACCGCGCACCGAACGTCGGTCGGCCAACGGGCGAGATCCGCGCACGCGGTTCGAATCGCCCATTCGCCGATCAAGCCGATGAGGCCGGATTCTTCGGCTATCGGAATGAACTTGGCAGGACTCATCCATCCGGTAACAGGGTGGTTCCAGCGCAAGAGAGCCTCGAAACCCGCGATCTTCTCGGTCGCGGTGCTGACCACGGGCTGGTAATAGAGCTCGAGCGCGTTGCCTGCGATCGCGTCGCGCAGGTCCTGCTCGAGACGGCTTCGTTCCTCCGCGCGCGAATGCAGGTCGGGTGCGTAGAAATGCAGCCTTCCGCGCCCGCCGTCCTTGGCCGCGTACAGCGCCAGGTCGGCGTTGCGGATCAGCGCCTCGCTGGTCGTCCCGTCGTCGGGCGAAACCGCGATGCCGATCGAAGCGCCGATCATAACGCGATGCCCCTCGACCGAATACGGCTGGGACAGCGAGGAGATGATCTCCTGCGCCAGCGCCCCGATCTGACGCCGGTCCACCCGCCCCGGGACGATGACCTCGAACTCGTCGCCGCCGAGCCTGCCGACGCGCCCGATCTTGCCGACCGCCCGCTCGAGCCGCTGGGCCACCTGCTTGAGAAGGGCATCGCCCGCCGGGTGACCGAGCGTGTCGTTGACGTGCTTGAAGCGATCGAGGTCGAGCAGGAACACCGCGCAGTCCCGATGCATCTCGAGCGGAGCGGCGAGGATTCTTTCGAGGCTTTGCGACATCTGGAAGCGGTTCGCGAGGCCAGTGAGTGAATCGAAGTGCGCGAGCCGCGAGGCGTGCTCGGCACTCTTTCGCTTCTCGGTAAGGTCCGTGCCCGATCCGCGGAAACCGCAGAAGTTGTGGAAGTCGTCGAAAATCGGCCGGCCGGCGATCGACCACCAGCGCTCTTCCTCGGCATTGGCCCGTACCGCAAGATCCGTGAAGGCCGAGCGGGCGGACAGATGAAACAGCAGGGTCCGCTCGCCGTCGCGGTTGTCGTTGTCGAGATCGAACAGGTCAACGAAGGGCCGGCCGTCGAGCTCTCCCCTCTCGCGACCGAGCGCACGCGCGACGCTTGGAGACACATAGGTCAGCTGGCCGCGCCGGTCGGTTTCCCAGAACCATCCCTGTCCGGTATCCTCGTACTCGCGCAGGATGTTCTCGGCACGTTGCTGTCTGCGGACGAGCAGCTGCTGGCGCTCCCGTTCGTGCTGGCTGATCCGGGTCTGGTAGCGCGCGATCAGAACGAGGACGAGTGCGGCGGCGCAGGTGGCACCGATTGCATGGGCCGAGCGGTCGAACAGGGCATAACCCAGCCAGCAGGCAGAATGACCGGCAAAGATCAGGCCGATGCGGTTGCCGAGCAGCGCCGTCGATACCGCGGTGAGCGAAATGAGTGAGGCGACGCCCCAGTGATAGTCCAGCGCGCCGTCAACCATCCAGTAGGACAGCGCGAGAGCCGTCAGCAGGATCGGCAGTACGGTCGCGCAGAATACCACCCCCAACTGTCGCAACGACCGGCGCGGCAGGCTTTCCGCCAGTCTGGAAAGATCGGAAGCATAGGACAGGATGGCGACCGCCCCGAGCGCGGCTGCAACCGATGCGATAGGCGGAATGGAACTCCCGGCCACCGCCGAGAAGGTCATGGCGGCGACGATGAAGATCGACACCCGACCCCAGTAACGCGGGATATGAGAGCCCTGAGCCGGGTTGACGGTTTCGGCCAATGTCGCGTCCGTGCGCGACGCCCCCCGGCGCGGGACAGGCGTGCGGACGACGCGGACCGGCGTGCCAGCATTCGCGCCTACAGGCCCGGGCATAGACCCGTGGTCTTCGGCGGCCCTTTCGGCGTCCGGTTGCGGCTCCAGCATGACTGCCTTGTGCCGCAACCGCTTTGAAAATGTATTAAATCGGGCATCCGCGCAGACAACGCGAGGCCGCCGATCCACGGCCGGCGGGTGCTTAACGTCGCCTCGATCGTGCGAGCAGGGCCCGCTTGCCAATGCCCGCCCCCCCGTGCATGACCCGGTGAACTCGGAATTCATCGTCGGGGGGAGAAACGTCGATGGGCACGCGATTAGAAGAGGAAGCCGCTCAGTCCACGACGGCGCTCGGCCCGATGGTCGGGCTCGTGCGCGAGGATTTCGCGGGCGCGATCGCCCTGCTGCTGCGCGAAACGGCGAGCGATCCGCAGCGCACCATGCGCCACGCCCAGTCGATGGGCGAGGACATGATCAAGATCATGACCGGGCAGAGTGATCTGGCCCCCGATCCCAAGGACAAGCGGTTTCGCGACCCCGCCTGGCAGTACAATCCGTTCCTGCGGGCGGGCGCGCAGTATTATCTCGCGGTCCAGAAGGGCATGAAGAACTGGCTCGCCGATCTCGAGCTCGACGCGATCGAGCGCGACCGGGCCAACTTCATCAGCCAGATCATCATCGACGCGCTTGCCCCGACCAACACGCTGTGGGGCAATCCGACCGCGCAGAAGCGCCTCGTCGACAGCGGCGGGCTGTCGCTCGTCAAGGGTCTGAAGAACGCCTACAACGACATCGTCCACAACAAGGGCATGGTCAGCCAGGTCGACAAGCGCCCGTTCAAAATCGGCGAGAACGTGGCGACCACCAAGGGTTCGGTGGTGCTGCGTACCGAGATGATGGAGTTGATCCAGTACGCTCCCACGACGGACGAGGTCTTCGACGTTCCCCAGCTCACCATCCCGCCCCAGATCAACAAGATGTACATCAACGACCTCTCTCCAGAGAAGTCGGTGGTCAAATACCAGCTCGACAACGGCATCCAGACCTTCGTCATCAGCTGGAAGAACCCGACCAAGGATCAGGGCACCTGGGGCATGGCGGATTACGTCGCCAGCTGTCACGAAGCCATGGAGGCGGTGTCGAAGATCACCGGCAGCAAGAAGGTCAACGTTTCGGCGGGTTGTTCTGGCGGACAGACCGCAGCGGTCCTCGCCAGCAAGCTTGCCTCCGAAGGCAGCGACCTTCTCGGCACCCTGACCCTGATGGTCTGCGTGCTGCACCCGCAGCAGGGGGACATCGAGGCCGGTTCGCTGATGACCAACAACGGCCTTGAACTTGCCAAGAAGCGCGCGGCGAAGGCGGGGATCATCAAGGGCGACGATCTTTCCCGCGGGTTTGCCTGGCTACGACCCAATGACCTGATCTGGAACTACGTGATCAACAACTACCTGCTGGGCGATGATCCACCGGCATTCGACGTGTTGTTCTGGAACGCCGATGCGACAAACCTGTCGGCGACGCTCATGGGCGATTTTCTGACCTTGTTCGAAACGCTCGCGTTCACCAGGAAGGGCGAGGTCGAGATCGCCGATCATATGCTCGACCTGTCGAAGGTCGATGCCGACCTGTTCATCCTCGGCGGGGTGACCGACCACATCACGCCGTGGCGGGCGACCTACCGGTCGACGCAGCTGTTCGGCTCGAAGGACGTTACCTACGTGCTCAGCCAGTCGGGCCACATGCAGGCGATCCTCAATCCGCCGGGCAACCCGAAGGCGAAATATTACGTGCAAAAAGGGGGCGGCGCGCTTCCCCCGACGGCCGAAGAATGGCTCAAGCAGGCAGAGGAAACCGCGGGCAGCTGGTGGCCGTTCTGGATGCACTGGGTTCAGGAACGTTCAGGCAGCAAGATAGCAGCCCCCAAGAAGCTGGGAGGGAAAGGATTCGAACCGCTGGATCCCGCGCCCGGCCTCTACGTTCTCGAACAAGCCTGAAGGACCGAAGCTTGCCCGACCCGATGAAGACCGCGAACGTCCGCACGATCACCGTGGGCGGACGCACCTTGCGCGTGGCGACCTGGCGGCTTGACGCGCCGTCCGACAACCTGCCGTTGCTGTTCTTCAACGGCATCGGCACCAATATCGAAGCTGTCGCCCCTCTTGCCGAGGCGCTCGACGACCGTGGGTTCGTGATCTTCGATATGCCGGGGATCGGGGAATCGCCCGAACCCGTCGTCCCGTACAACCCGTTCACCATGGCCTGGACCACGGCTCGGCTGCTCGACGAACTCGGCATCGACAAGGTTGACGTGATGGGCGTGAGCTGGGGCGGAGCCATGGCGCAGCATTTCGCGCTGCAGCACGGCGAACGGGTGCGGAGGCTGATCCTGTGCGCGACGAGTGCCGGGATGGTCATGGTGCCCGGGGCGCCCAAGGCGCTCAGCAAGATGGCCAACCCGCGCCGCTTCGTCGATGCGGCTTTCATGCAGAAGCATTTCACCACGCTTTACGGCGGCGGCCTCGGCAGCTCGCCCGATCGCGCGGCCCACATGGCCCGCCTCAAGCCGCCGAGCACACGCGGTTACCTTTACCAGCTCCTCGCGATGATGGGCTGGACCAGCGCCCCCGCCCTTCCCTTCCTCCGAAAGCCCACGCTGATCATGATGGGTGACGAGGACGCGATTGTCCCTCTGGCCAACGGCAAGATCCTCCACGGCCTGATTCCCGGCAGCGAGCTGGAAATATTCGAAGGCGGCGGCCACCTGTTCCTTCTCAGCCACCGCGAACAGTCGGTCAGTTGCATGCGCGCGTTCCTGAACCGCGAGGACGCGGTGAAACAGGCCGCATGATCCGCCACCTCGCGATCGTCGGGTCCGGCCCAGCGGGGTACTATACGGCCGAGGCCGCGCAGAAGCAGTGGGGCGACGCGGTCCGCGTCGATGTTTTCGACACTCTCCCGGTGCCCTACGGCCTGATCCGGACGGGCGTCGCCCCCGACCACCAGTCGATCAAGGGGGTGAGCAGGCGATACGAGGCGACCGCGCTGTCGGACAATGTCCGGTTCGTCGGCAACGTCACCATCGGCAAGGACCTGACTGTCGAGGAACTGCGCTCGCTCTACGACGCGGTCGTGTTCGCCACGGGCGCGCCCCACGACAAGCAGCTTGGAATCCCGGGGGAAGACCTCGCGAACGTCCATGGCAGCGCGGCGTTCGTTGGCTGGTACAATGGCCATCCGCAATTTGCTGCGCTCGACCCCGATCTTTCCGGCCGCAACGCGGTCGTGATCGGCATGGGCAACGTCGCTCTCGACGTCGCGCGCATCCTCTCGAAGACCGAAGAAGAGTTCTCCGGCAGCGACATCGTCGCCCACGCGCTCGAGGCCCTGCGGAAATCCGGGATCCGCACGATTACCATCGTCGGCCGCCGCGGTCCGCACCAGA
The DNA here is from genome assembly GCF_025154015.1 of Tsuneonella litorea. Taxonomy (GTDB): domain Bacteria; phylum Pseudomonadota; class Alphaproteobacteria; order Sphingomonadales; family Sphingomonadaceae; genus Tsuneonella; species Tsuneonella litorea. The sequence continues at coordinate 137,873 of NZ_JAOAMV010000002.1, forward strand.
TCATGATGACGCCGAAGGAGCTGGGCGAGCTCATGCATCTCGAGCGCGCAAGCCCGCGCGTCGATCCGGCCGACCTTCCCGAAGAGGCGGAGGACGCGTTTCTCGAGCCCGGCCTGCGCAAGTCGGTCACGCTTCTGCGCAGCTTCGCGGCGATCCCCGAGAGCGAGCGTGCCGACAAGCCGGTGGAGATCGACTTCGACATGTTCGCGAGCCCCGTTCGCCTCGTCGGCGACGGCAAGGTCGCGGGCGTCGAGGTCGAACGCACAACCGTCGAGGCCGGGCGGGCGATCGGGACCGGCGAAACCTACGTAATTCCGGCCGACCTCGTGGTGGCGTGCATCGGCTATCGTTCGTCGCCCATCGATGGCGTGCCGTTCGATGATCGCCTCGGGCGATTTGCCAACGACGAGGGGCGGATCATACCCGGTCTCTATGCCGTCGGCTGGGCGCGGCGCGGTCCTACCGGCACGATCGGCACCAACCGCCCGGACGGCTTCGGGGTGGTCGAAAAGATCGCCGAGGACTTCGCGAGCGGCGCGCTGGGCAATTCGGCGAAGGAGGGACGTTCCGGATTCGACCGCCTCGCAGAAGCGCGCGACCTCGACATCGTCACTTTCCGAGACTGGAAGAAGATCGAGGAGGCCGAGGCCAGGGCCGCGCGCGAAGGCGCCCCCCGCGAAAAGTTCGTCGATGTCGAAAGCATGATCCGCGCGCGGGAATAGGTCCGCCGCGAAACGTGCCTAATCCTGCGACAGGAACGTTCGCCGTAAGAAGGGCTGCGACAAGGGTGGCTCCGCCGCCGAAGAGTGCGGCGAACGCATCGATCGAACGCGAGCCGGCCGGGCTCAGACCCGCATCGGCATCAGGACGTAGAGAGCCTGGCTCTTCTCGTCCTGGCGGATCAGCGTCGGCGCGCCGGGATCGGCCAGGTGCAGTTCGACCGTATCGCCGTCGATCTGGTGCAGGATGTCCTTCAGGTAATTGGCGTTGAAACCGATTTCCATCCCGTCGGCGCGATAGTCCGCGGGGACTTCCTCGGCGGCGGTGCCATTGTCCGGGCTGGTGACCGAGAGCGTGACCTTATCGTTCTCGAGGCCCATCTTCACCGCGCGGGTCTTTTCGGTCGCGATGGTGGCGACGCGATCGACGCCCTCGTAGAAGGACTTGGGATCGAGTTTCAACAGCTTGTCGTTACCCGTTGGAATGACGCGTGAATAATCGGGGAAGGTACCGTCGATCAGCTTGCTGGTCAGGACCACCCCGCCCTCTCCGCCGAGCGTGAAGCGGATCTTGCTCGCCGAAAGGTCGATCTGGACGTTCGCGTCGAGTGCTTCCTCGAGCAGCTTGCGCAGTTCCGCTACCGCCTTCCGCGGGACGATCACGTCGGGCATCCCCTCGGCGCCATCGGGGCGCGGGATGGTGAACCGGGCGAGCCGGTGGCCGTCGGTCGCCGCGGCCTTGAGCACGGGCTGCTCCTCGTCCGAGACGTGGAGGAAGATGCCGTTGAGGTAGTAGCGCGTCTCTTCGGTCGAGATCGCGAACCGGGTCCGGTCGATCAGTTCGGCAAGCGTCTTGGCCGGAAGCTCGAAGCTGGTCGGCAGGTCGCCCTCGACGATTACCGGGAAGTCGTCGCGCGGCAGCGTCGGCAGCGAGAAGCGGCTGCGCCCGGCCTTGACCGTCATCCGGTTGTCGGCGGTCTCGAGACTGACCTGGCTGCCCTCGGGCAACTTGCGGGCGATGTCGAACAGCAAATGCGCCGAAACGGTGATCGCGCCGGGGCTCTCGACCGAAGCGGCGGCCATCTGCTCGACCACCTGGAGGTCGAGATCGGTCGCCATGACCTTGAGGCTTCCGCCGTCAGAGGTATCGATCAGGACGTTCGACAGGATGGGTATGGTGTTGCGGCGCTCGACCACCGACTGGACGTGGGACAGGCAGCGCAGCAGCGTGGCGCGTTCGATGGTGGCCTTCATCGGTCTTACTCTTACCCCTCTCGCGCGCCAGTCAGCGAAACCGGGGCCGGAATCGCCCCGGGAGACGGCAACAGGCGCCGGAAATACGTCGAATTATCCTTAGCGGTGAGGTCGCTTGGGGCAAGCAACAAGGCGGCGGGCCGCCGATTCGGTGTGGATAACGCTGTTCAAGCGCGCATCGCCGTCACGACAGCATCGCCATGCCGCCGTTTACGTGAAGGGTCTGGCCGGTGACGTACCCCGCCTCCTTCGACGCAAGATAGGCGACCGCTGCCCCGATGTCGTCGCCTTCGCCCATCCGTCCCATCGGTATGCGCGCGTTGAGCGCCTCCTTCTGGGCATCGGGCAAAGTGTCGGTCATCGCCGTGCGGATGAAGCCCGGCGCCACGCAGTTCACCGTGATCCCGCGGCTCGCCAGTTCCTGGGCCAGCGCCTTCGACATTGCCGTGAGACCGCCCTTGGCGGCGGCGTAGTTGGCTTGTCCCGGATTGCCGGTCGCTCCGACGACGCTGGTGATCGTCACGATCCGGCCGAACCGCGCCTTCATCATCGGCTTGGCCGACGCGCGCATGAGCCGGAACGCGGCTTCGAGGTTGATGCGGATGACCTGGTCCCACTCTTCGTCCTTCATCCGCATCGCCAGGTTATCGCGGGTGATGCCGGCATTGTTGACGAGAATGTCGAGCTTGCCGAACGTGTCGATCGCGGCGGGGACCAGTTCTTCGACCTGGACCGTGTTCGACAGGTCGCAGGTAATCTCGACGTGATCGCCCCCGATCTCGTCGTTGAGCTGTTCCCGGAACGAGCGAAGCTTGCTCGAATTGCTTCCCGACAGTGCGATCCGCGCGCCTTGCCGCGCCAGCGCATAGGCGATCGAGGATCCGATCCCGCCGCTTGCGCCGGTGACCAGTGCGGTCATTCCCGAAAGGTTGAACATCATCCGATCTCCTTCGCCAGCGCCTCGATGTCGTTGATCGTCACCACGCTCGTCACCCTTGCCTCGCCGTCGATACGCCCGATCATCGGCCCGAGCACCTTGCCGCCGAGTTCGACGAAATGCTCGATGCCCGCCGCGCGCATCGCCAGCACGCTTTCGCGCCAGCGAACCCGGCCGCAGACCTGTTCGACCAGCAGCCGCTGCTCCTGCGAAGGATCGGTCACGGCGGCCGCTGTCACGTTCGCGTATATGGGCAGGCGCAACGCAGCGGGCGGGGTCGCCTCCAGCGCATCGGCCATCGCATCGGCTGCCGGCTGCATCAGGTCGCAGTGGAACGGGGCCGAGACGGGCAACAGGACCCCCCGCTTGATGCCGTGATCCTTGACCTGCGCCACGGCACGCTCGATCGCCTCGCGGTGGCCCGAAAGGACCACCTGGGTGGGATCGTTGTCGTTGGCGACCTGGCACACCTGCCCCTGGGCGGCCGCGTCGGCCAGTGCCTGCGCCTTCTCGAGATCGGCGCCCAGCAGCGCGCACATCGCGCCGACGCCGACCGGTACTGCCGCCTGCATCGCCTGTCCGCGTAGCTTGAGCAGCCGGCCGGTGTCGGACAGCGAGAACGCTCCGGCAGCGCAGAGCGCGGTGTACTCGCCGAGTGAGTGCCCCGCGACGCAATCCGCGACCGAAGCAAGGGTTATGCCGCCTTCCTTCTCGAGCACGCGCAGCACGGCGATCGCATTGGCCATGATCGCGGGCTGGGCATTTTCGGTCAGCGTCAACTGGTCCTCGGGACCTTCGGCCATGATCGCCGACAGCTTCTGTCCCAGCGCGTCATCGACTTCCTCGAACACCTCGCGCGCGGCGGCGCTCGCCTGCGCAAGATCGACGCCCATGCCGACCTTCTGGCTGCCTTGACCGGGGAATACGAACGCTCTCATGGGATGGCTCTCCTTTGCGGCCCGCGCCTATGCGTCCGTCCGTTTCGCGGCAACCCCGAAGGGCACTATCCTGTTGGACGAACAGTGGCCGATCTCGGCCCGGCCGAGATAAGGGATACCCGTCCGCCCGCACCAGTAGCGCGCGATGTCCTCCGCCCCGCGGCCGAACGCCCGGTCGTTTTCGGGCACTTCACTCACTTCGCCAAGGCGGAGGCCAGCAATATCCTTCAGCGTGTGGGTCACGTGGAAAAAGAGACGATCGACCGCATAGAGGTGCTCGGCCACCTCCTCGACCATCACGACATGGCCCGAAAGGTCGGGAAGAAGATCTGTCCCGGTCAGCATGGCAAGGGTCATGAGATTGAAGGCCACCGCGGGGCGATCGTCCGTCGCGGGTTCCAGCCCCTGGCTCAGATCGCCCGCGAGATAGCCGAGCGCGCGCCGGATCGCTGTCTCCCCGCCATCCCGGCGGACATCCACCGGCATCGGCCCGTGCACCGGCCTGCCCATCCCCGCGCGGTACAGCGCTGCAAGAAGATAGCCGTTATCCGAATAACCGAGGAAGGTCTTGGCGCCGCCCGCGGAATCGAGGCCCTCGACCGCACGCCCGGCGATCGCGTTGGACCCGTAGCCCCCCTTGGCGAACCAGACGGCAGCGGCCGCCGGGTCGTTGGCGCACTCGAGAAACGCGCTCAGGCGTTGCTGCTCGCTCCCCGCGAAGTGACCTTCCGACAGGAAGCATTGCGGATGGAAATCGAGCGCCAGCTGCGGGAATTCGGCGGCGGCGATGCGGGTCACCGCCTCGGCGTCATCGCGGGTGATCGGCGTCGCTGGCGCGCAGATGGCGATACGGGTCATCACCGCCGCTCTAGCAGTGCTTCACATTGTGGTCAGCCCCGACTAGGCATCGCAACCGCACCATGGACACCCCGATCGATCCCGCCGCCCGCCCCTGGTTCTTCTGCGGAATCGGAGGGTCCGGAATGCTGCCCCTCGCGCAAATCGTGCACGGGCTCGGCGGAACCGTGGCGGGGTCCGATCGCAGCCACGACCAGGGCCGGACGCCGGCCAAGTTCGAGTGGCTGGACAGGCACGGGTTTGCGCTTTTCCCCCAGGACGGTAGCGGGGTCACCAGCCCCGACCAGATCGTGGTCGCGAGCGCCGCTGTCGAGGACAGCGTCCCCGAAATCGGCAAGGCGCGCGACCTCGGATGCCGCCGGATGAGCCGCGCCGAGCTTAACGCGGCGCTGTTCAATGCAGCCGGGACCAGCGTCGCAATCGCGGGGACCAGCGGCAAGTCGACCGTGACGGCCATGATCGGATGGATTCTTCACGCCGCCGGGCGCGAACCGACGATCATGAACGGCGCGGTGATGAAGAACTTCGTTTCCGAAGAGAACCCCTTCGCCAGCGCCCAGGTCGGCGGCAAGGAGCTGTATGTCAGCGAGGTCGACGAGAGCGACGGCTCGATCGCGCTGTACCGGCCGACTGTGGGTGTGCTGCTGAACGTCAGCCTCGATCACAAGAGCATGGACGAGCTGCGGGTGCTCTTTGCCGATTTTCTCGGTGCCTCGGAAGCCGTCGCCGTCAATTCCGACGATGACGAGGCAATGGCGCTCGCCGGCAATCAGAAACGAGTGATCACGTTCGGAATCGATTCGGACGACGCCGACATATCGGTCGATCCGGCCACGGTGACCTCGGCCTCGTCCTCGATCGCAGCGACGGTCACCGACCGCCGCGACGGGTCGCGCCATCCGCTCGCGCTGGCGATGCCGGGACTCCACAACCTGTCGAACTCGCTCGCCGCCATCGCCGGCGCCAGCGCGGTTGGCATCCCGGTCGACCAGGCCGTCCGGTCGCTGGCGAGTTTCGCCGGGCTCGCGCGGCGGTTCGATGTCATCGGCACCAATCATGCGGCGATCACCGTCATCGATGATTTCGGGCACAATCCCGAGAAGTGCGCCGCGACCCTGCGGACGCTGCGCCAGCATCCGGGCCGGATCATCGCGTTCTTCCAGCCTCACGGGTTCGGGCCGCTGCGGCAGATGGGAGCCGAACTCGCCGAAACCTTCGCGCGCGAACTTTCGCCCGGCGATCGCGTATTCATCTCGGATCCGGTCTACTACGGCGGCACCGTCGATCGTTCGCTCGGCGCCGATCGGGTCGTGCGCATGATCGAGGACGCAGGGGGCCAGGCGGACCATATTCCGACCCGAAAAGCCGTTGCAGACCGGATCGCGATGCTGGCCGGCCCGGGCGACCGGATTGTCGTGATGGGCGCGCGCGATGACACCCTGACGGACTTTGCGCGGGAGCTGTTCGCGCGCCTGTCGTGACGATCAATGGGGCCCGGCGTTCTCGCCGTCATCGTGACCCACGCGCAGGACCTTGTGGACGATGACCACGATCAGGCTGCCAAGCAGCAGCCCAAATGCCGCAGAGAATGCAGCATAGGCCAGCCAACCGAGGACACCTGACAGCGCGCCGCTCGCCCGCTCGACGAAATTCTGCGCCGCATGGGCGAGGTCGGCGAGTGCATGGAGGCCAAGCTCGTGCAGGCTGTGGATCAGGATGCCGCCGCCCACCCACAGCATCGCGATCGTGCCGATAAACGAAAGCGCGACAAGAACCTTCGGCATGGATCGCACGAGCATGCAGCCAACAGCTTGCACGCGCGGCGATTCGCGACCAGCGAGGTGCAGGCCGACGTCGTCCATCTTCACGATGATCGCCACGGCGCCGTACACGATGAGCGTGATGGCGACGGCAACGGCGGCAAGGGCGGCCGCCCGTGTCCAGATGTTGTCTGTCAGGGCGGCAATCTCATTGAGCGAGATCGCCATGATCTCTGCCGAAAGGATCAGGTCGGTGCGGATCGCGCCCGAAATCCGCTGCTGCTCGAACTTCGCAGGGTCCTCGATCACGTCGTCGAGGGTCTTGCCATGCTTCTCCCCGCCAAGTTTCTCGATGATTTTCTCGGCACCCTCATAAGACAAGTAGCTGCCGCCGAGGATCAGGATGTAGGTGATCGCTTCGGGCAGGAACCAACTCAGCAACAACGCGCCGGGGAGCAGAAACAGCAGCTTGTTCTTTAGGCTCCCCGTCGTGATCTTTGCGATGATTGGCAGCTCGCGTGCCGGGTCGATGCCGGTGACATAGGTGGGCGCGACAGCCGCGTCGTCGATCACGACGCCGGCAGCCTTCGAGCCGGCCTTTCCCGCGGCAACCCCCACGTCGTCGATCGATGCTGCGGCGACCCGGGCGATCACCGAAATATCATCGAGCAATGCTACAAGTCCGCCGGGCACGCCATTCTCCCTTTTTCGCGGGCCGTGCCCGTCTGTTCGCAGACGCACAAGGCTTGCTTTTGTGCCCGATCCCGCTATGTGCGCGCCTTCGCTGCCCCCAAGTCGATTGGCCGGCAGGGATGGAAGAAAGCCGGAGGGGCCCCGTCATCCGGACGGACAAGCCAGCGATCGGCACCAACAAAGGACGTGCGCTATGGCTCTTTACGAGCACATTTTTCTCGCGCGCCAGGACCTGAGCCAGGCTCAGGTCGATGCACTGGCCGCGACGGCCACCGAGATCGTCGAGAAGCTCGACGGCAAGGTGACCAAGACCGAGACCTGGGGTCTCAAGAACCTCGCCTACAAGATCGACCGCAACCGCAAGGCGCACTTCGTCCTGCTCAACATCGAGGGCCCCGGCGCCGTCGTCGCCGAGCTCGAGCGCCAGACCCGGATCAACGAAGACGTGATCCGCTACATGACCGTCCGCGTCGACGAGCATGAATCCGGCCCGAGCGTGATGATGCGCAAGGGCGACCGCGACCGCAAGTCGCGCCGCGACCGCGAGGAGCGTGACTGATGGCCCGCCCGTTTTTCCGCCGCCGCAAGTCCTGCCCCTTCTCGGGCAAGAACGCGCCGAAGATCGATTACAAGGACGTGCGCCTGCTGCAGGGCTTCATGTCCGAGCGCGGCAAGATCGTCCCGAGCCGCATCACCGCCGTTTCGGCCAAGAAGCAGCGCGAACTGGCAACCGCGATCAAGCGTGCCCGCCAGATCGGCCTTCTGCCGTACATCGTGAAGTAGGAGGAGAGACGACATGGATATCATTCTCCTCGAACGCGTCGCCAACCTTGGCGGCATGGGCGATGTGGTAACCGTCAAGGACGGCTACGCGCGCAACTTCCTGCTGCCGCAGAAGAAGGCGCTGCGCGCCAACGAAGCGAACCGCAAGGTCTACGAAGCCAACCGCGAGCGCCTGGAAAAGGAAAACGCCGAGCGCCGCACCGACGCCGAGAAGGCGGGCGAGAAGCTCGACGGGACCGAGATCGTGCTGATCCGCTCGTCGTCGAACGCCGGCCAGCTCTACGGCTCGGTCAACGTGCGCGATGTCGTGCAGGGCCTCGAGGCTGCCGGTCACACGGTCGACAAGCGCCAGGTCGTCATGGGCCATCCGATCAAGATGCTCGGCGTCCACTACGTCACCATCTCGCTGCACCCCGAGGTGCAGGTCACGATCAAGGCCAACGTCGCCCGTTCGGACGACGAGGCCGAGCTCCAGCGCCAGGGCGTCGACGTGATCGGCGCGATGGCCGAGGAAGAGCGCAGCGAGAGCGAAGGCTTCACCGAAGCGGTGGACCCGACCCTCGAGCCGGGCGAAATCCCCGCGGACCTCATCGAAGAGCGCACGGAAGCCTCGGACGAAGCCTGACGCCAAACGCTCTTTGCGAACGCATAAGGAGGGGCGCGGACCGCATGGTTCGCGCCCCTTCTGCTATCCCAGGCGGCTTTCGATCGCGTCCCAGATACGGGCCGGCGTGTCGGTGCCGTTGAACCTGTCGATGACGACGATGCCGGTCGGGCTGGTGACGTTGATTTCGGTCAGCCACTGCCCGCCGATCACGTCGATCCCGACGAAGATCAGCCCCAGCTCCTTCAGGCGTGGCCCCAGCGCGGCGCAGATTTCCTGTTCCCTCGGGCTGAGCTGCGTGGCCTCGGCGCTGCCGCCAACCGCCAGGTTCGAACGAAACTCCCCCTCCCCGGGCTTGCGGTTGATCGCACCGGTAACCTCGCCGTCGATCAGCACGATCCGCTTGTCCCCGCTCGCGACCTCGGGGAGGAAGGGCTGGACCATGTGCGGCTCGGGCCAGGTCTGGTTGAACACCTCGAACAGCGCGGACAGGTTGTCGCCATCCTCGGGCACGCGAAAGATCGCCTTGCCGCCGTTGCCGTGGATCGGCTTGACCACCACGGCGCCGTGCCGGCGCTGGAACGCGCGCACTTCCTCGACCGAACGCGTGACGAGCGTGGGTGGCATGAACTCGCGGTAATCGAGCACCATGACCTTTTCGGGCGCATCGCGGACCGAGCGCGGGTTGTTGACCACCAACGTTTCCCCCTCGATCCGCTCGAGCAGGTGCGTGGCGGTGATGTAACCCATGTGAAACGGCGGGTCCTGCCGCATGAGGACCACGTCGACGTCACGTCCAAGATCGAGCCGTCGCACCTCGCCGGCACTGAAGTGATCGCCCTCGACTCGCTGGACCCGCACCGGGCAGGCATGAGCGATTAGCCGGTCGTCGGCATCGAGCGTCAGGCTGCCAACGTCGTAATGAAACACCTCGTGACCGCGCTCCTGTGCGCTGAGCATCAGGGCGAAGCTCGAATCCCCGGCGATGTTGATGCTTTCGAGCGGGTCCATCTGGACCGCGACGCGCAGGCTCATTTTTCGATTTCCCTATGGTTGCCAGGCGTTGACGATGTGATGCGGCAGGCGACCGGGCGCAAGAAGGATCACGTCGACGCGCAAGTCCTCCTCGTCTGCCGCGTATTCGTGCGCCACGGCTTCCGCAGCGGCCGCGACGCGCCGCAGGCGGTAATCGTCGATCGCCAGCGCGAGATCCTCGGCCCGGCTGCGCCATTTGACCTCGACAAAGGCGATCGTCCGCGCACGGCGCACGATAAGGTCGATCTCCCCCACCGGCGTCTTGCGGCGCCGGGCCAGAACCGCCCACCCCTTCGCGCGCAAATACAGTTCGGCTGCCAGTTCACCCTTGCGGCCGGCGGCCTCCGCCCTTTGCCGCTTCATCCGCCGCGCAGTTCCATCGCACGGGCATACAGCGCCTTGCGGTCGATTCCCGTGGCCCTGGCCACCTGCGCAGCCGCTTGCGACGGCTTGAGCGTGGCCAGCGCATCGGCCAGCAGGGCGTCGGCATCGGCCCGCCCAACCGGCTGCTCGCCCGGCGGCCCGACCAGCAGGACGATTTCGCCCTTCGGCGGATGCGCGCCATACCATTCGGCCAACTTCAGCGGAGAACCTGTCCGGCATTCTTCGTGAAGCTTGGTCAGTTCGCGCGCCACAGCGACCTCTCGCCCGGGCAGGATTTCGCAGATCGCGGCGAGCGACCTGGCGAGCCGCGGACCGGTTTCGTAAAAGACCAGCGTGGACCGAACGGCGCCAAGATCCGCCAGCACTTCCGCGCGCGCCTTGTCCTTAGCCGGCAGGAAGCCTGCGAACATGAACCGGTCGTTCGGCAGGCCGGACAGGGTCACGCCGGCGATCGCCGCGCAGGGTCCGGGGATCGAAGTCACCGGAATTGCCTGCTCCCGGGCATCGCGAACGAGCCGGTAGCCAGGGTCCGAGACCAGCGGCGTACCCGCATCGCTGACGAGAGCGACCGCACGGGTCTGCATCGATTCGACGAGCCGGGCCCGGTCCTTCTCGCTCGCGTGGTCGTCGTAGCGCCAAAGCGGTTTCGAGAGGCCCAGGTGCTTCATCAGCTTTCCCGTCACCCGCGTATCCTCGCACGCCACCGCGTCGCACGCACCGAGCACCTCGATCGCTCGCAAGGTGATGTCCCCGAGATTGCCAATCGGCGTGGCCACGATGTAGAGGCCGGGGGAAAGGGTCGCGGGCGAGTGGTGGGACACGGCGCGCCTCATGGACCAGCGACGCGGGGAGCGGCAAGCATGAACATCGGAACGATCGATCGGCGCAAGATCGTGGCAGTAGGCGCGGCGATGCTGCTCGCGGGGTGCAAGATCATTCCCGGCGGGGGGACCAGCACCACGGGCCCCGCGCCTGCGCCGACTCCGACACCGACACCGGTGATTCAGCCCCTGCCCGACGACGATGGCCGCCACAGGGTCGCGTTGCTGGTACCCATGTCCGGCCAGAACGGTGCCGTAGGCCAGTCGATCGCGAACGCGACCACGATGGCCCTGCTCGATACCAACGCCGACAATCTCCGCATAACGACCTACGATACTGCCACCGGCGCCCGGAACGCCGCCGCGCGCGCGATTGCAGATGGTAACAAGCTCATTCTTGGCCCCCTCCTGTCGGACGACGTCGCCCAGGTGCTCGCCGAAGCGCGTCCGGCCGACGTTCCGCTGATCACCTTTTCAAATGACAGCAAGGTCGCCTCACCGGACGTGTTCGTCTTCGGCCAGGCTCCCGAACAGTCTATCCAGCGCAGCGTCGATTATGCGCGTGGGCATGGCTCAAGGACTTTCGCCGCGATCGTCCCGGAAGGCGAATACGGCAATCGCGCCGCGGCCGCCTTTCGCACGGCGGTGGCCAACTCGGGCGGAACCTTCGCCGGCGCGGAAACCTATGCCCGCGGCAACACATCGATCGTGAGCGCGGCGACCCGGCTCTCGCAGCGCGGCGGTTTCGATACGGTGCTGATCGCTGACGGTTCGCGCCTTGCGGGTCAGGCTGCGGCGGTGATCAAGCCGCGTGGCGCCGGATCGACCAGGATTCTCGGAACCGAGCTTTGGAGCGGCGAAAGCGAAGTGACGCGGACCCCGTCGCTGCGCGGCGCTTGGTTCTCCGCGCTGTCGGACGCGCGCTTTCGCCGTTTTTCGGACAGCTACAAGGGCCGGTTCGGCGCACAGCTCTATCGCGTGTCGACGCTGGGTTACGATGCGGTCCTGCTCGCCCTGCGCATCGCGAGGGAATGGCGTCCGGGCCGCAGCTTTCCGACGTCCAAGCTGCGTGACGAAGGCGGCTTCCTCGGTCTCGACGGCGCCTTCCGCTTCACGCGCTCAGGTGTGGTCGAACGCGCCATGGAAGTGCGCGAGGTACGCGAGGGCACCGTCGCAATCGTCGATCCGGCGCCGGCGAAGTTCGGCGGCTGACGATAACTCGCCGACCTGCTTGAAGCTGCGCGAATCCGCGGCCTATAGCCTGTAGCCATGTCCGAAGACCTGTTCGCCAAGCCGGCCGCCACGAGCGGCGACTATGATGCCTCATCGATCGAGGTGCTCGAGGGCCTTGAGCCGGTGCGCCGTCGGCCGGGAATGTACATTGGCGGGACCGACGACCGGGCGCTCCACCACCTCGCCGCCGAGGTGCTCGACAACGCGATGGACGAGGCCGTCGCCGGTCACGCCAATCGCATCGAGGTGGAACTCGGCGAAGGTAACGTGCTTACCATCAGCGACAACGGTCGGGGGATCCCGGTTGGCGAGCACCCCAAATATCCCGGGAAGTCGGCACTCGAGGTCATCCTCACCACGCTTCACTCAGGCGGCAAGTTCTCGGGCAAGGCCTATGCCACCAGCGGCGGTCTCCACGGGGTCGGCGTTTCGGTTGTCAACGCGCTGAGCGATCATACCCGGGTCGAAGTCGCCACCAACCGCGAGCTTTTCGCGCAGGAGTTTTCCAAGGGCGTGGCCACCGGTCCGCTGCAGAAGCTGGGATCGACCCCCAACCGCCGCGGCACCACGGTGACCTTTCACCCCGATGCCGAGATCTTTGGGGAGCGGGCGTTCAGTCCCAAACGCCTGTTCAAGCTGGCCCGGTCGAAAGCCTATCTCTACGCCGGGGTCGAGATACGCTGGAAGTGCGCCCCTTCGCTCGCCAGCGAGGACGTGCCGCCCGAAGCGGTGTTCCAATTTCCCGGCGGTCTTGCCGACCATCTCGCCGAACAGACCGCAGGACGCGAGTGCGTCACCGCCCAGCCCTTTGCCGGCCGGCAGGACTTTCCCGAAGAGCAGGGACGGGTCGAGTGGGCCGTCGCCTGGCCGCTCTGGTCGGACGGGTCGTTCAGCTGGTACTGCAACACCGTCCCAACCCCCGATGGCGGCACGCACGAGCAGGGCCTGCGCGCCGCGCTGACGAAGGGCATCCGCGCGTTCGGCGAGCTCGTCGGACAGAAGAAGGCGAAGGACATCTCGGCCGACGACGTGATGACCGGCGCCGAGGTGATGCTCAGCGTGTTCATCCGCGACCCGCAGTTCCAGTCGCAGACCAAGGACCGGCTGACGTCGCCCGAGGCCGCGCGCCTCGTCGAGAACGCCGTGCGCGACCACTTCGACCATTTCCTCGGCGACAACATGGAACGCGGCCGCGCGCTGCTGGGCGCGGTGATGGAGCGGATGGACGAGCGGCTCAAGCGCAAGGCCGAGCGCGAGATCAAGCGCAAGACCGCCACCAACGCCAAGAAGGTGCGGCTGCCTGGCAAGCTCACCGACTGCACCGGCGAAGGCGACGGCGAGACCGAGCTGTTCATCGTCGAGGGCGACAGCGCGGGCGGAAGCGCGAAGCAGGCGCGCGATAGAAAGACCCAGGCGATCCTGCCGATCCGCGGCAAGATCCTCAACGTCGCCTCGGCCAGCGCCGACAAGATCCGGGCCAACTCCGAGATCGCCGACCTGGTGCTCGCGCTCGGGTGCGGCACCCGCAAGGACTGCAACGCGGACCAGCTCCGCTACGACCGCATCGTCATCATGACCGATGCCGACGTGGACGGCGCCCACATCGCCACCCTGCTGATGACGTTCTTCTTCCAGGAAATGCCCGACGTCGTCCGGCGCGGGCACCTGTTCCTCGCGCAGCCGCCGCTCTACCGGCTGACCGCGGGCAAGGAGAGCGCCTACGCGCGCGACGACGCGCACCGAGCGGAGCTGGAGGCGACGGTGTTCAAGGGCAAGACGGTCGATGTCGGGCGTTTCAAGGGCCTGGGGGAGATGAACCCGCAGCAGCTGCGCGAGACCACGATGAACCCGGAATCGCGCAGCATGATCCGGATCACCCTGCCGCCCGAGCACGAACAACGGCACGCGATCAAGGAACTCGTCGACCAGCTCATGGGACGCAACCCCGAGCACCGGTTCAATTTCATCCAGAACCACGCCGGCGACCTCGATCGCGAACTGATAGACGCCTGAGCCTGGGCCGGTTGATAAGGCCATTGCTTCTACTATGCTCGCCCAATGGCGAAACGGTTTCTCTTTCTCATCCCGCTGCTTGCCCTCCAAGCGACGGTGTCGGCCGCGCAGGACGTCTCCACGGTTCAGCAGCAAACGAGCGCCGTCCAGCGCGCTGCCGAGGGCGTCGTTGCCGTCTGGCGGGGAGAGGTATCCGCGCAGATGGTCTTTGCACCCGCATTTCTCGCCGCGGTTCCAGAGCAGCAGTTGGCGGCACTCAAGACACAACTTGAAGGTCAGTTCGGGCCATTCGTCGGGCTCGAAGCCGTCGAGCCCACCAGCGTCGATTCGGCAACTGTGCGGTTGCGATTCGAACGGGCAACGATCGCGGGACCGATGACGCTGGCACGGGACGGGAAGGTCGCCGGACTGTTGCTTAACGATATCAAGCCAGCAGGCGACAGCATTGCGTCGATCGGCGCGGAGCTGGCCGATTTGCCCGGCAAGATCAGCGTCGTCTATGCCCCGCTGGACCCAGCTAAACCCTCGATCGTCGCGGTCAATCCAGGCTCGCACATGGCAATCGGATCGACCTTCAAGCTCTACGTGCTATCCGCCCTCGCCCACGAAATCGCTCACGGCGCGCGCCGCTGGGACGATGTGGTGACGCTCGAGGCGCGCAGCTTCCCCAGCGGACGGCTGCAGAACTGGCCCGCCAGCGCTCCGCTGACGCTGCACACGCTGGCGTCGATGATGATCTCCGAGAGCGACAATACTGCAACCGATCAACTGATACGAACCCTCGGCCGGGCGGCGATACAAGAGGAGGTGAAAGCGAGCGGTCATACGGCGCCCGAGCGCATGTTCCCCTTCCTCACCACCATGGAGTTGTTTGCCCTAAAAGGCGATGCGGCGTCCGCTCGCGCTTTCGTGAATGCACCGAAAGAGCGACAACGCACTCTTGTCGAGGAGCTTGCGCAGCGAATCGACCGCGATCCGGCTTCGGTCGTCCCGCCTGCGTTCAGCGAGCCGAAGATGATCGAATCGCTCGAATGGTTCGCCAGCGCCGAGGACCTGCGGCGGCTGATGGCGCGTATCGTCGCGCTTGAGGACCCGACCGCGCGGCAAATCATGGCCGTCAATCCGGCAATGCCAGCGGCCCGACGCGGCGATTGGCGATATGTCGGTTACAAGGGCGGCTCCGAACCCGGCGTGCTCAACATGTCGTGGCTCCTCCAGGACCGGGCGGGCGACTGGCGAGTGCTGGCGATGAGCTGGAACGATCCGGCCTCCTCGCTCGACCTGACGAAGTTCGAGCTGCTGTCGCAACGTCTGCTGGCCGCTTCGCCACCCTAGCCCTTGCCCTCTTTGTCGCGCGCCCTTAACGCACACGTAAAGTTGCACAGGGAAACGGACATGGTCGATCGCTTCGAAGGCACCAGCAGTTACATCGCGACCGAGGACCTCAAGGTCGCGGTCAACGCGGCGGTCACGCTGCGCCGCCCCCTGCTGGTCAAGGGCGAGCCCGGCACCGGCAAGACCGTCCTCGCCTATGAAATCGCCAAGGCGATCGACGCCCCCTTGATCGAATGGAACGTCAAGTCGACGACCAAGGCGCATCAGGGCCTCTACGAATACGACGCGGTCGCGCGCCTGCGCGACGGTCAGCTGGGCGAAGAACGCGTCCACGACATCCGCAACTACATCAAGCGTGGGAAGCTGTGGGAAGCGTTCACCTCTGAGCAGCTGCCGGTGCTTCTGATCGACGAGATCGACAAGGCCGACATCGAGTTTCCGAACGACCTCCTGCAGGAACTCGACCGGATGCGGTTCGACGTCTACGAGACGCAGGAGACGATCGAGGCAAAGGAGCGCCCGATCGTCGTCATCACCTCGAACAACGAGAAGGAATTGCCCGACGCATTCCTGCGGCGGTGTTTCTTCCACTACATCAAGTTCCCCGACCGCGAGACGATGCGCGAGATCATCGAGGTGCACTATCCCGGCATCCAGAAGATGCTGGTGACCAAGGCGATGGACGTCTTCTACGAGATCCGCGAAGTGCCCGGCCTCAAGAAGAAGCCCTCGACGAGCGAGCTGCTCGACTGGCTCAAGCTGCTGCTGAATGAAGATATGCCGCTCGAGGTGCTGCAGGACCGTGACCCGACCAAAGCGATTCCGCCGCTGCACGGGGCACTCCTCAAGAACGAGCAGGACGTGATGCTGTTCGAGCGGCTGGCCTTCATGGCGCGGCGGCAGGGGGCCTGAGGCGCTTGCCGCGCGCCGCTTGGGAAAGCTGGCGCGCCTGTCTCGCATGGGGCGCGGCAACCTTGCTGATCGCGCTCGCCTTCGGGCTGTTCGTGCCCGTTTCGCTCGCGCAGCCGCTGGCGGATTCCCGCGTGACCGCGCCGATGCTCGCTTTCGAATTCGCCCGTGACGCGCGCGATCTCGCGGCGGTATTCGGAACCGGCGCGGACCCGTCGCGCGAAGCCCGGCTGGCGGGATTCCGGGCGGGCAACCTGCTCGATTACCTGTTCATGCTCGCTTATGCCTCGTTTCTGGTCGCGTTCTTCCGGATGAGCGCAGCGGACCTCGATGCGCCGCGCTGGCGCGCGGTCGCCTGGCTCGCGCCGGTCGCGGGCACGGCCGATGCAGTCGAGAACGCGATCCTGCTCTCGCTGAACGCCGACCTTGCCGATCCCGCGACTCGCCTGGCAATCCTGCCGTGGCCCGTGTGGATCAAGTTCGGTCTGCTTTCGGCGCTATCCGCCGCGGCGGGGCTTGCCCTGTGGCGTCAGCGCGCCCTGCCGCTCGCACTCCTGTGCGCCGCCGCGCCGGTTCTCGCACTGCCGGCAATCGCGTTTCCCCACCGCTGGGGACAGGCGAATGCAGCAGCGATTGGCGTGTCGTGGGCTGCGATCCTGCTCTGGAGCGCGTGGAAGGCCTGCCGCCACCCCCGCTCAGCGGAAAAGCCGGACTAAGCTTTTGCATCGAGTTGCCCCACCCGCTACTCTCGCGGCAAGGGTACGCAAAAAGAGAATCTGCTCATATGGGCGAGGCGCGCAGGGATGGACGACATCCCCTAGAGGTCTGGGGTCACTACCGCACCGGAAGCGGGCTGCGACGCGACGTCCCGATCAAGGATCTATCGGAATCCGGCTGCCGCTTCTTCGACAAGTTTTCCAGTCTCCTGCCCGGCATGGAGCTGACCTTGCGGATCGAGACGATCGGTCCTTTCCCGGCCACCGTAAGGTGGCAGGAGGAGGGTTACGTCGGCGTGCAGTTCCACCAGCGCCTGTACGGGCCGACTTTCGATCATATTCGTCTTCGACTGGCGTCGTAACGCGCCTCAGAGAACGTAGGCCAGCTCGAAGTCGCCCCAGCGGCGGCCGTTGATCACCAGCGGGACATAGACGTTTCGGACGACCTCGTAGGTCGTGCCGTCGCCTTCCTGGCGATAGACGGCCATCATGTAGGGATCCCCGCTCGCCTTTGCCTTGCGATCGATCGCGTCGAACAGGATCCGGCCATTGCGGCAATACTTCGTGTCGTGCGCGAGATCTCCGGTCGGTTGGCGCGACCGATCGGTGACATGGGTCGGAAGGAACCCGCGCATGTCCGCCTGGCTGCACATCTTGACCGGTCCGCCCTCGGCAAGCAGCCGATCGTTGATCGGCCGCCAGTGCGCGTCTGCCCAGTCGCTGAGCGCGGTACGGAAACGCGGCGGGTTCGAGTTGGGTACTTCGCGATAATCCTGGTCGAAAAGCGCGGAGGCCGACAGCTTGCCCTCCGCGATCGCCGCTTCAGCGACCGCGACGATCTCGCGCGCGAATCCTTGCGCCTTGTCGACCATCATGCTGTCGCGGGGGGAGAGGCCGGCTTTGACGATCTCGTCGAACATCGCGCTTGCCGTCAGTTCGAGTTCCTCGATCCGCAGGTGCGCCCGCGACAGCTTCTCCTCGTTGTCGACCGCCGCGCTGTCGAACGAATCGAGCATGGCCTGGACCCCGTTGACATGGTCGCTGATCGTCGCGGTGGCACGCGTGATCTGGTCATTCTGACCGTCGACCTCGACGATCAGCTCGTTGACCGAGCGCATCGTGTGCTGGATCTGCCCGACCGAAACCTTCGCCTCGCCGCTTGCCTTGCCGCCGCGTTCGATCTTGGCGATCACCTCGTCGGCTTCGGCACCAAGGGTGTCGATCGTCCGCCCGATCTCTTCGGTCGCCCGGCGCGTGTCGCTGGCGAGACTCTTCACCTCGTTGGCGACCACTGCGAACGTACGCCCTGCGTCGCCCGCGCGCATCGCCTCGATCGTCGCGTTGAGGGCGAGAATGTTGGTAGTTTCGGCGATCTGGTCGATTTCCTGCGCGCTGGAGCGTACCTGGGCCATCGCCGCTGCGAAGCCGGTCACGTGCTGGGTCAGCGTCTCCACGAGCTCGAGCAGTTCGGTGATCTGGTCGAGCGAGGACTGGATCAGCGTCGAGCCCTCGCCGAGCCGCTCGATCGCGCGCTCGGACAGCAGACGCGCCTCGTCGCTGGCCTGGGCCACCCGCATCTGGTCGGTTTCCAGGGCGGATACGGTTTTCTGCAGGGCCGAATGTTCGTCCCGCAGGCGCTCCGACGACAGCATGACAGAGTGAATGATGCCAGCCACATCGGTGCACCCCACGGTCACGTCGCCGCAACTGGCGGAAATCCGGTCGATGCCCTTGCCGGCAGTGCTGTCGATGGCGATCTGTTCCATACGTCCCCTGTTCGCGTTCGCGTCGCCAGTTGCTTAGGAGGCCATGGTTAGCGAAGCTTTAAGCGGCCGGCGAAAACCTGCGCCAAGCAAGCTGGCGCCGGCGCGCGCGGCGCGATATGCAGCGCACCATGTTCTTCAACTTCGTCGACGAGCTGCGCGCCGCGGGGATCCCCGCGAGCTTCAAGGAACACCTCACCCTTCTCGAGGCGCTCGACAAGGACGTGATAGAGCAGACGCCCGAGGCGTTCTATTATCTCAGCCGCGCAACGTTCGTGAAGGACGAAGGGCTGATCGATCGGTTCGACCAGGTCTTCCAGAAGGTCTTCAAGGGCATCCTGTCCGATTACGGCCAGAAGCAGGTCGACATTCCGGAGGACTGGCTGAAGGCCGTGGCCGAGAAGTTCCTGACCCCCGAGGAGATGGAGGCGATCAAGTCGCTCGGCTCGTGGGACGAGATCATGGAGACGCTCAAGAAGCGGCTCGAGGAGCAGCAGAAGCGCCACGAGGGCGGCAACAAGTGGATCGGCACCGGGGGCACGAGTCCGTTCGGGCACGGGGGCTACAACCCGGAGGGTGTCCGCATCGGCGGCGAGAGCAAGCACAAGCGCGCGCTCAAGGTGTGGGAGAAGCGCGAGTTCAGGAACCTCGACAACACGCGCGAGCTCGGCACCCGGAACATCAAGATGGCGCTTCGCCGCCTGCGCCGCTTCGCGCGCGAGGGTGCCGCCGACGAGCTCGATCTCGATGCCACGATCGAAGGGACCGCCAAGCAGGGCTGGCTCGACATCCATATGCGGCCCGAGCGGCACAATGCGGTCAAGCTGCTGCTATTCCTGGATGTCGGCGGATCGATGGACCCGTTCATCAAGCTCGTCGAGGAACTGTTCAGCGCCGCCACAGCCGAATTCAAGAACCTCGAATTCTTCTACTTTCACAACTGCCTCTACGAAGGCGTGTGGAAGGACAATCGCCGGCGCTGGGCAGAGCGCACCAAGACCTGGGACGTGCTCCACAAGTTCGGCCACGACTACAAGATCGTCTTCGTCGGCGACGCGGCGATGAGCCCTTACGAGATCACCCATCCGGGCGGGAGCGTCGAACACATGAACGAAGAGGCCGGCGCGGTGTGGATGCATCGCGTGACCAACACCTATCCCGCGACCGTCTGGCTCAACCCGGTACCCGAGCAGCAATGGGGCTATTCGCAGTCGACCAAGCTGATGAAGCAGCTGGTCAACGACAGGATGTATCCCCTGACCCTCGACGGCCTCGACGATGCCATGCGGGAATTGAGCCGCAAGCAGGGATAGTCTGTTTCTGCCGGCGGTCCTTCAAGCCGGGGTCGGGGGCCGCGTCATCCGGCCTGGTCGAGTTCCTTGTTGAGGCGCAGGCTGCAACGCCAGAAGAAGAACGCCGGCAAGAGGCCGAGAGCCGTCGCGGTGTAGAGGACCACCTGCACGCTGTCCTCGCCGAAACTCGGCTTGATCCAGTCCGACAGCATCCCGAACAGGAGCGGGCCGAACCCCAGCCCGATCAGGTTCTGGAAGAATAGCAGCACGGCCGCCGCCATCGCGCGCGACCGCAGCGGAACAAGGCCCTGCGCGCTCGAATAGGTCGGCCCGTAATAGAGCGAGTTGAGCACCGTCGGCACGAACAGCAGGGCAAGCGCCACCCGCCAGTCCGCCGCCGCATAGCCGAAATAGGCGATCGGTGCGGCAACCGCCATGCCGACCGCCGGAGCCGTCAGCACGTGCCGCCGGTTGGTCGCACCCCAGCGATCGGCGATTTTGCCGCCCAGGATCGTGCCGAATATCCCGGCGATGCCGTTGATGATCCCGAAATACAGCCCGACCTCTCCCGGCGACAGGTCATGCGTCCGCTGGAAGAAGATCGTCGCCCACGTCGTCTTGCCGTAACTGAGGAACGAGGCGCTGGATGCGGCGACCAGCAACAAGACCATCGCGGGCGATCCGAACACGGGTGCCAGCATGTCACGAATGCGCTGATGCAGCGCCTTTCCGGGAAGCGTGCTGTCGGGTTCTGCGGCAGCCGCTGCCGCAAGTCCGCTCAGGCGCGGGTCCTTGAGGAGCGCGATCACGACGAAGGCAAGCGCGACCCCCGGAATGCCCACGACGACGAAGGCCATCCGCCACCCAACCATGTCGGCCAGCAATCCGCCGATGATCATGCCCAGCAGGGTGCCGATCGGTATCCCGAGCGCATAGAACGCGAGCGCCGACGCCCGGCGTTCCTTGGGCACGATGTCCGAGATGAGCGAATGCGCCGCCGGCGTGCAGCCGGCCTCGCCCACCCCCACCCCGACCCGGGCAAGCAGAAGCTGCACGAAGTTCTGTGCGATGCCGCAGACGGCGGTCATCGCTGACCAGATGGCCAGCGCTACTGCGATCAGGCGTGGGCGATTCGTCGTCGGGCGGTCCGCATAGCGCGCGATCGGCAGTCCGAGGACCGTGTAGAACAATGCGAATGCGAGCCCGGTCATCAGGCCGATCTGCGTGTCCGACAGGCTCAGGTCCTTGGCGATCGGCTCCGCGAGGATATTGACGATCTGCCGGTCGATAAAGTTGAAGATGTACACGATGAGGAGGATCCACAGCGTCGCTGAGACTCCTCGCTGCGCGGCGACTTGCGCCGGGGCACTGGCCATATTCGATCCTCTCGTCGCGGCATCGATCGCCGTCTTGACGAGAGCCTCTGATACCACCCGATCAGGGTCAAGCAAAAAAGGGGGTATGCCGGGTCAGTAGAGCAGGCAGTCCGCCGTGACGCTCCTCCATGCGTATTCGTCGGCTCTCGCCTGGCGATCCAGATCCTCCGGTGATGCAGACGGATCGTCCACCCATTCGCGAAGGGCGGGGCCGCCGTTAATGACGTCTATCGCGAGGCGATCGAATTCGTACTCGTACGGAAAATCCCGCCATAGGTCATAGTTCGAACGAAGGGTACGGATCGCCTTGAACGCGAGCGCCTGCAGGCGCCATGGGCTGAACGAGACGTGATCGTAGAATCCGTGCTCCGCGTGGATCATCAGTCCGCCGCACAATTGCCCGGCGTGCTTGTGAAAGGTCGGCTCGAACCAGCAGGGCCGAAGTGCGCACCCCGCGAGCCATTCGGGCGCGATGCGGTTCATCTCGGCGAGCACCGCAGCGCCGTCGAGGTCGGGCGCGCCGAACAGGACTTCGAGGGGCCGTGTGGTGCCACGTCCTTCGCTCAGGTTGGTGCCTTCGAGCATTACGGTGCCGGCATAGGCACGCGCCATGTTGATGCTGGCCGCGTTGGGGCTGGGATTGATCCAGACCCGGTCCGTCGGCCAGCCATATCCGGGGCCGGCTTCGGGCAGCCAGTGATGCATGTCGATCACGCGGTAATCGACGTCGAGCCCGAAGCGGCGGATGAACCAGTGACCCATTTCGCCCATCGTCAGCCCGTGTCGCATGGGCATCTCGGCCGCGCCGACGAAACTTTCCTGCCCCGGGACGAGCAGCGTGCCCTCAACCGGGCGCCCGGCGGGATTCGGCCGGTCCAGCACCCAGACTTCCTTGCCGTGCTCGGCAGCCGCCTCGAGAAGGTAGAGCAGCGTGGTGACGAACGTATAGATCCGGCAGCCCAGGTCCTGCAGATCGAACAGGAACACGTCGGCGGTGCTCATCATCTGGCCGGTCGGCCGGCGCACGTCTCCGTACAGGCTGAAAACGGGAATGCCGTACTGCGGATCGACCTCGTCCGCGGTCTCGACCATGTTGTCCTGCTTGTCGCCCTTCAGACCGTGCTGGGGGCCGAACGCGCTCGTGATGTTCACCCCTACTTCGACCAGTGCGTCGAGGCTGTGCGCCAGGCCCGCGGTGACCGAAGCCGGGTGCGCTATCAGCGCGACGCGCCTTCCTTTGAGCGCCTGCAGGAGATCCGGCTCGCTCAGCAGCCGGTCGATACCGAATTTCATGGCGTTGGCGGTGGCGCAAGCTTCGCCGCGAAGCAAGCCGGGTCGTGGAAATCGGGTTTCGCTTCGGGATGCGCGATCGCCCAGTAGCTCATCGTTCCGCCCTCTTCCTCGATCACGCAGGCGAAGTTTGCCGCGGCCGGCAAGGGGGGCAGCACATCGAGGGGTATCGCCGCGTCGAAGATCGCGAAACTGCTGCCCAGGCGCATCGTGCAATCGGGTTCGCGGGATGCCGGCCGGTCCTCCATCCCGTCGCGGTATGACGTGAAGTCGTAGGCCGCCCATCGTTCAGAGGGCGACAGGTTGAGTTCGGTGTAGGCCTCGCCGTCACCTGGCCGGAGAAACAGCTCGAAGCAAGTCGTCTTCCACAACTCGTCCGATCGCCCACGCCCGCCGAAAGCGGGGACGACAAGCGCCTGTGCCCCGTCGATCCGCCACCGAACGCGAAGCCAGTCCACGTCGAATCCGACGACCCGCGCCTCGATCCCCCTGACCCTGCGCGGCGGGTGCGTCGCGTGCGCCACCAACCGATACGTTTGCATGTATGCGCCCCCGTGCTAACCGCCCGCCGCCATGAGTGCGTACGAATCCGATCTGCTGCGCCTGCTCGACGAGCGGGGCTATGTCCACCAGATGACCGACGCGGCGGGTCTGGACGCCCTCGCCGCGCGCCAGATCGTGCCCGGCTATATCGGGTTCGATGCCACGGCCCCATCGCTTCACGTGGGCAGCCTGGTCCAGATCATGATGCTCCGCCGCCTTCAGCAGGCGGGCCACAAGCCGATCGTCGTGATGGGCGGCGGTACGACCAAGGTCGGCGACCCCTCCGGCAAGGACGAATCGCGCAAGCTTCTCACTCCCGAGATGATCCGCGACAACATCGCCTCGATCCGCCCCGTATTCGAGAACCTCCTGCGGTTCGACGACAGCGAGACAGGCGCAATCATGGTCGACAACGACGAGTGGCTGAGCGCGCTCGGCTACGTCGAACTCCTGCGCGATGTCGGCCCACACTTCACGATCAACCGCATGCTCACCTTCGATTCGGTGAAGCTGCGGCTCGAGCGCGAGCAACCGCTGACGTTCCTCGAATTCAATTACATGATCCTGCAGGCGTACGATTTCCTCGAACTCGCCCGCCGCTACGAATGCCGCCTGCAGATGGGCGGCAGCGATCAGTGGGGCAATATCGTCAACGGCATGGAACTCGCCCGCCGGATGGAAGGGCGCGAACTGTTCGGTGTGACCACGCCGCTGCTGACGACCGCGGACGGAGCCAAAATGGGCAAGACGGCCGCGGGCGCGGTGTGGCTCAACGAGGACCAGCTGCCGAGCTACGATTTCTGGCAATACTGGCGCAACGTCGACGATCGCGACGTCGGCCGGTTCCTGCGCCTGTTCACCGACCTGCCACTGGACGAGATTGCAAGGCTCGAGGCACTGGGTGGCGCGGAGATCAACGCGGCCAAGGTCGTGCTGGCGAATGAAGTCACAAGCCTTGTCCGGGGAGACGAGGCCGCGCGGTCGGCCGAGAGCACGGCCGCAACGACGTTCGCGGGCGGCGGCGCCGGCGAGGACCTTCCCACGATCGACCTTGCCCCGGGGATGACGTTCGTCGCGGCGCTGACCGCGATCGGCTTTGCCGCGTCGAATGCAGAGGCGAAGCGCAAGATCGCGGAGGGCGCGGTCAAGCTCGACGGCGAAACCGTGAGCGACCCTACGCTGCCGGCCCGGCCGGGGCGATTGAGCCTGGGGAAGAAACGGCACGGAATCCTCACTTAGGTCCGCTCGCTTTAACCCAATATCAGCGATTATCGGTCATCACGGCGCCTATCCACACGCAAAGGGAGGGTCGTGGTCCAGTGTCTGTCGGAGCTCAGCTTTCGGTAACCGATCTGCGCCGCGCCGCGCGGCACCCGGTCGATTACCCGGTCATTGCCGAGCACCAGGTGCACGGCGACCTCAAGCTGCACGTCGCTAACCTCTCTGCGCACGGCTTCATGGTCGACAACGCGCAGGGCCTCCAGCGCGGTGACCGGGTGATCATCCGCCTGCCCGAGGTGGGACGGATCGAGGCCTATGTCATCTGGACCCGCGACGAGCGTGCCGGCTTCCAGTTCGAGCGGATTATCCGGCTCGACAATTTCGTCCGCGTGATCGAAGCGTTGCAGCCGAACCCGCGGTTGCGCCGGGCGCGCTGAACCAGGGTCCGCTTACCGGGCCAACTTTTCGTTAGCGGTCAAGGCGCAGCACTTGCTTGGCAATCGCCGGGCCGCCTGTCATGGCGCGCCCTGTGAACGCGCATCCCCATCCGATCCGGATTGCCAACTTCCGGGCCTATTTCCTGTCCCGACTGCTGGGGACGATCGCAGTCAGTGCCCAGGCAATCATCATCGGGTGGCAAGTCTATGCCCTCGCCCGGCAGACAATGGACATCAAGGAAGCGGCGTTCCTGCTGGGCATGATCGGGCTCGTCCAGTTCGTGCCACTGTTCCTGCTTACCCCGGTCGTCGGCCTTGTCGCCGACACTTTCGACCGGCGCTGGATCGCACGCTGGACCACGCTCCTGTTGACGCTCAATGCCGCCGGGCTGGGCTACCTCACGTGGAGCGGCCAGCTGACCTTGCCGTTCCTGTTCGTCGCGGCGATGTTCGTCGGCATCGCGCGAGCCTTTTCGGGGCCGGCCTACTCGGCGCTCGCTCCCAACCTGGTTCCCAGAGAAGTGCTGCCCACGGCCATCGCCGTCAGTTCGATGGCATGGCAGGTCGGCATGATCGCGGGGCCAAGCGTCGGCGGCGTGCTCTACGCGATCCATCCCGATGTCGCCTACGTTGCCATATCGGCCATGCTCGCGATTTCGCTGTTGCTGATATTCCTGATTTCGCCGGTGCCGCAGCCGCCGGTGCAGAAGGACAGGCGGCCGATCCACCGGGTGATCGACGGTTTCCGGTACGTGCGGGACAACCGGCTGGTGCTGGCGGCGATTACCCTCGACCTGTTCGTCGTGCTCCTCGCCGGTGCGACCGCGCTTCTGCCGGTTTTCGCGCGCGACATTCTCCACGTCGGCGCGGACGGTTTCGGACTGCTTGCGGCGGGCATGGGGATCGGCGCCACGTCGGCTTCGATCTGGTTCTCGATCTACCCGATGAAGACCGAGGTCGGGCTCAAGATGATCGGCGCGGTGATTGTCTTCGCGCTGGCAATTTTGACGTTTGGCCTTTCGACGCATTTCTGGCTCAGCCTTGTCGCGCTGATCGTCGCGGGGGCCGCCGACATGGTTTCGGTCTACGTCCGCCAGTCGCTGATCCAGCTTCACACGCCCGACGAGATGCGCGGCCGCGTCGGGGCCGTTTCCGCGCTCACCATTTCCGCGTCGAACGAGCTTGGCGAAACCGAATCCGGCCTACTGGCCTCGGTGATCGGTCCGGTCGGAGCGGTCGTGTTCGGCGGTGTCGCGGCGATCGCCATCACGCTGGCCTGGGTACGGATCTTCCCGGAACTCAGGCTTGCCAAGACCTTTGATCCGAAGGCACCATCGAGAAAAGACCAACCTCAGGAGGCGACCCCATGAAAGCCGACAGCGTCCTTGCCACCATCGGCAACACCCCGCACATCCGCCTGTCGCGAATGTTCCCCGACCACGAGGTCTGGGTGAAGAGCGAACGCACCAACCCGGGCGGTTCGATCAAGGACCGCATCGCGCTCGCCATGGTCGAGGACGCAGAGAAATCCGGTGCCCTGAAACCGGGCGGCACGATCATCGAACCGACCAGCGGCAACACCGGGATCGGCCTGGCGATGGTGGCCGCGGTCAAAGGTTACCGGCTGGTCCTCGTCATGCCCGAGAGCATGAGCCTCGAACGGCGGCGGCTCATGCTCGCCTATGGCGCTACGTTCGACCTCACGCCGAAGGAAAAGGGCATGAAGGGCGCACTCGAGCGCGCCGGCGAACTGGTGGAATCGACCCCCGGAGCCTGGATGCCGCAGCAGTTCGAAAATCCGGCGAACGTGGCGGTCCACGCAAGGACGACAGCGCGCGAAATAATCGTCGATTTCTCCGATGCGCCGGTCGACGTGCTGATCACCGGGGTCGGAACAGGCGGCCACCTCACTGGCTGTGCAGAAGTGCTGAAGGCCGAATGGCCGGCCATGAAAGCCTACGCAGTCGAGCCGGCGCTTTCACCGGTCATCTCGGGCGGGCAACCGGGGCCGCACCCGATCCAGGGGATCGGCGCCGGCTTCATCCCGGGCAACCTCCACACGCGGGCGATCGACGGGGCGATCCAGGTCGATGCCGATGCCGCCAAGGACATGGCGCGGCGCTGCGCGGCCGAAGAAGGCCTGCTGGTCGGGATTTCCAGCGGAGCGACGCTCGCGGCGATCGCGAAGAAGCTTCCCGACCTGGCGGCGGGCTCGCGCGTTTTGGGCTTCAACTACGATACCGGCGAACGATATCTGTCGGTCCCCGATTTCCTGCCGGAGGCGTGACGTTGGAACCGGTCGCGTACCGCGACGGGCCGGTCGACCTAAGCGGGATGCTCTACAGGCCGGTCGGCAAGCCCCGGGCGGCGGTCGCCGTCTTTCCGACGATCCTGAACCCGACGCCGGCAGTGGAAGCCAAGGCAAGGGCGCTGGCCGAGGCTGGCTATGTCGCCCTGATCGCCGACTTCTACGGCCAAAGCCCGGCCGATTTTCCCGCGGCGGTTGCGCTGTCGACCGATCTGCGGGCCGATCCCGCGCGCTATCGCAAGCGCCTGGCGGCAGCCCTCGACGCGTTGTCCCGGGCGGCGCCGGGCTTGCGCCAGGCGGCGATCGGGTTCTGCATGGGCGGCCAGGCAGTGGTTGAGCTGGCCCGCGAGGGCGCAGACCTGGTCGCCGTCGCAAGTTTCCATGGCCTGCTCGACACGGGCGCGCCGGCCGAACCGGGGACGGTCAAGGCGCGCATCCTGGTATGTCATGGGGACGCCGATCCGCTGGTCCCGAGGGAACAGGTCGTCGCCTTCTGGGAAGAAATGGACCGGGCGGGCGCGAACTGGCATTTTCACGCCTACAGCGGCGTGGTCCATGGGTTCACCAATCCGAACCGCCCGCCGGCGGGCGGCCCGGTCGCCTACGACGCCAGCGCGGATCGCCAGAGCTGGGCGGCCATGCTCTCGCTGTTCGACGAAGTATTCGGCTAGAAGCCGTCCCCCGCGTCCCGGGGCGCGAACCGGACGAGGCGGCTGTCCGCCAGGGCAGCCGTGCGATTCACG
This sequence comes from Tsuneonella litorea, assembly GCF_025154015.1. GTDB lineage: Bacteria > Pseudomonadota > Alphaproteobacteria > Sphingomonadales > Sphingomonadaceae > Tsuneonella > Tsuneonella litorea. The sequence goes on from NZ_JAOAMV010000002.1 coordinate 165,838, forward strand.
ACGGCCTGCTGGTAGGCCGGGTCCATGATCATCTCGAAGAATGCGGCGGCGTTCGGATAGGCGGCGATGAACCCGTCGTCCCACGTCATCGCGTCCGGCCCTGTCACGACCGTTTCGAACACCCCTCTCCACACAAGGGTTCCGCCTACCCGGCGAAAGATCGGCCCGCTCGTGCGCCCGTACTCCTCGTAGGCGCGGCGCCCGCTCCAGCCCTTTTGCGCATTGGGATGGCCATCGGGATATTCGGCTTCGTCGCGGTAGCGCAGGAGATTGAGCATGTGGATGGGCGTGTCGCGGGGCAGCGACTTGAAAACGTCGAAATTCGCCCGACTGGGATCGATATACGCCGTCATCGGCAATACCGCCTGCTACACACGGCGCGTCTGATGGCCATCGCGACAGAACCGTTCGGTGCGACGGGCGTGACCGGAGCAGTCCTCATTCGGCCCCCTCAAGCCTGTATTCGCGGAACTGCTCGCGCAGGTCCTTCTTGCTGATCTTGCCCGTCCCGGTGTGAGGAATCTCGTCGACGAACTCGACCGCGTCGGGCAGCCACCACTTGGCGACCTTGTCCTTCAGGTGGGCGAGCACCTCTTCGCCGCTCACGGTCGAGCCCTGCTTGGCCACGCACACCAGGATTGGCCGTTCGTCCCATCTGGGATGGGGTATGCCAATGGCCGCCGCCTCGGCAATCGCCGGATGGCCGACCGCGGCGTTTTCGAGCACGACCGAGCTGATCCATTCGCCGCCCGACTTGATCACGTCCTTTGTCCGGTCGGTCAGTTGCAGGGTGCCATCGGGATGGATCACCGCGACATCGCCGGTATCGAACCACTGGTCGGCATCGACGGCATCGCCCTCGCCCTTGAAGTACCGCTTGATCACCCATGGTCCGCGAACCTGCAGCGCGCCCGATGTTTCGCCATCGCGCGGCAGGACCTTCGTCGGATCGTCAAGATCGACGCAACGCAGTTCCACGCCGAAGGCCGGACGCCCCTGCTTCATCACCAGCGCGACCTGATCGTCGAAGGTCATCTCCTCCCACCCCGCAGGCGGCGAGCCGGTGGTGCCGATCGGGCTCGTCTCGGTCATGCCCCACGCGTGCGCCACACTGACGCCGTTCTTCATCAACCGCTCGATCATGAACTTCGGCGCGGCCGATCCGCCGATGATCGCGCGACGCAGCTTGCCCACGTCGCGAACGTCCTTGCCGACCGAATCGAGGTAGTTGAACATCGCGAGCCAGACGGTCGGCACCCCGGCCGAATGGGTCACGCCCTCGCGGTCCATCAGACCGCAGAGGATCTCGGGATCATTGACCTGGGAATAGACGAACTTGATCCCCGGGATCGTGCCAGCCCACGGCAGACCCCAGCTCGCTGCGTGGAACATGGGCACGACCGGCAGGACGACCGCACGCGAATCGGCATCGAACAGGTTCGGTTGCACGCCGGTCATCGCGTGCAGCATCGTCGAGCGGTGCTCGTAGAGGACGCCCTTGGGATTGCCGGTGGTTCCGCTGGTGTAGCACAGCATGCAGGGATCGCGCTCGCCGACGGGTTCCCACTGGGTATCGCCGTCGTGTGCGCCGATCCAGTCCTCGAAGGCGGGCGCGTGTTCCCCCGAATCGAAGCACACGTATGTTTCCACGCAGGGCCATTTCTCCCGCATCCGGTCGACGATCGGCTGGAAGGCGGAATCGTAGAGAAGCACCCGGTCCTCGGCGTGGGTGACGATGTATTCGAGCTGGTCGTCGAACAATCGCGGGTTGATCGTGTGGAGCACCCCGCCCGCGCCCACCGCCCCGTACCAGCTTACGAGGTGCCGGCTGTGGTTCATCGCAAGCGTCGCCACCCGGTCGCCCTTGCGCACGCCGGCGGCGCGCAGGGCTTGGGTCATCCGCAGCGCATCGCGGCGGACGCCGGCCCAGTCGGTCCGCGTCTCGCTGCCGTCGGCCCAGTGGGTAACGTGTTCGCGCGCGCCATATTCCCGCGCGGCGTGATCGATCAGGTGCGTGACCACCAGATCCCAATCCTGCATCGCCCCAAGCGCCGAAAACGCCATCGATCTCTCCTCCTACTAGCCCGTCTCCGGGCGGAGGCCGGGATCAGGCGACCAGTCGCAGGCTGGGGCCGCGCTGGGTTGTGAGCTGCACATTGGCAAGTCCCTCGACGCTTGCCAAGCGTTCGGCGAGTTCACCGTCGAGCTGGTAACTCCACCCGAGCCGCACGACCGGTTCGCCGGGGCCGCCGGTTCGCAATCGCACGCGAACCTCGCCGCGGCCGTCCGGGCCGGGGACGAGCTGGGACCGGAGCGCCTCGATCGCTTCCGGCTGATCGACATCGAGGGTCAGCACCATCCGGGCCGCCGCCTTCACGTCCCGCAGCGGCCGCGCGCCGCGCACGGTCACGCGCGGTGGCTCGTCGGGACTCGGGCTGTCGAGTTCGACGTTGAGCAGCACGCAGGTGCCTTCATCCGCCCACTTGACGAAGCTGGCGACCAGCGATTCCTCGAAGCAGGCGGCGGAAAACTGTCCCGAACTGTCCGAGAAATCCGCCCGCACGAAGTCCTTGCCCTTGCGCGTGCGACCCTTGTTCACCTTTTCGACCATGGCAGCCATGACCGCGGGCGCCCGGCCCCCGCTCGGCGCACCTGATTCCATCAACGAGGCAAAACTGCGCGCGCCGTTCGCCGAGGCGATCGCCCGATACTGCTCGACCGGGTGAGCGGAAAAGTAGAAGCCGAAGTTCTCGCGCTCCTTCGCCATCCGTTCCGCGCGCGGCCATTCCTCGACATCCCTGAGCCGCAGGGCGGTATCCGGCTGGCTTTCACCGCCGAAAAGCGCCGCCTGACCGCTCTCCCGCTCGCGGTTGGCCGCTTCGCTGACCGCTAGCAGCAGGTCGGCGTTGGCGAACAGCTTGGCCCGGTTGGGCTCGAGCCGGTCGAGCGCGCCCGCCGCGATGAGGCCCTCGAGCTGGCGCGAGTTCATCGATCCCTTCGGCATTCGCCCGAACAGGTCCTCGAGCGATTCGAACCAGCCATGCGCCTCGCGCTCCTCGACCAGCGCCTCCATTGCCTTCTCGCCGACGTTCTTGATGCCGGCGAGCGCGTACCGCACCGCGTAGCCTTCATCGGTGCGTTCGACCGTGAATTCCGCTTCGGACCGGTTCACGTCAGGCGGTGCGATCTCGATTCCCGCGCGCCGCGCATCGTCGACGAACACCGCCAGTTTTTCCGACTGGTGCATGTCGAAGCACATCGACGCGGCGTAGAACTCTTCCGGGTAATGCGCCTTGAGCCAGCCCGTCTGGTACGCCAGCAACGCATAGGCGGCGGCGTGCGACTTGTTGAAGCCGTAGCCCGCGAACTTGTCGATCAAGTCGAACAGTTCATTCGCGCGCTTGGGCGGAATCTGCGAAACCTTCGCGCATCCGTCCACGAAACGCTGGCGCTGGGCGTCCATCTCGGCCTGGACCTTCTTGCCCATCGCCCGGCGGAGCAGGTCGGCATCGCCGAGCGAATAGCCCGCCAGGATCTGAGCGGCCTGCATGACCTGTTCCTGGTAGACGAAGATGCCGTAGGTCTCGGCGAGGATGCCCTCGAGCTTGGGGTGCGGATATTCGATCGGCACCTCGCCCGCCTTGCGCTTGCCGAATAGCGGGATGTTGTCCATCGGCCCCGGCCGGTAGAGCGATACGAGCGCGATGATATCGCCGAAATTGGTCGGCTTCACCGCCGTCAGCGTGCGCCGCATCCCTTCCGATTCGAGCTGGAATACGCCGACCGTGTTGCCGCTCTTCATCAACTCGTAGACTTGCGGGTCGTCGAGCGGGAGCGTGCCGAGGTCGATCGTCACGCCGCGCTTCGCGAGCAGTTCGACCGCCTTCTGCAGCACTGACAGCGTCTTGAGGCCAAGGAAGTCGAACTTGACCAGCCCCGCACTCTCGACGTGCTTCATGTCGAACTGCGTCACGGGCATATCGGACCGTGGATCGCGGTATAGCGGGACGAGCTTCGCCAGCGGCCGATCGCCGATGACAACGCCCGCGGCGTGGGTCGAGCTGTTGCGCGGATACCCCTCGAGCTGCATCGCGAGGTCGATCAGCCGCCGCACATCGTCGTCGTTGTCGTACTCGCGCTTGAATTCCGACACGCCGTTCAGCGTGCGCGGCAGCGTCCAGGGATCGGTCGGGTGATTGGGCACCATCTTGCACAAGCGGTCGACATGACCGTAGCTCATCTGCAGGATACGCCCGGCGTCGCGCAGCACCGCGCGCGCCTTGAGCTTGCCGAAGGTGATGATCTGCGCGACGTGGTCGTTGCCGTATTTCGCCTGGACGTAGCGGATCACCTCGCCGCGGCGCGTTTCGCAGAAGTCGATGTCGAAGTCGGGCATCGACACGCGCTCGGGGTTGAGGAACCGCTCGAACAGCAGGCCGAGCTTGATCGGGTCGAGATCGGTGATCGTCAGCGCCCAGGCGACGAGGCTGCCGGCGCCCGATCCGCGGCCCGGCCCCACCGGTATCCCGTTGTCCTTGGCCCACTTGATGAAGTCGGCAACGATCAGGAAGTAGCCCGGAAAGCCCATCTGGTTGATGATGTCGATCTCGAACTCGAGCCGGTCGGTGTAGACCTTGTGCTCGTCATCGGAGAGCTCCCCGTATTTCTCGAGCCGCGCGGCGAGACCCCGGCGTGAATCCTCCGCCAGCATACGCGCCTCGCCCTCCAGGTCCCCCGCCAGGCTCGGCAGGATCGGATCGCGCCTGGGTGGCGCGAACGCGCATCGCTGCGCCACGACGAGCGTGTTCGCGGTGGCCTCGGGAAGGTCGGCGAACAGTTCCTCCATCATCGGGGCCGACTTGACGAAGGCCTCCGGGTTCGAACGCGGACGCTCGGCGGCATCGATGTGGGTGGAATTCGCGATGCACAGCATGGCATCGTGCGCCGGATGGAAATGCGGGTCGGCGAAGTTCGCCGGATTGGTCGCGACGAGCGGCAGGTCGCGCGCGTATGCAAGATCGATCAGCGCATCCTCCGCCGCATCGCACACCGCGCTGCTGCGACGGGCAAGCTCGATGTAGAAGCGGCCCGGGAACAGGTTCTGTAGCCGGTCGCACAGCGCTTCGGCATCATCGGTCCGCTCGGCAGCCAGCAGCCGGGTCAGCGCGCCCTCGCCCGCCCCGCTCAGTGCAATGAGGCCGTCCGTATGTCCGCAGAGATCGTCGGGGGCGACGTGCGCGGGAAGTTCCAGCGGGCGCGCCAGGTGCGCCCGGCTTACGAGATGGCAAAGGTTGTCATAACCCGCCTCGTCCTGCGCAAAGAGGGGCAGGTAGTCGATCGTCGCGCCGGCGGCGTCGCGCGAAACGCCAAGCAGCGTGCCGATGATCGGCTGAACCCCCAGGTCGAAGCACGCCTTGGCGAACGCGACCACGCCGTAAAGGCCGTTGCGGTCGCAGATCGCGATCGCCGGAAAGCCACGGTCCTTGGCAAGCCGCGCAATGGCTTTCGGATCGATCGCCCCTTCGAGCATCGAGTAGCTCGACATGACGCGCAAGGGGACGAACGGGGCGTAGGCCATGCCCGAAGATGGTGGTTCCCCCCGCGATTCGTAAAGGCCTCGCGCGGGCGATTTGTCCACAGCGGTCAGAGAAGTTTCTCGATGTCCTTCTCGATCGACCTGGGCGCGTCCTGCGGCGCGTACCGCTTCACCACGTTGCCCTCGCGATCGACGAGGAACTTCGTGAAGTTCCACTTCACGGATCTGGATCCCATGAGCCCGGGCGCCTCGGACTTCATCCAGTCGTAGAGCGGGCTGGCTCCTTCGCCGTTGACCTCGATCTTCTTCAGCACTGGAAAGGTCACGTCGTAGGTGAGCTTGCAGAAAGTCGCGATCTCTTCGGCGTCGCCGGGCTCCTGCGCGCCGAACTGGTTGCAGGGGAAGCCCAGCACCTCGAACCCCCTGTCGCCGTACTTGCGCTGAAGCGCCTCCAGACCCTCGTATTGGGGCGTGAATCCGCATTTGCTCGCGACGTTGACCACCAGCAGGACCTTGCCAAGCTTCTCCCCGAGGTCGAGCGGGGTACCGTCAGCCGTCTCGACGGTGAAATCGGCGATCGTGGTCATGGGTGCTGGTTCCCTTCGGACTGAATGTCCCGAGGGCGATAGATCAGGTCGAAGGTCGTTTGCCAAGTCATCCCGTGGTCGCCGGAAAACTCGCCGTGCTGGCGCACCGAGCCATCGGGACGACGGCCATAAGTCATGCGCGTCAACCCGTCCTCTCCGTTCGGCCCGGACCCTTTCCAGCGCCCGGTCAGGACCATGCCGCCAGCCACCGGGCGGCCCGTGAAAAAGACCGGTCCCGGCGCGCTGCCGACCCAGGTCTGGTGCCACAAGCCGGTGTCCGGATCGTAGGCGTTGAGGCTGCCACCGCCAGCCCCCTTCAGCGGCATCCAGTTTTCACGCACCGCGCAGCCTGCATAGAGCTTCTCGATCCGGCTGCGTGCCACCTGTTGCTCCTTGCCTTCGGGATAGACGTCCCACTCGCCGATCCAGAAGTCGAACGCGGAAAATGCCGCGCCTTCGCAGCCTGGGCGGCCAGGCGCTGACGGAGGCGTGGCCGCGCCGGCGGAAACCTGGGCAAGGAGCAGGACGGCGATTGTTGCGGACATGGCGGCATCTCCCCGAGGTGAACTCAGCAGGCGCCTTAGCAGAAATCAGACCGGGTCGGGCGAATGGCCTGCCCGCTTCGACCGGGGACCTATTCGAGCACGCCCTCGTGCAGCCGGACCACCCGGTCCATTCTCGCCGCCAGGCGTTCGTTGTGGGTGGCGACCAGCGCCGCACTGCCTTCGCCGCGGACCAGCGCGAGGAACTGCTCGAGCACGATGTCGGCGGTGTGCTCGTCGAGATTTCCGGTGGGCTCGTCGGCGAGCACGAGCTGCGGCTGATTGGCAAGCGCCCGGCCCACCGCCACGCGTTGCTGTTCGCCTCCCGAGAGCTGGCTTGGACGGTGATCGAGCCGGTGCCCGAGCCCCAGCGAGCTCAGGATCGATCGCGCGCGCTCTTCGGCTTCGCCTTTGGCCCGGCCAGCTACGAGCTGCGGGATCACCACGTTCTCGATCGCGTTGAAATCGGGCAGCAAATGGTGAAACTGGTAGACGAAGCCGAGGTGGTCGCGCCGAAGCTTCGTGCGCCCCTCGGGCGGCAGCGCGCTGGCATCGATCCCCGCGATCTCGATCTTGCCGCCGAACCCGCCTTCGAGCAGGCCGACCGCCTGCAGCATGGTGGACTTGCCCGAACCCGATGGGCCGAGAAGCGCGACGATCTCGCCCGGAGCGACGGTCAGGTTGACCCCGCGCAGGACCTCGATCCGCACCCCGCCCTGCTCGAACGAGCGGGTGAGGTCTGTCAGTCGGACGACGGCGGGGCTACTCATAGCGCAGCACCTGCACCGGATCGGTGCTCGCCGCCTTGTAGGCAGGATAGAGCGTCGCGAGAAAACTGAGCACGAGTGCCAGCAGCGCGATGCCGACGATCTCGATCGGATCGGCCCGCGCCGGAAGCGTCGTCAGGAAGCGGACCGACGGATCCCACAGGTTCTGTCCGGTGACCGCCTGGATCACGTTCACGATGCTCTGCCGGAAGGCGAGGATCAGGAAGCCCAGGATCATTCCCGTGCCGGTCCCGACCGCGCCGACGGTGAAACCCGCGGTGACGAAGATCTTGAGCAGGGATCGCCGCGTCGCGCCCATCGTGCGCATGATCGCGATGTCCCGCGTCTTGGCGCGCACCAGCATGACCAGGCTGGACAGGATGTTGAAGGCGGCGACCAGCACGATCATCGACAGCGCGAAGAACATGGCCACGCGCTCGACCTCGAGCGCCTCGAACAAAGAGGCGTTGATCTGCTTCCAGTCGGACACGACCGCCTGCCCGGCCAACCGCTTGGCGATCGGCGCGAGGTATTCGGCCGCCTTGTCGGCATCGTCGGTCGTCACCTCGATCATGCCGATCGTGTCGCCGATCAGCATCAGGGTCTGCGCATCGGCAATCGGCATCACCACGAACGCCTTGTCGTAATCGTAGACGCCGATCTCGAATATCGCCGCCACCCGGTAGCCGACCTGCCGCGGAACCGTGCCGAACGGCGTCGACCGTCCGGCGGGATTGATGATGGTGATCGTGTCGCCGATCTGCGCACCGATGTTCTCGGCCAGGCGCGCGCCGATCGCGACCTCTCCCGCATCGGGCTTGAGCAGCGAGAGGTTGCCGGCGACGACCTTGTCCTCGAGGCTGGCGATGTCCGGCGCCGTGTTGCCGCGCACGAGGACCGCCTCGACCCGTCCGTTGAAGGTTACCAGCAGTGGCTGCTCGATCAGCGGGCTCGCCTTCGTCACTCCGGGGGTCTTGCGGATGTCCTGGAGGATCTCCTGCCAGTTATCGAGCCGGCCGCCGTACGCCTGCACGATCGCATGGCCATTGAGCCCGACGATCTTGTCGAGCAGTTCGGCACGAAAGCCGTTCATCACGCTCATCACCACGACGAGCAGCGCGACCGACAGCATCACCACGCCCACGCTGATCCCGGCGACGAGCGCGATGAAGCCCTCGCCCTTGCCAGGCAACATGTAGCGCTTGGCGATCGTCCATTCGAAGGGGGAAAGCAGCAAGGGGTGCGCGTCTCGTTCAGGGAAGCGTGATGCGCACGCGTGTAGGGACCCTTCTTGCCGCACGCAATGGCCAGTCACTTCGCGCAAGCAGCCTTGTCTTTGCGACACAACATCGCCATTGAGCGCCCCGAGCAGCGAGGCCCGACAGCCCCATGAACTTCCATCATCCGTTCGAGACGGCGGACGGCGACAAGCTCCGCGAGGAGTGCGGCGTCTTTGGCGCCATCGGTGCGCCCGACGCTTCGGCCGTGACCGCGCTGGGCCTGCACGCGCTCCAGCATCGCGGCCAGGAAGCCGCAGGCATCACCAGCTTCGACGGGCAGGATTTCTTCTCGCGCCGGGGCCAGGGCCATGTCGCCGAAAACTTCTCCTCGCAGGATGCGCTGGCGGAACTGCCGGGAATCATGGCGGCAGGGCACGTCCGTTATTCGACGACAGGCGGATCGGGCCTGCGCAACGTGCAGCCGCTCTACGCCGATCTTGCAGCCGGGGGCTTCGCCGTCGCCCACAACGGCAACATATCGAACGCCCAGAGCCTGCGCGACGAGCTCGTCCGCAAGGGCGCGATCTTCCAGTCCACTTCGGACACCGAGGTGATCATCCACCTCGTCGCGACGAGCCGCTATCCGACCACGATCGATCGCCTGATCGATGCCCTGCGCCTCGTCGAAGGTGCCTATTCGCTCATCGTCATGACGCCCGAGGGGATGATCGCCTGCCGCGACCCGCTTGGCATCCGGCCGCTCGTGATGGGCAAGCTGGGCGATGCGACGGTGTTCGCCAGCGAAACGGTGGCGTTCGATGTTATCGGCGCCGATTTCGTCCGCCAGGTCGACCCGGGCGAGATCGTGCGTGTCGATTTCGACGGGAAAATGGTATCCAGCCATCCCTTCGTGGCCGGACAGGCGCGCCCGTGCATCTTCGAGCACGTCTATTTCAGCCGCCCTGATTCGATCTTCGACGGGCGGTCCGTCTACGAAGCGCGCAAGGCGATTGGCCGCGAGCTCGCCATCGAATCACCCGCCGACGTCGACCTGGTCGTCGCCGTTCCGGACAGTGGCGTGCCGGCGGCGATCGGTTACGCCCAGGAATCGGGCGTCCCGTTCGAACTCGGCATCATTCGCTCGCACTACGTCGGACGGACATTCATCCAGCCCGGCGACAGCGCCCGCCATTCCAGCGTCAAGCGCAAGCACAACGCCAACCGCGGCCTCGTCGAAGGAAAGCGCATCGTGCTGATCGACGATTCGATCGTCCGCGGCACGACGAGCATGAAGATCGTCGAGATGATGCGCGACGCGGGCGCGACCGAAGTCCACTTCCGCGTCGCCAGCCCGCCGACCGCGCATTCCTGCTTCTATGGCGTCGACACGCCCGAACGCTCGAAATTGCTGGCAGCCCGGATGGAGATCGAGCCGATGCGCGAGTTCATCAAGGCCGACAGCCTTGCCTTCGTGTCGATCGACGGACTCTACCGGGCAGTCGGCGAAACCAGTCGCAATGCCCTGCGCCCGCAGTACTGCGATGCCTGCTTCACCGGCGACTACCCGACTTCGCTGACCGACCTCGCGGCCCGCGAATCGCGCGAGGCGCAGCTTTCATTTCCTGTCAACAAGGTCGCTTAATTGACTGATACCAAGCCATTTGATGGGCGTATTGCGCTCGTGACAGGAGCCAGCAGGGGCATCGGTGCCGCGACCGCGCTGGCCCTCGCCGAAGCCGGCGCCCACGTCGTCCTGACCGCACGCGACGTGAAGGCACTCGAATCGGTCGAGGATTCGATCCATGCCGTCGGCGGAAGTTCGACGATCGCTCCGCTCGACCTGGCCGAGCCCGACGCCATCGCCCGTCTCGCCGCGGCCATCGCCCATCGCTGGGACAGGCTCGACATTCTCGTCATCAATGCCGCGTACCTTCCCACCCTTACGCCGGTGACCCAGGTCGACCAGAAGCAGTTGGGACAGGCCCTGACGACCAACGTTCTCGCCACCCAGGCCTTGCTCGCCTCGCTCGATCCGCTGCTCAAGCGCGCGGGGCACGCACGCGTCATCGGCCTGACGAGTTCGGTCGGTACAAGTCCTCGCGCGTTCTGGTCCGCCTACGCGGCGAGCAAGGCGGCGTTCGAAACCATGCTTGATTGCTATGCCCTCGAAATCGAGAAGCTTGGAGACACCCGGGTAGCCATCGTCGATCCGGGCGCGACCAGGACGGCAATGCGCGCGCGCGCCTACCCCGGCGAGGACCCGGCGAGCGTCAAGCCGCCCGAGGAAGTGGCAAAGCGCATCGTGACTTTGCTGCAACAGGACTTCGCGACGCGGCACCGCGATCGTCCTTAGCTGCGACTTAACCCAATCCCTCAGGGATCGGGAAAGCACCTTGAGGCACCGTGCGGAGTGTCTGACCGGAGACTTCCGGTGAGACGCACCCAAGGGACGCGAACAAGGGCTTGTCGCCATGATCAATACGACCGACCGTTACGCTCTGGCCGCGCAGGAGGACCGCTGCGCGCCGCGGACCAAGATCAGCATTCCGGCGCAGTTGCGCGCTTCGGGTGGACGCCCATTCCGCACCGTCGTTCACGACTTGTCGATATCAGGCTTTTCGGCCGCCGCGATCAATCGGATGCACGTCGGCCAGTTCTGCTGGCTGACCCTGCCGGGCCTCGAATCGCTTCAGGCAGAGGTGGTCTGGTGGGACAACTGCATCGCCGGTTGCGCCTTCTCGGAACTTTTGAGTCCCATCGTGCACGACAACATCCTGGCGCGATATTCGGGCGGAGGCACCGTATACCGACCAGTAGCCTGAACGGCGTTTTCGCGCCAGGCAGGAGCGGCGCCGCGCCCTAGCCGGCCGGCTTCACCAGAGTGACCTGGTGCACGTCGATTCCCCCGCCGAGGAATCCGCCCTCGCAATACATCAGGTAATAACGCCAGAGACGCACGAACCGGTCGTCGAACCCGGCGGGTAGCCCCCCCTCCTCGACCGCGCGGTCGAAGTTTTCCCGCCAGAGCCGCAGCGTGCGCGCATAGTGGTCGCCGAAGCGGGTTTCGTCGGTCCAGGCAAGGCCGCGTCCCTCGGCCAAGGCGCGGAACTCGCTGGACTTGATCAGCAGCCCTCCGGGAAAGACGTAAGCCTGGATGAAGTCGGCGCTGCGGGCATAGGCTTCGAACAGCGATTCCTTCATCGATATGAACTGGATCGCGGCGCGGCCGCCGGGCTTCAGGTTGCGCGCGACGCAATCCATGAACGTCGGCCAGTATTCGCGCCCCAGTGCCTCGACCATCTCGACGCTGACGATCGCGTCGTACTGCCCATGGGTGTCGCGGTAGTCCTGCTTCAGGAAGCGCGGATTGGCCGGATCGGATGCCTTCGCCCGGCAAAAGGCAAGCTGTTCGTCCGACAGGCTGATCGCATCGACCCGGGCGCGCCCGTTCTGCGCCGCGGCGTGTGCCAGCATTCCCCAGCCACAGCCGATCTCCAGAATCGACGTGGCCTCGTGGGCGTTGACCCGGTTGAGCATGGCAGTTGCCTTGGCAAGCTGGGCGTAATCGAGCGGATCGAGACGTTGCTGCGACCGGCCGGGACCGTCCGCGTCTTCGAAGATCGCGCTCGAATAGCACATCGACCGGCCCAGCCAGGCGGCATAGAAATCGTTGCCGAGATCGTAATGCGCATGGATGTTGCGCTCGGCGCCCGTGTGCGTGTTCCGGTTGAGCCAATGAACGAACCGCGCGGCCCACCGGAACGGCCCGCGCGCGCGTCCCGTGTCCCCAAGGGCATCGCCGTTCGCCATGAACAGAGCAAAAACCGGGATCGGGTCCGGGCTGTCCCATTCCCCAGCTTCCCACGCCTGGTACCAACCGATCGACCCGTTGGTCGCAAGCCTGAGAAGCGCCCGCCAGTCACGGATGCGAACCTCGGCTTCGAAGCCGGAATTGCGGCCACCCAGCAGGCGCCTCGTCCCGTCCGGCAGCAATCCGAGAATCGAGCCCGTTTCGAGTCCTGCGTCGATCCTGTCGAGTATCTTGTGAAAGCCCGGCGCGAACAGGCGCGCAAGCCAACCCGGGCGCCGCGCAAAGCGATCGCCCGCCGAAAGAAGGGAGCCTCCCCTGCCTAGCCCTTCAGCCCGCATGGCTTCGCTATGAACCCGCGCGGGTCGCGAAATCAAGTTATCCCTTGCTGTTGCGGTAGGCCTCGAGAGCGCGTTCACGCGCTTCCTTGTGGCCGATCATCTTGGTGGGATACGCGCCCCGTTCTTCGTCCGGGGGGTCGTGGATCGCTGCGTCTCGGCAACCGGCGAGTTCGGGCACGAAGGCGCGAATGTAGCCGGCAGCATCGAACTTCTCGCTTTGTCTCAGCGGGGCCATGATGCGCGGAAACATGTTGCTGTCCACCCCGGTGCCGGACACCCATTGCCAGTTGACGCCGTTGTTGGCGTAGTCCGCGTCGACCAGGCAATCCCAGAACCATCGCTCGCCCTCGCGCCAGTCAATCAGCAGATGTTTGACGAGGAAGCTGGCGGCGATCATTCGCACGCGATTGTGCATCCACCCGGTCTGCCAGAGCTGGCGCATCCCGGCATCGACGATCGGATACCCGGTCAGCCCCCTTTGCCACCGCCTCAGATCCCGCGCGATCAGGCGGCCGGCAGCGGGGTGGCGCCACAGCTTGCGCTCGTCGTACTTGCGATAGCTTTCGCGCGGATAGCCGGGAAACTGGGCGATCACGTTCTGCGCATAATCGCGCCAGATCAGTTCCTTGGCAAAGGTCGCCCACCCCTGACCGCGCCGTCCGTGCAGCCGGTGCCATACCTGTGCGGGACTGATCTCGCCCCAGTGCAGGTGCGGCGACAGGCGCGACGAACCAACGACGGAAGGCAGATTCCGGCTGGTTTCGTAGTCGGCGACTCTGTCCGACCATTCCTCGAGTCGACGGCGGGCCGCCGCTTCGCCGACATCCCAGAAGTCGGCAATACCGCCCGACCAGTCCGGCCGCACGGGAAGCAGCTTCCAGTCATCGAGCGCATCGCCTTGCGGCCATGAATCGGGGCGGTGAATCGTCGACGGCGCGGGCAAGGGTTCGCGCGGCGGCATTTCATCGAGAACGGCCTTCGCGAACGGGGTATAGATCTTGTACGGTTCTCCCGAAGCAGTCGTTACCGCGCCCGGCGGGAGCAGGAAATTGCCGTCGTAAAGCGCAAGATCGACCGTCTTCGCCAACGCGTCTTCTGCGTCCCGCCACCAAGGTTCGTAGTGCCGGATCGCGTGGACGCGGGCCGCGCCGCTCTCCCTTGCGATGTTCGCGAGCTCGGTCGCCGCGTCACCCTTGCGCAGCACGATCCGCGAACCGTGTTTGCCCAGGTCGCGCGCCAGGCTTTCGAGCGAGTGGTGCAACCACCAGCGCCCCGCGCCACCAATCGCGTGTTCGCCCGGGGCCTCGTCATCGAGGACATAGACCGCGATCACCGGCCCCTCTTGTGCGGCCGCATGGAAGGCCGGTTGGTCTGCCAGGCGAAGGTCGCGCCGAAGCCAGACGATTTGCGGAGCGGTCATCGGAATCGGAACACAAGCCGCTCGGTGCTTGTTCCCCTGCCATGAACGATCCCGACAACGTTACCCCGGAAGAACCGCCGATCCCGGCCGAAACCGTGCTGCTGCCGTCTCGCGGTTTTACTATCGACCGGCGCAAGGCGCTGGCCGCGGCGGCCGTGCTGTGGGCGGGTTATGCATTCATGGTCTGGGCGGTTGCCAACGACCGTACCGGTAGCTTCGATCAATGGGGCCTGCTCTTCTATCGCACCGGCGATCAGCTCGTCGCGCGCGGCCCGGAACTGCTTCACGAAGCCGTTCGCGATGTGACCGGACTCGGCGGGGTATTTCTGCGCAACCTCTTCGCAATCGCCGCTGTCGTCGCACTTCTGTTCCTGAAACTGCGCCGCGAGGCCGTCCTGTTCGCGGCGACGGTAGTCATGGGCTGGCTCGTCAACAGCGGGATGAAGGCGCTGGTCGGACGTCCTCGCCCCGAGATCGTGCCCCACCTCACCGAAGCGGGCGGCGCGAGCTTCCCCAGCGGGCACAGCTTCAATGCCGCGGTGGTCTACATCGCGATGGCGCTCGCTTTCGCATCGATGAGCGCGCGCCATTCGGTGCGCTACACGATCGTCGGTAGCGCCATGATACTTTCCGCCATGATCGCCTGGAGCCGGGTGATGCTGGGCGTGCATTTTCCGAGCGACGTGGCGGCCGGCTGGCTGGGCGGCGCGGGATGGGCCTTCCTGGCAGCCGCGCTGCTCTATGCACCCGCGAAGGCCGCCGCAGACAGCGAAACGGTCCAGTCCTTCGATCCCGCGACGCACTGAGGCGGCCCCGGCCTCGACCTGCAGAATTGTCCGGCCGGATGCGCTGCGCAAGTGTCGGCTCAGACCGGGTCCTGAGCGGTGCCGTCGACGGTCCAGGTCTGCCCCTTGGCGAGAAGCTTTGCGAGGTTCGCTTCCTTGCCCTCGGAAACGCGAGCCTTTTCTTCCATCACCGCCGCCTCGAAAGTCGGACGCGGGTCATCGTAGAGGACGCCCAGGGCCATCGGAAACGGGCCGAACGGCATCTCGACCAGCATATGCGCGATCGAGCGGTTTGTGGTGTCGTGCACGATCACATCGGCCGCCTGCCAATCGCCGTCGACGACATCGACCACCTTGAGCTGCAGCTTTGCCCGGTCGAGGGCGATACCCTGCGTCCCGCCCGCGAACAGCATGGGTTCGCCGTGCTCCAGCCACAGCTGGCGGTCCTCGGCTCCCTTTGGAGCCGCGAATGCGTCGAACACGTCCTTGTTGTAGACGATGCAGTTCTGGAAGATCTCGACAAAGGCGGCACCCTGGTGGGCGTGCGCGGCCTTGAGCACGTCGGGCAGCTTCTTGGACACGTCGAACCCGCGGCCGACGAAGCGCGCGCCCGAGCCGAGCGCGAAGGCGGCCGGACGGGCCGGATGGTCGATCGAACCATAGGGGGTCGAGGGGCTCTGCGTACCCTCGCGGCTGGTCGGCGAGTACTGGCCCTTGGTGAGGCCGTAAATCTCGTTGTTGAACAGCATGATCTGCATGTTCACGTTGCGGCGCAGGACGTGCATCAGGTGGTTGCCGCCGATCGACAGGCCGTCGCCGTCGCCGGTCACCAGCCAGACATCGAGGTCCGGATTGGCGAGCTTCACGCCGGTCGCCACCGCCGGTGCGCGACCGTGGATCGTGTGGAAGCCATAGCTTTCGATGTAGTACGGAAACCGGCTCGAGCAGCCGATCCCGCTGATGAAGACCGTCTTCGCCGGATCGGCGCCCAGTTGCGGCAGCGTGCGTTGTACCGCCTTGAGGATCGCGTAGTCGCCGCAGCCCGGACACCAGCGAACCTCCTGGTCGGTTTCCCAGTCCTTGAGCGTGGTCTCTATGGGGGTCATGTCGTTCATGGGTTCACCGCTTTCACGCTCGGGAGCTGCTGTTCGTTCGGCTCGATCTCACCGCCCTCGTTGCCTTCGATGTCGTCGAAGTATTTCGCGATCGCGGCTTCGAGCTCGGCGATCTGGAAGGGCTGGCCACTGGTCTTGGTCAGCGGCTGCGCATCGACGAGGTACTGGTCACGCAGGACGGTCTTGAACTGACCGGTATTCATTTCCGGCACGAGAACGTTGTCGAACCCGCGCAGCAGGTCGCCGAGGTTTCCGGGCATGGGCCAGATGTGCCGGACGTGGACGTGGCTGACGTCGAGACCCTTCGCGCGGCTGCGGCGCACGGCCTGGTGGATCGGGCCGAAGGTGCTGCCCCAGCCCACCACGACGAGCTTGCCCGAGGTATCGCCAAGGCAGACGTCCTGGTCGGCAATCTCGATATCTTCGACCTTGTTCTTGCGCGCGTCGGTCATCGCCTGGTGGTTACCCGGCGAGTAGTCGATGTGGCCGGTGTCCACCGCCTTTTCGATCCCACCGATGCGATGCATCAGGCCGGGGGTCCCGGGCTTGATCCACGGCCGCGCACCCTTCGGGTCGCGCTTGTAGGGGAGAAGTTCGTCGCCAGCATTCTTCTGCTCGAGGAAGCGGACCGGGGCGCGTTCGAAAGTCGCAGGGTCGGGCACCTTCCAGGGCTCGGCGGCGTTGGCGATGTAGCCGTCGGTAAGCAGCATCACCGGGGTCATGTACTGGACTGCAATGCGGCACGCCTCGATCGCGCATTCGAAAACGTCGGCCGGGCTGCGCGCGGCGATAACCGGCATCGGCGCATCGCCGTTGCGGCCATAGACCGCCTGGTAGAGATCGCTCTGCTCGGTCTTGGTCGGCAGGCCGGTCGATGGCCCGCCGCGCTGGGAGTTGACGATCACCAGCGGCAGCTCGGTCATGATCGCGAGGCCCATCGCCTCGCCCTTCAGCGCAATGCCCGGACCCGACGAAGAAGTGACGCCGAGTTGCCCGGCATAACTCGCACCGATGGCCGAGCAGATCGCGGCGATCTCGTCCTCGGCCTGGAACGTCGTGACCCCGAACTCCTTCAGCCGCGCAAGGTGGTGCAGGATCGCGGAGGCCGGCGTGATCGGGTAGCCGCCGAAGAACAGCGGAAGTTCGAGCAACTGCGCGCCCGCAACGAGGCCGAGTGCTACCGCCTCGGCTCCGGTGATCGTGCGGTAGAGCCCCGGCTCGGTCGGCACAGGGTCGAGGTGGAGCTGTTTGAGCGGTCCCGACAGCTCGGCGGTTTCGCCATAGGCGTGACCGGCGTCGAGCGCCGCTATGTTCGCCTCGGCCAGCTCTGGCGCCTTGGCGAACTTCTGCCGCAACCAGTCGTGAATCGGCTTGCGCGGCCGGCCGAACATCCACATCGCCAGGCCGAGCGTCCACATGTTCTTGCAGCGCAGCGCGTCCTTGTTGCCGAGGCCGAAGGGCTTCACCGCCTCGATCGTCTGCGCACTGATGTCGAATGCGAGCACGTCCCACTTGGCAAGACTGCCGTCCTCGAGCGGATTGGCGTCGTACTTCGCCTTGTCGAGATTGCGCTTGGTGAACTCGCCGGTGTCGGCGATGATCAGTCCGCCGGGCTTGACCGCGTCGAGGTTCGTCTTGAGCGCGGCCGGGTTCATCGCGACGAGCACGTCGGGCGCGTCACCCGCGGTGTTGATTTCGCGGCTGCCGAAATTGATCTGGAATGCGCTCACCCCGAACAGCGTGCCCTGCGGCGCGCGGATTTCGGCCGGGAAATCGGGAAAGGTGGCAAGGTCGTTGCCGGCAAGCGCGGTCGATAGCGTGAACTGGCCACCGGTGAGCTGCATCCCGTCACCGGAATCGCCAGCAAAACGAACCACTACGGCTTCGGGATTGTCGGACGCGGGCGCGGTCTGTGTCGAATCGAGGGCATGAGTCGCCATCGGAATTCCTTGTCGTGCGTCTTGCTGACGCCTGTTCTCGGGTGGGCGCACCTAGGGAGCGTCCATCCCCTCCACAACCAAGTTTTTCTCCCCGTGCGAGAAATTGTCGAGTGGAAAAGCGACTTCGCGCCGGTTAATCACCCCGCTCCGGACCACAGGCGGGGCATTCGCGTTGGCAGACACTGAACCTTTCGTACGTGACGACGTGCGCCAGCTGCTCGATCTGCTCGCCGCAAACCCGAGTCCGCCACTCGCCGATGTGACCCCGGACGAGGCCCGCGCGGCGTACCTCGCCCTGGGAATGCTGACCGAGGCGCCGGCGCGCGACCTCGCGGTCATCCGCGACCTTGCCTGCCCGGGTCCCGCGGGAGACATCCCGCTGCGGCTCTACGACCCGCGGGAAAACCGCGAGCCGGGACCGCTGGTGATGTTCTTTCATGGCGGCGGCTTCGTGATCGGCGACCTCGAATCGCATCACGCCTTCTGCACCGAGCTTTCCCACGGGCTCGACCTGCCGGTGATCGCGGTCCATTACCGCCGCGCCCCGGAAGCACCCTACCCCGCCGCTCCCGACGACTGCGAAGCGGCGGCGCGCTGGGCCGCCGGCAGCCCGGAGGCACTCGGGAGGAGTGTGACCGGCCTGGTCACTTGTGGGGACAGCGCGGGCGGAAACCTGTCGATCGTCGTCGCGCAGGCATTGTCGAGCACCCCGGCCGCAGTGCCGGTGATTGTCCAGGCCCCCATCTATCCCGATGCGGGGCCACCGCGCGGGACGATGAGCCACGGCGCTTTCGGCGAGGGATTTTTCCTGACCGCGCGGTCGATCGACTATTTCGACGCCTGCTACGCCGGGGACCTGCAAAGCAGCCGCCGGTACCCTTCGCTGCATCGCGATCTCGCCGCTTCTCCGCCCACGGTGCTCACCACGGCCAGTCTCGACCCCATCCGCGACCCCGGCCGCGACTATGCGGCGCAGCTCATCCGGAATGGGGTCGAGGTGACCTATCTCGAGGCGCGCGGAAACGTCCACGGGTATATCAACATGCGCAAGGCGGTCCCGAGTTCGCAAGGCGACGTCGACGCGCTGATCGGGGCGATCAGGGCGGCGGTGGAGCGCCACTCGTGACCGAGCTTGGCTATCGGCCGTGTGTCGGCGTCATGCTCGTCAACGCCCATGGTCTCGTCTTCGTCGGCAAGCGGATCGACAACAAGGAAGGTGACTGGTGGCAGATGCCGCAGGGCGGCGTCGATCCGGGCGAGGACCTCGACGCGGCGGTCTTGCGCGAACTGGCCGAGGAAACCGGGATCACCAGCGAACTCGTGTCGCTTATCGGCAGGCTCGACGAACCGCTGCGCTACGACCTGCCCGAAGACCTGATCGGAAAGCTGTGGGGCGGTCGCTTCCGCGGACAGGAACAGACCTGGTACCTCGCCCGCTTCGCCGGCGGTGATGCCGACATCGACCTCGAGGCGCACGATCCGCCCGAATTCTGCGAATATCGCTGGGTCGAGCCGGACGAGCTTCCGTACCTGATCGTGCCCTTCAAGAAGCGCGTCTATCGCACGGTCGTCGAGCAGTTCCGCCCGCTCGTCTGACCGGACGAGAGATCAGTTCTGCTGGGTAACGACCGTGTCGGGAAGAACCGCTTCAGCGGTCAGCACCCGTGGCTGGGGACCCTTGTCGATCGCGGTGGCGAGCGCCCGGGTCTCGGCGCACTTGTCGCCGCACATCGACTGCAGGCGCGCGAGGTTGCGGCGCGCCTTTTCGACCGCACCTTTTTCGACCAGCGCGGCGCCCTCGCCCGACAGGGCGGCGAGGTTGTCGGGCTCACGCGCGAGCGCCTCGCGATAATAACGGATCGCCTTGCCCTGCAGTCCGTTGCGCCGGGCGGCATCGGCAAGATCGAGGAAGATCGAGGTCGCGGCAGGATCGACGGTCAGCGCCGCCTCGAATGCGTCGACCGCCTTTTCGGGCTCGCCCGCCGCAAGGGCGGCGCGGCCCTCTGCCACCAGGGCGGCCGCGCGCGGATCGGTGACGTGATCGGCCCCTTCACCCACGCTGGCGGTCATCGCGAGAACGACGGCAAGGGCGGCAGCGGGGGCAGCGAAACGCATCAGCAACTCCTTCACGGTCAGGCGACCAGGGCGGGTCCGGGCAGGATCAGGCTCGGCCATAGCGCGGCTGGTTAACACGCGCGAGTTGCACGCGCGATGAAAAATCCGTCCGTGCCGTCGTGGAACGGCTCGACCCGCCAACCTTTCCCCCGCGCGCGGCCGAGCGGTAGATCGACGCGTCCGGCCGACCAGTCGGAGCGAGCTGCGAGGAAGCGGTCGATCTGGTCCGCCCCTTCCGCGTCGAGCAGGGAGCAGGTGACGTAGATCAACCGCCCCTCCGGCCGCACGAGGTCGGCCGCAATTCCCAGCAGCCGCTCCTGTGCTTCCACGAAGCGCGCGAGACGGCCTGGCGTGAGCCGCCACCGCGCCTCGGGGTTGCGGCGCCAGGTGCCGGTTCCCGAACACGGCGCATCGACCAGCACCGCGTCGGCCTTGCCCGCGAGATCTTCGAGGCTTTCCAGTTCCTTGCCCGGATCGAGCAGGCGCGTTTCGATCATCCCGGCACCGGCCCGTTCGGCACGCGGTGCCAGGCGCGACAGGCGCTGGCGATCGGTGTCGCAGGCCACCAGCGTCCCCCGATTGCCCATCTCGGCCGCTAGCGCGAGCGTCTTGCCGCCCGCCCCTGCGCACAGGTCGACGATCGTTTCGCCGGGCGCCGCGGCAACCGCCTGGCAGGCAAGTTGCGACCCGGTATCCTGAACCTCGACCAGTCCGTCGCGAAAGACGTCCCACTGCTCCACGCGCGTGCCGGGCTCGAGCCGTAGCCCCTGCGGTGCCTCGGTTCGTACGGCGGCCGCCGGCAGATCGATCGCGCCGCGATCGGCCTTGAGCGTATTCACCCGGATATCGAGCGGGGCCCGGGCGAGGAGTGCCTCGGCCGGCGGGCCAGCGATACCGGACTGCGCCAGCGCGCGTTCGAGCCATTCCGGCGCAAGACCGGGCAAGGCGATCTGCTCGCCTTCCGCGATCGGCGCCGGCGCGTGCGCCGAACCATCGAACAGCAAGGCCAAGGCCGGGTCCTCGGCGGCGAGCCGCAGCATCGCTGCCCGGCCCGAAGCGGGGACCGGCCCGCAGGCCCGGATCGCAGCATAAGTAAGATCGCGGACAGCGCGGCGATCCTTCGATCCCGCATAGCGCCGCGCCCGGAAATAATCCGCGATCAGCCGGTCAGCGGGCGCCCCACCGGTGCTTGCCGCCTCGATCACGGCATCGAGGATTTCGATTGCACCCTGGACCCGCGCGGCAGGGGTCATCGCCCCGTCACCGCGTGGGGTAGTTCGGCGCCTCGCGGGTGATCGCGACGTCGTGCACGTGGCTCTCGGCAAGGCCCGCGTTGGTGATCCGCACGAACCTGCCGCGCTGGCGCAGGTCCTCGAGCGTCGCCGAGCCGGTGTAGCCCATCGCCGCCTTGATGCCGCCGACAAGCTGATGGATCACGTCCTTCGCCGGCCCCTTGTACGGCACCTGCCCCTCGATCCCTTCGGGCACCAGCTTGAGTGCGGAAACGTCCTGCTGGAAGTAGCGGTCCGCGCTCCCGCGCGCCATCGCGCCCACGCTGCCCATCCCGCGGTAAGCCTTGTAGCTGCGACCCTGGTAGAGGAACGTCTCGCCCGGACTCTCGGCCGTTCCGGCGAGCATCGAGCCGACCATGACGCTCGATGCGCCCGCCGCCAGCGCCTTGGCCGCATCGCCCGAGGTCCTGAGCCCCCCGTCGGCGATGATGGGCACGCCCGACCGTGCCGCCTCTTCCGCGCATTCGAGCACTGCGGTCAACTGGGGCACGCCAACGCCCGCGACGACGCGCGTGGTGCAGATCGACCCCGGACCGATGCCGACCTTCACCGCGTCCGCGCCGGCATCGATCAGCGCCCGCGTGGCTTCCGCGGTGGCGACGTTGCCGGCGACGATCTGGACCGAATTGGACAGCTTCTTCGCGGCCTCGACCGCCCGTCCGACGTCGCGATTGTGCCCGTGCGCCGTGTCGATGATGACGACGTCGACCTCGGCCTCGATCAGCGCCCGGGTGCGTTCGAAGCCCTTGTCCCCCACGGTCGAGGCGGCGGCCACGCGCAACCGGCCGCTTTCGTCCTTGGTCGCATCGGGATAGGTCACAGCCTTCTCGATGTCCTTGACGGTGATCAGGCCGACGCAGCGGTAGTTGTCGTCCACCACCAGAAGCTTTTCGATCCGCCGCTGGTGGAGCAGCCGCCGCGCCTCGTCCTGGTTCGTGCCGAGAGGCACCGTCGCCAGGTTCTCGCTCGTCATCAGCTCGCGGACCGGCTGGCGCGGATTTTCCGCGAAGCGGACGTCACGGTTGGTCAGGATGCCGCACAGCTTGCCGCTCCCGTCGGTGACGGGAATGCCGCTGATCCGGTTGTCGGCCATCAACGCCTGGGCCTCGCCCAGCGTCGCCTCGGGGCCGATCGTGATAGGGTTGACGACCATGCCGCTTTCGAACCGCTTGACCGCGCGCACCGCGGCGCACTGCGCTTCGAGATCGAGGTTGCGATGCAGCACGCCGATCCCGCCGAGCTGCGCCATGACGATCGCCATGTCCGCTTCGGTCACGGTGTCCATCGCCGCCGATACGACCGGGATGTTGAGAGCGATGTCGCGGGTCAGCCGCGTGCTCGTGTCGGCCATGCTCGGCAGGATGTCGCTTTCCGCCGGGCGCAGAAGCACGTCGTCGAAAGTCAGGCCGAGGGGGATATCGTCGTGTGCCACTGGATTGCGCTTTGCCCAAGAGAATCGTGGCGGCCCATCTAACGGCAGGTTGCCGAGGCGGCTAGAGGGGGGCGGCGCTTTTTCCTGCCGTGGCCGCCCACTTGGCCGGATCGGAGAAATAGCGCACCAGCGCTTCGGTCAGCAAAAGGTCTTCGACGGCCCCGCCCAGTTCGATCCCCCCAGGCTCGTCGGTCGGCTGGTGATAGCGCTGGGCGATATAGCGGTCGAGCGCCTCCGCCGAGCCGAACGCGCTCGTGACCGAAACCGCCGGCACGTCGCGCTGGAGCAGCGCCCATCCATCCTGCCGGCGCAGGTATTCCTGCGCCAGTCTCTCCTCGCTTTCGCGCCGTCCCGTAAGCCGCAGGACTTCGAGGATCCCCGGATCGAGCGGAGTCAGCCCCCTCCCCACGATCGCCACCGGCGTACCCGCGGGCGCCACGGCAACCGTGTCGAGATTGAAGGCGGCGACGATCGTGTCGAGCGGGATAGGGGGATTTTCCGCAATGGCCTGCGCGCCGAGCAGCCCCCACTCCTCGCCCGTCGTGGCGACGAAATAGACGTCGCGCTCGAGCCGCGGACCCGATGCGAGGCGCCGGGCGACCTCGGTGAGGACCGCAAGGCCGCTCGCGTTGTCGACCGCGCCGTTGCATATTCCCGGTGAACCGGTGTCGGGGCTGCAGTGTCCGAAATGATCCCAGTGCGCGAGGACCAGCACCGCACCGGCGGCGGGACGCTTGCCGGGAAGCCGCGCGATCAGGTTGAATGTTCGTACCATGCCGGCGACCGACACCGCCTCTATCGTCGACCTGAGATCCAGCGCCACGGGACGGAAATCGGCCTCGCGGGCGTCGCGCACCAGGGCTTCGAACCGGTCGCGGCCGATCAGCGCGGCAGCCGCGCTCCGGGTGACGAACCCGTCAAGCGTGTCCGCTCCGTCCGCCTCGGCCAGGCGGTAGCTTCCGCGCCGCCGGACTTCGACGAGGTTGTCGAGTTCAGCCCGGTCGCCGACGATCGCCAGCACCGCCGCAGCGCCCCCGCGCAGCAGCGCCTCGCGCTGTTCGGTCTGGCCCGCATGATCCCACATCATCAGCACGACCCGCCCGGCAAGCGCGGCGCTGTCGAGCCGTTCGCCCTGCTCGCCCACGAAAACGACCGGGGCATCCTCGACAAGCCCGCGCGTTCCCGAGGCGAATGCCACGACCTCGTCGCGCGGCAGCAGAGCGGTCCGGCCCGCACGGGTAAAGCGGACCGCGCTGCGTTCCGGCGTACTGCTGACCAGTTCGACCGGCGCGAACCAGGGGTGCGCGGGATCGTTGGTGCCCGATTCAAGACCTGCCGCCTGCCATTCGCGGGCCAGGTATCGCAGCGTCTTGGCCTCGCCCTCGGTGCCAGGCTTGCGCCCTTCGAAATCGTCGCTGGCAAGAACGTCGATGTGCCGCGATATGGCCGCGCGAAGGAGGCTATCGGTCGACAGGGTCGCTGCCGGGGGCCGCGTGCCGGTGCATCCGGCCAGCAGCAACACGCCCAGGAGCCATGCGACCCGCATCTTCACCCCCTGGATTCCTCCCCCCGTTTTCCTACTCGGCGGTCCATCCGCCGTCCACGCTCCAGTTCGCGCCGGTGACGTTCTGCGCTTCCTCCCGGCAGAGGAACACGGCCAGCGCGCCGATCTCCTCCGGCTGCACGAACTTGCGGGTTGCTTGCTTGACCAGAAGGACGTCGTTGACGACCTGCTCGCGGGTCATCCCCCGGGCCTTCATGGTGTCGGGGATCTGGTTTTCGACCAGCGGCGTCCAGACATAACCAGGGCTGATGCAATTGACCGTGATCCCACGGTCCGCGACCTCGAGCGCGACGGTCTTCGTCAATCCGTCGAGCCCGTGCTTGGCGGCGTTGTAGGCTGCCTTGAACGGCGAGGCGACCTTGGAGTGCGCGCTGGCGGTATTGATGATGCGGCCCCAGCCCGACACCTTCATGTACGGCACCGCAAGGCGGATCGTGTGGAACGCTGCGGTGAGGTTGAGCGCAAGGAGAAGGTCCCACTTCTCAGGCGGAAAGTCCTCTACCGGGCTGACGTGCTGCATTCCGGCGTTGTTGACGAGGATATCGACGTCGCCAGCGCCAGCCATCAGGGCCTCGCACCCTTCGCGGGTGGTCAGGTCGGCGGGCACGTGCCGCGCGGAAAGCGTCGTGCACAACCGGGCGATCTCGTCTTCGTCACCGAACCCGCTGAGAACGACCTCGGCGCCTTCGGCGCGCAGGGCGCGGGCGACTGCGAGCCCGATGCCCGACGTCGAACCGGTGACGAGCGCGCGCTTGCCGGACAGGAACATTTCACCTCCCTCGCGGATTAACCGGCCGACATGGCCGCGCAATTGCTCTTGCGAGCCGCGGCGCGCGTGTCCAGAGAGATTGCGGCCGGGCCGCGCAAAAACGGGGGTTTGTGCATGCGGCTCAACCGGTTCGATCCATCGAGCATCAACGTTCGCGGGGGCGGTGGTGGCGGTTTCCCTGGAGGAGCGGGTGGCGGCATCGGCTGCGGCACGCTGGTCATCGCGCTGATAGCCGCACTCGTGTTCGGGGTGGACCCGACCTCGATGCTGAGTGGCGGCGGGTCCGAGCAAACGGTCCCAGCGACGCAGGGCGACGGTTCCGCCCGTTCGGTCGAACAGCTCTGCACGTCGAACCAGTACGCGACCGAGGCCTGCAACGCCCTCCAGTCACTCAACCAGACCTGGCAGCCCGAATTCCAGCGTGCCGGCATCCCGTTCCAGCAGCCCACCCTGGTGTTCTATTCCGGCGGCACCCGCTCGAGCTGCGGCGGGGCCACTTCTGCGATGGGGCCATTCTATTGCCCGGCCGACCAGGGCATCTACATCGACACGAGCTTCTACGACCAGATGGCGCGCCAGCTTGGCGCGGGCGGAGATTTTGCGCGGTATTACGTCATCGCTCACGAATACGGTCATCACATCCAGTACCTCACCGGCGTGGCCGATGCGATCCGCAGCGCCCAAGGCCAGAACCCGCGCGCGGCGAACCAGCTGCAGGTCCGCATGGAACTGCAGGCCGATTGCTACGCCGGAGTCTGGGCTGGCAAGAACCGCAACCTGATCGACCACGGCGATTTCGAAGAAGGGATGACCGCCGCCAGCGCAATCGGCGACGACGCCCTGACCGGGGGCCGCGTCAGCGCGGAGAACTTCACCCACGGCACCAGCAGGCAGCGCATGGAGGCGCTTCAGGCGGGCATGGAAACCGGCAACGATGCCGTCTGCGACCGCTATGTTGACGTCCGCTAGGATCGCGCCCTTCGCGGCGCTCGTGCTGCTCGCAGCGACGCCGGTGGGTGCGCGAAACCAAGACGAGCCGGTCGCCAATCGTGCGCCCGACGCAGAGGACGTGGCAATGACGCCGATCACCGACCTCAACCTCGCCAAGGACGAAATTCCCTCGGTCCTGCTCGCGGCCCAGGCCGACCCGTATGCCAGCACAGGCGTCCGGACGTGCAAGGACATCGCCGCCGCCATTGCTCCGCTCGATGCCGCACTCGGCCCCGACATGGACGTCGTCGCAGGCGAAAACGACCGGATCAGTCCCGGATCGGTGGCCAAGAGCGTGGTGGCCTCGTTCATTCCCTTTCGGGGAATCCTGCGCGAGCTGACAGGCGCTGCCGAGCACCAGCGCGACTTTCAGGCGGCGATCTATGCCGGAGCGGTCAGGCGCGGATACCTGAAGGGCCTGGGACAGCAGAAGGGCTGTGCCTATCCAGCCCGCCCCGCTTTCGCGCGGGTCAAGGTAAACGGCAGGAAGGCAGAGGACGCCAAACCGGTCGAGCAGCCGAACGGCGAACCCGCCACCTTCGTTTCGCAGCCAGTGGTCCAGGACGTTCCCGGAAGAAGAAGACGCTGAGCGCGACTGCGGCAGCGTCTTCTCCGCACGATTAGGCGTGCAGACTCAACCCTCGGCCCTAGGCGTTCAGCCGTTCGGGTTCCTTTCGAGGCGTTCGATTTCCCGATCGAGATCCTCGATGACCCTGCGCCGGGTTTCCGCGTTCATGCGCGCGTCGCTCGCGATCGCTTCCCGTGCGGACTTGAGACCGCTGAGCGCGTTGGCGGAGACGATCTTCCGGCAAACGCGGATGACTTTCCGGCCATCGTCGGTCCGCCCCTCGATTGCCTTGTCGTTATCATCGCAGGACATCTCTATACGCGCCATGTCGCGCGCCATTCTCGAACCTGCCTCAGCAGCCCGCTCGCCCGCTGCATGCGCGCGGATTTCTATTTCCTTGATGCGCTTTTCGTCCACCTTCACCGATCGTTCGATCTCGCCGTCGAGTTCGGCGAGATGTCTTTCAAGTTCCTTCATGCGCGCCGCGAACTCGGGTGAATCGGCCCCTATCACCTTACCGTCGGGGCCTCGAAGGATGATCGACCGATGCTCGACGTCTCCTTCCTTGTCGTCCTTCGTCCGGATGACCACGACACGGCGACCTTCCTGGGCGGAGTCGCCGCCGGCGATCGGTGTCGCCGGCGCCAGCGGTGCTGACGGGGCCAGCGGTGCTGACGGGGCCGAAGGCACTGCGGGGGCCGACGGGGCCGCGGGCGGCGCAGGCGGCGCGAGGGACGGGCCATTATCCTCGCCGGCCCCTGCACTGGCATAGGTAACCGAAGCGGTCAGCGGCAGGCCCAGCGCCGCCAGGCCGACAAGAAACCCGCCCATGCGACGGCGGCGGAGGGAAAGTTCGTTCACGGTCAGGCTCCTCAGACGATGGATGATCGATTTGTCGCCGAGCACAGGGCACGCCATCGGTGCTGCCAGCGCGACCCGCGGCCCCGGATCGGCGGCGGCGCTAGCGATCAGCGCAGCGTATCGGGTCCTTTCGCGCCGGTCGCGCCCCTCCATCACGCGCGCATCGCACGCGGCTTCCTGGTCACGGCGCATCGCGCGCCATCCCAGCCACGAAAGGGGATTGAACCAGTGAAGCGCAAACAGCGGCAGTGCGGCGAAGTTGACCGCGAGATCGTGCGCCCGATGGTGCGAAAGCTCGTGCGCGAGCGCCAGATCGCGCGACGCACGGTCTGGGAGCGCCATGAAGCCCGCCGGAAGCGCGACGATCTTGTCGAATACCCCGAACGCGAGCGGAGACCGCGTGGCCGAAGTCTCGACGAGACGCACCGCTCCAGCTTCCCCGACCACGATTGCATCGGCCAGAAGCTGGGCGCGAAGCCGGCGATATGCGGCGAGGCGCAGAACGATGTAGAGCAATGCACCCGACAACCACACCGAGATAAGCGCAAGCTCCAGCGTTGGCACCCAGTGGGGTGAACCGGCAATCGCGGTTTCGACGGGCAAGGCCGTCTCGCTCGCGGCGGCCGGGCCCGCTACCATCGGGAAGTCGCCCGCGGGAATTGCCGCCGGGGGCAGTTGCGGTGCCGGCAGCACGAAAGGCGGCATCAGGAGCCGAAGGAACGGCAGGAGCCACAGCGCATACGCGCTCCGCGCACCGAAATGCCGCGCCACCGGCCGCCTGACGACCAGTACGATCGCGATAAGCACGCCGGTCCAGGCAAGCGTCTCCAGCAACCAGGTCATCGACGCAGCTCCCTCAGCAATTCCTCGATCTCGGCAAGATCATCCGCGCTCAACGCCTCGCTCTCGGCGAGATGCGCGATAAGCGGCGCGGCGCGACCGCCGAACAGTCTATCGACCAGGCGTCGGGATTCGCGACCGAGATATTCGGTGCGTTCGACAAGTGGAGAATAGAGAAAGCGGCGTCCGTCCGGTTCGGTCGCGACCGCCTTCTTGGCGACGAGGCGGCCGAGCAGCGTCTTGACGGTCGGCATCGACCAAACGCGCGTTTCGCACACCCGATCGCAGACCTCGGCGGCTGTCAGTGGGCTCTTGTCCCACAAGGCTTCCATGACCGCGTGCTCGGCCTCGCTGATCCGTTCGCTCGCGACTTCGCTCTGGTCGGTCACGGCCACTCTCCCAAAAGTGCGATCACGCCTGTAGTCATTGCGACTACGCGTGTAAACATGAAGCGCAGATGAATGGCTGTTCAGTCGTATCCCCGGCGATTAGAACGGCGGCATGGAAGAGCCCTATCCCGTGCCCCACGCCGTCCGGCAGTTGCGCGACTGTCATAACGTGATGGACTTCCGCAAACTCGCGTACCGGCGACTGCCCTTTCCCGTGTTTCACTACATCGACGGCGGCGGCGACGACGAGAAGACCCGCGCAAGGAACACCGCGGCCTACGACGATGCGGACCTGGTGCCCAACGTCCTCGCAGGGGTGGCCCGGATCGACACCAGCACGACGATCATGGGCCGCACCACAGACCTGCCCCTCGTACTCAGCCCTACCGCGCTCCAGCGCCTGTTCCACTGGCAAGGCGAACGCGCCGTGGCCCGAGTGGCCGAGCGGCACAACCTGTGGTTCGGCATCTCCAGCCTTTCGAGCGTCAGCATCGAGGAGATCGGTGCCAACTATGCCGGGCCGAAGATGCTGCAATACTACTACCACAAGGACCGCGGCCTCAACGCGGCACTTGTCGAGCGTGCCCGCGCGGCGAGGTTCGACGCGATCGCGCTGACCGTCGACACGATCGTTTCGGGCAATCGCGAGCGGTGCAAGCGATCGGGCTTCACCACCCCTCCGCGGTTCACGCCCGCAAGCTTCCTGTCATACGCCACGAAACCCGCCTGGGCGCTCAACTACCTTTTCCGCGAGCGGTTCAGCCTGCCGAACCTCGAGACTCACGTTTCCGAGGGCAGTAGCAGCGCGATTTCGATCCAGGATTACTTCAACGAAATGCTCGATCCCGACATGGATTGGGCCGCGGTCGAAAAGCTCCGTAACGACTGGGGCGGCACGTTCTGCCTCAAGGGCGTGATGAGCGTGGCGGACGCCCGCCGTGCGGCCGACATCGGCTGCGACGCGATCATGGTTTCCAATCACGGCGGCCGGCAGCTCGACGGCAGCCGGGCGCCGTTCGACCAGCTCGCCGAGATCGTCGACGCGGTCGGTGACCGGATCGAGGTGATTTGCGACGGCGGCGTGCGGCGCGGCACCCATGTGCTCAAGGCGCTTGCCACCGGAGCAAAGGCCGCTTCGGGCGGGCGTCTCTACCTCTACGCGCTTGCCGCTGCCGGCGAAGCGGGGGTCGAACGCGCGGTGATGATCCTGAAGGAAGAGATCGAGCGGGGAATGCGACTGATGGGCGTCAGGTCGGTCGCCGAACTCGATCGCACCATGCTGCGGCGGCGCTAGCTCGCAGCGACGCCGACCAGCACCGCCGCGCCGACGACGAGCATGAAGGCGTTGAACAGGACCGGAAGCCAGGTCGGCAACCGGTCGGTGTCGGGATCGGGACGCAGCGACTTGCCCGCAATCTCGCGCCAGATCCCGGCCCCGAAGCAGAACTCGGCGAAGACGATCAGCACCAGCGCGGTGGACAGGCCGAGCCAGTCGGGCACCAGCCCCGCAAGCAACTTGCGCGCACCTACCCCGGCGGCAAGGCTGGCGAGGCCGGTTCGCATCCATGCGGCATAGGTGCGCTCGGCGGCGAGCATGGTGCGGTCCGCGGACAGGCGCGTGCGGCGGTCCGCGCTGTCCTCCTGATTGGCGGCGCTGTCGACGAGCGTCTGCGCGCTGTCCGCAAGCTCATCCTGCGCCACCGCGGTCTCATGTTCACCGATCGTCGCCATGGCTCCACAACGGCCGGCGCGGCAAATGGTGGCATCGGCGGCAATTTCTCGTATTTCGGCGATGATGACGACCACGGGCACTTACAGCTTCGGACCGTTCCGCCTCGACCCGGCCGATCGCCGCCTCACGCGCGACGGAGCCCCGGTGGAGGTGAGTGCGCGATACCTCGATGCGCTGATTCTGCTCGCGGGGGAAAGCGGCCGCCTCGTCACGAAGGACCGCTTCATGGACGAAGTGTGGCGCGGCGTGCCGGTGACTGACGAGGCACTGACGCAGTGCATTCGCTCGCTTCGCCGCGCGTTGGAGGACGATGCCACCGCACCCAGGTACATCGAAACGGTTCCGCGACACGGTTACCGCATGATCGCCCCCGTCGATCGCGACCGGTCCGATAATCCGGACACGCCTCTCAGCGGGGACATCGCCGCCGTCGCCCGCGATGCCGTGTCCGGGGCGATAGGGGGAGGACTGGCCGGGATGGTCGCGGGCCTGGGCTATCTCGCACTGGGTCTGGTCGCCCCGGGGATCGGGACGGCATCGACGCTGCTCGTGCTCATCAGCATGAACCTCCTGCTCGGCCTCGCCGCCGGTCTCGCCGTGTGCGGGGGCGCCGCTCTCGCGGCACGGTTGGCTCACGAAGCGGCTCACTGGACCGTGATCGGGGGCGCCTTGGGCGGCCTGGTGATCGGGGCGCTGGGCCGCATGATCGGTAACGACCTTTTCTTCCTGTTGTTCGGTCGGTCTCCCGGCGCGATAACCGGCGCGCTCGAGGGTCTTGTGCTCGGCGCTGCGACTGGCGTGGCCCTGGTCCTCGCCGTGCGTGCACACCGGGGCTCCGCCGCCAGGCGGCTCGTTCCCGGTTTTCTTCTCGGCGGTGCGGTCGGCGCAGGCATCGCGGTGGCGGGCGGGCGCCTGATGGCGGGCAGCCTTGCCGAACTGGCAGCGCGCTTCCCGAACACCAACTTGCGGATCGACGGTGCGCTTTTCGGCGAGAGCGGCCTCGGACCCATCGCGTCGACGGTCGCCACGACGGGGGAAGGCGCGTTGTTCTGCGGGTGCGCGGTTGCCGCGGTGCTCGTCGGCCGCCGACTGGGCGGCACCCGCTGAACGGCCGATTTCACCGGCTGCTCACGCTCCCCTCATGACGCTCACGAGCGCGTCTGCGACGGTTTCCGAGAGCTTGCAACGGAGCGTCTGACATGAGCATTTCCCCGACCGACATGACCCCGAGGACCGAGCGCACCTTGCGCATCGCCGGCTGGCTTTTCGCCGCCGGGCTCCTCGCCCTCCCTGCCATCGCAATGCAGTTTTCCGATGAAGTGGACTGGAGCGCGGCCGACTTCCTGATCGCCGGAATCGCGTTGGGGCTGTCCGGGGGCATCATCGAATTGGGCGCACGGGCGAGCGCAAACCTGGCGTTCCGGATCGGTGCTGTCGTGGCTGTCGGCTGCGCCTTCTTGCAGGCCTGGATAAATGCCGCGGTCGGGATCATCGGCGACGAGGGTAATCCGGCCAACTGGACCTATTTCGCGGTCGTGGCGATCGCGGCCGCGGGCGCCGTTGGGGCGCTAGGCAATCCGCGCGGACTGGCGCGGACGATGGTCGCCGCCGCGAGCGCACAGGCGATATTCTCAATCCTGCACGCGGCGAACGGCACCCCGACGATCGTCATCGACGCCTTCTTCGTCCTGCTGTGGCTACTGGCCGCGCGCCTCTTTCAGCGGAGCGCGGGCGAGCGGACGGGCAATTCGGCCTGACGGCTGTCGGGGCCGCGATCGGCGCGATCCTGGATCAATACACCCGCTTCTTCGGCTTGATGTACGCGATGTCGTCGGTGAGGGTGTATTTGTGGACCGGCCGGTAGTCGATCTTCACGCCGCCGCCGGTGCCGCCCCACCCGTCGAACCAGGCGACGGTGTGCTTCATCCAGTTGGCATCGTCGCGCTCGGGATAGTCCTCGTGCGCGTGGGCGCCGCGGCTTTCCTTGCGGTTCTCCGCACTCGCCATCGTGACCGTCGCCTGTGCGATGAGGTTATCGAGCTCGAGCGTTTCAACGAGATCGCTGTTCCAGATCAGCGAGCGGTCGGCCACGGACACGTCCTGCATCCGCTCATAGGTCTTGGCGAGCTCGGTCACGCCTTCCTTGAGCAGGTCCGACGTGCGGAAGACCGCGGCGTGCTTGCTCATCGTCTGCTGCATTTCCTTCCGGATCGCCGCCGTCGGAGAGCCGCCCTTCGCATTGCGGAAGTGGTCAAGACGGGTGAGCGCGAGTTCGCCCGCATCCTTGGGCAGTTCGTCATGGCTGGTGCCCGGCTTGATCAGCTCCTTGAGCCGGTGACCGGTCGCGCGGCCGAATACGACGAGGTCGATGAGCGAGTTCGAGCCCAGGCGGTTCGCCCCATGGACCGAGACGCACGCCGCCTCGCCCACCGCGAACAGGCCCGGGACTACGGTTTCGGGGTCGCCACCCGCAACGGTCATCACCTCACCGTGGTAGTTCGTCGGTATGCCGCCCATGTTGTAATGCACGGTCGGCACGACCGGCAGCGGCTGGCGCGTAAGGTCGACGCCGGCGAAGATCTTGCCGCTCTCGGTGATGCCGGGCAGCCGCTCGGCAAGGATCCTGGGATCGATGTGGTCGAGGTGAAGGTAGATGTGGTCCTTGTCCGGCCCCACGCCCCGCCCCTCGCGAATCTCGAGCGCCATCGAGCGCGAGACGACGTCGCGGCTGGCGAGATCCTTTGCGCTCGGGGCATAGCGTTCCATGAACCGCTCGCCTTCCGAGTTGGTTAGGTACCCGCCCTCGCCCCGCGCGCCCTCGGTGATGAGGACGCCCGCGCCGTAGATGCCCGTGGGATGGAACTGGACGAACTCCATGTCCTGCAGCGGGAGACCCGCGCGCAGCACCATGCCGCCGCCGTCGCCGGTGCAAGTATGCGCGCTCGTCGCCGTGAAGTAGCAGCGGCCGTAGCCGCCGGTCGCCAGCACCACCGCCTTCGCGCGGAAGCGGTGGATCGACCCGTCGTCGAGGCACAGCGCGACCACGCCGACGCAGGCGCCGTCCTTCATGATCAGGTCGATCGCGAAGTATTCGATGAAGAAGTCGGCGTCGTACTTCAGGCTCTGCTGGTAGAGCGCGTGGAGCATCGCGTGGCCGGTGCGGTCGGCCGCCGCGGCCGTGCGCTGGACCGGCGGGCCTTCGCCCATGTTCTGCATGTGTCCGCCGAACGGGCGCTGGTAGATCGTGCCGTCCGGGTTGCGACTGAACGGCACGCCGGCGTGCTCGAGCTCGTAGACCGCCTGCGGCGCTTCGCGCACCATGTACTC
This sequence comes from Tsuneonella litorea, assembly GCF_025154015.1. GTDB lineage: Bacteria > Pseudomonadota > Alphaproteobacteria > Sphingomonadales > Sphingomonadaceae > Tsuneonella > Tsuneonella litorea. The sequence goes on from NZ_JAOAMV010000002.1 coordinate 199,778, forward strand.
GATCGCGTCCTGGTCGCCGAGCCAGTCGGACCCCTTGACGGTGTCGTACATGTGCCAGGTCCAGTGGTCGGGCGTATTGTTGCCCAGGCTCGCGGCGATGCCGCCTTGCGCCGCGACCGTGTGGCTGCGGGTCGGGAACACCTTGGTGATGTTGGCAGTCCGCAGCCCCACCTCGGCCGCGCCCATCGTGGCGCGCAGGCCCGATCCGCCCGCGCCGACCACGACGACGTCGTAAGTATGATCGATGATCGTGTAGGCCGGCTGGCGCGCCGCGCCGGTATCGTTGGGCTGCGAGGCCATCAGGCGGCTCCTCCGAGAGCGATGCGGACGATCGAGAACAGACCGAAGCCCGCGCCAGCGACCGCCAGGATGTTGAGCGCGGCGATCGCGGCGAACTTGTTGCCCGGCGTGTGGACGTAATCCTCGACCAGCACCTGCAGCCCAAGCCGCGCGTGCCAGAACACGTTGACGATCCAGATCGCGAGCGCCGCGGCGGGCAGCGGCTGCGACAGCCAGTCCCTCACCGTCGCGAAATCGTAGGACGGGAGCAGCGCGAGGCTGACCGCGAGGAACAGCCCGAGCACGATGTTCCCGATGGCGGTGAACCGCTGGAGCAGCCAGTGGTGCGAGCCATGGTGCGCCGAGCCCAGCCCGCGCACCTTGCCGATCGAAGTTCCGTTACCCATTGCGCACCGCCTTACTTGGTGAGGATGAGGGCCCAGAAGCCCACGGTGAGTGCCAGGCCGATGAGCGGCGACAGGATCGACCAGGTCTTGTTGACCGTGAGCTCGTAGCCCGCACCGATGTCGAGCACGAAGTGCCGGATGCCGCTCGACAGGTGCGTGAAGAACGCCCACGACAGACCCACCAGCACGACCAGGCCGACGGGCGAACCCGCCAGCGCCTGAAAGTCGCCGTAGCCTTCTTCTCCTCCGGCAAGCGCGCCGAGCCACCAGACGAGGATACCGAGGCCCACGAGCGCCATCCCGTCCCCGGTCGCCCGGTGGAGGATCGAGACCAGCATGTGCGGTCCCCATTTCCAGATCTGCAGGTGCGGCGAGAGAGGGCGGTCGGCCATCGAGGTATCCCGTTTTTCGAGTGCGCCCTTCCCTTAACGGGTTGAACCGTCCGTGCAAGCGCTCGACACGCAACCGATCATGCACGAAAGGGAACCGATGACGACCATCCTCCTCACCGGCGCTTCCCGCGGGATCGGCGCCGCCGCACGAAAGATGCTCGAAGCGCGCGGCTGCCGGGTGATCGGGCAGGCGACCGGCCCCGCCGGCGACCTTCTCGCCGCCGACTTCACCGATCCGCAGGCGCCGCAGGCCCTGTGGGAGGAAGCGCTCGACCGTGCAGGCGGCACCATCGATGTCCTCGTGAACAATGCCGGCCTGTTTTCCCCGAACCCGCTCGACGGGTCGGACATCGCCTGGCTCGACGGATGGGAGGATACCCTGCGGATCAACCTCACCGCCGCCGCGCAGCTGAGCCGGTTCGCAGTCCGGCACTGGCAGGAGGCGAGCCGGGGCGGACGGATCGTCCACGTCGCGAGCCGTGCCGGCCACCGCGGCGATTCGCCCGCGCACTGGCACTACGCGGCCGCGAAGGGCGGAATGCTGGCGCTGCACAAGACCATCGCGCGGCAGTACGCGGCCGGCGGCATCCTGAGCTACGCGATCGCTCCCGGGTTCACCGATACAGACATGGCCGGAGACTATCTGGCGAGCCGCGGCGGGCCCGGCCTTCTCGCCGACATTCCGCTGGGCCGGGTCGCCACCCCGGACGAGATCGCCACGATGATCGCCTTCTGCGCGCTCGACGCGCCGCCCAGCATGACCGGCGCCACCCTCGACGCCAACGGGGCGAGCTATGTCCGGTGAGACGTGGACGCTGAGCGCGTTTGGCGACAAGCCTACTATCCAGGCAGCCCTTCTCGCCCAGGAGGATGCGATTGACTGGCCCGCGGACGTCACCATCACGGGTTTCGAACTGGCGGACGACAGGCCGAACGACTGGCGGCTGGACGCCTATTTCAACCGCAAGCCGACCCACGCGGACCGGCGCTTGATCGCCTCGCTGTTTGCCGGCGAGGCCCCGAAGTTCTCGGCCGAGAAATTGCCGGACGCCGACTGGCTGACCGAGAGCCAGCGGGGCCTTGAACCGATCGTCGCCGGCCCGTTCTTCGTACGCACGCCCGAACATGCCCCACTGACCGGTGCGATCGACTTCGTCATACCGGCCAGCCAGGCGTTCGGTACCGGACACCACGCGACGACGGAAGGGTGCCTGACGATGCTCGCCGCGATGAAGGAACGCGGAACCGTGGTCCGGAATCTCGCCGATATCGGCACGGGAACCGGCCTGCTGGCCTTCGCCGCATTGGCGCTCTGGCCGCGCGCGCTGGCGACCGCGAGCGACATCGATCCGGTCTGCACAGGCGTGGTCGAGGCCAACGCCAGCACCAATGGGGTGAAACTGGGTGCAGGGCGCGGCGCGCTGGTCATGGCCATTGCCGACGGAATGGACGATCCCCTGCTGCAGGCGCGTGGCCCCTACGACCTGCTGATCGCCAACATCCTGGCAGGTCCGCTGGTCGGTCTCGCGCCGGAGTTCTCGACTGCCGTCGCTCCGGGCGGCAGCCTCCTCCTTGCGGGGCTCCTCGAGACGCAGGAGCGGGATGTTCGCCGCGCATATCGCAAGGCGGGTTTCCGGCTCGCGGCGCGGCTCGTCAACGGCGACTGGTCGATTCTGTGGCTGCGGCGCCGAACCGCGCGCTGACGGTCGCGGGCCGGGCCCTGGCGTGGCTGGCGCTTGCCGTGGGGCTATTCATGGGCGCGGCCTGGATCGGCAGCTCGATCCCGCGCAACTCCGGGTGGAGCGAACCCGCCACGGGCGTGCCGATCATGGTTGAAACCAACGGGGTCCACACCGCGATCGTCATGCCGCTGGTCACACCGCAAAAGGATTGGCGGGGCGATTTCCCGGCGAGCGACCTGGGCCAGCCCGATCGCCCCTATACGCACGTTTCGGTCAGCTGGGGCGAGCGCGCGGTGTTTCTCGATACGCCGACATGGTCGGATCTGTCTCCGCTCACTGCGATCCGCGCGGCGGCGGGAGGCGACGGCCTTCTGCACGTCGCTCACTACGTCCGCCCCGCGCCGAGCCAGACGGCTCGCCGCGTATACATGCGCCCTGAAGAATACGCGCGCCTTGTGAAGGCGATCGAGCGCCAGGTCGTCGCCCCGGACCGTCGACGCCGCTATCGCGGGTACGAGGACTGGGACGTGTTCTACGACGCGCCGGGCCGCTACCACCTCGGCAACACCTGCAACCAGTGGACCGCCGACACCCTTGCGCAAGCGGGCGTCAAGACGGGCCTCTGGACGCCGTTTGCGGGCGGCGTGATGAAGTGGGTGCAACTGCCCGACGAAGCGCCCGCCGCGACGCACTAAGTCTGGCGAGCGCTCCTTGGCGTGCGCTCGGCGCGGCACCGGATCAGCCGGCCGCCTTGACGATGTCCGCCCAGCCCGCTTCGTCGATCACCTCGATCCCGAGTTCGGCGGCCTTCTTCAGCTTGCTGCCGGCGCCGGGACCCGCGACAATTAGGTCTGTCTTCGCGCTTACCGAGCCGGCGGCCTTGGCGCCGAGCCGCTCGGCCTGGGCCTTGGCTTCGTCGCGGCTCATGGTCTCGAGCTTGCCGGTGAACACCACGGTCTTGCCGCTGACCGCACTGGCGGTGGTTTCGACTTCGTACCGCGGCGGCGAGACTTCCGAGAGAAGGTCGTCCCACACCGCCTTGTTGTGGTCTTCGTGAAAGAAATCGCCGAGCGCTTCGACCACGACCGGACCCACGCCGTCGATCGCGGTCAGTTCGGCCGCGGCTTCCGCATCGCCGGCATGGGCCTTCTCAGCAAGGTCGCGCAAGACAGGGAGCTCGTGAAACCGTTTCATCAGGTCGCGCGCGGTCACCGCGCCGACGTGACGGATGCCGAGCCCGAACAGAAGCCGCGCTGCATCGGGCTCGCGCTTCGCCTCGATCGCGGCCAACAGGTTGTCCACAGACTTGTCCTGCCAGCCTTCGCGCCCGACCAGCTCCCCGCGGCGGGATTTCAGCCGAAAGATGTCGCCCGGCCCCCTGTCGAGCCAGCCGAGTTCCATGAACTCCGCGATGGTCTTTTCGCCTAGCCCCTCGATATCGAGCGCTGGACGGCTGACGAAGTGGCGCAGGCGTTCGAACTGCTGGGCCTTGCAGACAAGGCCGCCCGTGCAGCGCACGTCGACCTCGCCTTCCTCGGCCACCGCCTCGCTGCCGCAGACGGGGCAGTGATCGGGAAAGGCGTAGGCCGGGCGGTCGACATCGCGCGTCAGGTTGTCGACCACTTGCGGGATCACGTCGCCCGCGCGCTGGACCACGACGCGGTCGCCTTCGCGCAAGCCCAGGCGGGCGATCTCGTCGCGGTTGTGCAGCGTGACGTTGTAGACCTGCACCCCGCCCACGAGGACGCCGGACAACCGCCCTACCGGGGTCAGCTTGCCGGTGCGGCCCACCTGGATGTCGATCTTTTCCAGCGTGGTTTCGGCGCGCTCCGCGGGAAACTTGTGCGCGATCGCCCAGCGCGGCGCCTTGCCCACTGAACCGAGCCGCGCCTGCAAGGCAAGCTCGTCGACCTTGTAGACGACGCCGTCGATGTCATACGGCAGGCTGTCGCGCCGGTCCCCGATGCTGCGGTAATGCTGCAGCAATTCCTCGGTCGAACGACAAAGCCTGAGATCGGGGCTAACCGGAAACCCCCATTCCCCGATCAATTGCATCATCGCGAACTGGGTCGCTTCCGGAACCTCGCTCGCGGCGCCCCAGCCATGCGCCCAGAACTTGAGCGGGCGCCGTGCCGTGACGCTCGCATCCTTTTGCCGCAGCGACCCGGCCGCAGCATTTCGCGGCGTGGCGAATTGCTTTTCACCAGCCTGTTCCTGCGCAGCATTGAGCGCAGCAAAATCCTGTTTTGCCATGTAAATCTCGCCGCGCACCTCGAAAACTGCGGGAACCTTTCCGCGCAGCATTTGCGGGACGTCGGGCACGTGCGCGACGTTGGCCGTCACGTCCTCTCCGACCTCGCCGTCGCCGCGCGTCGCGGCGCGGACGAGCTTGCCGTCCTCGTAGCGAAGCGAGCACGACAGGCCATCGATCTTGTCCTCGGCGGTGAACGCCAGTTCAGCGGCCTCGGAGAGGTTGAGGAAACGCCGTACGCGCGCGACGAACTCGGCCACCTCGTCGTCCGAGAACGCGTTGTCGAGGCTCATCATCCGGACTTCGTGCCGCACCTTCGACAGCGGCGAGGCGGCGACCTCGTGTCCGACCCCGGCACTCGGCGAATCGGGGCGCACGAGGTGCGGAAAGCGCGCCTCGAGCTCCGCATTGCGCCGGACGAGCGCGTCGTATTCGGCATCGGTGATCTCGGGCGCGTCCTCGGCGTGGTAGAGCCGGTTGTGGCGCGCGATCGCCCTTGCAAGCCGCATCAGTTCGTTGGCGGCATCGGCTTCGGAAATGTCGCTCATTCGCTCGTCAGAACTTTCAGCATCGCGGGTTCGTTTGCGAGATAGACCGGATCGCCCGGCGTGATCACCGCGAAATGGCTCGCCTGGGGGTTTTCGCGCACCTCGACCACGGCTCCTTGCGCGCGGATCTCCGCGAGCGCGGCGGGCGGCGGTGCCGGCAAGCGTGCCTGGACGAACAAGACCTCGTCAAGCTGCGGCCGCGGCGCGATTGCCGCCACCTGTTTCGTGCCCTGCTCGCCCAGGAAAGGCGCCACCGCGGAAAACTGGCACAACGCGTCGAACGCCCCGGACTCCATGCCGAGGTCCGCCGGGCCATCGAGCACGATGGCCGCCCGCGCGCCGAGCGCGGGACGCCTGCCGAGCGGTCCGTCGGGTCCCTGGTCCGCGGCGAGCCACAGCGCCGGGAGCGCACCCGCCGAATGCCCTACCAGTGTCACCCGGCCGCGCTCGACAGGATAGCGCGCCGCGACTTCGTCGATCAGGCGGGCCGCCGTGGACCAGTCGGCAAAGGAACCGGGCCAGCCCCCGCCGTCGCCGACCTCGCGGTAGTCGACGTTGAGGGTCGCAATGCCCTGCCCCTGCCAGCGGGTCGCAAGCGGAGCCATGTAGGCCTGGTCGGCCACGCCGTACTTGAAGCAGCCGCCGTGGAAGATCACCGCGAGCGGGAACGGTCCCTCGCCCGCCGGCAGGCGAAGTTCGGCAAACCCGCGCGGATGGTCGGCATAGCGCAGCACCACATCGGGCCGCGAAGGCGAGAGATGGGCATCGGTTCCCCACATGGCGCCGTTGGCCGGAGAAGCTGTCGAGGCGTCGGTCATCGCAGTATCCACCAGGCCATTGCACGAGGCGACGCCGCAGGCCGCCAGGAGGAGTAACGCGCGGGCCGTCATGCGGCCTCCAGGATCGTAACGACCATCTGGCGCCGTTCGACGAATCCCAGCGAACGGTAAAGCCGGATCGCCCCGTCGTTCGCGCTGTAGCTGTGGAGGAACGGGGTCTCGCGGCGCGCGACCATGTCGGCCATGACCCGCATCATCAGCCGCCGTGCGAGGCCGCGACCGCGCGCGGCGGGCGCGGTGCAGACTCCGCTGACCTCGGCGAACCGGGTCGAAGGCCGCATCCGCGTGCCGGCCATCGCGATCAGCTCTCCGCCATCGCGAATGCCGTAAAACCCACCGAATCGATGCGTCGAGGAAGACCATGGTCCCGGTTGCGTCGCGTGCGCCAGCCGCGCCATGTCGTCCGCGTCGTTCTCACCGAGCGGCACGAGACCTGCCTCGATGTCCCCGATGACCGGGCTCTCGGCGACCATTTGCGTCAGCTGCGCGGAGCGATCGAGAATCAGTCCCGCAGACGGCGCGACTTCGGCGGTTTCGACCAGCCAGAATGGGCCGTCCAGACGCGCCGCCAGTCCCTCGGCGGTGCCGTCTGCGCAGGCGGCGAAAGGCCCGATTGCCGGATCGAAAAGGACTGCCTGCCCTTCGCGCCGGGCCAGATGGGCCTGGGGTCCGGTCAGGCAGTTCCACACCGGCCGGTCGAGCGGGTGGCCGGTCACGCCCCCTCCAGCAGCCGATCCGCCTGCGCGCGCGCCTCGTCGGTCACCTCGGCACCGGACAGCATCCGTGCGATCTCTTCCTGCCGCGCGGTGGCATCGAGCAGGCTGACCGACGTGCGGGTGACGGTGCCTTCGCTCGATTTGTGGATCGCGTAGTGCGTGCGGCCGCGCGCGGCGACCTGGGGCGAGTGGGTGACGACGAGAACCTGCCCGCCCTCGGCCAACCGCGCGAGGCGCTCGCCGATCGCGCTTGCCACCGCGCCGCCGACACCGCGGTCGATCTCGTCGAAGATCATCGTGGCCGCCCCGCCCTGTTCCGCGAGCGCGACCTTCAGCGCGAGAATGAACCGGCTGAGTTCGCCCCCGCTGGCGATCTTGTTGAGCGGCGCGAAATCGGCCCCCGGGTTGGTCGCGATGAGAAACTCGACCGCGTCCAACCCGTGCGGACCCCAGCGGTCTTCGGGCAGCTTGGTCACCGCCGTCCGGAACCGCGCGGAATCGAGCTTGAGCGGGGCGAGTTCGCCGGCCACGGCCGCGTCGAGCCGCGCGGCCGCATCGCGCCGCAGGCGATGCAGCGCCAGCGCCCGCTCGCGATAGGTTTCGCCCGCCGCCCTGGCGGCCAGCGCCAGCGCATCGAGTTCGGCTTCGCCCCCCTCGATCGCGTCGAGCGCATGGCGAAAATCACGCATCTTGTCGGGCAGATCGTCGACCTCGCAGCGGTGCTTGCGCGCAATCGCGCGCAGGTCGAACAGACGGGTCTCGGCCCGCTCGAGCGCCATCGGGTCGTGGACCAGCGCCTCGGCAGCCTGCGCCAGCTTGTCCTCGGCCTCGCCCGCCTCGATCACCGCGCGGTCAAGCGCGGACAACGCTTCGGCGAGCAGCGGGTGCTCTCCCGCGATCCGGTCGAGCCGGCGCGCCGCGACGCGCAGGTGCGCGAGCGGCGATTCCGAGCCTTCCCAGAGGTGCCGCAGCTCTTCGAGGTCGCCCGACAAGCGTTCGCCCTTCTGCATGGATGCGCGCGTTTCAGCGAGCCGGACTTCCTCGCCAGCCTGCGGCTCGATCGCGGTCAGTTCGGCAAGATGGGCGAGCAGCAGGTCCTGGTCGGCCTGGGCCGTCTCGACCCGCTCGCGCGCTTCGGCGAGCCGGTCCTCGGCCGCGCGCCAGTCGGTCCACGCGCGCGTGACCGAGCCGACCTGTCCATCGGCGAAGCGGTCGAGCAGCGCGCGGTGCCCGCGCGGATTGACCAGCCCGCGATCGTCGTGCTGTCCGTGAAGTTCGACCAGCGAACTGGCGATATCGCGCAGCAGTGCCACGCCCACCGACTGGTCGTTGACGAACGCCTTGCTGCCGCCATCGGCCCGCAGCGTACGCTTGAGGATGAGCGCCTCGCCGGTTTCGATCTCGATCCCCGCGTCCTCGAGCGTCTCGCGCAGCCCGGCCGGAAGCGCCGCGAACTCGAACGTCGCGGTCACCGTCGCACGCTCTTCCCCCGACCTGACGAGCCCGCTGTCGGCCCGGTTGCCGAGGACCAGGCCCAGGGCATCGAGCAGGATCGACTTGCCCGCCCCGGTTTCCCCCGTGAGCACGCCGAGGCCGCTGCGAAATTCGAGATCGAGCGCCTCGATCAGCACGATGTTGCGGATGGACAGGCGCGTCAGCATGGCAGCGTCCGGTCCCTAGCCGATGCGCCGCGGCACGTCACGCACCGCCGGCGCCTTGCCAACAGCGTTCAACCGGTCGCGTGGGCGAGAAAGGCGTCGGGTGCGAGCGGTGGGGAGCCGAGGTAGCCCTGGTACAGGGCGCAGCCTTCCTCCCTCGCGATGGCGGCCTGCTCTTCCGTCTCGATGCCCTCTGCGACAACCGACAGGTCGAGAGCCCTGGCCAGCGCGACGATCGCCCGTAGCACCGCCCGGTCGCGGGGATCGCGTTCAATACCCTCGACCATCGAACGGTCGAGCTTGATGGCGTCGAGCGCGAGCAGCTTGAGATAGCGGAAGTTGCAGAAACCCCCGCCGAAATCATCGAGCGCGATCCGCATTCCCTGGCCCCGCAGGGCCGCAATCGTCGGCGCAGCCTCGTCGAGATCGGCCAACAGGACCTGCTCTGTAATCTCCAGCGTGATTCGCTGCGGATCGAAGCCGGCGGCGGAAACCAGCGCGGCGAAGTCCCGCGCGAACCCCTTGCTGGCGAGGTCGGCGGGCGTGACGTTGAGCGACAAGCGCAGGTGGCCTGGCCAACCGCCCGCCGCGGCCAGCGCGGCCTCGGCGATGTGGCGCGAGAGGTGAGCCACGTGATCCGCGCGCTCGGCAATCGCGAACAGCGGGCCCGCGCCGATCAGCCCGACGCGGGGATGTTGCCAGCGGGCCAGCGCCTCGGCCCCGACGATCCGCCCGTCGTCGAGCGCGTACTGCGGCTGGAAGGCGATCTCGATTTCCTCGCGGTCGAGGGCAGCGAGAAGGTCCGCTTCGAGTTCGGCCGCGCGAATCCCCGCAGGCGCATGGCTGCGGTCGGCCCACAGCACCCGCGCATCGGGCCGGTCGTGCGCCCGGCCGAGCGTCGCGGCGAGCCGATCGAGGACGTGGGCCGGCGTCTCGCCGGGCAGTATCCGCACGAGTGCGATGCGGGGCCAAAGGCGTACAGTGCCCGATCCGTCGATCGCGGCGATCGGCGCGGCGAACGCCTCTCCCAACGCCTCGCCGAGCCATTGCCAGCGTTCCCGGCTGACCGGCTGTCGGGCGACGAGGGCGAACTTGCCGCCACCGAGCCGAGCGGCCAGCCAGTCGCCATCAGCAAGTTCGTCGGCGGCGAAATGAAGCAGCCGCCGCGCCAATTCGACCAGCGCGCCGTCACCCGCGGCCTCGCCGTAGGCGAGATTCACCGCGTCGAATCGGCCCAGCCCGACGAGAAGGGCGTGGACCGGCGCAACCTGTCCACCCGCCAGCCCCTGGTCCTGCCAGTCGGCGAGCCGGCGCTCGAGCGCCGCGGCATCGGCTAGCCCGGTCAATGCGTCGTGTCCGTCGAGCGCGTGGGTGGAGTGGGGAAAGCTCGCCATTGCGCAGCATTAGCGCAGTTCGCGGGCCGATGCTGCAATCCCTCGGCCGCGTTGCCAAATGGGACAGCCGCAACTAGCGTCGTCGATGACCGAACGCGCGGGTGGGAGAGTACGGTGAACGGCCAGATCGACCTCAACCGGCTGGCCCTGCTCGCCTCGCCGACCGACCGCGCCCAGGGGGCTGCTGACGAGCTGCGCCAGCATTTCGACTTCGTCCCGCTTGACCGTGCCGAAGCGGTCGTAGTGGTTGGGGGCGACGGGCATATGCTGCACACGCTGCACCAGATGCTCGACCGGCAGCACATCGTCCCTGCGTATGGCGTCAACCTTGGCACGGTGGGGTTCCTGATGAACCGCTATCGCGGGCCGGCAAAACTGGCCGAGCGACTCGCCAAGGCCAAGGCGTTCGACATCGCGCCTTTGCGGATGGAGGCGATCCTGCAGGACGGGTCCCGCCACGTCGCCTGTGCGATCAACGAGGTGTCCCTGCTTCGTGAAACCCGGCAGACCGCCAAGATCGAGGTTTCGCTCGACAGCAAGACACGGCTGAAGGAACTGGTCTGCGACGGGGTGCTGGTGGCGACGCCGGCGGGATCGACCGCCTACAATCTTTCCGCGAACGGCCCGATCCTGCCGCTCGATTCGCAGCTTCTCGCGCTGACCCCGATCAGTCCGTTTCGTCCGCGTCGGTGGTCCGGCGCAGTCCTGCCCGAGCGCAGCCGAATCTCTTTCCGGGTCAACGAGCCCGCCAAGCGCCCGGTTTCCGCCGTCGCCGACCAGCGCGAGTTCCGCGACGTGGCCGAAGTTCACCTTGAAATCGCGCGTGAAAGCCAGCTGACGCTCCTGTTCGATCCCGGCCACGCGCTCGACGAGCGCATCGTTGCGGAGCAATTCGCCGTATAGGGTTGCCAAGCGCCGGGAGCGCCCATATAGGCGCGCTCCTGCCGATCTGGCTGCTCCCCGATAGCTCAGCGGTAGAGTAGGTGACTGTTAATCACTTGGTCGTTGGTTCGAATCCAACTCGGGGAGCCATTTTTCCGCTAATTTGCCAGCAAGAGCCGCGCGCCGACCCAGATGGTCAGCGCCGCGGTGAGCCAGCGGATCGCCTTTTGCGGAAGGAACTTCAGCGCCAGCAGGCTGCCGGCCTGTCCGCCCACCGCCACGGCTACGAGGAGCGGCAGGCCGAATGCCAGCGCGGCGCCTACCATGTCTGGGCCGCTCTTGATCAGCTGACCAGCGATGCCGAACGCCGAGTTGACGAGGATGAACAGAGCGGCGGTCGCCGCCACCGCGCGGGCCGAGTCCCAACGGACAATGTGCAGAAGCGGCGCGAGGAAGATGCCGCCGCCAATCCCCACAAGCCCCGCCAGGTAGCCGATCGGCGCTGCGGCAAGCGGAATCCAGCGTGCAAGAGGAGAAGGCTCTCCATCCTGAACGGACGTTCGCGGGACGAGCAGCGTCAACCCGGTCAGGACCAGGCTGGCGCCTAGCAAAGTCAAAAAGACCGCTTCCCGGATCGGCGTCAAACCGCCCAGGAACGCCGCCGGGGCCGCGATCGCGGTGAGCAGCACCGCGCCGCGCCACGGCGTGATGCCTGCCCGCGCAAACCGCATGGTGCTTCCGGTCACGACGACCAGGTTGCACAGCAGCGAGACGATCGGCAGCAACCGGTAATCGACGCCCGAGAGCGCCAGCAGGGCGCTGTAGGTCGAACCGCCGCCGAACCCCACGGACGCGTAGAGCAGCGCAGTCAGCGCGAAGGCGGCGGCAAGGACAGGCATCCTCGTTCCGCTCCTATCCGGCTGCGCGGGCTGCGACTAGCCGGATCGAACCTCGCGCTCGGCGGATGCGCCGCGGCCGATCATCGACCGCCGCGCGCGCCCGGGCGATCGTCAGGCCTGTGCCGGACCGCTTGCCTTGGTGCCCACCGCGCCGTGGCAGTGCTTATACTTGTTGCCCGAACCGCACGGGCACGGCGCGTTACGGCTGATGTCCTGGCCAGCCCAGGGGTTGTCCGCCGTTCCGCCGGGGCCCGCGGCCGCCATAGGCGCGCCGGCGAGCGAACCGAACAGCGCCTCGCGCATCCGCGACCCGTCGCCGTCGTTCGAATCCTCGAAGCCCGAGAGCGGATCGATGTGACCGGTGAGGAAATCCGGAAGATCGGGCAGCGAAAGCGGCTGCGTCTGGGGCCTGAACTGGAACTGCGCCTTGAGAAGGATGCTGGTCACGTCCTCCCGCAGCGTGTCGAGCATCCGTTCGAACAGCACGAACGCCTCGCGCTTGTATTCGTTGATGGGCTGCTTCTGCGCATAGGCACGCAGAAAAATGACCTGCCGCAGGGCGTCGAGGGTCGAAAGGTGCTCCTTCCAGTGATGGTCTAGGCGTTCGAGCAGGATCTGCTTCTCCAGCCGCTTCCACATCGCCGGATCGGCTTCGGCGATCTTCGCTTCCATGACCTCGTCAGCCATCGCCGAAAGGCGTTCCTCGAAGATCTGCGGCTCGACGTGGTCCTCCTGAAGCCAATCGTCGAACGGCGGCTCGAGCCCGAGCACTTCGCGCACCCGCTCCTTGAGGCCCGCGACGTCCCATTGCTCTGGGTAGGAACCCGGCGGGCACGCCTCGCCGACCAGCGTGTTGACCGTATCGTGGCGCATATCGATGACCACGTCGTCGACCGCCTCGCTGTCCATGATCTCGGCGCGCTGCTCGTAGATAACCTTGCGCTGGTCGTTCATCACGTCGTCGTATTCGACGACCTGCTTGCGGATGTCGTAGTTGCGCGCCTCGACCTTCTTCTGCGCGGTCTCGATCGCCTTCGACAGCCACTTGCTGCCGATCGCCTCGCCGTCGGCAAGGTTCGAGTTCATCATGCGGGCGAACAGCGTGTCCGGCCCGAATATGCGCAGGAGGTCGTCCTCTAGGCAGAGATAGAACCGGCTGAGGCCCGGGTCGCCCTGGCGCCCCGCGCGGCCGCGCAGCTGGTTGTCGATGCGCCGGCTCTCGTGCCGCTCGGTGCCCAGCACGAACAGGCCGCCTGCCTCGAGCACCTTCTGCCGCTCGGCCGCCACCTCGGCCTTGATCCGATCGATCTCGAGCTGGCGCCGGGGATCGTCTTCCGGGATGTCCTTGAGCTCGTCCTCGATGCGGAATTCGACGTTGCCGCCGAGCTGGATGTCGGTGCCGCGGCCGGCCATGTTGGTGGCGATCGTCACCGCCCCGAGGCGCCCTGCCTGGGCGACGATATGGGCTTCCATCTCGTGGAAGCGGGCGTTGAGCACCGAGTGCTTGACGCCTTCCTTCTCGAGGAACTGGCTGAGGAGTTCACTCTTCTCGATCGACACGGTGCCGACAAGCACGGGCTGGCCGATCGCCTGCTTCTCGGCGATGGACTTGGCGATGGCGGCGAACTTGTCGGTGGTGTTCTTGTAGAACTCGTCTTCCTCGTCGATCCGCTGGACCGGTACGTTCGTGGGAATCTCGACAACGTTCATCTTGTAGATGTCCCAGAACTCGCTCGCCTCGGTGGCGGCGGTTCCCGTCATGCCCGACAGCTTGGGATACATGCGGAAGTAGTTCTGGAAGGTGATCGAGGCCATCGTCTGGTTCTCGGGCTCGATCTTCACGCCCTCCTTGGCCTCGACCGCCTGATGCAGGCCGTTCGACCAGCGGCGACCGTCCATCATGCGGCCGGTGAACTCGTCGATGATGACGACCTTCTCGTCCTTCACAATGTAGTCGATGTCGCGCTTGAACATCTTGTTCGCGCGCAGCGCCTGGTCGAGATGGTGGACGACCTGGGTGTTCTCGACGTCGTAAAGGTTCGGCGTGACGAGCAGGCCGGTGTCGGCAAGCCGCTCCTCGATCTTCTCCGCGCCCTCCTCGGTCCAGGTGATGTTCTTGGTCTTCTCGTCGGCCTCGTAATAGCTCTCGTCGATCTCCTTCACGATCGCGTCGATCGCGACGTAGAGGTCGGTCTTGTCCTCGGTCGGGCCGGAGATGATCAGCGGCGTGCGCGCCTCGTCGATCAGGATCGAATCGACCTCGTCGACGATCGCGAAGTTGAAGGGGCGCTGCACCATCTGCCCGCGCTCGTGCTTCATGTTGTCGCGCAGGTAATCGAAGCCGAACTCGTTGTTCGTGCCGTAGGTCACGTCGCTGGCATAGGCTTCGCGCCGCTCGAACTCGTTCAGGTTCGGCACGATCACGCCCACGGTCAGGCCGAGGAACTTGTGGATGCGGCCCATCCACTCGGAGTCGCGGCGGGCGAGGTAGTCGTTGACCGTGACCACGTGGACGCCCTTGCCCTCGATCGCGTTGAGGTAGGTCGCGAGCGTGGCGACGAGGGTCTTGCCCTCTCCGGTACGCATCTCCGCGATCTCGCCGCGGTGAAGCACGATGCCGCCGACCATCTGGACGTCGAAGTGCCGCATCCCCAGCACGCGGACGGACGCCTCGCGCACCGTGGCGAACGCTTCGGGAAGAATGTCGTCCAGCGTGCTGCCGCTTTCGAGCATCTGGCGGAACTTGGGCGTCTGGGCGGCCAGCTCGGCGTCGGACAGCGCCTGGATCTGCGGTTCGAGAGCGTTGATCTGGCGGACGATCTTGTCGAGCGACTTGACGTAACGGTCGTTGGACGACCCGAAAAGGGCCTTGGCGAGGTTCTGGATCATGGGTGCCCCTGGGGCTGGAAACTGATGAGGAAACGCCCGCCGGGGCCGAAAGAGCCCGGGCGGCAGCGAAAGCGCAGGACGTACGAGCGCGCTACTCGAGCGCGCGGTCGGGACCGAACTGGATCGTCGGGATGATGATGACCACCGGCTTGCGCGGCCGGCAAGGTGCGGGCCCGGCACCCTTGCTGCGCAGGTTGGCGCGCTGCTGGATCGCCTCGCAGGCGGTCGCGGGTGCTTGCTGCTGCGACTGGGTCGCCTCGACGACAGACTGGGTCATCACCGCCATGATGCGTGCCTCTGCCGGGGAACCGGCAGCCGTCAGGCCGGTGATCAGCGCAAAACAGGCAAGAATGCGGCGTAGCATCGTGCCGGTCAGATAGGGTCTGGCCCGCGACTCGTCCACCCCCGATGAAAACGCGTTTACCTGTTCGCCACACCTTTCTAGGTGCCGCCTGATGGATACAGAACGCTCGCCGCTTGCCTGCCCCTTCCCCGACGCGCCGAAGATCGCGGGCGTACTGCCGCGCGTGGCGCGCGCGGGATACAAGGACTGGGGCCGCTGCGACCTCACTTATGTCGAACTGGCGGAAGGCACCTCGGTCGCCGGCGTGTTCACGAACAACGTGTGCTGTTCGAGCGAGGTCGAACTCGGCCGCGAGCAGGTCCTGCTCGGCCGGACGCGGGCGCTGGTGGTCAATGCGGGCAATTCGAACGCATTCACCGGTTACCGCGGGCGCGAAGCGGTCGAGGCCATCATGGGCCAGGTCGCGACGCACCTCGGGTGCGAGCCGAGCGACGTGTTCGTCTCCTCGACTGGCGTGATCGGCGTCCCGCTTCCCAAGGACAAGGCACAGGCTGGGCTCGAGGCTGCCTTCGCAGCGGCCGAGTGCACCTGGGAAGACGCTGCCCGGACTATCGGCACGACCGATACATTCGCCAAAGGCGCGGTCGCCACAGCGATGGTCGGCGGGACGAAAGTGACGCTGGTGGGCATCGTCAAGGGCAGCGGCATGATCGCGCCCGACATGGCCACCATGCTCGGGTACGTCTTCACCGACGCCGCCGTCGAGCCGGCGTACCTCCAAGCGTGCCTTTCGGCAGCAAGCGAGGCGACCTTCAACTGCATAACGGTGGATGGCGACACATCGACCAGCGACACGGTCCTGGCTTTCGCGACCGGCAAGGCGGACAACACCCCCCTTGCCTCGTCCGGCGACCCGGGCGCCGATGCCTTCGCCGCCGCGCTCCATGACGTTTGCCGCCAATTGTCCCACCTGGTCGTGCGCGACGGAGAAGGCGCGCAGAAGTTCATCGAAATCGCTGTCTCAGGCGCGGTCGACGATGCCAGCGCGCGAGGGATCGGCCTTGCGGTGGCGAACTCCCCGCTGGTCAAGACCGCCATCGCGGGCGAGGACGCCAACTGGGGGCGCGTGGTCATGGCCGTGGGCAAGGCCGGCGAACCGGCCGACCGCGACCGACTGTCGATCGGGTTCGGGGGCATCTGGGCCGCGCGCAATGGCCTACCGCTTGCAGACTACGACGAGGGACCTGTGACCGCGCACCTCAAGGGCCGGGAAGTCACGGTCGAGATCGACCTCGGCCTGGGAGACGGCCGCGCCACCGTCTGGACCTGCGACCTGACGCACGGGTACATCTCGATCAACGCCGACTACCGGTCGTGAGGCGAAGCCGGTGAGTTCTGCGCTCGACGACGAGATCCTCGCGCTCCTGCGCTTTGCGGCGCAAAAGGCGGTCATGCCCCGCTGGCGCAACCTTGCCGAAGCCGACGTCGAGGAAAAGGCCAAGGATGACCTCGTCACGATCGCCGACCGCGAGGTCGAGGCCTTCCTGACCGAGGCGCTCGCACGGCTCGCCCCAGAGGTTCCCGTCGTCGGCGAAGAAGCGAGCGCGGCCGATCCCGCCGTGCTCGATCGGCTTTCCGGCCCCTGCTGGATCATCGACCCGATCGACGGGACGTCCAACTTCGCCAGCGGCCAGGGCCACTTCGCGATCATGGTCGCGCTGGCAGACGGGGGAGAAACGCTTGCCGGATGGATCTACGACCCCCGGCGCGACCGCTTGTGCCGCGCGCGAAAGGGCGAAGGCGCGTTCGTCAACGACGAGCGGGTCCTTGCGGCGCCGGGAGGATCGGACCCCCCCGCTCTTGCCGCGATGACCCGCTTCATGGCGCCGGAGCAGCGCGCGGTATTCGAGCGCGAGATCGTGCCGCACTATACCATCGCAAAGGCACCCGGATGCGCGGCCGAGCAGTACCCGCTCGTCGCCATCGGCGGGCACGACATCGCGATCTACGAACGCACGCTGCCGTGGGATCACGCCGCGGGCTGCCTGTTCCTCAACGAGGCGGGAGGCGTGTGCGCGCGGCAGGACGGTTCCCCCTACCGCGTCGATTCACATCGCAAGGGCATGATCGCCGCCGCGACTCCCGCGCTGTGGGACCGGTTCGTCGCCCGGCTGGAAGGCTCCGGGTATGCGCCGGGCGGCCCGAACCCGGACTAGAGCTCGGCCTCGAGCCATCCCTTGAGCTGGCTCTTGGGCGCGGCGCCCAGTTTCTGCGCCACCGGCTTGCCGTCCTTGAACAGGACCATCAGCGGGATCGACTGCACGCCGATCGAACCGGGTACGCCGGTGTTCTCCATGATGTCCATCTTGGCGATGGTCACCTTGTCGGACAGCTCGTCCGAGATTTCCTCGAGCGCGGGCGCGATCATCTTGCACGGTCCGCACCAGTCGGCCCAGAAATCGACCAGCACGGGCTTGTCGGCCTCGAGCACGTCGGTCTGGAAGCTGGCGTCGGTCACGGCGATGGTCGGCATGGCAATCTCCTTTTGTCGGCCCCAATCTAGGCGCTCGCGTCGCTCACTCAACGCCCGGCGCGGAAAAGCTTTCCGATTTTGCCGACAAGAGCGCCTTGCCGGTCAACAGCAGGTCGGGTGGAATCGCGATCAGCAGCGGGGTCTGGGTGTACAGGATGGCGGCGCGCACCTCGCGGCCGGGATAGATCGCCGCAAGTGCCGCGGCATAAGCGGACATCTGTTGCAGCGTGCTGTCGGGAACGTCCGAAATGGCGGCGGGCGGGCGGCGTGTGCTCTTGAAATCGATCACGGTCACCCGCCGCGGTTCGACCAGCAGCCGATCTGCCGTTCCCGCTATCACCTGCCCTTCGACGGTCGCTGCCAGCGGCACTTCGGCAAGCGAGGTCGGCGAGAAGACCTCGGCGAAATCGGGTTCGGCCAGCACCGCGAGCGCGCTCGCCAGCAGATCACCCCGCTCGGCCTCTTCAAGGTCGGGAGCCTGCCGGGCCAGCCATGCGCGCGCCGCCGGTTCGCGCTCCGCCGGAGGAACATCGGGCAGTCGTTCGAGCAGCCGGTGGATCAGGACGCCGCGCCGCGCCGCGACGCGCGCTGCATCGGGCGGCAGCGGCGGGTCGCTGCCCTGCACCGATCCCGCCGCCGATGGTGCCAGGGGACGCGGTGGGCGCGGCTCGGGTCCGACGGCGGTCGTTGCCCAGGC
Organism: Tsuneonella litorea; assembly: GCF_025154015.1. Lineage (GTDB taxonomy): Bacteria > Pseudomonadota > Alphaproteobacteria > Sphingomonadales > Sphingomonadaceae > Tsuneonella > Tsuneonella litorea. Next base: position 218,148 of record NZ_JAOAMV010000002.1, read on the forward strand.
CGGAAGCTCGGGCGTGGGGTCGCCATATCGGATGGCAGTCCGCGTTACCTGGGCAGCAGGCGCCCCCCATTCGCGCCGCATCCCCCAGATCGGGTCGTCGATCTCCTCGCCGGTCATGACCGCGGACAGCCGCGCATACCACGAATCCTGTGCGGGCTCGGTCTCCTTCTTGCCCAGCGCGCCGCCGACGAAGAGGGCCTCCTCGGCGCGGGTCATCGCCACGTAGAGCAATCGCCAGTGTTCCTCGCGCTCGGCGGCCTTGGCAGCCTTTTCGGCGGCGAGCACGGGCGCCGCCTTCTCGTCCTTGCGCAGCGCGGGGAGCGGAACGCTGCGCGTGCCGCCTCCCATCGCCATTTCGTCGAGAGAGAGCCCGCGCGTACGCGCGGTGTCGGGATCGCCGGTGGCGTCGGCAAGAATCACGATGGGCGCCTGCAAACCCTTTGAGCCGTGCACGGTCATCACCCGCACCAGGTCGCCGCCACCTTCGCTCTCGCGCTTCAGTTCGCCCTCGCCGGCATCGAACCATGCGATGAACCCGGCAAGGCTGGCGGTAGAAGTCGCGGCGTAGGCGGAGGCCGCATTGAGCAGTTCATCGACCGGATCGTTCACCTCGGGCCCGAGCCGCGCGACGAGCGCCTTGCGACCCTGCCAGGGGCCCACCAGCATCCACCGCAACATCGCCTGTGGCGGCTCGTAGTCGGCGATCCGCAACAGGTCGCGCAGCCGGTCCGCCGTCGCGCGCTGCAGCGGGGACTCGCCGTCCCGGATATGGTCCCACAACCGCCTGTCGCCGCGATACCCGTGTTCGAGCAGGTCCTCCTGGCTCCACCCCAAAAGCGGGCTGACAAGCAGGTTGGCGAGGCTGAGGTCATCGAGCGGCTGCGCGGCGAACCGCAGCGCGGCCATCAGGTCCTTGACCCCCAGCGGCGCCCCCAGGCGGAGGCGGTCAACGCCCGCGACCGGCACCCCCGCGGCATGGAGCCGGGCAACGATAAGGCCCGCCAGTTCGCGCCGCTTGCGCACCAGGATCATGATGTCGCCCGGCCCGGCGTTGCGCCCGTCGTCCTTCGACAGCGGGAAGCCGCGCCGCAGCCATTCGGCGACTTGTGCCGCGATGCGGTTGGCCATCGCGCGTTCGGGTTCCGACAGCCAGTCCTCGGGACCGTCTTCGTCGCCGCCGGGCCGCGCGCTGACGGGGCGCCAGAGCGTGACGAGACCGGGCCGGTCGGCGTAGCCGACGTGCCGCTCGATCGTCTCGTCAGGCGCGATCCCGAAGGCCTCCTTCCCGATCGCAGCGATCGCGCCGTCGACGAAGTCGAGCACCGGCTGCGCGGTGCGGTAGGACCGGCCGAGGCCCAGCGTCATCAGCGGTTCAACGTCCGGATCGTTTGCCGCAAGCGAATCGATCAGCGCGCGGTAATACTCGCGCGCGAGCGTGAAATTCTCCGGACTCGTGCCCTGGAAGCCGAAGATCGCCTGCTTGTAATCGCCGACCACGAACAGTGTCCGCTGGATGCCCGCGCGCTGGCCCTCTCCGGAAAAGAAATCGTCGGTGATCGCGCGCACGATGTCCCACTGCGCGCGATTGGTGTCCTGCGCCTCGTCGACGAGCACATGGTCGAAACGGCGATCGAGCTTGTAGCGGATCCAGTCCGACAGGGCGGAATCGGACAGCAGTGCGGCAGCCCGGCGGATCTGGTCGTCGAAGTCGATCAGGCCCTCGCGGTTCTTTGCCTCGTCCCATGCGAGCGCGAACCGGCGACCGATCTCGAGCGCGGGCGCGACGAGATCGGCAAGCGCCAGCAGCGCCCTGCGCTCGCGCAGCGCGGCAAACGAGGCAGCCACCGCCTCGAGGTGGACGGCATAATCGGGATCGTGCTTTTCAAGGTTTTTAAGCCACTTGGGATCGCCCTTCTGGGTGAACAAGGCCGCCTCGAGCGGATCTGCCGCCGACACCCGGCCCATGCCGCTCGCGCCGATGAAGTCGGCGATCGCGTCGAGCGACTTGCCCGCGCTCGCAGTGCCCCACGCTGCGTTCGCGGCGCGCACCCGTTCGAGCGCGTCGCAATCGAACACCCCGTCGCTGCACAGTTCGGCAAGGCTCTCCTCGCCCGCATCGCCGGGCAGGCCCAACAGCCGTAGCAGCCGCTCGCGCATGGGGGGTTGCCAACCGCCCCTGCCGAACCAGAGTTCGCGGGCATCGGCGCAGCGCATCAGCCATTCGGGGACTTTCGAAGGTCCCATGCGCTCGCTGAGCATCGCCAGCGGGCCGAGCACTGCCGCGTCGCCGGCTTCCTCGGCCTCGACGACCATTGCGGCCAGGATCTTGTGCGCGAGGACGTCGCGGTCGCGGTCCTCCATCGGGCGCGTACCCGGGACGAGACCAGCCTCGTCGGGAAATGCGGCGAGCAGCCACTGCGAAAAGGCATGGATTGTGTCGATCCGCAGCCCGCCGCCCGGGCAATCGAGCACGCTGGCGAACAAGGTGCGGGCGTGCGCGATGGTGTCCGGATCGTGCGGGGCGCCGATGGCGATCAGGTCCTTTGCGAGCCGCGTGTCGGGCATCCGCACCCAGCGCGCGAGAACGGCATTTACCCGTTCCGCCATTTCGGCCGCGCCGGCCTTGGTGAAGGTGAGGCACAGAATCGACCCCGGCGTGACACCCGGCCGCAGCAGCAGGCGCAGCACGCGGGCCGAGAGCACCTGCGTCTTGCCGGTTCCCGCCGAGGCGGACAGCCAGACGCTGCGGCCGGGCGCGACCGCGCGTCCCTGGTTGTCGGAGAGCGGATGAACCTTCCCGCTCACGCGCCGTTCTCACCGTGGAGCCGCATCCATTCCTCGAGGCGCATTAGCTGGTCGTAAGTGCCGTAATTCGGCAGGTCCGGCACAATCGTCGCCACGAAGGGATTATTGCCGAGAATCCAGCAATCGAGCGCCTCGTCCAGCCAGCCCTTCGTCTTCGGGAGAAACTCGTCGAGCGGTATTCCGCTGCGATTGCCCTCGCCGAAGATCGGCGACACCACATGGCCGAACTGATCCGAACCCTGGCGCTTTGCGAGCGACCAGTATTCGAACCGGTTGACCGTGCCCTTCCACGGCGCGAAGGCTCCGCTTTCGACCATCAGGCCCAGCGTACCCAGTTGCAAGGCGTATCCAGCCGCCGATTGCGCAGGTTTCGGCGGAGAGCCGGTCTTGTAGTCGACTACCGCGAAGCATCCGTCTTCTTCGTCGAAGTCGAGCCGGTCGATCCGGCCCTTGATCGTGACCCCGCGCCAATCGATTTCGCCCTTGGCCTCGACCAGCACCGGCTTGCGCGAGGGATCGGCCGCGATGGCGTCCTCGATCCATTCGAGCGCCTTGAGCAGCCGCGGCCGCCACAGCGCCCGGGTGAGCGGGTGGGAATTCATCTCGGCCAGTTTCTCGGTCGCGATGTCGGCAAGCGGCCGTCCGGACTTGTGCCATTCCTCGAGGATCGCGTGAGCCAATGTGCCCTGCCAGGCCGGACTCGGCTCGGCATCGAGACCGTCCAGTTCGCTCAGTCTCAGGATGCTCGCGGCGTAGAACTGGTATGGATCGGCGCGCAGGCGATCGAGGCTGGTGACCGAAACCGCCACCCTGCGCTGGGCCGCGCTCGGCATGGGCCTGGGGCGGGGATAGGCTGGAGCGGGATCCGCATGGTCGATTACCCCGGCGAGGCGCGGCGCCTCGGTCTCGCGGTGCGCATCGCCCAGTTCGCCAAGCAGCGCCTGCACCCGTAGCAGGAAGCGCGAGGCGATGGCGGGACCGCTCTGGTCGCGCCGGGCGCGGCTGAGCACCACCTCGGGCGCACCGAGGACCGAGGCGAGATCGTGCGCCGACAGGCCGATGCGAAAATCCGCGCCCGGCACGCCCAACGCGCGCAGCACCGCGGGAGCGAGCAACGGGTCGGTGGCCGGCCGCGCGGGCCAGGTTCCCTCGTTCAGCCCGGCCGCGATGACGAGGTCGGCCCGGGCCATGCGCGATTCGATCAGGCCATAGATCGCGACGCGCGGGTGGCCGCCGTACGGCGGACGGACCGCGATTGCCTCCATCGCATCGCGCAGCACGGCGTGCAGGTCCTCTGCTTCGAGCATCGTGCCTGCGTCGCGCGCATGAAGCCGCAGATCCTCCACGAACAGGGCAAGACCGCGCCCGTCCTCGCGGCCCCACAACCCGCTTCCGGCAAGTGCCTCGCCGGCGCCGGCGAGCCGGTCGAGCCAGTCCGCGAGCGGCAGCACTTCGTCGGTGAGCAATGGCCCGAGGACCGGTTCGACCCCTTCCCACCACTGCGTCACCCGGGCCTTCGCCGCAATGGGGCCGAGCGGCGCGAGGCCCGGCGCCGGTCGCGGCCCGCGCAGCGCGCGGTCGAATCGCCGCAGCGCGTCGAGCCAGTGACCGCGATCCGCGCCCGCACGGACCAGCGGATTGGCGAGCGCCGCGACGAGGGGAACCGGCGCGGCGCGCTCGCCCGCCAGTTCTGCCAGTTGCAGCAGCAACCGCCCCGCGGTCGTCTCCGAAAGGGCCCGCCCGGCGGAATCGTCGGCCGCAAGGTTCCAGCGCGCAAGGTGCTCCACCACCCGGCGAGCTAGCCCGCGATCCGGCGTGACCAGCGCGACCCGCTTTTCGGGAATCGCCACCGCTTCCCTGATCAGCAACGCAATCGCCTGGGCCTCTGCCTCAGGGTGGGCGGTTTCCATCACCCGAACACCCGAGAGCCGCCGCTTTTCGGCCGGCAGGTCGACCCATGCCCGGCTGGCCCTGGGCGGGAGGAACAGCGCCGAGATCGCGTGGCTCCGCTCGGGTCCTGCGGCCGCGAGCCCCCGCCGGTGCCACGGCTGCACTTCCGCGCGGTTGATTCCCATGCGGTTGAGCAGGAGCTTCAGGTGATATTGCGGATGGGTCACCGCATCCCCCGGTCCGAACGGCGGGTCGCCGGGATTGTCGCGCGCACCGGCAGCACCGAGTTCGTCCCAGACCTCGTCCGACATGGACAGGTCGAGATCGGGCAGGATCACCGCCCCGCGCGGAAGTTCGCTTATGACCCGCAACAGGTCCGCCAGTGCGGGCGCCGCGGAGGTCACGCCGGCCGCCACGATCGGCGTTTCGGGCGGACACGCACGCCAGCGCCGCGCCGCGAATTCGAACAGGCGATTGCGCCGCGCCGAGGCGTCGAGCATTCCGGCCGCTTCAAGTTCCCCGCGCCACATCGCCTGCACCGCGGCAAACAGCTTCGACGCCTCGACCCAGTGCGCCGACTGCTCGACCATCGCGTCGATCACCCGCTGCTCCCACAGCTCATCGGGCGCGATGTCTTCCACCAGCAGGCGATCCATCGTGGCGCCGAATTGCTGCGCCAGTTTGAGCAGCGCCGCGCCCTTGGGCGGCTCGCGCCCCAGTGCCCGCATGGCTTCGGGAATGATGGCGCCCAGCCGCAGCCAGCGTCGGGTCGGCTCGACCGCCGGGGGAATATCCGCGCTGCCAAGCGGATCGAGCAGCGCGCCGAGCGTCTCGTCGAGATCGAGGTCGCCGACCACCGCCATCCGGGGCATCAGCAGCCCGCCCCCGCTTGCGCGAACGAACGCTTCCTGCACCGTGCGGGCTGCACGGGTCGAGGGCAGCAGCAGCGTGAGCCGCGCCATGCCGACGTCCGGTTCGGAATATCGCGGCACAAGGCCGGCCACCAGGGCATCGGCGAAGCCGCGATGGGCGGCGATCGAATAGATTTTCGGCGTCGATGCCTCACCCACCGGCGAGCGCCTCCTCGGTCGGGCGGATCGCCTGCGGCGTGCCGACCTCGAACCACAGCCCCGTGAACCCGGTGCCGAACAGCCGCCCTTCCGCGATCGCGCGCTCCCACAGCACGTTGGTGCTGAACGGCCCCTGCGGCGCGTCGCGCAGCAGCCGGTGCGAGACGAGCTGGATCCCGGTATAGATGAACGGCGCGATCCGCCCCGGCTTGCGGCGCGAAAGCCTGCCGAGCGGGTCCATGTGAAAATCGCCGGGCCCCCGGAAATTCACCGCGCGCGCGTGGGGGACGACCAGCAGCAGCGCGTCCATCGCGTCGGGGTCCCACCGCGCGGAGAGATCGGCGAAGGCATCGCGCGGACCGTCGAGCCAGATGTTGTCGGCATTGAGGCAGAAGAACGGGTCGGGCAGAAGGCCCGCCGACTGCGCCTTGACCATACCGCCGCCGGTTTCGAGCAGGAGATCGCGTTCGTCGGAGATCGCAACCTGCGGCGCCTTGCGCGACCGGGTGTGCGCGACGAGCGCGTCGGGCAGGTAATGAACGTTGATCACGGCCTTGCCCACGCCCGCTTCTGCGAGCCGGTCGAGCGCGTGGTCGATCAACGGCTTGCCCGCGACGCGCACCATCGGCTTGGGCTGGGTGGCGGTAAGTGGCCGCATCCGCTTGCCGAGGCCAGCGGCCATGACCATCGCGGTGTCGCTGGCCGGCCCCGTCACGCTGCTCGCCTCACGCTATCCTGCCGCCGCCGCTCGCGCGCAGGTCATCCGGGATGTTGACGTCGAACCACGACGCCACGGGGGCGAGCGCGGGATGGGCCAGGTCGCGTTCCATCGCCGCCCACACGCGCGGGATCATCGCCAGGTAACGGTCCTTGCCGTCGCGCTTGTAAAGGCGGGTGAAGATGCCGACGATCTTGGCGTTCCGTTGCGCGCCGAGGCGGGCGTAGTCGGCCTCGAAATGCGGATCGGCATCGGCACCGGCAAGGTAGCGGTCGAGCATTGCCCGCTCGAGCTCGATCGGAACGTCGCGCCGCGCGTCCTGCAGCAGGCTGACGAGGTCGTAGGCCGGATGACCGACCAGAGCGTCCTGGAAATCGATCAGCCCCTGCCGGCCTCCGTCCAGAAGCATGATGTTCTCGGCATGATAGTCGCGCAGGACCGTGACCCCGGGCTGCTGTCGCGCGAGCATAGGCGAAAGCGCCTCCTCCCAGGCTGCCGCATAACCCGCTTCGTCGACCGCGAGGCCGGCGGCGGGGCAGTACCATTGAATCAGCAGGCCCGCCTCGCGCTGGTAGACAGCCTTGTCGTAGGGATCGAACGGACCGGGCGGCCGGGCGTGGAGATCGATCAGCGTGTCGATCGCCGCCGCGTAGGCATCCCTTTCCCCATCCGGATGATCGTCGAGCCAGTCGCGCATCCGGTCGTTGCCGAAATCCTCGAGCAGGACCCACCCGTCTCCCGGGTCCGCCGCATAGATCTCGGGCGCGCGCAAGCCGCTACTCGAAAGCCAGTTCGCCACGTGAATGAAGGGACCGGGATCCTCGTGCGGCGGCGGCGCGTGCATGAGCATTGCCTTGCGGTCGCCCGACCGCACCCGGAAATAGCGGCGGAACGAGGCATCGCCCGGAATGGGATCGATCGCCGCGTCCGCCCAACCGGACCGGGCGAGAAAATCGACGAGACCCTCGGGAAGCGAATTCATGGCATTCGCCCTAGCCAATCGGCGGCGCCCTCGACAATCGCCATGCGCCCGTTCCCGCGAGTTTCCAACGCAATTTCGAGGCATTGCGCCTCATGCGCGAAGCCGCCGGCGTTCTGGGGCCACTCGGCGAGCAGGACGGCGCCCTCGCGATAGTCGTCGAGCCCGATCTCCTCCACCTCACCCGGATGCTCGAGCCGGTAGAAGTCCGCATGGACGAGCGGCGGCTTGAGCGAGTCGTAGGTTTCGACGATCGTAAAGGTGGGTGACGGTACTTCGCCCTTGTGACCGAGCGCCGCGATCACCGCACGCGCCAGCGTCGTCTTGCCCGCGCCGAGCCCGCCGCTCAGCGCCACCACGTCTCCGGGACGCAGTTGCCGCGCAATCCGCGCTCCGAACGCGTCCATCGCGGCGAGATCGGGCAGGTCTACCCTCACGGCAAGTGGATCGTCGCGAACGTGCCCTCTCCCCGGCGCGAGACGATCTCGAGCGTGCCGCCGTGCGCCTCGACCAGCTGCGTAGCGAGCGGAATGCCGAGGCCCTGGCGGCGCTCGGGCTTGCCGTCGGCGCCGATGCGCAAGCCCTCGCGCGCGCGGCGCAGTTCGTCGGCCGTCATTCCCCGACCATTATCGGATACGACGATCCGCACCCCGTCCTTCTTGCGCGACAGGTCGACGAGGATCTTGCCCCCTTCGGGCGTCGCGGCGATGGCATTGTCGAGGAGATGGCCGAGGGCGCGCGAAAGCTGGCGCGGATCGGCTTCTACCTTGGAGGTCCCGCCTCCGCGCAGGTCCAGCGAAAGGCCCGCCTCGACGATCGCTGCTTCGCGCTCGCGGACCACCTGCGTCACGAACGGCAGCAGATCGAGCCGCTCCTTCGCGAGCGGGAGAAGCCCGGCCTCGCTCTGGGACAGGGCCAGCACGTTCTCCACCTGGTCGGTCAGGCGATGCACCGATTCGAGGATTGCCGCGACGTATTCGCGGCCCTGCGCGCTCAGCTCGCCCGCCACCCCGGCCTCGAGAAGTTCCGCGAAACCGCCGATCGAAGTCAGTGGCACGCGAAACTCGTAGCTCATGTTGGCGAGGAACCGCGTCTTTACCTCGTCGGCTGCCTCGAGCGCCTCGGCCCGCTCGAGCAGAGCGGCCTCGGCGTTCTGCGAATCGGTGATGTCGAGCACGGTCAGCAATCCGTTGCCGTCCGGCAGCGGCACGCCTGCGATCTCCAGCGTGCGGCCATCGGCGAGCGCGACCCGTCCCCCGGTCTGCTTGCGGTCGAGCGTGGCGCCGCGCACCACGTCGCCGATTGCCTTGGCCTGTTTGGGCTGCTCGAGACGGGGGGCGATCTTCGCCACGAGTTCGTCGGCCGTGGGATGGCCTTCCAGATCGTCCTGGTCGAGCCCCCAGGCGCCGCCAAATCGGCGGTTCCACAGCTGCATATGGCCATCCGGCGCGAATACCGCGAGCGCCTCGAACAGGCTGTCGAAGGTTGCGGTGCGGGTCCGCAGGAGGGTATCGCGGGTCGCCGAGAGGGCGAGGCTTTCGGTCCGGTCCTCGGCGATCAGCACCAGCCCTCCGTCGGGCATCGGCTGCGCGACGATCCGCAAGTGCGTGCCATCGTTGAGCGGCCAGGCCTCCTCCACCGCTTCCCCGATTCCGAACCACTCGGTCCGCTCTGCGCGCCAGGCCGGGAAGTCGCGCACCTCGGGCGTCCGGCCCGCCTCACGCGACTCGCGGAGCAGGCGCTCGAACTCGATGCCGTCGGTCGCGCCGGGCCGCATGGCGAATATCCGGCGGAAGGGCTGGTTGGCGGACAGCAGCCGCCGGTCCGGACCGAACTGCGCCACGCCGACGGAAAGCTGGTCGAGCATCTGCCGCTGTGCTTCGCGGAACGCGCGAAAGGTGCGCGCCTGTTCTTCCATTTCCTCGATATCGACCGCGTATCCGGCAACTCCCTCCGCGCCCAGCGGCAGGTCGCTGACGCGCAGGCTGCGGCGTTGCCCGCCGATCGTGGCCGTGACGACCCGCTCGACCGGGGTGTTTGCCGCGGCGGCCTGCGATGCCACCTGCGCCGCAGTAAGCCCGTCGACCGCCTCCACGAGCTCGATCTGCGCCTCGACAACCGCCTCTGCGCTTTCGGCACCGACAGCCCGGACATAGGACGTGTTGACCAGCTTCAACCGCGCGTCCGGCCCGCGGAACCACATCGGCAGCGGTGCAGCCTCGATCAGGCCCACAAGCGCGGCAAAGTCGCCCTTGGCGCGCGACGCCTCGGCGCGCAGCCGCGCGAGCTCGCCCTGGCTTTCGGAGAAGTCGAACACCCACAACAGCGCAGCGCCGCCCGGGGAGACCTGCGGGTCGGCGAGCACGCCGCGCACCGCGAGGCTGCGCTGCGATCCCGGAGGGGTCAGCTCCATGCGAAACGGTGTGGCGGTTTTCTGCGTGCGCAGCACGTTCGCCGAGAGCTCGGCGAGCTGTTCCGCCGAGAGGCCCCTTGCACTGTCGCTACCGCCCAGATCGCCGAGATACTGCGGGAGTTTCGACAGGCCCAGCCAACCCGCGAGCCGCTCGCTCGCCTCGATCCTGCCGTCGACCCGCACGATCAGGGGAATCGCGGGGGATTCGTCGATCATCCGCACCATCCGCCGCGCGGCCTTGCGCGCGGCGTCGGCCCTCCGTGCCCGGGCACCAGCGGCGATCATCAGCCACGCCGCGCCCGCGACCCAGGCGGCCAGCAGAAGGCCGATGAGCGCGAGCGCGGTGGGGGTCGACTGCATGGCGGTCAGCTATGCGCGCAGACCGCACTATGCAACGTCATTGCGGCCAATCAGTACCGGTAATGATCGGGCTTGAACGGGCCTTCGACGGGTACGCCGATGTAATCCGCCTGTTCCTGGGTCAGCTTGGTGAGCTTCACCCCGAGCTTGTCGAGGTGCAGCGCGGCGACCTTTTCGTCGAGGTGCTTGGGCAGCACGTAAACGTCGTTGTTGTACTCGTCGCCCTTGGTGAACAGCTCGATCTGCGCCAGCGTCTGGTTGGTGAAGCTGCAGCTCATCACGAAGCTCGGGTGCCCGGTCGCGCAGCCGAGGTTCACGAGGCGGCCCTTGGCGAGGATGATGATCTGCTTGCCGTCGGGGAAGGTAACCAGGTCGGTGCCCGGCTTGATTTCCTTCCAGTCGTAGTTGTCGAGCGCGCTGATCTGGATCTCGCTGTCGAAGTGGCCGATGTTGCAGACGATGGCCATGTTCTTCATCGCCTTCATGTGCTCGGCGGTGATCACGTCCTCGTTGCCGGTGGTGGTGACGAAGATGTCGCAACGCTTGGTCGCCTCTTCCATCGTCACGACTTCATAGCCTTCCATCGCCGCCTGCAGCGCGCAGATCGGGTCGATTTCGGTCACCATCACGCGCGCGCCGCCGTTGCGGAGCGAATCGGCGCTGCCCTTGCCGACGTCGCCGAATCCGGCGACGCAGGCGACCTTGCCGGCGAGCATGACGTCGGTCGCGCGGCGGATCGCGTCGACCAGCGATTCCTTGCAGCCGTAGAGGTTGTCAAACTTCGACTTGGTGACGCTGTCGTTCACGTTGATCGCCGGGAACGGCAGCTTGCCCTGCTTGGCGAGGCTGTAGAGGCGGTGGACGCCGGTGGTGGTTTCTTCCGAGACGCCCTTGATCGCCTTGACGCTGGCGCTGAGATAGCCCGGCTTCGCCTTGAGGAACGCCTTGAGCGCGCGGACGAACTCGATCTCCTCGGCGTTCGAGGGTTCGAACAGGTCCTCGCCCGCCTCGACGCGCGCGCCCCACAGCGCGAACATCGTGGCGTCTCCCCCGTCGTCGAGGATCATGTTGGCGGTAAGGTCAGGGTCGGCCTCGCTCGACCAGTCGAAGATGCGGCCGACGTAGTCCCAGTATTCGGCAAGGCTCTCGCCCTTGACCGCGAACACGGGGATGCCCTGCGCCGCGATCGCGGCGGCGGCATGGTCCTGCGTCGAATAGATGTTGCAGGTCGCCCAGCGGACTTCGGCACCCAGCGCCACGAGCGTCTCGATCAGCACCGCGGTCTGGATCGTCATGTGGAGCGAGCCGGTGATCCGCGCGCCCTTCAATGGCTGCGACGCGCCGTATTCCTCGCGCAGCGCCATCAGGCCCGGCATCTCGGTTTCGGCGATGGCGATCTCGTCGCGGCCGTATTCGGCGAGCTCGATGTCCTTGATGACGTAATCGCGGGTCATGGTGTCGGCGGTAGTGGCCACGGGGTCGTCTCCAGATTCGGGAATGGCGCGCCCCTAGCCTCCGGCACGCGCGAAGGCAAATATAAAGCTTCCTTTATATGTGAGTGCGGGAGGTCGCGAGGAACGGGCGGTCGCCCTGGAGCGCCGCCCGTTTCCCCCCGTCGTCGACCAGCTTTAGCGACGGGAAGCGAATTGCGGAGGGCGTTCCCCCAGCATTTCATCTGCGGCGGCGATCAGCCGGGCGCGATCCCGCGTCGAGGCGAGTTCCCGGGTCGCCGACTTGAGTTCGCCGCAGCCAAGCCAGGGATGACCCAGGCCATACTGGTTGGCCATGCCGACCGATACGCTGTCGAGCGCCTTCTTCGCTCGCGCCGGCCCCATCCGCGCGTTGTAGTCGGCTTCCAACGTCTTGAACGCGTCCTGCATGACCGGATACTGGTTCGTCGAAAAGCGCGCATAGTCGGCCTGGAAATTGTCCGCCCCGAAGCGGCAGCGAAGCGAACTCACCATCAGCATGATGTCCAGCCGCCGGAGCTTCGCCGCTTCGCTCGGCGAGGCGGCCGCCGCAGCCTGCGGTACGGTCGCGAGCATCGCCATGGCCGCGGCGACCGCAGCCAGTTTCGTGATTGATTTCATGACCCCATTCTCCCCCAACGGGCCCCACCCCGGCCCGCGTCACCTGGCGAACGGACCCGCCCGCCTGTTGGAGAGACTGCGCCCGGTCGTTTACCCGTTCTTAAACGGCCACGGTGAAGCGGAATTAACCACCTTCGTAGTGCGCTTGCGGTTGCACCGGCCGCCCCGCGCGCTATCTCGGCCCGCGAACGGACGGGACAGCGAAGGAATTTGCGAGATGACGATCAAGGTGGGCGATACGCTTCCGGATGTGAAACTGGTCAAGGCGACCGAGGAAGGTCCCGAGGCGGTCCAGAGCAGCGAATATTTCAAGGGCAAGAAGGTCGCGATCTTCTCGGTGCCCGGCGCGTTCACGCCGACCTGCTCGGCGCGGCACCTGCCCGGCTTCGTGGAGAAGGCAGACGAGCTCAAGTCGAAGGGCGTCGACGAGATCGTCGCCACCGCGGTCAACGATCCGTTCGTGATGGGCGCCTGGAACAAGGCTGCCGGCTCGGACGACATCACCATGCTGGCCGACGGCAACGGCGAATTCGCCGAAGCGATGGGCCTGACGATGGACGGTTCGGCCTTCGGCCTCGGCAAGCGCGGCCAGCGGTGGTCGGCGATCGTCGAGGACGGCGTGGTCAAGGAACTGAACGTCGAGGCCCCCGGAGACTTCTCGGTTTCGAGCGCGGAGCATCTGCTCGGTCAGCTCTGACAACCCGATAGCAACCAAATCCGGCTAGGGCGGCGGCGTGAATGCGTCTGCCGCCCTTTCCATGCCTGACCGGCCGTCATGGGGACTTGCACCGCCCTCTCCGGTTGCCCTCTTGGTCGCCGGGGCCCTGACAGCCGGATTGGCAGCGGCGGCAGCAGTGATCTGGATGACCGGCTCGCGGATCGAGATCGCTGGTTTCCTGCGGTTCTTTCTCCTCGGACTGGCTCTGCTTGGCCTTTCGCTGTGGTGCCGCAGGCGCCTGCCTGACCGCCGGCTGGCGCACGCGGCGGCGATCGTCGGCGCGGCGACCTGGGCGCTGATCCTGTGCGGCCTGGTGTCCAACGTCGGGCTGCGGCTCGGAGCCCCGCTCGCCGACGAGCGATTCGCGCGCGCCGACGCGCTCGTCGGGATCAATGCGGGCACCGTCGTGCAGTCGATTGCGGCACAACCGCTGGTCACGAGCATTCTTGCGGCTGCTTACAATTCATCGGGGATCGCGGTGGTCGCGGTCATATTTCTCGCGATCGCGCGCAACCACATCGGCGCGGCATGGGAACTGGTCGCCACCGCGATCCTGTCAATGCAGGTGGTCGCGATCGCGTCGCTGGGTGTGCCGGCCTGGGGCGTGATGCGGCACTTCGGCCTCGCCGGCCTGCAGGGAGCGGGTTTGCCCGCCGGCGCAGGAGTCTACCAGTGGCCCGCCTTTGAACATTTCCGGCACGGCGGGGACCAGCTCGTCCGACTTGCAGACATGGGCGGCGTGGTCGCCTTCCCTTCGTTTCACACCGTTCTGGCCTTGATGCTGACCCAGGCGCTCGCCGGTACGAGAATGCGGTGGCTGGGTCCCCCGTGGAGCGCGGTCATCATCCTGGCCGCTATCCCCATGGGGGGCCACTACGGCGTCGATCTTGCCGCGGGTTTCCTGGTCTGGCTCGGCTGCGCCGTGCTCGCCCGGCGGATTAGTAGCCCATCAGCTTGAGCACTTCCTCGCGGCTGCGCGGATCGTCGAGAAACGTGCCCATCATCCGGCTGGTGGTCATGCCGACACCCGGCGTGCGGACCCCGCGCGCCGTCATGCACGAATGCGACGCCTCGATCACGACAGCGACGCCCTGCGGCCTGAGATGCTCCCAGATGCAATCGGCGACTTCGGCGGTCAGCCGTTCCTGGACCTGCAGGCGACGGGCGAACCCGTGGAGCACCCGAGCGAGCTTGCTGATGCCGACCACGCGATCGTTCGGCAGGTAGGCGATCGCCGCCTTGCCGATGATCGGCGCCATGTGATGCTCGCAGTGGCTCTGGAACGGGATGTCCCTGAGCAGCACGATCTCGTTGTAGCCGCCGACCTCCTCGAAGATCCGGCTGAGGTGGACCGACGGGTCTTCGCCATAGCCGATGCAGTATTCCTTCCATGCGCGGGCCACGCGTGAAGGAGTATCGACGAGGCCTTCGCGGGTCGGATCGTCGCCAGCCCATTCGATCAAGGTGCGGATCGCGTCCTGAACGTGCGCGGGCACCGGCGGCTTGCCGCGCGGATCGTCTTCGTCGGGACCGACCAGGCTGCTCATGACTTCAGTTTCCTCCTGCCGCGGACACGGTTCCAGGCGCGGCTGACGAGGCTGCCCTGCTTCATCAGGCCGCCCTTGGCAAACGGTTCGAACATCTCGTCAGGGGACTCGGGATCGAGGATCTGCGAGCCGGCCAGCGTTTCCTCGATTTCGTCGACCTCCGGGGGGACGAACCGGCGCAGTTGCCGCGCATTCTTTCGGCCGTGCTTCTCGATGAAGGCGATCATCGATCCTTCCGTCTCCAGCGCACGAGCCACCGCGTCCTCCTCCATCCCGCAGTGCTCGGCAAGAAGCGACCGACGGATGGCGCCGATCGCGTCGGTGGCATGGGCGTTGCCGGGCCGCGCAGCATCGATGAACACGTCGCACTCGCTGTCCAGCCCCATCGAGCGGTTATTGAAGTTCGCCGAGCCGATGCGCAGGATCCGGTCGTCGAAGATCGTCAGCTTCGCGTGGACGTAGATCGGCGTTTCACCCGTGTAGGGGACGAACATTGCGAAGCGCCCGCGATGGTCGATGTCGGCGAGCGAGTGCAGCAGGCAGTTGCGCGCGTGGTCCATGGCGACCTGCTCCAGCCATCCGTCGCCGGTTTGCGGCTGAACCATGACGATTTCGGGCGGGTTGTCCTCTTCCAGCCGCTTCGCGATCGCATCGGCGATGCGCGGCGAGGTGAAGTACTGGTTTTCCGAGTAGATGAAGTGCCTGGCCGATGCGATCTGGCGGAGCAGCAGTTCCTCGATCTCGCTGACGCCTTCGAGGCCGTCGTATTTCGCGCGCGTGCGGGCGATACCGATCTCCACCCCTTCGAACTGCACCGCAAGCTCCCGGGGCCAGAGGCTCTCCTCGGGTATCTCCACCTCGCTCAGCGCATCTCCACCGGCCCGCCGCCACCGCTCGCGGCACAGCGCGCCAAGGTGGCGTGCCGCTTCGCCTTCCATCATCATCGTTGCGTCGTGCCACGGGCCATAGCGCAGGCCGTGAGGGCGGTGCCGACGACGGTCGTTCTCGATGTGCTCGCGGGTGTCCCAGCGTTCCTGGGTCATGTCGATGCCGCCGCACACGGCAAGCCTGTCGTCGAGCACGGCGATCTTCTGGTGGTGCGAGCAGCCGACCGGGTGATGACCATCGAAATTGACGTGAATCGCCTTGTAGGCGGCCATCCGGATCACATCGAACAGCATGAAACCCCGCAGGGCGAAATCGAAAACGCCCAGACCCCACTTCAGGATGTCGATCTCGATCCCATTGCGGTGTCGAGCGAGCCATACGAGGAAACTGCCGAGCCGGCGCGGATAGGTCCGGCGGAACGGACGACTGAACCAGCGTCTTCCAACCGCCAGGTGAATGCGGGTGTCGAAATCCCACCCGACCAGGAGGATGCGGCGGCGCGCGTCGAGCATCGCCTTCTGCATCAGGGCAAAATAGTCCTCGGCATCGACGATCACGCTGGCGCGATCGACGCGCGCATAACGCCAGACTCCCGGTTCGACCGAATCGTCGGTGAACGCGATCTCGTTCGGGTTTTCAGCTGCCTCGGCCACATTTCCCCTTCGCGGCTTTGCGCGTCCCTAGGGGGAATGGACGAAGTTTGCGAGCGGTTCCGGGAAGCTCCGTGGCCATCGCCTGCCGGGCTTGCAGAGTGACGGACCGACATCCCTAGCCGATGGCGGCCCGCCCCCCTTCGCGCGCTCTGCTCAGCCACCCGGCTCGTACGGACCGCCCCGCTGCGGATTGCACGCCCATCCCGGGCTCAACGAGGGCTCCCGCGGGTCGTTGGCCGTGGGATCCAGGAAAGGGGCCAACCAGGTCTGGGCGAAGAAGAACCCGAATGACTGGACACGGCCGCCGGGGTCCGACGTGTCTACGTCTCCATCGGGCGTGTCGTTCAGCCCGGAGAACGCGCAGGATGACTTGCCGTTGACGGTAAGTTCCTTGCCATTGCCCGTGACCTCGCCGGCCAGCGCCGGAGTGGACAGCAGCACCAGGCACGCAGTGCAGGTGACAAGCTTCTTCATGATCGGCTCCTTTCGTTGATCACTGCGAGGGAGCGTGCTCCGGCGGCCGCGATCGTGCGAGCACCTGAAGCTGATGAAATGCTGACGAATTGCTGATATATTCGCTTTGAAGGCAACGGGCCGGAATGGAGGTGCCTCTTGCTGCCAGAACCCGATGACGGATTCGTTCGGCTTGATGCGACCGATTCCTTTCGGCTGGGTTCAATACGTGTCGATCCCCCGAGCCTGCGCCTGATCCGCGACAAGCAGGAGATCATTCTCGAGCCGCGCGTCATGCGGGTGCTGATCGCGCTTGCGCAGGCAAGCGGCCAGGTCGTCGGGCACGATGCCCTCATCGAGAGATGCTGAGACGGGCAGGTCGTCGGCGACAATGCGATACAGCGGGCGGTTTCCAAGGTGCGCCAGGTCGGCGCCGGATTCGCAGGGGGCGACTTCGAGGTGCAGACCATCAGGGGGGTCGGTTACCGACTGTCTTGCGCCGGAGCCGATGCCCCGCCGGACGGCGCAAACGGGGAGCCGAGGTTCGGCCGACGCGCCGTCGTGGCGGCGGCTGGCGCTGCCGCGATTCTCGGCGGTGCGGCCTTCGTGCAGGGCCGCCGTCGTCCCGTCGACCGGCAGGCGAAAGAGCTCTTCGAAAGAGCGGAAATTGCCCGGCGAGAGGAAGGCTGTGCCCTGATCCCGGAGCAGGCATCCTCACTGTACCGGGCCGCTCTCGAGGCTGCTCCCGATTTCGCAGCGCCCTGGGGCGGGCTTGCCCTCGTCGCCGCGAAGGCCCTCGACCGGAACGAGGATATCGAACGGAATCGCCGCGTGGCCCTTTCCGCCGCGCGGCGCGGCGCCGAAATTGACCCCCGGCATCCATATCCGCGCATAGCCGTCGCCCTTGCCGAGCCGACCTATATGCGCTGGGGCGCGCAGCGGAAACGGCTGGAGCGTCTGGAGCAGCGCATTGCGCCGGGATGGGATCTGCCGGCTGCGATTGGGTTCCTTGCGATGTGCTGCGGTCATCTCGATACGGCGATCGGCGCATTCCAGCGCGCGCTGGATCACCAGTGGAACCTGCTGGGCGTGCAGTTCTGGCTGGCCCATGCGCTGCTGATGGCAGGCCGGGACGAGGAAAGCCTGAGGATCGCAGATCAGGCCCTGTCTCAAAGCCCCAAGAACTGGTGCGCCTGGGAGGTGGCTTTCCGTGCCAACCTGATGTCCGGCAATTTCGCTGCGGTGAACGTGCTCATCGGCGATGTGCGCGCCACGCCCGCGAATCTTCACCCGGGCGGCCGCCTGTCGCGCCAGATGCTGGCGCGCGCGGTAATCGACGAGGATGCCGGGTCCAGAAAGGCGACCATCAGGTATTTTCACGAGACCATCCTCGAATGGCCGAGCTTCATTCCCTTTGCCGCTGCGCCGCTCGCCCTCCTGCGGGAGTTCGAACTGCTGACGACCGCGATCAGGGGCTATTTGCTCAGCGAAGGACCCATGGCGGTACCCACCGATTGGCGCAGGCACCCGTGGTTCCTCTACCAACCGCCCCTGCTGGAACTGCATGACCACCCGCCGGTCCGCCAGGCCATGCTGAAAGTGGGACTCGATCTCCGACGCTAGGGCAGACTCCGCGCGACTGCGGCCTGGTCGCGCCAGCCTCGGACACCCGAAGAGGAAATGTCCAGTACACTATCCGGTGGGAAAATTGGCGCGCCCGGAACGATTCGAACGTCCGACCCTCAGATTCGTAGTCTGATGCTCTATCCAGCTGAGCTACGGGCGCGCTTGAGAGGGGGCCACATAGGCATGGGTGAGAGCCTTGGCAACACCTATTGCGATCATTCGCACAGCGATCTGACGAGTGCCTTGTCGAGCGGCGGAAGGGCCAACCGGTCGGCCTCCGCGAGCCCAAACCAGCCAATCTCGGCGCCCGGCTCAGCTACGGGAAATCCCTGCCACGCGATTACCGTGTAAAGCAGGATGACAATACCCGGTCGACCACCGGCCGGCATTTCTTCGGCGAAGGCCTGCGCGACAAGGTCCTGCGGATCGATCGTGACGGTCAACTCCTCGTTAAGCTCGCGAACCAGCGCGTTGCGGGGACTTTCGCCGACCTCGATCTTTCCGCCGGGAAATTCCCACAGCCCGCCATG
Source organism: Tsuneonella litorea (assembly GCF_025154015.1). Classification (GTDB taxonomy): domain Bacteria; phylum Pseudomonadota; class Alphaproteobacteria; order Sphingomonadales; family Sphingomonadaceae; genus Tsuneonella; species Tsuneonella litorea. The sequence continues at coordinate 236,888 of NZ_JAOAMV010000002.1, forward strand.
ATGCTTTTCGAGCGGCCGGCGCTGAAGCAGGAACCGACCGTCGTCGCGCTGCATCGCTCCGGCAACGACCGCCATCCATGTCGGATTCTTTTCCATGCGCAGCGCCCTTCGCAACCTTTTCTTAACCCGGGGGGCGCACAAAGCATCCTGTCAGTAAATATTCGACGGACACAAACCAATGCCGATGCGCAAGCTCCTCAAAGCGATTGCCACCGACATTTCGGGGGCCACTGCCGTCGAATACGGACTGATCTTGGCGATGATGTTCCTCGCCATGCTCGTGGCTGTCCAGAATTTCGGCAACACCACAATCGTTATGTGGAACAACGTTTCCGACAAGATGGCACAGGCCTCGAAATAAGCGTGCAAGCGGTTAGGATTTTGTCAACTCCGACGCCGTAATCCGAACGAAGTCCAAGCCGTGAATATGGGTTCGGCATGGACCGGGTAGCGAAGACTGAACCAGGAGACGTCACATGCAGTTCATCAAGAATCTCGTCCGCGACGAAGCGGGCGCCACCGCCATCGAATACGGCCTGATCGCCGCTCTCATCGCGGTCGCCGCGATCGCCGCGATGCAGGGCCTCGGCAACCAGCTGAGCGCGACCTTCACCGAGGTCAGCACCAAGATGAAGGGCTAATCCTTCACTCTTGATCGATTGAAGAAGGCGGCGGGAGCGATCCCGCCGCCTTTTTCGTGTGCGCGTCCCAGTCCGGTCCGAGGGCGATCAGCGACCGCGCACCACGATCTTGACCTTCTGGCCCGGCCGCACCGTCTCGCTGGACGTCAACCCGTTGAGCACCCGGAACCGCTGTTCCTGCGCATCCGAATAGGCCATGCGCGCGGCGAGCGACTGGACGGTGTCGCGCGAACCCACCGTCACCACGTCGAGCACCCGCGGGACGACCTGCGCCGCTTCGGTCGCGCTGATCCGGCGCATCGAATTGAACATCGGCGAAAACACCTCGGTTCGGCCCGCCTGGCTGATCGTCACGAAGTGGAATGCCTGGCTGTTTGAAAACTCGTACGCGAAGACGACAACGTCGACCTGGCTGCCGCCGCTGCTCACGCGGGCCGTGCCGTAGGCAGCCGGCAAGCCGTTGACGGTCGTGCGCTGGATCGTCTGCGGCGCGATCTGCTGATTTTGGCTCAGTCCTGAGAAGACCTGCCGCACATACGTTTCGAGATTGCCGCTATAGGGCGCGGTCGACATCTGCGCCTGCCCGCTCTGCCCATTGATCGAAACCGCGCGCGTGCCGTTGACCATGTAAAATCCGCTGGGCGCGGTGAACGCAAGGCGCAGTTCGGGATGGATGAACTGGTTGCCCTCGATCACGCCCTGTGAAGGGTCGTCCCCATACGTAAGCCCGTCGATCCGGGTCAGGAACGTGTCGCGATTGGTCACCCCGGTCGCGCTGCCCGCCAGGCTAAGCGCGTTCTGCACGCGGCTGGCCGGGTCGGGGTGGGTCGAGGCCCATTCCGGTATGGTCGCATTCTGGCGGCCCTGCAGTGATGCGTCGAGGGCGTTCTGCATCGCCAGGCTCTGCAAAACCGTCGCCATCGCATGCGGATCGTAACCCGCCCGGGTCAGGTACTGAACGCCGAGCTTGTCCGCCTCGAGCTCCTGCGAACGCGAAAACTTGAGAGTCAGGAGCTGCGATCCCTGCAGGAGTCCCTGCGAGATCTGCTGCCCCAACCCGCTGTTGCCGAGCAGGATACCCGACAGGATGGCCCCCGCGGCCCCCAGCAGAGAGTTCTGGGTCGCCTTGGCCTGGCGGCGCTGCGAATGGCGCGCCGCGACGTGACCGACCTCGTGCCCGAGCACTGCGGCAAGCTCCGCCTCGTTGTTCATCAGCGTGACGAGCTGGCGGGTCGTGTAGACGTAGCCCCCGGGGATCGCGAACGCGTTGTTGACCGAGCTGTTGAGGAGCGAAACGGTGAACGAATCGCGCGCGTTGCCGAGGCCCGACTGCACCGCGATGTTCTTGCCGACCTGCTCGACGTAGGCGGCATAGGCGCCCGTCATCGCGCCGCCGAATTCCTGCATGATCTTCGGGTGCGCCTCGGCGCCCTGCTGGGCCTCGCTCTGGCTGATTGGCGCCGAAGCGTCGGGTATCGTTCCGCCCATTGTCGCGCAGCCGGTAAGGGCGAACGGAATGGCGGCCGAAAGGAGGGCAAGAGACTTCAATCGCGACATGAATTATTCCCCTGAGCATGCGCGGCGCCCACCCGCCGCCGCGGTTGTCATGTGCGCGGGAAACCCGCACCGCGGCGGCTTTGTTCCCGCCGGGGAACGCGGGATCTAGCTGGTGCCGAGCGAGAGGAACCGCTCCTCCCGCAGCCGGCGCAGGGTCTCCGCCGGCAGGCCGACGAGCGCATCGAGTTCCTCGCCGATCGCGACGCCGAGGTCCTTGGCCGCCTTTTCAGGGTTGCGGTGCGCGCCGCCGACCGGTTCCGGTACGATGCGGTCGATCACGCCAAGCTGCTCGAGATGCTGGGCGGTTACCTTCATCGCCTCGGCCGCCTCGGGAGCCTTTTCCGCGGTGCGCCAAAGGATCGACGCACAGCCTTCCGGGCTGATCACCGAATAGACCGCGTGCTCGAACATCAGCACCCGTTCCGCGCTCGCGAGCGCCACGGCGCCGCCCGAGCCGCCCTCACCCACGATCACCGAGACCATCGGCACCGGTAGCGCGAGGCACGCCTCGGTCGAACGGGCGATCGCCTCGGCCTGTCCGCGTTCCTCGGCTTCGATGCCGGGAAACGCCCCTGAGGTGTCGACCAGGGTGACCACCGGCAGGCCGAACCGTCCGGCCATTTCCATCAGGCGGATCGCCTTGCGATAGCCTTCGGGCTTGCCCATCCCGAAGTTGTGGCGAATGCGGCTGTCGGTATCGTGGCCCTTCTCGTGCCCGATCAGCATGATCTTGCGCCCGTCGAGCGTGGTAAGGCCCCCCATGATCGCCTGGTCGTCGCCATAGGTGCGATCGCCGCCGAGCGGGACGAAATCCGTGAAGGCGTGGGCGACGAAATCGCGGAAGTGCGGCCGTCCCGGATGGCGGGCGACCTGGGTCTTCTGCCACGGCGTGAGCGAGGCATAGGTCGCCGCGAGGAGGTCGGCGCTCTTGGCTTCGAGGCGCGCGATCTCGGTCGAAATGTCGACCTCGTCGTCTTCAGCGGCCGAACGGAGTTCCGCGATGCGGCTGTCGAGCTGCGCGACGGGCTTCTCGAATTCGAGATAGGATTGCATGGAGGGGCAGCTAGTCGCGCTTGCCTCCATGCGCAAGCGGGTGCCTTTCGTTGACCAGGGCCACGAGCCGGGCCGAATCGACGTGCGTGTAGATCTGGGTCGTGGCGATGTCCGCGTGGCCCAGCAGCGTCTGGAGCACGCGCAGGTCGGCCCCGCCTTCGAGCAGATGCGTCGCAAAGGCGTGGCGCAGGACGTGGGGGCTGATCTTTTCGGGCGCGATCCCGGCCCGCGCGGCGAGTGCCTTGACCAGCTGGAACAGCCGCACGCGGGACAGGTGCCCCCCTCGCGAAGGGAACAGGTACTTGCCCTGCGGGCGCACCACCAGCCAGCGGCTCAGCGCAGCCATCGCGCGCGCGCCGACCGGTACCATGCGCGCCTGCCCGCCCTTGCCGGTGACGGTCACGAAGGGGGCATCGCGGGGAACCGCGGCCAGCGGCAGCGAGACGAGCTCGGTCGCGCGCAGGCCCGAGCCGTAGAGCATCTCGACGAGGGCCAGCGTCCTCACCGCGACGGGCCGGTCGCCCGCCGCCTCGCTCTCGGCAAGCGCGAAGAGAGCCTCCACCTCGGCGTGGGTCAGCACCTTGGGCAGCGGCCTGCGCGTGGCGGGCCGGGGCAGCGCGGCCGATGGATCGTCCTGGCGCACGCCCTCGTCGACCAGGAAACCGTAGAACTGGCGCAGCGCCGACGACTTGCGCGCGACGCTTGCCGGGGCGAGGTCCGCCCAGGCACTCCCCAGACGCGCGAGCGCCGGACCGTCGGCTGTCGACAGGTCGCCGACGGCATCCGCAGCGCCCTCGAGGTCACGGCGATAGGCAGCCACCGTGTTTCTGGCCGCGCCGCGCTCCGCGGCGAGCATCGCGAGGAAGTCGTCGATCGCGCTCACCGCAAGGCCGGCATCAGCCGCGCGCCACCGCCTCCGCGGCGATCATCCGCGCCTCTGCGGACAGGCCGACCCGATCGAGCGCGGAGACGATGTGATAGAGATGCCGTGCGGTCATCCGGTCCCACCCAGACCCCTGCATCCCCAGCCCTGCGAGAAAGACCACCAGCGCCTGGTTGTCGACCGCCGCCGCAGCATCGATCGCCCGGGTCCACCGGGTCGGCGTCTCGATGTCCATCCCCAGTTCCTGCGAAAGCGCGGGCACCGCGCCGGCATCGATCCGCCCAAGACCGGCAAGGCCGGCGACCAGGAATTGCGACTTACGCTGACCCGGACTCGAATCGTCGTCCGCAAAATCGTTCACCGCACCCGTAGAGACCGATCGAGCGCGGCCCGGCGAAGCAAACGCAAGCTGCGCCCAAGCGGTGCCCCCATCCGGGGCCACCGCGCTCCAGCGCAGCGCATCGCGCTCCAGCCCCGCGGCAAGCATCGATGCCACCAGCGGCGCGGCATCGTCCTCGAAATCCTCGTCGGGTTCCACCCGCGCCGCGGCGTAGGCGGTGAGGACGAGGCGGGCATAATCGATCGCCCCGCCGGCCCCGGGCGCCCATAGCTGGCGGATCGCTGCCATACGCGCGGCGGCGTCGGCGCCGACATAGGCCTGCCGCAGAAGGCGCGCCCGCTCGTAGGCAGGGCCCTCGCCCGCCTCCTCGGCGTAAAGCTGCGCGTAGAGATCCACCAGCGCAGCCGAGGAGAGGATGCCTTCGCGTCCCGCGGTTTCCGATGCGGCGAGGCGTTGCGGGAGGGACAGCATGGGCGCCGTCGCCGCGGCCCGCGCGTAATACGGCCCTGCGTTTTCCAGCAGTCCGGCCGGTATCGGCTCGCCCACCGCGTTCGCCAGGGCGAATCGCAGCGGGTTCATGTCCGTCACGCCCTTCCACTCGATGGTGACCGCACCGCGCCCCTGGCCAGCAGCGCCTGCATATCGCTGAGCCAGCAGGGCATCGATGTTGGCGGCTTGCCCGCGATAACGGACGCGCTCGATATCCGTCTTCGCCCGCGCGCTTTCCCCGGCGTAGGCGTTGCAGATCCCCTGGAACAATCGCCAGGTACCGTCCTCGCGCCGGTTGCCCTGCAGCCGCACCGCAGGACATGCACCGACTAGGTCCGCGGTGCCGACATAGGCGTCGAGGGCGGCAGAGGTCAGCGCGGGGTTCCAGTTGATCGTGTCGACATCCTGCGCGACCGCGCGCGCCACGGTGAATTCCCCGATCGCATTGAGCGCAGCCACGCGCAACGCGGCGAATTCGGCGGGATCCATCCCGCCGGGCGCCTCGAGCCGGCTAGCGAGCGCGCGGCGCAGGAGGATGTGCCCCCAGCGCGAGACGAGCGGGCGGGTGGTTCCGCCGAGGGCCGCCCGCACGAGCGAGGAAGGCTGATTCGCCAGCGAATGCACCGGCAGGCCGCCCTCGTCCGGCGCCAGTACCCCGACCTGCTCGAGTGAGCGGCGGGCCCCGGGAGGAATGTCGATCTTGGGCTTGAGGCCGAGCAACTCGTCCAGTTCGTCGGTCGACATCTTCTCGAGTTCTTCGAGTGTCGGCAACTTGCCCCCCATGCCCGGTAGCGCGACCGGCGGCGGAGGCGCACCTGTCCCACCGGGGAGCGGCTGGATGACCGGTACCGAAGTCGAACCCGCCGAGGGCGTCGACGGCCCCGGCTGGGCCGATGCGCTTGGCCGCGGCGCCGGCGATGGCGATGGGGTCGGCGCGGGATCGTCGAATCCCGGAGGCAACAGCGATTCGGGCGCGCTTTGCGCCAGCGCGAGGCCGGACGCCAAGGCGAGGGCCGCGGCGCCGCCGAAGAGCGTGAGCCGCCTCATCCCGCGCCGCCCGGCACGGCAACCGTTTGCGCGATCGGGCGCAGCGGCTCCTCGCCGCCATCGATCCAGGCGTAGACCAGCACGACGGCCAGCACCCCTCCGGCGATCCACTTCGCCCGCGCACCCATCATCGACCACTCTCGCATTCCCAAGTAAGCCTGCCATTCCCGCAAGGTCAGGTTGGTTGCACGCGCCCTAGCCCATCTATAGGCGGGGCGGCAATGCACTCCGCCAGCCCGAGCCTGAGCGACGCCGAAATCGCCGCGATCGCCGCCCGGATCGACCGGCCAATCGTGCTCGTCGGCCTGATGGGCGTGGGCAAGTCGACCGTCGGACGCAAGCTGGCGGCTCTGCTCAAGACCGACTTCGTCGATGCCGACGAGGCGATCGAGACGGCCGCCGCGATGCCGATTTCGGATATCTTCGAATCCTTCGGAGAAGACTATTTCCGCGATGGCGAACGCCGCGTGATCGCCCGACTGATCGAGGAGCGGCACGGCGTGATCGCCACCGGCGGCGGCGCGTTCGTGCATCCGGAAACGCGCGCGCTCGTTCTTGCCAGCGCAATCGCCGTCTGGATCGACTGCGCGATCGACACGCTGGTCGAGCGCACGTCGCGCCGCGATACCCGCCCGCTGCTCAAGAACGGGGATCCGGCAGAAATCCTCACGCGACTGCACGGCGAGCGCGCGCCGTATTATGGCGAAGCGCCGATCCGCGTGAAAGGCGGGGACGGCCCCCAGCTGGAAACCGCCCTCCAGATCATCGAGGCAATCGAACGATGGCTGTAATCCCCGTTGCGCTCGCCGGGCGCGCTTACGAAGTCCATGTCGGTCGCGGGCTTATCGAGAACCTGGGCGAGATTGCCGCGCCGTTCATGCGCAAGGAACGCATCGCCGTTGTCGCCGATGCCGGTGCCTGGGCCGCGCACGGCCGCCGGATCGAGAGGTCGCTCGGCGAAGCGGGACGCAGCATTGCGGTCTTCGAGGTGCCGCCGGGAGAAGATTCGAAAAGCTGGCGGAGCCTTGCCGCGCTTGTCGACTGGCTGCTGGACCAGGGGATCGAACGCGGCGACCACGTTTTCGCGGTCGGCGGCGGGGTCGTCGGCGACCTGACCGGCTTCGCCTCCGCGATCCTCAAGCGCGGCTGCGGTTTCGTGCAGGTTCCGACCACCCTGCTCGCGCAGGTCGACAGTTCGGTGGGCGGCAAGACCGCAATCAACACGAAGGCCGGCAAGAACCTTGTCGGCGCGTTCCACCAGCCTTCGCTGGTGGTGGCCGACCTCGCGACCCTCGATACGCTTCCGGCGCGCGAACTGCGCGCGGGCTACGCCGAGGTGCTGAAGTACGGGGTGCTTGGCGACCGGGCATTTTTCGACTGGCTGGCGACCAACGGCGTCGGGGTGATCAAGCTGCGCGAGGAACCGCTCGAGCACGCGGTCGCCACCAGCGTAGCGATGAAGGCAGCGATCGTCGCCGAGGACGAGCGGGAGACGACCGGGCGGCGCGCGCTGCTCAACCTCGGGCATACCTTCGGCCACGCGCTGGAGGCGGAGACGGGGTTTACCGATCGCCTGCTGCACGGGGAGGCGGTGGCGCTGGGCATGGTCCTGGCGGCGCGATACTCGGCGCGAAGCGGCCTGATCGCGCAGGATGATGCCGAGGTGGTGGCAGGCGCGGTGGCCCAATCCGGCCTGCCGGCGTCGACAAGGGCCCTGGGTCTGAAGTGCGACGGCCGCAAGCTGGTCGGCCATATGCTTCACGACAAGAAGATGGATGCGGGAACCCTGCCCTTCATCCTCCTGCGGAGCATCGGCGAAGCGTTCGTCGCCCGCGACGTCGCGCTTGATGACGTCGCGCAGTTCCTCGACGAGGAACTTGCGCGCTAGGCCGCCGGGCGCGTGCGCTCGGGCAGCTTGGCGACGTTTGCGCCGAGTCCGGCGATCATCTCGTCATGTTCGCGGAACAGCCGTTCGAGGTCCTCGCGCCGACCGAGCAGCGTCTGCGCGATGCCCGGGGCGAGGCTTTCGCCCTCCCCGATCCGCCCGAGCAGTGCCGACAGGTCGCTGATCGTCGCCTCGTCCGGCGTCTTGAAGAAATGGCCGCGGCCGTCGAAGAAACCGACACCCTGGTGCGCCATCGTCGTTCTCCCCTGAGCCCGGAGGGACTTCCGAGCAATCGCAGGTTCTCGCAAGAAAAGCGCGTTGGCGAGCGCATTTACCACGATTCGTGGTTAATGCCGGGGCTTGTCCCGTCACGATACGCCCCAGCCACCACCGCTTAAGCTGCCAGGATGCCGGGCTCGAGATCGACCCGTCTGAAATCCGCGAACAGCGCATCGAACAAGAGCGCGCGGTGACATTCGGCGGCGTTGCGCTCGTAGCAGAGCAGCGCGACGCGTCTCTCCGATGCCAGCGCGCGGATTTCGGCCATTTGCTGGAGCGCCTCGGGCAGTTCGAGCTGCCCGGAGTAGATGCGCGCAAGCTCGGCCTGGTCCCCTCGGCGCGCGGCCGCCCTACCCTCGGCCGGTGTGCCGAGGTGGCGAAAGTGTCGGTATTCGAGCCCGGCCTGCTCCACCGCCGCGCGCAGGCTGCTCTTGGAAAAGCCGGGGCGGCGCGACAGCGGCAGGTAACGGATGTCGGCGAGCACTTCGACGCCGGCCTCGCGCAAGGTTGTGACAAGCGCAGCCTGCGTCGCCTGCTCGTATCCGATGGTAAAGATCGTCGGCATCTGCCCGATATAGGCAGCGCCTATTCGAGTTCGAGGATTACCTCGTCCACCGCGAGGCTGTCGCCCTGCGCCGCGTTGACCGTCTTCACGGTTCCAGCCTTCTCGGCGCGCAGTATGTTTTCCATCTTCATCGCCTCGACCGTGGCGAGCGGCTGGCCGGGCTGGACCTCGTCGCCCTCGCTCACGTGGAGCGAGACGAGCAGGCCGGGCATCGGGCAGATGAGGAACTTCGACAGGTCCGGCGGGACCTTCTCGATCATGTGCCGGGCGTACTGCGCGACGTGCGCGGGCAGGATGCGCAGCTCGTGCTTCGCGCCCCGCGTCGTCATCCGGTAACCGGCGCGGGTGGGGACGAGCTGGATGCCGTATGTGTCGAGCGGATCGGCGTCGTCGTCGTCGTTGCTCTCGTAGAGCTCGACCGACACGAACCGGTCGCCCGGCGTGTATTCCATCGCGATGGCGACGGGTTCTCCGTCGACGGTGATCGCGTCTTCTTCGAGCGCGACGTCATGGTCCGCGCCGCCGATACGCACCTGCCAGTCACCCGGCGCCGCCTGCGGTCCGTTGAGCTGGCCTTCGATGCGGCGCGCACGGTCGGCGTCGGCGGTGGCGATCGCGCCGGCCACCGCACACAAGACGCCGATGGTGCGATTGTCCGTGGCGGCACCCTCGAAGCCGTCGGGATATTCCTCCGCGATAAAGCCGGTGGTGAGGTCGCCCGAGCGGAAGCGCGGGTGCTGCATGATCGCGCTGAGGAAATCGACGTTGTGGCCCAGCCCCTCGATCTCGAAGGCGTCGAGCGCGGCGACCTGCAGGTCGGCAGCCTCGTCGCGTGTCGGCGCCCAGGTGACGAGCTTGGCGATCATCGGGTCATAGAACATCGACACCTCGCCGCCCTCGTAGACGCCGTCGTCGACGCGCACGCCATCCACCCCGCGGCGGCCGTTCGCCTCGCCGTCATCGGTCCAGCCCTCGACCGGCGGACGGTACGTGACCAGCCGGCCCGTGCTCGGAAGGAACCCGCGATAGGGGTCCTCGGCATAGACGCGGTTCTCGATCGCCCAGCCGTCGATGCCGATGTCGGCTTGCGTGAACGGCAGCTTCTCGCCCGCCGCGACGCGGATCATCTGTTCGACGAGATCCACGCCGGTGATCATCTCGGTCACCGGGTGCTCGACCTGAAGCCGGGTATTCATTTCGAGGAAGTAGAAACTCTCCCCCGTCGGGTCCGCGCCGCTGACGATCAGCTCGACCGTGCCGGCGCTGTAGTACCCGACCGCGCGGGCCAGCGCCACGCACTGCTCGCCCATCGCCTTGCGCATCTTGGGCGTGACGAAGGGCGACGGCGCTTCCTCGACCACCTTCTGGTGGCGGCGCTGGATGCTGCATTCGCGCTCGTTCAGATAGACGATGTTGCCGTGCTGGTCGCCGAGGATCTGGATCTCGATGTGGCGCGGGTTGAGGATGAACTTCTCGATGAACACGCGGTCGTCGCCGAAGGAGTTCAGCCCCTCGCGCTTGGTCGCCTCGAAACCTTCGCGCACGTCGGTTTCGGTGTAGGCGAGGCGCATCCCCTTGCCGCCGCCGCCGGCGCTGGCCTTCATCATCACCGGATAGCCGATCTCGTCCGCGATGCGGACAGCGTGCTCGGTATCTTCGATCTCGCCGACGAAGCCGGGGACGACGTTGACGCCCGCTTCCTTCGCCAGCTTCTTGGACTCGATCTTGTCGCCCATCGCAGCGATCGCGTTCACGGGCGGGCCGATGAAGGCGATGTTCTCCTTCGCCAGCGCCTCGGCGAAGCTGGTGCGTTCGGAGAGGAAGCCGTAGCCCGGGTGCACCGCCTCGGCGCCGGTCTGCTTGCACGCGGCAATGATCTTGTCCGCGACGAGGTAGCTCTCGGCCGCGGGTGCCGGGCCGATGTGCACCGCCTCGTCCGCCATCCGCACGAAGGGGCTGCGCGCATCGGCGTCCGAATAGACCGCGACGGTCGCGATACCCATCCGGCGTGCGGTCTTGATGACCCGACAGGCAATCTCGCCCCGGTTGGCGATGAGGATCTTGGAGAACATTACTCGGCAGGCTCCATCGATTTGCAGGCGCGCATCGGTTCATCTTGTTGCAGCGCCGTCAGCCCCAGCTTGGCGAACAGCGCGGCGTCGCTGTCGTCGCCGGCGTTGGGGGCGGTCAGCAGCTTGTCGCCGGTGAAGATCGAGTTCGCGCCGGCGAGGAAGCACAGCGCCTGGGTCGCCTCGCTCATGCTCTCGCGTCCGGCGGAGAGGCGCACCATCGACAGCGGCATCGTGATGCGCGCCACCGCGACGGTGCGGACGAACTCGATGTCGTCGATCTTGGCGAGCGGGGTGTCCGCCAGCATGTCGCCCAGCACCGTGCCCTTTACCGGCACCAGCGCGTTGACCGGCACGCTTTCGGGATGGCGGTCGAGCGTCGCAAGCGTGTGGACGAAGCCGACGCGGTCCTCCCGCGTCTCGCCCATGCCCACGATCCCGCCCGAACACACGTTGATCCCCGCGGCGCGCACGTTTTCCAGCGTGTCGAGCCGGTCGGCCATCGTGCGCGTGGTGATCACGCGCTCGTAGTATTCGGGGCTGCTGTCGATGTTGTGGTTGTAGTAGTCGAGCCCCGCCTCGGCGAGCATGTCCGCCTGTTTCGGCGTCAACATGCCGAGCGTCATGCAGGTCTCCAGCCCCATCGCGCGCACGCCCTTCACGATCTCCATGATCGCGGGCATGTCGCGGTCCTTTGGGTTGCGCCACGCGGCGCCCATGCAGAACCGCTGGCTGCCGTTGTCCTTCGCCTGCGCGGCGGATTGCAGAACGCTGCGCACGTCCATCAGCTTGGAGGCGGGCACGCCGCTGTCTGCCTTCACCGACTGCGAGCAGTAGCCGCAATCCTCGGGACAGCCGCCGGTCTTGATCGACAGCAGCGTGCACAGCTGGACCTGCTCAGGGGGATGGTTCTCGCGGTGGACGCTGGCCGCGCGGAACAGCAGCTCGGTAAACGGCAGGTCGAACAGCGCGGCGATCTCCTCGCGCGTCCAGTCGGTGCGGACTTCGGTCATCCCGCCGCCTCCATTTCCTCGCCGACCGGCGGCATGTTGTGCCCCAGCAGGCGCAGCATGTCGGCCGCGCATTCGACCACGTTCGAGCCGGGGCCGTAGATGCCCTGCACCCCCGCCTCGCGCAGGAAGTCGTAGTCCTGCGGCGGGATCACCCCGCCGGCGACGACCTTGATATCCGGGCGTCCGGCTTCCTTGAGCAGGCCGATCAGTTCGGGGATCAGCGTCTTGTGCCCGGCGGCAAGGCTCGAGGCACCGATCGCGTCGACGTCCTCGGCGAGCGCCATGTCGCGGGTTTCCGCCGGGGTCTGGAACAGCGGGCCGGACACGACGTCGAAGCCCATGTCGGCAAAGGCGGATGCGATCACGTTGGCGCCGCGATCGTGGCCGTCCTGCCCCATTTTGGCGACCATCACTTTTGGTGCGCGGCCGAGGCGGCGCGTGACCGCCTTCACGCCCTCGACCACCTGCGCGTAGCGGCTGTCGTCCTCGTAGGCGGCGGAATAGATACCCGTCACCGGGGTCGGACTGGTGCCGTAGCGGCCGAACGCCTCCTCCATGGCAGAGGAAATCTCGCCCAGGGTGGCGTCGTGCCGCGCGGCCTCGACCGCGAGAGCGAGCAGGTTTCCGCCCGACTTCGCGCCGTCGGTCAGCGCCGCCAGCGCGGCGCGGCAAGCCGCCTCGTCGCGCTCGGCCCGCACGCGCTTGAGCCGCGCGATCTGCGCCTCGCGTACCGCATGGTTGTCGATGTCGAGCGTGTCGATCGGGTCTTCCTCGGCCTTGCGGTACTTGTTGACGCCGACGATCACCGTCTCGCCCCGGTCGATGCTGGCCTGCTTGGCGGCCGCCGCGCTTTCGATCGCGGCCTTGGGCTTGCCGCTGGCGACATAGGCGGTCATCCCGCCCGCCGCGTCGACTTCCTCGATCAGTTTCTCGGCTTCCTCGACCAGCTTCGCCGTGAGCGCCTCGACGTAGTAGCTGCCGCCCAGCGGATCGACGACGTTGGTGATCCCGCTTTCCTCCTGGATCACAAGCTGCGTGTTGCGCGCGATGCGGGCGGAGAAATCGGTCGGCAGCGCGATCGCCTCGTCGAGCGCATTGGTGTGCAGGCTCTGCGTGCCGCCCAGCACGCTCGCCAGCGCCTCGATCGTGGTGCGGATGACGTTGTTGTAAGGGTCCTGTTCCTGCAACGATACGCCGCTGGTCTGGCAGTGAGTGCGCAGCATCTTGCTGCGGTCCTTCTGCGCGCCCAGCCCGTCCATCGTGCGCCACCACAGCGTGCGCGCGGCGCGCAACTTGGCGACTTCCATGAAGAAGTTCATCCCGATGCCGAAGAAGAACGACAGCCGCCCCGCGAAGGCGTCGATGTCGAGCCCCGCCGCCATCGCGCGCTTGGCGTACTCCTTGCCGTCGGCGATCGTGAAGGCAAGCTCCTGCACCGCGGTCGCACCGGCCTCGTGCATGTGATAGCCCGAAATCGAAATGCTGTTGAATTTCGGCATGTTGGCCGAAGTATATGCGATGATGTCCGAGACGATCCGCATGCTCGGTTCGGGCGGATAGATGTAGGTGTTGCGGACCATGAACTCCTTGAGGATGTCGTTCTGGATGGTCCCGTCGAGCTTGTCCTGGCTGACCCCCTGGCGCTCCGCCGCGACGATGAAGAAGGCGAGCACCGGGATCACCGCGCCGTTCATGGTCATCGACACGCTCATCTGGTCGAGCGGGATGCCTTCGAACAGGATCTCCATGTCGCGCACGGTGTCGATCGCCACGCCGGCCTTGCCGACGTCGCCCACCACCCGGGGGTGGTCGCTGTCGTAGCCGCGGTGCGTGGCAAGGTCGAAGGCGACCGACAGCCCCTTCTGCCCCATCGCCAGGTTGCGGCGATAGAACGCGTTCGATTCCTCCGCGGTCGAGAAGCCGGCGTACTGGCGGATGGTCCACGGCCGGCCGGCGTACATCGACGCCTTCACGCCGCGGGTGAACGGCGCGAAGCCGGGAAGGCCCGGGTCCGACGGCACGTCGTCGGCGGTGTAGAGCGGCTCGATGGCGAAGCCTTCCGGCGTGTGCCACGAGAGGTCGCGGCCCTTAACCTCCCTGTCGGCGAGGGCCTGCCAGTCTGCTTTCGTCTTGTCGGTCATCTCGGTCCTCAGGCGGCGGCGCTCGGGCGCGCGCTCACGGCTTCGTGCCAGCGGTTCAGCGCCGCGTTCTCCGGGCCGGGTCCGCAGCCGACGAACGTCGCGAAGTCGACCGTCGTCAGCAGGATGATATCGGCCATCGAGAAGCTGTCTCCGGCCAGGAACGCGCTGTTCTCGAGGCTGCGGTCGAAGAACGCGAAGGCATCGGCCACGCGAGGCCGGTTGGCCTCGCCCCACTCGGCGTTGCGGCCGGGGAGCGCGGCGGTGAACTTGTGCGTGTGGACCCAGACCTGGCCGACCGGGTACATCGCGACCATCTCGGCCCGGCGGCTCCACATCTCGACCAGCGCGATCTCGGTCGGCGTGGTGCCGAACAGCGCCGGCTCGGGGTGCAGCGCCTCGAGGTAGCGGCAGATCGCGACGCTTTCGGCGATCACCGTGCCGTCGTCGAGCTCGAGCGCGGGGGTCTGCCCGCGCGGGTTCTTCGCCATGTATTCGGGCGACTTCTGCTCGCGCGCGGGGATCGAGATCTCCTTCGATGGCAGCTCGATACCCTTCTCCGCCGCGAAAATGCGCACGCGGCGCGGGTTGGGCGCGGGATTCGGGCTGTCGTAGAAAAGCATCAGTGTGCGCCTTTCGGGGTTTCCATGATTTCGGTGAGCTGGCCCATCATGTCCCTGGGATGGAGGAAGAATATCGGCGTGCCGTGCGCGCCGATGCGGGTCGGGCCGAGAATGCGCTTGCCCAGCCCTTCGAAATGCGCGCGCGCCGCCTCGATGTCGGGCACTTCGAAGCAGACGTGGTGCTGGCCGCCCAGCGGGTTCTTGGCGAGAAAGCCCGCAAGCGTGCTGTCGGGCCCCAAAGGCTCGATCAGTTCGACCTGCGTGCCCGCGGTGCCGTCATGCCCCGGCGTATCGACGAAGCAGACCTTCACCCCCTGCTCGGGCAGGTCGAAGGCTTCCGTGATCGACGTCGCCCCCATTACCTCGCGGTAATAGGCCACGCTGTCCGCGATCGAAGGCGTCGCGACGCCGATATGGTTGAGACGACCGAGTTTCATGGCACGCTCCTAAAGCGGAATGTTGTCATGCTTCTTCCACGGGTTCTCGAGCACCTTCCCGCGCAGCTTGCGTAAGCCCAGCGCAATCCGGCGGCGGGTCGAATGCGGGTAGATCACCTCATCGATGTAGCCGCGCTGCGCCGCGACGAAGGGGTTGGCGAAGCGGTCCTCGTATTCCTTCGTGCGCTCCGCGATCTTGTCGGGGTCGCCAATGTCGGAGCGGAAGATGATCTCCACCGCGCCCTTGGCGCCCATCACCGCGATCTCGGCGGTGGGCCAGGCGTAGTTTAGGTCGCCGCGCAGGTGCTTGGACGCCATGACGTCGTAGGCCCCTCCATAGGCCTTGCGGGTGATGACGGTGATCTTGGGAACGGTCGCCTCGGCATAGGCGAACAGCAGCTTGGCGCCGTGCTTGATGATGCCGTTGTGTTCTTGCGCGGTCCCAGGAAGGAAACCGGGTACGTCGACGAAGGTCACGATCGGAATCTCGAACGCGTCGCAGAAGCGCACGAACCGCGCGGCTTTCTTCGATGAATTGATGTCGAGGACGCCCGCCAGCACCATCGGCTGGTTGGCGACCACACCCACGGTGCGCCCCTCGATCCGGCCGAACCCGCACAGGATGTTGGCGGCGTGCTTCGGCTGGATCTCGAAGAAGTCGCCCTCGTCGAGCACCTTCCGGATCACCTCGTGCATGTCATAGGGCTGGTTGGCGTTCGCCGGGATCAGCGTGTCGAGGCTGTCGTCGAGCCGGTCCCACGGATCGGCGGTGGGCCGTTCGGGCACGTCCTCGCGGTTCGACAGCGGCAGGAAATCGACGAAATCGCGCGTGGCGAGCAGCGCCTCGATGTCGTTCTCGAACGCGACGTCGGCGACCGAGGTCTTGGTGGTGTGGGTAACCGCCCCGCCCAGTTCCTCCTGCGTCACGACCTCGTTGGTGACGGTCTTCACCACGTCGGGTCCGGTGACGAACATGTAGCTCGAATCCTTCACCATGAAGATGAAGTCGGTCATCGCCGGGGAATAGACCGCCCCGCCCGCGCACGGCCCCATGATCAGGCTGATCTGCGGGATGACGCCGCTTGCCAGCACGTTGCGCTGGAACACCTCGGCATAGCCGCCGAGGCTGGCGACACCCTCCTGGATGCGCGCGCCGCCGCTGTCGTTGAGGCCGATGACCGGCGCGCCGACCTTCATCGCGCTGTCCATCACCTTGCAGATCTTCTCCGCGTGGCGTTTCGACAGCGAGCCGCCGAACACGGTGAAGTCCTGGCTGAAGACAAAAACCAGTCGGCCGTTGATCGTGCCCGAACCCGTGACGACGCCGTCGCCGGGGATCTTCTGGTCCTGCATCCCGAAATCGGTGCAGTCATGCTCGACATAGGCATCGAGCTCCTCGAACGATCCTTCGTCGAGCAGGACGTCGAGCCGCTCGCGCGCGGTCAGCTTGCCCTTGGCGTGCTGGGCGTCGATGCGCTTCTGCCCGCCGCCCAGCCTGGCGGCGGCGCGGCGACGTTCCATTTCGGCGATATTGGCGGACATGCACTCTCCGGAATACTGCGAGCGGGGGCCATGCAAGGGGCCGGGGCGCCTGTCCAATGTAAAATTGCAAACTTGCAAAGGAGTATTTTGCAAACTAGCACCCATGGATGCCCGCCACCAAGCGCCTGTTCGCCGGCCCGGCCTTGCGCGACCTGCGGCGCGCGGCAGGACTGCGGCAGGGCGAGATGGCCGAGCGGCTGGGCATCAGCGCGCCTTACCTCTCGCAGCTCGAGAACGGCGACCGGCCGCTCACCCCGCGCCTGCTCGAGCGCCTGTCCCGCGCCTTCCCGCTCGACTGGCGCGAGCCCGAGGCCGACACGCGCGGTTCGCTCGCCGCTGCGCTGCGCGAGGCGGCCGCCGACCCGCTGTTCGCCGATACCTTCGCGGGCGAGGAAACCGCCCGCCTGGCCGACCAGCAGCCGGGCTTCGCGCAGGCCTTCGTGACCTTGCACGCCGCGTATCGCCGGGCAGGCCAGCGTTTGCAGATCATCGACGAGGCGATGGACGTCGACGCGAGCGACAGCGGCGGCGCCCGGCTGCCGTGGGAGGAAGTGCGCGACTGGTTCCACCTGGCCAACAACTACATCGACCCGGTCGACCGCGCGGCCGAAAAACTGGCGCGACAACTAGCGCGCGGCGCGTCGTCCCCGCCGGTCGACGCGATCGAGGATCACCTGCGATCGGCGCTCTCGGTCTCGCTGCTCTATGCACACGATCACGGCCTGCGGGAATTCGACGATTCGATGCGGCACCTCGTGATCGACCCAGGCCTTCCCGCGGAAAGCCGCCGCTTCCAGCTTGCCCACCAGCTCGCCTCGCTGGCCCTGCGCGACGAGATCGCCGCGGTCGTGGAGGGCGCGCACCTGCGCACCGCGGCGGCGCGGCAGCTGCTGTTCGTGGGCCTGTCGAACTACGCTGCCGGGGCGCTCCTGATGCCTTACGAGGCCTTCCGAGCCGCCGCGCGCGCCGCACGGCACGACATCGACCGGCTGGCGCAAGGGTTCGGCACCAGCTTCGAGCAGACCTGCCACCGCCTCTCGACCCTCCAGCGCGAAGGCGCTCGCGGGGTGCCGTTCTTCTTCTGCCGGGTCGACATGGCGGGCAACATCACCAAGCGCCACAGCGCCACCCGCCTGCAGTTCGCGCGCTTTGGCGGTGCCTGTCCGCTGTGGATCGTGCACGAAGCGGTGGCGATCCCCGACCGCATCCTCGTCCAGCTTGCCGAGACGCCCGACGGCGTGCGCTACGTATCGATGGCGAAAGGCCTCGTGAAACCGTCGGGCAGCTTTACCCGTGCCCCGCGCCGCTACGCGGTGGCGCTGGGCTGCGAGACCGCCCACGCGGGCGAGTTCATCTATGCCGACGGTATGGACCTGTCATCCGGCAGCGCGGCGACCCCGATCGGCGTCTCTTGCCGCATCTGCCCGCGCGACGACTGCGACCAGCGCGCGTTCCCGCCAAGCGACCGCCCGATCGCGGTCGACCCCGACCGCCGCGGCGTAGTCCCCTACAGGATCGGCTAGAACCGCAGCATGATGCGGCGCGCGAGCGCCGGGCTCGCCGAGTGGACGGCCTTGAGCAGCTTGACCATGCCGACGTTCGCCTCTGTGCGGTCGTGCTCGATCGCGGCGACGATCTGCCGCGCGCACGCGTCTGCCGACATCTTGCTGCCTGACCGCGCGGCGGTCATCTGCGTGTCGACGACCGGCGGCAGCGCCTCGATCACGTTGACCGAGGTGCCTGCGAGCTGCGCGCGGATCGCCTGTGTATAGGCACGCAAGCCTGCCTTGGTTGCGCAATAGACCGGCCCCCCGGCGCGCGGCGCGATCGCGAGGCCGCTGGTGACGTTGACGATCGCCGCCTCGGGCCGCGCCTTCAGCTGCTCGACGAAGGCGGCGATCAGCCGGATCGGGGTGTTGAGGTTGGCGAAGATGCAGTCGTCTGCCGCGTCGACATCGGGCGGCCCTTCGCGAAAGTCGTGGTCGACGCCCTGCCCGGCGTTGTTGATCAGCACGTCGATTTCGCGTTCGCCCAGGGCATCGACGATGTCGATCGCGCCCTGCGGCGTGGTCAGGTCGGCAGAGATCGCCTGGAACCCGGCCGCGCGCATTTTCTCGAGCCGTTCGCGCGAGCGGCCGGTGACGATGACCTCCGCCTCCTTTTCCTTGAGCTGGCGCGCCATGGCCTCGCCGATGCCCGCGGTGCCGCCGGTCAGCAGCACGGTCTTGCCCGTGAGCCGCATCAGACCTTCACCACCCCGTGCCCGATCAGGCTGCGGGCACAATCCACGACGCTTTGCTCGACCGGCCGCGTCTCCCAGCCGAGCCGTTCCTTCGCGTGGCTTGCATCGACATTGCGGCTCTTGCCCACTTCGGCCCTGATCGAACGAACCCCCGGGTTCACCAGGGCGAGCACGCTCACCATCCAGTTGGGCATGACCCGTCTGGGCACCTTGCGCGCCTGCTCGGCGGGAAGGTGCGCGCGCAGGATCGCGGCCAGCTCGATCAGTTTGAAGAACGGCCCGGACGCGATGAACCGCTCTCCCGCGAGACCCGGCGTCTCGAGGCAACGGACGTGGAGATCGGCGCAATCGCGCGTATCGACCACCGCGAAGCCGAGGTCTGGCGCCATCGGCATCGACCCGTCGAGCAGCTGCCGGACCACCTCGACAGACGGCGAGAAGTCGGCGTCATGGACCGGGCCGAGCACCATCGACGGGTTGACCGAGACGAATTCCAGCCCTCCGCCTTCGGCCGCCACCCAGTCGCGCGCCGCGCGCTCGGCGATCGTCTTGGATTTGACGTAAGGGTACACGTCCGGATGCGCGACATTCGTCCAGTCGTTCTCGTCGACGGTATAGACCTTCTCGTCGCGACCATAGGCGACCGCGGCCATCGAACTGGTCTGGACGAACCGCTTCACACCCGCGTCGCGCGCGAAGCGCAAAGCCCGCAGGGTTCCCTCGCGCGCGGGGACGATCATCTCGTCCTCGTGCTTCGGTGCGGCTGCAGCAATAGGAGAGGCGACGTGCGCGACATGCGTGCAACCCGCCGTCGCGTCCGCCCAGCCAGCATCGTCCATCAGCTCGGCCTCGTGGACCGACAGCCGTTCGCCCGCCTGCGGCCAGCGGGCGCGCAACCGGGCCTCGCCGGTCGATTTGCTCCGCACGGTGGCGCGCACGGTCCAGCCCTTGCCCAGCAACTGGTCGATCAGCTCTCCGGCGATATAGCCGGTGCCGCCGGTGACGAGGACGGTCCCACCCATGCCCAACTCCCTTCGGCATCGAACCTACGCCGAAGGGTTGCGAAGGGCAATCGAACTACCGCAGCAGGACCAGTTCCTCGGCCATTGTCGGATGGATGGCGGTAGTCGCGTCGAAATCGTCCTTGGTCAGGCCGGCCTTCACCGCCACTGCGGCCGCCTGCATGATCTCGGCCGCTTCCGGCCCGATCATGTGGATGCCGAGGATCTTGCCCGTCGTGTCGTCGCAGACCATCTTGTAGAGGCTCCGCTCGTTGCGGCCGGCAAGGACGTTCTTCATCGGCCGGAAATCGCTCTCGTAGACCTTGACCGAACCGTACTTGTTGCGCGCCTCGCCCTCGGTGAGGCCGACGGCGGCGAGCGGCGGGTGGCTGAACACCGCGCTCGGTATCACGCTGTGGTCGACCGCGACCGGATCGCCCTTGCCGAACACGGTGTCGGCAAAGGCCTGGCCCTCGCGGATCGCCACCGGGGTAAGCTGGACACGGTTCGTCACGTCACCGACGGCGTAGATGTGATCGACGCTCGTCTTGCTGAAGCGGTCGACCACGATCTCGCCCTTGTCGCCCAGTTCGACCCCGGCCTTGTCCAGGCCGAGCCCCTCGGTGTTGGGGACGCGACCGGTTGCGAACATCACGCAGTCGACCTCGATGTCCTCGTGATTGGTCATCGACACCCTGAGGCAGCCTTCGTCGGTCCGCTCGATCCCGCGGAACTCGGCGTTGAATCGGAACTCGATGCCCTTCATCACGCTGATCTGCAGCAACCGGTCGCGCAGCGATTCGTCGTATCCGCGCAGCAGCTTGTCGGACCGGTTGATGATCGTCACCTTGCTGCCGAACTCGTTGAAGATCCCCGCGAACTCGTTGGCGATATAGCCCCCGCCCGCGATCAGCACCCGCGGCGGCAGGGCGTCGAGGTGGAACGCCTCGTTGCTGGTGATGCCGAGCTCGTTGCCGGGACACGACGGGATATGCGGCCGCGCGCCGGTGGCGATCAGGATGTATTTCGCGGTAACCGTCCGGCCGCTGCCGAGCCTGATCTCGTGCGGTCCGGTCAACTCCGCCCGGTCGAGGATCACCTCGACGTCGTGGTTCTCCAGCGTCTGGGTGTAGAGCCCGTTGAGCCGGTCGACGTCCGCAAGAACGGTGTCGCGCAACTTGACCCAGTCGAACTTCGGGTTCTCGACCGTCCAACCGAACGCTGCCGCATCCTCGAGGTCCTCGGCAAAGTGCGCCCCGTAGACGAGCATCTTCTTGGGCACGCAGCCGCGGATCACGCAGGTACCGCCGACGCGGTGTTCTTCCGCCACCGCGACCTTCGCCCCGTGGCTCGCGGCGATCCGGCTGGCGCGCACGCCGCCCGAACCGGCCCCGATGACGAAAAGGTCGTAGTCGTAGTCTTCGGCTGCCATGGGGATCTCCTGTCGGGCCAGCGCATATGGCGGTCCCGGCAGGCGATGCCAACCGTCAGGCGTCGGGATCGTGGATCGCCGGATCCCAGAAGGTCGCGAGGACCAGGGCGGCGACGGTCACCGTTCGCGCCAGACCCTTGTCGAGCGCGGGCGACAGGACGAGCGCCGGGCGATTGGCGAGGTCGACCGCGCCGATCTCGCGGCCTGCCTGCTCGAACACATAGCCAGAGGGGGTGATCGTGGGCAGCGCGGCGCCGTCGATCCGATGCACCGAACGGAATTGCACGATCTCGCCCCCCAGCGCGATCTCACCGATGCGCTCGTAACGAAAAACGGCAAGCCCCCCTCGCTGCGATTCCTGCAATTCGAACCGCGCCGGAATGGGCCTACCCCCGGCCGTGAACTCGCACCGGTATGCCATCGACCGCACGGTCACTTCGACACCGGAGCCGAGGTCGATCGCGCGCTCGCGCATGGCGCAATGCGCTTCGATCGTGGAGCTTATCTCCGGTCCCGAAACCGAGAGGTAGTTGTGCCCGCCCCGAACGACGGCGGTGTCGGCAAACGACCACGACTCGAGCGAGCGGTCAAACGAACCGGAGTACGAACCGGCCATGAACTGGCCCGAGGTGCGCCCGCCGATACCGGCGATCTCCGCCCGGACCCGCGATTGCGCGAGAGAAGGCGAAAGCTGCATCTGGGCGGGGACACAGGCAGTCAGAACGGCGAAGCCAAGCAACGGAAACACACGCTTCATGGGACGGCAGCCCTTGGAAAGCTCCCGAATGGGGAGGACGGCGCGACCCGCCGTTCACCTAGACACGCATTTAGATGAACGGCAGATTGCCAGACTTCAGCCGCCGGTGCGCCGCTGGACGGAACCGCCACCCGAATTGCCCTTGCCGCGAAACCGCCGGCGCCGGTTCTGGCCGCCGCCACTCCCGCCGGTCTTTCCGTGCCGCTCGCTGCCGCCGCCGTGTTGCGGCCGGTCGCCGCTGCGGTTGTCCGCCCGGGAATCGGCCCGCTTGCCGGGACGCTGCCCGCCGCCGAGCGGCTTGGGCTGCACCTTCTTGGCGCGCGGCTGCTGGACCTGGCCGGGATTGCCCTTGGGCCGGACGATCGGGGCGTCCTCGATAAAGGCACGGAAATTGTCGGGTAGCGGCAGGCGCTCGCAGGTGACGCCGGTCAGCTTCTGGATATCGCGCAGGTACGCGCGCTCGTCCTCGCTGCACAGCGTCATCGCGATCCCGTCCGCCCCGGCGCGCGCGGTCCGCCCGATGCGGTGGACATACTGTTCGGACACGTTGGGCAGCTCGAAGTTGACGACGTGGCTTACGCCCGGAATGTCGATCCCGCGCGCGGCGATGTCGGTCGCCACCAGGATCGGCACGCGGCCCGACTTGAAGTTGGCGATCGCGCGCTCGCGCTGCGGCTGGCTCTTGTTGCCATGGATGGCGTCGGCCGTGATCCCGGCCTGGCCGAGCTTCTTCACCACGCGGTCCGCGCCGTGCTTGGTACGGGTGAAGATCAGCACCCGCTCCATGCCCTCGGTCTCGGGATAGCGTCTGCGCAGGATCAGCTCGAGCAAGCCCTGCTTTTCCGACTGGCTGACGAAGGTGACGTATTGCTCGACCCGTTCCGCGGTGGTCGCCGCCGGAGTCACCGAAACGTGTGCCGGATTGCTCAGGTACTGCTTCGACAGGTCCTTGATCGACGACGGCATGGTCGCGCTGAACAGCAAGGTCTGGCGGTCCTTCGGCATCAACGCGACGAGCTTCTTCAGCGCGTGTATGAAGCCGAGGTCGAGCATCTGGTCCGCTTCATCGAGGACGAGGATCTCGACACCGTCGAGCCGGAAAGCCTTCTGGTCGACGAGGTCGAGCAGCCGACCGGGGGTGGCGACGAGGATATCGGTCCCGCGATGCAGCTTGTTGCGGTCCTTGCCGACGGAAGTCCCGCCGACGACCGACTGGACGCGCAGGCCGGTGAAGCCGCCGTAGTCCATCGCGCTCTTGGCGATCTGCCCGGCAAGCTCGCGGGTCGGGGCAAGCACGAGCATCCGGCACGACTTGAAGGGCGTCTGCCGCCCCGCCTCGCGCAGGTTGTCGATCGCCGGCAGCATGAACGCCGCGGTCTTCCCGGTGCCAGTCTGCGCGATGCCGAGGAGGTCGCGGCCTTCGAGCACGAGCGGAATGGCCTGGGTCTGGATGGGCGTGGCGGCGGTGTAACCCTTCTGGTCCAGCGCCTGGAGAATGGGCTGCGACAGCCCGAGGTCTTCGAATGACATGGTTTGTAAAACTCGTATGCGAGCGACTGCGCGCAGCAGCTTTGAGGCTGCGCGCGTTCGCGGGGTGGTTGGGGCCGGAAGTGGCCCCGTCAACGACCCGCGTGAAATGGGAAGTCAGGGAAATGAACCGAGATGCGGCCGGGGCGGTTTCCCGCCTGTTCACGCTGCCAGGGCGTCTCGATGAGCGGCCATGTGGTGCAGTGCAGCGAAAATGTCAATCAAAACCGACCCGGGCGCCGGCCAGTTGTTCCATCGCGACCCTTTGCAGCGCCTCCGCAATCCTCGGCTCGATGCCCAGTTCGTTCGCCGCCTTCTCGCCCGCGCCGAACTGCCGCACGTCGTAGCCGGTGACATGCGCGAAGACCACCAGCGCCTCGAGGTAGGATCCTTCCGCGCTGGCGTGGTACTGGTCATAGCTCCACAGGTCGACCTTGCCGAAATCGCGCCCGTCATAGGGATTGCCATCGGCGATGCCCTGCGAAATCGTCCGCTGCCACGCCTCGCCGACCGGGATCACGCCATCGATGTCGTCCGAGGCCGCATCGGCCGCGTCGAGGGCCCTGCGCACTGCAAGTGCCATCGCTTCGAGGGGCTGGCCGTACCAGTATCCGGTCGGCTTGAGCGCCTGATCCGCGCGCGTCCACGTTGACAGCAGGTAGACCTTCACATCCGGATTGCGATCGCTGACCAACCGGGCGAGCGCAGGCGCATCCCGCAGCGTCGTGGCCGGGTCGCCGGGATTTCTTTCATCGAGCGTGGAATACTGCTGCAGCACGACAACATCCCAGGGCTTGTCGATCGCCTCTCTCCGGTTGGCGAGATGCCAGGCCAGGTCCTTGCCGCCGCTCAATTCGTGGCTCGCCTCCCATTCGAACCCCGCTTGATCGGCAAAGCGTTCGAATATCGCCGGGACGCCACCGATATTCGCTTCGGTGAGCGCGGCCACGCTGTCGGCGCGGTACCGCAGGGCAGACGAATTGGCCCCCATCGTAAAGCTGTTGCCGATGAAGAGAATGCGCTCGTGGGCGAACGCAGGTGTGGCACCGACCCATGCGGCGAGAGCGAGAGCGAGCGCGATCGCGGCGGCACGGCTCATGCCGACAAGCCCGCAGCCTCGAGGAGCGCCTCGGTGCTCGGGTCGAAATCGCCCCCTCCCGTCTCGATATCCCTGGCCATCTTCTTGCCCAGCTCGACTCCGAACTGGTCGAACGGATTGATCCCCATCAGCACCGCGTTGGCGAACGTGCGATGCTCGTGGAACGCGATCAGCGCCCCGAGCGCCGCGGCGTCGACATCGTCGAGAAGGATCGTCGCGCTCGGTCGGTCGCCAGGGAACGCCCGTGCCGGGTCCTTGCCGTCGGCGGCCATGTTGCCGCCCGCCATCAGCGCGGCGCCTTGCGCGAAACAGTTGGTGAGCAGGATCTGGTGGTGCGCCGGGTCCAGCACGTCGCCCGGCGCGACGCTCGCGATGAAATCGACCGGCACTTCGATCGTGCCCTGGTGCAGCAGCTGGAACACCGCGTGCTGGCCGTCGGTGCCCACGCCGCCCCAGGTGATGGGTGCGGTGGGCCCGTCGACCGGATCACCGTTTGCAGTGACCCGCTTGCCGTTCGATTCCATCTCGAGTTGCTGAAGGTAGAACGGCAGCAGCGCGAGCCGCTCGTCATAGGCGAACACGGCGCGGGTCTGGCAGCCGCGCACGCGGGTGTAGAACTGGTCGGCAAAGGCCGCGCGCAGCGGCAGGTTGGCGCGCCCATCGGTGTCGCGGAAATGCACGTCGACGGCGTGCGCCCCGGCGAGCATGGTGTCGAACGCCTCCCACCCGACGCCCAGCGCGATCGGAAAGCCGATGCTCGACCAGAGCGAGTAACGCCCGCCGACGCTCTCCGAGAATGGCAGCACGCGGGTTTCGTCGATGCCCCATTCGACCGCCTTGTCCGGCGCCGCGGTCAGCGCCACGACGCGGCCATAGGGATCGTTGACGCCGGCCTGGCGCAGCCATTCGATCGCGCTTGCCGCGTTGGTCATCGTCTCGATCGTCGTGAAGGTCTTGCTGGCCACCGCAATCATCGTCGTCGCCGGATCGCAGGCGGCGAACGCCTGTTCGAGTGCCAGCCCGTCGATGTTCGAAACGACGTGGACGTCGACCAGCGCGCCGTCCCCCCCGTCCGAATCCCGTGCGAGCGCATCGATCGCCAGCTTGGGCCCGAGCGCCGAGCCGCCGATACCGATGTGGATCAGGTGCCTCACTTCACCGAGGGCGCCGCGGTGGATGGCATCGACCAGCAGGTGCATCCGGTGGTGCAACTGGGCGGCTTCCTCGACCGAATCGCGGGCACCGATGCCGCGCTGTGCGGTGTGCTCTGCCGCCCGCCCCTCGGTCGTGTTGACCGTTTCGCCGCTCAGCAGCGCGGAACGCCTGCCGGCAAAGTCGCGTGCCGCGGCGAGTTCCTCGAATGCGGCCAGCAGATCGTCGTCGAGATGGGTCTTCGACCAGTCGAAGATGGCACCGCCGTCGTCCCAGTCCAGCCGGGCCGACAGCTTTCCCACCCGGTCGGCGTCGGCCGCGAACAGCTGGGCCAGCGTACGGCGCGGGCTCGCTTCGATGGCCTGCCAGGCGTCCCGGACTGCGTCGCTCATGAATATCCTTTCCTACTGCCCGCTCGCGCGATTAGAGGGGCGGCGATGATCGATAGCCTTCCCGTCCGCATCCGGCCACCACTTGAACGCAGCGAAGACGTATGCGCGCCGTCTGCCCGTCCTGCCGGGAAATCGGCCGGATGACGGCCGCAGGAAAACCGGTCAATCGGACCGCGAAGGACGAGGCCGGCAAGGAAACCTGGGGCAGCTTCGCCGCGTTCGTCCTCAAGCTCGCGCTCGCGGTGTTCGTGTTCCGCAGCTTCTTCTTCTCGTTCTACACCATCCCGAGCGAATCGATGCTTCCGCGGCTGTGGAACGGGGACTATTTCATCGCCGCCAAGTGGCCGTACGGTTATTCTCGCTGGTCGCTTCCGTTCAACCTGCCGCTGATCCCCGGCCACGTCCTCGCCAGCCTCCCCGACCGGGGCGACGTCGTCGTCTTCAAGCATCCGGTCGACAAGGTCGACTACATCAAGCGCGTTATCGGGCTGCCCGGCGACACAGTTGCCCTGCGCGGCGGCCAGGTAATCCTGAACGGGGTTCCGGTGAAGCGCGAGAAGATCGCCGATTTCGCAATTGCGGAATCGCCCAACACCGGCTGCGCGTGGGGCGGACGGGCGACGGCCGCGACCTGCACCTACACGCGATTCCACGAGACACTTCCTTCGGGCACCAGCTACGACACGCTCGATTTCGGGCGCACCCCGCAGGACGATTTCGGCCCGATCGTGGTGCCGCAGGGCCACGTCTTCGCGCTGGGCGACAATCGCGACAACTCGCAGGACAGCCGCTTTCCGGCGACCCCGGGCGGTGGGGTGGGCCTCATCCCTGACGAGCTGCTGGTCGCCCGCGCGAGCGTCATGGTGTGGTCGACCGACGGTTCGGCCAGCTGGATCAAGCCGTGGACCTGGCTGACCGCCGCGCGGTGGTCGCGGATCGGGCACGCGATATGACTGCGCCCAGGCTATCCCCCGAAACCCGCGCCTGGCTGGAGGAAACCGGGTTCACCGTGATGGACGAGGCGGTCTGGCGCGCCGCGCTCACGCACGGCAGCACCGGCGAGACGGTGAATTACGAACGCCTCGAATGGCTGGGTGACCGCGTCCTGGGACTCGCGATTTCCGAATGGCTGTACGCGATCGACAGCGCGTCCGAAGGCCAGCTCGCCCAGCGCCTCAACGCACTGGTCAGCCGCGACACCTGCGCCTGCACGGCGCGCGACATCGGCGTCCCGGCGCACCTGCGTCTCGGCAAGCAGGCGCGCGACGACGGCGCGCACGACAGCGACAACGTGCTTGGCGACGTGATGGAAGCGTTGCTCGGTGCCAATTTCCTCGAAGCCGGGTTCGATGCCACCCGCGCACTCGTGCGGCAGATCTGGACCGAGGCCGTCGAGGGACGCCGCGGACGCTCGAAGCATCCCAAGTCGGCGCTGCAGGAGTGGGCGGCGGGCAATCGCCGCAAGCCCCCCGAATATGCATTGCTCGACCGTTCCGGCCCCGATCACAGCGCGCGCTTCACCGTGCGGGTCAAGGTCGCGGGCGTCGGCGAGGTAGAAGCAGAGGGATCGAGCAAGCAGGCGGCCGAGACGGCCGCTGCCGCGGCATTCATGGAGAAATACGGATGACCCGCTGTGGATTCGTCGCCGTCATCGGCGCGCCGAACGCCGGCAAGTCGACCCTCGTTAACGCGCTCGTCGGGCAGAAAGTCGCGATCGTCAGCGCCAAGGCGCAGACCACTCGGGCGCGGCTGATGGGCATCGCGCTCGAGGGCGACACGCAGATGGTGCTGGTCGACACGCCCGGCATCTTCGAACCGCGCCGCCGGCTCGACCGGGCGATGGTCAATGCCGCGTGGGACGGCACCGAGGCCGCCGATGCGGTGTTGCTGGTGGTCGATCCGGTCAAGCAGCGCCGCCACGAACTCGAACCCCTGCTCGAGGCGCTGAGCCATCGTCCCGAGCGCAAGATCCTGGTGCTCAACAAGGTCGACGTCGCGAAGAAGGAACCGCTGCTGGTCCTCGCGCAGGAGCTGACCGGCAAGGTCGATTTCGCCGAGGTGTTCTTCGTCTCGGCCCAGACGGGCGACGGGGTGGCCGAGATGAAGGCGGCGCTCGCCGCGATGATGCCCGAAGGCGAATGGGTCTATCCCGAGGACCAGGTGTCCGACGCGAGCGAGCGCCTGCTGGCCGCAGAGATCACCCGCGAGCAGCTCTATCGCCAGCTCCACGAGGAACTGCCCTACGACAGCGCGGTGCGGCCCGAAAGCTACACCGTGCGCAAGGATGGCAGCGTCGAGATCCACCAGCAGATCGTCGTCGGCCGCGACACACAGCGCGCGATCGTGCTCGGCAAGGGCGGCTCGAAGATCAAGGCGATCGGCGAGGCCGCGAGGCTGGAGCTGTCCGAACTGCTCGGGCAGAAGGTCCACCTCTTCCTCCACGTGAAGGTGGAGGAGAACTGGGCCGAAAGCCGCGAGATATTCGAGGAGATCGGGCTCGACTGGGTGCGGTGACTTCGCAGCGAACCCCTGGCCGCGTTGATCGCTTCGCCGCGTTCTTTACGAAGCTCGACAGCGGCAACTTCCTCTACCGCCCTCCCGGAGCGGCCACCGGCCTCGTCGTGAGCGCCGCCGCCTACGAAGGCCTGCTCCAGCGCCTCGACCAGCGGCGCAAGCTGGCTCTCGTGCTGCGCTGGCTCGTGATCGCGGGGTCCGCGATCTGGGGTGCCCGCGAATATGCCCGAAGCGGCTCCGTACTCGTGTTTGTCATCCCGTTCGGACTCGGTTGCGGGATCGCCTTCCTGCTGAGCCTGTGGACTCACCTCGACCTGCTGCGACCGTTCGAGCGCGACCGCCGCCGTCTTGAAAAGGACGGCGGAGCCAGCCGCACCATGCATTAGGCGCTCCAGCCTATCGTTTCCTGGCGATGTCGATCCCGTTCTTCTTGGCGAAGTCCTTGGTCGATTCCTCGCTCCGGCCCAGCGCCTTGGCGATTTCCTTCAGGCCCTTGCCCTTCCCCGCGAGCGTGCGGAGCGTGCCCGCCTCCTCGGCCTTCCACGGCTGCTTGTGCCGCTCGAAATGCTCCTTCGCCATCAGCTCGCCTTCGCCTTCTTCACCGGGACCTTCTTCTTGGATGCCGCCTTCTTCGGCGCAGCCTTCTTGCGGCCCTTTTTCTTGGCGGGTCCCTTGGCCGCGCGCGCGTCGATCAGTTCGATCGCCTGTGCTTCGCTTACGTCCTCGGGCCTGGCGTCCTTGGGCAGCGTGGCGTTGGTCGTTCCGTCGGTGACGTAAGGGCCATAGCGGCCGGGCATGACCTTCATCTCGCCGCCGCTGGTGGGATGGACTCCCAGCACCTTGATCGGTTCGGCCTTGGCCCGCCCGCCCCCGCTCCCGCGATTGGCCGCCTGGGCGAGGATATCGACCGCGCGGTTCATGCCGACCTCGAACACCTCGCGGGTGCTCGACAGCTTGCCATACTTGCCGTCGTGGCGAAGGTAAGGACCGTAGCGGCCGATGTTTGCCTCGATCTCCTTGCCGGTCTCGGGATGTGTCCCGACGATCCGTGGAAGCCTGAGCAGCTTCAATGCCCATTCGAGGTCGAAATCGTCGAGGTCCTTGGGGATCGAGGCGCGCTTGGCGTCCTTGCCTTCGCCGAGCTGGACGTAGGGGCCGAAGCGGCCGGTCTTGCGCTCGACCTCAAGCCCCGTTTCGGGATCCTTGCCCATCGCGCCGTCGTTCTCGCTCGCGCCCGGACCGCCGGGATTGGCGAACTGGCGGGTGAACTTGCAGTCAGGGTAATTGGAGCAGGCGATGAAAGCGCCGAACTTGCCGCCGCGCAGGGACAGGCGCCCGCCGCTGCGCCCCTCGGCGATGCAGGTCTGGCATTCGCGCGGGTCGTGTCCGTCGGCACGCGCCGGGAAGAGATAGTCGGAAAGATATTCGTCGAGCGCCTCGGTCACTTCCGAGGGCTTGCGCTCCATGACGTCTTCGGTCTTCGGCTTGAAGTCGAGCCAGAACTGTCGAAGCAGCTTCTTCCAGTCCTCCTTGCCGTCCGAGACGACATCGAGCTCGTCCTCCATTCCCGCGGTGAAATCGTAGGCGACGTACCGTTCGAAGAAGCGTTCGAGAAACGCTGTCAGCAGCCGGCCCGATTCCTCTGCGAAGAAACGGTTTTTCTCCATCCTGACGTAGTCGCGGTCGCGCAGCGTCTGGATCGTCGAGGCATACGTCGAGGGGCGGCCGATGCCGAGTTCCTCAAGGCGCTTGACCAGGCTGGCCTCCGAAAACCGCGGCGGCGGCTGGGTGAAGTGCTGCGTGGCATCGACCCCGGTCTTGGCCGGGGTGTCGCCCTTGCGCAGCAGGGGCAACAGGTTCTCGTCGTCATCTTCGGCCTTCTGGTCGAAGCTCTCCTCGTAGACCGCGAGGAAACCGGGGAACTTCACGACCTGGCCCGTCGCGCGAAGCTCGTGCCGGCCGGTCGGATCGCGCAGCGTCACGGTCGTGCGCTCGAGGCTGGCAGCGGCCATCTGGCTCGCCACCGCGCGCTTGAAGATCAGGTCGTAGAGTTTTGCCTCGTCACCCGATCCGGCGCGGTCACGGCCGAAGTCGGTCGGCCGGATCGCCTCGTGCGCTTCCTGCGCGTTCTTGGCCTTGGTCTGGTACATCCGCGGCTTTTCGGGAAGGTAGTGGCCGCTGAACCGATCACTGATCGCCCGGCGGCAGGCGCTGATCGCGCTGCCGTCCATCTGCACCCCGTCGGTCCGCATATAGGTGATCGCACCGGCCTCGTAGAGCGTCTGGGCGAGCCGCATCGTGTGACTGGCGGAATAGCCAAGCTTGCGCGCGGCTTCCTGCTGCAGGGTCGAGGTCGTGAACGGGGGCGCTGGGTTGCGCTTCAGGGGTCTGGTCTCGACGTCTTCGACCGTGAAGCGGGCGTCCTCGACGGCTTTCTTCGCGGCGTTCGCAGTGCCTTCGTCGCCGATCGACAGGCGCTCCAGCTTCTTTCCGTCGAAGGTCACCAACCGCGCATCGAATGCGGTCCCATCGTGCTGCATGTGCGCGACGACCGACCAGTATTCCTGCGCGACGAACGCCTCGATCTCGCGCTCGCGCTCGACGATCAGGCGCAGCGCGACCGACTGCACGCGGCCCGCACTCTTGGCGCCCGGCAACCGCCGCCAGAGGACCGGCGAGAGCGTGAATCCGTATAGGTAATCGAGCGCGCGGCGCGCGAGGTAGGCGTCGATCAGGTCCTGGTCGAGCTCGCGCGGCCGCTCCATCGCCTCGGTCACCGCGCCCTTGGTGATCGCGTTGAAGGTCACGCGCTGGACCTCGTCGGGCAGCGCCTTCTTCTTTGCGAGCAGGTCGCGCACGTGCCACGAAATCGCCTCGCCCTCGCGGTCGGGGTCGGTGGCAAGGATCAGCCGGTCTGCCTTCTTGGCGAGATCGGCAATGTCCTTCACCCGGCCGGTCTTGTCGCGATAGACTTCCCAATCCATCGCGAAATCCTCGTCCGGCCGCACGCTGCCATCCTTGGGCGGCAGGTCGCGCACGTGGCCGTACGAGGCCAGGACCTTGAAGTCCGGGCCGAGGTATTTCTCGATGGTCTTCGCCTTTGCCGGCGATTCGACGATGACAAGCTGCATGTGAGTGGTTCGGTGTCCCTACGCGTATACGTGTACGCGAAGGTGGGGCCGGTATCCGCGGGCCGTCAAGCGGTCAGGCTGACGCGGCCGCCCGCGTGACGGACGAGCCGCCCGGCTATTTCCAGCTCCAGAAGCGCCATCTGCACCGCCGCGGGGCTCTCGCCCGACTGGCGGATCAGTTCGTCGACCCCGACCGGCGCGGTGGTCAGCAGCGCCGCGACGTCGGCCGGTTCGGCGGCTGCCAGTTCGTCGTGATCGAACACGTATGCGGACACCGCTTCGCGGAAGGTCGAGCGCGGCGTGCCGTCGAAACCGCTGAGGAGTTCGATCACGTCCTCGGGCGACTGGACCAGGACCGCGCCGTCGCGAATCAGCTGGTTGCAACCCGCCGCCCGGCCTTCGAGCGGGCTGCCCGGGATCGCCATGACTTCCCTGCCCGCCTCTGCCGCCAGCCGCGCGGTGATCAGCGAGCCGGACTTGGGCGCCGCCTCGACCACGAGCGTGCCGGCGGCAAGACCGGCGATGATCCGGTTGCGGCTCGGAAAGTGCCGGGCGAGCGGCTCCGTGCCGGGTGGCTGCTCGGCGAGCAGGAGCCCTTCGCGCGCCACCTGCGCCTGCAGGTCCGCGTGCTCGGGTGGGTAGCTCACGTCGATGCCGCTCGCGATGACGCCGATCGTCGCCGGCAGTGCGCCCCGGTGGACCGCCCCGTCGATCCCGCGGGCAAGACCGGAAACCACGGCGAACCCCGCCTCGGCGAGCGCGCAGGCGAAATCCCGTGCCAGCTTGACCGCCGCTGCCGAGGCGTTGCGCGCTCCGACGATCGCGACCGAGGGTTGCCGACCCAGCGCCAGGTTGCCGCGCCAGGTCAGGATCGGCGGCGCGCCGTCCGCCTGGCCGAGTAGCGCGGGATAGCCCGGCTGGTCATGGAACAGGTATTTCGCGCCGGCACGACGCACCTGCGAAATTTCCTCGGCGATCCTCTCGGGCGCCGCGGCCACATAGGCCCGCCCGCCCCGCTTGCCGAGGTCGGGCAGCGCATCGATTGCCGCCTCCGCCGTGCCGAACCGGGCGAGGAGCTGGCGGTAGCTGACGGGGCCGATGTTGGGCGACCGCAGCAGCCGGATGCGCGCGAAGGCCTCTTGCTGGGCGAGGCTCACGGCTTGCTGCCGACCCTCGGTTCCTCGCCGCGCATCAGCCGGCCGATGTTCGCACGGTGCTGGAAATAGACCACCACCGCCACAGCGACCAGCGTGACCACGAGGTCGCCTCGTCCCATCAGCCAGGCCGCGACGGGAGCCGCCGTCACCGCGGTGAGTGAGGCGACCGAGGATATCCGGCTGACGACGGCCGCCAGCGCCCAGATCGCCGCGCATATCAGGAACACCGGCCACGCCAGCGCGAGCAGGACGCCCGCAGCGGTAGCAAAGCCCTTTCCGCCCTTGAACCGCAGCCAGAGCGGGAAACAGTGCCCGACGATCGCGGCCACTGCGGCCACGCCTTCGGTACCGGGCCAGAGCATCGCGGACAGCAGAACCGCCGCCGCGCCCTTGCCCGCGTCGAGCAGCACCGTCGCCGCGGCGAGGCCTTTGCGCCCGGTGCGCAGCACGTTGGTCGCGCCGATGCTGCCCGACCCGATCTGGCGCACGTCGCCGGCGCCGAAGGCGCGCGTCAGGAGCAGCCCGAAAGGGATGGAGCCGAGCAGGTAGCCTGCGATGGAGGCCAAGATGAAATCTGTCTGCAACCCCAGTCCCCGGTTCCCGCCAAGCTTGTCGAAATGCCGTTCAAGCCCCTAAGCGCAACGCTAGAAGTTAGGCCGCCTTTCGACAAGATCGGCATAGACGGGTTTGGAGTTTTCGCGTGGACCCCGCCGCCCCCATCCTGCTGTTCGATTCCGGCGTCGGCGGGCTCACCGTCCTTGCCGAACTGCGCAAGGTCCTGCCCGAAGCGCCGGTCATCTATGCCGCGGACACCGCCGGCCTGCCCTATGGCGGGAAGACCGAGGCCGAAATCGCCGCGCGCGTCGCCGGCCTGCTCGGCGTGCTGACCGAACGGTATAGGCCGCGGCTGGCGACGATCGCCTGCAATACGGCAAGCACGATCGCGCTCGGGATGGTGCGCGATGTCCTCAACATCCCGATCGTCGGCACCGTCCCGGCGATCAAGCCAGCCGCGGCGCTGACCCGCACCGGCACCATCGGACTGCTGGGCACCGAAGCGACGATCCGCCAGGGCTATGTCGACCGGCTCGAGCAGGAGTTTGCATCCGACAAGCACCTGATCCGCCACGCAGCGCCGGAACTCGTCGCGGCGGCCGAGGCCAAGCTGCGCGGAAACCCGGTCGATCCGCAAGCCATCGCCGGCGCGGCCGAGGCGCTGCGGGAGAAGGCAGGCGGCGCACAGATCGACACGGTTGTCCTTGCGTGCACCCATTTCCCGCTGCTCGCAGAAGAGCTGGCCGAGGCGTTCGGCCCGCACGTGCGGTTCGTCGACGGGGCGGATGGCATCGCGCGCCGCATCGCGAGCCTGACGAAAGGGCAGGATTTCATTCGCGAGCAGCCGGACAGGGCCGTTTTCACCGGTGAGGCGGATCACGGCGATGCGTTCGCCAGTGCGCTGCGTTTCTACGGTCTCGAACGGTCCGACAGGATCTAGTCGCGAACGATTCGCAAAGATCGCGGTGGAATTCTTGCGCCCGCGGCGATAGGGCGGCGGGGATGCCGACGGACGGGACATCCACGTGAATTACGATCATATCTTCGACCAGGCGATCGATCGGCTCCATGCCGAGGGCCGCTACCGTGTATTCATCGACATCCTGCGCAACAAGGGTGCGTTTCCCAACGCGCGGTGCTTCCACGGCCACAACGGTCCGAAGCCGGTCACGGTCTGGTGTTCGAACGATTACCTGGCGATGGGCCAGCATCCCAAGGTCATCGCCGCGATGGAAGAGGCGCTGCACGACGTCGGCGCCGGATCGGGCGGCACCCGCAACATCGGCGGCAACACGCACTACCATGTCGAACTCGAAAGCGAGCTGGCCGACCTTCACGGCAAGGAAGCCGCGCTGATCTTCACCAGCGGCTACGTTTCCAACGACGCCACGCTGTCGACACTCGCCAAGCTGCTGCCGGGCTGCGTGATCTTCTCCGACGAGCTCAACCACGCGAGCATGATCGCCGGTATCCGCAATTCCGGCTGCGAGAAGCGGGTGTTCCGGCACAACGACGTTGCCCACCTCGAAGAGCTTCTGGCCGCCGAAGACGCCGAGACGCCCAAGCTGATCGCGTTCGAGAGCGTATACTCCATGGACGGCGACGTCGCCCCGATCCACGCGATCTGCGATCTTGCCGAAAAGTACAACGCGCTGACCTACATCGACGAAGTTCACGCGGTCGGCATGTACGGCAAGCGCGGCGGCGGCATATCCGAGCGCGACGAGGCCGCGCACCGCATCGACATCATCGAGGGCACGCTGGGCAAGGCGTTCGGCGTGATGGGCGGCTACATCGCCGCCGACCGCAAGGTGGTCGACTGCATCCGCAGTTATGCGCCCGGTTTCATCTTCACCACGTCGCTGTCGCCGGTGCTCGTCGCCGGCGTGCTAGCCTCGGTCCGCCATCTCAAGCAATCGAGCGAGGAGCGCGACGGCCAGCAGGCGGCCGCCGCCCGCCTGAAGGCCATGTTCCGCGATGCAGGGCTGCCGGTGATGGACAGCGTGACCCACATCGTTCCGCTGCTGGTCGGCGACCCGGTCCGAGCCAAGAAGATCAGCGACATCCTGCTCGCCGAGTACGGGATGTACGTGCAGCCGATCAATTTCCCGACCGTGCCGCGCGGAACCGAGCGGCTGCGCTTCACGCCCGGCCCGGCCCACGACGAAGCGATGATGCGCGAACTGACCGCTGCGCTCGTCGAAATCTGGGACCGGCTCGAACTCGAGATCGCGCAGGCTGCCTGACATTCGAGTCGGTTCGTCGAATGCGGCTTTCGCTTAGGCCCCTGTAAACCATTCCGTCGTAGGGAATTGTCACCATTCCATTCGGGATGGCGCGCAACGGACGGACATGGCTGTTAGGAATCTCTTGAAAGGCTTCTCCGGAAGCCAGGACGACGCGGTGAGCGATCTCACCAGCAATGGCCTGCGCGCGGCCGTACTCGACGATTTCGAACAGACCGGCATAGCGTGGATCTGGGCGTCCGATGCCGAGGGCGTCCTGAGCTACCTGTCTCCTGCCGCCGCCGAGGCGCTCGACGTTCCCCTGCCCACCCTGCTGGGCCAGCCGCTGGCGGGACTGTTCGAAACCGATCCCGACGATCCCGACAACCGTTCCGGCCGGCCGCTCGGGTTCCAGATCAAGGCGCGAAGCAGGATCACCGATGTAGTTGTGCGCTGCGCGCTGCCCGAGGCGAAGACGGGGCGGCCGGTCTGGCTCTCGCTGTCCGGACAGCCCAAGATTGATGCGACCGGCAAGTTCCACGGATATCGCGGCGCCGCCAAGGACGTGTCGGTCGAATACCAGCGCAAGATCGAGGACCAGCGGCTGGCCGAGTTCGACTCGCTGACCGGCCTCTACAATCGGCACCGGATGAACCGCCGGCTCGAAAGCGTGCTGGCCGCTTACAAGGCCGCCAAGCGCGTCTGCGCGCTGATGATGCTCGACCTTGACCGGTTCAAGCAGGTCAACGACACGATGGGCCACCCCGCGGGCGACGCCCTGCTCCAGCAGGTCGCCGAACGGCTGCGCAACGTGATCGGCGACCGCGGCGAGATCGGCCGCCTGGGGGGCGACGAATTCCAGGTCATCCTGCCCGACATGGACGACCGCGGAAAGCTGGGCGAACTTGCTGAAAAGATCATCCAGATCATCTCGCAGCCCTATCCGATCGACGACAAGCGCGCGATCATCGGCACCTCGGTCGGCGTGGCGATCGCGCCCTACGACGGGCTGGAGCTCGACGAGCTGACGCGGGCATCCGACCTTGCCCTCTATGCCGCGAAGAACGGCGGACGCGGCCAGTTCCGGTTCTATTCGGCCGACCTCAAGGATGAAGAGGAGGAGCGCGCGCTGCTGCTCGACGACCTGCGCGAGGCGCTCGCGGCCGACGAACTGCAGCTTCACTACCAGCCTGTCGTCCGGATTGCCGACAGCCACGTCGTCGGGATGGAAGCGCTGATGCGCTGGGAGCACGAGGAGCGCGGCTGGGTCCCGCCCGGCACCTTCATCCCGGTGGCTGAGGAATCGAGCCTGATCGGCCCCTTGGGCGAGTGGGCGCTTCACCGCGCGTGC
The DNA here is from genome assembly GCF_025154015.1 of Tsuneonella litorea. Lineage (GTDB taxonomy): Bacteria > Pseudomonadota > Alphaproteobacteria > Sphingomonadales > Sphingomonadaceae > Tsuneonella > Tsuneonella litorea. Next base: position 273,984 of record NZ_JAOAMV010000002.1, read on the forward strand.
AGGGACGCGATGGAATGGCCCGACACCGTTCGGGTCGCGGTCAACGTCTCGGCGCGGCAGTTCACTGGGAACGGCTTCGTCGACGTCGTCGCCTCGGCGCTGGATGCCAGCGGTCTGGCGCCCGACCGGCTCGAACTCGAGCTGACCGAAAGCGTGTTCATGGGCGACAGCGAGACGACCGAGGCGACCTTCACCGCGCTCAAGAAGCTCGGCGTTCGCCTCGCGCTCGACGATTTCGGGACCGGCTATTCCTCGCTCAGCTACCTGCGCTCGGCACCGTTCGACAAGCTCAAGGTCGACAAGAGCTTTGTCGACACCTGCACCCAGAAGGACCAGAACAGCGCCAAGATCATTACCGCGATCATCGGCCTGTCGAAGGCGCTGGGAATGGAAACCACCGTCGAGGGGGTCGAGGCGTTCGACCAGCTCGACGTGGTCAAGAAACGCGGGGCCGAGCTGGTCCAGGGGTGGATCTATTCCAAGGCCATGCCCCAGCCGGTCGTGCTGGCCAACATTACCTCGGGCGAATTCAAGATAGAGCCGAGCGGGCCGGACAAGCACCGCGCCGACCGTCGGTCGATGTTCCGCCGCATCGGCATCATCCACGGCGACCACCGCTACGAGGCGGTGATCCGCGACCTGTCGAAGAACGGCGCGTTCATCGAGGGGCTCGTCGGCGTTCCGAAGGGCACGCAATTCGTGCTCGACCTCGGCGGCGGCCAGCTCGTCGTCTGCGAGGTCATGCGCTCCGAGGGCGCGCAGATCGGCGTTGAATTCGAATCGCCACTCGTCAGCGACGGTGCCGGCGGGCTGTGCACCCGCCATCGCGTCAGCCCCTATGCGCTCGCCGCCGCGGGAATGCCGCTGACATCGCTCGCGCAGGGCGGCGCGACGCCGCTCGGCCAGCAACAAGCGCCTTCCAGCCCGCCCCAGTTCATGCAGGTGCAGGTCGGCAGCGGGGGCTGAGGCTTTACGCGCGCGGCCGACACGGTATGTCGGTTGCCATGCAAAACCGATCCGATCTTTCCTACGACGATGTCGTCCTCGGGCGGCGGTCGATCCGCGGCTACCTCGACAAGCCCGTTCCGCGCGCACTGATCGAGGAAGTGCTCGCGCTTGCCATGCGCGCACCTTCGTCGATGAACACCCAGCCGTGGCATTTCCACGTCATCACCGGCGAGCCGCTGGACCGCATCCGCCGGGGCAATACCGAGAACATCCTTGCCGGGGTGCCGGATAGCCGCGAGTTCCGCCGCGGCAGCCCCTTTGCGGGCGTCCACCGCGAGCGACAGGTCGAGGTCGCCAAGCAGCTATTCGGCGCGATGGGTATCGCGCGGGATGACAAGCACGGGCGGCAGGACTGGGTCCTGCGTGGTTTTCGCCAGTTCGACGCACCGGTCTGCGTCATCGTCACCTACGACCGCGTGCTCGACGACGGGGACGATGCCAAGTTCGACTGCGGCGCGGTGACCACTGCGCTGGTCAACGCCGCGTGGAGCCGTGGGCTGGGCTGCGTGATCAACTCGCAGGGGATCATGCAGAGTCCCGTCGTGCGCGAGCACGCCGGCATTCCCGCCGACCAGGTCATCATGAAGGCCGTCGCAATGGGTTGGCCGGACGACAGTTTTCCGGCCAACGCGGTCGTGTCCCACCGCAAGTCGGTGGAGGAAGCGGCGCGCTTCGTGGGATTCGCGGATTGACCTGATCGTCCGCGGGGGCGCACAATCGGATCCCAGAGGAGAAGCCCGATGGCCACCGCCGCCCCCACCCGCTCACGCGCGCTCGACGTTCGCCTGCTGACCCCGGCGATCGGCGCGGAAATCCACGGCATCGACCTCGGCGCGCCCGATGTCGGCACGCGGATTGCCGACATCCGCGCCGCGCTCCTCGAATACGGGGTCATCTTCTTTCGCGAACAGCACCTCAGCCCCGAGCAGCACATCGCCTTCGCGCGGCACTTCGGCGACCTCGAGATCCATCCGGCTACGCCCAAGGGCCAGGCGAACCCCGAAATCCTGCACATCGAGCATGGCCCCGACAGCCGAGGCCGCGAGAACAGCTGGCACTCGGACGTGACGTGGCGCGAATGCCCGTCGCTCGGTTCGATACTGCGCGCGGTCGAGGTGCCCGAAGTCGGCGGCGATACCCTGTTCGCCAACATGCACCTCGCGTTCGAACGGTTGAGTCCCGAAATGCGGCGCTTCTGCAGCGGACTGACGGCGGTCCACGACATCGCCAGGGTATTCGCCAGGCGGCTCGGCAAATCAGCCGAGGAACTGCACGCGAAATATCCGCCGATGCGCCACCCGGTGGTCCGCACGCATCCGGAAAGCGGAAAACAGGTGATCTACGTCAACGTCGGCTTCACCAGTCACATCGAAGGCCTGAGCGACAAGGAGAGCCGCTGGCTGCTCGACCATCTGTATGCGACCGCCGCCGATCCCGAGATCCAGTGCCGCTTCCGCTGGCAGCCGGGCTCGATCGCGTTCTGGGACAACCGCCTTTGCCAGCATCTTGCCGCCAGCGATTACTACCCCGCGCGGCGGGTCATGGAACGGGTTACGGTGGCCGGCGACCGGCCGTTCTACCGGGCTGACGGCGGATGAGCGATCCGCTGGTCGATTGCGGAGAAGGATTCTGGTCGATCCGCGGCGATTTTCGCATCGGCGGCATCGTCAACGTGGGCACGCAGTGCTCGCTGGTGGACCGCGGGGACGGAACCTGGCTCTTCCTCGATTCCTACACGCTCGAAGACGGCGTAAGGTCGATGGTCGATCTCATCACCGGCGGGCCGGCCAACGTATCGGCGATCGTGAACCTGCATCCCTTCCACACCGTGCATTGCGATTGGATGCACCAAGCGTTCCCCGGCGCGTCGCTGTGTGGCACGCAGCGCCATCACGACCTCTTGCCCGACCTGCCCTGGGCGAGCGAGCGGTGCGAAAGCGATGCGCTGCCGATCATCTTCGCGGACATCTTCGACTTTTCCGTCCCGCGCGGGGTCGCGCTGGTGTGCGCGGACGAGACCGTCCACTTCAGCTCGGTCCTTGCCCGTCACCGGCCCAGTCGCACGATTCACGTCGACGACACGCTGTCGTACCTGACCGCGCCCTTCCCGCTGTCGCTGCTACCGATGACCGGCCGGCTCGACTTTCACATGACGCTCGGAAAGGCGCTCGAGCCGCGCGCGGGGGCGGCAGACGCATTCCGCGACTGGGCGATCGAGATCGGCACCGAATGGGCCGATACCGAGCGCGTCGCGACCGCGCACAACACCCTGCTGGACATCGCACCCGGCAGTTTTCCGGAACTGATCGGCGCCGCGCTGGGCCGCGTCAAACCGGTGCTCGACGCGCACCGGTCGAAGCACGGCTGATCAGCGCAAGCTCACCACGTTGTCGCTCGCACGCGGATCGATCCGGTCCCCGCGATAAAGGCTCGCCATCGGCTCGTCCTCGACCACAATCTGTTCGGCATTGCCGAAGCCGTTGAAGCCGGTCTTCATCGCGGCGCCGTACGCGCCGAGCATCCCGATCTCGATGTAGTCGCCGGCCTGGATGTCGGCCGGCAGCATGAAGGGGCCCTTCATGTAGTCGGCATCGTCGCACGTCGGCCCGTAGAAGGCGAACTCGGCCAGCGGCTGCTCGAGGTCGTCCTCGAGCGCGCGGACGGGAAAGCGCCAGTCGATGTGCGCGGCATCGAACAGCGCGCCATAGGCGCCGTCGTTGATGTAGAGTTCCTCGCCCCGGCGCTTCTCGACCCGGACGATCAGCGAGGAATATTCGGCGCACAGCGCGCGGCCCGGCTCGCACCACAGCTCGGCGTTGTAGGCGATCGGCAGCGCCTCGAAGTGGCGGTGGATGATCGCGAAATAATCTTCGAGCGGGGGCGGTTCCATGCCCGGGTAGTCGCTCGGGAAACCGCCGCCCACGTCGACCACGTCAATCACCACCGAAGCCTCGGCGACCGCCGCGCGAACGCGCTCGAGTGCCTGGACATAGGCGAACGGCGTCATCGCCTGGCTGCCGACGTGGAAGCACACGCCCAGCCAGTCGCAGTGCTGGCGCGTGACGCGCAGCAGTTCGGCCGCATCGGCAAGGTCGACGCCGAACTTGGCGGCGAGGCTGAGCTCGGAATATTCGGAGCTTACGCGCAGGCGCACGAGCAGCCGCAGGTCCTTCGCCTGCTCGCCGTCTTCGCCGCGGGTGGCATCGATGATCTTCTCCAGCTCCTCGATCGTGTCGAGGCTGAAGGTCTTAACGCCATGCTCGAAATAGGCCTCGCGGATCGCCCGCGGCGTCTTCACCGGGTGCATGAAGCACAGCGTCGCTTCGGGCAGCTCGGCGCGCACGAGCCGAACTTCCGCGATCGAGGCGACGTCGTAGTGCGTCACCCCGCTATCCCACAGGATGCGGACCAGCTCGGGCGAGGGATTGGCCTTCACCGCATAGAGCGACTTGCCCGGAAACTTCTCGACGAAGAAACGGGCGGCGCGCGCAGCGGCGTGCGGGCGATTGAGGATGACCGGTTCGTCCGGCGCGAGGGCGCGAACTACAGACCGGGCGTCAGGATGATGGTGCAACTCAAGGGACCCCCAAACGGTTTTGTTCGGACAAGGCAGCCTTGCGGTTATGGAAGTCCCCTTGGGGCTGCGGGGTGCGCGTATATCGGCGCGTGCGTGAACCGCAAGTGAAAATGAGCGGTTTGCGAAACAACCTTGCGCCGGACGGGGCGTGCGTCAGCCTCGTTCAACTGAGCCGGTCGCGGAAATCCTCGTAGCCGAATGCCCTGATCTGCTCGAGCGAATCGGTCTCGCTGTCCCACAACCAGATCGACGGCAGCTGCACCCCGTTGAAGGTGTTGGTCTTGACCATGGAGTAATGCGCCTGGTCGAGAAAGGCGATGCGCTCGCCCGGCTCGTTCGGCACCGGCAACCGATAGTCGCCGATCACGTCGCCGGCGAGGCACGAGGGGCCGCCGAGGCGGATCGGCTCGCCCTCCCCGCTCTCGTTGAGCATCGCGGGCCGGTAGGGCGCCTCGATCACGTCGGGCATGTGGCAGGTCGCCGAGATGTCGACGATCGCGACCGGCAACCCGTTCCAGTGCGAATCGAGGATCGTACCGACGAGAATACCCGCGTCGAGCGCGACGGCCTCGCCCGGCTCGAGGTAGATTTCCGCCCCGGTATCGTCCTTCGCGTCGCGCAGGAACTCGACCAGTTCCTCGCGCTGGTAGTCGGCGCGCGTGACGTGGTGGCCGCCGCCCATGTTGATCCACTTGAGCTGGCCGAACCACGGCTCGATCGCGTCGAACACCGTGTCCCAGGTCGCCTTCAATGGCTCGAAATCCTGCTCGCACAGGTTGTGGAAGTGGATGCCGTCGACCTGGTCCATGATCTCTGGCGTGAGCTGGTCGATCGGGAAGCCGAGGCGGCTGCCGGGGCTCGAGGGATCGTAGCGCGGCACCTCGCCCTGCGGGCAGAGCGGGTTGATCCTGAGGCCGACGTCGAAATCCTGCCCGCTGGCGCGCGCCGCGTCGAGAATCGGCCGGTAGCGCTCGAGCTGGCCGGGCGAGTTGAAGATCACGTGGTCGGACAACCGGCACACTTCTTCCAGCTCGTCCGGCTTGTACGCCGCCGAGTATGTCGCGATCTCGCCGTCGTAGAACTCGCTGGCGAGCCGGGCCTCCCACAGCCCGCTGGTGCAGACCCCGTCGAGGTACTCGCCCACGATCGGCGCGACCGACCACATGCTGAACGCCTTCAGCGCAGCGAGCACCTTGATGTCCGCCGCATCGCGGATGTCGGCCAGGATCGACAGGTTCGCGCGCAATTTCGCCGCGTCGACGACGAACGCCGGCGAATCCACGCGATTGAGGTCGAACCGGGCAAAGGCCCCGGGATCGCCGGCGCGGGTTTCCATCAGAAGTCGACCGGCCCGTCCAGCTCCTCGACCGTCCACGGCAGGCCGTCGCTGTTCAGCATGTCCATGAACGGATCGGGGTCCATCTGCTCCATGTTGAACACGCCCTCGCCGCTCCACTTGCCGGTGACCATCAGCGCGCTTCCGATCATCGCGGGCACGCCGGTGGTGTAGCTGACGGCCTGGTTGCCGGTTTCCTCGTAGGCCTTCTCGTGGCTGCAGATGTTCTTGATGTAGAACGTTTTCTCGCCCGACCCGTCGAGCGCCTCGCCAGTGGCGATGACGCCGATATTGGTGTTGCCCTTGGTCGTCTCCCCAAGCGTTTCGGGCTTGGGCAGCACCGCGGCGAGGAACTGGAGCGGAATGATCTCCTTACCCTGATAGCGGATCGGCTCGATCGAGGTCATGCCGACGTTCTGCAGCACCGTGAGGTGGGTGATGTAGGCATCGCCGAAGGTCATCCAGAACCGCGCGCGTTCGAGCTCGGGGACGAACTTGGCGAGGCTTTCCAGCTCCTCGTGGTACATGAGGTAGGCGTTCTTCTTGCCCACCGCCTCGAAATCGAACTCGGTCCTGACCTGCATCGCCGGGGTTTCCACCCATTCACCGTTTTCCCAGTGGCGGGCTGGTGCGGTGACTTCGCGGATGTTGATCTCGGGGTTGAAGTTGGTCGCAAAGTGCTGGCCATGGTCGCCGCCGTTGCAGTCGAGGATGTCGAGCTGGCGGATGGTCTTCAGCTTGTGCTTCTTGAGCCACATCGTGAACACGCTGGTCACGCCCGGGTCGAAGCCCGAACCGAGCAGCGCCATCAACCCTGCCTCCTTGAAGCGGTCGTGATAGGCCCACTGCCACTTGTATTCGAACTTCGCCTCGTCCTTCGGCTCGTAGTTGGCCGTGTCCAGGTAGTTCACGCCGGCTTCGAGGCAGGCGTCCATGATCGGCAGGTCCTGATACGGCAGCGCGAGGTTGACGACGAGGCTGGGCTGGACCTTGCGGATCAGGTTGACCATCGCCGGGACTTCCTCGGCGTCGATCGAATAAGTCGCCACGTCTTGCCCCGTGCGGTCCTTCACGCTGGCCGCGATCGCGTCGCATTTCGATTTCGTGCGGCTGGCGAGGTGGATGTCGGAGAAGATCTCCGCATTCATCGCCATCTTGTGGACGCAGACCGAGCTCACTCCGCCCGCACCGATTACCAGGACTGTCGACATTTTAGCTCCCATCGGGATTCGCTGATTGGCTGTACAGGGCGAACGCACTAGTCGGACACAATGTTTCGCGAAAGCCCCCGGAACCCGACGCGCGAGGGCGTCCTGCGCGCCGCCGAGAAGATCGCCGCGCTCGTTCCCGCCACCCCGCTGCTGCCGGTCGAGGTCAACGGCATGCGCATCCATGCCAAGTGCGACAACCTGCACCCCATCGGCGCCTTCAAGATCCGCGGCGCGTGGCACCGGCTGACCGACCTGTCGCCTGATGAACGCGCGGCGGGGGTCGTGGCCGTTTCAAGCGGCAACCACGCGCAGGGCGTCGCCTTCGCCGCGCGCGAACTGGGCATAGAGGCGGCGATCGTCATGCCCGCCGACGCGCCCCAGGTGAAGCTCGACGCCACCCGCGGGATGGGGGCCGAGGTCATCCTCTACGACCGCGCCGGCGGGGAGGACCGCGACGTGATCGCGAACGCCCTGTGCGACGAGCGCGGGCGCACGCTGGTCCACGCCTATGCCGACCCGTGGGTCATCGAGGGCCAGGGCAGCATGGGTGTCGAGATCGCGGCCCAGCTCGGCCGAAGTCCTTCGCGCATCGTCGTGTGCTGCGGTGGCGGCGGGCTTGCCGCCGGCCTCGCGCTTGCTTGCCCCGACAGCGCGATCGTGCCCGTCGAGCCTGAGGGCTGGGACGACGTCGCACGAAGCCTCGCGAGCGGCGAGATCCAGCGCGTGGGACCGGACGCGCCGAAAACCATCTGCGACGCAATCCAGACGCCGAGCACCGCGCCGGTCAACTTCGCCGTGCTCAAGGGCCGCGCGGAGCCCGGCGTTGCCGTGTCGGACGCCGAGGTGCGCGCGGCGCAGCGATTCGCCTTCGCGAAGCTGCGGCTGGTGGTCGAACCCGGCGGGGCCGCGGCGCTGGCGGCGGCGATCGCCGGGAAAGTGGACCTCGACGAAGCCACGGTGGTGACGCTGACCGGCGGCAACACCGATGCCCGCGCATTCGCCAGGGTCCTGTCGACGAGCGATTAGCCCCGTTTGACAACCGGTTCGCCCGCGCGCAGTTTCGCGCCGGGTCGCGTGGAGGGGAAATCACGATGCAGGCTCAGATGCTCGCACCGGCGGCGATGCTCGTCGCCTGGACGCTCGTCATGCTGTTCTGGACCGCGGCCACGCGCTTTCCGGCGATGAAGCGCGCCGGGATGGACCTCGGAAACGCCAAACCGGGCGGCCGCGGGCAGGACCTCGAAGGCGTGATCGAGGATCGCGCCAACTGGAAATCGCACAACTACGCGCACCTCGTCGAACAGCCGACGCTGTTCTATGCCGTATCGCTGATCATCGCGCTGCTCGGCCCGAGCGCGACCGCGATCCTGTGCGCGTGGATCTATGTTGCCCTCCGCATCGCCCATTCGCTGTGGCAGGCATTGGTCAACGTCGTGGCGATCCGGTTCCTGCTGTTCATCCTGTCGACGGCGGCGCTGGTGGTCCTGTCGATCATCGCGATCATGCTGACCCTCTTCGCCGATCCCAGCGTGCTGTCATGATCGGGGCTGACATCCTCAAGCCCGTGGTCGCGCTACTGGCCTGGACCCTCGTGATGTGGGTCTGGCTATACGCGACGCGGCTCCCCGCGATGAGCCGAGCGAAAATCGATCCCGACAGCCTGGCGCGCGATCCCGATGCCTCGCTCGACCGGTTGCTCCCGCGGCAGGTCCAGTGGGTGGCCGACAACTACAACCACCTTCACGAGTCCCCGACGCTGTTTTACGCGGTCGCGCTGGTCCTCGCGATCATCGGCCAGGGCGACGGGATCAACGCCGCGATCGCGTGGATCTATGTCGGTTTGCGAATCGTGCATTCGCTCGTCCAGGCGATCTTCAACAAGGTGGTCGTGCGGTTTTCGCTCTTCATGCTGTCGATGATCGCGCTGCTCGCACTCGTGCTGCACGCGGCGATGGCGGTTTTCGACCTCGTCTGAGGCGGACTACTCGGCGGCCTCGGCCTCTTTCGCGTGGCCCGAGAGGTCGATCGAAAGTCCAGACAGGTATCGTTCGGCGTCGAGCGCCGCCATGCATCCGGTCCCGGCTGCGGTGACCGCCTGGCGATAGGTGTGATCCATCACGTCGCCGCAGGCGAACACGCCGGGAATCTCGGTTTTCGGCGTGCCCGGCTCGACGATCAGGTACCCCCCGGCATCCATCGGCAGCTTGCCCTTGAACAGCTCGGTCGACGGCGCGTGGCCGATGGCGACGAAGGCGCCGTCGGCGGCAAAGTCGCTGGTTTCGCCGGTCACGGTATCCTTGAGAACCAAGTGCGTGAGGCCGCCCGCCAGCGGATCGCCCGCGAACTGCTCCACCGTCTTGTTCCACAGGACCTTGATCTTCGGATTGGCGAACAGGCGTTCCTGCAGGATCTTCTCGCTCCGCAGTTCGTCGCGGCGGTGGATCAGGGTGACGTCGTCGGAATGGTTGGTGAGGTAGAGCGCCTCCTCGACAGCGGTGTTGCCGCCGCCGATCACCGCGACCTTCTTGCCGCGGTAAAAGAACCCGTCGCACGTGGCGCAGGCAGAGACGCCCTTGCCGCCAAGCTCCTGCTCGCCCGGGACGCCCAGCCACTTGGCCTGCGCACCGGTCGCGATCACGAGGGTGTCGCCTTCGTAGACATCGCCGCTGTCGCCGGTCGCCCGGAAGGTCGGGCCGGACAGGTCGACATCGACGATCGTGTCCCACATCATCCGGGTTCCGACGTGCTCGGCCTGGGCCTGCATTTCCTGCATCAGCCACGGCCCCTGGATCACGTCCTTGAACCCGGGATAGTTCTCGACGTCGGTGGTGATCGTCAATTGCCCGCCGGGTTGGAGGCCTTGCACCACGATCGGCTCCATCATCGCGCGGGCGCCATAGATCGCCGCGGACAGGCCCGCCGGACCCGATCCGATGATGAGCATTCGCGTCTTGTGGGTAGCCATCACATTCCTCCGTCTGGCCGCGAGATAGGAGCGTCCCGGTCCGAAATCGAGTCGGCCGGCGCGGCTATCCCCGTCAGGCGATATACTTCTCGCGCAGTGTATCGCGCAGCCGATCGTCGACGCCGACCTTGTCCTCGAGCCAGCCGTCGAACGATCCGCTCCGTGCGACGGCCGTCGCGTGAAACCGCGCGAGGTAATCCCGGTGCACCTCGAGCAACGCGCGCACCGAGGCATCGTCCATCTTCCGTCCGAGCCGGGCCTCCATCGCCGGCACCGATTGCGCGCGCAGGATGTGCAGTGTCGGCGACTTGTTGGTGAGCAGGAACTCGCGCTCCCGGTCCTCTTCAGAAACGCCCAGGATGTGCAGCAGGATCGTCGCGGCGATGCCGGTGCGGTCCTTGCCCGCAAAGCAATGGACGAGGCTTGCCCCGTCGCGGGTCGCGAGCGCGTGGAGGTATCGCCCGAACATCACCTGCATCGCCGGGTTGTCGGGCATCCGGGTATAGACCGTCATCATCCGCCCGCGCGCATACTCGGCGGTCGTGACATCCGGCCCGATGTCCATGTGCGGCGGGCTCGAACTCGTCTCGCCGTCGTGCGCGACGACCTCGCCAGACCAGCCCTCGTGTCGCCGGCACGGGTTGTTGGTCCGTTCGGTGATCCCCCGAAGGTCGATCACGGTGCGGATGTCGAGCGCAGCCAGCGCGGCAAGGTCCGCGTCGCTTGCGCCGACGTGTTGCCCGGACCGGTAGAGCAGCCCGCGCCGCACCCGTCCCCCGTCGGCCGCATAGCCGCCGTAGTCGCGGAAGTTGTGAATGCCTTCGAACGTGGGGGTGTGGTGATCGCTCATGGCTTCGCCCCTGCCAGCCGCAACGGCCAGCGGCAAGGTCAGTCGACGGCGACCGGCTGGGGGTTGTGCGGACGCAGGATCAGCACGTTGTCCTCGACCCGCCACGATGCAAGCCGCGACAACAGGTTCATGCCGATCACGTTGGTTTCGCCGATATTCGGCGCGATCACCGCATCGAGGCCACCGGCCTTGATGTTGCCGAACCGCAGCGTGTCGATCGTCGTCAGTTCGGCCGAGACCGTTCCGTTGGCGGTCGAGATGCGCACCGGCAAACCGCCCGCGCGAGGACGGAGCCCCGCATGGTCGGCGACCGGTACCGAGACGGCGGTCAGCGTGGCGCCCGTATCGACGAGGAACGGTGCGGCAAAGCCGTTCACTTCGGCGCGGATCCAGAAATGTCCGTCGGGCGCCATCGGCACCCGCGTCTCGCCTCCCGCCACTGTCTGCGGCGGCAGGCCCAGTTCGGGCACCGCGACGTCGAGGCGCGGATCGAAGCGCGAGACCTGCAGCACCACGACGACCAGAATGCCGGCAAGCACCAGCGTGCTGGCGCCCGCGAGCGTGCGCCCGGCGGCCGAGCCGCGCCGCGCGATCGCGCTGCCCACGAAGCTGCCCACGATAGCCGCCACGGTGGCCATCAGCAGCCCCGAGCGCGGCACCTCGCGGATGATGTCGGCCGCTGCGTCAACGATCGCCTTGAAGTCCATCGTAGCCGAGATAGTACCCCCAGAGCGCTTTCGCCACCATGACTAGGGCGCGCTGCGCGGCACCGTCGCATCGGCGAGGATCATCGAGAAGCGATCCTCCGCATCGGTCCAGCGCCGGGCCGGCGTCCAGCCGCCGGCAAGCAGCAGCAGGGTGGAGCTGCGGCGCGAGAACTTGTGGCTGTTCTCGGTGTGGATCGTTTCGCCCTCGCGCATCGTGAAGCGGCGCCCAGCCACCTGGAAAGCGATGTCGCGGGTTGCCTCGAGGTGCATTTCGATCCGCGCGTAATCGTCGTTCCATCGCGCGACATGGCGCAGCGCGTCGAGCGGGATGGTGCCGCCGAGTTCGCGGTTGATCCGCGCGGCGAGATTGCAGTTGAAGCGCGCCGTCACCCCCGCCGCGTCGTCATAGGCCGCCTCGAGCACGGCGGGATCCTTGATAAGGTCCATCCCGATCAGGAGCTGGCTGCCCTCGCCCAGCGTCGCGCGCATGGTGCGCAAGAGGTCGGTGGCGGTACGTGCGACCATGTTGCCGATCGTCGAACCCGGAAAGAAGCCGAGCTTGGGCAGATGTGAAACGGCCTCGGGAAGCTCGACCTTGCGCATGAAGTCGGCCTCGACCGGATGCACGGGCAGCGTGGGAAACTTGGCCGCGAGCGCCTCGGCGGACGCGCGCAGGAAGTCGCCGGCGATGTCGAGCGGGACATAGGCCGCCGGCGCGATCGCATCGAGCAATAGCGGCGCCTTGACCGAACTGCCCGAACCGAACTCGACCACCGCGCGCCCTTCGCCGATGCGCTCGCGAAACTCCGCGCCGCACGAGGACAGGATCTCGGTTTCCGCGCGCGTCGGGTAGTATTCGGGCAGCTGCGTGATATCCTCGAACAGCTCGGACCCGATGTCGTCGTAGAACCAGCGTGCGGGGATCGCCTTCTGCGGCTCGGACAGGCCCTGCAGCACGTCGGCGCGGAAATCCGTCGCGACACCATTCTCGTCGACTTCGACGAGGTTGAGGCTTTCGTTGGTGCGCATCAGTCGTCCTTGGCGAGCCGCAGTCCGGTGAACTGCCAGCGCTGATGAGGGTAGAAGAAGTTGCGATAGCTCGCGCGCGAGTGTCCGCGGACGGTGGCGCAACTCGCCCCGCGCAGGACGACCTGCCCGCTCATGAACTTGCCGTTGTATTCGCCCACCGCGCCCTCGGCGGGGCGGAACCGGGGGTACGGCAGGTATCCCGAGCGGGTGAACTGCCAGCAATCGCCAAACAGCCCGGTCCCGCCGCGCGGGGATGGCGGCGCGGCGCCGTCGAGCTGGTTGCCGCCCGATGGATCTTGCCCCCGCGCGATCGCTTCCCATTCGAACTCGGTCGGCAGGCGCGCGCCAGCCCAGCTCGCGAACGCGTCGGCCTCGAAGTGGGAGATGTGCGTCACCGGCGCGTGGGGGTCGCGCTCCTGCCAGCCGGCATGCGTGAAATCCTCCGTGCCGCGCCAGTAGAGCGGAGCCTCGATGCCCTCCTCCTGCACCCAGGCCCATCCGTCGGAGAGCCAGAGCGAGGCGGTCCGGTAGCCGCCGTCGTCGAGGAATTCCTGCCACTCGGCGTTGGTCACCAATCGGTCGGCGAGCGCGAACGGTTCGAGCAGGACGCGGTGGGCGGGGCCCTCGTTGTCGAACGCGAAACCCGGGCCCTCGTGACCGACACGGGCGATGCCGCCGGGGTGTCGATGCCAGCCGCCCGCGTTTGCAGGACTGGATGCCGCGCCCTCCCCCTTCTCCGCCCACATCGCCGGGCCGAGGGGGTTCTGGAACAGGGCGTGCTTGATGTCCGTCAGCAGCAGTTCCTGGTGCTGTTGCTCGTGCGCGATGCCGAGTTCGATCAGCGGCGCGAGCGCGGGGTCGTCGAGCAGGGGACCCATCGCCGCGGTCACGTGGGCACGCCAGGCAAGGATCTCGTCGACGGTGGGTCGCGAGAGCATCCCGCGCCGCGCGCGCATGAGCCGGTCGCCCTCCGCCTCGTAGTAAGAGTTGAACAGGTACGGCCACTGCTCGCGCCAAAGGCGATATCCGTCGGCGTGGTCGCGCAGCAGGAAGGTCTCCCAGAACCATGTCGTATGCGCGAGGTGCCACTTGGTCGGACTGGCATCCTCCATCGACTGGATCGTCGCATCGGCGTCGGACAGGGGCACGGCGAGCGCCTCGCTCAGCGAACGTGTGCGGAGGAATCTTTCCTGCAGGCCGGGCGTGTCCGCGGCGGCGCGGGTCTCGGGCTGGGGCACGCTGACATCCTCTTGTCGCTTCCAGTCCTGACCCAACATGGCCGAACCGACACCACATGGAAAGACCGGCGTTCGGTTTTCGTTCCCTGGATCCCGAATGCGGGTTGTGCCGCGCTTTCCGAAGCCTCATGCGGTTCGCGAAAGGCAGGTGGGATGATGCGTATCCGGCAAGCGATCATCGAACGGACCGGCGGACCAGAGGTCATCGGCTGGCGCGAGGTCGACCTGAACGACCCCGGTCCAGGCGAGGTCCTGCTGCGGCACGAGGCGATCGGCCTCAACTTCATCGATACCTATCACCGCTCGGGGCTCTACCCGATCGAGCTGCCCGGGACGCTCGGGCTCGAGGCGGCCGGCACGGTCGAAGCCGTCGGCGAAGGCGTCAGCCTGTCGGTCGGCGACCGGGTGGCGACTTTCGGCCCCAACCGGGCCGCCTATGCCGACGCGCAGGTCGCGGCCGAGGCGAGCCTGTTCAAGGTGCCGGACGGCATCCCGCTCGACGTCGCGGCGGCGATTCTGCTCAAGGGCCTAACCACCGAGATGCTCGCCGAACGCGTCGCGCCGCTCGCTCCGGGCAACTGGGCGCTGGTTCACGCGGCGGCGGGCGGTGTCGGGCAATTGCTGGTCCAGTGGCTGGCGGCCCGCGGCGTGCGGGTGATCGCGACCGCCGGCTCCGCGGAAAAGCGGCAACGGGCCGTCGATCTGGGCGCGGAAGTCGCGCTCGACACCGGGGCCGACGACCTGGCGCACCAGGTGCGCGAGGCGACAGGTGGCGCCGGGGTCCGCGCGAGCTACGACGGGGTCGGGAAAGCGACCTGGGATGCCTCGCTCAAGGCGACGGGTCGGCGCGGGATCGTCGCCAGCTTCGGCAACGCCAGCGGCCCCGTGTCCGGCGTGAACCTTGGATCGCTGGCGAGCGCCGGTTCGCTGTTCGTCACGCGTCCGACGCTGTTCGACTACTACCGCGAACCGGATGAGCGCGCGGTGGGAAGCGGCAAGCTGTGGTCGCTGGTCGAACGAGGGAAGCTGACGGTGGAGATCGGCCAGACCTACCCGCTTTCGGAAGTCGCGCAGGCCCACCGTGACCTTGAAGGCCGCAAGACCGTGGGATCGACGATATTGCGACCCTGACCGGTACGGGCGGCGCTGAAAGGCCGCCCTCGCCCGGCAGGCGTTTCCCTAAGCCGCGGCGGCGGGACGGGCCTGCGCCTCGAGGTTGAGCATCTCGGCCAGCAGGAACGCGAGCTCGATCGACTGGGCCGCGTTGAGCCGCGGGTCGCAATGCGTGTGATAGCGGTCGCCGAGCGCCTCGTCGGTGATCGCCACCGCGCCGCCGACGCACTCGGTCACGTCCTGCCCGGTCATCTCGATGTGGATGCCCCCGGCATGGGTCCCTTCGGCGCGGTGCACTGCGAAGAAGCCCTTCACTTCGGACAGGATGCGGTCGAAGGGCCGCGTCTTGTATCCGCTGTCCGACTTGACGACGTTGCCGTGCATCGGGTCGCAGCTCCAGACCACCGGGTGCCCTTCGCGCGCGACGGCGCGAACCAGGCGTGGCAAGCCCGTCTCGACCTTGTCGTGGCCGAACCGGCTGATAAGCGTCATCCGCCCCGCCTCGCGCGCCGGGTTGAGCGTGTCGAGGAGCCGCAGCAGGTCGTCCGGCTCGAGGCTGGGGCCGCACTTCATGCCCAGGGGATTGCCGATCCCGCGCGCGAACTCGATGTGCGCGCTGCCCGGGAATCGCGTCCGGTCGCCGATCCAGACCATGTGCGCGCTGGTGTCGTACCAGTCGCCCGTCAGGCTGTCCTGCCGGGTCAGCGCCTGCTCGTAGGGAAGCAGCAGCGCTTCGTGGCTGGTGTAGAAGGTCGTCCGCTCGAGCTGCGGCAGGGTTTCCGGGTTGACCCCGCAGGCCTCCATGAAGTCGAGCGATTCCCCGATGCGGTCGGCGACGTCCCTGAACTTGTCGGCCCACGGACTGCGGCCCATGAAGTCGAGCGTCCAGCGGTGGACCTGCCGCAGGTTGGCATAGCCGCCGCCCGCAAAGGCGCGCAGCAGGTTCAGCGTCGCGGCGGCCTGCGAATAGGCGCGCACCATCCGCTGGGGGTCGTTGCGCCGCGTATCGGGGTCGAACTCGATCCCGTTGACGTTATCGCCGAAGTAGCTCGGCAGCGTGACCGATCCTTGCGTTTCGGTGTCGGAACTGCGCGGCTTGGCGAACTGTCCGGCCATCCGGCCGACCTTCACCACCGGCCGCTTGCTCGCGAACGTCAGCACGACCGCCATCTGGAGCAGCACGCGAAAGGTATCGCGGATGTTGTTGGGGTGGAATTCGGCGAAACTTTCGGCGCAGTCGCCGCCCTGGAGCAGGAATCCGTGCCCGTTGGCAACATCCGCCAGATCGGCTTTCAGCGCCCGCGCCTCGCCCGCGAAGACCAGCGGCGGATAGCTCGCCAGCGTCTTCTCCGCCTCCGCAAGCGCGGCGGGGTCTTCGTAACGCGGCAAGTGACGCGCTTCGTGCGCCTGCCAGCTTTCGGGGGTCCAGTTGCTTGCCACGGTCATTTCGTCGGTCGTTTCGCGGGAATGCGCTTCTAGGCGCTGGAACACCGAACCGCAAAGCCGGCGCCGGGCCAAGCGCGATAATCTTGGCCCGGCGCAAGCGTGCGTGTCTCGTCAGCGCCCTCCGGGAGCGGGTGCCGCGCCACCAGCGGCCGTGGCCAGCTGCTGACCCTGAGGAATCACCGCAAGGCGGAAAGGCATGCGCGCGGTAAGGTACTTGGCGGCCAGCGCCTGCATCGCCTCGGGCGTCGTCTGGGTATAGTCGTTGAGCAACGAGCGCAGCATGGCGACCCTGCGCGAATCCTCGCTCGCGCCTTCGAGCTGCCAGAGCCAGAAGGTGTTTCCGGTCGATGCCCGGCTGATCGACTGCTTGAGCGGTTCGGTCACGCGGGCAAGCTCATCGGCGGTCACCGGGGTCGAGGCCAGGTCGTGCGCGATCTTGTCGGTTGCGGAAAAGAACGCCGGAACATCCTGCGGCCGGATCATGGCCAGCGCCTTGATCGAGCCGCCGGACGGGACATCCTCGGGCCATTCGTTCGCCACCTGCGGCGAATAGCTCGCGCCGGTCCGTTCGCGCATCTCGTCGAGCAGGCGGTTGTTGAACAGGTCGCTGAGGATCTGGAGCTGGCGCGATTCGCGCAGGCCCGCCACCCCGCCGCCGGTCGGCCAGGCGACCATCGCCGCGGCCTGGTTGGCGTCACCACGGTGGAACAGAACCCGGGGCGCGGTGTCGCTGGCGACGGTGGTCGGGCGCGCCAGCACCTCGGCCGGGATCGGCTCGCGCGGGGACAGTGCGCCGAAGGTGCGCCGGAGCGCCTCGACCGTCGCGTCCTTGTCGAATTCGCCGAACACGAGAACTTCGACCGGCCCCTGCCTGAGCAGCGGTTCCCAGACCCGGCGGAATCCTTCCGGCGTGGCCGCGTCGAGCTGGGCCGGTGTGGGTGTCTCGAAACGCGGGTCATGACCGTAGAGTTCGTAGTCGAGATCGCGCTCGAGCACGCCGTTAGGGCTCGTCGCGTAGCTTTCGTATGCGAGCTTTGCCGCCGCGCGGGCGCGGATCACCGGGTTGGGATCCCAGCGCGGCATCCCCAGCTTCGCGGCGAACAGGTAGAGCTGGTCCGCCAGGTCGGCCGACCGGGTCTGCGCGGCGAAAGTGAAGACCCCGTCGTCGATGCTGAAATCGAAGCCCATCTTGCGCCCCGTCGAGATGCGGTCGAGTTCTTCCTGGCCGAGTTCGCCGACACCCGAACCCACAAGCGCCGCTTCGCCGAGCGAGGCATAGACCGCGTCCTGCGGGCTGAACGCGCGGCGGCCCGATCCGAAGCGGACCTTGACGGTCACCCGCCCCGGCTCGGCGTTGTTGCTCCACAGCAGCGCGGACACGCCGTTGGCGAACTTTACCCGCTCGATCCCGAGCACGCCGAGCGACGCCTGTTCCGCCACGGCGCCCGGCGGGCCGACCGGCGGGAGATCGTCGAAGGACACCGTCTTGGCCGCGAGCCGCGCGCCGCTGTCCGCGCTGACCGGCGCGAGGAGCGCGGTGCGCAGCGCAGCCGGATCAGCCTCCGCTGGGTCCGGCGTGACATAGACCGATCGCGTCACCGCGCCGGTGAACAGGGCACGGGTATGCGCCAGCACGTTCGCCGGGGTGAACTTGTCCTTCATGCCGTTGAAGACCTTGAGCACCGTTTCGGGCGCCGCGACCGTCTCGCGGATATCGACCGCCTGGACGATGTCGTCGGCAAGCTTCGAGCCGGCAAGCACCGCGCGCTGCTCGACCTGGCTGGCGAAGGCGACCTCGAACTCGGCCATCTCGCGGTCGATTTCTTCCTGTGTCGGAGGGGTCGCCAGCGCATCGGCGATTACCGCCCGCACGTCGGCGAGCGCGGCGCGCCAGTCTTCGGTCAGCGGCGCGAAGCTGACGAACGTGGCGTCGGCTGTTCGGCTGACGTCGTCCTGGTTCACCTGCGCGTAGAGGAAGGACCCACCCGCCCGCGCACGGGCCTCGAGGCGCCGGTTGATGATCGATTGCGCCAGCGAATCGAGCAGCAGGCCCTCGTTGTAGACGATGGTATCGTTGACCGGCCGCCAGGGTCGCATGATCGCGTAGGTCAACGTCCGCGGCAGGTCGGGTTCGACGAGAACCTGGGTCTCGCCGACGGGGTTCGCCGGATCGGCCCCGGCGGGCGCGACCGGGTCCCCGAATGCCGGGGGTTCGACGTGCGGCCCGTTGCCCTTCCAGTCGCCGAAGTACCGCTCGACCAGCGCTGCCAGCGCGCGCGGATCGGCATCACCGGCTACCACGATGACGGTATTCTCGGGCCGATACCAGCGGTCGTGGAACGCGCGTACGCTCTGCGGGGTTGCCGCGGTGAGGGTCTCCTCGGTACCGATCGGCAGGCGATTGGCGAGCCGCTGGCCCGCAAAGATCGTCTTGCGGCTTTCCTGCGCCACGCGCTGCGCGGCCGCTGCCTGCTCGCGCTTTTCGGCAAGGACGATCGGCAGGTCCTCGGCAAGCCCCTTGGCCGACAGCGTCGGCTCGCGGATCATGCCCGACAGCAGCTTGAACACCTCGTTGAGCTTGCCCGGGTTCGCCTCGGGCACGTCGAGCTTGTAGACGGTCTGGGTGGGCGTGGTCTCGGCGTTGGTGTCGCTGCCGAACGTGGCGCCGAGCCGCTGGAATGTCGGAATGGCCGCGCCGTTCGCGAGGTACTTGCTTTCCCGGAACGTCATGTGCTCGATCAGGTGCGCGAACCCCTGTTCGTGGTCCTGCTCGTGGATCGAGCCGGCATCGATGCGCACGCGGATCGACACCTGTTCGGGCGGGACGCCGTTCTTGCGGACCGCGTAGCGCAGCCCGTTCGGCATTTCGCCGAACAGCCATTCGGGATCGCGGGGCACGTCGCTGCCGCGATAGATCCAGGGGGTCGCCGATCCGGTCTGCAGGTGACGGGGCGCGGCGACCGCCGACTTCTGCTGCGCCGCGACCGGCGCGGCGAGCATGGCGAGCGGGAGAAGGGGCGCAAGGTGCCGGGCGGCACGCGAAAACAAGCTCATGACAACACGCTATAAGGGACAGCCGGGTGAAGGGATAGTGAATGCGGGAAAGGAAGCTCTCGAGGGCGGGCGGGTTGTCGCAGCGGCGGGGGGGCACTACATCCCGGATATGTTCATCGAAACCGAAACCACCCCCAATCCGGCGACGCTCAAGTTCCTCCCGGGACGCCAGGTCATGCCCGCGGGGACGCGCGAATTCGCCTCCCCCGAAGCCGCCGAGGCCAGCCCGCTCGCCGAGGCGCTGTTCGACACCGGCGAAGTCACCGGGGTGTTCTTCGGCGGCGATTTCGTGTCGGTCACCGCCGCACCGGGCGCCGACTGGTCGCAGCTGAAGCCGCAGGTCGTCGCCGTCCTGCTCGATCACTTCGTCAGCGGCGCACCGCTGTTCGCCGGGGGCGATGCGTCGGGCCTGTCGGTTCCGCCCGAGAACGAAGCGGCTGTCGAAGACGATCCGGCCGATGCCGACATCGTCGCCCAGATCCGGGAACTGCTCGAAACGCGCATCCGGCCGGCCGTGGCGAACGACGGCGGCGACATCGTCTATCGCGGCTATCGCGACGGGGTCGTCCACCTCCAGATGCAGGGCGCCTGTTCGGGCTGCCCGTCCTCCACAGCCACGCTCAAGCACGGGATCGAGGGATTGCTCAAGCACTACATCCCCGAGGTGACCGAAGTTCGCGCAGCCTGAAGGAAATCCATGACCCAGGAGTACCACGACCAGCCGCTGCCCGCGGCGGCGCTCGACCAGATCTTCCGCGAGGCGCGGACCTACAACGGCTGGCTCGACAAGCCTGTCAGCGACGAGCAGGTTCACGCGATCTACGAACTGATGAAGATGGGGCCGACTTCGGCCAACATGCAGCCCGCGCGGATCGTGTGGGCCAAGTCGGACGAGGCGAAGCAGGCGCTGGCCGATCGCTGCTCGGAAAAGAACGCCCCCAAGATACTCGCCGCGCCGGTCACCGCGATCATCGGCTACGACATCGATTTCCACGAGGAACTGCCCTGGCTCTTTCCGCACACCGACGCGAAGAGCTGGTTCGAAGGGGACGAGGAAGGGCGCAAGCAGGGCGCGTTTCGCAATTCGTCGCTGCAGGGTGCCTATTTCATCATCGCCGCGCGCGCGCTGGGCCTCGACACGGGGCCAATGTCGGGGTTCGACAACGCGGCGGTCGACAAGCATTTCTTCGTCGATCAGCCGCGGGTGCGTTCGAACTTCATCTGTTCGGTGGGCTACGGCGACCCGACCTCGATCTTCGAGCGCAGCCCGCGCCCCGAATTCGACAAGTTCAATCGCGTAATCTGATCGCCGGCGCTTGCGCGCCCCGGCACAATGGGGTTGGGTCGCATGATGCGGACCTTGGCGATCGAATGCGCGACGGAAGCCTGCTCGGTCGCCCTGTTCGAGGGTGACGATCTCCTCGCCGGGGACCATCGCGTCCTCGGCCGGGGTCATGCAGAACACCTCGTCCCGATGATAGCCGCGCTGCCGGACAAGGGCCGTGCAGCGCGGATCCTCGTGTCGAGAGGGCCGGGCAGTTTCACCGGCGTCCGGATTGGCCTGGCAGTTGCCGGATCGCTGGCCGTGGCCTGGAAGGCGCCGGTGCGCGGTTACCCGACGCTCTCGCTGGTCGGCGCCATGGCACTCGAGGAGATGGACGGCGCAGACATCACCGTGTGCATGGCCGGCGGGCACGGGGAGTGGTTCGTCCAGGACTTCGCGGCAGGAGGCGTTCCGCTCACCCCGCTGGCCTCGCTCGATCCGGCGGCGGCCGCGGTCCGCGGAGCATCGCGGCAGATCGCCGGATCGCGCGCATCCGATCTCGCGGCGCTGCTGGAAGGCGATCACCGCGCGCTTTCACTGCTGCCCGACGCCCGCCGGGTGAACGCCCTGGCCGAAGGCGTGACGGGAGGCGACACCTCTCCGCTTTACGGCCGCGGGCCCGACGCCCGGCTCCCGGCATGACGCCTCCGCCCGAGGACGATCTCGACCGGATGATGGCGGTCATGGAGCGCGCCTTCGACCCTGCCTGGGGCGAGGCGTGGAACCGCCGGCAGGTGTCGGATTCGCTCGCTTTCGCGCACACGCATTACCGGCTCGCAGGGGTCGACGGGGCCGTTCCCGCACACGGCCAGCCGGCGGCCGGATTCACGCTCGTTCGCGCGGCTCCCGGCGAAGAGGAATTGCTGCTCGTCGCGGTGATTCCGACAGCCCGCGGGCGCGGCCTCGGCACCTTGCTGATCAGCCAGGCCATCGAGGATGCCCGCGCGCGCCATGCCGAACGCCTGTTTCTCGAAGCTCGTCACAACAACCCCGCGATCGGACTCTATCGCAAGTTGGGATTCGAACCGGTCGGCAGCCGCCGGGACTATTATCGCACTCCAGATGGTTCAAAACTCGATGCAATTACCTTCGCTTATCGAATTTGATCGGGCCTTTTGTAAAAAATCGTGAGAATACAGCGCATCAACCTGGGCTCCATCTTGTTTTGCCACTGGAATAATGCTTAGGTGAGCGAACGCAGGGAGTTGGGTCGGAAATCCTGCGCACTATCGATCGCACGAGGTGAAAATGGAAAATATTGATACCGACATGTCGGAAACGTTGATTACGCTCACGTCCGACATCGTGGCGGCTCATGTCAGCAACAATAATGTCGCCGTAGAAGACGTGCCGGCCCTGATCACGACTGTATACGGCGCACTCTCCGGTCTTGGCGGCGGCGCCGCGGAGGAAGAAGAAAAGCCCGAACCGGCAGTATCCATTCGTTCTTCGGTGAAGAAGGATCATCTCGTCTGCCTTGAAGACGGCAAGAAGATGAAGATGCTCAAGCGCCATCTGATGACCGAACACGGAATGACGCCCGACGAATACCGCCAGCGCTGGGGCCTGGGATCGGATTATCCGATGGTCGCGCCCGATTATGCGGAAACCCGCCGCGATCTTGCCAAGAAGATCGGCCTGGGCCGCAATCCCACCCAGAAGCGCGGACGTCGCAAGAAATCCGCCTGACACTTGGCAGTTGCGCCCCGCAGCCCTAGGTTGCGGGGCGACGACTTCACGCGGAGCCAGGCTTGCACCAGACCATCGATCTCGAGGCGCTCTGCGCCGAACGCGGCCTCCGGATAACCGAGCAGCGCCGGGTCATCGCGCAGGTGCTGTCCAACAGCGAGGATCACCCCGACGTCGAACAGGTGCACAAGCGCGCTGCCGAGATCGACCCGGGCATCTCGATTGCCACCGTGTACCGCACGGTCCGCCTCTTCGAGGAGGCCGGCATCCTCGACCGCCACGATTTCGGGGACGGCCGCGCGCGCTACGAGGCCGCGCCCGAGGCGCATCACGATCACCTGATCGACGTCGAAACCGGCAAGGTGGTCGAGTTCGTCGATCCCGAGCTCGAGGCGCTCCAGCGCCAGATCGCCGAGAAGCTGGGCTACCGGCTCGTCGATCACCGGATGGAACTCTACGGTGTCCGGATCGACCGCGACGGCTGACGAAGCCGGCTTGCGCGAAGCCGCCGCCCGCGGCGAAACGACCCCGATCCCGCTCGCCGGAAAACTGCGCATCATTGTGCGGCTGGCCGCGATCGTCGCGATCCTCGCGATCCTGGTGCCGCTGCACTTCATCTTCCGGGTCTTCGCGTACGGGTCGCCCTTCCCCATGTTGTTCCTGCGGTGGACCGCGAGGATCGTCGGCGCGCGGGTCCAGACGATCGGCACGCCGCTGCGGCGCGACGTCTTCTTCATCGCCAATCATGTGTCGTGGATCGACATTCTCGCGCTTGCCGGGGCGAGCGGGACGGCGTTCGTCGCCAAGCACGAACTCAGCCAGGTGCCGGTGATCGGTTGGCTGTGCGGCCTCAACCGCACGGTCTACGTTCAGCGAGAGAACCGGCTCGGCGTGGCCGAACAGATCAACGCCCTGCGCGAGGCGCTGGCCGACAACTGGTCGGTCACCGTCTTTCCCGAGGGCACCACGACCGACAACCAGAGCCTGCTGCCGTTCAAGACCAGCATGCTGAGCGTGCTCGAACCCCCGCCGCCGGGCGTGCTCGTCCAACCTGTGCTGCTGGATTACGGCGCGATCGGCGAGTGGATCGGCTGGATCGGCGACGAGAGCGGACTCAACAATGCAAGGCGCGTGATGGCGCGCAAGGGGACCTTCGCGGTGCGGATCCACTTCCTCGAGCCCTTCAGCCCGGAGGACTTCCACGGGCGCAAGGCGATCGGCGCCCGCGCCCGCGCCGCGATCGAAGCCGCGCTGCTCACCGCGCTGGGCAAGCCGCTGCGCACGTTCCGCCACGACGTGGTTCCGGTGCGCTACAACGCCCCGCTCGACCCGGACACGCGTTGATCCGCATTCCGTCGAGCCGCGGGGTTTTGCCGCGGACGCGAAAGTCGCTATAGGGCCGCGCCCATGCGCATCACTCCGCCCCCCAGGACCTTCCGGGTCAAGAGCTTCGGCTGCCAGATGAACGTCTACGACGGTGAGCGGATGGGCGAACTGCTTTCCGCGCAGGGCATCGCGCCCGCGCCCGAGGGTGAGGACGCCGACCTCGTCGTTCTCAACACCTGCCACATCCGCGAAAAGGCGTCCGAGAAAGTCTATTCGGACATCGGCCGGATCGTGAAGTCGGGAGAGCAGGCCGGCAGGAAGCCGCTGATCGCGGTCGCCGGCTGCGTGGCGCAGGCCGAAGGCGAAGAGATCATGGCGCGCGCGCCCGCGGTCAGCATGGTGGTCGGCCCCCAGGCCTACCACCATTTGCCGGAAATGCTCGCGAAGGCCGCGCGAGGCGAGCGGACGACCGATACCGACATGCCCGCGATCGCCAAGTTCGACAGCCTTCCGGCGCGTAGGCGGATCGGACCGAGCGCCTTCCTGACGGTTCAGGAAGGGTGCGACAAGTTCTGCACCTATTGTGTCGTGCCCTATACGCGCGGCGCAGAAATATCACGCCCATTCAACGATTTGACGGCGGAAGCTGAAAGGCTGGTTGAAGCCGGCGCGCGCGAGATCACCCTGCTCGGGCAGAACGTGAACGCGTGGAGCGGAACCGACGACAAGGGGCGCGCGATCGGCCTCGATGGCCTCATCCGCGCGCTCGCCGAGCTGCCCGGCCTTGCCCGCATCCGCTACACCACGAGCCATCCTTCGGACGTGACCGACGGGTTGATCGCCGCGCACGGCGAGGTCGAAAAGCTGATGCCGTTCCTGCACCTGCCGGTGCAGAGCGGCTCGGACCGGGTGCTGAAGGCGATGAACCGCAGCCATACCGCGGGCGAATACCTGCGCCTGCTCGACCGATTCCGGGCAGCCCGGCCCGACATCGCCATCTCGGGCGATTTCATCGTCGGTTTCCCGGGCGAGACCGACGCCGAGTTCGAGGACACGCTGCGCCTCGTCGATGCGGTGGGATATGCACAGTGCTTCAGCTTCAAGTACTCGCCCCGCCCCGGCACGCCCGCGGCGACGATGGAAGGGCAGGTAGCACCCGAGATCATGGACGAGCGGCTTCAGCGCCTCCAGGCCGCGCTTAACCGCGACCAGGCGGCTTTCAACGCCGCGTCGGTGGGCAGGCGCTGCGCCGTCCTCGTCGAACGCAAGGGCAAGAAGGCGGGTCAGTGGCTCGGCAAGTCGCCCTGGTTGCAGTCGGTCTGGTTCGAAGGGGACCATGCGATCGGCGACCTCGTCGAGGTGGACCTGGTCGAAGCCGGCCCCAATTCGCTCGCCGCGCGGGTCGTGGAGCGCGTCGCGGCCTGAGGTTTTCCACCACCGCGCGCGACGCTGCGCCTTGCCTATCGGCGCCGGCGACCACATCTTTCGACTCGCACACCCGAAAGGAGCGCATGGCCCGCAAACCTGCCCGCGCGACGAGCGCCATTCCCCTTCCCGCTGCGACGCCTCCACGCCGCGCGCGCAGCGAGATCACCTTCGAGGACCAGAGCCTGCTCGGCCCGCTCTTCGGCCAGTTCGACGCCAACCTGGTGCAGGTCGAAAACCGCCTTGGGGTGTTCATCTCGGCCCGCGGTGACCGGGTCCAGATCGAGGGGAGCGAGGATTCGGTGGCCCGTGCCCGCGACACGCTCAAGGCGATGTACGACCGGCTGGCGACGGGCCAGGAACTCGACGCCGGCGCGATCGAGGGACTGATCGCGATGTCGGTCGAACCCACGCTGGAAGGAATCGTCCGCGGCGGCGGGGAAGCCCCGCCGGTGATGATCCGCACGCGCCGCAAGACCATCGTCCCGCGCAGCCCCGGCCAGATCCCCTACATGCAGCAGATCGCGCGCGAGGACATCATCTTCGCGCTCGGTCCAGCCGGCACCGGCAAGACCTATCTCGCGGTGGCGCAGGCGGTCAGCCAGCTGATCACCGGCAGCGTGCAGCGACTGATCCTGTCGCGTCCGGCGGTGGAGGCGGGCGAAAAGCTGGGCTTCCTGCCCGGCGACATGAAGGACAAGGTCGACCCCTACCTGCGCCCGCTCTACGACGCGCTTTACGATTGCATGCCGCCCGAACAGGTCGAACGGCATCTCGCGAGCGGCGTGATCGAGGTCGCCCCGATCGCGTTCATGCGCGGCCGCACGCTGAGCGATGCCTTCGTCATTCTCGACGAGGCGCAGAACACCACCCGCGAGCAGATGAAGATGTTCCTCACCCGCTTCGGACAGAACAGCCGGATGGTCGTGTGCGGCGATCCGCGCCAGGTCGACATTCCGGGCGGCGACCGGATGAGCGGCCTTGCCGATGCGGTCGAGAAGCTAGAGGGGGTGGATGGCATCGCAGTCAGCCGGTTCACCGCCGCCGACGTGGTCCGCCACCCGATCGTCGGGCGGATCGTCGAGGCCTACGAAGGGCCTTCCTCCTGACACTCGACATCGAGGTGGACGGCTGGCCCGGCCCGGCGGACTGGGCGGCCCTCGCCGAACGCGCGCGCGAAGCCGCGGAGGCGGCGGCGCCCGAACTCGCCAATGACCGGCTGTCCGCCAGCATTCTGTTCACGAATGACGACGAAGTCCATGCGCTCAATCGCGAATGGCGGGGGAAGGACAAGCCGACCAACGTCCTGTCGTTCCCGATGCTCGACCGCGAGGACTTGCTCGACCTCGGCGACAACGGGCCTCCGGAGTTGCTTGGCGACATCGCGCTGGCCTGGGATACCTGCCGGCGCGAAGCGGAAGAAAAGGCGGTTTCGGTCGAAGACCATGCCGCGCACCTCGTGGTCCACGGCCTGTTGCACCTTGCCGGGCACGATCACGTCGAGGAAACCCAGGCCGATGCGATGGAGGCGCTCGAAGTGAAGGCGCTTGCATCGATGGGCATTGGCAATCCATATGGGAACGGCTGAACCACAAAGGGTTTTACGACAGGGCCATGCCCGACACAGATTCCCAAACGGGAGAAGCGGACAGTAACCGCGGGCTCTGGCTCGCGATCCGCAAGTTCTTCGAAACCGACGACGGCGAACGCTCCTTGCGCGAACAGCTCGAGGACGCGATCGACGAGCACGATGCCGCGCAAGGCGAGGAAGGCGAGCAGGTCACCCTCAACGGCGACCTGTCGCCGGTCGAGCGGCAGATGCTGCGCAACCTGCTCCACTTCTCCGAACACGATGCCGACGACGTCGCGATCCCCCGCGGCGAGATCATCGCGCTCAGCGCGGCGGCGAGCTGGGACGAAGTCGTCGCCGCCTTTGCCGAGCACGGCCATTCGCGCCTGCCGATCTACCGCGACACGCTCGATACCGTGATCGGCATGATGCACATCAAGGATGTCTTCCCGATCATCGCCACCGGCGCCCAGCCCCCTGCGGATTGGACAACCCTCATGCGCCAGCCACTGTTCGTGCCGCAGGCCCGCAACGCGCTCGACGTGCTGGCGGACATGCGCCTGAACCGCGTGCACCTCGCGGTCGTCGTCGACGAGTATTCGGGCACCGACGGGATCATCACGATCGAGGATCTGGTCGAGGAAATCGTCGGCGAGATCGAGGACGAGCACGACGACGAGGAACCCGAGTGGATCGTCGCCCTGCCCGGCGGGATGTGGGATTGCGACGCCCGCGCCGAACTGGAGGACGTCGCCCGGCGGATCGATCCCGCACTCGCCGAGGTCGAGGAAGCGGTCGATACGCTCGGCGGCCTGGCCTTCGTGCTGGCGGAGGCGGTGCCCACGGTCGGGACCGTGCTCACCCATTCCAGCGGCTGGCGCATCGAGGTCACAGATGCGGACGAGACCCACGTCAAACGGCTGCGGCTGCACCCGCCGGAGGGAACCCAGCCGGAGGAGTGAGTGCGCACTTTTCTTCGCACCTGCGGAAAAATCCTTCTCGACAAGGTCTGCGGCAATACGCATCTTCGCGCTAGATGACCCGCCGCCTTCCTCCCCTGCGCGCGCTCGAGGCGTTCCTGCGCGTCGTGCGCCTCGGATCGGCGCGGGCCGCGGCGACCGAACTTGGGCTGAGTCCCTCGGCGCTGTCGCGGCGGATCGGCACGCTCGAGGAGTTCGTCGGCAAGAAACTGTTCACTCGCGCGCACCAGGCGATGCAGCTGACCGACGACGGGCGCGCGTTCCACGATGCTGTCGCCCCCCATATCGAGGCGCTCGCGGCAGCCGTCGAATCGCAGTCCGACAAGGTCGGGCTGATGCGGCTGCACCTCGGCGTGCTTCCGCTGTTCGGGGGACAGCGCCTGTTCCCCCGCCTTCCCGAACTGCGCAAGCTGCACCCGCGCCTGCACATCGACATCGATACAGGTCCGCACCTGCTCGACCGGGTCGGAGACACGCTCGACGCGGCGATCGTGCTCATGCAGAAACCCGATTCGTCGCTCCACGCCGTGCGGCTCGACCACAACCTCGTCTACGCGATCGCCTCGCCCGAGGTGGCGCGAGAGGTCGGCCCGGAACCCGACGCCCGGAAACTCGCGAGCCAGACCTTCCTCGTCCATAACGAACTGCCCGACAGTTTCGTCGCCTGGCGCGAGGCGATGGGCCTCAAGCAGTTCGAGCCCGCCGCGATCGACCACTACGATTCCGGCCAGCTCATCCTCGAGGCGGCCGCGCAGGGCCTGGGTATCGCGATCATGCACGACGATCATTTCAAGCGCACGCGCGACAAGCGCCTGGAACGCCTGTTCGACGTCGATGTCGCCAGCCCCTATTCGTACTGGTTCGTCTGCCGCCCGCGCGATCTCGAACAGCGCCCGGTGCGGCTGTTCCATG
The DNA here is from genome assembly GCF_025154015.1 of Tsuneonella litorea. Taxonomy (GTDB): domain Bacteria; phylum Pseudomonadota; class Alphaproteobacteria; order Sphingomonadales; family Sphingomonadaceae; genus Tsuneonella; species Tsuneonella litorea. The sequence continues at coordinate 302,744 of NZ_JAOAMV010000002.1, forward strand.
AATGGCTGATCACCGCGAACCTCTGATCCGGCGGAACGCGCCGCCATTCTCGCGTGTTTATCCGGTTCGACAGTCAGGAGCACGCGTGTGGATATTCGCAAGGAACAGGACGCCTTTCGCAAGGCCAGGCCATCGCGCCTGGGGCGCGGCATCGAGCGGCTGACCAATCCGTTCGGCAAGGCTCTCGCCAGCGTCGTCCCGAACGCGCTCGTGCAGGCGGTGGTCAAGGGCATCGATGCGGCAGCGGGGACCCCAGCCCTCGCCCGGATGCGGCACGATCCGGCCGACATTGCAGCCGCCCGCGAGGCGGCGGAGAAGGTGGAGCGGCTGGCCAAGACGGTCAATGGCGCGACGGGCGCGGCAGCCGGCTTCGGCGGGGCGATCTCGGCCGGCCTGGACATTCCTGCGTCCATCGCGATCGCGCTGCGCAACATCCGCGATACCGGCCGTGCCTTTGGTTATGCCGGCCTTGGCGAGGCGGAAAAGCTGTTCCGCCTCCAGATCCTCGAACTTGCTGCGCTCGATGATCCCGACTTGCGCGCAGAGCGCATCGCCGGGATCGAGGCCGCGATCGCCGACGACGGGTCGTTGAGGCCCGTGACGGGTGACGCGGCCACGCCGATGGTCGATGCGGCAGTGGAGCGGATCAGCCGCGCGATGGCCCTTGCCACCTTCCGCAGGCGGATCGGGATGGTCGTTCCGCTGGCAGGTTCGGCGGTGGGTCTGATGGTCAACCGCTCGTTCCAGTCGGACGTATCGAAAGCCGCCCGGTTCGCCTTCCAGGAAAGGCGGCTTCGCGCGGGAGGCTAGTCGCGGCCTCTCGCCAGCGCCTGCGCTGGCGCGCCGAGCACCTTCTTGCGCAGCGCCAGCGACTGCCGCAACAGCGGATTGTCCATTTTCAGAAAAGCTTGCGGGCTCATGCCGAGAAAGCCGTGGGCATCGCGGATGAAGTGCGAATAATCGGTATAGCCATAGTCGATCGCCCGGGCGCTGCCCGATGGGCTGTTTGCCCCGCATTCGCCCAGCGCATGAAGCGAACGCAGGAATCGCGCGCGGCGGATCAGCAGCTTGGGCGGAAATCCGAAAATCCGCTTGGCCAGCCGCTCTGTCGTGTGGCGCGGCCTGCCGATGCGGCGCGCCAGTTCCTCGACCTTCGATATTCCGCGTTCGAGCAGGGCCTCCTCGAACGCGGCGATGACGTCCTCGTTGCGGCTGGGCCAGGGCATGGCCGCAACGAGTGCCGCATCGAGGATGGCCGGGATCGCATCGTCGTCGTCCGCCGCTGCCTCGAGCGCGCGCGCGAGCGCGGTCGTGTCGATGCGCAGAGCCTCACCCGGCTCAGCGACGCGATCGGTCCACTCGGAAGCCGGGACCCGCGACAGCCGCGCCCAGCCGCGCGGCAGGATTCCGACCCCGATCGTCTGTCCGGGGCCGCTGCGCGACCAGGTGATCCCGCTCGATGGGCCGAACAGCGCGACCGGTGGAACCGCCTGCCATGAGCCCCGCGGCGGCTGCACGCACCAGTTCCCGGGCTTACCCAGGGTAAACCGCAGGATCGCACCCGCGGGTTGGAATGCGTCGGTCTGCGGCTCCCCGACCGAGGAGCCGATCCGATACAGATGGTAGCCACTGACCAGCGCCCGCAGCGCGGGAGCCGGTTGCCAGTAGCGCATCTGCGGTTCGGTGGTGTGCGACCCTTTCACCGAGAACCTTTCCGGCCTTGCGGTGTCAGCCTACGGTGGCCTTGACGATCTTGCCGGGTTCGCGCGGCGGCTCGCCCTTGGGCAGCGCGTCGATGTGCTCCATCCCGCTCTCGACCTGGCCCCAGACGGTGTACTGGCGGTCGAGGAACCGCGCATCGTCGAAGCAGATGAAGAACTGGCTGTTCGCGCTGTCGGGATTGTTGGTCCGCGCCATCGAGCAGGTGCCGCGCACGTGCGGTTCGGCGTTGAACTCCTGCTTGAGATCGGGCTTGTCGCTGCCGCTCATGCCGGTGCCGGTCGGATCGCCGCCCTGCGCCATGAAGCCGGGGATCACCCGGTGGAACACCACGCCGTCGTAGAATCCCTCGTTGGCGAGCTCGGTGATGCGCTCGACATGGTTCGGAGCAAGGTCGGGCCGCAGCTTGATGACGACGTCGCCGCCCTCCCCGTTGCCGGTGTCGAGGGTGAAGGTAAGTGTGTCGGCGGCCATCGGTGTCTCCTTGATCGAATCGGGGCCGATATAAGGAGGATCGCGGCGAAGTCACCCGCCGGCTTGCGTTTCGCTGTCTCGCGCCTAAGGCCACGCGCATGGCGGACGAGACCACCCTCGAAGACGAAGCGATGCGCGCTGGCGACGAGGCCGCCCAGGCCGACGACCGGCCCGACGACCGCGTCGACGACGAGCGCCACGACGAGGACAACCGGCTGAAACCGGAATACCTGCGCAGCGTCGTCGCCGCGCTCGACGAAGACGACCCGGCGCTCGTTCACGAACTGGTCGAGCCGCTTCATCCGGCCGACGTCGCCGACCTTTTCGAACTGCTCGATTCGGACGACCGCCCACTCCTTGCCGCCGCCATTCCGGACCTGATGACCGGCGAGGTCATCGCCGAGCTGAACGACCACGTCCGCGACGACATGATGGAGGCACTCGGCCCCGAGGCCGTCGCCGAGATTGCCGAGCAGCTCGATACCGACGACGCGGTCCAGCTGATCGAGGACCTCGAGCCTGCCGAACAGGCCGCGATTCTCGCCGAGATGGAGCCAGAGGACCGCGCCGCCATCGAGAGCGCGCTGGCCTATCCGGAGGAAACCGCCGGGCGCCTGATGAGCCGCGATTTCGTCGCGGTGCCCGAGCACCTGACGGTCGGCGACCTCATCGACTACCTCCGCGACGCGGAGCAGGACGACCTGCCGACCGAGTTCTGGGAGGTCTTCATCGTCGACCTCGCGCACAAGCCGGTCGGCACCTGCCAGCTGTCGTGGATCATGCGCACGCCCCGCGCGACCCCCCTCGTCGAGGTCATGAAGCGCGACCAGACCCTCATCCCGGTCACGATGGACCAGGAAGAGGTCGGCAACATGTTCCAGAAATACGCGCTGATTTCGGCCGCGGTGATCGACGAGAACGGGCGGCTCGTCGGCCAGATGACCGCCGACGACGTGGTCCACATCGTGTCCGAGGAAGCCGGCGAGGACGTTCTGCTGCTGTCCGGCGCCGGCGATGGCGACATCAACGAACCGATCCGCGAGGCCTATGTCGCCCGCGTGCGCTGGCTGGTCGCCAACCTCGGCACGGCGGTCGTGGCGAGCGCGATCATCGCGCTGTTCGGTGCGGCAATCGAACAGCTGGTGGCGCTGGCCGTGCTGATGCCGATCGTCGCCAGCATCGGCGGCAACGCGGGGACGCAGACGATGGCGGTCACCGTGCGCGCCATCGCGATGAACCAGCTCACCCGCGCCAACACCCGGCGGATGATCTGGCGCGAGATGCGCGTCGCCATGCTCAACGGGACCACGGTGGCCGTGCTGATCGGCGTTGCTGTCGCGCTGCTGTTCACGCCCCAACTCGGCGCGGTCATCGCCGCTGCGATGGTCATCAACATCGTCGTCGCGGGACTGGCGGGCGTGGCGGTGCCGGTGATCTTCGAACGGCTCGACCAGGATCCCGCGGTCGCCTCGAGCGTCTTCGTGACGATGATCACCGATTCGATGGGCTTCTTCGCGTTCCTCGGCCTGGCGGTGGCGACCGGGCTGGCGGGCTGACGCCCATGCCGCTCAGCATGACCAAGATCGCCTACCGCTCGAAGAGCATCGATTCGCTGCGCGCGTGGGTCGAGGCCGGCGACGAGGCGCATATGCGCACCCGCTATCGCCCCACTCGCCACGCGGAAATGATCGGCGGGTCGCTCTACTGGATCATGGATCACGCGATCGTCGCGCGGTGCGAGATCCTGGGGTTCGAGCAGCGCAAGGACGGTCACTGGACAATCCGCCTCGCGCCCCGGCTCGTGCTCGTCCAGCCCAAGCACAAGCGCGCCCACCAGGGCTGGCGCTACCTCGAGGAAAGGAACGCGCCCCGTGACCTGGAAGAAGGGGAGGAGCCGAGCGACGCCATCCCCGGACGGCTGGCAGGCCGGTTGACCAAGCTGGGACTGATCTGACGCGCCGAAGCGCGGCAATCCCATGAAGCCGGAACATCCAGGCGCCGCGCCTCGTTCGGTCAGGGAAGGAGAACTGCCATGCCAGAACGCCAATCGCGCCACCCAGACAACGATATCATCGACCAGGCGCAGAAGGATAGCGTGCCCGGCGTGCAAGGCAGCAGCGCCGGGGGCGAAGTCAACCGCCGGGTCGGCTCTCGCGCCGACGAGAAAACGGCGCAAGGCAAGCTCGAAGGCGACGAGGTCGAGACCGTGACCGGATCGGACAACCCGCAAGAAGACGCCCGCAAGGGCCCCAAGACGGTCGAACACATGGTCGGCGGGGGCTCCAGCCCTTCGCGCTAGCAATCAGCCGCGCCGCGCGACGACCTTGCGCAGGACATCGACGTAGGTTTCCGCCCCCTGGGCGCCCGGAACCATGAACCTGCCGTCGATCACCATCGCCGGAACGCCGGTGACGTTGTTGTCCCACGCCAAGCGCTCCTCGGCGCGGACCTCGGCGGCAATCCGTTCGTCGTCGATTCCCGCCGCAGCCGCCGCGCGGTCGAAGCCCTGCTGCTCGGCGACGTCGAGCAGGACGTCGCGCTGCCCCACGTTGCGCCGCTGCTGGAAGTGCGCCGCGAACAGCGCGAGCTTCAATCGGGTCTGCGCCGCGGCTCCCTCGGCCTCGAGCGCCCACTTGAGCAGCTTGTGGGCGTCGAATGTGTTCCACAGCATGGCCGGCGGCGGGTCACCCTCGCCCGAATAGTCGAACGAAAAGCCCGCCTCCGCCGCGCGCTGCGCCATCATTGCCCGCCCCGCGGCCGCCTGTTCGGGCGTGCGACCGTACTTGCGCGCGATGTGCGCGGTGCTCTCTTCGCCTTCCGGGCCCATGTCCGGGTTGAGCTCGAAGGGGAGCCAGCGGATTTCCGCCTCGATCTCGCCCTCCAGCTTCGCCAGCGCCGCCTCGAGGTTCTTGTAGCCGATCACGCACCACGGGCACATGACGTCGGACCAGATGTCGATGGTAACCTTTTCGCTCACCGGTCGAGCCACCATTGCACGAGGTGGTGCGCGATCGCGAAGGAGCGGGGAAAGATCAACGCTTCGGTCCCGTCGGCGCCAGCATCGCGCGCCGCGAGCAGTTCCTCGTGGGTGAACCAGCGCGCGTCCTCGAGCTCAGTCTCGTCGATGGTGATCGCGTCGTCCTCGGCGACTGCGTGGCAGCCGATCATCAGCTGGCTCGGGAACGGCCACGGCTGGCTGGCGATGTAGCGCACGTCGCGCACCCGGACGCCCGCTTCTTCGAGCACTTCGCGCGCCACGGCTTCCTCGATCGTCTCGCCTGGTTCGACGAAACCAGCCAGGGCCGAGAACATCCGCGGCGGAAAACGCGGCTGCCGACCAAGCAGGAGCCGCTTGCCGAGCGGACCGTCGTGCTCCACGAGCATGATCGTGACAGGGTCGGTGCGCGGAAAATGCGCCGCGCCGCATTCGGGGCAGTCGCGCTGCCAGCCGCCCTTGGCGATTTTCGTGCGCCCGCCGCACCGCGCGCAGAAGCGATGGCGGGCGTGCCAGTCCACCAGGCTGCGCGCGCCGCCATAGATTGCCAGGTCCTGGGGCGAGAGCACCTGCATCGCCTGCCAGATTTGCGGCTGCGCGTAGGCCGGGCCTTCGGCGCCCCGTTCGGGCACGGGGGCGAAGCAGGCCTTGCCGTCAAGCAAGCCGAGGAAAACGAGATCGCACCCGTCGGGCGCCTCCGCCAGGCTGCCCCATCCCAGCCCGCCGCTATCGGGATCGAACGTCGGCAGAAGACCGTCCAGCCGCAGCAGTCGCGCCCGCCAGTCCATCGCGGCCGCCAGTGCGCCAGGATCGCTGCGCAGGTGGTCGGCCCGGTCGAGCGGAGAGCCGCCGAATGCGATCACGCCGCGGCGCGTCCCGGCATCGCCGCCAGGTCGGACAGCACGGCCCGGGTGAACTCTGCCGTCATGCCATAGGCGTCCGAAGGCATGTACTGCGTCATCAGGGTCGCCCGCAGGCCGCGGTGCAAGTCGACGAAGGCTGCGGTGCCGGCGGCCCCGCCCCAACCGAAGGTGCCCGCTTGTGCGCCAAGTCCGACGCGGCCGCCGGCCCCGAACCCCGATCCATCGGCAAAGGTGCCCGCGGTCTTCACGCCTTCGGGCAGCAGGTTCGACGTGCCCACACGAACCGCCGGTTCGCTCATCACCCGCGTTCCATCGATGCTGCCATAGCCCACCAGCATACGCAGGAACCGGTCGTAGTCATTGGCCGACATCACCAGGCCCGAACCGCCCATCGGAAACGGCGGCTCCTCGGCGAAGATCGAGTTGTTGCCCGGATCGATCGGCATCAGCGTCTCGCCCACCCGGAAATAGTTCGTAGTGAGCCGTCCGGTCTCGCTCGCGGGTACTTCGAAAAAGCTGCTGGTCATGCCCGCGGGCTCGAACAGGCGGGTCTTGAGAAAGACGTCAAAGGGAGTGTCGCTCGCGACCTCGATCACCCGACCGAGCAGGTCGAGGCTGACCGAATACGACCAGTGCGTGCCCGGCTGGTAGACCAGCGGCAGCTTCGCGAGCCGATCGGCGAAGTCGGCAAGGCTGGACGCGCTCGGCGCGCCGGAGAACTGGGGCAGTTTGAGCTTGGATGCCTGGCCGGCGCTCAAACCCGCGTCCATGTAGGCCTGCCGTATGGGGCCCTTCTGGATGATCCCGTATCCGAGGCCCGCGGTGTGGGTCAGCAGGTGGCGCACGGTGATCGGGGTCTTCGCGGGCTCGAGATCGGCCAGTGAGCCATCGTAGGTCTTCTGCACCATCATGTTGGCAAACGCGGGCAGGAAATCCGCTATCGGCTGGTTGAGGCCGAGCCTGCCGTCCTCGATCAACATCATCGCCGCCATGCCGGTGATCGGCTTGGTCATGGAATAGACGCGGAACAGGCTGTCCGCGCCCGCGGGCGCGGCCTGGCCGAGCGCCAGCGTGCCCGCTGCGATCACCTCGGGCGGCCGCTGCCCCCAGCCGAGCGCGGCGACGATCGTGGCGACCTTGCGCGCCGAGACGTAGTCGTTGACCAGCCGGGCGACCGAGGGCCAGCGCGCCGAATCGGCGGCATGAACGGCGGTCGCCCCGAACGGCAGCCCTCCCAGCGCCGCTCCAGCGCCGAGCCACGCGCCCGACCGCAACAACCCGCGCCGCGACATCTGCGGCGTCACAAATTCCCGGAATGCCATCGACCTCTCCAAAATCGGTTTCAATTCGAGATTTGGGGCATTGGCCCGCCGCGGTCAATCGGGCTTGCGCGCACTCTTGCATCCGGTCAGTGTGGTAAGCATATAAGACACATGCTGAACATCATCTCGATCCTGCTCGGCCTCGTGGCCCTCGTCCTCGCGATCCCTTCGGCGATCCCGCTGCTCGGCTGGGGCAACTGGATCGTCCTGCCGATCGCGATCCTCGGCGCCGGCCTCGGTGCATTGTCGCGTTCCAACCACGGACGGAACTTCTGCCTCGTGGTGATCGTGATCGCGGTCATCCGCCTCTCGCTCGGCGGTGGAATCCTCTAGTCCGCGAGAGCCCGCACCGCGGCCTTCGCGAAGACCGTCGGGAGGCCCGCCGCCTCGAGGTCGCTGACCGGCCACCATTCGCCCGGACCGACCGGCTCGGCCGACCGCGAGGCACGCACGGCAAGTTCAAGCTCGAAATGGGTGAAGCCGTGGCGGACGACACCTGCGTCGCGCCAGTCGCCCGGGCGCTCTCCGGCACCGTCGCCGCGGGCCGACCACCCGTCGTCAGGCAGCGCCCGCATCCCTCCGAGCAATCCGGCACCCGGGCGCCGCACCAGCCAGACCGCGCCATTTCGTTCGACCCAGAACGCGGTGCCCCTTCGCAGCGGCTTGGCCTTCTTCGCCGCCCTGACCGGATAGCGCGCGGGCTCGCCTTCCTCCCTCGCCGCGCAATCGCCCGATATGGGGCAAAGGAGGCAACGCGGGTCGCGCGGGGTGCAGATCGTCGCGCCGAGATCCATCATCGCCTGCGCGAAGTCTCCGGCCCGCGACGCGGGGGTGATCGCGTCCGTCCAGCGCCGAATCTCGCCGCGCACGCCGGGGAGCGGCGCGGAGATGGCGAACAGGCGCGAGACAACACGCTCGACGTTGGCATCGACGACGACCGCGCGGCGGCCGAACGCGATCGCCGCCACGGCTGCTGCGATGTAAATGCCAACCCCCGGCAACGCGCGCAGTTCGCCTTCGCTGTCGGGGAACCCGCCGCGGGCGGCCACTGCGCGTGCCGCGGCGATCAGGTTGCGCGCCCGCGAATAGTATCCCAGCCCCGCCCAGGCAGCCATGACCTCTGCGTCGTCGGCCGCGGCCAGTGCATCGACGGTCGGCCAGCGTTCGAGGAACCTTGCATAGTAGGGCGCGACCGCGGCGGTGGTCGTCTGCTGGAGCATCACTTCCGACAGCCACACGCGATAGGGGTCCGGGGCCGGTGAACCGGGCGGACTTCGCCATGGCAGCGCCCGCGCATGGCGATCGTACCAGTCGAGCAGTCGGCCCGGTATGCTGTCCTCGCTGGCGCTCATGGCGCGCCTATGGCATGGCCGCGCCGACGATGGAACGGGAAGCGAAACCCCTCAAGGCGAAGCAGTACACGCGGCCGCGCGGCGGGCCGGCGAAGTCGATCGCCGAACTGACCCCGCAGGTCGGGCGCACGGCATTCCGCCGGTTCGGCTTCGTCCAGTCGAGCGTCGTCACCCGCTGGCCCGAGATCGTGGGCGCAGCGCACGCGAAGGTCTGCACGCCCGAGGCGATCCGTTTTCCGCCCGGCGAGAAGGCCGACGGCATCCTGCAGCTCGTCGTCCTGCCGGCGCACGCGCCGCTCATCCAGCACGTGATCCCCGAGATCATGGAGCGGGTGAACCGCTTCTTCGGTTACAAGGCTGTGTCGAGAGTGAAGCTGCGGCAAGGCGCGGTTCAGGCCCCGAAAGCCACGGTGCGCGGCGAAGCACGTCCCGATGCTCCGCCTTCGCTCAAGCCCATTCCGCTCGAACTCGGAGAGTCGCTGCGCGATGTCGGCGACCCGGAGCTGCGCGCCGTGCTCGAATCGCTCGCCCGTTCGCTCGGGAGCAAGGAGGACAATACGTGACGTTCGCCCGCTGGTTCATGGCCGCATTCGCCGCGCTGGCGGCGACGGCCGCACTTGCCGCGACGCCCAACTGGCTGACCGTCGTCGACACGGCGGGTGGCGGCCACAGGATCGGCAACCCCCAGGCGAAGGTGAAGCTGACAGAGTTCGTCAGCTACACCTGCCCGCACTGCGGCCACTTCGCGCAGGAAGCCAGCGGCGCGCTCGACCTCTATGTCGCCACCGGCAAGGTGCAGCTCGACATACGCCACGTGGTACGCGACCCCATCGACCTGACCGCGGCGATGCTCGCCAATTGCGGACCGGCGGCCAGGTTCCCGCGCAACCACGCGGCGCTGATCCTCGCCCAGCCCAGGTGGCTGCCGATCGCCGAGCGGGCAACCGATGGCCAGCAATCGCGCTGGTACAATGGCCCCGGCCCGGCCCGGCGCCGCGCCATCGCGAGCGACCTCGGCTTCTACACAATCATGGCCGGCCGCGGATACGAGCGGGTCGCCATCGACCGCTGCCTCAACGACGAGGCACTGGCCAAGCGGCTCGCCGCGCAGTCGCGGGCCGACGACGAAAAGTTCAACGTCCGCAGCACGCCCAGCTTCGCGATCGACGGCACCATGCTCGCGGGAACCTACTCGTGGAGCCTGCTTCAGCCCCAGCTCGACGCCCGCCTCTGAATATCCGGGGGCTTAGCTGTGGAAAGCCCCCTCGGGCGGACCCGCCGCTCCTTCACCCCCTGCTGCCCCTCGTATACGCTCTACGACCACCCGAAAGGATGCGCATGTTCCGAAAGTTTCGCCCCGCCGCCGCCACCATGGCCGTCGCCAGCCTGATCGCGCTGTCGGCCTGCGGATCGAACGAAACCGCCGACGAAGGCGGCATCGCCGAGGCGCAGGCCGTGGCCACTGTCCCCCCGCCGGCCGGCAAGGAATGGTCCGAAGTCGCCGCGGTGACGCCCGAGGGCGGCATCGTCGAAGGCAATCCCGATGCACCGATCAAGCTCGTCGAATACGCGAGCCATACCTGCGGCCACTGCGCCGAGTTTTCGGAGCAGGCGAGCGATGCGATCCGTTCGAAGTACGTCAATTCGGGCCGGGTCAGCTACGAGATTCGCAACCAGATCCACGATCCGATCGACCTGACGTTCGCGGTCCTGGCCCGCTGCGCCGGGCCTGAGGCGTTCCACCCCCTTTCGGAGCAGGGCTGGGCAAATCTCGAGGCGATGTTCACGACGATCCAGGCCAACAATGCGCAGTTCCAGGCCGCCAGCCAGGCGACCGGCGCGGCCCGGTTCGATGCAATCGCATCGGCCGCCGGACTCTACGACTTCTTCGCGCAGCGCGGCATCTCGCGCGACCAGGCGAGGAGCTGCCTCGCCAAGACCGACACCGCGACGAAGATCGCCGAGAACTCGGAAAAGCAGTCGGAGGAACTCAACGTCACCGGAACGCCGACCTTCTTCATCAACGGCAAGAACGTCGGTACCCAGTCCTGGGCATCGCTGGAACCGATGCTCCAGCGCGCCGGCGCCAGGTAAGCGGCCGGCGGACGGGACATCGGCCGGATGCTCATCAGGCGGCTCAAGCTCACCGGTTTCAAGAGCTTCGTCGAGCCGTCCGAACTGCGCATCGAGCCGGGGCTGACCGGGGTCGTCGGCCCCAACGGCTGCGGCAAGTCCAACCTGCTCGAAGCGATCCGCTGGGTCATGGGCGAGAACTCGCCCAAGTCGATGCGCTCGGGCGGGATGGACGACGTCATCTTCGCGGGCACCGCCAGCCGGCCGCCGCGCGACTTTGCCGAAGTGGTGCTGACCGGTGCCGACGACGAGGGCGAGGAGCTCGAGGTCGTCCGCCGGATCGAACGCGGCGCGGGCAGCGCCTACCGCGTCAACGGCAAGGACGTGCGCGCGAAGGACGTGGCGCTGACGTTCGCCGACGCGGCGACGGGCGCGCACTCGCCCGCCCTCGTCAGCCAGGGCAAGATCGCGCAGGTCATCGCCGCGAAGCCCGCCGAGCGGCGGATGATGCTCGAGGAAGCCGCCGGCATCGCCGGCCTCCACGTCCGTCGCCGCGACGCCGAAAGCAAGCTGCGCCAGACCGAGGCGAACCTCGCCCGGCTGGAAGACCTGATGGCCGGCCTCGACAGCCAGATCGCCTCGCTCCGGCGTCAGGCCAAGCAGGCCGAGCGGTACAAGGCCCTGTCCGACCAGATCCGCGTCGCCGAGGCCCGGCTGCTGTTCGCGCGCTGGCGCGACGCCGCCGCGGCGGCCGATGCGGCCCGCGCGGAGGCGAAGGCGGCAGACGAACGGGTCGGCGCGGCACAGGCCGCCTCGGCCGAGGCGCAGAAGGCGCAGGCCGCCGCCGCGGCAACGCTCGCCGAGGCGCGCGACGAACTCGCCGACCGGCGCGACGATGCCAGCGCCCACGGCCATCGGATGGCCGCGCTGTCGAGCCAGCTCGAAGCCGCCGAACAGCGCCTTGCCGATCTCGATCGCCAGAAGGCGCGGCTCGAGGAGGACCGCAGCGATGCCGACCGGCTGACGCGCGACGCGGCAGAGGCGCTCGCAAGGCTCGAGAAGGAGCTGGCCGCCGGCACGGCCGCACTCGAAGCCGATGAGGCGCGGCGCCCGGCGCTGGCCGCGAGACTCGAGGATGCCGAGCGGGCAGGCCGGGCCGCCGAGCTGGCGCTTGCCAAGGCCACCGCCGACCAGGCCGGGGTCGAGGCCGAGTGGCGCGTCGCCGAGGCAGAGGTGTCGCAGGCCGAGGCACGGCTGGCGCGACTGGCGGGAGAGGCACGGCGCCACGCCGAAATGCGCGCTGCGCTTTCCGCGGCCGGCGACCCGGACGAGGCGGTGCGCAAGGCCCGGCAGGAGGCGGCGCAGGCCACGGCGGCGGTCGAGCAGGCGCGCGAGGCCCTCGAGGCCAAGCGCGCGCGCAAGGAATCGCTGCAGTCCGCGCGCGACGAAGCGGCCTCGGCGCTCGCCGGGGCACGCGCCGATCTGGCGGGCCTCGAACGCGAGTACCAGGCGCTCGACCGTGACCGACAGGCGCGTGCGAAGCAGGCGGCCGGCCGGCACGGACTGCCGGTCGCGCTCGACCGGGTCCGCGCCGCGCCGGGCTTCGAGCGCGCGCTCGCCGCGGTGCTCGGCCGCGATGCAAAGTCTCCGCTCGGCAGCCCGCCGGGCGACGGCGAGGGCCGCTACTGGACCGGTTCACCGCCGCCGAAGCCGGTCGCGGACGCGCTTGCGGGGCACGTCACCGATTGCCCGCCCGAACTCGCTGCCCGGCTGGCGCTGGTCCACGTCGCCGAGCGCGACGACGGCCGCGACCTCGGCCCAGGAGAATGGCTGGTAACGAAAGGCGGCGCCCTGCGCCGGTGGGACGGCTTCGTCGCCCGCGGCGAAGGCGCCGCCGAGGCGGCGCGGCTGGAGGCGGAAAACCGGCTCGCAGAACTCGAAACGCTCATCCCCCCCCGGCGCGAGGCGCTCGCAGCGGCCGAGGCCGCCGAGGCCCGCGCGCAGGACGAGCTTTCGACGCTCCAGCGCGAACTCGTCGGCGACGAGCGCGCGCTCCAGTCCGCCGCCGAGGGCGAACGCGCCGCATTGCGGGCACTCGACCAGGCAGAAGCCGCGCGCGAACGGCACGCGGCCCGTCTGGCCGAACTCGCCTCGACCGAAGCCGACCTCGGCGAGCAGCGCAAGGCCGCCGAGGCAGACCTTTCCGCCGCCCAGGGCAGGCGCGCCGCCCTTCCCTCCCCCGATGCGGGGCGGGCCGTCCTCGAAGCGGCACGGACGAAGAACGAGGCGGCGCGGTCCACGCTCCAGGCCGCGACCGCCCAGCTTGCCGCACACGACCAGGGTCTCGCGGTCGCGCGCGAACGGACCGCAGCGCAGCGGTCCGACATGGCGAACTGGCAGGCCCGCTCGGGCGAGGCCGCGCGCCGGCTGTCCGACATGAGCCGCCGGTTCGAGGAAATCGAGCAGGAACGCGTGGTCGTCGCCGCCAAGCCTGAGGGATTGCTGCGCGAGATCGAGCGGGGCGACGAAGTACGCAGCCGGCTCGCTACCGCGCTCGCCGCGGCGGAAGCCGCCGTAGCGGAAGCACAGGCAACAGCCCAGGATGCCGACCGGACCTACGCCGAGGCGACCGAGGCTCTCGCCAGCGCCCGCGAGGCCCGCGCCGGCCTTTCGGCCCGCGCCGAGAACGAGGAACAGCGGCGCGAGGAAATGGCGCGTATTTCCGGCGAACGGTTCCAGTGCCCGCCCCCGCTGCTCGCGGATCGCATCGGTTTCGACGCGGATGGCGTCAAGAACGCCGGCCTCGAAGGCGAAGAGATGGAGCGCCTGGTCGCCAGCCGCGAGCGGATCGGCCCGGTCAACCTCGTCGCCGCCGACGAGCTCGAGCGGATCGAAGCCGAGCATGGCAACAGCGCCGCCGAACAGGCGGAACTGGCCGAAGCCGTCGCCAGGCTGCGCGGCTCTATCGGCAATCTCAATCGCGAGGGGCGCGAGCGACTGCGCGCTGCGTTCGAGGAGGTAAACCAGCACTTTCGCCGCTTGTTCACTCGCCTGTTCGAAGGCGGCGAGGCGCACCTTGCGCTGATCGACAGCGACGACCCCCTCGAAGCCGGGCTCGAGATCTTCGCCCAGCCGCCGGGCAAGCGTCTCCAGTCGCTCACCCTGCTTTCGGGCGGTGAGCAGGCGCTGACCGCCACCGCGCTGATCTTCGCGCTGTTCCTGACCAATCCCGCGCCGATCTGCGTGCTCGACGAAGTCGACGCCCCGCTCGACGACGCCAATATCGACCGCTTCTGCGACCTGCTCGATTCGATGGTCGCGGAAACCGACACGCGCTACCTGATCGTCACCCACAACGCGGTGACGATGAGCCGGATGCACCGCCTGTTCGGCGTCACGATGATCGAACGCGGGGTCAGCCGCCTCGTCAGCGTCGACCTCGGCGAAGCGGAGCTGCTGGCGGCGGAATAGCGGGCAAGCCGGTTGAACGCTGCGCCTCTCGCGGTAATGCGGGGCCAAGGCGCAGAATAAGGGCGGGCGAGCGGCCCGCCCCCCTCACCGTTACCCGGCGCAACAGGTCAGTCCGGATACGTGCCGTACGGAGCGATCTCGCAGTAGTACGGCCTGATATCCACCAGCCAGGTCCCGAAGTTGGTGCCCTCGTCGCGCAAGCGATCAACGAACGGCACGAGTTCATCGTCGAGCCCGCCATATTCGCGGTCTCCTCCCGGCGAGTTGCGCTTCGCCCGTTCGGCACCCTGGCAGGAGCCGGGGTTGTCCAGATCGATCGTCGGGCTGTCCGGCCCCGTCGACTGGGCGTTGACCGGCACCGCCATGATCAGCGCGATGCCTGCGGCTGTCAGCAATCTCAACATGGCAATTCTCCTTCTTTCATGGCGAGCGAGAATTGGCGGCGAACGACGGGCAGACCAGCCCCCGCTGCTGACAGGATGCTGACGAGATGCTGATTTTCGGGGTATTTTCGTGTAACCTGGCTCTCACGCATGGAGAGTCGGCAGGAGCATTGCCGGATGCGCGAAAGTTCAAAGGCGATTGACCTTGCCCACGTCGCACCGATGCGACTCGCCGGTGTCGTGATCGACCCGCCCAGACGCCTCGTCCGGTCGCCGCGGGGCGAAGAAGCCATCCAGCCAAGGGTCATGCAGGTCCTTGTCGCGCTCGCCCGGGCAAAAGGAGGTGTCCTCAGTCGCGATGACCTTCTCGAACAGTGCTGGGACGGGCGGATCGTAGGCGACAATGCGATACAGCGGGCGGTTTCCCGTATCCGCGAGATCGGCGCCGGCGCCGGTGACCAGGGGTTCGCCGTCGAAAGCATCAAGGGGGTCGGCTACCGACTCCGCGCTCCAGACGGTCAATCGCTCGACCGCGAAAGCGAATCCGTCCAACCGCACCGTTTCCGAATCGATCGCCGCCAGGCGATCGCCGCATCGATCGCCACCGGTCTGGCGGGCAGTGCCGCCTTCCTCGCGTTCGGCAGATCCCCCGCGGCAAGCGCGGCCGCGCGGGACCATTACCGAAGCGCCGAGGCGCTCGTTCGCTCATCCTCGTCTTCGGACTGGGAGGAACAGTCGTTGCGGCTCTATCGTGCGGCGGTCGAGGAATCGCCGCGCTTTGCCGACGCCTGGAGCGGCCTTGCCCTCGCCCATGTCCGGTCGCTGTACCGCGCGCCGGACGAGCGATCGGATGCGGTCGCCGCAGAAGCCAGGGAGGCCGCCGGCCGCGCCATCGCCATCGATGCGAACAATGCGCGCGCGCAGGCGGCGCTCGTGATGGTCGAGCCGGAATTCCAGCACTGGGACGCGCGGATCGCCGCGCTGGAGGAAATCTCCGCCCGTACCCCCGGAACGTGGGAGATTACGCTGTCCATCGGATTGCTGCACCAGGCAACAGGCGATTTCCGACAGGCCCTTCCGGTGTTCGAGAAGCTCCTGCTCGACGAGCCCGCGAACCTGCGCCTCCACAGGATCCTCGCGCGCACCTACTTCCGAACCGGGCGCCCCGCGCAGGCCGGTCGCCTGCTCGACATCGCTCGCAAGCACTGGCCAAGGGATTACGGTTTATGGAATGCCGGCCTGGACTTCCTGATGCTGCAGGGACGCTACGACGAGGCGCGCCGCTATCTGGCCGATGACAGCCTCTATCCGTTCAACGTCGCTTCCGACGCGTTGCCTAAGCGGCACCTGCTGCTGGACGTCCTCGAAGGACGCGAACCGGGACAGCGCGACCGGCTCATCCGGTCATTCCTCGGACACCTCGCACTCAAGCAGGATGCCTATCCCGGGGTGATCCGGATGATGGGGCTCCTCGGCGCGAAGACCAGGATGGTCGAGGTCATGCGGGGCTATTACTTCGGGGAAGGACGGTACGCCCGCAGCCTTTCACGTCATTCGCCTCGCCTGACCGGATTCCTGTACCAGCCGCACGTCGATGGCCAGCGATCCGAGCCCCAATTCGGCGCGATGATGGCGCGCATCGGAATACCCCCACGGCCGCGGTTCTAGCACGCCCGTTCCGGAAAGAATCGATCCTGTCCTAGCCGTCCAGCGCGTCAACCAGGGTAGCACGGATGCGCCGGAGCCGCGCGATCGCTTCCGGCCGCCCGCGTTGCGAATCGGCATCCATGCGCGGGGCGGATTGGGACCGGTCGGGCGCGGGCTTCGCCCCGGGGGCGTCCACCGCCTCTGCGGCCGGCTTGTCCGCCGCCGCAAGCGCGGCCTTCGCACCGCGCAAAGTATACCCCTCGCGGTTCACCAGCCGGTCGATTTCCTCGACCAGCGCGATGTCCTCGGGCCGGTAATAGCGCCGGCCGCCGCTGCGCTTCATCGGCTGCAATTGCGGGAACTGACCTTCCCAGTACCGCAGAACGTGGGCCTTGATGCCCAGCGCCTCGCCCACCTCGCCGATCGTGCGTAGGGCGCGTTCGTCCTTCCCGTCGTCGAAGCTGGTCACCAACGGCGATCCTTATCCATTTGCCACCCGCTCCTTGAGCAGCTGGCTGGCGCGGAAGGTCATCACCCGCCGCGGCGTGATCGGCACCTCGACCCCGGTCTTGGGATTGCGGCCGATCCGTTCCTTCTTGTCGCGCAGCACGAACGTACCGAAGCCCGAAATCTTCACGTTCTCGCCCTTGCTCATCGCCTCGCACATGTGGCGAAGGATCGATTCGACGAGTTCGAGGGATTCAGCACGGCTGAAACCGAGTTTGCGATTGATCGTGTCTGCCAGATCTGCCCGAGTCAGCGTACCCACCGAACGCATCATGCCGGCGTCCTCCCCTTTTGGCGGTGCGACCCGAATTGTCGCATTGTTCTAACGGACTAAGCGTCGGTTCGCAATGCAAACGAAACTTTGCGGTGGAGCAGCATCTACATTCGAACGAGGCTGGCACCCCAGGTGAACCCGCCGCCCATCGCTTCGAACATGACGAGGTCGCCGGGCTTGATGCGACCATCGCGGATGGCGACGTCGAACGCCAGCGGGACCGACGCGGCCGAAGTGTTGGCGTGGCGATCGACGGTCACGATGACCTTCTCGGCCGGCAGGCCCAGCTTGCGCGCGGTCGCATCGAGGATGCGCGCGTTGGCCTGGTGGGGAACCACCCAGTCGATTTCTTCCGCGGTGAAGCCGGTTTCGGCGAGTACCGTCTCGAGCACGCTGGCGAGATTGGTCACCGCGTGCCGGAACACTTCCTTGCCCTTCATGCGCAGCTTGCCGACCGTCCCCGTCGTCGACGGTCCGCCGTCGACGTAGAGCAGTTCGTTATGGGTGCCGTCGGCGTGAAGCTGGGTGTAGATCACCCCGGGGCCGTCCTCGGCCACCTCCTGCGCCTCGAGCACGATCGCCCCGGCCCCGTCGCCGAACAGGACGCAGGTCGTGCGGTCCTCCCAGTCGAGAATGCGGCTGAAGGTTTCCGCCCCGATCACCAGCGCGCGGCGGGCCATGCCGGCGCGCAGCATCGAATCGGCCGTCGCCAGCGCGTAGAGAAAGCCCGAGCACACCGCGGCGACATCGAACGCGATCCCCCCGTGGCACCCGAGCAGGTCCTGCACCTTGGTTGCGGTGGCGGGAAAGGTCTGATCGGGGGTCGCGGTGGCGAGCACGATGAGGCCGATGTCCGTGGGCTCCATCCCGGCCGATTCGAGCGCCTTCTTCGCTGCATCGGCGGCGAGTGTCGCGGTCGTCTCGTCGTCGCCGGCAAGGTAGCGATTGCGAATGCCGGTGCGCTCGACGATCCATTCGTCGCTGGTATCGACCATCTGCGCCATTTCGGCATTGGCCACACAGCGCTTAGGCAGGGCCGAGCCGCTTCCACGCACGACAGACCGGATCACGCGGCTTCGCCCTGGTCGCCGTCCGAACGCAGCCGCGTCTCGCGAAGCGCCGCGAGGTCGGCGGTGATGCGCTGCGTGAGATCGTCCTCCAGCAACCGCGCCGCGACGGCGACGGCATTGGCCACGCCGGTCGGGTTCGCGCTGCCGTGGCTCTTCACCACGACGCCGTTGAGGCCGAGGAAAACGGCCCCGTTGTGATTGTTGGGATCGAGGTGGTGCCGCAGCAACTCGGTGGCGGGACGGCTGACGAGGAAGCCGATCTTGGACCGCAGCGAGCTGGTGAAGGCATTGCGCAGAAGGTCGGTGACGAAGCGGGCCGCCCCCTCGATCGCCTTGAGCGCGATGTTGCCGGAAAAACCGTCGGTGACGACGACGTCGCAGGAACCCCGGTTGATCTTGTCCGCCTCGATGAACCCGTCGAAGCTGAGCGCGAGGCCGGTCGCTTCGCGCAGGCGGGCGGCGGCGTCCTGCAACTGTTCGGTGCCCTTCAGCTCCTCGGTGCCGATGTTGAGCAGGCGCACGCGCGGCTCCTCGCGTCCCGTGACGATCCGTGAATAGGCCGCGCCCATCAGCGCGAACTGGACGAGGTTGCGTGCGTCACACTCGGTGTTGGCGCCGAGGTCGAGCATGATCACGTCGTTGTCGCCGAGGCTCGGCAGCAGCGCGGCGAGCGCCGGCCGGTCGATTCCCGGCATCGTGCGCAGGGCGAGCTTGCTCATCGCCATCAGCGCGCCGGTATTGCCCGCGCTCACCGCGGCCCCGGCATCGCCGGTCTTCACCGCGTTGACGGCCAGGCCCATGCTGGTGGTCTTGGCGCGGCGCAGGGCCCGGGTGGGCTGCTCCTCGCCGCTCACGACGCCCTCGCAGTGCAGGATTTCGGACGCGCCGCGCATCTGCGGGTGCGCGTCGAGCGCGGTCTTGATCCGCGCCTCATCGCCCACGAGCAGGAACTTGAACTTGTCGTGCCTCCGGCGGGCCAGTGCCGCGCCGGAGATCATCGTCTGCACGCCCTCGTCACCCCCCATCGCGTCGACGGCGATACGCGGGAGGCTCATGACGCGACTACCCTAAGGCCGGCCGTCAGAGGCCGACGGCGACGACTTCGCGGCCGTTGTAGTGCCCGCAGTGCGAGCAGAGGTTGTGCGGACGCTTGAGTTCGCCGCAGTTCGAGCATTCGTGGAATGCCTCGACCTTAAGCGAATCGTGCGACCGGCGCATGCCCCGGCGGCTGGGCGAAACTTTTCTTTTTGGGACGGCCATCGTGGCACCTGTTCCGTATGAATATCAAAGCTGTTGCGGCCCGCCCTAGGCCAGTCCCTTGCAGCGCACAACCCGCCGGACAACACCTTGGCGGGCCGGGAAGCGGCGAACGGGACCCGGCAGTGACGGGAAGGCGCGCCCTATAGCGCATATCGCGCCCGTTGCAAGCGCGCCCGGCTATGCTAGCGAGCGGTGTACGTTTTCGCAGGGAAATGGGGGCCAAATGATCCTTCCGGTTACGCTTACTTCGGCTGCCGCGGCCGCGATCATCAACATCTGGCTGGCGATGCGCATCGGCCGTCTGCGAATCCAGCACAAGGTTTCGATCGGCGACGATGCCGGCGGCCCGCTGACCGCGCGGATGCGCGCGCAGCTCAACTTCGTCGAGAATACCGCGTTCGTCCTCGTCCTGATCGCCGCCATCGAGATCGCCGGAAAAGGCGCGCCGTGGCTCGCCTGGGTCGCGGCGATCTACATGCTCGGCCGCGTGGCACACGGGCTGGGAATGGACGGCGGCCCGCTCGCCCGCGGCCGCTCGGTCGGGACGATCATCACGATGCTCACCCAGCTCGGCCTCGCGATCGTCGCGGTACTGATTGCGCTGCGGGTGATCTGAGCTGGCTCAGCCTAGCGCGTAGTCGCTGACGAACGCGTTGGTCTGGCGCTCGCGGCCGAAGGTGCTCGTCGGGCCGTGGCCGGGAATGAAGGTCACGTCGTTGCCCAGCGGCCAGAGCTTCTGGGTGATCGCGTCGATCAGGTCCTGGTGGTTGCCCATCGGAAAGTCGGTGCGGCCGATCGAGCCCTGGAACAGGACATCGCCGACGATCGCGAACCGGCTCGGCCGGTGGAAGAACACGACGTGACCGGGCGTATGGCCCGGGCAGTGGATGACCTCGAGCGTCAGTTCGCCGACGGTCACGGTGTCGCCGTCCTCGAGCCAGCGGTCGGGCTCGAACACCTCGGCGTGCATCCCGTACTTGCCGCCGTCCTCGTCGAGCCGGCTGATCCAGAACCGGTCCGCCTCGTGCGGCCCCTCGATCTTCAGGCCGAGTTCCTTGGCCAGCATCCCGGCCTGCCCGCAGTGGTCGAGGTGGCCGTGGGTGACGAGAATCTTCTCGAGCGTCACCCCGGCTTTCGCCACCCCTGCCTTGAGCCGGTCGAGATCTCCGCCGGGATCGACCAGCGCCCCCTTCATCGTCTTCGTGCACCAGATCAGCGAACAGTTCTGCTGAAGCGGCGTCACGGGAATGATCGCGGCGCGCATGGGGGGAAGAGGCGTGTCGGGCTGCATCGCGCCGAGGTGACCTCTAACCGGCCCGATTGCAAGCGCTGGCGGTCGCGGCGGCGCCCTCCGTCCCGTCAGCGCCCCAGCCGGATGCCCAGCGTCACCCCGCCTCCGAAATCGGAAGCCCCATCGGTCAGCCCGCCCGACCCGTAAAATCCCAGCGACAGGTTCTTCCCCACGCCGGTGTTCAGGCCGCCGACGATCCGCTGGTCGTCTTCGCCCCCTGCGACCTGGCTTTGTGCAAAGGCATAGCCGAGGTGGGCCGAAGTCGACTCGGCCAGGCGCAGCGACGCACCGGCCTGAGCCGAGAGCGCGTTCCTGAGGTCGAAACCGTCCGGGTCACCGGTAACCGTGTAGGCGACGCCGGCAAACGGCGTGACGCTGCCGAGCGGCTTGGCAAGGTCCGCGCGGACCGAATAGTCGGCCTTGCCGGTTCCCAGCCCCTTGTCGACCGATGCCGTGGGGACCTTTACGCCCGTGCCCAGCGTGGCATTGAAGCCCTCGACAGGCAGGTCATAGGCCGCCGAAAGGTGGAGGTCCCCCATTCCCTGGCGCGTGTCGACGGTATCGGGCCGGGTCGGATCGACGAGGATCGGCAAGCCGAGCGGCCCCGAAGGCGCGACCACGTTGCCAGGTGCCCTCAGCCGGACGTAGGACGTCTGCGCGCTCGCCCGCAGCCGCCCTTTCGCGACGACGAGAGACAGCGGGACGCTTTCCTTTTCCATCTGCGTATCGGTGCCATAGTCCCCCTGCTCGTAGTCGAGGCCGGTCGAAAACTGGACGCGGGTGCCGTTTTCTCCGCTCGGCGTCTCCGGCGACTGCTGCGCCATGGCGGGCACGATGGGAAGAGCGACGGCGGTGAGGGCAAGGGCAAGGCGCAAGGGTGATCTCCGAATTGACGCGTGTTCGCCCTGCAAACGGACGTGCCTCGGAAATCCATCCAACCAGCTGTCAGATTGTGCGCACGCGGCGCCGTTCGACCGCCCTCGTCCGTTCCCGTCCTCGGCGCTCGGCTACAGCCGGCCGCTCTTCCACACCACGCGGCCGACGATCTCGAGTTCGTCGAGCGCCACTTCGAGCGGCGGATAGGCATAGTTCTGGCTGAGCAGCGTCGCCCGGCCCGGCCCCGCGGGCGCGAGGCGCTTGACCATCAGGGCATCGCCGAGGCGGACGACGTGTATGCCGTCGCGCAAGGCCCGCTGGGCGCGATCGACAAGGATCTCGTCGCCGTCGTGAAGCAGCGGCTCCATCGAATCGCCCTGCACCCGGATGGTCGACAGCTGGGCGCCCGACAGCCCCTGTTCCTTGAGCCAGCGGCGGCTGAACCGAAACGAATCGAAGGGCCGCTCGTCGGCGGCGACCGCGCCGGGTCCCGCGGCGGCCCCAAGCGGCAGGCGCGGGACCTCGATCCACTCGCCGCGGGAGCTAGTCACGGGCGGGGAAATTTCCTCGCCCCCGCCCAGCTCGGATTCGGGCACGCCGAAGAACCGCGCAAGCGTGCGGCGGTCGCCTTCCTCCAGCTTGCGGGGGGAGCCCTTGCGAATGAACTGCTGCAAGTAGCTGGAATTGCGACCGATCATCTCCGACAATCCGGCAAGGCTGACGCCGCGCTGCTGCGCCAGGGCAAGCAGGCGGTGGCGTGAGGGATCGTCGGAAGGGTTTACCATTTTTCCTTCCTACACGTAGGATTTTTCCTAGACAAGTAGGATTTCACATGGTCCCCATGGGCCTCGATCGCACCACCTGAGTCGCCGGCCCCTTGGCCGGTGGCCGAGTCGCAGGGGCAGAAGAAAGTCGCATGCTGATCCGAACCATCGAGAAATTCCTGAGGGAGCACGAAATGCCCGCCACCAAGTTCGGCCGCCTTGCGGCGAACGATCCGCGCTTCGTGCTCGATCTGCGGATGGGCCGCGAACCCCGCCGCGCGCTGGCCTCGCGTGTGGAACATTTCATGAACACTTACCGGGAGGCGGCCCATGTCGGTTGATTTCAGGCCGCCGCTCCGCGCGCCGCTGGGCACCGCCGGACGCCTGCGCGAGGCGCTCTGCGCGCTCGCCGACGGACACGCCGTAGTCCTGCGTCAGACCGAGCGGCCCTGGGCAAGCGTGACGTTCGAGGGCGCGCGTCACACGTTCGAGCTCGCGTTCGAAGGCTGCGCGGCGGTCGGTGCCGGAGAGACTTTCGTCGCGGCGCTCGCCGATCACGAGTTCGCGATTCCCGGCCAGCTCGTCGCCGAGGCGGCGGTCGCCGCGGTCGACCACAGGCTGCTGCCCGAACCCCGCATGGCGGTGACCTGCGAATTGCTGCTGCTCAGGGACGCCTGAGCGATGGCGATCGTTTTGCCCCAGGACAGCGTGACACCTGTGACACGGCCCCGGCGTGAGCCGTCAAAGGCGGCGGATCACCAGGTTCCGGATCTCGCTCATGTCCTCCATCGCGAAGCGGATGCCCTCGCGGCCGAGCCCCGAGTCCTTGACCCCGCCGTAGGGCATGTTGTCGACCCGGTAGCTGGGGACGTCATTGACCACCACGCCGCCGACATCGAGCACGTCCCAAGCCTCGAGCACCTGGTGGATGTCGCGGGTGAACATGCCCGCCTGGAGGCCGAACTTGCTGTCGTTGACGACCTCCAGCGCCTCGTCCCAGTCGGTGAACCTGGCGAGGTTGGCGAGCGGGCCGAACGCCTCCTCGCGGTTGGCCTTGCAATCGTCCGGCACGTCCTCGAGCAAGGTGGCCTCGAGCATCGCACCGTCGCGACTGCCGCCACACAGGAGCTTCGCCCCGGCCTCGACCGCCTCGTCGATCCAGCCCTTGAGGCGGGTGGCCTCCTTCTCGGAGATCATCGGGCCGATGAAGGTGTCGCGGTCCTTGGGGTCGCCCGCCACCAGCGTCCGGGTCTTCGCGACGAGCATCTCTCGGAAGCGGTCGTAGACGTCGGCGTGGATCAGTATCCGCTGGACGCCGATGCAGCTCTGTCCGCTCTGGTAGAAGGCCCCGAACACGATCCGCTCGAGCGCGTGGTCGAGGTCGGCGTCCTTGTCGACGATCACGGCCGCGTTGCCGCCGAGTTCGAGCACGACCTTCTTCTTGCCGGCCTTTGCCTTGAGGTCCCACCCCACCCCCGGCGACCCGGTGAAGCTGAGCAGCTTCAATCGCTCGTCGGTGGTGAACAGGTCGGCCCCGTCGCGGCTGGCGGGAAGGATCGAGAACGCACCTTCGGGCAGCACGTCGCACTCGGCGAGCACTTCGCCCATGATGATCGCGCCGAGCGGGGTCATGCTGGCGGGCTTCATCACGAAGGGACAGCCCATCGCGATCGCCGGGGCGATCTTGTGCGCGGCGAGGTTGAGCGGGAAGTTGAATGGCGAGATGAAGCTGCACGGGCCGATCGGCACCCGCTTCCAGATGCCCATGTAGCCCTTTGCCCGGGGCGAGATGTCGAGCGGCTGGACCTCGCCGTAGATGCGCGTCGCCTCCTCGGCGGCGATGCGGAACGTATCGATCAGGCGGGTGACCTCGCCCTCGGCATCCTTGATCGGCTTGCCCGCCTCGACGCACAGGGCATAAGCAAGCTCGTCGAACCGCTCCTGGAAGCGGGTGACGCAGTGCTGAAGGACCCCTTGCTTCTCGTAGCTTGCAAGCCGCGCCATCGGCTCCGCCGCGCGGACCGCGCCGGCGATCGCCTCGTCGATGACGTCCGGCGTCGCGAGCGCGGTGCGGAACGCGACCTCGCCGGTGTACTTGTCGGTCACCTTGAGGTCGGTGTTCGGCTGCGCCGCCCGGTTGTTGAGGTATAGCGGGTAGGTGTCTTTCAGCTTGGTCATGCCATCCTCCTGAAGGATCAAAGCGCCTTCGACAGCTCCTTGATGTCCTTGTTGAGGATGCGGTCGTTCTCGGAATAGTCGACCGGGCAGTCGATCAGGTGGACGCCCGGCGTCTCGTTGCAGTGCCGCAGCGTTTCGCGCAGGTGGTCGCTCGATTCAATCCGGTGTCCCTTCGCCCCGAAGCTCTCGGCGAACTTGACGAAGTCGGGGTTGCCGTACGTCAGCCCGAAATCGGCAAACCCCATGTTCGCCTGCTTCCAGCGGATCATGCCGTAGGCATCGTCGCGCAGGATCAGGACCGTGAGGTTGAGGCCAAGGCGCACCGCGGTCTCCATTTCCTGGTCGTTCATCATGAACCCGCCGTCGCCGCAGATCGCCATGACCTTGCGGTCGGGGTACAGCATCGCGCTCATCATCGCGCTCGGCAGGCCCGCGCCCATCGTCGCGAGCGCGTTGTCGAGCAGCACGGTGTTGGGCAGGTACGCGGTGTAGCCGCGCGCGAACCAGATCTTGTAGACCCCGTTGTCGAGGCAGATGATCCCGTCGTGCGGCATCGCGTCGCGCACTTGGCTGACAAGGTGCGGGGGGAAGATCGGAAAGCGATCGTCCGCCGCCAGCTTGCCGGTGTGGTCGAGCTCCGCCTTGTGGTAGGCGAGCATGTGGGCGAAGTCCCAGCTCCGGTTGGGGCTGATGTCTTCCTTGATCTGCCACACGGCGTTGGCGATGTCGCCGATCACCTCGACCTGCGGGAAATAGACCGGGTCGACCTCGGCGGTCCGGTTGCTGACGTGGATCACGCAGGCCCCGCCGGCCTTCATGAAGAACGGCGGCTTCTCGATAACGTCGTGGCCGACGTTGATGATGCAGTCGCTGTCCTCCACCGCTCGGTGGACGAAGTCGCCCGCCGACAGCGCCGCGCAGCCGAGGAACTTGGGGTGCCGTTCGTCGATCACGCCCTTGCCCATCTGGGTGGTCAGGAACGGTATGCCGGTCTTCTCGACGAACTGTTCGAGCATCCGGCCGGTCATCTTGCGGTTCGCGCCCGCGCCGATGACGAGGACCGGAGCTTTCGCGCGCTCGATCATCTCGACCGCCTGGCGCACCGCCTTCGGCTCGGCCGACGGACGCCGCGCGGTCGACCGGACGATCGGGCGCCCGTCGGTCTTCTCTTCGGCGATGTCCTCGGGAAACTCGATATGCACCGCGCCCGGCTTTTCCTCTTCCGCCAGGCGATAGGCCTCGCGCACCCGGCTGGGAATGTTGTCGCCCGCGGCGAGCTGGTGCGTGAACTTGGTGATCGGCTCCATCATCGAAACCACGTCGAGGATCTGGAACCGGCCCTGCTTCGATTTCTTGATCGGCTTCTGCCCGGTGATCATCATCATCGGCATCCCGCCGAGCGTGGCATAGGCGGCCGCGGTGACGAAGTTGGTCGCGCCGGGCCCGAGCGTCGCGATGCAGACACCGGTCTTACCGGTGTGCCGGCCATAGGTCGCCGCCATGAAGCCGGCGCCCTGTTCGTGCCGGGTCAGGATGAGCTTGATCTTGTCCGACCGGCTGAGGCTGTCGAGGAAGTCGAGGTTCTCCTCGCCAGGAACCCCGAAGATGTATTCGCACCCCTCGGCCTCGAGACACTCGATGAAGAGATCCGATGCCTTTTGCTTGCCGCCGTCAGCCATTCCGCCATTCCCCCTCTGGTCCGGAAGAGCGGGAGCGTAACAAGTCGGGGGCGTGGAGTCTTGTAACTAATACCCCTTCACGGGATCGAATATCGGCGCGAGCGCCTCCCCCGCGACGTAGCGGCGGCAATTTTCTACGAACCTTTCCGCCGACCGCACGAACATCTTCGCTTGCGCCCGCCCCGAAAGGTGCATCGTCACCTGCGCGTTCTCGAGATCCCACAGCGGGTGCTCGGGCGGCAACGGCTCGGGCGTCGTCACGTCGAGCAGCGCGCCGCCAATCGACTTCGCCTCGAGCGCGCTGACGAGAGCGTCCTGGTCGACCACCGCGCCCCGCGCGATGTTCACCAGCACCGCGCCCGCCTTCATCGCAGCGAGTTCGGCGGCGCCGATCATCGCATCGGTTTCCGGTGTCGCGGGAACGGCAAGGATCACCCAGTCGAACTCGCCCAGCCGCGCACGCCATTCGTCGGGACCCAGAGCCCCTTCGGAAGGCGAACGCCGAACGGGCACGACCTCGACGTCGAACGCCTCGAGCCGCGTCTTCACGAGCTTGCCGATCGCACCCATGCCCAGCAGCAGCGCGCGGCTGCCGGCCAGTTCCATCTTCCCCGGCGAATCCCCCAGCCACGCGTGCCGGTCCTGCGCGCGGACGACCTCGCGGTAGCCCTTGGCGTGGACCAGCATGAGCATGACGACGTATTCGGCGATCGTGAGCGCGTTGATGCCGGCGCCGTTGGTCACGGTGACCTGGCGCTCGACCAGCAGGTCCAGCGGCAGGAAATCGAGGCCCGCGTAGATCGAGTTGAGCCACTTCAGCTTGCCCGCCGCGCGGACCGCCTCGATCATGGGTTCCTTTTTGTCGAGGTCGAACCAGCCGATCTCAGCCTGCGGTGCGAGTTCGAGAAGATGTTCGACCGAGGTAAACCACCTGGGTTCGATTTCCGGCGGCAGGCGCCCTTCGACCAGCGGGCGCACGAGCCCCGAGAGAACGGCAACAGTCATAGCTTCCAGTCCCATCCCAGCGGGTCGCCGTCCATCACCTCGACACCCTTAGCAACAAGCTCGTCGCGGATCGCGTCCGAGGCGGCGAAGTCCTTCTCCGCCCGCGCGGTCTTGCGGCGGGCAAGCGCGGCTTCGATTTCGGCCTCGGTGATGGAGACTGAGGCGGGGCGCAGCCGCAGTTCCTCGCGGGTGAGGTCGAGGACACGCAGGCCCAGCACGGCGTCCATGGCCTCGACCGCAGCGCGCTTCGCAGCCGGATCGATCTTCTTCATCGCCAGCGCCTCGTCAAATGCGGTCAGCGCGACCGCGGTGTTGAGATCGTCGGACACCGCGGCGTCGAACTTGTCCAGCAACGGTGCGAGTTTCGGATGTTCCGTGCCAGCGGCGATCCCGCGCAGCGGCGCGGCGGCCATGACCATCCGCTTGAGCCGCACCAGTGCAGCGCCCAGCCCTTCCCAGGTGAACTCCAGCTCGCTGCGGTAATGCGCCTGGAGGCACATCAGGCGGTAGGCCAGCGGGTGATAGCCGCGGTCGACCAGCGCCTGCAGCGTCAGGAAGTCCCCGGTGGACTTGCTCATCTTGCCCCGCCGGTCGACGAGGAAGTTGTTGTGCATCCAGATCCGCGCGCCGGTATCGGGGCCGCAGCTGTGCGCCTGGTCAGTCATTTGTTTGGCTTGATTCTGGGCGATCTCGTTCGGGTGGTGGATCTCCCGGTGATCGATCCCGCCGGTGTGGATGTCGAACGGATGGCCGAGCAGTTCGGCGCTCATCACCGAGCATTCGATATGCCACCCCGGCGCGCCGCGGCCCCAGGGGCTGTCCCACTCCATCTGCCGGCTTTCGCCCGGCGGGGTCGTGCGCCACAGCGCGAAGTCGGCGGCGTGGCGCTTGCCCTCGACGCTCTCGATCCGCCCTTCGCCTCCGAGCTCATCAGTTCCGGTGCTGGCGCGCGCCAGCCGGCCGTAATCGGGCACCGTCGAAACGTCGAAATAGAGCCCGCCGTCGAGCCGGTAGGCGTGTTTCGCCTCGATCGCGGCATTCCACGCGATCATCGCCTCGACATAGTCGGTCGCGCGCGGATGATGCGCGGGCTTCCTGATGTTGAGCCGGGCAAGATCGGCCTCGAACACCTCCTGGTAGTGCCGCGCGATGTCCCACGCCGACTTGCCCTGGGCCTGGGCGGCTTTCTCCATCTTGTCGTCGCCCGCGTCGGCATCGCTCGTCAGGTGGCCGACATCGGTGATGTTGATCACGTGGGTGAGCCGGTATCCCTTGAAGCTCAGCACCCGCCCCAGCGTGTCGGCAAAGACATAGGCGCGCATGTTGCCGACGTGCTGGTAGTTGTAGACCGTCGGCCCGCACGAATAGACCCGCGCCTCGCCGGGATGGATCGGCTCGAACGGCTCGAGGGTGCGGGTCAGCGAGTTGAAGAGGCGAAGCTGGGCCATGGCGGGCGGGTTAGCGGCGCGCGGCCAAGCGTCAATCCCAACCTTCCCAGCGGACCGCTTCCTCCAGCGGCGCACGGGGGACGGGGAAGGTGTTGACCGGGTCTTCCCGATCGCCCCAGCCGATCGCCATGCCGCAGAAGAAGATGTGATCCTCGGGGATGTCCACCACCTCGCGGATCTGCGGGGAATAGACCGCCCACGCCTCCTGGAAGCACGAATCCATCCCCTCCTCGCGCAGGAGCAGCGCGATGGTCTGCAGCCACATCCCGATGTCGGACCATTGCGGCGGCCCCATGTACTTCGGCGTGTGGACCAGCATCAGCACCGGCGCTCCGAAGGCCTGGAAATTGCGCGCGAACCACATCAGCCGCGCCATCTTGTCCTCGCGCGGGATGCCGAGCGCGGCGTAGAGCGCCTCGCCCACCCCGAAGCGCCGCGCCTCGTAGGCGCCGTCGAGCTCGGGCGGATAAACGTGATATTCGGGCGCGAACGCGGCGCGCCCCTTGGGGACATCCTCCGCCACCCGGTCCAGCAGCCGCCGCAGCGGATCGCCGGTCAGCACGATCCCGTGCCACGGCTGCGTGTTTCCGCCCGAAGCCGTGCGCTGCGCCTTTTCGAGAATTCGTTCGATCACCGCGCGATCGACGGCACGATCGAGAAACGCCCGGATCGAGCGGCGGCTGGCGACGGCCTGGCTAACGGTTGTCATTCGCCACCGCTAGCGAGCCGGGACGGAAGTGCAACTCCCGCACCGGCCCGGATCAGGTCGCACCGGGTCATTCGCCAGTGGCGGCGCCCATCTCCTCGGCCCGAAGCGCGCCGGGTGCCGGCCCCATGTCGTCGGCATCGACGAGCTTGAAGCTGCCCTTGCGGAACTCGGCCTCGTCTGCGGGCGCGAGGTCCGGACGACCGGCCATGATGCCCATCTTGATCTTGCACTTGGCGAATTTCGTCTCGCCTTCCTCGACCTCGAGCGCGAGCGTGTCCTTCGCCTCGCTCTTGACGGTGTATTCGTGGCGGCCGGGCGTGGTGCGTAGCACGAAGTACTTGCCCGCGCCGAGCGAGCTGATCTTCTCGCCGTTCTCGTTAACCGAGCATCCCATCGCAAAGCCCATCCCGCCGGGGCGGAAGAAGACGATCTGGCCGGTTCCGGCAGTTGGTGCAGGAATCACGATCGGCGCGGCGGCTTCCTTGGCGATCGTCGGCGCCGAGAGACCGGCCGCGACCATCGCGGCGGCCAGGGTAAGTGCAAACTTCATTAAGATTTCCCTTCCCAGTTACCCGCGGCCGTCCCGACGGCCTCGGAATTTCCATCTTCGCTCGCCGCGGCGGGAATGGCCGGCGCGGCGGGGCTGAAGTCTTCTGCTAACTTCGCCACGAGGCGCGTGCCCGGCGGCAGCTCGATCTCGCCACCCTTGATGAAGAAGCCGATCCACGCGACCGGTAGCGGGCTTGCCGCAGAGGCGGCGGCAAGGTTGCTTACCCCGTTGATGCGGCTCTTGCCCTCGGCGTCGATGACCGTGCTGCGCAAGCGCACCTTGCGGTCGCCAAGATCCAGAAAGCGCGCAGCCACGACCAGCTCGCCCGCAGCGCCCATCCCGCCGGCCTTCTTCGCGTGAACGATCTCGCCTGTCCCCGGCGTTCCCGCGGGGATCACCTCGAATTCATCCACCATCACCGGCTCGGCGAGAACAACGCGAAATGTCTCGAGTGACTTGCTGGTCTTGCTGCCGACCGGATCGACGAGCTCAAGCGCGACCGGAGTCATCTTGAGAGCACGGGGCGCGGTCGCTGCATCCGCCGATGCCGCCTGGTCGCGCGCGGTCGCGCCAAACGCACCTGCGCCCGCAGTCGCCTCCTGTGCCGCGCACGGCGAAGCCAGGCACACCGCCAGCCACGCACAACGCGTGTACAACCCCCGCAATGTCATGAAGTTAGACCCCTGATTCCCCAAAGGCCGATTTATCGCGAACGCACTAGTTCGCAAGCGGAACTTGCGCCGTTCACTCCACTTCGAACAATTCGGCCAGTTGCTCGGTGATCGTGCCGCCGAGTTGTTCCACGTCCATGATCGTCACCGCGCGTCGATAGTAGCGGGTCACGTCGTGGCCGATGCCGATGGCGACGAGCTGGACGGGGCTCTGCTTCTCGATCCAGTCGATCACCTTGCGCAAGTGCTGCTCGAGATAGCCGGCGCTGTTCACGCTCAGCGTCGAATCGTCGACCGGTGCGCCGTCGGAGATGACCATGAGGATGCGGCGGTCCTCGCGGCGGGCGAGCAGGCGGTCGTGTGCCCACAGCAGCGCCTCGCCGTCGATGTTTTCCTTTAGCAGGCCCTCGCGCATCATCAGGCCCAGGTTACGGCGGGCGCGCCGCCACGGCTCGTCGGCCTTCTTGTAGACGATGTGGCGCAGGTCGTTGAGCCGGCCGGGTTGCGGCGGCTTGCCTTCCGCGAGCCAGGCCTCGCGGCTCTGCCCCCCCTTCCACGCGCGGGTGGTGAAGCCGAGCACCTCGGTCTTCACGCCCACGCGTTCGAGCGTGCGGCCGAGAATGTCGGCGCTGATCGCGGCGATGCTGATCGGCCGCCCGCGCATCGAACCCGAGTTGTCGATCAGCAGGGTAACGACGGTGTCCTTGAACTCGACGTCGCGCTCGATCTTGTAGCTCAGCGAGTGACCGGGGCTGACGACCACGCGGGCAAGGCGCGCCGCATCGAGCAGGCCTTCCTCCTGGTCGAAGTCCCAGCTGCGGTTCTGCTGCGCCATGAGTCGCCGCTGGAGCCGGTTGGCAAGCCGGGTGACCACACCCTGCAGACCGGTGAGCTGGCTGTCGAGATAGGCGCGCAATCGGTCGAGCTCGTCCGGATCGCACAGCTCGGGCGCCTCGATCACCTCGTCGAACTTGGTGGTCCAGGCCTTGTAGTCGAAGCCTTCGGGGATGTCGGTCCACGGGCGATTGGGGCGAACGGGCATCATGCCCTCCTCGCCCTCGTCGCCAGGCTCGCCCTCGGCCATGTCCTCTTCCGACGACATCTCGGTCTCGCCGTCGCCGTCGTCGTCGCCTTCGGACATTTCGCCGGCCATCTCGGTGGCCTGCGCGTCGCCCTGCCCCTCGTTGTCGTCCTCGCCCTCGTCCTGCTCCTCGCCTTCCGGCTCGTCGCCGTCGTCGCTGTCGTCGGGCGTCTGGTCCATGTCCTCGGGCAGCGTCAGCTCGAGATGACGCAGGAGGTCGAGCGAGAGGTTCTGGAACGCCTTCTGGTCACCGATCGAATCGGCCAGCGCCGCGAAGTCGGCCCCCGCACGGTCCTCGATCCAGCCGCGTACCATGTCGACGCCCGCCGCCGCGCGCTCGGGCACCGGCTGGCCGGTCAGCTTCTCGCGCAGGATCAGGCCGAGCGCGGTGGGAAGCGGAACGTCCTCCCGGCGCATCGCCCGGGTGATCGGGTCGGACGCCGTGCGCAGTTGCATGGCAGCGTCAAGATTGGATCGTATGCCACTGAAATCGTTCGATCCGATTGCCTCGTAACGGACCATTTCCGCAACGTCGTAACAGGCGCGCGCGACGGGTTCCGAAGGCGCACCCCGCGCGTGCAGCGCCTCGTTGTGGTGCAGCATCCGCAGCGCGAAGCCATCGGCCACCCCGCGCGCCTCGCGCACCTGGTCCGACGGCAGCGAGCGGCCCGGAAGCGGCACGCGCATCTGCTTGCCGCGGACTGTCGGCGTATCGGCGCTCCAGGCGACTTCCACCTCGGGCTCGTGCGCCAGCGCCCGGCTGGCACCGGTCAGTGCGTGCTTGAAACGGTCGAGAGGGGTTTCTTCGGCCAAGCGCGGCGCCCTTACAGGATCGATTGCCCGGTCTTCGCCCAGTCGGCGAGGAAGCCCTCGATCCCCTTGTCGGTGAGGACGTGGTTGGCGAGGCTCTTGATGACCTTGGGCGGCGCAGTCATCACGTCCGCGCCGATCCGCGCGCTTTCGAGCACGTGGACCACGTGGCGCACGCTGGCTACAAGGATTTCCGTCGTGAAATCATAGTTGTCGTAGATCAACCTGATGTCGCGTATAAGGTCCATTCCGTCGACGCCGTTGTCGTCGTGACGGCCCACGAACGGCGAAACGAAGGTCGCCCCGGCCTTCGCCGCGAGCAGCGCCTGATTGGCGGAGAAGCACAGCGTGACGTTGACCATCGTGCCGTCGCGGGTGAGCGCGCGGCAGGTCTTGAGCCCGTCGATCGTGAGCGGCACCTTGATGCAGACATTGTCGGCGATCTTCCGAAGGACGTCTGCCTCCTTCATCATCGTCTCGTGGTCGAGCGCGACGACCTCGGCCGAAACCGGGCCGTCGACGATGCCGCAGATCTCCTTCGTTACTTCCATGAAGTCGCGGCCCGACTTGTGGATGAGCGAGGGGTTGGTGGTCACCCCGTCGAGAAGGCCCGCATCGTTCAGCTCGCGAATGTCGGCGATCTCGGCGGTGTCGGCAAAGAATTTCATTTGGGGGAGGCTCTCCGGAAAGTGCGATTCCCGGAGAGCCTTAGCTTCTGCACCAGTGAGTGGCTAGGACGCCGTGGCTAGAAGGCGTTGCCCGCCCCGAACACGCCGATAATCAGTGGATCACGCGTGCTCGCCGGATCGCGCCGGATTGCTGCTTCCTCTAGGCCGATCTGGTCCCAGATGACGTTGTCGACCGTCCCGGTGAACCGGCGCGCGACCTGCGGCACGTCGACCCCGGTGAGCGCGGCAAGCGCTTCGCCGACGATCGGGTCGCTGGCGACGCGCAGGCCCTGCCCCACTTCGGGCAGCATCGCGTCGATCAGCCGCGTGCCCATGTTCTGGCGCAGGTAGCTGGTGGCGGCGGTCGGGCCGCCGCGGACGAGGTCGACCGCGTTCTGGAAACCGATCACGCGGATCGTGTCGGCCACCACCGGAGCGGCGCGCTGCGCGGCGTCGAACGCGACCGGGGCAAGCGCGCGGGCGAGCCGGTCCTTGAACAGGGCCGAGGTCAGGATGCGGCTGAGCACGCCTCCGCGCGCGCCGAGGAACTCCTCGAAGCCGAGCTGCGCGACCTGCTGGTCCCAGAACCCGCCGGGCGCCGCCATGCGGTCGAATGCGCGCGAACTCGACAGGAACAGCAGCCGCGCGATGGCGTCGGTGAAGCTGAACCCGCCATAGGGGCCGGCGCAGGCCGGAATGACGAGCGCGCCGCCCGCGACGCCCAGGCCGGCCAGGAAGCTACGGCGATGAAGGCGGGAATCGGAAAGCATATCGGGGGTGTCCATCAATTCGTTCATTGCAAGGTCCTCTTACCTTGCCGCCCCACCCCGGCGGCGCCCATATGGGCCGTGAAACATGAACCGCGCCCGACTGATCATCTTCAACGCCGCGCTCGGCCCGCTCGACTACCGCGTTCCGGAAGGGATGCACGTCGAGCCGGGTTCGGTCGTCGTCGCGCCGCTGGGTCCCCGCCAGATCGTGGGAATCGTCTGGGAGGCTGAACGGCTCCCCGCGAGCGAGGTTCCGGAAGCCAAGCTGCGCCCGCTCGTCGGCCCCCTACCGGTCCCGCCGCTCAAGTCGGAACTTCGGCGGCTGATCGAATGGACCGCCGATTATTACTGCGCGCCGATCGCCGCGGTCGCGCGGATGGTGCTGGCAAGCGGCGGTGCGCTGCGCGGCCCCGCCACGATGACGGAATATCGCCTGAGCGGGGGGATGCCCGAACGCATGACCCCCCAGCGCGAGGCCGCGATCGAGGCGCTGGACGGCGAGCAGGCGACGATTCGCGAGCTGGCCGGGATGGCCGGGGTCAGCGAGGGCGTGCTGCGCGGCCTCGTCAACCAGGGCGTGCTCGAGCCGGTGGAGGTGGACTGCGATCGCCCCTACCCACCCGCCCGCGCCGATTTCGCCGCGCCCAAGTTGAGCCCCGCCCAGGCAGAGGTCGCCAAGCGGTTCGTCTCCGCGGTCGAGGCCCGCCGCTTCGCGCCGTTCCTGCTCGACGGGGTGACCGGGTCGGGCAAGACCGAGTGCTATCTCGAAGCGGTCGCCAAGGGCCTCGAAATGGGCCGGCAAACCCTCGTCCTGCTGCCCGAGATCGCGCTGACAGAGGCATTCCTGCGCCGGTTCGAGGACCGGTTCGGCGTGCCGCCCGTGGTCTGGCACTCGAGCCTCAAGTCGACCGAACGCCGCCGTGCATGGCGTTCGATTGCCGCCGGACAGGCGCAAGTCGTCGTGGGCGCGCGTTCGGCCCTGTTCCTGCCCTACGCGAACCTCGGCCTGATCGTGGTCGACGAGGCGCACGAGATCAGCTTCAAGCAGGACGACGGCGTGCGCTACAACGCGCGCGACGTGGCGGTGATGCGCGCCCGGTTCGAGCAGATCCCCGTGGTGCTCGCCAGCGCCACGCCCGCGCTCGAAAGCCTGCAGATGGCCGAGAGCGGCGTCTACGAGCGGCTCGTGCTCGAGGACCGCTACGGCGGCGCGCGGCTGCCCGACATCGACACCATCGACCTGACCGAGGAAAAGCCCGAGCGCGGCCGCTGGCTCGCGCCGCGGCTGGTGGCGCAGATGGAGGCGCGGCTGGCGCGCGGCGAGCAGTCGCTGCTGTTCCTCAACCGCCGCGGCTACGCCCCGCTCACGCTGTGCCGCAACTGCGGCTTCCGGTTCGAGTGCCCCAACTGCACCGCGTGGCTGGTCGAGCACCGGTTCAGCCAGCGCCTTGCGTGCCACCACTGCGGCCACGAGACCGCGCCCCCGCCCGCCTGTCCCGAATGCGGCGAACTCGACTGCCTCGTCGCGTGCGGTCCCGGGGTCGAACGCATCGCCGACGAAGTGGCCGAGATCCTGCCCGAAGCGCGGGTCGCGGTCGTCACCAGCGACACGGTCAACTCGCCCGAACGCGCGGCCGAGTTCGTCGCCAGGGCGGAAAGCGGCGCGATCGACGTCATCGTCGGCACCCAGCTGGTGACAAAGGGCTTTCACTTTCCCGAGCTGACGCTGGTGGGGGTCGTCGATGCCGATCTCGGCCTCGAGGGCGGCGACCTGCGCGCCGCCGAGCGGACCTACCAGCAGGTCGCGCAGGTCGCCGGGCGCGCGGGGCGCGGCGAGAAGCCGGGCGAGGTGCTGATCCAGACCCGCCACCCCGCCGCACCCGTCATCGCCGCTCTCGCCGCGGGCGACCGGGACGCGTTCTACGCGGCCGAGACCGAGGCCCGACGCCAAGCCGGCGCGCCTCCGTTCGGGCGCTGGGCCGCGATCATCGTGTCATCGGAAGACGAGGCCGAAGCGCGCGAGGCGGCGCACCATATCGGCGACGCGCGCCCCGACGTCGCCGACGTCGCCATCCTGGGACCTGCGCCCGCCCCGCTCGCCCTGCTGCGCGGCCGCTATCGCTACCGGTTCCTCCTCAACGCCCGGCGCAGCGCGCAGGTGCAGGACGTGATCCGCGACTGGCTCGAGGCGCTGAAGTTCCCGCAGGGCGTGCGGGTGTCGGTCGACATCGACCCCTACAGCTTCGTCTAGGCGGCATGGCGCGAGGCAACATAACCGTCGTTGGCGGCTGGAGATCGCGATGACCGTCCTCGTGCCGATTCTCGGCGACCAGCTCACCCGCACGATCGCCTCGCTCAAGGGAATGACCAAGGACGATACGGTCGTGCTCATGATGGAGGTGCGGGACGAGGCGACCTACGTGAAGCACCACAAGGCGAAGATCGCGCTGGTCTTCTCCGCCATGCGCCACTTCGCCGCCGAGCTCGAGGAGGCCGGGTGGAGGGTCGACTACGTCCGCCTCGACGATCCGGGCAACGCCGGATCCTTCACCGGCGAGGTCGTCCGCGCGGTGGAGCGCCATTCGCCCGACCGCGTGCGGGTGGTCGAGCCCGGCGAGTGGCGCGTGCGCGCGGCGATGGACGAGTGGGCCGACAAGCTGCCCTGCCCGGTCGAGATCCTGCCCGACGATCGCTTCGTCTGCTCGATCGCCGAATTCGCCGACTGGGCAGACGGCCGCGATCACCTGACGATGGAGTATTTCTACCGCGCGATGCGCCGCAAGACCGGGCTGCTGATGAACGCAGACGGCAAGCCGGCGGGCGGCGAGTGGAACTACGACAAGGCCAACCGCAAGCCCCCGAAGGGCGAGATGGATGCGCCGGACAGGCCCCGCTTCGCGCCCGACGCGATCACGCGCGAAGTCATCGCGCTGGTCGAGGACCGCTTCGGTGACCATTTCGGATCGCTCGACGGGTTCGACTGGCCGGTCACCCGCGCCGAGGCGGAAAAGGCGGCCGACGCGTTTTTCGCCGAGCGGCTGGGCAAGTTCGGCGATTACCAGGACGCGATGGTCCACGGGGCGGACCAGCTCTGGCATTCGATGCTGTCGACCAGCATCAACCTCGGCCTGCTCGATCCGCTCGACCTGTGCCGCCGCGCCGAGGCGGCCTACGAGGCGGGCGACGCGCCGCTCAACTCGGTCGAGGGCTTCGTGCGGCAGTTCATCGGCTGGCGCGAATACGTGCGCGGGTTCTACTGGCACGAGATGCCGGGCCTGGCCGATGCCAACGCGCTCGACGCGCAGCGCCCGCTGCCAGCGTTCTACTGGACCGGCGAGACCGAGATGCGGTGCCTTGCCGATTGCATCCGCTCGACCCGCGACAACGCCCATGCGCACCACATCCAGCGGCTGATGGTGCTCGGCAATTTCGCGCTGCTCGCGGGGATCGACCCGCGCGCGGTCGCCGACTGGTTCCTGGTGGTCTACGCCGATGCATACGAGTGGGTCGAACTGCCCAACGTCGCGGCGATGGCCCTCTATGCCGACGGCGGGCGGCTGGCGACCAAGCCCTATGCCGCGAGCGGGAACTACATCAACAAGATGTCCGACTATTGCGGCGGCTGCGCATATTCGCCCGACACGAAGACGGGCGACGGCGCGTGCCCGTTCAACCCGCTGTACTGGCACTTCATGCACCGGAACCGCCCGGCGCTGGAGAAGAACCATCGGATCGGCCGGGTCTATGCGACATGGGACCGGATGAGCGAAGACCGGCGGCAGGACTATCTCGATAGCGCCGAGGTGGTGCTGGATTCGCTTGAGCCCGCCGCGGCCGGCTGGGCGCGCGAAGCATGAGCGGGGGCATCATCGGCCAGCCCGGCGGACGCAGAGTGCGCTATTGGTGCGCGGCGAAGGGGCTCGTCGGCAGCGGCGGCGATCGGCGCTCGCATAGGCTGCGCTTCACGGCTACGCCGGTCCGGGCCGAACCGGTCTAGGGGATATTCTCATGCTCACTGTCCATCACCTGCGCCTGTCGCAATCCGAACGCATCCTCTGGCTGTGCGAGGAACTGGGGCTCGACTACGACCTGAAGCTCTACACCCGGCGCGGCGACAACAACCTCGCGCCCGAAGATTACAAGGCGCTGCATCCCATGGGCATCGCCCCGGTGATCGAGGACGACGGCCCGGACGGAAAGATTGTCCTCGGCGAAAGCGGAGCGATCATCGACTGGATCGTGGCGAAGCACGCACCGGAGACATCGCTCGTCCCAGGCCCCGACAGCCCGGACTTCGCGGATCACCTGTTTTTCTATCACTGGGCGAATGCGACCTTCATGACCAACGGCATGATGGCGCCCGTCGCGACCCGCATGGTCAATGGCGGGCAGATGCCTCCCTTCGTCGCCGACCGCATGGCGAAGAGCTGGGGGATCATCGAGAAGCGGCTTGGCGAAGCGGACTATTTCGGCGGCGCGCAGCTGACCACGGCCGACATCATGATGGGCTTCCAGCTCACCACCAGCCGCGCGATGAGCGGGATGGGCATCGACGGAATGCCGAACCTCAAGGCCTATCTCCAGCGGATCGGCGAGCGCCCCGCCTATCGCCGGGCGATGGAAAAGTGCGAGCCGGGGATGGCGCCAAAGCTCGACTAGTCGGCTGCCACCGCCTCCTCCGCCTGCGCCAGCCGCCGGCGGACCCACCACGGGCGGACGACCTGGCCTTTTCGTGCCGCGAGAACGACGAGCCAAAGCCCGAACG
This sequence comes from Tsuneonella litorea, assembly GCF_025154015.1. Taxonomy (GTDB): domain Bacteria; phylum Pseudomonadota; class Alphaproteobacteria; order Sphingomonadales; family Sphingomonadaceae; genus Tsuneonella; species Tsuneonella litorea. The sequence goes on from NZ_JAOAMV010000002.1 coordinate 341,419, forward strand.
CAGTCGCAAGGACGAGCGCCACGACCGACGCCTCCACCCCGAACGCACCGCCCGAGACAAGCTCGCTGCCGTGGGTGCGTGAAGCGACCAGCCCGTCGACCGCCATGCCGGAAACCGGCACGTCCCACACGTATCCTTGCGTGACGTTCCACCCGAAGTGCAGGCCGATGGCGAGCCACAGGTTGCTGGTCAGCATATAGGCGCCGCCAAGCATCAGGCCCGCCTCCAGCGCGATCGCCAGCGAGCTGAACACGGTGGCGTTCGCGTTTCCGTAGTGGGCGAGCCCGAAGATGGCAGAGCTGAGCGCGAGGGCGAACCAGCTGCCGCCGAATTCCTCGAGGAAACGGAACACGATTCCCCGCGCGACGATCTCCTCGACGAACGCGGCCTGCAATCCGGCGCCCAGGAGGATCGTCGCCAGGCTGGAGCTGCCTCCCCATCCGGCGATCGTGTAGCCGCCCAGAAGCGCGACGACCCCTACGATGAGCGACATCAGGAGCGCGGCTGCGAGGCTGCCGCGCAGGAAGTCGGCCGCGCGGATGTCGAACGGAAGGTCATCCCGCGTCTGCGTGCCGATCCGCGTGACCACGAGCTTGTACGCGAGCACAGCGAGAAGTGTCGCGGCGATCAGAACGACCGACATGACCAGCGACGTCGGCGCGTCGCCGAGCGGCAGGTTGCGAACGAGGATCGCCAGCGCGACGAGCGGCGCATTGACCGCGACAAGCCCGGCGAGCAGCGCGACGAGGGGGAAATCCAGAATCCGCCGATGGAACGGCTGGGCTGGTCCCTTTCCGGCCCCGGGCGTGGGGGCGACCGGGTGCGAACCGGTCACTCGACGCCTTCGCGCTTCAGCAACTCGCGCTTGATCGCAAGACCATAGGCGTAACCGCCCAGGTCCCCCCCGGTGCGGATCACCCGGTGACAGGGGATCAGCACGGCGACGTTGTTGCGCGCGTTTGCACTGCCCGCCGCGCGCACCGCCTTCGGGTTGCCGGCGGCGGCGGCGATCTCGGCATAGGTCCGCGTCTCGCCCGGCGGGATCGCGCGCAGGGCCTTCCAGCAGGCTTCCTGAAAGGCGGTCCCCTTCACGTCGAGAGGGATGTGGCTGAAACCGGCCGGCGCGTCGCCGGGCGCCTCGACCGTGGCGACCACCTCGGCGAGCAGCTGCTCGAACGCCTCGCCGCCCTCGACCAGCTCGGCGTGGGGAAATCGCCGGGCGAGTTCGTTCGGCCCCTCGTTGAACGAAAGCCGGCATACGCCCCTGTCGGTGGCGGCGACCAGCATCGAGCCCAGCGTCGTGTCGACAACCGCCCAGTGGATGGTCGCTCCCCGCCCTCCCGCACGCCAAGCCGAAGGGGCCATGCCCATCTTTCCCTCCATCGCCTCGTAGAACCGGCTGGGGCTTTCATAGCCCGCATCGTAGATCGCGTCGGTCACCCGCCTGCCCTCGCTCAACGAAGCGCGCGCGCGCTCCTCGCGCAGGGCGCGGGCATAGGCGGCCGGGGAAAGACCGGTGGCGCGGGTGAACAGGCGCTGGAAATGACTCGGCGAATATCCGGTCAGGGCGGCCAGTTCGTCGAGCCGGGGGAGACCCTCGCTGGCCTTGATCTCGTCGATCGCGGCCCGCACGGCCGCCTCGTCGCGCGAAACTTGGTCGGGCGCACACCGCTTGCAGGCGCGCAGCCCTGCCGCTTCGGCCTGTGCGGGGGTCGCGTAAAACCGCACGTTCTCGCGCTTCGGCGCGCGGGCGGGACAACTGGGGCGGCAATAGATTCCGGTGGAATGCACGCCGGTGACGAACCGCCCGTCGAAACGGCGGTCCTTTGCCAGCGCGATACGCCAGCGGTCCTCGTCGGTCAGTTCGGCGTCGGTTTGGGGGGAATCGGTCATCTCGTCGTCCTCGGTCGTGCCACAGGCGGCTGTGGCTGAACAGGTAGCGCGCCCCGGCGAGCCGTGCGTCCCGCGGCTTGCGGTCAATCCCGCGTGCGGGCACAAGCCGCCGCCGATGGTTCGCCTGCTTATCCTGCTTTTCGCGCTGTTCGCGCTGGCCTTGCCCGCCCCCGCCCGTCCCGAGGCGTCCGACATCGCCGCCGCGGCGCGCGGGGTCGTGCGGGTCGTGATCGTGGGGACCGACGGCCAGCGGGTGTTTCCCGTCAGCCACGGGACCGGCTTCGCGGTCACGCCGACCAGGATCGTGACCAACGCTCACGTCGTGCGCGAGGTTCTGCAGGACGACACCCTTCGCATCGCCATCGTCCCGCCCGACGGCGACGGTGCCGATTACGGCAAGGTCGCGTCCGTATCGAGCGTCAAGGACCTCGCCCTGATCGAGGTCACCGGCGCGCTGCGACTGCCGCCGCTTACGCTGACCGGGATCGCCGCGGGCGACGGAGACGAGGTCGCCGCGGTCGGTTATCCGATGAATGTCGACCGCGCGCAGGGCCTTGGCCTTGCCGACCTGTTCCGGCCCCAGCCGCCGGTGAAGAGCCGGGGCTTCGTTTCGGGCATCCGGCCCAGCCGCGACTTCGACACCGTGCTCCACACGGCGCCGATCGCGCGCGGCAATTCCGGCGGGCCGCTCCTCGACGGGTGCGGACGGGTGCTCGGCGTCAACAGCTTCGGGACGACATCGGACGACAGCTCGGACGCGGAGTTCTCCTTCGCCGTGTCCGAGCGCGAACTGCTGCCCTTCCTCAAGTCCGCCGGGATCGACCCGGCGGTCAACACGATGCCCTGCCGCTCGATGGCGCAGCTCGACGCCGCCGAGCGCGAACGCCTTCAGGTGGAACAGGCTGCTGCGCGCGCCCGGATGGCGCGGCGCGCGGAAAGCGACCGCGTGCGGCGCGACCGCGCGCAGCTCGAGGCGCAACTGTCGGTGATGGACGGGCGCGAGAACGCAATGGCGCTCGCTGGTCTGCTGACTCTGCTCGCGGCGGCAGCAGGATTTGCAGCGTGGAACCTGCGCGATGCCGGGGACGGGGGCAAGAAGATGCGCATGGCCAGTGCGCTTGCAGGTGCCGCCATGATCGGGGCGCTGGCGATCTGGTTCACCCGGCCCGGCCTCGACGCGATCGACCGCCGCGTCGCCGACGCGATGGCGCAGGACCCGGGCGATGGTGACGCCGCCCAGCCGGACACCGATCCGGTAGCGGCCGAACTGACCTGCTCGATAGAGCCCGAGCGCAGCCGGATCGTGAGCGAGCCGCCCGAGGACCTCGACTTCGCATGGAATCCCGGCGGCTGCGTGAACGGGCGCACGCAGTATGGCTTCGCCGATGGCAAGTGGACCCGGCTGTTCGTCCCGAACGACGAGGACACGATCGCGGTCAACAGCTTCGACCCCGAGACGAAGGTATTCCGCATCGACCGTTATCCGCTGCCGCAATCAGCAATGGCGCGCGCCCGCGCGGCGCGGGGCGCGTACCAGGCCCCCGCGTGCGGCGCGCCCAACGCCGCCGGCCAGCTCGGCGAAAAACAATCCGGCGTGGTCGCGCTGCTGCCGCGACAGGCCAACGAACGCCTTGTCTATGCCTGCCGCGCAAAGGGAAGCTGACCGCGCCCGGGCCGTCCTGGCGAGCGAACCCGCGCATCGCCGTCCGACTCCGGTTGCATCCCTGCAAACCCGGTGATAGGGGCGCGCCAGCCTTGCCCGGGGAGCCTATCGGCTGTCCACTTCGCGGCGAAGCCCAAAATCGAATTTCCCGGATCCAAGAGGACCATCGCGCGTGGATATTTCCGCCGGTATTCAGGCTAGCCTCGCAGGGCGTTACGCCTCTGCATTGTTCGAACTCGCCAGCGAGGCGGGAACGGTGACGGCGGTCGAATCGGACCTCGACACCCTCGCTGCAGCGCTGGCCGAATCGGCCGACCTGCGGGCGTTGACGACAAACCCGGAAATCGGCCGCAAGGCGCAAGGGTCCGCGATCGAGGCGGTGGCCGGTACGCTGGGCCTCTCCGACCTGACGAAGAAGTTCCTCGGCACCCTCGCCGAAAATGGCCGGCTGTCGCACCTCGGCGACATGGTCCGCGCGTTCAACACGATCGCGGCCGCCCAGCGCGGCGAAGTGACCGCCGAGGTCACCAGCGCCCACGCGCTCACCGACGCGCAGATCGATCAGCTCAAGACGAAGCTGACCCAGCGCGAAGGCCGCACCGTAAAGCTTTCCACCAAGGTGGACCCGGACCTGCTCGGCGGGCTCGTGGTCACCGTGGGGTCCAAGCGGATCGACGGTTCGATCCGCACCCGTCTCAACTCCCTTGCCCAGGCCATGAAGGCCTAAGGGCGCAAGCCCGTCCCTGAAAAGGTACATCAGTCATGGAAATCCGCGCCGCAGAAATCTCCAAGGTCATCAAGGACCAGATCGCCAACTTCGGCACCGAGGCGGAAGTCTCGGAAGTCGGCTCGGTGCTCTCGGTCGGTGACGGCATCGCCCGCATCCACGGGCTCGACAAGGTCCAGGCCGGCGAGATGGTCGAGTTCGCCAACGGCGTGCAGGGCATGGCGCTCAACCTCGAGGCCGACAACGTCGGCGTCGTGATCTTCGGCTCGGACGCCGAGATCAAGGAAGGCGACAGCGTCAAGCGCACCGGCACCATCGTCGACGTCCCCGTCGGCAAGGGCCTGCTCGGCCGCGTGGTCGATGCACTCGGCAACCCGATCGACGGCAAGGGTCCGATCGTCTCCGACGAGCGCCGCCGCGTCGAGGTCAAGGCACCCGGCATCATCCCGCGCAAGTCGGTGCACGAACCCGTGCAGACCGGCCTCAAGGCACTCGACGCCCTCGTCCCCGTCGGCCGCGGCCAGCGCGAGCTGATCATCGGCGACCGCCAGACCGGCAAGTCGGCCGTCGCGATCGACACCTTCATCAACCAGAAGGAAGTCAACGCCAGCGGCGACGAGAGCAAGAAGCTCTACTGCATCTACGTCGCGGTCGGCCAGAAGCGGTCGACTGTCGCCCAGCTGGTCAAGACGCTCGAGGAAAACGGCGCGATGGAATACTCCATCATCGTCGCCGCGACCGCTTCGGAGCCTGCTCCGCTGCAGTACCTCGCGCCCTACACCGGCTGCACCATGGGCGAGTTCTTCCGCGACAACGGCATGCACGCCGTGATCGTGTATGACGACCTGTCCAAGCAGGCTGTCGCCTATCGCCAGATGTCGCTGCTGCTGCGCCGCCCGCCGGGCCGCGAAGCCTACCCCGGCGACGTGTTCTATCTCCACAGCCGCCTGCTCGAGCGCGCGGCGAAGATGAACGAGGAGAACGGCTCGGGCTCGCTCACCGCGCTGCCGATCATCGAGACTCAGGCGGGCGACGTGTCGGCCTACATCCCGACCAACGTGATCTCGATCACCGACGGCCAGATCTTCCTCGAGACGAACCTGTTCTTCCAGGGCATCCGTCCGGCGATCAACGTCGGCCTGTCGGTCAGCCGCGTCGGCGGCGCTGCGCAGACCAAGGCGATGAAGAAGGTGTCGGGCTCGATCAAGCTCGAGCTCGCGCAGTACCGCGAGATGGCCGCGTTCGCGCAGTTCGGCTCGGACCTCGACGCCTCGACGCAGAAGCTGCTCAACCGCGGCGCGCGGCTGACCGAGCTGCTCAAGCAGCCGCAGTTCCAGCCGATGCCGTTCGAGGAGCAGACCGTGTCGATCTTCGCCGGCACCAACGGCTACCTCGACAGCGTTCCCGTCGACCAGGTCACCGACTACGAGGCGAAGATGCTCGCGTTCATGCGCGCCGAACACGCCGACGTGCTCAAGACGATCCGCGAGACCCGCGACTTCGGCGACGACGTGAAGAAGTCGACCGTCGCCGCGCTCGACGCGTTCGCCAAGCAGTACGCCTGAGCCCGAGAAGATTAGCTAGGGAGCCGAAATGGCCTCGCTGAAGGAACTCAAGGGTCGGATCAACTCGGTCAAGTCGACCCAGAAGATCACCAAGGCCAAGCAGATGGTCGCGGCCGCCAAGCTGCGCAAGGCGCAGGCGGCGGCCGAGGCCGCGCGCCCCTATGCCGAGCGGCTGGGCAAGGTCATGGCCTCGCTCGCCAGCAAGGTATCGGGCGAAGGCGCGCCCAAGCTGTTTGCCGGCACCGGCAAGGACCAGCGCCACCTGCTCGTCGTCGCCAACAGCGACAAGGGGCTGGCGGGCGCGTTCAACTCGAACATCGTGCGCGCCGCGCTCGCCAAGGCGGCCGAGCTCAAGGCCGAGGGTAAGGAGGTCGACTTCTACCTCGTCGGCCGCAAGGGCCGCGCCCCGATCCGCCGGGCGCATCCGCAGAACATCGCCCGGATGTTCGACACGACCGACGTGCGCGAGCCCGGGTACGAGGAAGCCGAGCGGATCGTCGCCGAGCTGATGGAAATGTACGACGCCGGCAAGTTCGACGTCGCGCACCTGTTCTACAGCAAGTTCAAGTCGGCGCTGACGCAGGAACCCACGCGGCTTCAGATCATCCCGGTCCCCGCGCCCGAAACCGCCACGGCGAGCCAGGCCGCGGTCGAATACGAACCCGACGAGGAGGAAATCCTCGCCGAGCTTCTGCCGCGCTACCTCAAGACCCAGGTCTTCGGTGCGCTGCTCGAGAACCAGGCGTCCGAACAGGGCGCCTCGATGACCGCGATGGACAACGCCACGCGCAACGCTGGCGAGCTGATCAACAAGCTGACGATCCAGTACAACCGCAGCCGCCAGGCCGCGATCACCACCGAACTCATCGAAATCATCGCGGGCGCAGAAGCGCTCTGATCAGGGTCCCCGACGTGAACAAGCTCGCCCTCCTCCTTCCGCTCCTCGCGCTCGCAGCTTGCGGGCAGGAACAGCCTGCGCCCGAGCCGACCCCGGCCCAGACCGTCACCGCTGCGCCGGTCTCCACGCTGCCCGCGCCCGATCGCGAACACTTCGCCGAAGCGTTCGCCGCCGGGTGCACGGGCGCCGAGCCGGTCAAGAACGCGACGTGCAAGCGCGCCGGCATGGGCTCTGACAACGTCGTCTGCCAGTACGGCCTGGGCGACGACGAATACCTCCGCCACACTGCGACGATGGGCCCCAACGCCGACAAGACCGGCTGGGTGCTGACCGACGCAGCCACCGTTTGCACCGAACACGGTGCCGAAACCACCGAAACCGCAGCTTCCGAAAGCCAGTAGGACACACATACCATGGCAACCGCACCCGTCCTGAACCAGACCACCCCCAACCAGTCTTCTGGCGGCACCATCAGCCAGGTCATCGGCGCCGTCGTCGACGTCGCGTTCGAAGGCGAACTGCCGGCGATCCTGACCGCGCTTGAAACCGACAACAACGGCAACAGGCTCGTTCTCGAGGTCGCCCAGCACCTCGGCGAGAACACCGTGCGCACGATCGCGATGGATGCGACCGAGGGCCTGACCCGCGGCCAGCCGGTGACGAACACCGGTGCGCAGATCTCGGTGCCGGTCGGCCCCAAGACACTCGGCCGCATCGTCAACGTCGTCGGCCAGCCGATCGACGAACGCGGCCCGATCGACAGCGACATGACCGCTCCGATCCACGCCGAGGCGCCGCTGTTCGTCGACCAGTCGACCGAAGCCAGCATCCTCGTCACCGGCATCAAGGTCATCGACCTCCTCGCGCCCTATGCCAAGGGCGGCAAGATCGGCCTGTTCGGCGGCGCGGGCGTCGGCAAGACCGTGCTCATCCAGGAACTGATCAACAACATCGCCAAGGGCCACGGCGGCGTGTCGGTGTTCGCCGGCGTCGGCGAGCGCACCCGCGAGGGCAACGACCTGTACCACGAGTTCCTCGACGCCGGCGTCATCGCCAAGGACGCCGACGGCAACGCGACCTCGGAAGGATCCAAGGTGGCGCTCGTGTTCGGCCAGATGAACGAGCCCCCGGGCGCCCGCGCCCGCGTCGCGCTGTCGGGCCTGACGATGGCCGAGTACTTCCGTGACCAGGAAGGCCAGGACGTGCTGTTCTTCGTCGACAACATCTTCCGCTTCACCCAGGCGGGTTCGGAAGTGTCGGCGCTGCTCGGCCGCATCCCGTCGGCGGTGGGCTACCAGCCGACCCTGTCGACCGACATGGGCAACCTGCAGGAACGCATCACCTCGACCACCAAGGGCTCGATCACCTCGGTCCAGGCGATCTACGTCCCCGCGGACGACCTTACCGACCCGGCGCCGGCGACCTCGTTCGCGCACCTCGACGCGACCACGACGCTGAGCCGCGCGATCTCGGAACTCGGCATCTACCCGGCGGTGGACCCGCTCGATTCGACCAGCCGCGTGCTCGAGCCGCGCGTCGTCGGCGAGGAGCACTACCAGACCGCGCGCCGCGTCCAGGAAGTGCTGCAGAAGTACAAGTCGCTGCAGGACATCATCGCCATTCTCGGCATGGACGAACTGTCCGAAGAGGATAAGCTGACCGTCGCCCGCGCGCGCAAGATCCAGCGCTTCCTCAGCCAGCCGTTCCACGTGGCCGAGGTGTTCACCAACATCCCGGGCAAGTTCGTGCAGATCGAGGACACCGTGAAGTCGTTCAAGGCCGTCGTCGACGGCGAGTACGACCACCTTCCCGAGGCCGCGTTCTACATGGTCGGCGGGATCGAGGAAGCGGTCGAGAAGGCCAAGAAGCTGGCCGAGGACGCCTGAGGCGATGGCCCTGCACTTCGAACTGGTCACGCCGGCCAAGCTGGTCCGGTCCGAGGAAGTCCACATGGTGGTCGTCCCCGGTACCGAGGGCGACTTCGGCGTGCTCGAGGGCCACGCGCCCGTCATGTCGACCATCCGTGACGGCGCGATCCAGGTGTTCCGCACCGAAGGCGCGGCGGCGGAAAACATCGCCGTACGCGGGGGTTTCGCCGAGGTCGGCGAGAACGGCCTGACGGTGCTCGCAGAGCACGTCGAGGGCTGACTATCCGCAAGCTGCTCGAAGACGCGCGCACGCAGCTATGGCTGCGGCGCGCGTTTCTCGTTGCCGCCGCCTTTGCGCTGGTCATGGCCGTGCTTCCCGGTGTACCGGACATACCCGGCAAGGACGGCGACAAGGTCCAGCATATGCTGGCCTTCTTCACGCTTGGCGCGCTGGCTGCTGCCGGTTGGCGCGACAGGCCGGCAGTGCTGATATTTGCGATGCTGGCCGCATTCGGCGGCTTGATCGAGATCGTTCAGGCCATCCCGGCACTTCATGCCGATGCCCAGTGGGGTGACTGGCTGGCCGACATGGCGGCCGCGATCGTTGCGCTGGCGACGACCCGACTGATCCTGGACCGCCTTCCCTCCTGAAGGCCTAGCGCCGTGATCCAGGCCGCCGGAACTCGAACCGGATCGCCCGCGATCCGTCGAGCATCGCGCTCTCCGCCATGAGCAGGTCGCCCGCGCGCCAGTAGCGGATGCGCTGCGGGAAGCCGCCGGCCGGGTTCTCGAACCCGATGCCATCGCCCTCGCCTACGCCCGGCCGCCAGACGTACATCGTCCTGGCGCCGTCACGAACCGAGGCGAAGAGCGCGATCGGCGCGTTGGGTCTTGCCCGACGCGGCGCGTCGAGGGCGATCTGCATCGATTTCCACGACAGCAGCGTATCACCCACCCCGCTCCGCCCGCTGCCGAGCATGATCCCCCCGCGCGGGCCGGTCCAGCATTCCTCGATCCAGGTCTCACCGCGGGTCTCGATCCAGCACCCACCCATCCACGCGGGCAGCCGGGGTGTCTGCTCCGCCGCTCCGACGAGTGACAACGAAGCCGCCGCAATCGCCAATTGCACCGGTCGCATGGCTTTCTCCTCCTGCGCGACCCGTGCCGCCATCCTAACCCATCGCGCGCCGTCGGTGGTGATTTTTTCGGTTCGTCGCGGCTTCGGCACGCCCCGGATGCACAACCGCGCGTAAACCATGGTGCGCAATGCGGAATTAACCGTCGCCGCTCACTTTCGATTCAGACGGGGGGCGCGTCGAGGAGTGAAACGCATGGCGTACCCATATGACAGCACGGTTTCCGCAGCGATCAAGGCTGCGGGCCTTCCAAAGTCGCACAAGGTCCACTGGTCGGAACAGCGCAAGGCAGACGTTGTCCGCGCGGTTCGCGACAAGCTGATCACGTTCGACGAGGCGCGCTGGCGCTACCTGCTGAGCCGGAGCGAGTTCCGCCAGTGGGAAGAGAAGGTCAGGGAACAGGAAGCGAAAGAACTCGCCTGACGCGCCGTCAGCTGCGCGCCGTTCGGGTCGGCGCATGGAAGTCGGGCGGCTTGTCCGCCACCCACGCGAGGAATTTTGCCAGCGCCGCGCTTTCCAGCAATGCGGCACGGTCCCCGCCGATGCGGGCGAGCGCGGCGTTGGTGAAATTCGCATGGATCGCCCGATGGCAGATCGGGTGGACGGGGACGGTCTGGCGCCCTTTCTTGGCCTTGGGCACGACATGATGCTGCTGGACCTTGCGACCCAGCGGCCGCCGGCAGAGCCAGCAGGTCGGGGGAGCCTCGATCAGCCCTTCTTCTCCGCCGCTTTCTTCTTCTTCATCGCATCGTGGAAACGGTCGGCCCAGCCCGGCTTCACCATCTGCTCGGCACGGACCATGCGCAGTTCGCCCGCATCGACGTCGCGGCTGACCGCGCTGCCGGCAGCGACGATCGCGTCGGCGCCGATCCGCACCGGCGCGATCAGCGCGCTGTTCGAACCGATGAACGCACGCTCCCCGATGACTGTCTTGTGCTTGAAGTAACCGTCGTAGTTGCAGGTGATGGTCCCCGCCCCGATGTTCGCTCCCGCGCCCACTTCCGCATCGCCGAGGTAGGTCAGGTGGCTCGCCTTGGCGCCCTCGCCGAGGACGGCCTTCTTCATCTCGACGAAATTGCCGACCTTGGCGCCTCGTTCCATGACCGCGCCGGGGCGAAGCCGCGCGAACGGCCCGACCTCGCAGCCCTCGCCGATCGTCGCCCCCTCGATGTGGCAGAACGCCTTGATGTGCGCGCCGTCGGCGACGGTCACCCCCGGGCCGAACACCACGTTGGGCTCGATCGTCACGTCCCGGCCGACCTGGGTGTCGTAGCTGAAGAACACGGTATCCGGGGCGCGGAGCGAGGCGCCGTTCGCCATCGCCTCTTCCCGCCTGAACGCCTGCCATTGCGCTTCCGCCCCCGCGAGTTCCGCACGTGAGTTGATCCCGGCGACTTCCGCCGGATCGTCGGTGACGACGACCGCGCTCTTGCGCCCGTCGTCGCGCGCGACGTTGACCACGTCGACGAGGTAGTATTCGCCCGCCGCGTTGTCGTTGCCGACACGGCCGAGCAGGTCGAACAGGTCGGCGGCGCGCATGGCCATCAGACCCGAATTGCACAGGCGGCAGGCGCGTTCGTCCTCGGTCGCGTCCTTGTGTTCGACCATCTTCTCGATCGTCCCGTCAGCCGCGGCGATCACGCGGCCGTAGCGTAGCGTGTCCTCCGGCTCGAAGCCGAGCACCACGGACGCGGGCGCATCGGCTTCGTGGAGCCGATCGAGCATCCGACGCATCGTCTCCGCCCGCACGAACGGCACGTCGCCGTAAAGCACGAGGACATCGCCGTCGAATCCGGCCAGCGACCCTTGCGCCTGCTGTACGGCGTGGCCCGTGCCCAGCTGCGGCTCCTGCAGCGCGGTCGCCGCGCGGCCCGCGACCGCCGCCTCGATCTGTTCGCGCCCGCTGCCGACGACGACGACGGTATGGCGGGGGCCGAGCTCGTCGACGCTCGCCATCAGGTGGTGCAGCATCGCCCGCCCGGCGATCGGGTGCAGGACCTTGTGCAGATCGCTCTTCATCCGGGTGCCCTTGCCCGCGGCGAGGATGATGGCGGCAAATTCGCGTGTCGTGCTCATGGCGCCAGCCCATGCCACCGATTGCTTGCGGTTGGAAGAATCCCCGCTACCGATGCGGCCGATGACAGGATTTCCATTCCAGATCGTCGGCTTCGACCTCGACGGCACGCTGCTCGACACCCATCGCGACCTCGGCGCGGCGGTCAACCATGCGCTGCGAACCGGGGGCTTCGATCCGGTTCCGGTCGCGGAGATCGAAGATGCCATCGGCGGCGGCGCGAAGCTGATGCTGAAGCGCGTGATCGATGCCCGCGGCGGACTGCCCGATGACGAGTTCCAGGTACTCTACAAGGCGTTGCTCGCCTTTTACGCCGAAAACAATTGCGTCCACACCCGCCCCTACCCCGGCGCGATCGAGGTGCTCGACGAACTCGCTGCCCGCGGGGTGCGCCTGGCGCTGCTGACCAACAAGTTCGAAAGCTTTGCCCGCCAGATCCTCGATACGCTCGACCTTACGCGCCGCTTCGAGCTGATCCTGGGCGGCGACAGCTTGGGCAAGGGGCGCTCGAAGCCCGCGCCCGATCCGATCCTCGAGGCGCGCGAACGGCTCGGCGGCGGCAGCTTCGCGTACATCGGCGATAGCAGCTACGACGTCATGTCGGCCAGGGCCGCCGGCGTTCCGGTCGTGGTCGCCGGGTACGGCTACTGCGACAAGCCCCCGGCCGAACTGGGCGGAGACGCGGTGATCGAGCGTATCGGCGATTTTGTTCGCGCGCTCGAGAGCATCGATCCGCCGCGCTGAGCCGCGCGCGCGGTTGCATCGCGGCGCGATTGGTGCCAACCGCATTGCCTACTTTACGGGCGCGTAAACCTGCGCGCTGCACAGACTGGAGAGCATAGCCATGACCATCTCGTTCAAAGACAAGGTCGCCATCGTCACCGGCGCCGGCGGGGGCCTGGGCCGCGAATACGCGCTCGAACTGGCGCGGCGCGGCGCGAAGGTCGTGGTCAACGACCTCGGCGGCGCGCGCGACGGTACCGGCCATTCCGACATGGCGCTGCAGGTCGTCGAGGAAATCGAGAAGATGGGCGGCGAGGCGATGTCGAACGGCGGTTCGGTCACCGAGTTCGAGCAGATGGAAAAGATGGTTGCCGACGCGAAGCAGAAGTGGGGCGGCGTCCACATCCTGATCAACAACGCGGGCGTCCTGCGCGACAAGACTTTCGCCAAGATGAGCCCCGAGGACTTCGAGTTCGTGCTCAAGGTCCACCTCACGGGATCGGCCTTCGTCACCAAGGCGTGCTGGGAACTGATGCGCGAGCAGGCCTACGGCCGCATCCTGATGACCGCTTCCTCGACCGGCCTGTTCGGCAACTTCGGCCAGGCGAACTACGGTGCCGCCAAGCTGGGCCTCGCGGGCCTGACAAAGACCCTCCAGCTCGAAGGCGCGAAGTACAACATCAAGGTCAACACCCTCAGCCCGGTTGCCGGCACGCGCATGACCGAGGACCTGTTCCCCGAGCAGGCGTTCAAGCTGTTCGCGCCTGAAAACGTGGTCCCGGCCGCGCTCTATCTCGTGAGCGAGGACGCGCCGACCAACGCCATCGTCGGCGCGGGCGGCGGCGGCTACCACTCGGCGTGGGTGATGATGAACGACGCCGTGTGGCTGCCCGAGGAAGAGCGTACCGTCGAAGGTTTCGCCGCGCACTGGGAGCAGATCTCGGCCCAGAACAACCTCCACGCACCCAACTCGGGCGCCGAGCAGTCGGGCGCGATCCTCAAGGCGATGCAAAAGGTCATGGGCGACGCCGCGCCAAGCTCGACGCGGGGCTGACCGAAAAGCCTTTAAATCAGAGACCGCCCATCAGGGCGACCGTGGCGCCAGCCACCGCCAACGCGGTGGCTGGCAGCCCGAAGGCGACCAGCGCTAGAATCTTCTTGCGATTAAGGCGTAACTGCCGCCGCGCGAAAAGGGTGTCCAGTTCGGTAGTCATTTGAAGAGTTTAGATCTCTTCAGGAGTGCTGTCCATCCACTAGCCTTCGACCGCCTTAACCAGACGCCGTTCCATCGGCGCAAGCACGCCCGCGAGTTCGTGCCCGCGCTTCAGGATCTGGCCGTGTTCTCCGAACAGAGTCCACATGCCCTGACGATTGCGTAGCGCGGGACGCTTTTCGATCCGTGCCTGGGGCCGCTCGGTGGTCCGCCGAAATGCGGCGAAAGCGGCATAATCCTTGGTGAAGTCCATTGCGTAATCGCGCCATTCGCCGGCTGCGACCATTCGGCCATAAAGATCGAGGATGCGCATCAATTCCTCGCGCTCGAAACCGACCTGATTGGGAACACGGCCGGGAAAGGGAACGACGGAACCGCCAACACCGAGGCTCATCCGCGCTTGGCCCCGCCGCGGCGGCTCACCTGCACGCCCTCGCCTACCGACGCCTTGAGCTCGGCGATCTCGGCGCGGAGGCTGGCGAGTTCGCTTTCCAGCTTCTCCACGCAGTCGCGGCTCGGAGCGCACGGATCGTCGCATGGCGTGCCATAAGGGAGGAATTCCTTCATCCATTCCTCGGCCGGGACGAGCGTGCTCCGCGCCTTGAGCCCGATCATGGTGGCGCCTTCGGGGACGTCGTCGGTGACGACCGCGTTGGCGCCGATTCGCGCGCGCGCGCCAACGGTGATCGGCCCGATCACCTGTGCGCCCGAACCGATGATGACGTTATCGGCGATCGTCGGATGCCGCTTGCCCTTGACGCCGTTGGTCGGGTTGGTTCCGCCTAGCGTGACACACTGGTAGATCGTGACGTTGTCACCGATCTCGGCCGTCTCGCCGATCACCGTGAAGCCGTGGTCGATGAACAGGTTCCTGCCGATCTCGGCCCCGGGATGGATGTCGATCGCAGTCAGGAAGCGGCTGAAATGGTTGACGAAACGGGCGAGAAAATAAAGCTTCGCCTCGTACAGCCAATGGGCCACGCGGTGCAGCCCCAGGGCGAGCACGCCTGGGTACAGCAGGATCTCCCACCGCGAATGCGGCGCCGGATCGCGCGCGCGCACCGAGTCGAGATAGGCTGTCAGTTTCTCGAACATTCTTCGCGAATCTCCCACCGATCGCGCGTCAAAGCAAGCGGGGCTGCTCTGCCCCCTGCACAGCTTCGAGCGCATCGCGCCAGACCGACAGCGTCGGCGGGACCTTGCGCTCGAGGCTGAGCCGGTCGATCGCTGCCACGACGTTCTCGATCCCGGCGAAGCTGCGCTCGAGCCGCGGAAGCAGGTAGGTAAGCGCGCCGTCGCCAAGCGCAAGACCGCGCGCTTCGGCATGGGCTTCGATCAGAGCGCCGACCATTTCATCGTCGGGAACCCCGATCTCGAGGTGCCATGCCGCTCCGAGGCGGCTGCGCAGATCGGGCAGCGCGATCTCCCACGGGTCGCGATCGGTCACGATCAGCAGCGGACGGCCACTTTCCTGCGCGCGATTCCACCGGTGGAACAGGTCGGTTTCATCGACCGCGTCGGCGCCGTCGATCGCCGCGAGGTCGCCCTGTACGGCGGCCCATCGCGCGAGGAGCGACTTTCCGCTGCGCGGCGGTCCCGCAAGGATCGCCGTGCCGAAGGGCCAGGCCGAAGGATCCGACAGGGCATCGATCGCCGCGCGGTTGGCGTTGCCGACGACGATCCGTCCGGGGTCGTCTGCCCGCCGCACCGTCAGCGGCAGCGCGATCTGGCCCATCAGCGGCTGATCGCCAGTCCGGCTCCCGCCTGCCGGACGGTAAACCCGCGAGCCCGCAGCGCGGCGGCAAGCGCGTTGATGTCGCCGGCGAAGCTGACGGTCATCACCGACGTGCCGCCGATCGCGGTGCTCGTCGCCGCCGCCCCGCGCACGCCGGGCGTGGCGCGGACCGCCGAGAGCGACGCGTCGAAGGCGCCGGCATTGGGCGTCGCGAACTGGACCGAGAAGCTCGACACCACCGCGGGAGCCGGCGCGGCCGGCGCAGGCGTTTCGCCCGGCACCGGACCCGCGGTCGCCTGCGCCTGGCGCGCGCGCTCCTGCGCCTCGGCAGCGCGTCCGTACTCAATCAGTCGCTGGAGCGCGGGATCGACCTGGGGCGCGCCGAGGTTGAGGGTGGAATCCGGCTTCAGCTTGCCAGCATCGAGGGCGCTTTCGAAGATCGCGTTGAACCGCAGGACCGCCTTGTCGAGCATCGCGGGCAGCGCGTCCTGGTTCGGCGCGGAGAGCGTGAAGCTCTCGAGGAACTCGCTGTCCGGGCCGTGACGGGCGGTGAAGGTGCCCTTCACCGGGCCGCCCGGATACGCATAATCGAGGTCGGCGATCGCGATGAGCACATCGGAGGCGCCGAACTGGTCGAGCACGTTCCGCCACCACGTCCGGCTGCGGCGTCCCACCTGGCCATAAGTCAGCAGAAGCGAATCGCCCCCCGCACCCGATGGGCGAACGTAATCGATCTTGCTGGCGCCCGGCTGGTATTCGGCCCACGCACGCTGCCAGGGATTGCGAATTTCGTAGACCGTCTGGGTGCCGGCGCTGAAAGTCACCGGAACCAGCAGCAGCGGTGCCGAGTGCTGGACGTTCTCTCCGCGGCCGAGAAGCCCGCCGGCCCGCGCGCGATCGAACACCACCCCGAGCCGGGCGATGTATCGGCCGGGTCCAAGTTCCTCGTGCTCGATGACGACCGAGGAAACCAGCGAATAGAGCTGGCCGTCCGGAATGGCCGGACCATCGATCTTCTTCCAGGCGAGCTTCATCGCCTGCTTCCACCCCTGCTCGCGCGCTTCCTCGGCGGTCTTGGCGGTCACGTCGACGTCGATGCCACCGACCTGGATGTCGCCCGACGCGGCGACCGCAGCGATCCCGCGATCGCCGGCGATCTGCGCGTAGAGCGCCCGCCCGCCGAGCGCGAGGATGATGGCCGCGATCAGTCCCGCTGCGACGATGATCGTGGCGCGGCGCGGGTCGCGCAGAAGGGTTTGCATGGGTGCCATAGGGGAAAACTGGCGGCCTTTTGCCCAAACGGGCATGGAAATCCAAGCGGGAATGCGTCAGGGCGATCGCATGGCATCGAATGGCTCGCCTCCTCGCCCCTATACCTACGAATCCGCTGGAGTCTCGATCGACGCCGGCAACGCGCTGGTGCGCGCGATCGGCCCGCTCGCAAAATCCACCGCGCGCCCCGGGGCGACCAGCGAACTGGGCGGATTCGGCGGGTTCTTCGATCCCCGGGCTGCCGGATACGAAGACCCGCTGCTGGTCGCCGCGAACGACGGCGTGGGCACCAAGCTCAAGCTGGCGATCGATCACGACCGGCACGACAGCGTGGGCATCGACCTTGTCGCGATGTGCGTGAACGACCTGATCGTCCAGGGCGCCGAACCGCTGTTCTTCCTCGACTACTTCGCCACCGGCAAGCTCGAGAACGGGATCGCCGAGCGGGTGATTGCCGGCATAGCGGAAGGTTGCAGGCAGGCCGGCTGCGCGCTCATCGGAGGCGAGACCGCGGAAATGCCAGGGATGTATGCTGCCGGCGACTACGATCTGGCAGGCTTCTGCGTCGGCGCGGTCGAGCGCGGCGAGCAACTGACCGGCGACAAGGTCGCGCCGGGTCACGTCCTGCTCGGCCTGGCCAGTTCGGGCGTGCATTCGAACGGCTATTCGCTGGTCCGCCGCCTGGCCGCGGACATGGGATGGCGCATGGACCGCCCCGCCCTGTTCGACCAGGACACGCTGCTGATCGACGCGCTCGCCGCGCCGACGCGCATTTACGTCAGGGCGCTGCTGCCGCTGGTCCGCTCGGGCAAGATCGACGCGCTCGCCCACATCACCGGCGGCGGCCTGCTCGAAAACGTCCCCCGCGTGCTCCCCGAGAGCGCGCACGCGGTGATCGACGCCGACGCGTGGGAGCAGCCGCGACTGATGGCCTTCCTGCAGGCGCAGGGAAACATCGAGCCGGGCGAAATGGCGCGCACCTTCAACTGCGGAATCGGCATGGTCCTCGCGGTCGCGCCCGACATGGCGCGCGAAGTGGCGGCCTACCTCGAGGCGAACGGCGAAAGCGTGAGCCGCATCGGAGAGGTTATCGAGGGACCCCGGGGATGCACCGTGCGCGGATCGGACGGCACATGGTCGAGCCGCGCGGCGTGGGAAGCCCGCCACACCGCCTGACGCGACGCTATCTTCCGGCCCCGTCCGGGATGCCGTCGATGTCTTCGCCCAGCGTCTCGCGCAGGTAGATCTCGCGCACCCCCACGAAAGCCACGACCAGCAGCGCGCCGGCGAAGAACACGCCGTAGAGGCCGAAGACCGCCCCGACGCCCAGGATCGTGAACAGCGTAAGCGCGGGCGGAATATCGACCACCCGGCGGTTGACCACCGGCGTGACGAGCCACGCCTCGATCACCCGTACCGCGACGTACGCCACCAGCGTGTAAGCCAGGACGTCGCTTCCCTGCGCTGTGGCGAGGCCGATTGCGGGCAGCATGGCGACCGCCGGGCCGACATACGGAATGAACTCCGACAAGCCGCCGAGCAGGCCGAGCGCGGCCCAGTTCTCGAGCCCGGCAAGCCACAGCGCGCCGCCGATCAGTATCGCCATCACGGTCATCGAGATCAGCTTGGATTTCAGCCACAGGCGCAATGCCCTACCCATCCGGTCGATCGTCCGCTCGACCACCGGACGCCCGTCGGGCGGGGTCAACAGAACCGCCGCGCGGATATAGGGCCGCGGGTTGGCCGCGAGGAAAAGCGCGCCAACGACCACGATGAGGAAGTTGAGCAGCACTTCGCCCGCGCCCGCGGCGAGCGAGCCGAGCCGATCGGCGATCGCACTCCCGGCAACCGCCGCCTCGGCCGCGCGCACGATTGCCTCGCCCACGGGGGTGACACTCATCGTTTCCTCGATCGAAGCGATGATCGAAGGCAGGTTGTCGATCATCGCGGCTACGTCGTTGCCGAACTGAACAACGAGCAGCCAGCCCACCACCCCGAACAGGCCGAGCGACACGAGCACCCCGAGCACGAGCGCGGCCTTCGGACTGGTCACTCCCGCCTTCGCGAACAGCCGCGCGGCGCTGCGGAAGAGGACCGCGCCGATGACGGACCCGAAAGCCAGCAACAGGAGGTCCGCGGCGCGCCAGGCGACCAGCAGCGCGGCGGCGATGGCGACTGTCCAGCCGAGCCTGCGCAGGTACGGTATATCTTCCGGGCGGGGCTTGAGCGGAGGTCCCATGTGCTGGCACAAGCATCCGCCGGGGCAATCGGTTCCTCGGGGCGTGCGGGAGAATCCAGTTGGCGAAGGCGCGCGTGGCGGTGCTCATCTCGGGCAGCGGCACCAACATGGCGGCGCTGCTCTACGCCAGCCGGCGCGCGGGCAGCGCATACGAGATCGTCCTGGTGGCGAGCAACGATCCTGCGGCCGCGGGGCTGAAGCTTGCCGAAGCCGAGGGCGTGCCCACTTTCGCGCTCAGCCACAGGGGCATGGACCGGGCGGCACACGACGCCGCGATGGACGCGGCCATCCGGCGAGCCGGCGCGGAATATGTCGCGCTGGCCGGATACATGCGGGTCCTAGGTGCCGAGTTCGTGCGGGGCTGGAAGGACCGGATGCTCAACATCCACCCCTCGCTCCTGCCCAGGTATCGCGGCCTCCACACCCATCGCAGCGCGCTCGAGGCGGGCGACGCGCACGGCGGGTGCAGCGTCCACCTCGTCACGGAAGAGCTCGACGCCGGCGAAGTGCTCGGCCAGACGAAGGTCGCGATCATGCCCGGCGATACCGAGGCCAGCCTGGCGGCGCGCGTGTTGATCGCGGAACACCAGCTTTTCCCGCGTGTGCTCGAAGAATACGTGTCGCGTCCGAACGACCCGGCATGGCTGCTCGAGCGCGTGCGCGCGCTCGCGCTCGACCTGCCAGAGACGCACGAGCGCGAAAGCCACGGCGCGCCCGGCTGGCGCGCGGGGAGCGAGAAGTCGGGCAAGTTCTTCGCCCATTTCTCCGACCAGCACCACGGCACCCCGCACATTTCCCTGCTGGTCAAGGCCGCCAGCATGGACGAACTCGAGGGCCTCGTCGAAGCGCAGCCGCACGCCTACCACAAACCCGCCTACTACGGCGCGGGGGGCTGGATCGGGGTGATCCTCAACCGCCCGGGACTCGACTGGAACGACGTCGCCGACTGGCTCCAGAGGAGCTGGCGCGCGGTGGCGCCCAAGTCCGCGACCCGCCTGCTCGACGTCGCCGACGAGTTCTGATGGCGCCGCCCCGCCCGCATCCGCTGGCGGTCGCGCCCGCCGCGCGCATCGCCGACCGTGCCGTCGCGGCCATCTGGCGGAGCGGAATTACCCCCAGACCGCCGCTGGAGCCGGAAGACCTCTGGCGCATCGGCGCGCGCGGGTTCGACGCAAACGACGAAGCCGGGGGCCGCTGCGAGGAGGACCGCCAGGATTTCCGCGAGCGGCTCGATCGGCTCTGCCGGGCACTGCGCGAGGAGGCCGACCTCAACGCGCTCGGCCACACGATGGCCTACGGGCAATTGACTGGCGCCATCCGCAAGCGGCACGCGCTGGGCCGCCTGTGGCGTCATCGCCCCGAGCTTGCCAACGCGCCGCTCGCGACGCCGATCGTGGTCGTGGGCCAGATGCGCAGCGGAACGACCCGGGTGCACCGGCTTCTCGCGGCCGATCCCGCGCTCTGCGCGACCCGGTTCTGCAACAGCTTCGATCCGGTTCCCCGGAGACCCGACCTACGCCCGCTCAAGGCGGCGTTCGCGCTCGCGATCGCCCGCCGGATCAATCCCTGGCTCGACACGCTCCACCCCTTCGGCGCCACTCGCGCGGACGAGGAGATCGGCTGGCTCTCGTCCGCGCTTTCGCCTTGTGCCTACGAGGCGCAGTGGCGCATCCCTTCCTTTGTCGGCTGGAGTGAGGCGCACGACGCAGCGCCGGTGTACCGCGAGTTCGCCCGGATCCTGCGCACCGACGCAGCGACGATGAACGACGGCCCGCGCCCGCGCGTGCTCAAGTGCCCGCAATTCGCCGAGGATCTGCCCGCTCTGCTCGCCGCGTTTCCCTGCGCGCGCGTGGTGATCGCCAGGCGCGCGAGCGATGCGATTCTCGACAGCGCGGTATCCATGGTCGCGGGCCAATCGGCCTTCCAGTCGCCTGCGAGCGACCTCGCCGCCATTCGCAACGAATGGCGGCGCAAGCTGGCCCTGCGCGACGAACGGATCGAAGCGGCCCTCGGTGCACACGACGGCCCCGTCGCCACGGTGCGGTACGACGATCTCGACGCCGACTGGCGAACGGCGATCGGCGCGCTGTACACAGCGCTCGGACTGCCCCTGTCGCCGGAGGCCCTGGCGGCCATGGAGCGAGAGCAAAGAGAAGCAGCGCGATCGCCCCATCGTGCGCACGGCAAGGCGCTTCGGCGCTTCGCGCGATCAACCGGTTGACCGTGCGCGGGCCCGGCAATCGGGGCCAGCAGTGGCCTTGTGAAGGGGTTCAGACGACAGTGGGCGGCGCGCCGTCGCGGTCCGCCATGAGTTGCGAAGCTTCGGGCGAATAGGTCCGGTTCATCGCCGGAGGGCCGCCTTCGGCCCACGACTGCCACTCGCTGATGAAGCCGCTTTCGCAGCGCGCCCGCCATACCGCACGCCGCCGGCCGAAAGCGGGCAACGCGCTGTTCGCCCAGCCGCGCATGAGGACGAAGGGATCGCTGAAGCTGACGGTTTCCACCTCGACGCGGAAACCCGGGTCGGCGTCAAACAGCCGTTCCACCCCAAGCATGACGGTATCGCGGCCCGTCACGCCCTCGCGCCAGCTGTCGATGTAGGTGAAATCCTCGCTGACGAGCTCGCGCATCGCCGCGATGTCGTGCGCGTTGGTAGCCGCGACGAAACGCGCGACGAGCGCCTTGCTCTTCTGGCTACGACCCCAGGGCATGGCACGCCGAATACCACGCCGGCGGGGATGGCCGCCAGCGCTATCGCCCGAACGAGCAGGGGATCAGACAGGCCGACCCCCAAAGGCCGATCAGCCGACGATTTCTTCCGGCTTGAAGAAATAATCGATCTCGATCCTGGCGTTCTCTTCCGAGTCCGAGCCGTGGACCGAATTGGCCTCGATGCTTTCCGCGAAGGTCTTGCGGATCGTGCCGTCCTCCGCGTCCTTGGGATTGGTCGCGCCCATCACGTCGCGGTTGCGCTTCACGGCATCCTCGCCCTCGAGGACCTGCACGACCACCGGGCCGCTGGTCATGAATTCGACCAGCTCGCCGAAGAAGGGGCGTTCCTTGTGCACCGCGTAAAAGCCCTCAGCCTGCTCGCGGGTCATGTGGATGCGCTTGCTGGCGACGACGCGCAGGCCGGCGTCCTCGAGCATCTTGGTGACCGCGCCGGTCAGGTTGCGGCGGGTGGCATCGGGCTTGATGATCGAAAAGGTGCGGGTGACCGCCATGGGTTTTTCCTTGCGAACTGCGGGGTGGGAGAATTGCGCGCGCCCCTAACGGGGACTTGCACGAGGCGCAAGCGTCAGGCCTTCTTCACCCACTTGCCATCCTCGACCGCGTAGTATTCCCGCTCGACGTCTTCGCGATCGTCGAAGCGGCGCCAGATCGCCCGCACCGAGTCGCGCTGGCGGTCGTCGAAGAACAGCAGCGCGCGTTCGAAACCCTCGGCTTCCTCGCGCCACCGACCGTCGGCAAGCGCGATGACCGCGGCGCCATTCGCCGCGATGCATTCCGTTGACAGGAGAATCGGCTGGCGCGCGGCGTGGCCGTCGGACGCCTTGCCATTGGCGACGAAAGCGGCCGGGTTCGCGTTCCACATGGCCGCGCCCAGGCGGTCGAGATCGGCCTCGTCGTCGGCGACGACGAGCACGCGTTGCCCCTTGGCCATGGCGCCGCGCATGATGATGGGGAGCACCTGGTCGACCGGGCGCTCCCCCGAAAGGTAGAAGCTGAGCTGCTTCAGGTCAGCTCTCCAGCGTGTCGCGCACGTAGCGATCGATCAGGCGCACGCCGTATCCGGTCGCGCCCTTGCCCCAGGTCGCGCCGGGCTTGGCCGCCCAGACCATGCCGGCGATGTCGCAGTGCGCCCAGGCGCGGCCCTTGTCGACGAACCGCTGGAGAAACTGCGCCGCGGTGATCGAGCCGCCTTCGCGCGGGCCGATGTTCTGCATGTCGGCGATCGGCGAATCGAGCAGCTTGTCATAGGCCGGGGCGAGCGGCATCCGCCACAGCTTGTCGCCGCTTTCGCGCCCCGCCCTGAGCAGCGAATCGGCAAGCCCGTCGTCGTTCGAGAACAGCCCCGCATGCTCGGTGCCGAGGCTGATCAGGATCGCGCCCGTCAGCGTCGCGAAGTCGACGATCGCGACCGGATCGTATTCCTTCTGCACCCAGGTGATCGCATCGCACAGGACCAGGCGTCCTTCCGCGTCGGTGTTGAGCACCTCGACCGTCTGGCCGCTCATGGTGGTGACCACGTCGCCGGGCCGCATCGCCTTGCCGTCCGGCATGTTCTCGACCAGCCCCATGACCGCCACGACGTTGGCCTTCGCCTTCCGCCTGGCGAGCGCCAGCATGGCGCCGGCGACGGCGCCCGCGCCGCCCATGTCCCACTTCATGTCGCCCATCCCCGGCCCCGGCTTCAGGCTGATACCGCCGGTGTCGAAGGTCACGCCCTTGCCGACGAACGCGGTTGGCCTGGCGCCCTTGACGCCGCCGTTCCACTCGACCACGAGCAGGCGCGAGGGGCGGTCCGACCCCTGCCCCACGCCGAGCAGCGCGCCCATGCCGAGCTTCGTCATCTCGTCGACATCGAGCACCCGGACCTTGAGCCCGGCCTTCTCGAACGGACCCTTGACCCGCTCGACGAACGATTCGGGATAGATCACGTTGGCCGGCTCGGTGACGAGTTCCTTCGTCAGTTCGACCCCGTCGGCGACCGCGGCCGCATCGGTCCACGCGGCTTCGGCGCCATCGACCGCGCCAACCGCGATGACCTTGTCGAGCGTGACCTTCTGCTCGTCCTTCATCTTCGTGCGATAACGATCGTAGCGCCAGGTGCGCAGCCGCACCCCCATCAGCACGGCCGCCGCTTCCTCGGCCGAGAGCCCGCCCAGTTCCACAGCAAGCGAGTCCGACCCCGAACAGGCGTACTTCGCGGCAAGGCCGGCGCCCGCCTTCTCGAGATTGGCCAGCCGCGCCTCGTCGCCCTTTTCGCCCGCTCCCGCCAGCGCCACGCGGACGACCGCGCCTTCCCGCTCGGCAAAACCGTCGAATACCTGTCCCGCGCGGCCCTTGAAGCGGGCCGCCCGGGCGCCCTCGGCGATGGGCCGCTCGAGATCGCCGGGCAGCGTGTCCTGGTCGACCACCCGGGCCACGATCGAGATTCCGGCGGGGATTGTGTCGGCAAAGGTGATCTGCATGGAAACTCCGGCAAATTATGTTCGTCCCGGCAACCGCGCATCCTGGCGCACACCGGTTCAGGATGGCGATTGCGATTAGGCGGCAGTGCTGCGATAGGCAAGCAATGCTCCCCGCGTCGATCGGAATGCAGCAAGCCCCGGGCCGCCGCTTGCGCGCCTCGCGCCGCGCCAGCGCCGCCAGCCTAGGCGCGCTTGCGCTCGCCCTGCTTGCGCTGCCCGCCTGGGCCCAGGAAGGGCCTGCGCCGGGCATGGGCACGACCGATCAGCCCGAAGGCGTGCCGCCAGACCTGGCGACGCCGATGCCGCCGGTCGACGTTTCCGCACTCCCGCCCGCCCCGACCAGCGACCGGCAGATCAACTTCGAGGCCGACAGTGTCGCCTACGATTCGGACGCCGACACGGTCACCGCCACCGGCGATGTCGTTCTGCGCAGCGAAGACCGCTCGGTCCGGGCCGACGAGGTCACCTGGAGCCGCTCGAATGGCCAGATCGTCGCAACCGGAAACGTGCGCTTCGTCGACGAGGACGGCAACCAGCTCTATACCAGCCGGATCGAGCTGACCGACGCGTTCGAGGCGGGCGCGATGGAAGACCTTCTGCTGTCACTGCGCGAAGGCGGGCGACTCGCTGCCGCCAACGGCAAGCGGCTTGCCGACGGCACGATCGAGTTGACCCGCGCGGCTTACACCGGCTGCGAGGTCGTCGACCGCGAGGGTTGCCCGCGCGAACCGAGCTGGCGCATCACCGCCGACCGGGTGACTTATTCGCCCGCCGACAAGCGCGTCCGCTTCCAGGGCGCCTACCTGGAAATCTTCGGAGCCCGGTTGATTCCGCTTCCCGGGCTGGCGGTGCGCACCGACGGGCGCCCGGTTTCCGGCTTCCTCATCCCCGACATCCAGTATTCGCGCAACAACGGGCTGGAGCTGTCGGGGTCGTATTACCTGAACCTCGCGCCGAACAGGGACCTGACCCTCAGCGGCTATGCCTTCACCGGAGCGCCGCCGATGGTGTCGGGCCAGTGGCGGCACCTGACCGACCTCGGCGCCTACCAGGTGACCGGATACATGACCTACAGCCGGCGGCTCGACCCGTTCGGCGGTGAGCCGACAGGAGACAACCGGTTCCGCGGCTATCTGTTCGCCAACGGCAGGTTTCAGTTCGATCCCAACTGGAGCCTCACATTCTCGGCCCGGCGGACGAGCGACCGCACGTTCCTGCGGCGCTACGACATCAGCCGCGACGATCGCCTGCGCTCGATCGCCGAGATCGAACGGATCGACGCGGATTCGTACCTGGCAATCGCCGGCTATGCGACCCAGACCCTCCGCCTCGGGGTTCCGCAGGGGCAAGTCCCGGTCGCACTGCCGCTGATCGACTACCGCCGCCGGATCGACACCGGGTTCCTCGGCGGCGGCAAGCTCGAACTGCAGGCCAATTCGCTGGCGCTGTTCCGCAGCGAGGGCCAGGATACCCAGCGCGCGTTCCTCGGAGCCAAGTGGGACCTGAAGCGGGTCACCGGGTGGGGCCAGCTGCTGACGCTGACCGGGCTCCTGCGCGGCGACGTCTATCATTCGGACGAAAACGGTCTGACCGCGACCGCCAGCTATCGCGGCAATCCGGGCTGGGAAACGCGCGGAGTGGCACTGGCCGCCGCCGACCTCGAATGGCCGCTCGTCGGTCCCGCATTCGGCGGCACGCAGGTACTGACCCCACGGGTGCAGGTCGTCGTCACCCCGCCGATCCGCAACCTGGCGGTACCGAACGAAGACGCACGCGCGATCGATCTTGAAGATTCCAACCTCTTCGCCCTCAATCGCTTCCCCGGTTACGATCGGATAGAGGACGGGCCGCGGATCACCTACGGGCTCGACTGGAAGCTGCGGCGCACGGACTGGCGCATCTCCACCACCATCGGGCAATCGGTGCGCCTCAACAACCGCGCGACCATCCTGCCGGACGGCACCGGGCTGAGCGAGCGGGTTTCCGACTTCGTCGGCAGGACCCAGGTGCGCTACAAGGACTTCGTCAAGTTCACCCACCGGTTCCGGCTCGACAAGGACAGCCTCGCGGTTCGCCGCAACGAGATCGATGCCACCGTGGGATCGAGCCGGACGTATCTCGAAGCGGGCTACCTCCGCCTCAACCGCGACGTTTCGCCGACGATCGAGGACCTGCGCGATCGCGAGGAACTACGGCTGGCCGGCCGGGTCGCCTTTGCGCGTTACTGGTCGCTGTTCGGGTCGGGCGTGTTCAACCTGACCGACCGCAGCGAAGACCCCACCCAGGCATCGGACGGGTTCGATCCCATCCGCACGCGCATCGGCGTCGCCTACCAGGACGACTGCCTCGAGCTGGGTGCGACTTGGCGGCGCGACTACCTGGACCAGGGCGACGCGCGGCGGGGCAATACCTTCCAGTTCTACTTCGCGCTCCGGAACCTCGGCTTCCGGTGACGCGAGCCCAGTTGGCAGGCGGCCATCAACAGGCTAACGCCCGCCCGCACTCAGCTTGGGTTAAGCCGTTCTGGCGCACCCGCCCGGGCATCATCGGGCGCCGTTTCCCGGCGTCGACGTAAACGGACCAAGGCGTGATCGAACGAACACTTTCCAGGCTTGTCAACGGTTTCGCGGCTGTCGGCCTCGTCATCTCTCCGCTCGCCGCCGCGGCGCAGGAGGCGCCGGACGCGGGCGGCCTCAACCTGCCGAGGACCCTCTCCGTTCTGGGCCAGAACGATCCCAACCTGCGCAAGCCGACCGCGGTCGTGAACGGCCAGATCATCACCGGTACCGACGTCGACCAGCGCACCGCGCTGGTGCTCGCGGCGTCGAAGGGCCAGATCGAGGGCGAGGAACTGCAGCGCCTGCGCACGCAGGTCCTGCGCAACCTGATCGACGAGACCCTCCAGATCCAGGAAGCCAAGGCCCAGGAAATCGAGGTTAGCCAGGCAGAGGTCGACCAGACCTATGCCCGGGTGGCGGCGCAGAACTTCGGTCAGAACGTGCAGGCGATGGACGAATACCTCGCCCGGATCGGCTCGTCGCCGGCATCGCTCAAGCGGCAGATTCTGGGCGAACTGTCGTGGCAGCGGCTGCTGCGCCGAAACGTGGCGCCGTTCATCAATGTCTCGGCCGAAGAAGTGAACGAGATGATGGCCCGGCTCGAGGCCAGCCGCGGCACCGAGGAATATCGCCTCGGCGAAATCTGGATGGCAGCCACGCCCGAGAACCGCGAGCAGGTGGTCGAGAACATGCGCAAGATCATGGAGCAGCTGCGTCAGGGCGGCAGCTTCGTGGGCTATGCGCGCCAGTTCTCCGAATCCTCCACGGCGGCGGCGGGCGGCGACCTCGGGTTCGTGCGGCTCGAAATGCTGCCGAGCGAACTTGCCGTGGCCGCGCGCCAGATGCAGGTCGGCCAGCTGGTCGGCCCGATCGAGAACTCGGGCGGTTTCTCGGTTCTGGCGTTGATCGACAAGAAGGCCGTGTTGATGGCCGATGCCCGCGATGCGGTGCTCAGCCTCAAGCAGATTTCGCTCGAGTTCGCGCCCGGCACGACCGAGGCCGAGGCTCAGGCGGGGTTGCAGAAATTCGTCGCCGGCGTGGGCCAGATGCGGGGATGCGGAAGCGCCGACGAAGTGGCGGCGGCGATGGGCGCCACGGTCGCGAGCAGCGACGGCATCGTCCTGCGGTCGCTGCCCGAGCAGATCCAGTCGATGCTGCTCGACCTCCAGATCGGGCAGACCACACCGCCGTTCGGCGGGCTGGAGGAAGGCGTCAGCGTTCTCATGCTGTGCGGCCGCGACGATCCGCAGGATGCAAACGCGCCGAGCTTCGACGACCTGATGTCCCAGCTCGAGGACGACCGGATCAACAAGCGGGCGCAGCGTTACCTGCGCGACCTGCGCAACGACGCGGTGATCGAATACAACTGAGGCCGCGCATCCCGCTCGCCCCGGCGGGGGCGTGAGCGTGGCGGCCGAAGCCCGTATTGCGCCGCTTGCGGTATCGCTCGGCGATCCGTCCGGGATCGGTCCCGAGCTGATTGCCGAAGCATGGGTGCAGCGAACCCGCGCGCGCGTGCCACCGTTCGTGGCGATCGGCGGCGTGCGCCTGATCGCTTCCGCGGCCGCCAGCCGGGGCATCGAGGTCCCGATCGAACCCGTCGCGTCGCTTGCCGAGGCAGGCGCGGTCTTCGGGCGCGCGCTGCCGGTGCTCGGCGACCTCGACGCGCCCTTCCGGCCCGGCGAGCCGAATGCCGAAGGCGCGGCGCTGGCATTCTCCAGCCTCCAGACTGCGACCGATCTGGCGGTGCGCGGCGAGGCATCCGCACTCGTCACCGGGCCGATCGCCAAGGCGCTGCTGGCGGCGGTCGGCTTCCATCATCCGGGCCAGACCGAGTTCGTCGCACAGGCTTGCGGAGTAACCGCGCAGGATGCCGTCATGATGCTCGCCGGGCCACAGCTCCGAACGATCCCGCTGACGGTTCACGTCGCACTCGCGCGGGTGCCGGGGCTGCTGTCGGTGGACCTGATACGCAGGCGGGCGCGCATTGCCGCCGCGGCGCTGACGCGCGACTTCGGGATCGTCCGGCCCCGCATGGCGATCGCCGCGCTCAACCCGCACGCCGGCGAAAGCGGAAAGTTCGGCGACGAAGAAGTGCGCATCATCGCCCCGGCGGTCGAGGCGCTCCGGGCTGAAGGGATCGACGCGACCGGGCCGCACCCGGCCGACGCGCTGTTCGCGCCGCACGAGCGGAGAAGCTACGATGCGGCGCTCTGCATGTACCACGACCAGGCGCTGATCCCTCTCAAGGCGCTCGACTTCGACAGCGGGGTCAACGTCACGCTTGGCCTGCCGATCGTGCGCACGAGCCCGGACCATGGCACGGCATTCGCCATCGCGGGCACGGGCCGCGCCAATGCGGGGGCGACGATCGCCGCCCTGCGCATGGCCGGTGAATGCGCCGCGCGGCGGGCGGCGCATGGCTGAACCGCCCCCCAAACTCCCGGCACTGCGCGATGTCGTGGCGCGGCACGGTCTGTCGGCAAGCAAGGCGCTGGGCCAGAACTTCCTGTTCGACGAGCAGTTGCTCGATCGGATTGCGGCCATCCCCGGCGACTTGGAGGACAGGGCGGTGCTCGAGATCGGACCGGGACCCGGAGGGCTGACGCGGGCGCTGCTGAGGGCCGGCGCGCGGGTGACCGCAATCGAGATGGACCGGCGCTGCCTTCCCGCACTCGCCGAAATTGAAGCGGCCTTTCCGGGCAAGCTGCGGGTGGTCGAGGGCGACGCAATGAAACGCGACCACGACGCGCTGATGGGCGAGCCCTACGCCGTCGTCGCCAACTTGCCCTACAACGTCGGCACCGCGCTGTTCACGCGCTGGCTGTCGGGAGAGGCCTGGCCGCCGCGCTGGACGAGCCTGACGCTGATGTTCCAGCAGGAAGTCGCCCAGCGGGTCGTCGCGAAGCCTGGCACGAGCGCCTACGGCCGGCTCGCGGTGCTGTCGCAGTGGCGGTCCGCGGCAAGCCTCGCGATGAAGGTTCACCGCAGTGCGTTCACCCCCCCGCCCAAGGTGATGAGCGCAATCGTCCATGTCGAGCCGGAGCCGATGCCCGCCGGCGTATCCGCCCGCGTCCTCGAACGCGTGACCGAAGCCGCCTTCGGCCAGCGCCGCAAGATGCTGCGGCAAAGCCTGAAGGGCGTGCCCGGGGCGCTTGATACGCTGGAAGCGCTCGGAATCGATCCCCAGCGCCGGGCGGAGACGCTCAGCGTCGACGAGTTCGTCGCGGTCGCCCGCGCTCTCAGCTAGCCTTCGCGCGCTGCCGCCATGCGTGCAGCAGCGGCTCGGTATAGCCCGAAGGTTGCTCGACACCCTTGAACACGAGGTCCATCGCCGCGCGGAACGCGGGCCCATCCTCGTTGCCGACGAGCGGGGTGTAACCGGGATCGCCGGCATTCTGTTCGTCGACCTTGGCGGCCATCCGGCGCAGCGAGTCCATCACCTGCTCCTTCGAGCAGACGCCGTGAAGCAGCCAATTGGCCATGTGCTGGCTGCTGATCCGCAGCGTCGCGCGGTCCTCCATCAGGCCGACGTCGTGGATGTCGGGCACCTTCGAGCACCCCACCCCTTGGTCGATCCAGCGAACCACGTAGCCCAATAGCCCTTGTGCGTTGTTGTCGAGCTCCTCGCGCACTTCCGCCTCCGACCAGTTGGTGCCGGTCGCGAGCGGGATCGACAGCAGCGCGTCGAGGCCGGGCGATTCGCCCAGTTCCTTCTGCCGCTCGAACACGTCGATCGCGTGATAATGCGTCGCGTGCAGCGTGGCCGCGGTGGGCGAAGGGACCCAGGCGGTGTTCGCGCCCGCCTTCAGGTGCCCGATCTTCTGCGCCATCATGTCGGCCATCATGTCGGGCGCAGCCCACATGCCCTTGCCGATCTGCGCCTTGCCCGAAAGACCGTGCCTGAGGCCGATCGCGACGTTGCGCGCCTCGTAGGCGGTGAGCCAGGCAGACGTCTTCATCTCCGCCTTGCGGATCATCGGACCCGCGTGCATCGAGGTATGGATCTCGTCCCCCGTGCGGTCGAGGAAGCCGGTGTTGATGAACACGATCCGGTCCTTCACCGCGTGGATGCAGGCGGCGAGGTTGGCCGAGGTCCGCCGTTCCTCGTCCATCACCCCGACCTTGACCGTATGCCGGTCGAACCCGAGCAGGTCCTCGACCGCGTCGAACAGGTCGTTGGTGAACGCGCATTCCTTGGGCCCGTGCTGCTTGGGCTTGACGATGTAGATGCTGCCGGCCCGGCTGTTGCGCCACTTGCCCAGGCCGCGCACGTCATGCGCGCCGATCGCGCTGGTGATCACCGCGTCCATGATGCCTTCGGGCACCTCGCTGCCGTCCGGCAACCGAATGGCCGGGTTGGTCATCAGGTGGCCGACATTGCGCACGAACAGCAGGCTGCGGCCGGGCAGCGTGGTGTCGCCGGCCTCGACGTCGTCGGCCAGGCAGCGGGTCATCTGCCTGCCGCCCTTCTCGAACGTTTCGGACAGGTCGCCGCGGATCACGCCGAGCCAGTTGCGATAGGCGGCGAGCTTGTCCGCTGCATCGACGGCGGCGACCGAATCTTCGAGGTCGACGATCGTCGTCAGCGCGCTTTCGAGCACCACATCGGCGATTCCTGCCGCGTCGTCCTGTCCCACCGGGCTTTCGGGATCGAACACGACCTCGATGTGCAAGCCGTTGTTGACGAACATCTTCCCGCGCGCCGTGGCGCCGACGAACTGGTCCGGATCGGCGAGCGGGATGGCGTCCGGCCCGGCAAGGTCCGCCCAGCTTCCGCTCGCCAGCGGCACCGCGCCGTCGAGGAATGCGCGGACCTTGGCGATTACCGCGCGCCCGCGCGCCTTGTCGTAGCCGCCCGGCTGCGCCGCCGGGGCGTCGAGCGCGTCGGTGCCGTAATAGGCATCGTAAAGGCTGCCCCAGCGCGCGTTGGCGGCATTAAGCAGGAAGCGGGCATTGAGCACCGGCACCACGAGCTGCGGCCCGGCCATCGTCGCGATCTCGGGGTCCACGTTGCGGGTGCCGATCGTGAACGGGTCCGGTTCGGCGACAAGGTATCCGATCTCTTCCAGGAAGGCGCGGTAGGCCCTCGCATCGTGCGGCTGGCCTTTCCGCGAACGATGCCAGGCGTCGATTTGTGCCTGCAGGTCGTCGCGCCTGGCCAGCAGCGCGCGGTTGCGCGGGGCATATTCGGCCAGGATGGCGGCAAATCCCCGCCAGAAATCGCCCGCATCCCGGTCGAGCGGGGCCAGCACCTCGTCCTCGACGAAACGCGCCAGCGCGCTGTCGATTGTCAGCCCGGCCTTGGTAACGGTATCGCTCACTGCTTCCCTCGCATGGTCTTCTGGCGCACCGACGGGAATCGGCGCACCGGGTCAATAGCCTGTCGTCCGGGGAGGAAGCGAGCCGCGCCTATGGCCAAGGCAGCGCCACTTTGCAACACCGGCGGGCGGGGGTTGGACAGCTCCGCACGCTTCGCTAGGAGCCGTTTCAGATGAAACTGGCAGCCGACCACTTCACCGCCGCGATCGACGGCTCCGCGATGCTCCGGACGGTGCGCGAATGGAGCGCGGTCAATACCGGAACCGGCAACCTTGACGGCCTCGCAAGGCAGGCCGCGCTGCTGGCCGATGCCTTTGCCGCGCTACCTGGGGAGATTTCGCTGGTCGAACCAGCCGCGGTCACCGTTGTCGCCGCTGACGGACGCGAGGTCGAGAAAGCGCACGGCCAGCACCTCGTGCTTAGCGTGCGGCCCGACGCGCCGCGCCGCGTGCTCCTGACCGGCCACATGGACACCGTCTTTCCCGCCGACCACTCGTTCCAGGACCAGCGCTGGATCGACGACGAAACGCTGAACGGTCCGGGCCTCGCCGACATGAAGGGCGGGCTGGCGGTCATTCTCCACGCGCTCATGGCGCTCGAGGACACCCGCGCCGGCCAGTCGCTGGGCTACGACGTGATGATCAATTCGGACGAGGAGACAGGCTCGCTATCCTCGTCTTCGCTGATCGCCGATCTCGCCCGGGACAAGTTCGCCGCGCTGACCTACGAGCCGAGCGCGCTGCCCGACGGCACCCTCGCCCATGCCCGCGGCGGATCGGGCAATTATTCGATCGTGGTGGGCGGCAAGTCGGCGCACGCCGGGCGCAACCCGCAGGACGGGCGCAACGCGATCGTCGCGGCGGCCGATCTTGCGCTCAGGCTCAAGGCGATGGGACACGACGCGCTGTCGGTCAACCCGGCGCGGATCGACGGCGGGTCGGCGAACAACGTCGTTCCCGACCACGCCGTGCTGCGGTTCAACATCCGTCCGAAATCGACCGATGCGGCCGACGCATTCGAACGCGATCTCAAGACCTTGCTCTCTGAAATTGAGAAACTGCACGAGGTTTCCCTGCATCTCCATGGCGGTGTGACCCGACCGCCCAAGCCGGTAGACGCGCGCGCACAGAAGCTGTTCGACCTCGTCCGCGAATGCGGCGCTGAGCTGGGGCAGGATATCCGCTGGAAGTCCACCGGCGGCGTGTGCGACGGAAACAACATCGCCGCCTGCGGGGTGCCGGTGGTCGACACGATGGGTGTGCGCGGCGGTGCGATCCACTCACCCGACGAATTCATGATCGTTCCCTCCCTCGCCGAGCGCGCCGCGCTCTCGGCGCTGGTCCTTTCCCGCATCGCAGCCGGAGAAACCATTTGAGCTTCCGCCTTCGCGCCGCCCACCCGGACGATCTCGAACCGCTGTACGAGATGGCCAAGCTGACGGGCGGCGGATTCACCAATCTGCCGCCTGACCGCAACGCGCTCAGGGCGAAGCTCGAACGCACCGAAGCCGCCTTCACCCGCGAGGAGAACACGCTGGCCGACGAGCAGTTCGTCCTCGTCCTAGAGAACGCACAGACCGGCGACGTGCGGGGAACGTGCCAGCTGATGACGCAGGTCGGGCAACGCTGGCCCTTCTATTCCTACCGCAAGACCACCCTTACCCAGCATTCGCAGGAACTCGAGCGGACGGTGCGCGCCGACCTGCTCAGCCTCGTCACCGACCTTGAAGGATCATGCGAGGTCGGCGGCCTGTTCCTCCACCCGAGCGAACGCGCCGGCGGGCTCGGCCTCCTGCTCGCCCGCAGCCGCTACCTGTTCATCGCGATGCACCGCGATCGGTTCGCCGACCGCATCCTGGCCGAACTGCGCGGGATCATCGATGAGCGCGGCGGGTCGCCGTTCTGGGACGGGGTCGCGGGCCGGTTCTTCGGGATGAGCTTCCAGGACGCGGACTATTTCAACGCGATCAACGGCAACCAGTTCATCGCTGACCTGATGCCCAAGCACCCGGTTTACATCGCGATGCTCGACGACGACGCGCGGGACGTGATCGGGATGCCCCACCCTACCGGCCGGGCGGCGATGCGCATGCTCGAGAACGAGGGATTCCGCTATGACGGCTACGTCGACATTTTCGACGGCGGCCCGACGATGACCGCGCGAACCGACGACGTGAAATCGATCCGCGAATCGCGCCGGGCGAAGATCGCCAGCGCGTCGCTCGACATCGGCGACCGCGCGATCATCGCTGCGGGGACGCTCGGCAGCTTTCGCTCCGCGTTCGGAATGCGCGAATTCCGGCCCGACGGGACGGTCGAGATCGACCATCGCTCGGCGCGCCTGCTCGGGGTGGGCGAAGGCGACGAAGTGTGGAGCGTGGCGCGATGAGCGGCCGAAGCGGGCTCCTCGAGATCAACTTCGACGGCATCGTCGGCCCCAGCCACAACTATGCGGGTCTCAGTCTAGGCAACCTTGCCGCGACCGCCCACGCCGGCGACGTGAGCTACCCGCGCGCGGCGGCTCTCCAGGGCCTCGCCAAGATGCGTCACAACATGGCGCTCGGCCTGGCGCAGGGCTTCTTCGTGCCGCTGCCCCGCCCCAACGCCGATTTCCTCCGCCGGCTGGGCGCGAACGAGGAAACCGATCGCGCACTGACCGCCGCGGCGTGGTCGGCATCGTCGATGTGGACAGCGAACGCCGCGACCGTCAGCCCCGCTCCCGACACGGATGACGGGCGCTGCCACCTGACCCCGGCGAACCTCGTGACGATGCCGCATCGTGCCCAGGAGTGGCCCGACACCGCGCGTCAGCTCGAGATCGCCTTTGCCGACGCTGCGCACTTCAAGGTCCATCAGCCGGTCCCGGCCAGCTTCGGCGACGAGGGTGCAGCCAACCATATGCGCTTTTGCGAAAGCCATGACGGCGCCGGCGTCGAGGTGTTCGTGTATGGCCGCACCGGCGGCGCCTTCCCGGCCCGCCAGCACGAACAGGCGAGCCGCGCGGTCGCCCGCCTGCACCGGCTCGACCCACAGCGCACCGTTTTCGTCGAACAGAACCCCGCCGCGATCGAGGCCGGCGCATTCCACAACGATGTGGTCGCGGTCGCCAACGGGCGCGTGCTGTTCACCCATGCCGAGGCCTTTGCCGATCAGTCTACCGCCTACGCGGCGATCCGCCGCGCGTTTCCGCCGCTCGAGGTGGTCGAAGTGCCCTCCTCGGCGGTATCGCTGGACGAAGCGATCCGCAGCTACCTGTTCAACGCCCAACTGGTGACGCTTGCCGAGGGCGAAAGCGCGCTCATCGTGCCCAGCGAGTGCCGCGAGGTCGAAGCTGTATCACGCTATCTCGACACGCTGGTCGCCGGCAACGGACCGATCCGGCGGGTCCTTGCCGTCGACGTGCGGCAGTCGATGGCCAACGGCGGCGGGCCGGCCTGCCTTCGTCTCCGCGTCGTCGCCGACCCCGCCACCGTCGATCCGCGCTTCCTGCTCGACGATGCGAAGGCGGACCGCATCGAGGCGGTGATCGCGCAATACTGGCCCGAATCGATCGACCCCGCCGATCTGGGGAATCCCGAACTGATGGCCGACGTCGTCTCGGCGCGCACCCGGTTGCTCGAAACGCTCGACCTGCAGATTCTTGGTTAACGCGCTGGACGCATTCGCGCCGGCGTTTACACTTTACCCCGCATTAACCATCGAACGGGACAGTCCGAATGCCGTTTGGCACCAGGACACGCGGACGAGGTTGAGCACTAACAAGGGTTTGCGCGAGGTTTTGGATGCTCAGGAAGGTCGGGCGCCTGTTCGTCATCAAGACGCGGATCGAGGCGTGCCTGATCATCTACGCGCTGGCGCTGGGCGCCTGCGAGCGCGGCGTTCATTACATGGCGCAGTTCCCGGGCGTGGGTGGCAAGCTGCTGTTCGTCGCCGCCACCGGGTCGGTCTTCCTCGCCGGCGCCAAGATCTTCGACTGCCTGCGCTTCGAAAAGGAACGGCGCGAGGCGGCGTCAACGGCTTCGCCCGGCTGACGTCCCACATCGGCCTGGCCCCGCCTTTGGCCGGAACCCGCATACCAATCACCGATGCGCCGCGGCGCGCAGTCACCGAGCGCGCACGGATGTACCATGCTGGGGAAACGGGTGGGGGATTCTGTTGCTAGGCTCCCCCGGGCCCCCGGTTTCCGATTCTGTTACCCGGTTCGGTCCGAACCGTGCTCTAGGCTTTGTAACGTCAGGCCGTTAGGCCCTAGAATTACGCAGCGAGAGCAAGTGCTTCGTTGTCGTTGGCACTTGTGTGTTGTGAGCCTATTTGCGGGTTACTCAGCCCGGGCGAAAACAGCGCTTTTCAGCACACGTCGATCCTGGTTCGGCCCCGTCATTTCCCCCGCAACGAACGGAAGAGGTGGTGGAGCCGCCGGGTACTGCCCCCGGGTCCGCTGCGCCTATTGCACGCCGCAGTTTATCGCCATAGCCGGCCGAAACCGGCACCGCCCATATAGGCGATGCCGGCTTAATGTGAAGTGACTTGGGGCTGCTTCCTTAGTTCGTCGCGGATCTCGATCAGCAGATCGGTCTCGCTCGGACCGGCCGGCGCTTCTTCCTTCTTGGCCTCGACCTTGTTCGCGCCCTTGACGATGAGAAAGATGACCCACGCGATGATGAGGAAGTTAACCAGCTGGGTGATGAAATCGCCGTAGCCGATCATTGCCACGCCGGCTTCCTTGAGCTGCGCGTAATTGTTCACTTCGCCTTCGTACCCGTCGGGAATGGCCCCGAGGCGAATGAAGTAATTCGAAAAATCGAGGTCGCCGAAAATCCATCCGATGATCGGCATGATGATGCTTTCGGTCAGCGAGGTGACGATCTTGCCAAACGCCGCGCCGATGATCACCGCGACCGCGAGATCGAGCACGTTCCCGCGATTGATGAATGCCTTGAACTCCCCCAGCATGAACCCTCCACTCATTGGCGCCCCTGCCACGCAGGCTGCGCAAGAAAATCGAACCGGTCAATTCCCGCATTTCCTTGAACCCGGCACGGGGTGTGCTAGATTCACAATACAGGCCGGGTTGACCCGGCGTCTTGGGAACGAAGGGGTTTACCGCGATGAACTTCACCGCCGTCCGCCGCGCCGCGATCGTGGCGTTGGCCGCTCTCGGGCTCGCCAGCTGCGGGATCAACACGATCCCGACCAAGGAAGAAGCCGCGAAGGCACGCTGGGCCGACGTGGAGGCGACGTTCCAGGAACGCGCCAACCTCATCCCCAACCTCGCCGAAGTGGCAAAGGGCGCTGCCGAGCAGGAGCGCGGCATCCTCACCGACGTGATCGAGGCCCGCGCCAGGGCGACCAGCATCCAGGTCAATGCCGACGACCTGTCCGATCCTGCCAAGATGGCGCAATACCAGGCCGCACAGGAACAACTCGGTGCCGGCCTCGGCCGCCTGCTCGCCAATTTCGAGCGTTACCCGGACCTCAAGTCGATCACCAATTACCAGATGCTGCAGGGCCAGCTCGAAGGCATCGAGAACAAGGTTCGCATCTCGATCCGCGACTACAACGAAGCGGTGCGCGAATATAACACCGAGATCCGCACCTTCCCCAGCATCATCGGAGCCAAGGTGATCTACGGAGCGAAGCCGTTGGTGCCGTACAAGGCGGTGACCCCCGGCGCCGAAGTCGCCCCCACGCTGGACATGACGCCGAACGGCTCCGCCACCGCTCCTGCGGCGGGCGCCAACGACAACGCCGCGCAGCCCACCGCCGCCGCCGTGAACCAGTAGGCAACCCGGTGCGCGGATTTGCGCTCCTTTTCGCCACGCTGGCGGCGCTGTTCGCGTCGCCCGCGCTGGCGCAGGCGTTCCCCCCCCTAGCCGGGCGGGTGACCGACGCGGCGAACATCATTCCCGCCGATGTCGAAGCATCGCTCGAAGCGAAGCTGGCCGCGTTCGAATCGCGCACTCAGCGCCAGTTCGTCGTCGCGACGATCCCCGACCTCGAAGGCTACGACATTGCCGATTACGGCTACCGCCTCGGCCGGCACTGGGGAATCGGCGACGAACAGCGCAACGATGGTGTGCTGCTGATCGTCGCGCCCAACGACCGCAAGGTGCGGATCGAGGTGGGCTACGGCCTCGAACCCTATCTCACCGACGGATACTCGACGCTGATCGTGCAGAACACGATCCTGCCGAAGTTCAAGGCGGGCGACATGGTCGGCGGCATCGTCGCCGGGACCGACGCGATCGTCGAGCAGCTCGAACTGCCCGCCGACGAGGCAGCAAAGGTCATGCAGGAGGCGCAGGCACGCCAGTCCGGTGGCGAGGACGGCTTTCCGGTGGGCATGATCATCTGGGCGGCGTTCATCTTCTTCTTCTTCGTCCTCCCGCTGCTGCGCGGGCGACGGCGCGGCGGGCGCCACAACGGCACTCTCACCGGCAGCACGATCGGCGACATCATCGTCTGGGAAGCGGGCAAGTCGATCCTGGGCGGCGGGTCACGCCACGGCGGCGGCTGGGGTGGCGGCGGCGGTTTCGGTGGCGGCGGCGGATTTTCGGGCGGCGGCGGCAGCTTCGGAGGCGGCGGCGCCTCCGGCGGCTGGTAGGAGAGGCGAGGCGATGGGCTACCTGAACAAGGCGGAACACGACCGAGTCTCGGCAGCGGTCGCCGCGGCAGAGGAAAACACTGCGGGAGAGATCGTCACCGTTCTTGCCGACCGCTCGGACGGCTACCACGACATCCAGCTAGGCTGGGCAATTCTCGCCGCGACGACCGCGCTCGCGTTCCTTGCCGTGCTGCCAGGGTTCTACCTGTCGCTCGTCGACCGGGTCCTGGGCGGCTGGAACCATGAATGGCACCCACAAGCCGTGTTCTCGCTCGCGATCGCGGTGGTCGTGCTCAAATTCGCGTCGGTCTGGGCGATCCAGTTCTGGCAGCCCTTGAAATATTTCCTCGTCCCGCCGCCCATCAAGAAGGCCCGCGTGCGCGAGGCGGCGGTGCGGCACTTCAAGGTGGGCGCTGACCGGCGCACCCATGGGCGCACCGGCATCCTCATCTACCTCTCGATGCGCGAACACAGGGCCGAGATCGTCGCGGACGAGGCTATCGCCGAGAAAGTCCCGGCCGAAGTCTGGGGCGGCGCGATGGCCGATATGCTCGTGCATATCCGCGACGGCCGGATCGCCGAGGGTCTTGCCGCGGGCATCGCCGATGTCGGGGCCGTCCTTGCCGAGCACTTCCCGCGGGCTGAAGGCGACGTCAACGAGCTGCCCGACCGGCTGATCGAGGTATGACGGTCGACAGGGACGAACCCGAGCAGACCGTCTGGCAAGGCCGCTACATCGCCGCGAGGAAACGCGGACGGTGGGAATATGTCGGGCGGGTTCGCGGAATCCGCGCAGCGGTGATCCTCGCGATACACGAAGGGCATATCCTTCTCGTCGAGCAGTATCGGGTGCCGCTGGGCAGGACATGCCTCGAATTGCCAGCGGGGCTCGTGGGCGATCAGGACGATCCCGACGAGGACGTACTCGCCGCCGCTGGCCGCGAACTCGAGGAAGAGACGGGCTGGCGCGCCGGGCGACTTACCTGCGCGGGTGAATTCTACAGCTCGCCCGGCATGGTCAGCGAAAGCTTCACGCTCGTGCGGGCGTACGATCTTGCCCGGACCGGACCGGGCGGCGGAACCGAGGGCGAGGACATCACGGTGCACCGCGTACCCCTTGCCGAACTTTCCGGTTTCGTCGAAAAGCGCAGAAACGCGGGCGTCGGGATCGACGTTCGAATAATGGGTCTGCTGCTGGCGGGCGATATTCGAGGAGAGTGACATGGCAGGACGGGTTGCGGGCAAGCTGGCGCTGGTGACGGGTGCGGCGCAGGGGCTCGGCGCGGCGCACTGCCAGGTCCTGGCCCGCGAAGGCGCGCGCGTCCTGTGCACCGACATCAACGGCACCGGGGCGGAGGACACCGCCGCCATGCTCAACAAGGCCCACGGCGACGGCACCGCGTTCGCCATGCAGCATGACGTCACCGATCCCGACAAGTGGGACGAGGCGATCGCAATGGCGCGCGACGAACTTGGCGGGCTGTCGGTCCTGGTCAACAACGCCGGCGTCGGCGTGCGCGGCAACATCGAGACGTGCACGCTCGAGGAGTGGCGCCGCGGCTTCGCAATCAACGTCGATTCAGTGTTTCTCGGCTGCCAGAAGGCGCTGCCGCTGATGAAGGACAACCAGCCCGGCTCGATCATCAACATCAGCTCGATCGCGGGTCTCATCGCGAGCGACACGATGCCTGGCTACAACGCGAGCAAGGCCGCGGTTTGGATGCTGTCGAAGAGCGTCGCGCTCTACTGCGGCAAGATGGGCTGGAACATCCGCTGCAACTCGGTCCACCCGACCTTCGTCGACACCCCGATCCTCGACGGGATGACGAGCCGCACGGGGCATTCGAAGGAGGTGATCATGGAGAAGCTGGCGCGGCAGATCCCGCTCAAGCGGGTCGGCGTGCCGCGGGAGATCGCCGACGGGGTGTTGTTCCTCGCCAGCGACGAGAGCAGCTTCATGACCGGGGCCGAGCTCAAGCTCGACGGCGGCATCAGCGCGATGTGAGAAAGGTTGGAAGGGCGCGGGATATGCCCGCGCCCTTCAGTCGGCGATCAGCGCGATCGCCAGGTAGATCAGCAGGAACGATCCGAAGCCGAAGATCGTGCCCGCGGCGAAGACCACCCGTACGATCATCGGATCAATCCCGAAGTAGTTCGCGATCCCGGCGCAGACGCCGAAGACTTTGCCGTTCGGGCGGTCGAGGTGAAAGCCGTCGCGCTTGGGCGTCACTGCCGAGTGGTTGCGGTCGAGCCGGTTCATGCCAGCATTCCGCCCGGGAGCAGCGCACCGCCGTTGGCAGGAGCGATCGCGGTGGCGAACATCACGAGGCTGAAGACGAGCGAGAAGACAGCCGCGGCAGCCTTGTTGTTGAGAACGTGCATTTCGATTTCCCTTTCCAAGTGTCCCGGCGGACCATTCCGCCAGATGTTCCAGGTATCGCAAGGGCCGTGCCAGTTTCGAAAAACCGCGGAAATCTGCCGTTTCCCTGGCGATCCAGCTAAACCTCGGGTGAACGGCTTGCTCAAGGTAGGGAAATATTCCCAACTGTTGGGATCAGCGCATTGGCGGCTGGCGGTCGTCACCCCTCCCGGCTATCCGACGAGCCGAAAATGGCGCTCGACCGCATCTCCCTGACGACC
Organism: Tsuneonella litorea; assembly: GCF_025154015.1. GTDB lineage: Bacteria > Pseudomonadota > Alphaproteobacteria > Sphingomonadales > Sphingomonadaceae > Tsuneonella > Tsuneonella litorea. The sequence goes on from NZ_JAOAMV010000002.1 coordinate 382,743, forward strand.
TTTCGTAACCATCGCGCGACCGCTCTCGAGGGTACGCGGCGGTTCAACCTGCTCGTCGGCGAGAACGGCGCCGGCAAGACCAACGTGCTCGAGGCGTTGTCGCTGCTTGCCCCCGGACGCGGCCTGCGCCGGGCCCCGCTTTCCGACATGGCCTCGAGCGAGGGTCCCGGCGGCTTCGCGATCGGTGCCTCGCTCGCCGCGGAAGGGGAGCCGGTGCGGCTCGGCACCGCCACCGACCCGGCACGTCCGGCGCGGCGGCAGGTGCGCATCAACGGAGCCGACACCACCGCGCTGGCACTCGGGGAATGGGTCGCGATCGCATGGCTCACCCCGGCGATGGACGGATTGTTCACCGACAGCGCCGGCGCGCGCCGCCGCTGGCTCGACCGCATGGCGGTGGCACTCGATGCCGGCCATGCCCGCCATGCCGCGCGCTATGAAGCGGCGCTGCGCGAGCGCAACAGGCTCATCTCGGGAGATGACCCGCCCGATCCGCTCTGGCTCGATGGCGTCGAGGCGCAGATGGCCGAGGCCGGCGGCGCGCTTGCTGCGGGACGCGGTCGGCTCGTCGCGTCGCTGCGAGAGGAACTGTCCACCCTTCCCGCAGAACCCTTCGCGCGGCCGGTGCTGGAACTGGTTTCAGGCGGATCTGCCGACGCCGACGCATGGCGTGCGGCTCGCCAGGTCGACCGGGCTGCGGGCCGCACCCTTGCCGGTCCCCACCGCGACGACCTGGCGGTAACGATGGCGGGAAAGGACCAACCCGCAGCGCAAAGCTCGACCGGAGAACAGAAGGCGATGCTGATCGCGGTCACACTGGCTCATGCAGGACTGGCGGCGCGGGGTCGGGCGAGCGTCCTGCTGCTCGACGAAGTCGCCGCCCACCTCGATCCCGTCCGGCGTGCGGCGCTCTATGAACGGCTGGCGGACAGCGGAACGCAGGTCTGGTTCACCGGCACCGAGACCGCGCCGTTCGACGGGATGCTGGCCGATGCGGCGGTATGGCGGGTGGCCGACGGCGCAGCCCGGCGCGAGGACTAGGCGCGACTCTCCAGGGCGTCGGCGCAATCGGCGCAGACGTTCCCGGACGCGGCATTCCTGGCCGCGAGCCGGTCCTTCGAGGCCGAGACCGCCGCGCTCTTGCCGCGCCCCATGCTCCAGTTCGCCTGCATCCGCACCTGCGGGTTGGGTGCGCACCAGATTTCGCCGGTCGCGTCGATCGCGGTGATCCACAGCAGGTTGTGCTCGGGTCCGTAGTCGATGACCCCGAAAGCGAGGCCATCGCCCTTGTCGAGGACGTGAAGCGGCACCGGGGGATCGAGCTGGGTGAACATGGAAGGGCCCTTTCGCACGCTCAACCGAGCGCGCGACCCCGCGTTCCGAACTTGCGAAAAGTCAGCCTTCGCGGGCGAGCTTGGCCTCGAGCGCATCGAGGCGGGCGGCCAGCTGCTCGCTGTCTTCCCGCGCGCGGGCGGCCATGTCCCTGACCGCGTCGAACTCCTCGCGGCTGACGAAATCGAGCCCGCCGAACGCCTCGCGCATCCGTTCACGCGCGCCATCGCGCGCCTCGCGGGTCATGCCCGCGAAAGTGCCCGCCGCCGCGTTGGCGAGCTTGACGAGATCGGCGACGAGGGGGTTTTCGCTCTGCATGGCGCCGATGTGGCGATCTGCCGGGCCGCGCGCAAGTCAGAACTCGTAGCGTTCGACCGCCCCGTTCGCGGAGCCCTCGATCCCGCCGCCGGGATTGAGCTCGAGGAACTGCCAGTTGAGCACGGTCGCGAACGCGATCCACGCGAGATAGGGCAGCAGCAGGACGCCCGCCAGCTTGCGCACGCGCCAGAACAGCGCGATCGTCACCACCACCAGGACGTCGAGCACGCCGATCACGACCAGCGCCGCGCGGATGTCGTGCATCGCGAAGAACACCGGCGACCATGCGAGGTTGACGAGGAACTGGAGCGAAAAGACCGCGATCGCGACGCCGCGGCCGCGCGCTCCCCAGGCCGCGCAGACCATCGCCAGCGCGAGGCCCATGAGAACGTAGAGGATCGTCCAGACGATGCCGAACCAGACCGGCGGCGGGAAGATCGCCGGCCTTTCCAGCGAACGGAACCACGTGCTGTCTGCCCCGCTTCCGGACAACTGGCCCGACAGGAACCCGAGCAGCACGACGAGCGGCACGGTGAACAGCGCCCAGCGGAAGAGACTGGCGCGCAACTGTCCGCGCGAGGCGAGAGCGGTCATGGGTTCTCCATCGAAGCCGATTCGTCGGCGGTTTTGTGGCCGACCGCCGATGCAGGCGCAACTTTGCCACGCCTTGCGACGACGAGGAACTCGACATTGCCCTCCGGTCCCGTGATGGGACTGCGCGCAATTCCGTCGACTGCCCATCCGCCGGCCTCGAGCCAGCTCCGCACCTCTCCGCAGACGCGGTCGTGGAGCGCCGGTTCGCGCACCACCCCGCCCTTGCCCACTTCGTCGCGCCCTACTTCGAACTGCGGCTTGATCAACGCGACGAGGCGGCAGTCGGGCGCGGCGAGTTCGAGCGGACGCTCGAGGACCTTGGCAAGCCCGATGAAAGAGGCATCGCAGACGACCCAGGTGCAGGGCGCGTCGATCATGTCGGAGGTGAGAATGCGTGCGCTGGTCTGCTCGAGGACCGTGACGCGAGGGTCTTGGCGCAGCTTCCAGGCGAGCTGGTTGGTACCCGAATCGACCGCGAACACGCGCTTCGCCCCCTTCTGCAGCAACACGTCGGTGAAGCCCCCGGTCGAACTGCCGATATCCATCGCGACCACGCCTGCCGGGTCGAGCGCGAAGACCTCGATCGCGTGGGCGAGCTTGATTCCGCCTCGAGAGACCCACGGGTGATCGCGCCCGCGCACCTCGATCTCGGCATCGCTCGGCAGCTGGTGACCCGGCTTGTCGAGCTTGCGATCGCCGGAAAAGACCAGGCCCGCCATGACCAGCGCCTGCGCGCGGCTGCGACTTTCGGCGAGGCCGCGGTCGACGATCAGCTGGTCGAGGCGCTTCTTTCCCATGGACCCTTTGCGGGTTAGCGTGCGTTGACCGCCTGTCAAACCGGGAGAATCCATGCGTTTTCGTGGCCAGATCGCCGCCCTTGCCTGTTTCGGTGCCGCCTGCTGCACGGCGCCGGCGCCCGAACCGACCCCGGCGCCGCCGCAGGCACGGCCGACGCCCGCTCCACCTCCGGTCGCCCTGCCCGCGCCCAGTTTCGACGACTGGATGGATGCGCCGCAGACGTCCGGCGACTGGTACTACCGGCGCGGCGCGGGCACGACCGCGGCGCTGTTCGGCAGCGCGGGGGCCGATGCCCGCTTTGCGCTCACCTGCCGCCTTGCCGGACGCACGGTCACGCTGGCGCGGGCCGGGACGGCATCAGGCCCGGTGCCGATGCGCATCCGCACCGAGACGGCCGATCGCGTCCTCACCGCATCGCCATCCGGGGACGAGATGCCGTCGCTGGTGGCGAGCGTTTCAGCCAACGACCCGATCCTCGATGCCATCGCCTTTTCGAAGGGCCGTTTCGCGGTCGAGGTGGCGGAGCAGTCCACGCTTTATCTACCGAGCTGGCCCGAGATCACCCGGGTGATCGAGGACTGCCGGTCCTAGGCGCGAAAAAGGCCCGCTGCTGGGCGGGCCGGAAGCATCGAATACTGACAGTGAAAAACTATTTTTCAAGACTTGTGTTGCGCCGCGGAAAGACTCACATTCCCTCCTGAGGCCAGCGACCCACGCGGCACTCGGCCACCGGTGAAACGGCGGTCTGGCTTTCTAAGCGCGAAAGGAGGTGATCCGATGTCTCATGGTTCAGCAGGGAGGTCGGTGACGACCCTCGCGAGGCATTATCGGTAATCTCTGACGCCGATAGAGGCTTCGTGGGCGGCCGAACCGGCCGCTGACCATGCGAAGGGCGGTTCCTGGCAGAAGGGGCCGCCCTTCTCATTTGGGCAAGCCTGATCGACGCCGCCCGGGTCACTTGCGCGCCGGGCGATGCGGCCCTAACCGCGCGATATGGACTTCGCGCATCTTCCCCATCCCGCTCCGGTTCCCGGCGAAACCCGCGCACAGGCGATCGCCGATCCCGGTTTCGGCACAGTCTTCACCGACCACATGGTCACGGTGGACTTTCACGCGGACCGCGGGTGGCACGATGCGCGGATCGGGCCGCGCGAACCGCTGAGCCTCGATCCCGCCTGCGCCGTGCTGCACTACGCGCAGGAAATCTTCGAAGGGCTCAAGGCCTATCGCCACCCGGACGGGAGCTTCGCGCTCTTTCGTCCCGAGATGAACGCCGCGCGGATGAATTCCTCGGCCGACCGGCTGGCCATGCCGCACGTGCCGGAAGATCTGTTCGTGGAGGCATGCCGCCAGCTGGTGCGCAAGGACCGCGACTGGTTTCCCACCGTCGATGGCGGCGCGCTCTACCTGCGCCCCTTCATGTTCGCGTCGGAGGCATTTCTCGGCGTCCGTCCGGCAAGGGAGTACAAGTTTCTCGTCATCGCCTCGCCGGTCGGCAACTACTTCAAGTCGGGCGTTCCGGCGGTCAGCATCTGGGTCAGCCGGGACTTCGTGCGCGCTGCGCCCGGCGGCACCGGGGCAGCGAAGACGGGCGGCAACTATGCCGCCAGCCTCGTTCCGCAGGCCGAAGCCATCGCCAAGGGTCACGACCAGGTCGTTTTCCTCGACGCGGTCGAACGCAAGTGGGTCGAGGAACTGGGCGGCATGAACCTGTTCTTCGCCTTCGACGACGGCAGCGTGCTGACCCCGCCGCTCACCGGCACCATCCTTCCCGGCGTGACCCGCAACAGCCTGATCCAGTTGCTGAGGGACGAGGGTCTCACCATCCGCGAGGAACGCTATTCGATCGACCAGTGGCGGCGGGACGCCGAAAGCGGCCGGCTGATCGAGACGATGGCCTGCGGAACTGCGGCGGTGGTCACCCCCGTCGGCAAGGTCGAAGGTCCCGAGGGCGCGTTCACGATCGGCTCGGGCGGCCCCGGGCAGCTCACCGGCAGGCTGCGCGAGAAGCTGGTTTCGATCCAGCGCGGTCATGCGCCCGATCCGCACGGCTGGGTGGTGAAGGTCTAGCGGTCAGATACGCGTCAGCGCCATCGCCGCGCGAGCGAGCGACGGCACGGCACGGGTGGCGGCTGTCAGCAGCCGCGCCCCCGCTTCTGCCTCGGCGATGCGCCAGATCAGCTGCGCGACCCGCACCGGTCGCTCGGCCCGCACGGCGAAATCAGCCTGGAACCACGGCGCGCTTCGACCTGCGAGCCACGCCCGCGCCGCGGCATTTCCGCTGTCCATCGCGATCCCCATGCCCTCGCCCGCCAGCGACGGGATGACGGCGGCCTGGTCGCCGATGCGGTAGAGGCCCGGATCGGTCGTCTCGGCAATGAACCCGTAGGGAACAGACCCGACCGTATCGAACGTCAGGCCGGGCGGGGCGAAGGCCATCCGCTCCCCGAAGGCCGGGTATGTCGCCGCGAGCCGGTCGAGCAGCGCGGGGGGCTGGCCGCTCGCACCGGCAAGAAGCGACTTGCGCAGCGCAAGGCAGACGTTCGCGCTCCCGTCCTCCTGCAGCACGATGCCGGCGTATCCGCCGCGGAAGAGGTGCAATTCGATGCGGCCCGAAAGCAGCGCGTGCAGCGCGTCGTGCGCCGGAATCCGGATGCGCAGACCGAGCGCGGGGTCGTCGCCCTCGCGCGGCCGCGCCTGCCCCCGGACGTCGTGCTTGCCGCTGGCGAGGAAGATCGCCTCGGCCGCGTAATCGTCCTCCTCGCCCTCGACGATGTCGGGTTGCACCGAACGCACGCGATCGACGATCAGCCGGGCGCCCTCGCCCACCGCGCGGCGCCGCAAGGCGCTGTCGAGCGCGCGGCGCGAAAGGCCGAAACCGGACGAAGGCAGCGCAGCAGTCGCCTCGAAGTCTCCCGCGATAAGGGCCAGCGATTCGACTGGGTGCGCGCCAAGCGCCTCCGGCTCCACCCCTGCCCCGCGCAGGCTCTGCGCGGTCCGCCACGACAGGAACCCGCCGCACAGTGCGTCGCCCACCTTCTCGTCGCGGTCGAGCAGTCGCGGCTCCGCCCCGCCCCGACAGAGCGCGATCGCGGCCAGGCATCCAGCCGGACCGGCGCCGACGATCAGCGGAGCTTTTCGACGCACAGCCGGAACGGGAACTGCCGGTACACGCGCGCGCCCTCCACGCCCGCCTCGGCCAGCAAGGGGGACCACTCGCCGGGCCGATAGGACCGTGCTATGGACAAGTGTCCGTCGTGCCGCACGATCGGGTGCCAGCGCATCAGTCCCGCGAGCAGCGGCCAGCCGGCAAAGGCGAAGCCATGCCGGTGCAGGTCGTTGACCAGCCATCCCGCGGCAGCTTCGCGGTCCATGAAACGCAGGAAAGCCAACAACTCCTGCCGGCTCATGTGATGCGCGACGAGGCTCGAAATCACGCAGTCCCAGCCGGCCCCGGCGAGATCGGCATAGTCGCCGGTGCGGTAGTCGATCGCAAGCTCGCCTGGAGTCGCCGCGCGCGCCGCGGCCACGCTGCGCGGATTGAGGTCGACCCCCACCAGCTCGGCCTCGATACCCCGGCGCCGCGCCCAGTGCGCGATGGCGCGCAGCATGTCGCCGTCTCCGAAGCCGACATCGAGCAGGCGAAAACGGGACCGCCCGCCCACCGCGCGCCGGAGGAACGCCAGTGTCGGCCGCCGGGCAAGCGTAAGCGTGTTCACCCGCGCAAGATCGTGCAGCACCGCGGCATACGTCCGCGCGTCGAGCGCGGGATCGTCCATCAGCTCATCGGCAATGGCGCGGTCAGCCAGCATCGCGCCAGCCAAAGCGGAAACCCTCCATCGCGAGGCCCGGCCCGAACGCCAGGGCGACCCCGCTTTCGGGCCGCCCGCGCAGGATGGCCTTGAGCGCGAACATCAGGGTCGACGAACTCATGTTGCCGCACATCCGCAGCACCTCGCGCGATTCGTCGAGCGCGGTGGGCGCAAGGCGAAGGCCCTTCTCGACCGCATCGAGGATCGAGCGGCCTCCGGCGTGGACCGCCCACGCGGCGATGTCCTCCGGCGGCCAGCCGCCGGTGATCCGACGCTGCACAGCAGGGTCGGCAAGCGCGGCCGCGATGCGCCCGGGCACTTCCCCCGAAAGGCGCATATGGAAGCCGGTGTCGCCGATGCGCCAGGTGATCAGGTCCTCGCTGTCCGGCAGCGCGGCGGAGATCCCCTCACCGAGTGCCAGGCCGGGCTCGTTGCCTGTGACGATCGCGGCCGCAGCGCCGTCGCCGAACTGCGCTCCCATCAGGAGTGGTTCGAGATCCATCTCTTCCTGGTGGTGAAGGCTGGACAATTCGACCGTCACGACCAGTACCCGCGCATCGGGCTCGGAGCGGACGATGTGACGCGCGGTGCGCAGGGCGGTGACGGCGGCATAGCAGCCCATGAAACCGACCAGGACGCGCTCGACGTCGTCGCCGAGGCCGAGCCTCCGCGCGATGACCTGGTCGATGCCCGGCGCGACGAAACCGGTGCAGCTGGCGACGACGAGGTGGGTCGGTTTCCCCAGTTCCGGCAGGCCGGCGATCGCCCTGAGCGCCAGTTCGGGCGCCGCCTCGGCATAGATTGCCATGCGCGCCGCAGTGCTCGGCGCCTCGCCGCCGTAGAAGCCCACGCCTTCGTCGAGGCGCGCGTCCTCCGCATCGAGAATCGACCAGCGATGCTCGATGCCCGACCGGTTCGCCATGCGTTCGAAGAGCTTCGCCTCGCGGCTCTCGCCAAGGCGCGAGAGCGCCCACCGGCGATAGTCCGGTTCGAAATCAAGGTCAGGGACCGCAGTTGCGATCGCGGATATGGCGGCCATGTCAGGCAATTCCCGTCGTCATCTGCAACCGAAACGATCCCCTCGCCGGTTTGCTCCCGGCAGGTTACCGCTCCGGCACGTTCGTGCGCAACTCGTCGAGCCAGACGTCCGCGACCGCGTCAGACGGGGCGCGCCAGTCGCCGCGCGGGCTGAGCGCGCCGCCCGCGCTTACCTTCGGCCCGTTCGGCATGGCGCTGCGCTTGAACTGGCTGAATGCGAAGAACCGGCGCAGGAAATTCTCCAGCCAGTGGCGGATCGTGGCAAGGTCGTATTCGTGCTTGGCGTCTTCGGGAAAGGCGAGCGGCCATCTTCCCCGGCTCGCGTCGCGCCAGGCGTGCCAGGCCAGAAACGCGACCTTCGACGGCTTCTGCCCCCAGCGGATCGTGTGGTGCAGGAAGAAGTCGTTGAGCTCGTAGGGGCCGATTATGCTCTGCGTGCTCTGGATTTCGCCGTCCTCGCCCGGCGGCACCAGTTCCGGGCTGATTTCCGTGCCCACGATGTCCTCGAGTACCGCGTCGGTCGCCGGATCGAACTGGTTGGTCCGAGCGGTCCAGCGGATGAGGTACTGGATCAGCGTCTTGGGGACGCCGGAGTTGACGCCGTAGTGGCTCATCTGGTCGCCGACCCCGTAAGTGCACCAGCCAAGGGCGAGCTCCGAAAGATCGCCCGTGCCGATCACGAAGCCGCCGTGCTGGCCGGCAAGACGAAAGAGGTAGTCGGTCCTGAGGCCGGCCTGCACGTTCTCGAACGTCGTATCGTGGACCGGCTCGCCTTGCGCATAGGCATGGCCGATATCGCGCAGCATCCGCTCGGCGGCGGGCCGGATGTCGATCTCCTCACCCAGGACGCCGAGCGCGTCCATCAGTTTCCAGGCGTTCGACTTGGTCCCCTCGGACGTGCCGAAGCCGGGCATGGTGTAACCCCTGATCGTGGTCCGCGGCAGGTCCAGGCGGTCGCAGGCCTTGGCGGCGACGATCAGGGCGTGGGTGCTGTCGAGACCGCCCGACACGCCGATCACCAATGCTCTGGGCTTCGTCGTCTCGATCCGCCGCATCAGACCGTCGACCTGGACGTTGAACGCCTCGAAGCAGTCCTCGTCGAGCTTGTCGGGGCGGTTGGGCACGAACGGAAAGCGCCGGATCGGGCGGGTGAGGCCAATGTCGGCAAACGCGGGCGCGTGGGCGAAGGGAATGACCCGGAAATGATCCTCGGGACGCCCTTCGTGTTCGGCGGCGTCGTTGAACGTCTGCATCCGCATCCGCTCGGACCGGATGCGGTCGCAATCGACATCGGCGATGCACAACTCGGGCCGCAGCGCGAAGCGTTCGCTCTCGGCGAGGAGGTCGCCCAGTTCGTAGATCATGCCCTGCCCGTCCCAGGCGAGGTCGGTCGTACTCTCGCCGTGGCCGGCGGCGGAATAGACATAGGCCGCGACCGCGCGGCTCGACTGCGACCGGCTGAGCAGGTGCCGCTCGTCGCTCTTGCCGATGGTGATGTTGGACGCCGACAGGTTGCACAGGATCGTCGCCCCCGCGAGCGCGGCGCGCGTCGAGGGCGGCAGCGGGGACCAGTAATCCTCGCAGATCTCGACCCCGACCCGGAAGCCCGGCAGGTCTTCGGCGGAAAAGATCAGGTCGGTGCCGAACGGAACCGAGGCGCCGTTCACGCCGATCTCGAGCCCTTCGATCAGGCGGCCGTTGGCGAACCAGCGCTTCTCGTAGAACTCGCGGTAATTGGGCAGGTAGCTCTTGGGCACCGCGCCGAGCAAAAGCCCGCGGTGGATCGCGAGCGCGCAGTTGTAGAGCCTGCCGTTGTGCCGCAGCGGCGCCCCGATCAGGAGCAGCGGGTTGAGGTCGCGGCTCGCCGCGACGATGTCGCCCACCGCTGCCTCGACCGCGTCGATCATTGCGAGCTGGAGGTGCAGGTCGTCGATCGCGTACGAGGACAGGCACAGCTCGGGATAGACCAGCAGGTCGACGTGGGCATCGTGCGCACGCCTTGCCTCGTCGAGGATCGCCGCGCGATTGAATGCCACGTCGGCAGTGCGGACCTGCGGCGTGCTCGCGGCGACCCGCACGAGCCCGTGCGCGTGGAGCGAATGAAAGCGTTTCGCTGTGTCGTTCATCTGTGAAGCGCGTCTTCCATCATCGCGAGCGCGACTTCAAGCGCGGCGATCCGCACGCCGGCGCGGCCAACGGCGCCGAAGTGCTCCTCGCGGTGCGCACAGCCACCCGCGCGGGTGGCGCAGGCGAAGTGAACCAGGCCCTCTTCATCGCCCGGTGCGCCGGGTCCGGCGAAGCCTGTCACCGACAGCGCCACATCCGCATCGGAACGGGCGATCGCCCCTTCGGCCATCGCACGCGCCACGTCCTCGCTGACCGCGCCGACTCGATCGATCGCGTTCGGATCGACGCCCAGCAGATCGCATTTCGATTCTTCGGCATAGGTCACGAAGCCCCGGTCGAAGACGTGACCGCGTCCCCCCACGTCGGTCAGCAGAGCCGCCAGTAGTCCGCCGGTACAGCTTTCGGCAGTGGCGAGTGACAGCTTCCTCTCGTGCGCGAGATCGAGAACGCGATGCGCCTGCCGCTGCAAGGCATCGGGCAAGGCGCCGTCGAGCGTTTCGGCCTTGTCGTCTCCATCGGTCATGCCTGGCTCAACACCCGCTCCGCCGCAGCGTTCCGCCTCGTCCTTTCAGGCGGCTGCAAGCAACTCGTGCGCCTTTGGTGAATCCTCGAGGAGGTCGATCAATGCGCGTTCCGCGCGGTCCAGCCAGCGGGTCGCGCGTGGCATCTTCAGCCCATCGCGCCACGTCTTCTGGCGATCGACCAGCGCGATGACCGCCGGATGGACGTAGCTCTTGCGGGTCACGGCGGGCGTGTTGCCAAGATGCGCAGCGACGTCTTCCAGCATTGCCTTGAGGGTCAGCTGCCCGTCGGCCTCGGCCAGGATTTTGAGGGCGAGCACGCTCGCGTGCCAGGTGCGGAAGCTCTTGGCGGTGAAATGGTCGCCCATGGTTTCGCAGAGGTATTCGTTGACGTCGGCCGAGTCGACCGAGTGAACGTCTCCATCCTCGTCCGTGTACTGGAACAGGCGTTGGCCCGGCAGGTCCTGCATCGCACGCACCACCCGGCTGAGCGTGCGGTCGGACAGCACGACATCGCGTTCCACGCCGCTCTTGCCCTTGAACTTGAGGCGGATCCTCTGTCCCTTCACCTCTACGTGGTGCTGCCGGAGCGTCGTCGCCCCGAAGCTCTTGTTCGACCTGGCATAGGCATCGTTGCCGATCCGGATTGCGCCGAGATCGAGCAACCGGATCACGCTCGCGATGGCGCGCTCGCGGGTCAGCGACCGCACCGCCAGGTCGCCTTTCACGCGCTTGCGAACCAGCGGCAGGAGCCGGCCGAATGCCGCGCACCCGTCGAACTTCTCGCTTTCGCGGGCGGTGCGGAAATCGGGGTGATAGCGGTACTGCTTGCGGCCCTTCGCATCGACGCCGGTCGCCAGGATATGCCCGTTGGGCGCAGGGCAGAACCAGGCGTCGGTATAGGCCGGCGGCAGCGCGACGCGATTGAGGCGATCGCGCTCGTCGGGATCGGTGATCAGTTCGCCCTTGGGATCGTAATAGGCCCAGCCGCGGCCGCTGCGCTTGCGGGTGATGCCCGGCATGTCGTCATCGACGTACATGAGCTTGGATTGAGCGACCATGACACGCGCAACGGCGGGCTGCGCCTTGCGGTTCCGCCGGGGCGCGACCATGTCGTTCGAAACCGCAACACGGAGCGCACCGAGCATGACGGATATTGCCTATACGCCGCCGAAGGTCTGGACGCACGACAAGGAGAACGGCGGGCGCTTCGCGAGCATCAACCGTCCCACCGCCGGCGCGCGGCACGACAAGGACCTGCCGGTCGGCGATCATCCCTTCCAGCTCTATTCGCTCGGCACGCCGAACGGGCAGAAGGTGACGATCATGTTCGAGGAGCTGCTCTCGGCCGGACACGACGCCGAATACGATGCCTGGCTGATCAACATCGGCGAAGGCGACCAGTTTTCCAGCGGCTTCACCGCGCTCAATCCCAACGGCAAGATACCGGCGCTCGAAGACCGCAGCGGCGACGAGCCCTTTCGCGTGTTCGAAAGCGGCGCGATCCTGCTTCACCTGGCCGAAAAGTTCGACTTCCTGCTTCCCCGCGCGAACCCGGCGCGCGCCGAGGTGCTGAGCTGGCTGATGTGGCAGATGGGCACCGCGCCCTTCATCGGCGGCGGGTTCGGCCATTTCTACGCCTATGCCCCGGAAAAGTTCGAATACCCGATCGACCGCTACGCGATGGAAACGAAGCGCATCCTGTCGGTCGCCGACTTGCGCCTCGGCGAGACCGAATACCTTGCCGGGAACGAATACTCGATCGCCGACGTGGCCTGTTACGGCTGGTTCGGCGCGCTCGTCCGCGGCGATGCCTACAACGATGCGGCGACGTTCCTCTCGGTCCATGAATACGCCAATCTCGCGCGGTGGGTGCGGACGCTCGAGGCAAGACCGGCGGTGCGCCGGGGGCGCATCGTCAATACAACCAACATGAAGGAGCGCCATTCGCCCGCCGATTTCGAGCGGATCGAAAAACCGGAACTGCTCGAACGCGTGCCCTGGAAGTCGCTCGAAAACGCCTAGCGGGACCGACCGTCAGCCTGGCGGTTCCGCCTCTGTGCGGCGCAGGGTGAGGACATAGGCGGCGAGCTCGTCGATTTGCTCGGCCGGAATCTCGAAATACATTTCTTCCGGGTAGTTGCGGTGGTCGCGCATCCACTGCGCGAGCATTGCCGAAGTCAGTCCGGGCGTGTTGGCGATCGCGGAGAAGCTGGGCGCCTGCGGCACGGGTGATGTTTCGCCATAGCCGACCGAATGGCAATCGGAACACCGGTTCACCGCCAGCTTGTATCCGCGGGCTTCGAGCGATCCGGGATCGGACAGCCCGCCGGCGTCGGCGAAACGGGGCGCCACCGACTGGCAACCGGCCAGAAAAGCGCAGGCGGCGATGGCGAAAAACGTCCTCATGCCCGCCAGGCTAGGCAGGGGCCGCGAAGCAGACAATGACCTGGATCAAACGTACTGGCTGGGGCGGCAGGAGATTCTGACCCGACCACAAAAAACGGGAGAACTCTGGGATTTCCTTGCTTTTCAAGCGTCTCCGGCCCACAGACCGGGCCCACAAAGGTGGCCCACAGGAGATTCTCAGACGTGCCTGCACTGCAACGGCGACACAACAAGTGGCGCGCAAAGATCCGCGTACCTGAGCGGCTGCAAGCTGACCACGGCGGCCGGAAGTTTCTCCAGAAGACGCTAGAGGCCCTCGACCGCCCCTCGGCGCGCCTCGAGGCCGCCGCATGGGAGCTGAAGATCAAGACGGAGTGGGCAGCGAAGAGCGATGCCCCCCAAGCCCGCTCGGCTCTCCGCGAGCTGTACCGGCAAATCCAAGCCGAGGCAGAGGCCGGAGTCTTCATCCTCGAAGACGACCCGCACTCCTACGATGCCGTCACGGCTGGCATAGGATACGAGCTGGAGAAGATCGAAGAGCGGCACGGGCGCGGGGAGCTTCCCGAGGCTGAGCGGGTCAGGGTAATGGCCCTGCAGGACGCGGCAGCTGCCCGAATGGGCCGCGTAGTTCCACCCCGCAAGGAACTTGAGCCGACCTTCCGCGAGCTTGCAGACGAGTACCTCAAGCTCTGGAAGACGCAGCACGAACTCAAGGAGACGAACACCGAGCAGCAAAAGGTCGCCACCTTCGACCTCTTCGGGGGCTACTGGGGTTCCCGTCCGATCCGTGAGGTTCGCAAGAAGGATGCGGCCGAGTTCCTCGACGCCCTTCGTCAGATGAACCCGATGTGGGGCAAGTCTCCCAAGGCCAGGAGCATGAGCTGGCCTGAGTTGCAGGAGAACTTTGGCGGCCAAGCCAAGGGGATGTCGGATGCGACGATCAACCGCCACGCTGCGACCCTCAAGTCCTACTGGGCATGGGCGCAGGAGCGGGACTACTGCGAGGGGAACAACCCGTTCAGCGGATTTCACAAGCGCCTCAAGGAAGGCCGAAACGTCAAAGGCTACCTCGCTTGGGAGCCCCACGAACTGGAGCAGCTCTTCAACCCGCCGCCAAAGCGCCGCGACGTCACCGAGGTGATGCTTGTTGCGATGTACTCCGGGATGCGGCTGGACGAGATTGCCTCCCTGACGCGAGGCCAGATTAGGACCGAGGCCGGGGTCACCTACGCGAACGTGGTCGACGCAAAGACAGCCGCTGGCGAACGAAGGGTGCCGATACACCCCGAGCTGAGCTGGCTCGCCAAGCGGGCCGAAGGTGACCCTGCAGAGCGCATCTGGCCCCGCTTCAACTGCGAGGGTCCGGGCAAGAAGGCCGGAGCAGATGCTGGCAAGGAGTTCTCCCGATTCAAGCTGGCCCGGGGCTTCGCAAGCCGACGCAAGGCGTTTCACTCCTTCCGCAAGAACTTCGTTGGACAGCTGGAGGAGGCCGGGGTGCCGCAAAGCGATGCGGCGCACGTAGTGGGCCATGAGGTCGGCTTCACGTACCGCACCTACAACCCGAACGGCCTGTCCCTGCAAAGGCTGGCGGATATCGTCGCACTGATCAGATACCCGGGCTTGTCATTGCCGAACCCCGGGGACGCGTGAAGCTGAGAAGCCCGACTGTGGCGCCCTAACACTGCCAAATCGAGCCCAAGAGCGCCGAAACGGGCCCGCGCCTATTCCCAGTACCCTAGCGTCCACCGAGGCCATCCTTTGGCGCGGTTTGGTGGGTTTACACGACATCGGAGTGGCAGCGCACTGCAGCGACCCCTTCGCCACGGAAAACAGGCGTGATTTCAGAGAGATGGAATTAACCCGCACCCTCGGGGGTGTGCCTCTATTGGTTAGGCGGGGGCCAGCGAGCACGTGCCGTGCCGAATTAACCCGCACCATTGGTGGCTCTTCCATTTCCTCTGCAGAACGACATGACACCTTCACCTTCGCGGGGCAGCAGCTTCGCACCATCGACATTGACGGAACACCTTGGTTCTGCGGCGGCGACGTCCTCACCATCCTACTCGGCTCGGCATCGGGGAAGGGGAGCGCGTACGACAAGCTCTTCCCTCGCGACGTACGCAAGGTTGATCGGATCGCACTAGGAATGAAGCCGGGGCGTCCAGTGAACGTCGTCAACGAGAGCGGTCTCTACAAGCTCATCATGCGCTCGGACAAACCCGAGGCCCGCGCCTTTCAGGATTGGGTGACCCGCGAGGTTCTCCCGGCGATCCGGCGCACTGGCGGCAAATAACCCTCACCCTTGGGGGTGAGCCTCTATTGCTTAGGCAGGGGGTCGATGATCCGCCGCACTGTTCGCAATTAAAGCCGACCCTCGGGGGTGAGCCTCTATTTGATTGGCGAGCACGTGTGTGAACTCTCGCCGCGCAAGAATTAAAGCCCATCCTTGGAAAGAGAACCCGGCTGATCTGATGCACCCGGGCAATTAACCCGCCCCCTTGGAATAGAAGCCACTGACAGCTCACCGCTGGCCGGGTGGCAATTATCCCTCACCTTTGGAGAGCGAAGCCCCCGGCTCGCTTCCCCCTCGGCGCTGCCGAGCATCCCCCACAACCCCAGAAGGCCCCGAAAGGAGCCCCCTTTTCATGACCACCACCTCATCCAGTCCCGCCGACACCCTGAGCATCGATATCCGCTCCACCGGCACCTCTGCCCCTTCCGAGACCATCGCCCCTCAGGATCAGCACTTCGCTGACGCCATCCTCGCGATGGATCCGATGAGCCTCCCGAACAGCAACATCCAGATCACCCCCGGGCTCAAGCTCCCTGAGCTTCGAGTCACCGGCCTGCCGCCGGGGCCGGAGCGCACGGAAATCGAGACGGCCCTGAAGGCCCTCCCACCCGAGCAGCGCGCCACCCGCGAATCCGCTATGGTCGAAGCTGCGCTCCGCAAGATGCTGCCCGCTATCCGTTCGTTGACCGGCGCGGGGGAAGGAGCGACCCCGTACCATCAGGAGCAGTGCCTGATTGCTGGCGAGTATCGCGAGCTGGCCCGTCGGCTCGACGCAGTCGAGGCTGAGCTAGACGAAGTGGGGAGCTACCGCGCTGAGCGAGATCCGCAGACAGGTGAGGCCGTGGCCATCCCGGTCCCGCTGTACCAAGGCGACTCGCGTTCATCGCGTTTGGCCCTGAAACTCGATCTGGAGCGCCGGATGCGAGTGCTGGTCAGCCCTGACGGCACCCCGGGTGTCGAAGCCAAGCGGCGGCTCGGGGAGGCGATGCGTGAGAGCGTCGTCTTGGCCAAGCAACGTGCCGAGCAGCTGAGGGATTCGGCAGAGGCCAATCGCTTGGCAGGCGAGATGCTTCGAAAGGAGCGGATCGAGGCCCAAGCTAAGGCCATCGCTAGCGTTCACCGGAACACCCTCTGAGATGCGCGGCTTCTACCGGCTGGCTCGCCGGGACCGGACGCGTAAGCCATCGAGCATCGCTAACTTGCCTGACCCCTACAACCCGACATCGCCCGGGTTCGCCGAGCGCAACACCCAGAGCGTCACGGCGATGCCAGGTGGGTTCATGCGAGTAGACATCGGCGAGCCCATCGCCCGTGTCGACGGTTTCCCCCAGCCCGTCTCCCTCAGCGATCCCACAGACCCCCAGCCGACCAAGGCTGAGCCTTCGCCTTCCCCAGTTCCCCCAGCGTCACCCTCGGTGACCGAGAGGGATTGGCGGAGTGACTACGGTCTCGCCAAGCGCGGCTAACCCCCCAGCAACATCAAGCCCAAGGAGGCCCCGTCATGGCTCGCGTTTCCTCGCAATCCCGTGGCGGGGTCTCCGCCCTTTGGGAGGACCTGCAGGCGCTCGCTGCGCTGCAATCGTTCCCCGCTCCCCATCCTAACCGAACCGGCGCCCAAGGTGCCCTGCCGGAGTCCCGGCGGGCCGCTTTGCGGTGCCAGTAGGAATCCCATTCCATGACCACCAACACCCGAGTTCCTCTCCGCAGCGCCGTCAACGCGAAGTGTCGCGAGTGCATCTATGACCCGTACCAGCGCGGCACGTGGCGCGAACAGGTCGCCGCTTGCTGCAGTGCCAACTGCTCGCTGCATGAGGTGCGCCCCGTCCCGCGAGACTGCATGAACGGCGGCCGCATCTGCCCTGCCAAGATTGCGGCAGTGCGAGCGAAGCTGGAGGCCTGATCGTGGCGGCCTTACGCTGCTATTTTCAGCCACACAGCGCCGAATGCTGAGACGCAGCCATGGACATACCTTCGGCCCTCATATCGGCGTCACACAACCTAATTTGGTGCCTTAACGCTGCACGGAGTCACACCTCAATGAGCAAGACCCCACCCATCCCGGTCCAGCCGGGAGAGAAGTATTGCTTCGTCTGCGAGCAGGCGCTGCCTCTCGCGTCATTCCGCCCTCGGAACGGCAAGCTCTATTCGCCCTGCCGATCCTGCGCCCGCACGTCGCACGAGCGGACAGCGCCCATGAGAGAGCTGATCGAAGAGCTAATGACGGGGATTCAGGAACGCGCTGCGGTGCGGCGGCCCGCCACACCCGAAGAGGAGCGTCTCTTTGCGCCGATGGACGGGTTCGCCCGGTGGATCATGCGGCGGGAGGCGCAAGCCAAGAAACCCAAGCGGGCCACGCGCAAGCCTCAGACAAGGAGCGGTCCTAGCCATGAAATCGCCTAGGTTCCCCATCGCCTCCTACGCGGCCCAGCTGCCCCCTGAGCGCCGGGACGCCTTCGCTCGGTTCGCCCACATTGCCCCGGTGGACACCGTCGAGGCGTTCATTCGGTCGCAGCGAAGGAAAGGCTGAGCTCTACGTGGACCAGCTTACGGGGGGCCTGAGATGCCTCCATACCAATAGGGGCTCACCCCCGGGTCGGCTTTAATTGCAAACCGTTGGTTTTGGCGCAAAAATCCGAAGCGGGTTAGCGCACACGACAGGCGCGGGCTCCCCCCATGGGGCGCCCGGCCACCGACACAGTGCCGCCGCCGAAAAAGCCCCCTAGCCCACGCGGCAGGGAAGCCGTCCTGGCGGCGGCACCTGCCCCTCATTACGTGGCGCGGGCTCCCACGGTCCCTTGGTCCCGAGGGCGTCGAAACACCGCAAGGCTGCGCCTGAGTCCAAGCGAGTCAAAATAACGGTGAAGAGAATATCAGGCGGGTCGACGGGCCCGATCTCCGTCCTTACAAATCCGCCTAACGAACGTCAGATGGATTTGAAGGGGCAAGAGTGATGTGCCGAGTTGTCGCCTATTACCGCGTGTCGACTGAAGAGCAGGGGCGCTCTGGCCTAGGGCTGGAGGCCCAGCGTCAGGCCGTGTCTGCCCTATGCCAGCAGCGGGGTTGGGACATCGTCGCTGAGTTTACCGAGGTGGAGAGCGGCAAACGCGATGACCGTCCCCAGCTCGCAGCCGCAATGAAGCGCGCCAAGGTTACGGGGGCCCGCTTAGTGATTGCCAAGCTGGATCGCCTTTCACGCAACGTGGCCTTCCTTGCTGCCCTGCAGGACAGCGGAACGAAGTTCACCGCTGCTGATATGCCGGAGGCAGACGAGTTCACGAT
The DNA here is from genome assembly GCF_025154015.1 of Tsuneonella litorea. Classification (GTDB taxonomy): domain Bacteria; phylum Pseudomonadota; class Alphaproteobacteria; order Sphingomonadales; family Sphingomonadaceae; genus Tsuneonella; species Tsuneonella litorea. Next base: position 401,243 of record NZ_JAOAMV010000002.1, read on the forward strand.
TCACATCCTCGCGGCCGTCGCCCAGCGGGAGCGCAAGCTTGCGTCTGATCGAACCAAGGCAGCCCTAGCGGCCGCCAAGGCGCGTGGAGTAAAGCTGGGCAATCCGAATGGCGCGGCAGCAATCCGCAGGGCGGCTAAGGGCACAACGGCGGCCATAGATGCAGTGCGCGCAAACGCTGCAAGCCGCGCGGCGGATTACGCGGAGACGATTACCGACGTCCGCGCCAGCGGAGCAACCTCTCTCGCCGCCATCGCCAAGGAATTGAACACAAGGGGCATCGTGACAGCCCGTGGCGGCTCTTGGCATCCTTCTTCGGTTCGAAACCTACTGCGACGTCTAGGTGGCTGAGGTTGTCTGCGGGCCCTTGGGGCCCTGCTTTTTTCTTTTTGCCTTTACAGGTCGCTGAGCGTTGCCGTTCAGTTCAGCTGCACCGCCGGTTAGACGGAGGACAGGCGCGTCGCTCGCGTTAGGAAACTTTAACTCAGCAGCAATTACCTGGAGATCGCGCTGCTCTTCAGTTTCCTCCGCTGGTAGCTCACCGGGTTCGCTGTGCTGAAGCAGTCGAATCTCTACAGTCATCCCCCGCTCAATTCTTTGAAGGAACTGGTCGAGCAGCTTGCCCAGCCCTGTCGTCAGTTCATTACGACGGCCTTCATTCCGTACATCTTGGGTCAGACGAGCCGCTTGGTCTTCTATCTCCTTGACAACCTGCACACGAATCTTTTCGCCGAAGATGGCATCGACCTCTTCTGGGCTGAAGGCCTTAAGTTTCGCCGTCTCGGCCCTTAGCTTGCGGATTTCTTCGACAGTCTTCCACGTCTCTACGCCCCACTTGATCAAGCGCCCAACGGTCAAAGCGAGCCCGCAGCCGGTAACAACGAACACCGTCGGGTCGCTTGTAGACAGGCGTGACACTTCGAAATCATCGTGTTCACCAGTTGCAGCTTCGGCCACTGTCGAGAGGAAACGATTTATCCACTCGAGTTCCTTCGTCAGGCCCCTCAGATTGTTGGCGAAGATGGCGCGGGGAACCGTGAAACCAATCTCCGCATCCCCCTCAATGCCGGATGCTGCATCAACGTCCCACTCGCGATCTTGAGCGACCCCAATAACAGTCTGGAAGCCTCTCAATATTTCCTGTCGTCGTTCATACACCGTTTGGACGTGGGATTGAGAAACTGCGGGAGTTCCGACATTGGCGCCGAAATGATCCGCGAGGCTTTCATAGAGGTCTGGCCGGAACAACTCGGCCGCCCCAAGCTCAGCCAAACGCTGCGCATCTGCTTCTGTGAGTTCGTCGGCTACATCGATCATACGGTTTCCGAGCTGATCGAAGGCACTGCGTACGCTGGATTGTGCGCTGGCATCCGCAGGGTTCGCTGACAAAACTCCAAGGGCATTGATAATCGCTTGTAGTGACGCCGAGACTTCGAGGCGAGAGTCCAAATCGACCGCGAGCCCCATCACTTCCAACGCTGAGCCTAAGTTCATAGAAGCCCCCCATCTATTTCTTCGTACACCATGTGCCGCCACGTTTGGCGCGTGATTGCATCTCCGACAACCAACTTGTGCTGTTGCACCTCGGTGCTAACCCGTCGGTTTAGACTGCCATGCGAACGCTTAGCGGAGAGCTTTACGATGGACACTCGTGTCGAGGCCCTAATTCAAGGTCTGAAAAGTGCAGAGACGATCGACCCATTGGAGGCTCGAAAGCGGATTGTAGACCTCTTTAATGAGATCAACGATGAGGAGGGTCGGACCGCTCTCTTGGCTTCGTTGGACGCTGTGATTGGACTCGCGATCCGCTATCAAGAGACTTGCGGGAACGACAGCCAGGCACTGCGAAACGCTCTGCTTGCCGACAAACGTGCGCTCGTCTTGGCGGAAGCAATGGGCGCCAACGAGCTAGTCGAGCCCGCAGAGATGCTTCGAATACTCGAGCGGGAAATCGCAGCGGGTCGGATGGAGCGAGACGATTTTTATCAGCTCGCACGCGACGGGTCGGACGTGCTGGAATCCCCGTCACCTAAACCCAAACCCGGATTCCTTAAGCGACTGTTCGGATGATTACCGAATCCACGGCATTAGTGTGCACGATAGGGGACCACGAACCGGGCCCACAAATCGGGCCCACACTAATCGCCGTATGACGATTAATATGTTGAAAAACCGTAGAAATTAGAAACGGGCTGGGGCGGCAGGATTCGAACCTGCGAATGCCGGTACCAAAAACCGGTGCCTTACCACTTGGCGACGCCCCAGCAGCGAGGCGCCCCTATAGCGGCCTCGCGGCTGAAGGAAAGACCCGCTTCGGTTTCCGAAGGTCGGACAGCCGGTCGCTGGCGCGCACGGAGCGGCCAGACCAGTCAGGCAGCCCCGATCAGCCTAGAGAATCGAGGCGCGCGCGCACCGCTTCGGCCTGGGCCATGATGTTGGTGACAAGCTCCTTGCAGGTCGGAATGTCGTGCACAAGCGCCTGGCTCTGCCCGCTCGACCAGATGCCGCCGTCCATGTCGCCCTTGGCATAGACCAGTTCGCGCCCGCGCGCGCCGGCCATGAGGTGCTTCACTTCTTCGAAGGTGGTGTCGGGATTGCGCTGGATCGCGGCGACTTCTTCGGACACCGCGTTGCGGGCCACGCGCGCCGTGTTGCGGAACGGCCGACCCACCAGGACGGTGTCGAGTTCGGTATTCTCGACGATCTGCCGCTTCACGTTGGGGTGGATCGCGGCTTCCTGCGTCGCGCAGAACCGCGTGCCCATGTTCACCGCATCGGCCCCCAGCGCCAGCGCCGCGACGAGGCTGCGGCCGTCGGCCATGCCGCCGCTGGCGACGATCGGCGTGTCGGGCAGCGCGTCGACCGTCGCCGGAAGCAGCACCACCAGGCCGACGTCGTCCTCGCCCGGGTGACCGGCGCATTCGAAACCGTCGATGCTGATGACGTCGACACCCTTGCGCACCGCGCTTTCCGAATGGCGCACGCTGGTGCACTTGTGGATCACCTTGACCCCCGCTTCCTTGAAGGCGGGCAGGTGATCGGTCGGCGCGCGGCCGGCCGTCTCGACGATCTTGAGGCCGCTCTCGATGATCGCCTCGCGGTATTCGTCATAGGGGATGGGATTGATCGAGGGCAGAAGCGTGAGGTTCACGCCGAACGGCTTGTCGGTCAGGCCGCGGACCTTGTCGATCTCCTCCTTCAGCGCGGCGCCGCTGGGGAACATGTGCGCGGTAATGAAGCCGAGCGCGCCGGCTTCCGCGACCGCGGCAACCAGTTCGCCGTATCCCACGCCGGTCATCCCGCCCATGAGGATCGGCGTCTCCACTCCGAACATTTCCGTGATCCGCGTCCTGAACGCCATCGCCCGCTCCCTGCCTGCTCGCTTTACGTTTGCGTCAACCTTACGCGATGGGCGCGGCAGGGCAAGCGAATTGCCGCCGGCGGCGGGCGGTTACGCCGGACTTCCGACGCAGGCCGCCGCCTCTTCCGGATGCGAGTAGAGGATCATCTGTCCCGCCGACACGATGACGTGGCAATCGGCCCGGGGGAGGAGCCGGGTGAAATAGCGGCGCGAGATCTGCGGATCGTGGAGCACGAAATGCCGCCCGAACACCAGCGTGTAGTGATCGGTCCGTCCCTTCGGGTGCGGTTCCCAGCCCTTGGCCCAGGAGACGTTCTCGACGATGTAGCCCGCGAGGTTGCCGCGCAGGGGCGCCACGGCAAGGAGATAATCCTCCGCGACGCGCGGATCGTCGAGCGCCTTCAGGTCCGGTTCGCTTTCCGCGAAGGACCGGCGCATCCCGACGACGATCCGTTCCGGGGTCGCGTAGCGCAGGAACAGCCCGATGAGCAGGCGGATGGAATTGGGGCTTCGCGCATAGCGGCGCTTGAGCGCGCCGAGCGGCCCGCGGTCGACCGGCGACTGCTGAATCGGAGGGGTCGGGTTGAACAGGATCGCACGCTCGACGCGCGCCCCCAGGTGGTCGGTGAAGAAGAACGCGCCCTGTCCCGTCCCCCGGCTCACCAGGGTGATCCTGTCGATGCCTTCCGCGTCCATCACCGCGGCAAGATCGCGCGCAGCTTCGGCGAAATGGGCATCGACGTCCTGCGATGGTGCCTCGCTGGTCCCGCCGAAACCGGGCCTGTCGACGACGAGCACCTGCCAGCCCTGACGGTTGAGCCGGCGCACGAAGCGGGTCGGGGGATGGCGGCAGCAGATCGAGCTGTGAAGCAGGACGACGGCCGGCGCACCCCTGTCGCCGAAGACGGAATAGGCTACTTTCCGGCCGCCCTCGACAGTCACTTCGGCATGGCGAAGCGCGGGAACGGGGTCGAGCGCGCCGTCGGGCCGGTCGAGGAAAGATTCGGCAACGTTGGATGCCTGTGCGAGCACGCAGCTGACTTCGGCCGCCGATGCGACATCGAGCCGCTCGTAAATGTCGGCAAGAAGAGCCTTCACCGTCGCGAGAGACATCCCGCTCGCACGGGCGATGCCCTTGCGCGGGGTGCCGCCGGCGATCGCGCGGGCGACCGACAGGTGGCGCGGTCCGATCTGGAGTATGTCGGCGACCGTCTCGTCGACCGGCTTGAAGTCGGTGGACCGCGGCCCGAACATGATCATCAGGAGGTGCTCGACCGTTTCGGCGAGATTGCGGGTGCCGAACTTGGCGCGAAGCCGCATGACCGCATTGCGCGCGGGAACCTTGCCGAGCCGGGCCGCCGCGGTCGCCCTCTCGAAGTCGCCGTACTCGGCCAGCGCCTTCGCAAGCGCGGTTTCCACCGTCGACAGCCCGTAGCCTTCGGCGACGCGGCCCATCGCCACTTCCCACGCGGGCTCGGCAAACCGGAGAACCAGCGCCAGCGGGAGCGGATGATCCGACGCGACGCCGCACGCGCTCGCCCACCCGTCCCCCAGTGCCTTTCCGGCGACCAGGAAAAGGTTTCCCCGCCCCGGCCAGCCGTCACCCCAGTGCCTCGGCAACAGGCGGCAACACCGGCCTGGCCCGAGCAGGTCGAGCAGTTCCTCGCAGTGCCAGGGAGACAAGTGCGCTGCGTCCTCCGAGGAACCGAGCACGACTGCACGCGGCCCCGGCAGGATCGCCGTGATGTGAAATTCCCCGACCCCCATCGGCGAACTGGTGCGACAAAATCGAAGTCCGGGCAAGTATATGGATGGCTTCGATTTTCCCGGGAAGCGATCGACGTTCCGCCTTTGCTGCCGGTCGGCGGGGCGGGGGACTGGTCAACGGGCAATCGGCAGGAACCGCTGCCTGCAACGTGCGCCCTTGGCCGGAGCTGCTCGCACCCCTATGCACGCGGACTTTGGCGGCTACCTTCGACAGGCGACCGCCGCTCGATTCCGATCCCGAGGAAGGCACACACACCGGTGGCAGACCGTACCTTGACGATCCTGATCCATGTCGCTGCCGCCGGTATCGCCGCCGCCCTGCCCGCGCCGCTTTCCGCCGAGCCGCAGGATGATGAGGCGCCGGCGATCGTGGTGACCGGCAACGGCCTTCCCGACACGCCCGCCACCCCGGCATACGACACGCAGGTTCTCGACCGCGAAAGGCTTGTCGCGACCGGGTCCGGCCGCATCGAGGACGCCCTTGCAGCGGTTGCCGGATTCCAGCAGTTTCGCCGCTCCGACAGTCGTTCCAGCAATCCCAGCGCACAGGGCGTGACGCTCCGCGCCCTCGGCGGCAACGCCACCAGCCGGGCGCAATTGCTGCTCGACGGGGTTCCGATGAGCGATCCGTTCTTCGGCTACATACCGTTCAGCGCCATCGCGCCCGAGCGCCTCGCCAGCGCGAGGGTCACCCGCGGCGGGGGGTCGGGTCCGTTCGGCGCGGGTGCGCTGGCGGGGACCATCGAACTGTCCAGCGCCGACGCGCAGACCCTCGGTCCGCTCGGTGGCCAGGCGCTGGTCAACGATCGCGGAGAAACCGAAACGAGCATTGCGATGGCGCCCCGGCTGGGTGCGGGCTTTGCGGTCCTGTCCGGGCGGTGGGACCGCGGCGACGGGTTCGTGACCACGCCGGCCAGCCAGCAGGTCCCTGCGACGGCACGCGCGGCTTACGACGCCTGGTCGATCCAGGCCCGCGGCGTGGCTCCGCTTGGCCCGAACGTCGAATTGCAGGCGCGCGCGCTGGCCTATCGCGACGAGCGGACCTTGCGCTTCGACGGGGCTGATTCGTCGACCGCAGGCCAGGACGCGTCCGTCCGCGTGGTGGGCCGCGGGTCGTGGCAGTTCGACGGCCTTGCCTACATCCAGGCGCGCAACTTCACGAACGTCGTCGTCAGCTCGACCAGCTTTCGCCCCGTCCTCGACCAGCGCAATACCCCTGCCACCGGCCTTGGCGGCAAGCTAGAGGTCCGGCCGCCGACCGGCGATTCGAACGTGCTGCGGATCGGAATGGATTACCGCAAGGCGAGCGGGCAGCTTTACGAAGACGCGATCAATGCCGGGACCGGGACGGTGACGCAGCGCCGCGATGCGGGGGGGGCGAACACTGACCTCGGCTTCTTTGCAGAGAACGACCTCAGCGTCGGCAGCGTGACCCTGACCGGCGGGCTGCGGGCGGATCGCTACACGATCCGGGACGGCTTTTACCGCGCGCGGAATAGCGCGGGGATGACCCTCGTCGAGGAGAGATACCCCGATCGCGCCGGCTGGCAGACCAGCCTGCGTGCCGGGGCGGTGCTTCGCGCAGGAGCCGGCTTGCGGCTACGGGCGGCTGCCTACACCGGATTACGGCTTCCGACGCTCAACGAGCTCTACCGGCCCTTCACCGTCTTTCCGGTGACCACCCAGGCCAATGCGGGGCTGCGTCCCGAGCGCCTGAAGGGGTTTGAAGCCGGGATCGACTTCAGCCCGGCCGCGAACATCGACCTGTCGTTCACCGCGTTCGACAACACCGTCGAGCGCGCGATCGCCAACGTGACGATCGGACCGAACTTGCGGCAGCGCCGGAACATCGACGCGATCGAGGCCCGTGGCATCGAGGCGAACGCGGGGCTGACGATCGGACCCATCCGTTTCGACGGCGCGCTGGCCTACACCCGCGCGCAGGCGCGCGGCAGCGGGGCAGCGGCCGCGCTTGATGGCAACCGCCCGGCCCAGACCCCGCGCCTGTTTGCCGGGGGAACGCTGGCCTGGCGGCCGTCGGAACGCACTCTGCTGGCGCTCACCCTGCGGCACGTCGGGGCGCAGTTCGAGGACGATCTCGAGACCGACCGGCTGACGGGCGCCACAACGGTCGATGCATTCGCCCGCGTGCCGGTCGACCGGCGCATCGCCTTCATCGTGCGCGGCGAGAACCTGGCCGACTCGGCGATCGTTACCCGAAACCAGGGCGGCTCGATCGACCTGGGGGCACCGCGCACGGTCTGGGCAGGGCTCGAAATCGCGCTCTAGGGTGCTTGGCGCCCCGCCTCGCTGATCCGCCGGGCGATTGATAACTCGGTCATAAGTTCGTGGTATCGCGACCCGATGAAAAGGCGCCAGGCTCTCGGACGCGCGTTCGCGCTGCTCGTGCTCGTCGCGGTTCCAACCAGCATGTTGCTGGTCGTCATGCAAATCAGGGGCGAATTTGAAGAGAACCGCGCTCTGCGTGCATCGGTCGAACAGTCGACCGACGCGCGACAGGACCTGCTCAAGCTGCTGTCGGACCTCCAGGAAGTCGAAGCCGGCCAGCGAGGCTACGTCGTCTCGCGGGATCCACGCTTCCTCGCGCCTTTCGTGGAAGCGCGGGCGCGCATCGCCCAGCGATTTGCCCAGGACGGCCCGGCGGGCCGGTCGGCTCCCGAACTCGATCGGATCGAGGATTTGTCGCGACGCAAGATCGCGTTTGCCGAGCAGACCATCGACCTCGTCGCAAAAGGGCGCATCGAGGCCGCGAGGATGCTGATCGCCGATGGCGAGGGCAAGCGCCTGATGGATATCATCCGGACGGATATCCAGCGCCTCGACCACGCCGAAGAGGCCCGGCTGGCGGTACTGGCGGATGCCCGGGACAGGAACCGCGAACGAGCCGAACGGCTCATCAACGGCGCGCTTGCCAGCCTCGCGGCGCTTTTGGTTGTCCTCTCATTCACGATCTGGCGGATGCTTCATCTGCGGCAGGCTGCGCTCGACCGCGTACGCGGCCTCAGCGCGCGCAACCGCGCGATCTTCGACGGTGCGGTGGACGGAATGGTGGTCCTCGATGACGAAGGGTACATCCGCGAAGCCAACCCGAGCATGACCCGGCTTTTCGGTTTCGCGAATTCCGAACTCATCGGGATGCACAACACGTCGCTGATGGCATCCCCCCCTCCCCTCGACGAAAGCATTGCCTGGCTTCGCCATGTCGGATCGGCGGGCGCGGAGGGATCGGGCCAGCAGCAGGAATTCATCGGCCGGCGGGCTGATCGTTCGACCCTCGCAGCGGATGTCTCGATCAGCCGGGTAGGCGATGGGGACGAAGTGACCTTCGTGGCCGTCATCCGCGACGTGACCGAGCGCAAGCGCATCGAGGGCATGAAGACGGAGTTCGTCTCCACCGTCAGCCACGAGCTGCGCACGCCGCTGACCTCGATCGGCGGATCGCTGGGCCTGCTGGCTGCCGGCGCGGCCGGCCCGCTGGAAGAGAAGGTCGCCCGGCTCGTTTCCATCGCACACAGCAACTGCGAGCGGCTGATCCGCTTGATCAACGACATCCTCGACATCGAGAAGATCGAATCGGGCAAGATGCAGTTCGATCTTCGGCGGATGTCGCTGGCGCCGCTGCTCCAGCGGACCGCACAGGCCAATCGCGCATTCGGAGACGCGCACGCGGTGGCGATCGAGCTTTCGATGCCGCCCTGGCCCGTTGCGGTGATGGGCGACCCGGACAGACTGGAGCAGCTTCTGACCAACCTCGTGTCCAACGCCGTCAAGCACTCACCGGCGGGCGAAACCGTTCACATTGCGCTGGAGACGGCAGGGGGACGCGCGCGCATCGAGGTTCGCGATCGCGGCGACGGCATCCCGGAAGACTTCCGCGACCGCATTTTCGGGAAATTCGCGATGGCCGATGGATCGGACAGCCGGCGGCGCGGGGGCACCGGGCTCGGGCTCGCGATCGCCAGGGAAATCGCGGTGTCCCACGCCGGTTCGCTGGGGTTCGCCGATCGGGAAGGCGGGGGCACGGTGTTCGCGGTCGAGTTGCCGCTGGCGGAATGCGAAGACGTCTGCAACGCGGACAAGCCCGATACCGGCCTGCCCCTCCTGCTGCATCTCGACGACGACGCGGACTGCCTCGCGGTCGTGGCCAGCGCCTTTTCGGGCAAGGCATCGGTCATCTCGGTGAGTTCGCTCGCCGACGCCCGCCAGGAAATCGGCGGCCGTGACCTTTCCGGGGTAATCGTCGACGTCGTGGTCCCACCTGACAATGGGCTCGACCTCATCCCGGGGCTGCGCGCTTCGGCCCCCGATCTCCCGATCATCGTGTTCACCGCGCTTGACGATATCGGCAAAGCGGATGATGTCGACGCGGTGCTGATCAAGAGCCGTAACGCCGTCGAGACGCTCGTCGAAACGACCATGGCGCTCGTCGCGCGCGCGGACCGGAAGGCCGCATGACCCGCATCCTGTACGTCGACGACGAACCCGACATTCGCGAGATTGCCGAATTGTCGCTTTCGCTCGACCCGCACTTCGAGGTCCGCACCGCGGAAAGCGGCCCGCAGGCGATCGAACTGGCGAACGACTGGCGGCCCAGCCTCATCCTGCTCGACGTCATGATGCCGGGTATGGACGGGCCCGAAGTGCTAGACCGGTTGCGCAGCGACCCCCTTACCGCTGCCATACCGGTGGTGTTCGTCACCGCCCGCGCTCAGCGGAGCGAAATCCAGAACTTCCGAACGCTCGACGCGATCGGGGTGATCGCCAAGCCGTTCGACCCGATCACCCTGGCAGCCCAGGTGCGCGCGTTCCTGTGAACGACATCGTCCAGGCAAAGCTTGCTGAACTGGGCCGGCGTTTCGCCGCCCAGGCGCCCGAAAGGCGCACCGCGCTGCGCGCCGCGCTGGACGAAGGTGACCTCCCTGCTCTCGCCACGCTCGCCCACAGGCTCGCAGGGAACGCCGGGATGTTCGGGTACCCCGCGATCAGCGAAGCCGCCTTTGCGGTGGAACAGGCGATCGACGAGGAACGCGACCCGACCGAACCCGCGGCGGTTCTTATGGACCTGCTCGGCGCGGTCTAGCCGGTCGGCGCGGTCGCGAAGCCCTTGCGGGTCATCGTCCCCCAGCCCTGCTGCTTGCGCAGGAACTGCCACCATCCCTGGATGCGCCACACGTTCGACAACTGGCGATAGCCGAAGTTCTCGATCACCGCGATCGCGGCGAGGATCGGAATGGCACCCGCCCGCGGAAAGCGGCGCAACTGGATTTCCTCGAGGATGAGCGTCGCAACGCTCACGAAAATGCCGAACGTGACGGTTACCGACAGGAACGCCAGCAGCCACGGCAATGCGAGCAAGCCGAGGCCATAGAGCAACGGCACGAGCAGGTACCCCAGCACCTCGACGAGCGGGCCGATCACGTCCACCAGCAGGATCTGCCCGAAACCGATCATGCCGATCCGCCCGTATCGCGGATTTAGGCACATCGCCCGGTGCTTCGCGAAGCATTCGAGCGCGCCGCGCTGCCAGCGGCTGCGCTGGCGGCCGAGGACCGCCAGGTCCTCCGGGCACTCGGTCCAGCAGACCGGCTCGGCGATGAACTCGATGCGGTACGGCTTTTTCTGGTCGCGCATATGGCGGTGGAGCTTGACGACGAGTTCCATGTCTTCGCCGACGGTCGCGTGGCTGTACCCGCCCACTTCGACCACGCGCTGCCGGTTGAACAGCCCGAAGGCCCCCGAAATGACGGTCAGCACCTGCATCTTGCCCAGCGCCAGCCGGGCCATCAGGAACGCCCGCAGGTACTCCATGATCTGCACCAGCGCGAGAAAGTTGCGCGGCAGACGGATATCGACGACGCGCCCCGAATCGATCGTGCAGCCGTTGGCTATCCGGATGGTTCCCCCGGCGGCGATCGTCAGGTCGGGATCGTCGATGAACGGCCGGACGACGCGCAGCAGTGCATCGGGTTCGAGAATGGAATCGGCATCGATCGCGCAGAACAGCGACGTGCGGCAGGCGTTGATTCCCGCGTTCAGTGCGTCGGCCTTGCCGCCGTTGTCCTTGTCGATGACGAGAAGGCGCGGCTGCGCCGGGTTGGCGTAGAACGCGCGGATTCGGGCGTGCGACAGCGCGTCGTCGACGAACCGTTCGACCCGCGTCAGGCCGAACGCGGCAACGAGCCTGTCGAGGGTGCCATCCTTCGACCCGTCGTTGATCAGCAGGATTTCGAAGTCGGGATATTCGAGCGCGAGCAGCGAGCGCACGCTTTCGACCACCGTCAGCTCCTCGTTGAAGGCCGGCGCGAGCACGGTGATCGGCGGGGCTTCGCCCGAATACCGGCGCCAGAGCGTCGCTCCCCGCGGGACGGGCGGCCGGTTCGATAGCGCGAAGGCGGCATAGCCGAGCTGGACGACATAGAAGCCGACCTGCAGCAGACCGGTAACGATCACGACCAGCGCAATCGTTTCCGCAGCACCGATCATCCAGTCCTGCGCCCAATGGGGTGAGGCGATCATGTTGCCCCCTGCTCGGCCATGATCGTCGTTGCCGCCGCGCGGGCGGCCGGGCGACCATCCGAAGCCGCCTTGCGAAGCGCCGCGCGGCCGGCAGAACCCAGCCGCATCAGTGCCTCACCGGCGCGGAAGCGCACCCACCACTGCCCGTCGTCCAGAAGTTCGGAAAGGCGCGGTACCGCAGTGACCAGCGCCGCGCGACCGGCAGCTTCCGCCGCCGTCGTTCGCACCGGCCAGGATTCGCTGTCGAGCCCCGCCAGGATGGCCTCGTGGGCTGAGGGATGCCCGACCTTGCCGAGCGCCCGCAAGATGCGGGGACGGAGATCGCCTTCCTCTTCCGACGCTTCTGCCATCCATGCAATCAGCGGGGCATGATCGACCGCGGCGCTGTCTGCCAGCGCGTCGGTGGCCGCCAGCTTGGCTGCGTCGGGTATCTCGAAATCATAGAGCAGCGCGGCGACGGCATGGGGATCGCTGCGCGCAAGGTCGCGCATGAGCGAAACGACGAGCAGCGACCGTTCGGTCGATCCGATGCCGAGACGTCGGACCAGCTCGCCGACCGGCGGCGCCCGGCCTTCGTGCGCCAGGGCCAGGGCCGCGCCCAGCCGCACGTCGGCATTCTTGTCGCCTAGCGCGACCTTCGACACGGTCCCCTCGTATTGCGGGAACATCGCCAGCGCCTCGGCCGCGATGAGGCGGTCCTGCGACGCGCGCGAGCGAAGCCGCCTGGCCAGTTCCTTGCCCGCCCCGGCCTGCGTCGCTGCGGCGATGAAACCCTCGCGGTCGTTGCCCCGAACAAGCTCGGCAAGTTCCACGGTGAGGTCGGCCGCAACCCTGCGAAACAGCCGCGACCGCTCGACCTCGGCTGGCTGGCCGCGCAGCATCGAAGGAAGCAACCGCAGCCGGATGTCTTCGCGGCGCCGCTCCAGCCGGTCCCTCGCTACCCTGGCCAGCAGCAAGGCAGAGATTGCCAGCAGGGCGACCGCCGACAAGAGCAGGGAGAACTCCCACAGGAAGACAAGCTTCCCGGTCATAGCCGGGCCTTGAGCGCGAGCCGGAACTCGGTGCGTTCGCTTGCCCCCGCCCGCCATTCGCGGGAGAGCGATCCGCCGACCGAAAACCGGGCACCGAGCGGTGCCCCGATGCCGCCGAAAAGCGCGCTGGTGCGGCTGACAACGCCGAGATCGACATCCGGTCCGTTCGCCGCGCCAGCGTAGATGCGCCAGCGGCTCCGCGGCTCGTGATCGAACCGCAGCAACGCGCCTGCTCTCAGGGGGCCGCCGTCCGTTACCACGCCGATGCCGCGTGCCGTAATCCAGGTATGCCCCGCCGCGAGATATCGCACGACCCCGGGATTGATCGTCACCACGTCCTGCAGCGGGTATCGCTGGAAAGCGCCATCGAGCGTGAGCACGGTGGACCTGTCGTCGGCAAGGCGCAGGTCGAACCCGCCGCCGATGCCGAATTGCGGCCGGAAGTCTGCTTTCGGGGTACCCCCGGCATGCGCGCGCAGCCACAGGTCGCGGGTCGGGTGAAATCCCGCCCGCAGTTCCATCTCCACATCGGCAAGACCGAAGCGCCGATAATGGCTCAGACGACCGCCGGCGGTTGCGGACCCGACCGGAAGCGCGATGTCGAGCGCGGCCTCGCTCCAGTCTGCCGCACCGTCTGTGAGCACGCTCGCCGCGCCTTCGATCGTCATGCTTGCGCCCTCGCCCGCATCGCCAGAGGCGAGGCGGCGCGTGCGTACCTGCTCGAGCCCGGCCGCGGCATCGGCGTACGAGGGCGCCGTCCGCAGGACCGCCCGAAAACCGGCTTCCGCTGCATCGAGCCGTCCCAGCGCCAGATCGGCCAGGGCAAGTTGCAGCCGGGCGTCGAGGTCGCCGGGGTTCTCGGCCAGCCATTGCTCAAGCAGCACCCGCGCATCTTCCGGCCGTCCGTCGAGCCGCGCCGCGACCGCAGTCTCGTATTCGTTGCGGTCCGAAGCGGCGGCGGCCGCGGTTGCGGTCCAAAGCGCCAGCGCCGCAAGCAGCGCCCGCGTAAACAGGCGCGCCGTCATGCCTGGCTTCCGGCGAGCAGGCGCGCGAGGCGCACGAGCAGCTCTTCCGGCAGAAAGGGTTTCACAAGATAGTCGTTCGCGCCGAGTTCAAGCGCACCAATCACGTCGGCCTCGCCGCGCCGGGCGCTCAGCATGATGACGGGGGTGGCGGCATGCCGCTCGCTCGCCCGCATCCTGCGCAATACCTCGAGGCCGTCGTGGACCGGCATCATCATGTCGAGCACCACCGCCTGCGGGTTCGCGTCGTCGAGTTTGGCGAGCGCCTCGCGCCCGTCGCGCGCGACCACCGTTTCGTACCCGCGGGCCGACAGCCGGAACACGAGCAGCTCGGTTAGAAGCGGCTCGTCGTCGGCGATCAGAACGGTTGCGGGCGCTGCGTTTGACATGGCGCATCCAGTTGCGGCCAGCGTGGTTAAGAACCGGATAATTCTCCCCCCGGGAGACTACCTGTCGCCGGGCTGGTGCCGATCCCCGAGGAGCACGGCAGACCCGATCCCCAGCTTACGATCATATTTCGAGACTTATCGAATTATCGCTTGACGTATACGCCAGAGAGCTTATTTCGATGATCATGGAAATGAAGTCGTCATCTGCGGTCGACGCCCTGGCGTCCCTCGCGCACGAGAACCGGCTGGCGATCTTTCGCCTGCTCGTTCAGGCGGGCAAAGCGGGGCTGCCCGCGGGCGCCATCGCCGAACGGCTCGGCATTCCGAACTCGTCGCTCTCGTTCCACCTTGCCCACCTCAACCGGGCCGGCCTGGTCGGGCAGAAACGGCAGGGCCGGTCGCTGATCTACACGGCCGACTATGCGAGGATGGACGCGCTCGTCGGCTTTCTCATGGAAAACTGTTGCGAAGCCGCAGCTTGCGCGCCGGCGGCAGACGGCGACGTCAGCGCCCCAGCTTTACGGAAGGGACTTACCACATGAAGCGCCTGCACGTTCACCTCGGTGTCCACGATCTCGCCCGCTCGATCCGGTTCTACACCACCTTGTTCGACGCCGAGCCGACGGCGGTGAAGGCGGACTATGCGAAGTGGATGCTCGACGATCCGCACGTCAATTTCGCCATCTCCGCCAGCAACGCTCACAAGGGCGTCGAGCACCTTGGCATCCAGGTCGAGAGCGAAGCCGAACTGGGGGAGGTCTATTCCCGGCTGAAGCGAGCGGACCGCCCGGTGCTCGAGGAAGGCGCGACGACCTGCTGCTATGCTAAGTCCCGGAAGAGCTGGATCGCCGATCCGCAGGGCGTGGCGTGGGAAGCCTTCCTCACCAATGGAGAGGCGACCTTGTACGGCGACAGTCCAAACCTCACGGCGATCGCTGCCCACCAGGCAAAATCGGCGTGCTGTCAGCCGGACAAGGCGCCCCAGATCGCTTGCTGCGGGTAATCCTTCGGTCGGCCGGGTTCTGATCGTTCGGGCAGACGCCGGGTTTGCGAAAGGTCAGGCGGGCGACCCGAGGGCCCTGTCCAGCACGACGTGAATACGGTTACGCCCGCCCCCGCGCTCGTACCGGATCTCCTTCGCCCAGGCCTTGACGAGTTCGAGGCCGACACCGCCCCCGGTCTCCGGGTCGGGGCCTGAGAATGCGGTCCGGGCGGTCGGGTCGAAGGCCGGGCCATCGTCCTCGAGGACGACTTCGATCGATCCCTCGCCCTGAGTGCGGATCACCAGCCCGACCGAAAGCGCACCGCCGACGCGCCCATGCCGCGCGCTATTGGCGATCAGTTCCTCGACGACGACCATGAATCTGGCCCGGGAATCCTCGCCGAGCGCGGAGTCCTGCGCGAAGTCGCTCGCGGCGGCCAATGCGGCGGCGATCACCGCGCCCGGATCTTCGCCCTCCGCAAGGTCTGCCAACATCTCTTTCACGTAAGGCATCCGGTATGGTAGCATCGCTGTCGCGGGTGGGGAGTGGCAACATGACGAAGCGCATCATCATTTCCGCCATGGCAGCGATTGCGACGTGCGTGTTTTCGCAGCCGGCATGGGCCGAGATCGGACGCGTCCGAAGCCTCGTGGGCGAGGTCAAGATCATCCGCGATGGCCGGCCCATCACCGCCGCATCCGGCGTGAAACTCGAACAGGGCGACGTGATCTCGACCGGCAGGAACGGCAGGGTCGGGATCACCTTCCTCGACAATTCCCGCGCCGCACTGGGGCCAGGCACCGAAGTGGCACTCGACGAGTTCACCTACGACCGGGCGCGGCAGACCGGATCGTTCGTGACGCGAGTCAACCGCGGCTCTCTCGGCGTGGTGTCGGGGAACATTGCCCGCTCGCGCCAGGACGCCATGCGCGTCCGCACACCCACCTCGACGTTGGGCGTGCGGGGCACCCGGTTCGTAGTCGAGGTCAAGTAATGGTGCGCCGCATAGCCACCGCCGCGCTCGTGCTGGCCTTGGGCGCTTGCGCGACCACGGATCGGGTCACCCTGCTCGAGGGCGAGGCGGGCCATCCTGTCGGCGCCATCGCGGTGCTGGGCAAGGATGGCACCGAAACCGTGCTCGATGCGCCCAGAATGCAGGCCCTGCTCGGAAGCGAAACCGCACGGGTTCGCACCGTCGACAAGCTCGATGCTGCGATCGGTCCTCTCATGGACAGCCTGCCCTTGCCGCCGGCCAGCTTCACGATCACCTTTCCCAATGCCGGCGCACGCATTCCCGGCGACCAGATGCAGGTTCTCGAGAAGATTCGGACGGAGCTTGCCCGTCGTCCCGGCGCGCAGATCGAAGTGGCCGGTTTTACCGATTCAACCGGTACCGAGGAAAGCAACAACGAACTCTCCCGGCAACGCGCGCTGGCGATCACGCAGGAGCTGCGCGATTCCGGCTTCGAAATTGCCGACGAAGACGCAGTCGGCCGCGGCGAATACGAAGCCAGGGCCGCGCTGGGCGACAATGTTGCCGACGAGAGCTATCGCAGGGTCGACGTCATCATCCGGTGACCGGCCTCACGAGGTCCGGCCGCGATAGCGCAGGGTGAAGATCGTAAGGTCGTCACTCGGCTCGGTATCTCCCTCGAACGCGCGTACGCGCGCCGCAAGGTCCGTCGCGCGCTCAGCGGCGGGCATATCGCCTTCGTCCCTGAGGGCGGCGATGACACCATCGATGCCGTACATCGTCTGCCGGTCGTTCTCGGCCTCGGTTGCCCCGTCGGTGATCAGAACGAGAGTATCCTTCTCCAGCAGAGCGAAGGATTCCTCGGCATAGGGAAAATCCATCACGCAGAAGGGCGGCCCGCCGACCATCTCCAGTACCTCCACCTCTCCATCGGCGCGAACCACCAGCGGATTTTCGTGCCCGGCATTGACCAGGGCCAACGTACCACTGTTACAGTCGAGCGTGCCGAGGATCATGGTCAGGCCCATTTCCTCGTCGGCCTGGGTCATCAGGTCGCGATTGAGCGCGGCAGCGGCGGCCCCCAGATCGTCCCCACCCCGACTCAGGAAACTTGCCGACAGGGCCTTCGAAAGCGCCATGAACAGGGCCGCCGGCACGCCCTTGCCGGTGACGTCCCCGACCAGGAACAACAGCCGGTCTGCGTCGATCATGACGGCTTCGTAGAAATCACCGCCGACCGATCTCGCGGACTCCAGGATCGCCCCCACGCCCACCCTCGGATCGAGGTCGGCCAGCTTTTCAGGGCCCGGGACCATGCCCTGCTGGATCCGCCGCGCCGCATTGAGCTCGCCCTCTTTTTCCGCGCTCGCCACCCGCTCCTCGACAAGCGCCGCTGCGAGCCGGGCCCGCTCGCTGCGTGCAAGTGCATGGAGCGTCACCCACAGCGCAACCGCTCCGCAAAGGCCGATGAGGACCGGACGGATCGGATCGAACACGACGTTGGCTTCTACGAAAGACAGCCAGGACACCAGCGGAATGGCCAATGCGACGAGCAAGGCGGCGCCAAGCAGGCGATAGCGCCGCGTCTCCCCGGCAATCAGGACAAGCAGCAACAGGAAAAGCCCGGCCGCGGCTTCCAGCCACAGGGTCCAGGAAGGGCGGGACAGCCAATCGCCCTCGAGGATGGCATCCACCGCCTGCGCCTGGACGTAGACGCCGAACGTCTCCGAAGCCAATGGCGTGGCGACGATGTCGACCGCACCTTCTGCCCCGAGGCCGACCAGAACTACCTTGCCGGCAAAGGCGTCGGGGGGGACCTGGCCGGTGATCACGTCCACTGCCGAATGGACTGCGTCGGGGGGAAATGCCCCGAAGCGCAAGGGAAGGCTGCCGCTGTCGTCCACGGGCAGGCGCATCGCGCCGAGTTGCATCGCTCCGCCCTGCCAGGCCAAGTGCGGAGCCCCGGCGGCCAGCCGCGCCAGTTCGACCGCCATCCCCGGCATCGGTCGATCGTCGACCATGATGCTGAGAGGAATCCTCCGGACGACCCCGTCTTCGTCCGGAGGGCCGTTGATGAAGCCGTGCGCAAGCGCCACGTCGTCGAGCTGCGGAATGCTGGTGAGAGCTTGGGGCGATCGCAACGTGCCGGTCGGCGGCTGCCCCTGGACGGCCGGGTCGACCATCAGCTGCGCGGGATCCGTGCCTTCCCCCTGCACACCCAGACGGGCCAGCAGGACCGGCGCGGCGCCGAAGACCGAAGCCAACTCGTCGTCCGCGGTCGGCAGCCGGTTGAGTTCCTCCACGGTCGCCCGTTCCAGTTCCGGATAGAGCGAGCTGAAGACCCGCGGGCTGAGCGCATCGGGCTCGGCAAAGATGATGTCGATGCCGATGGCGACGGGGCGCTGCCGGGCAATTTCCCCGGTCAGCCGCGCGACGTAGTAGCGCGACCACGGCCACGATCCGATCTCGCCGATGCTGGAGCTGTCGATCAGAACGACCGCGACATTCTCGGTCCCGATCGCGCGCGGGGCGCTCCGCTGCCAGATATCGGTGAGCGTCCGGCGCGGAAGGTCGCCAGCCAGAAGACCGAGGATCGCTCCCAGCAGACCTCCGAGCAGGACCGCCGTACCGACGGTGTGGCGAGAGCGGATGTCAGACTTCGATGCAGAGGCCATCATGAGCACAGATGACCTCGAGAGGGGCGTCGTCGCGAGTCAGTTCCTCGTAGCGGATCGTTTCGCGGTACATCCGCTGGATGTCGGCATCGCTGTAGGTCGGTTCGTGGTGGAACAGGGCCAGCCTTTGCGCGCGCGCCGCGTGGCACAGATCGACGGCGACGATATTCGACGAGTGCCCCCAGTCCTCCTTCATCGAAACGGTGTCCGCCAGCGAATACATCGTGTCGCAGACCACCAGGTCGGCCGCTTCGAAAAAGCCCACCACGTCGGCTTCGCCGTGCATGAGGTCGATCTTGTGCTCGCTGTCGGTCGAATAGACCGCCACCTTTCCCCGATCGTCGCGAAAGCGATAGCCGTAGCTCGAATGCGAATGATGCTGCTCTATCAGCGACACGTCCAACCTGCCGATGCGATATTCGCGGCCGGTTTCCAGGGTGCGAAACGCAATGTCGGCCTTGAGCCAGTCGAATGGGACGGGAAAAGAAATCTCCTCCTGCTGGCGGCGCAGGGCCTCCTCGGCATCGGCATGGCCGGCGTGGATCACGATCTTCGCACCTGCCAGGAAGGCCGGCACGAAGAACGGGAAGCCCATGATATGGTCCCAGTGCAGGTGGGACAGGAAGAAGTGATACTCTTGCGGCCTGCCCTCGGCGTTGCAGCGGCGCAGGCTGTCGAGGCCGAACTCGCGCAGCCCGGATCCCATGTCGCAGATAACGAAAGGGCCAGCGCCGAGGTCGATCTCGACGCAGCTCGTGGCCCCGCCGTAGGTCTTTCCGACGGCAAATTCGAGTTCCCCCTCGACAAAGGCGCGCGCGGCGGCCTCGCTGGCGAAGGACCTGCCGTTGGCGGCGAAGAGTGCGCGGGAAACCTTTTCGGCAATGGTCGAGGCGTGCGGCGCCACCGGGAGAGATCCCCGCGTTCCCCAGAACCGAATATGCATAGCCCCCTCCCGTAAGGGTTCAGTCGTCCTGCGCCGCCTCGATTGTTTCGGTGACGGTGAAAATCCGATCATATCGGCTGATCGCCAGTATCTCGCGCATCGTCGGATTAGGGCGGGCGAGCACGATCGTCGTCCCGCACTCACTGGCGCGACGCTGCGCCAGGGTGAGTGCCCGCAGTCCGCGCGAGGACATGTAAGCGATCCCTTCGAGATCGAGTATCATCGTGTCCCGGCACGTTTCCGCAAATTTACTCAGGCGTTCGGCAAACTCCGCAGCCGTCGCCTCATCGACCCGTCCAGCGGGCGCGACGAGTGAAGCGTTGCCGCGCTCTTCGAACGCCCAGGCAATTTCACCACTACCCATGCCTCTGGCTAGCGCCCTCCGGCATATTTTCCAAGTCGGCGTCATGATCGGTGCCAGCGGCCCGCAGGCAGCCGGGGCGCTCGCCCCCCGCGATGAGGATCTCACCGCGCCGGCTATCGCCAGCCTCGAGCCGCGAGACACTTGCGTGACTGCAAGAGCGTAGGGCGGGTGGCTGGCGGAGGAGGTGGTCAGCTGCGAACCGCTCTCCCCTTCAAATTCCCAGATCCACGGGAATTTACAGGGAACTTTGCGAAATTAGCGTCTTGCATCTGCTGATGCAGCGACCCGGAAGCGCAGAAAACCGCCATTCTGCGCGCGTAATTCCCTAGAATTGGAACAGGGAATTTCCGGATGCGTCGTCGGAAATTCCACGCTCGGTGAGGGCAAGACCATGCGCTCCGATAAAGAAGTTTCTTTCTCGGCTAACATCTTGAATCGCAATCGCCGTGAATCCAAATCCGCCAAGTCCTTCGAGGAAGCAGCACCGCGCTCAAGAGATCACAGCAGCAATTCCCAGCCGCTTGCGGGGTAGTGAGGTGACGTCCGGAGAGGCTAGGATGGGGCGCATAGCGGACGAGGAGGAACTGGGCCGGATGTCGAAAGACCGGTTCGAGATGAGAAAACCGTAGAATCGCGCTTCGGCTGGATCCCCCGACCTTCTCTATCGCGGCTTTCGAAATATCCATGCGATATCACGATAACCCGCCCATAGTGGAGGGATCCCCTCTGCTCCCTCGAAGCATCTAGCGATTACCGCCTCCCGGCCGCCCGCCGCCATCAGGCTGACCAGTTCCTGTCCGAAGGGGTCGTCGACGAAACGTCCGTCGGCAAGATGCCACAGCCACGCGTCGAACCCCCTCGCGATCGCCCGGCTATTGATCCCCGTGCCGGACAATGCGCGAGCGGTGTCGAGCCAGCGTTGCGGTATCTTCTGCGTGCCGTCCATCGCGATCTGCGCGAGACGGTGGCGTAGAGTCGGATCGGCAAAGCGGGCGATCAGCTCGTCGGCATACGTGCCCAGATCCTGGCCCGCAGTCGCCGGGATCGTCGGCATTGCCTCGCGGCGCATGAGCCGCTCGGCCAAGTGGCGCAACTCGGGATCGGCCACCGCTTCGTGGATGAAATCGTGACCCGCGCGAAGCCCGCAGTAGGCAAGGAGCGAATGCGCGCCGTTGAGCATACGCAGCTTGGCGGTCTCGTATGGCGCCACATCATCGACCATCTGGACGCCGTGGCATTCCCACGCCGGCCGGGGACCGGCGAAATCATCCTCGATCACCCACTGACTGAATCGTTCGGTGAAGACGGCCCCGGCGTCGTGCAGACCGATCCTGGCCTCCAGATCTTCCAGGTCTTCCGGTCCGCTTCGCGGCACGATGCGGTCGACCATTGTCGAGGGCACGCGGCATTCACGGTCGAACCATTCGCGCAAGGCGGGGTCCTCCGCTTCCAGCCACTGGCGCACCAGGCCTGCTAACACGCCGCCGTTGTCGGCGAGGTTGTCGCACGGCAGCAAGGTCACGCCCGGCAGATCCGCCGCACGCCGCGCGGCCAGTCCCCGAGCCAGAAGCGGATAGAAGCTCTCGCTTGCCCGGGACGGATCGAGCCGGTCGCCCTCCCCCCGCGCGTACCCTTTCTCGGTGACGGTGAAAGAGACGATGCGGCAGGCCGGGTCGGCGATCCGGGCAACCACCCGGTCCGACTGCCGGGGCGCGAAGAGCACCTCCCGGACCGAGCCGACCAAGCGGATAGAAGCAGAATCGCCGCTGCGTTCGGTCAGCGTGAACAACCCGTCTTGCGGATCAAGCTGGTCCGCGACCGCGGTCGAACGGAGCGATACCCCGCAGATGAGCCAGTCGCGCTCGCCCGCGGACAGGGCGAGGTCGGTGTACCAGGCCTGATGCGCCCGATGAAAGGCACCGATGCCGAAATGGACGATCCCGATCGCCTGCTCGTCGCGGTCGTAATTTCCTCGTGTGATCTCAGCCGAGAGACCTGCGGCAGTCTCGGAATTCAGTCTCACAGGCGGTAGGCTCGCTTCACGAGATTGTACGCGAGGTCGCGGGCCGTCTCCGCTGCTTCCCAATCTTCCATGCGATGCTCTGCCACCAACTGGGCAAGGAAACCGCAATCGATGCGTCGCGCGACGTCGTGCCGGGCGGGGATCGAAAGGAAGGCCCGCGTGTCATCGTTGAAGCCGACGGTGTTATAGAAACCTGCAGTCTCGGTCGTCATCAGGCGAAAGCGGCGCATCCCTTCGGGGCTGTCGTGGAACCACCATGCCGGCCCCAGCTTGAGGCAGGGATAATGCCCCGCCAGCGGCGCGAGTTCGCGCGCGTAGCTGCTTTCGTCGAGCGTGAAGAGAATGATCGAGAGATTCGCCTCGTTTCCGTACCTGTCCAGCAGCGGGCGCAGCGCTGTCACGTAATCGGTGCGGGTCGGGATATCCGCTCCCTTGTCGCGGCCGAACATATCGAAAAGCTGGCGATTGTGGTTGCGGAACGAACCCGGATGGATCTGCATCACCAGCCCGTCGTCAAGGCTCATCCCGGCCATTTCAGTGAGCATCTGGGCCCGGAACAGCTCCGCGTCCGCGGCGCTTGCATCGCCGTTCTTGACCCGGTCGAACAGGGCCTCGGCTTCCGTGAATGACAGGTTGGCGGTAGCGGCGCTGGGATGGCCGTGATCGGTTGAAGTCGCGCCCATCGTTGCGAAGAACGCCCGGCGCTTGCGGTGCGCCGCGAGGTATCCGGTCCACGACGAGCAGTCCTCGCCCGTCAGCTCGGAAAACCGCGCGAGGTTGCCGGTGAACCCTTCGAAATCGGGATCGACGACCGGGTCCGGGCGGTAGGCGGTGATCACCCTCCCGGTCCACCCGCTTTCGCGGATTTCTTGATGATGCTCGAGCGTGTCGAGCGGGCTTTCGGTCGTTGCCAGCAGTTCGATGCCGAAACGTTCGAACAGCGCGCGCGGACGGAACTCCGCGCGCTGAAGCGCCTCGGTGATCGTGTCGAAATAGAAGTCGGCGGTCTCGCCGTCCAGCCGGACATCGATGCCGAAGGCCTCGGCGAAAACCCAGTCGAGCCACATCCGGCTCGGCGTGGCGCGGAAGAGGTGAAAGTTTTCGGCCAGGATGCGCCAGGCCGCGCGCGGGTCGGCAGAATACCCGCCGATGCCGAGATCCTCCAGCCGCACACCTCGCGAATAGAGCATCCGGAATAGGTAATGATCGGGGACGAGCAGCAATTCGGCGGCATTCCCGAACGCGGCATTGACGGCAAACCATTCGGGATCGGTGTGCCCGTGCGGACTGATGATCGGCAGGTCCGCCACCTCGCGATAGAGTTCGCGCGCGATCGCGCGGGTTGCCGGTTCGGCGGGGAACAGCCGGTCGGGATGCAGATTGAGCGGGCGAGGCATGGCTAATCCTTCACAGGCGGACCGGCAGCGGACGATCGTCTCTCGTTGCCGCTATCCAGCATTTATGGTAACCGGTGTCAAAGACGGGGTTTGCACGGATTCCCGGTCAAATCAACCTTCCGCTGAAAGCGGGGAAACCGGACGTTATGGTCGGATCTGCCTCATCCAACGCACTGACGGTCGATTATTGGCTGTGCCACGCCGACGACACGGTCGGAATCGCGCTTGAACCTCTGCCAAGCGGGCGCGAAGTGTCCCTGGGCGGGCGGCGCGTGATCCTGCGCGACGCGATCCCGGCTGGACACAAGTTTGCCCTGCTCGACCACTCCGTCGGGGAAGCCGTGGTGCGATACGGCGAGGCGATCGGGCTGGTAACCGTCGCGGTTCAGGCCGGACAGCACGTCCATTCTCACAACCTCGTGACCGCGCTCGTCGGGGAGCGTCGGTACGATCCTGCGGCATCGCCGGACTCGTCGGTAGAGGGCCGCCCTCTCGGTCAATGGCTTGGCTATCGACGGGCAGACGGGCGCTATGCCACCCGCAACGATATCTGGCTCCTGCCCACCGTGGGCTGTGTCGCACCGCTCGTCGAGACAGTCGCGCGCGAAGCGCAGGTGCGCCATGAGGGTAAAGTGGACGCGATCGTCGGGTTCGGACATCCGCATGGTTGCTCGCAGTTGGGAGATGATCTCGCGGGGACGCGGGCGGCTTTGGCGGCCTTGTGCGACAATCCCAACGCAGGAGGGGTGGTTCTCATCGGCCTCGGCTGCGAATCCAACCAGCTCGACGATCTCGTCGCGCGCGTGCCCGAGCGGAGCCGTTGCAAGGTGCGCATCATGCGGGCGCAGGACCCGGGCGACGAGAAGGCGCGCGCAATGGCGCTGGTCGATGGTCTGGTCGAGGAAATCTCTGGATTGCAGCGTGAAAGTGCGCCTGCCGCGGCGCTGACGGTGGGCCTCAAGTGCGGCGGATCGGATGCCTTCTCCGGCCTCACCGCCAACCCGCTGCTCGGCCGGTTCAGCGACCGTGTCGCGGCGAGCGGCGGACGGCTCGTCCTCACGGAAATTCCCGAGATCTTCGGAGCCGAGGACTCGCTCCTGGCGCGAGCGGACTCCTCCGCCGTATTCGACGCGGCCGGAGCCCTGCTCAACCGCTTCAAGCGCTATTTCCTCGACCAGGGCCAGCCGGTGTCGGAGAACCCCTCGCCCGGGAACATCGCCGGCGGGATCACCACGCTCGAGGAAAAGTCGCTCGGCGCCGTGCAAAAGGCCGGCAAGGCGCCCCTCGTCGACGTCGTCGATTACGGCGGTACCGCCAGCAGGGCGGGCCTCACGCTGCTGGAAGCGCCCGGTAACGACGCGGTCTCCTCGACTGCGCTGGCTGCTGCGGGAGCGACGATGATCCTCTTCACCACCGGACGCGGCACTCCGCTCGGTTTCCCGGTGCCCACCGTGAAGGTCGCCTCGAATTCAGCTCTGGCCCGTTCCAAGGCGGACTGGATCGATTTCGACGCGGGCCGCGCGCTGACTGAGGGTGCGGAAGCGGTGAGCGCCGAGTTCGCCGACTATCTCATGGACATCGCGAGCGGCCGCACGACAGCCGCGGAGCGGAGCGGCCAGCGCGTGATCTCGCTGTGGAAGCGCGGGGTCACGCTCTAGGCGTCATTCGCCACCCATGGCTCCGGGCAGCCACAACGACAGCGCGGGCACGTAGCTGACGATCATCAGCGCCGCGATGAGTGTGAAGTAGAACGGCCAGATGGTCCTGACGAGGGTCGTCACCGGGATCTTGCCGACGGCGGAGCCGACGAAGAGGACCGATCCCACCGGCGGAGTGACCAGCCCGACGCCCAGGTTGAGCATCATGATGATCCCGAAGTGTACCGGGTCGACTCCGACATCCATCGCCACGGGCAGGAAGATCGGCGTCGTGATCACGATCAGCGGGGCCATGTCCATGAAGGTGCCGAGCGCGAGCAGCATGAGGTTTATGATCAGCAGGGTGACAAGCGGATTCTCGGTCATCAGCCCGATCAGCCCGCCGAGCGCGGCCGGCACCTCGAGCAGCGCGAGGGCAAAACCGAACGCGGTCGCCGCGGCGATGATGAACAGGACCATTGAAGCCGTACGCACCGACGTGCCCGCGGCTTCCCAGGTGCCGCGCCATCCCAGGCTCCGATAGACGAGAGTACCCACGATAAGCGTGTAGACCACCGCCACGGCGGAGCTTTCGGTCGGGGTGAAGAACCCGCTCAGGATGCCGCCCATAATGATGAAAGCGGTCATCAGTCCCGGAATCGCATAGGCCGCGGCGCGAACGAACGCGCGCCACCCGGGAAATACACCTGTGGGCAGGTTGCGGTGCCGCGCCACCAGCCAGGCCATGAGCATGAGCATGAAGCCCGTCAGCAGGCCCGGGACCACGCCTGCGAGGAACAGG
The DNA here is from genome assembly GCF_025154015.1 of Tsuneonella litorea. Classification (GTDB taxonomy): domain Bacteria; phylum Pseudomonadota; class Alphaproteobacteria; order Sphingomonadales; family Sphingomonadaceae; genus Tsuneonella; species Tsuneonella litorea. The sequence goes on from NZ_JAOAMV010000002.1 coordinate 427,145, forward strand.
TCGCCGATCGACACGCCGATTCCCGAGGCTGCCGAATAGATGATCATGTTGTGCGACGGGGGGATCAGCAAGCCGACGATCGCCGCGGTCACGGTTACGTTGACGGCATAATCGGCGGGATAGCCCTTGTCCTTCATCAGCGGGACCATCGTCGATCCGATGGCCGAAGCGCTGGCGATGGCCGAACCCGACACCGCGCCGAACATCATCGACGCGCCGACGTCGACAATGCCAAGGCCGCCGCGGACCCGCCCGACCGCAGCATCGGCGACTCGTACCAGCCGCTCGGCGATGCCGGCCCGGTACATCAGGTCGCCGGCGAAGATGAAGAACGGAATTGCCATCAAGGTGAACACGCTGATGCCCGCGGCAACGCGCTGTACGGCGACGACCGGCGGGATGCCCATTGCAAGGAAACAGGCGAGCGCAGATCCGAGCAGCGAAAAGCCGACCGGCACGCCGAGAACGAGCAGCAGGAAAAGCACGCCGAACAGAATGAGGAGTTCCATCAGGCCATCTCCCCTTCACCGTGCGGAGCGACCGGGTGAGTCCCGCTCCATATCTGCGGAAGCGCGAACAGAGCCATCAGCAGGCCCGAAACGGGAAGTGGAACATAGGCGAGCGAACGACTGATCCCGAGCGAGGGCACGACATTGCCGCGCACGAGCCAGCAGAGCTGCAGCCCGTAGATCAGCATCACCAGCCCCAGAACCGCGACGATCGCGGCGACCAGTCGCATCACCGGTCGCGCCCGCTCGCCGAGCCTTTCCTCGAGAAGCGCGATGCGGATGTGGAAACCTTCATGCACGCCCGCGGCGGCAGCGAACATGACGTACCAGATCATCAGGATCAACGAGGCCTGCTCGGTCCAGGAAGGGCTCGAATCGAGGATGAAGCGACCGAAGACCTGCCACGCGATGATTGCGGTCATGGCGAGCAATCCGGCAGAACCGAATCCGATCAGCAAGCGCGAAACCGTATTTGCCATGCTCATGCCTCCCTCATGGCGAGGATGCGCTCGACCACGGATTTCTGTTGGGGGGTAGTGACGAACTGGTCCCAGACCGGCCGCATGAGCGCGGCAAACGGTGCCTGGTCCACTTCGTTCACGCGGACGCGGGAGCGGGCAATCGTCGCCTGCGCGTCGGCCACGCGCAGGTCCCACAGTCGCCGCATCTCGATTACGGAGGCCTTGGCTGCTTCTCGCACCAGCTCCTGGTCGGCCTGGGAAAGCTTGTCCCAGCTGATCTTGCTCATCACGAATGCTTCGGGCGTCAGCAGGTGACCGGTAAGGCTAAGGTAACTCGCGACCTCGTAATGCCGTTCACCGACGAACGTCGGCCAGTTGTTCTCGGCACCGTCGATCACTCGCTGCGCCAGGGACTGGTAGATTTCACCGAAAGGGATCGGCACCGCATTGGCGCCCAGCGCGTTGACCATCGCGATGTATAAGTCCGATGCCGGCACGCGAATCTTGAGGCCCTTCATGTCCGAAGGCGTGCGAATCGGTCGGCGGCCATTGTAGAAATTGCGCGCTCCCGAATCGTAGATCGCCAAGCCAATCAGCCCGTGCGGCTCCAGTGCCGCGAGCACCTCGTCGCCTACGTCGCTGTCGACTGCGCGCCGCATGTGATCGACCGAGTCGAATACGAACGGAAGGGAAAACGGAAGCGTCATCGGCTCGATCGAATTGAGCGGCGCGAAGTTCACGCGGTTGAAATCGATTCCGCCGAAACTCGTGATCTCGAGGGTGTCGGTCTCGTTCCCGAGCTGCCCGCCGGCGAAGACCTTTATGCCGATGCGGCCATCGGTCCTTTCTGTCAGGTACCGGCCCATGAACTCGACCGCGCGCACGGTGGGATAATCCGCCGGGTGGGCGTCCGCACTGGTCAGATGACCGGACAGGACCGGCTTGCACGCGGGCAGCGACGCGACCGCGCCCAGCGACAGCGCCCCCCGCATCATTTCCCGCCGCGTTGATTGGAATCCGGTCATTCGCTGGGTTGCCCTTCTTCAGTCCTGAAGCGCCGTGAAGCGGAAGTCGCGGAACTTTGCCTCGCCCGGTCCCGCAGCGTAGAGCCCTGGACGGAGCATCAGGAATCCTCCGCGCACGTTGTGGTGATAGCCCGATACCTCCATCCCGCGGTCGAAACGGTGCCAGGTTCGCCCACCGTCACCGCTGGTGTCGTATGTCACTATGTGCCGGTCGTTGGTCACGCGAATTCGCATGCGGGACCCGTGCGGATTAACGGGCCGCCCACGCTCGATCCCATATTGGTGAGTGACGAAGCGTTCGGCATCGAAGCCGAGCCCACAATAGAGCTTATCGTCGTAGAACAGCACGAGGCCCGCCCGGCCGCCGGGGGCTATCTCGATGTCGCATTCGAACCGGTAGCTGCGATCACCCGCGGTCAGCAACAGGGGCGACCCGCTCGATGGTGCATCGCCCCTGCCCGCTAAATGGAGGACTCCGCCATCGGTCCTGACCCGAGCTGTCTCTTCGTTCGACGGGCGGAAGAACGCCCACTTGCTGCCAAGCGCGAGCGGGCCGGAAAAGTCGTCCGTCAGCGCGAGTCCATGCGGCTGAACCTGGCCGCCGCGGGGCTTGGCTATCGGCCGTGACAGATCGCCTCCCGTCATCTCGAACCAGCCGTCCGCGGTGAAGCGGACCGGGTCAAGAAGGCATTGCCGGCCCAGGGTCCAGAACCCGTGCTCGAACCCGTGATACAGCGACCACCAGCTGCCGTCCGGCGCCTCCACGAGCGACGCGTGACCGCGCGACCACCAGGCCTCGTCAATCGATGTGGTGCGCACGATCGGATTGCCCGGATGATGCTCCCACGGACCGTGGAGCGACCGCGACCGGGCAGCGATCACCATGTGCCCTGTGGGCGGGCCGGCGGTGCCCCCGACGGCGGTGATCATATAGAACCAGCCGCCGATCCGGTGGATCTTGGGTCCTTCGGGCGAGAACCCCTCCACGATCCAGTCGGAAGGGTAGCGCCATGGGTCGTAGACGTGCTCGACTTCACCAGCGAGCGAGAGATTGTCGTCCGCCAGCCGCACGCGGTCACCCCCCGAAAGAAACAGCCACTTGCTGCCGTCCTCCGCCACCGCGTGGCAGGGATCGATGTGTTCGTGCAGCCCCAACGGGACGGGATCGCTCCACGGGCCTTCCATCCGCTCGGCCCAGCTGACGAAGATGTCGTTCCGCGGCTCGGCCTTTACCGGGATGTAAAGCAGGTAGCGGTTGCCATCCTTGTGCAGGCCGGGTGCCCAGACCGAGCCGATGTTGCGATGAAGGGCGGGCTTCAGGGGACGCCAGTTTATCAGGTCCCGTGAGTGCCAGATCGTCAGCCCGGGATATGCGTCGAAGGTGGAGAACGTGACGTAGTAGTCGTCTCCGTCCTTCAGGATGGCGGGATCGGGCCGGTCGCCCGAAATCACAGGATTGAGAAACGAACCGTCGCCGAGGTCGGGGATGCGCTGGTTGTCGAAGCCGCGGCGTGAGACAGTCACTGCAGCCCGCCCGTGTCCCGAGGCACCGGACGCCTGCGCGCCACGCCCCGCGAGCGATACGACACCGATTGCGCCGGCTCCGGCAAGCAGGGTGCGCCTGTCGCTCTGCATCAGCCGAGGCCGGTACCGCGCGCCCACGCACGCCAGAGGTCCGGCCAGGCCTCCACTGGCTTGCCGATCGCCTTGCGCAATCCGAATCCGTGACCGCCATGCTCGAACAGATGCAGCTCGACCCGGATGCCCCGCGCCTTGAGCGCTGCATGAAGAAGAAGGCTATTCTCGGCAGGAACGACGTCGTCGTCCTCGGCATGAAGAATGAAGAACGGGGGCGCATCCATCGGCACGTTGCGATGCGGCGAGTGCGCCGCCTCGAGCGCCCGTGAAGGGTTCGTGCCGAGCAACCGTTCGCGCGAACCGGCGTGAGCGGCTGGCAACTGCATCGAGACGACCGGGTAGATCGGCGCTGCGCACACCGGCCTGGCGCTGAGACCGTCCGCGTCGTCGACGGGCTCGTAGGTATGTGCGGAGAAACGCGTCCCGAGATCGGCGCACAGGTGGCCGCCCGCCGAAAAGCCCATGGCCGCTACACGCTCCGGGTCGATCGCGAAATCGCCATGGCGCTTGCGGATCAGACGCATCGCCCGCTGGGCGTCGGACAGCGACACGTTCGGGCCAGCCAGCCAGCCCTCGTACGGGAGGCGGTAGAACAGCACGAAGGCGGTGAATCCGCGCGCCGTCAACCAGCGCGCCATTTCGTAGCCTTCCTTGTCGACAACGACGTGACGATAGCCGCCACCCGGCATGAGCAGGACCGCCGCCCCGTTGGGACGGTAGGGGCGAAAGACCGCCATGCGCGGAACCGCTATTCCAAGGACCGCCCGGTCGGACACCAGCGGGTCTTCCGACCGCTCGACGACCTGCTCGATCGGGCGCTCTGCTTTCGGGCCGGGCGCGCCGCCAGGCCACAAGTCGATTGTCTCGACCGGCTGGGGCAATCCCGGCGGCGATGCACCCGCGACCGACGGCGGAGGCGACTGGCCCGAGGCGCGTCCCGCGCCCAGCAAGGACAGGATCAGGCCCCCGCCCAGGATCGATCTGCGATCACTCCTCATGCGGGGGCCTGTCCTCTTCTGTCACCCGAGTTTCGTCAGATCTTCACCCGGACGCCGGCCATGATCACGCGGCCGAAGTGATTGTTCTCGTAGCCGCGCGGCGAGGGATCGTTGACGAAGCGCTCACGGTACTCGTCTGTCAGGTTGGTGCCTTCCAGCGAAAGCTCGACCTGGCGGGTAAGCTTGTAGCGGATCGACGCATCGACGTTGACCGTGCTGGCGTACCCTTCGAAGATGTTGAGGTTGCCGCTCGTGCTGTCGAGATAACCGTCGCGATATGCGACCGAAACGCGGGCGGAGAACTTTTCGTCCTCGTAATAGAGCGTGCCGTTGGCGGCCTTCTTGGCGAGATCGAGCAGCGGCCGCGTGAAGATCGTCGCTGGACCCGAGACGGGGTTTCCGCTGCCGTTGAGCGCACTTGCGGGAGTCGCCAGCGTGTAATCGACGTCGCTGTCGACGAACGTCACGTTGCCAAGGACGCCGAACCGCGAAAGGAAACCGCTCGCAAACGTATCGAATGGCAACTGCAGCGAGACCTCGACGCCCTTGAGGTTCGCACCGGGTCCGTTGACGCTGGTGCGGAACTCGATCGGAACGCTGGGATTGGTGCCCACCACGATCGCATTGTGGAGCGGCGTGCCCGGCGTCAGGATCGACGTCGGCAGTCCGCTCTGGGCGTATGTGCCCTGAAACGAGCTCGAGAGCGGGAAGCTGGAGATGTCCTTCTTGAACAGCGCCACCGATGCCAGCGCGCCCGGCGCGAAGTACCATTCGAGCGCCGCGTCATAGGCGACAGCACGGAACGGGTCGAGGAACGGGTTGCCCGACGTGATTCGGAAATTGAACTGATCGACCGAGCCGCCCGGTGTAAGGTTACCGAGCGACGGCCGGGTCATCACCTCCGCGACCGCACCGCGCAGGATCAGGTTGTCGGTGAGAAAGAGGTTGAGGTTCCCCGACGGGAGCCAGTCGTCATAGCTGCGCTCGACGGTCACCTCCGATCCGCTGTTGAAGCCGGTCGAACTCTGCTCGGTCCGGACATAGCGGCTACCGACATTGCCGGTCACGCGTATGCCCAGCAGGTCGTAGGTGTCGAAGTTGAACTGCAGGTAGCCGCCCTTGGTCTTCTCGGTCACTGAGCGGTTCTCGCCCGTCTGCGACACCGCGGGCCGCTGGTACAGGCCGACGGCATCGGCAGCGGGGCCGAGAAGCGGCACGAGCCAGCTGTTCGAGTTACCCGAAGGCTGCCCGGCGTCGCCGAGGTTGAAGATCTCGGAAATCGCATCGGTCACGGGCAGGCCCGTCTGGCCCGGCGCGCAGGTGAAGGCCCCGCAATAAGTGCTGTCGCGGCGGAAGCCCTCGGTGTCGTAGTCGTAGCGCCGGTAGATCGCGCCAGCCGTGACGTTGAACCCATCGGCAATATCCCACTCGGCATCGAGGCCAACGGTCTCGAACTTGTTCGTCAGGAACGAGGGACGGTCACGGAACTCGGCCAGCTCGAACTGCGAGGGGGTGGATGCCCCGCCAGGACCGAAGTTGAGCTTCGGCGAGGCCATGTTGGTGTAATCGAAGGTGTAGCCGTTGATCCGGTCATCGAACAGGATCGTGGTTTCGACAGGTATGTCGGCGTCCGAACGCGACTTGCCGCCGCGCAAGGTCAGCGAAAGAGTATCGGTGACTTCCTGATCGAGCCGAGCCGACACCTGCCAGAACTTGGTTTCGCTTTCGCGCGAATAGCGCTCTGTGCGCAGGTACGCATTGTTGAGTGTCGCAGAGACGAGGTTGTTGTTGGAATCGATCGCGAAATTCGTGACATCGATCGTTCGCTCGTTCGACCGAACAAGGATTTCGCCCCAGAACTCGTCGCGCGTCTCCTTGAAGTTTGAATAGAGCCCGTCGATCGACAGCTTGGTGCGGTCAGTCGGTGCCCACTGCACTGAGCCAGTGGCACCGAGCCGTTCGCGATCGTGCGCGACCAGGCCGTAACGAGGAATTCGCGGATGGAAGGCGAGGCCGACCTGGTTGCAGAGCGCGCTCGGCACATAAGTCGAGCCGGTGAAGCACGACGTGCCGTTCACCGAACGGAAGGCACCTTGCGCCCAGCGCACCGTGTTGTTGCCCAACTCGAAGGTATCGTACTTCGAATAGGCAAGGGAGGCCGCCACGCCGAAGGTCTGGTCGATGTTCGTCCAGGACACGAGACCGGCGAGACGCGGTCCTACGTCCTTAGACAGGTCGTTGTACCGCGCCTGGGCGGAGGCGACGACGTTGAAGCCCGGGTCGTAGGCCAGCGGATTGCCCGTGTTGAGGTCGACCACCGCTCCGAGAGATCCCTCATCTAGCGAGGCCTCGGCCGTCTTGTGGACGACGATCGAGTTGAACAACTCTGACGCGAAAACGTTGAAATCGAAGCCGCGATCGCGGTTGGCGCTCGCCCCGTCGGTCGAGGTCGCGATTGCCTCCATCCCATTGACGCGGACGCGGGTGAACTGCGCGCCCAGGCCACGAACAGTGATGGCACGCCCCTCGCCCGCATCCTTCTGGATGGAGATGCCCGGGATGCGCTGAAGGGATTCGGCAAGGTTGGTATCGGGGAACTTCGCGATGTCTTCGGCGACGATCACGTCAACCTGCGAAGCGCTGTTCCTTTTCTGGGCGATCGCGGCGTTGAGCGATTCGCGGTATCCCGTGACGACGATGACGTTCTCTTCCGGCGCGGCACCGTCGACGCCTGTTGCATCCTGCGCCCACGCTGACTGCGGAACCAGCGCCGCGCCGCCAAGCAAAAGAGCAACCTTCATTCGCGAAACCGTACGCACGTGAGCCATGCAAACCTCCCCTAGTCAGTATGGGTTGGTGACACCGGTTTCCTAAACGGGCCAAAAATTGGCGCCTCAGGCATCATCCGACTCTCCAACCCGATTTTGGTAACCGGTGTCATTTATCATTGCCTCAGTCGGCCCGCTCTGTCAAGTTGATGGCATCAAGCATGGGAGAGAGAGCCGGTATGCGTGGGGTTCTGACAGGCATCATTCTGATTTTCATGGCATTTGTCGCCGGGGCGGGCAGCCTCAAGGCACAACCTGCAGACCCGACCGACGGCGGCCGGGGGGGCAAGATCATCCGAGTCACGACACTCGCGAAGGATGGCCCGGGGAGCCTCGCCGCCGCATTGGCGACCAAGGGCAAGCGCATAGTGGTGTTCGAGGTCGGCGGCGCGATAGACCTTCAACAGTCGACCCTCACGATCGACCAGCCATTCGTCACGATCGCGGGTCAGACTGCGCCCTCTCCCGGGATCACGATCCTGCGCGGGGGCATCGATGTGAAGACGCACGACGTGAAGTTGCAGCACCTGCGAATCATCACCGGTGCAGATGGCCAGGCCAAGCGCAGCGGCTGGGAGGCGGACGCCTTTTCGACCGCTGCCGCGTCCCGCGTGCTGGTCGAGAATTGCACTTTCCTGTGGGCGATCGACGAGAACATGTCGGCGTCCGGCCCGCGCTTCACAGGCGAGACGGTGGCCGAATGGCGGAAGGGAACGAGCCACGACATCGTCTTCCGCCTGAACCTCGCGGCAGAGGGCCTGGCCGATTCGAGCCATCCCAAGGGCGAGCACTCGAAGGGCTCGCTCGTCCACGACAACGCGACCGGGATCGTCTTCGATCGCAACATCTGGGCCCACAATGTCGAGCGCAGCCCGCTGGTAAAGGGCGGCGCGCAGGTTCTGATGATCAACAACCTGATCTACAATCCGCAGCATCGCGCCGTGCACTACAACCTGATGGACCTCGAATGGGCCGGCCACCAACCCGTGACGGGCAAGATCACCGCTATCGGGAACGTGCTACGCGGGGGTAACGATACCGATCCGGGCCTCCCCTTTCTGATGCTCGGGGGCGTTGGTGACCTCGCCTATTACGGCAAGGACAATCGCGCGGTGGATCGCCACGGCAACCCCCTGCCGATGTTCGGCCGCTATGGCGAAACCGCGGCCCGCCTGATCGAGGCAGATCGGCCGCTGGCGAACATCGAGGGCTACGACATCCTGCCCAGCGGGGACGTGGAAACCACCTTGCTCGCGACGGCCGGCGCACGCCCGTGGGACCGCGGCTCCGAGGAGATTCGCGTACTGTTCTTCATCGCGGAAGGACGCGGCGAGATTATCGACGACGAAAGCGAGGTAGGCGGATATCCCGCGATCGAGCCCGCCACTGCCCGCTTCGTGGAGACCGACTGGGACCTGTCCCGGATGACCCCCCGATCGGGCTTGTATCCCGGCCAGAAGACCGGCGCGCAGGAACACCTTTCGCCACGAGACCGCGCCATGCGCAACCGGGGGAAATGACTTGCTCTGGCCGCTGATCGTTCTGACGCAGGCTCCGCCCATGGTGGTGATCGACGAGATCGACACCGCCGTGCGCGAAGCCCCGCCCCACGGCGCACTGGGGATGTCGACGGCCTATCGCATGAGCGATGCGGCCCCCCAGCCCCGCACAATGGAGTTCCGCCGCCGCGTGCTCGATGTTGGCGCGGCGATCGGTGAACATCCGATTGCCCACGACGAGGTGTATTACGTCACCGCGGGCGCGGGCGTGGTGGTATCAGATGGTGTGGAAGCGGAATTGTCCGCGGGGATGGCCGCCTATCTCTACACCGGTGCAATTGTCGGTATCCGGCAGGCGGGAGCCGAGCCCCTTTCGATAATCATCGCCTACCCCGTGACGGCCAAACCGGGGACCTGAGGCCGGCGCCGCTAGCTGCCAGGCTGAATGTAGGGTGCCCTCGACCAAAGCTCGCGCTGCCATTGGCGCGGATCGGCCTCGACTGCGATGCGGTCCTCCGCGATCATCAGGGTGGCGCGTTCGGGCAGCCGATAGGGCCGCCAGTCCGGCAGTCCCGGCACCCCATGGCGGGCGAGCCCGGCAAACGCCCCCATCATCGCGCTGCTGATCTCTCGTGCCCGTTCGCCGGTCCCCGAGAAGCTTCCTTCCGCATCGAGCGTGCCGAACACGTACGGCAGGTCGTCGGTGTGCGCCGCGCCCCGGTCGGGATCGACGGGGCTTGGCCGGTCGAGCTGGTAAACCCATGTCTTCACGGCGCCTACCTTCGCCCGCTCGTCCGCCTCGATCAGTTGTCCCGGCCAGCTTCGCCCGTCGGTCGAAGCCGCGTAGAACACCTCCTGGGCGGTCCAGCTGGGAAAGCGCGCCCGGTACTGGTCGACCACCCACTGGGGGCTCAGGTCGATGCGGATCTGCGGACCGAGCCGGTCGGCGATGTTCGACCAGTCGAGTCCCTTCACGACCGGACCCGTCGGACTGATGAACGCGCGAGTCTCGTCGGTCGTGTTGCCCAGTATCATCGGTATGTGACGCGACTGCGGAGCAGCGTCGGGCCAGAACGGATGACGTCGGAGGTTCGTCATGTCGAGCGTGGGTCCGAAGTAGATCCCGCCGCCGAGCACCGGATCGCGCGCCTCAAGCCCGTCGAGGAGGCGTTCGGCGGGCAGCGCAAGCAGGCTCTCCACATCGCCGTCCGCAAGACCGATGTGCTCCATGAACGCCTGCGTTCGTTTCCACGCGTGGCCGGGGCCCTGCGCAGTCACCTGCTGCCCGCTCATCGTCGCGGCAGAGGCAAACAGGCCCTCGGCAGCGGGCATTGCCATGAGGGTAGCGATCTTCGCCCCTCCGCCCGACTGGCCGAAGACCATCACCCGCGCCGAATCGCCGCCGAACGCCCCGATGTGATCGCGGATCCATTCGAGCGCACAGACGAGGTCGAGCTGGCCCAGGTTGCCGCTGTCGCGGAAGCGTTCACCGAATGGAGCAAGCCATCCGTAGCCGAAAACGTTGAGGCGGTGGTTGACCGTCACCACCACGACATCTTCCCGCGCAGCCAGGTGGGGGCCGTGCGTCACCGGATCGGTGACCGAGCCCCAGTTGTATGCCCCGCCGTGAAAGTAGACCATCACCGGCCGCGCAGCAGCCGGATGGGCTTCGGGCGTCCAGATGTTGAGGAAAAGGCAGTCCTCGCTGACGCCAGGCGTGATGGGCCGCACTTGCGGGGCGAGCGGACCGAACCGATCCGCCCGCGTGCTGATTGTCGGCAGCGGCTCGCGCACGGGTGGAGCGAAGCGAGCGGCGCGAGCATATCGGATGCCTAGGAACGCGGGCGTACCCCGGTCGACGATGCCGAGCCAGGACAGCGCGCGCGGTTCGCGGGTCCGAGCTGCGAGCGGAACCGAGAGCGCCAGGCCCGCGCTGGCGGTTCCGGTCAGAAGCGAACGGCGGGAAATACGGTCAGCGGCTGACATCGGATCCGGCCGGATCGAACGCCTCGAGCTCGCCGCGCGTCACGCAGATCGAATCGCCGGCGATGCCGTGCTTCATTACCGCCAGCGCCAGCCCGGTCTTCGCCATGCTCTCCGCGCCACCTCCTTCGATCCAGCGCGAGAGCACCCCCGCTGCGAAGGCGTCTCCGGTCCCGATGCGATCCACCACCCGGTCGATGCGAACCTCTTGCGTTTGCCATTGCTCGTTACGCAGGTCGACGCGGCCCGCCAGCCGCTGGGCGGTCGCGCTTTCGACATGACGCGCGGTTGAGGCGATCAGTTGCAGCCGCGGGAACGCCGCGAAGGCTGCCTCCGCCGCCTCGCGCCGCCGATCGGGGCCGTCACCGGAGAACGTCTTGCCGAGCAGCAGCGAAATGTCGCGATGATTGCCGACGAGGACGGTCGCTTCACCCACCAGGCGCAAGAGGATCTCGCGCGGATTGCTGTCCCACGCGTCCCACAGGTTGGCCCGGTAGTTGCCGTCAAAGCACACCGGCACTCCAGCGTGCCGGGCGGCAGCGATGGCCGCGAGGGCCAGCTCGGATCCCGAGGGGCCCAGCGCCGGCGTGATGCCCGACACGTGCAGCAGGCCGGCCCCTTCGAGCGCAGGGGCAAAATCGATGTCGGAAGCGTTTGTGGCGGCGAAGGCGCTTCCCGCGCGGTCATAGGTAACCCGCCCGCCGATCGGGCCTGACGGCTGTTCGAAGAAGTAAAGGCCAAGTCGCCCCTCTCCCTTGCGGATGAACCGGGTATCGACGCCTGCTTCTCCAAGCGCCGCGATCGCCCTTCGTCCGAGGGGATTGTCAGGCACCACCGTGAGCATTCGGGCGGAACACCCCAGTCCAGCGAGCGCGACGGCGACATTCGCTTCCGCTCCGCCAACGGCAAGGTTGAGCGCGCCGGATCTGACCAGCGGAACGCCTGGTGGCGGCGAAAGACGCATCAGCATCTCGCCGAAGCAGACAACCGGACCCGGCAACTTCGCCGCGCTCATCGCGCAAGCCATCCGCCGTCGACAGCCAGGATGTGACCCTGGACGTAATCGGCCGCTCGGCTGGCGAGAAACACCGCGGCACCGCCGATGTCCGCCGGGTCGCCCCAACGGCCTTCGGGGATGCGCTCCATGATCTGGCGATTGCGATTCTCGTCGGCCTGCAAGGCAGCCGTATTGTTGGTCGCGATGTAGCCCGGCGCAATGGCATTCACATTGATGCCCTTCGCTGCCCATTCATTGGCGAGGAGCTTGGTCAGGCCGCCGACGCCGCTTTTCGATGCGGTGTAGCTTGGCACGCGGATGCCGCCTTGGAAGGTGAGCATCGATGCAATGTTGACGATCTTGCCGCGCTCGCCCGACTGGCTGGCCCAGCCGACCATGTGGCGTCCGACCGCCTGCGTGAGGAAGAACAGGACCTTGAGGTTCGTGTCGACGACCGCGTCCCAGTCCTCCTCCGAGAAATCGAGCGCGTCCGCGCGCCGGATGATTCCGGCGTTGTTGACGAGAATGTCGATTCGCCCGAGCGCGTCGATCGCCTGCGCGACCACGTCTCCCGTGGGAGCAATTGAGGACAGGTCAGCGCGTATCTGGATGGCCTTGCGGCCCTCGCGTTCGATCAGCGACTGGGTATCGCTCGCGGTACTGCGACCGACCAGAGCGACATCGGCGCCGGCCCGCGCGAGCGCAACCGCGATACCTTGCCCAATTCCGGTGTTCGCGCCGGTCACCACCGCCTTGCGCCCGCTCAGGTCGAATGGATTGCCCACCGTGCCGGCCTCCCTTCGCGATCCGCTCACAGCGAACGCAGGTAGTCGCTGATAGCCGCGTCCTGCGCGTTGGCATAGAAAAGCTCGGCGAACTTCTCTCCCGCGATTGCCGACCGCAGCAGGTCCTGGTCTACGTTCTTGAGAACCGTGAGCATATCGTGGCAGGCGGCCGCCTTGAAATCCTTGAGGATGCCGCGGTTCGTGCGCATGATCTCGGCACGCTCCTTGGGGTAGCCCGCGCCGCCTTCGTTCTCGAAGATCTTGCGATAGCAGTCCTGCAGGTTGAGCTCGGCCGCCCAACCGAAGCCCTTGGCATAGGGCATCGACATGCAGTTGCCGTCGTTGATCTGGCTGAAAAGGAAAGCATCGGTAGGATCGATGACGAGGCCGCAGAACACGCCGGGCATCGAATTGCACGCGAGCATGGAACCCATGCCGGTGCCGCAACCGGTCACCACGAAATCGGCCGCGCCGGAGTTGAGCAGGATGCCGGCAAGCAGGCCGTTCATCACATAGGTGAGCTGCGCGCCGTCCTCGGCGGTATACATGCCGTAATGATGAACCTCGTGCCCGAGAGGCTCGGCCACCGCGGTGAGTGCGTCGTGTATGATGCCGCTCTTCGCAGCCTGGCTGTTCTCTATGACGAGTGCGATCTTCATGGTGCCTCTCTTCGGCTCGGCGAGCCCTTCGTTGGATTGGTTTCCGGGCACGAGCGCCCTTAGGAAACCGGTGTCATAAGTCGTTCTGCGGCAAAGTCCGGAAAAATTCAACCTCCCTGTTCAGCTTCTGCCGGACGACGGCGGCGCGACCGACAGCCGTTTGACCAGTCGGGCGGGGAACCGGGAGTCCTGCGCCGCCTCGTCGGCCGGGGCGACCAGCTTGAGTGCAGCCGCCTTGCCCATCTCGCGGATGGGCCATCCGACCGTGGTCATTGGCGGCCAGATATGCGCGGCGATCGGCGAATCGTCGAAACCGATGATCGACAGATCGCCCGGCACCTCGATGCCGCGTTGACGAGCAGCATGCAGCGCGCCGGCGGCCATCTCGTCGTTGCTGCAGAAGATAGCGGTCGGCCGTCCCGGACGGTCGAGCAACCGACCCGCCGCAGTCAGCCCCGAATCGAAGCGGTAGGTACCTTGCCCGATGGCCTCGGGCGGAATGGAGAGCCCGTGCTTTTTCATCGCCGCCATGAACCCTTCGGCCCGCTCGAATGCGGAACGGAAGCCGTCGGGGCCCTTGATGATACCGATCCGACGGTGACCCGATCCGACCAGATAATCCACCGCGTTCTCGACGACTTCGCGGTCGTTGGAGGCGACCACGTGCTCCTCGTCATCCAGCATTGCCGAGCCCATGCGCACGTACCCGCACCCCATTTCGCGGCACAGTGCGGCGAGATCATCGTTTTCCGAGATCGGCGGCAGGATCAGCACACCGTAGAGGCGCTGCTGCTCGAGGAAGTGGCGGATGTCTTCGAGCATGTGCGGGGAATGACGATCCACCGGCCGCACGACCAAGGCGAACTCGGTCGCCTTGATGGCGTCGAGCACGCCCTCCTGGAAATTCAGCACGGTCTGCGCGTTGGGATTGTCGTGCAGCAGGCCGAGCAGGAAGTTCCGCCGCAGCGCCAGTGCCCGCGCCTGAGGATTGGGTACATAGCCCAGATCCGCGATGACCGCCTCGATCTTCTCGCGCGTGTCCTTCTTGATCAGCGCCGACCGGTTGATGACCCGGCTGACGGTCTTTTTCGACACGCCGGCCGCGCGGGCCACGTCGTTGATCGTTGGTGTTTTGGTCGACTTGGCCATGACGATACCTAGCACTGCTGGCAGGAATGCCGGCATCCTGCAATCTGCCTTTCCGCGAAATCCCGGAGCGATCAGCCCGCCCGGCATCATTCGCGGAATTTCCTTTTTGACACCGGTTTCCTTTTTCGTCAAAATTGCCTTTCCAGCAAGCAGATGGGGATGGACCAGAGTGACAGTTCAAGAGTGCGGAATCGCGCAGGCGTTCGTCGATGCGCGGCGCAAGGGAACGGCACTCGCCCGCTATCCCGGCAACCGTCCGGAGAGTCTCTCGGCCGCCTACGAAATCCAGAATCGCGCGCTTTCGCTATGGGACCGCGCGGTCGGCGGCTGGAAGGTGGGCAAGATTAACCCGCCTGACGACGCGCGCCTTGGCGCCAATCGCCTCGCCGGACCGGTATTCGCGGACCTCATCAGCTGGAGCGGCGACGCGCCGACGCGGTTCGAGATCTTTCGCGAGGGGTTCGCCGCGGTCGAAGCCGAGTTCATGTTGCGGGTGGGGCCGACCGACGGGCCGGTGCCCGCGGACCGAAATGACGCAGTCCGATGGATCGATGAAATCCGCATCGGCATCGAAGTCGCCTCGTCTCCCTATGCGGCGATCAATGCCGATGGACCGTGCGTGACCATTTCTGACCACGGCAATAACGCCGGCCTGCTTTTGGGACCGAAGGTGCCACACGACCTTTGGGCGCACCTCGACCAGATAGAGGTCTCGATGGAAATCGACGGTTCGATCGTGGGCCAGGCAACGACTGCGACGATGCTCGATGGTCCCTTCGGCGCAGCGGTCTTCCTGTTCGAAAACTTGCTGGAGCGTGGGATCACGCCGCAGGCAGGTTGGTGGATCTCCAGCGGGGCGATCACCGGCGTCCACCCAGTCTCCGGCGAGCAGCTCGCTCGCGCGCGTTTCAGTGGAGTGGGGGAGGTATCAGCCTTCATCGACTGAAGGTTCCGCGCTGCACTCGGGCGACCTCCGGCAATCCATAACGTTGCCCAAGGGCTCGCCGAGGAGATTCACGCGAGCAGCGTGCGCATCAAGGCGAGCGAGAACACGATCGAGCTATCAGCTGAAGCGCTCGCCGAAAGGCTCAAGCTCGAGCGGGACAATGGCACTTATGCCGACGTGATCAGCCTCGGTGCAAAGGTCAGGTTAACCCGCACCGGTCGCGCGGTGCGCCTCGTTCACTCGAACGGTCTGGTAGCGACTGCGGGAACCGCGGACCCGGACCTCGTAGCCCTGTTGGTCACCGCCCGGCGTTGGTGGGACCGCCTTGCGACCGGCGAGATCGACATCGCCACGCTCTCGCGCGAGGAAGGGGTCAACGACTCCTGGATGTCGCGTGTGATCCGGATTAACTTCCTCTCGCCGCGGATCATCGACGCGATCCTCGCCGGGACCCAGCCGGTCAACTTCACTGCCCGCTGGCTCAGGCGAAACGACCTGCCGCACGACTGGGACGATCAGTGGGACCTGCTCGTCAGCTGACACTCAAGAGACGAGGAACTAACGGCGCGGCGCTTCGGCGCCGTTGCTTGTTGGTGCTGGCCATCGCCTCGATACGATGGGACCGGGGGCGGCCACCCGACTGGCAACGCGCAGAAGCGCGGGCCAACAAACTCCCGACAATTGCGATTCCGGTCCACCCCAGAGGTCTGCGGAGAATCCGCGCGAGACTGGCCCGAATCAGGCCGAAAATTTGCTCTCCGCGGACCGGTCGGGGACGCAGAATAGCGCGGAACCGCGCGCTTTATCGCGGGCGTAAAATTGTTCTATATCAAGCACTTAGTTCGTGGCGGAGCGGGAGGGATTCGAACCCTCGATACGCTTGTGACGTATACTCACTTTCCAGGCGAGCGCCTTCGACCACTCGGCCACCGCTCCGCATGCACTGGACAGGCCGCGCGCCCTAGCCGCCCCGGCGAAGGCTGACAAGCGCGCGAAGCGCGCCTAGATCGGCCGGGATGACCCGCACCTTCGGACCGCCCCCATCCGCGCAAGAGTTCGAGGCGATCGCCCGCACCGCATTCGCGCGCCTGCCCGCGGAGTTCGCCGCCCACCTCGGCGACGTCGTCCTCGCAGTCGAAGAGTTCGCGGATGCGGACACGCTCGCTGCGATGGGCATCGAGGATCCGTTCGAGCTGACCGGCCTGTTCGAAGGCGTCAGCCTGACCGAGCAGTCGATCGAGGCGAGCGGCCAGATGCCCAATCGTGTACGCCTGTTCCGCCAGCCTATTCTCGACGAATGGATCGCCGACGGCCACGATCTGGAACACCTGATCGCGCACGTCGTAATCCACGAGGTCGGCCATCACTTCGGCCTCAGCGACGACGACATGCACGCGCTCGAGGACATGGCCGACTGAGCCTTGCTTTGCACCGCACGCATGGCACAACCCCGGGCATGAAAAGGCTTTTTGTTTTCGCCGCCGCGCTCGCCGCCACTTCCGCAGCCGCTCAGCCGGACGCATCCGGCGCGCCCTCGCCCGGGGAAATCGTCGCGGCGGCGAGGGCCGACGAGTGGGCCGATATCGCGCCTGACGACCTGCTGGTGATGGACCTTGCACCCGACCGCGACGCCAAGCCGCGCCGCGTGATCATCCAGCTCATCGCGTCGCCCTTCAGCCAGCCCTGGGTGGCAAACATCCGCACGCTGGCAGAGGCGCATTGGTGGGACGGGCTCGCAATCGTGCGCGCGCAGGACAATTATGTCGTCCAGTGGGGCGATCCCGATGCCGAAGACACGGCGAAGGCAAAGCCGCTGCCCGAACGACTGATACCGACCGCTGAGGACGCGTATCTCGTCCGCGTGCCCGACGAGGCCCAGGACGCAGCCGGGCCCGATGCTGCCGTTCGGTTCGCGATTTCGACCCCAAACGAGAACGACTTGTACGCTCCGGTCACCGGTTTTCATGGCGGCTGGCCATTGGGTCTATCGGAACGCAAGGCCTGGCCGGTTCACTGCTACGGCAGCGTCGGCGTGGGCCGCAATCTGTCACCCGACGCGGGGAGCGGCGCCGAGCTTTATGCCGTAATAGGCCACGCGCCGCGCCATCTCGACCGGAACATCGCGGTCGTCGGCCGCGTGATCGAGGGGATCGAGCACCTGGCTACCCTGCCGCGCGGTACCGAGGCGCTTGGCTTCTACCGGACGCCTGAAGAACGCACGTCGATTGCATCGGTGCGGCTGGGCAGAGCGGTGCCCGGGCTGCCGACCTATCAGTATCTTTCGACGGAAAGCGAGAGCTTCGCCCGGTACGCCGACGCACGGGCCAACCGCCGCGATCCATTTTTCATCGTGCCTGCCGGGGGCGCCGACGTGTGCAACATCCCCGTACCGGTCAGGCGGAAAGCGGCCGGCTAGATCTTCTGCATCAGTTCGATGCGGTTGCCGAAGGGGTCGGCCACGTCGCCGCGGAGATATCCGTCGAGCGGTTGTCCTTCGACGAAACTCACGCCGCGGCGTTCGAGGCGGTCTCGCATGGCGGCAAGATCATCTACCAGGAGAGCCGGATGGGCTTTTCGCGCCGGACGGAAATTGCGCTCGGCGCCGAGATGGATATGCGCCGATCCGCCCTCGAACCAGCACCCGCCGCGCGTCGCGAGGTGGGCTGGCTTGGGCACCTCGGCAAGCCCGAGCACGCCCGCATAGAATGCCCGCGCCTGGTCTTCACCTCCCGCCGGCATCGCCAGCTGGACGTGGTCGAGGCCAACGATCACCCCGCCCCCCGCCTAGAGCCGGTCGGCCTGGGCGACCGCGTCGCTCGCGCGCAGGGCGCTGAGGATGCGGGTGAGGTGCGCCAGGTCGCTGACATCAAGCTCGACGTCGTAGGTCGAGAACGGGTGGTCAGCCTGGGTCTGCGCCAGGGTAACGACGTTGGCGTGGTTCTGGGCGAACAGGCCGGCCATTTCGGCAAGCGTGCCAGGCCGGTCGTAGAGCGTTACCCGCAGGCGGCCGACCGCGCCGTGGCTGCGCTTGCCCCAGTTGAGGTCGATCCAGTCGGCATCGATCCCGCTCGCCAGTTCGAGACAATCGATCGTGTGAACCTCGACCGGGGCGTCTGCCTTGCGCAGGCCCACGATGCGGTCGCCGGGGACCGGATGGCAGCAATCCGCGAGGTTGAACCCGACCCCGGGGGTCAGGCCGCGGATCGAGATTGCCTTGCCCTGCCGGGGCACTTCCGCGCCTTCCTCGAGGTCGGCGGTGCTGCCGGGCACGAGCGCCTCCATGACCTTGCGGTCGTCGAGCTTGTTGGCGCCCACCTGGTACATGAGCTCGTCCTCGTCATCGAGTTCGAGCCGCTTGACCGCCTCGCGAATGGCCTTCTTGCCGATCTTTGCGGGCAGGCGCGCGGCGATCTCGTCGAACAGCTTGCGGCCCAGGGACGCGATCTCCTCGCGCTCCTTGAGACGTACCGCGCGGCGGATCGACGCACGCGCCTTGCCGGTCGTGACGAAGCCCAGCCAGCTCATCTGGGGTTCGGCATTCTTGCCCTTGATGATCTCGACCACGTCGCCGTTGTTGAGCACCGTGCGCAGCGGCATGTGCCGGCCGTTGATCTTCGCGCCGACGGTCTGCGCGCCGAGATCGGTGTGAACCGCGAAGGCGAAGTCCACCGGAGTGGCGCCCTTGGGCAGCTGGAACAGCGCGCCCTTCGGCGTGAAGGCGAAGATGCGGTCCTGGTAGATCGCCATGCGCGTATGCTCGAGCAGCTCTTCCGCATCGTGGCTGGCATCGACGATCTCGATGAGGTCGCGCAGCCAGCCCACCTGTCCGTCCGGGCGGTCGCCCTGCTTGTAGGCCCAGTGCGCGGCGAGCCCGAATTCGTTGGTCCGGTGCATCGCGCGGGTGCGGATCTGCACCTCCACGCGCATCGAGTTCTCGTAGATCAGGCTGGTGTGCAGGGATCGATAGCCGTTGGTCTTCGGCGTCGAGATGTAATCCTTGAACTTCCCGGGAATGAACTGCCAGGTTGTGTGCAGGACACCGAGCGCGCGGTAGCAGTCGGCGTCGGTTTCGGCGATCACCCGGAACGCCATGATGTCGGTCACCTGCTCGAAGCTGACGTGGCGCTCGGCCATCTTGCGCCAGATCGAATAGGGGTGCTTCTCACGGCCCGAAACCTCCACCTTGAGGCCGGCTTCGGCCAGCGCCTGCTTGATCGCCAGCGCGATCGCATCGACCTGCCCCCCGTCCGCGCTGCGGATCTGCGCAAGTCGCCCGGTGATGGTGGCATAGGCCTCGGGCTCGATCTGCTCGAACGCGAGCATCTGCATCTCGCGCATGTATTCGTACATCCCCACGCGCTCTGCGAGCGGGGCGTAGATGTCCATCGTCTCGCGGGCGATCCGCTTGCGCTTTTCGCGGCTCTTGATGAAGTGCAGCGTGCGCATGTTGTGCAGCCGGTCGCCGAGCTTCACCAGCAGCACCCGGATGTCCTCGCTCATCGCAAGGAGGAACTTCCGCAGGTTCTCGGCCGCCCGCTCGTTCTCGGGCATGGCCTCGATCTTGGACAGCTTGGTGACGCCGTCGACAAGCCGGGCGACGTCTTCCCCGAACAGGTCCTCGACCTCGCCGATCGTCGCCAGCGTGTCCTCGACGGTGTCGTGGAGCAGCGCGGTGATGATCGTTTCCTGGTCGAGCTTGAGGTCGGTCATCAGCCCGGCCACCTCGACCGGGTGGCTGAAATAGGGGTCGCCGCTCGCGCGCTTCTGCGTGCCGTGCTTCTGCACGGTATAGACGTAGGCGCGGTTGAGCAGCGCCTCGTCGGCATCGGGGTCGTACTCCTTGACCCGCTCTACGAGTTCGTACTGGCGAAGCATTGCGCCGACGATGTGCGTATTGCGGGCCGAACGGCAAGCCTTTTCGCACCTGCAGCGTTGCGTTCCGCGCAACGCGACTTGCCGAGATGCCGATTGAGCCGCGCCGCCGGCCCGTTCATACACTCCGCAGATGCCGGACCTCGACGCCCTGTTGCTCGCGCGGATCCAGTTTGCCTTCACGGTAAGCTTCCACTTCATCTTCCCGTCGTTCTCGATCGGGCTGGCCAGCTATCTCATGGTGCTGGAGGGACTCTGGCTGAAGACCGGCCGGCAACGCTATCTCGACCTGTTTCGCTTCTGGCTGAAGATCTTTGCGGTCGCATTCGTGATGGGCGTCGTGAGCGGCATCGTCATGTCCTACGAATTCGGCACCAACTGGGCGGTGTTCTCGGACCGGGCGGGGCCGGTGATCGGGCCGCTGATGGCCTACGAGGTGCTGACCGCCTTCTTCCTCGAGGCCGGCTTCCTGGGCGTGATGCTGTTCGGGATGAACAGGGTCGGCAAGGGACTGCACTTCGCGGCAACCTGCATGGTCGCGCTGGGGACGTTCATCAGCGCGTTCTGGATCCTTTCGGTCAACAGCTGGATGCAGACCCCCGCGGGCTACGAAATCGCCGCCAACGGCCAGTTCCTGCCCGGGCCGAGCTGGCTGGCAATCATCTTCAACCCCAGCTTTCCCTTCCGGCTGCTCCACACGGTAACCGCCGCCTATCTCACCACTGCTTTCGTTGTCGGCGGCGTCGGCGCGTGGCACCTGCTCAGGAACCGGACCGACAGGCACGCCCGCACGATGTTCTCGATGGCGATGTGGATGGCCGCAATCGTGGCGCCGGTGCAGATCGTTCTCGGCGACATCCACGGCCTCAACACGCTCGAGCACCAGCCGGCCAAGGTCATGGCGATGGAAGGGCATTTCCAAAGCCATCCCGATGGCGCCCCGCTGATCCTGTTCGGGATCCCCGACAGCGAGGCCGGCACGGTCCGCTTCGCCGTCGAGATCCCCAAGGCGTCGAGCCTGATTCTCAAGCACGATCCAGATGCGCCGCTGGCCGGGCTCGACACCGTTCCCCAGCAGGACCGGCCTCCGGTCGGGATCGTCTTCTGGTCGTTCCGGATCATGGTGGGGATCGGCCTTGCCATGCTGGGCATGGGCCTGTGGAGCCTCCTCGCGCGGATGCGCGGCAGGCTCTACGATTCGCCGCTGCTGCACCGCGCGGCGCTGGTCATGAGCCCAGCGGGATTCGTCGCGGTGATCGCCGGCTGGATCACCACCGAAGTCGGCCGCCAGCCATGGACCGTCTATGGTCTGATGCGCACCGCCGAAAGCGCCAGCCCGCTTGCCGCGCCCGCCGTCGCCAGCTCTCTCGCGGCGTTCGTGGTGGTCTATTTCGCCGTGTTCGGGGCCGGCGTCTGGTACATCCTGCGGCTGATGGCCGGCGGCGTGCAGTCCGGTGAAAGCGGACCGGACGCCGGCGTGGCCGGGCCCATCCGGACGGCCGGCATCACGCCCGCTGCACAGGCCACGTCGAGCGGCTCGCCCCGGTCGGAGCAGGAGGTAGCCCCCTGATGGACCTTACCGTCGCCTGGGCGTTCATCATCGCGTTCGCGGTGTTCGCCTACGTCGTGATGGACGGCTTCGACCTGGGCATCGGCATCCTGTTCCCGACTGTCACCGTGGGGCATGGGCGCAACCGGGCGATGAATTCGATCGCTCCGGTATGGGACGGCAACGAGACCTGGCTGGTGCTTGGCGGTGGCGGCCTGCTCGCGGCATTCCCCCTCGCCTATGCCGTGGTCCTGCCCGCGACCTATCCCCTGATCATCGCGATGCTCCTCGGGCTCGTCTTTCGCGGAGTGGCGTTCGAATTCCGCTGGCGCGACGAACGGCACCGCGGGTTCTGGGACCTGGCCTTCTTCGCCGGTTCGCTCGTCGCGGCGATGAGCCAGGGCATGGTGCTCGGCGCATTGATCCAGGGGATCGAGGTGTCGGACCGCGCCTACGCGGGATCGTGGTGGGACTGGCTGACGCCCTATACCCTTCTGACCGGGCTCGGCACGGTGGCGGGTTATGCGCTGCTCGGCTCGACCTGGATGATCTGGAAGCTGTCGGGCGAAGTGCAGGAACACGCCTATCGCCTTGCTACCCGGGCCGCTGTCGCCACGCTGGTGCTGATGGCGCTCGTCAGCGTCTACAACCTCGCCATGCTCGACGCCTATCGGGCGCGCTGGCTCGAAATGCCCAACATCCTGTTCGCGAGCCAGGTGCCGCTACTGACCCTGATCATCGCGGTCGCCCTGTTCCAGTCTCTGCGCAAGCGACGGGAACTGGCGCCTTTCCTGCTCTCCCTTGCCCTGTTCCTGCTGGGAATGGCGGGCCTGGGCATAACGATATGGCCGAACGTCGTGCCCCCAGGGATCACCATCTGGGATGCCGCCGCTCCGGAGCGGAGCCAGGCGTTCATGCTGGTGGGCGTGGCGATCGCGATGCCGCTGATCCTCGCCTACACCGCCTGGGCCTACTGGGTATTCCGCGGCAAGGTCGGAACGGACGGGTACCATTGAGCAAGCGCCAGGACGACCGTGCCCCGCCCCCCCTGTGGCAACGACTGGCGTGGATGGCCGCGATCTGGGCCGCCAGCGTCGGCGTGCTCGGCGCGGTTGCCACGGTGATCCGCGCGTGGCTGGCGAACTGACGGTAGAGCGTCTTGGCACTTCATCGAAGCCGGTCTATGGGAACGTTCACATAAATCAGCACGAGAGGCCGCCCGTGACGCTCAAGACCGCCCTGCCCACCTTGCTCGCCCTCGCCGCCGCCGTTGCGGGGTGCGCGGCCGCGGCTCCCCCGGCGAGCGCCCCGGCCGCGGAGCGCACGCTGCTGTTTTCGGACGAGTTCGACGGGACTGCGCTGGACCGCTCCAAGTGGGTCACGATCGGCCCCGATTTCTGGGTCAACAACGAGCAGCAGGTTTATGTTGACCGGCCAGATGTGCTCGAAGTGCGCGACGGGATGCTCGTGCTGACGCCGCGTTATGCGCCGGGGGTCGACACCAACGCCAGGCGCAACGCCGACTTCATCGCCGGCCGCGTCGAGACGGCCGGCAAATTCAATATGCGCTATGGGCGGGTGGAGGCCCGCATCCGGATGCCCGATGCCGAAGGCGTCTGGCCCGCGTTCTGGATGGTCGGCAACGGCCCGTGGCCCACCACCGGCGAGATCGACGTGATGGAATACGTCGGCGAAAAGGACTGGACCGGCAGCGCGATCCACGGCCCGGGATATTCGGGCGACATGGGCATTTCCAACCGGTTCTATTTCCCCGAGGGCGAGGACGTGACCGGGTGGCACGTCTATGCCGCCGAATGGAAGCCCGACACGATCGAGTTCTTCGTCGACGGGCGCCTTGCGAACCGGGTCACCCGGCCGATGGGCGAACGCTGGGGCAAATGGGTGTTCAACAACCCGGAGCGGATCGTGATCAACTTCGCTCTCGGTGGGGCATATCCCCGCAAGATCAACAACGTGACCGCTCCCTACGAAGGACTGCCGAAAGCGACCGTGGAAAGGATCAAGCGCGGCGAAATCGCGATGCAGGTCGACTGGGTACGGGTCTGGAAGTGAGCGGCGCCGCGCCAGCCGGGTGAGGGGCGCCCCGGTCGCGAATCAGGACCAGACCGCCTCGGGCGGCAGGCTCATCAGGATCGCGTCAATGTTGCCGCCGGTCTTGAGTCCGAACAGCGTTCCCCGATCGTAAACGAGGTTGAACTCGGCATAGCGGCCGCGCCACTCGAGCTGCGTACGCTTGTCCTCGGGCGTGAAAGCGGTCGCCATGCGGCGGCGCACGATCTTGGGAAACACCTCGAGGAACGCCTTCCCGATGTCCTGCGTGAAGGCGAAATTGCGCTCCCAGGCGCCTTCGTCGCCGCATTCCAGGTGGTCGTAGAACACGCCCCCGACGCCGCGATGCACCCCGCGGTGGGGGATGTAGAAATAATCGTCGGCCCACTTCCTGAAACGGTCGTAGTAGGTCGGGTTGTGGGCCGCGCAAGCGGCCCGGAACGCGGCGTGGAATTCGGCCGTGTCCTCGTCGTAGGGGATCGGCGGATTGAGGTCCGCGCCGCCGCCGAACCACGCCTTGCCGGTGGTCAGGAATCGGGTGTTCATGTGCACCGCGGGTACGTGCGGGTTCGCCATGTGGGCGACCAGGCTGATACCGGTCGCCGTAAATCCGGGGTTATCGTCATCGGCCCCGTGAATGGTCGCCGCGAAGCCCGGCGCGAAATGGCCGTGGACGGTCGACACGTTGACCCCGACCTTTTCGAACACCTGCCCCTTCATCACCCCGCGCACGCCGCCGCCCGGGTTGTCGTTGCCCTCCTCCTCGCGGCTCCACGGGGTGTATTCGAACGCGGCGTCGGAACCGGCCTCGCGTTCGATGTCCTCGAATGCGGCGGTGATCCGGTCGCGCAGCGATTCGAACCAGTCCTTGGCGCGGGCGGTGTATGGGGTCCAGTCGGTCATCGCCTCTACCCTTGCCAAGCCGAATCCGCTGGGGCAAGAGCGCGCCATGGTTCCCCTTTCGTTCGCTGGCGAGGAATTTGCCCTCACGCAGGGCCGCGCGCTGTACTGGCCGCGCGAGCGCGCGCTGCTGGTGGCCGACCTGCACCTCGAAAAGGCGAGCTTTTTCGCGCGTCACGGCCAGCTGCTACCCCCCTACGACAGCCGCGAGACGCTCGAGCGGGTGGCGCTCGCCATCCGCGAGACTGGTGCGCGCCGGGTCTACACGCTGGGTGACAATTTTCACGATCCGTCGGGGCCGGCACGGCTCGAACCCTACGCCGCCGGGATGCTCGCCGCGCTGACTCGCGCCACCGACTGGGTGTGGATCACCGGAAACCACGATGTCGGCACGAACGGCGCGGGCACGAGCGAGGCGAGCGTCGGCGGGAGCCTCGCCGACGAACTCGAGATCGCCGGGCTCGTGCTGCGGCACCGGGCGAAGCGCGGCGAAAGCCGACCGGAACTGTCCGGGCATTTCCATCCCCGCCTCCATCTCACGGTCCGCGACCGGCGAATACGGCGTCCTTGCGCGGTGATTAGCAGCGACGACCGGGGATCGGGACGGATGATCCTGCCCGCCTTCGGCGCCCTGACCGGTGGCATGGATGCCGCTGCGCCGGAAATCCTCGAGGCATTGCAGCCGGCGCGCGCGATCGATGCCGTTGTCCCCGCCGGTGGCAAGCTTGCCACATTCGCGTTGTGGCGCGCTGCGGCCTGACCGCCCCCCCTTCCTAAACCGCGCTTTTCTCCCTAAGTAGCGCGCCGTAACCATCGGCAATTCTCAGGAGACTGCCCCATAGCCCGTCCCCCCCGGCGCTCACTGCAACCGCCCGTCAAGAGCGGCCCGCGCTACGATAATCTGATTCAATCCGACAAGGTTCGCGTGATCGACGAGAACGGCGAGAACCTCGGCGTGATGTACACGCGCGAAGCGATCGAACAGGCCGCCGACGTCGGCCTCAACCTGGTCGAGATTTCGCCCAACGCCGACCCGCCGGTTGCCAAGTTCCTCGACGTCGGAAAATACCGGTACGAGGCGCAGAAGAAGGCGAACGCCGCCCGCAAGACGCAGAAGACGCAGGATATCAAAGAGATAAAGATGCGTCCCAACATCGATGATCACGATTACGATGTGAAGATGCGCAGCGTCACCAAGTTCATCGGCGAAGGCGACAAGGTCAAGATGACCCTGCGCTTCCGCGGCCGTGAAATGGCGCACCAGGAACTCGGCATCGAACTTTTGCGCCGCGTGCAGGACGACGTGACCGAGATCGCCAAGGTCGAGGCATTTCCCCGCCTTGAAGGCCGGCAGATGGTGATGGTTCTCGCCCCCAAGTAACAACCACTCGACGATCCTTGCCGGCCGGACCGGCGAGGATCGGAAACGTCGACCGCTGCCCACGAAGTCTTGCGCCGATCCCCCTGCCACCGGTCGGGGCGGCCGACGCCTATTCGATCGAAAAGTCGAGCAACGTGAAGCGCGCGGGCGCGGTCGCATAGACGCCGTGCCCGCGACCGCCGCCGCCGCCGAACGTCATGCTGACCGATTGTGCCTCGGCGAGCGCCTCGGCAAACGCGCGCGGATTGCCGCCAGCGGTGCTCGACAACACGCCAATCCATCGCGGATCGTCGAGACGCGCGGTGAAGGTATGCGTGCCAGGCGTCAGCACCGGCGCTTGCGGGGAATACCAGCGATAGGTCTCGTAACGCCCGCGCGCGCTCCAGTTGTCGCCGGTACGCTGGATCGCGAGACCGAACGTGCCGGACGCACTGCCGTTGGCCGCCACCAGCCTCGTGCCCGGTGCGGCATCGATGCGATAACGCAGACTGATCGACCGCGCCCCTTTGAGCGAGCCGACGGGAAGCGTCACGTAATGGACTTCGCCCTGCCCGCGGAGGGGAAAGGCGAACCACGGGCCGTTGGGTCCCGGCTGCATCGTGGCGGGCATGTTGATCGAATAGTTCTTGCCGCGGATGACCGGTCCGATCTGCCACGCTGATGCTGGAGGCGGCGCTGCGGCGGCAACGGCGGCAAGGCCGGCCGCGCCGAGGGCGATGGGAGCGAGAATCTTTCTCATGACGACGAACTTGGGGGAAAGTCGCTTGCAAGCGACTGAACCGCCCGGTTGCCTGCGCTTCAGGTTCGGCTAGACACGCATCCGGGGGAGATGCGCCACACATGACCGCACGCCGTATCGGGTTCATCGCCGGGCTCGTCCTGTTCACCGTCACCATCGTTTTTCCGCCGCCGGGCGACATGCCGCGCGAGGCGTGGACCGTCGCTGGCCTCGTGCTGTGGATGGCGGCATGGTGGATGACCGAGGCGATCCCGCTCACCGCCACCGCGCTGCTGCCTTTCGTGGTGCTGCCGCTCGCCGGGGTCCTGACCGCGAAGGACACCGCCAGCGCCTATTACGATCCGATCCTGTTCCTGATCCTGGGGGGCGCCTTCGTTGCCCTGGCCATCGAGCGCACCGGGCTGCATCGCAAATTGAGCCTTTCGATACTGCGGACGATCGGCCGGGGCGGCGCGCACGGCGAGATGCGGCTGCTACTGGCGTTCATGACCAGCGCGGCGGCGCTGTCGATGCTCATTTCGAATACTTCGACGGCGCTGATCATGATGCCGATGGCGCTCGCGGTGCTCGCCGGCGGGGGAATCCACGAAGGGGAGCGCGACGGGCTGGCTGGTGCGCTGCCCATCGGGATCGCCTTTGCCGCCAGCATCGGGGGCCTCGGCACGATCGTCGGATCGCCGACCAACGGCATCGCCGTGGCCCTGATCGCCGACCTGACCGGTACCCGCATCAGCTTCGCGGAATGGATGGCCTACGGCCTGCCGGTCGTCATCATCGGCATCCCGCTGGCCGCCGTCATCATCGCGCGGGTCCAGCGCATCGCCGATCATCCCTTCGACGTCGCCGGCGCGCGCGAGGCGATCGACGACCACACCCCGTGGTCTACCCCGCAGAAGCGCCTGCTGCCGATCATCGGCGGGGCATTCGCGCTGTGGGCGACCCAGCTGCTCGTCGCGCCGCTGCTGCCCGCCAATTCGTGGACCGACGGCACTATCGCGATCCTCGCCGGTCTTTCGCTGTTCGTCATACCCGACGGCACCGGGCGCCCCCTGCTCACCTGGCCCGAGGCCGACCGCGCGCCCTGGGGGGTGATCATGATGTTCGGCGGCGGGCTGGCGCTGGCGGCAGGAATGGGAGCGTCGGGCCTTGCCGACTGGCTGGGCCAGGCGCTGTTGCCGCTGGAAGTCTTCCCGCTCGTCATGATCGCACTTGCGGTGGTCGCGCTCGTCATCGTGGTTACCGAGTTCGCCAGCAACGTGGCGACCGCGAGCGCCATCATCCCGGTCGTCGCGAGCCTGTGCGTGGCGCTCGGCGCGGACCCGGTGCTGCTGGCGATGCCCGCGGCGCTGGCCGCAAGCTGGGGATTTATGCTGCCCGCGGGCACCGGTCCCAACGCGATCGCCTGGGCGACGGGGCGCATCCACCTGCCCCGCATGGTCGGGTCAGGCATCCTCCTCGACGTCGCCGGTCCGCTGCTCATCGTCGGGAGTGTCTGGGGCACCGCCACGCTGCTTGGTTACGGTTGAAATCATTTTCTCGCCGCGCTAACCGCGCCGCATACCGGCGAGCCGGCGGAGATGCGTCCTGCGGAGGTTAGGGCGCGAGCGCCCCGGCCCCTTCGCCGCCCCCGCCTTCCTGGGGGCACCGGACCGGATGACCTGACATGACCGACACGCCTAGCCGCAAGCCCAAGCCGACCCTAACCCGCATCGGCAATCGCGAACTCTCGCCCGCGACCCTGATGATGGGCGCAGGTTACGACCCCGCCCTGTCGGAGGGCAGCCTCAAGCCGCCGATGTTCCTGACCAGCACGTTCGCTTTTGAGAATGCCGCGGCGGGCAAGCATCACTTCGAGGGGATCACCGGCAAGCGCCCGGGCGGCGCCGAAGGCCTGGTCTATTCACGCTTCAACGGGCCGAACCAGCAGATCCTCGAAGAGCGCCTGGCGATCTGGGACGGCGCGGAAGAGGCGCTGTGTTTCTCGAGCGGAATGACCGCGATCTGCGTGCTGATGCTGGCGCTGTGCGATGCCGGCGACGTGATCGTCCATTCCGGACCGCTCTATGCCGCGAGCGAGGGCTTCGTCGCCAAGCACATGAGCCGCTTCGGCGTCTCCTACGTCGACTTCCCCGCAGGTGCCGACCGCGCCGAGCTCGACGGCGTGCTGGCGAAGGCCAAGGCGCAGGCGGAACGCAGCGGCGGCAAGGTCGCGATGATCTACCTCGAAAGCCCCGCCAATCCGACCAACGCGCTCGTCGACGTGGAGGCGGTGCGCGACGCGCGCGATGCGGCGCTGTCCGCCGATTGCCCGATCGCGATCGACAACACCTTTCTCGGCCCCCTGTGGTCGAAGCCGATCGACCACGGCGCCGATCTCGTCGTCTATTCGCTGACCAAGTACGTAGGTGGCCATTCAGACCTCGTCGCGGGCAGCGTTTCGGGGGCGAAGAAGTGGATCACTCCGGTGCGGATGCTGCGCAACACGATGGGCGGCATCGCGGACCCCAACACCGCGTGGATGCTGCTGCGCAGCCTCGAGACGGTCGAACTGCGAATGAGCCGTGCCGGCGAGAACGCGGCGAAAGTCTGCGATTACCTCAAGGGCCATCCCAAGGTCGAAGGCCTGGGATACCTCGGCTTCGTTCAGGACCCGCGCCAGAAGGACATATTCGAGCGTCACTGCACGGGTGCAGGTTCCACCTTCTCGCTGTTCATCAAGGGCGGCGAGGCCGAGTGCTTCCGCTTCCTCGACGCGCTGACAATCGCCAAGCTCGCGGTCAGCCTGGGCGGCACCGAGACGCTCGCCAGCCACCCTGCCTCGATGACGCACCTGTCGGTTCCCGACGCCCGCAAGCAGGCGCTCGGGATCACCGATAACCTGGTGCGCATCAGCATCGGCATCGAGGACGCCGACGACCTGATCGCGGACTTCGCGCAGGCGCTCGACGCGGTGTGAGGGCGACTTCGCCCTTTTGATGGAGCGCGCGCGGGGTTCTGGAAAGCAGAACCTCGTAATGGCCGCACTAGGCATCGGATGTCCCCAAGTCGCGTCGGTCGGCGAATCATCAGAAGATCATCGGTTCGCCATCATGGGCTGCCCTGAAAGCCGGCGGTAGATCAGCCGCCGAAGGAGGGATGCCATGTTGCCACTAGCGAATCGCGTCCGCTTGTTGCCCGTTTTTGCCTCCCTGGCCTGTGCCGCCGGGTGCGGCGGTGGAGACGGCGCATCGCCTGCACCGGCGCTCAGTGCATCTTCGCCTGCGCCTGCGCCTGGACCGAGTGCTCCGCCGCCTTCATCGCCGAGCTTCAACACGGTCCCGTTCGCGCTGGGACAGCCCGCGGGTTTTACCTACGCGGTCCTGGGCTATCGGGTAGCGGGCAAGGCCGGTCCATTCGAAAACATTCCCGATCCGTCGACAATCGATCCCACGGTCCCGCTCGGCCTCACCTACTCAGGCTCGGGTCTATTCCGCTTGTCGGTAGGCGGGTTGGGAGAGGGATCGCTGGTCCCCAACGGTGGAGGCGGGATTGCAAGCGCGGACGGGCGAACAACCCAGTTCGGGTTCAATGCACTGGGCGGTGCCGGGAGCATCGGCGAAGCACTGGACCTGGACGCGCGACCACTGGCCAGCACAGCGTGGGGCTACCTCTCGATTACGGCACGCCCCTCATCCCTTTATTATGCCGACGACTATCCATTCCTCTACGGCGTGCCGACCGCGTCGATGGCTGTTCCGACCACCGGGTTTGCCGACTTTCGCACCTGCTGTGACACGACGTATTCCGCAATCCGGGTCGACTACGCGAGCGGCGGGATGACGGCGACCCGGCTTGGTGACAACATAACATTCATCGATGTCGCCCTTGGCATCGACCGCTCGACTTTCTCGGGACGGTTTGCGAGCAAGGACGGCGAGGGGACGGTCGAAGGGCGCTTCACCGGGTCCGATGGCCGCGAGTTGATGATGCGGATGATCGTGCCAGGCAAGGCCGCCTACCTGGTCCCCATGAGGAAGATAGACTAATCCCAATCCTCGGAAGCGGAACAAGGCACGAGCTTCCCCCGCGCCTGCCAGATCGATCAACCTTGCCTTTGCCCCATCTCGCGCTCGAAGCTCTCGACCGCTTCGATGCCCCGTTCGGCTTGCAGCTTGAGCTTGGTCAGCGAATTCGCCGCAGCCAGCGACGCCTTGCCGACCTCGTCGGCAAGTTCGGCTTCGGTCAGGCCGGGTACGTGGGTGACCGTGTTCACGAAGGTCAGTCTGCACCTCCCATCGGTCAGCGGTTCGATCGAGTAGGCCTCGTGGCTGCCGAGCCGGCGCCCCACGGGCGGGACGATGCTGGCGGTGTAGGCATAGGCACGACCCGGGACGGCCTCGGTCACGCGGAACAGGAAATTGAGGTCTGGCGCCAGATCGTACCACAGGCGGTATTCGGGCGGGTCCGTCGCGATCACGCGGATTTCGTTGCCACGCGCCCGCAGCTGGTGACGCTCGTCGCCAAAGTCCAGCAGCGCATAGACAGCGTCCGCCGGGCGTTCGATCTCGATCGAGGTCTTCAGCTCGATCGGCACGTCGGGTACGAGGACCGCCCTGTTGCGCTTGAACAGTCCGAACATCGAGCACCCCGCGCCAGTATCGCGGGACGGGAATAACCCCGACGCGTTAGCGCCCGGTTATCGCGGGGGCATCAGCCCCTCCACTCGCGGCGTTCCTCGGCCTGGCGAAGCACTTCGTAGGCGACCTGGATCTTCTGGAACTCGGCGGCGGCCTCCTTGTCGCCCGGGGCGACATCCGGGTGGACCTTCTTCGCGCGCTCGCGAAAGGCCTTCTTTATCGCGGCGAAATCGGCATCGTTTTCAAGCTCGAGCACGTCGAGCGCGCGCATCTCGTCGGCCGAGCGGCTGCCGTCGCCGCTGCCGCCCCAGCCGTAGTGGGACGCTTCCGCATAACCGGCGTTGTCGCGCTTCTCGTTCGCCGCGCGCTCGGCCGCTTCCTCCTTCGACAGCCCTTCGAAATAGTCCCACTTCGAATTGTATTCGGCAGCGTGCCTCTGGCAGAAATGCCAGCGGTCCGGGCTGTTGGGGCTCTTGGGCGCGGGGCAGTCGCCCGGTTCCTCGCATCCGTGCCGATCGCACAGGCGCACCGTCGCCGCATCGCGCGACGAACCGTAGCCGCGCCAGCGCGGAAAGCCCCAGTCCATCGATCGCCGCGCGCCTGCCATGCCCTTAACCTAGGTGCTCGGGCCGGGAATGGAAAGCGAGGGAAACGGTTTCGAAAGGACTTTGTTGCACTGCAATATGAAAGTCCCTAAATGAAACCTGTTATGACGAAGCCCAGCCCCCAGCTCCTCTTTTCCGCCGTGGTCAGCGCGCTTGCAATGGCGATGCTCGCGCTGAGCGGCCCGACCATTTCGTCGCAGACCCGCTCGAGCCATGAAGGAGCGCCGGCAGCAGCGGGGATCGAGTTGCTCTCGCCCCCCGCCTTGCCGGCGCTCTTTCCGCGCTAGTTGATCACGACCGAGACGGCGCGGCGATTCTGCGCCCAGGCGGCTTCGTTCGAACCGAGCGCGACCGGGCGTTCCTTGCCGTAGCTGACCACGTTGATGCGGCCGGCGGCGATGCCGAGGCCGACGAGATAGTTCTTCGCGGCGTTTGCCCGTCGCTCGCCCAGCGCCAGGTTG
The DNA here is from genome assembly GCF_025154015.1 of Tsuneonella litorea. GTDB lineage: Bacteria > Pseudomonadota > Alphaproteobacteria > Sphingomonadales > Sphingomonadaceae > Tsuneonella > Tsuneonella litorea. The sequence continues at coordinate 459,815 of NZ_JAOAMV010000002.1, forward strand.
TATTCGCGCGTGCCGCGTTCGTCGGCGTGACCCTCGATGGTGATGTTCACCTGCGGGTAGCGCGAAAGATACTGCGCCTGGGTCTGCAGCGCGGCCGCATCGGCGCTGTCGATGTTGTAGCGATCGGTGTCGAAGTAGATCACGTTCTGCCCGTTGACGCCCTGGACGAAGTGTTCCTGCGTTCCGGGAACCGGCGCCGTGCTTCCGGTATTCGGGGTGCTCGTGACCGTCGGTTCCGGTTCGGGCGGAAGCGAGGCCGGCGGCTCCTTCTTGCAGGCCGACAGCGCGGCGGCGCTGACCAGCAGCACGGTGGTGAAGGCGCGGTTCATCGGGGATCTCCTTATTGGCTTGTTGAAAATCGGTGCGACCCGCTTTCTGAAACGAATGCCTTCAGGGCAGGATGGGTCCCCAGGCGGGATCCGACGCATCGACGGGCGTCGCCAGCCGGCGCAGATTCTGGCCGGTCAGGTCCACCTGGTAGAGCGCCGTGCGCCCCGAATTGCGCTCGGTCCGGAAGAACTGGATCACGCGGCCATTGGGCGCCCAGGTTGGCGCCTCGTCCTGCCAGCCGTTGGTCAGCGTCCGCACGCCGCCGCCGTTGGGGTTCATCACCGCGATGTTGAACGAGCTGGCGTTGGTGAACGCGATCTGGTCGCCGCGCGGGCTCCACTCGGGCGTGGCGCAGCGACTGCCGCCGAAGCTGATGCGCCGCTGGTTCGACCCGTCGGCGTTCATGACGTAGCACTGCTGGCTGCCCGACCGGTCGCTCTCGAACACGATCTGGCGGCCGTCGGGGGAATAGGACCCGCCGATGTCGATGCCGGGACCGTCGGTCAGCCGCACGCTCGCCCCGCCCTCGGCGGAGACGCGGTAGATGTCGGTGTTGCCGCCGACCGCCATCGAATAGAGCACCCAGCGCCCATCGGGCGACCAGCGGGGCGCGAAGGTCGGGTTGCGGCTCTCGGTGATCAGGGTCTGCCGGCCGGTGCCGATGTCGTAGCTGTAGATCCGCGGATTGCCGTCGATGTAGCTGAGATACAGCAGCTTGCGGTAATCGGGCGAATAGCGCGGGGTCAGCGCGGTCGCGCGGCCGTTGGTGATGAAGCGGTGGTTGGCGCCGTCCGAATCCATGATCGCGAGGCGCTTGACGCGGTTATCCTTGGGACCGGTTTCGGCGATGTAGGCGATGCGGCTGTCGAAGAACGGGCTTTCGCCCGACAGGCGCGAATAGACAAGGTCCGCGCACTTGTGCGCGGCGCGCCGCCAGTCGACCGGCGGGACGACCCAGCCCGCGCGGGCCAGTTCCTTGTTGAGCGCGACGTCGTAGAGATAGCAGCCCACCGTCAGCCGCCCGTCCGCACCGGCGCGGACATAGCCCTGAACCAGCATCTCGCTGCTGCGACTGGACCAGGTGCCCCACGAAGGCGCGGTGATTTCCCCGTAACTGGGCTGCGGCAGCGAGCCCGGCCCGGTCGGCTTGAACAGGCCGTTGTTCTTGAGATCGTTGTAGACGACCTGCGCGAGTTCCTTGCCGAGGGCGGCGGTGCCGCTGGTGTTGGCGGGTGTCTGCGCGTTGCGATCGGTCGCGAAGCCGGGAATCGCGATGCCGAGATCCTCAAGGTTCCCTTCGAAGCTGACAGAGCCTGAAAGGCCTTCTTCCTCGGTCGTCACGACCGGCGTCGCCTCGGGCGGTTTCTGGCCCAGGTCCTGCGCCAGTGCCGGGGTGGCGGCGGACATCATGAGGAGCGCGATAAGAGTCTTTTTCATTGCGATAGCTTCCAATCGAAATCGACGGTCACGACCTTCCAGGCCTCGTAGTATTCTTCCGGCAGGTCGAACGGCGCGGCAAGGCGAACGGCGCGGATGGCCTGCTCGCCGTGGCGGCCGGCCTGCGGCTTGTTGAGATCGGTGATGCCGGACTGGCGAACGACTTCCGGACTGCCGGAAAGGCTGCCGTCGGGGTTGAGCCGGAACCGTACCTTCGTGATCAGTTCCTCGACCTCCGGCCCGCTCGGGGGCTGCCATTTGGGCCGCAGTTCGCGGGCAATCGCCTGGAACAGGCTCGCCTTTGCGCTGGCGCCGATCTGGCTGGCGGGGACCCGCGTTTCGCGCGTGGTCGTGCTGTCGCCTGCGCCGGGCAGGAAGTCGGCGCCGATGCGGTTGCCCCCGGCCGGTTTGGGCGTCGAACGCTCAGACCGCGACGGTGCGTCGGGACGGCGGCGCGGTTCGGTCGACACGGGGGACGGCTTGGGCGCGGGCCTCGCGACGGTGCGTTCGACGGGTTTCGGGCGCGGTACCTCTGGCATGGGCCGGACGACCGGCTCCGGCTCGGCGAGGGGCGCAGGTTCCGGCGCGAGAGTGGGCGCGATCGCCGCCGCGCTCTCGGGAACGGGCTCGGGTGCGGTCGCTTCGAGGCCGACGTCGGTGGTCAGGTTGACCGTCATCCTCGGCGCAGGATCGAGCACGTCGCGCTTCGACGGCTGGAGCAGAAACGCGGCAGCAAGACCAAGGTGAAGGACCACCGCGATCCCGAGGCCGATGCGCTCCTCGCGCCGAAGATGGGCGAACACCATGGCGGTCGGGCTATGGCGCGTCGGCTGAACCGCCACTGACCGCGTCGGCGGGGGCGCCGCCCGACGTGACCAGCGAGATCGAGTTGAAGCCCGCGCGATTCAGCTCGCCCATGACCGCCATGACCCGTCCGTAATCCAGCGCCTTGTCCGCGCGCAGGGTGACCTGTGGCGGCGTGCCGGTGCCCGGCCGCAGCTCTTCGAGCGCCGCGGGGAAACCGCCCACGGGAACGCGCTCGCGATCGATGAAGACATAGCCGTCGCGGTCGATCGAAATCGTCACCTGCTCGGGGTCCTGGTCGAGCGGGTTCGCACGGCTGTCGGGCAGTTCGAGCGGCACGCCCGCGGTGAGCAGCGGTGCCGTGACCATGAAGATGATCAACAGAACCAGCATGACGTCGACCAGCGGGGTGACGTTGATCTCCGCCATCGGCGCGCGTCCGCGGCTCCTGCCGCGGCGCGAGGAATGGAGGCCCATGGCCATCCTAGAGCCCCTCGATCTCGCGGCTGAGGCTGGCGTGGAACCGGTCCGCGAATCGCTGGAGGCGCGCCTCCAGTGCGTTCACCGCGTGACTGAAGCGGTTGTAGGCGATGACCGCAGGGATCGCCGCGAACAGCCCGATCGCGGTGGCGAACAACGCCTCCGAAATGCCCGGGGCGACCACGGCGAGCGAGGAGTTCTGCTGCTGGCCGATCTGGAAGAAGCTGTTCATGATGCCCCAGACCGTGCCGAACAGGCCCACGAACGGCGCGACCGATCCGACCGTGGCAAGGAAGTTCAGCCGGCTCGACAGGTCGTCGGCCTCTGCGGCGACCTGGCTTTCCATCGCGGCCGCGAGGCGCTGGCGAAGACCGTCGCGATCGACCACGCGTCCCCCGGTCACCGAGTGCTTCCACTCGTGCATCGCAGCCGCGGCAACGCGGGCGCTGGCGATGTCCTTCTTGCCGCGGCGGGTCATCAGTCCCTCGAAGCTGTCGGCTTCCCAGAAGTCGGTTTCGTATTCCCGGCACCGACGACGAACCGCGGCAATCCGCAGACTGAAGCTGACGATGATCGTCCAGGTCCACACGCTGGCGAGCAGCAGGCCGAGCATGACCGCCTGGACCACGATATCCGCGTCGAGAAACAGCTTTACCGGATTGAGCCGCCCGGGAAGATCGGGGGTTGCGGCGGCAAGTATCAGCAGGTTGGTCATTCGGTATCCTGATTGGATCTGGCAGCGAATTTCTCGAACGCCGCGCGCCATTCGGCGGGCTGGCGGCGGGGGCGCCCCTGGAGATCGACGAACCCCACTCTGACGGTCTGTTCGGCGACAAGTTCCCCGTCGCGCGTCGCGCGCTGGATTATGCGCACGCTTGCCGCGCCCAGTTCGGCGCAGGTGCTTTCGATGACCACGGTGTCGTCGAGCCGGGCGGGCCGCGCGTAGCGGATGTGGAGGTCGGCAACCGCGTAGGCCCCCTCGCCGCTTTCCACCGCCGCGCGCTGGTCGATCCCCAGCATCCGTACCAGGTCGCTGCGCGCCCGCTCGAACCATCGCAGGTAGTTCGCGTGATAGACGATCCCAGACAGGTCGGTGTCCTCGTAGTACGCGCGCACCGCGAACAGATGGCGCGCCCCGTCGATCACGCCGCCGGGAGGGTTGGGGCCGGAAAGAGAAGGCGCTGCGGTCATTGCCGGGGCCGCTTAGCTGCACCGGGACTCGGGTGGCAAGCTACAGAAGGTTAACCGGAGCGGATCATCCGACCATGCGACCCAGCGGTCGGCCGCCGAAGATGTGGGCGTGCAGATGCGGGATCTCCTGACCGCCGTGCCCGCCGACGTTGTAGAGGACCCTGTAACCGGGTTCGACCAGCCCCGCGTCGCGCGCGATCCTGCCCACAGCGCGCGAGAACCCGGCGATCTCGGCGTCGGGAGCCTTGGCCGAGAAATCGTCCCAGCTGACATACGCACGCTTGGGCACCACCAGGATGTGCACCGGCGCCTGCGGGTTGATATCGTGGAAGGCGAGCGCCCATTCGTCCTCGTAGACCTTCTTCGACGGCAATTCGCCGCGAAGGACCTTCGCGAAGATGTTCTGGTCGTCATATGGCTGGGTCGCATCGATGGGCATCAGTTGCTCCGTGAAGCCTTTTCCTCGAGGCCGGACGTGCCCTCGCGGCGGTCGAGCTCCGACAGGACATCGGCGAGCGGGACGCCCTTCTCGCCAAGCAGGACCAGGAGATGGAACAGTACGTCGGCTGCCTCCCCGGCCAGCTCCTCGCGACTGCCCGCCAGCGCGGCAACGGTGGCCTCGACCGCCTCCTCGCCGAACTTGCGTGCGATGACGGGCAGCCCGCGCGCATGAAGCTGGGCGACGTAACTCGTGGAGGCCTCGCCCGCGGCAAGCCGCTCGGCAATCGTGGCCTCAAGCCGGGAGAGCGTGTTCATCGCCCGCCGGAATGGCCGGGTGCGGCCGATCCCGCAAGGGGTCAGTCGCGTTTGCGGCGCGATCCGTGCCGACCGATGATCACGCCGAGAACACCGATTCCGAACAAGGCCAGGGCCGATGGCTCTGGTACCGTGGTATCGGCGGCGTGCGCGGGTACGGCCATGGCGAGAAACGCGATGAAGCCGGCTATCCGCATTCGAGCACAAGGCGCGTGACGATCGCGCTCGGCAAGCCGGCAGACGGCTGCGTCCCGAAACGGGACTGGCGTCAGGCGCTGCGTGCGGGCAGGCCGGCCGCCCGCAAGGCGTCGTGCGCCTCGGCGATGGTGTGGGTGCCGAAGTGAAAGATCGAAGCCGCGAGAACCGCGCTCGCCCCGCCTTCCGTCACCCCTTCGACCAGGTGACGGAGCGTGCCGACCCCGCCGCTCGCGATCACCGGCACGCCCACCGCGTCGGCGATCTCGCGGGTCAGCGCGAGGTCGTAACCGGCTTGCGTGCCGTCGCCGTCCATCGAGGTGACGAGCAGTTCGCCCGCACCCAGTTCGGCGAGCCGGACAGCGTGCTCTACCGCGTCGATATGGGTGGGCTTGCGCCCCCCGTGCGTGTAGATCTGCCAGCCGGCCCCGCTGCGCCGCGCATCGATGCTGGCGACGACGCACTGGCTGCCGAACCTCGCGGCGATCTCGGCGACGAGTTCGGGGCGAGCGACCGCCGCGCTGTTCACGGCGACCTTGTCGGCGCCGGCAAGCAGCAACGCACGCGCGTCCTCGACCGAGCGCACCCCGCCGCCGACGGTGAGCGGCATGAAGCAGACTTCGGCCGTTCGGCGCACGACATCGAGCAGCGTGCCGCGCCCCTCGTGGCTGGCCGATATGTCGAGGAAACACAGTTCGTCCGCGCCCGCACGATCGTAGGCCCTGGCCTGTTCGACCGGATCGCCCGCGTCCTTGAGGTCGACGAAGTTCACGCCCTTCACCACGCGCTTGTCGCGCACGTCGAGGCACGGGATCACGCGGACGCGGACGGTCACGACCGGTTCGCCATGGCAATCGCGGCGGCAAGATCCAGCCGCCCGTCGTAAAGCGCCCGGCCGGTGATCACGCCTTCTATCCCTTCGGCCGCGTGCATCGAGAGGACGTAGATGTCGTCGATGCCCTTGACCCCGCCGCTGGCGATGACGGGCAGGTCGACCCGGCGCGCCAGGTCCACGGTCGCGTCGATGTTGACGCCCTTGAGCATTCCGTCGCGGCCGATGTCGGTGAACAGCAGGCTGGCGACCCCGGCGTCCTCGAACCGGCGCGCAAGATCGACCACGGGCACGTCCGACACGTCGGCCCAGCCCTCGGTCGCAACCATGCCGTCGCGCGCATCGACGGCGACGACGATGCCACCCTCGAACGCGCGCGCCATGTCGCGCACGAACTGCGGGTCCTTGAGCGCGGCGGTTCCCATCACGATCCGCGCCACGCCGAGGTCGAACCACCCCTCGACCGCTGCGCGGGTGCGGATGCCGCCGCCAAGCTGGACGTAGCCGGGAAATGCCTCGACGATGGCCTCGACCGCGGCGCGATTTTCCGTGCGGCCGGCGAACGATCCGTCAAGGTCGACGACGTGCAGGTGCTCGGCGCCGGCCTCGGCGAACAGCAGCGCCTGGGCGGCGGGGTCGTCGCCGTAGACTGTGGCGCGCGCCATGTCGCCTTCGGCGAGGCGGACGACCTGGCCGCCCTTCAGGTCGATCGCGGGAAAGACGATCACGGCTTCCACTCCAGGAAGCGCGCCAGAAGCCCCAGCCCGTAAGCCTGGCTCTTCTCGGGGTGGAACTGCACGCCCAGCATATTGTCGCGCGCCACCGCTGCGACGAGGCCGCCGCCGTGGTCGGTCATCGCCGCCACGTCGTGCCCGTCGGCGACCGCGAAATGAAACGAGTGCAGGAAATAGGCCTCGCCCGGTTCGATCAATCGCGCGCCGTTCGCACGGGGCATCGGGCGCACGTCATTCCAGCCCATGTGCGGCACCTTGATCACCGGGTCGCTGCGTTCGATCGGGCGCACCTCTCCCGCGATCCAGCCAAGACCCTTGGTCACCCCGTGTTCCCTGCCGCGGGTGGCGAGCAGCTGCATTCCCACGCAGATGCCGAGGAAGGGGACGCCTGCTCCGATCACCCGTTCCTCGAGCGCGGCGACGAGACCGGGAATGGCCTTCAGCCCATGCGCGCAGGCCTTGAAAGACCCCACACCGGGCAGCACGATGCGCCGCGCGCCGCGCACGATATCGGGATCCGCCGTCACGTGGACATGGCCCGCCCCGGCCGCACGAAGCGCGTTGTGGACCGAGTGGAGATTGCCCGCGCCGTAATCGATGAGGGCGATCGCTTCCGCCATGCGATCAGCCGCCCAGCTGGCCCTTGGTGCTCGGCACCGCCCCGCCTTTCCTCGGGTCGAGTTCGACCGCCTGCCGCATCGCGCGAGCGAAACCCTTGTAGAGCGATTCGCAGATGTGATGGTTGTTGGTGCCGTAGAGCAGTTCGACGTGCAGCGTTATGCCGCAGGCCTGCGCGACCGAGTGGAACCAGTGTTCGATCAGTTCGGTGTCCCACTCGCCGAGCTTTTCCTGGCTGAAACCTGCCCGCCAGACGAGGTATGGCCGGCCCGAGATGTCGAGCGCGACGCGCGAGAGCGTCTCGTCCATCGGGGAATAGGCCTGCCCGTAGCGGCCGATCCCGCCCTTGTCGCCGAGCGCCTCGTACAATGCCTGGCCAAGAGCGATCGCGCTGTCTTCGGTTGTGTGGTGCTGGTCGACATGAAGGTCGCCGTCGACCTTCATCGTCACGTCGATCAGCGAATGCCGGCTGAACTGTTCGACCATGTGGTCGAGAAAACCGATGCCGGTTTCCACCGCGTAGGCACCCGTCCCGTCGAGGTTCACCTCGACCAGGATGGCCGTTTCGCTGGTCCTTCGCTCGATCCGTCCGGTGCGCATGGGAGGCGCCTATACGCGCGGGGGCCGGGCGCGCAAGCAATCCGCGCTTGCCCCCCAAGGGTTTCGCCTTTTGCGGCTTGACCGGGCCGCGCCGCGCCGCCACCAACAGAGGCGATGACCGACGAAACGCCCGACAGCCTCATCCCCTACGACGAGATCGTGCAGGAAGCGCTGCGCGCCGTCGTCGGGCGCGTGCTCGGCGAGGTCGAGGCGGCGGGCGGCACCCTGCCGGGCAATCACCACTTCTACATCACCTTCAAGACGAACGCTCCCGGCGTCGACATCCCCAAGCATCTGCGCGAGCGCTTCACCGACGAGATGACGATCGTGCTGCAGAACAAGTTCTGGGACCTCAACGTCGACGACGAGGGGTTCACCGTCAGCCTCACCTTCAACCAGGTGCCGGCCAAGCTCGACATTCCGTTCGGCGCCATCACCGCCTTCGTCGATCCGGCGGTGGATTTCGGCCTCCAGTTCCAGGCGACCGTGGCGGACATGGCGCCCGAGAGCCACGACGAGGCCGAGAACGACGGTCAGGGCGATTCGGCGGAACGGGCACCGCACCCGGCCGTTACCGAAAGCGACGACGGCTCGAATGTCGTCACGGTCGATTTCGGCCGCAAGAAGTAGCCGCGCGGCGCGCCGAACACCGGCAGTGCCGCGCCACAGGGGAGCGGCATGACACGCACATCCGGCAAGGCCGGGAAACTCGGCGAACGCATCACCAGCAAGGGCGGACGCGCGGTCGACAGGGCCATCACCAAGGTGACCGGCGAGGATCGCGAAGTGATGGGCCCCAGTCCCAACCCGGCGACCAATCTTATCATCCACGACGTGCTCCTGCGCGCGGGCGGGCGATTGATGCGCACGACGCTCGAAAAAGGGCTGCTCGCCAACCGCTATGGCAAGCAGAGCGCCAAGAAGATGGTCGACAACCGGTCGGTCACCATGGCGCTTGCCAGCTACGCGGTCTCGCGCTTCGCGACGCGCTCTATTCCGGGTGCCCTGATCGTGGGAACCGGGCTCGCTGCCAAGACGCTTTTCGACCGCAGCCAGTCGCGCAGGAAGGCCCGAAGCGCGGGTGACAAGGCGCTGCGCGAGACCGAAGCGGAGGAATAGCCCGCTCGCAGGGGTTGATTCGGCGGCCCCGTTCCGCGCAAGAGCGCGCATGACCGCCAGCGACACGCAATCCGAAGCTCTCAAGAGGCGCGGGCTCATGTTCGTGCTGTCCTCGCCCTCGGGTGCGGGAAAGACCACGATCAGCCGGATGCTGCTCGAAGCGGACGAGGCGATCAAGCTGTCGGTGAGCGTGACAACCCGCAGTCCCCGCCCCGGCGAACGCGACGGGGTCCATTACCACTTCGTCGATGACGCCACCTTCGACCGGATGGTCGAGGAGGACGACTTCTACGAATGGGCGCACGTGTTCGGCCATCGGTACGGGACGCCCAAGGGACACATTCGCTCGGCCCTCAAGGACGGGCAGGATTTCCTTTTCGACATCGACTGGCAGGGCACCCAGCAGCTTTACCAGAAGGACCGGCAGGACGTGGTCAGCGTGTTCATCCTGCCGCCCAGCATCGCCGAATTGCGCCGCCGCCTCGAAGCGCGCGCGCAGGACAATCCGGCGGTGATCCAGAGCCGGATGGACCGCGCCCGCGCAGAGATCAGCCACTGGGCCGAATACGAATATGTCGTGATCAACGACGACGTCGACGAATGCTTCCGCAAGGTGCGCGAGATTCTCCACGCAGAGCGGATGGAGCGCACGCGGCAGACCGGCCTGATCCCCTTCGTCCGGGAACTGATGGGGACCGACCCCTCGCCTCAGGTGGCGCCGAGCATCTGACCGGGCACCGGTCCGCTTCCGCCGCCGCGCAATCGCATCGGCTGCACTTTCCAGTAGGTCAGCGAACGCCACACCCATTCGAGCGGCCCGAAACGAAAGCTCTTCAGCCAGATCACGCTGATCGTCATCTCGACCACGGCGATCGCCAGGACGAGCAGATACAGCTCGGCTCGATCGAGCCGGCCATAAAGGCCGAACCCGAAGCCGTAGAACAGGATCGTGCAGATCAGCGTCTGGCCTATGTAGTTGGTCAGCGCCATCTGGCCTGCCGCCGCCAGCGCGCGCTGCAACCAGCGCACCGCCCCGCCCCGTACCGCCAGCAGGATCAGGCCGAGATGGCCGAAGACCATCGCCAGCCGGCTGATCTCGTACGTCCGGTTGGCGGCAGCGGCGGCGACCGGCCCGTAATCGCCGGCGGTCAGTATCCCGAGTTCGTATAGCCCAAGAGGGATGCCGATGCCGTAACCTGCGATCATCATCCCGCCGTAGAAACGCGCGCTCCGCTCGGCCGACAGGACACCCCATTTCAGCAGGGCCATGCCGATGAGCATGAACGGGATCATGTCGAAGAACAGCCAGAACGGCGCGTTCTTCCACTGGAATTCGTAGCTGAAGGCGAACTGCTGCTCGACCGCGTCAATGTAGGAGCCGCTGTGCCAGCCCACGAACATGGCGTTGCTTTCCACGCTTGGCACGAAGTGCGACAGTTTCTCGTTCCACTCAGCGAGCTCGGCCTGCGCCGCGTCGCCCGGTTCGCCGCCGCGGGCGACCTGGGCTTCGGTTTGCTGCGCCGAACGCTCGAGCGCGACCGTGTCGTGATAGTCGAAGTTGAGGAGCACTCCGGCGGCCAGCAGCGCCCCAAGGCCGACGGCCAGTTGCCACTTCGCCCCCACCTTGCGCACTGCGAACAGCAGGAAACCGCACAGGGAATAGGCGAACAGGATCTCGCCGGTCCACAACAGCAGCGCCCAGTGGACGATTCCGAAAACCATTAGCCAGGTCATTCGCCGGAAATGGATCTCGGCGGTCATCAGGCCCGCGCCGGCCGCCTCCATCCGCTCGGTCATCAGGACGATCCCCGCCCCGAAGAGCATCGAGAAGATGCCGCGCATGGTCCCTTCGAACCCGACGTTCATGATCTCGAACAGGCGCAGGTTTAGGCCGCTGCTGCCGCCGGCGGCAAAGGGATTGCCGTACGCCTGCCAGACCAGCCCGAAGGCCGAAATGTTCATCAGCAGGATGCCGAAAACGGCGATCCCGCGCAGGATGTCGAGCGAATCGATCCGGTCGGTCCGTTTCACGGGAGCGGCCACGGCCGTCTGGTTCACAACGGTCATCAGGAACCCCCAGTTCCCCGAGCAGCCATAAGCCGCGACCCGTTGTGCGCCTCGCCCTCGGTCACCGAAGCGCGCTGCGACGCTAGGCCCGCAGGACGGGCCTGGCAAGACATGGTGGAGGCGTCAGCCGCCGATGTAGGAGCCGATGAATTCCCGTCCGTCCGAATGCGCGACGTTGAAGATCAGGACGACCTCCTCGCGCGACGGACCGGCCAGCGAGCCGACGAACTGGCCCTTGAAGCCGTTCGTGGTGTCGTCGATGTTGCCGATAAAGGCTCCTCCGGCGACCACCGTGCCCGAAATCGGCAGCGTCGCGCGCAAGGTCTGTGTTCCCCCCACGTTTTCGAAAATCTGGATCGACCCGGTGATCTTCTTGTCGCTAGAGGCGACCGTGAGGGTTGTCGCCGGTGAACTGAACAGCCCCGGAGCGGTCGTGCCCGCCTTGCCGCCGGCGACCTGCGCGGTCCCGGTGTAGGTGAGGTTGCTGGTGATGTCGGCAGTCGTGGTGACGGTGTTGTAGAACAGCGAGACCCGGAAGGCCCGCAGCGTGCCGTTCACCGTGTTGAGAATGTACGGCTGCACGTTTTCGTACGCGACGCGCATGACGTGGTTGAACGGCAGTTCCATCACCAGCCCGTCGGTCCCCTTGCGATAGGTCCGGCGGGTCGGGCTGGCCGACTGGAGGTCCGCCGCGACGAACGTCGTCAACGCGGCGCTGTCCGGCCAGTCGAAATCGGCGCTCTCGGGCGAGACGGTGTAGGTGATCTTGCTCAGGCCGTCGCGGCGCGTCCCGTCGCTCCAGATCTCCGCCCCGCCGCTCGGCGTGAAGAAGGCGTAGCTGTAGGACGTGTTGACCGCGGACGCGGTGAACGCCTTCGCGAAGTCGAAATCGACCGCCGTGGGGGTCGGCGTCGGCGTCGGAGAAGGCGACGGCGAAGGGGACGGAGAAGGTGTCGGCGTCGGCGAGTTGCCATCGCCTCCGCCACACGAGGCGAGGAGAGCACAGCAGGCGGCGGCGGTGAAGAGATGAGCAAAATTACGGCGCACGATCAGCGTACTTCCTGTCGGTTGGACGACCTGCCATCGCGCAAGTCCGGACCGGCAAATAGCTTCAGCAGCCGCCAGCGCAACCCATTTGCTCGGCGCCGCGCGTCGCTCGTCGAGGGTTCACGCCGGTTCGGCGAAGTGGCTCGGCAGATGCGCGTTGACGATCCCGCCGTCGACCGTGAGCGTTTCGCCGACCGTGTAGTCGCCGGCTCGCGAAGCCAGGTAGACCGCGGTCCCGCCCATGTCCCACTTGTCGCCCACGCGCCGGTTGGGAATCCCGGCCGCCGACCGCTCCTCGTGATCGCGCGCGGCCTTGTTCATGTTCGACGGGAACGCGCCGGGGGCAAGGCTGGTGACGTAGATGTGGTCCTTCACCAGCCGCGCGGCCATCCGCCGCGTGAGGTGGATCAGCGCGGCCTTCGACGCCTGGTAGCTGTAGGTTTCCCACGGGTTGACCCGCTGCCCGTCGACCGAGGTGATGTTGATCACCTTGGCCGGGTGGTCTTGGCTCGCCGCGGCCTTGAGCAGGCCGTGGAGCTTCTGGGTGAGGAAGAATGGCGTCTTGACGTTGAGGTCCATGACCTTGTCCCAGCCGGCCTCGGGAAAATCCTCGAAGTCCGCGCCCCACGCCGCACCGGCGTTGTTGACGAGGATGTCGAGCTTGCCTTCCTTCGACGCGATTTCCCGCGCCAGTTCCTCGATCCCTTCCATAGTCGAGATGTCGCCCTGGATCGGGATCACCCGATCGCCCAGTTCCTCGGCGGTCTCATGCAGCTCGCCGCCCTTGCGCGCGGTGATGTAGACCCGGTCGATCCCGGCGCCGAGAAAGCCTTCGACGATCATGCGCCCGATCCCGCGGCTGCCGCCGGTCACCAGCGCCACGCGGCCCTTGAGGCCGAACATCTCTTCGAGGGTCATGTCAGGTTCCTTCGGATCAATAGCCGCTGAGCCGCGCGACGCGGTCGGCGTGATAATAGACGTCGCCGAGGAACTCGGCGAGCGCGCGGTCGCGCTTCATGTAGAGGCCGATGTCGTATTCGTCGGTCATGCCGATGCCGCCGTGCATCTGCACGCCTTCCTTCACAGCAAGGCCCGCGGCCTTGCCGACCTTGGCCTTGGCGACCGACGCCATCAGGCTGGCGTTCTCGGCCCCGGCGTCGAGCAGTTGCTGCGCCTTGATCGTGACCGCGCGGGCGATCTCGACTTCCGAGTAGAGATGCGCGGCGCGGTGCTGGAGCGCCTGGAATTCGCCGATGAGCTTGCCGAACTGCTTGCGCTGCTTGAGGTAGTCGACGGTCATGTCCATCGACCCGCGCGCGACGCCCACGCCCTCGGCGGCCGCGCCCACACGGCCCGCATCGAGCACCCTGTTGAGCACGCTGCGCCCGCCGTCGACCTCGCCGATCACGGCGTCGCCGTCGAGTTCGACACCGTCGAGCGTCACATGGCTCGCCATCGAGCTGTCGACCAGCCGCACCGAGTTGTGGCCCAGCCCCGCCGCGTCCCTGGGAACGGCGAACAGCGTCACACCATCCTCGTCGTCGTCGGCGCCCGAAGTGCGCGCCGACACCACGATCATGTCGGCGCTGGCGCCGTGGACCACGAAGTCCTTTCTGCCGGTCAGCCGGAAACCGTTACCAGATTTCTCCGCCCTGGTCGCGACCCGTTCGGGGCGGTGCTTCGGCCCCTCGTCGATCGCCACCGCGAACACGCTGTCGCCGGAAATCAGGCCGGGCAGCCAGCGCCCCTTGAGGTCGTCCGACCCGTGCGCGAGCGCGGTCGCGCCCATGACCGAGCTGGTCAGGAACGGCGAGGGGGTCAGGTTGCGGCCGATCTCCTCGAGCACGATACCCGCCTCGACGTTGCCCATGCCGAGCCCGCCGTCGTCCTCGGGAACCAGGAGGCCGGTGAACCCCATCTCGGCCATCTGCTTCCACAGGTCGTGGCCGAAACCGTCCTTGCAGCCTTTCGTCCCGTCCTTGTTCTGCAGGTCGCGCCAGTGGCGCAGCTGCTTGGCGATCGCGCCTTCCTCGGCCATGAACTGGCTCGCGGTTTCGGCAAGCATCGCCTGGTCGTCGTCGTGATAGAGCGGCATCTGTTCAGGCCCCCGGGAGTTCGAGAATGCGCTTGGCGATCACGCCGAGCATGACTTCGCTGGTGCCGCCCTCGATCGAGTTGGCCTTGGTCCGCAGCCAGTTGCGCGCCGACTTGCCGCCGGCGCTTTCCTCGCTGTCCCATTCGAGCGCGGCCGAGCCGCCGGCCGCCATCAGCAGTTCGTGGCGCGTCTTGTTGAGCTCGGTCCCGGCATATTTCATCATGTTCGGCTGCGCGGGATGCCCGCGGCCGACCTTGACCTCGTCGAGGAACTTCTCGCTCATCGCGGTAAAGGCGAGCGCATCGACGTCGAAAAGCGCGAGCTCGGCGCGCAGCACCGGGTCGAGCGCGCCGTTGCGGCTGGCGACCGCGCCGAGCGAGGTCGCCCGGTCGCCGCCGCCGGTGGCCGAGATCATCTCGCGTTCGTGGCCGAGCAGGTACTTGGCGACGTCCCACCCGCGGTTGACCTCGCCGACCTGCGCGGGGATGTCCTCGCCGTACGACTTTGGCACATCGACGTCGTCGAAGAAGGTTTCGCAGAACGGGCTGTTGCCGCTGATCAGCAGGATCGGCTTGGTGGTGACGCCCTTGCTCGCCATGTCAAAGAGCATGAACGTGATGCCCTGGTACTTGTTCGCCTTGTCGGTGCGAACGAGGCAGAAGATCCAGTCGGCCTTGTCGGCATAGCTGGTCCAGATTTTCTGGCCGTTGACGGTCCAGTGGTCGCCCTTGTCCTCGCCGAAGGTCTGCAGGGACACGAGGTCGGACCCGCTGCCCGGCTCGGAATAGCCCTGGCACCAGCGGATCTCGCCGCGCGCGATCTCGTTCAGGAACCGCTGCTTCTGGCCCTCGGTGCCGAACTTGAGCAGCGCCGGGCCCAGCATCCAGATTCCGAAGCTGTTGAGCGGCGGCCGCGCGTTGATCCGCGCCATTTCCTCGCGCAGCACCTTTGCCTCGGCGGGCGAAAGGCCCGCGCCGCCGTATTCCTTCGGCCAGGCGGGAACGGTGTAGCCCTTGTCGCGGCAGGCCTCGAACCACGCTTTCTGAGCGTCGTTCTTGAATCTCGCATTGCGACCGCCCCAGTAGACGTCTTCCTCGTCCTCGATGGGCTTGCGCATTTCCGGTGGGCAATTGGCTTCGAGCCAGGCGCGGGTTTCCGCGCGGAAGGCGTCAAGATCGGCCATTCCAAGTCTCCTCTTGTTGACGCACACGTAAAGCCCAATCGGGCTTCGGGGCAAGGCCCGATTATCGATCGCCGCTTGCCGTAGCGTCACTGGCTGGCCCGTTGACGCGGAGCGGCTCAAGTCTACCATACCCTGGATACGAGATTCCTCGGGGAGAGGTATGCGATTCGACGATACCCGACTTCCGAACGGGGCAAAGAAAGGTTGCCGTCGATGACGCCGGTCGAGGGGCGCGTGCCCACCCGGCTGACCCTCGCCAACGGGCTCGGCAGCGTCGCTTACGGGATCAAGGACAACGGGTTTTCCACCTTCCTGCTGCTGTTCTACAACCAGGTGCTGGGGATGGACGCGCGCCTTGTCAGCCTGGCGCTGCTGATCGCGCTGGTATTCGACGGGCTGATCGATCCGCTGGTCGGCCACGTCAGCGATCGAACGACATCGCGGTGGGGCCGCAGGTTGCCCTTCCTCTACCTCGCGGCGATCCCCCTGGCCCTGCTCTGGGCCCTGCTCTGGTCGCCGGTCGGCGCGGCAAGTTTTCCGGTGCTGCTGGCATCGGCCATCGCCGTGCGCGCCGCGGTCGCCTTCTGCGAGGTGCCCTCTGCGGCGCTGGTCGCGGAAATCACCCGCGATTACGACGAGCGCACCCGGCTGACGCGCACCCGGTTCCTGTTCGCCTGGGGCGGCGGCCTGCTGATGCTGCTGCTCGCCTACGGCGTGTTCCTGCCGCAGGCGATGCTGGCGCGCGAGGGTTACCGGCTCTACGGAATCGCCGGCGCGGTGCTGATGGCGGTCACCGTGATCGTGTCTGCGATCGGCCAGCACAAGTGGGTCGGCCACCCTCCCCCGCCGCGGCCGCAGGCGACGACCGGCGGTGTGCGCGGGGCCTTTGCCGAAATCCGCGAATGCCTGGGCCACCCGGCATTCCTGGTCCTGATGGCAGCGATCGTGGCGGCAATCACCAGCCAGGGCATCACTTTCTCGATCTCGAACTACCTGCTGCTCTTCGTGTGGAAGTTTCCGCCGCTGGCCCTGCAGCTTTACCCCCTCATGCTCTTCGCCAGCGTCGTCGGCAGCTTCCTGCTGGTGACGCCGCTGCAGGCGATCTTCGGCAAACGCGACCTTGCCGTCTGGACCGCGATCGTCGGGATGACGTTCTGGGCGACACCGCTGACGTTGCGATGGCTCGGGCTGTGGTGGCCCGACGGATCGACGCAATCGCTCGCGGCGATGTTCGCGTTCACGTTCCTGTCCAACATGTTCAGCGTGATCATGACGATGTCGCTGTGGTCGATGGTCGCCGACGTGGTCGAGGCGTCCGAGGTCCAGACCGGTCGCCGGTCGGAGGGGACATTCGCTGCAGGCGCGTTCTTTGCCGCGAAGTGTTCGACCGGGATCGGGATCTTCGTGACCGGTCTTCTCCTCAGCCTGTCGGGAATGCCCGCCAATGCCCGGCCCGCCGACGTTTCCCCCGCGGTCATCGCGGACCTGACGCTGACCTATGTCGCCTGCATCGCCGTGCTGGCCACCGTCGTCTCGCTCGTGATCCGGCGATTTCCGATTACCCGCCGGGATCACGAAGCGCGGGTGGCGCTGCTGGCCCGCGCGGCGCTCGCCGATCCCGAGGCGCACACGATGCACCGCTGACTTTCCCCTACAGGGCTTGGCTAGACCGCCCCGCTCTGCCACCAGAAGATCGATTGCAAAGGAAGGACGCATTGTCATGGATTTCGAACCCACCGACCGGCAGAAGCATTGGCGCGACCGGGTCCGCCACTACATCGACACGCACATCCGTCCGCGCAACGCCGAATACAAGGCCGCGCACGAAAAGGATCGCTGGGGCGTCAATCCGGTTCTCGAAGAGGAAAAGGCGCGTGCCAAGGCGCAGGGCATCTGGAACCTGTTCATGCCGCCGCAGTCGGGCCGTCCCCATGTAGACGACACGTTCGAGTTCGATGGCCCCGGCCTCACCAACCTCGAATACGCGCTCTGCGCCGAGGAAATGGGCCGGGTCGGCTGGGCGAGCGAGGTATTCAACTGCTCGGCGCCCGACACCGGCAACATGGAAGTGTTTCACCGCTACGGCACCCGGGCGCAGAAGGACGAATGGCTGAAACCCCTGATGGAAGGCGAGATCCGCAGTGCCTTCCTCATGACCGAGCCAGCGGTCGCCAGTTCCGATGCCACCAACATCGAGACGCGCATCGAGCGCGACGGCGACGAATACGTCATCAACGGCACCAAGTGGTGGTCGAGCGGCGCGGGCGATCCGCGTTGCAAGGTCGCGATCGTGATGGGCAAGACCGACTTCGAGGCGAAGCGGCACCAGCAACAGTCGCAGATCATCGTCCCGCTCGATGCCGAGGGCGTGAACATCAAGCGGTTCCTCCCCGTTTTCGGCTATGACGATTCGCCGCACGGCCACATGGAAATCGAACTCAAGGACGTCCGCGTGCCGGTGTCCAACATCATCCTGGGTGAAGGCCGCGGGTTCGAGATCGCGCAGGGGCGCCTCGGGCCGGGCCGCATCCACCACTGCATGCGCACGATCGGCGTCGCCGAGGAGGCGCTCGAGAAGATGTGCAAGCGACTTCAGGTTCGCGAAACGTTCGGCAAACCGATCTACCAGCACTCGGTCTGGGAGGAACGGGTCGCCCGGGCGCGCATCGACATCGAGATGACCCGCCTGCTCTGCCTCAAGGCGGCGGACATGATGGACAAGGTCGGCAACAAGGCCGCCGCCCAGGAAATCGCGATGATCAAGGTGCAGGCCCCCAACATGGCGCTCAAGATCATCGACGACGCCATTCAGGCGCACGGCGGCGGCGGCGTAAGCGACGATTTCGGTCTCGCCAACGCCTATGCCCACCAGCGCACGCTGCGGCTTGCGGACGGTCCGGACGAAGTCCACGCCCGCGCCATCGCGCGGATGGAGTTTGCGCGGCACGCGCCCAAGGTCGGGCCGGACGGCGAGCCCGAATACAGCTCGGGCGACCTGGCGGTGACCCGATGAAGGCTGCCGTACTCGTCCAGCCCGGCTCGCCACTCGAGATCGAGGACCTCTCGATCGCCAAGCCGGGCCCGCACGAAGTGCTCATCCGCACCGCCGCGTGCGGGCTGTGCCATTCCGACCTGCACTTCATCGAGGGCACCTATCCCCACGCCCTGCCCGCCGTCCCCGGACACGAGGCGGCGGGCGTGGTGGAGGCGGTCGGCAGCGAGGTGCGCACGGTCAAGCCGGGTGACCACGTCGTCACTTGTCTCAGCGCGTTCTGCGGCCACTGCGAGTTCTGCGTGACCGGGCGGATGGCGCTGTGCCTCGGCGGCGACACCCGCCGCCAGAAGGGCGATGCGCCGCGCATCACCCGCCCCGGCGGCGAGATGGTCAACCAGATGCTCAACCTGTCGGCCTTTGCAGAGCAGATGCTGATCCACGAGCACGCCTGCGTCAGGATCGATCCCGAGATGCCGCTCGACCGTGCGGCGGTGATCGGGTGCGCGGTAACCACCGGTGCCGGGGCGGTGTTCAACGCCTGCAAGCTGGTGCCGGGCGAAACCGTGGCGGTAATCGGCTGCGGGGGCGTTGGCCTTGCCGCGATCAACGCCGCAAGGATCGCCGGCGCCGGCCAGATCATTGCCTGCGACCCCGTTCCGGCCAAGCGCGAACTGGCGAAGACGCTGGGCGCGACCGACACGGTCGATGCGCTGGCCGAGGACGCCGCCGATCAGGTCATCGCGCTGTCGAAGGGCGGCGTGCACCACGCGATCGAGGCGGTCGGCCGCCCGGCCTCGGCCGAGCTCGCGTGCAAGGTCCTGCGACGCGGAGGCACCGCGACGATCCTCGGGATGATGCCGCTCGACTGCAAGGTCGGCCTCGGCGCGCTCGACCTGCTCGGCGGCAAGAAGCTGCAGGGCGCGATCATGGGCATGAACCGCTTTCCGGTCGACCTGCCGCGCCTCGTCGATTTCTACATGCGCGGCCTGCTCGACCTCGATACCATCATCGCCGAGAGAATCGCTCTCAAGGACGTCAACGAAGGCTTTGAAAAGATGAAGCAGGGCGACAGCGCGCGCAGCGTGATCGTGTTCGACCAGTGAGCACCCCGAGCCCCGAGATCAAGGACGCGACCGCCGCCTTCACCGGCACGGTCGAGCCGTCCGCCGCCGACCACCTCGACGAAGGCAGGCTGACCCAGTGGATGGAAGCCAACGTCGAGGGGTTCGAGGGACCGCTCAGCCAGGGCAAGTTCAAGGGCGGCCAGTCGAACCCGACCTACAAGATCTCGACCCCGAACAAGGACTACGTCCTGCGCCGCAAGCCGTTCGGAAAGCTGCTGCCGAGCGCGCACGCGGTCGATCGCGAGTTCCGGGTCCAGTCGGGCCTGCACAAGGTCGGCTTTCCGGTGGCAAGGCAGTACGGACTTTGCACCGACGACGACGTGATCGGGTCGTGGTTCTACGTCATGGACATGGTCGACGGGCGGACGATCTGGGACGGCGCGATGCCGGGCGCCAGCCCGGAGGAACGCCGCGCGGTCTATTTCGAGATGACCGACACCCTGGCCGCCCTGCACAACGTCGACCTCGGCGAGGCGGGGCTCGAGGACTACGGCAAGCCGGGCAACTACTTCGGCCGCCAGGTCGACCGGTGGACCAAGCAGTACCGGTTGTCGGAAACCGATCACCTGCCATCGATGGAAAAGCTGATCGCATACCTGCCCGCGACCTTGCCCGAGCAGACCCGCACGAGCGTGGTCCACGGCGATTACCGCATCGACAACATGATCTTCGCGCATGACCGCGCACAAGTCCTCGCGGTGCTCGACTGGGAGCTTTCGACGCTCGGCGACCCGATGTCCGATTTCACGTACCTATGCATGATGTACGTCACCGAGAACGGCGGGCGGTCGGGCGTGATGGACCTCGATCGGAAGGCGCTCGGCATTCCCGAGCTCGACGAACTGGTGGACCGCTACTGCGCCGCGACCGACCGCACCGAAGTGCCCGACATGAACTGGTACTTCGCCTACAACTTCTTCCGCCTCGCGGGCATTCTCCAGGGCATCAAGAAGCGGGTGATCGACGGCACCGCGAGCTCGGCCCACGCAAAGGCGCAGTCCGAACGGGTCGGTCCGCTGGCCGACAAGGCGTGGGAATTCGCGAAGAAGGCCGGCGCTTCGGATTGACGAGGCGGCGGCGGCTCAGAAGGCCTTCGTCCACCTGACCGCGACGCCCTTGTCGTCCGGAGCCGATGCCACGTGGGCGGGGTCCCTGCGGTAAAAGAGGCTGGCCGCGGCACTGCCGCCAAACAGATGCCCGGCCCAGGCGATCTCTCCGTCGATTTCGCGCCCCGATGGCGACAGCGCGATCGTCCGCACTCCGTAGGTGGGTGAGAGTGTCGCATAGTCGTAGCCGACCGGAAGGTTCAGCGAGAGCCCGCCGCTTTCGACGCGCAGCGGTTGCGATATGCGGACCGCCAGGCTGTCCCTCGCCGTGGCGAAGCCCCGCTTCGCGAGGTCGAGCGACCACGCCCGGCTGATAAACTCCGATCCGGCGCCGATCGCCCCGGCATGATCGGCCCGCGTCCATCCCTGGCGCGCGGTTCCGCCCAGCCGCCAACCTTCGGCAATCTTCCAGCCCACGCGCGCGTCGGCGAACAGCGTGCGTGCGCCGCCGGCCCCCACCACGTCGTGGAAGAATGCCCCGAGCACCGTCCGCTCCTCGTTGAGCCAGGTCAGGCCGAGTGCCGCTTCCACGTTGCCGAAGCGCCGATCGGCCTCGAGCCCGAAGCTCGAAAGACCATGCGCCTCGCGCCGGCGGCCCAGTGCACCGTCCATCACCCGCAACGTTCCGAGCCAGGCGCTGCCACGCTCGGCGTTGGCGGTCAGTCCCCAGCGGCCGAACTCCTGGCGATAGGCAAGCGCCGCCTGTCCTCGCGCGGCGAAACCCGGTCCGCCGCGCGCATCGCCTGCGATGAGGAACGCCGGGCGATGCTGTCCCTGCAACTGCGCGACAAGCCCGTCCGCACCTTCGCGGAAGGCGAATCCCAGGCGCTTGCCGGGCGCCAGAACTGTGGCGGCCCGGGCAGCCAGCACGCGCGCGGCCTCCGCATCCTGCCGCTCCAGGCGCAACTGTGCCGGCCAGGCACCCCTGCCGCCCGTTTGGCTGGCGACCGAGAACGCCAGGCTGAGCGATTCGCTGCCGCCACCGACCCGGCGTGCGCCTTGGTCGAGCGCGCCCAGCAGGCGGGGCGCCGCGGCTGCGTCGTGCATTCCCTGTCCCAGGTCCGTCCCGTACGCGCGCCCGTAGGAATCGAGGATCACCGTGTGCGCGCTTGCCCGCAACAGGGCATCGCCCATCGGCGCCGATCCGATCGCGGTGTCGTCGTTCAGCGCGACCGCCGTCGTGCCACCGGCAAGCGTGGTCGTCCCCATCGGCGCGAAGGCGGCGGCAATGTCGAGAATGCCGCGGCCATAGGTCGTGTCGATGCCGATCGCCCCCGCGTCGCGCGCGCTCCTCAGCAGGATGTCCACCATCTGCGCCCCGGTGAGGTTGGGGAAAGCCTGCTTGAGCAGCGCCACCGCTCCGGCGACCTGCGGGGCGGAAAAGCTGGTTCCCGACAGCACGGTCACGAAGTTGCCGCTCGGCCCGCTCTCGACCTTGAGCACGCCGTTTTCATAGACGCAGCACACCCGCTCGCCGAGCGCGGACAGGAACCAGTTCGCCTGGCTGCCCGCGCGGTTGCTGAAGCTCGAGAAACGCCCGGCATCGTCGACCGAGCCGACGATGATGACATTCGCGCCGCCGGCGTTGCGGACCCCGGCGGCGAACGGATTGGGCTGGTTCGGGTCGATCGCCGGATCGCTCCCGTCGCCCTCGTTGCCGGCCGCGACCACGATCACCACGCCAGCTGTCACTGCGCGCTGCACCGCGTTGAGCAGGCTTGCGCTGGGCGCATCCCCGCCGAGGCTGAGGTTGATGACCGTCGCGCCAGCCGCCACGGCGCGATCGATTCCCGCCGCGATGTCGCGATCCTTGAAGACGCACCCGTCGGTCGTCGAGGTACTCGAAGCGCAGCTTCCCGGTTCGTCCGCCCGCAGCGCGATGACCGTGGCATCGAAGGCGATTCCCATGATTCCGGTGCTGTTGCGGGCAGCGGCGGCGATCATGCCGACGTTGGTGCCGTGATCGTCGAACGCCTCGACGGTGCCGTTGCCAGCAACGTCGGAACTGGCCGGGTCGAGACGCCCGGCAAATTCCGGGCTGTCGGTGTCGATCCCGGTATCGACCACGGCGATCTTGACGCCCGAGCCGGTGGCGCCCTGCGCCCACGCGGTCGGGGCGTTGTGGAACCCAGGCCCGTCCGACCTGCGGAATTCCGGCGTATCGAAGGACGCTGCCGGCGTCGGCGTCGGGCTTGGCGATGGCGTCGGGCTGGGCGCCGGAGATGGCGTGGGCGTGGGTCCGGGCGTACTGATCACGCCGCCCCCACCGGCTCCTCCGCCTCCGCCGCAAGCCGTCACGCTCATGAGGGCGGCCAAGGCGCATCCCAATTCCCAGCGAACCATCCGCCGCCCGTTCGTCATAGTGTGTCGCGTCCCCGAAAGTTGCTTCTAGCTTGCAGAGCATGGTTGAAGAAGTGCTGAACGAGGCCGCTCGGCGACCGGGGCCGCGGGCGTAGCAGATCGCACCTCGTCTCTTGCCCCGCCCCATGCGCGCCGCTAGCGCCGGATCCGCAACGCCTTTTCCGGGAGCTCCCTCGCCATGTCCGCCGATCTCGAGACCGCCATCAATGCCGCGTGGGAGGACCGTGCCAACGTCACGCCCGGCAGCAGCGAGGTTCGCGAAGTCGTTGAACAGGCACTGGAGCTGCTCGATTCCGGGCAGGCTCGGGTCGCCGAGCCTGACGGAGCGGGCGGGTGGAAGGTCAACGAATGGCTGAAAAAGGCCGTCCTGCTGAGCTTCCGACTCAACGACAACCAGGTGATGGACGGTGCCAGCGCCGGCGCGCCGGCATACGACAAGGTCACGCTCAAGTTCACCGGGTGGAGCGAAAACCGCTTCCGCGAGGCGGGCTTTCGCGTCGTTCCGGGAGCGGTGGTGCGCCGCGGCAGCCACATAGGCCGGGGCGTGGTCGTGATGCCGAGTTTCGTCAATATCGGCGCCTACGTGGGCGACGGCACGATGGTCGATACCTGGGTGACCGTGGGCAGCTGCGCGCAGATCGGGCGTAACGTGCACCTGTCGGGCGGGGTGGGCATCGGCGGCGTGCTCGAACCGCTGCAGGCAGGCCCCGTGGTGATCGAGGACGGTTGCTTCATCGGCGCGCGCTCCGAAGTCGTCGAAGGCGTGCGCGTGTGCGAAGGCGCGGTCCTGTCGATGGGCGTCTTCATCGGCGCGTCGACCAAGATCGTCGACCGCAAGACGGGCGAGGTCCATGTCGGGCGGGTGCCGCCCTACTCGGTGGTCGTTCCGGGATCTCTGCCGGGCAAGCCCCTGCCCGACGGTTCCCCTGGGCCGAGCCTCTACTGTGCCGTGATCGTCAAGACGGTCGACGCGCAGACCCGCGCCAAGACCGGGATCAACGAACTGCTGCGCGATTGAGGAACCGCCGTGCGGGCCAATCGTAGAAGGCAAACAGGGTCGCGGACCCGTGCGAGGGAGGTTGGTCAGTCATGGAACGTCGCGGCGATCAGATAGTCGAAACCGAAACCGAGGCGAGCGCCGGTTCGAAGGAAGGCGTTGTCCGGTGGGTCCTGATCATCGGCACGCTTCTCGCGATCGGGTTCCTCACCATCATCTGGGTGACGGGCGCCGCCACCCAGGGCGATGTCGAGGAAGAGGCGACCGTCAGCGGGATCATCGAAAGCCAGGCGGACGCGCCCGCGGACGTCATCTTGAGTGACGATGTCGATGCGGTGACCGACGCGCCGGTCGAGCCGGTCGAGCCGGCGGCACAGGCGGACGTGCGCACCGACGGACAATAGGCCGTGGCAGAAACGCCGAACAGTTTCCGCACCGGCCAGAAGGTTCGCTGGAACTGGGCCGGCGGGACAGGCCAAGGCACGATTGCAGAGCGTTTTGAAAGGCGCGTCGAGCGCACTATCGACGGAACCGAGGTCGTGCGGAACGGAAGCGCCGACGACCCCGCCTACCTGATCGAACAGGAAGACGGGGACAGGGTTCTCAAACTGGGATCGGAGCTGGACGGGGGATAGACATCAAGGAGTCGCCCATCATGCCCGCACAATCCAAAGCTCAGCAAAAGGCCGCCGGAGCCGCCCTCTCGGCCAAGCGCGGCGATACCAAGGTCGGGGACCTCAAGGGCGCGTCGAAGGACATGTACGATTCGATGAGCGAGGACGAACTCGAGGATCTCGCCGAAACCGACCGGGAAGGACTGCCGGAGAAGAAGGATTCGTGACCGGCCTGCGCCGGTTCCTCGATGCGCAGGAAGGCGGGGTTTACGAGACGGCCCTCGATGAACTCCGGGCGGGCGCAAAACGCAGTCACTGGATGTGGTTCGTCTTTCCCCAGATCGCGGGCCTCGGCCGAAGCGACTTGGCGCACCGCTATGCCATCGAAGGCAAGGACGAGGCCGCCGCTTATGCGCGGCACCATGTCCTCGGATCGCGTCTCGCGGCCTGCACCGATGCCATGCTGTCGTGGCGCGGCAAGCGGAGCGCCGAGGCTATCCTCGGCCCGGCCGACGCGCGCAAGTTCCATAGCTCGATGACGCTGTTCGCGGCCTGCGCACCGGACCCCGCCGCCTTCGCCGGCGCGCTCGATGCGTTCTACGCCGGCCAGCGCGATCCGGCCACGATGGAGAGGTTATGAACGAGCTTCCCAGCGATCAGCAGGTCATCGACGCCACGTTCAACCTCCAGCTGGCGGTGGGTGCCGGAATGATCGCACTGTGCGTGGTGATCCACGGGCTGGGCCTGTTCACGCTCCAGCGGGTCATGCGCAGCGAGGCGGCAGAGGAGCGTTTTCGGCACCTCGAACCCTTGAGCTTCCGTGGGGCGTTCTTCACGCTGCTGGTGGTATTCGCGCTGATCTTCATCCACTTCGTCGAGATTTGGCTCTTCGCGTTCCTGTACGATTTCGTCGGCGCGCAGTGGAGCTTCCAGAACGCGCTCTATTTCTCGACCATCAGCTACGCGACCATCGGCTACAACGATGCCTCGATCGCGCACGAGTGGCGGATGGTCGGCGCGCTCGAGGGCGTTCTCGGGGTGATACTGCTCGGCTGGTCGACCGCGTTCTTCGTGCGCGTGCTGGGCCGGATCGAGGATACAGGACACGCCCGCTCACCCCCGCGATCGCTGGACGAGGAGCCCTAGAACACGGTGGGGTTCTCGATCGGCGGATCGTTCCGGTGGGCGGCCGCGAAGGACTCCGCAGCGCGCAGGACGCGGGCAACGTTGCCACCGGCGATCTTCTGCAGGTCCGCCTTGCCGTATCCCCGCCGGGCAAGCTCGGTGAACAGCGCGGGATAGCCGGCGACGTCCTCCGCGCCGACCGGCCCGGTGTCCATCCCGTCGTAATCCCCGCCGATGCCCACGTGGTCGATCCCCGCTAGGTCACGGATGTGATCGATGTGGTCGGCCCAGTCCGAAACCGTCGCCAACACCTCGGGATGTGTCCTGCCCCACTCCGCCATCCCGTCGGCGACCGCTCGGGGATCCCCGGGCCATAGCGTTTCCAGTCGCGCCTCTTCGGCCGCCCCCGCGGCCAACCATTGCCGGCGCGCCTCGCTAAGGAACGTGGGGTAACCGACCGCCATCACGACGCCGCCGTTCGACTTGAGGCGCGCCAGCACGCTGTCGGGCACGTTGCGCGCGTGCCCGTTGACCGCGCGCGCGCCCGAGTGGCTGAAGATCACCGGCGCCCTGGCGACGTCGAGCGCATCCATCATGGTTTTCTCGCTGACGTGGCTTAGGTCGACCAGCATGCCGAGCCGGTTCATCTCGCGTACGACGTCCTTGCCCAGCGGCGTCAAGCCGCCGTGCGCGGGCGCATCGGTCGCGCTGTCCGCCCACGGCGTGTTCCGCGAATGGGTGAGGGTCATGTAGCGCGCGCCCAGCGCATACATCTGGCGCAGGACCGCGAGACTCGATCCGATCGAGTGACCGCCCTCCAGGCCCAGAAGCGAGGCAACCTTCCCGGCCTTCATCGCCTTCGCCGCTCCGTCCGCGGTGGTCACCAGGGCCAGCTGGCCGGGGTGGCGCGCGATGAGGCGCTTCATCACGTCGATCTGCTCGATCGTCGCCTGGACCGCCTGTTGTTCGCCGAGGTTCGCACTTACGTATACCGACCAGAACTGCGCGCCCAGCCGCCCTTTGGCGATGCGCGAAAGGTCGGTGTGCATCGGCGCGCTCCCGCGGTCGGGTTCACCGGTGTTCGAGGTGTCGGAAAAATCGAAATCGTCGAGAACGTTGCGGTAACGCTGTCGCAGTTGCTCGGGCACGTCGTTGTGCCCGTCCCACACGGGGGTATCGCGAAGCGCCGCTGCCGCCACGTCCTCGGGGGCGGGCGCGGCGTGACCGACGCTTGCGATCGCGACCATCGCAATCGCTACGAAGTGGGGACGCATCGATCTTCTCCTGGCCAGGCGAGGCAACCGGCCCCTTGCCGGGCCGGCGCACCATTCAGCCCGGCAGCCGCCGCGTGGCAAGTCCCCTGTGGGTAACGCCGTTGCGCTGCCCCTGGGCATCCGGTCGGCCTGCGGGAACCGGCTGCTCCCACAACCTTTGGCAGAGGAGGAGAACTCTCATGACCAAATCGCTTTCCGATATTTCCCGGGATATGAAGCAGATCGATTTCTGCACATTGGCGACCCACGCGCCAAACGGTACGATCGGCGCGCGACCCATGAGCAACAACCGCGAGGTCGATTTCGACGGCACCAGCCGGTTCTTCACCTATCGCGACCGCCAGATGGTCGCGGACATCGAACGCGATCCGAAGGTCGGGCTGACGTATCTCGGCAGCGCCGGTCTCAAGGGCATACTGGGCGCGCCGGGCCAGTTCATCCACGTCGAGGGAGAAGCCGAGGTGATTTCCGACAAGGCCCGGTTCGAGAAGCACTGGGACAGTTCGCTCGACCGGTGGTTCCCCGAGGGGCCCGACACCCCCGGCACGGTCATGCTGCAGGTCACGGCAACCCGCGTCCACTACTGGGACGGAGAGGACGAAGGCGAAGTTCCGCTTCCCGATCGCACGGCCTCAACCGAAGGCCATTGACCGCTCAGGGCATCCGCGCAGGGCTGCGCTGGCTGCTGGGGCTGTGCTATGCGGCAGCGGGCAGCCTGCACCTCGCCGCGCCCGGTCCCTTTCTGAAGATCATGCCCGGCTGGGTGCCTGAACCCGATGTCGTGGTCGCGCTCACGGGGGTGGCTGAACTCGCCGGAGCCGCTGGACTGCTGCAGGGCTGGTCGCGCGGATTGCGCTATGCTGCGGGGCTGGCCCTGGCGCTCTATGCGGTGTGCGTGTGGCCTGCCAATTTCAATCACATGGCGATGGACCTGGCGCGGCCGGACGGAGGGCTGGGCCTCGCCTATCACGCGCCGCGGCTGGCATTCCAGCCGATCCTGGTCTGGCTTGCCTTGTGGACGGGCGAGGTGACCCGATGGCCCCTCGATCGGGCCCACGCGAAGTAAC
The DNA here is from genome assembly GCF_025154015.1 of Tsuneonella litorea. Taxonomy (GTDB): domain Bacteria; phylum Pseudomonadota; class Alphaproteobacteria; order Sphingomonadales; family Sphingomonadaceae; genus Tsuneonella; species Tsuneonella litorea. The sequence continues at coordinate 487,966 of NZ_JAOAMV010000002.1, forward strand.
GCCTCGCGCTGGTCCCCTCGCCCGCCGTAAGGCGTGACGACCGATCAGCTCATGTGCTTGGAAACGGCACCGGTCATCTTGAACATCGAGATCTGCGCCGGCCCGGTCACCTTGCCGAGCGTGGCGTCGGGGTTGATCATGCGCTTGTCGGTCGAGTCCTGAAGGCCGTTCTTCTTGATGTAGTCCCACACCTTCGAAGTGACCTGCGCACGGGTCATCGGACCCTTGCCGACGACCGCCTCGAGGTCGTTCGTCAGGTTCACCGGCTTCTGCAGCGCGTTATTCTTGCCAGCCATGATCATTGTCCTTTCCTGCTTGGCTATGGCGGCAATCCTAGGCGCTCCACGGTCGCACGGCGAGGGCGCAAGGGCACCGGAAGCGAGTTTTCGACAGGCACGACGGGCATTTCGCCCCGAATTCGCGCAATTTGTCCCCTCGCCGTGGCTCAGATCCCGCTCAGGAGGCGTTCAGCCGTCATTTCGGAAAAGGCCGGATTGGCCTATGAGGGGCCGCAAGGGGGTCTGCCCCGGACAATCGGAAGGCTTTTCACGATGGGCATCGGTCGCACTTCGCTCGCAATGGTACTCGCCGGAACCGTCGCCGCCTGCGGCGGTGGGGGAAGCGGCGGCAGCACGGGCGGTTCTACCGGCGGCGGCGGCACCCCCACGCCCACCGGGGGCTGTTCGCTGTCCGCGCGGCAGGACTTCGTTAAGACCCGTATCGACAGCGACTACCTGTTCCCCGACCTCGTCGACAACACGGTCAACAAGGCGAATTACCAGACCCTCCAGAGCTACATCGACGCTCTGGTCGCCCCGGCCCGTGCCCAGCGCAAGGACCGCTTCTTCACCTATGTGACCTCGATCGCCGAGGAAAACGCCTATTACAATTCGGGCGCGAACGCAGGGTTCGGCATCCGCCTTTCCTATGACACGTCGCAAAACCGCGTGTTCGTGGTGGAAGCTTTCGAAAGCGCGCCCGCGTTCGCGGCCGGGATCGACCGCGGGACCGAGATCGTCGCCATCGGCCCGGTCGGCGGCCAGTTGCAGACGGTATCGTCGCTGATGAGCACCGGCGGCACCCAGGCGGTCGTCGATGCGCTCGGCCCGTCGACCGCCGGCACCGCGCGGGTCCTCAGGGTCAACGTGAACGGGACGATCAAGGACCTTACCGTGACCAAGGCCGACTACTCGCTCGACCCGGTGTCGAACCGGTATGGCGCAGTGATTCTCAACGACGGCGGGAAAAGGGTCGGATACGTCAATCTGCGGACCTTCATCACGCCCGCGAACGCCGACCTGCGGACCGCTTTCGGGACCTTCCGGGCGCAGGGCGTGACGGAAGTGATCGTCGACTTGCGCTACAACGGGGGCGGGCTGGTGTCGGTTGCCGAAGTGCTCGGCGACCTGATGGCCGCGGACAAGGTCGGCCGGGTGTTCGGTTACGTCACCTACCGCCCCAGCAAGGCCTCGCGGAACGAAACCGACTACTTCGGCTCCGAAGCGAACGCGATCGCGGCAACCAAGATCGCCTTCATCGGCTACGGCGGCACCGCATCGGCCAGCGAACTGGTGGCGAACGCGTTCCCGCCGTACCTCGGCGCGAACACCGCGCTGGTCGGCGGCAACACGTATGGCAAGCCGGTCGGCCAGGAGGCATTCGACAAGACCGAGTGCGACGACCGCTTGCGGCTGGTCACCTTCAAGCTCGAGAACGCCAACCGGCAGGGCGAATACTTCAACGGCCTCGCCTCGACGTTTCCGAAGACCTGCGCGGCAGCCGACGACATTACCCGCCAGCTGGGCGATCCCAACGAAACCGCGATCAAGGCGGCGCTCGATTTCCTCGGCGGGCGCACGTGCACGCCGATCACCGTGTCTGCCAGCGGCCAGGGGACCCTGGGGACCCGGCCGTCGCGCGACCTCCTCGAACCGCGCGAGCCGACGGCCGCCCAGCGCGAGACGCCGGGGCTGTTCTAGGCTTCAGGCCTGTGCGGGATCGCGGGCGAGCGAGGCGACCAGCAACCGCTCGGCACGATCGCGCGCGCTCGTGTCGGGCAGGCCGAGCGAACGCGCGAGCGCCGGCCCCATGAGCGCATTGCCCAATGCCAGCAGGACCAGGGTGAGCGTCGTCTCGTGCAGGGCCTGGACGCCGTCGTGCGACACCTCCTCGGGCGCGATCTCGTCGACCAGTTCGTGGATCGTCTCCACGATCGGGTCGAGCGCGTCCTCGTTCCCGGTCAGCAGCATCCAGCTCGCCAGAGCGCCCGCCCCTTCCTTGTCGAAAGCGTCGAACGTCAGGTCGACGACCTCGCGCGGGCTTCCCAGGCCCGCCCGGCTGGCCCGCACGGCTTCCTTGATCGTTTCGCACACTGTCTCGGCCAGATGCTGGGCGAGCGCCTTCTGCAATCCCGATGCCGAACCGAAATGATGAAGCAGGTTGGCGTGCGTGCGCCCGATGCGCCCCGCGACCGCCTTCAGCGTGACCGATTGCGGTCCGGTTTCGATGAGGAGATGTCGGGCGGCTTCGAGCGCTGCGGTGCGCGACTCTTCGGGGCTGAGACGCTTACGGGTTGCCATGCAGCGCGCCTATACCCCTGCGCGACCCCCGGCAAGAGCGGGACCAGCCCGTATTGACATCAATGTCAGCAACGCTTACTTACACTGATGTCAGTTAAAGGAGCCGATTCGATGAATGCCCCTGCCCGATTCGACCTAGAACAGGCCGCCTCCGCGGCGCCGACCGCGACCCCGGCCGATCTCGACATCGTCGTGCGTGACCGTCGCTTCCTGCGTGGCCAAAAGGCCAAGCGCTGGTGGCTGAACGGCGACCCGATAGCGACCGCCTGGTTCAACGCGCTGTCCGCGACCTTCCCGCGCGGCGAGGCGTTCTTCATCGAATCGGTCCGCGCGTTCCGCGACGGCGCCGATCCCAAGCTCGCCGGTGAAATCCGCGCCTTCATCAAGCAGGAAATCAACCACACGCGCGAGCACATCGTGCTCAACAAGCTGGCCGAGGACAGCGGTTACGACATCGGTTTCATCGACAAGCGGGTCGAGGAACTGCTCGCTCTGCTCAAGGACCGCCCGGCGTACCTCAACCTCGCCGCCACGATGGCGCTCGAGCACTTCACCGCGATGTTCGGCCAGGAACTCCTCGCCAATCCGAAGCACCTCGAAGGCGCCGAGGGCGACCTCGGCGACATCTGGCGCTGGCACTCGGTCGAGGAGATCGAGCACAAGGGCGTCGCCTACGACACCTGGCTTCACGCCACCCGTGACTGGAGCCGCTGGAAGCGGTGGAAGGTCAAGAGCCTGATGATGGTGCTGGTGACCAAGCGGTTCATCGGCAACCGGGTCAAGGACATGAAGGACCTGCTCGCGCAGGATGGCCTGACTGGCTGGAAGGTTACGGCGCGCATCTGGGCCTATCTGCTGCTGCGCCCCGGGTTCCTGCGCCGCATCGCCCTGCCGTGGCTGGCGTTCTTCCTCCCCGGCTTCCACCCGTGGAACGAGGACGACCGGCACCTGATCAGCAAGTACGAGGGCGACTTCGCCGACGCGCTGCTGCCGGCCTGATCGTTCCTAGACCGACCGAAAGAGCGCCGCTCCGGGACCACCGGGGCGGCGCTCTTCGTTTCAGGCTGCCTGCATGACCGGCTGGGCCGGCTCACCGAGCTCGAGGACGTATTCGAGCGACTGGACCTCGCACCCTCGGGCGAGACTGTAGCGCCGTGCGGCCTGGGGGCCGCCGAACCCGAGCTTGCGCAAGACGCGGCCCGACGCAGGGTTGTCGGCGAAATGCCCCGCGACGACGCGCCGGATGCCGAGCATCCGCGCGACCTCGATCACCCCGCGACCGGCCTCGGTCGCCAGGCCCCGCCCCCAGTGCGAGCGGGCGAGCCAGTAGCCGAGCTCGACCTCGACGCTGCCGGTCTTGCGCCCCAGTCCGGCCGCCCCGATCAATGCGCCGCTGCGCGATTCGATAACGGCAAAGGCGGGCAGGCGGGGATCCTGCGGCTGGCTGGTCCACCAGCGTGCGTCGTCCTCCGTGTAGGGCCAGGGCACGCGCGCGAGATTGCAGGCGATCGCCTTCTCGCCAACGCCCGCCAGAACCTGATCCCAGTCCTCGGGCCAGAAGGGCCGCAGCAGCAGCCTTTCGGTCACATGGAACATCACGCCTACTCCCCTGCTCGCCACGCGGGGACCCGATAGGGCCGCTGCGTGACGCCTGTGTTGCGAGGGAGAAACGACAAGAGGGAGACGGGCCTCCCGATTGCTCGGGCTGGCCCCATCTCCCTCTTCGTGCCGGATCTTTCCTCCGGCGGGGGGCCATCCCGTGGACGGCCCCTTTATCGGGTCGTCCGGTTATTCCGCGGCTTGCGCCATCATGTCGACCGATACGTACTTGCGGCCGAGTTTGCCGGCGTGGAATCGCACGCGGCCTTCGACGAGCGCGAACAGCGTGTGATCCTTGCCCATCCCGACACCGGTGCCCGGATAGAACTTGGTCCCGCGCTGGCGCACGATAATGTTGCCCGGAATCACTTCCTGGCTGCCGAACTTCTTGACGCCGAGGCGACGGCCTGCGGAGTCGCGGCCGTTGCGGGACGAACCGCCTGCTTTCTTGTGTGCCATTGCTTCGTCCTACTCTCTTACTTGTCGGTCTTCTTGGCGGCCGGCTTCTTGGCCGGGGCCTTCTTGTCGGCGGCCTTCTTCGGCGCTGCGTCCTTCACCGGAGCCGCGGCCTTGGCCTTGGTTTCCTTCTTGGTGTCGACGCCCTTCGCCGGCTCGGACGCCTGCGCGGAGTGATCGGCCTTGGGGGCCTCGTCCTTCGGAGCGGCTTCCTTCTTTGGCGCGGCCTTCTTCTCGGCCTTGCTGTCGCCGACCGAGACGATGCGCAGCAGGGTCATCTGCTGGCGGTGACCGGCCTTGCGGCGGTAGTTGTGCCGGCGGCGCTTCTTGAAGACGGTGACCTTCTCGCTCTTGGCCTGGGCGATGATCTCTGCCGAAACGACGGTCTTGGCCGCGTCGGCGAGCGTGTCGCCCTCGCCCGCCAGCAGGACGTCGCCCAGGGTGATCGTGTCGCCGGCGTCGCCCGCCAGCTTCTCGACCGCGATCTTGTCTCCGGCGGCAACCCGGTATTGCTTGCCGCCCGTACGCACTACTGCGAACATGGGTAATTCACTTCCGCTTTATATGTGTAGCCGCCCACGAACGGGCGACGAAACCGGAAGCCCCCGAACGGGGGCCCCGGAAAGATGGGTGCCGTTAGGGGAAGCATCCCGCGAAGTCAACGCCCCAGGCGACAGTTTGGGCTCGGGATCGGCGGCCGCCGCCTGCGCCCTGGGCCGCATCGCGCTTTTCCGCGGCGCATCGCGTGCTAAGGACCGCAGGTGACTTCGAATCTGCGCCTTCCAGCCCTCGCTGCCGCCGCACTTCTGGCAGGCTGTGCGACTCCCGGCGACTACCCGTCGCTCGCCCAACGCCCGGCAGAGCGGGTCCAGGGTGCGTTCACCCCGGACGATGCCGACCCGCAGCCCCTCGTGCCCGTCCTCCCCAGCGCCGACCTCGTCGCGCGGCTCACCCAGCTCGAACGCGAGGCGCGCACGGCTCACGGCGAATTCGTCGAGGCGACCCCGGCTGCCCGGCAACGCGCCGAACGGGCCGGGCCGGTCGCCAGCGACAGCTGGGCCGCCGCGCAGGTTGCGCTTGCCGATCTCGATTCCATTCGCAGCCGTGTCGCGATCGCTCTTGCCGAGCTCGATTCGCTGTGGGTCGACGCCACGCTCGAGGCAGGGCCGCGCGATGCCATCGGCGCGGTGCGCCGCACGGTCGAAGCCCTCGTCGCGCAGGAAGACGCCGTCCTCGCGCAGCTACGCGGCCGCGTGTAGGGCAAGCGAAAGGCGCGGGATCGGCAAGATCCCGCGCCCCCTCTCCGACCGCGCTCGATCGATCGGACTTCAGACCACGGCGGCGATCGTCACGCAGACGATGCCCCATGCGAAGATCAGTATCGGCAGCACCAGCATCTGTGCCGCGGCTTCGCCCGATGACAGACGACCGGTGTGGGTCATGATGCCCTGGCGGCGAAAACGCGCCCACGACATCGCGGCGACCCGGTTGTCGGGCTTCAACCGGGTCCAGATGGCCGGGACGCCGACCGCCATGGCGATGAAGAACGCGCAGATCGAAAGCGGGATGACGAGGCCCGGGCTCGACAGGCCCGTTGCCAGCACGGCGAGGAACCCGAGATAGGCGGCGGCTGTGGCGACGTAGAGCCCGCGCGGCAGCTCGAAACTGCGGTCGACCGTCACCGGCTGCAGCAGCTCGGTGCGAACCTCCGCTGCCCCGGCCACGAGTTCGCGGGTGAGATGCTTCGACATGGACAGGCTCCCTTCGTTCGGTACGAAGCGGATCTAGCGTGTCGATTGCCCCGGCGAATTGACGCGGATCAAAGCGGGATGAAATTTGTCTCGGGCATTCAGCCCAGCGGGTTTCCCGCACCGCGGCCGTCGAGGACGAAGTACTGGCCGGTGACGCCCGGAGACCGCGCGAGGTAATCGGCGGCCGCCGCGATCGCCGCCTCGTCATCGCCTGCAATCGCGTTGACCCGCAGCGGTGCGTGCTCGCGCGCGAGGCCCTGCACGGCGGCGAGGCGCCAGGCACGGTGGGTGTGGTCGGCGGGCGCGAAAACCAGGGTGACTTCCTCGCGAGTCTCGGTGATCGCCTTGAATACGGGCGGTAGCCCGTCGCGGTGAAAGGCCGCCGCGGCCTCCACGGCCGACGAGGGCAGCGGATCGATGCGCACGAGCACGATCAGCGCCGCTCGCGGGTAAGGGTCATCCCGATCTTCTCGTCCGCTTCCGCGATGGCGAGCTTGACGATCTTCACCGTCACCGCCTCGACCCGCTGGTCCTGCACGAACAGGGTATCGCAGATGTGCTCGGCGACCGCCTCGATCAGCTTGAAGTGCACGCCTTCGGGCAGCGCCTCGGTCGCGGCGAACTTCAGGTCCATGTAGTTCTTGCTCGCCGACAGGTGCGTGTCGGGTTCGTAGCGATGCGCCGGCTTCATGCGGGCAGTCACCGTTATCCGCAGCGGCTGCGGCTTGCCGGTTTCCTCGGAGTAGATGCCGGTGAGGACATCGACTTCGAGATCGGCGACTTCGAGAATCAGCGAATCGGCCATCGTCGCCGCCCTTAGCCGGGATTCGACCAGCGCGCGAAGATCGCGGTGGGAAGCAGCCGTGCGCCCTCGCCCTCTTCACGCACGGCAAGGTCGCCGTGCTCGATCCGGCCGGGCAGGTCGGCGAAGAGTTCCGCCAGCAGGCCGCCCAGCGCGAGGCTGCTCATGCGCACGGCATAGACGGTGAGGAACAGGAAGCGGCTCTCGGCATCGAGCAGACGGCGGCAATCGGCGACGAGCGGGGCGAGGCCCTCCTCGATTCGCCAGGTCTCGCCATTGGGGCCGCGGCCGAACTTGGGCGGGTCGAGGATGATCCCGTCGTAGCGCCGCCCGCGCCGGACCTCGCGCGCGGCGAACTTCGCGGCGTCGTCGACCAGCCAGCGGACCGGCCGGTCCTCCATGCCCGATAGCGCGGCGTTCTCGCGCGCCTGCGCGACCGACTTCTTGCTCGCATCGACGTGCGCGACCGGACCGCAGGCGCTGAGCGCGAGCGAGCCCACCCCGGTATAGCCGAACAGGTTGAGCGTCTGCGCATCGACCTTGCCCGCGAGCTGGCCGCGCATCCACGCCCAGACCGGCGCCATGTCGGGAAAGAAGCCGAGATGCCGGAACGGCGTGCACTGGGCGGCGAAGCGGACATCGCTCCATTCCAGCGGCCAACCGTCGCGCGGAACCGGCTGGTCGAAGTGCCACCGACCCCCGCCGTCCTCGTCGCTGCCCGGCACGAATTCGCCATCAGCCCGCCAGTCGGAAATGCGGGGCGACCACATCGCCTGCGGCTCGGGGCGGATGAAGCGGTGCGGGCCATACCGTTCGAGCTTGCGGCCGTGCCCGCTGTCGACGAGACCGTAGTCGCTCCACCCCTCCCCCGCGAGGACCAGCGGCTGTTCGACGAGCGCTGCCATCAGGCGCTGGGCGTGGCGCGTTCGGAGATGAATGCCCGCACCGCTTCGTATTCGCCGGGAAGCTCGGCGTAACGCTCCTCGTGCGCGAACAGGTCACCCACGCGTGCGGGCAGCTGCGGGCGCTGGCCGGTCGCCCGCTCGACCGCGTCGCGGAACTTGGCCGGGTGCGCGGTGGCCAGCGTGACCAGCGGCACCTCTGCCGGGATGCCGCTCGACCGCGCGGCATGGAGCCCGATCGCGGTATGGGGGTCGATCGTCTGGCCGCACGCTTCGTGCGCCCAGCGCATGGCCGCGGTCATCTCGTCCGGTTCGACCCGCGCGCTGGCGAAGAGCGCGGCGGCGCCCTCGCGCTGCGCGTTGGTCAGCCGCATCGCCCGCGACGCCTCGAACCCGCGCATCTGCTCGGCCATCGCCGGCCCGTCGCGGCCGCCGAGGTCGAACAGCAGCCGCTCGAAGTTCGACGAGACCTGGATATCCATGCTGGGGGCGGCAGTGGGGGTCACCGTGCCGGCCGAATAGTCGCCCGCCGAGAGCGCGCGGTGGAGAATGTCGTTGACGTTGGTGGCGACGATCAGGCGCTCGACCGGCAGGCCCATGCGCGACGCGACATAGCCGGCAAAGATATCTCCGAAATTGCCCGTCGGCACGCTGAAGGCAACCTTGCGCTCGGGCGCACCTAGCTGCAGCGCGGCGGCGAAATAGTAGACCACTTGCGCCATCAGACGCGCCCAGTTGATCGAATTGACCGCCGACAGCCGGAACCGCCCGGTCATCTCGCCGTCGCCGAACATCCGCTTCACCATCGCCTGCGCGTCGTCGAAGCTGCCGTCGATGGCGATGTTGTGGACGTTGGGCGCGAGCACGGTGGTCATCTGGCGACGCTGGACGTCGCTGACCTTGCCGTGCGGGTGAAGCATGAAGACCTCCACCCCTTCGCGGCCCGCCACCGCATCGATCGCCGCGCTACCCGTGTCGCCGCTGGTGGCGCCAACGATCGTGAGGTTGCCACCCGCCCTGGCGAGAAACTCCTCGAACAACAGGCCGAGCAGTTGCAGCGCGACGTCCTTGAACGCGAGGGTGGGACCATGAAACAGTTCGAGCAGCCAGTGCTGCTCATCCAGCTGGGCGAGCGGGGTGACCGCCTCGTGCGCGAACCGGCCATAGGCGCTGCGGGTCAGCTCTAGCAGCCGTTCGTCGGCCAGGCTCCCGGCGACGAACGGCGCCATCACCCGCGCCGCGAGTTCCGGATAGGGCAACCCGCGCATGGCGGCGATCTCTGCGGCCGTGAATGCGGGCCATTCGCGCGGGACATAAAGGCCGCCGTCGCTCGCCAGCCCGGCAAGCGTTGCGCCCTCGAAATCGAGCGCCGGGGCGCTCCCTCGGGTGGAGACGTATTCCATCGTGCCCGCGCCTAGCCGCGCGTCGCACCGGCGGCAAGCAAGCCCGGCTTTACGCGGCCGAAGACCGCCACCTTTTGCGCAGCGCGAGGACGTAGATCACCAAGGCCGTGAGCGCGAAGAGAAACCACTGCACAGCGTAGGACAGGTGATTGTTCGGCACGTCGCGCGGGTCGGGCAGCGCGAGCTGGGCAAGGCCCGCCCGGGCCGGGACGGCGACCAGCTTCGCACCGTTGCGGTAAGGCCCGACGATACCGTCGACCCGGCCGCCCTCCCACTGCGGGCGCACCGGCTCGCGCGCCCAGCCAATTGCCACGGCCGCCGTGCCGCCGCCCGGCAGGGCGCAGCGGGCGATGTGCGCCCAGCCGGTTTCGCCGGACGCGGCGTGACCCGCAAGGGTATCGATCGACAGCACGCGCGCGCAATCCACGCGCGACCGCCGGTAGAGCGCCCCGTCGATGTCTTCGGCCCGGGTCGGCCATGCAGCCTCCGCAGACATCGCCTGCGCCCGCTGGTAACGCGCGAGCTGCGCCTCCTTCTCGTCGAGCCGGGCGAGTTGCCACAGGCCGAGCGCGATCATCGCCAGCACCGCGAGCGCCACGATCAGGGTCGCGAGGACAGGAACGCGCCGGGTCACTTGCCCAGCCGCCCCTCGCCCGCGCGGTTGCGGAATTCACTCGCCAGCAGCCCAGCCTTGGCGAGACGCAGGCCGCCGAGCACCAGCAGGGTGGTGACCGGAACCCAGACGAGCGCCTGCAGCCAGTACGGCGGGTCGGCTGCCAGCTGGAGGCCGATGGCCAGCGTGGCCACGAGGCCGCCGATGATCAGGATCAGGAACGCCGCCGGCCCGTCCCCGACGTCGAACCGCGTGAAATCGAGCGCGCAGACGCGGCAGCGGTCGGCAAATCGCACGGTGCCCGCGAACAGCGTCTTCGCCCCGCAGCGCGGGCACAAACCGAAAAGGGCAGCCCGGGCGATCCCGGGCTGCCCCTTCTCGGTGTCCGGGTCCGCCGGATTCATCAGTGGATCGGCGCGCCCCAGCCGCCCCAGACGTAGATCACGACGAAGAGGAACAGCCACACCACGTCGACGAAGTGCCAGTACCACGCCGCCGCCTCGAAGCCGAAGTGCTGCTGCGGGGTGAAATGGCCCTTGTAGGTGCGCACGAGGCAGACGATCAGGAAGATCGTGCCGACGAGCACGTGGAAGCCGTGGAACCCGGTCGCCATGTAGAACGCCGACCCATAGGTGTTGAGGCCGAAGGCGAAGGGCGCGTGGACGTATTCGTAGGCTTGGATGCTGGTGAACAGGATGCCCAGCAGGATCGTCAGCCACAGCCCCTTCTTGAGCCCGTCACGGTCGCCGTGGATCAGCGAGTGGTGGGCCCAGGTGACCGTCGTGCCCGAGCAGAGCAGGATCAGCGTGTTGAGCAGCGGCAGGTCGAACGGATCCATCACCGCCTCGATCGCCTTGGGGGGGAATTGCCCGCCGACCACTTCGGCCAGTTCGCTGGGGAACAAGGCAAAGTCGAAGAAGGCCCAGAACCAGCCGAGGAAGAACATCACTTCAGAGGCGATGAACAGGATCATCCCGTAGCGCAGGTGCAGCTGCACGACCGGCGTGTGATCGCCCGCCTGCGCTTCCTTCACGATGTTGGAGAACCAGCTGAAGAAGGTCGCGATCAGGCCGGCGATGCCGAGCCCGAGCACGATCGGCCAGCCGCCCATCGTGTCGCGGTGCATGAACAGCACCATGCCGCTGGTGAACATGACCGCGGAGATCGAGCCGATCAGCGGCCAGATGTCGGGCGGGAGGATGTGATACTGGTGGTTCTTGGCGCCGGCCATGAGGATTGCTCTGTCCCTGTTGGAAGCGGAATTGCGGTTGCCCTTAGAGCGCCTCCGCCCCGGGGTCCAGTGGCCTCTTAGCCTTCGGCGTCCGAACGGTGGAAAGTATAGCTCAGGGTGATCTGTTCGACCGGGGCGGCGTCGGGATCGCTGCGGATCGACGGGTCGACGTAATACAGCACCGGCATGTTGATTTCCTGCCCGGGCTGCAAGGTCTGCTCGGTGAAGCAGAAGCACTGGATCTTGTTGAAATAGGCACCGGTCTGGTCGGGCGAGACATTGAAGCTGGCCTGCCCGGTGATCGGCTTGTCCGAGTTGTTCTTCGCATAGAAGAACGCCATCCGCCGCTGGCCGAGCCGGACAGTCTCGGTCACCTGTTCGGGCCGGAATGTCCACGGCAGGTCGGGATCGATGTTGGCATCGAACCGCACCGAGATCGTCGCCCCGGCAAGCTGCTGGGCGCGGGCAGCGGCGAGCGACGCCTCGTCCTCGGTGGCAACCTGGATCGTCCCGCCGAAGCCGGTGACCTGGCAGAAGATCCGGTAGAGCGGCACCGCCGCGAAACCGAGTCCGAGCATCGCCAGCCCGAACGCCGCGGCCATCAGGCCGACCTTCAGGTTGCTGCGCTGGACCGAAACCGTGCTCGACATCAGCGGCCCATCTGGACAAACGTGAGTGCGTAGAAAAGCAGCACGAAGAACACCAGAACCGCCGCCAGGACGACGTTGCGGCTCTTGCGCCGCCGCTTGAACTCGGTCTCTTCCTCGGGTGTCATGCGAACACCCCCTGCCCGTAAATCGCGCGATCGGCAACCAGCGCCGCGAACAGTGCGAAAAGATAGAGCACGCTGAACGCGAACAATCGCTTCTCGGGCTTCATCGCGTCCCCCGGCCCGGCCCGGCGCAGCGCCACCGGGACCGAGAGCGCGATGAAGGCAAGGCTCAGCAGCATGGCCACCGCGCCGTACACCGCGCCCGTCCCGCCGATGAACCACGGGGCCGCCGCGATCGGCAGAAGCAGGACCGCATAGGCGATGATCTGGCGCCGCGTGCTCGCCTCGCCCTTGACCACCGGCATCATCGGAATGCCCACTTTGGCGTAGTCGGTCTGCACGAACAGCGCGAGCGCCCAGAAGTGCGGCGGGGTCCAGAAGAAGATGATCGCGAACAGCAGCACCGGCATCAGCGTGATGTCGTGCGTCACCGCGATCCAGCCGATCATCGGCGGGAACGCGCCCGCCCCGCCGCCGATAACGATGTTCTGCGGCGTGCGCGGCTTGAGCCAGATCGTGTAGACGACCGCGTAATAGACGATCGAAACGGCAAGGATCGCCGCCGCCAGCCAGCTGACCGCAACGCCCATCAGCCCGACCGAGGCGACCGACAGCGCGATGCCGAAATCGCGCGCGTCGGTGCGCCGCATCCGCCCGCCGGGGATTGGCCGGCCTGCGGTACGCTTCATGCCGGCGTCGATGTCGGCTTCCCACCACTGGTTGAGCGCCGCCGCGCCCCCTGCACCCATCGCGATGCACAGGACGGCGACGAACCCGACCAGCGGATGAATGTAGCCCGGTGCGGCCAGCAGTCCGCACAGCCCGGTGAAGATCACCAGGCTCATCACGCGCGGCTTGGTCAGCGACACGAAGTCGCGCCAGTCGGTCGGCAGGTAGAGGGCGGGAGATTCGCTCATCGGGGACGGGCGGCCATATAGGGACGGAGCGGCGCCGAGGGAAGCGCTGCTGGTTTTCCCCCGTGCGGGTAAGAGCACCACGCAAGCCTTTTCGAACCAGTGGTCGATTTTTCGGATGTACCGCTGCAAGCGCCAGGGGACGTGCCGAAGGCGTGCTGGGTCTTCCCCGAAGAAACGCAGACGAGCGACGTAACCCGTCATCTGCAAAGCGTCCGCCAGCGCGAGGAGGTCCCTGGGCGAGCACGTGATGCTCGCATGTCGACGGGACGAAAGAGGCCTCAGACCCGCGCCAACCAGTCGAGAAGCAGCCGATTGACTTCTTGCGGCCGTTCCTGCTGTGTCCAGTGGCCGACGCCTTCCAGGATGTGTCCTTCGACCCTCGGGGCGAAGTTGCGCATCATGGCGACGGGATCGGCCACGGCGCCGAACAGGAACGTCGCCGGGTCGCGGTCGCCGCCGATGAACAGGCTGGGCTGCTCGATCCGCTTGCCCTTCCAGCCCTGCAGCCATTCGTAGTCGCGCTCGTGGTTGCGGTAGCGATTGAGCGGGCCGCGGAAGCCGCTCTGGCTGAACTCTCGGCCGTAGAACGCGATGTCTTCTTGCGTGAGCCAAGGCACTGGCCGGGGATCGGGCAGCCCGTCGAGAAACTTCGCGCCAAGCGGCTTGTCCCAGTAGGCGCCCGGCGGAACGTCGCCGCAAATGGAATACATCATGCGGTGCACGAACCCCTGCGGGTCGGCTTCCGCCTCAGCCTCGGCGACGCCCGGTTCCTGGAAGTATTCCTGGTAGAAGAACTTGCCCTGGCTGGTGAAGTGCTCGCGGAAGACCTCGGTGAACGGCCGGCTGGGCACCCCCGCGAACGGGACCGAGAGGCCCGCGACCGCGACGATCCGCTCAGGATGGGTGAGCGCGGTGTTCCAGACGATCGGCGCGCCCCAGTCGTGCCCGACGAGGATAACCGGCGCGTCGGGCTGCAAGGCGTCGGCGAGACCGACGAGGTCGCCGGCGATCTTCTCGAGCGTGTAGTCGGCCACTTCGGGCGGCTTGTCCGAACCGCCATACCCACGCACGTCGATCGCGCAGGCGGTGTAGCCCTCCCCTGCAACCGGGCCGATCTGGTGGCGCCACGAATACCAGCTTTCGGGAAAGCCGTGGACGAAGATCACCAGCGGGCCGGTTCCCTCGATCGCGCAGCGCAGCGTCGCTTCGCCGGTATCGATCAGGTGCATATCGGGCATAGTTGCTCTCCCCCAAAGCAAACGGCCGGCCCCCCTTCTGGTCTGGGGGACCGGCCGCCTGTGCTTGTCAATCCTGCAAGGGTCAGGCCGGAGCGGCGCCCTTGGGCAGGTGGTTGTGGTAATCGTGGTCGTCCTCGATCACCGGAAGCGTTTCGAACTGGTGATACGGCGGCGGGCTCGACAGGCTCCACTCGAGGGTCGTGGCCCCCTCGCCCCAGTAGTTCGCGCCGACCTTCTTGCCTGCGGTGAACGCGTAGATCAGGTTGACGAAGAAGAAGATCATCGACCCGGCCATGATCGCGTAGCCGATCGAGCTGAGCTCGTTCCACTGCGCGAACGCTTCCGCGTAGTCGGGGTAGCGGCGCGGCATGCCCTGCCAGCCCAGGAAGTGCTGCGGGAAGAAGATCACGTTCACGCCGATGAAGAAGACCCAGAAATGCAGGTGCGCCAGCAGCTCGGAGTGCATCCGGCCGCTCATCTTCGGGAACCAGTAGTAGAAGCCCGCGAAGAGGCTGAACACCGCACCCATCGACAGCACGTAGTGGAAGTGCGCGACGACGAAGTAGGTGTCGTGCACCACGTCGTCCACGCCGCCATTGGCAAGATAGACGCCGGTCACGCCGCCGACCGTGAACAGGAAGATCATGCCCAGCGCCCAGACCATGGGCGACTTGAACTCGATCGAGCCGCCCCACATCGTGGCGATCCAGCTGAAGATCTTCACGCCGGTGGGCACCGCGATGACCATGGTGGCGGCCGTGAAGTACATCTTCGTGTTCACGTCGAGGCCCACGGTGTACATGTGGTGCGCCCAGACGATGAAGCCGACGACGCCGATCGCGACCATCGCGTAGGCCATGCCGAGGTAGCCGAACACCGGCTTGCGGCTGAAGGTGGCGACGATCTGGCTGATCATGCCGAAGCCCGGCAGGATCATGATGTAGACCTCCGGGTGGCCGAAGAACCAGAACAGGTGCTGGTAGAGGATCGGGTCGCCGCCGCCATCGGCCGCGAAGAAGGTCGTGCCGAAATTACGGTCGGTGATCAGCATGGTGATCGCCGCGGCGAGCACCGGCAGTGCCAGCAGAAGCAGGAACGCGGTGACCAGGATCGACCACACGAACAGCGGCATCTTGTGCAGGGTCATGCCCGGCGCGCGCATGTTGAAGATCGTGGTGATGAAGTTGATCGCACCCATGATCGAGGCCGCACCGGCAAGGTGCAGCGCGAAGATCGCGAAGTCGGTCGCCGGACCGGGCGATCCGCTGGTCGACAGCGGGGCGTAGACGGTCCAGCCGGTGCCCGAGCCGTTACCCGTCGCGTCGCCCGGCATGAACAGCGAGATGCACAGCGAGGTGAAGCCCGCGACGGTCAGCCAGAACGAGATGTTGTTCATCCGCGGAAAGGCCATGTCCGGCGCACCGATCATCAGCGGCACGAACCAGTTGCCGAAGCCACCGATCATCGCCGGCATGACCATGAAGAAGACCATGATCAGGCCATGCGCGGTGATCAGCACGTTCCACGCGTGGAGGTTGGCCTCGAAGCTCGCCTCGCCGCCCATCAGGGCCACCCAGCTGCCGAGGACCTGGATGCCCGGCTGCGCCAGCTCGGCGCGCATAACGCCCGAGATCGCGCCGCCCACGATCCCCGCGAAGATCGCGAAGATGAGGTACAGCGTGCCGATGTCCTTGTGATTGGTGGACATGAACCACCGGGCGAAGAAGCCCGGCTTGTGATCCGCGTCGTGGTGCGCGTGATCGTCGTGGTGAGCCTGGAAGGTGTCGGCGGTGGTGGCCATTGCTCGGGTCTCTATGCTTCGTATCGGATGATCAGGCGACGGGCTTGACGGCGGCGGGCGCGCTCGGCGGGGTGCCGGCAGTCGCATCCGCGGGGGCGCCGGCGGGTTGCTGCGCGCCCGATTCGGGCTGCTGGAGCGGCGCCGCGGCGGGGGCCGCGGCTTCCTCGGCCGCACCGACCGTGCCGCCCTGTGCGCGGACCCAGGCCTCGAACTGCGGCCGCGGCAGCGCCTCGACCGCGATCGGCATGTAGCCGTGCTTGGCGCCGCACAGCTCGGAACACTGGCCGTAGTAGATGCCGGGTTCCTTGATGAACATGCGCTTTTCGTTCAGGCGGCCAGGCACGGCGTCGAGCTTGAACCACAGGCTGGGCACCGCGAACGAGTGGATGACGTCGGCGGCGGTGGTCTGGATGCGGATCCATTCGCCCGCCGGGACCACCATGCGATTGTCGACAGCGAGGTGCGAGGGTTCGCCGCGCGAGTGCGCTTCCTCGTCGGGCAGCATGTTCGAGATCACCTCGAACCCGCCGTTGTCGGGATAGGTATAGCCCCAGTACCACTGGTAGCCGGTAACCTTGACGGTAAGGGCGTCCTTCGGCGCGCTCTTGTACTGGGCCGACAGCAGGCTGATCGAAGGCAGCGCGATGCCGATCAGGATCAGGACCGGCAGCAATGTCCAGACCACCTCGATCGTGGTGTTGTGCGTGGTGCGCGAGGGAACCGGGTTACGTCCGCGGCGGAAGCGGATCATCACGAACAGCATCAGGCCGAGGACGAAGGCGGAGATGATCGCCATGACCCAGATCAGCCAGTAATGCAGCGTATATGCCTGTTCACCGGTCGGAGAGTACTGCTTCTGCACGTCCCAGCCGCCGGCGTGGGGCTGGCCCTTGATCCATTCCGGGCCGAGCGGCTTGTAGGCCGACGCGCCAGCAGCGACGTCCTCGCTCGAGGCGTCGGCCTTGTCGTCCACCGCGCCGATGGCGCCAGCACCCAGCTCGCTCGCGGCAGGCGCGGCTTCGGTCGCCGCGGCGGGATTGCTCGCGACCGAGGCGGGCTCCTGCGCCAGCGCGGACTGCGGGGCGAGCGCCAGGATGAGCGCGGCCCACAGCGGGGCGAGAGTGCGGAGGAACGATTTGCCGAGGATCATCGGTGCGAAGCTTTCCGTCTTGACCTGTTTCTTATCAGCCCGGTTTTCCGCCCTCATGGCAGGCCGGAGAAACCCCGCGGACGGGGGTTTGGGCGGGCCTATACGCGCGCTTGCCCCATGCCTCAAGCGCTTCTAGGGAGATTTTTGCCCGCCTTTTCCCCACTCTCGCACGAGCGCCCGCGATCCGCGATGACCGAAGAAGAAGTCCTGCACGAATTCCGTAGCTGCGAAGCCCTGCTGGAGGGTCATTTCAAGCTTTCGAGCGGACGCCACAGCGCGCATTACCTGCAATGCGCGCGCGTGCTCATGAACCCCGACCGGGCCGGTAGCCTCGCCATTGCCCTCGCCCAGAAACTGCCGCGCGAGCTCAGGAACCAGATCGACGTCGTGGTAAGCCCGGCAATGGGTGGCATCATCATCGGTCACGAGATGGGCCGCGCGCTGGGCAAGGACGCACTGTTCCTCGAGCGGCCCGAGGGCACGTTCGAGTTGCGCCGCGGCTTTCGCCTCGATCCGGGTGCCAAGGTCCTCATGGTCGAGGACGTCGTCACCACCGGCCTCTCCAGCCGCGAGGCAATCGAGGCGGTCCGGCGCGAAGGCGGGGAGGTGATCGCAGAAGCCGCGCTGGTCGATCGCAGCAACGGCACCGCCGACCTCGGCGTGCCGTTCTACCCGCTGATCGACATCCGATTTCCCAGCTATGCGGAGGACGAGGTTCCCGCCGAGCTTGCCGCCATCCCCGTTACCAAGCCGGGGAGCCGCAGGTAACTTGACCGCCCCGTTCCGTCCCCAGAAGCTTCGCCTCGGCGTCAACATCGACCACGTCGCGACGATCCGCAACGCGCGCGGCGGCGACCATCCCGACCCCGTTCGCGCGGCCGAGATCGTCGCGCGGTGCGGCGGCGACGGGATCACCGCGCACCTGCGCGAGGATCGCCGCCACATTCGCGACGACGACCTCGCCCGCATCCAGGCGGCGACCGACCTTCCGCTCAACCTCGAGATGGCAGCGACCGAGGAAATGCTCGAGATCGCGCTGCGCCACAGGCCGCACGCCGCGTGCATCGTGCCCGAGAAGCGCGAGGAGGTGACGACCGAGGGGGGACTCGATGCGGCCGGCCAGCACAACCGCCTCGCCCCCGTGGTCGCACGCCTCGCCGATGCCGGCATCCGCGTCTCGCTGTTCATCGAGGCCAGCGAGCGCCAGCTCGAGGCCGCCGTGCGGCTCGGGGCGCCGGTGGTCGAGTTTCACACCGGGGAATACGCCCACGCGACCGGAGACCGCGTTCCGCTCGAGTTGAAGCGCATCGCCGACATGGCGGCGCTGGCCGCCAAGAACGGCATCGAACCGCACGCCGGTCACGGCCTGACCTACGACAACGTCCAGCCAATCGCCGCCATCCCCCAGCTCGCCGAGCTTAACATCGGCCACTACCTCGTCGGCGAAGCGGTGTTCGTCGGGCTCGAGGCGGCAGTGGTGCGGATGCGCGAGCTGATGGACGCCGCACGATGAGCCTGACGTCATGATCATCGGGATGGGCTCCGACCTTACCAACATGGACCGCATCGCCAATTCACTCGAACGGTGGGGCGAGAAGTTCGAGGCGCGCTGCTTTACCGACGTCGAACGCGCCAAGGCGGCGAAGCGTCCGTTCACCCGCGTGGGCACGTTTGCGAAACGGTGGGCGGCGAAGGAAGCCTATGCCAAGGCGGTCGGCACCGGCTTTCGCCGCGGGGTATTCCACAAGGACATCGGGGTCGTGAACGCCCCTTCGGGCGCACCGACCCTGGCTCTCACCGGCGGCGCGGCAAACCGGCTTGCCGAACTTGTGCCCGACGGCCATGAGGCGCGCATTCACGTCACCCTAACCGACGACCACCCATGGGCGCAGGCCTTCGTCGTGATCGAGGCCCTCCCCCTATGAAATCCCTGAGTGACAGCCAGCCAATGAGCAGCCCCGACAACAAGCGCGAAAAGGTCGACTGGCTCGCCGAACTGCGCGGGCTCGGGCTGATGCTGCTCGCGGTGCTGGCGTTTCACAGCCTCGTCGCCAAGCCGTTCTACATCCCGTCCACCTCGATGGTGCCCAACCTGATGGTCGGCGACCGGCTGGTGGTCTCGAAGTATCCCTATGGCTGGAGCTGGGTGTCCGCCTCGTTCCACGTCCTGCCGCGGGGCAACACCCGGATCTGGCCCGCAACCCCGCAATATGGCGACATCGTGATCGCCGTGCCGCCCAACCGCGACGAGGACTACATCAAGCGCGTCGTCGCCCTGCCCGGCGACCGGATCGCGGTGGTAAATGGCCGGATCGTCCTCAATGGCAAGCCGGTGCCGCAGAAGGTCGAACCCGACATCCGCATCCCGGTCGACTCGCAGGTCTGCGACCGGGTCCCCTGCCTGGGCTATTTCGACAATTACCGGGTGCGCGCGGCAGACGGGAAGGACTATTACGAAGTCCCCGCGCGGCGCGAAACGCTGCCCAACGGCGCGACCTACCTCATCGTCGATCACCGTGACCAGCCGCTCGACAACTATCCCGAAACGCGCGTGCCCGCCGGCCACGTGTTCCTGATGGGCGACAATCGCGATCATTCCGCCGACAGCCGCGCGGACACGTGGGAAAGCGGGCTTGGCGGGCCGGTGCCTCTGGCGAACGTCGGCGGACGGGCGGAGTTCATCACCTTCTCGCTCGACGGAACCACCACCTTCAACCCGATGACCTGGTGGGGCAGCTTGCGCGACGGCCGCGCCTGGTCGACACTGCGCCCCGCCATCGCGAAGGTACCTGCATCCGATGAATGACGAGGCAACGCCCCAGAGGATGGACCTGGACGACCGAGACGTCGGTACCAGCCCGACGCGCATATCAAGCCCCGAGTTGCGCTACGAGGCCAAGCGCGCCGCCGTCTGGGCGGGGGTGATCGGCCTGCTGGTGCTGGGGATCTACCTGGCGCAGTCGCTCCTCGTAATCTTCGGCGCACTGGTGTTCGCCGCGATGATCGACGGCGGCGCGCGTCTGATCGGACGGGTGCTGCCGATCGCTCGCGGCTTCCGCGTCGCGATCGTGCTCCTGTTCACCGCAGGCTTCCTGTTCTGGCTGGTCCGTTTTGCCGGAACCCAGATCGCCGACCAGGCGGCCGAATTCCCCGCCCTCGTTTCCGAACAGCTGGGCCGCGCGGCGGCCTGGCTGCGTTCGAAGGGCGTGGCGATCGACCAGAACGACATCCAGGGCTTCGCCAGCAGCCTGACGAGCGGGGTCGGCACCGTCACCCGGGCGATCGGCGGCGTCGTCGGGGGCGTCACCACGCTCGTGCTGATCACGATTATCGGCATCTACCTGGCGGTCGATCCGCGGCCCTACGAACGGGGCCTGTCGTGGATGGTGGCCGAGGAACACCGCGAACACGTCGCCGACATGCTCGGGCACATGGCCTTCACGATGCGGCGCCTCCTCGCCGGCCGGCTGGTCGGGATGTTCGCCGAAGGGTTCTTCACCTACATCGCGCTGTCGCTGGTCGGCGTCCCGATGGCGGCCCTGCTCGGCCTGATAACCGGGCTGCTCGCCTTCATTCCCAATATCGGCGCGATCATATCGGGTGCGCTGATGGTCCTCGTCGGGTTTTCCGGCGGGACTGAAATGGGGCTGTGGACGATCGCGATCTACTTCGCGGTGCAGAACTTCGACGGTTACATTCTCGTGCCGATGATCGCCAAGAAGACGGTGGACCTCGCGCCCGCGCTGGTGCTCGGCTTCCAGCTGATCATGGGCGTCCTGTTCGGTGTGCTGGGCCTGACCTTCGCCGACCCGATGCTGGCGATGATCAAGACCGCGCTCGAACGCCGTGCGCACTGGCTGGAACAGGAAGATGACGCAGCCGCCGCCCGAGGCCTGGCGAACGAGGGACCGGCAGCCTGATGGCGCGCAAGTTCCTCTACTTCGTCGCGTTCGTGATATTCCTCGTGATCGCCGGAGCGATCGCGCTGAGCATCTGGTCGAAGGAGGCGACCGAGTTCGCCTTCGTGCCGCGCGGCGACTTCGTCGAGCAGCCAGCGCTCGACAGCAACGCCTATGCTGACCCGCAGATGTGGTATTCGCGCCCCGGCATGGGGGACGGAGACCCTTCGCGCTACCAGCCGGCCGTGGCCGCAGCGCCGGCCTCGCCCCAGGCCCCCGCCGCCGAGCGCGCGCTGGCACCGGCCGCGCAGGCCGCCCCGTCCGCTGCGCCCGCATCTTCGCCCCCTGCCGGCGGGCCGGAGCGCAGCTACGCGGTCTTCTTCGTTCATCCGACGAGCTACATTCGTCCGGCGATCGGCAACGATGCCCCGTGGAACGCGCCGCTGGATGACGAAGAGGCGCAGACCCGCGCGCGCCTGTTCCTGCGTGGGATGGCCAGTCCGTTCGCGGGTGCCGACGAAATCTGGGCGCCGAAGTACCGTCAGGCCGTGTTCGGCGCCTTCCTGACCGACAAGCAGGAGGCCCAGAAGGCACTCGACCTCGCCTATCGCGACGTCGCGCAGGCGTTCGACTTCTTCGCGGCGACGGTCGACCCGGACGAGCCGATCGTGCTCGCGGGCCACAGCCAGGGCGCGCTGATGGTGCTGCGGCTGCTGCGCGAGAAGATCGCAGGGACCCACCTCGAGAAGCGGATCGCGATGGTCTATCCCATCGGCTGGCCGGTATCGGTCGACCACGACCTGCCCGCACTCGACTTTCCGGCCTGCGCGACGCCGGGCCAAGCCCGCTGCATCGTCACCTGGTCGAGCTTTGCCGAGCCCGCCGACCCGACCCAGGTCTTCGAGCGGTTCACCGCCACTCCCGGTTTCGACGGGCAGCCGCGCGGGGACGGGCCGATCGTGTGCGTGAACCCGGTGACGGGGACGCTCAACGGACAAGCGGCGGCCTCCGAAAACCTGGGCACCCTCAAGCCGACGAGCGACTTCTCGAGCGGGGAACTGCTCGCGGGAATGATCCCCGCGCGGTGCGATCCCGACAGCGGTCTGCTGCTTATCGGCGATCCCCCCGACCTCGGCCCCGGCGTGCTGCCGGGCAACAACTACCACGTCTATGACATCCCGCTGTTCTGGGCGAACCTGAAGGCCGACGTCGCGCGGCGGATCGCGGCGTGGAAACCGGCGGCCTGATCACCGATAGCGCGCGCGCGTTCGGCGAGGCGCTGCCTGACGGAGGCGCCTTGCTCGCACTCGACCTGGGGACCAAAACGATCGGCACCGCGCTGTGCGATGCCGGCTGGCGTTTCGCGACGGCCGGAAAGACGCTCGAGCGGGGCAAGTTCGGGCGTGACCGCGAGGCGTTGGCGCAGCTGTGCGCCGCGCGCGGCGTGCGCGGGGTGGTGATCGGCCTCCCGCGCAACATGGATGGCAGCGAGGGCCCCCGCGCGCAGGCCAGCCGCGCCTACGCGCGCAACCTGTCGGCCGCCCTCGCCCTGCCGATCCTGCTGTGGGACGAACGCTGGTCGACCGTCAGCGCCGAGCGCGCGCTGATCGAACAGGACATGAGCCGCGCGCGGCGCAAGGAGCGCATCGATTCGCACGCGGCCGCGGTGATCCTGCAGGCGGCGATCGACGCGCTCGCCGGGGCCGCGCTCTAGGCGATCCTGCTAGTCGAGCGTCCGCTGGCCGACGATGCTGAGGCCGTATCCCTCCAGCGCCACCAGCGAATGCTCGGTGTTGGTCAGGAGGATCATGTCGTGCACGCCGAGCGCGCCGAGGATCTGCGCCCCGCCGCCGTAATCGCGCTGTTCGGTCACCTGCGCCGCGTCGGCCGGCGGCCCGCCGGCGCCGCGGACAATCGCGCGGGTGACGTAGTCGGAGCTCGCCCGGTTGATCAGCACGATGACCCCTGCGCCCTCGCCGCCGATGATTTCCATCGAACGTTCGATCAACTGGCCGCGCGGGCCGTCCTCGCCGAAGACGTCGTCGAACAGCGAGAGCGCGTGCATTCTGACCAGCGTCGGCCTGTCGGGGTGAACCGCGCCCTTGACCAGCGCGAGGTTCTCCTCGCCCGTCGCGCGGTTGTAGAACGCGATCGCCTGCCAATCGCCGCCCCACTTGCTGGTGAAGCGCCGTTCGCCGCGCCGCTCGATCAGGTGGTCGTGACGACGGCGGTAGGCGATGAGGTCGCGGATCGTGCCGATCTTGAGGTCGTGCAGCCGGGCGAAGCGGACGAGGTCGCCGAGGCGCGACATCGTGCCGTCCTCGTTCATGATCTCGCAGATCACGCCCGATGGATTGAGGCCCGCGAGGCGGCTGATGTCGACCGCCGCCTCGGTGTGGCCGGCGCGCACGAGCACGCCGCCGTCGCGGGCGACGAGCGGGAAAACGTGGCCCGGCGTGACGATGTCGTCGCGGCCCTTGGTGCCGTCGATGGCGACCGAGACAGTGCGCGCACGGTCACCGGCGGAAATGCCGGTCGACACGCCCTCGCGCGCCTCGATCGAGGTGGTGAAGGCGGTTTCGTGTCGGGTGCGGTTGTTGCGGCTCATCAGGTCGAGGCCGAGCTGTTCGACCCGCTGGCGCGTCATCGCGAGGCAGACGAGGCCGCGCCCGTGCGTCGCCATGAAATTGATCGCGTTGGGCGTCGCCATCTGCGCCGGGATGACCAAGTCGCCCTCGTTCTCGCGGTCCTCGTCGTCCACCAGGATGAACATCCGGCCGTTGCGCGCCTCGTCGATGATCTCTTCGGCCGAGACGATCACGGGGCGCTCGTCGTTCGCCGCCAGAAAGCCGTCGAGCTTGCCCAGCGTCTCGGCCGTGGGGTTCCAGCTGTCATCGAGACAGTCGCGCAAGGAGTTGGCGTGGAGGCCGGCGGCGCGGGCGAGCGCGCTGCGGCTCATGCGGTTTGCGGCGACGAGGTCGCGGACGCGATCGATGGTCTGGTTGTTCATGAGTGGCCGCATATCACATCGAAATGTGATTGCTACACCAAAATGTGTCACCCCCGCTCGATTGTCTCGATCACCTGCTCGAGCCAGCGGCGGGGCGGTGCGCGCCGACCCACGTCGGTGACGAATTCCTGACCCCGCGAGGCCGCCCGCAAGCGCCCGCCGGAAAGCCATCGCGCCGGGTCGTCATGGTAGCTCAGTTCGCCCGGTTTCAGCCAGTCCGGCCGGCGCCAGGTGCTCGGCTTTTCCCCGTGCGCGGTGAGCCGGAGCGCGGGAGAGGCGCACACGGCGGTCCGGCCTCGCCCGGCATAGATCGTGTCGTTCGCGGCTTGAGGCGCGATGGCGTGCGGATGCCGCTGGCGGACGAGCGCCTCGCGCCGGGCATCGGGCAGGTCAGCGACCACCAGCACCTCTTCCACCGCGAGATAGCCGAAGATCCTGTGGTGCGGCGGCGCGCGGCCGTCGCGGAACAGCCCGAAGAACACGAACGTGTCGCCCACCCCGACCCCGCGGTTGGCGAGGTGCGTCTGCGCCGCGCCGCACTGGCCGAACAGGCAGGTCCCTCCGGTCAGGAACATGGGGTCGTGGTGGCAATCCCCGCTGCCTGCGTGCCGGCCCCGGCTTGCCTGGGCGACGAGTTCGCCGAGGCCGAGGTCGTCCCAGGTCGTGCCCGAAGCGCCGGTGCTCGGTATCGGCAGGCTCACCGGACGATCGTCGACGATCGGCGACGGACCGCCGCCCGCTGCACTGTCGAACCCCTTACGGCTGAAGACGATCTTCACGCGTCGGGGTGCGGAACAGACAGGCTCGCCGCCGCCCGCAGGATCGCGTCGTTGTCGTGCACGAACCGCCCCGCCGCCTTGCGCATGGCAAGCGCCACCGCCGCTTTTGCCACGGTCTCTGCCTCGATCGAGCGATAGGCCCGCCGGCTTCCGTGAAGGACCAGATCGGCGAGCGGACTGGCGATAATGCCGACCCGTTCGAGCAACCGGCGGTCCCCCGACCGCTTTCCGCGCAGGAGCCCAGGCCGCAGCACGTCGAGCCGCTTGAAGCGAAGCTTGCCGAGCTCGGCCTCGACCTGCCCCTTGGTTCGCAGGTAGAACGTCTTCGACATCGCATCGGCACCGGCCGAACTGACCACGACGAACCGTTCCGCACCATGCGATTTCGCGGCCGCGGCGGTCGCGAGCACGAGGTCGTGATCGACCGCGCGGAACGATGCCTCATCACGCCCCGCCTTCTTCCACGTCGTACCCAGCGCGCAGATCACCGCGGCCGGGCGGACCGCTTCGAACACCTCGCCCCACTTGTCGGGCTCGGCGACGAACATTTCCATCCTTGCGCCGGGCGGCAGCGGAGCCTCGCGCCGGGCCACGGCGACGAGACGGATGTCCTCGCGTCCGACCGCGAGTCCCATGACCTCGCGGCCAACAAGGCCGGTTGCGCCGACGAGCGCGATCCGCAGCGGGTCAGACATTGCGCAGTCCGTCGGGCGCCCTGCCGAAAATGTCGGCACACTGGCGGATCGCAAAGCGGTCGGTCATGCCGGCGATGAAATCCGCGAAGTGGCGACTGCGAGCGGGCTCTTCTGCCGGAAGCGCGGCCCTCCACTCTTCCGGCAGCGCCTCGGGGCTCTGGTCGTAGGCGGCAAACAGGCGGGACACCACGTCACGCGCGCGGCTCGCCGCCATGAGCTGCTCCGGATGATAGTAGAGTCGCTCGTACATGAACGCCTTGAGCGCGCGTTCCTCCTCTCCCATGCCCGATGAGAACGCCGCCAGCTGCCCCGGGTGCGCGCGCACCTCGGCAACGCTGTGGAGGCCCCTGGCGTTCGCGCGCGTCGTTTCGATCACGTCGTTGACCATCAGCCCGATCCGGCTGCGCACGAGCTCGCGCAGGCGCTGGTCGGCACTGGCCGATGGATAACGCCGCTCGATCGCCCGGTACTGGTCGGCGATCGCCGGCAGTTCGAGCAGGTCGTCCAGCAGCAGGAACCCGGCGCGCAGCCCATCGTCGATGTCGTGGTTGTCGTAGGCGATGTCGTCGGCCAGCGCGGCGACCTGCGCCTCGAGGCTGGGCCAGGCGCCAAGGTCGAGCGGAAAGGCCTCGTCGAGCTCGGCAAGCGCCCAGTTCGGGGTGGACACCGGCCCGTTGTGCTTTGCCAGCCCTTCGAGCAGGTCCCATGACAGGTTTAGGCCCGGAAAGTCGCAATACGGCGCCTCGAGCCGCATCAGCACGCGCAGCGTGTGGGCATTGTGGTCGAACCCGCCGCGCTCCGCCATCGCCTCCTGCAGCGCGTCCTCGCCGGCATGGCCGAAGGGCGGGTGCCCGATGTCGTGCGCAAGGCACAGCGCCTCGGTCAGGTCCTCGTCGAGGCCCAGCGCGCGGGCGATCACCCGGCCGATCTGGGCAACTTCGATGCTGTGGGTCAGGCGGGTGCGGTAGTGGTCCCCGTCCGGCGCGATGAAGACCTGCGTCTTGGCCTTGAGGCGGCGGAAGGCGATCGAATGGACGATCCGGTCGCGGTCGCGCTGGAACTCGCTGCGGGGGCCGCGTGTGCCCTCGCGGTTCTCGGCGAACTCGCGGCCGCGGCTGGCGGCGGGATCGGCAGCGTAGGGAGCGAGCGTCATCGGCAACTGGCGGTTAGGCGGCAGGCCCCGCGCGGGCAACGGGAACAGCAGCGGAACATTGATCGGCGCCCGACAAAATCGGGCCGCGCATCGCAACGACGCGCGGCCCGCAGGTCATCCGGCCAGGTGCGACCCGCCGGAAGCCGTTGTCACTTGACGCCGATCTTGTCGGGTTCGCCGTCGGGATCACCCGAGATCGTGCCGCCGCTCGTCACCGTGCCGAGCAACATCAGGCCGGCAAGGTGCGGAGACGCCATCGACGTGCCGCTCAAGGTGGCATAGCCACCGTCCTTGTAGGTCGATTCCACCTGCACCCCCGGCTCGGCCCAGGCGATACCCGTGCCGAAGTTGGAGAAGCTGGCAAGCGAATCGGTCTTGGTCGACGCCGACACCGTGAAGACGTTGTCCGAGGCCGACACACCGCCCGCACGCGCCGGGGAATGGTTATGGTAATCGTCGGTCTCGTTGCCCGCAGCCAGCGCGAACTTGACCACGCTGGCGGCGGCCAGGACGGCATCGTCGAGCGCCTGGGACACCGGCCCGCCCAGGCTCATGTTGGCAACTTCGCCGGACTTGCCGTTGGCGGCGACGTATTCGACACCCGCAATCACCCCCGAGTAGGAACCCGATCCACGGCGGTCGAGCACGCGCACGGCGACGACCTTGGCGTTGGGGGCGACCCCGATGACACCGATTTCGTTGTCCTTCGCCCCGACGGTGCCGGCGACGTGCGAACCGTGACCGTTCTCGTCCTTCCACCCGCTGCGCGAGCCCGTGAAGTCCTTGCTCCGCCCGGGATCGACGTTGAGATCGGGGTGCGTGGGATCGATGCCGCTGTCGATAATCCACGCGGTCTTGGTCGAGGAGTCGATCGTTCCGCCGAAGACGCGTCCGACGCCCCAGGGGGTAAACTGGGCGGGCGCGGTGCCGCCGCCGGGCTTGCCCTTGCCCGCGACACCGATCGCGTTCGCGACCTGGTCCTGCTCGCAGTAGGCGATCGTCGGATTGGCGCGACGCATGGCGGTCACCGCCTGCTCGCTCATGTTCGCGGCGAATCCGCGGATCGTGTTCTTGTAAACGAATTTCACCGCGCCGCCGTGGGCGCGCGCCATCGCGTTCGCGCGGCCGGACACTTCGTCCTTCGCGACGCGGTCCTTCTTGAACACGCAAATATAGGAATTGGCGATCTTTTCAGCGTGCGCCGGCGTGGCGGCAAGCGCCATTGCAAGAGCAGCACCGCTCATGGCCGCAACGCGGCCGGCAACCCGGTTGTTCATGGTAGTCCCTCCCTCAAGCAGGAAAGACAGAATGCCTCACCCCCTACCAAAGGGAATAGACAAACATCATTACCCCGCCGACAAGCAAACGCCTCGTCGCGCGCAAAGAACTACTCGTCGCTCAGGAGCCAGTCGATCCCCGCCCGACAGTGCGCGCGGGTGGAATCGAATACCGGCAGGACGTTGGCATCGACGTCGACCACCATCGACAGCTCGGTGCAGGCGAGCACGATCGCTTCTGCGCCCTCGCGTTCCTTGAGCGTGATCCAGGTCTTCATCGCGCGCTCGGCATCGCGGGTCGCCTTGCCGCGCATGAGTTCGTCGTAGATAATCCGGTCGATCATCTTCACCTGATCCATGTCGGGCGGCAGGAGATCGACTCCGTGGCTGACCAGCCTTCGGCGATAGAAGCTTTCGGTCATCACGTTACGCGTGCCGACCAGCGCCGCGCTCTTGACGCCGGCGGCCTGCATTTCGCGACCCACGCAGTCGGCGATGTGGATGACCGGCACGCCCGCCGCCCCGGCGACCCGGTCGTAGACCTTGTGCATCGAGTTGGCGCAGATCAGCAGCGCGCCGGCCCCCGCGTCGACGAGGCGGCGCGCGCTGTCACACAGGATGTCGGCCGCCCGATCCCAACCGCTGTCCTCCTCGATCGCGCGCAGAGTGGCGAAATCGAGGCTTTCGATCAGCAGCGGCGCGCTGGATTCGGGGGAAACCTTGCGCTGGATGCCGCGGTTGAGAAACTCGTAGTAGTCACGGGTGGAGGCCCAGCTCATGCCCCCGATCAACCCCAGTTTACGCAAGTCGTCGCTCCCCCAGAACAGTCCTGCAGACGGGTTAGCGCGTCAGCCTCCCCCGCGTCCACCTTCAGTCGCCCCGGACGCGGGGAGAAGCGACCGGATCCAGCGTTCGACCACGGCGAGGCCGTCTCGATCGACGGTCGACTTGCCCAGTTCGGGCATCGCCACCCCGCCTTCGAGGCTGCCCATGCGGTGGGCCAGGATCGACCGCTCCGGGTGGCCGGGGACGATGTCGAACAGCAGCTCGCCCGCCCCGCGCCCGGCGGCAACGGGGCGTTTCATCACGCCCAGAGCCCTGGGGTCGGCCTGCTCCCAGCGCAGGTCGAGCCCCGAGTTCGATGCGGTCGCCCCTGGCCGATGGCAATGCGCGCAGTTGACGTCGAGGTATCCGCGCGCGGCATCCGCCACTGCCACCGAGGCGCGTTCCTCCCACAGCGGCAGCGGGGCCGCGACTGCGGGCACGCGGTCGAGGTGTCCCTGCCCGGCAAAGGCATCGAGCCAATCGCGCGAAAGGTTCCGCGCCTTTGGCCCGATCGGAACGACCGCCCCGTCGAGGCCGTGGCATTCCTTGCACTGGTTCTTGTTCGGTACGCGGTAGTCGATTTCCTCGCCCTGCGGCGTGGTCAGCCGCACGCGCGCGCCCGCGATCGCCAGCGTGGCTTCGGTCTGCGCCTCGTTCCACAGGTATGGCAGCGCGACCCAGCCGCTCTCGCGGTGGAGCAATACGCGCGTTTCGACGAGGTGGCGCCGGCCGTCGCGCGGGAAGGCGAAGGTCTTGATGAGCGCCGAGCCGACGGGAAGGTCCAGCAGGCCTTCGCCCTCGGCACGTGCCTGCTTGCCCGGCGGAACGTAGACGAACCGCAGCTTTTCCGCCCCGTCGGACCACAGCGGGATGTTCAGCCGATACGGTACCACGCTCTTGCCGGGCACCTGTGCCGGGGCGTCGGCGAAGAAGCCGAAGGCCGACAGGGTGCGCGGCATTCCGTCGCTTAGGATCGCCGACTGGTCGACCGACCCGACCGGTGTCGCGCGGGCAGCGAGCGCGCCCGCAAGGGCCGCGATCCCGGCCAAAGACAGGGCAACCGAACGGATCATCCTACTCGCGCGTCAAGCTCCGCCGAGGCGCCGACCGCCGCGCGATCGACCGCGTCGGCAAACGGGGCGAACTTTGCCGGAGCGGGTCTTGCATCGTCCGGCCCCTGTCCCTGCTTCGTGAGCGCCAGGGTCCACCCGCTCATCGCCGGATCGACGGTCAGCGCGTTCTCGCCCAGGCCATCCCACATGACCGCCGGCAGCGCGCCGCCGAACATCGCGACGAGCTGCTCGCCCCCGCCGATCTGCGGGTCGGTACCGTTGCCGCTCGCCATGTTGTGGCCGATTGCGACCTTGCGGGGATAGGGATTGTAGCGCGAATCCTCGTATTGGCGGGGATAGGCGACGACCATGACCGCGGTGGTGGGGTTGCCGGTGATCATGTTGTTTTCGACCGTCACGGCATCGTTCGCCATGACCATCACCCCGGTGCCGCGCCGAACGCCGGCGACGATGTTCCCTGGCGGAGCGAAATTGGCGGTGTCGTTGTCGACGACCAGGTTGTGCTGCACCAGAACGTTGCCGCCACCCATGACCGGCAGGTCGGGCAGGTCGAAGACGAGGATGCCGCCGGTATTGCGGGTGACCATGTTCATCGTCACCAGCGCATCGCGGCTGTTCTCGATCTCGATCCCGGCCACGTTCGCCTGGGCCAGCGAGTTGCGAACGGTGATCTTGCGGCTCTGGCCGACATATATCCCCGCGTCAGACGCGCCCGAAACCTGGACGCCGTCGATGAGGACGTTGGTGCTCTCGACCGGGTAGATCCCGTAAGCGCCGTTGGTCGACAGCGGGCCGCCGGTCCATGTAACCCGGACGCGGTGGTAGACAATGTCGTCGGCACCCTTCGACTTGATCCCGTCACCCTTGGGATTCTCGATCGCGAAGTCGCGCAGGGTGACCTTGTCGCTGGTGACCAGCAGCCCCTCGCCGGCCCCCTTCTGCCCGCTGAAGTCCAGCACGGTCACATCCATTCCCGCGCCGCGCACGGTCACCCCGTCGACGTCGAGACTGAGCCCGTCGTCGAGCGCGAAGCGGCCGGCCCCGAGCACGATCTCGTCGCCCGGCTCGGCCAGGATCAGCGCCTCCTGCAGGCGCGTCTGCGCGCCTTCCCCCGCGGCAACATCGTGTGTCGCAGCAAGCGCGGGCGAAGCGACGGCGGCAAGCGCCAGCGGCGCGATCAGGGTCATCCTCATGCGTAGCAAGCTGCTACTGACAGGCCTGTTAGTCAACGCCGAACAGGGGTCTTGCCAGACTCGCCCGCGAAGCGCACTCTCAGCGGCGAGTTCCTTTGGAGAGGGGAGCGTTATCGATGCGTTTCAAACTCTTGGTCGCTGCGATCGCGATGGCCGGCGCAACGCCGGCACTGGCCGAAAACTGGGATTTCGTGCTGGTCAACAAGACCGGAAAGACGATCACCATGGTCGAGGTCGCCGTCGCCGGGTCGGGCGAATGGAAAAAGGACAAGCGCGACGAGGACATGGGCGATCGCAAGATCAAGCCGGGCGACGATTATACCGTGCACTTCGACAAGGACGGCAAGGTCTGCAAGTACGACGTGCGGATGACCTTCGAGGGCGACGACACCCCGGTCATCTGGGCGGGGTTCGACGCGTGCAAGTTCGCCTTCGGCGACTTTGCGCTGACCAACGGGGTGCCCACGGTGAAGGGCACCTGAAGGGTCAGTCGAACGCCTTGACGATGTCCTCGACCATCTTCTTGGCATCCGCCAGCAGCATCATCGTCTGGTCCATGTAGAACACGTCGTTGTCGACCCCGGCGTATCCGACGCCGCCCATCGACCGCTTGATGAAGAATACCTGCTTGGCCTTGTCGACGTCGAACACCGGCATCCCGTAGATCGGCGACGTCTTGTCGGTCTTGGCGGCCGGGTTCACCACGTCGTTCGCACCGATGATGAAGGCGACGTCGGCCTGGGCGAACTCCGAATTGATGTCCTCGAGTTCGAAGACCTTGTCGTAGGGCACCTGCGCTTCGGCGAGCAGGACGTTCATGTGCCCGGGCATCCGGCCCGCGACCGGGTGGATCGCGAACTTCACCTCGACGCCCTTTTCCTCGAGCAGGTCGGTCATCTCGCGCAGCGCGTGCTGCGCCTGGGCGACCGCCATGCCGTAACCGGGGATGACGATCACCTTCTCGGCCTGTTCCAGCATGAACGCCGCGTCCGCCGCGCTGCCCGACTTGTAGGGGCGCTGTTCCCTGGCCTCGCCGGCAATCGCCGCGTCGGCGCCGAAACCGCCGGCGATCACCGACAGGAAGCTGCGGTTCATCGCGCGGCACATGATGTAGCTGAGGATCGCGCCCGAACTGCCGACGAGCGCGCCGGTGATGATCATCGCGGTGTTGTGCAGCGTGAACCCCATCGCCGCCGCGGCCCAGCCCGAATAGCTGTTCAGCATCGAAACGACGACCGGCATGTCGGCCCCGCCGATCGGGATAATAAGCAGGAAGCCGATCGCGAAGGCGGCGGCAAGCAGGGCCCAGAACAGCCACCCCTCACCCGGTCCCGCGTTCGCCGCCATCGCGAACGCCGCCGTCGCGCCGAGGATGCCGACGAGCGTGCCGAGGTTGATCACGTGCCGACCCGGCAGCAGGATCGGCGAACCGCTCATGTTGCCGTTGAGCTTCGCGAAGGCGATGACCGACCCGGAAAACGTGATCGCGCCGATCGCCGCGCCCAGCGCCATCTCGATCCTGCTGACGGCGAGGATGTTGCCATCCATCCCGAGGATGCCGAATGCGCTCGGGTTGAGGAACGCCGCGACCGCGACGAGCACCGCCGCCAGGCCGACGAGGCTGTGGAACGCCGCCACGAGCTGCGGCATCGCGGTCATCGCGATCCGGCGAGCGATGATCCAGCCGACGCCGCCGCCGAGGGCAATCGCCGCAACGATCTCGGGCAGGCTGGCGATCTCGTGGGTCACCAGCGTCGTGACCACCGCTATCAGCATTCCCGCCATGCCGTAACGGTTGCCCGCCCGGCTGCTCGCCGGGCTCGACAGCCCGCGCAGCGCGAGGATGAACAGCACGCCCGCCGCGAGGTAGGCCAGCGCCACCCATGGGCTCACCGCGTGCGCCGCGTCGGCCGCAGTGGACAGGTCGGCCACCTGCTCGACCGGGAACGCGCTCACGCCTGCTTCTCCGTGGCAGGGGCGGGCTTGTCCTTCTTCTTGTACATCGCGAGCATCCGCGCAGTCACGGCGAACCCGCCGAAGATATTCACGCTCGCCAGCGCCACCGCGACCAGGCCGAGCCATTTCGCGCTGGGGCTACCCGCCGCCGCGCTCGCGATCAGCGCGCCGACCACGATCACCGAGGAAATCGCGTTGGTCACGGCCATCAGCGGGGTGTGCAGCGCCGGGGTCACCGACCATACGACGTAGTAGCCGACGAAGCAGGCCAGCACAAAGATCGACAGGATCGAAATGAAGTCCACTCTGGGTCCCCTCCCCCGGGTCCGGAAATTACTGGGTCTTCAGCCTTTCGCTGACCACCTCGCCGCCTTTTGTCAGGCGGATCGCATCGCCGATTTCCTCGTCGAGCACGGGCCGTCCCGCATCCTTGTCCCAGAAGGCCGAGAGGAAATTGAACAGGTTGCGCGCGAACAATGCGCTGGCGTCCGCCGCCAGCGTCGCCGGCGTGTTCGAATAGCCGATGATCTTCACGCCGTGCTTCTCGGTTACCTGGTCGGCCACCGATCCCTCGACATTGCCGCCCTGCGCCACGGCGAG
The DNA here is from genome assembly GCF_025154015.1 of Tsuneonella litorea. GTDB lineage: Bacteria > Pseudomonadota > Alphaproteobacteria > Sphingomonadales > Sphingomonadaceae > Tsuneonella > Tsuneonella litorea. The sequence goes on from NZ_JAOAMV010000002.1 coordinate 521,640, forward strand.
GTCGTAGATCACGCTTCCGGGCTTCATCGTCGCGATCTGCGCGTCGCTGATCAACCGCGGCGCCGCGCGGCCCGGGATCAGCGCGGTCGTGATGACGATGTCCTGCTTGGCGATGTGGCTGCTGACGAGCTCGGCCTGCGCGGCCTTGTACTCTTCGCTCATCTCGGTGGCGTAGCCGCCCGCGCCCTCGCCCTCGATCCCCGCGACGTTCTCGACGAAGATCGCCTTCGCGCCGAGCGACTGGATCTGCTCCTTCGTGGCGCTGCGCACGTCGGTCGCGGAGACCTGCGCGCCGAGCCGCCGCGCGGTCGCGATCGCCTGGAGGCCGGCGACGCCCACGCCCATCACGAAGACCCGGGCGGCCTGGATCGTGCCCGCGGCGGTCATCATCATCGGGAACGCGCGGCCGTAGGCGTCGGCCGCGGCGATCACCGCCTTGTAGCCGGCAAGGTTGGACTGGCTCGAGAGCACGTCCATCGACTGCGCGCGGGTGATGCGCGGCATGAACTCCATCGCCAACGCCTCGAGACCGGTCCCGGCATAGGCCTCGACCCGTTCCTTGCGCGCGAACGGATCGAAGGTCGCCGCGACCCACGCTCCGGATGCCGCGCCGGCGAGCACGGCCACGTCGGGCGCCTGGACCCCCATCACGATATCGGCCCCCTTCACCACCTGCGCCGCGGGTCCGACCTCGGCCCCCGCATCGGCATAGGCGGCGTCGGGGATGCTCGCGGAAACACCCGCCCCGCTCTCGACCGCGACCGTGGCCCCGAGGCCGATGAACTTCTTCGCGGTTTCGGGCGTCAGCGCGACGCGGGTCTCGCCCGGCGCTGTTTCCTTGAGGACGGCGATCCGCAACGCCGGGTCCGTCAGTTCGAGATGGCGATGACGATGAGCAACGCGATGACCGCGATGATCGGGACCGACCATTTGAGCAAGGTAATGAAGCCGCCGTAGGTACCGCGGTGGGCCTTCATGTCGTTGCCGGTTGCCATGCTGTGTGTTCCCCTGGATTTTCGGTATGCACCGACGTCCTATCGCGCGGCGCTCGTGCGCTCAAGTCCGCAAGCTGTCTTAAGCGGACCTTTACTCCTGTCCCCTATTGGGTCGGTCTGTTTCGGGACGGGACACGTTTGCGCGATGACCGAGGGTGACAACCGGCTGCTGATGCTGATCGACGATGAACCGGCGCAGAGCCGGCTCATCTCCGCGCTCGCCGCGCGCGAGGGCTGGCGCACAATCGTGGTCGGCGATTCGGAAACCGCGATCGCCACGCTCGGCACCCGCCAGGGAATGCAGCTGTCGGCGATCATCCTCGACCAGTGGGTGCCCGGAGACGACGCCTGTCGCCTGATCGAGGAACTCAAGGCACGCCGACCCGCGCTGCCGATCCTTATGCTGACCGCCAGTGCCAGCCCGCTCCTCGCGGTGGAGGCCATGCGGGCGGGCGCCACCGACTACATGATCAAGCCCGTCGCGCCCGATCGGCTGATGCAGGCACTGCGCACCGCCTCGAAGCGCGAAGCGCCGCGCGATGAGCTTCAGCCGCTGACCGAGAAGCTCGGCCAGGTGCTCGATTTCGACGCGATGATCGGCACCGCGCCCAATTTCCGCGCTGCGCTCGCCAAGGCCGCGAAGTCTGCCCGCGGCCACGGCAACGTGCTGATCGAGGGCGAAACCGGGACCGGCAAGGAAATGCTGATCCGCGCGATGCACGCGGCCAGCCCCCGGGCGAAGGCGCCGTTCCGCCTGATCAACGCCCGCGCGGTCCCGGCCAATTCGATCGAATCGGTCCTGTTCGGCCATGAACAAAACGCCTTTCCCGGCGCGTTCGAGCGCCAGGTCGGGGCGATCCAGCAGTGCGACGGCGGTACCCTCGTGCTCGACGAGGTCGACCGCCTGCCGATGCCCGTGCAGGAGCGCCTGGCAGAAGTGCTTGAAACCGGCGTTGTCCGCCCGCTCGGCGCGCGCCATGGCTTCAAGTTCGACCTGAGGGTGATTTCGGCAAGCAACCTGCCGCTCGCGACGCTGGGCGATTCGGGTTACTTCCATCCCGCACTTCACGCGCAGCTCGCCGGCACCACCATCACCTTGCCGCCCTTGCGCGAGCGGACCGGCGACATTCCGGCCCTTGCGCGCCATTTCCTCGGCCGGATCGGCGAGCAACCCGGCCTCAGGTCGCTGACGATCACCGACAGCGCGCTGGCGCTGCTCGCGGCGTTCGACTGGCCCGGTAACGTCCGCCAGCTCCAGGCGGCGCTGTTCCGCGCGGCGGTGTTCTGCGACGGCGACGCGCTGACGTCCGACAGCTTCCCGCAACTGTCCGAAATGCTCGGCGAGACGGTCGAGAGCCGCGACCCGCGCCAGGACGGGGTCGGCGTCATGCTCTACACCGAGGACGGCAACCTGCGCAGCCTCGAGGAGATCGAGGCCGACGTGATCCGCCTCGCCATCGGGCATTATCGCGGACGCATGACCGAAGTCGCGCGCCGGCTCGGCATCGGCCGGTCGACGCTGTACCGCAAGCTCGGCGATCTCGGCATCGACAACGCCGCCTGATCCGCTAGTCGGGTCGGCATGACCGAACCCAAACTCGACTTCTCCGGCCGCACCGCGCTTGTCACGGGAGCAGGCTCGGGCATCGGCGCGGCGGTCGCCCGGTGGCTGGACGCGCACGGCATCGCCGCGCTGCACCTCGTCGACATTAACGCCCATGGGATCGAGGCGCTCGCCCTGACGTGCGAAGTCCACGCCCACGTCCACGATGTCTCGGATCCGCAGTTCTGGGGCGGGTTCGAGCGGGCCGCGGGCAAGCTCGACCACGCGGTGGTCAACGCGGGGATCGGCAGCGGCGGCCAGATCGCCGAGCAGTCGTTCAAGGACTGGCGCCGGGTTATGGCGGTCAATCTCGACGGGGCCTTCCTCACCCTCGCGGCCGCGATCCGGCTGATGCGGGCGAACGGCAGGGGGTCGGCGGTCGTCACGAGCTCCATCACCGCGGTGAAGCCGGTCGCGGGGATCGGCGCCTACGGCGTCGCCAAGGCCGGTGTCGCGCACATGGCGCGGATCGCCGCGGCGGAGAACGCCGCGCTCGGCATCCGCGTCAACGCGGTCGCGCCCGGCGGGGTCGACACCGCCATATGGGATGCCGGCGAGGCCTTTCGCGAGGCGGTCGCTGCACACGGGCGCGAAGCCGCGATAGCGGGAATGGGCGCGAGCCATCCGCGCGGCCGCTTTGCGACGGCGGACGAAATCGCCTGCGATATCGGATACCTGCTCAGCGACATGGCCGCGAACGTCACCGGAGTGGTGCTCAACACCGATGGCGGGTACTCGCTCTAGCGGAACCGCACTCGCCGGACACCGTTCGACTGGAACCATTCCAGCAACGGGGCACCTCATGGACATCGTCGACTGCATTCTCGCCGACCACGCGCGCCAGCGCCAGTACTTCGCCGCGCTCGACCAGGCCCAGGACGATCCCGATGTGCTCGGCAAGGTGTTCGCCCGCCTGAAGAACTTCCTCGAGGCCCACGCGGAGGCCGAGGAACGCTTCTTCTACCCCACCCTGCTGAAGAAGGGCGAGGGGGCGACCGATTCCGACAGCGCCGCGGAGACCACCGACGACGCGATCGACGACCACAACAAGATCGCCGAGGCGGCCGAGGCGGCGATGCGCGAGAAACCCGGGTCGGACGCGTGGTGGACTTGCGTCGACAAGTGCAACGAGCAGAACTCGAAGCACTTGAGCGAGGAGGAGCGGCAGGGCCTGACCGATTTCCGCCGGCGCGTGCCGCTCGAAACCCGCGTCAAGCTGGGTCTCCAGTACCTCGCGTTCGAGGCAAAGCACGAGAACAGCTACGACCGGACCGAGAAGGAGCCGGACGCCTACATCGCGGCAAACTCGTAGCTCGCCCGGGCTTCGTCAGGCCGGCAGCATCGAGAAGTCGGTCAGCGCGGCGTCGCGCAGCCCGCGCCAGATATTGCGCGCCTGCACGGTCTCGGCAACGTCGTGCACACGGACGATCTGTGCGCCGGCTTCCATAGCCCTGAGCGCCAGCGCAACGCTGCCGCCGAGCCGCTGGTGCGCCGCCGCCTCGTCCGACAAAGCGCCGATCATCCGCTTGCGGCTCGCGCCGATCATCAGCGGCTGCCCCAGCGCGTGGAACAGCGGCAGCGCGTTCATCAGCGCGAGGTTGTCGGCCAGGGTCTTGCCGAAGCCCAGCCCAGGGTCGAGCGCGATCTTCTCGCGCGCGATGCCCGCGGCGATCGCCGCGTCCCTGCGCGCGGCAAGCCAGTCGAACACGTCGAACACGACATCGTCGTAGTCGCCATCGGCGTGCAGGTCGTCACCCGAACCCGGGGCGTGCATGATCACCACCGGACATCCCCGCGCCGCGACGAGGTCGATCATGTTCGGATCTTGGCGCATCCCGGACACGTCGTTCGCCATGTGCGCGCCCGCATCGAGCGCGGCGTTCATGACCCCGGCGCGCCGGGTGTCGACGCAGATCGCCGCGCCCATCGCCGCGCAGTACTCGACCGCCGGGACCACGCGGGCGATCTCGTCGCCCTCCCACACCGCCGCCGCCCCCGGCCGCGTGCTTTCGCCGCCGATATCGACCATCGCCGCACCCGCCTCGAGCATCCGCGCCGCGTGGGCCGCGCCCTCTTCGGGGTTCTCCAGGAACTTTCCGCCATCGGAAAAGCTGTCGGGCGTCACGTTGAGGATGCCGGCGACCTGCGGCTGGTCGAGCCGGATGGTGCGCGCGCCGAGCTGTAGGGGTGTGTGCGTGGTGCGCAGCGCGGCCCACTGCGCCTCGGCCTCGGGCCCGAGCGCATCGGGCAACCGGGCAAAGGCTTCAGCCGCGCCGTCCGGCGTGAACCGGTCCCGCGAAACGACCTTGCCGCCGCGCCGCACGACCGCGGCAAAGCGGTGCGCATAGACCAGCCCCCCGGCGAGGCGAACGCAATCGCCCTCCTCGACCTGCGGGCTGGCGGCAAGGCCAATGGGCATGAGGTAAAGGCGATCGGTCATGCAGCCGCCTTCGCGGGGACGGTCAGCGAAATCAATCCTCGTTCGCGAGCAGCCACAGCTGTCGTGCGGCGTCGATCGGCTTCACCTCGCCACCGGTCTCGTAGTGCCAGAACGACCAGCCGTTGCAGCTCGGCGCGCCCTGCAGGTCCTTGCCGAGACCGTGGATTGATCCGCTCGCCTTGTCGTGCACCAGCGATCCGTCGGCACGCACGGTGGCGATCCAGCGGCGCTTCTTGTCGAAGACGCGGGTGCCCGGCGGTATCAGGCCCGCCTCGACCAGCGCACCGAATGCCACCTTGGTCGCGGCGCGCGGGCTCTGCATCGTGGCCAGCGCGCTTTCGTCGAGCGGCAGTTCCTTCTCGATCCGCCTGGTCGCGACTTCGCGGTAGGCCGGCTCGCGCTCGCAGCCGATCCACTGGCGGCCCAGCCGCTTGGCGACCGCGCCGGTGGTGCCCGTGCCGAAGAACGGGTCGAGCACAACGTCGCCCTTTTCGGTCGTCGCCAGCAGCACGCGATAGAGCAAGGCCTCGGGCTTCTGCGTCGGGTGCGCCTTGGTGCCGTTCTCCTTGAGCCGTTCCTGCCCGGAGCAGATCGGGATCGTCCAGTCGCTGCGCATCTGCAGCTCGTCGTTGAGCGTCTTCATCGCGCGGTAGTTGAACTGGTAGCGGCTCTTCTCGCCCATGCTCGCCCAGATCAGCGTTTCATGCGCGTTGGTGAAGCGGGTGCCCTTGAAGTTGGGCATCGGGTTGGTCTTGCGCCAGACGACGTCGTTGAGGATCCAGAACCCCAGGTCCTGAAGGATCGCGCCGACGCGGAAGATGTTGTGGTAGCTGCCGATAACCCACAGCGCCCCGTCGGGCTTGAGCACGCGGCGCGCCTCGGTCAGCCAGGCGCGCGTAAAGTCATCGTATGCCTTGAAGCTGGAAAACTGGTCCCAGTGATCGGTCACCGCGTCGACATGGCTGCCGTCGGGCCGGGCAAGGTCACCGCCGAGTTGGAGGTTGTAGGGCGGGTCGGCGAAGACGAGATCGACCGACGCGTCGGGCAGCCGCCGCATCGCCTCGACGCAATCGCCCGGCAGGATCCGGCCAAGCGGCAGCTCCACCGGTGCCTCCGGCGCGCGCCGCGCGCGGACCTTCGCGGTCTCCAGGACCCCCATTTTCATCATTCCCCCCGATTCAAGTTATCCACAGGGTGAGTCCTCGCGGACTCCGCGTCAAGCAGGGAGTTTGAACGAATATGGTTAACGCCGGCTCACTTTCGACAGAACAGAAGGTGTCCGCCACAAGATGTTGAGTCTGCGCGGAATCGCCTGACTCGACATCGTGGGGTGTGGCACGGAAGACTCGCTGGGACGGTTTCGGGTTGCCCGGACCACGCGGCTACCACATGGATTGCGAGTGGGGGCCGCTGTGCAAATTTCTCGCGGTGCCCAAGCCAGCGCCGCCCTTGCCGCGCGTGAACAGCCGCGACGAGCTGACCGCGGCCAACGACGAGGCCGGCGGTCTGCCGCCCGACTTCGAAACGATGGAGAAGTTCGGCCGCGACTATATCGCGGCGATGCGCGCCAAGGCTTTCGCCTAGGCCGCGAACAGGTCTGCCTGCGCGACCGGCGAGAAGCTGCGCCGGTGGAGCGGGCACGGTCCGTGCCGGCGCAGCGCGGCAAGGTGATCCGCGGTCCCGTAGCCCTTGTTGCGCTCCCACCCGTATTGCGGGTGCACCTTGGCATGGTCGCGCATGATCCGGTCGCGCCATTCCTTGGCGACGATCGAGGCCGCGCCGATCGCCGGCTCCTTGCCGTCCCCGCCGACGATCGGACGCGCAGCCCAGCGCCATTCCGGCCGCCGGCCGCTGGGGGTCAGGTTTCCGTCGACCAGCACCAGGTCGGGATCGCGCGCGAGCGCTTCGGCGAGGCGCGCGACCGCCAGCGTCATCGCGAGCATCGTCGCGCCGAAGATGTTGAGCCGGTCGATGTCCTCGACTTCGACGACTCCGACACCCCAGGCACAGCGCCGCCGGACGCTGAGGTCGAGCCGCGCGCGGGTCGCGGCGCAGAGCTTTTTCGAATCGTCCAGACCCACCGGGCGCGGCTTGCAGAGCGCGACCGCCGCTGCGACAACCGGTCCCGCGAGCGGACCGCGACCCGCCTCGTCCACGCCCACGACCAGCGGGGTGGAGCCGAATTGCGGATGAGGAGTTCCTGAGAGCATGACCAAGCGACCGATTTCCCTTGTGCTCCTATCCCCTGTCACTCTCGGGCTGGCAAGCTGCGGGATGCAGACGACCGGGGATTCGCCTGCGGCGAACTCCACCCCGGCGCCCGCGGGTGGGGGCGCGGCCCCGTTCCGCATCGTCGAGCACGGAAGCTTCGACGAGCCCTGGGCCGCCGCCTTCGCCCCCGGAACGAACACGATCTTCATCACCGAAAAAGCCGGGACGATGAAGTTCGTCGACGCGGCGAGCGGGCGGGTCGGCACGGTGACCGGCCTGCCGGACGTCGACTACGGCGGCCAGGGCGGCCTCGGCGATGTCGCGTTTCTTCCGTCCGAAGGCAGCAGCACGCTCGGCAACCGGACGATCTACCTGAGCTGGGCCGAAGCGGGCAGCGGCGACACCCGCGGCGCGGCGGTCGGGCGCGGCCGGCTGGTCTGCGAGCAGGCCGATGCCTGCCGGATCGAGAACCTCGCGGTGATCTGGCGGCAGCCGAAGGTGACCGGGCGCGGGCACTATTCGCATCGCATCGCCTTCGCTCCTGACGCAAAGACGATGTTCGTGTCGAGCGGCGACCGGCAGAAGATGAGCCCGGCACAGGACACCGCCAACAACCTCGGTTCGATCGTGCGGCTCAACCTCGACGGGACGCCCGCCGCTGGCAATCCCTTTACCGGCGCGGCCGGCAAGGCACAGGACATCTGGTCGTTCGGGCACCGTAACACGCTGGGCATCGCCTTCGACGGGCAGGGGCGCCTGTGGAACATCGAGCACGGCCCGGCGGGCGGCGACGAGATCAACCTGGTCGAGAAAGGCGCGAACTACGGCTGGCCCGAGGTGTCGGAGGGCGATCACTACGACGGCCGTGCGATCCCCCCGCACGCCACCCGGCCCGAGTTCTCGGCCCCCGCAATCAGCTGGAATCCCGTCATCGCGCCCGGTGACTTCCTGTTCTATTCGGGCAAGCTCTGGCCGGAATGGAAGGGCAACGCGATCATCGGCGCGATGAAGCCGGCAGCGCTCGTAAGGGTCGCGATCGACGGGACGAAGGCCAAAGAGGCGGCCCGCTACCCGATGGACAAGCGGATCCGCGAGGTCGTCGAAGGCCCCGACGGCGCGCTCTGGCTGCTCGAGGACAAGGCCGGCGGCCGGCTGCTCGAATTGCGGCCGCGCTGACGGCGCCAGCCGCGGATTGCTCTCGACACGCGAACGGCACGCCCCTAACGGCGCCGCGCCCATGCCGACTATCGTGCCCCTGTCCGCGGTCGATCCGCAGCTCGTCGAGGACCTGCTCGACCGCGCGTTCGAGCCCGAGAGGCGGCGGCGCACGTCCTACCGGATCCGCGAAGGCACAGACTGGCTGCCCCCGCTCAGCTTCGCGGCGCTCGACGATGCGGACTGGCTGATCGGCACGATCCAGGTGTGGCCGGTGGCATTGTCCGATCCGGCCGGGCGAGCGCATCCGCTCTTGATGGTCGGCCCCGTCGCCGTCCTGCCGGGGCACCAAGGGGAAGGCTACGGCAAGGCGATGATGGCCGCCGCGCTCGGCGCGATCGACCCCGCGGCGCCCTTGCCGCAAGTGCTCATCGGTGATGCAGCCTATTACGGCCCGTTCGGCTTCGTCGAGGCGCCGCAAGGGTGGCGCTGTCCCGGCCAATGGGACCCGGCGCGGTTGCTGGTGCGATGCGAGCATCCCTCGATCCTGCCGCCCGAGGGCATGTTGGGTCCCTGGAAGGATTGAGTCGCCCGCGGCTCTCTGGCATCGCCCGCCCGTGCCATATGACCCGCCACCCGAGATCGCCGGTCTCTCGCTTGCCGAGCTCGCCGATGCCGTCGCGGCGCGGAGCCTGCCGCCCGTCGAGGAATGGTCACCGGCTCACGTGGGCGACAGCCGCATGACGATCCGCGCGGACGGCACCTGGACTCATGAGGGCAGCCCGATCACCCGCCCCGCGATGGTGCGCGCGTTTGCCTCGCTGCTGGTGCGGGACGACGCGGGGTACTGGCTGGTCACGCCGGCGCAAAAACTGTCGGTCGAGGTCGAGGACGCCGCCTTCATCGCTACCGACATGACGGCACGGGACGGCGCGCTGGCCTTCCGGCTCAACACCGACGAGATCGTCATCGCCGGACCGGACCACCCGCTGTTGGCGCGCGGCGACGCAGAGACGCCGGCTCTCTATCTCGGCGTGCGACGCGGTTGCGAGGCGCGGCTCAACAGGTCGACCTACGAACAGCTCGCGCACCTCGCAGATGCCGACTGGCGGGTGGCGAGCCGGGGCAAGATCTTTTCGCTGGTGCCGTCATGAGCGTGCTGATCGACCGGCTGACCCGCGTGTTCGAGGCGGGCCACGCGCGCGAGGTCGACCTGCTGACCGACGCCATGGCCCCGCCCGACGAACTGCGCCCGGCGGCGGTGCTGATCGCGGTCACCGACCGGAGCGAGCCCGGTGTCCTCCTCACGCATCGTCCCGACACGATGCGCTCGCACCCCGGCCAGGCGGCATTTCCGGGCGGGAAGATCGATCCCGGGGAGGACGCGATTGAGGCGGCCCTGCGCGAAGCACACGAGGAACTCGCGATCGATCCGCGCCACGTGCGGGTGATCGGCGCGTCGGACCCGTTCCGCACGCGAACGGGCTACGACGTGACCCCCGTGCTCGCGGTGGTCCCGCCCGACCTGCCGATCGTCCCCAACCCGGCCGAAGTGCGCGAATGGTTCGAACCGCCGCTGGCCTTCGTGCTCGATCCCGCCAACCGCGTGCCGCGCACGGTCGAGTGGGAGGGCGCCGAGCGGACCTATTTCGAGATCGTGTGGGAGGGCCACCGTATCTGGGGCGTGACCGCGGCGATCATCGGCAACCTGTCGCGGCGGCTGGCGCTCACCGAGCTGTTCGATGGCTGATCTGGCACCCCCACGCGTTCCCGACGCCGAATGGACCCGGCGCCCCGCGCTCGCACGTCTCGTCGGCGCCCTTGGGGAAGGCAACGTGCGCTGGGTCGGCGGGGCGGTGCGCGACACGCTGCTCGGGCAGGACGTCCACGACATCGACGCGGCCACGCCGCTCGAACCGGTCGAAGTGATCGACCGGCTCGAGGCCGCCGGCATTCGCACGATCCCGACGGGCATCGATCACGGCACCGTCACCGCGATCCTCGATGGCGGCAACGTCGAGATCACGACGCTGCGTCACGACGTCTCGACCGATGGGCGCCGCGCGACGGTCGCCTTCGCCAGCGACTGGAAGGACGATGCCGCGCGCCGCGACTTCACGATCAACGCGCTCTACGCCCATCCATCGACACGCGAGGTTTTCGACTACTTCGGCGGGGTCGCGGACCTTGAGGCGAAGCGGGTGCGGTTCATCGGCGATGCGCGCCAGCGCATCCGCGAGGATTACCTGCGAATCCTGCGGTATTTCCGCTTCCAGGCACGGTTCGGGTCCGCGCTCGACGCCGAGGCCGAGGAGGCCTGCGCCGAACTTGCCGAAAGCCTCAAGGGCCTCAGCCGCGAACGGGTCGGCTGGGAACTGCAGAACCTGCTCGCGCTGCCCGATCCGGGTCCCACCGTGGCGCGGATGCGCGAACTGGGCGTGCTGCAGGTGGTCCTTCCCGAGGCGGGCAAGCAGGAGGTCGACAAGCTCAGCAGGCTGGTCGCGGTCGAGAATGCCGCAGGCGTAAGGCCCCATGCCATGCGCCGCCTCGCCGCGCTGCTTCCAGCAGTGCCGCCGGTTGCCGAAGGCGTCGCGGCACGCCTCAGGCTTTCGAAGAACCAGCGTGCGCGCCTCACCTGCACCGCAGCGCGCGATACGCGCGACGGAGATTCTCCGCGCGCGCTCGCCTATGCCGTGGGCGTCGACTGCGCGATCGACCGGCTCCTGCTGGAAGGACAGGACATCGACGCGCTCAAGCGGTGGGAACCGCCAGTGCTGCCGGTCAAGGGCGGCGAAATCGTCGCCCGGGGCGTCCGCGCCGGTCCCGAAGTCGCGCGGATCCTGCGCGCGGTCGAGCGGCGCTGGGTCGACGAAGGCTTCCCCGACCGTGAACGGGTGGCAGCAATCCTGGAGGACGAACTGGCCCGGCGCGGCTGACCACTTCAGCGTGGCTTCAGGAACGCGCCGCTATACAGCGCACGGTTGCCTTTCCCCGCAAGTGACGGATAAAGGTCCCGACCGCTCGTGCGGTCGCCCGCGCGTCCGGTCCCATTCCAGGGGCCACCGTCCCGCCTGCCGGGGCAATCCCTTGCGAAGCCGCGCTTCGCACTTTTTCGCGCACACAATCGAGTTTCACCGTCAAGCGGGTCCTGCCCGCGGACGCGGTGCCATGTGAACTGAACGGAGATTCTACCCATGAACCTTGCCAAGATGGCCGTATCGGCCGCCCTCGCCACCGCCCTTCTTCCCGCCGCCGCGCTCGCGCAGGTCGCTGCTGGCGCGACGGTCTATGGCCCGCAGGGCGGTGAAGTCGGCAAGATCGTCAGCATCGAGGGCGGGACCGTCATGCTCGACACGGGGACCTACAAGGCGCCGCTTCCCGAAAACGCCTTCGGCAAGAGCGACAAGGGGCCGACGATCACCGTCACCAAGGCGCAGATCGACGCCATGATGGCCGAGCAGGTCGCCGCGGCCAATGCCAAGCGCGACGCGGCCCTGGTCGCGGGCGCGGCGGTCATCACCGCCAAGGGCGCGCCGGCCGGCTCGATCAAGTCCGTCGAGGGCGACGCGATCGTGCTCGAAAGCCCCAGCGGCGCGGTCGCGCTCAAGCGCGAACACTTCGCCGTCGATGCACAGGGCGCACTCATGGCACTGTTCACCGCAGACCAGATTGCGGCGGCCGCCAGCGCTGGTACTACATCAGAGTAATCTAATATCCGATTTCCGGAAGGCTCTCCGCATGAGAGCCCTTCGGGTCGCCGAACGGGCCGGAGGCGCATCAGACGCTTCCGGTCCGTTCTTTTTAGAACCGGTTGACCTTCGGAAAGCCGGTCGGCGGGAGGCGCCCGGCCGCCCCGCGTGCCACCTTCCACTGCCAGATTTCGTTCTCGGTGCGCGTCCGGCCGCTGTCGCCGCCCGTCACCCAGCTCAGCCCGTCCTCCAGCCTGAACGTCGTCGCGTCGGACAGGCCGCCGTCGCGATAGCGCTGGAGGGTGACCCCCTGTCCGCGCGTGAGGATCGGCAGTTCCTCGAGGTGGAAGACAACCAGCTTGCGGTTGTCGCCGACGACCGCGACATGATCGTGCTCGGGGGCGATCTCGCGCACCGCGGCGACTTTCTGCCCCGGCTTGAGGTTGACGACCTGGCGGCCCTTGCGGGTTTCGGCGAGCAGCTCGTCGGTGACCGCGGCAAATCCCTTGCCGCTCGTCGCGGCGAGCAGGAGCTGTCCCTTCGGCCTGTGCACCAGCGCGGCGACGACGTTCGCCTCGGGGTCGATGTCGATCATCGTGCGCACGGGCTCGCCGAAGCCGCGCGCGCCGGGAAGCTTGTCGGCGCCCAGCGTGTAGAACCGCCCGTCGTCGGCAGCGAGAAGCAGCTTGTCGGTGGTCTGCGCGTGGAGCGCGAAGGCCGGCCCGTCGCCTTCCTTGAACTTCCAGTCCTGGTCGAGCGGAAGGTGGCCCTTCGCCGCCCTGATCCACCCGCGCTGCGACAGGATGATCGTGACCGGCTCCTTCTCGATCATCGCGTCGGGATTGAACTCGACCGTCGGGGCGGCCTCGGCGATCGTCGTGCGGCGGCGCCCCAGCGGGGTGTCCGGCCCGTATTCCTTGCGCAGCGCCTCGAGATCGCGGCGCAGGCGAGTGCGCTGGCGAGCCGGTGAACCGAGCAGCTTTTCAAGGTCCCCCTGCTCCTTCAGCAGGTCGTCGCGCTCCCGCCGCAGCTCCATTTCCTCGAGCTTGCGCAGGGACCGCAGCCGCATGTTGAGGATCGCCTCGACCTGCCGGTCGGTCAGCGAGAACTCGGCCATCATGACCGGCTTGGGCTCGTCCTCGGTGCGGATGATCTCGATCACCCGGTCGAGGTTGAGGTAGGCGACGATATAGCCTTCGACCAGTTCCAGCCGCTTGGCGATCTGGTCGAGCCGGTGGCGGCTGCGCCGCTGGAGGATGTCGATCTGGCTCGCGATCCAGTGTTGGAGCAATTCCTTGAGCCCCATGACCATCGGCGTGCGGCCCGCGTCGAGCACGTTCAGGTTCAATCCGAAGCGCGTCTCGAGGTCGGTCAGCTTGTAAAGGCTTTCCTTGAGCAGCTCGGGATCGACGTTGCGGCTGCGCGGTACGAAGACGATGCGGATGTTCTCGTCGCTCTCGTCACGCACGTCCTCGAGGATCGGCAGCTTCCTGTCGGCGATCAGCTGGGCAACCTGCTCGATCAGCTTGCCCTTCGCCACCTGGTACGGGATCTCGCTGACCACGAGCTGCCACTGCCCGCCGCCCAGCCGCTCGATGCCCGCGTCGCGATCCTCGGCCTTTTCCGCCTCGGCGGCGTGGAAACGGGCGCGCATCCGGAAACTGCCCCGACCGGTCTCGTAGGCGGCGGCGATCGTCTCGGGACTGTCCACCACCAGGCCGCCGGTCGCGAAGTCGGGGCCGTGGAACAGCTCCATCAGGCGCGCATGCTCGGCGTGGGGGTTGTCGACCAGTTCCAGCGTCGCGTCGATCACTTCGGCAACGTTGTGGCTGGGAATGTTGGTCGCCATGCCCACCGCGATCCCGCTCGACCCGTTGGCGAGCAGGTTGGGGAACAGGCCGGGGAAGATTTCGGGCTCTTCCTCCTCGCCGTTGTAGGTCGGGATGAAATCGACCGTGCCTTCGTCGAGGCCCTGCATGAGCAGCATCGCGGTGCGCGTCAGCCGCGCCTCGGTATAGCGGTACGCGGCGGCGTTATCGCCGTCGATGTTGCCGAAGTTGCCCTGCCCCTCGACCAGCGGATAACGCAGCGCGAAATCCTGCGCGAGGCGGACCATCGCGTCGTAGACGCTGGCGTCGCCGTGCGGATGGTACTTGCCGATGACGTCGCCGACCACGCGCGCGCTCTTCTTGAATGCGTCGGTCGGGTTGAGTTTCAGCTGCCGCATCGCCCACAGCAGGCGGCGGTGGACCGGCTTCAGCCCGTCGCGCAGGTCGGGCAGCGAGCGGGCCGTGATCGTGGACAGCGCATAGACCAGGTAGCGCTCGGACAGGGCGCTGTCGAACGGGGCGTCGACGATCGCGTCGAACGGGTCTTTTTCGGCTTCGATAAGGTCTGCCATGCACCTCGCCCTAGCAGCGGCACGGGCAGGCGCTCAACGCCGGAACGGCCCGCTATCCCCACACGTATGGTGGGGTGAAGGAGACTATCATCATGGCAAAGCGCATCCTCATCATCGCGACCGACGGATTCGAGCAGTCGGAGCTCGAAAAGCCCAGGGCAAACCTCGAGGCCGCGGGGTTCGAGACGGTCGTCGCGAGCCTCGAGGACGGGGAAATCAAGGGCTGGGACCAGAAGGACTGGGGGCGCGCGGTCAAGGTCGACGTCACGGTCGAGGAAGTCAGCGAGGGCGACTACGACGCGCTGCTGCTGCCCGGCGGCCAGATGAACCCCGACATCCTGCGCATGAACGATGCCGTGATCGACCTCGTCGAGGACTTCAACGACGCCGGCAAGCCGATCGCCGCGATCTGCCATGCGCCCTGGCTGCTCATCGAGGCCGACATCGTCGACGGCCGCACGGTGACCAGCTGGCCCTCGGTCCGGACCGATCTCGAGAATGCGGGCGCGAACGTGGTCGACAAGGAAGTCGCGATCGACGGCAACCTCATCACCAGCCGCAACCCGGACGACATTCCGGCCTTCAGCGAGGCGCTGATCGAGGCGCTTCAGCAGGAAAAGGTTCCCGAAGACGCCTGAGCCGTTGACCCGGCCTGTCGGTTGAAAGAAGGCCCCGCCCGCAATGGGCGGGGCCGCTCTTACGCTTCCCGGTCAAACCTTTTTCTTTTCGGACGCGATCCAGTCGCGCACCCGTCGCTCGAGAAGCGACAGCGGAAGCGATCCGCCGCCGAGGACCGCGTCGTGGAAGGCGCGGATATCAAACTTGTCGCCAAGCTCCCGCTCGGCTTCGGCCCGCAGGTCGAGGATCCTGTTCATGCCGATCTTGTAGCTCGTCGCCTGACCCGGCCAGACGATGTAGCGGCGCACTTCGCTGCGGATCGTCTCGGCGTTCTGGGGCGAATTGGCGGTGAAGTAGGCGATCGCCTGATCCTCGGTCCAACCCTTGGAATGCAGCCCGGTGTCGACCACCAGCCGGATCGCACGCCACAGTTCCGAGGTCAGGCGCCCGAAATCCGAATAGGGATCGGCATAGGTTCCGGGCATCTCCTTGGCGAGGCGCTCGGAATACAGGCCCCAGCCTTCGGAAAAGGCGCTGTAACCGGCTTGCGTCTGGAAGGTCGGGACGCCTTGCAGCTCCTGCGCGATCGAAATCTGCATGTGGTGGCCGGGCAGGCCCTCGTGATAGGCGATCACCTCGAGCATGTTCTTGGGCATCGCGCTCATGTCCGAGAGGTGGGCGTAATAGACGCCGGGGCGCGATCCGTCGGGCGTGGCCGAACGATAGTGCTGGGCGCCGCCGGCCTGTTCGCGGAACGGCTCGACCCGTTTGACCTCGAGCGCGGCCTTGGGCAGCAAGCCGAAATACTCGGGCAGCTCGCTCTCGATGTTGTCGATCGCCGCCGTGGCCGCGTCGATGTACATCTGCGCGCCCTCGTCCCCTTGCGGATAGTAGTTCGCCGGATCGGTCTTCACGTGCTCGAAGAAGGCCTTGAGGTCGCCTTCGAATCCGACCTTCTGCCTGATCGCTTCCATCTCGGCGTGAATGCGCTTCACGTCGTCGAGGCCGATCTGGTGCACCTGTTCCGGCGTCAGGTCGGTGGTGGTGGAAGCCGCGAGGCGGTGTGCATAATAGGCCTTGCCGTCGGGCAGTGCGCCGACGCCGGTGGCAACCTGGGGGGCATTGGGCCGGTCTGCCGTCATGAACGCGACGAGCCGGTCGTATCCGTCCTTGTATCCGCCCTTGAGCGCAGCCTCGAGATCGGCGCGCAGGACATCCCCCTGCGCCGCCGTGATCGTGCCCGCGTCGACGAGCTTGGCGATCTTGCCCTTGCCGTCCTGCCACAGAGCATTGTCCGCTCCGTCGTCGAACGGCGCACCGGACTTGAGCTTGGTCGCTTCGGCGATCACGAAGTCGTAGGCGAAATAGGGCGGGCGCACCCCCTTGGCCGCACGCGCCTCGGCGAAGTCGACAAGCTGCCCGATTGCCCGGCCGATACCCCCCACGCGCGAGATGTAGTCGCGCATGTCCTGCTCCGTATCGACGCGGTGCTGTCCCACGAGCAAGGTCGGCAGGCTGGTATGGATGCCCTGCATCTGAGTGAACACGTAGCCGCTGTCGCGCCATTTCGCGCTTCGCGCCGCCTGCTCGTATTCGTATTTCCACAAGTCGTAGGACAGCCGGTCGGCGGCGTTCAGACCGGCGTAGTCGAAAGTCCGCTCCATTTCCTCAACCGAAGCCTTCATCCACGCGAGCCGGCGATCCTGGGCCGCGAGCGAGAAGTCGTCGATCTCGCCGTAACGTTCTTTCCGGCCGAGGCTGGTCAGCGTCAGCGGGCTGTCGAGCACCTGCTCCTCGTACTTCGCCTCGAACCAGGCGCGCAGCGCGGCGTTGTTTTCTGCCGCTGCCGCGTGCGCGGCGTGTGCCCCGTGGTCCCGCGCATGAAGCGGCGCAGCGGGTGCGACGAAGGCGATCGGCGCGGCGGCGATCAGGATGGAATAGGCAAGGCGCATCTGGATTTCCCCCGTTCACGACTGGATCGCGGCCGTAGTCGTTCGCTGCCCGCAGAGAAGAGGGTTTTTCCGCGAACGACGCTTCAAAGTCGGCGAGCGTCGTGGCTGTCGGACGGCACCCGCACTGCCAGGCCGTCCAGGTCTTCGGTCAGGTCGATCTGGCACGACAGCCGGCTCGTTCGGCACGCTCCGGCGGCGAGGTCGAGCATGTCTTCCTCCGCCTCGCTCGCGGGCGGTAGGGAATCGAACCACGCGCCGTCGACGATCACGTGGCAGGTCGAGCAGGCCATCTGGCCCTCGCAGGTCCCCTCGAGCGGGAGCCCGTTCGCCTGGCCGAGGCGCAGGAGGTTGTCGCCCGGCGCACCCTCGGCCTCGATCCGGCTGCCGTCCGGAGCGATGAAAGTGACGCGAATCGCCCGATCGCTCATTGCCTGCCCGCCGCTTCGTTGATGATCGCCGCGGCCTCCTCGATCTCGTCGATCGTGGTATAGCGGCCGAAACCGAGCCGGATCGAGCTTTTCGCCTGCTTGTCGGTCAGGCCGATCGCCTTGAGCACGTGGCTCGGGCGGCCCGATCCGCTGGCGCAGGCCGATCCGGCCGAGAACATCACCGTGCGGCATTCGCTCATCAACCGGTTCACGTCGAGGCCCTTGCGCCGGATGTTGAGGTTGCCGTGCCACCGCGCGTCCGCGCTTCCGTTGAGGTCCCAGTCACCGAACAGTTCGCGGGCGCGGTCCCACAGCACATCGACGTGCGCGGCATCGGCGGCCATGCGCTCCTTCGCCACCGCCGCGGCGGCCCCCATCCCGGCGATCAGCGCAGGCGAGAGGGTGCCGGACCGCAAGCCGTGCTCCTGGCCGCCACCGGTCTGGACTTCCGAAAGGTCGACCCCGTTGCGCACCCACAACGCGCCTATGCCCTTGGGCCCGTGGAACTTGTGCGCGCTGATCGCGATCATGTCGGCGCCGGTGACCTCGATCTTGCCGTAGGCCTGGACCGCGTCGCAAAGATAGAGCGCGTTCGCCGCCTTCGCCTTGCGGTGCCAGTCGACCGTCGGCTGGATCGTGCCGATCTCGTTGTTGACCTGCATCACGCAGACCAGGCGGATGTCGGCGGGCAGGTCCTGGTCGACGTTGCACTGCCCGGTTTTCGCCACGTTGAGATGATGAGCGCGGCCCAGGTCCGCGGCGGTGTCAAGCACTGCGGCGTGCTCGATCGCGGAGACCGAGACGCTGCCGCCCTTGCCGCTCCCGCGGATCGCGAGGTTGATCGCCTCGGTCGCGCCGCCGGTGAAGATCACTCGCCCGCCCGGCGGCAGCAGCGCCGCCACCTGGTCGCGCGCAAGGTCGATCGCCGCCTTCGCCATCCGGCCCATCCTGTGCGCGGAGTGCGGGTTGCCGAACCCCTCGCCGCCCGGTCCGTCGAGCCAGCGCAGAATCGCCTCGCGCGCTTCGGGTGCGAGCGGGGTCGTGGCCTGATAGTCGAGATAGATCATCGCTTCAGCCTAGCGTCCCCGGGCCATGCCAAGCCAGACTTCGCAAAAGCGTTCCACCTCTTCGCGCGTGGTGGTCCAGCCGAAACTGACGCGGATCGTGCGCTCAGCGACATCGTCGGCAATGCCCATCGCGGTCAGCACGTGGCTGCGCTTCATCGTGCCTGACGAACACGCGGAGCCCTGGCTCACCGCGATACCCGCCATGTCGAACCGCATGAGCTGGGCCTGCGCCGACAGGTTCGGCATGGCGATCGCGCGGATGTACGGCGTGGGATCGGAGAGGCGATCCGAGAGCCATTCGCCCTCCAGCGCACGAACCTCGTTCGCGAATGTGTCGAGCGGTTCCAGCACGACTGGGTCGATGTACGGGTCCCCGCACGCCTCCAGCGCCGCCGCCATGCCGAGCACGCCGGGCAGGTTCTCGGTGCCGCGCCGGTAGCCGCGCTCCTGCCCGCCGCCCGGGTGAAGCATCGCGAAATCCTTTACCAGCAGCGCGCCGATCCCGACCGGCCCGCCGAACTTGTGTGCCGAGACGATTGCCAGGTCGGCCATCTTCGGCAGCGCGAACTTGCCCGCGCTCTGCGCGCAATCGACGAGCAGCAACCCGCCGTTGTCGTGCACCACCTCGGCGGCAAAGCCGATGTGCTGGCGGTTTCCGGTTTCCGAGTTGACGTGCTGCACGGCGACGAGCGATCGGTTCTCGGGATCGTCGACCAGCAGGTCCGACGGCGCGCTTTCGGCCGACAACGCCATGAGGTCGGCCGCCCCGTCGGGCCTCACGGGCAGCATCCATTCGGGCCGGTCGCCCCGCAACACCGCGTCGTGTTCGACGGCGGACGCGATGTCGTGGACGGTGTTGGCGGTTTCGATCGCCAGTTCCGCGGCTTCGCTGGCGCCGGAGGTGAAGATCACCTCGCCTTCCCACCCTAGCGCGGACTTCACTCGCTCGCGCGCGTCTTCCAGCGCAGCGCGGGCCCTGCGTCCTTCGGCGTGCGGGCTCGACGGGTTGGCCCACAGCGCGAAGCCCTCCTCGACAGCGGCGCGCGCCTCGGGGCGCAGCGGGGTGGTCGCGGCGTGGTCGAGATAGATGCGGGAAGAATTCGTCACGATTGCGATTTTTGCCTTGCCGCCTATATAGCCGCCCACCCGCGAGGCGCCAGCCGCTCCCGCGCAAACCGTTCAGCCAAGGCGATTTCATGCCCTCAGTGATCTTCCCCGGCCCCGAAGGCCGCCTCGAAGGCCGTTTCAGCCCCGGGCCGCGTCCGCGCGCGCCGGTGGCGATGATCCTCCATCCGCACCCGCACGGCGGCGGCACGATGAACGATCGCATCGTCCAGCGGCTCTACAAGACTTTCGTCGACCGCGGTTTCGCGACGCTGCGCTTCAACTTCCGCGGCGTCGGCCGCAGCCAGGGCAGCTTCGACAACGGCGTGGGCGAACTCAGCGATGCCGCATCGGCGCTCGACTGGGTACAGACCGTCCACCCCGAAGCGCAGACGACCTGGGTCGCGGGAGTCAGCTTCGGCGCGCTGATCGGGATGCAGCTGCTCATGCGGCGGCCCGAAGTGCGCGGGTTCATCTCGATCTCGGCCCCGGCGAGCATGTACGATTTCACGTTCCTCGCCCCGTGCCCGGCAAGCGGGATCTTCGTGCACGGCGCGCAGGACACGGTCGTCCAGCCCAGCTCGGTCACCAAGCTGGTCGAAAAGCTGCGGACGCAGAAGCACATCACGATCCATCACGACGAGATTCCGCGGGCGAATCATTTCTTCGAGCACGAGCTCGACGAGATGATGCTGTCGGTCGACAACTACCTCGACTTCCGGCTCTCGCCCGACTGCCCGATCCGCTGACGTTCCACGACGGCCCGCACCCCCGGGCCGCCGTGAGCAACCGATCCGTGGCGCTCCGCAACGCGAAACCGCTTGCTTCGTGGATGTAACGTTGTAACATTGCTTGTCGAGAGAGGAGACTCGATATGGCTTACCTGTCGCACACGACCTGGAAGGACCGCCCCGGCGCGGTCGCCGCCGTCGTCGCAATCCATGGCCTCGTGGGGTACGCCCTGGTGACGGGCCTCAGCTTCGAGAAGATCATCGAAACGGTGAAGAATCCCCAAGGGATCAACGTCGAAGTGCCGCTCGACCCCCCACCGCCTCCGCCCGAGCCCGATCCCCAGGTCGAACCGGAGCCCTCGCTCGTCACCCCGCCCGTCCACGCCCCGGCGCCGCCGCTCGACCTGTCCCCGGTGCGCCCGCCGATCGACACGACGCCGATCATCGTGCCGCTGCCCGATCCGGTCCCCTTTGTCGTGCCGCGACCCACGCCGAGCGCGACCCCGGCTCGCCCCGCGTTCGATCCGGTCGCTGTCAGACCGCGCGGCGATCCGGGCAAGTGGGTGACGGTCGAAGACTATCGATCGAGCTGGATCAGCCGCGAATGGACCGGCGTCACCCGCTTCCGGCTGACCGTCGGCGCCAACGGCAAGGTGCAGGACTGCGCGGTCACCGCATCGAGCGGCCATGCCGAACTCGATAACGCGACTTGCGCGCTGATCAGCCGCCGTGCGCAGTTCGAACCGGCGCGGGACGCGACCGGCACGAAGATCGCCGGTAGCTACGCCAGCGCGGTCCGCTGGGAGCTTCCCGAATAGGGTCTAGGGCGCGCCGCCGGTTCGATCCGCCGGCGCGTCCAGCTGCCTGACCGGGGCGCGCCCCTCGCTGTCGGGCAGAGTCCAGATCGCCACGTTCACGACCGCGATCCCCGCCAGGACGAGCATCAGGAGCGCCTTCTTGCGCATACCTGGCTTGTTCCACAGCCACGCGGCCCCGCCGACGAGCGCGAAGGTCGCGAGGACGAGGATCGAGAGGACCGCGGGCATCATGGCCGCACCCCTAGCGCCAACCGGGCACCCGGAACAGCCCGCCCGCCCACTTGTTCTTGCTCCACACGGGCGGGCTGGCCGCCCCGCATCCATCGGAGTGCATCGATGAGCATTTTCGGCAAGATCAGGGACGCCATCTTCGGCAGGGAACACCCCGCACCGGCGCCTTCTCCCACGATCGACACCACCCAATCACCGGGCAATCCGCCCCCCAGCCCCGAACCCAGCGACAGCGCGGCGATCGGTGTCGTGGATGTTGAGAACAACCTCGACAATATGCCGGGCGCCGACCGGCTCAACTGGCGCACGTCGATCGTCGACCTGATGAAGCTTATCGGGGTCGATTCCGACTACGAGAGCCGCAAGGCGCTCGCCCAGGAAATGGGCCGGGCCGACTATTCGGGCAGCGCCGAGGACAACGTCTGGCTGCACCGGCAGGTGATGAGCGAACTTGCCCGCAACGGCGGACGGGTTCCGGCGGAATTCATCGACTGACGGTTTGACTTGCGCCCGCGCGTCTCCGTAAGCGCGCTGGATGGAGTCGCACTTTCAGGTCACCCGCCGCCAGGCCCTCTCCGGGATCGGCGGCGTATCCGCCATCGCCCTGTCGGGCTGCACGACACTAGCCTCGCCGGCCGGCCAGGGCGAGGCAGCCGCCCTATTGGACGATATCGCCTGGCGGCTGCTCGAACACAGCCCCACGGGCGCGACCGCGATGGGTCTGGACGTCGGTGAGCACGCGGAATTGCGGGGGAAGCTCGGGGACAGCTCGCCAGCGGGCGACCGCGCGCTCGCAGCCACGCTCCGGTCCGCTCTCGCGCAGGTCCGGGCGGTGGATACCGCCGTCCTGGACCCGGCCACGCGCACCAGTTTCGAGGTTGTCGATAGTGCCTTCTCGACCGCGCTCGACGGGTTCGCGCTGCCCTATGGCGAGATCACCGTCGGCGGCTGGCGCAATGCGCCCTACGCGGTGATCCAGAACGTCGGCGGATACATCGACTTCCCCCGGTTCATGACCGCAACGCACCCCGTGCGCGATGCGGCGGACGCCGAATACTACCTCGACCGCATCGCCGCGATCCCCGCCCAGCTTGACGGCGAGCTCGAGCGGATCCGCGCCGCGCGGGCGATGGGCGTGGTGCCGCCGGGCTTCCTGCTCGACAAGGCGATCGCGGCGATGAAGAAGTCGATCGCCGATGCGCGCTCGCGCGAAGGTGCCTACGTCGACGGACTGACGAGCCGCACGGCCGGCATTCCCGGCGAATGGGGGAACCGCGCCTTCGCCATATCGTCCGGCCCGATCGCCGCCGCGCTCGAGCGGCAGCTGGCCGAGCTTGAGGCCGAACGCGCGGTCGCCGACATGGACCCCGGCCTGTGGAGCCAGCCCCGCGGCGACGAATGGTACGCCTGGGCCCTGCGCGCCGCGACCACGACGCGCCTCTCGCCCGAGGAAATCCACGCCATCGGCCTTGCCGAGCTGGAGGAAATCCACGCGAAGATGGACCCGATCCTGGTCAAGCTCGGCTACCGCGACGGATCGGTGGGCCAGCGAATGAAGGCGCTGGGCGAAGACCGCCGGTTCATGTTCGCCGACGGCGACCCGGGCCGCGCCGAGATCATGGCGTTCCTCCACGAGCGACTTGCATGGATCAAGGCCCAGATGCCGCGCGCGTTCGAGCGCCCCGTCGATCCCAACATGGAGATCCGCCGGCTTCCCGTGGCCGAGGAACCGGGTGCCCCCAACGCCTATGGCGGTGCGGGCAGCAAGGACGGAAAGATTCCCGGGCGGATGTGGATCAACCTCCACACAACCGACCTGCACCGGACCTACACGCTGCCGACGCTGGTGCACCACGAAGCGATCCCCGGCCACGTCTGGCAGGGCGAATATTCGAACCAGCTTCCCACTATCCGCTCGATGCTTTCGTTCAGCGCGTTTTCGGAAGGCTGGGCGCTCTACGGAGAGCAGCTCGCGGACGAGTTGGGCGCCTATGTCGATCATCCCGAATGGCGCCTCGGCTACCTGCAGGACCAGGCCTGGCGCGCCTGCCGCCTGATCGCGGATACCGGACTGCACCATATGCGCTGGACCAGGCAGCAGGCACTGGACTTGTTCGTCGAGCGCAACGGCAGCAACCCGCTCGAGATGGCGAGCGAGGTGGACCGGTACTGCTCGTGGCCGGGCCAGGCCTGTTCGTACAAGATCGGGCACACCGCGATCGTGCGCGAGCGCGCGCGGGGGCAGGCCGCGCTCGGGGACCGGTTCGACCTCAAGGCGTTCGACCAGGCGGTCGTCGACGGGGGCAACGTGCCGATGGACGTGCTGTCCAAGACCGTCGACCGCTACATCGCGCGGGCGCGCGGCTGACCGGTCGCCTGCCGCCGCGTGAAATAGTCGGCCAAGGGCACGCGCACCTCCCTTGGGGCGTGCCAGACAGTTAAAGGCCCCGGTCCGGTTTCCCGGCCGGGGCCCCCCTCTCCAACTCGTGCGAAGCCGTCAGGCGGCTTCGGCAGCCAGGTTCGGCGCGGCGTCGCGCACCCCCTGGTCGACGTGATTCTCGAACTGGGCGAAATTGTCGACGAACAGCTGCACCAGCTTGTGCGCGGTGCGGTCGTAGGCGTCGGGATCAGCCCAGGCCGCCCGCGGGTCCAGCAGCCGGGCGTCGACGCCCGGAACGCTCACCGGAACATCGAACCCGAAGTTGGGATCCTTGCGGAAGTCGGCGTCGTTGAGGCTGCCGTCGA
The DNA here is from genome assembly GCF_025154015.1 of Tsuneonella litorea. Lineage (GTDB taxonomy): Bacteria > Pseudomonadota > Alphaproteobacteria > Sphingomonadales > Sphingomonadaceae > Tsuneonella > Tsuneonella litorea. The sequence goes on from NZ_JAOAMV010000002.1 coordinate 545,828, forward strand.
GCGCGGCGTTGAGCAGCGCGCGGGTCGCCTTGATCGGCATTCGCTCGATGCCCTCGTCGGTCGCCTTGCCGCCCGACCAGCCGGTGTTGAGCAGCCAGCACTGGACGTTGCCCTTAGCGATCCGTTCCTTGAGCAGGTTGCCGTAAACGCTGGGGTGCCGCGGCATGAACGGGGCGCCGAAGCAGGTGCTGAACGTTGCCTCGGGCTCGGTCACGCCGATCTCGGTGCCGGCCACCTTGGCGGTGTAGCCCGACAGGAAATGGTACATCGCCTGGTCGGGCGTCAGCCGCGCGATCGGCGGCAGGACCCCGAACGCGTCGGCGGTCAGCATCACCACGTTCGACGGCGGCGGCCCCATGTTGTCCTGGCTCGCGTTCGGGATGAATTCGATCGGATAGGCGCCGCGGCTGTTCTCGGCGAGCGAGTTGTCGTCGAAGTCGAGTTCGCCGTTCTCGTCCATCACCACGTTCTCGAGCACCGTGCCGCGCATCCTGGTCGTGGCGTAGATTTCGGGCTCTGCCTCGGGCGAGAGGCGGATCATCTTGGCGTAGCAGCCGCCCTCGAAATTGAAGACCGCAGTGTCCGACCAGCCGTGCTCGTCGTCGCCGATCAGCGTGCGGCTGGCGTCGGCCGAAAGCGTGGTCTTGCCGGTCCCCGACAGGCCAAAGAACACGGCCGTCTTGCCGTCCGGTCCGATATTGGCGCTGCAGTGCATCGGCATCACGCCCTGCGCGGGCAGCAGGTAGTTGAGGATGCCGAACACGCTCTTCTTCATTTCGCCGGCGTACTTGGTGCCGCCGATGAGGATCAGCTTTTCCGACAGGTTGACCGCGATCACCGTCTCGCTCCGCGTGCCGTGGCGCTCGGGATCGGCCCGGAAGCTGGGCAGGTCGATGATCGTGTATTCCGGAGTGAAGCCGGCGAGTTCCGCCTCGGTCGGCCGCACAAGCAGCGTGCGGATGAACAGGTTGTGCCACGCCAGTTCGTTGATCACCCGCACGTTCACGCGGTGCTCGGGCTGCGAGCCGCCGAACAGGTCGGCGACGTAGAGCGCGTCCTTGTCCTTCAGCGCGGCCATGAAATCGGCCTTGAGGGCAGCGAAATGCGCGGGCGACATCGGCACGTTGACCTTGCCCCAGTTGACCGTGCTCTCGGTCTCGGCATCGCGGACGATGAACTTGTCCCTGGCGCTGCGTCCGGTGTGCTTGCCGGTTTCCACGACCAGCGCGCCGTCCTTCGCCAGCCGCCCCTCGCCGTTGGCGATCGCGGTGTCGATCAGCGCGTCGGTGCCGAGGTTGGCTTCGATACGGGCGGAGGTTTCGATGCCCTGGGCGGACAGCGGATGAGCGAGGGCGGCGGTCACTTCTTTCTCTCCAGTTCCGTAGCGGAAATCCAAGCGGCTGGTCGCACGTTCGCGATGCTGTGCATACGAATGCGCGGGCCTTGTCCCGGCCAATAGTCGGCAATCCGATTCCCGTCAAACAGCCGCGTGATGGCAAAAGTTTGGCGGACCAAAGAACCACCCTCCCTCCGCGCAAAGCCGCGTTGCCGTAAGCGCCCGCAGCCGCTAGTCGGGGGCGATGCAGGTCGATGCCAACGAAACCGGTAGCACCTCGGGCACTCGCGCGGATCGGACCACGATCGCGCTCGTCGACGACGATCGCAACATCCTCACCACCGTTTCCATCGCGCTGCAGGCCGAAGGGTTCGCGACCCGCGTCTATTCGGACGGCGAGGCCGCGCTGAAGGCGATCAGCGAAAATCCGCCCGACTTCGGGGTCTTCGACATCAAGATGCCGCGGATGGACGGAATGGAGCTTCTCCGCCGGGTCCGCGCGCAGCATCCCGCTCTTCCCGTCATCTTCCTTACCAGCAAGGACGACGAGCAGGACGAGGAAGCCGGCTTCGAGATGGGCGCCGACGACTACATCGCAAAGCCGTTCAGCCTGCGGCTGCTGATCGCCCGGATCCGCGCCATCCTGAAGCGCAGCGGTGCGGTCGATCCCCACGAAGCCGACGCCAGCGCGCCAGAGCCCGGCCCGGTGATCGAGCGCGGCCGCCTGCGAATGGACCCAGCGCGCCACCAGGTGACGTGGGAGGACCGCCCGGTCTCGCTCACCGTCACCGAGTTCCTCATCCTCGAGGCGCTCGCGCAGCGTCCGGGCGTGATCAAGAGCCGCAACCAGTTGATGGATGCCGCCTATCCCGACGACGTCTTCGTCGACGATCGCACGGTCGACAGCCACATCAAGCGGATGCGCCGCAAGTTCCGCAGCGTGGACCCCGACTTCGCCGCGATCGAAACGCTTTACGGCGCGGGCTACAGCTTCGCCGATGGCTGAGGCGCTTGCCGATGAACCGGGCGGCTGATCCCACGGCGGGGCTGACGCGCTTCACGCCCGGGCGGCGTCTGTCGCTTACCCCGCGCATCCTGATCATCAATCTGCTGCCGCTGCTGCTGCTGGGCGGCGGGGTGTTCTATCTCGACAGCTACCGCAAGCAGCTGCTCAACGAACGCTACAAGCTGGCGCGGGTCGAGGCGCAGATCACCGCCGAGGCGCTGGCCGGCGCCAGCAGGGAACGCCAGGAGGCGCTGCTGATCCAGATCGGCAAGGAGCAGAAGATGCGCCTGCGTATGTTCGACGCGGAGGGCAACCTGTGGGCCGACAGCTTCCAGCTCGCCGAACCCAGTTTCGCGTTCGACCGGCCCGGAGACGAAACCTGGCAGGAAAACCTCGCCCGCTGGCTCGACCGCGCGGTCGATACCGTGGTCGGCGCCGATCCCATCCCCGACTACGTCGAGCCGGACGACCCCGATGCCGACGCCTGGCCCGAACTGAAACGCGCGCGCGAGGAGAACCTGACCCAGATCCAGCTGCGCGACGCGAGCGACGGGACGCCGGTGATCAACACCGCCGCCCCCGTTGGCCTGCTCGGCGCGACCCTGCTCACCACCCGCAACGCGGTGGACATCACCCAGCAGGTTCGCGAAGCACGCAGCACGCTGATCATCGCGGTGCTGCTCGCGCTGTTCATGTCGACGCTGCTGTCGCTATACATGGCGCGCACCATCGTCAGCCCGCTGCGAATGCTGGCGAGCGCGACCAACCGCGTGCGGCAGGGCCGCGAGCGCCAGGTCGAGGTGCCGCGCCTGCCGATGCGCCGCGACGAGATCGGCCAGCTTGCCCGCGCAATCGCCGACATGACCGACACGCTGCGCCACCGCATCGACGCGGTCGAACATTTCGCCGCCGACGTCGCGCACGAGATCAAGAACCCGCTCGCGTCCCTGCGCAGCGCGCTCGAATCGCTCGCTCAGGTCGAGGACACGGAACTGCGCGGTCAGCTGAACGCGATCGCCGCCCATGACGTGCGGCGGATCGACCGCCTGGTCAGCGAGATATCCGAGGCCAGCCGCATCGACGCCGAACTCAGCCGCGCGACGTTCGAGCGGATCGACCTCGTCGCGCTGGCGCAGAACATCGTCGGGCGGAGAGATACCCGCGCCGAGAACGCCGACCACCGGGTCGTCATCACCCGGCCGCCGGGCGGCGCTCAGGTGCTGGGTGTGCCCGTCCGGCTCGAGCGCGTGATCGACAACCTGCTCGACAACGCGGTTTCGTTCTCGCCGCCCGGCACCCCGATCGAACTGACGATCGACCGCGGCGACCGGCTGGTCACGCTGGCGGTCAGCGACCACGGGCCAGGCATCCCCGAAGACGCCCGCGAAAAGGTCTTCCGCCGGTTCCATTCCGACCGGCCCGAGGAAGAGGGTTTCGGCCAGCACAGCGGGCTCGGCCTGGCGATAGCGCGGACCATCGCCGAAGCGCACGACGGGACCCTGATCGCCGAACCGCGGAGCGACGGAGCCTGCGGGGCGAGCATGGTTCTCACCCTGCCGGATGCGGACGTCCCGCGCCGATGACGCCCGCGGTGCCCTCGCTCCACCAGGCAACCGCGGTCGCGATCGGGGGCCGCGGTCTGCTGATCGAGGGACCGCCGGGCTGCGGCAAGACCACCCTCGCGCTCACCCTGATCGATCGCGGCGCGACGCTCATCGGCGACGACGGGGTCCGGCTGCACGCCGAAGCGGGCGTGCTGCTCGCGACCCCTCCATCGGCGACGGCGGGGCTGATCGAGGTGCGCGGAGTTGGAATCGCCACCCTTCCCACGACCGGCGCTCCGGTAGCCCTGGTCCTGCGGGCGCACGACGTGCTGCCGCGGTTCGTCGAAGGCACGGGAACGGTCGCCCTTGCCGGGTGCGCGATACCGCTGCTCGCCTTCGACCTGCGCGGACCCGCCGCCGCGCTGCGCGCCGAATACGCGCTGGCGATGCACGGCCTGTCTCCCGGCAAGACGGCCTGAAGGCCGCCCTTCCAAAACACTTCCGCAGCCTCCACAGATGCGGGCATGAACGCCGACTCGGCTTCCCGCTCCCGCTCGCAACGGGTGGTGCTCGTCACCGGTCTTTCCGGCGCGGGCAAGACCACCGCGCTGAGGGTGCTCGAGGATCTCGGGTGGGAGGCGATCGACAACTTCCCGATCCGACTGCTCGAACGGCTGATCGGCGCGGAATCCGCCAATCGCTTCGAACTTGGCGGAGAACCGCGCCCGCCGCTGGCGGTCGGCTTCGATTCGCGCACGCGGGGGTTCGTCCCGCAGGAAATCATCGCGCGCTGCAAGAAACTGGCGGCCCGACCGGACCTCGACCTCACCACGCTGTTCCTCGACTGCACCAGCGCGGAACTCGAGCGGCGCTACAACGAAACACGGCGGCGGCACCCGATGGCCCAGGGACGCCCGCTGATCGAGGGCATCCAGGCCGAGCGCGAACTGCTCGACCCCCTTCGCCGCTGGGCCGAGGCGGTCATCGATACCAGCGCGCTGACCGCGAGCGATCTGCAACAGGCCATTCGCGACCGGTTCGCCGATGCGCCCGAGGACGCGATGACGGTCACCGTCGCAAGCTTCGGCTTTGCGCGCGGGATGCCGCCGCTGGCCGACCTCGTGTTCGACATGCGCTTCCTCGACAACCCGCACTGGGTTGCGGAGCTGCGGCCGCTGACCGGCCTCGACCCCGCGGTTTCTGCCCACATCGAAAACGATCCTGCGTGGGCCGAAGCGTATGCAAGGATCCGCGATCTCCTGCTCCTGCTGCTTCCGCGCTATGCCGAACAGGGCAAGACGTACGTGACGATCGCGTTCGGCTGCACCGGCGGCAGGCACCGGTCGGTTCACACCGCAGAGGCCATCGCGCGGGCCTTGCGCGAGGGCGGATTTTCGCCCACTGTCGTCCATCGCAACCTGGGTTCGCGCGCCGCAGACCAGCTCGAAGGGCAGCCGTTGGCATGACGACCCCGCATCACGGCGGCGACCGCGAAAGACGCGGCACCGCGGAACCATCTCGCAGGCAGAGCATCCCAGTCACATGATCGGATTGATCCTGGTCACCCACGGCCGCTTGGCCGAGGAATTCGTCAGCGCGATGGAGCACGTGGTCGGCCCGCAGGAGGGCATCGCGACGATCTGCATCGGCCCGCACGACGACATGGAAAAGCGTCGCAAGGAGATCGCGGCCGCCATTGCCCGGGTAGATACCGGTGCGGGCGCGATCGTGCTGACCGACCTGTTCGGCGGTACGCCCTCCAATCTCGCCATCTCGCTACTCGAGGCTGGCCGGGTCGAGGTCATTGCGGGGGTCAACCTGCCGATGCTGATCCGCTTGGCCGGCGCGCGCAAGTCGATGGATGTCACTGCCGCGGTCTCCGCCGCGCGCGACGCCGGCAAGAGCTACATCACCATCGCTTCCGAATTCCTTGCCACGGGGGCGTGCGACAAGAAGAAGGCGGCGCAGTGAGCCCCGCCCGATGAACGAAGCGCGCCGGACCTGCACGATCGTCAACCAGCGAGGGCTTCACGCGCGCGCGAGCGCCAAGTTCGTGAACGCGGTTGCCGCGCTGCCCGACGGCTGCTCCGTGCGTCTTGCCAAGGACGGCAACGAGGCGGTCGGCGGCTCGATCCTCGGCCTGATGATGCTCGGCGCCGCCAAGGGTGACGACGTCGAGGTGATCGTCGCCGGCGACGGTGCCGATGCCGTGCTCGACCAGCTCTGCGCGATGATCGACGACGGTTTCGGCGAAGACTGATGGATCGTCCCGGCCGGCGCACGATCACCGGCTTTTCCAACCCGACCGTCAAGGCGCTGCGCGCGCTGCGTGACAAGAAGCATCGCAAGCGCGAGCGGCGCTTCCTCGCCGAAGGGCTGCGCCTGCTGACCGATGCGCGCGAGAGCGGCCGGCTGCCCGAGATCCTGGTCATGGCGGAGGGTCGCGATCCGCATCCCCTGCTTGCCGCTCTCGAGGCCGACGTGCTCGCCGCGGGCGGCGAGGTGATCGAGACCAGCGCCGATATCCTCGGCAAGATCACCGGCAAGGACAATCCGCAGGCGGTCGCCGGGGTGTTCGCCGAGTTCGACACCGCGCTCTCCGCAATCGACCGGTCGGCCGCGCCGATCTGGCTCGTCGCCCAGGCGCTCCGCGACCCCGGCAACCTCGGCACGATGCTGCGCACCGGCGACGCGGTGGGCGCAGGGGGGTTGATCCTGATCGATGACTGCGCCGACCCGTTCTCGGTCGAGGCCGTGCGCGCCAGCATGGGCGCGGTCTTCACCCAGACGATCGCCCAGGCAAGCTGGGACGCGTTCCTGCCATGGCTGCGCGGCGGAGCGGGGCAGCTCGTCGCCGCGTCGCTGCGCGAGGCCGTGCCCTATCGCGGGGCGCAATATGCCGCGCCCTGCTTCGTGCTCGTCGGCAACGAATCGCGCGGGCTTCCGGCCGAATACGAGGCAGCGTGCGACCTGCGCGTGACGATGCCGATGAAAGGACGCGCCGACAGCCTCAACGCCGCGGTCGCCGCAGCCGTCCTCGCCTACGAGGTGCTCGCCACGCTCGACCCGTGAATCCGGGCTAGTCGCCCGCGACCAGGCTCGTGAAGCTCCACTTGCCGTCGCGGCTTGAGGCGACCAGTCGGTAATCGAGCGGGCTGCGCAGCCTGTCGGTGGCGATGAACCCGGTCTTGTCCCCGTCGAACGCGACCTTCTGGAAGTCGTCTTCCGGCTGAAGCCCGTCGACCAGCCGTACGAAGTTCCACGAAACCTGCGCGATCTCGGGCGAATCGGCATCGGCATCGCGCCGGACCGGCACGCCTTCGCCGGTGACGAGCATGTCCGCAGCCGGGTCGACCCCCTCGAGCGGCTTTGCGGCGTACCAGGGAATCGTGATGCCGCCTTGCGCATTGACCGCGCAGCCCAGCTTCAGGAGATCGTCGAGCTCACCCCACAGATCCTGCTCCTTCCTGCTCAGGCGGGACCGCAGCACCGCCGTGCCCGCGCCCCCGCCGAAGTCGAGCTTCACGTCGGGGGCAGCGAGCGCGGCGAGGCGGTCGGCGTCGCGCGCCTCGACCGCGGCGCCGAGTTGCCGGCGGAAGTTTTCCGCGCCGGGCGTGTCGCCGCAATCGTCGCGCGGGGCGTATTCGCCGCGGCCCGAGGCGTCGCTGGCGGATCCGTCGACCGTCTTGACGACCTTGTCGGCAGCCTTGTTGATCGCTTCCGACGGCGCGTTTTCCTGGCTGCAAGCCGCTGCCAGGGTCGCCAGCGCCAGCGCGAAGATCGTCTTTCTGTCAGGTATCCACATCGCGCATTCCGTAGCGACCAAGCGTCCGCGATTTCAACCTAATCTTCTATCGCGGGTTCCGCCTGCGGGCCCTCGACATACCGCGGCGCGGCTTCGACGAGGGGCACTTCGTCGATTTCGCGCTTGCCGATCTCGATGCCCTTGTCCTTGAGCCGGCGCCCGGCCGACAACACGTTGCGCTCGAAGCTGCCGACGAACTTGTTGTAGTTGTTGACTGCTGTCTCGAGCCCGCCGCCGACGCGCTTCATGTGCTCGGCCGCCACCGCCAGCCGATCATAGAGTTCCGCCCCCGCCTTGCCGATCTCGACCGCCTCGCGGGCGATGGTGTCCTGCCGCCAGACCTGCGCGACCGTCCGCGCGATCGCCACGAGGTTGGTAGGAGTCGCCAGCAGCACCTTGTTGCGGAAGGCGAAGTCCCACAGCTCGGGATCGTGTTCGAGCGCCGCGGCGACGAAATGTTCGCCCGGCACGAACATCACGACATAGTCGGGCGCCTCGTCGAACTGGCTCTGGTAGCCTTTCGCGCCGAGCGTCTGGACGTGGCTGCGCATCGACTTGGCATGCTGGTCGAGATGCCGCTTGCGCTCGTCGTCGTCGTCCGCCTCGAACGCCGCCTGGTAGGCGTTGAGCGACACCTTGGCGTCGATCACCAGCTTCTTCTGGCCCGGCACCCGGACGATCGCGTCCGGCCGCAGCCGGCCGTCCTCGGTATCCATCGAATGCTCGAGGTCGAAGTCGGTGTGCTCCGACAGCCCGCACTGCTCGAGCACGTTCTGCAGCGCGCGCTCGCCCCACCGCCCGCGCGCCTTGGGCGCGTTGGTCAGCGAATTGCCGAGCCGGGCCGCCTCGCGCCGCACCTCTTCCTGGCCCGCGCGCATCGCCTCGATCATCCCGGCGAGCTGACCGAACGCATCGACCCGCTGCTTCTCGAGAGTCTCGACCTGGGTCTCGTAGGCCTTGAGCCGGTCGCCCACGGGCTGGAGCAGCGCGGCGATCGCCTCCTTGTTGGCCTTTTCGGCGTGATCGAACCGTTCGCCGGCCCGGGCGAGGAACATTTCCTGCGCCTTGCCCAGCACTTGCGCGCCGGTGTTCTCGAATTCCTTGAGCAGCTTCTCGCGGCTTTCCTCGAGCAGGCGCTTCTGCTCGGCGAAGCCGGCGGCCTGTGCCTTGAGCGCGGTCAGTTCCTCGCGCGCGGCATCGAGAGAGGCGGCCAGCGAATCGGCCCGCGCGGCGCGTTCGCTCATCGTGGCGAGTTCGGGGACCATCCGGGCGAGCTTGTCGGCAATCTCCTTCGCCTCGGCATCGCGCTCGCCGTGGCGCGCCTTCCAGTCGGCGACCGGGCGCGAGCCGAGGTACCAGCCGGCGGCCCCTGCCGCCAACGCGACGACAACGATGGTCATGATGATTGCGAGAGGTTCCATGCCAGGGAACATAGGCGGAACGCCGGGTGTAGGAAAGAGCGTTGCGGAACTATCCACCGCTCTCGCGCGCTGCATCGGCAGAAGGAGACAAGCCCATGTCGATCAAGGAAATGATCCGCGAGCACCCGCAGGTCGGGAACGACTACAACGAGCAACTCGCCGAGGCCGTCAAGCACGCGATGTACTGCGCCGCGATCTGCAACTCGTGCGCCGACGCGTGCAGCGCGGAGGACATGGACATGCGCGCCTGCATCCGCCTGTGCAGCGATTGCTCGGACGTGTGCGAGGCGACCTACCGCGTCGCCAGCCGGCGCACCGCGGGCGACGTCAAGGTTATCGAGGCAATGCTTCAGGCATGCATCACCGCCTGCGAACGCTGCGCGTCCGAGTGCGACAGGCACGACACCGACCACTGCCGTCGCTGCGCGAAGATGTGCCGCGAGTGCGCCGAGGATTGCCGCAAGGCGCTCGAGGGGATGAAGGCCCACGCCTGACCTGCCCCACACCTGAATGAAAAAGGCCCCGCCAGACGGCGGGGCTTCTTGCTGGCGTGCGCGTCAGGCGGCCTGGCGCAGCTTCTGAAGCTTCTTCAAGGCCATCTGCCGCTTGAGGCGGCTGAGGTGGTCGATGAACAGGATGCCCTCGAGGTGATCCATCTCGTGCTGGATGCAGGTGGCCATCAGCCCCTCCATCGCCTCCTCGTGGACGTTGCCGTCAAGGTCCTGCCAGCGCACCCGGCAGGTCGCCGGGCGATCGACGTCGGCGAATATCTCGGGGACCGACAGGCAACCCTCCTGGTAGGTCGCCAGCTCTTCGGCCGGGTCGAGGATCTCGGGGTTTACGAAGACCCGCGGTTCCTTCTTCGTCGGCTGGTGGGTGTGCTGGTGGCCGCCGTGGTTGCACACTTCGGGCTCGGCATCCGGATCGTCGGGCTGGAGGTCGATAACCAGCACGCGCTTGGGCACGCCGACCTGGATCGCGGCCAGGCCGATGCCGGGCGCATCGTACATCGTCTCGAACATGTCCTCGACAAGCGTCTTCAGCTCGTCGTCGAACACCGTCACGGGTTCGGACACGGTCTTGAGCCGGGGATCCGGCACTTCGAGGATTTCACGGATGGCCATGGCGCGCAAATAAGCACGATCCGGCTGAACGGCAAGTGAGCCGTCAACCGACCGGTCGCCGCGCCCGCAATGCCTGTGCAAGCGTGCCCTCGTCGAGGTAGTCCAGCTCGCCGCCGACCGGCAGTCCGTGGGCGAGCTGGGTGATGCGCACTGGCCGCCCTTCGAGCCGTTCGGCGATGTAGTGGGCGGTCGTCTGCCCCTCGAGCGTGGCGTTCATCGCCAGCACCACTTCGTCGATCCCGCCCTCCCCGACACGGTCGATCAGGCGGCCGATCGAAAGGTCTTCGGGCCCCACTCCGTCGAGCGCCGAGAGCCGGCCGCCGAGGACGTGGTAACGCCCGGTGAACAGCTTCGCCCGGTCGAGCGCCCAGAGGTCGGCGACGTCCTCCACCACGCACAGGGACCGCGGGTCGCGGCGCGGATCGGAGCAGATGCCGCACGGATCGCTCGTGTCGACGTTGCCGCAGGTCGCGCACTCCACGAGCCGGTCCTGTACCTCGGCCAGCGCCGCGACGAGTTGGCGCAGCGCCGTTTCGCGCCGCTTGACCAGCCACAGCACCGCGCGGCGCGCGCTGCGCGGGCCGAGGCCCGGCAGCTTCGCCAGTGCGCCGCTCAGCGCCTCGATCTCTTGCGATGCCATGGGGCGGGAGATAGGGGCTGCCCTCCCCCCGCGAAAGGTTGGACCCACCGGTTATGCGCATCGTCTTCATGGGAACGCCGGCCTTCGCGGTGCCGACGCTCGCCGCGCTCCACGAAGCGGGGCACGAAGTTGTCGCCGCCTACACCCAGCCGCCGCGCCCGTCGGGCCGGGGCAAGAAGCTAAGCCCCAGCGCGGTGCAGGTCGAGGCGGAGATCCGGCACATTCCGGTGAGGTGCCCGGCCTCGCTCAAGTCGACCGAGGCGCAGGCCGAACTCGCGGCTCTCGAACCCGACCTCGCGGTGGTCGCCGCCTATGGACTGATTCTGCCGCAGGCGGTGCTCGACATTCCGATGCACGGGTGCCTCAACGTCCATGCCAGCCTGCTGCCCAAGTGGCGCGGCGCGGCGCCGATCCAGCGCGCGATCATGGCGGGCGACCTCACCACCGGGATCACGATCATGCGAATGGAAGCCGGGCTCGACACCGGCCCGATGCTCGCCACCGCGCGCACGCCGATCGAGGACAAGACCGCGGGCGAACTGACCGCGGAACTGGCCGAGATCGGCGCGCAGCTGATGGTCGGCACGCTGATCGACCTTCCGACGATCCATCCCGTGCCCCAGGACGATGCGGAGGCAAGCTATGCCCCCAAGATCGACAAGGCCGAGGCGAGGATCGACTGGACCAACGGTGCCGAGGCGATCGAGCGGCAGGTGCGCGGGCTTGCCCCCTTCCCCGGCGCGTGGTTCGAGCTGGACGGAGAGCGGATCAAGGTTCTGAAGGCCGAGATCGTCGCGCGCGAAGGCAAGCCGGGCAAGACCCTCGACGACCATCTGACGATCGCCTGCGGCTACGCGGCGATCCGCCCGGTGCGCCTCCAGCGGGCGGGCAAGCCGGCGATGGATATCGCCGCGTTCCTCAACGGCAAGCCGGTGCCGGCGGGGACGCTGATCGGGTGACGCGCTTTGCCCTGACCCTCGAATTCGACGGCACGCCGTTCGTCGGCCTCCAGCGGCAGGCGACCGGACCAAGCGTGCAGCAGGCGGTCGAGGACGCGGCGCACGCGGTCACCGGCGAAGCGGTGACGATGCACGCCGCAGGCCGCACCGACACCGGGGTCCACGCGCTCGCGATGCGCGCGCACGTCGACATCGAGAAGGCGATCGAGCCGTTCCGGCTGATGGAGGCCCTCAACGCCCACCTGCGACCCGACCCGATCGCCGTGATCGCCTGCGCGGCGGTGCCGGATGACTGGCACGCGCGCTTCTCGTGCATCGGCCGCGCCTACGAATACCGCATCGCCAACCGCCGCGCGCCGCTGACGCTCGAACGCAACCGCGCGTGGCAGGTTGCCAGGCCGCTCGACGCCGACGCGATGCACACCGCCGCGCAGGCGCTTGTCGGCCGGCACGACTTCACCACCTTCCGCTCGGTCCAGTGCCAGGCGGCGAGCCCGGTCAAGACGCTCGACCGGCTCGATGTGCGCCGCGAGGGCGAGCACGTGATCGTGGAAGCCGCGGCGCGCAGCTTCCTCCACCACCAGGTGCGCAGCATGGTGGGCTGCCTCGCGCTGGTCGGCATGGGGCGCTGGAACATCGGGGGGGTCGCCAAGGCGCTGGCGGCGCGCGACCGGCAGGCGCTGGGCCTCAATGCACCGCCGCACGGGCTCTATTTCGTGAAGGCGGAATATCCGGGAGAGGCCTAGCCATCGCGCGCTCACCCGCCTAGCACCGGTTGCAATCAGAAACTTTGGGAGAATCGAACATGGCGACCACCGGCAAGCAGCTTTTCACCACTCTCGCCCCGGACGGCACGCTGACGCTCGAGCTCGTCGACAGCCAGTTTCCCGATCCGACCGGCAACCAGGTCCTCGTCAAGATGGAGGCCGCACCGATCAATCCGTCCGACCTCGCGATCCTGACCGGCGCGGCGGATTTCGAGAACGCCGAGTATTCGCCCGGCAAAGTGGTCGCCAAGATGCCCGAGCCGTTCAACAGCGGCCAGAAGGCGCGCCACGGCAAGCGGCTTCCGGCGGGCAACGAGGGGGCGGGCACCGTGGTCGCGACCGGCGACAGCGACATGGCCAAGGCCCTGATGGGCCAGCGCGTCGCCTGCGTGCCGGGCAGCGCCTATTCGCAGTACGCGATCGCCGACGCCGCGATGTGCCTGCCACTGGGCGACCACAGCGCCGAGGACGGCGCATCAAGCTTCGTCAACCCGATGACCGCGCTGGGCTTCGTCGAGAACGCGAAAATCGACGGACAGGATGCGATCCTCCACACCGTCGGCGCGTCGAACCTCGGCCTGATGCTCAACCGCATCTGCCTCGAGGACGGGATGAAGCTGGTCAACATCGTGCGCAAGGACGACCAGGCAAGCCTGCTCAAGGACCAGGGCGCGGAGTGGGTGGTGAACTCGTCGGACGGCGACTTCATGGCCAACCTGCGCTCGGCGATCAACGCGACCGACGCGTTTTACGGCTTCGACCCGATCGGCGGCGGGACCATGGTCGACAGCTGCTTCAAGGCGATGGAGCAGGTCGCGGTCTCGAAGATGACCGAGTACTCGCGCTACGGCTCGAACCAGCCCAAGCGGATGTTCATTTACGGCCGGCTCGACTTCAGCCCGACCACGCTGACCCCGTCGTACGGCTTCGGCTGGACGCTGTCGGGCTGGCTGCTGACGCCGTTCCTGCAGATGGCCGGAATGGAAACGACGATGCGGATGCGCCAGCGCGTGCTCGACGGGCTTACCACGACCTTCGCCAGCCACTACAAGACCAGGGTCGACCTCGAGGGAATGCTGACGAAGGAGGCGATCCTCGACTATCGCCAGATGAAGACCGGCGAGAAGTACCTCGTCACGCCGTGGGGATGATTCCCTAGCGCCGGTCGAATTCGCGCTGCATCGCGAGCGGGTCCTCGTATCCGCTCGCGAGCAGCACCTGCAGCAGGATCCGCGCCTTGGCCGGCCCCAGCCCGCGGGCGGCGACGAAACCGAGGCTGTCGTCGTCGATCTCGAGGGTGCGGTCGACCGAGCCCTGGTCGACCCGGCTCGAGCGGACGACGGGCACCCCGCTCGCCGCAAGCGCGTCGATCACCGGGCCGGGCGCGTTGCCCTGCCCCATACCGGCAAGGACGATTCCCCGGTCCCCGCTCCCTAGCGCGCAGCCGACCGTGTCGGCATCCATCCCGGCATAGGCGTAGAGGATCGCGACCTTCGGCAAGGCTTCGGGCCAGGCGAAACGCGCGCCCCGTCCCGGCCGGTCGGGGGGGCCGAACCAGTCGAGCGAGGTCGGCGTGACGTTCGCGAGTGCACCGCGCGGGAAGCCGCGGAACGCTTCCGCCCCGCCGGTCGCGGCCTTGCGCACGTCGATCGCGGCAAAGACCTGGTCGCTCATGACCACCAGCACGCCGCGCCCTGCTGCCGCCGGATCGCCCGCGACCCGCGCGGCGTTGGCGAGGTTGCGCATCCCGTCGCTGCCGACCGCGTCGGCAGGTCGCATCGCGCCGACGAGCACCACCGGCTTGCCGGCGGGCAGGGTGAGGTCGAGCAGGAACGCCGTTTCCTCGGCGGTGTCGGTGCCGTGGGTGACGATCACCCCATCGACGCCGTCGTCGCCCAGGGCGTCGGAAATCTCGCGGTGCAACGCGGACCACTGGGGCCAGCCGATGTCCTGCGATCCGATGGCGGCAATGTCGCCTCCCTCGAATCGCGCGTCGAGATCGAGCGCGTCGGCCGCGGCGAGCAGGTCCGCCACGCCGATCTGTCCCGGCCGGTAACCGCGCCGGGTCGCCGATCCGGCGCTCCCGGCGATGGTTCCCCCGGTGGCGAGGATGCGGATGTTGGCCCTGCTCATCACCGGCGCCCTAGCCCCGATTGACCCACGCCGCCAACCGGCTAAAGCGCGCCCACCCGGTTGGGGCGCTTAGCTCAGTTGGTAGAGCATCTCGTTTACACCGAGAGGGTCGGCGGTTCGAGCCCGTCAGCGCCCACCAGGCTTCGCTGCATAGCTATTCGACTAGGCGCGGCGCCCTCCCCTTGGCATGAGTGCGGTCATGCCCGTTCGCACCGTAGCCATCCTCACCGCAGGCGGCCTCGCGCCGTGCCTCTCGTCCGCGGTCGGCGGGCTGATCGAGCGGTACACCGAGATCGCGCCGGAGATCCGCATCATCGCCTACCGCAACGGCTATGCGGGCCTGCTCACCGGCGACTGGGTCGAGGCGAGCGACGAGGTCCGCGCGGCCGCCTCGCGCCTCCACGCGTTCGGCGGCAGCCCGATCGGCAACAGCCGCGTGAAGCTGACCAACGTGGCGGACTGCGTGAAGCGCGGCCTCGTCGCGGAAGGCGAGGACCCGCTCGAGGTCGCCGCGTCGCAGCTCAGCCGCTCCGGCGTCGACGTACTCCACACTATCGGCGGGGACGATACGAACGGCGCGGCGGCCGAGCTCGCCGCGTTTCTCGCCCGCAACGGCTATGGCCTGACCGTGGTCGGCCTGCCCAAGACGATCGACAACGACGTCGTCCCCATCCGCCAGTCGCTCGGCGCGTGGACGGCCGCCGAACAGGGCGCGGTATTCGCGCGCAATGTCATCGCCGAGCACACCGCCAACCCGCGGATGCTGACGATCCACGAGGTCATGGGGCGCGGCTGCGGCTGGCTGACCGCAGCGACCGCCTATGCCCACCACGACTGGGTCAGGGGCGCACCGTTCGCCGAGTGGATGGAGAACGCAGCCGCGCGGTGGGACGTCCACGGGGTCTACGTTCCCGAGCGCCCCTTCGACATCGCGGCCGAGGGCGCGCGGCTCAGGACAATCATGGACGACCAGGGCGGCGTGAACCTGTTCGTCGCCGAAGGGGCCGGCGTGACCGAGATCGTCGCCGCAATGGAAGCCGCGGGCGACGAGGTCCCGCGCGACGCGTTCGGGCACGTCAAGCTCGACCGGATCGATCCGGGCAGGTGGTTCGGCAGCCGCTTTGCCGCCGAGCTGGGCGCGGAAAAGGTGCTGGTGCAGAAGAGCGGCTATTTCTCGCGCTCGGCCCCCGCCAACGAGGCCGACCGCAAGCTGATCGCGGCCTGCGTCCACCGCGCGGTCGACGCCGCGCTCGCCGGGGAATCGGGCGTGGTCGGCCAGGACGAGGAGCGCGGCGACGAACTGCGCGTGATCGAGTTCGAGCGGATCGCCGGCGGCAAGCAATTCGATACCGCGACGCCGTGGTTCGTCGAACTCTTGCGCGACATCGGGCAGGACTGACGGGCCTAGGCGGGCCCAACCGCCTCGTCGATCAGCGCCCGCGCTTCCGGGCTTTCCCAGTCGAACGCGCCGACGACCCGGGCGACTTCCTCGCCGCTGGCGGAATAGAGCACCGTTGTCGGCAGCACGCCTTCGCCGGCGAGCGCGGTCATCAGGTCGTTCTCGCGATCGAGCCAGGGTTCGAGGTGTGCGAACCGCGCCTCGGCGAAGAACGGCACGACCTTGTCCGCGCCTTCGAGGTCCTGGCTTGCGACGATCACCCGCAGCCGGTCGCCGTAGTCCCCGGCGATTCCATCGAGCATCGGCATTTCCTTGACGCACGGCGCGCACCAGGTCGCCCAAAGGTTGAGCAGCACCGGCGTGCCCGAAAGGGCCCCGGTATTGAGCGCCCTTCCATCAGGATCGGTCAGCGCCACCGCGGGCATGAGGTCGCCGGCGTGGCTGCGGTCGATCTCGCCCGGAAGAGCCGCCTCTGCCTCTTCTTGCGGGGGGCTGCTCTCTTCCCTACTGCACCCCGCCAACAGGACGGCCGAGGCAAGCAGCGTGAACGACAGTCGCAAGGACAATGACGGCAAGGGGGCAAACTCCATGTGGGGCGGGCGCTTCGCCGAGGGGCCTAGCGCCATCATGCGCGAAATCAACGCCTCGATTCCCTTCGACAAGGCCTTGTGGCGGCAGGACATCGCCGCCAGCAAGGCGCACGTTGCCATGCTCGGCGCACAGGGCATCGTCTCCGCAGGCGATGCACGGGCGATCTCCGAAGGCCTCGACCGGGTCGCAGCCGAGTACGAGGCGGACGGCGTGCCCGAGGACTGGGACCTCGAGGACATCCACATGGTCACCGAGAGCCGCCTTGCCGAACTGATCGGCGCGGCCGCCGGGCGGCTGCACACGGCGCGCAGCCGCAACGACCAGGTGGCGACCGATTTTCGGTTGTGGGTGCGCGACGCGTGTCACCAGGTCGATACCGGGCTCGCCGGCCTCCAGCGGGCGATCGTCACGCGCGCAGGTGAACACGCCGACAGCATCATGCCCGGTTTCACGCATCTGCAAACCGCACAGCCGGTGACGCTCGGCCACCACCTCATGGCCTATTACGAGATGCTGCGCCGCGACCGCAGCCGGTTCGCCGACGCGCGTGCCCGATTGAACGAATCGCCGCTGGGTTCGGCGGCGCTGGCGGGCACCGGCTTCCCGATCGACCGCGACGCGACCGCGCGCGCGCTCGGTTTCGATCGGCCGACCGCGAACAGCCTCGACGCGGTCAGCGACCGCGACTTCGCGCTCGATTACCTGCAGGCGGCCGCGCAATGCGCGCTGCACCTCAGCCGCCTGGCCGAGGAGCTGATCCTGTGGGCGAGCCAGCCGTTCGGCTTCGTGCGCCTGCCCGACGCGCTCAGCACCGGCAGCTCGATCATGCCGCAGAAGAAGAACCCCGACGCCGCCGAGCTGGTGCGCGGGCACGCGGGGCGGATCGTCGGCTGCCTGACCGCGCTCACGGTGACGATGAAGGGCCTCCCCCTCGCCTATTCGAAGGACATGCAGGACGACAAGCCGCCGGTGTTCGAGGCGCACGGGCTGCTGGCGCTCAGCATCGCCGCGATGACCGGAATGATCGCCGATTCGACTTTCCGAACCGAGCGGATGCGGCAGGCGGCCGAACTCGGCTACGCCACCGCGACCGACCTTGCCGACTGGCTGGTACGCGAGGCCGACGTGCCCTTCCGCGAGGCGCACCACATCACCGGTGCCGCGGTCCGGCTCGCCGAAAGCCGGGGCTGTGCGCTCGACGCGCTGTCGCTCGATGATTTCAAGCAGATCGATTCGCGGATCGACGAGCGCGTGTTCGCCGCCCTGTCGGTCGATGCGTCGGTCGCCGCGCGCGCCAGCTATGGCGGGACCGCGCCGGTCCGGGTAAGGGAGCAGGTTGCCGCGGCGCGCACCGCGCTCGGCATGGAGCCCTGATGCGCAAGTCCGTCGCCATTGCTGCCGCCTTGCTGCTGGCCGCCTGCGGCCAGAAGGCCGATCTCGAACCGCTTGCGGGCCACGACCTGCCGCCCACGCCCTACGGCGCCCCGGCGCAGCCCGATTCCGAAGACCTGCTCAAGCTCGATCCGCTCGCCGCGCCCGACCGCTCGGTCGAGCTGCGCAAGCGGTCCGAGGAGCGGCAGGACGACCCGTTCGACCTGCCGCCGGAGTAGCCGGGGCAGCGCGCCTGCATCGTCTGCCTCCAAGCAAGCCTTGCTTGGCCGACGCCTCCGACATCGCTAAGCGCGCCCGACGATGGACCATTTCGAACTCCGCGACGGCATCCTCCATGCCGAGGACGTGCCGCTCCCCGCGATCGCCGAGGCGGTCGGCACCCCCGTCTACGTCTATTCCCGCGCGACGCTGGTGCGTCACGCGCGGGTGTTTCGCGACGGACTGGCCGGGGTCGCGAACCCGCACATCGCGTTCGCGGTCAAGGCGAACCCCAACCTCGCAGTGCTCAAGGTTCTGGCGAAGGAAGGCTTCGGCGCCGATGTCGTCAGCGGCGGCGAGCTGACCCGTGCGCTGGCGGCAGGGATAAGGCCGCAGGACGTGGTGTTCTCGGGCGTGGGCAAGACCCACCCTGAACTCGTCCAGGGTATCGAGGCCGGAATCGGCCAGTTCAATCTCGAGAGCGAGGAAGAGGGTTACGAGCTCGCCGCGATCGCCCGGCGCCACGGCGTGACCGTGCCCTGCGCGCTGCGCGTGAACCCCGACGTCGACGCCCGCACCCACGAGAAGATCTCGACCGGCAAGCGCGAGAACAAGTTCGGGGTTCCGCTCGACCGCGCGGCAGCGATCTACGCGGCGCTCGCCGCCGAGCCGGGCCTCGAGATGCGCGGTGTCGCGGTTCACATCGGCAGCCAGCTTGCCGACCTCGAACCGCTCGAGACCGCCTTCGGCAAGCTGGGCGCGCTGATCGAGGAACTGCGGACGGGCGGGCAGACCGTGACTCACGCCGATCTCGGCGGCGGCCTCGGTGTGCCCTATCGCAAGCACGAGACCTTCCCCTCCCCAGCCGAATACGGCGCGATGGTCGCGCGCGTCACCGCGGGTTGGGACGTGCAGCTGTCGTTCGAACCGGGGCGCGTCATTGCGGGCAACGCCGGCGTGCTGCTGACCCGCGTGGTCCGGTCAAAGCGCAGCGGCAACGGGCCGCCGTTCGTGATCGTCGACGCGGCGATGAACGACCTCGCGCGCCCCGCGATGTACGGCGCGTGGCACGATTTCGACGCCGTCGCGCCGACCGGCGAGCGGATGACGGCGCACATCGTCGGCCCGATCTGCGAAACCGGCGACACGTTTGCGATGGACCGCGAGATCGACGCGATCGGCGCAGGCGACCTTGCCGTCTTCCGCACCGCGGGGGCCTATGGCGCGACGATGGCGTCGAGCTACAACAGCCGCGGCTTCGTGGCCGAAGTTCTCGTGGATGGAGGCAAGTTCGCGGTCGTCGCCGACCGGATCAGCCCGCACGCGATCATGGACGCCGAGCGGGTCCCCGAGTGGCTCTGAGCCGGTGCCGCTGAGCGCCCTGCCGCTGTTCCACCGCGTGAACGGGCAGCGGGTGGTTGTCCTCGGCGCCGGCGATGCGGCCGCCGCCAAGCGGCGCCTCGTCGAGCGCGCCGGGGGGATCTGCTGCGGCGAACCCGAAGCGCACCATGCCGCGCTCGCCTTCGTCGCGATCGACGATCCGCGCGCGGCCGAGGCGGCTGCGATCCGGCTTCGCTGCAAGGGGCTGCTGGTCAACGTGACCGACCGGCCCGAACTGTGCGACTTTACCGTTCCGAGCATTCTCGACCGCGACCCGGTGCTGGTGGCGGTCGGCACCGCAGGCGCCTCGGCCGGGCTCGCCAAGCAGCTGCGGCTGCGGCTCGAAGGTCTGTTGCCGCCGTCGCTCGGAAAGCTGGCCGCGGGGCTTTACGCCGCGCGCGATGCCCTGCGGCAGCGTTTCCCGGATGGCGCCGTCCGCCGCCGCGCGCTCGACGCCGCGCTGACCGCAGGCGGCCCGCTGGACCCGCTGCGCGCCGATGCCGCCGAAGGGATCGACGCCTGGCTCGGATCGCCCGGTGACGCGTTCGATGTCGAGCCGGTCGCGATCGTGCTGACCAGCGACGATCCCGACGATCTCACGCTGCGCCAGGCACGCTGGCTGGGAGAGGCGGACACCGTGCTCCACGACGCCGACGTGCCGCAGGCGATCCTCGACCGCGCCCGGGCCGACGCGGTGCGCGGGCCGAGCGACGGAAGCCCGCGCGGCAGGACGGTGATCGTACGGTCGAGAGACTAGCGCGCCGCTTACGCCGCGCCGATCGCCTGCAACCGGCTGATCAGCGAGGCCTCGTCGAACGGCTTGATGACGTATTCGTCGGCGCCCGCCTCGATGCCCTTGTGAATGTCGCGCGCGCCCGAGTTGGTCGTGCAGAAGACCACCCGCGGACGGCGGTCGGTCGGGATCGCGCGCAGGGCGGTCACGAACTCGATTCCGCTCATGACCGGCATGTTCCAGTCGGTGACGACGAGATCGGGCATCGCCGCGCGGCAACGGGCGAGGCCTTCCTCGCCATTCTCGGCCTCGACCACCGCGTAGCCCACCCCCTCGACGATCCGGCGGGCGACCTTGCGGATCATCCGCGAATCGTCGACCACGAGGCAGGTGCGGCGTGATCCCTGTTGCGGCGGCGCGGGACGTTCCGCGGGCGCTGGCGCCCCCGGGGCATCGTTCGAAGCCGGGCCCTGGGGCGGGACGTTGAGGCGCTTGATCAACCCGTGAATGACACGAACTCCTCTTCGCCGTAGACCGGTCGCTCGTCTGCTCCGTAGTCCGGCAGAACCTCGGTATCGCCAATCGGCCGCTGGGCGGGCGCAGAGGCGGCAGGCGGCATCGCCGCCTTCTCGGACGGCGTCATGCAGACGTGCAGGTACGGTATCCAGATGTCGCCGAAATCGGCCTTCTGGTACCACAGATCGAGCACATCGTAGCTGGCCCAGCAGCCGTCAGGCTCGAGCAAGCGGATACCTTCCCCGATCCGCGGCACGGCGGCGAAGCGGATTCTGTGTTGGGTCTGGTGCGTTTCGTTCTGGATTTCGACTTCAATCACCGGTGCGGACCTCTCGAACGAAGGGGAACGCTAAAGCGAAATGGTTGCCGAACCTTCAATGGCGCCCGCGGTCGCCGCCTAGTCAGGCGGAAGATACGCGAACTCGATGAGGTAGATGTTTTCGCCCCTGCCATGCCGAGCGGTCGCCATCAGCTCGTGCACGTCCGCGAAGCCCGATCGGCGGGCAAGATCGTCGGTCACGTCCTCGAGGGCGATCTCGCGCACCGAATCCACGCGAATCCGTCCCGGCTCCATCGGGTACAAACCGCCGCTCTTCACCCGCGGAGCCTGCCACACCCGTACGCTGCAGGTGATGTCGCCGCTGCGCACCCTGTCGCGCAAGGCGCGGGCGAACATCATGCGTTCGTGCGCGCCATCAGAGCGCGGCCTTCGCGTCCTTGCCGAGCTCGTGGAAATAGCGCGCCATCGCGTCGGCAGCCTTGTCGCTCAGTTCGATGAAGGCGCGCCGGCGATCGGTCTCGTCCTCCACCCTGACCAGCAGGCCGGCCTCGGTCATCTGGGATATCCAGCGCAGCGCCGTGGTCGGCGGAACGCCGCTGGCGATGCACAGCGACGTGACGGAGACGCGCACGTGTTCGGCGCGCGCGGCCGTGAGGTCGAGCAGGATGTCCCAGGCGGGATCGGCAAACAGCTCGGGATCGAGGAACTCCGCGCGCAACTGGCGCTGGCGGATGATCTTGCGCACCAGCCGGGGGTCGGGCAGCGGCGGCCGGGGCGGACGGATCAGCTTGCGCTCGGCCTCGCCGCCTTCCTCGGCCCGGAACTCGTCCGTGGGCGATTCGAGGCGGAAGGCCCGCGGTTCGCCCGCCGACAGCCGGTCGATCTGCGCGGCGATCTGCGCGACCTGCTGGGTCAGGGCGTGCAGCGTCGCGCGGTCCTGGGCATCGAGTTCGCGTACTGCCATCCGGGGAACCTTGGGCAAGGCGCGGGCAAGAGCAATTACGCGTTCCCCCCTAGTCGGCTCGATAACGATGTCCGCTCCCGATCGCTCGAGACAGAAGAACACCGCGTCGAGCGCGGACAGTGTCGTGGCGACCACCAGCGGCAGGCCCTGCGCCGCGGCGCGCGAATCGAGCTGCATGAGGGCGGCCAGCGTCGCGCCGTCCTGCACGGGGCAGTCGACCAGCAGAACGTCGGCCGGGAAAGGCGGCGGCGTTTCGTCGAGTTCGGCCAGGAGATCGTAGTCGACCACGCCGAACCCGGCGGTCGTGGCATCGTCGCGAAAATCGGCCGCGGTCGACAGCCGCGCGGAATATACGCCGGCAGTGAAGGCGATCGCATCCATACCGGTATCGTAGGCGAAATCCGCCTGTCTCATGGGGGGCGACCTCCGTGCAGAACCTGACCCGCCGGGGTTAGAGCCATGCGGTTGCGAGTCAACCGCGCCCTCGCGGATCGCTCCAATCCGGAATTATCAGAAAATCGGCCGCATGCGATTGAACCAACCGGCCCTCGCGAGCGACTATGCAAGCGATGGACAGGAAGACGGCCGCCAACCAGACCGTGTCGCAGCTCTACGAAGAGCTGCTGGTCATGCTTGTCCAGGCGGGCGACCGGCGCGCCGCCGAGCGGCTGGCGGTGCGCTGGCAACCCCGCCTCGCGCGGACCGCGCGCAGGCTGCTCGGCGATGAGGACCGTGCCTTGGTCGTGGTGCAGGACTGCTGGCTGGCGATCCTGCGCAATCTCGGCCAGCTGCGCCAGGCCTCGCGATTTGCGCCCTGGGCCTTCGCCATCCTTCATCGCCGTTGTGCCGACGGCATTCGCGCCGTCCAGGCCGAACGGGCGCGCGCGACAGCTCTCGAACGCGAGCCGCACGATGGCGGCGCAACCGAAGACCGGGCGGCGATCAGCCAGGCCTTCGCGGCTCTGCCGCCGGTCCAGCGTTCGGCGGCGCAGCTTTTCTTCGTCGAGGGCCTGACTCTCGCCGAGATCGCCCAGGTGCAGGACGTGCCGCTCGGCACCGCCAAGTCGCGCCTGTTTCACGCCCGCCGCCGGCTGAAGGCGGCCCTCCAAGGAGAACCGCAATGACGACTATCGACGACCGCATCCGCGGGGCGCTGGACGAGGACGACCGCGATTTCCTCGCCAGTCTCGAAACCGAACGCGGGCTATTCCGCCAGCTCGGCGACACCTGGAAGGGTCCGATGGGCGGCTGGGCCAAGTTCGCCTTCGCCATGTCCATCGTTTTCGGCGCTCTGATGATCTTCGTCATCATCCAGGTGATCCACACCCATGACGTCGAATTGCACACGCTATGGGCGATCGCGCTGCTGGCGGTGCTCGTCATGCTCGGCTTCATCAAGCAGTGGATCTTCGAGCGGATGAACATGCTGACCATCCTGCGCGAGGTGAAACGGCTGCAGGTGCAGGTCGCCATGCTCGACCAGGCGCGCGAAGGCGACGAGGACTAGGGGCGTATCTCGATCGGGGTTCCATCTGGGATGGCGTTCCACAGCAGCGCGATCGTGCCGTTCGATACTGCGATGCAGCCGTCGGTCCAATCGCCCGGCATCCGCAGCCCGGCGTCGGCGCCCGGAAGCCCGTTGGGCTGGCCGTGGATGAAGATGGCCCCGCCCGGCGAGCGGCCCTGCGCGCGCGCGAAGGCGCGGTCGGCCGCGTTGGGATAGGAAATGTGCAGGCTGAGGTAATAGGCGCTGTTCGGGTTGCGATAATCGATCGTGTAGCGCCCCTCGGGCGTCCGCTCGTCACCCTCGAACTGCTTGTGATCCTCGGGCGCATCGCCGAGCTGGATGCCGCTGACGGTCATCGTCGCCCGCCCGGCGGTGTAGAGCGTCAGGGTCCGGTCGGACTTGTCGATCAGCACGAAGTCGGCGACAGGCGGCGCCATCTCCTGCGCCTGCGCGCATCCCGCGAGCAGCGCGAACGCCAGGAACGCGGCCCGCGCCAAGCGGTCAGTCCACGAACGGATCGCGCACGAGGATCGTGTCCTCGCGCTCGGGACTAGTCGAAACCAGCGCAACCGGGGTCTCGATCAGTTCCTGCACGCGCTGGATGTACTTGATCGCCTGCGCCGGAAGGTCGGCCCACGAGCGCGCCCCGGCGGTGGTTTCCTGCCAGCCGTCCATTTCCTCGTAGATCGGTTCGACCTCCGCCTGGTCGGCCGAGTGCGAGGGGAAATAGTCGAGGATCTTGCCGCGCAAGCGATAGCCGGTGCAGATCCGCACGGTGTCGAACCCGTCGAGCACATCGAGCTTGGTCAGCGCGATCCCGGTCACCCCGCTGATCGCGCACGACTGGCGCACCAGCACTGCGTCGAACCAGCCGCAACGACGCTTGCGCCCGGTGACGGTGCCGAACTCATGCCCGCGCTCGCCCAGCCTTTGCCCGGTATCGTCGTCGAGCTCGGTCGGGAATGGGCCGCTGCCGACGCGGGTGGTGTACGCCTTGACGATCCCGAGCACGAAACCGGTCGAATTCGGACCCAGCCCGCTGCCGCTCGCCGCGGTGCCGCTGACGGTGTTCGAGCTGGTGACGAAGGGATAGGTCCCGTGATCGACATCGAGCAGGACGCCCTGCGCGCCCTCGAACAGGATCCGCGCGCCCGCCTTGCGGACTTTCTTCAGCCGCTTCCACACCGGCTGGGCGTATTGCAGCACGAAGGGCGCGATCTCGGCCAGGTCGGCGACCAGCCGCGCGCGGTCGACCGGCGGTTCGTCGAACCCCGCCCGCAGCGCGTCGTGGTGCGCGCAGAGGCGGTCGAGCTGCGGATCGAGCTGATCGAGGTGCGCGAGATCGCAGACGCGGATCGCGCGCCGACCGACCTTGTCCTCGTAGGCCGGTCCGATGCCCCGCCCGGTGGTGCCGATCTTGCCGGAACCCGCGGCGGTTTCGCGCAAGCCGTCAAGGTCGCGGTGGATCGGCAGGATGAGCGGACAGTTGTCGGCGATCGCGAAGTTGTCCGCGTCGATCCGTACGCCCTGCCCTTCGAGCTTCTCGATCTCGGCCTTGAGCGCCCACGGATCGAGCACCACCCCATTGCCGATGATCGACAGCGTGCCGGTGACGATTCCGCTCGGCAGAAGGCTCAGCTTGTAGGTCGTGTTGCCGACGACGAGCGTATGGCCGGCGTTGTGCCCGCCCTGGAACCGGACGACCGCGTCGGCCCGGCTGGCGAGCCAGTCGACGATCTTGCCCTTGCCTTCATCGCCCCACTGGGCGCCGATCACCGTGACGTTGGCCATGGCCCTCTTTCGCGTCGCTCAAACCGCGGCGGGCACTAGGCGCAGGCGGTGCCGAGGGCAATGCCGAAGGGCCTGGTTACTTTGCCGTTAACCCGCGCACCGCGGTTAACCGCATTATGGGACACGGCGCGCAGCGTCATTGCATGACTGCGTCGGCCTTGTTCTGATGGCGGAACCAGCAAAGCAAAGACTGTCCGCCACGCGGCAAGGTCCACGCTGGGTCGCCGTAGATCGCTGACCGCAAGGCGTGGCCGTCGCCTGACCGTTTTTGTGAAGAGAGACGCCATGACCACCGATACCGAGCCCGCCGACGTCGAACAGCGCGAGGACATTCGTGCCCCGCTCGAGGTAGCTATCTCGGTGCGCGAACGCGGCGGTCACAAGATGCCCGCCACCATGCTCGACCTTTCCTGCGCCGGATGCCGGATCAAGGGAGCACCGCTTACCCGCGGCACCGAAGACATCTGGGTCCGGATTCCCGGCCTCGAAAGCCTGCCGGCCCGGATTTGCTGGGCCGAGGAAGGCGCCAACGGCCTCGAGTTCGAGCGCAAGCTGCATCCCGCCGTGTTCCAGCGGATGATCGCGATCCTGGGAAGCGGCAAGCCGCCCGGCCCGGTGGCGGCGTTCGACCAGGATGACGCCCCCTCGCCGCACCGGACCGACCGCGAGTCGGCCGCGCCGCCCCCGCCGCGGCCGAGTGCCTCGCGCCGCGAGCAGATCCGCGCGGGTTACGTCATTCCCGACCCCGGGATGCTGCTGGAAAAGAAGCCGGTCGAAGGGGGCAAGTCGATCTTCACCCTGGTGCGGCGGAATACCGCGAGAACGTCGGACCACCGCCACGAACCCCGCTTTCCAGCGCCGCCCGAGATCGATCTCGCCATCGGGTTCGCGAGCATGTCGCCGCACATCGCCAACGTATCCGCCAGCGGGCTCATGCTGGCCACCGAAACCTCATGCGAGATCGGGGACCCGGTCGAGGTCCGCTTTGCGAACTTTCCCCCGATCGAAGGCACGATCGTGTGGAAGCGCGCGGACAGCTTTGGCGTTGCCCTGCCACCCGAATCGATCGACCTGACCGAGGCCGCCTGACGAGAAACCGGTTCGGTCGGGAAACCTTGCCGCGCGTTCGGGCATTCATGACCCCGAACCCGCGGAAAGGACATTCATGAGCAAGACCCCGGCCATCCCCCTCAACGACGGACGCACGATTCCCCAGCTGGGGTTCGGTACCTGGCAGATCCCCGACGAGACGGCAGCCGATGCCGTGAGCACCGCGATCGCGGTGGGGTACGAACTCGTCGATACAGCGGCGATCTACCAGAACGAGCGCGGCGTCGGAAAAGGTCTTGCGGATAACCCGGACACCTGGCTGACGACCAAGATCTGGAACGAAAGCCAGGGCTATGACCGCGCGCTGCGGGCGATGGACAAGTGCCTCGAAAGGCTCGGCCGCGACAGCGTCGACCTCGTCCTCATCCACTGGCCCTGCCCCGCCAGGGGTCTTGCGGTCGAAACCTGGAAGGCGCTGGTCGCGGTGCGCGACGCGGGGAAGGCGAAGTCGATCGGCGTATCGAACTTTCGCGAACAGGACCTGAAGACAGTGATCGATGCGACCGGCGTGGTCCCCGCGCTCAACCAGGTCGAACTCCACCCCGCCTTCCAGCAACGCGAATTGCGCGATGTGCACGAGAAACTGGGCATCGTCACGCAGAGCTGGTCGCCGCTGGGCCAGGGCGGCGCGATGACCAACCCGGTGATCACCGGGATTGCCCGGGAGTGCGACCGGCCGGCGTCCGCGGTCATCCTGCGCTGGCACCTGCAATCGGGGCTCTGCACGATTCCCAAGGCGACCGGCCGCGCGCACATCGAGGCGAACTTCGAGGCACTCGACTTCGCCCTGTCCGACGACCAGATGGCGCGGATCGACGCGCTCGACGAAGCGGGTGGTCGCATCGGGCCCGACCCCGCCGACTTCGGCTAGATCGGCCGGGGCTCGCTGCCGTCCAGGCGGTGGGTGCACCCCAACATCGCGGCGTCCTCGCCGTCGCCGAGCGCGGCGACGGTGCGCCAGCCGATCGCGCGCAGGCGCGCGGCGACCTCAAGGTCATGCCCGGCGGGCAGGTACAGCAGGTCGCCTGCCGGCGCCGGTCCCAGCGCATCCACCAGCGGATCGATGTAGAGCGAGAAGCCCGTGGCAGGCTCGCCGCCGCCCAAGCGATAGGTGCCGCCCCGCCCCAAGGTACCACGCGCGCCTTCGGCGTAGAGGGTGAAACCGAACCAGCTCTGGTACTGGAAGCCGTGCCGTTCGGCCGGATCGAGCGTGACCCGCGCCGAGGCACCGATCCGGTCCGCGATCTCCCGTAGCCCGTCGATCCGGCTGGCAAGCACGCCGCCCGCATCGATGGCCTGCAAGCGCTCCACCGCCTTCTCGAACGGCCCGGCCGCGTAGAGCAGCGGCAGGTAGGCCTCGCCCCCGACCGCCTTGAGCGCGCCGGCGTCCTTGGCGTCGAGCTCGCGCCGGACGTCGTCGACCCGCTCGGCCGGCAAAGGCAGGACGCTCTCGGCGAGCGTGTCGACGAGATCGGGTAGCGTGAAATCGACCGAGATGCCGGTGGCGCCGGCGGCGGCGAGCGCCTCGATCGCGAGGTTGACGATTTCGCCTGCCGCGGCCGCGCTGTCGCTGCCGATCAGTTCCGCTCCCAGCTGAAGCCGCTCGCGCGCCGGGTCGAGCTGGTCGCTGGCGATCGTCGCCACCTCGCCCGCGTAGCACAGCCGCAGGGGCCGCGGTGCCGAAGCGAGGCTGGTCGCCGCGATCCGGCCGACCTGCACGGTGATGTCCGAGCGCAGCGCGAGCGTGCGCAGCGAATCGGGGTCGGTGAAGCGGAACATCCGGCGCGTGGCGACGCCGCTCATCCGCGTGGCCATCGACGATTCGAACTCGACCAGCGGCGGGATCACCCGGTCGTAACCGTGCGCGTCCATCGCATCGAGCGCCGCCCGCCGCGCCCGCGTGAGCGCGCGGGCCGCCGCGGGCAGCCGGTCCTCGAGCCCCACGGGCAAAAGGTCGGTGGTCGGATCGGTCATCGCGCGCGCCCTAGCGCGGTCAGAACTCGAGCGCCATGACAGTCTTGACGCCCTGGAGCTTGCAGGCCTTGTCGATAACGTCGCTGGGGATCGACTGGTCGACGCTCAGCAACAGCACCGCCTCTCCGCCCGCGTCGCGGCGGCCGAGGTGGAAGGTGCCGATATTGATCCCGCTCTCGCCGAGCAAGGTACCGATCCGGCCGATGAAGCCGGGCGCGTCCTCATTGACGATGTAGAGCATGTGCCCTTCGAGTTCGGCCTCGATCCCGATGCCGAAGATCTCCACCAGCCGCGCGGTACCATGCCCGAACAGCGTGCCGGCGACCGAGCGATCACCCTGGCTGGTGCCGACGGTGACGCGCAGGAGCGTGTTGTACGCGCCCTCGCGCTCGTGCCGAATCGAGCGCACGTCGAGCCCGCGCTCCTTCGCGAGGAACGGCGCGTTGACCATGTTCACGCTGTCCGAATACTGCTTCATCAGGCCGGCAAGCACCGCGGCCTCGATCGGCTTGCCGGCAAGCTCGGCCGCGGCGCCCTCGCGCTCGATCGAGATCTGGGTGAGGTTGCCGTGTGCGAGCTGGCCAACGAGGCTGCCGAGGTTCTCGGCGAGCTTCATGTAGGGGCGCAGCTTGGGCGCCTCCTCGGCCGAAAGGCTCGGCATGTTGAGCGCGTTGGTGACGCCGCCGTTGACGAGGTAATCCGCCATCTGCTCGGCGACCTGCAGCGCGACGTTGACCTGCGCCTCGGTCGTCGACGCGCCCAGGTGCGGGGTGCAGATGAAGTTCTTGGTGCCGAACAGCGGCGATTCCTTAGCCGGTTCCTGCGCGAACACGTCGAGCGCGGCGCCCGCAATGTGGCCGCTTTCGAGCCCGTCCTTCAATGCCGCTTCGTCGATCAACCCGCCGCGCGCACAGTTGACGATGCGCACGCCCGGCTTGGTCTTTTCCAGCCGTTCGCGGCTGAGAATGTTGCGGGTCTGGTCGGTCAGCGGGGTGTGCAGCGTGATGAAGTCGGCCCGCGCGAGCAGCGTCTCGAGATCGACCTTCTCGATCCCCAGTTCCACCGCGCGATCCTCGGTCAGGAAGGGGTCGTAGGCGACGACCTTCATCCGCAGGCCGAGCGCCCGGCTGGCGACGATCGAGCCGATGTTGCCCGCGCCGATCAGGCCGAGCGTCTTGCCGGTAACCTCCACGCCCATGAACCCGTTCTTGGGCCACTCGCCCTCCTGGGTGCGCTCGTTGGCCTCGGGTATCTGCCGGGCGAGCGCGAACATCAGCGCGATGGCGTGCTCGGCGGTTGTGATCGAGTTGCCGAACGGGGTGTTCATCACCACCACGCCCTTGCTGCTGGCATAGGGAATGTCGACGTTGTCGACGCCGATCCCCGCGCGGCCGATGACCTTGAGATTGGTCGCCGCGTCGAGGATTTCCCTGGTCACCTTGGTCGATGAACGGATGGCGAGGCCGTCGTATTCGCCGATCCGCGCCATGAGCTGTTCGGGCGTTTCGCCGGTGATCACGTCGACCTCGCAACCGCGCTCTTCGAATATCCGGGCGGCATTGGGATCCATCTTGTCGGAAATGAGGACTTTGGGTCTTGCGTTGGGCTGGGCCATGATCGGCCTCCTTCAATGAATGTGGGAAAGCGTGACGGGCAACCGGCCCGTGCGCGCGAAAGAATCAGGCAGCGGTGGCCGCGTAGGCCCAGTCGAGCCAGGGTCCGAGCGCGTCGATGTCGGCGGTATCGACCGTCGCACCGCACCAGATGCGCAGGCCCGCCGGCGCGTCGCGATAGCCGGCGACGTCGTAGGCGGCGCCCTGCTCTTCGAGCAGCTTGGCCATCGCCTTGATGCGCGCCTCGTCGGCACCATCGACCGTCAGGCAGACGCTGGTGTTCGACCGGATCGCCGGATCGGCGGCGAGGTGGCGAAGCCAGTCGCGGCCCTCGACGATTGCGTCGAGCGCCGACGCGTTGGCATCGGCCCGCGCCTTCATGGCGGGCAGCCCGCCGATCGACTTGGCCCATTCGAGCGCGAAGATCGCGTCCTCGACCGCGAGCATCGACGGGGTGTTGATCGTCTCGCCCTTGAAGATACCCTCGATCAGCTTGCCGCCCTTGGTCAGGCGGAACACCTTGGGCAGCGGCCAGGCGGGGGTGTAGCTCTCGAGCCGCTCGACCGCGCGGGGGCCGAGGATGAGCACGCCGTGCGCGCCTTCGCCGCCGAGCACTTTCTGCCAGCTGAATGTCAGCACGTCGACCTTGTCCCAGTCGATGTCCTGCGCGAACACCGCGCTGGTGGCGTCGGCGATCGACAGGCCTTCGCGGTCGGCGGCGATCCAGTCGCCGTTCGGCACGCGCACGCCCGAGGTCGTGCCGTTCCAGGTGAACACGACGTCGGTCGACCAGTCGACCTGCGACAGATCGGGCAACCGGCCGTAGTCAGCGCGGATCACCGTGGGGTCGATCCTGAGCTGCTTGAGTGCGTCGGTCACCCAGCCTTCGCCGAAGCTCTCCCACGCCAGCGTGGTCACGCCGCGCGCGCCGAGCATCGTCCACATGGCCATCTCGACCGCGCCGGTATCCGAACCCGGCACGATGCCGATGCGGTGCGTGTCCGGGACCTCGAGAACCTCGCGGATGAGGTCGATGGCGTACTGGAGGCGTGCCTTGCCGATCTTCGAGCGGTGCGAACGCCCGAGGGATTCGGTGGCGAGCTTGTCGGGGGACCAGCCCGGCGGCTTCGCGCAGGGACCGGAAGAGAAATACGGACGCGCAGGCTTGCGCTCCGGCAGCGGGTAATCAGTCATGTAGACTCTCCTTGCAGAGAGCACGCGCGGCGTTGGGACCGCGTGGCCCGCCGGCCGCACTAATGTTGCAGCGCAGCGAGTCAAGCGTGCAATGCGATTCCCGGTTCAAGCGTGCCGGCGCGCCGACAGTTCCCCTCTCGCCAAAAGAACGCGACGCTCATATGGCCACGCGCATGAAGGTGTCGGACCTGCGCGTTGCGCTTTTCAGCGGCAACTACGCCATGACGGTGGACGGCGCGAACAAGGCGCTCAACCGGCTTGTCGACTATCTCCTGCGGCAGGGCGCCGAGGTGCGGGTCTATTCTCCGACGATCGAAAATCCGCCGTTCGAACCCAAGGGGGATCTGGTCAGCCTGCCTTCGATCGCGATCCCGGGACGCAGCGAATACCGCGTGCCGACCTGGCTGGGGAGCCGCGTGCGGGCCGATCTCGCCGCGTTCGATCCGCACGTCGTTCACATCTCGTCGCCCGATTTCGCGGCGCGCGAGGCGGCGCGGTGGGCGCGCGATCGCGGACTGCCGGTGGTCGCATCGGTCCACACCCGCTTCGAGACCTATCCCCGCTACTACAACCTGGGTTTCATGGAACCCGCAGTAGAGGCGTGGCTGCGCCGGCTCTACCGCCGCTGCGATGCACTCGTGACGCCCAGCCCGAGCATGATCGAGACCCTGCGTCAGCAGGACATGAACGACGACATCGGCCTCTGGTCGCGCGGGGTCGAGCACGCAATCTTCACTCCCGACCGCCGGGACGAGGCATGGCGCCGGGAGCTGGGCTTTTCCAGCGCCGACCTGGTGGTCGGCTTCCTCGGCCGGCTCGTACTCGAAAAGGGCCTGGACGTATTCGGCGCGGTCGTAGGCGAACTGGAAAAGCGGGACGTGCCGCACAAGGTCATGGTGATCGGCGAAGGCCCCGCGCGCGCGACGTTCGAGGAGCGCATGCCCGAGGCGTGCTTCGTCGGGTTCCAGCGCGGCGAGAACCTCGGCCGTGCGGTCGCCTCGATGGACGTGCTGCTCAACCCCAGCGTGACCGAGACCTTCGGCAACGTCACGCTCGAGGCGATGGCGTGCGGGGTGCCGGTCGTAGCCGCCGACGCGACCGGCGCCGCCAGCCTGGTCGAGGACGGGGTCAACGGTTACTTGGTCCCCCCGCGCGATATCGCCGCCTACGCCGACCGGATCGCGGCCTACGCGGCCGACCCGGCGCTGCGAGCAGCGCATGGAAAGGCGGGCGAGGTCCGCGCCCGGGCCTTCGAGTGGGACGCAATCAACAGCGCGGTGGCCGACACCTATCTGCGGGTGCTGGCAGCCAGGGGCCGGTAACCTAGCGCAGCACCCCCGCCGCGGCCATACGGCGGGCGTACCACCATTGCAGGATAACGGCCGCGACGATCACCAGCGGCATGAGTTTCGTCATCGCGCTGTCGGCCATCTGGGGCGGCAGTTCTACCGTGTACTGGTAGGCGAAGCTCAGCGCCGCGCCGACCAGAGATATGAGAAAGGCCGTGGCGGCATGGCGCGAGCGGACAAGCAGCAGGACCGATCCCGCGACCGATCCCCATACGCCAAGCGCCCACAGCGCGCTGGCCCAGACCGGAAAGCTGTCTAGGAATGTCGAGGCTTCTTCCGCGGTCATCCCCATCGGCCCCATGGTCGCCTCGAGGTATGCCGCGTCGCGCAGCTGCGACATGATGTAATCGTAGGCCCCGAACGCGTTCCACAGCAGCGATGCGATGCCCACCACCCACAGGTGCCAGGGTGTTCTGGCCGGCGCAGCAGTCGTCATGTTCCCCTCCCCGGTCGCGACCACCCGAACGGTTTACGCCGGTCGCCCCGGGCCCGCAAGCAGCGCGCGCGTCAGAGGCGCTCGATCCGCTTTGCCATGTCGTCGATCAGGTCGACGATTTCGTTGACCGCATCCTCGTCGAGTTCACCCGAGCGGGCCTTGTGCCTGAGCACCTGCGCGAGATTTCCCATCGCGCGAAACAGGTGGGGGGATCGTCCGCGCTCGTGGCGCTCGGCGTGGTCCGCCAAGCGATCGAAGATTGCCGAGACTTCGTCTGCCTTTTCGGCCAGCTCCGCGCGCCCCTGGTCGGTCGCGACGAAGGGCTTGCGAGGGCTTGCATCGTCCTCCTTTTCGGCGATCGCGCCCTCGTCGGCGAGCAACTGGAGCGTCGGATAGACCGCACCGGGGCTCGGGGCGTACGTACCGCCGGTGGCTTCCTCGATCGCCTTGATCAGCTCGTAACCGTGCCGCGGCTGGTCGGCGATCAGCTTGAGCAGCGCGAGACGCAGTTCGCCCTGCCCGAACATCCGCCCCCGGCGGCCACGCCCCCCGCTTCGGCCGCCACCGAACGGCCCGCCCGGACCGAACGGGCCTTCGCGACCGAACGGACCGTCCGGCCCGAACACGCCGCCGTCCCAGCCACGGCCGGCCATCGCCTTCGCCGCAAATGCCGCCCGCATCGCGCGCCTAACGTCGCGCTGATAGCAATGATGTCGCATATCTCTTCTCCAAAAGACACGTCACGATATATCTTTGGTATATCGTTTTGCAAGCCCCTCGCGGAACCGCGGGTGATTTCCTATCTCTCGCGGGCATGGCCGATCTCTTTCCCGACAGTCTTCCGGCATCGACGGCCGACGAGCCGCGTCCCGACGCCCCCCTCGCGGACCGCCTGCGCCCGCGATCGCTGTCCGAGGTCGTCGGGCAGGAACACCTTACCGGACCGGAGGGGGCGATCGGCCGGATGGTCGCGGCAGGCAAGCTTTCCAGCATGATCCTGTGGGGGCCGCCGGGCACCGGGAAGACCTCGATCGCGCGGCTCCTCGCCGATGCGGTGGGGATGCGCTTTGCATCGATCAGCGCGGTGTTCAGCGGGGTTGCCGATCTCAGGAAGGCGTTCGCAGAGGCCGACAAGGCCGCCGCCGCCGGGCAGCGCACCCTGCTGTTCGTTGACGAGATACACCGGTTCAACCGGGCCCAGCAGGACGGCTTCCTGCCTTTCGTCGAGCGGGGCACGGTCACCCTCGTCGGCGCGACGACCGAGAATCCGAGCTTCGAGCTGAACGCGGCGCTGCTCAGCCGTGCGCAGGTGCTGATCCTGCACCGGCTCGACGCGGCGGCGCTGGGCTTGCTGCTCGACAAGGCGGAGGAACTCGAAGGGCCGCTGCCGCTCACTCCGGAAGCGCGCGAGGCGCTGGTCGCCAGTGCCGATGGCGATGGGCGCTTCCTGCTTAATCAGGCCGAAACGCTCTACGCGGCAAAGATCGGGTCCGATGGTTCGGGGCCGCTCGATCCCGCCGCGCTCGGCAGTTTCCTCCAGCGCCGCGTCGCGGTCTACGACAAGGACCGCGAAGGGCACTACAACCTGATTTCCGCCTGGCACAAGGCCCTGCGGGGATCGGACCCCGACGCGGCACTTTACTACATGGCGCGGATGCTGGTGGCGGGAGAGGAGCCGCTGTTCGTGCTGCGCCGGCTGGTGCGCGCGGCGGTCGAGGACATCGGCCTCGCCGACCCGCAGGCGCTCGTCCAGTGCCTTGCTGCCAAGGACGCCTACGACTTCCTCGGATCGCCGGAAGGCGAACTCGCGATCGTGCAGGCGTGCCTCTATTGCGCCACCGCACCCAAGTCGAACGCCGCCTACAAGGCGCAGAAGGCCGCCTGGCAATCCGCCAAGGAGACCGGCAGCCTGATGCCGCCCCGCAGCATCCTCAACGCGCCGACCGGGCTGATGAAGGATATCGGCTACGGCAAGGGCTATGCTTACGACCACGACGCCGACGACGGCTTCTCGGGCGCCGATTACTGGCCCGACGAAATGGAGCGGCAGACGTTCTACGCCCCGGTCGAGCGTGGCTTCGAGCGCGAGGTGCGCAAGCGGCTCGAATACTGGGCGAAGCTGCGCGCGGAGCGACGCGGCGGCGAATGAGGCCGGACCGTTTCCGCCACTTCGCCGCGATCGACTGGTCGGGCGCCGCGGGCGAGCGCCATGCCGGCATCGCGGTGGCGATCTGCGAGGCGGGCAATGCCGCTCCGAAGATCGTGCGCCCCGGACACCGCTGGTCCCGCCCCGAGGTCGCCGCGTGGATCGAGCACCAGATGCCCGCCGAAACGCTGGTCGGCCTCGACATATCGGGCTCGCTCGCGTTCGCGGACGCGGGGGCGTTCTTCCCCGGTTGGCCGAGCAGCCCCGATGACGCGCGCGGCTTGTGGGCACTCGTGGAACGGCTCTGCGCCGACGATCCGCACCTCGGCGCAGCCAGCTTCGTCGACCATCCCGAGATCGCCCGTCACTATCGCCGCCATGGCGGGCGCGAGGGGGACCTGTTCGGCGGCGGAACCGGCCGGCTGCGGCTGACCGAGCGGATCGGCCAGGCCGCGCTCGGCTGCCGGCCCACTAGTAACTTCAACCTCGTCGGCGCGAGCCAGGTCGGCAAGGCGAGCCTCACCGCGATGCGGGTGCTCCACCGGCTGGACGACAAGCTCGCGCTGTGGCCGTTCGACCCATTGCCCGATCACGGTTCGGTCGCGGTGGAGATCTACACCACGATCGCCGCCATCGCCGCCGGCCGCAGCGCCGGTCGCAGCAAGCTGCGCAGCTTCGCGGAATTGAATGCGGCGCTTGGCGCACTCGACAGCAAGCCGGTCCGCGGACGCGGCCCGATCGACGATCATCGGTCGGACGCCCTGCTCGCCGCCGCATGGCTACGGACCGTCGCGCACGCTCCGCAATTTTGGTCGCCCGATGCCTTGACCCCCGGCATCGCTCGCACCGAAGGCTGGACTTTCGGCGCGCTCTGAACGAAATGCGCGCGTCACGGTACGCCGGCTTAGCTCAGTTGGTAGAGCACCTGATTTGTAATCAGGGGGCCGCGGGTTCGAATCCTGCAGCCGGCACCACGCCCTTGCCTCCCCCCCCACCACGGGTCTGGTTGCCGGCCGCGACCGCTCCACCGGCCGGTCCGGGCATCCCCGACGAACGACCATTTTGCCCGCTGGAAAGCCGTGGCTATTATCCGCGCTTCGCGACTCAGCCTCGGCGGGCGGATGCGCGGCTCTGCAAGGGGGTGACCGATGCTGACGGTTATTGACGGAACGGGCGATGCCAACGGGCTGACCTATCGCAGGAACATGACCGGCGGCATGTGCGACCGGTTGGCCAAGGCGTACAAGGGCCGGTACTATCGCGGCCCCGTCCTTGACGGCCACGACACGTTCGACATCGCCGAATCCGCCTATCGCGACATCAGGGCCGACGCGGCGCTGGGCAGGCAACCGCTGTTCCTTGCCGGACATAGCCGCGGGGGAGCGGCGGTAATCCGCGTCGCCCAGTGGTTGAAGCGCGATGGCGTATCGGTCGAGGCAATGTTCCTGTACGACGCGGTCGACCGGACGTTCAATCCGTTCGTGGACGTGCAGATCGTCCCCTCGAACGTGAAGCGGGTCTATCACGCCCGCCGGTCGGGCGAGATTGTCGACTATTTCAGCAAGGCTGCCGAGGATACCGCGAAGGAACTGCGGGTCTTCCTTCTGAAGAAGGGACACAAGAGCCGCGAGGTCGAGGACAAGCGCAAGCTAGCCCAGAAGTACGGCCGCCTCGACGACGCGATGAAACTGCGGATGCGGAGTTCCAACGGTTTCTTCGAAAGCCCGAGCATCGATTTCGGCAACTGCGGCGTCGGCCTCGAGGACAATCCAAAGGGATACAAGGAGGAGTTCTTCCTCGGCAGCCACGGCGCCATCGGGGGCAGTTTCATCGGCGCGCAGGACGGGGCGTGGCAGAATCCGGCCGACGCCCTGCTGTTCCAGCAGATCGCCAATGCCGACAAGGCGGCCGTTTCCTCGGTATCGGCCTGGATGGCCAAGGCGTTCGACGAAACCGCGCTCAAGCTGCACGGCGGCGTGCGGACCGAGGCCCGCTAGGCGCCGAAGATTCGCCGCCCGCGCGAAGACCGAGCGGTCAGACCATGTCTTCCGGCCGCACCAGCCGGTCGAATTCTTCGGCCGTGACCCCCGCCTCGATCGCCGCTTCGCGCAGCGTCTTTCCGCTTCTGTGCGCCGCCTTGGCGATGGCGGCCGCCTGGTCGTAACCGATCTCGGGCGCCAGCGCGGTTACGAGCATCAGCGAGTTCTCGACCCCGCGGGCAATGTTGTCGCAGCGCGGTTCGAGGCCGTCGAGCAGGTGCTCGGTGAAGCTGTTCGCGGCGTCCCCCAGCAGCCGCACCGAGCGCAGGAAGTTCCACGCCATGAGCGGGCGATAGACGTTCAGTTCGAACTGTCCCTGCGACCCGGCA
Source organism: Tsuneonella litorea (assembly GCF_025154015.1). Classification (GTDB taxonomy): domain Bacteria; phylum Pseudomonadota; class Alphaproteobacteria; order Sphingomonadales; family Sphingomonadaceae; genus Tsuneonella; species Tsuneonella litorea. The sequence continues at coordinate 583,504 of NZ_JAOAMV010000002.1, forward strand.
AAGGTCAGCGCGGCGTTGTTGCCGAACACCTCTATGCAGACCTGCGTCAGCGCCTCGACCTGGGTAGGATTGACCTTTCCCGGCATGATCGAGCTGCCCGGCTCGTTCTCGGGCAGCGCCAGTTCGCCCAGCCCAGCGCGCGGGCCCGAGCCGAGCAGGCGGATGTCGCTCGCGATCTTGTAGAGCGCGGTCGCCGCCGCACCCAGCGACCCGTGCGCGAAGACCAGCGCGTCGTCGGCGGCGAGCTGGGCGAACTTGTTGGGCGCGGTGACGAAGGGAAGGCCGGTGAGGTCCGCGATCCGCTCCGCGACGCCCGTCGCAAACCCCTCTGGCGCGTTGAGGCCCGTGCCCACAGCGGTCCCGCCCTGCGCCAGTTCGTACAGTCCGGGCAGCGTGGCCTCGATCCGCCCGATCGCTGCCTCGACCTGCGTGTCATAGCCGGAAAACTCCTGCCCCAGCGTCAGCGGCGTCGCGTCCTGCGTATGCGTGCGGCCGATCTTGACGATGCCGCTCCACTCCTCCGCCTTCGCCGCGAGGTCGGCGTGCATCGACCTCAGCGCGGGGAGCAGGTGGCCCACGATCTCGCCCGCAGCGGCGACGTGGATCGCGCTGGGAATGGTGTCGTTCGAGCTCTGGCTCATGTTGACGTGATCGTTGGGGTGGACCGGCGCCTTCGAGCCGACCGTACCGCCGAGGAGCTGGATCGCGCGGTTGGCGATCACCTCGTTGGCGTTCATGTTGGTCTGCGTGCCCGAACCCGTCTGCCACACGACGAGCGGGAATTCGCCGTCGAGCCTGCCGTCGGCCACCTCCTGCGCCGCCGAGGCGATCGCCCCCGCCAGTTTCGGATCGAGCACGCCCAGGTCGCAATTGGTTTCCGCCGCCGCGCGCTTGATCGTGCCCAGCGCGCGGATCAGGGGTAGCGGCATCGTTTCGCCGCCAATCCGGAAGTTCTCCAAGCTGCGCTGCGTCTGCGCGCCCCACAGGCGATCGGCAGGCACCTCGACCGGGCCCATCGTGTCGGTTTCGGTTCGGGTTTTCATGAACGGAATCTGGACCCGGACGCCAGGCGGCGCAAGGCAGCTAAGCGCGCGGGCCTGTCACACTTGCCACAGAGTTCAGGAAGAAAAACCGGCGCCCTCCCGAACGCCTGTCGTTGACGCAATGCCCGACAATCGCAGCAGGCGGGTTCGGGGATTGCGATTGGGCGATAATGGGCGGTTCCGGTGGAAAAAAGCGAAACAGAAGCTCTATGCGCGAGGTTGCGTGTAGGAAATAAGTTTTGGCGATCAAAAGCGGTCGGTCGGCTAACGACCCCGGTGCGGACACTGCTTGCCTCCGAGCTTGGCCCCTCTGGTACGCCCAGCTACGCTCCCGCCATGGCAGCGACACAAAAATGGATCACATTGGTTCCCATCGCAGCCTCGATGGCCGCCTGTGCCGCTGCTCCAACTCGGGAGCCAGCGACCGTCGCTTTCGATGCCCGCTCCCACGAGATTGGCCTTCCCGTAACAGTGGAAGGGCGATCGCTGACATTTCTCCTTGATGCGGCGGTGGACCCGTCGGCGATTGACGCATCACAAGCATCGACGCTGGGCCTGAAGAAAACGGGCGAAGGCGGCGAGGTCGAAGGTGTCGGCAACGAGGCCGCCATGGCTTTCCCCAGCAGCGTGCCTGAAATCATTATTGGCGGGAGGGATTACGGCCCGATCGAAGTGCTCGTTGCCGATCTCGGGAAGCTGCGGGAACGCTACGGCGCACCGATGCATGGAATCTTAGGATACAGTCTGATCAAGGACAACGCTGTCTTGATCGATTAAGAATCCGATACCGTCACCATCTGGCAGGGCGCAGCCCCGGCGGCGCCTCGCAATTGCAATTCCTCTTACCGCGTCCCGCTGCAGTTCCTTGCGGATGACGAGCGGCTCATCCTGTTGCCCGGCCTCATGATCGCCGGGCACGAGGTCCCCGCGTTCCTCGATACCGGTTCATCAAATGGCTTGCGAATTGACGTCGATGCCGAACCCATTGCGCCAATCCGTTCGCGTCTGCCGGAGGGAGTCGAAAGCACCAGCGTCGGTGCGCGTGGGGTTGCATCGCAGCGTCGCGCGACGCTTGAGTATCCTGTACGCCTGGGCCCTCTCGAGGTCGAGCGAGTTGAAGTCGCGCTCGTGAAGGAGGCTCCCCTGGCCGTTGGAGTCGGCAATCGTTTTTTCGAAGCCATTGGCGCCCGGCTCCTCATCGACATACCAGGCCGTCAGATCGGCGTCTTCACGCAGTGTGGATAGCTCCGACTTGCGCCCGCTTCCCACCCTTATTCTGTTGAAGAAGTCGGGTTCTGCGTTGCTGGCAGGCTGACGCGGATCGGGGGCGAGCAGCTTTCCTCGCCCGA
>NZ_JAOAMV010000030.1 GCF_025154015.1 Tsuneonella litorea
CATGCGTATCGCTATCTACGATCTCGACAAGACGCTCACCCGGCGCGCGACCTACACGCCGTTCCTGCATTTCGCGGCCCTGCGTGTCGTCCCCTGGCGGCTGGCGTTCTCGCCCGCCTGGATCGCCAGCATGATCGGCTACAAGCTGGGCCTCTTTGGCCGTGAAACGCTGAAAGAGCGTGGGATGCGGATGATGGTCGGACCCGTTGGTGTGCAGCGGCTCGAGGTCGTGGGGCGGGATTTTGCCGCGCACGTGGTCAAGGGGAGCGGGTTCTATCCCGGAGCAGTGCGTTTGCTGGAGGAAGACCGTGCTGGCGGCGCCCGCATTATCGTTGCCACCGCCGCCTTCGAATTCTACGCCCGCGAAATTGCCAGCCACCTGCAAATCGGCACGGTGATCGGCACGCATTGGGACGGGCAGCACATCGTGGGTGGCAATTGCTACGGTGAAGCCAAGAAGGCCCGCGTGCTCGCATGGATGCAGGAACAGGGCATCGATCCGGAGGACGCCGAAATCCGCTTCGTCAGCGACAGCTTCGCGGACGCGCCCCTGCTCGACCTGGCAAGCGATCCGATTTTCGTTACTGGCTCTTCCGCCAAAGCGCAAAAGGCCCGCGCGCGCGGTTGGCGGGTCATGAACCTTTCTG
>NZ_JAOAMV010000031.1 GCF_025154015.1 Tsuneonella litorea
ACACAGGAAAGCAGCAAATCAGGCCCTTTCTGGTGGCGCTTTCAGCAACTCTTCAACCGGAACCTCCAGCGCAATCGCCAAGCGCTCCAGCACGAGGATGGTCGGGTTCCGCACCCCGCGTTCGATCCCGCTTATATAGGTTCTGTCGAACCCGTGCTCGAGCGCGAATTTCTCCTGCCCGAGGCCCCTGGCCTGCCGCAGACGTCGTAAGTTGAGGGCGAGGCGCTGGCGAACATCCATCGCCGTGCAGGTGAACCGGGCGGGGCTGTATCGACCACGGACGATGAGTCACAATTCGCTCGACTTGCGCTGCTCGCGAAGCGACAGCAAGTGTGTGACCGCCTTACCCGACAGCGACCGGCGCCGAGCACCCCTCTCCCCGGGGACGGTGCGCTACATCAAGCTCGGCCAGGGCGGTCGGTGGGAAGCGGCTTCACTCGGGAGTGGCCGGATTGACTGGGGCCTACCGAGCGATCCGCACGACCTCGCCATGGCGGGAGATTGGGAGGGAGTGCGCCAGCACTATCTTTCGCAAGGCCTGCGCCCGGCAACCGCAACGGGCTACCTCAACGAGACCCGCGCCTTC
>NZ_JAOAMV010000032.1 GCF_025154015.1 Tsuneonella litorea
ATCACCGCGACCGCGGGGATGATCGACATCGACGCCGGTTCGGTGGCGGCGGGTGCGCTCAAGGCGACCGGCGACGTGCTGGTGGACGCGGGCGGTGCGGTGAGCCTCGCCTCGGCGCTGGCGGACAGCGACGGCAGCGGCGCGGGCAACCTGGCGATCGGCGCGGTGACGCTGCCGTCGAGCCTGACGGTGACCGGTGCCGCGCAGGGCGTGGCGGTTGACCTCCAGGCCTCGGGTGCGGTGCAACTGGGCAGCGTGACCTCGACCGGGGGCGTGGTGGACATCGACAGCACGGCGGGTTCGATCACCACCGCGGGCGTTACGGCGACCGGCGGCGACGCGCTGCTGACGGCGCCGGGTGCGATCACCACGGGCGGCATCTCGGCGTCCAACGCGATCGACGTCGACAGCACGGGCGGCGGCGCGCTGTCGCTGGGCACCCTCACCGCGGGCACGACGATCGCGCTCGACACGACGGGTGCGGTGACCGCGGGCGGGACGACCGCTGGCGGCGCGCTGACG
>NZ_JAOAMV010000003.1 GCF_025154015.1 Tsuneonella litorea
ATCGCTGATCTCCCGGCTGTCGGGATCATTGAATCAGCGGTTTAGTCCCTCGGCAAGGGGAGTTTTTCAACAGAATACACCCCAAATCAGACATTCGAGCAACGCTGCAAATTACCGGAAAGCGGACGTTCTGACGAGCGCGGGCTAAAAGCTGGATTAGCGTTTACACAGGGGATCGGTAATGGTGTCCTATGCGCTCCGGCCAGGCTTCAGACCGCCCCCTGTGATCGTCCTGCCGATGTTCTGCAAAATTGGATGGTTCCACTTAATGATGTCGTAGCCGAGATATGGGCTATTTCCGCCTGAGGTGAGGTGATGTGATTTGATGTGATGAAAAGCAAACGCAGTGTCCGCTTCGAGTTGAACATGCACGCGGCCTGTCGCGTACCCGCCACCCCCATGTCCGCCATCATTCTGAATCTTTCCGTCGACGGGTGCCGCGGGCGCTCGAGGTGTTTTTCGCTAAGCCGCGGTGCGACGATCATCATGAAGCTCGCATCGGGCGACGAAATGGCCGGCTAGGTTGTTTGGGCCGATCGGGAGGAGTTCGGAGTCCAGTTTTTTGAGCCGATGCCGACCGACACGGTCGCGCGTCTCAGCGCGGAACAGCCTGACAGAGGCTCGTTGCCGGATCATCGGGACCATATCCCCGTACCCGACTTCGAAGTGAAGCTGGCGCCGGATTAATCGATCTTTGTGCGGTACGACAGTGTGAAGGACGTGGGGGTACCACTTGGGGCCGCGGCAAATGCACCCTTCAATCGAACTCGCATCCGCGTGACGTTTCCGTCGAGCTGCTGAGCATCGGCTACCGGCGTGTACGTCCACGTCGCACCGTTGTCGCTCGAAAACTCCAGGTCGTCGGTCGTGCTCGATAGCGACGTGAAAGTGTACGTAAGCGATGACGGAGGCGTTCCGTTGGTGAATTGAACCGGACCGCTCGATCCCCCGCCAATGTCAGCGACCGACAATTTGGTCGACGCAGGAACCGCGAGGATCACGTCGACTGTGTTAGAATCGGGCGCTCCGGTTCCGCTGTTCTGGACGGTCGTCGAGTGTGTAACCACTGCACCCGGGATATCCAGCGGATTGACGGTGCCGCGAATCGGGTCGTTGAGCGGCGCACTCGTCAGCGTCGCGCTGATCGTCGGCGATCCGCCCGAATTGATTGGGACTGCGACGATGCCCCAGGCATCCTTCTGGGACAGGTTCCAGGTGAGCGTGTTAGTTGCAGCGCCCGCCTTGGTGCTGCCTGCGCCGATAAGACCTGCGCCGCCCGTTCCGTTCGCGATCGACCAGAGCGCGGTCTGTCCGGGATCGGCAGTCGCGTAGGTCGTGTCGCCATTGGTGACGATACCGCCAAAAATAAGTTGCGTCGCCGAGCCGGCAAGGGAAATCGATGGCACAAAGTGATCGCCGAGAAGTGTCGCTGGGGTTCCCCAAGGAGCCGATTGGTTGACGCCAAAAAAGCTTGTGACACCGATCACCGATGGGCGCGATTTGGTGAGGGTGACAACAACGTTGTTCGTGCCCATCGCCGGTGCGACCCTACCCCAGACTTCGATGGCGCCGTCGCCGCCCTTGCCGCGCGTAAGGGCGATCAGTGTCAGCGGCTGCCCGGCATATGTCACCGTCGAAACGTCGGCGTCCTTCTCCGCGATCGCCACCGTGACTAGGATCAGGCGACTGGACGACGAACCCACCGTATGGGTGAAGGTGACTGTGCTGCTGTTGACTGAATTGGTCGATACTGCGTCGACGGTCGGCTGGGCCAGAACAGCTCCAGAATGAAGAGCCACGAGCGCCAGCAGGAGGGCCCCCACGGCTCTGCAGAACATCTTCAGTCTCGGGGTGAACATCGTGGTCATCTCCGCCTCCCCAAGCCAAGAAACGACAGGCTTTCGGAATCGAACTTCATGCGGATGCTGGCGAAGAGGCCCTTGTCGGTCTCACGAGCCTCAGAGAAGTCGCGGTCACGAAAGCCCGTCATGTTGTATCCGAGCGTCACTAGTGTGTTGTCCGCCGGCGTGAAGCCGATCTGCGGTCCGATTGCGAAACTGGTTGTTCCGTCGCTAACGTTCGCCCGGATCGTTGCCGAGCCGCCGATCTCGAAGCGCTCGCCGATACCAAGGCGGGCATCGAGCCCGCCGAGCAGTGTCGTACCCGCAAGGTCGAAATCCTCGATCCGGTCGAGATTGCGACGAAGGCCCAGGAACATTCCGGGCTCCGAACGCTGGTAAAGTTGTCCGTTCCGTACGGTGTAGGGCGACCAATTGGTCGAAAGGCTCGCCAGCAGCCGCTGCGACTTTGCATCGCCACCGACGGTCACCGCGTTCGATCCAACAGGACCTGGCTCACCAAGCACGGCACCTGCGACCCGGTCGCTGCGGTACTGGAGCTTGCCAAGGAAAGAAATTTCTGATCCCGACGGCCGATATGCCAACGCGAGGGCGGCATCCATGATCTCGCTGGTCGCCGCGTCGTTGGCGGTCGCCTTGGTCCAAGTCCCGCCGCCGCCAACCACGACGCCATCCGCCAGTTGCCGGATCACGCTCGCGGTCACGCCCTTGCGGTCGACGCTCTCCCCGTCACGATATTCGCCCCGGACGGTGGCCGACCATGCATCGTGCCGCCACGAGCCGCCAAGGGTAATGGCGGTGAAGTCTTCGAACAAAGACTGTTCCGAAACGATATGGCCGCCGCTGGAAAGCGGATGGTCAGGATTGACGAGTTCGCCGCGGTCGAAGCCGCCCAGTTCGCGATTGCCGTCGATGGTCGCATCGATCGTCAGGCTCGGCGCAACGGGCAGGGTCTGGGCAAGACCGAAGGCAGCGTAAGTGCGCTGGCCGGACTCGTCGATCTGGCGACCCACAGAAGTTAATGCCCGGCTGCCCTGCCACGGGGTCAGTTCGAACCCGGCATTGAACGTGCGCGCTTCAACGGTGTCGCCCCTGGCGATCTCATAGGTGCCGACCGCGCGGGCCCAATCGGTCACTGCATAGCTCGCGCGTAGCCTATGGCGTTCGGGGAGGTCTGCCGATTCCGTCCCATCGATCGCGACGCTGCTGGTCGCGCTCAGTTCGAGCTTGTTGCCGAGCAGTCGCTGCGAAACGCCAACCTCGACGACGGTCGAATCTCGGTTGGTGCCATCGGAGAGCTTGTCGGCGAATTTGGCGATGCCGAGCCGAGCCTCGGTCTGGCCAGTCCGATAAGTGCCCGTAGCCTGGACCGCCTGGCGACTGGAGGAATCGACGACGCTGTCATCGTACCATGCACTGAACACGTATGCGATCTTCTGGCTCCCTTCGAGCCGCGCGTCGAAGCCGAACTTGCGACGGCCGACCTCCGCACCCGAAACTTGTCCGATCCCGAAATCGGCATCGACCGAGCGGACATAGGCTATGAGGTCGACTGCGCCCGTCCGATGTTCAGCTTCGACGAGCCAGGCTGTCGCCTCCCTACCGTCCTTGCGGCTGACCGCGAGTTCGGCGCGGATCTCAGTATTGTCGCCGATGCGTGCCCGCAGATCGACCGCCGCCAACTCGGTGCGGAATTCTTGACCCTTGTCGGTCAGGACCGTCGCACCGAAACGCAGGACGTCTTCGCCGAAGGTGTAATCGATCCGCGCACCAGCGTTCCACGCCGAGGAGGCTGAGGCTTCGAACACCTCGTAATCGATAACGATGAACTGCGGATTCAGATCGAAATCGCGGCTGAGAACTGGCTGCTTGAAACTGATTGTGCCCGCAAGAAGGTCGATATCGTAGTCGAGGAACCGGACCAACTCGCGGCGGGACACCACGATTTCAGATCGGAAACGGTCGCGCACCTCGATCGAGACGACTTCGGAATTTGCAAGGATATCGCGGTCGCGCAGCTGATACGGGCCGGAAAGGCCATTGCCCTGGATCTCGTCGTGGCGGTGGCGGCTGGCAACCTTCGCGGCGAACGCCTGACCATGGACCTTGCCGACACGCCCCTCGACCTTCGCGCCCGTGGCGGTGCGCCGATACTGAGCGAGGACCGTCTGGTCGAAGCCGGTCAGGAAGTCACCGTAGAGCGCGTAGAACGCCTTCGTTTCGATCCGGACATAGAGCTTTTCGCGGCCGGCGGCATCGAAGCGGCGGTCCGATCCGTCGGCGAACACGGTGTAGTATGCTTTGGGATCGATCGCGCCGAGAAGGCGCTGGTCGTCCTTCTGCTTCGCGCTGTCGTATGCCAGCGTCATGAGAAACCGACCGAGCACGCTGCCCTTGGCATATAGCGCGACCCGGGCGTCGTCACCGAAGTCGCTGTCGAACTCGCCGGTCCGCTCCATGTTGTCCGCGACGCTCTTCGCGCCGATCGATCCTTCGGCAAGGCCGATGATGGTCCAGTCGAGGTCTCCCGGCACCACCCAACTTTCGAGCTCTTGGCGGCGCTGGACACCGCCGTCGGCGAACTGGAAGTCGAGTCGTAGTGGTCCGCTCACCATCTTCGGCGCGAGCTCGATCAGGGCAACGCCCTTGTCGCCCTCGATCGTCCAGTTGGCCGATGCAGAGCCGCGTCCGGTGAGCTGGCCGAGCTGCAACTGGTCGAGCATGGCCGCACTCTGGAATGGCTCGCTTACGGCGAAGGTCCCGGTCACCCCGGCGCGGACCGGACGGCCGCGGCGGTCGGTGAACTTCACTGCCACCACCGGACGGCTCTTGCCGTCGGCGACGAGATGCGAACGAGTCTTTACCAACTCCGCTCTCCACGGCGCCGACACGAATTGCACATCGCGTACGAGCTCGGTGGCGACCGTTCCGTCGGGGTTGCGCACGATCGCGCGCAACACGGTCTGGCGCTGGGTCAGCGGGATCGCGCGCCAGGCGGAGACGGCATAGGTGCGGTTGGCCGATACCTTGGTGCCGTCTAGCGCAAGAGCGCCAACCGCCTTGCCGCCGGCAAAGAGCTCGATCTTCTGGCCGGCCCTGTGCCGAATGACCACCCGAACGGCAGGCGAACGGGGATTGTGATCGACATTGGGAAACAGGAACTCGGTCGGGCCATCACCCAGCGCCATCCAGTCGGTCTCCGCACCAGATGCCGCCCGTGAATTAACAGTATAGGTGGGGGCAGGGGCAGCGGCATCTGTGGGACCTCCATCCGCCGCAGGAACCTCCGCGGCTTGCGGGGAGCCGGGCACGACCGCATGGAAATCGGCGACCGCAAGGCTGCCGCCCTGGCCGCTCACGAAGCGCGAGATGGCGCTCCCGGCGCTGCGGGTGGAGCGGTGACAGTCGACGAAATGCCCATCTCCCGGAAGCGTCTGAGTCTGGGCCTGCACGACATGGGTGCCAGGCACCACGCCGTCGAAGTGATAACGTCCTTCGCGGTCCGTAATCGCGAAGCTCCCGTCTTCGAGCATGACCCGCACACCGGGAATGCCGACCACGGGACCTTCCTGCCGGCAATCACCGAGCATCACCCGGCCGGTGATAGTCATACGTGAAATCAATTGGTTATGTTCGATTACTACCGAAGATTCTACGTCGGTACGGGTGCCGGATGCATCGATAACGGTGGCGTGGTTGACGGCCTGTCCGGGGGCAGCGTCTTCGCGGACGACCATTGCGTAGGTCACGCGCACCGAACCGTTCGGCGGTATGCTCCCAAGCGCTGCCGTGAAGCCGTGACCGTCGATCGACGCCGAAACGACGCTGGGCTTCGCCTGGCCGTTGATCCGCAACGATTCGGGGCGAAGTCTGAGCGCGCGCGGCGCACTGTCCGCCAGCACGATATCCGTCTTCGCGCGGGTTGGATCGGGGTTGCGAACCGTGACGCTATAGAACACCGCGTCGCCCGGTTCCGCGCGTGGGCGGGAGGCGGACTTCGTGACAGCGAGGGGAACCTTGGGTCGGTCTACCGGAATGTCGATTCGTACGGGCGTGATCGAGGTCAGCGCGAAGCTCCCCCCATAGGACGCGTCGTTGATCGTCAATGCCGATCCGTCGGAATGACGAAAGTTCGCGAAGTTCGACGACGAAACCGTTGAAGGTGCGGAATACGGGGAGGGCGGGGCGACGATAATCCGATAGTTGCCTAGCGACGCATTGGGGAATCGGTACTCACCTGGTCCCATGGGGTGGGACACGCCCGCGCCGTCGACAATCGGCGCACCCGTGACGACACTGGAGGGCCAGGGGGTTACGCCATCGTCGGCGAATACGGTCGCAGGCGCACCTGATTGCGCGTCCACGAGCGAGACTCGCGCGCCCGAAACCGGGGTGCCGTCGTCGCTGTCGAAAACAAGCCCGTACGGGTCTGCCAGGATGGCGACGAGTGTGGTGGCCACCGGCGGAAGACCCGTTCCACCCCCAACCGCGACTTCAACCAATTCCTCAGGTTCGACACTCAACCTGCAGTCATTTCTAGATTTGCTAACTGTCGATGCTAACGTATTGATTGACCCTGTAAAAATTCCCGTATCTAAACCTGTTTCGAGGATAGCGATGACTTCTCTGTCACCACGCGCGCCGGTGATGGTCACGCTCACGCTATCGGCAATTGAGGGATTGAGATTTGCGGCGGGCGCCCAGAAGCGAAGAATTAGCACTTCACCGATCGCGAGAGTGCTCGTTCGAGCCGAAGCGACGTTGATAGCGCCTCCGGATTGGCCGGCAAACACGAACAACGGATTGCCGCCGCATTGGGAGGGTGAGATCGAAAGCGGGGCTGCGTTATCGACCGGATGATAGGTCTCGATCTCGGCCGGTTGCGGATCGACATCGATATCGATCGTATTGGAAAGTGCCGATCTCGCAGCACCTTCCTGCGACCAGCTCACACGTGCCGTGTTGGAAATCGTCTGTGCATTCACAGGACCCGCAAACAGCAACAGCGCCCAGATGAGCGCTGCTGCCATTTCGAGGATGAAGGCCCACGGACGCATGCGATTACTCAGTCACCGATCTCCCAGCCGTTGATCAGTTGATCGTCGCTTGGAATCGAAGAGTTCTCGTTTCCGTCGCCGCAATCGAAGCGAAGGTGTTGCTCACCGTCGTAGTCCCCGCGTTGTAGTTCGCGGCGTCCGATCCGGCCGATCCGCCGCTCGACGTACAAGTGTCGGGAGCGGAGAACGCACCGTCGAGGTAGACACTTCCCGAAACGAAGGTCATTTCGGTCGGCACCACATCGCTGAGCGCTACATCGGCCGCGGTGGCGGCGCCCGACGCGTTCGACACGACGATGCAGTACTCAACCACAGCTCCGGGGATGGAGCGTGGGTTAGTGCTACCAACAGGATCGCTGACCACACGGCTATACTTGTTGACCGATAGGAGAGCACCCGCGACTTGGTAGTCGCTGCGAGCCGCGTGCTGGCCGTTATAGGCCGTATCGCCGCTGGGGGCGTAGGCCGCGTCGGCGAAGACCGTTTCCATCGTCGTCTGGCCGTTTGCCGTACCAGGCGGGGTCTGCGAAATGGCCGAACCTCCTGAACCGGCGACTGTACCGCCGATTTGGCTGGCGCCGGATGCTGCTGTCGCCGTCAGGACTACCGTCGCGATGCTGCCGTTCGTGGGCAGCGCTGCCGGCGGACCCGCGCTGAGGACCATGTCGGCCAGGACATAAACAGTCGCGGTGTCACCCGAGGCGATTCCAGCGAGTGCGCCTGCTTGGGTATCGTCCGTCTGCCAACCCGGCGTGCCGTTCGTTTCGACGTAGACGCGCACGTTGGCGCCGTCGAAGCTGTCCGACCCGCTGAACTGCGCGCTGCCGCCCGACTGGTTCGTCGCGGCAAGCAGGAAGTCGAGCGTGGCGTTCGAGTTGTTGGTGACCGTGAAAGTCGTGACCGCATCGGTCTGACCAGGCGAAACGCTTACGGCCGATGCGTCGGTCGTCGCCACAGTCACGTTGACCTTGCGGTCGACCTTGAACGTGTCCGTAGCCGAAACCTGGGTCTGGCTGACCCCGCCGACCTTGTAGTCGACCTGGACGGTATTGGTAATGTCGCTGCCAGCGGCAGTCCCTACGGGGGCCGCTTGAACGACGGATGGTGCTACGGCCAGTGAGATGCCACTAACCGCAGCGAGCCATTTGCTCCTGAGCATCATAGTCGTGATCCATCTGCATGCTCGCTCTCGATCCCCCGCCCGCGAGCTGTGGGCGGCATTTATCTCTTCCGCGCATCATCGAACGACCGCGAAATAAGTCAGCGAACCCTGCGCTCCCGGTGCAATCCTCGCGAGGGTCCAGCGAACGTGAGTCACGTCTGCCAGGGTCGCAGGCCGCGATCCGGAGTCGCCATTGGCGACTTCCAGCGAAGCCAGATGCCCGTAAGTCTTTCCTCCATCGACCGAGACATCGAAGGATCCGTCTTCGGCCAGCATCACCGCGCTCGGCAGTGGATTGGTGACTACGAAATCTTCGGCCGGCTCGGCGCCGGAATTGATGTAACGCGTCGAGAACGCGAGTCGGTCGCCGGGAACGACCCGGGTCGGCTCCTGCAGTTCCTCGTGCTTCTCGTCCCCTTCGCCGACGACCCGCACGACCTTGACATCGCCCTTGAGTTCAACCGACTGCGGCTGCGCAAGCAGGGGAGTGCCGGGAAAGGCCACAAGAATCATCGAAGCAGCTGCAAGAAGATGCCGTTTCACGCTGATTTTCCTCACTTATCGATCGTTACTTTGAACGAGACGGTGTAGCTGGATCCGGCTGCCGCATTGCCTACGACAACCGAAATGCCAGCAGCGCTCAGCTCACCGGCATCCATATCTGCGGCGTCGGTCAGTGACACGCCATCGAGCTCGATGCTGCCGGGCAGGTACGTCGTGGACGACGACAGTATTCGCAGGCGCAGGTGCGTCCGGGGTCGATGCGGTCGTGGGCCTATCCGGCGGTCAGGCGATCGCGACGGGTGCGGTCATGGCGTCGCTCGCCAGCGTCACCCTCGTGAAATCGGCAAGCGTTGAGCCGGTGCCGGTCGCAGCTTGCGCGGTCAGCTGCAACTGGCTGTTCTGACCGTCGGTTGCACTCGCAGGCACGAGCGCGACGACGAGGATCGCGATCGAGGCGTCGGCGTCGAGCGACGGCGTGGCCGCGCCCCCGGGGATCACTGTGTCGATCCCGTCGTCGTAGACGCCGTTGGCATTCGTATCGATTGCGATCTTGTCGACTATGAGGTCGAAATCGTTCCCCGCCACTGCCGGCTCTGCCACGAGATTAAAGGTCTCAGGTCCGTTGCCGGTATTGCTCAGGAGGAAGCGGAGAACCACGTCGCCGCTAGAGGTGATCGGTCCACCGTCCTGAGAGGCCAGGGCCGCGTCGAGAGTCTCATTGACTGTGATCGAAACGATGTTTGAGTCGACCGTCTGAGTCACGCCATTGTGCGTGAAACTTGCGGTGGCAGTATTTTGGATCACCGAACCGGCCGGCACGCCTTCCGCGCGGACGGAAACCGCGCACAGTGCGGCCGCACTTGCGGCCGACAGCAAAAGACAGTGAACAGGGCAGAACTTCATCCGGCCCAAACTAAACGGTATAGGTTAACGAATCTCACCCAGTGGCTAACAGAGGCCTAGGGATCTGTATCTATTAGGGAATCGGTCAAAATCACGAATTCGGCGAGGGGGGGGCAGCGTTTCGTGGAAGCGGATGGTAAGGCTTCAGGACGCTCCCAAATTAGACGCAACCCCGACAAGACAAACTATCTCGGTTAACGGCAAGCCGTCCGGGCATTAGATTTTGAGTGACATGCCAAGAACTTCGCAAGGGCGGAGTTGCGGATCGAGGGGATCAGCGGCGGTCTGCGCCATCGGCCGTGTACAGTTATGTCCAGACGCATGTCGCGTAGCGCCTTCGTCAGCGTAATGTCATGTCGGACAGCGTCTTTCCGCGCTTCGTGCCACAGAAGACGAGGTCGCAGTTCTGTCTCTGTGCACCTTCATGCGCTCGAACAGCGCCAGCGCCGGCACGGGAAGGGGAACGACGTGCTCGCGTCCCGCCTTCATTTTACAGCTCGCCTTGTGCTCAGTACGGAGCAACTTGGCGGCTTCGCGAAACGTGGGAATACCGGCCGCCTTGCGCCGCTCAGCAACGGGATCGATGCCCGATTGGATCTGCTCTCTGACAGACTGGGCTCTTTCGCGAGCCAGGTTCAGGGGAACCTTGCTGGCGCTACCCAAGGCGATATCGCGTCGCCGACCGTCTTTCTGGCCCCGAACCATCCAACTTTTTACGCCGCCCTTGCCGACTAGCAGGAAAAGTCCGTCGCCGTCGCCTTATCGCCTCGGCCTACTCGCCGCCTTGACAGTGGTGACTGTCAGACTGCCCATTAGTCAGTCTCCCACACTTTCTCCCGCGCCATCTCGCAGCTAGCGGCGAACGGCCAGAAACGGAGGGACACGGATAAACGGCTAAGTACTGCTACGTTAGCCACCTCAACGGGTCGGTTAAGAAATAGGGAAGTGGCGGACAGGGTGGGATTCGAACCCACGGAGAGCTTGCACCCTCGCTGGTTTTCAAGACCAGTGCCTTAAACCGCTCGGCCACCTGTCCGTCGAACCGAGCGGCTAGCGAGCCGAATGGCGCTTGTCACGAACCCTTTGCGGTTTGCACCGTTACCAAGGCTATGCGACACAAACCCATGCGCCTGAAACCGTTTGGCTACGCCGCCGCTTTGCTTGCTTCCATCCTCGCAACCCCGTCTCATGCACAGGACCTGTCGTTCGACGCCTACCTGCAACTGCTGATCGCGCGTGCGCGTGCGGAAGGGGTGAGCGAGCCGACGATCCAGCGGATGACATACGACCTCACGCCGAACCCGCGGGTGATCGAGCTCGACCGGGGCCAGCCGGGCACCCCGACGAGCAGCGGATCCTTTCCGCGCCTGCAGCCCTACCTCGACGATCATGTCGACGCCGCGCGCATCAACGGAGGACGGCGGAACTACCAGGCGCTCGGGCCACTCGCCGCGCAGATCGAGTCGAAATACGGCGTACCAGCCAATGTGGTCGTCGCAATCTGGGGGCACGAAACGAATTACGGCAGTTACACCGGCAATTTCGACCTCGCGCGCAGCCTGGCAACGCTTGCATGGGAAGGGCGCCGGCGCGAGCTGTTCGCGACCGAGTTCGTCGACCTTCTCAAGATCGCTGACAAGGGCGTCAGCCGCTCCACGCTGAAGGGCAGCTGGGCCGGCGCCTTCGGCAATCCGCAGTTTCTGCCCAGCATCTACCTGCGGCTTGCCCAGGATGGTGACGGCGACGGTCACCGGGACATCTGGAACAGCCGTGCAGATACGCTCGCCTCAATCGCCAATTACTTCCGCGATGCGGGCTGGCGGCGGGGGCAGCCTTGGGGGGTGCTCGCCCGCGTCCCCCCCAGCCTCGATTGGGCAGCGCTCAAGTCGCCGATGAACGCGCCGGTGTGCAGCCGGGTGCACGAACGCCACAGCCGCTGGATGAGCGTGGGCGAGTGGAAGCAGCTCGGCGTGCAGCCGCTCGTTAACCTCCCGGACGATGTCACGGCGTCGCTGTTCCAGCCAGACGGCCCCGGCACCAGGGCTTGGCTGTTAACCGCAAATTATCGGGTCATCCTCGAATATAACTGCTCGAACTACTACGCGATGAGTGTGGGGTTGCTTGCAGATGAGATTGTCCGTTGAGGCCGGTTGCCGGCAGTTTCTCGTTGGCCTGACCGCCACGGCGCTCGCGGGTTGCGGGCTGGTCGGGGGCGGTAACCACCCGGACATGGCGACCGCAATCCAGCCTGCCAGATCCGGCCCGGCAGCGGATTACCCGATGGTTCTGGGCGATCCCTACACGATCGATGGGGTGCTCTACACCCCGGTCGATACGCTCAATTACGATGTAGTGGGCTACGCCGCGGTCGCCGGTGGCGAAGGGATCACGCTTGCGCACCGGACCCTGCCGCTGCCGAGCTATGTCGAGGTAACCTCGCTTGCCAGCGGAAAGACGATCCTCGCCCGCGTCGAGCGGCGCGGGCCAATGACCGGCGACCGCTTCGTTGCCCTGTCGGCCGCAGCTGCCGCCCAGCTCGGGGCAGACGAAGGCGCTGCGGTCCGGGTTCGCCGGGTCAATCCGCCCGAGAAGGACCGGGCCGAACTGCGGGCGGGTCGCCCGGCGCCGGAACGCATGGAAACGCCCAAGTCCCTGGTCGAGGTACTTCGCCGCAGGCTCCCCGAATCGGGGGCTGCCAGTCTGCGCGCTCCGGTGCCGGACGTGGCCGCGATCGCCGCGGCGGTGACCGTTTCCCCCTCGGCGCCCTCTGTCACGCCGTCGTCGCGCGCTGTCGCGGGACCCCCCGCCGCTGCCAAATCGACCACCGCATTCCCCCTCCTTCCGCTCGCCGGCAGCGGCGAGGCGGCCAAGCCGGTCGTCGTCGCCCGTGCCGAAGCGGAACCTGCAGCGGCTTCCCGCGCAAAGGCGCCGTCTCCGAAATCTGCCGAGACAGCGCCGGTTTCGGCTGGAGAAGGCTTCGTCATCCAGGCTGCGACCTTCTCTGTTCGCGAGAATGCAGAAAAGGTCGCGCAGGCCCTGGGCGGATTCATCAGTCCGTCGGGCAGGTTCTACCGCGTCCGGACGGGACCGTTCGAGAACCGGGGACAGGCCGAAGCCGCGCTGGCTAAGGTTCGAGCCGCCGGTTATAGCGACGCGCGAGTCTATAGCGCAGGTTGACAGCCGCCGGCTTCCGCCCGGCGCGGGAGCATCGTTGAACACCCTCATCAAGTCACTGCTGGCCGCCGCCGCACTCTCGACGAGTGCCGGCGCGGCGAGCGCGGATCGCGCTCCGATCGAACCGCTGGTGCCACCGCCCGAGGTTCCGATCGCCCTCCTGGTGGACCTCTCGTCGGGCCAGACGCTCTACTCGCGCGAACCCGACCGGCGCTTCATGCCGGCGTCGATCACGAAGGTGATGACCGTGTTCACGGCCTTCGAGATGATCGATGCGGGCAAGATCTCGCCGAGCCAGGAGGTCATCTTCAGCGAGCCGACCTGGAACGACTGGCACGGCGTCGGCTCGACGATGTTCCTCGAGCTCAACCAGCGCGTGACGATCGACGCGCTTCTTCGCGGAATCACCACCGTCTCCGCGAACGACGGAGCGGCGGCACTGGGCGTGGGGCTGGCCGGTTCGCTCGACCGGTGGGTCGACAGGATGAACGCTACCGCCCGCTCGATCGGAATGCACGACAGCCATTTCGGGACGCCGAACGGATGGATGGACGAAGGGCGCACGTTCGTGACCGCGCGCGACCTGGTCACCCTGGCGACGGCGATGATCACGCGCCACCCAGACCTCTACGAGCGGTATTTTGGTCATAAGCGACTGAAGTTCAACGGTTTCGAGCAGCGTAATCACGACCCCGTGACCGGCGTCGTCGATGGAGCCGACGGGATCAAGACGGGTTTCACCAATCAGGCCGGTTACGGATTTCTGGGCAGCGCGGAGCGTGACGGGCGCCGGCTGGTGATGGTGATCGGGGGCGCGCCGACCTCGCGCATTCAGAAGCAATCGTCGCGCTCGTTCCTCGAATGGGGGTTTCAGGCTTTTGAAGGCCATCCCTTGTTCGCCGCGGGCACGGTCGTCGGCGAGGCGCGCGTGCAGGGCGGGGCGCAGAGGTCCGTCTCGCTGGTGGCCGAACGCCCGATCGGGTATGACCTGCCGATCGGCCAGACCGGAAAGGTCGAACTGACGATCCACTACCAGGGCCCGCTCCGCGCGCCAGTCGCCAAGGGCGAACAGGTCGCCGAGCTGGAGATCGCGGTCGAGGGCCTGCGCACCTCACGCGTTCCGCTCGTCGCCGCGAGCGATGTCGACGAAGCCAACCTGGCAGAGCGTCTGGTCAACGGCGTTGTGGCCCTGTTCTGATGATCCCGGGCAAGTTCATCGCGTTCGAGGGCGGGGAAGGGTGCGGCAAGTCCACCCAGGCCCGACTGCTGGTCGATGCGCTGGCCGGACGCGGGATCGACGCCGTGCTCACCCGTGAACCCGGCGGTACCCCGGGGGCGGAGGCGATCCGCCGGCTCCTGCTCGATCCGCCGGGCGAGGGGTGGGGTGCCGAAGCCGAGGCGCTCCTCTTCGCCGCCGCGCGCGCCGATCACGTCGCCCGGTTGATCCGTCCGGAAATCGCGAAAGGCCGCTGGGTGATCAGCGACCGGTACGTCGATTCGAGCCGTGCCTATCAGGGTGGAGCGGGCGGCGTCGGTGACGAGGCGGTGCAGGCCCTCCACGCGATTGGCAGCGGCGGCCTTCGCCCCGACCTCACGATATTGCTCACCGTCGATCCCGAAACGGCGGTCGCGCGGACCCGCGCGCGCGACGGTGATGCGGCCGACGCGATCGGGGGCCGGGATGCCGGCTATCACCGGACGGTCGGTGAGACGTTCGCCCGGCTTGCCGCGAGCGAGGACGAGCGGATTGCCGTGATCGACGGGGGCGCCGCGCCCGAAGTGGTCCACGAGGCCGTGTGGGGGGCGGTTTCACCGATCACGGGAATTGGCACGTGACCCTCATCGGTCACGACGCCGCCTGGCGCGAATGGCGGGACGGGCTCCGCGGAGAGCGGATGCATCATGCCTGGCTTCTCGCGGGCAAGAAGGGGCTCGGCAAGATGCGCTTTGCGCTTGCCGCGGCGCGCGAACTGGTTGCCGAACCCGGCATCCCCCAGCCCGAGGGCCAGCATCCCGACATCCTCGTTCTCACCAACCTGCCCAAGGACGAAAAGGAAGAGAAGAAGCGCGAGGACGGCAAGGAATACGAACTCGCACGGAACATCAAGATCGCGCAGGTCCGCGAAATGCAGCGCCGGCTGACCACCCGTCCCACGCTCGGCAGCAAGCGGGCGGTCATCATCGACCCGGCCGACGACATGGAAACCGGTTCGTCGAACGCGCTGCTCAAGAGCCTCGAGGAGCCGCCTGCAGGCACCTTCTTCCTGCTCGTCGCCCATCGCCCCGCCCGGCTGCTGCCGACGATACGGTCACGCTGCCGGCTGTTGCGCTTTCCCACGCTCGAAGATGCCGCAATCGCTCGCATCCTCGGCGAGCAGGCGCCGGAAGCCGATGCCGGGACCCGCGCCGCGGCGGTCGCGGCTGCGGCGGGCTCGCCCGGAGCAGCGCTCGAATTCGTCGCCCAGGATCTGGCGCCGGTCGATGCGCTGATGCGGCGGATCGTCGAGACCGGTGATCCCGACTTCACGCTGCGCGGCAAGCTGGCGGCAGAGATCGGCGCGCGGCCCGAACGCGCGCGGATCGCCGCAGTGCTGGACCTGGCCCGCGCGCGGCTGGCACAGATGGCGGCCGCGGCCCCGCGCGGCGGCCTGCCCGCGATTGTCGATGCCCATGCCGACCTCGTGCGTCTTTCCGCGCAGGCGCCGACACACAACTTCGATCCCGGCTTGCTGGTGATGCAGATCGGCGGCTTGCTCGCGTCGACAGCGGCGGCTAGCAGCCACGCCGATGCCTGAACCCTATTATCTTACCACCGCGATCAGCTATCCCAACGGTCGCCCGCATATCGGCCACGCCTACGAAGCGATTGCCGCCGACGTTATCGCGCGCGTGAAGAAGGCCCAAGGGTTCGACGTGCGGCTCGTCACCGGGACCGACGAGCACGGCATGAAGATGGCCAAGACGGCGCGCGAGGCGGGCCGCGACACGCTCGAATTCGCAAATGAAATGTCCGGGTATTTCCGTGATATGTGCGCTGCTCTTCATATCGATTACAGCGCGTTCCGGCGCACGACCGAAGAGCAGCACTTTGCGGCCAGTCAGGCGATCTGGAAGGCGATGGAATCCGCCGGCGACCTCTACCTCGATCGTTACGAGGGCTGGTATTCGGTTCGCGACGAAGCTTTCTACGGTGAAGACGAGATTGTCGAAGACGAGGGGGGTGCCAGGCTCTCGCCGCAGGGCACCCCGGTTGAATGGCAGGTCGAGGAAAGCTGGTTCTTCCGGCTGTCGAAATACCGTGATTACCTCATTGAGCTGAACGAGAGACCGGGCTTTCTCGAGCCGGAAAGTCGCCGGAACGAGGTGCTGGCCTTCCTCAATGGCAACGACCTGCGCGACCTGTCGGTCAGCCGGACGAGCTTCGATTGGGGCGTGCCGGTGCCCGGCAGTCCCGGTCACGTCATGTACGTATGGGTCGATGCGCTCACCACCTATCTCACCGGTATCGGCTTTCCGGACCGGGAAGGGGAGTTCGACCGCTTCTGGCCCGCCGACCTCCACCTCATCGGCAAGGATATCGTTCGATTCCATGCGGTCTACTGGCCGGCATTCCTCAAGAGCGCGGGTCTGCCCGCGCCCAAGGCGATCTTCGGGCACGGCTTCCTGCTCCACCGCGGCGAGAAGATGTCAAAATCGACCGGCAACGTTGTCGATCCGCTCGAACTCGCGGAACGATACGGGGTCGACCAGTTGCGCTATTTCCTGCTGGCAGAAGTGCCGTTCGGCAAGGACGGCAGCTTTTCCGCGGAGGCGATCGTCACGCGATGCAATGCCGAGCTCGCCAACAGCTTCGGCAACCTCGCGCAGCGCGTCTTGTCGATGATTTTCAAGAACTTGGACGGCGAACTGCGCAACGATCTGCCCCTGAACGAAGCCGATGAATTGCTGGCAAAGGCGGTCGGCACCGAAATCGACACGATGCGCCAGCGGTTCGAAAACTTGGCTTTCAGCGAGGGTATCGAGGCGTGGATGCGCGCGGTCTTCGCGTGCAACGCCTATGTCGACGACCAGGCCCCGTGGACGCTCCGCAAGACCGATCCCGAGCGGATGGCGGCCGTCCTGATGACCCTGGTTCGGCAGGTCCGCGATCTGGCGATCGCGATCCGGCCGGTCGTGCCGTCGAGCATCGACCGCCTGCTCGATCAGATCGGAATCGCCGCCGATGCCCGCGGTTTCGCCGCCCTGGATGACAAGGACTGGATCGCGCAGTTGGGCGCGTTCCGCCTGTCGCAGCCGGTGGGCGTGTTCCCGCGCCTCGAGATGCCGTCCGAGGAGGCCGCGTGAGGCTGATCGACAGCCATTGTCACCTCGAATACGAGGGCGTGGCCGAATACAGGCAGGGCGTGCTTTCCCGCGCGCGCGATGCCGGGGTGACCGGGATGCTCAACATCTCGACCCGCCGCAGCGAATGGGAAACCGTGGTGGGCACGGCCGAGCGCGAGCCTGATGTCTGGGCCAGCGTGGGAATCCATCCGCACGAAGCCGACCAGCACGCAGACCTCGGCCGCGACGCGCTGCTGGCGGCAACGTCACACCCCAAGGTCATCGGGATCGGCGAAAGCGGGCTCGACTACTATTACGACAAGTCCGATCGCGCGGTGCAGCGCGACCTGTTCCGGATGCACATCGGCGTCGCGCGCGAAACCGGCCTGCCGGTCATCATCCACACCCGCGATGCCGAGGGCGACACCGCGGCGATCCTTGCCGAGGAGATGCAGCAGGGCGCTTTCCCGGCCCTGATCCATTGCTTTACCGCATCTCGCGATTTCGCGAAGTCCGTCCTCGACCTGGGCTTGACGATCTCCCTTTCGGGTATCGTCACGTTCAAGAACGCGAAGGAACTGCAGGAAATCGCTGCAGACCTTCCTTCGGACCGGCTGCTGGTAGAAACCGACAGCCCGTTTCTCGCTCCGGTGCCGCATCGCGGCCGCCCGTGCGAGCCGGCCTTCGTGCGCGACACAGCGGCGTTCGTCGCAAACCTGCGCGCGGTGCCACTGGAAGACCTGGCGGAAACGACGACCGCCAACTTCTTCAGTCTTTTCACGAAAGCCGCGGCGTGAAGCTCATCATGCTCGGCTCGGGCACCTCAACCGGGGTGCCGCGGATCGGCGAAGACTGGGGCGACTGCGACCCCGCCGAACCGCGCAACCGCCGTACGCGGGTATCGATCGTGGTCGAGAACGCCGAAGGCAAGCGCCTGCTGGTCGACACCTCGACCGACCTGCGCCAGCAACTGCTCGCAAACGCCATTGAAAAGGTCGACGGCGTGTTCTGGACGCACGACCACGCCGATCACTGCCACGGGATCGATGACCTGCGGGTCATGCGTTATGACCGCTCGGGTCCGTTGCCAGGGTTTGCCGCCGACGAGACTGCCCGGCGCCTGCGCGCGCGCTTCAGCTATGTTTTCGCCGGCGAACACGGGTATCCGACGATCTGCGAGCTCAACACGCTTGAACGCCTACGGATCTTTGCCGGATTTGGCGTCTCGCATTGCCAGATGCCGCACGGGCCGGCGCAATCGACGGCATTCCGTTTCGACGCGGACGGAAAATCAATCGGTTATGCGACAGACTTCAGCGAAATTACCGAGTCCATGGTGGCGCTCATGCGGAAGGTCGACCTGCTTGTGGTCGATTGCCTGCGCCGCAGACCGCATCCGACGCACGCGCATCTCGCCATGGCACTCGAGTTCGCGAAGCGTTGCGGTGCGCGCCGCGCGGTCCTGACGCATCTCGACAAGTCGATGGATTACCGGACCCTGGCTGGCGAGGTGCCGGACACGGTCGAGGTTGGATACGATGGGCTGGAGATCGCGTTATGAACGAAATCAGCACCGTCCAGATCGTCGCCTTGCTCGGTTGGCTGCTGCTCGCCGGCAGCGCGTTCGCCGGTTATCGCCTGGGGTGGAAGGAAAGCATCCGGCTGGCGCTGCTATGGGCTGGCATATTCATCGCCGTGGGACTGGCGTTCTCGCTGGCGATGGGGTGAGAGGCCCAGGATGTATTTAACATAATATATATTATCATCGCACAATGTCCGACCAGCTCGACCGCCTCCTCGCCATCATGGCCACTCTCCGCGACCCGGAAAACGGTTGCGACTGGGATCGCGCACAGCGGTTCGAGACGATCGTCCCGCACACGATCGAGGAAGCTTACGAAGTCGCCGACGCGGTCGCGCGCGGAGACGTCGATGACATCCGCGACGAACTCGGCGATCTGCTGTTCCAGGTCGTGTTTCAGGCCCGCATTGCCGAGGAAGCCGGATTGTTCGATTTCACCGCCGTCGCGCGGTCGATCGCGGACAAGCTCGTGGCCCGCCATCCGCACATCTTCGCGGATGCCGAGGCGCCCGGCGCAGATCGCGACAAGCAGTGGGAAGCGCTCAAGGCTGCAGAGCGCGCCGACAAGGGCGCGACCAGCGCGCTCGACGGCGTTGCGGTCGCGCTTCCCGCGCTGATGCGCGCCGACAAGCTTCAGAAGCGCGCCGCGCGGGTCGGCTTCGACTGGCCCGACCGCGACGGGCCCGCCGACAAGCTCGCAGAGGAAATGCGCGAACTTGCCGAAGCCGATGAACCCGAGCGCTTCGAGGAAGCGGGCGACCTCCTGTTCGCCGCGGTCAATCTCGTGCGCGCCTACGGCATCGCGCCCGAGGACGCGCTGCGCGCTGCCAACGCCAAGTTCGAACGTCGTTTCCGGGCAATGGAAGAACGAGCCAAGGCTGATGCCGCCGACTTTGCCGGCCTCTCGCTCGACCGGCAGGAAGCCTATTGGCAGGCCGTCAAGCTATCGGAAAAAACGCTGGATTGATCCGGCCGGACGTTCACAGGGCCTCGAACTGGCCCCGCTCCTTGGGGTTGAGGCGGACCGCAAGCCGCCGCAACGGCCCTTCGGGCCCGGCACCGGCGTCAGCTTCCTCGATCACCTCGCCATGCGCGTGAAGCCAGGCGATCTGCCGGCCGGCGCTCGCCGGAAGGACGAATTCGTGAACGCGCGCGCCCCGGGTCAACTGCTCACCGAGCCGGATCATCAGCGCATCGACGCCCTCGCCCGTTTCGGCAGAAAGCGCGATCGTCATATCGTCAGCCTCGGCGGCGGCGCGCACGTCCGCAGCCACCTCGGCGGAGAGGAGGTCGATCTTGTTCCACACCTCGAGAATGGGAATCCCCCCTGCCCCCTGCCCCCTGTCATGCCCCTCGGTGACCCCGAGATCGCCGAGCACTTCGAGCACCTGGGTCTTCTGCGCCTGGGTCGATGGGTTGGCGATATCGCGCACGTGCAGGATCAGGTCGGCACCGGTCACTTCCTCGAGCGTCGCGCGGAATGCGGCGACGAGCTGGGTCGGCAGGTCGGAAATGAAGCCGACCGTGTCGGACAGGATCGCCTTTTCCACTCCCGGTAGCGAGATCGCCCGCATCGTCGGATCGAGCGTGGCGAACAGCAGGTCCTCCGCCATCACCTCCACCCCCGTCAACCAATTGAAAAGAGTAGATTTTCCAGCATTCGTGTATCCGACCAGCGCGATAACCGGCCAGGGCGCCCTCCCCCGCCTGTCGCGGTGGAGCTGCCGGGTCCTGCGCACGCCTTCGAGCTCCTTGCGCAGGCGCGCCATGCGCTGGCGGATCATCCGCCGGTCCGCCTCGATCTGCGTTTCGCCCGGCCCGCCGAGGAAGCCGAAGCCGCCGCGCTGCCGCTCGAGGTGGGTCCACGAACGCACGAGCCGGCTCTGCTGGTAGTCGAGGTGAGCAAGCTCGACCTGCAACCGCCCCTCCGCAGTTGCCGCGCGCTCGCCGAAAATCTCGAGGATGAGCCCTGTGCGGTCGATCACCTTGCGCTTCAGCCTGTCCTCCAGGTTGCGCTGCTGGATCGGACTGAGTGCGCCATCGACGATGACAAGTTCCGCCTCGTTCTGCTCGCACGCGATACCGATGTTCTCGACCTGACCGGCGCCGAAGAGCGTGCCCGGACGGACTTCGCGCACGGGGACAACCTGGGCCTCGGCCACGACAATGCCGATCGCGAGTGCCAGCCCGCAGGCTTCCTCGAGCCGCGCCTCGGGGGAAAGGTCGTGGTGCCGGCCCCGAACGTCAGGACATACCACGACGGCCCGCGCCCCGCGGGAGACTTCGCCAAGCAGGTTTTCGTCGAAACTCAGTCGCCGTCGCCTTCGAACTCGTCGGACAGGTCCACCGGGCTTGCCGGCTGGATCGTCGACACAGCATGCTTGTAGGCAAGCTGCACGTAACCTTCGCGTTCGAGCAGCATGCAGAACAGGTCATAAGCGGCGATCTTGCCCTGAAGCATCACGCCGTTGACGAGGAACATCGTCACCTGGACACCCGCCTCGCGCACGCGGCTGAGGAATACGTCCTGCAGCAGGCGCTGCCGCGCGTTCGAACCCTGGCTCGTGAACTGCGCCGCGTCGACCGGGTTCGACGGCATGATCGTGGATACGGCGTGCTTGTAGACCAGCTGCGACTGCCCGTCCCGCCGGAGCAGGATCGAGAAGTTGTCGAACCAGGTCACGATGCCCTGCAGTTTTACCCCCTTCACCAGGAACATGGTGACGGGAACCTTGTTCTTGCGCAGCAGGTTGAGAAACGCGTCCTGCAAGCTCTGCTGCTTGCCGCTCGAGGGCGGGCCAGACGATTCGTTTTCCTCGCTCGGGGGTTTCGGGCGCGCGGACAGCGTGCGGGATGTGGACACTTGCAACGTCTCCTGTTGTTGGCGGCCGCTTCTGCGGTCCGCAATCTGGCGCGTCCCTAAGGGGAACGCCGGAATCGCTGCCGAATATGGCGAGCCCGCCTCAATTCGCAAATGCTTTTGCTGCAACTGCGTTCCGCCATGTCGCGGTTCAATCCTCGTCGCGGCGCTCGCCCATCCCCAGCAGCTTGAGTTTCCGGTGGAGTGCAGACCGTTCCATGCCGATGAAGTTGGCGGTTTTCGAGATATTGCCCGAAAACCGGCGGATCTGGATGGTCAGGTATTCGCGCTCGAAGCTCTCGCGCGCTTCGCGCAGTGGAACGCCCATCAGCGACGATACCGCCCCGCCCCCGCCGATGCGGCTGCCGGTCACTTCCCCAGGCAGCATATCGGCCTCGATCGTGTCGAGCTTGTCGCGCGGGGTAAGGATGATCGTGCGCTCCACGACGTTGCGCATCTGGCGAACGTTGCCGGGCCAGTCGTAGGCCTGGAGCGCCGCGATCGCCTCCTGGCTCACCGTCGGGGCAGGTATTCCCTGCTCGGCCGCATAGCGGGTGAAGAAATGCTCGGCGAGCGCCGGGATGTCGTCGCGCCGCTCGGCAAGCGACGGGATCGTCACCGGCACCACGTTGAGCCGGTAGAACAGGTCTTCGCGGAAACGCTTTTCCTCCATCTCCCGCGCCAGATCGCGCGAGGTCGAGGAGACCACCCGCACGTCGACACCGACCTGCCGGTTGCCCCCCACCCGCACGAAGCTCTGCTCGGTCAGCACGCGCAGGATCCGCGCCTGGGTCGAAAGCGGCATATCGGCCACCTCGTCGAGATAGAGCGTCCCGCCGTCCGCCATCTCGAGCAGGCCCGGGCGAACGAGGCTGCCGTCGGCTTCCTCGCCGAAGAGTTCCTGCTCGAACCGCTCCGGCGTGATGCGCGCCGAGTTGACGATGACGAACGCGTTCTCGGCCCGCGGACTCCAGGCGTGGAGCAGACGGGCGGCGACTTCCTTGCCTGCACCCGCGGGACCGCTGATGAGGACCCGGCTGCCGGTGTTGGCGACCCGCTTCAGCGTGGCGCGCACGGCATTGATGGCCACCGAGTTGCCGGTGAACTCCTCACCCCTGGCAAAGCCCTCGCGCAGCCGGGTGTTCTCGCGCCGCAATCGCTCTGTCTCGGTCGCCCGCTGGACGAGCAGGAGCAGCTTTTCGGCCTCGAAGGGCTTCTCGATGAAGTCCATCGCCCCCCGGCTCACCGCGCTGACCGCGGTATCGATGTTGCCGTGGCCCGAGAAGATGATCACCGGCAGCTCGGGCTCGCGCTTCTTGATCTCGTCGAGCACCTCCAGCCCGTCCATCGGGCTGCCGTGGAGCCAGACGTCGAGCAGGACGAGGCTCGGCCGCCGCTCGTCGACCGCGGACAGCGCAGAGGTGCTGTCGCCGGCCGTGCGGCATTCGTAGCCTTCGTCGGACAGAACGCCGGCGACGAGTTCGCGGATATCGCGTTCGTCGTCGACGATGAGAATGTCGAGAGCCATCAGACCTCCATCCGTTTCATTCGGCCGCCACGGTTCCGCCCTGGGTGAGTGGATCGCGCGCGAACCGCAATGTCACGCGTGTCCCTCCCCCCCCGTTCGAAGCCCCGGCGAACGTCATGTCGCCCCCGTGTTCCTCGACGATCTTGTTCACGATCGCGAGCCCCAGACCGGTCCCCTTCTCGCGCGTGGTCACGTACGGTTCGACGATGCGTTCGCGGTCCTGCGGCAGCCCGACACCGTTGTCCTCGACGCTGACCGTGACGAAGTCGGACGTGGCGTTCATCGTCACGGCGATCCGCCCGCGATAATCGGGTTCGGCGTTGCGCGCGCGTGCCTCGATCGCCTCGGCTGCATTCTTGAGCACGTTGGTCATCGCCTGGCCGACCTGGTGACGATCGGCAGCAATCGTCACCGGCGCCTCTGCGTCGGTCGAGAATGCGAAATCGATTTCTGGATGCGCGACCTCCTGCAGGAACAGCGCCTGCTTGACGAGGTCGAGAGCATCCTCTGGCCGGAACACCGGTTTTGGCAGGCGCGCGAAGCTGGAGAACTCGTCGACCATCTTCCTGAGGTCGCCGACCTGGCGGACGATCGTGTCGGTCAGCTCGTCGAACAGTTCGCCGTCGCTCGCGATCTGCTTGCGATAGCGGCGCTTCAAACGCTCGGTGGCAAGCTGGATCGGGGTGAGCGGGTTCTTGATCTCGTGTGCGATCCGGCGGGCCACGTCGGACCAGGCTGCCTGGCGCTGGTCCAGGATCTGGCGGGTGATGTCCTCGAACGTGATCACCCGTCCATCGGGGGCATCGGCGACTTTCACCGCGAGGGTCAGCAATTCGCCGCCCTTCGACCAGTTGACGATCCCGCTGGCGAGGCGCGCATCGGCCAGGTTCGCCAGTTGGGGCGCGACTTCCGACAACTGGACCGCGGCGGGGACAGGGCCTTTTTCACCGAGCAGGAGTTCCTGTGCGGAGCTGTTCATCAGCAGCACCCGTCCATCGCGATCCAGTGTGACGATGCCGGCCGATATCGATTCGACAACCGCCTCGATGAACGCCCGCCGCTCGTCAAGCTGGCGGTTCGCGCCGAGTAGCGCGGCGGTCTGCTGCTCGATCTGGCCCGCCATCCGGTTGAACGCGCGGTTGAGCATCCCGATCTCGTCCGAGCCGGTGCGCCCCTCGACCCGCACGAAGTCGCCCGCGCCGATCTTGCGCGCTGCACCGACCAGTTCGGTCAGGGGCTCCACCTGCCGATCGGCGAACCGCAGCGCGAACCACACCGCTAGTCCCACCAGCGCCAGGCTGACGAAGAACAGCGCCAGGTTGAAGCGCAGCTGCAAGGCCCGGGCGCGCTTCGTCAGCACGTCGTACGCGCCGACCACGGATTGCGCCGTGGACCACTGGCTGAAGCCGAGCGATTCGGTATTACGCGCGTTGTAAAGATAGATTCCCGCCTTCGGGTCGATCGGCGCCAGCGCCTCGATCCGCATGGGGTTTCCGCTGACCACCACCGGCTCGCCGGTCGCAAGGCGGTTGGCGGCCGCCTGGGCGAACACCGTCGGCTGGTTCCCTTCGTTGAGATCGAACACCGCGGCGATGCGCATCGAACCGTCCGGCACGCGTTGGAGAATGGCGGATTCGTTGATCTCGCGCTGCTTCACCTGCAGGAAATAGATGTCGGCGAGGTCAGGATCGGTCAGCTTGAAGGACTGCAGGTAGTACTGCATGTCGCTCGCCATCGCGACTGTCTGGTTGGCCACCTGGACCTGGTTCTGCTCGTAGTAGCCCCGCGCCAGGTTGTTCGCGTTCTGCATCAGGCCGCGCGAATTGTCCGAGAACCAGAAGTCGACGCCCGACTGGAACAGAAACGCGGCGAACGCTGCCACAAGCAGCGTGGGTACCGCGGCGATCAGCGAGAAGAAGAACACCAGGCGCACGTGCATCCGCGCGGTCGTTCCCGCCGCCCGGCGCAGCGCGAGCCGCCGCCCCAGCAGCACCAGCAAGGCCATTGCCGGAAGCAGCGTGGCGATCAGCAGACCGGCTACCTTGCGCGAAGGCAGCAACTGGCCATCGGGCGGCGCGCTCGTGAACGTGTACCAGGTCGTCCAGACCATCGCGCCGAAGGCGATCGCGGCGACCACCTCGAGGATGAGGTAGAAGTTGGCCTTGCGGCTGGCGACGACGAAGCGTCGCCACCAGCGCGGGCTGCGACGGTAGGCGACGTCGGTCGGTCCCTGTTCGGAAGCAGCCATCGTTGCTGAGTTACAACGCCACTGTTGCAGAAATGCAAGTGATTTTAGGCAAACCGTTTCAATCCCGCCGAAGGCAGCCGTCAGGATCGATATCGAGATCGGTGAGCCGC
This sequence comes from Tsuneonella litorea, assembly GCF_025154015.1. Taxonomy (GTDB): domain Bacteria; phylum Pseudomonadota; class Alphaproteobacteria; order Sphingomonadales; family Sphingomonadaceae; genus Tsuneonella; species Tsuneonella litorea. The sequence continues at coordinate 25,311 of NZ_JAOAMV010000003.1, forward strand.
TTGCGAAGCGTGTTGCGATTGATGCCGAGAAGGCGCGCGGCGCGAAGCTGGTTGCCGCCGGTTTCCACCAGCGCATGGATCAGCAGCGGCCGCTCGAACTGCGCAAGCGCATCGTGGTAGAGCTGGCCTTCGCGCATCGGCGCCACGCGAAGCCATGCCTCGAGCGCGCCTGCAAAACCCTGCGCGCGACCGTCCCCTGCCACCGATTCCGGCGTGCCCAGCACGGCTTCGACCGTCGCCGCGTCGATCGCCTCCTCGCGTGCGATCAGGGCAAGCCGGTAAATCGCGTTGCGCAGTTCGCGGACGTTGCCACGCCAGGCGAAGCGTTCGAGCGCCGCGATGGCGTCCGGTTCGATGCGCCGGCGCGGAAGTCCCTCACCCACCGCCTGGCCGAGGAAGTGGCGCGCCAGGGCGGCGATATCGTCGCGCCGCTCGCGCAGCGGCGGCAGTTCGATCGGGACGACGTTGAGTCGGTAGAACAGGTCCTCGCGAAAGGTCCCCGCGGCGATCATCGGGACGAGATCCCGATTGGTCGCCGCGACGATTCGCACGTCGACCACAATCTCCTGCCGCCCCCCCACCCGGCGGATGCGGCCCGATTGCAGCGCGCGCAGCAGGCGGGTCTGCGCCTCGAGCGGCATGTCGCCGATCTCATCGAGGAACAGCGTGCCTCCGTTGGCCTGCTCGAACTTGCCGATCGCCTGCGCGATCGCGCCGGTGAATGCGCCCTTTTCGTGCCCGAACAGCTCGCTCTCGATCAGGTCGTGCGGGATCGCCGCGGCGTTTACGGCGACGAACGGTCCCGACTTGCGGTGACCGAGCTGGTGGATAGCCTCGGCGACCAGTTCCTTGCCAGTCCCCGATTCGCCCAGGATCAGCACCGTCAGGTCGTTGCGCAGGACGCGCGTGATCATGCGGTAGACGCCCTGCATCGCCCGGCTGCGCCCGACGAGCGGCAATCCCTCTCCGCTTTCGTCGATCGGCACATCGCCCGGTTCGGCCCGCTGTCCCGCCGCCTGGCGGACCGCGCGCACCAGTTCGTCGAGATCGAAGGGCTTGGGAAAATATTCGAACGCGGCAAGGTCGCTCGCGCGGACCGCGGTGTCGAGCGTATTCTGCGCCGACAGCACGATGACCGGCATGGCGGGATGCCTGTCGCGCAACGCGGGCAGCGTCGCCAGGCCGTCGCCGTCGGATAGCATTACGTCCGTCAGCATGACGGCATAGGGTTCGCCCGCCAGGCGCACGTCGCGCGCGGCGATTCCGTCGACCGTGTCGACCGCAAAGCCTTCATCCTCGAGCGCGGTGACGATCACCGTCGCGATGCCGGGGTCGTCTTCGACGAGGAGAATGCGATTGGTCATCTCTATCCCTGTTTCGCCACCGGCAGATGTATGCGGAAGTGCGTGCACCCTGCCTTCGCGTCGCGCTCGTGGGCGATGCGGCCATCCATGTCGTGCACCAGCCGGCGCACCAGTGCGAGACCCAAGCCCTGCCCGCTCTTCTTGCTGCTCACGAAAGGCTCGAACACGTGGTCGAACAATTCAGGGTCGATGCCCGGTCCGTTGTCGCTGACGGTCAGCTCGATCGGCAGGCGGACAGAGCGACCGGGACGGATCGCGTTGTAGATGAGCCCGCTGACATAGCGGGTCTTGACGGTGATCTGCGCACCGTCCTCTCCAGCACAGGCATCCCGCGCATTGGCGAGCAGGTTGATAACGACCTGCTCGAGCGCCTCCTCGTTGCCCATCACGGGGGGCAGCGAGGGATCGAATTCCTCGATGATCTCGACCCCGCGAAGGCCGCCGCCCCGCACCGTGCCGATCGCCCGGCGGATCGCTTCGTGGAGGTTGAGCGGGAAATTCGGTTCGGCTCCGCGTGCGCCGAGGCGCTGCATCCGGTCGATGAGCGAGGCGATCCGCGCGACCTCGGTGGCGATCAGGTCGGCCAAGGGGCGGTCCCGTTCGTCGAGCTTGCGAGCGATGAGCTGTCCGGCTCCCCGGATCGCGGCGAGCGGGTTCTTGATCTCGTGCGCCAGCACGGCCGGGGCACTGAGGCGGCTGGCCCGGGCCTCCTCGCCCATTTCCTCCTGCCCAGCGTCGGACAGCGTGACCACCCGCCATCCAGGGTGCGACGAGAGCGGCGACATCGACAGGTTCACCCGGCGCTCGCGCTCGCCCGCCCGTATCGCGACGCCGCGGGCGACCAGCGGGGCCGCGTCCTCGCGCGAATGGGCGGTGACGCGCGAATCGTCGATCCGCACGACCTCGAACAGTGGCCGCCCGATCATTCGGTGCGCGCTGCGGCCAAGCATTTCCTCGCTGGCCGGATTGGCCTCGACGATGGTCATGTCCGGGTCGAGCAGAAGGGTCGCGAAGACCAGGCCCGCCAGCTGCTCGCGCGCGCCGGGCGACCCGCCCGTTCCGTTCACGCAGCCATCCGCAGCCGCAGCGGCTCGTAGAACCGGTCGATCTCCCCGAGCACCTGGCCCGCGTCGTCGATGAAGTTCACCTTGTTGCGGAACTCGGCCGAGCCGTGGAGGCCCTTGGTGTACCAACCAATGTGCTTGCGGGCCATCTTCACGCCCGTGTCCTCGCCATAGTGATCGAGCATCGCGCGGTAGTGCTCGACGAGCGTTTCGTGCTGCTCGTCGAGCGCCGGGTCGGCCAGCGCCTCGCCGCTCTTCCACCAGTGCATGACCTGGCCAAGTAGCCACGGCCGGCCATAGGCCCCGCGCCCGATCATCAGACCGTCCGCGCCGGATTGCTCGAGCGCCTTCGCGGCATCGGGGATCGAGCAGATGTCACCATTGACGATGACCGGAATGCGCACGGCATCCTTGACCTTGCGGACGAACGCCCAGTCGGCTTCGCCCTTGTACATCTGGTTGCGGGTCCGTCCGTGGACCGTGATCATCTGCACGCCCAGGTCCTCGGCGATGCGCGAAAGCTCCGGTGCGTTCAGGCTGTCGTGGTCCCAGCCCATCCGCATCTTGACGGTCACCGGCACGTCGACCGCCTTCACGCAGGCCTTCATCAGCTCGATCGCGAGCGGTACCTCGCGCATCAGCGCGCTCCCGGCGTACTGGCCGACGACCTTGCGCACCGGGCAGCCGAAATTGATGTCGACGATCGCGGCTCCGCGATCGGCGGCAAGCTTGGCCGCCTCGCCCATCGATACGGGGTCGCAGCCGACCAGCTGCATCGAGACCGGATCCTCGATCGGCGCCCATGCGGCTTTCTGGATCGACTGGCGTGTCTCGCGGATCGCCGCCTGGCTGGCGATCATCTCGGTCACGTTGAGGCCCGATCCGTACCGCCGCACGAGCGCGCGGAAAGGCATGTCGGTCACGCCGGTCATCGGCGCGAGCACGACGGGCGTGTCGATCGTGACCGGGCCGACCCGGATCGGCGCCATTGGCGGCGGGGAAGGAAGCGAGTTCAACTGCTGGATGCCTAAAATTTGGGCAGCGCATAGTGGATTGATGGGGTGCGCGCAAGGCGGTAGCGCGCGCAGGTCATGACCACCCTCCCCTCCTTTGCCGCCATCGTCGTTGCCGCTGGGCAAGGCCTGCGGGCCGGGCAGCCAGTACCCAAGCAGTTCGCCCATTGGCGCGGCAAGCCGGTCGTTCGCCATTCGGTCGAGGCGCTGCTCGCAGCGGGTGCGAAGCCGTTGGTCGTGGCGATTCCCGATGGCGCCAGCCCGTTGGCCGAAGAGGTGCTGCGCGGACTCGATGTCCAGCTAGTGACCGGGGGAGCCACAAGACAGGTGTCGGTCGCTCTCGCGCTCGAAGCGATCGAGGAAGCGCAGCGGGTGCTCATCCACGACGCCGCCCGCCCCGTTCTCCCTGAGAGCGTCATCGGGCGATTGCTCGTCGCGCTCGAGACTCACCCTGGCGCCATCCCGGTGCTTCCCGTGGTCGACAGCATTGCGATCGAGCACGACGGCCTCATGGCGGATGCGGCAGACCGCGCGGTGCTGCGCAGGGTGCAGACGCCGCAGGCCTTCCGCTTCGGAGACATCGCCTCGGCCCATCGCGCATGGACCGGCGAGCCGAGTGCAGGCGACGACGCCCAGGTGCTGCGCGCGGCGGGCGGTTCCGTCGTGCTCGTCCAAGGCGACGAGGCGCTCAGGAAACTGACATTTGCGGGAGATTTCATGGCCGAAGCCCAATACCTGCGGGTCGGCACGGGGTTCGACGTTCACCGCCTGGCGCCGGGCGCGGACTTATGGCTCTGCGGCGTGCAGATCGATCACGCCTTCGGGCTTGCCGGTCACTCGGATGCCGACGTGGGCCTTCACGCAGTGGTGGACGCGCTGCTCGGCGCGGTCGGCGCAGGCGACATCGGGCAGCACTTTCCGCCGAGCGATCCGCAATGGAAGGGCGCGGCGTCATCGCGCTTTATCGAGCACGCGGTGCGCCTCGTCGAAGAGGCCGGATACCGCGTGGGCAACATCGACGTCACGCTGGTCTGCGAGGCGCCGAAGATCGGCCCTCACCGCGACGCCATGCGGGATCGCATCGCCGCACTTGCCGGGATCGATGCAGCCGCTGTAAATGTGAAGGCCACTACCACCGAGGCGCTCGGCTTCACCGGACGCGGCGAAGGGATCGCCGCGCAGGCCGTGGCCACTGTGATCCGCAACTCGTGAGGTTTTTCGTGAAACGCACCCCTACCCTGATCGCCGCCGCAGCGTTGGCATCGCTTGTCCCTGCGCAGGTCCAGGCGCAGTCGGCAGCCGCGTGCCTGACCGAGCGCGAGGTCGCGCAGATGGCGATCTATGCAGTCCCCTCGCTGGTCGATGGGGTTCGCGGAAAGTGCGCCGGAAAGCTCGCCCCGACCGCTTTCCTGGCCACGCGCGGGGACGCGTTCGCCGCGAAGTATGCCGCCTTGCAAGGCGAAACCTGGCCGGTCGCGAAATCGGCGATACTCAAGTTCGTTTCGGGATCGGTCAAGGACCGGAATGCCGACACCCTCGCGATGGTCGCCGCGCTGCCCGACGAATCCGTCCGTCCATTGGTCGACGGAATGATAGCCCAGAAGATCGGAGAGTCCGTCAGCCCCGACCAGTGCCGCAACGTCGAGCGCGGGATGCAGCTGGTTTCGGTGATGAACCCGCGCGACAGCGGGGCGATGATCGCGTTCGTCATGGCGGTTGCCAAGCCGAGAAGCCCGGCGATCTGCCCGGCCAGCTCATGAGCGATCTGTTGCCAGCGGAAATCGTCGACCTCGCCCGGCGCGTGGTCGAGGAAAATGCGAAGATCGGCCGCAAGGTGGCGCTCGCCGAGAGCTGCACCGGAGGCCTCGTCGCCGCGGCACTGACCGAGATCCCCGGATCTTCGGCGGTACTCGATCGCGGGTTCGTGACGTATTCGAACGATGCGAAGCAGCAGGAACTCGAGGTTTCGAGCGAACTGATCGAAACCTTCGGCGCGGTCTCAATCGCATGCGTCTGGGCGATGGCCCAAGGCACGCTCAAGCATTCTTCGGCCGACATAGCGGTCGCGATCAGCGGCGTTGCCGGTCCGGATGGCGGCACGCCCTTGAAGCCGGTGGGAACGGTCGTTTTCGCGCGCGCCTGCCGCGAGGGCGACGGCGAACCCGAAGGCGAAATGAAGCAGTTCGACGGAAAGGACCGGTCGGAAATCCGCCGTCAGGCGACGCTCGCCGCGCTGGAGCTGCTGTTGCCGTAAAGCTGGTGGGCGCGCTGCTCGAACGCGGCGACCATCTTGCGGAAAGCGCGGTCGAAATACTGGCCGGCAAGCGCCTCGAACACGGCGTTGCGGAAGGTGAAATCCACGCAGAAGTCGACCTCGCACCCGCCGTCCGCCAGCGCCCGGAACAGCCAACGGTTGTCGAGGTCCTTCATCGGCCCGTCGAGGTAGTGAACCTCGATCCGGTCCGGCCGGTGCTTGATCACGCGCGAGGTGAACTTTTCCCGCAGCTGCTTGAACCCGACGAGAAGGTCGGCGACCATCTCCGTCTCGCTGTTTGACTTCACGCGGGTTGCGACGACCCAGGGCAGGAACTCCTGGTACCGGCCGACATCGGCGACCAGGTCGAACATCTGCTCTGCCGAGTACGGCAGGACGTGAACCTCGTGAATGCCCGGCATCAGCGTCGCTGCCGCGCCAGCTTTTCCTCGCGCGCGGCCCGCATCTGGGCGAAATCGTCGCCCGCATGATAGCTCGACCGGGTCAGCGGGCTCGAGGCGACCTGGAGAAATCCCTTCGCCCGCGCGATCGCGCCATATACCGCAAAGGCCTTGGGCGTGACGAACTCCTCGACCTTCGCGTGGCGCGGGGTGGGCTGCAGGTACTGTCCCATGGTCATGAAATCGACATCGGCGCTGCGCATGTCGTCCATCACCTGGTGCACCTCGAGCCGCTGCTCGCCGAGGCCGAGCATGATGCCCGACTTCGTGAAAATCAGCGGGTCGTGTGCCTTCACTTCCTCGAGCAGTCGCAGCGAGGCGTAATACCGCGCGCCGGGACGGATCGTCGGATAGAGCCGCGGCACGGTTTCGAGGTTGTGGTTGTAGACGTCAGGACCAGCTTCGCAGATCGACTCGACCGCGGGGCGCATCTTGTTGCGGAAGTCCGGTGTCAGGATCTCGATCGTGGTGCCCGGGGTTTCCCGCCTGAGGGCCTCGATCACCTTGACGAACTGCGAGGCACCGCCGTCGGGCAGGTCGTCGCGGTCGACGCTGGTGACCACGATGTGCTCGAGGCCCAGCTTCGCGGCTGCGGTCGCGACGTGCTCGGGCTCGAGCGGGTCGACGATCCGCGGCATACCGGTCTTCACGTTGCAGAAGGCGCAGGCGCGGGTGCAGACATCGCCCAGGATCATCACGGTCGCGTGCTTCTTGGTCCAGCACTCGCCGATGTTGGGGCACGCCGCCTCTTCGCAGACGGTGTTGAGCGAGAGGTCGCGCATCAACTGGCGGGTCTCGTGATAGCCCTTGCTGACGGGCGCCTTGACGCGAATCCAGTCGGGCTTGCGCTGGCGACCGGGTTCGTTGGCCGGCTTCGGAGCGGACGCGAGGTCGTTCATATCGGGGGCACTTAGTGTGGGGCCTTGCCAGAGGCAATGCCGTGCGGCATCGGCTGTTGCATGAATACGACCCCGTCGCTCGAACTCGCCGCCCTCATCGAAGGCTATCGCCGCTTCCGCGAAAGCGGGTGGACTCCGCGCCGCGAACGCTGGGCGGCCCTGCGCGAAGGACAGGAGCCGCGGGTGATGGTAATCGCCTGCTCCGACAGCCGGGTCGATCCGGCTCAGATTTTCGACGTCGATCCGGGCGAGATCTTCGTTGTCCGCAATGTTGCCGCGATGGTTCCGCCGTTTGAGACGACGCCGGGTCACCACGGTGTCTCGGCGGCACTCGAGTTCGCTGTCCAGTTCCTGAAGGTGCGCGAGATTGTCGTGATGGGCCACGGCCTGTGCGGCGGCTGCAACGCCGCACTCACCCAGTCAATGCGGGGGACCGAGCCGGGCCAGGGCGGCTTCATCGCCGACTGGATCGCCCTGCTCGACAACGCGCGCGAGCATGTGGTGGCGCAGCACGGAACCGAAGGACGCGAAGCCGCACGCGCCATGGAACTCGCCGCGGTGAAGGTCAGCCTCGCAAACCTGCGCACATTCCCCTGCGTCGCCGAGCTCGAATCGCGTGGCAAGTTGCGCCTGCGCGGCGCTTTCTTCGCCATTTCGGACGGAGTGCTCCACTTGCTCGACGAAGACAGCGGCAAATTCGCGCCTGTTGCCTAATGCGGGTGCGCGGCCCATTTAGCCGCGATGGAAAGCAATAGCGACAATCTCAGGAACATCGCGCTCCTGATCGATGCCGACAATACCCAGCCCAAGGCGATCGATCCGGTGCTAACGGTCATGGCCGAACTGGGCCAGGTCAACATTCGCCGCGCCTACGGCAACTTCGCCAAGGGCAACCTTGCCAAGTGGGACACCATCACCAACCGCTACGGCATCCGGCCCCAGCAGCAGTTCGATGTTTCCAAGGGCAAGAATGCCACCGACATGGCAATGACCATCGACGCGATCGACCTGCTCAACCAGGGCAAAGTGGACGGGTTCGGCATCATGAGCTCGGACAGCGATTTCACGCCCCTGGTTACCCGGCTGCGGCAAGACGGCATCGTCGTCTACGGCTTCGGCAGCGCGAAGACCCCGCAGGCATTCAAGTCGGTCTGCACCCGTTTTATCGACATCGACCAGCTTCTGCGCACCGCCGCGCAGGAAGAAAACGCCGGCGCCAATTCGGCCGAGAGCGTCGAGGCCGACGTCGAGCTGATGGAACTCATCGGAGCAGCCTACAAGGAGGCCAAGCGCGACGACGAGGGTTTCGCGAAAGTCCAGCAGGTCGGTCAAATCGCCGGCAACCGGTCGAGCTTCGACGTGCGCAACTATGGTTTCAACAGCCTGTCGGCGATGTTCCGCAGTCTCGGCAATTTCAAGGTCGAGCGGCGCGACGACGGGCAACTGTGGGTCAAGCGGCTGCGTTGAGCCGGGCGATGTCTCGCCTCCAATAGAAACGGGGCGCGCTTCCGCAAGAAAGCGCGCCCCGCCTGTTCGTGATCGCGAGGATCAGGGAGCGGTCGAACCGGCGGTCCCCGCTGTCTGCTTGGCGTAGATCGCCCACAAGCGGGCGATCGCCTGCCGCGCCCCTTCGACCTTCGCAAAGGTCGCCTGCGCCTCGGCCGTCTTGCCCTGGTCGAGCTGGGCGATGCCAAGGCGCGTGAGCACCCGCGCGGTATCCACACCGGGACGGGAGAGCGCGAGCTTGTAGAACTCCTCGGCCTTCGCCGGCTGCTGATAGCTCAGAAGCGCATCGCCTGCGGCCATCGCGGTCGCCGCGGTCGCGCCCGAGGCCTTCGCATCGCGCTCGAGACCCGGAAGGTCGGCAAGGTCCGCCTTCACCCGTCCAGCGGCGATGGTCCGCGCCTCGTTGACGAACACGTCGTTGGACTTGAGCAGGCCTGCTGCGATTCCCTCGTCGATGACCCGCTGGGTTTCTCCGGGCAGACGTCGGGCGTCGGCCGCTGTGATGTAGTCGGCATAGTCGCGCTCGTAGCGCATGGCACCCACGCGCTGCGCCAGGCGCATCACGTCGAGAAGCTCCTGCCCTTCGTAGTTGGCGATGTTCCGCTGCACCGCGATCGCATCGCCCCAACTGCTCTTGGACGGGTAGTACTGGGCATACATTCCCGCATATTTCAGGGCCTCGGCATCGAGGTTCGCCTGGTAGGCCTGCGCCAGACCGCGCTTGATCCACGATTCCGGAACGGCCTGGCCGGCCGCCAGCTTGCGCGCGATCGCCTTGTCGAGCGCCTGGATACCAGTCGGGGCCTGGTCTTCCGCGAAATAGGTTTCCGCGATCAGGAGTTCGGCATCGCCTTCGTATCCCGCCGCGATCGCCTGTTCGGCGCGCATGCGCGCGGCGGCCCAGTCCTTCGCATTGTAGGCGAGCTGCGCAGCGGCGAACGTGTTCGACGGCAGGGCTTCCTGCGTCAGCTTTCCGCTGTCGAGCATCATGTCGAGGCCCTGGCGCTGAAGCGACACGGCGTTCGTCTTGGCGCCGATGTTGTAGACCATCTGGCCGGCGGCGAGCTTGTCGTCGGGAGTCGTCGCGGCCGCGACGAGCGCGGGCACCTGTGCGGCAAGCGCGGCGACATCGCCGTTATCGTTCACGACCTTCGCCATCGGCTGATACGTCGCGACGAATTCCTTCGAATAGTTCGCCTTGCCCGCGGGCTGTTGCTTGCCCTTCTTCTGGGCAAAGGCCGGCGTGGCGGTGGCGGTCAGGCCGACCGCGGCCGAGGTGGCAAGCGCGACGGCGAAGGCAAGCCGCGAAGGCGCGGCACGAAACTTGTGCATCGAGTGGTCTCCCATGGTGAACTGGGGCCCCGAGGGAGGGGCCGTCTGCCGGAACAACGTGCGCTAGTGGCCAATCGGACCGAACATTGCAATCTCCTCTAGGGTAACGGCGCTGAACCCCTTTTGAACGGGCGTTTCAGGGGGCGCTGTCCGGTTGTGCCGGAGGGCGGTCATTCTTATGTGGAAAACGGCCGGCACGACGGCTGTTCGCGCCCTTGAAAACTGGCGATCCGGACGCCCTTCCCCTAGGCCATTTGCAGCCCGCCGCGCCGCAGTGCGCGCCACAGAAACGGCAGACCCTTGAGCGACGATATCGAAACCCTGAACCCGCCCGCTTCACCGGGAGACTACGCCCGCGTCGACATCGTCGACGAGATGAAGACGAGCTACCTCGATTACGCGATGAGCGTGATCGTGTCCCGCGCGCTGCCCGACGTGCGCGACGGTCTGAAGCCGGTCCACAGGCGCATCCTGTTCGCCAGCAACGAGGGCGGGTTCGTCGCCGGGCGTCCCTATCGCAAGAGCGCCAAGATCGTCGGCGACGTGATGGGCAACTACCACCCGCACGGCGACAGCGCGATCTACGACGCGCTCGCCCGCATGGTGCAGCCGTGGAGCTTGCGCGTTCCGCTGATCGACGGCCAGGGCAACTTCGGCTCGATGGATCCCGATCCCCCGGCCTCGATGCGCTATACCGAGGCGCGGCTGGCCAAGGTCGCCAATTCACTGCTCGACGATCTCGACAAGGACACCGTCGACTTTGCCGACAACTACGACGGCAGCCGCAAGGAGCCGACCGTATTGCCGGCGCGCTTCCCCAACCTGCTGGTGAACGGCGCCGGCGGCATCGCGGTCGGCATGGCGACCAACATTCCGCCGCACAACCTGGGCGAAGTGATCGAGGGCTGCCTTGCGCTGATCAACGATCCGCTGATGGCGCCCGAGGCGCTGATGGAAATCATCCCGGGGCCCGATTTCCCCACGGCGCCGCTGATCCTCGGCCAGTCGGGTGCAAAGTCCGCCTACCTGACGGGGCGCGGGTCGATCCTGATGCGCGCGCGGCACACGATCGAGAAGGGTCGCGGCGACCGCGAGGCGATCGTCTTCACCTCGATCCCCTACCAGGTCGGCAAGGCCGGTCTCGTCGAGAAGATCGCCGAAGCAGCCAAGGACAAGCGGATCGAGGGCATCGCGGACATTCGCGACGAATCGAACCGCCAGGGCGTGCGCGTGGTCATCGACCTCAAGCGCGACGCGACGGCCGAGGTCGTGCTCAACCAGATCTGGCGGCACACGCCGGCGCAGGCGAGCTTCCCGGCGAACATGCTCGCGATCCGCGGCGGGCGACCGGAGACGCTGGGCCTCAAGGACATCCTCCAGGCGTTCATCACCTTCCGCGAGGAAGTGATCACCCGCCGCACGAAGTTCGAGCTCGCCAAGGCGCGCGACCGGGCGCACATCTTGCTCGGCCTGGTGGTCGCGGTGTCGAACCTCGACGAGGTCGTGGCGATGATCCGCGGCTCGTCGAACCCGGCGGACGCGCGCGCCAAGCTGCTCGCCAAGGAATGGCCGATCGGCGACATCGCGCAGTACATCGCGCTGGTCGAGGCGATCGAGCCGACTGCCGAGGAGCACGGGGGCACCTACACCCTTTCGGAGCGGCAGGTCCGCGCGATCCTCGAGCTGCGCCTGCACCGCCTCACCGCGCTGGGCCGCGACGAGATCGGTGACGAGCTCAAGCAGCTCGCGACTGCGATCGAGAAATATCTCTCGATCCTCGGGGACCGGGCCAAGCTCTACGAGGTGATGCGCACCGAACTGCGCGAGATCCGCGATCTTTACGCGACCCCGCGCGTCAGCGAGATCGCGCCGGCGTGGGATGGTCTCGACGACGAGGACCTGATCGAACGGGACGAAATGGTCGTGACCGTCACCCTCGACGGCTACATCAAGCGCACCCCCCTCTCGACCTTCCGCGCGCAGCACCGCGGCGGCAAGGGCCGTGCCGGCATGGCGACGAAGGAAGAGGACGCTGTGTCGAACATGTTCGTCACCAGCACCCACAACCCGGTGCTGTTCTTCTCCACCGCGGGCAAGGTCTATCGCCTGAAGGTCTGGAAGCTTCCCGAGGGCGGACCGACGACGCGCGGACGGCCGATCGTCAATCTCCTGCCCGCGCTGGACGACGGCGAGACCATCCGCACCGTGCTCCCACTCCCCGAGGACGAGGACAGCTGGGGTACGCTCAATGTCGTGTTCGCGACCGCCAAGGGCAACGTGCGGCGCAACAGCATGGACGCCTTCACGAACATCCCGTCGAACGGCAAGTTCGCGATGAAGTTCGACGAGGACAGCGACGACCGCCTGATCGGCGTCGCGCTGCTCGAGGCGGGCGACGACGTTCTGCTCGCCACGCGCGAGGGCAAGGCGATCCGGTTCGACGGCGAGGACGTGCGCGAATTCGTCAGCCGAACCTCGACCGGCGTGCGCGGGATGAGACTGCGCGACGGCGACGAGGTCGTGTCGCTCTCGATCCTCCATCGCGTTGGCACCGAGCAGGAGGAACGCGAACAGTACCTGCGCTTTGCCCCCTGGAAAGCGGAAAAGGAGGGCGAACCCGACCTCCCCGAAGCGCGCTTCGACGAACTGGCGGCGAAGGAACAGTTCATCCTGACGGTGTGCGCCAACGGCTACGGCAAGGTCTCGTCGGCCTATGAATACCGCCGGATAGGACGCGGCGGCCAGGGCGTGACCAACATCGACAACATCGAACGCAACGGGCCGGTCGTGGCAAGTTTTCCGGTTCAGGACGGGCAGCAGCTGATGCTGGTGACCGACCAGGCCAAGCTGATCCGGATGCCGATGGACCTGCGCCACCTCCAGCCCGACCCTGAGAACGCGCCGCGCGCATTCCGGATCATCGGGCGCGGCTCCGCCGGGCTCAAGTTGTTCGACGTCGCGAAAGGCGAAACGATCGTCAGCGCGGTCCTGATCGACGAGCAGGAAGAGCCCGAGAACGAGGCCGAGGAGATGATCGCCGAGGAGCTGGCGGGCCGCGATGCCCAGGCGACCGAGCCCTACACGCCGCCGCAGTCCGACGACGACATTGCGGGCGAGCCCGACGCCGGATGAGAATCGAGCCGTCTGGAGAGGTCTGCGGCGCCGAAGTCTTCGGCGTCGATCTCTCCGGGCCGCTCTCCGCTCAGACGGTCGCCAAAGTCCGCGCCGCGTGGCTCGCGCACCGAGTCCTCGCGTTTCCCGACCAGTACCTTGACGACGACGCGCTCGAACGGTTCACGCTGGCAATGGGCGGCTTCGGCGAGGACCCGTATTTCGCCCCGATCGAAGGGCGCGCCCATATCGCTGCGATCCTGCGCGAAGCGGACGAGACGACGCCGCTGTTCGCCGAGAACTGGCACAGCGACTGGTCCTTCCTGCCCGAGCCCCCGGCGGGGACCTGCCTCGCCGCGGTCGAGATCCCGCCGGTCGGCGGCGAAACCTTGTTCGCCGACCAGGTCGCGGCGTTCGCGGCGCTACCCGACGATCGCAAGGAACGCCTCCGTTCGCTGACCGCGATCCATTCTGCCCGCCTCGCCTACGCGCCAGAAGGATCGTACGGTTCACGCGACAAGGGACGCAGCATGGCGATCCGCCCGGACGAGAGCGCGCGAGCGACGCAGCGGCATCCGCTTGTCCGGCACCATCCTGAAACCGGCGAGGAGGCCCTGTTCAGCACGCTGGGCTACATCGTCGGGATCGAGGGTATGGACGACGCGGAAGCGCTCGCCCTCCTGCGCGACCTTTCCGAATGGCAGGTGCGCGACGAATTCGTCCACCGGCGGCGGTGGGCGCCAGGCATGGTGGTCCTGTGGGACAATCGCAGCGTGCTTCATCGCGCCACCGGCGGATACGAAGGCTACCGGCGCGAGCTGCACCGCACGACGATAGCGGCGCCGCGTCAGGCCGCGTGATCGCGGCGGACCGTGCGGACCACGCCCGTGCAGATCAGGAACTGGCCCGCGTAATAGAGCGGCCAGACGGACCATTCGGTCACCGCCTGGTCGAGCGCGCCGCCAAGCCGCGCGAAGATCAGTAGGTCGCTCGCCACGAACAGCAGGGCGCCCACGCCGACGTGGTAGCGGCTGAACCGGCTGAGCCATGCGCTTGCCGCCATGCCGCCCAGCGTAGCCGCGTAGATCACCGCGAGCGGATCGCGCGTCAGCAGCCAGGCCGCGAGCGGCACGCCGGCGAACAGCGCCAGAGCTGCCGCGAGTTGCGTCGTCGCGGGCTGTGCTCGCCGGTTGATCAGGTAGAGCGCGATCGCGACGAGGTGCGAGAGCAGGAACAGCCCTCCCCCGACGACGGTGTCGAGTTCCATTCCGACATCGCCTGCAGCGCCGATCGCCATGACGGCGGCGATCGTCCGCGCCGCGGGTGCCTTGCTGCGCGCAAGGGCATAAGCAGCCAGCGCGGCGACAGATGCGCCCTTCAGGGCGATGATGAAGAGGCCTCCGATCCGTGCGTCCCCCAGCACCCAGAACGCGACCGCAAGCCCGATTCCGGCCAGCAGCCAGGGCCGGTGTTCGACAAGAGCGCGCTTCGGCATCGGCAGTCCCCCTTCCCCAATCGCATCCGGCCGGGCTGACTGCCCTTGAACTTGCCCCCGTGCAAGCACTAGGCGATGCGGCGATGGCGCACGATATCCACATCATCGGCGGCGGCCTCGCCGGAAGCGAGGCGGCCTGGCAGCTCGGCCGGCGCGGCTATCGCGTCCGGCTGTCGGAAATGCGCGGCGGCGGAGATTCCACCCCGGCGCACCAGGGCGCTGGCCTGGCCGAACTCGTCTGCTCGAACAGCTTTCGCTCCGACGACGACGCGAAGAACGCGGTCGGCCTGCTGCACCACGAGATGCGCCGGCTCGACAGCCTGGTCATGCGCGCGGGCGAAGAGGCGCGCGTTCCCGCCGGCTCGGCGATGGCGGTTGATCGCGACGTGTTTTCCGCAGCGGTCGAGCGCGAGCTTTCCGCATTGCCGAACGTCGAGATCGTCCGCGAGCGGGTGGATGTCCTGCCCCCGTCCGGCGCGACGATCGTGGCGACCGGGCCGCTGACCGCCGCCGCGCTTGCACAGAGCATCGCCGGGGCCACCGGGCAGGACAGCCTCGCCTTCTTCGACGCAATCGCTCCGATCGTCCATCGCGACAGCATCGATATGGACGTCGCATGGATGGCGGCCAGGTGGGACAAGGGCGGCAAGGACTACATCAACTGTCCAATGACCCGCGAACAGTACGAGGCTTTCGTCCAGGGCCTGCTCGACGGCGAAAAGACGACCTTTCGCGAGTGGGAGAAGGACACCCCCTATTTCGAGGGCTGCATGCCGATCGAGGTCATGGCCGAACGCGGTCCGGAGACGCTGCGCTTCGGCCCGATGAAGCCGGTCGGGCTCGACAACCCGCACGCCGCGACGCCCGAGCACCCGAACGGGCGCTGGCCGTACGCGGTCGTCCAGCTGCGGCAGGACAACAAGCTCGGCACGCTGTGGAACATGGTCGGCTTCCAGACCAAGCTGAAGCACGCCGAGCAGGTGCGATTGTTCCGCACCATCCCCGGCCTCGAGAACGCCGAGTTCGCACGGCTCGGGGGCTTGCATCGCAATACCTTCCTCAACTCGCCGGTCGTGCTGGATCGCCAGCTCCGCCTTCGGGGTGCAGAGCACATCCGGTTCGCGGGACAGATCACGGGCTGCGAGGGATACGTCGAAAGCGCCGCGGTGGGCCTGATGGCGGGACTAATGGCGGTGGCGGACCTTTCGGGCGAGAGATGGGTCTCGCCTCCGCGCACGACGGCACTGGGTGCCCTGCTCGCGCACATAACCGGCGATGCGGACGCCGATACCTACCAGCCGATGAACATCAACTTCGGCCTGTTCCCGCCGCTGCCGGACATTTCCAAGAAGGCGCGCAAGGAAGCCTACACCCAGCGCGCCAAAGCCGACCTAGGCGAATGGGTCGCCGCGCACCGGGCTTTGCCCGCCTAACAGCGGCAGGCGGACTTCCTGGCCGCTCTCTTGGGCGCGGTGGTACGAAACTCGGCCATGTCGAGCTGGTTGTCGTGGTTCGCATCCGCGCCCTCGAACCGGTCTACCGTCGCCACGGCCCATTCCTCAAAGTCGAGCAGGTTGTTGCCATCCTTGTCGAGCTTGCGAAACGCGGCGCTCCGCGTGGAGAGCATCTCGTTCCGGCTGATGATGCGGTCGCGGTTGCGGTCATAGCGGAAGAAACGCTGCTCCTCGCGCGTAAGCTCGGTGGCTTCCGGCGGAGCGGGCCCTTTCAGCTCGCCCGGATCAGCAGTCGGCAGGCTTTCGGGATCCGGGGGATCGAGCTGTGCCATCGGCGGCGGAGCGCCCTGTTCGACCTCCGCGCGGCCTTGCCACCAGAACAGTCCCAGCCCGACGAGCGCCAGCGCCAACACTCCCCCCAGCACCAGCCTGCTCATGCGCGTCCCTTACGAATTTTCGCTTGTTCCATCATAGCCTAGCGGCCCGTCATGCCAACCCGAAGCGCAATCAGCGGCGCGATCCGGCCGGCAAGGACGGGTTCGTGCCGGTCAATCGCGCGGTCGGCAAGCGCACCCAGCACCGCGATTCCCCGGACCTGGCGCGGAAGCCGGCCCGGCGGGGGCGTGGCGCGTGCAAGGGCAAGTGCTGCCGCGCGCTCGCGCTCATCGCTCGTCCGGAAGGCAAAGTCCGCCAGCGCCCAGCGCCGGGCTGCCCGCCGAGCCAGCTCTGCGCCTGCCGGCTCGACCCGGGCGCAGCGGGCGATCGCCGCGAGAGCGTCCGCCCGACCGTCGGCGAACGCGTCGATCGCGGTTTCCGGTAGCGGCGCTTCGCCAAGCAGCTCTTCCCATCCGTCGACGAGTGCCGCCAGTTCGGTCTGCGCGCCAGCCAGGCGGGTTTCGAGCGATGCCAGCAGGGGATTGCCGGTCAAGCGCGCACCTTCGGGCTGGCTCAGGCGCTCACGCCACCAGGCAAGCCGCATCTGGGCGAGCACGCCCTCGCGAGCCTGGGCGACGATACGAGCGAGCTGCGCGTCCAGTTCCAGCACCGCCTGGAGCGCGGCGCGCGTCTCTCCGGGATGCCATGCGAGCGCGACGCGCAGCGCCGGCTGGAGAACTTCAGATGAGTCCATGAGGTTGCCTTCCGTTCGCCCTTGCCGCGCTGTCAAGCGATAGCGGCGGGGGGCTGCATTTCGTTAACCCTGTCGTTTCGCACTCCGCTTACCGTGGGCCCGCTAAGGGATGGGCGAGAGAACCCGTTCATTACGAGGATTGCTGACCATGCAAGCGATCAGCGACTGTTTCAGTAGGCTGCGAAAGGACCGCAGCGGCAATGCGATGATGCTTACCGCCGTCGCGCTGCCGGCGCTGATCGGCGCGGCCGGATTCGGCGTCGATACCGCGCAGTGGTACATGATCCAGCGCGAACTGCAGCACGCCGCCGACCAGGGCGCGATCGCCGGTGCATGGACCCTTGCCTACAAGGACACCGGATCGACTTACGACAACCGGGCGCGCAAGGAATTCGCCAACAATCTCGGCATCGCGAAGACATATGCAACGAGCATCACACCCACCGTAAAGCGGGGCAACTTCCAGGGTGGCACCAACAATTCGGTCGTTCTCAACGCGGAAGTTTCCGTCACACTCCCGTTCTCGAAGTTCATGAGTTCGACACCGACCGTGATCCGTGTCGCCTCGGAGGCGGCGTTCGCGGCGGGGACGGTTCACAAGGCGTGCCTGCGCACGTTGAAGAAGGGGGCAGCGGGCACCTTCCAGGTCGGGAACGGCGCAACGGTCATCGCGAACTGCGGCGTGATCGCGATTTCCTGCGAGCCAGAAGCGATCAGGATCGACGAGAACGCCACCATCGACATTGCCAAGATTACCGCCTGCAACACGGACGCCGCATCGCTGCCGTCCACCTTCACGGGCGAGCTTGTCGTGGACAACACGATCGGCAACTACGTCAACGAACTCTACGGCCCGCAGCCACCGGCAGACGAGCCCAAACCGCCGGCCTACGATTGCAAGAACGCGCCCAAGAAGGGCACGTACACGATCACGCCCGGGGTTTACGAGCAGGGCATCAAGATCGCCTGCAACACGATCTTCTCGCCCGGTTTGTACTATGTGAAGACCGAACTCGATCTGACCCACAACGCGGTCGTCAGCGGTTACGGGGTCATGTTCGTGCTGCTGAACGGCGCGACGATCAAGCTGGGCGGCAGCGGTGCCAACGGCACCGGTGACGGCGGAACGATCAGGAGCAGCCTAAACCTGACGCCCCCGACCTACGCGAAGCTGATCGAACTCGGATACTCCGACGACTTCGCGAAGAAGTACGAGAATGTCCTGATCATCGCCGACAACACGGCGACGGAAGTCGACCATATCATCAATGGCAACGCAAACATGCACATCCAGGGCAAGATCCACCTTCCCAAGGGTAACGTGAAGGTGAATGGCGGTGCCCAGGCCGCCGACGGCGTCTGCTTCCAGATCACCAGCTACACGCTGGACGTTTCGGGCGGCGCGTATCTCTACACCCTGTGTTCGCAGGAAGAGACGCAATCGCTCGAAAGCCAGCCCGGCGTGAGGTTGATATCGTGAGGCGCGCGCTGGGACAGGCGCTCGCCTGCACGCGGGGAACCGCGGTGATCGAGACAGCGCTGATCGCGCCGGTACTCGCCGTCATGGCAGTGGGCACGTTCGAGGCCGGAACGATGGTGCAGAAGCAGCAGGAACTGCAGAGTGCGGCTTCCGAAGCGGAAGCCATCATCCTGGCAGCGGCAGCAGGATCGGGCGTCGATTCCACGAAGCTCAAGGAAATGCTGGCCACTTCCACCGGATTGCCGAGGGACAATATCACCCTTGCCGCAAAGTTCCGCTGCAATAACTCGGACGGCTTCGTGAACAGCGCGAGCAGTTGCGGGAGCGGGCAGCGCGCCTACCAGTTCGTGCAGGCCACGTTCAAGGCGCAGTACACCCCGACGTGGACGAAGTTCGGCCTTGGTTCGGCCTTCACCTACACCGTCACCCGCACGATCCAGGTAGGCTGAGCGATGAACGCGTTCACCCGCAAGCTGAAATCCGACCGTCGGGGGGCCACCCTCGTCGAATTCGCCGTGATCTCGCCGATTCTCATCACGATGCTGCTCGGCGTCGTCCAGGTCGGCGCGTGGATCCAGGCCTACAACTCGGTGCGCAACGTAGTGAACGACACCGCCCGGTTCGCGATGGTTGAATACCAGCGCGGCAACAAGATATCCGACGAATCGATCCAGGACAGGGCGAGCGAGATTGCGGTCAGCGGCAAGTATCAGCTCGATCCATCGCTCGTCGTGCCGGTTGTCACGGCAAAGACAACGCAGGTCAACGGCATCAAGCAACGGCGACTGGTCATTTCCTACCAGGCACCCGAATTCATGCCGCTTGCCTCGGTCGTCTCGCCGAAGATCCAATACGGCCGCGACATCTACCTCTACGACAAGAGCGCGGTAGCCGGCACATAACGTGCGCCGCGAGGCGGCTTTCCTACCGGATTAACCATTCTCCTTCGGCAAGACGTTAGCCTGCGCGCGCTACGCGCGAAGATGTGAAGAACCCTGCGCGCCTTGCCCCGGTCGACCGGATCCGCGGTTTCTTCGCGCGGATTGCCCGTGATCGCGCCGGCAACACGCTCGCCCTCATCGCCGCTGCGATCGCACCGATTATGGCGATGGTCGGCGGCGGGGTTGACATGGGCCGGTCCTACATGGCCCAGGCGCGCTTGCAGCAGGCATGCGATGCCGGCGTGCTGGCGGCGCGCAAGCGGCTCGGTTCGGAAGTGGTCGTCACCGGCGTGGTCCCCACCGACGCGGCGATGATCGGGCAACGCTATTTCAACATCAACTACCGCGCCGGCGCCTATGGATCGACCGACCGCAGCTTCGTCATGACGCTGGAACAGGACTACGCCGTATCCGGGGTGGCGAAAGTGACGGTGCCGACCACCATCATGCGCGTGTTCGGGTTCAACCAGGTCCCGGTCAAGGTCGACTGCGAAGCCCAGATCAACTTCAGCAACACCGACGTGATGATGGTGCTCGACGTCACCGGATCGATGGCCCAGACCAATCCCGGGGACACGAGCAACCGCATCGACGTGCTGAAGAACACCGTGCGCGGTTTCTATCAGCAGCTGCAGGCATCGGCCCAGGCAGGCACCCGCATCCGCTACGGCTTCGTTCCCTATTCGACCAACGTCAATGTCGGCGGTTTGCTCAAGGACGACTGGGTGGTCGGTTCGTGGACCTACCAGTCCCGCCGGATCGTCAGCGACATCACCAAGATCATCACCTTCACCTACTGGACCAAGGCAACCTACGTTTCCGGCACCGCCAGCACGGCCGAGCATTCGACGTACGCGGCAAGTTTTGACGAGATGAAGGGGTATTACTGCCCGACTGCTCCGTCCAACAGCGTCAGCACGACGACGTCGTCGTCGACCACCACCGAAACGATCACGACACCCCTGCCCGGGGTGCGGACGACGACCACCTATGTCCGCACCCGCAACGGCTATGCCTATTCGGTCTACCTCGTCGACACGACCTGTCATGTCACCCAGACCACGTACACCGATTACAAGGACACCTACCAGCAGGTCACCGAGCCCGCACTGGGGCAGGATTCGCGCTGGGAATACGCGCCGCTGACCTTCGACGTCGCGAACTGGCGGAGCGAAGGAAACGGCTGCATCGAGGAACGCGACACCTACAAGATCACCAATTACGATGCGGTCGACCTGTCGAGGGCACGCGATCTCGACATCGACCTCGTCCCTAGCCCCGGCGTTCCCGGGACCCAGTGGCGCCCGATGTACCCGTCGCTCGTCTATGCCCGTGCGGTGGAATGGTCCGGATCGGGCAGCTTCACCAAGGTTCCGATCACGACCGACAAGGAGTTCGTGCAGCCCTATGCGCTGGGATCGGCGGCCTGCCCGCCGCCGGCGATGAACATGACCACGCTGACGCAGGAAGACCTCGACGCCTACCTCGCCACCCTCAAGCCCAACGGCAGCACCTATCACGACATCGGGATGATCTGGGGTGGGCGGCTGATCTCGCCGACCGGGCTGTTCGCCGCGGAAAACGCCGATACCAGCCCGAGTTCGCCCACAAGCCGCCACCTCATCTTCCTTACCGACGGCGAAACGGCACCCTACGACCTCAGCTATTCGAGCTACGGGATCGAGCCGATCGACGGGCGGCGGTGGGATGCGACGACGCCGATGTCGCTGACCAAGACGGTCGAAAACCGCTTCGCTTTCGCGTGCAAGGAAGTGAAGAAGCGGAACGTCACCGTCTGGGTCATCGGCTTCGGAACCGCGCTCAGCGACGTATTCAAGGACTGCGCGGGCACCGGACACTTCTTCGAAGCGGCCGACGCCGCCGAACTGAACGCGACCTTCGCCACTATCGCCCGCAATCTCAGCCAGCTGCGGATTCAGCGGTGAACCGGCGGCGATCACTTCTGCGCGACAGCAATGGTGCGGCGCTGATGGAATTCGCGCTGATCTCGCCCGCGCTGCTGCTGCTCCTGCTCGGAATGTTCGAGATGGGCTACAATTACTACCTGCAGGCGCAGCTACAGGGAGCCGTGCAGAAGGCCGCGCGGGATTCCACCACGCAGGCGGCCGTCGGCAGCATGGGCGCGATCGACGCCAGGGTGACCGCAGCCGTGCGCACGATCGTCCCCGATGCCACGCTCACGTTTTCCCGCCGCGCCTATTCCAGCTTCTCCGACGTGCACCGGGCAGAGGATTTTACCGACCTCGACAACAACGGCATCTGCAGCAACGGCGAGCCGTTCGAGGACGCGAACGGCAACGGCATCTGGGACGACGACCGCGGCGTGGGCGGCGGCGGAGGCGCGCGCGACGCGGTGCTCTACGTGGTGGAAGTGCGATACCCGCGCGCGTTCGGCGCCGCGCAGATGGTCGGTCTTCCCGACACCGTCACCACCCAGGCGACGACGGTCCTGCGCAACCAGCCCTGGGAAGGCCAGGCGGTGATTGCCGGCGTGGGAAACTGCACGTGAAAACCGCGACTGGCCTGTGGCATGCGATACGGGGATGCCGATCAGGAACGGCGGTCACCGAGTTCGCGCTCGCCGCGCCGATCCTGATGGCCGCGGGCCTGTGGGGCGTGGAAACCGCCAACCAGGCGATCGTGCAGATGCGCGTGAACCAGATCGCGATGCTGATTGCCGACAACGCGTCACGGGTCGGCGAGAACTCGCTGCTCGGCGAATCGAAGATCTACGAAAGCGACATGAACGACGTGCTGTACGGCGCCCATGTCCAGGGCGGCGAAAGCTTCGGCTTCTACGATCATGGGCGGGTGATCCTCTCCAGCCTCGAGGTGTATCCCGGCACCGTGGACCAGCAGTACATCCATTGGCAGCGATGCATGGGCAAGCTTACCCATCCGTCGAGTTACGGCCATGCCGGCGACGGCACCGACGGCTCGCTGATCGGCATGGGACCACCCGGAGAGGAAATCATCGCGTTCGAGGGTGAGGCGGTGATGTTCGTCGAGGTTGCCTACGACTATCAGCCGCTGATCTCCGAGGCTTTCACGGCCGCGGGCAGGTTGACCGCGACCGCCGCGTTCAACGTGCGCGAGAACCGCGACCTCAGCCAGATCTTCCAGCGCGACCCGGCGAGCCCGGATCCGGTCGCCAGCTGCGACAAGCACCAGGGCGTGGCGGACTACTACAGCTGATCGCTACTGCCGGCCGCCTGGCGCGACCAGGCCAGGTCAGTCGCGGTAGCAGACCTTCCTGGCCGCGGCGACGATCCGCGGCGCGTCGATCAGGGCAAGCTTTTCCAGGTTCGCGGCGTAGGGCAGCGGAACGTCCTCGTCGCAGACCCTCAGCACCGGGGCGTCGAGGTGATCGAACCCTTCTTCCATGCAGATGGTCACCACTTCCGACGCGATCGAACAGGTCGGCCAGCCTTCCTCGGCGATGATCAGCCGGTTCGTCTTGGCGAGCGAGGCGAGGATCGCCTCCTTGTCGAGCGGGCGCAGGGTGCGAAGGTCGATCACTTCGGCGTCGATCCCCTCGCCCGCCAGCGTCTCGGCCGCCTCGAGCGCGAGGCCGACGCCGATCGAGTAGCTAACGATCGTCACGTCGCTGCCTTCGCGCACGATCCGCGCCTTGCCGATCGGAAGGACCCAGTCCTCGAGATCGGGCACCTCGAAGCTGCGGCCGTAGACGAGCTCGTTCTCGAGGAAGACGACCGGGTCCTCGCTGCGGATCGCCGCCTTGAGCAGGCCTTTTGCATCGGCCGCGTCATAGGGGGCGATCACGATCAGCCCAGGGACGCTGGCGTACCACGGTCCGTAGTTCTGGCTGTGCTGCGCGCCGACCCGGCTCGCCGCGCCGTTGGGCCCGCGGAACACGACCGGGCAGCGCATCTGGCCGCCCGACATGTAGTTGGTCTTCGCCGCCGAGTTGATGATGTGGTCGATCGCCTGCATCGCGAAGTTGAACGTCATGAATTCGACGATCGGCCTCAGGCCGCCCATCGCAGCGCCGGTGCCGATGCCGGCGAAGCCGTATTCCGTGATCGGCGTGTCGATCACCCGCTTCGGGCCGAACTCGTCGAGCAGCCCCTGGGTCACCTTGTAGGCACCCTGGTACTGCGCGACTTCCTCGCCCATCACGAACACCCGGTCGTCGGAGCGCATCTCCTCGGCCATCGCGTCGCGCAGTGCCTCGCGCACGGTGACCGTGGTCATCGCGGTGCCTTCGGGGACTTCGGGATCGCGCGCGGGTTCGGCCTTGGGCTCCTTCGCAAGCGGGGGTTCGCCCGGTTCGTCGCGGCCGACGTCCTTGCCCTCGCCCGGTACGTCCTTCACGGCTTGAGTCGACCCGGCGTCCGCGGGCGCTTCGTCGCCCCCCTCGCCCGCCATGGTCGCGATGACTTCGCCGACCTTCACGTTCTCGGTCCCTTCGGGCACGACGATCTTGCCGATCGTGCCCTCGTCCACGGCCCCGAATTCCATCGTCGCCTTGTCGGTCTCGATCTCGGCGAGAATGTCGCCGGCAGACACGCTGTCGCCTTCCTTGACGAGCCACTTGGCGAGCGTGCCCTCTTCCATCGTCGGCGAGAGTGCGGGCATCTTGAGTTCGAGGGCCATCAGTAGCTCTCCACCAGCACGTCGGTGTACAATTCTGCGGGTTCCGGTTCGGGGGAATTCTCGGCGAAGTCGGCGCTTTCGGACACTTGCGCGCGGATGCGCTTGTCGATGTCCTTCAAGTCATCCTCGCTCTTGCCGCGCTCCAGCAGTTCCTTCTTCGCGCGCTCGATCGGGTCGTTGTGCTCGCGCTGGTCCTGCACTTCCTCGCGGGTGCGGTACTTCGCAGGGTCCGACATCGAGTGGCCGCGGTAGCGATAGGTATTGAGTTCCATCAGCACCGGGCCGTTGCCTTCGCGCACGTGCCTGAACGCGACTTCCGCCGCCTGGCGCACCTCGAGCACGTCCATGCCGTTCACGTCCATCCCGGGGATGCGGAATGCGGTGCCGCGGCGGTAGAACTCCGTTTCGGCGCTGGAACGCGCGGTGCTGGTGCCCATCGCATACTGGTTGTTCTCGATCGCGAACACGATCGGCAACTTCCACAGCGACGCCATGTTCATCGTCTCGTAGACCTGGCCCTGGTTCGCCGCGCCGTCGCCGAAATAGGCGAGGCACAGCCCCCCGTCGCCGCGGTACTGGTGGCCGAGCGCCAGCCCGCCGCCAAGCGAGACCTGCGCACCGACGATGCCGTGTCCGCCGTAGAACCTGTGCTCGGTCGAGAACATGTGCATCGAGCCGCCCTTGCCCTTGCTGATCCCGGCCTCGCGCCCGGTCAACTCGGCCATGATGACCTTGGGATCGATCCCGTAGGCGAGCATGTGGCCGTGGTCGCGATAGCCGGTGATGACGCTGTCGAGCCCTTCGGTCAGCGCGGACTGCAGCCCCACCGCGACCGCTTCCTGGCCGATGTAGAGGTGGCAGAACCCGCCGATCAGGCCGAGGCCATAGAGTTGCCCGGCACGCTCCTCGAATCGACGGATGAGCAGCATCTGCTCATAAAGCTTGAGAAGTTCCTCGTCCTTCGCCTTGTATCTGGGCGATTTCGCATGTTCTTCCTGAAGCGAATGAAGGACGAAATCGAGGTCCTCGGCAGGCGATTTCGGCGCCGCCGCCTTCTTCGCAGGGGCAGACTTGCGGGCTGTGCTCTTGCTGGCTGGCTTGGCCAATGGGAGGTCCTCAGAAATGGGCTGCCGGGGAGGTAGCGGGTATCGGGAGCCTATGGCGCAAGGCCCGCGCGGGCGCAATGCACGTGCATACGAAAACCCGCTTTCCGTAAGGGCTGGCGGCTATTTGCGGGGCTGGTCGGCGGGATCGAGAAGGATCACGACCTCGTCGGGATGAACCACGTTGAGGTCCCGCCGGATCAGCTCGCCGACGAAATCGGGATCAGCGTGCTTGGGATTGAGCGCATCGACCTGCAGCTTCAACTCGTCGCGCTCGTGCGTCAGGGCCGCAATCTGCGCGCGCCGCTGGTCGAGAAGACGCAGGTTGTCCCCCCAGGCTAGCAGGCCGCTGGGCCCGACGATCGCCAGTCCGCCGAGTACGAGCAGCAACGCCAGGGCGATCCCCTGGGTCAGCCGATCCTTCGGCGATTCTATTCGATGCCCTTCCCGTGTCACGAATGCGACAGAATCACAGTTAACCCGGGGATTCAAGCGCTTTCACTGCCGTTTTGCGACGCGACGTGAAAAGCCCGGGCCGGCCGCCCCGGCCAGCCCGGGCTTCCCGGGAGTGGACCCCGCCGCGGGGGGAGGGTTTGTCGAGGCGGGGTCTCGGGTCGTTACTCCGCCGGTTCATCCTTGGCCTGGCGGCGGGCGGTCTTCTCGAGCTTGCCTTCGCTCATCGCCGATACCAGCAGCGAGCCGGAGCCGGTGAAGTTGGCGGCCGGAACCGTCGCCAGTCCGTCTTCGGTCATCACCACCAGCTGTTCGACACGGCCGCGGCTGTCGGCGATAACCTCGCTAACGGTTCCGATGCGGTCGCCGTCGCGGTCGCTCACCGGCATTCCCGGCGCGATGTCGAACGTGCCGGCACCCTGACCCGCGAGGCTTCCGGCGAGTGCGAGCTGGCCCGCAGCGCCGGAGAAGAGTGCATTCGCGCTGCCGTTGGCCGCACCGCTGGCGGAGCCGGCAACGCCCGAAGCGAGGCCCTGCGCCCGTCCGGCGGCGTTGCCCGCCGCATCGACCGCCGCGCCTGCCGTGCCGCGGACGGTACCCGCGAGGCTACCGGCGGTGCTGCGCACGGCGTCGGTCCCGATCAGCTGCGCGTCGCCGTTCACCGAACCGCTACCCTGGGCGCTGCCCGAGCCCGATCCGGCAAAGCTGCCGAGCGGCGCGGTGACGGTCTGGTCGAGCGAGCCAGAACCTTGCGCCGAAGCCTTTCGGCTCGCCGAAACACGACCCGACTTGCGATCGACGCTGGCGGCGCCTTCGCTCGATCCACTTGCCGAGCCAGTGGTGCGGGTGACGGTTTCGACAGAGCGCGTGGGCAGGTTCACCGAACCCGCACCGTTCAGAGCGCCGCCTACGGTGCCGCCGAGTGCCCCACCGAGACCGCCCCCACCAAGGAGCTGGGCCTGCGCGGGCGCCGCAGCGAGCAGCAATGCGGCGGAGGTGAGAAAGATGGTCTTCATCGGTCTGATCCTTTTTTCATTCGCGGCAGGGAGGCCATTCGCCGTCCCTCGAAACAAAAACGGATCACCGCTCGAAATCCATCCAACGGACACGGAAAAAAGATTACAATACGCTGATATTCATCGACATTTTCCGCACACGAGGCCACGACCATAGGTGTCATCGGGTCCCTTGCGGCCAAGATCGACGGCCTCTGCATCAAGCTTCGCCCGCCAGTTCGATCCTCCCGCAGCGGCAATCCGCGCTGCCACGAGCGGCGCAGCGAACGAGGTGCCGCGCAGCTTGACCATGCGGCCTTTTGCATTGGCCCCCGCGATGTCCGCTCCCGGCGCGGCATAGTCGAGGTCCAGCGCACGCCCGGCCTCGATCAGGGCCCGGTTGCGCCCATCCACCCCGGTCACGGACACGACCCCCGGATAGCTCGCCGGATAGGCCGGCGGCGCGGCCGGACCGTCGTTACCGACAGCCGCGACGATCGTGACCCCCTTGCGCTGCGCCGCGGCGATCGCGCGCGCCAGAAGCGGATTGTCTGGACCGACGAGGCTGATCGTGACCACCCGCGCACCCCCGCCGACCAGCCAGCCAAGCCCGCGCGCGACCGCGCTCGCACTTCCGCCCGCGGGATCCGTGCCATAGACGTCCGCGACCGCGACGTTACGCGCGCCTGCCCTCCGCAACAGCGACACGATCGCGCTGCCGTGATTGCTGGGGGCCGGCGCCCCCGCGGCAAAGCCCTTTGTTGCCGCGACCCCCAGCCCTGCTCCGGCCGCGCCGTCGATCACGCCGACCCGCGCGGCGATCGGTTTTTCGTTGCCACTTGCGGACAACGCGCCGGTCGAGCGTCCCGACTGCTCGAACACGTGGTCGGGCGTCCATTCGACGCCGGGGGCGGCGCGCTCTATGATCGGACCGGCCTCGCGAATGGTCAGGCCGGCCGGTATCCTCACCCGCGTAACCGCGATCCCCAGCCCGTCGATCTCCTCTTCGCCGAGGTTGCCGAACCCCAGCGCGACGAGACCGCTGAGGGCAACGTTGCTCGGTTCGAACAGAAGGATCTCTCCGCGCCGTGCGGGATAACCCTCTGCAGTCAGTTCGAGCGCCCTCGGGTTGGCACGGACCAGGCGCTCGATCCGTGCCTCGCGCAGGGCTGCCAGCCGGCGCCCGGCATCCGCCAGTACGGGTTCGACCGAGCGGGTGACCCCCTCGAGTGCCCCGCGGACCGGGCCCGTCGGCAGCGTCACGCCCGGCAGTCCGAGCTGGGCCGCAGCCGGGGCCGCGAGCAGCAGGACGGGCAGCATTATCTTGAAAATCGGCAATCGCATCGTTCACCCGGTGTGTTTTTTCGGCTTAACAGGGATGGAACGAGCGGCGCCATCCGTTTCATCCATGGAAAACCCGCCGAACAGGAAGGCCAGAACCCATCGCCAGCGGCTTCGAAGACGAGATGGTCGCGCTTCTCCCGCGCTTGCGGCGGTTCGCAAGCGGGCTGGCGCGCGACCGTGCCGATGGCGACGACCTGGTGCAGCTGACGGTGGAACGTGCGCTCGATTCCCGAGCGCAATGGCAGCCCGGCACGCGGCTCGACAGTTGGATGATGAGGATCATGCGGAATATCTGGATCGACGAAGGACGCAAGAAGACCCGCAGGGCGCAGACCTTCGTGGCCGAGGAGGCCGGGATTGCGGTCGGCGGTGACGGCGGGCAGGAAGCCGCGGCCGAACTCGGCGACGTCGGCCGGGCGATGAACCGCCTGCCCGACGACCAGCGCGAGGCGGTGATGCTGGTGCTGGTCGAAGGCTACAAATACGCGGAGGCCGCGGAGATCGTCGGCTGCCCGGTCGGTACGCTGACCTCGCGGCTGGGCCGCGGGCGCGAGGCTCTCTTGCACATGCTGGGAGAAGCGGCATGACCCGCGACGCCGACACCGTCCGTGCATTCGTCGACGGCGAACTCGACGACCTGACCGCGGCGCGCATCGCGCGCGAGGCGCAGGGCGATCCCGAACTCGCCTCCGCGATCGCCGCCGAACGCCGGTTGCGCGACACGCTGGGCACGCACTTCAACCGCGTGCTGGCCGAACCGGTGCCCGAGCGCCTTTCCGCTCCTGTCGAGGCGGCGCGCAAGGTCGTTTCGCTCGACGAAGCGCGCCAGCGCCGTTTCGGGTTCAACGCCCGCACGCTGCGCTGGGCCGGGCCGGCGATGGCAGCGGCGCTGGTCCTCGCGGTCGCGATTCCCGCGCTCCAGCGCGGCGGGCAGACCGAGAGCCGCGATAGCCTCACCTTCGCCGCGAACGATCTCGCCCAGGCGCTCGACACCCAGCTGGTGGCCGATCAGCGACAGGGCAGCGAGACGCGCGTCCTGCTGAGTTTCGCCGACCAGGACGGGACCCTCTGCCGCGGGTTCGCCCGCGCAGACCTGTCGGGCATCGCCTGCCGCGAGGATGGTGGCTGGCACCTGCGGGTTCAGCGCGACGGGGTCGACCTGTCGGCGAACGACTACCGGCAAGCCGGATCGGTCGATTCCGCGATCCTGGCCGCGGCGCAGGACATGGCCGCCGGCCCCGCTCTCGACGCCGCCGGGGAACGTGCCGCCAGGGCCAGTGGCTGGAAGCGCCGCTAGCCTGCCCGGAACTTCAGGCGCGGCGGTGCATACTCTCTTGCGATGAGGGAATCCCGTTGAGCGCCGCGCCGCAGTCCATCCAGCCCCTGGCCACGCTGCAAGTGCAGCTCGTCGAGATGGGCCGCGACCTCGTGCGCGCATTGCCCAACCTGGCGATCGCGCTCGTTGTCCTGCTGATCACCTGGCTGGTGGCGAAGTTCGCCACGCGCATCGCAGACATCATCATCGGGCGCTCCTCGCTCCGCCCCAGCCTCAAGAACCTGATCGATACCCTGGTGAAGCTCGCGATCTGGCTGGCGGGGCTGATGGTCGCGCTGGTCGTCGTGATGCCAGGCTTCACGCCGGCAAGCGTGATCGCGGGTCTCGGCATCGGCGCCGTCGCGATCGGCTTCGCCTTCCAGGACATCTTCGAGAACTTCCTCGCCGGCGTGCTGATCATGCTGCGCGAGAAGATGCGCATCGGCGACGTCATCGAGTGCGAGGGAATAGTCGGCAAGGTCGAGCACATCACCTTGCGCGAAACCCACGTGCGCAAGCTGTCGGGCGAGGTGACGCTGGTCCCCAACGCGATGCTGTTCAAGAATCCGGTGATGATCCTCACCGACGAGGTCCAGCGCCGGCACGAGGTGGTCGCGGGCGTCTCCTACGACACCGACCTCGACCGGGCGGCGGACGTCATTCGCCAGGCGGTCGCGGGTGCCGAGGGTGTCGATACCGACAAGGGCATCGATGTCTTCGCGCAGGAATTCAATTCGAGCTCGATCGACTTCAAGGTCCGCTGGTGGTCGGGATCGAAGCCGCGCGATATGTGGGAAAGCCGGGACAAGGTGGTCCGGGCGATCAAGCGCGCCCTCGACAAGGAGGGGATCGAGATCCCGTTCCCTTACGTGACCTACACGTTCAAGGAACGGGTGCCGCTGGGCCGGGAGCCGGGCGAAGCGGCCGAAGACTGATTGTCACCGGGCAGGCGGGTCGATATGGCGCTCAACCGGAGGCGCCCGTAGCTCAGCAGGATAGAGCACCAGATTCCTAATCTGGGGGCCACAGGTTCGAATCCTGTCGGGCGCACCAGAAATTCCCCGCCGGAACCCACGGTGATCGCCGGCTGCAATCAGGAATGGGCGAAGCGCCTGACTTCCTGTACCGGGCCCGATACTCAACAGAACAAGGTCCGGCGCATGGAGCGCAAAGCTCAGCCACCGATCGAACGCATCCAGGAAAACCTGCTCGCCCGAAGCGAGCGACGCCTGCTGACCTGGATCTGCGCGCGGATGCCCGGGTGGGTCTCGCCCGACCTGCTCACCTTCATCGGGATGAGCGGCGCATTCCTCGTCTTCGCAGGATACGTCGCGAGCAACCTTGGCGGGCAATGGCTGTGGCAGGCGAACGCGGGTTACGTGATCCAGTGGTTTGGCGATTCGACCGACGGCAGTCTCGCCCGTTTCCGCAAGATCGAGCGGCCGCGGTACGGTTATTTCCTCGACCACAGCTGCGACGGCCTGGCCACCACTCTGGTGGTGGTCGGCATCGGGCTGAGTCCCTTCGTGACCCTCGAAGTCGCGCTGGTCGCGCTGGCCGGGTACCTGCTGCTCTCGATCCACGCCTTCCTGTCGGTCCGGGTATTGGGCGAACTGAAGCTGTCCTACCTCAATGCCGGGCCGACAGAATTGCGCTTCGTGCTCATCGGACTCACGCTGGCGATGATCTTCCTCGGGACGGGTCCCGGCATCTTCGGTCGCATTAACGGCTTCGACCTCTTCGTGGGCGGGGTCGGGTGCCTGCTGATCGTTCTTTTCGTCTTGCAGACATGGGTCACCGCACGGCGGCTTGCCCGTGACGAACCATCGCGCAATGCGGAGTGGCACCAGTAGCGCCCCGGGAAGGCGAAACGCCCCATCCGGCGCGGGGCCGGGCGAATGTCAGTTGAGCTCCTCAGGGGGCGCCACGGGAAGCGGCAGCGGCGCCACCGGCACGCCTTCCTCGAGCAGTGACTTTGCCTCCTCAGGGGTGGCCTGCCCGTGGATCGTCGCGTGGTCGCGTTCGCCGTAGTGCATCGCCCGGCTCTGTTCCGCGAAATCCCGGCCCACCCAGGTGCTGCTCTCGAGCGCCCTGGCCTGCGCCTCCGCCAGCGCGTGCATCGCCCTTGCCACCTCCGCCGGCAGCCGATTGGCGACGGCGGGCGAAGGCGCATCGGGGCGTGCGTTTCCCTTGGCCGGGACCGCGGGCGCCATGGGGGCCTTGGCCACGTCGATCGAGCCGCATGTCGGGCATTCGACGAGCCCGCGCGCCCGCTGCTCGGCAAACGCGTCAGAGGAGGCGAACCACCCTTCGAACCGGTGGCCGTCTGCGCAGGCGAGGTCGAACACGATCATGACAGGTCCAAGTTGGGTATCTCGCGCCTGTTGGCAAGACTGGGAACCTGCGCCCGGACCTCGACGGTGCGGGCCGCATCGATCTCGGCGAACCCGACGCCCGCCGTCTCGCCGCCCATGTCGAGCACGATCTTGCCCCACGGATCGACGACCAGGCTGTGACCGTAGGTGCGCCGGCCGTCAGCGTGCGTCCCCACCTGCGCGGCGGAAATCACCCACGCGCTCGCCTCGACCGCGCGGGCGCGCTGGAGCAGGTGCCAGTGCGCCTCTCCGGTGGGGACGGTGAAAGCGGCAGGGATCGCGATGGCGTCGCACCGGCGGCGTCCGAGTTCCTCGAAAAGCGCGGGAAAGCGGATGTCGTAGCAGACCGTGAGGCCGAGACGGCCCAGGGGCGTGCCGTCCACGGTCACGACCTCGTTGCCCGGCGCGTAGGCGTTCGATTCGCGCCAGCTTTCGCCGCCGGCAAGATCGACGTCGAACATATGGATCTTGTCATAGCGCGCGGCGACATTGCCGGCCGGATCGACCAGCAGCGAGCGGTTGGCCCACTTGCCGCTTTCTCCCGCCACCGCGAGCGAACCCAGGGCCACCCAGATCCCGTGCCGCGCCGCCGCCGCGCGCGTTGCCGCGAGGACGGGATCGCCATCCTCGCGCACGATATGCGACGCGGCACGCGCGCGATCCCGATCGAGCAGGCCGCTCATCTCCGGGGTGAACAGCATCGCCGCACCGCCCCGCGCCGCCTCGGCAACGCCATCGGAAATGGTCGCGGCGTTGACGGCCGGGTCGATGCCCGCCGTCATCTGCAGCAGCGCGACCCGCGTCATCAGCCTTGCAGCATCGCGTCGAGCTTGCCGGACTGATCGAGCGCGTGGAGTTCGTCCGACCCGCCCACGTGGGTCTCGCCGATGAATATCTGGGGTACCGTGCGCGCGTTTGGCGCGCGGTCCATCATCTCGGCGCGTTTCGGCCCGCCCATCGTGATATCGTGTTCGGTGTAATCAACGCCCTTGGCGTCGAGCAGGCGCTTGGCCCGGAAGCAATAGCCACAACCGAACTTGGTGTAGATCACGACTTCGGGGGCAGCCATAACTAATCCTTCGATATCAATGCTTTGTCAGGGCTTGAAACCGCAAATGCGGCTCCTATCTCGGAACCGTTCTCGTGCCGCATCGCGGGCGGGAATGCAATCGTGGCGGTCGCCGGTTTCCGGGGCCGCCCACCTGTTCAAATTGCTCGCAGGAGGATTTGTTTCATGTCACGTCTCGATTTCACCCCCTATCGCCGTACCACCGTCGGGTTCGACCGACTGTTCGACCTGCTCGAGAGCCAGGTCCGCAACAACGCGGGCGACAATTATCCGCCGTTCAACATCGAGCGGAAGGGCGAGGACGAATATCGCATCACCATCGCGGTCGCGGGCTTCAAGCCGGGTGACCTCGACATAACCGCGCAGCAGAACCTGCTCGTGGTTCAGGGCAAGAAGCGGCCCGAGGGCTCGCAGGGCGAGATGCTCCACGTTGGCATCGCCAATCGCGGGTTCGAACGCCGGTTCGAACTGGCCGATTTCGTCCGGGTCGACAACGCCGACCTGTCCGACGGGCTGCTGACGATCGACCTCGTGCGCGAGGTGCCCGAGGCGATGAAGCCCAAGAAGATCCACGTCGGCGGCCAGCCCACGCTCGAGGTCGTCAAGGACGAGGAAAAGAGCGACGAAGGCAAGGCTGCCGACGCCGCCTGATCATCGCGTAGTCGCGAATTATTCGGGGGCGAACCGCAAGGTTCGCCCCCACGACGACTGAACGCCGTCTCGTGCGAAACTGACCGTCCGGGTCGCAGAAGACGATCAACTCCGCGCCAAGCCTGTCTAACCCGGACGCCCCCGAAAAACCACCGCAATCTTAGCAATTGCTAAGTTCTGCGCAGGTGCCGCCCCTAGGCCCCCTACCCAAAGTGAGCAAGATATAAACGAGTTCTAATCTAGCGACTTGTAAGAAATGACCGCATTGGGCCTGTCGGGGACGAAAAAGTGTCCGAAAATCAGACGAGACGCGCCTGCTGCAGCGCCGCCTTGATGAAACCCGCGAAGAGCGGGTGCGGCTCGAACGGCTTGCTCTTGAGCTCGGGGTGGAACTGGACTCCGATGAACCACGGGTGGTCGGGCCGCTCGACTATTTCGGGCAGCAAACCATCGGGCGACATGCCGGAAAAGACGAGTCCGTCCTTCTCGAGCGCGTCGCGATAGGCGGCGTTCACCTCGTAGCGATGGCGGTGCCGCTCGCTGATCGTGGTCGCGCCGCCGTATAGCGCGGACACGTGGCTGTTGCCCGAGAGGCATGCCTCGTAGGCCCCGAGCCGCATGGTTCCGCCCAGGTCGCCCTCGGCGCTGCGCTGCTGGAGACCTTCCTTGCTCATCCACTCGGTGATGATGCCGACCACCGGTTCGTCGGTGGGGCCGAACTCGGTCGAGCTTGCCTTCGCGTGTCCCGCGGCGCGGGCGCCCTCGATGCAGGCCATCTGCATCCCGAGGCAAATACCGAGGAACGGAACCTTGCGCTCCTTGGCAAAGCGGACCGAGGCGATCTTGCCCTCGCTGCCGCGCTCGCCGAAGCCCCCGGGAACCAGGATGCCGTGCATCGGCTCGAGCCGGGCGGCGATCTCGTCGTCGCCCTTCTCGAACAGTTCGGCGTCGATCCAGCGGATGTTGACCTTGACCCGGTTGGCCATCCCGCCGTGGACCAGTGCCTCGTTCAGCGACTTGTAGGCATCGGGCAGGCCGACGTACTTACCGACGACGCCGATCGTCACCTCGCCCTCGGGATGCTCGTAACGATCGAGGATGTCGTCCCAGCGCGCCAGGTCGGGTGCAGGGGCGGTCATGCCGAAATGGCGCAGGACCTCGTCATCCAGGCCTTCGCGGTGGTACTGGAGAGGCACCGCGTAGATGCTCGACGCGTCGAGCGCGGGGATGACCGCCTCCTTGCGCACGTTGCAGAACAGCGCGATCTTGGCCCGCTCGCCGTCGGGCAGCGGCTTCTCGCACCGGCACAGCAGGATGTCGGGCTGGACCCCCAGCCCGGTCATCTCGCGCACCGAGTGCTGGGTCGGCTTGGTCTTCAGTTCGCCGGCAGCCGCGATGTAGGGCACCAGCGTCACGTGGACGAAACAGGTGTTGTCGCGCCCGAGCTCGTTCCGCAGCTGGCGCAGCGCCTCGATGAACGGAAGGCTCTCGATATCGCCGACCGTGCCGCCGATCTCGCACAGCACGAAGTCGAGGTCGTCGGTATCGCTCTGCGCGAAATCCTTGATCGCGTCGGTCACGTGCGGGATCACCTGGACCGTGGCTCCCAGGTAATCCCCGCGCCGCTCCTTGGCGATGATGTCGCGATAGACGCGCCCCGAGGTGATGTTGTCGCCCTGGTGCGCGGAAACGCCGGTGAAGCGCTCGTAGTGGCCCAGGTCGAGGTCGGTTTCCGCCCCGTCGTCGGTCACGTAGACTTCGCCGTGCTGGTACGGGCTCATCGTCCCCGGATCGACGTTCAGGTAGGGATCGAACTTGCGGATGCGGACGCGGAATCCGCGTGCTTGCAGGAGAGCCGCGAGGCTCGCCGCCATGAGACCTTTGCCGAGCGAGGAGACCACGCCGCCGGTGATAAATATATACCGCGCCATGGGAGTCGGGCCTTAAGCGTGTGTAGGGCCTGCACGCAAGCGGCTTGGTGCGGCGGCATGCCGCAATCCACAGCCGCTTCGTCGCAGACGGTTAGCGGGTTACGTCGGCGAGCGGGTCGTCGGACGGCGGGGGAGCAACCGGCTGTGCAGGCGCGGCGGGCGCGCGATCGAGCGTCGATTCGACCGAGACGCCGCTGCCCGAGCTCTTCGCCGCGATGGCCGCAAGGACGATCGAGAGGACCACGAACAGGATCGCCAGCCACCGGGTCGAGCGGGTCAGGAAATCCGCCGCTCCGCGCGCGCTCATCATGCCGCTGGGCGAACCGCCGATGCCAAGGCCGCCGCCTTCCGATCGCTGGATCAGGATGATCCCGACGAGCGCGGCGGCAACGACCGCCTGGACGACGAGGAGGAACAGGAAAAGCGACATGGACTGTGGATCTCGGTGTTCGTGGGTTCCGCGCACTTAGGGATGCGCGTGCCGATCGGCAAGCAGGAGGTCGAAGGGAAGCGTCAGGCGTCTTGCAGGTCGGCCGCCGCCATGACGATGCCGAGGAAGCTTTCCGCGGTGAGACTGGCCCCGCCGACGAGCGCGCCGCCGACTTCGTCCGCGCCCAGCAATTCGCGGGCATTATCGGGTTTCACCGACCCGCCGTAGAGGATGCGGACCGCGCCGCCTTCCTCTTCGCCGTAACGCTCGACCAGCAGCGCGCGGATCGCACGGTGCATGGCCGCGATGTCGTCCACGGTCGGCGTGCGCCCGGTGCCGATCGCCCAGATCGGCTCGTACGCCACCGAAAGCCGCTCGCCGACCCCTTCGAACGGCTCGGGCAGCGACCCTTCGAGCTGGCGCACGACGAAGGCCTCCGCTCCGCTGGCGTCGCGGGTGGCCTCGGTTTCCCCGCAACAGACGATGAGCTTGAGCCCCGCCTCGAGCGCGGCGTCGGCCTTGGCACGGACAAGCGCGTCGCTCTCGCCGTGACCCTGCCGCCGCTCGCTGT
Organism: Tsuneonella litorea; assembly: GCF_025154015.1. Lineage (GTDB taxonomy): Bacteria > Pseudomonadota > Alphaproteobacteria > Sphingomonadales > Sphingomonadaceae > Tsuneonella > Tsuneonella litorea. The sequence goes on from NZ_JAOAMV010000003.1 coordinate 61,689, forward strand.
GGCCGAGGATGACGAACTTCGCGCCCGCGTCCGCGATCATCGCGGCCGAAACGTCGCCGGTGAACGCGCCGTCGCTTTCGGCGCTGCAATCCTGCGCGCCGACGCCGATCTGTTCGGCTTCCTTATGCACAGCGTGGATCAGCGTATATGGCGGGGCCAGCGCGACCTCGACCTTCATCAGGCGCTGCGCGGACCGGTCGATCGCGCGCGCTTCGGCAAGCATCGCGCGCGTGCCGTTCATTTTCCAGTTTCCGACGATAAAGGGCCGCAGGGCCATGACGTGTTCCCAAGGGTGTCGTGTGAAGTGGCCGCGGGCCATAGACACCATCGGGCCGCAGCGCAAAGACCCTTCTTCACGGGCGCCTCAAAACGACGCGCGACCTGTTGCGGCAAGGTCGCAGGGCTTCTAAAGCCCCCGCAAACGCCGCGCGGCCACTCCTGCGCGGCTGCCCCTTCTTGTGTCCGGATCGCCATGCTCCAGTTCTTTCGCAACATTTTCAAATCCAAGATCGGCCTCGCTGTCACCATCGGCTTCATCGGCCTGATCGGCCTCGCCTTCGCCGTTGGCGACGTCGCCTCCAGCGGCACCTTCGGGGGCATCGCCGGCGGCGACAACGTCGCAGTGGTGGGCGACGAGAAGATCAGCGCGAACGAATTCAGCGAGGCGGCCACGGTGGCGGTCGATCAGCTCCGCCAGCAGAATCCGACGCTGTCGATGCAGGCATTCGTCGAACAGGACGGACTCGACGACGTGCTCGATCAGCTGCTGGACCGGCGGGCGATCGGCTGGTGGGCGGACGAGCACGGGATCGCGGCGGGCAGTAACCTGGTCAACAGCGAAATCCGCCGTCTTCCCGCCTTCGCGGGCGCCGACGGCCAGTTCAGCGAAAGCGCCTACCAGCAGGTTCTCGCCATGCGGAAGCTTAGCGACGCGACGGTTCGCCGCGACATCGCCGAAGGGCTTCTTGCCCAGCAGGTTCTGGTGCCCGGCTCGTTTGGGGCGAAGATGCCGACCAAGATCACTGCACGGTATGCTGCACTGACTCGTGAACGCCGCGAGGGCGCCGTCGCGATGATTCCCAGCGCGGCCTTCGCCCCCAAGGGCGATCCTACCCCTGCGCAGCTGACCGCTTACTACAATGCAAACCGGAGCCAGTTCATCCGCCCGGAACGGCGGGTGCTGCGCTACGCGGTTTTCGGCGCCGATTCGCTTGGCAGCATCGAACCCACCGCTGCCGAGATCGCCGCGCGCTACGAGCGTGACCGGGCCGAAAAGTACGCCGGTCGCGAATTGCGCTCGTTCACCCAGCTGGTCGTGCCAACCAAGGCGGCGGCCGACGCCATCGCGGCCCGCGGCGCGGGCGCGCTCGAAGCCGCCGCGCGCGAGGCCGGGCTGGAAACGAGCAAGGTCGAGCGGGTCGACCGTGGGTCCTACGCCGGGACGACCTCGCAGGCTGTCGCCTCTGCCGCCTTTTCCGCAAGCCAGGGCACGATAGCGAAGCCCGCACGCGGCGGGCTGGGCTACTACGTCGTCCGGGTGGATTCGGTCACCCAAACCCCCGCCCGCACGCTCGATCAGGTTAAAGAGGAGATCGCCAAGACGCTTCGGGAGGAAAAGCGCGTGCGGGGCCTTGCCGACCTTGCATCGGAGGTCGAAAACCAGATCGACGACGGGGGCGCTCTCAGCGACATCGCCCGCTCGCTCAAGGTCGACCTTCAGACTACCCAGCCGCTGGTCGCCGACGGTCGCGTCTATGGCTCGCCGAACGAGACTGCGCCCGAGATCCTTGCGCCCGCGCTTTCTGCGGCGTTCGAGATGGAAGAAGGCCAGCCGCAGATCACCGCCATCCCTGGCAGCGACCGCTACCTCGTCTTCGAGACTGCGCGGATTACGCCCTCGGCCGCCGCTCCGCTCGCGGAAATCAAGGACGACGCCACCGCCGGCTGGCGGCGCGACGCCGGGCAGAAAGCGGCCAAGGCGGCCGCCGACCGCGTGGTCGCGCGGGTCGCCAAGGGCCGGCCGCTGTCCGCCGCGCTCGCCGCGGAGAAGGTCTCGCTCCCGCCCGTCGACAGCATCAACATGACCCGCGGCGAACTGGTCGAGCAGGGCCAGCGCGTGCCGCCGCCGCTGGCGCTCCTGTTCTCGATGGCCAAGAACAGCGTGAAGCGCCTCGAGGCTCCGCGCGATGCCGGGTGGTATGTCGTCACCGTGGACAGCATCGTTCCGGGCAAGATCGATGCCGATGACCCGCTTCTCGCGCAGGCGCGGGCCAGCCTGGGCCAGCTCCTCGGCCGCGAATACGGTGACGCGATGCGCGCCGCGATCCGCAGCGAGGCCGAGATCGAGCGGAATGCGGACGCCATCGCCGCGGTGCGCAAGCAGCTCACCGGCACGGGCGACAACTGAGGACGGCGCGCTGAGCGACGCCGCACTCCCCAACGCCGAGGCGGCACGCTCGGCGCTGGCCGCGGGGCGGCCGGCGCTCGTGTGGCGCCGCGTCGTCGCGGATACCGAAACGCCGGTCGGGGCGGCGGTGAAGCTGATCGAACCGGGTCGCGGCGATTTTCTGCTGGAATCGGTCGAAGGCGGCGAAGTCCGCGGGCGCTACTCGATGCTCGGGCTCGACCCCGACCTCGTGTTCCGGGCCGAGGGCGAAGGCGCGGCGATCAACCCGGAATGGCGGTCGGACAGAAGCGGATTTCGGGACCTGCCGGGCAATGCGCTGTCCGAACTGCGCGCGCTGGTCGAGCGGTGCCGGATAGACGTGCCCGATGGGCTGCCGCCGGCGCTTTCGTTCCTGGTCGGATATTTCGGCTATGAAACGATCGGCCTGGTCGAAAAGCTGCCGCGCGCCGCCGCGCCGGGTCTGGGGCTTCCCGACATGTTCTTCGCCCGCCCGACCGTCCTGCTGGTGTTCGACCGACTGACGGACGAGCTGTTGTGCGTCGCCCCCGTCTGGCCCGGCGAGGCGGATCCGGCAGCGACCGTCGAAAGCGCGGGCGAACGCATCGACGAAGTTCTGCGCCGGTTGTCCGCCGCCCGAGTACACGCGCCCCGGCCAGACGCGCTGCCGGACATGGCGCTTGCGCCGACAATGCCGGCCGAGACGTTCGCCGGATTGGTCGCCCGCGCGAAGGAATACATCGAGGCCGGGGACATCTTCCAGGTCGTGCTTTCGCAGCGGTTCACCTGCCCGTTCCCGCTTCCCCCGCTCGCGCTCTATCGCGCGCTGCGGCGGGTCAATCCCAGCCCTTTCCTCTATTTTCTTGACTTGCCCGGGTTCGCGGTCGTCGGGTCGAGCCCGGAGATCCTCGTCCGCGTGCGCGACGGACAGGTCACGATCCGGCCGATCGCGGGCACGCGTCCGCGCGGCACCACGCCCGAGGCCGACCGCGCAGCCGAAGAGAGCCTGCTTGCCGACGAGAAGGAGCGGGCCGAGCACCTCATGCTGCTCGACCTGGGGCGGAACGACGTGGGCCGGGTCGCCGCAGCGGGCAGCGTGCAGGTCACCGACAGCTTCACCGTCGAGCGGTACAGCCACGTGATGCATATCGTCAGCAACGTCGTCGGCGCGCTCGACCCGTCCAAGGGCGCGCTCGACGCGCTGTTCGCCGGCTTTCCGGCGGGGACGGTCAGCGGCGCGCCCAAGATCCGCGCCTGCGAGATCATCGCCGAACTCGAGCCTGCCGCGCGCGGCCCATACGCGGGCGGCGTGGGCTATTTCGCGCCCGACGGAACGCTCGATTCGTGCATCGTCCTGCGCACTGCCGTGGTAAAGGACGGCGTCATGCACGTGCAGGCCGGGGCCGGCATCGTCGCCGACAGCGATGCGGCTTACGAACAGCGCGAGTGCGAGGCCAAGGCGGGCGCACTGATCGCCGCCGCGCACGAGGCCGCCCGCCAGGCGCTCGAACCGGGTTTCGGCCAGTGAGGGGCGCCATCGGGCGCGCGGCCCTGCCCTTTCTCGCCCTGCTCGGCGCCTGCAACGAGCAGCCCGCCGGCAAGGCGGTGACCCGCATCGACCTCGAAAATCCGGACAAGGTCGCCACGGCAGCCCCTTCCCCGGCACCGAGTCCGACCATCGCATCCGCCTGCGAGGCGACCGCGTTCGAGGACGCCCGCCTCACCCACTGCGTCGCCGATCCGGCGAAGCACCGCATCACCACGATGCTCGGCAACCCGCCTTACCGCGGGTTCAAGGCCTTTGCCGAAACGTCTCCCGACGAAGCGCGGCGCGTGGTCTTCGGGATGAACGCCGGGATGTTCGACGGCGAAGGCAAACCGATCGGCTACTACGTCAAGGACGGCGAGAGGCTGAAGGAACTCAACCGCAACGACGGGGCGGGCAATTTTCACATGAAGCCCAACGGCGTCTTCTTCGGCGGCGGGGGCAAATGGCGCGTGATGACCTCGGACGACTTCTATGCGCAAGTCGGCGATCGTCCCGAGTTCGGCACGCAGAGCGGCCCGATGCTGGTGGTGGACGGCAAGCTGCATCCCGAAATCACCGACGACGGGCCGAGCCGCACGATCCGCAACGGCGTCGGCGTGGATAGCGCCGGCCGCGCGCATTTCGTGATCAGCGAGGGACCGGTCAGCTTCGGCAAGATCGCGCGCTATTTCCGCGACGTGCTCAAGACGCCCAACGCGCTCTACCTCGACGGCGGCGTTTCATCGTTGTGGGACCCGGCAAGCGGCCGGGTGGATTCGCGCACGCCGCTGGGACCGCTACTGCTGGTGGAGGACAAGTCGCAATGACCGCATCGCTGGAAGGCGAAACCCGCCGCACGCTCTACCCCGAAATCGAGCCCTACGAGAGCGGGCACTTCGACGTCGGCGAAGGCCACTCGCTCTATTACGAACGCGTCGGCACGCCTGGCGCAAAGCCGGCGGTCTTCCTCCACGGCGGTCCCGGCGGGGGGATGAGCCCCGCGCACCGCCGCCAGTGGGACCCGGCGCGCTACGACGTGCTGCTGTTCGACCAGCGCGGATGCGGCAAGTCGCTGCCCTTCGCCGGACTGGAGTTCAACGACACCTGGCGGATCGTCGAGGACATCGAGCGGCTGCGGAAGATGTGCGGACACGAAGCGTGGCAGGTCTTCGGCGGCAGCTGGGGCGCCACCCTCGCCCTCGCCTACGCGCAGGAATACCCCCAGCGGACCACCGAACTGGTCCTGCGCGGCGTGTTCCTCGCCAGGGCCAAGGAGAAGGACTGGCTCTACTCCTACGGCGCAAGCGAGGTGATGGCCGAGCAGTGGGACAGCTTCTCGGGCCACATCCCCGAACCCGAGCGCGCCGACCTGGTGCAGGCCTACTACGACCGGCTGACCAGCGAGGACGAGGCTGCGCGCCTCGCCGCGGCGACCGAGTGGTCGCTGTGGGAAGGCACCGTGGCGACGCTTCTGCCCAACCCCAACCTCATTTCCGATTTCGAGGATCCCGCCAAGGCAGTCCCGTTCGCCCGCATCTGCGCGCGCTTCTTCCTCAACGATTTCTGGCTCGAGGAAGGCCAACTCTTGAGGAACGTCGAGAAGATCCGCGGGATTCCCGGGATCATCGTACAGGGCCGGCACGATATCTGCACGCCGCCCACGTCGGCGTGGGCATTGCACAAGGCCTGGCCCGAGGCCGAGCTGTGGATCGTGCCTGACGCGGGCCACTCGGCGGGGGAACCCGGCATCGTCGACGGGCTGGTGCGCGCAACCGACAAGTTCGCTAGCAGGACCGCATGATCCCCGAACGGACCATCCTCGTCGTCGACAACTACGACAGCTTCACCTTCAACCTGGTCCATTACCTCATGGAACTGGGCGCCGAGGTGCGCGTCGAGCGCAACGACGCACTTTCCGCATCAGAGGCGCTGCGGACGAACGCGGCCGGTTTCCTTATCAGCCCGGGCCCCTGCACCCCGAACGAGGCCGGGATCAGCCTCGATCTCGTTGCCGCCTGCGCCGACGCGGGCAAGCCGCTGCTCGGCGTATGCCTCGGCCACCAGTCGATCGGGCAGCACTTCGGCGGGCGGGTCGTGCGCGGCGGGCTCATGCACGGCAAGACCTCGCCGGTCAGTCACGACGGAAGCGGCGTGTTTGGCGGGCTGCCCTCGCCGTTCAACGCCACGCGCTACCACTCGCTTGTGGTCGAGGACATTCCAGATGTGCTCGCGGTCAACGCGACAGCCGACGACACCCACGTGATGGGCTTCCGCCATGTCGATCTGCCGATCCACGGGGTGCAGTTCCATCCCGAATCGATCGCGACCGAGCACGGCCACGCGCTGCTCGCCAACTTCCTCGCGATCTGCGGCATCGAGACGAAGGTGGCCGCATGAGGACCCTGCCCCAAGCCGAGCCACACCTGACCGAGGCGCAGGCCGAGGAAGTGTTCGGTGCACTGCTCGACGGCGAGGCGAGCGAAGAGGAAATCGCCCGCTTCCTGTGCGACCTTTCCGACCGGGGCGAGACCGCAGACGAAATCGCGGGCGCGGCGCGTGCCCTGCGCGCGCGGCTGATTCCGATCAACGCGCCCGACAACGCGATCGACGTCTGCGGCACCGGGGGCGACGGGCACCACACGCTCAACGTCTCGACCGCGGTCAGCCTCGTGGTCGCCGCCGCGGGCGTGCCGGTCGCCAAGCACGGCAACCGCGCGGCGAGCAGCAAGGCGGGCGCGGCCGACACCTTGGAAGCGCTCGGCCTCGACATGGAAGCCGCGGGAAGAACCGCCGAGAAGACGCTGGAAAAACTCGGTATTTGCTTCCTTTTCGCGAAGAACCACCACCCTGCGATGGGACGCATCCAGCCCATCCGTCAGCGGCTTGGCCGGCGCACGATCTTCAACCTCATGGGGCCGCTGTCCAACCCCGCCGGGGTCAGGCGCCAGCTCATCGGCATCGCGCGCCCCGCCTACGTCCCGATCTATGCCGAGGCGAAAGCGCGACTCGGCAGCGAGCGGACGCTGATCGTCTCTGGCGACGAGGGGCTCGACGAACTGAGCCTCGCCGGCGGCAACGAGATCGCCGACGTCCAGGGCCACGAATGGGAAATGCGCCGCGCGCGCGCCGCCGACGCGGGCCTGCCGACCGCGCCGATCGAGGCGATCCGCGGCGGCGACGCGGCGCACAACGCCAAGGCGCTGAAGGCGCTGCTGATGGGGGCGCCCGGCCCCTATCGCGACGCGGTCCTGTTCAACGCCGGTGCCGCGCTGATGATCGCGGACAAGGCACCAGACTACGCGGGCGGAGCCGCCCTGGCGGCGGAAGCACTGGATTCGGGCCGCGCCGAGCGCCTGCTCTCCGACTGGATCGATTTGGCGAAATGAACAAGCTCGACGAGATCTGCGCGACCAAGCGCGAGGAAGTTGCCGCGCGCAAGGCGACCGCGACCGTTGCCGACCTCGACCGGCTGGCGAGCGAGCAGAGCGCGCCGCGCGGTTTCCGCGATGCGCTGGCATCGCGGGCGGCGGACGGCTTCGCGCTGATCGCCGAGATCAAGAAGGCCTCGCCATCGAAAGGGCTCATCCGCGCCGATTTCCGCCCCGCCGAACACGCCGCCGCCTACCAGCAGGGCGGCGCGGCGTGCCTCTCGGTGCTGACCGACGCACCCTATTTCCAGGGACACGAGGATTATCTCGCGGACGCGCGCAGGGCCTGTTCGCTGCCGGTCCTGCGCAAGGACTTCATGGTCGATCCCTGGCAGGTCGCCGAGGCGCGCAGCATCGGCGCCGACGCGATCCTGATCATCGTCGCCGCGCTGGCCGACGGCGCGATGGCGGACATCGAGTCGGCGGCGATCGAACGCGGGATGGACGTGCTGGTCGAGGTCCACGACGAGGCCGAGATGGAGCGCGCTGCGCGATTGCGGTCGCGACTCATCGGGGTAAACAACCGCGATCTCAAGACCTTCCGCACCGAACTTGCGACGACTGAACGACTCGCCCCGCTCGCGCCGGAGGGCACGCTGCTGGTCGGAGAGAGCGGAATAAACACCCATGCCGACTGCGAGCGGCTGGCGCGCGCGGGGGTGCGGACGTTCCTCGTGGGCGAAAGCCTCATGCGACAGGACGACGTCGCCGCAGCGACCCGCGCGCTGCTGGGCGGCACGTGAGCTTTCCTACAGGCGGGGCGGCGTGGCATAGGAGCGTGATGCCTCGCACGATCCCATCTGCTGTCGCCCCCTTCACGCGCTTCGGCGGCGCGAAGCCATTTGCGCCAGGACTGTGTGACGGGTGTGACACGGGACTGACCCGTTGAGCCTTACCCATCTCGACGAAGCCGGTGCCGCGCGGATGGTCGATGTGGGCGGCAAGGCGGAGACGGCGCGTTCGGCCATCGCGACGGGTCGAATCCGGATGAACGCCGCGGCGCTTGCCGCCGTGCGCGACGGCAGCGGCCCCAAGGGGGACGTTCTCTCCGTGGCGCGAGTCGCGGGGATCATGGCGGCGAAGAAGACCGCCGAACTGATCCCGCTGTGCCATCCGCTCGCGCTCGAATCGGTGACGGTGGACTTCGCGTTCGAAAAGGATGCTGTCGCCGTCACCGCGCGCGCCTCGCTAACCGGCCGGACGGGCGTGGAAATGGAAGCGATGACAGCCACTTGCGTGGCGCTTCTCACGATTTACGACATGGCCAAGGCAGTCGACAAGGGCATGATTGTCGAGGGCGTGCGGCTGGCCCAGAAGACCGGCGGCAAGTCGGGCGACTGGCGGGCCGCGGACCAGGTGCCCACGCGGGTTGACGAACTGTAACAAGTTTCCTAATTGTTCCGCGTTCGTTCCCGGATTGGAACGGTTGTAGGGGAATAGGTCCCATGCTCACGGCCAAGCAGCGCGAACTCCTGCAGTTCATCACCGTCCGCCTAGAGGAGAACGGCATTTCGCCCTCGTTCGAGGAGATGAAGGAGGCGCTCGACCTCAAGAGCAAGTCGGGGGTTCACCGGCTTATCTCCGCGCTCGAGGAACGCGGGTTCATCCGCCGCCTGCCCAACCGGGCCCGTGCGCTCGAGGTGATCCGCCAGCCCGAGGATTCGGTCGCCGCCCCGCGTTCGAAATCGAATGACAACGTCGTGCCCCTGCGCGCGCCCGCGGCGTCACGGCCCGAGCCGGCGAACGACATCGTCGAGCTCCCGCTCCATGGCCGGATTGCCGCCGGCATGCCGATCGAGGCCCTCGAAGGGCAGAGCACCCTGCCCGTCCCCGCCGCGCTGCTCGGTCCCGGCGAGCACTACGCGCTCGAGGTTTCCGGCGATTCGATGATCGAGGCGGGCATCTTCGACGGTGACTTCGCGCTGGTGAAGCGGACCGATGTCGCCCGCGACGGAGAGATCGTCGTGGCGCTCGTCCGCGACGAGGAGGCGACCCTCAAGTACCTGCGGCGGCAGGACGGGATGATCCGGCTCGATCCCGCCAACGGTGCATACGAGCCGCAGGTGTATCGTGCGGGCGAGGTGAAGGTACAGGGCAAGCTCGCCGGGCTGCTGCGCCGCTACCACTAACCCCGTCCCGGGCGCGGGCCTATCGCCCGCGAGCTGTCCACCAGGGGTGCGCACCCTGTCCCTCCGCTACGGTCGTGATCCGCTGCGAGGCGAGATTGACCGCGAGGCCGCCGGCGCGCTCCAGATAGCGCCGGTCGGCCCTGAGCCAGCGCGGCCGGCAACTGCGCGGCAGGAAACGGTCGGCGATGACGATGTCGGACGCCTCGCACGCAGCTGCCAGCGCGCGCTCCTCGATCCGCGACCGGCTCCGCGCGAGGAGCAGCGCCCACGTCTTGCCGGCCCGTTCGATGGCGATGCTGCAGAAGTCCCGGCTGCAACGTGCGCCCGGCCAGCGGCCCAGCGCCACCGGTTCGCCCTCCTGCCCCGCGAGCTCGAGAAGGTTGTCGCGGGCAAACGTGCTTCGCCCGTCGTGGAGGACGAGGAGCCGCTCGCCTTCGCCCGCAATGCCGACGTTCCGTCCATCTGCGCCGATCAGGAGGTCGGGCACCGGCGTGGCCAGAAGCAGGCCCGCGGCGATGCCCGCCGGAACCAGCCCAAGCAATCGCACGCGGCCGCGCCAGAGCGCCAGCCAGGCGCCTCCCGCCAGGAACAGGGCATAGGTGCCCCACCCCATCTGCGGCATGAGCCGGACCGCTCCCGGTTGGTCAGCCGTGAACCGCGCGATGCCGAGCATCAATTCAAGCGACTTGCCGACAAGCCACCACACCGGTCCCCCGGCTCCGACAAGATCGAGCGCCAGCGCAAGGGCGATCAGCGGCATCGACACGAACGACACGAGCGGAATGGCAAGGACATTGGCGAACGCGCCGTAGAATCCCGCACGGTGAAAATGGAACAGGACGATCGGCATCAGCGCGATCTCGATCACCAGGCCGGTGACAAGCAGCATGGCGAGGCGCCGCCCCGTCCGCGCGAACCAGCTTTCCTCGCGCGGGGCGAGGAACGCGCGCACGGGCGCGGCTTCGTGCAGCGCCACGATTGCGACGACCGCGGCAAAACTCATCTGAAAACTCGGCCCGACGAGCGCTTCGGGCCAGACGATCAGGACCGCAAAGGCCGCCGTTGCGACCATCCGCAGCGACAACGGCTCGCGTCCGAGCGCGAGCGCCGCGAGCACGAGCAGAGCGCCGATGCAACTGCGCACGGTTGGCACCTCTGCCCCGGTCAACAGCGTGTAGCCGATCCCGGCAAGCGCGGCGACCAACGCGGCGACCACCGGCAGTCGCACGCGCAGCACAAGCCAGGGCCACAGCGCGAGCAGCCGGATCGCGAGGAAATAGGCCGCGGCGATCACTGCGCTAACGTGCACACCGCTGATCGACAGCAGGTGCGTGAGGCCCGAATCGCGCATCGCCTCCTCATCCGCAACCGCGATACCGCCCCGGTCACCGCTGGCGAATGCTGCGGCGATGGCCCCTTCCGACCCACCCAGCCGGGAATGGACGTGCGCCGAGAGCGCGCGCTGGGCCCGCGCGATCGTCCCCCCGGAAGGCGCGGGTTCGAGCGTCTCGACGGGGCTGATCGCGCTGCCGGTCGCCGCCAGACCCGCGAACCACGCGGTGCGCGCGAAATCGTATGCCCCGGGGGCCAAGGGGGCACCTGGCGGCATCAGGCGCGTCCGTAGACGTACACGCGCGCCCTCCTCGACACCAGGCGACAACAGGTCGGGGGCGACGTTGATCCGCACTTTCCGCGGCGTTCCCGCTTCCGCATCACGGTAGGCCAGCGTCAGTCGCACCCGCCCCTCGGCGGGCTGGTCCTGCCGCGCAAGGACACGGCCATCTATCCATTGCACCTGCGGACGCTCGAGCGGCTGCGCTCCGACGATTTCGGATCGGGACCAGATCAGCACCGCGCCAAACGCGAGCAGCAGCGCCACCGCGACCACGGCGCGGCGCAAATGGCTTCGCGTGTCGTCCTCGCGCCAGATCGCGGCGGCAGAGATAGCCGCAAGAAGCGCGCCCGCGATCCAGGCCAGCCAGGCGAGCGGGCCCGGGAGCACGAACCAGCTCGCAATTCCCACGACGAGCGCGATGGTGAGCCATGGCGCACGGTCGAACGCGGCCCGTTCCAGAAAGCGGTCGGCGAAATCTGCCCCACTGGACAAGGCGCGCGCCTTGCGCCAAGGCCGCTGCAGTGCAGCATCGGCGGGCTCTTCGCCCTCCCAGTCGTCATCGGACAGGGGAACCAGCGGCACTGTGCGGGTCGCCATGAAGCTACTGGATAAGGACGAGATTTCGGATGGCAAGCGATAGCGCGAAGGTGGTCACACGCTTTGCCCCTTCGCCCACCGGGTTCCTTCATATCGGCGGCGCGCGTACCGCGCTGTTCAACTGGCTGTACGCCCGCCACCACGGCGGAAAATACCTGCTCCGCATCGAGGACACCGACCGGGCGCGCTCGACCGAACCGGCGATCGCGGCCATCTTCGACGGTCTGGGGTGGCTGGGCCTCGAAGGGGACGACGAGCCGACCTTCCAGTTCGCCCGCTCGGATCGCCACGCCGCAGTGGCGCACGAGCTCTTGGAAAAGGGCGCGGCCTATCGCTGCTACCTGACCCCCGAAGAACTCGCCGAGCGCCGCACGCAGGCACAGGCGGAGCGGCGCACGTTTCGCATCGACAGCGAGTGGCGCGACGCAGATCCCGCGACCTGGCCCTCGGATGCCCCCTTCGTCGTTCGCATCAAGGCCCCCCGCGAGGGCGAAACCACCATCGAGGACGAGGTCCAGGGCAAGGTGACCGTCGCCAATTCGGAACTCGACGACTTCGTGTTGCTGCGTTCGGACGGGACGCCGACGTACATGCTCGCGGTGGTGGTCGACGATCACGACATGGGCGTCACCCACGTGATCCGCGGAGACGATCACCTCAATAATGCGTTCCGCCAGATCGTCATCCTCGAGGCGATGGGCTGGCCGGTCCCGGTCTATGCCCACGTGCCGATGATCCTGGGGGCCGACGGCGCAAAGCTGTCGAAGCGCCACGGCGCGGTGGGCGTCGACGCCTATCGCGACGAGATGGGCCTGTTGCCGGAGGCCGTGTTCAACTACCTGCTGCGGCTCGGCTGGGGCCACGGCGACCGCGAGGAAATCACGCGCGAAGAGGCGATCGAGCTGTTCGATCTGTCCGGTGTGGGCAAGAGCCCGAGCCGGTTTGACATCAAGAAACTGCTCAACCTCAACGGGCATTACATCCGCGAAGCCGACGATGCGCGCCTGGCGTCGCTCGTCGCGCCGTTGATCGGTCCCGAGGCCGACGAGGCGTTGCTCACCGAGGCGATGCCCCAGCTCAAGCTTCGCGCCAAGGACCTCCACGAACTCGCTGCGGGCGCTGCATTCCTCTTCAAGCAGCGCCCCCTGTCTCTCGACGAGAAGGCCGCCGCGCTGATCACTGATGACGCGCGCGACTTGCTCGCAAGGATTTCTGCGAGGCTCCACAGGATTAGCGACTGGACGGTGGCCACGCTGGAGAGCAATCTCAAGGCATATGCCGAGGAACAGGGGCTGGGACTCGGCAAGCTCGCACAGCCGATGCGCGCTGCTTTGACGGGGACGACGACATCCCCAGGCATTTTCGACGTACTGGCCCTGCTCGGTCGGGATGAAGCCCTCGCGCGGCTTGACGCGCAGGCAAGTTCCGCCGACGCGGACCACACAGCTTAAGGAGACCGGACATGGCGGACAAGGCGGCGACGCTCACCTACGACAACAAGAGTATCGAGCTTCCGGTTCTCGAGGGCAGCGTGGGCCCCGAGGTCATCGATATCCGCAAGCTCTACGGCCAGACCGGGGCCTTCACCTACGATCCGGGCTACAAGTCCACCGCCAGCTGCGAGAGCGCGCTGACCTACATCGACGGCGACGAGGGCGTCCTGCTCCATCGCGGCTACCCGATCGGCCAGCTCGCCGAGCATTCGAGCTTCATGGAAGTCAGCTACCTGCTGCTCAACGGCGAATTGCCGTCGAAACAGGAACTCGACGACTTCAGCTACACGATCAGCCGCCACACGATGCTGCACGAGCAGCTGATGACGTTTTACCGCGGCTTCCGCCGCGATGCGCACCCGATGGCGATCATGTGCGGCGTGGTCGGCGCCCTTTCGGCGTTCTACCATGACAGCACCGACATCTCCGATCCCGAGCAGCGGAAGATCGCCAGCCACCGCCTGATCGCCAAGATGCCGACGATCGCGGCGATGGCCTACAAGTACGCCGTCGGGCAGCCGTTCCTCTACCCCGACAACTCGCTCAGCTACACCGGCAACTTCCTGCGCATGACCTTCGGTGTCCCGGCCGAGCCCTACGAGGTGAACCCCGTCGTCGAAAAGGCGATGGACCGCATCTTCATCCTGCACGCCGATCACGAGCAGAATGCCTCGACCTCCACCGTCCGGCTTGCCGGTTCATCAGGCGCGAACCCGTTCGCCTGCATCGCTGCGGGCATCGCCTGCCTGTGGGGCCCGGCGCACGGAGGCGCGAACGAAGCGGCGCTCAACATGCTGCGCGAGATCGGCACGCCCGATCGCATCCCCCACTACATTGAGCGCGCGAAGGACAAGAACGACCCCTTCCGCCTGATGGGCTTCGGCCACCGCGTGTACAAGAACTACGACCCGCGGGCCACGGTGATGCAGAAGACCGTGCGCGAGGTGTTCGAATCGCTCAAGGTCACCGACCCGCTGTTCGAAACCGCCCTGCAGCTCGAGGAGCTCGCGCTCAACGACCCCTATTTCATCGAAAAGAAGCTGTTCCCGAACGTGGACTTCTATTCGGGCATCATTCTTTCGGCGATCGGCTTCCCGACGACGATGTTCACCGCGCTGTTCGCGCTCGCCCGCACGGTCGGCTGGGTCGCCCAGTGGAACGAGATGATTTCCGATCCCGGCCAGGTCATCGGCCGTCCGCGTCAGCTCTATACCGGCCCGACCGAGCGCGACTACGTGCCGCTCGGTCAGCGATAGGCGGGCGCGGGGCATGCGCGCGCTGCGGCTTCTTGCGCAGGTCCTCGGAGTAGCGCTCGTCCTTTCGGGCGGACTGTGGGCGCTTCAGGGCCTGGGCCTGGTGATGTGGCCGGCGGAAAGCTTCATGCTCGCCGAACGCCAGTGGGCGCTCTACGGCACGATTACGGCGATCATCGGCGCCCTGCTGTTCTGGTGGGGCAGCCGGCGGCGCTGACGCCACCTGCGCCAGCTCAGTCGGCCCCTGGCAATTCGAGCGTGAAGCGCGCGCCCTGTCCGGCGTCGCTATCGACCGTCAGGTCCCCGCCCATCGCGCGCGCCAGGCGCCTGGAAATGTAGAGGCCGAGACCCGACCCCCCGTCTCCGCCCCGACCCAGGCGCTCGAACTTGTCGAACACGCGGTCGATCTTGTCTGCGGGAATGCCCGGCCCGTCGTCGATCACGACGGCCTTGGCGAGACTGCCTTGCGTACTTGCCTCGATCCGGACGATGGCCCCTTCGGGCGCATAGGAAATGGCGTTCCCGACGAGGTTGAGGAGGATCTGGAGCACGCGGCGAAATTCCCCGGTCGCGGGCACCACGACGGCATCCCCGGGCGGCTCGAGCCGGGTTCCGCGCTCGCGGGCGCGCACCCCCAGAATGCCCACGGCGCGCCGGGCGACGTCGGCAAGGTCTATCCGGTCGGGCGCGGTGCGGAAGTCTTCGGCCTCGACCACTTCAAGGTCCGACAGGTCCTCGATCAGCGAGAGCAGGTGCTGTCCCGCCGCGGCGATGTCGGCAGCATAGTTGCTGTATTCCTCGGGCAGCGGCCCGGCGAGTCGGGAACGGATCGTCTCGGCATTGGCGATGATCCGGGCGATCGGCTGACGCAGGACCGGCGTCATTTCGCGGCCGAACGACGGCGTGGCCGGCTGCCTCTCCTCGGCTGCCGGAAAAGCCGCCGGGAGCGGCGCGTCTGCGACGAGAAGCAGTTCGAAACCGGCGCTGCCCGGATCGGGGCGGCCAAGCGGAACGAGCGTTGCCGTCCAGCCCCTCTGCGAGCCGGGCACGACGCAGCGCGCGCCGTCGACCAGCCGCCAGTGGATCGGTTGGTGGAGCGAAAGGTCGGGCAGGTCGACGAAGTCGGTCCACGGCGTGCCCGGCCTGTTGCGCATCTTGCGCACGAGCGCGGCGAGGTCGGGTGCCGCGCTGTCTACGGTGAGCACGCCCTGTTCGGGATCGAGGCGGGCGGAAAGCTCGGCCACGGCACGATCTATCGCGATCCGCAGCGCCTCGGTTTCCTCGTCGGACGGGGTCGCCCGCGGAGTGGTCGACCATGCCCCGATCGAGATCGCGCAACCGCCGCTCCCGCGATCGCCCTCGGGATCTATCTCGACCCACGCGCGGACCGTCTCTTCGCCGTCGAGCGCCTCAATCGTCCGCGCTACCTTGAGCCCCAGCCGCCGCGCCTTGCGCACGATCTCGAGCAGGGCGGGCACGGCGACCGTTCCGGGCAGGTCGCCCCCGCAGCGACGCTGCAGCCCCGCAAGCGGTTCATCCGCCTCGATCAGACGGTCGTCCGCGTCGGTGCGCGCACGTGCCAGGACGACGCCGGCGCCGGCCATCTCAGGCGACCGAGTTCCGCGCCGAGCCGCCAAGCAGCGCCGCCGCACGATCCGCGCGCAACTGGTCGAACCCCTCTGGCAGCGCGACGTCGGGGTGGAGGTGCAGGAACTGTTCCTCGACCTCGCGCGGCTTGAGCCCGGCGGCCCGAAGCGATAGGGCAAGGCGCGCCAGCTGCCGGTCGTTCGTCGAAATCACGGCAAGGTCCCGGTCGTGACGCGCGGCGGCGGCCAATGCGGTCAGAAACAGGGCGACGCCTGCGTGGCCCACCGAAAGAGCGGCGCGGGCACCCGCGCCCATGCCGGTCACGAGGCGCGAAAGCAGGCCAAGCCGGCTGGCGCTTTCGTCATAGGCTTCTCGCAGCGCGTCGGTCGCCGCGGCGGCGTCCGGGCCGGTCGAATCGACAAGTCCGCTGGCCCAGATCGCGACGACCTGGTGAAACAGGTCTGCCGGCAGTTCCGCCAGCGGCAATTCCATCCGCCGCTGGGTTTGCGCAAAGCGCGACTGCGCCGCCAGCGCGGCCATTGCGGTCGCGGCGGTCGGGCCATCGTCAGAAGCGATGAGCGCCTGAAGCAGCGGCGAAAGAACCGGATCGATCGCGGAACGCTTTTCGAGCCGAGCCGTCAACTGCCACTCGAGCGACAACGCGTGGCAATGTCCGACCAGTTTCTCGTCGGTAAGCAGGCGGTTGGTTAGTTGAGCGCAGTCGCGCTCGGCGCGGGCCCTGGGATCGGTCGCACCGGCCGCCTGCGCCTCGACGAGCAGCACCTGCCGGGCGAGATCGGAGATCATGCCGCGGACCCGGCTGACGATCTCGTCGCTGAACAGCGAATGGTCATGATTGGCGAGCAGGTGGCCGAGCACCGGCCCGATCGTGCCGATCACGACGTCTCCCTGCGCGAGTTCGTCGCGCAGCACGGCTTCGACGGGCGCTTCGCTCGATTGCATCATCACCGCTTCGCTCATGCACCGGCCATAGCGGCCCGTGGTTAAGCCTGCGTTAGCTTCGCCGCGCCCCGGAAAACAGCCGTCCACCGAGCGCGGCCAGCCCAGTCGCTGCCATCGCAGGCACGAATGCCCCGAAAACCGCTGCCACGGCAAGGCCGGCGATGACCAGGATGCGGTCGCCGAGCAGACGGAGAGCGCGCGGTCCGTCGCATTCGCGCAGGAGTCGCGTCGCCGCGACCAGCACGAGCGCAACGAAGGGCGCGTGCCAATCGGCGAACTCCTGCGGGCTCGCCGCGACTGCGATGAGCGCCAGATCGAGTGCGCCGTCTCGCACCTCCGCCATGCGCCCCTTCGCGGCCACCCCCGAACCGGCGCGCGCGAAGCGCCCCATCCGCCCTCCGGTTTCCGCGACGAAGGCGCCAATGGCGAGCGCGACGAGCCCACCGACCGTGCTGCCGAGATAGCCGGCTGCGCCCCCGGCCAAAGCAAGCGCGATGCCCCCGATCGCCAGCCCCGGCGCGAGCGCGGGCCTGTTCGCCGCGCGCGTGAGCAGGACCCGCGCAAGTCCATGCGCGAGCGTTTCGCCCGGCCGCTCCACGCCCGGCGCCGGAACGTGGCGCGCCTGCCAGTTGCGTTCCATCCGCTGCGCCGCGGCGCCATCGCCCAGAAGCGCCCAGCGTCCTTCGTCGAGCCAGTGTTGCGGCACCTCGACGCATCGCCCTCCCCTCTGGAGCGCGACCCGCAGCAGTCCGGCGACGGGGTCGGCATCGGGGGGCAGAAACGCCAGCGCCTCGACCGAATCGCCACGCGTGGCGAGGACCCCGCCCCAGGCGCGCTCGCGGTCTATCCGCTCGAAGCCGCGTTCGACCGCGCCATCGGCCGGCAGAACGGCGATCCCCGCCCGCGCGCCCAGCGCCTGCGCCAGCCAGTCGCGATCCGGCAACACGCCCGGAGCGAAGACGAAGAGATTGTCGGCGGCGCTGACCAGGCCCGACAGCGTCCGCGAGTGTGCAATCGCGCTGAACTTCGCACCGCGCCCCTCGGTTTCGCGCTGAAGTGCCGCAAGCTCGGGGCCAGGCGTCTCGGCGAGGCAGACCACGCGTTCGCAGCCGAGCGCCAACGCCGCCTGGAGCTGGTGCCAGGCGACGGGCCTGCCGCCGAGCCTCACCGGATCGGCGCCGTCCTGCGTCGTTGCCAAAAGCGCGACCCGCACGCCCATACCTCCCTGACCGATCGATCGGCACTGGGTAGATTGCGGGAATCGGGTTGGCTAGAGCCGAGGCTGCGAGCCGGCGTCAGGCGCCGACGAAATGGTCGCGGAATTGCTCGATTTTGCGCACGACGCTGGGATCGCCGGGCGCGCCCTCGATCGCTTCGGCCGCGAGTTCGACAAGTTCGGAGGCGTGGAAGCTGGCGGCAAGACCCCGCAGGCGCTGCGCCGCGACCGTCCAGTTGCCGTCGCAGCGCGCCCGCTTCAGGTGATCGAGGTGCCTTTCGAGGCTGTCCCTGAACGCGTTCCGCAACTCCGCAAACAGCGCGGGATCCTCTCCCGCCGCCGCCGCGATCGTCGCGTCAAAGGCTGCCTGCTCGTATGCCATACCCCGACAAATACGCTTCCGATGATTAACACTCTGTTGAACATGACTGGAATCGTGTAGATTCCTCGTCATGAGTGGGGGACATCACATTCGGGCCGTCGGGTCCGGGAGCGGCGCTGATGCGTCTGGCGAAACCGGCGCTGCGGCTGACGAACCGCTGACGCTCGACGCCAGCTGGGTCGAAGACGCCCCGTCGGACGACAACTGGGAAGAAGAAGCCCCGGCCCGGCGCACCGGGTGGATCGCGCCCGTAGCGGCAATCCTCGCCGCGCTCGGCTGGAGCGCGTTCTTCCTTTACGCCCACTGGTCCGAAATCACCGCGGGGGTGACACCCGCCGCCGGTTCGGCGCTCGTCGTATCGTGGGCCGTGCCGGTGCTCCTGATCGTTTCGCTCGTCCTGCTCGCACTGCGCCTCAGCACCCGGGAAGCGGCGCGGTTTGCTGACGCCGCCGCCGCCCTCAGGGGCGAATCCGTCGCGCTCGAAACGCGCCTTTCGGTCGTCAACCGCGAGCTCAGCCTCGCGCGCGAGTTCCTGGCCGCGCAAAGCCGGGAGCTCGAATCGCTCGGGCGGATCGCCACGCAGCGCATTTCCGAGCACGCCGACCGCCTGCAGGAACTGGTCCGCGACAACGGCGCACAGGTCGATGCCATTGCCGGAGTGAGCCGGGCGGCACTCGAAAACATGGACAAGCTGCGCGACGACCTGCCGGTCGTGGCCAACGCCGCGCGGGACGTGTCGAACCAGATCGGCGCCGCCGGCAATACCGCGCATGACCAGCTCGAGGGGCTGGTTGCCGGGTTCAACCGGCTCAACGAGTTCGGCCAGGCGAGCGAACGCCAGGTCGCCTCGCTCCGCGGCAAGGTTGACGACGCGATCGGGGGCTTCGAAGCGCAGGTTCACCAGCTAGACGAGATCGTCGGCGCGCGCTTTGCCGCCCTGCGCGAACGCAGCGACGCATTGCGCGCCGAACTCGACGGGCGCGAGGTCGAAGCGCTCACCGCGATGCGCCACCGCGCCGATCGACTTCGCGAAGAGATCGCCGGGGTATCGCAGGCGCTGGAATCCAGCGAAGAAGAACTCCTCCGCTCGCTTCAGGCCCGCGTCAGCGCCGTGCGCGAAGGTGCCGACACGGTGTCCGAGAGCCTCGCCGGCACAGAACGCGAAGCGATGGCCGCCTGGAATGCGCGTGTCGAAACGCTCAAGACCGATCTCGAGGCCGCGATCCGGCATGTGGAATCGATCGACAACGCGGCCAAGACGGGCGCCCAGCAGCGCCTCGCGATCATCAGCCAGGAAGCGACGCTGGTCGACGCCAAGCTGACCGAATCGCACAGCCTGTTCGTCACCGAGATCGAAAAGCGCCGAGCCGAGGCGGCCGCGCTGGCAAAGGAACACGCGGGCGTCGTCGCCGCTCTTCTTGCAGAGCTCGACACTGGCCTCGCCGAACGGCGGGACGATCATGCGGTTCGCACGCAGGCATTCGTCGAACAGGGCGAGGCGATCGCCGCCCGGCTCGCGGAATTGTCCCGGGAAATGGCCGCCGCCGCCGAACACGGGCGCGAAGCGGAGAGCGCGCTGGCAGCGGCCATCGACACCCTGGGCGACAAACTCGGCGCCAGCAGGAAGGCGCTCGGCGATACCGACCGCAAGGTGGCGGACCTGACCGACGCAAGCGTTCGCCTGCTCGAACTCATCCGGGCCAGCGCAGAGCACAGCCGAACCGACTTGCCCACGGCCTTGTCCGAAACCGAGGAACGGCTTGTCGCGCTGGGCGAGCGGGGCGAGGCGCTCGGCCTGATGCTCACCAGCGCCGGTGACAAGAGCCGCGAGGTATCGGACTACGTGATCGCGGCCCAGCGCGACAGCACGTCCGCGATGGAGGCGCTCAAGAGCCTCCAGGGAGAGGTTGACGCCAACCATGAGGCAGGCGCGCGCCGCATCGCCGAGCTGCGCGGCCAGCTTGCCGCGCTTGCCCGCGACAGCGAAGCCGCCTCGGCCGACGCCCAGGGGGCGCTGCGTGACGCGATCGCGGAGCTGGAGGCCGCCGCGCGGTCCGCGGTGACGCTTATCGAGGAAGAAGCGAGCAGCAAGGTCAGCGCGCTTGCCGCGCGAATCGCGGATGACACGAACGCCGCTCTCGACGCGGCATTGCGCGAGCGGGTCGGTACGGCCATCGCCGAGCTGGAGGACACGGCATCTCACGCGGCCGGGACGGGTCGGGATGCCGTGCAGCAGCTGCGCGACCAGCTTGCCAAGGTCAACGAACTGACTGCCAACCTGGAAAGCCGGGTCGCGCTGGCGCGCCAGCGGGCCGAAGAACAGGTCGACGGGGATTTCTCGCGCCGGGTGGCGCTCATCACCGAAAGCCTCAACTCGAACGCGATCGACATTGCCCGCGCGCTGTCCGCCGATGTCACCGACACCGCGTGGACCAGCTACCTGCGCGGCGATCGCGGCATCTTTACCCGCCGCGCGGTCCGCCTGCTCGAACCCGCCGAAGCGCGTGACGTCGCCGAGCTCTACGACAACGACGGCAATTTCCGCGAACATGTCAACCGCTACATCCACGACTTCGAGGGGATGCTTCGCACGATGCTGTCGACCCGCGACGGGCACGCCATCGGGGTGACCCTGCTCAGCAGCGACATGGGCAAGCTCTACGTTGCCCTCGCGCAGGCGATCGAGCGCCTGCGCGACTGACGGTTCAGGCCGCCGCGATCTCGATTCCGAAAGTCGCCGGGGTGATCCACCCGTTGACGTAATTCGCGACCCACAGCGCGGTCAGGACTGCGGCAAGAACGGTCGCGCGCACCACGATCTTGCGCGGCTGGAAATTGGCCGGCGCGCTGTCGGCCTGGCCGGGGACCTTCTCGATCCCGAGTTCCTCGTGCGTCTTTACGCCGAACGGCAGCAGGACGAACGCGCAGGCCACCCAGAACAGCACGTAGATCGCTAGGATCGATGTCCAGTTCATGCCGCTTCTCCAGGTATGATGACCCGCACCTGAGGTCGCTTGCCGCTCCACCGTCCGGCCGCACGGCGCGCGGCCAGCCTGGCTGCCTCGATCAGCGCCTCGCGATCGCGCGCGGCCGGCCCGCGCAACCTCCCGAGGGCCTCCGCGACATGGCGCTCTGCCTCGGCGATGAACGCCGGGTAATCCTCGTCAAGCGGAAGGCCGATGCCCTCGACGAATATCCCGCCCTTGGGGCCGACCACGACCACCAGCACCCCCTCGCGTGCGATGCGGCGGCGCATGACGATCGCGTCGCCGTCCGCCGGGGCGATGATGTCCCCGTCGAGCACGAGCCGCCCGCTGCGCACTTCGGCGATCTTGCCCGGCTTGCCCGGCGCCAGGCGCACGAGATCGCCGTTGCCCTGCACCACGGTCTGCGGGATGCCGCTTGCCTTCCCCAGCCGCCCCTGTTCGGCCATGTGGCGCATTTCGCCGTGGACCGGCACCAGCACCTGCGGCCTGAGCCATGCGTATAGCGCCTCGAGTTCCGGCCGGCCGGGATGGCCCGAGACATGGATCATGCTCTGGCGATCGGTGACCATCACGATCCCGCGGTTCGCCAGCAGGTTCTGCACGCGCCCGATCGCGATCTCGTTGCCGGGGATCTGCCGGCTGGAGAACAGCACGACGTCGCCCGCGGACAACTCGATGGGATGGTTCTCCTCAGCGATGCGGGCAAGCGCGGCGCGCGGCTCGCCCTGCCCGCCGGTGGCCAGGATCAGCACCTCGCCCCGCGGAAGCCCCATCGCGGTATCGAAATCGACCGTTTCCGGGAAATCTTCGAGATAGCCGTTGTCCTGGGCCACCTCGATGATGCGGTCGAGCGAGCGGCCTGCGATGCACAGCTTGCGGCCGGTCGCCTCGGCAACCGCACCCAGCGTGTGCAGGCGCGCGACGTTGCTGGCGAAGGTCGTCACCAGGACCCGGCGGCCGGACCACTTGGCGACCTCCTCGTGCAGCGCCCGGTAGACCGCGCCCTCGGAGCCGCTTTCGGCCGGGTTGAACACGTTGGTCGAATCGCAGACGAGCGCGAGGATGCCCTCGTCCCCCAGTTCGCACAGTTCTTCCTCGGTCGTCGGTACGCCGACAATCGGCTCCTCGTCGAGCTTCCAGTCGCCGGTGTGGAACACCCGCCCGAAGGGCGTTTCGATCAGCAGCGCGTGCCCTTCGGCGATCGAGTGCGCGAGCGGAACGTAGGACACGCCGAACGGCCCCAGCTGGAACTGCTCGAGATCGTCGACGACGACCAGCTCGACCTCGCCCGCGATCCCCGCCTCCTCGAGTTTTCGCCGAACGAGGTCGGCGGTAAAGGGCGTCGCGTAGAGCGGCACGCCGAGATCGGCGGCAAAGTATGGCACGGCGCCGATGTGGTCCTCGTGCGCGTGGGTAAGGACGATCCCCTCGAGCGCATCGGCGCGCTCCTCGATGAATTCGAGGTCGGCGAACACGAGGTCGACGCCCGGGTACTCGTTCCCGCTGAAGGTCATGCCGAGGTCGACCATCAGCCACCGCCCGCGGCACCCGTAGAGGTTCACGTTCATCCCGATCTCGCCCGATCCGCCGAGCGCGAGGAAGAGAAGCTCGTCTTCGGGAGTGAAATCCTTTTTCAAGTCAGTTCGCCTTTCCGCCCGCTCGTTCGGCCAGGATCGCCAGCCCCTCGAGCGTCAGGTCGGGGTCGACCGCGTCGAAGATGTCCGTGTGCTCGTCGAACAGGATTGCCAGGCCGCCCGTCGCGACGACCCGCGCCGGCCGACCGATCTCGGCCCGCATCCGGGCGATCAGCCCCTCCATCATCGCGACGTAGCCCCAGAACACGCCGATCAGCATCTGGTCTTCGGTGTTGGTACCGATCACGCTGTCGGAACGCGGGGCCTCGATCGCGATGCGCGGCAGCTTGGCGGTGTTGCCGACCAGCGCGTCGAGCGACAGGTTCAGGCCCGGGCAGATGATGCCGCCCTTGTACGCGCCTGTGAAATCGACCGCGTCGAACGTCGTCGCGGTGCCGAAATCGACCACGATCAGGTCGCCCTCGTACTTCGCGTGCGCGGCGATCGTGTTCAAAGCCCGATCCGCACCAAGCGAGCTCGGCTGGTCTACATCGACCGCAATGCCGTATTCCGCCTTGCCCTCTCCCGCGATGAGCGGGGTGAGGTCGAAGTATTTCTCGGCCAGCACCGTCAGATTGTGGATCGAGCGAGGCACGACCGAACCGACGATGATCTGGGTGATCTCGTCCCGCTTCACCCCTTCGATCGCGAGAAGTTGAAGCAACCATACGGCGTATTCGTCGCCGGTCCGGCGTGGATCGGTCGCGATGCGCCAGCGCGCCTTGATCTCCCGCCCTTCAAAGAGCGCGAAAACAACGTTGGTATTGCCGACATCGGCGGCGAGCAGCATGGCGGTGTCCTTCAACCCAGCATCACGTCGCCGGCGTGGATAGAGCGCAACCGCCCGTCTTCCAAGCGCAGCAGGAGCGATCCGCCGTCGTCAAGACCGGCAAAGGCCCCATTGGCGACCGCGCCGCCGGGTTCGTGCACGGTCAGCGCGCTGCCGATCGGCAGGGCGGCGGACCGCCAGCGCCGCAGCAGCGGCTCGAGGCCGACCGACCGCCACCTTTCAAGCTCGCGGTCAAACGTGCCTGCCAAAGCCCGGGCAAACAGGTCGCGGTCAGGCACGGGCCCGAACGCCGACAGGGCCATTGTTTCGCGACCTTCGACCTGTGGCGCTGCCGCGAGATTGACGCCGATCCCGACGATCACCGCATCGCCCTCGCTTTCGAGCAGGATGCCGGCCAGCTTGGCGCGCCCGGCAAGCAGGTCATTGGGCCACTTGAGCGAAAGCACCGTCGGATCGGCAAGCATCGGGACCACGGTTTCGTAAAGCGCAAGTCCGGCCAGCAGCGCGAGCGTGGGCGCCGGTGGATCGTGGGGACCGGGGCGGACCACGGTCGAACCCATGAAGTTGCCCGCTCCGTCGAACCAGGCGCGCCCCTGCCGCCCGCGGCCGGCGGTCTGGCGGTTTGCGACAAGCCAGTCGCCTTCCGCCACGCGCTCGCCGCTGCGGATCGCGGCGATGAGATCGGCGTTGGTCGAGCCGGTTTCGGCGACGAAGCGGATCGTTGCCAAGAACCTAGGCGGTCAGGAACAGCGCGGCCGACGCCGCGTCGGCGAGATTGCCCAGCCACCCCGTCAGCAGGTAGCCGAGGGGCGAGATGAACACCGTGCTGGCGATCAGTAGCGTCCAGTGCGCCCAGTCGTTGCGCCCCTGCGCCTTGTTGGCCGGCTCGTCGAAGAACATGACCTTGCCGACCTTGAGGTAGTAGAACGCGCCGATCACGCTCGCGGCGATGGCGATGGTGGCAAGCAGGACCATCCCGGCATCGACAGCGGCCTTGAACACGACGAGTTTGCCCCAGAAGCCGAACAGCGGCGGAATGCCCGCCAGGCTCAGCATCAGCAGGAGAAGGCACCAGGCGATTGCCGGGTTCGTGCGGCTGAGGCCCGCCAGGTCGGCGATCGATTCGATCTGGTTGCCCTCGGCATCGCGCAGCATCAGCACGGCGACGAAGCTGCCGATCGACATCGCGACGTAGATGACAAGATACACGAGCATCGCACTCGCGCCTTCGACGGTCGCCGCGGCAAGCCCGACGAGGATGAAGCCGACGTTGTTGATCGACGAGTAGGCGAGCAGGCGCTTGATGTTGTCCTGCCCGATCGCGCCCAGTGCGCCGACCACAATCGAGGCGAGCGCGGCGAACGTCACGACCTGGCGCCAGGCGTCGGCGTGGCCTCCGAACGCGTCGAGCGAGACGCGCATGAGCAGCGAGACCGCGGCGACCTTGGGTGCGGTGGCGAAGAAGGTCGTTACCGGGGTCGGCGCTCCTTCGTAGACATCGGGGGTCCACATGTGGAACGGAACCGCGGCAATCTTGAACGCGAGCCCCGCGAGCACGAAGATCAGCCCGAACAGCGCACCGGTGGACAAGCCGCCCGACAGCGCGGCGCGGATGCCCTCGAAGCTGGTCGTGCCGGCAAACCCGTACGTCAGGCTCATGCCGTAAAGTAGGATCCCGCTGGCCAGCGCGCCGAGCACGAAGTACTTCAGCCCCGCCTCTTCCGAACGGCTGTCGGTCCGCAGGAACGCCGCGAGCACGTAGGCCGCGAGGCTGTTCATCTCGAGCCCGATGTAGAGCGCCATCAGGTCGCTCGCCGAGACCATGATGCTCATGCCGAGCACCGCGAACACGATCAGCACCGGGTATTCGGCACGCATCGCGTTCCAGCGATCGAAGAAGCGGGGCGCGATCATGAGCGCCGCCGCCGCCGCGGCATAGATCAGCAGCTTGCTGTAGGCGGCAAACGCGTCAACGCGGAGCTGGCCGAAGAACGCCTGGGTATCGGCACCCATGTTACCGCCACACAGGACCGGGACGGTGAACGCCGCGGCGGCGGCAATCACGACGACCGCTGCGACCGAGATCCCGCGGCTCGCCTTGTCACCCAGCCACGCGGCCGCAAGAAGGAGCACGAGGCCGCCGACCGAAAGGATCTCTTCCGGAACGATCAGTGCGAGAGAGTGCTGGAGGTCCATCAGTGGCCCTCCCCTTCACCGGCACCTTCGGCGTGGGGCATCGCGTTCGCGGGCTCCTTGCGGACCTGCTCGGGCCGCGCCGCGGCGAGCGCGCTGTCGAAGGCGGGCTTGGCCCGGGCGACGCGCGCATCGAGCGCGGCGATGTCCTTGCGCATGGGGGCGAGAAAACTTTCCGGGTAGACGCCCATCCACAGCACCGCTGCGGCGATCGGGGCGAGCATGAGCCACTCCCGGGCGTTGAGGTCGGGCATGGCGGCCGCATCGGCGTTCTTCTGTACGCCGAATGCCACGCGCCAGTAGAGGTAGAGCATGTAGGCCGCGCCGAGGATGATGCCGGTGGTGCAGACCAGCGTCACGAAGGTCGACACCTGGTAGGTGCCGGCCAGGCTCAGGAACTCGCCCACGAAGCTGCTGGTCCCGGGCAGGCCGATGCTCGCCATCGTGAACAGCATGAAGAACAGCGCGTACTTGGGCATATTGATGCTGAGGCCGCCGTAGCGGTCGATCTCGCGCGTGTGGAGCCGGTCATAGATCACGCCGACGCACAGGAACAGCGCGCCCGACACGAGCCCGTGGCTCAGCATCACGATCATCGCGCCTTCGAGGCCCTGGACGTTGAACGCGAACAGGCCGATCGTGACGATCGCCATGTGCGCCACCGAGGAATAGGCGATCAGCTTCTTCATGTCGTGCTGGACCAGCGCGATCAGGCTGGTGACCACGACCGCGATCATGCTCAGCGCGAAGATCAGCCAGGCAAGCTGCGCGCTCGCTTCGGGGAACATCGGCAGGCTGAAGCGGATGAAGCCGTAACCGCCCATCTTCAGCAGCACGCCGGCAAGGATAACCGAGCCCGCCGTGGGCGCCTGGACGTGCGCGTCGGGCAGCCAGGTGTGCACCGGCCACATCGGCATCTTCACCGCGAAACTGGCGAAGAAGGCAAGGAACAGCCAAGTCTGCGCCCCGACCGGGAAATCGTACTGCATCAGCGTCGGGATGTCGGTGGTGCCGGCCTCGCCGATCATCCACAGCATCGCGACCAGCATGACGACCGAGCCGAGCAGCGTGTAGAGGAAGAACTTGTAGCTCGCGTAGATGCGATCCTTGCCCCCCCAGATGCCGATGATCAGGTACATCGGGATCAGGCCGGCCTCGAAGAAGATGTAGAACAGCAGCAGGTCCTGCGCGGCGAACACGCCGATCATCAGCAGTTCCATGAACAGGAACGCGGCCATGTATTCGCCGACCCGTTCCTCGATCGCTTCCCAACTGGCGAGGATGCAGATCGGCATCAGGAAGACGCTGAGCACGATCAGCAGCAGCGCTATCCCGTCGATGCCGAGCGCGTAGCTGAAGCCGGCGAAGAGCTCCGCTCGCTCGGTAAACTGCCACTGCGCGCCGCCGATGTCGTAGTTGGCCCACAGCGCGATGCCGAGCGCGAGGTCGATCAGCGTGGCGGTAAGCGCGACCACGCGCGCAGCCTTCGCATCGAGGAAGAAGCACGCGAGCCCGCCGACGAGCGGGACGAGGAGCATGAGCGAAAGGATCGGAAAGCCCCCCATCAGAGCAGAACCCAGGTAATCGCGGCGACGAGGCCGATGAGCATCCACAGCGCGTAGGTATTGAGGAAGCCCGACTGGAGGCGCTTGGCCCCCACGGTGCCCTGCGCGACCGCCCATGCGGCACCGTCAGGACCGAACCGGTCGATGATCCCCTCGTCGCCTACCTTCCAGAACTTGCGGCCGAGCCAGAAAGCCGGGCGCACGAAGAGGAAGTGATAGAGCTCGTCGAAATACCACTTGTTGAACAGGAACGAATAAACCGGGCCAAGCTGTCTGGCCGCCCGTTCGGGCATTTCGGTATCGCGGATGTAACCCAGCCACGCGATCGCAAGACCGACCAGCATGACGACCGTCGCGGTCAGCTTCACCCACAGCGGAACCCCGTGCATCGCGTGCATCAGGTTCTCGTTGTAGAAGATCGCGCCCTTCCAGAAGCCCTCCTGGTTGAGGAAGGCGTCCTGGAAGACGAAGCCCGCAGCGACGGCGCCAAGCGTCAACACGCCCAGCGGGACCAGCATGGAGACCGGGCTTTCGTGCGGGTGATAGCCCGCGGTGCCGTCGCCGTGATCGGGAGCGGGCACGTGGTGCGCCACGTCGTGCCCCGCGTCCTCTTCCGAAGGTTGATCGTGGTGGTCGCCGTGCACCGCGTGCTGGATGTGCTCGCTCGCGGCCCAGCGCGGCTTGCCGAAAAAGGTCAGGAAGATGAGCCGCCACGAATAGAAGCTCGTCAGCAGCGCCGCGAACGCGCCGAGCCAGAAGGCGAAATGGGCTGTCTCGGTGCCGCGCGCCCAGGCCGCCTCGAGGATCGGGTCCTTCGAGTGGAAGCCGGCGAACCCGGCATGAAGCCAGTAGATGCCCACCCCGGTGATCGCGAGGGTGCCGGCCATCATCGCCCAGAACGTGAGCGGAATTTCCTTACGCAATGCGCCGTAATACCGCATGTCCTGCTCGTGGTGCATCGCGTGGATGACGGATCCGGCACCCAGGAACAGCAGCGCCTTGAAGAACGCGTGCGTGAACAGGTGGAACATGGCCGCGCCGTAGGCGCCGACGCCGGCGGCGAAGAACATGTAGCCGAGCTGCGAACAGGTCGAATAGGCGATGACGCGCTTGATGTCCCACTGCGTGGTGCCCACGGTCGCGGCGAACAGGCAGGTCGCCGCGCCGATGAAGGTAACGAAGCCGAGCGCGATGGGCGCCGCCTCGAACATCGGCGACAGGCGGCAGACCATGAACACGCCCGCGGTCACCATCGTCGCCGCGTGGATCAGCGCGGAAACCGGGGTCGGACCTTCCATCGCGTCGGGAAGCCAGGTGTGCAGGCCCAGCTGCGCCGACTTGCCCATCGCACCGATGAACAGGAGGATGCACAGCACGTCTATCGTGTCGACGCGGTAGCCGAGGAAGCCGATCGTGCTGCCCGCCATGCCCGGCGCAGCAGCGAGGATCTCTGGGATCGAGACCGTACCGAACACCAGGAACGTGCCGAAGATGCCGAGCATGAAGCCGAGGTCGCCCACGCGGTTGACCACGAACGCCTTGATCGCGGCGGCATTGGCGCTGGGCTTCCTGAACCAGAACCCGATCAGCAGGTAGCTGGCGAGGCCGACCCCTTCCCACCCGAAGAACATCTGGACGAGGTTGTCCGCCGTTACCAGCATCAGCATCGCGAAGGTGAACAGGCTGAGGTAGGCGAAGAAGCGCGGCTGGTCCGGGTCCTCCTCCATGTAGCCCCAGCTGTAGAGGTGGACGAGCGCCGAAACGGTCGTGATGACGACCAGCATGACCGCGGTCAGCGTGTCTACCCGCAGCGCCCAGTCGAAGCTCATGGTGCCCGACTGGACCCATTGCAGGACCGGGACCACGACCGGATCGTAGCTTCCGCCGATGAATCCGAGGAAGATCGGCCAGGACAGCGCGCACGACAGGAACAGCGCGCCGGTCGTGATCGACTTGACGATCGTGTTGCCGAGCGCGCGGTTGCCCAGCCCGCCGACGATGGCCGCGAGCAGCGGCCCGAATACGATGATGAGGATCGGATGCACGGCCCCGCCTATCCCTTGAGCCGGTCGACGCTGTCGACCGCGATGGTCCCGCGGCCGCGGAAGTAGATGACGAGGATCGCGAGCCCGATGGCGGCCTCGCCGGCGGCGACCGTCAGCACGAACATCGCGAAGATCTGGCCCGTCAGGTCACCCAGCGCGCTGCTGAACGCGACGAGGTTGATGTTCACTGCGAGGAGAATCAGTTCGATCGACATCAGGATGACGATCACGTTCTTCCGGTTGAGGAAGATGCCGAGCACGCCGAGCACGAACAGGACCGTGCCCACGACGAGGTAGTGTTCGAGGCCGATCACAGCTGCACTCCCTGCCCGATCTCGGGCTTCACGTTGCGGGTCGCCTCGCCCGGCCGGCGGCGGATCTGCTTGCCGATGTTCTGCGGCCGCGTGTCCTTGCGATCGCGGTGCGTCAGCACGATCGCGCCGATCATCGCGACGAGGAGGATGATGCCGGCGCTTTCGAACAGGAACAGGTACTGGCCGTACAGCACCTGGCCGATCGCCGCGATGTTGCTGTCGGCCATCGCCGTCACCTGGTCGGCCGTGCCGGTCGCGAGTTCGATCCTGCCGGCCTGGTAGGCGCCGATGCCGAACACCAGCTCAGCCAGCAGGACGAGCGCGATCAGCAGGCCGAGCGGGAAGTTCCGAACGAACCCGGCGCGCAGCTCGCTGAAATCGATGTCGAGCATCATCACCACGAACAGGAACAGCACCGCGACCGCGCCGACGTAGACAATCACCAGCAGCATCGCGATGAACTCGGCACCGGCAAGCACCATCAGCCCCGCGGCGTTGAAGAACGCCACGATCAGCCACAGGACCGAATGCACCGGGTTGCGCGCGCTGATCACGAGCACCGCGGAGGCGATCGTGAGGGCGGCGAAGAGGTAGAAGGCGAGAACCTGGATCATGGTGTCATAGCGTCCTGGGCGCGGCCCCTATCGGTAGGGCGCATCGGCTTCAAGGTTCGCGGCCAAGGCCCGCTCCCACTTGTCCCCGTTGGCCAGCAGTTTCGCCTTGTCGTAGAGCAGTTCCTCACGCGTTTCGGTCGCGTATTCGAAGTTCGGCCCCTCGACGATGGCATCCACCGGGCACGCTTCCTGGCAGAAGCCGCAGTAGATGCACTTGGTCATGTCGATGTCGTAGCGCGTCGTGCGGCGGCTGCCGTCCTCGCGCGGTTCGCTTTCGATCGTGATCGCCTGCGCCGGGCACACCGCCTCGCACAGCTTGCACGCGATGCAGCGCTCCTCGCCGTTGGGATAACGGCGCAGCGCGTGCTCTCCGCGGAAGCGCGGAGACAGCGGGTTCTTTTCGAACGGGTAGTTGATCGTCGCCTTGGGCTTGAAGAAGTACTTCAGCGTGAGGGCGTGCGCCTTCACGAACTCCCACAGGGTGAACGACTTGACGAGATGCGCGAGGCTCATGCCACGCCTCCGTAACGCGTGATCATCAGCCAGCCCGAGACAAGCACCACGAACAGCAGCGAGATCGGCAGGAACACCTTCCACCCCAATCGCATGAGCTGGTCGTACCGGTAGCGCGGCACCGTCGCCTTCACCCAGCTGAAGATGAAGAAGAAGAACAGGATCTTGAGCAGCAGCCAGACCACGCCGGGAATTTCGAACCAGGGTATGAGGTCGATGTTCAGCGGCGGCAGCCACCCGCCGAAGAACAGCACCGCGTTCAGGGCGCACATCAAGAGCACGTTGGCGTATTCGCCCAGCCAGTAGAGCGCGAAGGCCATCGAGCTGTATTCGGTCTGGTACCCGGCGACGAGCTCGCTCTCCGCCTCGGTCAGGTCGAACGGCGCGCGCGCGGTCTCGGCCATGCCGCTGATGAGGAACATCACCCACATCGGGAACAGCAGCAGGTTGAACCAGTAGCCGTTGACGATGCCGAAGCCATGGCCGCGCTGCGCCTCGACGATCGCGTTCATGTTGAACGAACCGGCATAGAGCACCACGCAGATCAGGATGAACCCGATCGAGACCTCGTAGGAGATCATCTGCGCCGCTGCGCGCATGGCGGAGAAGAACGGGTACTTCGAGTTCGAAGCCCACCCGGCGATCACCACCCCGTAGACGCCGAGGCTGCTGATCGCGAGCACGTAGAGCAGGCCGACGTTGATGTCGCTGAGTACCGCGCCCGAATTGAACGGGATCACCGCCCACGCTAGCAACGCGACGGTGAAGGTAATGATCGGCGCGATCAGGAACAGGCCCTTGTTTGCGGCGGACGGAATGATCGTTTCCTGCAGGAACACCTTCAGTCCGTCCGCGAAGCTCTGGAGCAGACCCCACGGACCGACCACGTTCGGCCCCCTCCGCAGCGCCATCGCCGCCCAGATCTTGCGGTCGGCATAGATGATCATCGCCACGCCGAGCATCAGCGGCAGCGCGATCAGCAGGATCCCCGCGACGGTCGCAAGGAACCAGGCCCAATCGTAGGACAGGCCCCAGTTGACGAAAGTCTCGGTCATTCCGCGGCCTCCGCCAGGGTTTCGCCGTGGAGCAGCTCGGCCGAACAATGCTGCATCACCACGCTCGCGCGGGCGATCGGGTTGGTGAGATAGAAGTCCTTGATCGGATAGGCGATCCTGCCGCTTGCCCTGCCCTTGCCCGGCTTCGGCAGCGCGCCCCCGGAAAGACTCATAACGTCGGCCAGCCCCTCGACGCCCAGCGCGGGGACTTCGGCGATCATCGCGGCCTGCAGCTCGGCAAAGCTGTCGAACCCGACGGTGACGCCCAGCGCATCGGCCAGTGCGCGCAGGATCGTCCAGTCCTCGCGCGCGTCGCCGGGCGCGAACACGGCTTTCTCGGCGAACTGCACGCGGCCCTCGGTGTTGACGTAGGTCCCGTCCTTCTCGCTGTAGGCTGCGGCAGGAAGGATGATGTCGGCGGCATGGGCGCCCTTGTCGCCGTGGTGGCCGATATAGACCTTGAGGCTGCCGTCAAACTGCGACCAGTCCACCTCGTCGGCGCCCAGCGCGAGCACCACCTTCGGCGCGGACTTCGCGATATCCGCGATGCCGCCCTCCTGCGCGTAGCCGAGCATCAGCCCGCCCATCCGCGAGGCTGCCATGTGGAGCACGTTGAACCCGTTCCAGCCATCGCGCTGCACCGGAAGCGCCAGCGCCGCGTCGAGCGCGCCGGCGGCAAGCCCCGCGCCCCCGACGATCACCGCCGGACGCTCGGCCTTCTCCAGGGCCTCGGTCACATGGGCCGGAAGGTCGTGAAGCACGCCCGCGTCGTCGCCGAGGAACTCGGCGGGATAGGTCGTCTCCCACCGCGGCCCGACCACGAACACCTTTGCGCCGCGCTTGACCGCCTTGCGCAGGCGCACGTTCACCAGCGGCGCTTCCCAGCGGACCATGCTGCCGACGATCAGGATCGCGTCGGCGGTCTCGATCCCGGCGAACGTCGAGTTGAAGTTCACCGCGGCGAGGTTACCGGCGGGATAGCGCATCCCGGTCTGACGCCCCTCGAGCAGGTCACTGCCGAGCGCGTTCACCAGCTTCTTGGCCGCGAACATCGTCTCGCAATCGACCAGGTCGCCCGCGATAGCCGCGACCGAGCCCTTGGGCTTGGCCTTGGCAATCGCCTTGAACGCGTCCTCCCAGCTTGCTGCCTGGAGCTTGCACTTGCTGCGAATCCAGACCTTGTCGAGGCGGCGGCGGGTCAGCCCGTCGACCATGTAGCGGCCCTTGTCGGACAGCCACTCCTCGTTGACGTCGTCGTTGATGCGCGGGAGGGCGCGCAGCACCTCGCGACCGCGGCTGTCGAGGCGGATGTTCGCGCCCACGGCGTCCGACACGTCAATCGAGAGCGTCTTCTTGAGCTCCCACGGGCGCGCCTCGAACGCATAGGGACGGCTCGTCAGCGCGCCGACCGGGCACAGGTCGATCACGTTGGCCGACAGCTCGTGCTTCGCCGCCTGCTCGAGGTAGGTGGTGATCTGCATCTGCTCGCCGCGATAGAGCGCGCCGATCTCGTCGACGCCCGCGATCTCTTCGGAGAAACGCACGCAGCGGGTGCAGTGGATGCAGCGCGTCATCACCGTCTTGATGAGCGGGCCCATGTACTTCTCGGTCACTGCGCGCTTGTTCTCGTGGTAGCGCGTTGCGCCGCGGCCGTAGGCGACCGACTGGTCCTGCAGGTCGCATTCGCCGCCCTGGTCGCAGATCGGGCAATCGAGCGGGTGGTTGATGAGGAGGAACTCCATCACCCCTTCGCGCGCGGTCTTGACCATCAGGCTGTCGGTGCGGATTTCCTGGCCTTCGGTGGCCGGCAGGGCACAGCTTGCCTGCGGCTTGGGCGGCCCCGGCTTCACCTCGACGAGGCACATCCGGCAATTGCCGGCGATGCTCAACCGCTCGTGGTAGCAGAAACGCGGGATCTCCTTGCCGGCAAGCTCGCACGCCTGCAGCACGGTCGCCCCATCGGGGACCTCTATTTCCTGACCGTCGACGGTAACCTTGGGCATCAGGCGTCCTTGGCAGCTACGACCGAACGGAATGCAGCAGTCGCCAGCATCGCGCGCAGTCCGGCCGGATTGATCGAGAGGGGCTTGGTCGCCTCGGCCGCCTTTGCGCAGAGGCCCATGACGGCGGAAACCTGGTCCAGCGCGGCTGTTTCCTCGGCGCTGTCACGCCCGGTCGAGAAGAGGGCAGCAATCTCGTTGGGGGCCGAGCGAACGGTGCAGATCGCGACCCTGTCGGTAAACGAGTACGCCTCGGCCGCCGGACCCGCCGCCGCCCGCGCGAGGCGCGTGACGACCGCTTCTCCGGGCTGCTCGAGCAACGCCTCGGCCATCTCGCCCGCAAACAGCAGCCCGCCGGCGCGCAGCGTGCCCTGGAAGCGGATGCAGTCGCGGCTTTCGGTCGACAGCGTCCTGAGTGCGCGCTCGTAAGCCGGCGTCCTGAAATCCATCGTCAGCACCCGCGCCGCCTCGCCGGCGTTGTCGCGCGCGACGCATCCCGCCCACTCCTCGAGCGCGACACGCGACCCGCGCGTGGCAGCAGCAGGCGCGGCGTCGTCTGCGAGAGCCGGCACAACCACTGCAAGGGCCGCAACGA
This sequence comes from Tsuneonella litorea, assembly GCF_025154015.1. Classification (GTDB taxonomy): domain Bacteria; phylum Pseudomonadota; class Alphaproteobacteria; order Sphingomonadales; family Sphingomonadaceae; genus Tsuneonella; species Tsuneonella litorea. Next base: position 96,589 of record NZ_JAOAMV010000003.1, read on the forward strand.
TTGCGATCATCGCCTTCATTCGGCCGCCTCCGCGATGTTGCCCGCCTCGGCGATGCGCCGCTCGATCTCGGGCCGGAAGTGCTTGATCAGGCCCTGGATCGGCCAGGCAGCCGCGTCGCCCAGCGCGCAGATCGTGTGGCCTTCGACCTGCTTGGTCACCTGGTGCAGCATGTCGATCTCCTCGACGTGTGCATCGCCGGTGCGCAGGCGCTCCATCACGCGCCACATCCATCCCACGCCTTCACGGCACGGGGTGCACTGGCCGCAGCTCTCATGCTTGTAGAAGTAGCTGATCCGGCTGATCGCGCGGACGATGTCGGTCGACTTGTCCATCACGATCGCCGCCGCGGTGCCGAGGCCGCTGCCGACTTCCTTCAACCCGTCGAAATCCATCGGGCAGTCCCAGATCTGGTCCGCCGGGACCAGCGGAACCGACGAGCCGCCGGGGATCACCGCCAGCAGGTTGTCGCGTCCGCCGATGATGCCGCCGCAATGCTTCTCGATCAGCTCGCCGAAGGGGATGCTCATTGCTTCCTCGACGACGCAGGGCCTGTTCACGTGCCCGCTGATCTGGAACAGCTTGGTCCCCGCGTTGTTCGGCCGCCCGAAGCTGGCGAACCATGATGCCCCGCGCCGCAGGATCGTGGGCACGACCGCGATGCTCTCGACGTTGTTGACCGTGGTCGGGCATCCGTAGAGCCCGGCGCCGGCCGGGAACGGCGGCTTCAGGCGCGGCTGGCCCTTCTTGCCTTCCAGGCTCTCAATCATCGCGGTCTCTTCGCCGCAGATGTAGGCGCCCGCGCCGCGATGGACGAAGACGTCGAAATCGTAGCCCGAACCCGCCGCGTTCTTGCCCAGCAGCCCCGCGTCGTATGCCTCGGCCACCGCCTTGAAGAGCGTCTCGGCCTCGCGGATGAACTCGCCGCGGATATAGATGTAGGCCGCCCGCGCGCGCATCGCGTAACCGGCGACCAGCGCGCCCTCGATCAGCTTGTGCGGATCGTGGCGGATGATCTCGCGGTCCTTGCACGAACCGGGCTCGGATTCGTCGGCGTTTATGACGAGGAAGCTCGGCCGCCCGTCCTTGCTCTCCTTGGGCATGAAGGACCACTTCATGCCGGTGGGGAAACCCGCCCCGCCGCGTCCGCGCAGGCCCGATTCCTTGATCTCGTCGATGATCGCGTCCTGCCCGCGGGCCATAAGCGTCTTCGTGTCGTCCCAGTCGCCGCGCGTCTGCGCCGCCTTCAGGCCCCAGTCCTGGTAGCCGTAGAGGTTGGTGAAGATCCGGTCCTTGTCGGCGAGGCTCATGCGAAACCTCCCTGGGTCAGGAACCAGGCCGCGGCGACGACGATCAGGATGATCGCGCCGAATTTGACGATGCCCATCAGCACCTTCCAGGCGATGAAGATCAGCGCGAGCGCGATGATGATCGTGACGATATCCATCACCATTCGCCCCGGTAGTCGTGGTTGTCGGTGACCATTTCCTTGAGCGTGGTCGGTCCGCCCACCGGCTCGACCGTGTGCCGCTCGGGATCCTGCGTCCCTTCCTTGGGCGTTTCACCGCGTTCGAGGGCGTCGAGCACCTTGTCGAGCCTCTCGGGCGTCAAGTCCTCGTAGTTCCCGTCGTTGATCTGGACCATCGGCGCGCTGGCACAGTTGCCCATGCACTCGACCTCGGTGAGGGTCCACAGGCCGTCGTCGGTCGTGTGGCCCTTCTTCATTCCGCGCTTGTAGCAGGCATCGAGAATGGCATCCGAGCCGCGCAGCATGCACGGCGTGGTGCCGCAGACCTGCACGTGGAAGCGGCCTACGGGCGCGATGTTGTACATCGTATAGAACGTCGCGACCTCGAGCACGCGGATCACCGGCATGTCGAGCTCTTGCGCGACAAACTCCATCACCGGCAGCGGCAGCCAGCCTTGCGTATTGGTCTCCGCGCCGACCTGCCGCTGGGCCAGGTCGAGCAGCGGCATCACCGCAGAGCGCTGCCGCCCCTCGGGATAGCGCGCGACGATTTCCTTCGCCCGTTGCGCGTTCTCGGCAGTCCAGGCGAACTTGCCCCACCGCTCGCGCAGTTCGGGGGTGTCGGGTGCAGGCGCGCGGTCAGCCATTAGCGGTCACACTCCCCGAACACGACGTCGATTGCGCCCAGGATCGCCGTCGCGTCGGGCAGCATGTGGCCCTTGGACATGAAGTCCATCGCCTGCAGGTGGCTGAACGCGGTCGGGCGGATCTTGCAACGGTACGGCTTGTTGCTGCCGTCGCTGACCAGATAGACCCCGAATTCGCCCTTGGGGCTTTCAGTGGCGACATAGACTTCGCCCGCAGGCACGTGGAACCCCTCGGTGTAGAGCTTGAAGTGGTGGATCAGCGCTTCCATCGACTGCTTCATCTCGGCGCGCTTGGGGGGGACCACCTTGCGATCGTCGCTGGCGATCGGACCCTCGGGCATCTCGGCGAGGCACTGCTTCATGATGCGCGCAGACTGGCGCACTTCCTCGACCCGGACCATGAACCGGTCATAACAGTCGGAGTTCGTGCCGACGGGAATCTCGAAGTCCATCCGGTCATAGACGTCGTAGGGCTGGCTTTTCCTGAGGTCCCACGGGATGCCCGCGGCGCGGATCATCGGGCCGGAAAAGCCCCAGGCGACCGCGTCGTCCTTGCTCACCACCGCGATATCGACGTTGCGCTGCTTGAAGATGCGGTTGTCGACGACGAGGCTCATCGCGTCCTCGAACAGCCGCGGCAGGCGGGTGTCGAGCCAGTCGGCGATGTCGCTCAGCACCTTCAGCGGCACGTCCTCGTGCACGCCGCCGGGGCGGAACCACGCGCTGTGCATCCGCGCGCCCGAGATCGCCTCGAAGAAGTTCATGCAGTCTTCGCGGATCTCGAACAACCACAGGTTCGGCGTCATCGCGCCGACGTCCATCACGTGGCTGCCAAGGTTCAGCATGTGGTTCGAGATGCGCGTCAGTTCCGCGAACAGCACCCGGAGGTACTGCGCGCGGATCGGCACCTCGATGTTGAGCAGCTTCTCGATCGCAAGGACGTAGCTGTGCTCCATGCACAGCGGGCTGCAGTAGTCGAGCCGGTCGAAATACGGCAGCGCCTGCAGGTAGGTCTTGTGCTCGATCAGCTTCTCGGTGCCGCGGTGAAGCAGCCCGACGTGCGGGTCGATCCGCTCGATGATCTCGCCGTCGAGCTCCATCACCATGCGCAGCACGCCATGCGCCGCGGGGTGCTGAGGCCCGAAGTTGATCGTGTAGTTGGTGATGACCTCGTCGCCGGTGGTCGGCGAGTGTTCGAGTTGCATGCTCATGCGGTGCAGCTCCAGGTTCCCGGCGAGAACGTCGTTTCGCCCTGAGGGCCCGCGACCCTGAGGCCCGCGGTCCATTCATTCCGCTCGCCCCTGGCCTGCGGCGGCCCTTCGGCGCGCAGGACGGAAACGGTGTAGCCTGCGCCCGACAACGTCGGCCCGCTCTCGACCACCTGGACGCCGCCGGCGGCATTGCCCGGAAGGACGACCTGCTGGCCATCGATCACCAGCACGCCGCGGCCGCTGCCGGGGTCGGTCCCTTCGCCTGCGCCGACGACGAGGAGCGAGCGGCCCTGGTAGATGAACGAGCACCCGCCGGCGATCGCGCCGAGCGCCCGCGGTGCGTCGGCACTGAGCGGGGTCAGCTGCGCCGCGCCGGTGGGAGCGACGACCGGCTGCGCATTGATTTCAGCGACCGACGGCACCGAGTCAGCCGGGACATCGAGCCCGGCACGCTTGGCGAAATCGTCGGCGCTCTCGCCTGTCGCCCCTTCAGGCGATTTCGAGCACGCGGCCAACAGCAGCATCGCGGACAGGGCGAACGCGCGGCTCATTCGCCGTCGCCCTTCTTCTTGCGCGATGCCCGCTTCTTCGGCTCGGTGGCGGGCTTGGTGTCGCGCGCAGTGGCCTTGCGCGGCTTGCGCGCCGGGCGGCTCTCGGTTGGCTCGGGCGCCTCGGGATCCTTTCGGCCCGTCGCCTTCTTGGCTGGCGGAGGCGCGGATTTCTTCTCGGCCGCCTTGCCGTTGGTCTTCTCGCCCGCCCCGGTATCGGACTTCTTCTCGGTCGTCTTGGGCTCGTCGACCGGAGGCGTAACAGCCTTCTCGTCGCCCGGAAGGACGTAGTCTGCGCCTTCCCACGGACTCATGAAGTCGAACTGGCGCAGGTCCTGCGGCAGGTCGACCGGCTCGTAGACGACGCGCTTCTCGTCTTCCGAGTAACGCAGCTCGGTATAGCCGGTCAGCGGGAAGTCCTTGCGGAAGGGATGCCCTTCGAAGCCGTAATCGGTCAGGATGCGGCGCAGGTCGGTGTTGCCGTCGAACAGCACGCCGTACATGTCGAAGACCTCGCGCTCGAGCCAGCCGGCGTTGGGCCAAAGGGTCGTGACGGTCGGGACCGGGGTATCCTCGGCCGCGGTGACCTTGACCATGATCCGGTGGTTCTTCGTCAGGCTGAGCAGCATGTAGACGACCTCGAACCGTTCCGGGCGGCCCGGGTAGTCAGCCCCGGCGATCTCCATCAGCTGCTGGTAGTCGTGGCTGTCGCGAAGCAGGCGCAGCGCGTCCTCGATCGCGCCGCGCGCGACCGTCAGCACGATCTCGCCGTGCTCCTCCTTGGCCGAGACGAGCATGTCGCCGAGCGCGCCCGAAAGCGCGGCCTGCACGCCCTCGTTCGAGGAGATCTTCGGTGCCGGGTGAAAGACGGTCGCCATGTCAGCGCGAGCCCCTCATCGCTCGATGGTCCCTTCACGGCGGATCTTCCGCTGGAGCTGCATCACGCCGTAAAGCAGCGCCTCGGCCGTCGGCGGACAGCCGGGCACGTAGATGTCGACCGGCACGATCCGGTCGCACCCGCGCACCACGCTGTAGCTGTAGTGATAGTACCCGCCGCCGTTCGCGCACGAGCCCATCGAGATGACGTACTTCGGATCCGACATCTGGTCGTAGACCTTGCGCAGCGCCGGGGCCATCTTGTTGCAGAGCGTCCCGGCGACGATCATCACGTCCGACTGCCGCGGTGACGCGCGCGGGGCGACGCCGAACCGCTCCATGTCGTAACGCGGCATGTTGACGTGGATCATCTCCACCGCGCAGCAGGCGAGACCAAACGTCATCCACCACAGCGAACCGGTGCGTGCCCACTGGAACAGCTCCTCGGTCGAAGTGACGAGAAAGCCCTTGTTGTCGAGTTCGGTCGACAGCGCGTTGAAATAACCGCCGTCGGGCATCCGCAACGCCGGGTTCTCACCCGGGCCGGCGACCGTGCTCGACGCGGGATTCGCAAGCCGGTGATCGAGCGAGGGCTGGCGATCTACTCCCATTCCAGTGCCCCCTTCTTCCACGCATAGGCAAGGCCAACGGCAAGCTCGCCGAGAAAGATCATCATCGTCACCCAACCGGGCCATCCGGTCATGTCGAGGCTGACCGCCCAAGGAAACAGGAACGCCGCCTCGAGGTCGAAGATGATGAACAGGATCGCCACCAGGTAGAATCGCACGTCAAACTGGCTGCGCGGGTCCTCGAACGCGGGAAATCCGCATTCGTACTCGCTCAGCTTCTCCGCGTTGGGGTTATGCGCCCCGGTCAGCCGGGCGACGCCCATCGGCAGGAACACGAACAGCGCCGACAACCCCAGGGCGATGCCCAGGAAGATCAGGATCGGCAGGTATTGCGACAGGTCGACCAAGAGTGATTCCCAGCGGAGGGGGCCAATTTACGCGTGCCTCTAGATGCCCCACCCCGGCGGTGCAAGGGCTCGGGGACCGCATTTCGCGTTTGAGCGATTTCGCGACGTATCGAGGCCAGGGGGACGACCGAGCCGGCCGAATGAGCCAGGCTGCAATCTCGCGTCGGCTTTCAGGTTCCTGCGCCTATCGGCGGGTCAGCAGGCGCCTTTCTCGATTGCCACCGATGCGCAGGGCGTGATCGCCCGGGAAAGCATGCGCCACCCTTCCCCGGTGCGGACGAAGGTCGCGATGTATTTCATCGGCGGAAGCTTGCCGAAGGGTTCCATCGCGGCATTACCCTGCATCTTGCCCGTAACAATCGCGGTGTCGCCGACGATGATGGCCTCGGTCTCGACATTGTCGAGGTTACCCACGACCGTCCCAAGCCCCTTGATAACCATCGCCTTGTCTTCCAGACGCCCGCCCGGCGCGAGGACGCGAAGATCGTTAACGGTCAGGTCGCCAAACGCTTTCGCATCTTTGTCCCTTACCGCCCGCAGTACGGCCTCGTTTGCCTGCAGAACCGCGAGTTCCTCGGTGGAATGTTGTGGCTGACCAGCTTCGGCGCCCGCTGGAACCTCGGTCGCAATGAGCGCGAATAGCGCAAACAGCGGGGCGACAAGGACTGGTTTCATCGGCCTGCTCCATCCTGTGCTGCAAGGGAGGGTATCACCGATAGCATTATAATCCAGAGTTGCGCGCCCCGCCGCCGGTCGAACCGCGCCGGCCGGCACCCGCTCTAATTACCAACCCGATGGGGCACGTCATTCACCTCATCATCGAGCGGATCGCCTTGTCGGTGGCCGGTCCATAAGGCGGCTTGAAACCGCCGAGTTTTGCCACGTCGATCTTCGGCTGTGTGTAGACGCTGCGCGCGTGGCTGAATTCGCGGAAACCTTCGACCCCGTGATAGCTGCCCATCCCCGATGGCCCGACGCCGCCGAACGGCAGGTCCTCCATCGAGACGTGGAACACGACGTCATTCACCGTCACCCCCCCGCTGATCGTGCGGGTAAGCACCTTCTCGCGTTCGCCGGAATCGCTACCGAAGTAATATAGGCCCAGCGGGCGATCGTGCGCGTTCACGTAGTCGATCGCCTCGTCGATCTGGCGATAGGTCTTCACCGGCAGGACCGGTCCGAAGATTTCCTCCCGCATCGCGGCCATGTCGTCGGTGACATTGCGCAGGATCGTCAGCGGCATCTTGCGCGTGTTCGCGTTCGCAAAGTCCTCGTTCCCCGGGTTGACCTCGATCACCTCGGCTCCTTTTTCGCGCGCGTCGGAGACGAGACTCTGCAGGCGGTCGAAGTGCCGGTCCGAGACCACGCTGGCGTAATCGTCGTTCGCGAGCAGCGTCGGATACATCTCGTGCACGCCGAGCTGGACCGCGGCGACCGCCCCCTCCTCGATCTCTTCCGGCACGTAGAGGTAATCGGGCGCGAGGCATATCTGCCCGGCATTCATCATCTTGCCCATCGCGATCCGCTCGCCGGCCTTCTTGAGGTCGGCGTCGCGGCCCAGGAATACCGGGCTCTTGCCGCCCAGCTCCAGCGTGACCGGCACAAGGTTCTTCGCCGCCGCCTCCATCACCTTGCGACCGGTGGCGGTCGAGCCGGTGAAGACGAGGTGGTCGAACGGCAGTTCGCTGAATGCGTGCGCAACCTCGGGGCCGCCGGTCACGACCGCGCACTCGGCGGGATCGAAGCGCTTGTCGACGAGCTGGGCCATCAGCTCGCTCGTGCGCTCGGTGAACTCGCTCGGCTTGATCATTGCCCGGTTGCCAGCCGCGAAGACCTGCATCAGCGGGCCGAAGCTGAGATTCACGGGAAAATTCCAAGGGGAAAGGATGCCGATCACGCCCTTCGGTTCGAATCGCAGTTCGGCTTTCGCCCCAAGCAGACCGAGCGGGAACTGGACCTTGCGCCGCTCGGACCTGGCCCAGCCCGACAGGTTCTTCAGGCAATATTTCCCGAAACCGATCGTCCCGGCGATGTCGGTGATCATCGACTGCTGGATGCTGCGGCTGCCGAAATCGGCGCTCATCGCACGGCAGAGTTCGTCGGCATTGTCGCGCAGCAGCGCCATCGCCCGCTCGATCCGGTCGCGCCTGGCCGACAGCGGCTCTGGTCGCGCCGCGGTGAAGGCTGTCCGCTGGAGCTCCAGGAGGGCGACCAGTTCGGGCTTGCGATCGTCGGCCATGCCGTCTTCCTCATGCGTTGCTGTTTGCCACGGGTTTCGGGGATAAACGGCCGGTTGGCAAGACGCGCCGCAACCGTCCCGCACCCGTATCGCGTTTGGCGAAAGCGAAGACTTGCTTGTTTGCCTTTGCCGCACTGCAGCACTAGATCGCCGGCAACACGAACACAGAAAGGCCCGCCATGCCCACGTTCTCCGAAGCCGATCCCGTCGTCATCCTTTCCTACGCGCGCACGCCGATGGGCGGCATGCAGGGCGCGCTGTCGGACGTTTCGGCGACCGACCTCGGCGCGACGGCGGTCAAGGCCGCGGTTGAGCGGGCCGGGATCGACGGCGAGGACATCGAACGGATCTACATGGGCTGCGTCCTGCCCGCCGGCCTGGGCCAGGCGCCGGCGCGCCAGGCGGCGATTAAGGCCGGCTTGCCCAAGTCGGTCCAGGCGACCACGGTCAACAAGGTCTGCGGCAGCGGGATGCAGACGATCATCATGGCGTCCGAGGCGCTCGCGAGCGGCAGCATGGACGTGGCGGTCGCGGGCGGCATGGAAAGCATGACCAACGCGCCCTATCTCCTCAAGAAGCACCGGTCGGGCGCGCGGATCGGACACGATACCGCCTACGACCACATGTTCCTCGACGGACTGGAAGATGCCTACGACGCGGGCCGCGCGATGGGCACCTTCGCGCAGGATACCGCGAACGAGTACCAGCTCACCCGCGAGAACATGGACGACTACTCGGTCGAATCGCTGCGCCGCGCGAACGAGGCGATCCAGTCCGGCGCCTTCGCCGACGAGATCGTCCCGGTGACCGTGACCACCCGCAAGGGCGAAACGACCGTCGATACCGACGAACAACCGCCAAAGGGCAATCCCGAAAAGCTGCGGCAGCTGCGCGCGGCGTTTGCCAAGGACGGCACGATCACCGCCGCCTCGTCGAGCTCGATCAGCGACGGCGCCGCAGCGGTCGTGCTGGCGCGAGAGAGCGTGGCGAAGGACAAGGGCGCGACCCCTGTGGCGAAGATCGTCGCGATGGCCGCCCACGCCCAGGAACCGAAGGACTTCACCGTCGCTCCCGTCGGCGCGATCAACAAAGTGCTCGACAAGGCCGGCTGGTCGATCGGCGATGTCGACCTGTTCGAGGTCAACGAGGCGTTCGCCTGCGTCGCGATGTTCGCGATGAAGGACCTCGGCATCCCCCACGACAAGGTCAACATTCACGGTGGAGCGACCGCGCTGGGCCACCCGATCGGCGCCAGCGGCACGCGCATCGTCGTCACGCTGCTAAACGCGCTGAAGCAGAAGGGCCTGAAGCGCGGCGTCGCATCGCTGTGCATTGGCGGCGGCGAGGCGACCGCGGTGGCAGTCGAACTCGTCTGACGGCGCCCGGCGGGCCGGGGGGCAACATGACAAGGCGGTGACGCGCCTTCTCCGGCGCGCGCCGCAGGGTGCTTCAACGCGGGCATTCCTACCCGCGAGCCGATGTGGTATCCCGCCGCCAGGGTCGCTCACGTCGAGGGAGTGCATCCCATGAGAAAGCTTGTCATTGCAGCGGCTTCGGTCGCTCTTGCTGCCTGCAGTCAGTCCGAGCCAGCCGCCGAAGCCACGACCGAAGCGGCCCCGGCCGAACCTGCTCCGATGGCGACCGTCGCCAACGGCTCGCCCGCAGGAGCCTACGAAGTCACCTATCCCGATGGATCGGTGATGACCGCGACCCTCAACGACGACGGGACCTACACCGACACCGACGCCGATGGTAAGGTGGTCGAGGAAGGCACTTGGGCGGTGACCGGCGGCAAGACCTGTTTTACCCCCACGACCGAGGGCGGGAAGCCGATGTGCTTCACGGAGACACCTCCGGCAGCTGACGGTTCCTTCACCGCGACGCCTGACGAAGGCGACCCGGTGATGGTCAAGCCCAAGCCGGCCGAAGCCACCGCCATGTGATCATGCACGGAACATAGGGGAGCGGCCGTGCTGCTCCCCTTTTCTTCCGCCTTCAGCGCGCACCGGCCCCCCATAGCCGATTGGCCTGCACGAAGCCCGCTCGCCCCGCGACGTCGAATTCGCACCATCCGCTTTCGCATTTGCCGAGCTTTCCGACGACGCCCGGCTCCGCGTTCCACCTGGCCATCGCGCCCTCGGACGGGGCCGCGCGGATTGCTGCGAGACCCTCGCCCACTACGATCGCGCCGCGTTCCTTGCTCAGCAGGTTGGCGGTCACCCAGCCCTCGTCACCGGCGGGGTCCTGCACCAGCCGCCACCCTTCGTGGACCCGGATGACCTTCAGCGGCAGGCCTTCGCGCGTATAGACCCAGCGGATCGGGAAATCGCGCCCCGGCCCCGCGCGCATATTGAGCTTTTCGGCCTTGATCGTCGCCCAGTAGGGCACTTCGCGATCCTGCGCGGCGACGGGAGCGGCGGCGAGCGTGACGGCCGGAATGAGGTAAAATCGCATGGCGACATCGCGTTAGCGCGTAATCCCTCCTTCGTTCAAGCGAGCAGCGCTTGACCGCCACGCCCCGTTCCCGATAGCCCCCGCTGCCATGAGCGACCGTCCCGAACCCCGCCGCACCGCGAAACCCCGGGTGGTCGTGACGCGCCACCTGCTCCCTTCGGTCGAGAGCCGGATGAGCGAGCTGTTCGACACCACGCTCAACCTCGAAGACGTGCCGATGACACGCGATGCGCTCGCCGCGGCGATGAGCGAGGCCGACGTGCTCGTCCCGACCGTCACCGACCGGATCGATGCGGCGCTGATCGAGCAGGCCGGACCCAGCTTGGGCCTGATCGCGAGCTTCGGCGCGGGGGTCGACCACATCGACCTTGCCGCAGCCCGCGCGAACCGGATCATCGTGACGAACACGCCCGGCGTATTCACCGACGATACCGCCGATCTCACCATGGCACTGATCATCGGCGTGCCGCGGCGCCTGCGCGAGGGAACCTCGCTCATCCGGCGCGGCGAGTGGACCGGCTGGGCGCCAAGCGCGCTCCTGGGACGCAAGCTGTCGGGAAAGGTTCTCGGGATCGTCGGAATGGGCCGGATCGGCCAGGCCGTGGCCTTCCGCGCCCGCGCCTTCGGACTCGACATCCGTTATCACAACCGGCGGCGGCTGCCCCAGGCGGTCGAGACCATGTTCGGTGCGACATGGGTCGAGAGCCTCGACGAACTCCTGGCCGCCGCGGACATCGTGACGCTGCACTGCCCTTCGGCGGCGGCCAACAAGGGCATGATCAATGCCGCGCGCATCGCCGCGATGAAACCTGGCGCCATCATCATCAATACCGCGCGGGCCGACCTGATCGATTACGACGCGATGATCGAGGCGCTCGAAAGCGGGCATCTCGGCGGGGCCGGACTCGACGTCTTTCCCGAGGAACCGCGGGTGGACGAGCGTATCGTCGCGCTGCCCAACGTGATCGCGCAGCCGCATATCGGCAGCGCGACGATCGAGGGGCGCGAACAGGCCGGCGAAAAGGTCATCGCCAACATCCGCTTCTGGGCCGACGGCCACCGCCCCCCGGACCAGGTGCTGGAAGGGCTCGTATAGGGTGCCCGGCCCGCCGCGGCATCCTCCGCCCCCCGACGATTGCGAAGCGGCTCCGGCCACCGATATTTGCCGGTCCTGCGGCCTGTGCTGCAATGCCGGCATCTTCCCCTATCTCGACCTGACCGCTGCCGACCGCGACCGCCTCGCGGGAGGTGGCGTTCCGGCGCCCGAGCGGATCGCCCAGCCCTGCGGGTTCTGGCAAGGCCAGTGCACCGTTTACGCAGTGCGCCCCGCCGCGTGCCGCCGGTTCGAGTGCGACACGCTTGGCGCCTTGACCCGAGGTGAGATCGACCGCCAGGAAGCGTCGCGCCGGATCGACACCGCGATCGCGTTGCGCGCGAAGCTTGCCGAGAAGCTCCCCGGCGAGGCAGCCCAGCGGGATCTCCTGAACCGGTGGATCGACGCAGCGCCGGGCGAACGCGCCGCCGAGGCGGGAAACGCGTTCGCCGAACTCCTCGCCTACCAGCTCTATATCGACCGGCACTTCCACCGCGCCGCGCGCGGCGAGAGCCTCAGTCCCCGGTAAGAATCCGCTCGACCAGCTGCTTCACCGTCGGGGTGAAGTTGTTCGAATAGAACGGGTCCTGCTTGAACCGGTAGGCGGCGTGGCCGGCGAAGGCGAGGTTCTCGTCCGGATCGCCGCCGTGGGCGATGTCCTGCAGGGTCTTCTGGATGCAGAAGCTGCGCGGGTCCGCCAGCCGGCCGGTCGTGTGGTTGTCGTGGTCCTTCCAGCTCGAGAACTGGCAGTGCGACAGGCAGCCCATGCAGCCTTGCTGGTCGGCGCGGATCTGCTCGGCGCTTTCCGGGGTAACGAAGACGACCGTGTCGTCCGGGGTCTTGAGCGCCTCAGTGAAGCCCTCGTGGATCCACGCGAGCGCCTTGCGCTGGTCCCCGGGGTGGACCCAGAAGTACTTGGCCTTTCCGTGGTCGAGCAGCGGCATCGTCCCCTCGACCTCGTCACGCTTGAAGATCGGGATCTGGCGTTCCGACCGGTGCATCAGGTCATACAGGAAAGGCGTCTTCACCGCGCTCGAATAGAACCCGGTCGGCGAGAACTTGTGCAGCAGCACGTCGCCCGGTTCGACGGTGCGGAGCATGTCCTTCCACACCTGCGGGATCGGGCTTTCCTCGGTCAGCAGCGGACGGGTGCCGAACTGGAACACGATCTTGCCGAGCTCGGCATTGTCGATCCAGTCGTTCCATTCGCGCAAAAACCACACGCCGCCGGCCATGACGATCGCGGTGTCCTCCGACACGCCTTCGGCCCGCATGGTTTCGCGCAGGGCCTTCACCCGCGGATAGGGATCTTCCGGCCTGGTCGGATCCTCGGCGTTCGACAGCCCGTTGTGCCCGCCGGCAAGCCAGGGGTCCTCGTAGACCACCGCCGCCATCAGTTCCGGCACCTTGGAATAGCTGCGTTTCCACAGCGCGCGAAACGCCCGCGCCGAGCTGACGATCGGGAGATAGTAGACGTTGAAGCGCGCCGCGATCTCGGCGAGCTTGTAGGGCATCCCGGCGCCGCAGGTCACCCCGGTGACGAGGCCCTTGCAGTTTTCCAGCACGCCTTCGAGCACGCGCTGCGCGCCGCCCATCTCCCAAAGCACGTTGATGTTGATCGCGCCCTGGCCGCCGGCGATCTCGTGCGCGCGCCGGACCTGCTCGGTCGCCCCGTCGATCGCGTAGCGGACGAGCTGCTCAAAGCGTTCGACCCGGGTGGTCTGCGGATAGACCTGCGGGATCGGATTGCCGTCGACGTCGTAGCTGTCGGCGTTGACCGCGCTGACCGTGCCGATTCCGCCCGCGGCGGCCCAGGCGCCTGAACTCGCGTGGTTGGTGGCGGACACGCCCTTGCCGCCTTCGATCAGCGGCCAGACCTCACGACCGCCGTACAGTATGGGTTGCAACCCCTTGAATGCCATTGGCTTGTGCTACCTCTCCGGAGCGTCAGTTGGGGGCGGCGCCATTGTGCGCCGCGTCGTGCCGGCAGGGCTTGATGGCCGCCGGTTCGGGCCTCGTAGCGGCTCGCTTGAACTGTGCATAGTACCCCGCCAGTTCGGGCGCGTCCTTGAACTGGTCGAGCTTGAACCCCACCCGTTCGAACTCGCAGCTCAGCAAAAGGGGATCGATGCCGTGCTGGCCTGTGGGGCGATCGACGTCGACGACCACCACCAGCCCGCCTTCGCGCAGCGATGGCCACAGCCGCCAGAGGAACGCGTAGGGTTCCTGCACCTCGTGATACATGTGCACCATGAACACGCGGTCGAAGCTGTTCTCGGGAAGCTTGGGGTCGTCGGGCGTGCCGAGTCGGATGGACACGTTCTCCAGCCGCTCGCGCTCGACGCGTTGGCCGAGACGGTCGAGCGCGGCGCGGTCGATGTCTTCGGCCAGTACCCTGCCCTTGCGCCCCACCCGCTCGGCCAGACGCACGGTGTAGTAGCCTTCGCCCGCGCCGATGTCGGCCACGGTCATCCCGCGGGCGATCTCGGCGAGATCCATCACCTTCTTCGCCTCTCCCACGCTGTCGCGCTGGTTTTCGCTGGAGAACTGGGTGCCGACGGCGTCGGCGACCTCGCGATGCGCGCGGGGAAAATCGCGGGCGGTGTCGGGGCGGCTCGAATCGGTATCCGCCCAGCGGCACGCGCCGAGCGCGAGGACAGCCAGCACGAGCATCGCCCGCCGGCGCATCAGTCGGCGTCCTCGACCTCGACCGTTTCCCCGGTCACCCGCTGGGCGAGTGCGGCCGAAATGAACGGGTCGAGCGCGCCGTCCAGCACGTCGTCCGGGGTCGGCGAGGTGTGTCCGGTGCGCAGGTCCTTCACCATCTGGTACGGCTGCAGGACGTAGCTGCGGATCTGGTGGCCCCAGCCGATGTCCGTCTTGCTCGCGTGCTCGGCGCTGGCGGCCTCCTCGCGAGCTCGCATCTCGGCCTCGTACAGCCGCGCCTTCAGCATGTTCATCGCGATGTCGCGGTTCTTGTGCTGGCTGCGGTCCTGCTGGCTGGCGACGATGATCCCGCTCGGCACGTGGGTGATGCGCACCGCCGAATCGGTCGTGTTGACGTGCTGTCCACCCGCGCCAGAGGCGCGATAGGTATCGATCTTGAGGTCGGCCGGGTTGATGTCGATCTCGAAGCTGTCGTCGATCACCGGGTAGACCCAGACCGAGCTGAAGCTGGTGTGCCGGCGCGCACTCGAATCGTAAGGGCTGATGCGGACGAGCCGGTGCACGCCGCTCTCGGTCTTGGCGTAGCCATAGGCGTTCTCGCCCTTGATCAGCAGGGTCGCGCTCTTGATGCCGGCCTGGTCGCCCGCGTGATAGTCGACGAGATCGACCTTGTAGCCCTTGCGCTCGGCCCAGCGGGTGTACATCCGCTGGAGCATCTCGGCCCAGTCCTGGCTCTCGGTTCCACCGGCGCCGGCGTGGATTTCGAGGTACGTGTCGTTCGAATCCGCCTCGCCCGACAGCAGCGCCTGGACCTTGTCCGCGTCGGCCCGCTGGGCCAGCCGCGCGAGGGTTGCCAGCCCCTCGCCCTCGATCTCGGCATCGCCCTCGGCCTCTCCCATCTCGACGAACTCGATCGCGTCGGCCATTTCGGCCGAGATCTCGTTGACTGTACCGATGGCGCTTTCGAGCCGCCGGCGCTCGCGCATGACGGCTTCGGCCTCCTTGGGGTCGTCCCACAGCTGGGGGTCCTCGACGCGCGCGTTGAGCTCGTCGAGACGCCGAAGCGCCCGGTCCCAGTCGAGCGACTGGCGGACGAGCGAAAGCGCGGCTTCGATACGGTCGATGTGGGCCTGCCCTTCGGCACGCATGAATTCAGTTCTCCAGCAGGATGGGCCCGCCGCTTAGCGGAGGGGGCGAGCGGGCGAAAGGGGATGCTGTCAGCTCGTGCGCCTGGCCTTGAGCTTCTTGACTGCGTCGAGCGTCAGGCGGACGTGATCCTTGTAATCGAGGTCGGAGTGCACGAACACGATCCTGCCCGACTTGTCGATGACGTAGCTGGTCCGGTCGGTCACGCCTGTGCTCTTGCCGTCACGCACGAGGTCGACGTCGTAGGCCGAAACGATCTTCGGGGTCGCCGAACCGACCGCGAACTTGTTTCGGCATGCCTCGGTCGAAAACAGCCGCAGGGTATCGATGTCGTCGTTCGACATTCCCACGATCGTGGCGCCGTATTTCGCGAACTCGGAAGATGCCTCGGCAAAGGCGTGCGCTTCCAGCGTGCACCCGTGGGTGAACGCCTTGGGATAGAAATAGAGGACGACCGGCCCCTTCTTAAGGGCACGCGCAAGATCGAACCGGAACGGTTTTCCCGCCTTTGCCGCCTGGGTGGCGAAGGTCGGGGCCTTTGCCCCGGTTGGCAGGCTCGCAGACGCGGGACATGTGACCAGCGCCAGCGCGGCGGCAAGGGTGGTGAGCGTTTTCATCGTCGTTATCCTCTCGCGTGGCGATCAGTATATACCACCTTGCTCCTCGACGAAATCGCCGGGTCTGTCCTCGCTTCTGCGGGAGGTCGAGGCCGTTTCGGCGGCCTGACGTCCGCGGCGGATCATCTCGAGAATCTCGTTGCGCTTGGCGGCGATCTCGTCCTGCCGCGTTGCCCGCGGCGGCTCGGTGTCGGGCTTGAACGCTTCCCAGATCACGGCGGCCTTGGGATCGTCGGTCGGCCAGGCATCGAACACGCGCTTGCCGCTCTGGCGGTCGATGCGGACCATCCGCACACCCGCCGGAGCGACGAACGGGTCGTCCGACCAGCGGTCGCGGGTCGCCTTCACGAAATCGATCATCATCGGCGCAGCGGTGTTGCCGCCCTGCACCCACCCGCCGAGGTTGCGCGGCTTGTCGAAGCCGATGTACATCCCCGCGATCAGGTCCGGGCTGCCACCGACGAACCAGGCGTTGGTCGGCCCGCTGGTGGTCCCGGTCTTGCCGAACAGCGGCAGGTCGAGCGCGCGCAGGCGGACCGCCGTGCCGCGCTGGACGACCCCTTCGAGCATGTGGATCACCTGGTAGGCCGTTCGGGCATCCATCACCTGCCGCCCGGTCGGGGCCAGCCGGGGCATCCCCTTGCCGTCCCATTCCGCCATGTTGCACCGGGCGCATTCGCGCCTGTCGGCACGCCAGATCACCTTCCCGTTCCGGTCCTGGACGTAATCGACGAGCGTTGGCTGGTGCATTCGCCCGAAATTGGCGAGCGTGGCGTAGGCGTTGACCATCCGCTGCACGGTCGTGTCGCCGGCGCCGAGGGCGAAGGCGGGATAGTTCTCGTACTTGCCGATGCCGAGCCTTTCGAAGGTCTGGGTCACGTTCGGCATCCCGGCATCCATCGCGATGTGGACCGTCATCAGGTTGCGGCTCTGCTCGAGTCCCCAGCGCATGGTGTGCACGCCGCCGCCGCCGCCGCCGAAGTTGCGGAAGCATTTTTCCCCCAGCGCGGCGCCCTGGTAGAAACAGTAGGCCTGGTCGGGAACCTCGGTCGCGGGCGTCATTCCCTGATCGAGCCCGGTGGCGTAGACGAACGGCTTGATCGTCGAGCCGGGCTGGCGCAGCGCCTGGGTCGCGCGGTTGAAATCGGACAGGCGACTGTCGAACCCGCCCTGCATGGCAAGCACCCGGCCGGTCGCCGGCTCTTCGACGAGGAAGCCGCCGGACACTTCGGGCACGGTGCGCACGACATAGCCGTTGCCGCTGGGCGCGACCGCGATGACGTGTCCGGCCTTCAGGCCGTCTGGAAGGCCCGACAGCGGCGCGGTCTCGCCGCTCGAAAACCCGATCGTCGCATCAGATCCCGCGCGCCGGGTCACCACGCCGACCCGCCAGTCCCTGTAATTGATGCCGAGCGGCGATGCGGCAAGCTGGGACTGCCAGGTATCGTCGGACACGTCGATCGTCGCGAGCGGCCCGGCCCATCCCTTGCCCGAGCTGTAGCGCAGGATTCCGCCGCGCAGCGCGTCTCGCGCGGCTTCCTGGAGCTTCGGATCGAGCGAGGTGCGGACCCAGAGGCCGCCGGCGTAGACGCTGTTCCGGCCGTCCTCGGCGGTTTCCCCGAACTTGTCGATCAGTTCGCGCCGCACTTCCTCGAGAAAGTACCCGGCGTCGACCGAGGGGACCATCGAGCGCGACGGCTTGAGCCCGAGTGGGCGGGCCTTGGCGGCTGCCCCCTGTGCCGGGGTGATGAAGTCGTTCCTGACCATCTGGTCGAGCACGAAGTTGCGGCGCTCGATCGCCATCGCTTCGTTCTTCTTGCGGCCGTACCGCTCGGGCGCCTTGGGCAGGATCGCGAGGAACGCCATCTCGTGCAGGTCAAGCTCGCCCACGTCCTTGTCGAAGTAGGCCCTGCTGGCAGCCTGGACCCCGAAGCTGCGCCGCCCCAGCGGTATCTCGTTGAGATAGAGCTCGAGGATCTGCGGCTTGGTCAGCACGCCCTCGATCCGCCGCGCGAGGATCATTTCCTTGAGCTTGCGGGTGATCGAGTATTCGTCCCCGAGGAGGATGTTCTTCGCGACCTGCTGGGTGATCGTCGACCCGCCCACCGCGCGCTCGCCGGAACCGAATTTCGTCGCGTAATCGATCGCGGCGCCGATCGTGCCGGTGATGTCGACGCCGCCGTGGGTGAAGAAAGTCTTGTCCTCGGCGGCGAGGAACGCCTCGATCAGTTCCTTCGGAAAATCCGCGTACTGGAGCTGGACCCGGCGTTCGCGGGCATAGGAATGCACGATCTCGCCATCGCTGCCGCGCACCATCGTCGGCAGCGGCGGCTGGTAATCGACCAGTGTTTCGGCATCGGGGAGACCGCTCGACAGCACGGCCCACCCCGCCACGAACACCAGCAGCCCGGCAGCGCCGAGACTGGAGAGCCAGCGAAACCAGCGCTTCGCCTGCCAGTTTTCGCGGAACCATGCCGCGATGCCGTGCGCATCGCGGCGGATGCGATACCGGAAATGCTCGAGTGTGGTCGTGTCGGCCATGATCGCCGGGGCCTTAGCACGGCGATTCCGCGGCGCGCCAGTGGCTTGCTCAGCCGGTGGCGGAGACCCGCGCGAAGTAGATGCGGATTGCCCGCCCGAGCACCTGTGCGAACTGTTCCCTACCCTCCGGAGAGGCCATTCGCGCGGCTTCGCCCGGGTCAGTGATGAACCCCGCCTCGTAAAGCACGCTCGGCACGTCCGGCGCGCGCAGCACCGCAAGCGATGCCGAGCGACGTGGCTGCGGGTGAAAGCGAAGGGTGCCCTGCCCCTCGCGGGCGATAAGGCGGGCGAATTCGGCGCTGTCGGCCTGCGTTCGGCGCTGCGCCAGCTCGACGAGAATCGTGCTGACGTTGTCGGTCTTGTCGCCGAGCGTGACGCCGTTCACGGTGTCCGCGCTGTTCTCGCGCGCAGCAAAGCGGGCCGCCGCCTCGCTCGACGCTGCGTCCGACAGGGTATAGATGCTCGCCCCGGTCACGCCGTCCACGTCGCCCGATGAATCGGCGTGGATCGACAGGAACAGGTCCGCGCCCAGCGCCCGGGCCATCGCGAACCGCTCTCCCAGGACGAGGAAGCGGTCATCTTCCCGCGTCAGCGCAACGCGGATACCGCCCTTGCGAACCAGCTCGTCGCGCAGCGCGTCCGCAAGGCCCAGCACGAGATCCTTTTCGCGCATTCCGCCTGCGCTCGCGCCGGGATCGTGTCCGCCATGGCCCGCGTCGATGACGACCAGCGGGCGCGATTTGTCCTGGGGGCCGTAGATGCGCGGCAGGTCGGCCTGCTCCCCGGTCGCCGGCAGTTCGAAGCGCAGCACGTAGTTGCGGCCGAGCACCGGCACCGGCAGTGTCAACCCGAACGCGAACAGGCCTCCGATGAGGATCATCGGCGCGAGGAACACCAGCCACAGTTGCGTGCGCAGCGACATCGACGCGAATGGTTAGGGACATGTCGCGCAAGCGCAATATGGTTGCTAGGCGAAACCCACGGTGCTAGCGTCCAAACAACCGGATAATCCGGACTTAAGCCGCCCGGCCGCGCCCCTTGCGCAGCCACCGGCCGTCCGGCCCGGCCTTCTTTTTTGCGGGATATTCTTTCCCGCCGAATACCAGGTTGATGCAAGCGATGAGCCTCCCCTCCCCGCAGATACCGTTGCCGCCCGAAGGCGGTCGACGGGCCGTGGCGGGCCGGGCCGCGCATTCGCAGCGCACGCGCATCCTTGCAGACACATCACCCCGGCCTGCCGCCTTCCAGCGCGCAGGCCGGTCCGCATTTGCCGACGGATCTCACTCTTCCGCCGGCGCATCACCAACAGTTCGCGCGCGCCTTTACCCTGCCGGCCCAGGCCGGCCCGGAACGGCGTGCGCACGGAGAATAATTCATGGCAACGCGCATGCTCATCGACGCGCGCCACCCGGAAGAAACCCGGGTTGCGGTACTGCAAGGTAACCGGATCGAGGAATTCGATTTCGAATCTGCCGAACACAAGCAGATCAAGGGCAACATCTATCTGGCGAAAGTGACGCGGGTCGAACCGTCGCTTCAGGCGGCGTTCGTCGACTTCGGCGGCAATCGCCACGGCTTCCTCGCCTTCAGCGAGATCCACCCCGACTACTACCAGATCCCCAAGGAAGACCGGGAGCGGCTGCTCGCCGAGGAGGCCGAGGCCGCCGAGGAAGAAGCCAAGCTTCGTGCCGAGGAGGAAGAGGAAGGCCACGCCCCCGGCGACGAATACGACGCCGAGGACGAAACCGGCGAATCCTTCGTCGAGGAGATCGCCGAGGACGGGGTCGAGGAAATCGACACCAGCGAGAAGGACGACGTCGCCACGATCGAGGACGGTCAGGTCGAGAACGGCGAGGACCAGTCCGACGAGGCCGAATCCGACGAGGACGAGGACGAGCAGCCGCGCGGCCGCGGCCGGGGCCGCCGCCAGGGCAAGGGCGCTGCCCGCAGCCGGGCCAAGGAAGTCGACGAAGTGCGCGCCAAGCGCATGGCGCTGCGCCGCCGCTACAAGATCCAGGACGTCATCCAGCGCCGCCAGGTGCTGCTGGTGCAGGTCGTCAAGGAGGAGCGCGGCAACAAGGGCGCAGCGCTGACGACCTACCTCAGCCTCGCGGGCCGCTACTGCGTGCTCATGCCGAATTCGAGCCATGGCGGCGGCATCAGCCGCAAGATCAGCTCGGCCGCCGACCGCAAGCGCCTGAAGTCCATCGTCAGCGACCTGTCGCTGCCCAAGTCGATGGGCCTGATCGTGCGCACCGCAGGCCTTTCCCGGACCAAGCCGGAGATCAAGCGCGACTTCGACTACCTCGCCCGCCTGTGGGACGAGATCCGCGAGAATACGCTGAAATCGACCGCGCCCGCGCTGATCCACTCGGACAGCGACCTCATCAAGCGCGCGATCCGCGACATCTACAACAAGGAGATCGAGGAAGTCGTCGTCGAGGGCGAGGCCGGCTACAAGTCGGCCAAGGAGTTCATGAAGCTCCTCATGCCGAGCCATGCGCGCCGGGTGAAGGCCTATTCCGACCCTGTCCCCCTCTTCCAGCGCTACGGCGCTGAGGACCAGCTGCGTGCGATGTACGACCCCATGGTCCAGCTCAAGAGCGGCGGCTACCTCGTGATCAACCCGACCGAGGCGCTGGTGTCGATCGACATCAACTCGGGCCGCTCGACCAAGGAACACGGGATCGAGCAGACCGCGCTTGCCACCAACCTCGAGGCGGCGCGTGAGATCGCCCGGCAGCTGCGCCTGCGCGACATGGCCGGCCTCGTCGTGATCGACTTCATCGACATGGAGTACAACTCCAACATCCGTAAGGTCGAGAAGGCGATGAAGGAGGCGCTCAAGAACGACCGGGCGCGCATCCAGGTCGGCCGCATCTCGGGCTTCGGCCTGATGGAGATGAGCCGCCAGCGCCTGCGCACCGGCGTGCTCGAGGCGACCACTCGCGAATGCCCGCACTGCGACGGCACCGGGCTCGTGCGCACCGCGTCTTCCGCCGGCCTTTCGGCGCTGCGCCTGATCGAGGACGAGGCCGCCAAGGGCAAGGGCACGGTCATCACCCTCTATGCGTCGACCGAAGCTGCGGTGTACCTGCTCAATTCCAAGCGCGCCGACCTCGCCGAGATCGAGGATCGCTACGGGGTTCGTGTCGAAGTCCTGCCCGAGGGCGAGGACGAAGGCGCGAAGATGCGGGTCGCGAGCAGCGGCCCGCGCCCGACGAGCGCGCCCAAGTTCGAACCGATCGTCGACGATGCCGATGACGAACCGATCGAGGACGATCTCGAAGAAGACGATGACGAGACCGAGGACGAGCCCCGCGCCGCACGCGGCCGGCGCGACAACGATGACGATCGCGGCGGGCGCAAGCGGCGCCGCCGGCGCGGTGGTCGCAATCGCCGGGATCGCGACGATGGCGAAGGCGCGTCCGACACGGAAGCGGGCGATGACGGGAGCGGCACGGGCGACGATCGCGACGGCGCACCGACCGACGAAGACGACGAGAACCGGCCGAAGAAGCGCCGCCGCCGGGGCGGACGTCGCCGGCGCGGCCGCGGCAAGGGCGACGGCGAAGGTACGGTGACGCAAAGCGAGGCCAATGAGCTCGAGGAAACCGTCGGCGAGCCGGTCGACGAGAGCATCTCCGTCGTTGCGGGTCCCGAAGATACGCCGCAGACCGCAGAAGCGGCCGCGGACGAGGCGCCGGCCAAGCCGAAGCGCACCCGCAAGAAAAAGGCGGAAACCCCGGCACCCGCTGACGCCGGGTCCTCCGAGGCCGAACCGGCCGTCGCCGAGGCCCCTGCCAAGCCCAAGCGCACCCGCAAGAAGAAGGCCGATGTCGATGCGGACACGCCGGCCGGGGACGATGCCGCGGTCGCCGTCGAAGCCCCCGAAGGGGATAAGCCAGCCAAGCCGAAGCGCAGCCGCGCCAAGAAGGCCAGGACCGAAGACGAGGCGAGCGCCGAGCCGGTGACGGATCCCGCTGCCGAGCCGCTTGCCGCGAACGATGCCGCCGATGACGAGGCCAAGCCCGCCAAGCGCGGCGGGTGGTGGCAGCGCACCTTCGGCGAGTAGGCTCAGCTGGACCCAGGCGTGAAAAACCCGCCGCCGGCCCACCCGAAGCAGGGGTGGTCGGCGGCGGCCGTCGCTATCTGCCGGTCAATTCAGGCTGGTCAGAGCGCGGACTTGCGCGCTAGCCCCCATTCCATCCAGCCCAGGATCCTGGGCGTCCTGGGCAGGTAGCCCCTGCCGAGCGGTTCGACCGCCAGCCCGCCCGCGCGCAGGGCGGCGCCGACCTGGCGCGTCAGGTGGCACCCGCCCGCGATCGCCGTCCACAGCGGTTCGACCCGCCCTTGCCAACGCGCCACCGCGGCATCCGGTGCGCGGCCGTGTTCGAGAAAGAGCAGCTTCCCCCCCGGTTTGAGAACCCGCCGCATCTCGGCGATCGCCTGCGCCTGGTCGGCAACCGAACACATCGTGAAAGTGCACACGACCGTGTCGAAACTCGAAGCCGGAAACGGGATGTCTTCGGCGACGCCCTGGCGTATGTCGGCCGACCACCCTCTCTCGCGCGCCGATCGGCGGGCGCCTTCGAGCAATGGCTCGCTGGGGTCGAACCCGGCGAATGCGGTCACGCGGCCGGCATCGTAGAAACGCTGGTTCAGGCCGCCTCCACAGCCAACCTCCAGCACGCTTCCTTCGGCAAGCGGGACGACCTCGGCCCGCAACCGCGCAATCGGCTCCTGCCCGCAGGCCAGCGTGACGAGCCGCGGCATCACGTAACTGTCGTACCAGCTGCGCAGCCCCATCGGGCCTCCGTGATCACGTGCGACCGCCGCCGCATCGTAACGCTGGCGCGGACGCAGGCAATCGGGCAAACGCGCGCACCGTGACGTCGCCCATCGCCACCCTCGTGCTTGCCGGATCGCGCCCGGGCCCCGATCCGCTGCTTGCGGGTACCGCCCTGCCGAGCAAGGCCCTGCTACCCGTCGGGGGCAAGCCGATGCTGGCGCACGTCCTCGGTGCGCTCGATGCATCGCCAGCGATCGGCACCGTGACTGTGGTGGCGCAGGATACCGCCCCGCTCGCGGCGAACGCGGCGATCGCCGCGGTGGCTGATGGTGTTCGGTGGCACGATTCGGCCGGATCGATCGCCGATGCAGTGGCTCAGGCGCTTGAACGCACCGACGGCGCACTGTTCGTCACCACCGCCGACAATGTCCTCCTCACGCCTGGCATCCTCGAGCAGTTTCTTGCCGATGGCGCGCGCGCTGACGTTGCGGTGGGCCTCGTCGAGCGGCGTCTGGCGGAAAGCGCTGGGCACTCGACTCAACGCACCTGGCTCAAGTTTCGCGGCGGGGCATGGTCGGGCGCAAACCTGTTCCGCCTGGGCGGTTCGCAGGTCGTGCCCCTGGTCGAATTCTGGCGCGCGCTCGAACAGGATCGCAAGAAAGGCCGCAAGCTGATCGGCGCATTCGGACCCGGTCTTCTGCTGGGCGCGGCATTGCGGCTGATCTCGATCCACGATTTTGCCGACCGGGTGGCGGCGCGTTTCGGCCTGTCAGGAAAAGTGGTCGCGCTCGATGCGGCCGAAGCCTGCATCGACGCCGACAAGCCGGCCGACATCCCGGTGATCGAGGCGATCCTCGCGCGTCGTCAGGCCGAGGCGAGCGCCTCGTCGACCGCCGCCAGCGCGAGCGACAGTTCTTCGTCATAGGGCATCGTCGCGTCGAGATCGACGATCCGCGCGCCGTTGAACTTCAACAAAGGAACGGTCTCGACCTTGCGTTCGATCAGTGCACGCACGTGGTCGGGCTTGCGCGCCATCACGGTGTCGACGTCGACATTGAGCCGGATCACGAGCGTGGGCACCCATATCGCCATCCCGGCATAGAGCGCCCGCTCGCGCTGCTGCATTTCCGCGATCGACGGATTGGGCGCTCGGGCGGCCATGATCGGGCCGTCGTGAAGGCCCGGCACCTCGAGCTGCGGATAGCGGTCGGTGACGATGGTCACGCCATTTCGCCGCTTCTCGAGCAGCGCATCGAACCGCGCCCGCCGCTTGCGCGAGCGGCGCATCGCGTAGCGCGCGGCGAGGATGCCGGGGATCGTGTCCTCGGGGTCGCGCAGCCGATCGGCGATGCCTTCCAGAAAACGCTGGAGCGGAGCACCGACGAGCGGCCAGCGCCCGATGGCCCTGCCCTGTTCGCCCGATCCCAGTCCGAGATAGCCCATCTCGGCAGGGCGGTCCCTGGCAACGTGCTCCAGGATGTCGGCGGCGAGCGTCGACTTGCCCGATCCGTCGCTGCCGACCACCGCGATCAGCGGGGCGAGCGTCTCTTCCAAGGGCAGTCTGCCCGCCATGAAGCTCAGCTCAGTTCCTTGAAGAACCCGATCATCTTGAGCCCGCCGATGATGAACCGGATCACCACCAGCGCGCCGTAGGCCAGGACCCACGGGCCGGTCAGTGCTTCGAGGTCGAAACCGGTACGCGCCCACCAGGTGAGGAACACGCCGGTCGCCAGCAGGAAAAGCTTGTTCTGTTCGCGCCAGATCATGCGCTTCCACCAGAAGGGGTATTTCGGGCTGACCCAGCCGTGCAGCCGCGGAAGCAGCGAGGGAACGTCCTTCGCCCATTCGGCGTGGGGAGCGCCGAACTTCTCGCGCAGGAACTCCTCCTCGTAGGTCGAGATCCGTTCGTAGACGAGAACCGCGATCAGGAACACGAGCGCGCCGAACACCCAGCTGCCCGACAGCATCGCGAGGCCCGTGAAGTTGACGATGCGACCGACGTAGAGCGGGTTGCGCACGAGGCTGTAGGGGCCGGTCGTGTTGAGCTCGCTCGCCTCGGCGGCGACCTTGGCGCGGCCCGAGGTGCCGAGCGCGGCCCAGCCGCTGGTGAACACCCGGATCAGCGCGCCGGCGCTGGCGACGGCCAGCGAAATCCAGAACCACGCGCGGTCGCCCGCATCGCTTGCAAACGGCCCCATGTCGCGGGTCACGAAGGCGATCAGCGTCGCGATCGCGATCACGATGTAGATGTAGGTGCCGCGAATGAAGAACAGGCGCTTGCCGCTGCCGGCGAGTTCGTGCTGGTACATGGGAAATCAGGTCTCGCATGGAGCGCCCGGCAAGCGGGCGGCGGGCGTGAATCCGCGCGCCCTTAGCGGGCGGGCGGGCACCGCGTCAATGGACCGGGGTTCCGGGGGGCACGAGCCGGAGATGGCGAGACATCTTGCCGAGCGATGCGCGGTCATCGAGCGGCAGGGCGATGCGGAGCGACGTCCAGATCGAAGCCAGCGCGATGACAACGATCGTCGGGATGGCGATCTCGTCCGGCAGTGCGGTCGCGATCTCGGCGACGACCCCGCCGAGCACCGCCACCGCCAGCACCTTCGCGGCGACGAAGGGAAACCGGCGGTCGAACGGATGCAGGCGCTCTGTAAAGAGAAGCTGCACCAGGGGGATGGTCGCCATCACCACGAAACCGACTGCCATCGCGAGGGTGATGCCGGTGAGCGGGTCGAGCGGCCCGATCACCTCGCGCCCGACGAGCACCGCCACGACGACCCCGAATAGGCTCGCGGTGATCTGGTGCTTGTAATGGGCGATGACCTGGAGCACCGGGAGCGAGATGCCGAGCGTCGCCTCGAACGCCCGCCCGAACACCAGGATCACGACCGCCGCCTGAGCGACGTCTGCCTGTTTCCCGAACAGGCTGAGGATCGAGTAACGCCCGCCGGCGATGACCGCGGCAAGCGGGAATGCGATCGCCACGATCACCCGCACGGCATAGCTGTAGATCGCGTTCACCTGTGCACGGTCGGTTCGCTCCGCGCTCGCAGTGAGCGGCGCCATGACATAGACGAAGGCGATGCGCACGAGCTGGACGACGCTCGACAGCTTGCGGGCGATGGTGAACAGGCCCGATGCGCGCGCGCCGGCCGCTCCGGGCAGCAACTGGTTCAGGATGAGCGCGGGCGAATCGCTGAAAATGCGCGCGACGATGTTCGACGGGAGGATCGAAAGCCCGGCCCAGAACGTGTGCCGCGCACACTCCCCCCACCACTCGCCCCGGAACAGCAGGTCCAGCCGGTAGTACCGGCGCAGCAGCCGGATGCAGAGGGCGGCCGTGACGATCAGCGACAGGATATGCGCGACGAACAGCCCGAAAAGCCCGTACCCCGCCAGGAAAAACAGGCTGGCGAGGCCGAGCCGGATGATCTGCTCCCAGACGATCCGCAGCCGGATTTCGGCCCCGAAGACCATCCGCGCACGCAGGGCCGAGGTCGCGATCTCGACGAAGGCCCAGAGCGGCAACGTCCATACGAAAGTGCGCACGGCGGGAACGAGCAGGTGCTCGTCCTCGACCGCCACATTCAGCATGGGAGCCAGGACCGGCGCGTAGAGCCATATCAGCGCCGCGACGACGACGCAGGGCCCCACCCCGAACAGCAGCGCGGTGCGCAGCGCCTCGGCGGCTTCCGCATCGGTCGCCGACTTGGGCACGGTGCGCTGCATGGCCGACGTCATGCCGAGGTCGAAGACGTTCTCGATGAGGTTCACCGTCGCCCACATCACGGCGTACATCCCGTAACCGGCGAGCCCGAACATGAGGACGTAGAGCGGCTGCGCGACGATCTCGACCACCGCTCCCATCCGCGCGAGTATCGTCGAGCCCAGCCCACGCGCGACGCGGCGGCTGTCGACAGTCTCGGCGACGGTTTCGGAAGGGCTGGCGCTCTGGCTCATTCGCAGCGCGCCCCTAGTGGCAAATCCATGGCAAGGGAAGCGCCGCCGGAGGGCCAGCGGCGGTTGCCGGCGGGCGTGGGCCCTTGCCCTCGCCCCGCGAGGCGCTAGATGGGGTGCACGTATCCGTTTCGGGACCTCGAGCGCCATGGCCACTTTCACCCTTCCGAAGAACTCGAAGATCACCGGCAAGGGCCGCCATCACACCGCGGACGGTGCGGGCCGCGTTCGCAAGTTCAAGATATACCGCTTCGACCCCGACAGCGGCGAGAACCCGCGCTACGACACGTTCGAGATCGATCTCGACGATTGCGGGCCGATGGTCCTCGACGCGCTGATCAAGATCAAGAACGAGATCGATCCCACGCTGACCTTCCGCCGGTCGTGCCGCGAGGGCATCTGCGGCAGCTGCGCGATGAACATGGACGGCAAGAACGGCCTTGCCTGCACCACCGCGATCGAGGACCTTAAGGGCGAAGTACGGATCACCCCGCTTCCCGCGATGGACGTGATCAAGGATCTCGTGCCCGACTTCAGCCACTTCTATGCGCAGTACGCCAGCATCCGCCCCTGGTTGCAGACCGTGAGCCCCACCCCGAGCGGCAAGGAGCGGCTCCAGACCCCCGAGCAGCGCGAGAAGCTTGACGGCCTCTACGAGTGCATCCTGTGCGCTTGCTGCTCGACCGCGTGCCCGAGCTACTGGTGGAACTCGGACAAGTTCCTGGGTCCGGCGATCCTGCTCCAGGCCTACCGCTGGCTCGCCGACAGCCGCGACGAGATGACCGGCGAGCGGCTCGACGCGCTCGAGGACCCTTTCCGCCTCTATCGCTGCCACACGATCATGAACTGCGCGAACGTGTGCCCCAAGGGTCTGAGCCCGGCCAAGGCGATCGCCGAGATCAAGAAGATGGAAGCCGAACGGCACATCTGACGCGTGGCGCACATTTGATGGCACTGCGCGACGAGGTATTCGAGCACGGTCCCGATCCGGAGAACCCGGGTTGGCGGAACTGGAACCTGAAGGACCAGACGCTGTTCAACGGGGCGGTGATGGGCAAGCTCGTCACCCGGATCGACGACGACGGACGCAGCCGCTTGCGGATGTTTCCCGAGCGGCGGCACGAGAACCTGCAGGGCATGATTCACGGGGCGGTCACCCTGTCGCTCATCGACATTTCGCTTTTCACCACGATGCACACGATCGGGACGGGTAACGCAGGGCCGTCGGTGACGATCGAGCTCTCCACCCAGTTCGTCGGTGCTGGCGACCCGCGCCGGCCGCTCGACGCGGTGTGCCAGATCGTCCGCGAGACGGGCAGCCTGGTATTCGTGCGCGGAGAGGTCGTGCAGGAGGACGACGCGGTCGCCTCGTTCTCGGGCATCGTGCGCAAGATGAAGCCGCGCCAGGCCCCCAAAACCCAGCCGTGAGCGGCTTGTTCGCCCGATACGAACGGCTCATCGCGGCGGGGGAACTCAGGCCGGACCCCGACCAGCGCCGTGCCGCCCAGCGACTCGCGCAGCTCGAAAGGGAGCTCGAGGCCGAGAAGCCCGGCGGGCTGTTCTCGCAGTGGTTCGCCCGCAAGGATGCGTCCCCCCGCGGGGTCTACATGTGGGGCGGCGTGGGCCGCGGCAAGTCGATGCTGATGGACCTGTTCGTCGATACGCTGGCGATCCCCGAGAAGCGCCGGGTCCACTTCCACGCCTTCATGCTCGAGGTCGACGCCATGATCCGCGAGGAGCGCGCGCGCGAGGCAGGCGACCCGATCGCCCCGGTGGCCGCGCGGATCGCGCGCGACGTGCGCTGCCTCGCGTTCGACGAGATGGTCGTCAACAATACCGCCGACGCGGCGATCATGGCCCGCCTGTTCACTGCGCTGATCGTCGACGAACGGGTGACCGTCGTCACCACCAGCAACCGGCCGCCCCGCGACCTCTACAAGGACGGCCTCAACCGCTCGCTGTTCCTGCCCTTCATCGCGCTGGTCGAGGACCGGCTCGACGTCGTTCCGCTCGACGGGCCGGTCGATTACCGGCTCGACCGGCTGGCGGGTATCGCGACCTGGCACAGCCCGATCGGCGCCGATGCCACCGCGCAGGTGCGCGAAGCGTTCTTCCGCCTGACCGACTACGCGCCCGAAGACGCCGCCAACGTGCCGAGCGGGGAGCTCGCCCTCGGCGGCGGGCGGACCCTCCACGTGCCCAAGAGCCTCAAGGGCGTCGCCGTCTTCAGCTTCAAGCGGCTGTGCGGCGAGAACCGCGGCGCGGCGGATTACCTCGCCATTGCGCGCGCCTACCACACGGTGATCCTGGTCGGCGTTCCCAAGATGGGTCCAGACAACCGCAACGAGGCGATCCGCTTCACCAAGCTGATCGATGCACTCTACGAGAACAACGTGAAGCTGTTCGTGACCGCTGCGGCCCGGCCGGATGCGCTCTACACCCGGGGCGACGGCGCGTTCGAGTTCGCCCGCACGGTCAGCCGGCTCGAAGAGATGCAGAGCGCAGACTACATGGCGCACGGTCACGGCGTAGAGGGTTGAACCCCAGCCCGAATGCCCCACATCTCGTACATTCCGGCGGCAACACCCCGCCGAGGCAGGCACGTTTCATGATCGATATCCGCACGCGCGAAAGTCTCGCGCATCGCAACCACGGGTGGCTCGACACCCGCTTCCATTTCAGCTTCGCCGACTACCATGACCCCGACCGGATGGGCTGGGGTCACCTGCGCGTGTGGAACGACGACCATATCGCGGCGCGCAGCGGGTTTCCGCCCCACCCCCATCGCGACATGGAGATCGTCACCTTCGTTCATTCGGGTGCGATCAGCCACCAGGATTCGCTCGGCAACCGCGGACGCACCGAGGCCGGCGATGTCCAGGTCATGAGCGCCGGCACCGGTATCACCCACGCCGAGTACAACCTCGAGGACGAAGCCACGACGCTGTTCCAGCTGTGGATCATCCCCGACCGCGCGGGCGAGCGCCCGAGCTGGGGCACGCGCGCGTTCCCGCGCGCCGACCGGTCGGGCGAATGGACCGTGCTGGCGAGCGGCACGCCCGAGGCCGACGACGCGCTTCCCATACGCGCCGATGCCAGGGTGATGGCGGCCACGCTCATGGCGGGGGAAAGCCTGCGCTTCGAGGCCGATCCCGCGCGTCATCAGTACCTCGTCGCGGTCGATGGCCGATACCGGGTGAACGGCCGGGAAGCGGCCGCGCGCGACGGGGTGGCGATTACCGGCGAGGAGGCGATCGAAGTCGAAGCGATCGAGGATGCCGAACTCGTCCTCGTCGATTCGCGCTGATCTGCGGCGCTAGGCGATCTTGAGCGCCGCCAGCGAGCGGTCGAGCATGAGCAACTGCCAGAGCAGCCTTGAATGGTCGGAGCGCCCGGAAATGTGCGCTTCGGCAAGCGCGGCGATCCGCTCGCCGTCGAACCAGCCGGTGCGCGCAAGCGTGGCGCCGCACCCGATCCCGCGCGCCTCGCTCGCGAGCGGGCCGCGCAACCACTGGGCGATCGGCGTCACGAAGCCCTGCTTGGGCCGATAGAGCACGCCGTGCGGCAGGTACCGTTCCATCGCGTGCTTGAGCAGCCACTTGCCCTGCCCTCCCCGGATTCGCATCCGATCCGGGAGCGCGGCGGCGAATTCCACGAGGCGGTGGTCGAGCAGCGGCTCGCGCGCCTCGAGGCTGACCGCCATGCTGGTCCGGTCGACCTTCGTCAGGATGTCGCCGGGCAGCCAGAACGCGAGGTCGGCATACTGCGCGCGGTCGAGCCCCGAGCGCGCGGGCGCCGAGCGCATGAGGTCGACCAGCGGCTGCTCCGCGCGATATTCGCCCAGCTCGCGCCGCATCGCTTCGCTGTAGAGCCCGGCACGCAGTTCGGGCGGGCTTATCGCCAGCGCGCGCGCATAACCTTCCTCGCCGCTTTGGGAGAGCGACATCAGGGTCGTCTTCGCCCGCAACGGGCGCGGCGCCCAGTCGGCCTTCGGCCATAGCGACCCCAGCGGTCCGAGGACCCGCCTGCGGACGCTCTGGGGAACGAGCGACCGCGCGCGTTCCTCCACCGCGTGGAACCGCTGTCGGCGGTATCCGGCGAAAGCCTCGTCGGCGCCGTCGCCCGACAGCGCGACGGTCACCGTCTCGCGCGCGAGTTGGGACACGCGCCAGGTCGGCAGCGCCGAGGCATCGGCGAACGGCTCGTCGAACATCGCCGCCAGCCGCCCGATCTCGGCGAAGTCGTTGCTGGCAACAATCCGCTCGCGGTGGTCGGTGTCGAAGCGTTCGGCGACCTCGCGCGCGTAACTCGTCTCGTCGAGCGCGGCCGTGTCGAACCCGATCGAGCAGGTGCGCACGGGATCCCGCGCGCTTTCGGCCATCAGCGCGACGACGGACGAACTGTCGACCCCGCCCGACAGGAACGCGCCGAGCGGCACGTCGGCCACCATCCGGCTCGTCACCGCCTCGCGCAGCCGGAACAGGAGCTCTGCCTCAAGGTCGGCGGCACTCTCGCGGCGGCGCTCGGCAAAGCTCACGTCCCACCAGCGCACCGGCGCGGCCGGGGGCGCGTCGTGCTTCAGAAGCTGGTAGTGCCCGGCGGCTAGCTTGCCGACGCCCTTCAGCATCGACCGGTGGTCGGGCACGTAACCCCAGGCGAGGTAATCCTCGACCGCCAGGGGATCGACCTCGCGCCGCAGCAGCGGGTGCGCGAGCAGGCCCTTCAGTTCGGACGCGAAGGCGAGGCTCCCGTCGCTCAGCAGCGCCGTGTAGAGCGGCTTCACCCCGAGCCGGTCGCGCGCGAGGAACAGCGCGCGCCTGCCAAGATCGTAGAGCGCGAAGGCGAACATTCCGTGCAGGCGGGACAGGCAGTCAGGACCCCATTTCTGCCACGCGGCGAGTATCGTCTCGGTATCGCCGTCGGTGCGAAACCGCGCGCCAGAACTCTCAAGTTCGCGCCGCAACTCCCTGAAATTATATATCTCGCCGTTGAACACGATCATCGCACCGCCATCGGCGCTGGCCATCGGCTGCGGCGAGCCGGCAAGATCGATGATCGACAGCCGCCTGTGCCCGAGAGCGACCCCCGGAGCGGCCCACACGCCCTCGCCATCCGGCCCGCGGTGCGCGAGCGCGTCGGTCATCGCCCGGACCCGCGCCGGATCGACCGGCTTGGGCGTGCCGCAATGGAATATCCCCGCAATCCCGCACATCGGCGGTGTGCCTAGACCACGAGGCCGAGCGCGGCAAAGCCGATTGCGAGCACCGCGAAGGCAGCGAACGCGACATGCGGCGCGGCGGCGAAGCGTTCGAGGCGCACCAGCGGATGCGCGGCCACTTCGTCAGCGGACATACCCGCATCGGCCGGGTCGCGATCGAAGTGCCGCCACGCGGCACCCATGACCGCGGCGATGACAAGGGCGAAGAAGACCCAGCCGTAGACAATGTGATCGAAGCCTCCGGCCCGCTCGGCCCCGACCCATTGCGCGACGTAGATCGTCCCCCAGGCCCGCAAGCCGTTGGCGACAATCGAGACGACTGCCGCGCACGCGACCAACACGATGCGCGGTCGCCAGCGGCGAAAGCCGGTCCACGCGGCAAGGGTCGTCAGCGCAACCATCGCGACGAGGAACTTCACCCCCGAACATTCCTCGGCGACGAGGAACCGGCCGCCAGGCGTGTCGATCGTCAGCCCGTCGATCACCGCAGGCACCCCCGACAGGTGCGTGACCGCCACGGCCAGTTGCGCAGTCACGTGCTGGAGCGGGGGGATGATCTCGTCGCCGAACGGGACGAGGGAGCCGGCGAACAGCAGCGGGAAGGCGAGGATCAGCGCCGCACGCAGCCCAAGCAACGCGACCACCGTGCCCTGAAACGCCATGATGACCCCGCCCTGCGCGACCAGGTTCACTTCCGCGCCGCGCCCGGCGAGGCATACGCACAGGCCCACGGCCAACCATACAAGACCCGGCACCCAGGTGCGCGGGACGATCTTCGCCAGCTCCTCGCGCCGCAGCCACACCAGCCAGGCGAGGATCGGCGGCACCAGCAGGACGTGATTGTAGGTATCGATATCCCACCACTGGTGCGCCATCTCGCGCCATTCGGGAAAGGTCAGCCCGAACAGCACCCCCCAGGCCGCTGCGAGCCGGGTCAGCGCATCACCCCAAGCCGAAGCCGGAGCGCGCGCGGGGGAAGCGGCCAGCTCAGGCTGCATCGCGCGCCGCCCCGGCCGTGGCAAGCAATCCGGCGAGCGGTGCGAGAGCGGCTTCCCAGCTTTTCTCTTCGACGACGAAACGGCGAGCGGCGGACCCCATGGCGCGCGCACCCTCGCCGTCGGCCAGCAGCGCAAGAACCGCTCGGGCGAGTCCCCGATCATCTCCCGCAATCGCGTAGTGCCTGCCCTCGACGCCGCCGATTCCGGTGGCGGCCTCGCCCGTCAGGACGACGGGCCGTGCCATCGCCATTGCCTCGAGAACCTTGTTCTGCACGCCGCGCGCGATCGCGAGCGGCACGAGCGCGGCGTCGGCGGCGGCGAGAAACGGGCGCACGTCAGGCACTTCGCCCCACACCCGGGTGCCGTTAACGCCCTCGAGCGCGCGCACGTCCGCGGTCGGCGCCCGGCCGACGACGTGGAAGCGCGCTTGCGGATGGCGGTCGCGTACCAGCGGCATCATCAAACGCGCCGCGCGGACCGCCGCGGCGATGTTGGGCGGGTAATCCATCTGCCCGGTGAAGACGAGATGAGGGCCCGCTTCGGACGCAAGCGCGGGATGCGGCCGCGCAGCGTCGGGGTCGAAGTATGCGGTGTCGATCCCGTTGCCGACCGCGCTGATTCTGGCTTCCGGCAGACCCACGCGCGCGCGCAGCAGGTCGGCTTCATTCTCGCTGACCAGCAGCGTCGCACCCGCCCGGGCCGCGAGCCGCGCTTCCTCGGCCGCCAGGAGCCGCCCTTCGCGCGCATCGATCCACCCGCGCGCGCCGCCGCGCTCGCGGGCGTAGGCTTCGAACTTGGCGGAATCGACGTCGCACAGGTCGACGATCACCCGCCCCGCGAAGTCGTCGGGGACATATTGCCCCATCTGGCCCGAGAAGACGAAGATCGTGTCGATAGGGCGCTCGGCGATCGTTCGGGCGATCCAGCGCCGCAGGTCCGGGCTGTCGAACGCCGTCAGGCTCACCGGCTTGCCGACCAGCATCGCGCGCACGCCCGCCAGCGGCAGGTTCAGCGGCCGCCGCGCGAGGCAGTGCGTCGTCGCGACTTCGGCCAGCAAGGGCTCGGCGGCGAAATCGCCGGCGCTCTCGCCCAGCGTCGCGACGTGGACGGGGCCAAGCGCGGCCAGTGCCCTCAGCAGATGGTGCGAGCGAATCTTGTCGCCGCGATCGGGCGGAAACGGGATCCGGTGCGCGATGAACAGAGTCTCTCCCATCACGCGAGGCCCCGCGCGATCGGCGGACCGAGGCGATTGGCCAGACCGAGCGGCAACCGCTTCCACAGCGCGATCTTCGCCGAATAGGCATCGCTCGTCGGGTCGACGTCGCGCGCCTCGCTGTCTGCCGCCGACCATGTGGCATAGGCAAGCGGCCGCGGTTCGAACCCCCAGTTCTTCTTGTAGGCAAACGCACCGCTGCCGGTCTTCGAGCGGCCGAAGTCGAAGGTGACGCAACCGCGCCCGCGGGCGTGACGCATCAGCTCGAAATACATCCGCTCGTTGGCTCGGGAAGCGCGCGCAGCGAAGGTGCCGCCGCCCCAGTACGGCATGACCGCGCCGGCGTGATAGAGACTCAGCACGCTGGCGACCGGAGCGCCGCCCAGGCGCAGCGTCAGGACGTCGCTCTCCAGCGCGTCGAGCACGGCATCGAACAGGCTGCGCGGAAATACCGGAGTGCCGAGGTTGCGCACGCTTTCGGCATAGACCGCGTAGTGCGCGGCCCGGTCGCCTTCCGACGTCCCGATCTCGACCGTGAAGTCCGTCGCCAGACCTTTGCGCACTTCGGCGCGTTGCTTGCGCGGGATGGCAAGCAGCTGTGCCTCGTCGTCGCCGGCGAGGGGGCCTGAAAATCCCGCGTGGCTGTCGCGTCGCACCGTCCAGCCCGCCGGTGCCGTGCCGCCGCGCAATTCGACCGAAGCGCACGAGCGCCGCAGGGCCAGCTCGCTCGCCGCCGAACAAAGACGACGGGCGGTTGCGGGCCGCAATGCCAGCGGTCCCCCGCCGACCGCGAACCCGCTCGACACCAGCGCGCGGGGAAACAGCGGGGAATGCACCTCGGTCAGCGGCAGCCAGCCAGTGGGGACGCCGTTGTCCAAGGCGATGAGGCCCATCGCCCGCTGACCCGTCCCCCGCTCGACCGCGTGCAGCCAGGCGGGCCGATGGAACGGCGTACCGCCCATCTCCCTCACGAACCGTTCGATGCGGGATACCTCGCCCGGATCACCGAGATCGGCGAGTGCCACCTTTTCGGCCGCATGGGCGAATGGCGCGTTCATGCCGCCAGGCTCGTCGCGCGGCTCGCCTCCCTGTGGGCGACCATGTCCATCCGGCCCCACTCGAATTCGTGAACCAGCGCGCGCAGCTTGCCGGCCATCTTGTCGAGGTTGGTATAGTGCCGCAGCTTCGACCGCATCGGCGCACCGGGCACACGGGGCTGTTCGGGATCGACTTCCCACGGGTGGAAATAGAACACCGCGGGGCGGCGTTCGGTGCGGTTGACCTGGCGGATCGCCCAGCGGCTGAAGGCATAGGGCAAAACGCGGAAGAACCCGCCCCCGCCCGCCGCGACGCGCTTTCCGCCGAGCATCGCGGTCGTCACCGGAAGCTCGATCAGCGGGCTCCAGGCAAGCGGCTGAAACGCGAAGCGCGGGGCCTCGCGCCAACCGTAGTGGTCGTGCGCGACCGGGGCGACCGACGAGCTGTAGGCATAACCCTGCTCGGCCAGTTCCATGTACACCCACGGCGTGCGCTGGTCGATCGAAAAGCTCGGCGCGCGGTAGCCGGTGACCTGCGTGCCGGTCACGTCTTCGAGCACCTTGCGCGCCCGGGCGATGTCTTCGCCGAAGCTCTTGCGATCCAGCGTGTGGACGCGCGCGTGATCCCAGCCATGGCTGGCGATCTCGTGACCCGCATCGGCGATCCGCCGCATCAGCTCGGGATTTCTCTGGGCAACCCAGCCGAGAGTGAAGAAGGTCGCCCTGGCATCGGCCTCGGCGAACAGGTCGAGCACGCGCAGCACGTTGTCGGCGACCCTGAGCGGCAACCGCTCCCAGCTGTCGCGCGCGATCACGTTCTCGAACGCGCCGACCTGGAACCAGTCCTCGACGTCGACCGAGAGGCCGTTGACGATCTTGCGTGAAGGGACGGTCAGCACCGCCATGTCGGCAGCTCTCCCGTCAGGCCGCGGCGCGCGGCGTTTCGCCCTCGAACCAGTCGATCAGCAGGGTAAGGACCTGACGTACCGCCTCGTCCTGCTCGGCGACGCGGGCCTCGAGCGCGGCAAGGCGCCGCTTCCAGTCCTCATCCCCGACGCTGGCGGCCGGCCGCGACTTGGCGAGGTCGGCAATCGCCTTCTGCAACTCCGCGATGCGTTCGTCGCGCTCGGCGAGCAGCGCCTCGACCTTCTTCCGCGGCGCGGGAGGCGGAGCGAATGCGTGCTTGACCGGCCCTGGCGCGGGTGCCGCCTCGATCTTCGGCAGCGGCTTGGGCGCAGCCATCGGGAAGGTGCTCTCGTCCTGCATCTCCTTGCGGATCGAGGACAGCATCGCCGCGTCGAGCCGCGTGCGCTGCTCGACGGCCCCGAGCAGCAGAAGCCGGCTCATCATCTGGTTGACCCTGCGCGGAATGCCGCCGGTCGCTTCGTGGAGGTCGGCGAACACGCGCTGGTCGATGGCCGGGTTGCCGGTCCAGCCGACGCACTTGAGGCGGTGGGTGACGTAGGGTTCGATTTCCTCGCGGTCCATCGCCTCCAGGTGGTGCGCGGCGATGACCCGCTGGCGCAGCTGTTCGAGCTGGTCGTGCTCGGCGAGCACCTGCTTGAATTCGGGCTGGCCGAGCAGCAGCGTCTGAAGCAGCGGGTGCGCGCCAAGCTGGAAGTTCGACAGCATCCGCAATTCCTCGAGCGCCTCGACGCTGAGGTTCTGCGATTCGTCGACCACCAGCAGGCAGCGGCGGCCGGCGCGCGCCTCGTCCTGCAGGAAGCCCTCGATCGCGGCGAGCGCTGCCGCCTTGTCGCTGCCGCCCAGTTCGATCCCGAAGGCCTGCGCCGCCGAGAGCACCATTTCCTCGCCGTCGAGGTTGCTGGTGACGATCTGCCCGACGGTCAGCTGGCTCGGATCGATCTTGCGCATCAGGTGCGCCACGAGGGTCGACTTGCCCGCCCCCACTTCGCCGGTAATGACGATGAACCCCTCGCCCTGCGCAAGGCCGTAGCCGAGGTAGCTCAACGCCTTGCGATGCGTGTTGCTCTCGAAATAGAAGTTCGGATCGGGCGTCAGCTGGAATGGCCGGGCCGTAAGACCGTAGAAATCGTCGAACATCGTCTTCTCTCGTTTTCCGTTCCGGTCGTCGTCAGAAATCGTAACGCAGGCCGAGCAGCGCGGCCGCGGTGGCGAGGTCCTGTCCGGCGGCATCGCTGTCGAAGCGGTCGACGCTGACCGCGGCGTTGGCCGAAAGCCCTTCGACCAGGTACCGGCGGTAGGCCGCAGCCGCGCCCAGCACGGTCGCGTCGCCGGCGCCCGCGAACCCGCTCCTGAGCCACTGGACGCGCGAATTGACGGTGAAGCTGTCGCGCGGACCGAGCTGGCCTGTGAGATAGCTGGCGATCCAGTAGCTTTCGTCCACCACCCCGTTGGCGGCGGCCAGCACGGTGCCGGGCGCGCCGATGAACTTGCGCCGATCGTATCCCGCGCCAATCCCGCCGGTCATGCGGCCCAGCCGCTGCGAGACGCTCGCCTGCACGCCCCGCCCGCGGAACACGGCGGAGCGCACCGAGCCGAGCACGCCGGTGAGGCAGTTGCCTCCCTCGAGGCTGCTGACACATCCCTGCAGATCGCCGGTGACCGGGTTGCGGATCGCGGCGAAATCGGTTGGCAGCGCGGCCAGCGCATTGGTCAGCTGGCCGCCGAAGCCGGTGATCCCGTCGTAGACCGACAGGTTCACCGACGTCCGGCTGTCGGGCGCCCAGGCAAAGCTGCCGTAATAGGTCGTGGAATCGTAGCGCCGGCCGACGTGTGCCTCGGCCGCGGTGCGGCTCGAGGGGCGCCAGACGACGCCGACATCCCAGATCAGTCCCGAGACGTCGTAGGCAAGGCGGCGCGGGG
Source organism: Tsuneonella litorea (assembly GCF_025154015.1). GTDB lineage: Bacteria > Pseudomonadota > Alphaproteobacteria > Sphingomonadales > Sphingomonadaceae > Tsuneonella > Tsuneonella litorea. The sequence continues at coordinate 135,132 of NZ_JAOAMV010000003.1, forward strand.
ATGACGTGTCGGTAACGAAGCGGCCGTCGGCGCCGATGACCGGGTTGCCGGCCCCGTCGCGCACCGCGTCGCGGTTCGATATCTCGACGTCCTCGTAGCCGAGCCCCCCGACCACCGCGAGGCTCGGGCCGAGCGGCACGGTCACATCGCTCCGCCAGTGCAGGTCCCGTACCCGGCTGTCGAGGTTGGTGGTGTCTTCCTGGTAGAAACCGGCACCGACCCCGATGCCGACCGGCAGCGGCGCGCCGGGACGCAGACCGGCGTGGACATTGGCGCTCTGCACCACGCTTTCGTCGAACACGTCGATCCGCGGCGCGCCCGGCGCCGCGACGATCGCATCGGGGGCTTCAGCGCGGGCATAGCCGACCCGGTAGTTTGCGTTGATTTCGGCCTCGCCCGCGCTGGTGTGCAGCGTCGGCCCGGCATAGGCCGAATAGATCCGGCTTTCCGAAGGGCCGCGGTAGGCCGAAACCGCGCTGCCGCCGCCGCTGGCATCGACCCGCGTGCGGGTAGCGAGTGCGCCGGCCTCGACCGTGAGGGCCTGGGGAACGACCGCGGCGTACCCCCGCGCAATGCCGCTCAAGGTCGCGCTGTCGGACACCCGGTCGCCATACCCGAACGTGCGTTCGTAGCGGACCGAGGCGGCCACGCCGTTGTTGCGGCCCTGTACGCTCGCATCGACCCCGACGGCTACCTGCGAATAAGTAACGGTGTCGTCGCCCGGAGAAAGTTCGGCGGCGAACACCTGGTTCGCCTCGATGTACGGATCGACGCGCGCGCTCTGGCGGTCTCCGCCTTCGCGGGGTGCTTTCGCGTGAGCAGGCATCGCGGCAATAGCCACGGCGCTCGCGAGCAGAATGGATATGCGTTTCATGGGTTTATCCCCCGTACCCATAGTACGTCCCGAACCTTCGGCCGCTGGGGCTGAAGTGCGCCGCGTTGAGCAGGAGCTTGATGTCGGGACAGGCGCCGAGCAGCTGCACGGCATCTTCGAGCGCGCTCCGCCCGGTCCGGTCGGCCCGGCACACGAGCAGCGCCTGCCCCACGTGCTTGGCGAGTTCGGCGGCCGGCGAGGCAGCCAGCGCCGGCGGGCTGTCGAACACGACCATCCGGTTCGGCGCGCCGCGCGTCAGGCGGTCGAGCACCTGGGCGGTGCGCGCGCTGGCGAGGAACTCGCTGTCGGCGTTGCTCTGTTCTCCGGCAGCCAGCACGAACAGGCCGGGAATGTCGGTGGCAAGGACGAGGTCCTCGACCGCCAGCGACGGATCGGCCAGCGCGTCCATCAGCCCGCGCCCCTTGGGCAGGCCGAGCGTCGAGAGCACCGACGGCTTGGCGAAATCGGCATCCACGAGCAGGACTTCCCCGTCACGCTCGCCCGCCATCGCGATCGCCAGGTTCACCGCGCAGAATGTCTTGCCCTCGCCGGGGTGCGGCGAAGAGACGAGCACGCGGCGCGCGGACGGATCGGCTGCGGCCTTTGCGGCGGCAATAACCTGCCGCTTGACGATGCGGAACTCCTCCAGCAGCGCGGTCGCCCCGTCTTCGGGCACGATCATCCCGCTGTCGGCCAGCTTCGCGCGGTCGATTGCGTGACGCGGCCCGCCGAAACGGACCGGCTGGTCGATCACAGGCGAAGGCGCCCGCGCCGGCGATACGACGGGCAACGGCGCATCGTGCCCGGCCTCGGGCTCGACCGGGCCGGTCTGCGGTTCGGTGGCGACCGGCGCTTCGGGCTTGACCGCCCTTGCGCGCTTCATCGCCGGTTCTTCGAGCCGTGCCGGCATTTTTGCCGGGCGAAAGGGCGTCAACCCGAAAATCCCGCTGGCGCGTTCGAGCAGCGAGCCGGAACCGGCGCCGGATGCTTCGTCGTCAGGCTTGCCGGGAAGCGGGATCTTGGTCTGTTCGGTCATCTCGCTCGTCCCCTCACGCGACCATGCCGCGCTGGACGAACTCGATCCCCAGCAGCACCACGAACAGTCCGGCGAGCGCCCCGCTGCCGGCGTAGAACATCTTCATCCGCTTCGCCCGCAGCGCCCTGGCACCGTCCGACAGCGTTTCCGAAATCGTCCCGAGCACCGGCAAGTCGAGCGCGCGTTCGAGCGCCGCCGCGGTGGCGAAGGTCGACCTGACCTGGGTCAGTCCAAACGCGGTGCCGATCCCCGCGGCAATGCCGGCGAGCAGCACGCCGAACAGCAGCAGCGGGCGGTTCGGCGAAGCCGGCTGGCGCGGCGTGGTGGGCGGGTCGACGACGTCGAACTTGAAGCTCGACCGCTCGCTTTCGACCTGTCCGCGCAGACGCATCTCCTCGCGGTCCTGCAGGAGCTCGTCGTATTTCTTCTTGAGCACGTCGTAATCGCGGCTGATCCGGTTCGCCTCGGCGGATACCGCCGGCTCGCTGGCCTGGTCGGCCATCGCGCCGCTGATCTCCGACTGGAGCGCCGCCTTGCGGGCGAGCAGCGCCTGCACGTTGGCCTCGCGCTCCGCCTTGATCGAGACGAGCGAGCTGTAGGCGGGGTTCGGCGCGCCGGCCGCGACGTTCGCCCCGCCGTTCTTCTGCAGCAGCGCAATCTGGCGCTTCAGCGCGACGACGTCGGGATGGCTGTCGGTAAGGCCGCGCGCCTGCATCGCCGCCAGCTGGCCCTGCGCCTGGCTCAGGGCGCTGCCGTCACCCGGACCGGCGAGCGTACGCGGGGTACCGGCGAGCTGGCCGCTGATCGCGGCGAGCGCGCTCTGCGCGGCGGCGAGGTCGGCCTCAACCCCGCGCAGTTCCTGCCGGGTCCCCGACAGCCGGCCGGCGATCGCGGTCGATCCGCCGACGAGCTCGGGGTGCTCGGCCTCGAACTGCGAGAGCTTGGCCTCAGCCGCTTCGAGCTCGACCTTCCGCTCCTCGAGCTGCTGGTCGAGGAACACCACCGTGTCGGCCACTTCGCCGCGGTTGCCGGCGATGTTCTCCTCGCGGAATATATCGATCAGCTTCTGGACCACGCTCTGCGCGAGCTTGGCGTTTTCCGCATCGGAGAACTTGCGCTGGCCTACCGTCGCGGTGATCGTGAACAGGTTGTCCTCGACGCTCTCGACCTTCACGTCCTCGGCCAGCGAGGCGACCGCCTTGTCCATCTCGCGCTGGCTGGCGATGTTGCGTCCCAGGTCGGTCCCGCGGATCACCTTTTCCAGGTTGACCGCGCCCGCGAGCGTCTTCTTGACCCGCTGGATCTCGTCCGCGCCGCCGTTGGCGATCTTGAGCTGGTCGGACAACACGTCGTCGAGCTGGACGTAGATGCGGGCTTTCGATTCGTAGGCGTTAGGGATCATCGCCACCGCGATCCACCCGAGCAGGCAGACGCCCCACGCCACGCCGAGCACCAGCCAGCGCCGGTACCAGGCAGAGTGCGCGGCCGCGCGCAGTTCCTCGAAGACCTCGTTCATGTGCGGTCAGGCCTCTTCAGAACATGCTTTCGGGGATGATGATCACGTCGCCCGGCTGAAGCATGACGTTTGCCTCGCTCGCGCCGCGCTTGAGCAGGTCGCCGAGGCGCAGGCCGTATTCCTTCTGGCGGCCCGCCTGCTTGTCGAAGCGGATCAGCTTGGCCTTGTTGCCCGCGGCGAATTCACTGAGCCCGCCGACAGCGATCATCGCGTCGAGAACGGTCATGTTTGCGCGGTAGGGAATGCTCGCGGGCTTCTCGGTCGCGCCGACGATGCGCACCTGCTGGCTGAAGGTGCCCGCGAAATTGGTCACGATCACGCTGACGATCGGATCCTCGATGTACTGCGACAGCTGGAGGCGGATGTCTTCCGACAGCATCGCGGGGGTCTTGCCCACGGCGGGCATGTCGCTGACCAGCGGCGTGGTGATGCGACCGTCGGGGCGAACCTGGATCTTCTCCGCGCTGAGTTCCGGATTGCGCCAGACGCTGACGGTCAGTTCGTCGAGCGGCCCGATCACGTAATCCTCGCCCGGCCCTTCCTGCATCGCGACGAACGATGCGGGCGGCAACTGGTTGCCGCCGCCTGTCGCGCACCCGCCGAGCGCGAGCGCGGCAAGCATGGTGCCGGCAAGAAGGCGTGGGGAAATGGATTCCAGCATCGATGCATCCTCGAATTCGTGTCGCGCAGCCGCGGTGCATCGTCCGGGAGCGACCCGGTGCACCGCACGAGCGCAGGTACCGGCGGCCTGTGTCGCCGAAATTGGTGAACATACCGTTAGGTTTGAGAGGCCTTGCGAGGGCCGGTCCCGGATCGGGACAGCGCGCGCGTAAAGGTTAAATCAGCAACTCGCGCGCCGGTCCCTGACCCAGGAAGCTGGCGGGCGAAGCGCTGGCGCCATACGCCCCGGCGCAGAACACCGCCACGAGATCGCCCACTTCGGCGCGGGGCAGCATGGCCTTGTCGGCCAGTCGGTCGAGCGGGGTGCAAAGGCAACCGACGACGTTCGCTTCCTCGTTAGCCTCTTCACCGAACCGCGTGGCGATCGCGACCGGGTAGTTCCGGCGCACGACGGTGCCGAAATTGCCCGACGCGGCGAGCTGGTGGTGCAGGCCGCCGTCGGTGACGAGATAGGTCTCGCCGTGGCTGTCCTTCCGGTCGACGATTTCGCACAGGTACACCCCGGCTTCCCCGACGAGGTAGCGGCCCAGTTCGATGCACAGCTGAGTGCCAGCAAGCGTGTCGGGAAGCGCCGCGAACCGCTCGGCCAGCCGCTTGCCGACCAGCGCGAGGTCGACCGGCGTGTCGCCTGCGAAGTAGGGAATGCCGAGGCCCCCGCCCATGTTGAGCCTGGGAAGCGTCCCCTGCCCGATCGCGCGCGCCAGCCGGTCGGCAAGGTCGAGCACGTTGCCCTGCGTCTCGGCGATCGCTTCGGCGTCGAGGGCCTGGCTGCCGGTGAATATTTGCAGTCCCCGCCAGTCGGCCCCGGCAGCAATCATCGCGCGCGCCAGTGCCGGCACGCGTTCGGCATCGATCCCGAACGGCTTGGCGCCCCCGCCCATCTTCATGCCCGATCCGCGCAGTTCGAAATCGGGATTGACCCGGATCGCGATGCGCGGCTGCCTGCCCAGCCGCTCGCCGATCGAAAGGGCGCGGCGCGCTTCGTTCTCGCTTTCGCAGTTGAGGGTGACGCCCGCTTCGATCGCGGCCTCCAGTTCGCGGTCGCGCTTGCCCGGCCCGGCAAAGCTGACCAGCGCGGGATCGATGCCTGCTTCGGTCACGAGGGCAAGTTCACCGCCCGAAGCGATGTCGAAGCCATCGGCAAGACCCGCCATGTGCTCGAGAACCGGGCGCCACGCATTGGCTTTCACCGCGTAGTGGATCGCCAGCCGGTCGGGCATCGCGGCGCGAAGATCGGCCATGCGGTCGTCCATGTGCCGCCTCGAATAGACGAACAGCGGGGTGCCGCCCGCCTCGGCCACGAGTTCGCGCGCCGTCCTGCCCCCGATGGCGAGTTGGCCGTCCTTCGCCGCGTAGCCGTCCGGTATCGGTCCGAGCGGCTTCATCCGGCCATCTCCGCGGCAAGCGCGTTGCGGTCGAGCTTGCCGTTCGGGTTGCGCGGCATCGCGGCATAGGACCGGATGATGCGGGGGAGCATGAAGTTCGGCAGCAATGCGGCGAGCGCCTTGCGCAGGGCGTCTTCGTCAAACGCGCCGACCGGGCGCACGGCGAGGCATACCGCCTGTCCCAGCCGCTCGTCGGGCACGCCGATTGCGACCGCTTCAGCGGCCAGGCCGGTGGCGATCGCGGCGTCTTCGACCTCCTGCGGGCTGATGCGGTTGCCCGCGCTCTTAATCATCGCGTCGCGCCGGCCGACGAAATAGAGCAGCCCGTCGGCCGCGCGGCGCACGCGGTCGCCGGACCAGACCGCCATGCCGCCGTACCGGGACGCTTCGGGCGCGGGCCGAAATCGCTCGGCGGTGCGCGCTTCGTCCTGCCAGTAGCCCAAGGCCACGAGCGGCCCGGCATGGACCAGCTCGCCCTCCACGCCGTCGCCAGCGACCGTGCCGTCGTCGGCGATCACCAGGATCTCCGCGAACGGTATCGCCTTGCCCATCGAGGTCGGGTGGCTGTCGACCAGCGCCGGGTCGAGATAAGTCGAGCGGAACGCCTCGGTCAGGCCGTACATCGGGAACAGGCGCGCCTGCGGAAAAATCCGCCGCAGCGCACGCACCAGCGGCTCGGTCAGCGCGCCGCCGCTGTTGGTCAGGCGGCGCATCGAAGCGACGGCGTCTTCGGGCCAGTCGATCTCCGCGAGCTGGACCCACAGCGGCGGCACCGCCGCCAGTGTCGTGACCCCGTGGCGGGCACACGCCTTCACCACGTCGCGCGGCACGAGGTAATCGAGCGGCACCACGCAGCCGCCCGCATACCATGTGCTCAGCAGCTGGTTCTGCCCGTAATCGAAGCTCAAGGGCAGCACCGCGAGCGTGACGTCGTCCGCCGCCATCCCGAGGTAGTGCGCCACGCTGACCGCACCGAGCCACATGTTGGCGTGGCTCAGCACCACGCCCTTGGGCTTGCCGGTCGAGCCGCTGGTATAGAGGATCGCGGCAATGTCGTCGGGGTCGTGATCCGATGGACCGAGGGGGTCGCACCCCCGCGACGCTTCGAGCAGGTCCTCTTCCGCCAGCACCCCGCAGCCGGCCGGCGCGTCGCCGTCCTCGAGGCTCGCGAGCCGCGCCTTCGTGCCCACCAGCAGCACCGCGCCACTATCGGCCAGGATGTGCGCGACCTGGAGGCGCTTCAGCAGCGGGTTGATCGGCACGTGGACCATTCCCGCCCGGGCGCAGGCGAGCGGCAGCAGGCAGGTCGCCTCGCCCTTCGCCGCCCAGCTCGCGATCCGGTCGCCGGGCGCGGCGCGTCCCGCCAGCCAGGCGGCGATCTGCCCGACACGGGTTCTTAAGTCCTGATGGGTAAGCGTGCCCCCGCGCAAGACCAGCGCCGGCGCTTCGCCCTCGCCCCGTTCGGCGAGATGATCGAGCGGCCGGGGCCGGGGATCGGGCGCGAGGGACATGGTTACTCCGAAGGGCGAAATGGCGTCGAGCGCGGTCAGCTATCACGGCACGGTTAACGTCTTGCAAGCCGCCGTTGCGGATTGCGGACCGTTCGACCGCGCCGAATGGTTCGCGCTGCTTGCAGAGGCGGGGCAGGAACCGCTGGTCGCGCAGGCGGGCGACGTCTCGCTCATGCTGACCCTGGCCAACGGCCGGATCGAGCCACTGCGCAACTGGTACGCGTTCACGTGGCGGCCGCATGGCGACAATCCGGTGCTGCTCGCGGCGATCGCGCAGGCGCTGCGCAGCCGCGCGCACCGCGTCACGCTGTGGCCCGTTCCCGACGAAGACGGCAGCGCCACGCGGCTTTCCCAAGCATTCCGTACAGCGGGTTGGCGCGTTTCGGTCGAGCATTGCGACCGCAACCACGTGCTCGCGGTCAGTGGGCGCAGCTTCGCCGAATACTGGGCCGGCCGGCCTGGCCCGATGCGCACCACGCTCAAGCGCAAGGCGAAAAAGGTGTCGGTGTCGATCCACGACCGGTTCGATACCGCCGCCTGGGCCGACTACGAGTCGATCTATGCCGAAAGCTGGAAACCCGAAGAAGGCGATCCGGTACTCCTGCGCCGCTTTGCCGAGGCCGAGGGCGCGACGGGCCGTATCCGGCTCGGCGTGGCCCATGCGCCCGATGGCGAGCCCGTCGCGGCGCAGTTCTGGACGGTGGAGAACGGCACCGCGTACATCCACAAGCTGGCCCACCGCGAGAGCGCGAGGCCGCTTTCGGCCGGAACGACGCTGAGCGCGGCGCTGTTCGAGCGGGTGATCGATCGCGACCGGGTGGACCTTATCGACTTCGGAACCGGCGACGACGCCTACAAGCGGGACTGGATGGAGATCGACCGACCGCGGTATCGGATCGACTGCCTCGACCCGCGCCAGCCGCGCGCCTGGCCGGCACTCGCCAAGCGTATGCTTGCGCGCGCAATGCGCGGTCGCTAGGGCGCAGCCCGCGATTTCGTTAGGGGGAACAGCCCGGATGACCGAAGGCCACCATCTCGCGCCGAGCCGCAGCGCGATCGACGCGCAGCTGCGCGCGATCCTGGGCGACGTGCTGGGCCTCGATGCGGAGCGCGTCGCCGGCTTCGACAGCGACACCGGTCTGTTCGGCCACCTCCCCGAACTGGATTCGATGGCGGTCGCCGGCCTTCTCACCGAAATGGAAGATCGCCTCGACATCGTCATCGACGACGATGACGTCGACGGCGAAATGCTCGAAACCTACGGCGGCCTGCTGGCCTTCGCCGAGGGCAAAGCCGCCGCCGCGTGACCCCGTTCGAACTCGTCGACTGGCCGTGCCCCGCCCCCGGCGGCGGCACGCGCGAAGAAATGGCGCTGGCGTTCGACAAGCGCCGCGAGAACCGGCTGCTCGTGCTGCCCGCGTGGTTCGACGAGGCGAACAAGCTGCGCCGCCTGACGGTCGAGGTCATGCGCCGGCTCGATCTGGCGGGCATCGATTGCGTCCTGCCCGACCTGCCCGGCTGCAACGAGAGCACGGCAAAGCTCGCAGACCAGACGCTGGCAAGCTGGCGCACGGCCGCCGCCGCGGCGACTGAACACTTCGCCGCCACGCACGTGCTGACGGTGCGCGCGGGCGCATTGCTCGCGCCCGAGGGACTTCCCGGTTGGCGCTACGCCCCTGTTGGCGGCCGGCCGGTCCTGAGGGCCATGCTGCGCGCGCGCACGATCGCGGCGAAGGAGGCGGGCCGGAGCGAGCGGACGGAGGACCTGCAGGCGATGGCCCGCAGCGAGGGAATCGAGCTTGCCGGGTGGCATGTGGGGGCAGAAATGTTCCGCGAACTCGAAGGCGCAGAAGCGCCGCCCGGCTTGGCCGAGATCGAGCAGGCGGCGCTCGGCGGTCCCGCCCTCTGGCTGCGCGCCGAACCGGACGAGGATGCGGCGCAAGCCGATGCCCTCGCCGCCATGGTCGCAATCGGGATGGCCGGGGCATGAGCCGGCTCCAGCTCACCTTCAACTGCGAGGGCACGACCCTCGCCGGTACGCTCGACACCGCACCGGGTACGAGCGGCCTGCTGATCGTGAGCGGCGGCAACGAGGTGCGCAGCGGGGCCTTTTCGGGGCAGGCGGCCTTGGCAGCCCGGATAGCCCGCAAGGGTTTCCCCGTGTTCCGCTTCGACCGGCGCGGGGTCGGCGACAGCGGAGGCGAAAACCGCGGCTTTCGCAAGAGCCGCAAGGACATCGAGGCCGCGCTCGCGGCGTTTCGCGCGATCGCGCCCACCGTCGACCGGGTGGTCGGGTTCGGCAACTGCGATGCCGCCAGCGCGCTGATGCTGACCGAAGGCGCGGGGTTCGATGCGCTCGTCCTGTCGAACCCGTGGACGATCGAGGAAACGGGCACGGTGCCACCCCCGGCCGCGGTGCGCGCGCGCTACGCCGACAAGCTCAGGAACCCCAGAGAAGTGCTGCGGCTTTTCAGCGGGGGGGTGAACCTTGGCAAGCTGGCACGCGGAATCGTGCAGGCTGCCCGGCCCGGCGCACCCCGGTCGACGCTCGCAAGGGAAATCGCCGCGGGGCTCGCCGCGTTCCAAGGCCCGGCAAGGATCGTCCTGGCAAGCGCCGACCGCACCGCGCAGGCGTTCGAGGCCGGTTGGCCGCAGGAGGACGAACGCGTCGTGCGGTGTGCCGGAGCCACCCACGCCTGGGTCGAACCCGATGCGAAGGTCTTTCTCGAAGGCGAACTGCTGGCGATGCTGCGCGGCGCCTGACGGTCAGTCCCGCACGAACAGGCTCGCCAGCTCTACGTGGGTCGACCAGCGGAACTGGCCCACAGGGCGCAGCTCTGCCAGCCGGAAGCCCGCGTCGGCGAGCGTCCGCGCGTCCTTGGCCCAGCTCGACGGATTGCAGCTGACATAGACCACGCGGCCCACCCCGCTCGCGGCGATCCGGGCGACCTGCTCGCGCGCACCGGCCCGTGGCGGATCCAGCAGAACCGCGTCGAAGGCATCGATCTCGCCCGGCTGCAGCGGATTGCGAAAGAGGTCGCGGTGGTGGGCCGACACGCGCCCCGCGTACCGGGCGGCGGCCGCCCGACAGGCGAGATGCGCGTTACGCGCCGCTTCGTAAGTGGCGACCGGCCCGTCGAGGGCGAAGGCGAACGTGCCGAGGCCGGCGAACAGGTCGGCGACCGGGCCGCTTCCCGCCAGCCATTCGCGGGCCGCGCCGACGAGCGTCGCTTCACCGTCGCCGGTCGCCTGCAGGAACGCGCCCGGCGGCAGCGCGACGGGCGTGCCGCCCAGCGTCACGGTGACAGGTTCGGGTTCCCACACCGGTTCAGGCCCATAGCCCAGGTCGACTGTCAGGCGGGCGAGGCGGTGTTCATGCGCGAATCCAAGCGCCGCCTCGGTCGCCTGCAATCCCTCCATCGCGTACCCCTTGAGCCCGCAATCGACGCCCTGGTCGGCGAGCGTCAGCTCGACATCGACCGCCCAGCGGCCCTTCTGCGCTCCCAGCATCCGCCGCAGCGGCGCGACGAGGGCGAACAACTCGGGCCGCAGGACATCGCATTCCGCAAGGTCGACGATCCGGTGCGAACCGGCCTCGCGGAAGCCCAGAACGATCTTGCCGCCCGCCGGTTGCGCATGAAGTGTCGCGCGTCGGCGGCTGCGCGGCGGCGAGAGGTGCGTTTCGCCCAGTACGCCGGATTCGAGGTCCTGCGAACGCGCGGCGTGAAGCACGCGGTCGCGCACGAACGCCGCCAGCACCGTCTCGTCGAGGTGCTGGAGCTGGCAGCCGCCACACGGTCCGAAGTGGCGGCACGGCGGTGGGACGCGGTGCGGTCCCGGCTGCAACGTGCCGTCAGGCAGCACGACGTCACCCGGCGCGGCGAGCGCGACGTGGCGCCCGCTTGCCGTGACGCCGTCTCCCTTTGCGGCGACGCGAACGATTTCTTCGCTTTGGATCACAGGAATCGTGCGTACGCGCTTGATAAACAACGAACAAGGTCATCGGCCGTCAGGTCCGGACCAGCCTCTCGCGCGGCTTGGGCATGAAGCCACACGGCCTCACCGCCCGCCGCGAACGGCGCGCGGCCGGTGGCAAGGCGGCTCACCGCCAGCCCCGCCAGCACGTCGCCGGTGCCCGCGCTGGCAAGCCAGCTGGGGGCGGCGGGAAAGAACGCGCGCCGCCCGTCAGCCGCCGCGAGCACGGTGTCAGGGCCTTTCGCCAGCACCGTCAGGCCGGTCACCGCGGCGAGCGCGCGGGCGCGTTCGAGCTTGCCCTCCGCCGTGACGCCAAAGCAAGCGCACAGCCGCGACAGCTCGCCTTCGTGCGGGGTCAGGAGAAGGCGCGAGGGATCGACCCCCTCGAGCAGGTCGTCGTCGAGCAGGTGCAACGCATCGGCATCGAGCACGGTTGGCGTTCCTGCCCCGAGCACCGCCCCCAGCCGCTCGCGTGCCGCCTCGTCCCGACCGAGGCCGGGTCCGACCAGAAGGGCCGACCAGCGCGGATCGCCCAGTGCGCTCGAAAGATCGCTGTCGTCCACGACCAACGCCGCAGGCGCGGCCGGATGCGAGTGCGCCGAGAGCAGCCTCACGTAACCCGCTCCGCCCCGCATCGCCGCGGTGGCCGCGAGCATCGCGGCACCCGGCATCGCGCCCGCCACCACCCCTGCCAGGCCGCGGGTGTACTTGTGCGCGCCCCGTGCGGGCGAGGCGAAGCTCGGGCGGGGAAATACCGCCGCGGCGCTTTCGACCTGCTGCACGCCGATCTCGACCAGCCGGGTTTCCCCAATCCGGTCGAGCGCGGGCATGAGGAAATGGGCGGGCTTCCACGCGCCGAGCGCTAGCGTCAGGTCGTACCGTTGCACGTTGCCGAGCAGAGCCCCGCCGTCGGTCGCGACTCCGCTCGGCAGGTCAATCGCGACGGTGAAGGCATGATGCGCGGCGAGCTCTGCCAGAAGCAGCGCGTGCTCAGGCGACAGGGGCCGCGTCAGCCCCGATCCGAACAGGCAGTCGACCAACACGCCGCCGTGAATCCTATCGCCCGAAGTCGCGACGCGGCCCTGCCAGCGCGCGCGCGCGTTGCGGGCGGCGTCGGTCTTCGGCTCGATCGGGGCGACCACGCCCACCTCGATGCCGCGCGCGCGGAGCGTTTCAGCGATGACGTAGCCGTCGCCGCCGTTGTTGCCGGGGCCGCAGAGCACGGTTACCGGGCGCCCTGCCGCCACGCGCCAGATCCATTCCGCCGCGCCGCGCCCTGCGCGCAGCATGAGCGCGTCGACCGAGACGCCGTGCGCGATCAGCGCCTCTTCGGCCGCGCGCATCTGCGCGGCGGTAAGGACCTGCTCACCGGGCCGCATCGATGTCCGCCGGGAAGCGATAGCGGTCGGAGCCGACGGTCACCTGGAGGATCGGAGGATCAACCTCGAACGCATTGACGGCATCGTCCGCCCCGGCGATCGCGACCATGCCGTGCCGGTCGGGCGCGATGCGAAACCGGCGAAACTTGCCATCGCCATGGCGAACGACGAATTCGCTGCCCTCTTCGCCCTGCACGCGCTCGACGAGGCAATCAGGAGAGAACCGGCTCCCTTCCCCGAGCGCGCATTCGATGCGGGTCGCACCCTCTGCCGCCTGCGACTGGGTGGCACCGCGACCGCACGCCGCCAGGGCGAGCAGGATCGCCACGACCGCGAGGCGCATCAGCGGCGCAGCCGGCTCACGTCGCGGACCGCGCCGCGCGCGGCGCTGGTGGTCATCGCGGCATAGGCCTGCAGGGCGGGTGATACCGCGCGCGGACGCGGCCTTGCCGGATACCAGCCTTTCTCGTCCTGCGCGGCGCGGCGACGGGCGAGTTCGTCGTCGGGCACGACCAGCTGGATCGAGCGGTTCGGGATGTCCATCTCGATCCAGTCGCCGTCCTGCACCAGCCCGATCGTTCCCCCCTCGGCCGCCTCGGGGCTGGCGTGCCCGATCGAGAGGCCGCTGGTGCCGCCCGAGAAGCGCCCGTCGGTGACCAGCGCGCAGGCAGCGCCGAGGCCCTTCGACTTGAGGTAGCTGGTCGGGTAGAGCATTTCCTGCATCCCCGGCCCCCCGCGCGGCCCCTCGTACCGGATCACCACCACGTCGCCGGACACGACCTGATCGGTCAGGATCGCCGCGACTGCCGCGTCCTGGCTTTCGTACACCTTTGCCGGGCCGCCGAAGGTGAGGATGCTCTCGTCCACGCCCGCGGTCTTGACGATGCAGCCATCCTTGGCGAGGTTGCCGAACAGCACCGCGAGGCCGCCGTCCTGGCTGAAGGCGTGATGCGTGCTGCGGATCACGCCGCCGCTGCGGTCGGTATCGAGATCGTCCCATCGCTCGCTCTGGCTGAAGGCGGTCTGCGTCGGCACACCGCCCGGCGCCGCGCGATAGAAATCCTGTACCGCCGGGCTGTTCGTCAGCCGCACGTCCCAGTCGGCAAGGGCATCGCCCATCGTCGGCGAATGCACGGTGGGCAGCGCGGTGTGAAGCAGCCCGCCGCGGTCGAGTTCGCCGAGTATCGCCATGATCCCGCCGGCGCGGTGAACGTCCTCCATGTGGACGTCGCTCTTGGCCGGGGCGACCTTGCACAGGCAGGGAACCTTGCGGCTGAGGCGATCGATGTCCTGCATCGTGAAGTCCACGCCGGCTTCGTGCGCGGCTGCGAGCAGGTGGAGCACGGTGTTGGTCGATCCGCCCATCGCTATGTCGAGGCTCATCGCGTTCTCGAACGCCTCGAACGAAGCGACTGAGCGCGGCAGCACGCTGTCGTCGTCCTCGCCGTAATACCGGCGGCAGAGCTCGACCACGAGGCGCCCCGCGCGCTCGAACAGGCCCTGCCGGTCGGCATGAGTGGCGAGAACCGAGCCGTTGCCGGGCAGCGAGAGGCCGAGCGCCTCTGTCAGGCAGTTCATCGAATTGGCGGTGAACATGCCCGAACAGCTGCCGCAAGTCGGGCACGCGGCGCGCTCGATGTCGGACACTTCCTCGTCGCTGAAGCTCTCGTCTGCGGCGGCGACCATCGCATCGACGAGGTCGAGCGCAACTTGCTTGCCCTTCACGACGACCTTGCCCGCTTCCATCGGTCCACCGCTCACGAACACGGCGGGAATGTTGATCCGCAGCGCCGCCATCAGCATGCCGGGGGTGATCTTGTCGCAGTTCGAGATGCACACCATCGCGTCGGCGCAGTGCGCATTGACCATGTATTCCACGCTGTCGGCGATCAGTTCGCGGCTGGGGAGCGAGTAGAGCATCCCGTCGTGCCCCATCGCGATGCCATCGTCGACCGCTATCGTGTTGAACTCCTTGGCAACCCCGCCTGCCGCCTCGATCTGGCGGGCGACCAGTTGGCCCAGGTCCTTCAAGTGGACATGTCCGGGGACAAACTGTGTAAAGCTGTTCACGACCGCGACGATCGGCTTGCCGAAATCGCCGTCCTTCATGCCGGTCGCGCGCCACAGGCCGCGGGCTCCGGCCATGTTGCGGCCGTGTGTGGTCGTGCGGGATCGTAAGTTCGGCATCGGAAAGGTCCTTGGCTATCGGGGCCCGGTTAGGCCAGGCGCCGCGCGAACCCCAACGGCTTTTCCTTAGGCCGCCTCAAGCATGAGTGCCACCCGGCCGGCGATATCGGCGATCATCGACGCCCAGCGTGCCTGCCCCGCTTCGGTGACGATCTGGTCCTGCCGCACCTCGATCGCGAGGTAATGCCGCCCGTGCGCCTCGGCGTGGCGGTTCATCGTCGCGTTGAGCTCCTTGCCCGAGTAGGGCTGGTTGTCGCCGACGGTCAGTCCCTGTTCGCCGAACAGCCGGATTGCGTGGCGCGCGGGCAGGTCGTCGGTGTTGTAGAGCAGCGCGACCTCCCACGGTCGTTCCTCGACCTTGCTTGCAAGAGCGGGCGTAAAGCTATGCAAGGAAATGATAAGTCCGGGATCAGACTCATCCAGCCAATCAGCCAGCGCGTGGTGGTAGGGACGGTGGAAGCGATCAAGCCGCGCTTCGACATCGGCGCCGATATTGCCGGGGATCAGGTGTCCGTCGCTGGTCGTGGGAACGACCGCGGGATTGTCCTCTTCCCGGTGGAGATCGCAGACGAGCCGGCTGACGCAGGCGAGATGCGCTGGCACGCCGTGGCGACGGGCCATGCGTTCGGCGACGCCTTCCACGCCGATGTCGAGCGCGACGTGTTCGCCCAGCAGTTTGTTTTCGATGCCGAGTTCGATATCGTCGGGAACGAAGTTGGAAGCATGGTCGGCAACGACCACCAGCCCCTTCTTGCGCGGCTCGGGTCCCACGTGCCGCCACGGCTGCCACTCGGTGATCAAGGACGCAGGCTCCCGCACATCTGCCACCAGTCGGGATGGTCGGCCGCCAGGCGCGCGGCGGCTTCGCGCAAGGCGTCCACGGACGAGTAGAGCGCGAAGCACGTCGCGCCCGAACCCGACATACGGGCGAGCGTGGCGCCGGTTCCACGCAAGGCGTCGAGAACCGCGGTAATCTGCGGCACGAGCGCGATTGCCGGGGCTTCGAGGTCGTTTCGACCCTCTGCAGCGATGTTCGAGGCTGGCCCCTCGGGCAATGGCCCGCCGTCCCGTCCATCCCATCCTGCAAAGACCGGCCCGGTGGCGAGCGGCACGCGCGGGTTCACGAGCAGGACAGGCGCGCCCTCCAGGTCGTTGTCTACGCTTGACAATTCGATGCCGGTTCCGTGGCCGAGGCACATCCGGCTTTCAACGCAGGCAGGCACGTCGGCGCCCAGCGATGCGGCGCGTTCGCGCCAGTCGCCGGGCAGCCCGTGCAACGCTTCGACGATCCGGAACACCGCCGCTGCGTCCGCCGACCCGCCGCCGAGCCCCGCCGCTACCGGCAGGTTCTTCTCGAGGGCGATCGCCAGTCCGCCCGGACGAGGCAACTTGCCGAGCGCCTTGGCCGCGATATTGCCAAGCGGATCAGTCAGCTGCGGAGCAAACTCGCCGGACACTGTAAGCTCGTCCCGCGCCGCCGCGCGCGCGGTCAGCGCGTCCCCCGCATCGACGAACGCGAACAGCGTCTCGAGCTCGTGATACCCGTCATCCCGCCGCCGCCGGACGTGCAGCGCGAGGTTGATCTTGGCATAGGCGGTTTCGCGCACCGGCGCGGAATCACATATTCGGATAATTCGGCCCGCCGCCGCCTTCGGGCGTGGTCCAGTTGATGTTCTGGTTGGGGTCCTTGATGTCGCAGGTCTTGCAGTGGACGCAGTTCTGCGAATTGATCTGGTACTTCGGCGCGCCGGTGTCCTCGTCTACCAGCCATTCGTAGACGCCCGCCGGGCAGTAGAACTGCGAGGGGCCGCCGTAGACGCCCAGCTCGCTGCGCTTCTGCAGTTCCATGTCCTTGACCTTGAGGTGGACCGGCTGGTCCTCGGCATGGTTGGTGTAACTGAAGGCGACGCTGGTCAGCCGGTCGAAGCTGATCTTGCCGTCGGGCTTGGGGTACTCGATCCTGGGATAGAGATCGGCGCGCCCCGTCAGTTCGTAGTCAGGCTCGTGCTTGAAGGCGGGCAGGATCGGCATCTTGAGATAGCGCAGCCACATGTCGAGGCCCGCCACGATCGTGCCGAAGTCTCCGCCGAATTTGGCGACCGCCGGCTGCGCGTTCTGGACGAGCTTCAGTTCGTCCGCGATCCAGCTGCCGCGCACCGCTGCGTCGTAGTCCAGCAGCGCGGTCTTCTCCTCGCCGCGTCCGATCGCGGCGGCGATGGCCTCGGCGGCGAGCATCCCGCTTTTCATCGCGGTGTGGCTGCCCTTGATGCGCGGCACGTTGACGAAGCCCGCCGCGCAGCCGATCAGCGCGCCGCCGGGGAAGGCGAGTTTCGGCACCGACTGCCAGCCGCCCTCGTTGATAGCGCGCGCGCCATAGGCCACGCGCTTGCCGCCTTCGAGGTATTCGCGGATCGCCGGGTGCTGCTTCCAGCGCTGGAATTCCTGGAATGGGCTGACCCACGGGTTCCGGTAATCGAGCGCGGTGACGAACCCCAGCGCCACCTGGCCGTTCGCCTGGTGGTAGAGAAACCCGCCGCCCCAGCTCTCGCTTTCCGAGAGCGGCCATCCCTGCGTGTGGATCACCCGGCCCGGCACGTGCTTGTCCGGGTCGATGTCCCAAAGCTCCTTGACGCCCAGGCCGTAGACCTGCGGCTGGCAATCGGCCTCGAGGTCGAACTTCGCCTTCATCTGCTTGGTGAGATTGCCGCGCGCCCCTTCGGCGAAGAGCGTGTACTTGGCGTGGATCTCCATCCCCGGCTGGTAGTCGGGCTTGTGCGATCCATCTGCCGCAACACCCATGTCCTGCGTGATGACGCCGGCGACGCTGCCCTCGCCGTCCAGCAAGACCTCTGCGGCGGGGAAGCCGGGGAAGACCATCACGCCCAGCGCCTCGGCCTGCTCGGCGAGCCAGCGGCACATGTTGCCGAGCGACCCGGTATAGCAGCCGTCGTTGGACATGAACGGTGGCATCATCAGGTGCGGGAGGCTGGTCTTGCCCTTTTTTGAGAGGACCCAGTGCCAGTTGTCGGTAACCGGGGTCGCCGCCATCGGGCAACCCTGGTCCCGCCATTCGGGGATCAGCTCGTCGAGCGCCCTGGGATCGACCACCGCGCCCGAGAGGATGTGGGCACCGATCTCGCTGCCCTTTTCGAGCACGACCACTTCGAGGCTGTCGTTGAGCTGCTTGAGACGGATGGCCGCGGCCAGGCCCGCCGGCCCTCCCCCGACGATAACCACGTCGCACGGCATCGATTCGCGTTCGCTCATTGCCTGGTCGGCTCCCCGTTAAAGTTCCGGACCGGCTTGATTGCAGCCGCGGGTGAGGTCAAGACCCATATCCCGTGCAGCGCCCCGCCCCCTCCCCGCTTGAAGCCGACATCGCCGCGACGCTCGACTGGTGGCGCGAGGCAGGGGTCGACGCGCTATTCGGCGACGAGCCTGTCGGCTGGCTGGCCGATCCCGCCGCGGCCGAAGAGCCCGCCCGGCGGGCGCGAACGGTCCCCGACAGGCCAAAGCCGGTCGCCCCGTCCGAGCCGAAGATCGGCGGCCCCCGCAGCGCCTGGCCGCAGGATCTCGAGACGTTCCGGCAGTGGTGGCTGGCGGAACCCTCGCTCGACGAAGGCGGCCTCGCCCCGCGGGTGGCACCTGTCGGATTGGCGGGTGCGGAGCTGATGATCCTCGTCGCGATGCCCGAGGAGGCCGACCGCGAGACGCTGCTGTCAGGCCCCCACGGCAAGTTACTGGACGGGTTCCTCAACGCCGCAGGACTTCCCGCCGAAAAGGTCTACCGCGCGGCCGTTCTCCCGCGTCATACGCCGCTTGCCGACTGGGAGCAGATCGAGCGCCAAGGCATGGGAGACGTGCTCGCCAATCACGTTGCGCTTGCCCGGCCGAAAAGGCTGATTGCGTTCGGACGCAACATCCTGCCGTTTTGCGGGCACGATCCGGCGCAAGGCGCTCAAAAGTTACAGACCTTTAACCATGAAGGCGGCAGGATACCCGCGCTGTTCGAAGCGGGGCTCGAACGGCTGCTCGGCAATTGGCAGCTACGGGCCCGGTTCTGGCGGCGCTGGCTGGACTGGACGGACACCGACGCATGGCGCGACGCGCAAGGTTAGCTCTTTTCATTGCGAGCGCGCTCGCCTGCGTTTCCGCGACCCCGGCCCTCGCCAATTCGAGCGCGGCCGAATATTTCCGCAACCGCGCCACCAGCACCAACGTCCCCGAGCTGCTGAGCCAGTCCGAGCGGGACTGGTACAAGTCGCTGTTTTCGGCGATCGACGCCAAGGACTGGTCGCGGGTGGATGCGATGTTCGCCGAACGGCCCGACGGCCCGCTGCACCAGGTCGCGCGCGCACAGTACTACCTCGACGCGGCGAGCCCCAAGGTCGAGCTGCCAGCGATCGAGGCATGGCTGTCGCAGGGCACCCAGCTGCCGATGGCGCAGCAGATGGCGAATCTTGGCCTCAAGCGCGGGCTGGCGGCGATGCCCAGCCTGCCGCAGGAGCAGCGCCTCGTACCGCAGGGCTATGCGCCCCGCCGCGTGCTTCCCTCGTCGGTCGATGACGGATCGATGCCGGCAGAGATCAAGTCGGCCATCCTCGACCGGATCAAGAACGACGATCCAGGCGGCGCGCGGATATTGCTCGACGGCGTCGACGCGTCGCTGTCGACGGCCGCTCGCGCCGAGTGGCGGCAGCGCGTGGCATGGAGCTACTACATCGAGAACCAGGACGCCGCCGCGCTGGCGATGGCCGAGACCGTTCGCGACGGCGGGAGCGGCGCCTGGGTCGGCGAAGGCGACTGGACCGCGGGGCTCGCGGCGTGGCGCCTGGACGATTGCGCGGGCGCGGCCAGCGCCTTCCAGCGCGCGGCGGGATCGGCGCAGAACCCCGAACTCGCCGCGGCGGCCTATTACTGGGCCAGCCGCGCGCTCGTCCGCTGCCGCCAGCCCGAACGTGCCGCAGAGCAGCTGCGCGGCGCGGCGCGAATGGACGAGACGCTGTACGGAATGCTCGCGCGCGAAGCGCTTGGCCAGGAGCTGCCAGGGGGCAAGCGGACCGCCGATTTCGACCTTGCCGACTGGCAGCGCCTGCGCGGGTCGCCCAACGTGCGCACCGCGGTCGCGCTTTCGGAAATCGGGCGCGACGCGCTCGCCGACGAGGTGCTGCGGCACGAGGCCAGGATCGGCCCGGCGCAGGAATACGATGCGCTCTCGCGCCTCGCGCGCGAACTCGGCCTGCCATCGACCCAGTTGTGGATGGCGGCCAACGCGCCGCGCGGCGCGCAGGCGGAAACCGCCCTGCGCTATCCCGCCCCCCGCTGGCAGCCGGTGGGCGGCTGGCAGGTCGATCCCGCGCTCGCTTTCGCGCACACGCTGCAGGAATCGCGATTCCAGGTGAATGCTGTCAGCCCGGCACAGGCCCGGGGCCTGATGCAGATCACCCCGATCACCGTGCGCCAGCACGCGCCGCGCCTGAACATGAGCGCAAGCTACGTGAACCTGGCCGACCCGGCGACCAACCTCGCCTTCGGCCAGCAGAACCTGGCGATGCTGCGCGACAGCTCCGCGACCGGCGGCCTCCTGCCCAAGATCATGGCCGCATACAACGCCGGCCTCTCGCCGGTGACCCGCTGGAATACCGAGATCAACGACCAGGGCGATCCGCTGCTTTACATGGAGAGCATCCCTTACTGGGAAACCCGCGGATACGTTTCGATCGTGATGCGCAACTACTGGATGTACGAGCGGCAGGCAGGCGCCGGATCGGACAGCCGGCTGGCGCTGGCGCAGGGTCTCTGGCCGACCTTCCCCGAGCTGTCCGGCAGCAAGGGCGTGCGGGTCACGCGGCGCTAGATGGCGATCGATCCCGAGCGAACCTTCCGGCCGGTCAACATCGCGCTGCTGACGGTTTCGGACACCCGCACAACGGCCGACGACACAAGCGGCGATATCCTCGCAGACCGGATCCGCGATGCCGGCCACAACCTCGTCGCCCGTGCGATCGAGAGGGACGACGCGGCAGCGCTCGCCACGCGGCTCGAGACCTGGATCGACGATCCGCAGGTCGATGTCGTCGTGACCACCGGCGGGACCGGCCTGACCGGCCGCGACGTGACGCCCGAAGCACTCGACCGGGTGAAGGACAAGGACATCCCCGGTTTCGGCGAACTGTTCCGCTGGCTGAGCTACAAGTCGATCGGGACCAGCACCGTGCAGAGCCGCGCCATGGCGGTCGTCGCACGCGGGACCTACGTCTTTGCCCTGCCCGGCTCGAACGGGGCGGTTAAGGACGGCTGGGACGGCATTCTTGCCGAGCAGCTCGACAGCCGCAATCGCCCCTGCAACTTCGTCGAGCTGATGCCGCGGCTGCGCGAGACGTAGCCCTTACATCGCTGCGATGTTCCGTGTATGTTCTCACGCATGGAGCGCCGACTCGAACCTGAGATCGCCGGTCGCGGCGCGCAAGGATCGCGGGTGTCGACGCGCTTCGGGCTGGCGGAGCGCGAGGTCGACGGCGACTGGCGCGATTACATGGAACAGCTTGATGGCCCGCCGGTAAAGCTTCGCACCGTCGTTACCGAGGAACGTCCGAAGACGATCCTCAGCTTCAACACATCGCCCGACATCGGTTTCGACCGGTCGGTCAATGCCTATCGCGGGTGCGAGCACGGCTGCGTCTATTGCTTCGCTCGGCCCACCCACGCCTTTCACGATCTGTCGCCCGGCCTCGATTTCGAGACCCGGCTGTTCGCCAAGCCCGATGCGGCGCGGCTGCTGCGCGAGACGCTCGCCAGGCCGCGCTACCGGCCGCGGCCGATCGCGATGGGGACCAACACCGATCCCTACCAGCCGATCGAGCGGCGATACCGGATCACCCGGCAGGTTCTCGAGGTGTGCCTCGATGCGCGGCATCCGGTGACGATCACCACCAAGTCCGACCGCGTGCTCGACGATCTCGACCTGCTCGTCGAACTGGCCGGGCGCAGGCTCGTCGCCGTCAGCGTGTCGGTCACCAGTCTCGATCCCAGGCTCTCCGGCAAGCTCGAGCCGAGGGCGGCGGCGCCCGCAAAGCGGCTCGCCGCGCTCGGCAGGCTGGTCGAAGCGGGCATCCCCGCACACTGCTCGGTAGCGCCGGTCATCCCGGCGATCACCGACGGCTTCATGGAGGAGATCGTCGCGCGGGTTGCCGCGCTGGGCGTCCGTTCGGCGGGCTGGATACCGCTGCGGCTCCCGCACGAGGTCGCACCGCTGTTCCGCGAATGGCTCTCCGTCCATTTTCCCGAGCGCGGGGACAAGGTGATGAGCATCGTCCGCTCGATCCGCGGCGGTCGCGACAACGATCCCGACTTCTTCACCCGCATGAAACCGTCGGGCGTCTGGGCCGACCTGTTTCGCGCCCGCTTCGCGCTCGCCTGCAGACGCGCCGGCATCGTCAAGGCGCGGTTCGAGCTCGATTGCACGAAGTTTCGCCCGCCCGAGACCGATGGGCAGATGCGGCTGCTCTAGGGCTCGCGGATCATTCCCAGCGACTCGTAAAAGGCGATCGCCGGTAAGTTGCCCGCGCGGACTTTCAGGCGCAGCGCCTCAAAACCGTTCCGACGGAACGCGTCGAACACGTGCATCATCAGGGCCGTGCCAAGCCCGCGCCGCCGCCAGTCGCTTGCGACGGCGAAGTCCTTGAGGAAGGCGCTGCTCCAGCACTGAGCAAGGGCGACCGGCTGGTCCGCGTCGCCAAGCACGACGAACGTGTAATCCGCGGCATATTCGGCGTCGTTCCGCAGACGCTGCCACCAGTCATCGAAATCGGGCACCGCGCCCTGCCCTTCCGAATATGCCCGCCTCAGCAGCCGATGACACGGTGCGGGATGGCGGTCTTCGTCGAAAACGACGATCCGCACGCCTGCGGGCCATTCCGGCAAGCCCGGATCGCGGCGGAGTGACTTGAGGAAGGGGATCGCGCGTTCGCTGTTCACCCAGGCCTGATGCACCGCGCACAAGCGCAGCGCCACCCATGCTAGGAAAAAACGGGACAGGCGCGGCACCGGCCTGCGCCTGCCCCGGTACCCTTACATCCCGTCGACGGCCTTGCTGACGAGGATGTTGACCGCGACGCGGCGGTTCTGCGCCTTGCCGTACGCGGTCGAGTTGTCGGCCAGCGGATCGGCCTCGGCCATGCCGGTCGGTGTCAGCATACGATAGGGCTTCCAGCCGCACTGCTGCTGGAGGTAGTTGACCACCCGACTCGCGCGCTTTTCGCTCAGCGCCTGGTTGATCTCGTACCCGCCGGTCGAATCGGTGTAGCCGACGACGAGAAGCAGGGCGTTGTCCATCGCCTGGGCCTGGTTCGCCGCCTGGCACAGGTCGGCCTGCGCCTCGGGCGACAGGTTGTACTTGCCGGTGTCGAAGAACACGTTCGTCGTGCCCTTGACGTTGTAGTTGTCGATGTCGGCGACGCGGCTGCGCAGCGCCTCGGTCGCGGCGGTCTGCTCGGCGAACCCTTGCGCGGTGCCGCGGCTGATCATCGCGGCGGTCTTGTAGTCGCCCTTCTTGAACTTGACCGCACTGGCGACGAGCCCGCCGCCCCATTGCACCGTCTTCACGCTCACCGGCAGGCCGTTCAGCAGGGCGTCGGACCCCAGCTTGGTGCTGCCCAGGCCCAGGAAGCCTCCGGCGCCCTTGACCTCGGTCGCGGCACTGATGCCGATCACGGTCTTCTCGCCCGTTTCGCCGGTGACCTGGAACCGGTCGCCCTTGCGCGCGGAAATGAAGCCATCGACCTCTGGGCCTTCGGGCAGGCCGGAGAGATCGGCCGGAGGGGTGCCGTAGACGGTCAGCCCGTCATCGCCGTAAGCCGTCGGTTGCGCATCCTGCGCGGCGATGCCGCTGGCCATCGGCAGCGCGAGGCTCGCGAGCAGCAACGGCAAGGCGCTCTTCCTGGACAATGCGTTCATGGTGTACTCCTTGATCGTTCCGAGCCGGCCGTCGGCGACAGTCTCCCCGCCCGCCGCTGGCGACACGCGGCCGGCGTTCCAACCCCCAACATATGCGAACGCCGGACAGGAGTTGGTCAACCTGCCCGGCGCGGCGGTTCGGTTGTTAGCTGCCGCATTTCTGCCACATGAACACCAGGACCGATCGATGCGAGTCGCGCGGCGGCTTGGGCCCGCAGCACGGCGAACCGAGCCGCGACGACGGGACGGGCTCAATCCGCGGTGAGGTCGCGCTGCATGTAGAGCGTGTCGAGTACCCTGCCGAACTTGCGCCCGACCTTGCGCATCCGGCCGGCCTCCACGAAGCCTGCCTTGGCGTGCAGCGCGACGCTGGCCGGCTCTGCCCCACCGATCACGGCGATGATCTGTTCGAACCCGTAATCGCGCGCGGCATCGACAAGAGCGGACATCAGCGCGGAGCCGACCCCCTTCCCTGTCCAGCCTCCGTCGACGTAAATGCTGTCCTCGCAGGTGCGCGCGTAGGCCGGCCGGTCGCGGAACTGGCTGACATAGGCGTAACCCACGACGGTATCCTCCGCGGCAGCGACGAGAAAGGGCCAGCCGCGCGAGGCGATCGCGCCGATCTTCTCTTTCCAGAACTCCGCGGGCGGCGGATCGACGTCGAAGCTGGCCGTGCCGGTTCGAACGTGATGCGCGTAGATGGCCGCGATGGCCTCCGCGTCGGCCGGGCTGGCTGGGCGGATCGCCGGCGGCTGCACGCGCGTCAGGCGGCGGTGAGGAACATGTCCTCGTCGAGCGCCATCATCGCCTCGCTTCCCGCCTCGATCTTGCGCCTGAGCGCGCCCGCGTCAGGGCCGAAACGTTCGAAGAAATAGCCCGCCGTCGTCAGCTTGGCTTCGTAGAAAGCCTTGTCGTCGCCGCCCTGCTCCAGCCGCGCGGCCGCGACCCGCGCCATCCGCACCCACATCCACCCCAGCGAGACGATACCCATGATCGTCATGTAGTGGTGCGCGCCGGCGCCGAGGTTATTCGGATTGGCCATCGCGTTCTGCATGAACCACATCGTTGCCGCCTTCTGCTCGCCGACGACTTTCGCAAGCGCCTCGCCCAGCGGCTTCAGGTCGCCTTCGGCAGCGGCCGCCTCGTCGTCGACGAGCTTGAAGAACGCCTGGATCGCCGCGCCGCCCTTGCTGGCGAGCTTCCGGCCGCACAGGTCCATCGCCTGGATGCCGTTGGTGCCTTCGTAGATCTGCGCGATGCGCGCATCGCGCACGAACTGCTCCATGCCCCATTCGGCGATATAGCCGTGGCCGCCGAACACCTGCTGCATCTGCACCGCGGTGTCGAAGCCCTTGTCGGTGCCATAGCCCTTGATCACCGGGGTCAGCAGGCCCAGCAGGTCATCGGCAAGCGTGCGCTCTTCCTCGGTCTGCGCCTTGTGGGTCAGGTCGACCTGCAGCGCGGCATAAAGGTACAGCGCGCGCATCCCTTCGGTGAATGCCTTGGCATCCATCAGCATCCGCCGCACGTCGGGGTGGACGATGATGCTGTCCGCCTTCTGCTCTGGTTCGGCGGGGCCAGTCAGCGCGCGCCCCTGGCGCCGGTCGCGAGCATAGGCGACGGCATTCTGGTACGCCACCTCGGCCTGGGCGAGGCCCTGGATGCCGACGCCGAGCCGCGCGGCGTTCATCATCACGAACATCGCTGCGAGGCCCTTCATCTCCTCGCCGACCAGCCAGCCCTTCGCCCCGTCGTAGTTCATCACGCAGGTCGAATTGCCGTGGATGCCCATCTTGTGCTCGAGCGAGCCGCACTGGACCGCGTTACGGTCCCCGAGCGTGCCGTCGTCGTTGACGAGGACCTTGGGCACCACGAACAGGCTGATCCCCTTGCTGCTGTCGGGCGCGCCCGGGGTCTTGGCGAGGACGAGGTGGATGATGTTCTCGGTCAGGTCGTGTTCGCCGGCCGAGATGAAGATCTTGGTCCCGGTGATCGCGTAGCTTCCATCGCCCTGCGGCTCCGCCTTGGTGCGGATCAGGCCGAGGTCGGTGCCGCACTGGGGCTCGGTCAGGTTCATCGTACCCAGCCACTTGTTGGCGATCATGTTCGGCAGGTAGCGCTGCTTCAGCTCGTCGCTGCCGAACGCCAGCAGCGCGCTGACCGCGCCGTTGGTGAGCCCCGGGTACATCCCGAACGAATGGTTCGCAGTGGATGCGAACTCCTCGAGCACGAAACCGAGTACGTGGGGCATGTCCTGCCCGCCATAGGCCGCGGGCGAAGACAGGGTCGACCAGCCGGCTTCGACATACTGATCGAATGCGGCCTTGAACCCCGTGGGCGTCGTCACCGATCCGTCGGGATGGCGCGTGCAGCCTTCGCTGTCGCCGACCTGGTTGAGCGGCTGCAGCACCTCCGCGCAGAACTTGCCGCACTCGTCGATGACGGCATCGACGATGTCGGTCGTGGCGCTCTCGAAACCGGGCAGGTTGCCGTAGCTGGCGAGGTCGAGCACCTCGTTGACGACGAACTTCGTGTCCCGGGTCGGGGCGGTGTAAGTGGGCATCGTCAGTCCTCGCTGGTTTCGTCGACCACGCGTTCGACGTGGGCGATGAATTCGGTGAGCTCGGCGATCGCCGAGTCGAGGTCGTCGCGCTGGCGCTTCATCTTGGCGACGTGTGCGCGGCACTTCTCGATCGTCACCCGGCGCTGCTCCGCGCGGTTGTCGCCGAGATCGTAGAGATCGATCATCTCGCGGATCTCGCCAAGGCTGAACCCGACGTTCTTGGCGCGCATGATCCACGCCAGCCGCGCGCGGTCACGCTTCGAATAGATGCGCGCCAGGCCCACCCGGCGCGGGGCGATCAGCCCCTCGTCCTCGTAGAAACGCAAGGCACGGGCAGTGCAGCCGAATTCCTCGGTAAGGTCGGAAATCGAGAATTGTTCGCGCGCGAGCAGGTCCGGGCGATCGAGATGCGCACCGCCGTGTTCGGAAGGCGCGGCGGAGGTCTTGCGGTCGGGTGCGGCCATGCGTGCCGGATAGCCGCCTCTTTACGTTTGCGTCAAGTATTGACGGGCCGGAGAACGTCACCCGCCAACTCGCGGTAGAAGCAGCTCGGCGCCCCGGTGTGACAGGCCGGCCCCGCCGCGCGACATTCGAGGACCAGCGCGTCCTGGTCGCAATCGACCAGGATCCGCTCGACGGCAAGGGTGTTGCCGGATGTCTCGCCTTTCATCCAGAGCCGGGCCCGCGATCGCGAGTGGAAATGGGCAAGCCCGGTTTCCCGCGTCTTCGCGAGCGCCTCAGCGTCCATGTGCGCCAGCATCAGGATCGCCCCGGTGTCCGCATCGGTCACGATGGCGGTCAGCAGGCCCGCTGCATCGAACTTAGGGGTGAACGGCGCGCGGTGCGCTTCGGACGGTATGTCAGAGGTTTGTTGCACGATAACAACAGACCTCTTCCAAAATCGGCGGCCTGGCAAGATGTCCCTTTGATGAATCCTGCAACAATGAGACACATCGCCTCGCAGCCCGCATGGGCCGCAAACCGGAACGCCGGTGCCGATAGAGCGCCAGGTTCAGGGACCGCCACCGGATGCACCGCGCCCGTTTGAGGGAACGGAGCGCGACTTCCGGAGGGCAGACGATTGAGGGATCGGACCAAGGCTGCCCAAGGGGGTGGCGGCCGGACGTCCAAAGAATTTCGTCACGGTGCGCCCGGGGTTTCGGCCCCGGGCGTTTCGTTTGTGGGCCTGATCCTCGTGCGCCCGTGCCTTACGCCTCGTCGATCACCCGGGCGAAGCACGCCACCACGACCTTGCTCGCCCCTGCACGCTTGAGCGCGCGCACGCAGGCGTCGCTGGTCGCCCCGCTGGTCAGGACGTCGTCGACGAGGATGACCTGCGCGCCTTCGATCGCGTGCCGCCGCCGCCCCGTGACCGCGATTGCCCCCGCCAGCGTGCGCGCCCGGGCCTTCCGGCCGAGCCCGCCGAGCGCGGGCGTGCGCCGTATCCTCTTGAGCGCGTCCACGTGCAGCCGCGCGCCCGCCAGCCGCGCGATCTCGCGCGCGAGCAGGGCCGCCTGGTTGTATCCGCGCGCCCAGAGCCGCCAGCGGTGCAGCGGAACCGGAACGACGATCCACTCCCCTTCGAGTTGGGGTAGCCGGGCCGCGATCAGCCGGGCGAGCATCGGGGCGAGCGCGATGCGGCGACCGTGCTTGAACGCCAGCACCAGCTTGCGCGAGCCCTCGCCGTAGAGGGTCCCTGCGGCGATCCCGTCGTGCCGCGGGGGGCGGGCGAGGCAAGGCGCACAGACTGCGCCTTCGCCGACCTGCGCCTCGCCGAACGGGCGCTGGCACTTCGCGCACGAGGGTTCGCCGGGGATGACGAGCGCGCTCCAGCATGCCGCGCACAGGCCGGTTTGCGCGCCGATCGCACCGCCGCAAAGCGGACAGCGTGGCGGGAAGACGAGGTCCACCAGCGGCGCCAGCCCCTGGCGAAAGGTTGCGGCAACGCTCACCCTTGCCACCGCCGCGGCGCGGGAGCAGGGACGCGCGCATGGCGAGCAACCTGCCCCCCGCGATCTTCAGCGCTGCGCGCAAGTTCGCGCGCGCGCGGCGGGCGCGGATGCTCCAGCGGCGGGGCGATGCGGCGGACTGGTTGCCCGTGGCGCTGGTCGAGGACGCGCTGGAGCGGATCGAGTTCATGCGCCTCGCGCCGGATCGCGCGCTGGTCATCGGCGCAGGCGGCGACGAACTGGGCCGCGTTCTCGAGCGCAAGGGCGCGCGGGTGACTGTGGCGGAACCCGGCGCGATCGACCTCGAGGCGCCCTACCCCGCCGGCGGATACGGGCTGATCGTGAGCCTGGGCGCACTCGACACCGTAAACGACCTGCCCGGTGCGCTGATCCACCAGCGCGTGGCGCTCGGCGAAGGCGGAGTGATGATCGCCAGCATGGTCGGCGCCGGCAGCCTTCCGCGGCTGCGATCCGCTCTCCTGGCGGCCGACGGGGAGCGTCCCGCAGCACGGCTGCACCCTGCGGTCGATGCCCGGTCGGGGGCCGGCCTCCTGCAACGCGCGGGTTTCAAGCGACAGGTCGCCGACAGCTGGACGCTGCGCCTGCGTTACGGTTCGCTCGATACCCTGATCGCCGACTTGCGGTCGCAGGGATTGACGAGCGCGCTCTCCGACAGCGCGCCGCCGCTCACCCGCAGCGGGCTCGAGCGCGCGCGCGCGGCATTTCTGGAAGATGCGGACCGCCACGGCAGGGTCGTCGAAACGCTCGAAATCCTGACCATGACCGGCTGGCACGACTAGGCCCTGAGCGCCGCCTGCGCTGCCGCGAGCCGCGCGATCGGCACGCGGTAGGGGCTGGCCGAGACGTAATCGAGGCCGACCTCTTCGCAGAACGCGATCGATGCGGGGTCGCCGCCATGCTCGCCGCAGATGCCAAGCTTGATGTCGGGCCGCGTCGCGCGCCCGCGCTCGGCGGCGATACGGACGAGCTGTCCCACCCCGTCGATGTCGAGGCTGACGAAGGGGTCGCGCGCGAACACGCCCTTGTCGACATAGGCCGACAGGAAACGCCCGGCATCGTCGCGGCTGACCCCGAGCGTGGTCTGCGTCAGGTCGTTGGTTCCGAAGCTGAAGAACCGTGCCTCCTCGGCGATCTCGCCCGCCATCAGCGCGGCGCGCGGCAGTTCGATCATCGTGCCGACGAGGTAGTCGAGGGTGCGGCCCTTCTCCGCAAACACCGCGTCGGCGGTCCGGTTCACCAGCGCGCGCAGGAGCTCCAGCTCGCGGCGGGTGGCGACGAGGGGAATCATCACCTCGGGAATCGGGGCGTCCCCACCCTCGGCAGCGACGTCGCACGCCGCCTCGAAGATCGCGCGCGCCTGCATCTCGTAGATTTCGGGATAGGTGATCCCGAGGCGGCAGCCGCGATGGCCGAGCATCGGGTTGAATTCGTGCAATTCTCCGGCGCGGCGCTTGAGGTGGTCGGCGCCGTAGCCGGTCGCATCGGCAAGCTCTTCGAACTCCGCGTCGGAGTGCGGCAGGAACTCGTGCAGCGGCGGATCGAGCAGGCGAATGGTGCAGGGCAAACCCGTCATCACGCGGAAGATCTCGGCGAAGTCGGCACGCTGTTCGGGCAGCAGGATGCCCAGCGCCTTGCGCCGTCCCGCCTCGTCCTCGGCCAGGATCATCTGGCGCACCGCGCTGATCCGGCGCGCGTCGAAGAACATGTGCTCGGTGCGGCACAGGCCGATTCCCTCGGCTCCGAACTGGACCGCCATGCGGCAGTCGGCCGGCGTCTCGGCGTTGGTGCGCACCTTCATCCGGCGGTGGCGGTCGGCCCATTCCATCAGCGTGCCGAAGTCGCCGACCAGTTCGGGCTCGATCGTCGCGACCTCGCCCGCCATGACCTGCCCGGTCGACCCGTCGAGCGTGATCACGTCGCCCTCGGCAAGCGCGCGGTCCCCGATGCGCAGCGTCCGCGCCTTGACGTCGATCGAGACCGCGCTCGCTCCCGAAACGCATGAGCGCCCCATCCCGCGCGCGACGACGGCGGCATGACTGGTCATCCCGCCGCGCGCGGTCAGGATGCCCTGGGCCGCGTGCATGCCGTGGATGTCCTCGGGGCTCGTCTCGACGCGGACGAGGATGACCTTTTCGCCGCGGGCCACCCATTGCTCCGCCGTATCGGCATCGAGCACGATCTTGCCCGAAGCCGCGCCGGGGCTGGCAGGAAGGCCGGTCGTCAACACGTCGCGCGGGGCATCGGGGTCGAGCGTCGGGTGGAGCAGCTGGTCGAGCGCCATCGGGTCGATCCGCAGGATCGCAGTTTTTTCGTCGATCAGCCCCTCGCCCGCCATGTCGACCGCCATCTTGAGCGCGGCCTTGGCGGTGCGCTTTCCGGTCCGGGTCTGCAGCATCCAGAGTTTCCCGCGCTCGACGGTGAACTCGATGTCCTGCATGTCCCTGTAGTGGCTTTCGAGCAGGTCGAAGACCTGGGCGAGCTCGCCGTAAGCCTCGGGCATCGCCTCTTCCATGCTCAACGGCTTGGCTTTCGCCGCCTCGCGCGCGGCCCGGGTCAGGTACTGCGGAGTGCGGATGCCGGCGACGACATCCTCGCCCTGCGCGTTGACCAGCCATTCGCCGTAATAGGCGCGCTCGCCGGTCGCCGGGTCGCGGGTGAAGGCGACGCCGGTAGCGCTGGTCTCGCCCATGTTGCCGAACACCATCGCCTGGACGTTGACCGCGGTGCCCCAGCCCGCCGGGATGTCGTTCAATCGCCGATAGACCTTGGCCCGGTCGCTGTCCCAGCTGTCGAACACCGCGGCGATCGCGCCCCACAGCTGCTCGGTCACGCCCTGGGGAAAGGGCTTGCCCAGCTCCTTTTCGACGATGTCGCGGTATTCGGCGACGAGCGCCTGCCAGTCCTCGGCCTCCATTTCGGTGTCGTTATAGAGGCCCTTGTCCTCCTTCGCGATCTCGAGCGCTTCCTCGAACAGGCCGTGGTCGAGGCCGAGCACGACGTCGGAATACATCTGGATGAAGCGGCGGTAGCTGTCCCACGCGAAGCGCGGATCGCCCGAAACCTTCGCCAGCCCTTCGACCGTCGCGTCGTTGAGTCCGAGGTTGAGCACGGTATCCATCATTCCGGGCATCGAAACCCGCGCGCCCGAGCGGACCGAGACGAGCAGCGGATCGCCCGCATCGCCGAACCGCTTGCCGACGCTGCGCTCGATATGGCCCATCGCCTCGCCCACCGCGCGGCGCAGCTCGACCGGGAATTCGCCGCCCTCCTCGAGATAACGGACGCATTCCTCGGTGGTGATGGTGAAGCCGGGAGGCACCGGCAGGCCGATCGAGGCCATTTCGGCGAGGTTCGCGCCCTTGCCGCCGACGACGGTCTTGTCCTTGGCCCGGGGGTCGTCGAGCGATGCTCCGCCGCCGAAAGTATAGACCGTCTGGTTCATGTTGGCCCCTGTCTGGCTGAATTTCGCCGGCCCCATGTCACACTTGTCACACAGTCCGAGCGAAGAAAATCTACCCCTCGATACGGCTGAAATCGGCCACCCGGTGGACCGCGTCGCGGAACCGGGCGAGGAGGTCGAGCCGGCCTGCGCGTTTCGCAGGGTCGGCATCGTTCACGGTCACGCTGTCAAAGAACGCATCGATCGGCGCGCGCAGGCTGGCGAGCGCGCCCATCGCAGCGGCGAAATCCTCGGCCTCGACCGCCGCCGCGGCGGTGGGTCCGGCCTTGTCCAGCGCCTCGATGAGCGCCTTTTCGGCCGGCTCGGGCGTGTAGGAAAGTTCTTTCGCGCGGGCCTGCGCCATCTTGGCGTCGACCACGGCTTTCAGGTCGGGATCGTCGACCAGCGCGAGCGGGTCTTCTTCTCCGGTGCGGGCAATCTCGCCCTCGAGGCCGAGCCAGTCCTCCTTCCTGAGGATGTTGGCCGCGCGCTTGTACCCGGCCAGCAGGTTCGCGCCGTCGTCGGTCTTCATGAACTCCTGCAATGCCTTCACACGGGCCAGAAGCCGCACGAGGTCGTCTTCGTTCCCGAGCGCGAAGACGGCGTCGATCAGGTCGTGGCGGACGCCCGCCTCGCGCTGCTGGACCTTGAGCCGGTCGGCGAAGAAGTCGAGGAGATCACCTTCCGCAATCGGCAGCCGCAGCCCGTTCTCCTGGACAATGCGAATGACGCCCAGCGCCGCGCGGCGAAGCGCGAACGGGTCCTTCGACCCCGTTGGCTTTTCGTCGATCGCGAAGAAGCTGCGGAGCGTATCCAGCTTGTCCGCCAGGCTCACCGCCACGGTAACCGGTGCGGTGGGGACTTCGTCGCCCTGCCCGACCGGCTTGTAGTGATCGCGGATGGCGTCGGCGACGGCATCGGGCAGGCCCTCGGCGCGGGCGTAGTAGCCGCCCATCAGGCCCTGCAGCTCGGGAAATTCGCCGACCATCTCGGTGACGAGGTCCGCCTTGGCAAGCTGCGCGGCCTGTTCGGCCTGATCGGGGTCGGCGCCGTTGACCACGCCTTTCTCGACCAGCCAGCGGGCGAGCCTGGCCACCCGCTCGACCTTGTCGGCCACGGTGCCGAGTTTCTCGTGGAAGGTGATCCGCTCGAGCTTTTTCGCGTGGCTTTCCAGCGAAGTCTTCCGGTCCTGTTCCCAGAAGAAGCGCGCATCGGACAGGCGCGCGGCGAGGACCTTGCGGTTGCCGTCGACGATCCGCGCGCCGCCGTCGGCCGCCTCGATGTTGGCGGTGCAGACGAACGCGTTGGCGAGCTTTCCGTCCGCATCGTGGCACACGAAATACTTCTGGTTGGTCCGTGCGGTGAGCTGGATCACCTCGGGCGGCACGTCGAGGAACGCCTCGTCGAAGCGGCCGAGCAGCGGCACCGGCCATTCGGTGAGGCCGGCGTTCTCGATCACCAGCCCCTCGTCCTCGACCAGTGTCAGCCCCGCGTCCGCGGCGGCCTTCGCGGCCCCTGCCCGGATCATGTCCTGCCGCTCCGCGTGGTCGACGATCACATGGCAGGCGCGCAGCTTTTCCGCGTAGTCATGGGCGCCGCCGATGGTGATCGGGCCGTCGTGGTGGAAGCGGTGGCCCATCGTGGCATACGTGCTCGCAATCCCGCTCACCGCGCATTGGACGAGGTCCTCGCCGAAAATCGCGACGATGCCCGACAGCGGGCGCACCCAGCGCAGGCTCTCGGTCGAGAGCGACGCCTCGCCCCAGCGCATCGACTTGGGCCACGGGAACGCGCGGACGATCGCCGGGATCGCCTCGGCCAGCACGTCGCGCGTGGCGCGGCCGGGCTTGTCGATCACCGCGAAGTAGGTGTTGCGGCCCTTCACTTCGCGCAGGGTCAGCTGGTCACGGGTGACACCGGCCTTGCGGCAGAAACCGTCGATCGCGGCGTCGGGCGCCCCTTCGGGCGGCCCCTTGGCTTCCTCGCTGACCGCCTCGGTCGCTTGCGGCAGACCCCGTGCAATCAGCGCGAGACGGCGCGGGGTCGACCAGACGGTAATCGCGCCCACTTGCACGCCCGCCGCGTCCATCTCGGCGCGGAACAGTCGTTCGAGATCGGCGCGCGCGCCCGCCTGCATCCGCGCGGGGATTTCCTCGCAGCGCAGTTCGAGCAGGAAGTCCGTGCCGCTCATGCCGACCACTCCGGATATTCCCTTGCCCAGCGATCGGCTTCCTTCGCCATGTAGGCCTCGCAGCTTCCCCGGGCGAGATCGCGCACCTGCGCCATGTAGCTGGCGCGTTCCTGCACGCTGATCACGCCGCGCGCCTGGAGCAGGTTGAACAGGTGGCTCGCCTCGATCGCCTGCTCGTAGGCGGCGATGGGCACCTCGGCATCGAGCGCGTTGCGGCACTCGGCGGCGGCTTTCCGGAACAGGTCGAATAGCGCGTCGGTGTCGGCGACCTCGAAGTTCCACTTCGACATCTGCCGCTCGTTCTCGAGGAACACGTCGCCATACGTGACGCCGCGACCGTCGAAATTGAGGTCGAACACGTTGTCGACGCCCTGGATGTACATCGCGAGGCGCTCGAGCCCGTAGGTCAGCTCGCCCGCGACCGGCTTGCAGTCGAACCCGCCCATCTGCTGGAAATAGGTGAACTGGGTCACCTCCATCCCGTCGCACCAGACCTCCCAGCCCAGCCCCCATGCGCCGAGCGTGGGACTTTCCCAGTCGTCCTCGACGAAGCGGATGTCATGCTTGAGCGGATCGATGCCGATCTCGACCAGCGATTGCAGGTACAGCTCCTGCAGGTTCGCCGGGCTGGGCTTCAGGATCACCTGGTACTGGTAGTAGTGCTGCAGGCGGTTGGGGTTCTCGCCATAGCGGCCGTCGGTAGGTCGGCGGCACGGCTGGACGAAGGCCGCGTTCCACGGCTCGGGTCCCAGCGCGCGCAACGTCGTCGCGGTGTGGAACGTGCCGGCCCCCATCCGCATGTCGTAGGGCTGGAGGATCAGGCAGCCATTGGCGCTCCAGAAATCGTGGAGCGTCAGGATCATGTCCTGGAAGCTGTTGGCCGGGTTCCTGGCAGGAGCGTCGCGCGTCATGGTGCGGCGCGCAATGGCGCAGGCGCGAAAGGGCGTCAACCGCGCCCCGCGCGGGCCGCACAGGGTTCGCGCCGCAGCCGGCTGGCGGGGAGTTGACAGGCTGCGACAGAAACCGATTTTGCTTTTCCTTTACGCCGGTATCGCAAACAAGGACGCCATGACCCGATTGCTGCGCACCCTTGCCCGCTCGTTCGCCCCCGCCACGCTGCTGCTCGCGGCCCCTGCCTGCGCGTCCACGCCGGCGACCGCGACCGCCGCCGTGGTCCCTGCACAGGCGGGCCCCGCGCTGTGGAAGGTCGCCGACGAGGATACGACGATTTACCTGTTCGGGACTGTCCACGTTCTGCCCAAGGGCGGTACCTGGTTCGACGATCGCATCTCCGGCGCGCTCGCCGCGTCCGACACGATCGTCACCGAACTGCCGCCGACCGCGATGTCCGACCCGAGCGCGCAGACGACCATCATGGCGCTCGCCATGTTGCCGCCCGAAAAGACCCTGCGCGCCATGCTGACCGACGAGCAGCGCGCGACCTACGAGGCGGCACTCGGCAAGCTGAAGATGCCCCCGCAGGCGCTCGACCGGTTCGAGCCGTGGTTCGCCGCCATGACCCTTTCGATGTTGCCGCTGCTCCAGAACGGTTACGCCGCCGACAGCGGGGTCGAGAAGGTTCTCGAGGCGAAGGCGGCCGCCAACGTCAAGCGCGAGGCGGTCGAGACGCTCGAAGGCCAGCTCAGGCTGTTCGACGAACTGCCTGCCGATGAGCAGGCGGCCTTCCTCGCCAGCGTGTCCGAGCAGATCGACCAGGTGGTCCCGCAACTGGCCGAGATGGTCACCGCGTGGGAAGCCGGCGATGCCGACCGGCTCGCCGCGCTGATGAACGAATCGATGAAGGACGATCCCGTCCTCGCCGAGCGGCTGCTCTACGGCCGCAACCGGACCTGGGCCGGCTGGATCGCCGATCGTCTCGCGCAACCAGGCACCGTATTCATGGCGGTCGGCGCAGGGCACCTGGCGGGCGAGAAGAGCGTGCAGGAAGCACTCGCCGCTCGCGGCATCCAGAGCGTGCGGGTCCAGTGATCCGCAGCGCACTGGCGCTGTGGGTCACCGTCCTGCTCGCCGCCTGCGGGCAAGACGCGGCGGCGCCCGAGCTGCCGCCCGCCAACCCGGCCCTGTGGGAAGTCACCCGGGCCGACGGCGGAACGGCCGGGTGGCTGTTCGGCACGATCCACGCGCTGCCCGAAGGCGCCAGGTGGCGCACGCCCGTGGTCGACAAAGCCATCGTCGAGGCCGACATGCTCGTGGTCGAGGCGAAGGACCTGGCCGACGACGGAAAGCTCGCCGCCACCTTCACGCGGCTGTCGCACTCGGCCGACGGCCTGCCGCCGCTGTCCCAGCGCGTGCCCGAGGCCTTGCGCGCGCGGCTCCGGGCGCTGCTCGCGAAGGGCGGGTACCGCGAGGCCGATTTCAAGGCGATCGAGACCTGGGCCGCCGCGCTCATGCTCGCCCAGCTTGCCGACGATTCGATCGGCGAGAACGGCGTCGACCGTGCGCTCCTGCGTGATTTCCGGGCGCGGCGGGTCGAGGAACTGGAAGGGATCGAGGGGCAGTTCGCGATATTCGATTCGCTGCCCGAGGAAGACCAGCGCGACCTGTTGGGCGCGGTGGTCGAGGAGGACACGATGACCGCCGGCGACACCGCCAAGCTCGCCAAACTCTGGCTTGCGGGCGACATGACCGCAATCGCGAAGGAAGGCGACGAAGGGATGCTCGCCGATCCCGAGCTCAGGGCCGCTCTCCTCACCGACCGCAACATCGCGTGGGCCGAACGGCTGGAATCGTTCTACAAGGCCGGATACCGGCCGTTCGTGGCGGTCGGCGCCGCGCACCTCGCGCCGCCCGGCGGCCTGCCCGAGCTGCTCGAAGCGCGGGGCTACACGGTGCGCCGCGTGCGTTAGCCTTG
Organism: Tsuneonella litorea; assembly: GCF_025154015.1. Taxonomy (GTDB): domain Bacteria; phylum Pseudomonadota; class Alphaproteobacteria; order Sphingomonadales; family Sphingomonadaceae; genus Tsuneonella; species Tsuneonella litorea. The sequence continues at coordinate 171,666 of NZ_JAOAMV010000003.1, forward strand.
CTTTTCGCCCCCGCGCCCGCTAACGGCCCGCCCTTCGGCGTCATGGTCATCCCTGGAGGCGTGACGGACCGAAGTTCAAACGCATTCGAAAGGCACTACGATGAGCGACGCTCTGACCCTGCCGGCCGAGGCGCGCGAACGGGCTGGCAAGGGAGCCTCCCGTGTACTGCGCCGCGAAGGCCGTGTTCCCGCCGTTATCTACGGCGGCAAGGAAGAACCCACCCCGATTCACGTCGAGGCCAAGGAGCTGATCCGCCAGCTCGGCACCGGCCACTTCATGAACTCGATCGTGATGATCGAAGTCGGCGGCAAGAAGGTTCGCACGCTCCCCAAGGACGTCGCGTTCCACCCCGTCAGCGACCGGCCGATCCACGTCGACTTCCTGCGCCTGGCCAAGAACGCCAAGGTCGAGGTGATGGTCCCCGTGGTGTTCCTGAACGAGGAAAAGAGCCCGGGCCTCAAGAAGGGCGGCGTGCTCAACGTGGTGCGCCACGAACTCGACCTCATCTGTGAAGCGGACAAGATTCCGGCCGAGATCGAGATCGACGTGACCGGCAAGGAAGTCGGCGATTCGATCCACATCAGCGAGGTTACCCTCCCCGCCGGTGCGGAAAGCGCGATCACCGACCGCGATTTCACCATCGCGACGCTCGTCGCTCCGTCGGCGCTCAAGAAGGCCGAAGGTGCCGAGAGTGCCGCTTCGGGCGAAGGTGCCGGTGCCGACATGGAAGCGGGCGAAACCGCCGCGACCGAACAGGGCCCGGACGACGACGCGGCCGACGAGCAGGAAGAGAAGAGCGAGTAACGCTTTCCTCCAGCTTGACGCACAGCAAGCGCCGGTCCTCGCAAGAGGGCCGGCGTTTTGCATTTCAGCGCCGAGCAAACACCGCTCGGGCCGCAAGTCGCGAATCGCTCTGCCAAGCCGTCACAACAGTTCATCTCCCTTCCTGCAGACAAGAGCAGGGCGATGCTCTAAACAATACGCCTTCGGGCCTGCTCAAAACACAATCGCAATGATCGGAGGTATTGGCACAAGGAGAGGACGGATGCTCTTTTACGACAGCTTTGGCATGAACCCGCGCATGGTCAGGTTCTATCTGGACGAGAAGAACCTGAAACCCGACCGGATCTCGGTCGATATCTTCGGCCTCGAGAATCGCAAGGAACCCTACCTCGGCAAGAATCCGTCCGGGCAGACCCCCCTGCTCGAACTCGACGACGGGTTCTGCCTCTCCGAAACGGCAGCGATCTGCGAATACCTCGAAGAGTTGAACCCCGATCCCCCGTTGATCGGAAGCACGCCCCGGGAGCGGGCGGAAACCCGGATGTGGTGGCGACGGGTCGAAATCAACATCTGCCTCCCGCTCGTCTATGGCTTCTACTTCGACGAGGGGTACGAGATCTTCAAGGATCGCACGCATTGTCCGCGCGACGCCGCCAAGGGCATGAAGGAACGTGCGCAAAAAGGAATGGAGTGGCTGGATCCCCTGCTGGACGGCCGCACCTGGATCGCCGGCGACCGGTTCACAATGGCCGACATCTGCCTCTACGTGTACATCGACGCAGTTCGTGACGTGAACCAGCCCATGCCCGAAGGCTGCGACAACCTTTCGGGGTGGTTTCACCGCGTCCAAGCCCGCCCAGCGGCCGGTAAGAGTCAAATGCTCAAGACCGATTTTGGACTGGTAGGTTAAGTACCCGGCCTACCGGGACCAGTAGCAGTACGGCATCGTGCCTTGGCTGGTATCGCCGGCTGGGCTAGGCGCGCGCCATGCAAGTCTGGACAGGCCTCGGAAACCCCGGTCCGCAGTACGCGATGCACCGGCACAACGTCGGGTTCATGGCCGTGGACGCCATTGCCGAAGTGCACGGGTTCGGCCCGGTGCAGAAGAAGTTTTCCGGCTGGGTGCAGGAAGGACGGATCGGGACCGAGAAAATCCTCCTGCTGAAACCCGCGACGTTCATGAACGAGAGCGGCCGGGCGGTGGGTGAGGCCCTGCGGTTCTACAAGCTGGATCCCGAGGCGCTGACCGTGTTCCACGACGAACTCGACCTCGCGCCGTTCAAGGTCAAGGCGCGCGTCGGCGGCGGACTTGCCGGGCACAACGGGTTGCGCTCGATTGACCAGCACCTCGGTCCCGACTTCCGGCGCGTGCGGATCGGCATCGGTCACCCGGGCCACAAGGACCGCGTGACCGGCCACGTTCTCGGCAACTACGCCAAGGCCGAGATCGACGACCTCGCCGCCATGCTCGGTGCGATCGCGGCAGAGGCGGAGTGGCTGGCGAAGGGCGACGACGCGCGCTTCATGAGCGAGATCGCGCTGCGCCAGCAGGCCTAGAGGTCGATCGAGGCGCCCGGTTTCGGCGTCCAGCCGAGCGCGCCCATGCAGGCGACGAAGAAATCGCGCCTGTTCTGCACCTTCGCGATTGTCTCCAGAAGCTCCGTGCAGCTCTTCTCAGCCTGACCGAACGGGGTGCGCGTTCCGCCGGACCAGTCATCCGGATCGGTCGTGCTGCACGCGGTCATCGCGAGCAGGACCGGCAAGGCGAAAAGGGTGCGACGCATGGCCCCATGCCTTAGCCCGTGCGGCTCGACGCGCAAGACGATTGCCGATAGCCTGTCAGCCGAAGGAGAGGTCCATGCCGATTGCCCGCCGCCATCTGCTTGCCGGTGCCGCAGCTGCCGGGACGCTTGCCGCGACCGCGCGCGCCGCCGGCCCTTCCTCCGCGCCCTCGCTCGCGGGCAAGGCGATCCTGATCACCGGCACCTCGTCGGGTTTCGGCCGCGCCGGTGCCGAACACTACGCGCGTCTCGGCGCCAAGGTCTTCGCGACCATGCGCAACATGCCCCGTGCCGAGGCCGATGAGCTGCGCAAGCTGGCCACGGACGCGAAGCTCGACCTGACCGTCCTCGAACTCGACGTGCTCGACGAGGACATGGTGAACCGTGCGGTCGGGGAGGCCGAGCGGCTGACCGGACGCGGGCTCGACGTTCTGGTCAACAACGCCGGTATCGGCATCACCGGCCCGGTCGAAGTGCAGGACATGGAGGCGACCCGTCTCGCGTTCGATACCAACGTCTTCGGCTATCATCGCCTCGCCCGCGCGGTCCTGCCGGGAATGCGGGCGCGCAAGAGCGGGCTGATCGTCGCGGTGTCGAGCCAGCTCGGCCGGGTGATCGTGCCCTTCGCCGGGCACTATTCGGCGACCAAGTTCGCGGTCGAGGCGATGTTCGAGCAGCTCGCCTACGAAGTCGCCCCGCACGGGATCGAGGTGACGATCATCGAGCCGGGCGGATACCCGACCAAGGTCTGGGTCAACCGCAATCGCTATTCGGCGGAGCTCAGGAAACGCGCAGCCGAGCGTCACACCGCTGGCTACCCCGCCGTGGTCGCGCGGATGGGCGAAGAGGACGGGTCGGGCCGCTCCGCGGACGTGATGGACATCCCGCGCGCGATTGCCGAGATAGCCGCGATGCCGGCCGGCTCCCGCCCGCTGCGCCGCCCCGTCGCGGCGGGCACTGTGCCGCAGGTCGCGATCAACGAGGTATCGGCCCGCACGCAGCTTGCGATGCTCGGCAACTCGCCGCTGGGCGCGTTCGTCAAGGACGTGCTCGACTAGTATCGCAGGCGCAGCGCGTTCGGAAAGCGATCCAAGGGTGGCGCCCGCCGCTGCCCGGCGCTAAGGCGCGCGCCATCACCTTCACGAGGAAGAAATCACGATGGGATTCCGCTGCGGAATCGTCGGGCTGCCCAATGTCGGCAAGTCGACCCTGTTCAACGCCCTCACCGAAACGCAGGCCGCCCAGGCGGCGAACTACCCGTTCTGCACGATCGAGCCCAACGTCGGCCAGGTCGCGGTCCCCGACGAGCGGCTCGACGCGATCGCCCGCATCGCCAAGTCGGCCAAGATCGTGCCGACCCAGCTCGCCTTCGTCGACATCGCCGGCCTGGTGAAGGGCGCCAGCAAGGGCGAGGGCCTCGGCAACCAGTTCCTCGGCAACATCCGCGAGGTCGACGCGATCGTCCACGTCCTGCGCTGCTTCGAGGACGACGACATCCAGCACGTTGCCAACAAGGTGGACCCGATCGCCGACGCCGAGGTGGTTGAGACCGAACTGATGCTGGCCGACCTCGAGAGCCTCGAAAAGCGCGTTCCGGCCGCGCAGAAGCGCGCGACCGGCGGCGACAAGGAAGCCAAGGTCATGGCGAGCGTGCTCGGCCAGGCGCTCGAGCTGCTGCGCGAAGGCAAGCCCGCCCGCCTCACCGAGCCCAATGGCGACGACGAGGAAAAGGTGTTCGCGCAGGCCCAGCTGCTGACCGCCAAGCCCGTCCTTTATGTCTGCAACGTCGCCGAGGAGGACGCCGCCGAAGGCAACGCGCTCTCCGCGCTGGTATTCGAGAAGGCTAAGGCCGAAGGGGCAGAAGCGGTTGTCGTCTCGGCCGCGATCGAGAGCGAACTCGTCGCGATGCCGGCAGAGGACCGCGCGGAATACCTCGAGGCACTCGGCCTCGACGAGAGTGGCCTCAGCCGGGTCATCCGGGCGGGTTACAAGCTGCTCGGCCTCAAGACCTTCTTCACCGCCGGTCCCAAGGAGGCACGCGCGTGGACTTTCCCGGCCGGCGCGCGGGCACCGCAGGCCGCCGGCGAGATCCACACCGACTTCGAGCGCGGCTTCATCCGCGCCGAGACGATCGCGTACGACGACTACGTCGCGCTCGGCGGCGAGGCCGGAGCGAAGGAAGCCGGCAAGCTGCGCCAGGAGGGCAAGGACTATGTCGTGCAGGACGGCGACGTGATGATGTTCAAGTTCAACGTCTGATTGCCCGGACCCATTGCCGCCTTCGCCCGTTCAGGTTCGAAACGGGGAGATTGCACGCGATGGTCGACAAGTCCGAAAAGTTCAGCTGGCTGGTACGCCTCGGCTATGCGGCGCGCGGCCTGGTCTATCTGCTGCTCGGCTACATCGCGCTGGAAACGGCGGGCAAGGCGAAGGATGGGCAGGCCGCCGTGTTCGACATGGTCCAGGACGTCCCGCTGGGCACCGCGATGCTCTACGTCATCGCGATCGGTCTCGTGGCGTACTCGGCATTCAAGGCGATCGACGCGGCGACCAATCTCGAAAACCACGACGACGATGCCGAGGGCAAGGCCAAGCGCATCGGTTCGGCGGCGAGCGCGGTGGCGTACTTGTCGCTTGCCTGGACCGCGTGGCAATTCGCCACGGGCGACCAGCAGCAGTCCTCGTCCTCGGCCGGTGATACGCAGGAAAGGGTCAGTACGCTTCTGAGCTGGGATATCGGTCCCGTGGTGCTCGGCGTCGTGGGGCTCGGCTTTCTCGCCGCCGCCGCAATGCAGGCGAGGAAGGCGATGGACGCGCACTTCATGAAGCACGTGAGCGGGCGCGCGCCCAGCTATGTCGAGCCGCTCGGCCGCGCGGGATATGCGGCCCGTGCGGTCGTGTTCCTGCTGATCGGCTGGTCGCTGATGAAGGGCGCGTGGTTCGACCAGTCGAGCGAGGTGAAGGGGCTCGGCGACGCGATCGTTTCACTCAGCGACATGGGCGTGCTCTACACGCTGGTCGCCATCGGCCTGGTCCTGTTCGGGATATTCACGCTGATCGTGGCGCGCTACCGGATCATCCCGGACATCGGCCACGGCGACCTCAGGCCGCGGGCCTGATCGCCTCGACCCGGCCCGACCCGATCCGGCCCGGCGCGACAGTCCTTACGCAATCCTTCCGATCAGCTAAACGCCATCGCTCGACTCGGCGTTGGAGGAAACGGGCGCGTGCAATATTTCGAGGATCTCGAGCTGGGCAGGACCGCCCGCTTCGGCCGCTACGAAGTCACCCGCGAGGAAGTCGTCGCCTTCGCCTCGAAGTACGATCCGCAGCCCTTCCATCTCGATGACGACGCGGCGGCCGCCACGCATTTCGGCCGCCTCTCGGCAAGTGGCTGGCATACCTGCGCGATGACCATGGCGATGCTGGTCGAGAACCTGAAGGCCAACCGCCAGGCGGGCCTCGGTTCGCCGGGCATCGATCAACTGCGCTGGATCAAGCCGGTGTTTCCCGGCGACACGCTGCGCTGCGAAAGTGCGGTGATCGAGAAGCGCCGCAGCAGGTCGCGACCCGAGATGGGCATATTCAAGTCGAGCCTGACCGTGTTCAACCAGAACGACGAGCCGGTGATGAGCATGATCTCGAACGGGCTCATCGCGGTGCGCGATCCTGCCGCCCCGATTGAGGACTAGCCCGGCAGGCCCTTTCTGCAGGCCAGCCTCAGCTGCCGCATTGCGCCACTCCGCTGGCTTCGTAGACGATCTGGTCGCGGTCGTTGCGCAGGATCAGGCGCGCGGGGAAGTTGACCGTCTCGATGCCGTCCTGCTCCCCCTCGCCCTCGCCAATGTCGAGCATGAACGACCAGGCCGCGGCGGTATACTTGCCCTTGGCGCCCAGCGGCAGATCGGAACTGCCGGCGTCGGGGGCGAACCCCTCGAGCTTGCCGTCGATCTTCATGTACCCGTGACCGGGCTGCGCAAGCGCGATCGCGGCCATGCTGCCATCGGGCGCGAAGTTGCAGCCCGCGCCGTAGAGATCGTATTTCTCGATATCGGGGTACAGGATCTTGTCCGGCGTCACCGGCACCGGCGGCGCTTCCTGCGCCGCCTTCACCGCCGCGACGTCGGCCTCGTCGCGCAGGGCCTGCTCGCGGGCACTCGGCTCTTTGCTGTCACACCCCGCCGCGGCGAGCGCCAGCGGCAGTACCCAGATCGCTCGCATCAATGTCTCCCGAAGAGCTTTTCGACATCTTCCATGCGGAGCTTAACCCACGTGGGCCGCCCATGGTTGCATTGGCCCGAGCGGGGCGTGCGTTCCATTTCGCGCAGGAGCGCGTTCATCTCGGCGACGGTGAGCGTGCGCCCGGCGCGGACCGAGCCATGGCAGGCCATCGTCGCCAGCACGAGGTCGAGCTTCTCGCCCAGCAGCAACGCTTCTCCATGGTGCGCGAGATCGTCGGCGATGTCGCGCAGGAGCTTGCCCGGGTCTGCCTTCGCCAGCGCGTGCGGCAGGCTGCGCACGAGCATCGCGCCGGGGCCGAACCGCTCGACCTGGAGGCCGAGTTCGGCGAGCTTGGCGGCGGCGCCCTCGAGCCGGTCGCAGTCGACCTCGTCCAACTCGACCACGTCGGGAATCAGCAGCGCCTGCGGCCGGGCCGTCGCCTCGCCCGCGCCGGCGGCCTTGAGGCGTTCGAGGACGAGCCGTTCGTGCGCGGCGTGCTGGTCGACGATCACGAGCCCGTCCGCCGCCTCGGCGACGATGTAGGTCTGCGCGACCTGACCACGGGCGACGCCGAGCGGAAACGCCTCTGGCGCCTCGGGCAGCGGCGCGGCTTCTTCGGCGCGGCCCAGCGGCTCTGCCCCGGAGCGGTCCATCACCTCGCCCTCGTAGGCGCGCCACGCCTGCGACGCCTCGCGCACCGATGCCGATGGCCGCGTCCAGTCCCGCCCGGCGAAGATCGAGGCCAGTGCAGGCGCGGGCTCCGCGCGCACCGGCTCGCTGATCCACCGGCCCATTGCGGCCCCGTCGGGCGCCTGCGCGCTGCGCCGGTCGCCGCTAGCAAGCGAGTGCCGCAGGCCCGAGACGATGAATCCGCGCACCGCTGCCGCGTGGCGAAAGCGCACCTCCGTCTTGGCGGGGTGGACGTTGACGTCGACTTCCTCGGGCGGGAGGTCGAGAAACAGCGCCAGAACCGCGTGCCGGTCGCGCGCGAGCATGTCGGAATAGGCCCCGCGCACCGCGCCCACCAGGAGCCGGTCCTTCACCGGTCGTCCGTTCACGAACAGGTACTGGTGATCGGCGACCCCGCGGTTGTAGGTCGGCAGGCCGGCGATCCCGGTCAGCCGCATCGTGCCCGCTCCGCTCGGCTGCTCGAGGTCGATCGCGACGCCGTTGTCCTTGAGCTCGCGCGCGACGACCTGCGCGACCCGGTCGGCCAGGTCCTGCCCCGGTTGCAGCGAGAGGATCGTCCGCCCGCCCCCTCCACCCGTCGCATGGTCGAGCGTGAAGCCGATCTCGGGCCGGGCCATCGCGAGGCGCTTCACGACGTCGGCGCAAGCGGCGTACTCGCTGCGCGCCGTGCGCAGGAACTTTCGGCGTGCCGGGACCTTGCCGAACAGGTTTTCCACCCGCACGCGGGTGCCCGGCGGCAGCGCGGCCGGGCCTTCGGCGGTCAGCGTCCCGTGATCGACCACCCGCCGCCAGCCCTGTTCCGCACCGCGCACCCGGCTCTCGACGGTGAACTTCGCGACGCTCGCGATGCTCGGCAGTGCCTCGCCGCGAAAGCCGAGCGTCGCGACGAGCTCGATGCTTTCGTCGGGCAGCTTCGAGGTCGCGTGGCGTTCGAGCGCGAGCGCCATCTCGGCCGGGCTCATGCCGCAGCCGTCGTCGGTCACCTCGATCCGCTCGAGTCCGCCCTCGACCAGCGTGACCGCTATCCGGGTGGCGCCGGCGTCGATCGCGTTCTCGACCAGCTCCTTGAGCGCGGCCGCCGGCCGCTCGACCACTTCGCCCGCGGCGATGCGGTTGACCAGGCTTTCGGGCAGGCGGCGGATTTCGGCCATTAACCGCGACTAGCGACCAAACGTCATAATTTCGAGGCGATCTGTTGAGATAGCGGTGGATCGCACAAGAAAAATTTTGGCGTTTTGAGGCGTGTTTCGATAAGGGACGCGCATCCCCCGTCACACCCGGGTCGCGACTGTCGCAGGTCCTGCGGCAAGGGCCTGAAACATATATGGAACGCGCACCGCAATGGGCTTTTTCTCGAATCTCCTGAAATTCGGCTCGCAGAACATGGCGATCGACCTCGGCACCGCGAACACGCTGGTCTACGTCGAGGGCCAGGGAATCATCCTGAACGAGCCGTCGGTCGTCGCAATCGAGACTCAGAACGGCATCAAGCGCGTGAAGGCCGTCGGCGACGACGCGAAGATGATGATGGGCAAGACGCCCGACAACATCGAGGCGATCCGTCCGCTGCGCGACGGCGTCATCGCCGACATCGAGATTGCGGAAGAGATGATCAAGCACTTCATCCGCAAGGTGCACGGCAAGAAGAGTCTGCTGCGCTATCCGGAAATCGTGATCTGCGTGCCTTCGGGCTCGACCTCGGTCGAACGCCGCGCGATCCGTGACGCGGCGAGCAACGCGGGCGCCAGCCAGGTCTACCTCATCCTCGAACCGATGGCGGCGGCAATCGGCGCCGATATGCCGGTGACCGAACCGGTCGGCAGCATGGTCGTCGACATCGGGGGCGGCACGACCGAGGTCGCGGTTCTCTCGCTTCGGGGCCTCGCCTACACCACCTCGGTCCGCACCGGCGGCGACAAGATGGACGAGGCGATCGTCAGCTACGTGCGTCGCCACCACAACCTGCTGATCGGCGAGGCGACCGCCGAGCGCATCAAGAAGGATTACGGCATCGCCCGTCCGCCGGAGGACGGCGTGGGCGAGACCATCACGATCAAGGGCCGCGACCTCGTCAACGGGGTGCCCAAGGAGATCCAGATCAACCAGGGCCACATCGCCGAGGCGCTCTCCGAACCGATCGGCGCAATCGTCGAGGGAGTACGCATCGCGCTGGAGAACACCGCGCCCGAACTCGCTGCCGACATCGTCGACCAGGGCATCGTGCTCACCGGGGGCGGCGCGCTGATCAGCGGGCTCGACGACCACTTGCGCGAAGAGACCGGCCTTCCCGTCTCGATCGCGGAAGACCCGCTGTCCTGCGTCGCGATCGGCACTGGCCGGGCGATGGAAGACCCGGTCTATCGCGGCGTGCTGATGACCGCCTGACCTGAAGGACGATTGAAATGGCGCCGCCTTCCTCACGGCGCTCCGGGCATTCGCGCAGGGCGCAATACGGACAGTTCACGGGCTACGTGCTCGCCGCGATCGGCGCTGCGCTCGGCGCGGTGCTGCTCGGCATCTCGCTGTGGCGTCCGACCTCGTTCAACGGGGTGCGCACCGCAGCGGCGGACACGGTCGCCCCCGCCGGCGAAGCGGGCGCAGTCGTGCGCACCGAGGGCCAGAGCCTGTTCGACAAGATCTCGGGCTACCTCCAGGCCGGCGCGCAAAACGCCGAACTGCGCAAGGAAGTCGAACTCGCCCGCATCCGCCTCAAGGAAGCGGAGGCGGTGCGCGAGGAAAACGCACGGCTCAAGGCATTGCTGGGCTTCCGCGAATCCGAGGTCAAGCCGGTGGCCGTGGCGCGACTGGTCGCATCGACCGCGACGAGCACCCGCCGCTTCGCCTATCTCGGCGCAGGGCGCGACCAGGGCGTCGGCGTGGGAATGCCGGTTCGCTCCCCCCGCGGCGTCGTGGGCCGCGTGCTCGAAGTCGGTGACGACAGCGCGCGGGTCCTGCTTCTCGGCGACAGCGAAAGCGTAATCCCGGTCCGCCGCGCGAAGGACGAGGTGGTCGCCTTCGCCGAGGGGCGCGGCGACGGGCGCCTGCGCATCCGGCTCATCAACCTCGGCATCAACCCGCTCCGGAGAGGCGACGTCTTCGTCACCAGCGGCGCGGGCGGGTACTACCGCCCCGGCATCGCGGTGGCGATCGTCCAGGAAGTCACGCCCGACGGGGCGGTGGCGGCGGTCATCAGCGATCCGGCGGCGACCGACTTCGTCTCGGTCGAACCGATCTGGCAGCCACGCGCGGTCGACGCCGCCAAGACCCCCGTCAGCCAGGAAGTCGGCGGGCCCGCCGGCGAATGATCGGCGAGCTTTCAAGCCGCGCACGCCGCGATCGCTACGGGTCGAAGATCAATCGCACCCACTCGCCGATCCGCGCCTATGTCGTCCCGTGGGCGTCGATCATGCTCGGCTCGGTCCTGCCACTGTTCGTGATCGCGAGCGCGGTGCCGCTCATACCGCCGCTGGGATTCCTCATGCTGCTGTCCTGGCGACTGGTGCGTCCGGGCCTGTTGCCGGTCTGGGCGGGTTTTCCGCTGGGTCTGTTCGACGACATGTTCAGCGGTCAGCCATTCGGCAGCGCTATCATGCTTTGGTCACTCACAATGATCGCGCTCGAAATCATCGAAACCCGGTTTCCCTGGCGGGGGTTTTTCCAGGACTGGGCAGTCTCGGGCTTCCTGGCGATCTGCTACCTCATCGCCGCCGCGGTCTTCTCCGGCGGACGCGTGGGACCGACGATGCTGCTGGTCCTCGCCCCGCAGGCCTTGCTTACCCTCGCGCTTATCCCGGTGCTCTCGCGCTTCGTCGCCGGGCTCGACCGGTTCCGCCTTGCGCGCGTCAGGGGGATCGACTGATGGCCCTGCTCCGGAGGCGCCGGGCAAGCCGCGCGAAGCCGATCACCAGCCCTGCGACGCTGTCGGCCAGCTTCGAGCGGCGCAGCTTCGTCGTCGGCGCGGTCCAGGGCGGCGTCGGGCTGCTGCTCGCGGGGCGGATGACCTACCTCTCGGTATTCGAGAGCGAGAAATACACGCTCGAATCCGAGAGCAACCGGGTCAACCTGTCGCTGATCCCCCCGCGGCGCGGCTGGATTCTCGATCGCAACGGCGCGCCGCTTGCATCGAACAAGGCCGACTTTCGCGTCGACATCATCCCCGACAGGATGCGCGACCCCAAGGCCGAACTTGCCACGCTCGCGCCGCTGCTCGGCCTCGATGCGGACAAGCTGCGCGATCTCCACGACAAGATCGACGCCAACCACGGTTTCCAGCCGATCGAGGTCGCCAGCGGGCTCAATTACGAGCAATTTGCCGCAGTCAGCGTGCGCCTGCCCGATCTTCCCGGGGTCGTGCCGCAGCGCGGTTTCTCGCGCTTCTATCCGACCGGCCCCGCAGTGGGCCACCTGATCGGATTCGTCGGTCCGGCCAACGCCGAGGAATACCAGAAGGATCGCAACCCGATCCTGATCACGCCGGGCTACAAGATCGGCAAGGACGGGATCGAAAAGCAGTTCGAACAGCGGTTGCGCGGGGTCCCCGGCGCGCGCCGGGTCGAGGTTACCGCGACGGGCCGCATGGTGCGCGACCTCGCTACGCGCGAGGACGTGCAGGGCGATCCGGTCCAGCTGACGATCGACGGGCCTCTGCAGGATTACGCAGCGCGCCGGCTCGGCCTCGAATCCGGCTCGGTGGTGGTGATCGACTGCCAGACCGGCGATTTGCTCTGCATGGCGTCGATGCCGAGTTTCGATCCCAACAGCTTTTCCGACGGCATAGGGCGCGTCGAATACTCGATGCTCAGCCAGGACGAGCGCGTGCCCTTGCGCAACAAGGTGCTGAAAGGACTGTATCCGCCCGGCTCGACGGTGAAGCCAATGGTTGCAATGAGCTTTCTCGAGGCCGGGCTTGATCCCAATGCCGCGACCAGTTGCGCGGGCGGACTGCGGGTGGGCAATCGGGTGTTCCACTGCTGGAATCGCCGCGGCCACGGCCATGTCGACATGGCCAAGGGCATCTACCAGTCCTGCGACGTCTATTTCTATCACTTCGCGCAGCAGATCGGCATGGACACCATAGCCGCGATGGCGCGGCGCTGCGGCATGGGGCAGGAATTCCCGCTTCCGGTGCTGAGCCAGTTCTACGGCACCGTCCCCGACCCGGCGTGGAAGCTGAAGAAATATGGCCAGGAGTGGCAGGCGTACGACACCGTCAACGCGACCATCGGCCAGGGCTACATGCTGGCCAATCCGCTGCAGCTGGCGGTGATGGCGGGGCGCCTTGCGACGGGCAAGAAGCTGATGCCGCGGCTTCAGCTCAATCCCGACGAACCCAACCCCGCGTCGATGAACTTCCACGGCGACCATGTGCAGGTGATCCAGAACGCGATGAGCGACGTCGTCAACGGGCCTGGCACAGCCGGCCGTGCGCGCCTGCCGATCGACGACGTGCTGATGGCCGGCAAGACCGGGACCGCGCAGGTCGTCGGGCTCAACATCTCGTCGGGCAAGGGCGGAATCTGGAAATACCGCGACCACGGGTTGTTCATCTTCTTCGCCCCGTTCGACAACCCGCGCTACGCGGGGGCCGTGGTCATCGAGCACGGCGGCGGATCGGGCGCGGCATATCCGATCGCGCGCGATGTGATGACCTTCATGTTCGATCCGCAAAAGGGGCTCGAGGCGCTTTACGCGCTCGAGAAGCAGTGGGGCGGCACGGCGCAGGAGCGGCTTACCGCGCGCTACGCCGCGTTCGCCGCCGCCGCGGGCCAGAACATCGGTCCCGCCCCCAGGCGCGAGGAAGACGTCTTTGCGCGGGTCGACGCCGAATCGCGCGCCGCCCAGACCCGGCCCCAGCCGCTTGAAACGGGCGCGGTCGCCCCGCCCCCGGAACCCGTTGCCAACACCGTGCCGCCCAATGCCGACCAGGCGATACCGGTGCCCTCGCCCGGCCCTTCGCCGCTGCCGTCGCCCGCGCCTTTCCCGGAGCCGCGATGAATTCGGTCGTGCCCGCTCCCGTCGCGCGGCAGCCGTGGGCGATGCTCGCTCCGCTGATCCTGCTCACCCTGTTCGGGTCGGCGGTGCTGTTTTCCGCGGCGGGAGGGAACCTGCAGCCATTCGCCCTGTCGCACCTGGTGCGCTTTGCGATCTTCCTGACGATGGCGAGCGTGATGACGCTGTTCAGCCGGGAATTCGTTCGACTGTTCGCCTATCCGGCATACGCCGTCATCCTGCTCCTGCTGGTGGGGGTCGAGGCACTCGGCTTTGTCGGCGGGGGTAGCCAGAGGTGGATCAACTTGGGTCCCATCGTGCTTCAGCCTTCGGAACTGATGAAGCCGGCGGTCGTCCTTGCCCTTGCCCGCTTCTACGGCGACCTGCCGTCGGGAATGGTGCCGACCTGGCGCTCTCTCGTGCCGGCAGGGGTGATGATCGGGGTCCCCATGCTGCTGGTCCTCGCGCAGCCCGACCTCGGCACCGCGCTCGCGATCGGGTTCGGCGGCGCGATCGTCATGTTTCTCGCCGGCCTTCCGCTCAAGTGGTTCGGCGGCGCGGCGGCGGCGGGCGCGGCGCTCGCACCGCTGGCGTTCTTCTTCGGCCTGAAGCCCTATCAGCAGCGGCGGGTATTCACCTTCCTCGATCCCGAAAGCGATCCGCTGGGGGACGGCTATCACATCACCCAGTCCAAGATCGCGATCGGTTCGGGGGGTATAACCGGCAAGGGCTTCAACGAAGGGTCACAGAGCCACCTCAACTATCTGCCCGAACCGCACACCGATTTCGTGTTCGCGACGATGGCCGAGGAGTGGGGACTGATCGGCGGGTTGTTCGTCCTGCTCGCCTTCTTTCTGATCCTGCGTTGGGGTTGGAAGGTGGCGCTGGCTTCGGAGGACCGCTTCTCGCGGCTGCTGGCCGGCGGCATGGTCGCGACGGTGTTCTTCTACGTCGCGATCAACCTGATGATGGTCATGGGCCTGGCCCCGGTGGTCGGCATCCCGCTTCCGTTCATGAGCCACGGGGGCAGCTCAATGATGACCAACATGATCTGCCTGGGCACCTTGATGATGATCCATCGCTGGAACGTGCGGAGCGGGCGGCGCGGACTTTCGTAAGGCGGCCGGATTGGCCCTTGGCATCTGCGAGAGGGACGCTATATGCGCCTCTCCCGACGATTCGGGGCCTGCGCAATCGGGCCTTCAGGATGCCGGAACGGACGCATAGCTCAGTTGGTAGAGCAGCTGACTCTTAATCAGCGGGTCCTAGGTTCGAGCCCTAGTGCGTCCACCATCCTTCCCCTTCAGAACAGCACATTGCGGATCCAGTCGAGGGCGTTTTCGTCGCTGGCCAGCAGCGCGCGGCCGAGAGCGATCGACCACGCTGTCTCTCCGCCTTCCTCGAGGCGCCAGGCGTGCAGGCGGCGCGTGTAGAGCTGAAGGTCGTGTTCGGCGCTGATGCCGATCGCGCCGTGGACGGCGTGGGCCGTGCTGGCGACGTGGGGGGCATGCATGGCGGCGACCGCCTTTGCGAGCGCTGCGCGTTCCGCGGTTGGCCAATCACAATCCGCCGCAAGCTGGACCGCCATTCGTATCGCCACGACCTCCTCGGCCATGAGCGCAAGCTGCTGCTGCACCGCCTGCTGCCGCCCGATCGGCTTGCCGAACTGGCTTCGCTCGCCGGCATAGGCGGTCGTCATATCGAGCACGCGGTCGGCCGCTCCCGAAATCGCGGCGGCAAGGAGGACCGGTTGCGCGGTGTCCGGGTCCCGACCCGACCGTCCGATCATCGCTTTTCCGATGGCGAGCGGCGCCGCGCGGCGGCCGATCGCGCGCCACAATGCCGCGACCTCTGCGAACGGCAGCGCCATGTCGGGCGCCAGCGCGTCGAGGAAGCCCGATTGCTCGATCTCCACGCGCTCAGGGCTCCAGTCGCCTCCTGCATCGATCGCGCGCACCCGCGCGGGCAGAAACAGCTTGTCCAGCATCGCCTCGAACGGGGACAGGAACGCGCTCATCGGAGGCCCATCCCGCGGGCGATTATCCCGCGCAGGATCTCGCGCGTGCCGCCCCTGAGCGAGAAGCTGGGCGCGACCAGCGTGAGGTAGCGCAGCGCCGCCACCAACTCCGTATCGGCCGATTCGTCTGGATGGGCGGCGAGGTCGTCGGCGATGGCAAGCGGGAGCTCCTGCTCGAACGCGGTGCCGAGGTCCTTGACGAGCGATGCTTCGACCACCGGGCTCTCTCCGGCGGCGAGCCGCGCGGTGCAGGCGATCGACATCGCGCGCAGGGCCGCCAGCCGCGCCGCGAAGCCCCCGACGAGCGCCGCCGCCCGGTCATCCGTTCGGCCAACGGCGCGCAGGTGCGCAATCCAGGCCTCGAGCACGACATGGCTCGAATAGATGCGCTCTGGCCCGCTTCGCTCGAAGGCGAGTTCGGCGGTTACCTGTGCCCAGCCCTGCCCCTCCTCGCCGATCAGCGCGTCGGCGGCGAGGTCGACGTCCTCGAAAAAGACCTCGTTGAAATGCGCGTCGCCCGCGAGATCCCGGATCGGACGCACCGAGACGCCGGGTGCCTTGAGCGGGACGATCAGCTGCGACAGGCCCGCATGGCGATCCTCGGGCCCGCCGGACGTCCGCACGAGCGCGATCATGTAGTCGACGTGGTGCGCGCCGGTGGTCCACAGCTTCTGGCCATTGAGGCGCCAGCCGTCCCCGGTTCGCTCGGCGCGGGTGCGCACCGCGGCCAGGTCGGAACCCGCGCCCGGTTCGCTCATCCCGATGCAGAACAGGGCCTCGCCCCGGCAGATCCGCGGGATGTATGCGCGCCGCTGCACCTCGGTGCCATAGTTCAGGATCAACGGTGCGCTCTGCCGGTCGGCAATCCAGTGCGCACCCACCGGGGCCCCGGCTGCCAGGAGTTCCTCGACGACAACGAAGCGCGCGAAGGGGCCGCGACCACCGCCGCCGTATTCGGTCGGAAGGGTCAGGCCGAGCAGGCCCGCCGCGCCAAGCCGGCGGCTGAACGCCGGGTCGAACCCCATCCACGAGCGCGCGCGCCGATCGAGCGCCATCCCGGCGACCGCCTCGCGGGCGAGCGCGCGGACCTGCGCCCGCAACGCTTCGTCTTCCGGCGGAATCGCCGCGAGGGTCAGGGTATCGAACACGCGAGGGCCTGTCTGGGACACCGCGGCCTCGATCGCAATCCCGCGCATTGCGGCGCCGGGTCGCCCGTCCTACAGCCCGCCCTATGGGAGACTTCCTCAAGACAGAACGCGACGGCCCGGTGCTGACCGTCACGATGAACCGGCCCGCAGACCGCAATGCGATCACGGATCCCGACCAGAGCGCGGAGTTCGTCGCACTCGCCGAAGAGCTGGCCCGCGACCGCTCGGTCCGCGCGATGGTCCTTACCGGGGCGGGCAAGTCGTTCTGCGCAGGCGGCAACGTCAAGTCGATGAAGGAGAAGACCGGCCTGTTCGCCGGGTCGCCGTTCGACCAGCGCACCCATTACCGGACGACCGTCCAGACCATCGGCAAGGCGCTGTGGGAGCTCGAAGTGCCGGTCGTCGCGGCGATCAATGGCCACGCCATCGGCCTCGGACTCGACATCGCGCTGATGTGCGACGTCCGGGTCATGGCCGAGGACGCGCTGGTCGCCGAAAGCTACGTCAGGCTCGGCATCATTCCCGGCGGCGGAGGCGCGTGGCTGCTGCCACGGGTCGTCGGCCTGTCGAACGCGAGTTTGTTGACCCTGACCGGAGACACGATCGATGCGCCGACGGCGCTGCGCTACGGGCTCGCGAGCGAGGTCGTGCCGACTGCGGATGTCCTGCCGCGTGCGCAGGAAATCGCCCGCGCCATCGCCGCCAATCCCGGCCACGCGACGCGCATGGCGAAGCGGCTGATGCGCGAAGGAATGGACCAGAAGCTGCCTACGCACCTCGAAATGGCCGCCGCCTACCAGGCATTGTCGCACCACACCGCGGACCACGCCGAGGCGATCGACGCCTTCCTCGGCAAGCGCCCCCCGGAGCTACGCGACACGTGACCGGCGCGCTCGAGGGGATTCGGGTGCTGGATCTATCGCGCGTGCTCGCGGGACCGTGGAGCGCGCAGGTGCTTGGCGATCTGGGGGCCGAGGTGATCAAGGTCGAACAACCCGGCGCGGGGGACGACACGCGCGCGTGGGGGCCGCCGTTCCTGCCCGATTCGAACGATTCAGCCTATTTCTCGTGTGCGAACCGCAACAAGCGTTCGATCGCCATCGACATCGCCTGCGATGAGGGTGCCGAGCTGGTCCGCAAGCTCGCCGCGCGCTCCGACGTGGTGATCGAGAACTTCCGCGTCGGCGGGCTTGCCAAGTACGGCCTCGACTACGACGACCTGCGCGCGGTAAAGCCCGACCTCGTCTGGTGCTCGATCACCGGGTTCGGGCAAACCGGTCCGGAGAAAGACCGCGGGGGGTACGACTTCCTGATCCAGGGAATGAGCGGGCTGATGAGCGTCACCGGCGCGGCGGACGGCCCGCCGACCAAGGTGGGCGTGCCGATCAGCGACCTGACCACCGGGCTCTACGCCGCGATCTCGATCCTCGCCGCGTTGCGCCACCGCGACCGCACCGGCGAAGGTCAGCGCATCGATCTCGCGCTGCTCGATGCGCAGGTGGCGCTGATGAGCAACCAAGCGGCAAACTGGCTCAACGGCGGGCCGGAACCGCGCCGGCTCGGCAACCAGCATCCCAACATCGTGCCCTACCAGGTGTTCGCCTGCGCCGATGGCGACATCCTGATCGCAACCGCGAACGACCGGCAATTTGCCAAGCTGTGCCGGGTCCTCGGCCTCCCGGAACTGGCAGATGATCCCCGGTTCGCCGCGATGAGCGCGCGGGGGACAAACCGGAATGTACTGCTGGCGATCATCGAGCCGGTGATCGCCGGCTGGAGATCGGACGACCTCGTCGCCGCGCTCAACGACGCGGGCGTGCCGGGCGGACGGGTGAATACCGTGCCCGAGGCGCTGACGCATCCGCAGATCGCGGCGCGCGAGCTTGTCGGGTCGATCGAGCGGCACGACGGCACCGCGGTTCGCTTCGTCGGCTACCCCGCCAAGCTCTCGGCCACGCCGGCGGCGTACCGGTCTGCCCCCCCTCGCGCGGGCGAGGACGCGGACGCCGTGCTGCAATCCGTACTCGATCTCGACGAAGCCGAGATCGCCCGCCTGCGCGATGCCGGGGCTATCGGCTAGGAAAGCGGTTCCTGATCCGGGATGCGCACCGCGCGGTCCAGCATATCGGGCCGCGTCACTTCCGCATCGCGGCGATCGCGCTGGGGGCTGATGAAGCGGTCCGAGTACCGATACCAGACCATTCCATCCGGTTGCGGGCTTTCCTCGATCTCGAATTCCATGCCTGCGACTCCTCTCCCGACCGAAATGCCGGGAGGCGAGCCGCGTTCCGCGAATTTGCGACGAATTGCAGGGACTTGCGACGAAGCGATGGCGCCTCAGATGTGCAGCGCGCGGCCATAGGCGGCCAGCACGCTCTCATGCATCGATTCGCTGATCGTCGGGTGCGGGAAGATCGTGTTCATCAGTTCCGCCTCGGTCGTCTCGAGCGTCTTGCCGACGACGTAGCCCTGGATCATCTCGGTCACTTCGGCCCCGACCATGTGCGCGCCCAATAGCTCGCCGGTCTTTGCGTCGAACACGGTCTTCACGAAACCTTCCGCCTCGCCGAGCGCGATCGCCTTGCCGTTGCCGATGAACGGGAAGGTCCCGGCCTTGACCGCGTAGCCCGCTTCCTTCGCCTTCGCCTCGGTCAGGCCGACGCTGGCGATCTGCGGGTGGCAATAGGTGCAGCCCGGGATGTTGTTGCGGTCGAGCGGGTGAGGGTGGACATCCTTGTTGCCCAGTTCCTTCGCGATCGCCTCGGCGGCGGTGACGCCCTCGTGGCTCGCCTTGTGCGCCAGCCACGGACCCGGCGTGCAGTCGCCGATCGCCCACAGGCCCTTCGACTTCGTACGGCCATAGGGATCGATCTGGATGAACCCGCGGTCCATTTCGACGAGCTTTTCGAGGCCCACGTTCTCGGTGTTCGGCACGATGCCGACCGCGACGATGCAGTGGGTGAAATCGGTCTCGGAGACCTTGCCCGTTTTGTCCTTGATCTTCGCCTTCACGCCGCTGCCGGAAACCTTGATGTCCTCGACCCCCGCGCCGGTCATGATCGTCATGCCCTGCTTGGTCAGGCTCTTTTCGAGGAAGGCGGAGACGTCGGCGTCCTCGACCGGAACGATCCGGTCGAGCATTTCGACGACCGTCACCTCGCAACCCATGTCATTGTAGAAACTGGCGAATTCGATCCCGATCGCGCCCGAACCGATGACGAGCAGCTTCTTCGGCATTTCCGGCGGGGTCATCGCGTGGCGATAGGTCCACACGCGCTTGCCATCGGCCTTGGCGAACGGCAGGTCGCGCGCGCGGGCGCCGGTGGCGACGATCACGTGCCTGGCGGTAAGCTTTTCCTCCCCCTTCTCGCCCTTCACCGTCAGCGAAGTCGGGCCGGTCAGCGTGCCAACACCCATGTGCACCGCGATCTTGTTCTTCTTCATCAGGTGCGTGACGCCCTGGTTGAGCTGCTTGGCGACGCCGCGGCTGCGCTTCACCACCGCCTCGAGGTCCGCCTCGATGCTGCCGGCGATCTTGAGGCCGTAGTCCTTGGCGTGCTGCGCATAGTGCAGGATCTCGGCACTTCGGAGCAGCGCCTTGGTCGGGATGCACCCCCAGTTGAGGCAGATCCCGCCGAGCAACTCGCGCTCGACGATCGCGGTCTTGAGGCCCAACTGCGCGGCTCGGATCGCCGCGACATAGCCGCCGGGGCCGCTGCCGAGCACGATGACGTCGTATTGGGTGTCAGCCATGGGTCTTTCCTAGTCGTTCGCCGTAAGCGCGGCTTCGGCCACCGCGCGCGGCTTGTTGTCGTCATCGAGAAGCACGAACTTGAACGTGCCGCTGCACACCTTGGTCGTCGCCTCGCCATTGCGCTCCCGCGCGATGCCCTCGGCGGCGACGGTGAGCGAGGTGCGCCCGGTCGCGGCGACCTCGCAATAGACGCTGAGCTCGTCCCCCACCGCCATCGCGCCGGGAAAGGCAAAGTCGGTCGCCGAGACCACCACCGCCCTGCCCTTGCCGACACGCGACGCCAGCGCGCCTGCGCCCAATGCCATCTGGCCCATCAGCCAGCCGCCGAACACGCCGCCATAGGGGTTGGTGTCGGAAGGCATCGCGGTCACGCGGATGAGGGGAGCGCGGTCGGTCAAACCAGTAACCGCGAGTCTTGATCGACGAGCCTAGGATCGACGGAAGACTCGCAGGCGAGCGCCGTGCAAAATCGTAGGAAAGCATCTGGTTGATCGGGTGCTCTCGGAACAATTCGGCAGAGGCTCGACCAAACGTCGCCTACAGTTACCCACTTGGGCGCATCTTCGATCGGCACGTCGACGCCAAAGCGGGCAAACGCGTTTTCAATGGCGATGGCTTCGTCGCCATCACCTCCAAGGCCGACGGACTCAAGCATGGCTCAAGCCACCAGCCCCAGCGGCGCTTCCACCAGCGTCTTGAACGCCTGCATCAGTTCGGCCCCGTCGGCGCCGTCGATGGCGCGGTGGTCGAAGCTGCCGGTGGCGCTCATCACGGTGGCGATGGCGAGTGCGTCGTCGACGACGTACGGGCGCTTCTCGCCCGCGCCGATCGCCATGATCATGCCCTGCGGCGGGTTGATCACCGCCTCGAACTGCTTGATCCCGTACATGCCCATGTTCGACAGGCTGGCGGTGCCTCCCTGGAACTCCTCGAGCTTGAGCTTGCCCTCCTTGGCGCGGCCGGCAAGGTCCTTCATCTCTGTGCTGATTGCGCTGACCGACTTGGCGCCGGCGTCCTTGACGATCGGGGTGATGAGGCCGGTGGGCACCGACACCGCGACCGAGATGTCGGCGCGGCTGAAGGTCAGCAGCTCGTCGCCCGCGAACTGGACGTTGCACTTGGGCACCTGGAGCAGCGCCTTGGCGAGCGCCTTGATCATCAGGTCGTTGACCGACAGCTTCACGCCCTGCGGCTCGAGCGCGGCGTTGAGTTCGCTCCGCAGCTTGAGCAGCGCGTCGAGGCGCACGTCGACGGTCAGGTAGATGTGCGGCACCTGCTGCTTCGATTCGGTCAGGCGGCGCGCGATTGTCTTGCGCATCCCGCTGAGCTTCTCGCTCGTGTGCGGAATGCCGAAGTCCTGCGCGGCGGCGGGTGCCGGTGTCGGGGCGGCGCTCGGCGCGGGAGCGGCGGCGGTAGCCTGGGCGGTGGCGCCCGCCTGCGCGCCTTCTACGTCGGCCTTGACGATGCGGCCGTTCGGACCCGAACCCTTCACGCCCTTGAGGTCGATGCCCTTCTGTTCGGCGATACGTTTCGCCAGCGGCGACGCGATGACGCGGTCGCCCGATGGCTTGGGCGCGCTGGCCGCGGGAGCAGGCGATGGAGTGGCGGCGGGGGCGGCTTTCGCCTCCTCCTTCGCCGGAGCGGGTGCGGGTGCCGGTGTCGGCGCGGCAGCCGCCTCTCCCGCGTCCTCGCCCTCGCCCGCGAGCATGGCGATCACGGTGCCGACCTTTACGCCTTCGGTGCCCTCGGCCACCTCGATCTTCGCGATCGTGCCTTCGTCTACCGCCTCGAATTCCATCGTCGCCTTGTCGGTCTCGATCTCGGCCATGACGTCGCCGGCCGAAACCGTGTCACCCTCCTTCACGAGCCATCTGGCGAGCGTGCCCTCTTCCATCGTCGGCGAGAGGGCGGGCATCTTGATCGGCGTCGGCATGGCTGTCCTTCACTGGGGAGTGATCGTCGCCCGCTTTGGCAAAGCCGTAGCGTCCGGGCAAGCGGCTTGCCCTGAATACGTTTTCCGCCGATATCGCTGCGCTGAGAGGGGGCGGGCCGCCATGCGTGTCTATCTGGTGATTATGGACGAGACCGACGAGGCCCTGCGCGCGCTGCGGTTCGCCAGCCGCCGGGCGATGAAGACGGGGGGATCGGTCCACATCCTCGCCCTTGTCCAGCGCGAGAACTTCAACGCTTTCGGCGCGATCCAGGCGACGATCGAGCAGGAAGCGCGCGACCGGGCCGAGATGGTCGCCAGCAGCGCCGCCGGATCGATCTTCGCGGAAAGTGGCAAGATGCCGGTTATCTCGGTCAGAACGGGCGGCGCGCAGGAAGTCATCAAGCAGTACCTCGACGAACACCCCGAAGTCGCCGCCCTGGTGCTGGGGGCCGCTGCCGAAGGTGGGCCAGGACCGCTGGTGACGCATTTCAGCGCCGCCGCGGGGCACCTGCCCTGCCCCCTGTTCGTCGTCCCCGGCGGGCTCACCGACGAGGACATCGATCGCCTGAGCTAGCCTATTTCTTGCCCCCCCTGCCCTGGTGGCGGATATTGCCCGGGCGGCCGCGCCTGCCCTGTGCGTGTTTCGGTTTCGGCTTACCGGACGGCTTTCCCTTCGCCGGCGGGCGATTGCCGCGCGGCTCGATCCGGCCTTCCTGCCCCGGCAGCTCGAACTTGAGCGCGCCGGTAAGCGGGTTCGCCTCTGCCAGCCGCAGTTCGAGCTTGTCGCCCGGTGCATAGGTGGTCCCGCTGTCCTGCCCCACGAGCCGCTGCGAAGCCTCGTCGTAGCTGAAGTACTCGCGGCCAAGCGTCGAGACCGGGACCAGTCCGTCGCCGCCCACGCCCACGATCGTCGCGAAGAACCCGAAGCCCTGAACGCCGGTGATGCGGGTCTCGAATACCTCGCCCACTCTCCCTGAGAGCCACGCGGCGACGTAGCGGTCGATCGTGTCGCGTTCTGCCTCCATCGCGCGGCGCTCGGCCTGGCTTATCGCTTCGGACACCTTCGACAGGTCCGCCTTGTCACGGTCGGACAGGCCGCTGGTCTCGGGGATGCCCGTCGGCGGCTTGGGCTGCTCAAGCTTGTAGGCGTCGACCAGCGCCCGGTGCACGAGCAGGTCGGCATAGCGCCGGATCGGCGAGGTGAAATGCGCATAGGAGCCGAGCGCGAGGCCGAAATGTCCTGCGTTCGCCGGTCCGTAATAAGCCTGGGTCTGGCTGCGCAGCACGGCTTCCATCACCTGCGCCTTTTCGCTCTCGTCGCCGATGTCCTTGAGCATCCGGTTGAACAGGCTTGGGGTGATGACCTGGCCCAGCGCGAGGCTGTGGCCGAAGGTCTTCATGTAATCGCGCAGCGCCACCAGCTTCTCGCGCCCCGGTGCCTCGTGGACGCGGTAGACCACCGGCGCGGTCTTGGCCTCGAGCGCCTTTGCGGCGGCCACGTTGGCGGCGATCATGAAATCCTCGACCACGCGGTGCGCGTCGAGCCGTTCGCGCACGGCGATCTCGGTTATCTTGCCCTGATCGTCGAGCCTGACCTGTCGCTCGGGCAGTTCGAGTTCGAGTGGGTCGCGTTCGGCACGGGCGGCGGCGAGGAGCTTCCATGCGCCCCACAGGTGCTGCAGGTGTTCGGGCGCGCTGCCGTCGTCGATCTGCGCCTGCGCGTCCTCGTAGGCGACGTTGTGCGCGATGCGCACCAGCGCGCGGGTGAAGCGCCACTTGGTGACCTTGCCCTGCGGGGAGATGCGCAGGTGACACGCCATCGCCGCGCGGTCCTCGCCCTCCTTCAGCGAACAGACGTCGGCGCTGAGCACTTCGGGCAGCATCGGGACGACCCGGTCGGGGAAATAGACCGAGTTGCCGCGCTTCCTCGCCTCGCGGTCGAGCTGTCCGCCGGGGCGGACGTAGAACGACACATCCGCGATGGCGACGAGCGCGCGGTAGCCACCCTCGCCGTCGGGTTCGGCCCAGATCGCATCGTCATGGTCGCGCGCATCGGCCGGGTCGATCGCGACGATCGGCAGGCCGGTCAGGTCCTCGCGGTGCTCCTTCGAAAGCGGCAGCTTCGCCGCGCGCTCCGCCTCGGCGAGCACCTCGTCCGAAAAGACGTGCGGGATGCCGTGCTTGGCGATCGCGATCAGGCTGAAGGACCGGGGTTCGAGCGGGTCGCCGAGGACCTCGACGACCTTGACGCCCGAGCGCGGGCTCTTGCCGGCGGGCTCGGCGAGCACGAGCTGGCCTTCCTCCGCCCCGCCAAGATCGGCGATCGGCGCGGAACTGCGGACCTTCTTGTCCACCGGGGCGAGCCAGCCCTTGCCGCTGCGGTCGATCTCGACCACGCCCATCAGCCCGTCCTCGCGGGCGGGCAGCTTCTTCATCGGGTGCGCGCGCCACCCGCGCCCGGTTTCCTCGGTGCGGGCAAGGATGCGGTCGCCGACCTTGAGCGCGGGAATCTTGGCGTTGCCCCTGCCCTTCTTTCCCTCGATCACCCGCAGGCGCGGGGGCGGCGCGCCGTCGTCGGGCGACCAGGCGTCGGGGATCGCATAAGGCTCGCCGTCGTCGATCTCCGCGATGCGCAGCACGGTGACCTTCGGCACCCCGCCCATGCGGTGATAGGCGGTCTTCTTGCCGTCGATCAGGCCTTCCTCGGCCATGTCCTTGAGCAGCGCCTTGAGCGCGATCTTTTCCTGTCCTTTCAGCCCGAACGCCTTGGCGATCTCGCGCTTGCCGGCGATCTTGTCGGACGACTGGAGGAACTCGAGGACCTGCGCCCGGGTGGGCATGGCGGATTTGGAACGTTTCTGCATCGCGCCCGATATGGGGGCGGTCCTAGGGCTTGTCACCTTCCGGTTCGGCCAGGGGCGTAAAGGCACCGCCGGGCACTGCGCTGGCGACCGGGCTGCACACGTCCCCGGTCGCGCACGAACTGACTCCGAAGATCCAGTCGTCGCCGCGCAGCTTGGCGACGAACGCGAAATCGCGCTGGTCGACCGGCGTGACCGGGCGGACGTCCGCCGCCGTTTCCGAATGGACGATGGCGACAGGCTCTCCCCAGTCGGCCGCATCGGTCCGGCGGGCGAAGACCCGGTAGCCGGTCGCCCCGGCCACGCCCTTCCACGCTATCGAAGTATCCGTGCGAACGGCAGCGTCGGCCATCGGCGCGGGCGGCATCGGCGCGTGCGCCAGCCGGTCGAGCGCGCGAACGTTCAGCGAGGTCACCCTGGCGAGATAGGCGAAGTCCATCTCGTCCACCGTGTCGCCGAACTTCGTGCCGCCCTCGGTCCTCAGGTCCTGGTGCTGGTGCTCGTAATCCTCGACCGCGACCGAGAAGCGGATCGCGGGATACCCCTTGTCGAGGAACGGCAGGTGATCGCCGCCCCGGCCCATGCGGTCGGCCCGCCAGATCGGACGCACTTCGAGCGAAGGACTATCGAGTCCGTCGATGAAGCGCGAGAGATTGCGGCTTGGGCTGTCGTTCTCGCCGCCGTCGCGGCGCTGCGCAGCGCGCGCCGCATCGTTGAGGTCGGCGCGCGGCCCTTCGGAAAAAACGCGCACGTGGTCTGGATCGCAGTAGCCATCCGAACCGCACGAATTGCCGACGATGTCGTTGTTGAGCACGGCCTTCACTGTCCAGCCCTGCGCCTCGGCATAGTCGGCCAGCAGTCTTCCGCCGAGAAGCCCCTGCTCCTCGCCCGAGAGCAATGCGTAGACGATCGTCGTCGGGTACTTGTGCTGCGACAGCACCCGCGCGGCTTCGATCACGAGCGCGGTGCCGCTGCCGTCGTCGTTCGCGCCAGGCGCGTCGGAGGTGAAGTCCATCACGTCGCTCACCCGGCTGTCGATGTGCCCCTGCACGATGACCACCTCGTCGGGCCGCTCGAAGCCGCGCTGGATTGCGACGACATCGACGATCTTCGTCGGGCGCGAGATGCGGCCGCCTTCGACCACGCGCTCGGGCAGCACGATCTCGAGGCAGCCGCCACAGGCCTTGCTCGTCTTGCGCAGCTCAGCCTCGCCCCAGCGCCGCGCGGCGCCGATGCCGCGGGTCTTGTGATGGGGATCCGACATCGTGTGGCGGGTGCCGAACCCCACCAGCCGCTCGACGTCGGACTTCAGGCGCGCCTCTGACACGCCCTCTGGCGGCCGGTCAGCGGCGCTGAGGGGAACGGCGGCGAAAAGCGCGGCGGTGGCGAAAAAGCGTGTCTGCATCGGGCCTTGTTAGTCCCCCCGGCGCGGTTGGCAAGCGCCAGGGGGCCGCGCCGATCGCGTCGTCAATATGCCTTGGCGACCAGCACGCGTTCGACCGCCGGGCTACCGGTGAAGATGCAGGTTCCATCGGCCGGCGGCGCCCCGACCGGCACGTTGCGCAGCGTGAGCTTGAGCGCCTTGAGCCTTTCGGTCACGGCGTCCAGCGCGGCGCCGGTGGGCTTGGACCACTGGACCTCGGCCCAGCCGGGATGCTTCACCCCTTCGCCGAAAAAGGCCTCGAGCCCGGCGAAATCGGTGATCGCACGATCGATCCGGCGGTCGCGGATCGCCGCCGCCTCGGCAAGCAGGCTCGCCTGCATTGTTTCGAGCGCGGCGGGAATTGCCGATGCGGCATCGTCCAGCGAAGGGAAAGTGAAGGCGGGCTTGCCGTTTTCGCCCCACAGCGCGTCGCGGCGCAGCAGGCTGACCTTGCCGCCTTCCATGTCGCGCCCGCCGACCTCGACGATCAGCGGGGCACCCTTGCGCACCCAGTCCCACCGCTTGGCCGTGGCCTTGCCGGGCTTCGCGTCGAGCAGCACGCGAACCGGTTCGCCGAGCGCGCTGGCGCCTGCGAGCCTGGCGCGAAGCCCCTCGCAATAGTCGATCAGCGCGCCGTCGCCGTCGTCCTCGCGCAGCATCGGGACGATAACCACCTGCCACGGCGCGATCGCCGGCGGGACCTTGAGCCCGTCGTCGTCGCCGTGGACCATGATCACGCCGCCGATCATGCGGGTCGAGACGCCCCAGCTGGTCGTGTGGGCGAGCTGCTGGCCGCCGTCGCGGTCCTGAAACCGGATGCCCGACGCCTCGGCGAAATTGGTGCCGAGGTAGTGGCTCGTGCCCGCCTGCAGCGCCTTGCCGTCCTGCATCATCGCCTCGATTGACCAGGTTTCGACCGCGCCGGGAAAACGCTCGTTCTCGGGCTTTTCCCCGGCGATGACCGGCAGCGCGAGGTCTTCCTCGGCGCAGGCGCGGTAGACCTCGAGCATCCGCAGCGTATGCTCCTTCGCCTCAACCGCCGTCTCGTGCGCGGTATGGCCTTCCTGCCAGAGGAACTCGCTGGTGCGCAGGAACATCCGCGTGCGCATTTCCCAGCGCATCACGTTGGCCCACTGGTTGAGCTTGAGCGGCAGGTCGCGCCAAGACTGGACCCAGCGTGCCATCGCGTCGCCGATGATCGTCTCGCTCGTCGGGCGAATGACGAGCGGCTCTTCGAGTTTCGCCTCCGGGTCAGGGACCAGTCCGCCCTTGCCGTCGGCGATCAGCCGGTGATGGGTGACGACCGCCATTTCCTTGGCGAAGCCTTCGACGTGCTCGGCCTCACGCTCGAAGTTCCTGAGGGGGATGAGCAGCGGGAAATAGGCGTTGTCGTGACCCGTCGCCTTGATCCGGTTGTCGAGCAGGCGCTGGATGCGTTCCCAGATTCCGTAGCCCCACGGCTTGATCACCATGCACCCCCGCACGCCCGATTCCTCGGCCATGTCGGCGGCGGAGATGACTTCCTGGTACCAGGCGGCGAAATCGTCGGCGCGCTTGACCGACAGGGCATGGCGAATCTGGGACACGGAGTAATCTTCCTAGCGGTGGCCGGCGCCCCCTAGCGAGCGAGCGGCGAAGCCGCAATTACTGGCCGAGATCGTCGAGCTTCTTCTGCATCGCGGCCATCTGCGCGCGAAGTTCGGCGATCTCGTCGGAGTTCTTCGCCGCAGAAGGCGAAGCGGACGAGGTCGCCTTCTCGCCCCGCTTGGGCATCAGCGCGTCGGACGCGGCGCGCATCATCGCCATGTTCGTTTCGGCGATCTTGGCAAATGGCGTACCCTGCGCCCGGGCCATGAAGCTCTCGTGGAGCTTGGCCTGGTTGGCGCGGAAATTATCCATCATCGCGTCGAGATAGGCCGGCATCATCGACTGCATCGAATTGCCGTACATCGAGATAAGCTGGCGCAGGAAACCGATCGGGAGCATCTGCTCGCCGCCGCTCGATTCCTCTTCCATGATGATCTGGGTCAGGATGGTGTGGGTGATGTCCTCGCCGGTCTTGGCGTCGAGCACCTTGAAGTCGACGCCGTCGCGGGTCATTTTCGCGAGGTCATCGAGCGTGATGTAGCTCGACGTGCCGGTGTTGTAGAGCCGCCGGTTGGCGTATTTCTTGATGACGATCGCGCCGTCTTCGTCGGTTGCCCGCTTGGCCATGTGCCTGAGACCCTGGTTGATTGCCGTTCACTCTTAGCACTCGCAGCATTTGCAGCGCAACAAATGCTGCAAACTTTGTGCGCAGCATCGTTCAGCGCCGGAGACGGACGCCTGTCGTCGTCAGCACCTCGTATTGCGAAAGTCCCGACCGTGCCGCTTCGTCCGGCAGGTCGAACGGGACCTCGACCCAGTCGCCTTCCCCAAGTTCAGGCGCGGCAGCAAGGTCGACGACCACCATGTCCATCGACACCTTGCCGAGCAGGGGCAAGGCCGCCCCCTCGTGCCGGAAGGCGTGGTCCCGGCCGCGAGCGCGCAGGAAACCGTCGGCATAGCCAAGCGAGACGACACCGACCCGCATCGCCTCGCGCGCGCGGAAACTGGCATTGTAGCCGATGCCGTCCCCGGGAGCGATCCGGCGCACCTGCACGATGGCTGCTCGGGGCCTCGCGACCTGGCGGATCACGCCTTCGAACGCACTGCGCGGGACGCCGCCGTACAGCGCGATGCCGGGCCGGGTGACGTCGAATGCAAAATCCCCGCCGAGCGCGATGCCGGCGCTGTTGGCGAGGCTGCGGCGCCTTGCCGGGATCGCAGCGGTCGCCTGGCGAAAGCGCGCGAGCTGCTCGGCGTTCTGCGGCACGTCCTCGTCGGCGCTCGCGAGATGGGACATGAGGATTTCGACCTCGAGGCCGTCGATCACGGGATCGCCGATTGCCTCCATCGGCAGCCCGAGGCGGTTGATCCCGCTATCGACCATCAGGTCGCAGGCACCCCCGCCGCTCGCCTGCCACCGCGCGGCCTGCTCGATGCTGTTGAGCACCGGACGCACCCCGGTGGCGCGGGCGAAGGCGCAGTCTGCCTCGTTCCGCGGCCCGTGGAGGACGGAAACCTGCGCCGGAGGAACGTGCGCGATGACCCCGGGCACTTCGCTCCAGTGCGCCACGAAGAAATCCCGCGCCCCCGCCCGCGCGAGCACCGGCAGAACGTTCGCCGCGCCCAATCCGTAGCCGTCCGCCTTGACCGCCGCGCCTGCGCGCGCCGCGCCCGACATCTTGTCGAGCGCGCGCCAGTTGGCGGCCAGCGCCTCCGCGTCGAGATCGAGCCGCAGGCTGGGCGGCGGGAGGTCGGTCATGGCGTCGCGGGCGATACCGGTGGCGCCTCGCCGCTGTCCTCGAAATCACGCGGCGGCCCGCCGCGGATGCCCCACCAGGCGACCAACAGCCCGAACGCGACGATGCCCCAGGTGTACCACAGCCCGGCATAGGCGTTGCCCGTCGTGGCGACGATGTAGCCCGCGATCAGCGGCAGGAAACCGCCGAGGTAGCCGGCGCCGATATGATAGGGGATCGACATCGAGGAATAGCGGATCTGCGGCGGGAACATCTCCGCCAGCAGCGCCGCTACCGACCCGTAGGTCAGCGCCGAGAGCATCCCGAGCGCGCAGACCAGCGCGACGATGCCGATCAGGTTGGCGAGCGGAGGGTGCTGCGGTGAGAAGTCATATCCCTTCGCCTCGAGCGCCGCCTGGAATGCGGCCTTGCCGCTGGCGCCCTCGAGGATATCGACCGAGAGCACATCCGAACCCGCGGTCACGACGGTCGCGCCTTCGCCCGGTGCCACGTCATAGCTGACGCCGAGCGCGGTCAGGTCTGACAGCACCCGCCCGCACTCGGTCGCCTGGACGCTCGCGAACGGATCGTAGGTGCAGCCGTCGCCCGAGACGACCACCGGCTCGCTCCGCGCGCTCGCGGCAAGGCCAGGGTTGGCGAGCGCGCCGATGCCCCAGAAGATCGGGAACAGCAGCACCAGCGAAAGCGCCGCGCCGACGACGATCGGCAGCTTGCGCCCGACCCGGTCGGACCACTTGCCCACCACGAGGTAGAAGCTCATCGAGATGCCGCCCGCGATCAGCATGATCCATTCGCTGGTCGCCGCGTCGACCCGCATCGGTCCCTTGAGGAAGCTGAGCCCGGAAAAGAACGCGGTGTACCAGATCGTCGTCAGCACGCCGGTAATGCCGAACAGCGCAACGAAGATCCGCTTCTTGTTGCCCGGGTAGGTAAAGCTTTCCACGAAGGGATTTCCGGCCATTTCGCCGGCCTCCTTCATCGCCTTGAACACCGGGCTCTCGGAAAGCTTCAACCGCATCCACAGGCTGATCCCGAGCAGGATCAGGCTGAGCAGGAACGGCACGCGCCAGCCCCAGGCGTTGAAGGCGTCCTCGGGAATGAAGGTCCGGCAGGCGATCACCACGATGATCGACAGAACGAAACCGCCGACGACGCTGGCCTGGATGAAGCTGGTGTAGAACCCGCGCTTTTCAGGCGGCGCGTGTTCGGCGACATAGATCGCCGCGCCGCCGTATTCGCCGCCGAGCGCAAGGCCCTGAAGGATGCGCAGCAGTATCACGATGGCCGGCGCGAGCAGGCCGATCGTCGCCGCGCCGGGCACCAGGCCGACGCCCGCGGTCGCCACCCCCATCAGCGTGACAGTGACCAGGAAGGTGTACTTGCGCCCCAGTTTGTCGCCGAGGAACCCGAACAGGATCGCGCCCAGCGGACGGAACCCGAAGCCGACCGCGAAACCGGCCCAGACGAGCAGCAGTTGCAGCGTCTCGTTGTCGGCCGGGAAGAAGGCCTTGCCGATCAGCGCGGCGAGCGTGCCGTAGATGAAGAAGTCATACCATTCGAAGACCGTGCCCGCGCTCGAAGCAGCGATGACGAGGCGGATCTCTTTCGCGCTCGGCTGGTGATGCGTCGACCGTGCTCCCGGCGCGGCGGCGATTTCGCTCATGGCGGCGTGGCTCCCCTTCCTGTTCGGGCGCAAGCTCTAGCGAGGCGACTCCTGCTTGGAAAGCGCGGCCAGCGCCGCATCCCATGGCAGCAGGATCGCGCCGTGCCGCGCAGGGTGCGCGCGGGCCGGTTCGAGCACCGACAGGCCCGGCCACGCGGACGCCGGCTCCAATCCCGCCAGCCAGCCGGCGATCTGTGCCCGAGCCGCCGCGATTTCGTCTTCTGCGCACCCGGTCGCCGCGTTCGCGAACAGCGCGGCCGCGGCCTGCCCCACCGCGCAGGCGCTCACCCGCAGGCCCAGGCGCTCGATCCGACGATCATCGCCGAGCGCGGCAGACAGCAGGAGCGCGCTTCCGCAAGTCCGCGAGCGGGCCTCGCCGATCAGCGGCATCGACGGATCGAATGGAAGCGTGCCGAGCGATACGGCAAGCGCGAGCAGGTCGGGCGTGTAGAGCGCAGATCCCCCGCGGGCCGGTGCGGTCACCGGCGGACCGGGATCCGCGACTGCGCCTTGCGCCGTTCCTCGTCGCGATCCTCGATCAGCTGGACCAGGGCATCGGCGCTGGCGTTGACCAGCGGATACGTGCGGGCCTGCTTGATCCAGTCGGGCCGCCCGGCGATGCCCCATGCCGCATCGTAGCCAAGCACCAGCAGTGCGAAGCCGCAAACCACCACGATGGCGCCCTTGATCGCGCCGAATCCGAAACCCAGGACCCGATCGATCGGACCGAGCATCGAAACCCGGCTGCTCTCGCCGAACCGCCCCACGATCAGCTTGATCCCGGCGTAGGGTATGAGGAGCAGCATCGCAAAGGCCGCCGTCGCCGCCGCCGGCGGGCTGCCGACCTTGGGGAGAAGGAAATCATAGAGGGGGGTATGCAGGTTATGGATTGCAAGAATCGCGACGGCCCAGACGATGAGCGAGAGCAATTCCTGCACGAAACCGCGCATGAAACCGCCTACCGCCGCCGTCCCGACGACCAGGAGAACAATTAGATCGAAACCCGTCATTCGCGATCCCGGCCCTGTTATGCCGATGCCATTACCCGGTCAACGAGATTGGCGAGCCGGCTTAGACCGCGATAGTTAAGTCCCGATGAACCGGCATCCACGTCGGCCGGGCCGTACCCGGTGCCGAAGCCGAGCTTGGCCGCCTCGCGCAGCCGCAGCCCGGCGTGGGCAACGGGGCGGATTTCCCCTGCCAGCGAGATCTCGCCGAACCACACGCCGCGGGTTTCGAGCGGCTTGTCCGCGAGCGCGGATACGAGCGCGGCGGCTACCGCGACGTCTGCCGCCGGGTCCGAAAGCCGGTAGCCCCCCGCGACGTTGAGATAGACTTCGGCCGACGAGAAATTGAGCCCGCAGCGCGATTCGAGCACCGCGAGAAGCATTGCGAGCCGCCCGCTGTCCCAGCCCACCACCGCGCGGCGCGGGGTAGCGCCCGACTGCAGCTTCACGATCAGCGCCTGGATCTCGACCAGCACCGGCCGCGTCCCCTCGAGCGCGGGGAACACCGCGCTGCCGGCGAGCGGTTCGTCACGGCCCGACAGGAACAGCATCGACGGGTTGCCGACCTCCGCAAGGCCCGCCCCCTCCATTGCGAACACGCCGATCTCGTCGACCGCGCCGAAGCGGTTCTTGAGCGCGCGCAGGATGCGGTACTGGTGGCTCCGCTCGCCCTCGAAGCTCATCACCACGTCGACCATGTGCTCGAGCACGCGCGGCCCGGCGATGGTGCCGTCCTTGGTCACGTGACCGACGAGCACCAGCGCGACGCCGTTTTCCTTGGCATACCGGATCAGCTCAAACGCGCAGCCGCGCACCTGACTGACCGTGCCCGGCGCGCCCTCGATCGTGTCGGAGTGCATCGTCTGGATCGAATCGACGACCAGCAGCGAGGGCGGCTCCATTGCTCCAAGCGTGGTCAGCAGGTCACGCACGCTGGTCGAACTGGCGAGTTTGATCGGCGCATCGGCCAGCCCCAGCCGGCCGGCGCGCATCCGCACCTGGCCGGCCGCTTCCTCTCCGCTCAGGTAGACCACCGGCAGCCCGCGCTTGGCCACCGCGCCCGCGCTCTGCAGCAGGAGTGTCGATTTGCCGATGCCCGGATCGCCGCCCATCAGGACTGCCGATCCCGGGACAAGCCCGCCGCCCAGCGCGCGGTCGAACTCGGCCAGCCCGGTCGGCAGCCGCACCAGCGGTTCGCCCGGCGCGTCGAGCGCCTCGAACGCGAGTCTGCGCCCCCCGCTCGACAGATCGTGCTTCATCGAGAACACCGTCGCCGGCGCGTCCTCGACCAGCGTGTTCCATTCTGCACAGTCGGCGCACTGGCCCTGCCAGCGGCTGCTCACCGAACCGCAGTTCTGGCACACGTAGCGGCGTTTCGTCTTGGCCATCGCCTCGACGCGTAACCGGAACATTCGTGGAACGCAATTGCGCTTCCGCCTTTTGCCCGGCACAAGCAGTGCCATGCGGCAGAAAGAACTCCGATTGGCACTCGTATGCTACGGCGGGGTCAGTCTGGCGGTCTACATGCACGGGGTCACCAAGGAGCTCTGGCACCTTGCCCGGGCAAGCCGCGACCATGTCGGCGACAGCCCCCCGGCCGCAGGGGTACGCGCGGTGTACCGCGATCTGCTAGCGCGAATCGAAGGCGAACACGGCCTGCGGCTGCGGGTCCTGCCCGACATCGTCACGGGGGCGAGCGCGGGCGGCATCAACGCGATCTTCCTGGCCGAGGCGATTCATTCGGGCGCCAGCCTCGAACCGCTGACCGAACTGTGGCTGGAGACCGCCGACGTCGACCGGCTGCTCGATCCCAAGGCGCGCCCCTGGTCGCGCGCGGCGAAGTTGTGGGCCATGCCGCTCGTCTGGTGGCTGCTGCGCCGGCCCGGCAACGCGGTGAGCGAAAGCGTCGCACCCGAAACGCGCGCCGAAGTGCGCCGCAAGGTTTCCCACCTGATCCGCGGGCGCTGGTTCGAGCCGCCGTTTTCGGGACTGGGCTTTTCCAAGCTGCTCTACGACGGCCTGATGGCCATGGCGGCGGAAACGCCCGAGCCGCCTCTCCTCCCGCCCGGTCACCCGCTCGACCTGCTCGTCACCGCGACCGATTTTCGCGGGCACCTGTCACTGCTGAGGCTCAACAGTCCGCCGGCGGTCGAAGAGAGCGAGCACCGCCTGCCGATCGGCTTTCGCAGCAAGGTGCCCGCGCAGGGCGGCGAGCCGCTGGCCGAGCCTCTCGAACTGACGTTGGCGGCGCGCGCGACGGCGAGCTTTCCGGGTGCCTTTCCGCCCCTCCAGCTGGGCGAGATCGACGAGCTGGCCCTCGACCGCGGGCGCGAATGGGCCACCCGGTCGCAGTTCGTCGAACGGGTCATGCCGGTGCACGCCCGCCAGGGCAACGCCGAGAACGTCTCGCTCATCGATGGCTCGGTGCTGATCAACGCGCCTTTCGCCGCCGCGCGGGCCGCGCTTCCGTCGCGCCCGGCCCAGCGCGAGGTCGACCGGCGCTTCGTCTACATCGATCCAACCCCCGATCGCTTCGGCACGGTCGGCGCGCGGATCGACAAGCCGGTCGGCTTCTTCGCGGCGATCGTCGGCTCGATCTCGGCCATCCCGCGCGAGCAGCCGATCCGGGACAACCTCGAGGCGCTGGAGAAGCAGACCCGCGAGGCGATCAAGTTGCAGCGCATCGTCGGTGCGCTGCGACCCCAGGTCGAGGAATCGGTCGAGCGCCTGTTCGGCCTCACCCTGTTCCTCGACAAGCCGACGCCCAAGCGGCTCGCAAGCTGGCGCAACAAGGCGCAAACCGCCGCAGCGGAGAAGGCCGGCTACGCCTTCCATCCCTATGCGCAGGCGAAAGTCGCGGGCATCGTCGACACGCTGGCACGGACCGTGCTCGAGTCGGCGCCTGCGCTCAAGCTCGCCGACGCCGAGCCGATCGTGCTGCGGCTGCGCGAGGAACTCGACGCGCGCGGCCTCGCCTCGCTGGTCGAGCCATCGGGCACCGCGAGCCCCGAGGCGATTGCATTCCTGCGGGCGCACGATCTTGCCTTCCGCATCCGGCGGTTGCGCCTGATCGCCCGCCGGCTGTCGCGCGAATGGGAAGCGGATCCCTCGATCCCGGATGAGGCGCTCGAGGCAGCCCGCGAGGCGATCTACCGCATCCTGGCCCTGTATTTCGCGCGCGAGGGCACCGGCCACCTGGGCGACGACTTCGCGGTTATCGCCGAGAACGTGATGAGCGATCCGGGCGCGGTGCTCGACGCACTCGCCGAGCGGCGGCTGCTACCGGAAATTGACGCCCAGGCCGAGCAGCTGCTCGCCGACGCGCTGGAGGCCATGCCCAAGGAGCTGCGCCGCCGGGTGCTGCTCGCCTATCTCGGGTTTCCCTATTACGATGTCGCCACGCTCCCGCTTCTCCAGAACGAGGGGTTGACCGAGTTCGACGCGGTGAAGGTCGATCGCATCAGCCCCGAGGACGCACGCTCGATCCGCGCCGGGGGCACCGGCGCGACGCTGCGCGGGACCGAGTTCTACAATTTCGGCGCGTTCTTCAGCCGCGCCTACCGGGAAAACGACTATCTGTGGGGGCGGCTCCACGGTGCGGAACGGATGATCGACCTTGTCTGTTCGACCCACCCAGGCTTCGAGGAAAGCGATTGCGCCGAGTTCAAGCGGCGCGCGTTCCTGGCCATCCTCGACGAGGAAGAAGGCCGGTTGCTGGCGGATCCGCGGCTCGTCTCGGATATCCGCGCCGAGATCGGCGCGGCGCGCGGTCAGCCTGCCAGGGACGAGACGATCATGCGCGCGGCAAGCGAAACGTCGTCCCAGGTGTCTTCGAACAGTTGCTCGCCGCCGTAATAGGGGTCGCGGACGCTGGCGCCTTCGCGTCCCGGTACCGCGTCGAGCAGGAGCGCAACGCGCGCGGTCGCATCGCGGGGCATGACCGCGTGCAAGTCGGCGAGGTTCTGCGCGTCCATCGCAAAGATGTGCGTGAAACGGCAAAAGTCATCGGAAGTGACCTGCCGCGCACGCAGGTCGGAAATGTCCGTTCCCGCCGCCCGGGCGACCGCCTGCGCACGCGGATCAGGCGGATTACCGGCGTGCCAGTCGCCGGTACCCGCCGAATCGATCTCGATCGACAGCCCCGCGCGCTCGGCTTCGATCCTCAGAGCGGCTTCCGCCAGCGGCGAACGGCAGATATTGCCGAGGCAAACCAGCAGGATCGCCGGACGCCCGGTGGTCACCCGCCGAACGCTGTCCTGAGCCGGTCGAAGAAGCCCTTGCTGTCCGGGCATTCGTCACCGGTTTCGGTTTCGCGGAATTGCTCGAGGATCTCGCGCTGCGCACGGGTCAGCTTCGTCGGTGTCTCGACCACGATCTCGACCACCATGTCGCCGCGCCCGCGACCTTGCAGCACGGGCATCCCGGCGCCGCGCACGCGCAGCTGCTTGCCGCTCTGGATGCCCGCCGGGATGGTGACCTGATGGTGGTCACCGCCCAGGTCGGGAATCTCGATGCTGTCGCCCAGCGCGGCGGTGGTGAAGCTGATCGGCACGCGGGTGAGCAGCGTCGTGCCCTCGCGCTGGAACACCGGGTGCGGTCTTACGTGCACGAAGATGTAGAGGTCACCCGGTGGCGCCCCGCGCGGTCCGGCCTCGCCCTTGCCGGAAAGGCGGATGCGCGTGCCGGTATCGACGCCCGGCGGGATCTCGACGTCGAGCGCCTGCGGCCGGTCGATCCGCCCTTCGCCGCGGCAATCGCGGCACGGGCTCTCGATCACCTCGCCGCGGCCATGGCAGTTGGGGCACGCGCGCTCGACGACGAAGAAGCCCTGCTTGGCGCGCACCTTGCCCATGCCCCCGCAAAGGTTGCAGCGGCGCGCCGACGTGCCCGGCGTCGCCCCCGACCCTTCGCATGTGTCGCAGGTCTGGCTGACTTCGATCTCGATCTGGCGCTCCCTGCCGTGGAACGCCTCGTCGAGGGTGATCTCCATGTCGTAGCGCAGGTCGGCGCCGCGGCGCGGCTGCTGGCGCCCGCCGCCGCCAAAGGCGCTGCCGAAGATGGTCTCGAAGATGTCGCCGATGTCGCCGAAGTCCTGGCCGCCGAAGCCGCCGGGACCGCCGCCGCCCTGCTGGAAGGCGGCATGGCCGTAGCGGTCGTAGGCCGCGCGCTTCTGCGGGTCCTTGAGGCATTCGTAGGCCGCCGAAACGGCCTTGAACTTGTCCTCGTTTTCCTTGCACCCGGCATTGCGGTCCGGGTGGTACTGCATCGCGAGCTTGCGATAGGCGCTCTTGATCGTGGCCGCGTCCGCATCGCGGGCAACGCCGAGCACTTCGTAGAAATCGATTTCGGTAGCCGACATTGCTTGCCCCGCCCTAAACCGTTCCGCCACCGATGCGGATTCGCACCGGTGGCGGTTGGGTTTCCATTCGGGCTATCAGCCCTTGGCGTCTTCGTCGACTTCGGAGAACTCGGCGTCGACCACCTCTTCCTCCGATCCGGAACCGTCGGCGGCCCCGTCAGCAGCGCCACCGGCGGGGGCATCGGCCGAAGCCTGCTCCTGCTGGTAGATCTGCTGGCCCATCTTCATGGCAACGTCGGTCAGCGCCTGCGCCTTGGCGTTGATCGCGTCGACGTCGTCGCCTTCGAGCGCGGTCTTGGCCTCGGCGATCGCCGTCTCGACCTGGCCCTTGAGGTCCGCGTCGATCTTGTCGCCGTGCTCGGACAGCTGCTTCTCGGTCGCGTGGACGAGGCTGTCGGCCTGGTTGCGCGCCTCGGCGGACGCACGCCGCTTCTTGTCCTCTTCGGCGAACTTCTCGGCGTCCTGCACCATCTGTTCGATGTCGGAATCCGACAGGCCGCCAGAGGCCTGGATACGGATCTGCTGCTCCTTGCCGGTGCCCTTGTCCTTGGCCGAGACGTTGACGATGCCGTTGGCGTCGATGTCGAAGGTGACCTCGATCTGCGGCACGCCACGCGGCGCCGGGGGAATGCCGACGAGGTCGAACTGGCCGAGCAGCTTGTTATCCTGCGCCATCTCGCGCTCGCCCTGGAAGACGCGGATGGTCACCGCGTTCTGGTTGTCCTCGGCGGTCGAATAGGTCTGGCTCTTCTTGGTCGGAATCGTCGTGTTGCGGTCGATCATCTTGGTCATGATGCCGCCCAGCGTCTCGATGCCCAGCGACAGCGGGGTGACGTCGAGCAGCAGCACGTCCTTGACGTCGCCCTGCAGCACACCGGCCTGGATCGCCGCGCCCATCGCCACGACCTCGTCAGGGTTCACGCCCGTGTGCGGTTCCTTGCCGAAGAACTCCTTCACGAACTCGCGCACGCGGGGCATCCGGGTCATGCCGCCGACGAGCACGACGTCGTCGATCTCGCTGGCCTTGATGCCCGCGTCCTCGAGCGCCTTCTTCATCGGACCCTTGGTGCGTTCGATGAGGCCGGACACCATCTTTTCGAGGTCCGCGCGGCTGATCGTCTCGACCAGGTGCAGCGGGGTGGTGCTGCCGCCTTCCATGCGCGCAGTGATGAACGGCAGGTTGATCTCGGTGGTCTGCGCGCTCGACAGCTCGATCTTGGCCTTCTCGGCGGCTTCCTTGAGCCGCTGGAGGGCGAGCTTGTCGGTGCGAAGGTCCATGTTCTCCTTCGACTTGAAGCGATCCGCGAGCCACTCGACGATCGCCGCGTCGAAGTCCTCGCCGCCGAGGAAGGTGTCGCCGTTGGTCGACTTAACCTCGAACACGCCGTCGCCGATCTCGAGGATCGAGACGTCGAAGGTGCCGCCGCCAAGGTCGTAGACCGCGATCGTCTTGCCCTCGCTTTTCTCGAGGCCATAGGCCAGCGCGGCCGCGGTCGGCTCGTTGATGATGCGCAGCACTTCGAGGCCGGCGATCTGGCCGGCGTCCTTGGTCGCCTGGCGCTGGGCGTCGTTGAAGTACGCGGGAACGGTGATGACCGCCTGGGTGACGGTTTCACCGAGGTAGCTCTCGGCCGTTTCCTTCATCTTCTGGAGGATGAACGCGCTGACTTCCGACGGGGACAGGTCCTTGCCGCCGGCCTTGACCCAGGCGTCGCCGTTCTTGCCCTTGACGATGGTGTAGGGAACCAGCTCGGTGTCCTTCTTGGTCACCGGATCGTCGAAGCGGCGGCCGATCAGGCGCTTGACCGCGAAGACGGTGTTGTCGGGGTTGGTGACCGCCTGGCGCTTGGCCGGCTGGCCGATCAGCCGCTCGCCGTCCTTGGTGAATGCGACGATCGAAGGCGTGGTGCGCGCGCCTTCCGAATTCTCGATCACCTTCGGCTTGCCGCCATCCATGACGGCAACGCACGAGTTCGTGGTGCCGAGGTCGATACCGATAACTTTGGCCATGGTTTCCCTATTCGTCTGGTACGTTGTTGGACACCGCCCTTCGGACCCCCCGCAGCTGCGGCAAGACCCTCTCGGCGGCTCGGATTGCGCGGGCGATATAGGTGCGGAATTTCTTGGCACAAGGGACCGGGACCGCTACCTGATCGGCCTGTTTCATAGGGGGAAAACGATGTTCTCAAGGTCGCTCATGGCTCTCGCGCTCGGTTGCGCCGCGCTTTCGCTCGGGGGATGCGGGGAAACCCCGGCAGAGGCGCCCGCGGAAGAGGCCGGCATTCCAGGCATGGCGATCACCAATGCCCGCCTGGTCCTGCCCCCCGTCGCCGGCAACCCGGCGGCGGTCTATTTCGACCTCGATTACGAGGGCGACCGCAATCTCGCCCTCAACCGCGCCGAGGTTAAGGGCGCCAGGAGCGCGACGTTCCACGACTACGGCGAATACGACATGAAGGTGCAGATGATGGACATGCTGCCCATGCCCATCAAGAAAGGCGACAAGGTCAGCTTCGAGCCGGGCGGCAAGCACATCATGGTGATGGAACCGGACGACACGCTGAAGCCCGGCGGTACGGCGGAAGTCACCATCATCGTGTCGGGCGGCAAGAGCCAGACCTTCGATGCGCCGATCAAGGCGGCCGGGGACGAACGCTGACGCGGACGGTCGACAGTCTCGGCCTCGAGAACCACGACGAGGCTGTCGCCCCCTCCTGCCCCGCCGGCGGCAAGCGCGCACTGACGCCGGGCGAGATCGCGCTCGCCCGGTCCGTTTTCGGCAGCGCGATCGACTACTCCACGGTCACGGTCCGGCGCCGCAAGTTCTTCCCGTTCCAGCCCCGCCACGTCACCATGGCCCCGCGCGGCCACCTGCATTTCCATCCCGGCGGGAAGGGTTATTGCGACGACTTCGCGCGCGCTCCGAAACTTGCCCAGGGGCTGTTCATCCACGAAATGACGCACGTCTGGCAGACCCAGACGCGCGGCGAATGGTACCTCCTGCTCCACCGCCACCCCTTCTGCCGCTACGACTACAGCCTCAAGCCCGGGTGGAGCCTCGAACGCTACGGCATCGAGCAGCAGGCGCAGATCGTGAAGCACGCGTTCTGGCTGCGCAACGGCGTGGCGGTGGCGGGCGTGGCGGATGCAGGCGCGTATGACCTGCTGGTCCGGTTCCCCGGCGCCGGATAGTCCGGGTGGTTTATCCACCGGTCCGGGTTGAGCCGCCCGGTTTCAGTTGATACCTGTTGCCCATCGATCCGGGCGGCCCAACCCGCGCCCGGCAAGCGGTGCATTCCAATGGAGATCACAGACTACGGAATGTCGCGGGAACGCGGCTTCCTTTCGCATTACGAGATCGACGAGATCGCCCTGCCCTCGATGTTCGACGCGGTCCGCGAGGCCGCCGGAAACCTCTCCGGCCTCCTGTCCACCGGGCGTGTCCGGCACTGGCTCGACCAGCTTGCCGATCCGGGCCTCGAGGACTGGGCCCGCGAGGCGGCTGAAGAGGAAGTCCGCACCGCGATGGTGCATTACAGCTTCCTGGTGCAGGCCTATGTCTGGGGCGAGCCGATGCCGCCCGAGCATCTTCCCGCCAACCTTGCCCGGCCGATGGTGGCGATCGCCGACCGGCTCGGCCAGGCGCCGCTCCTGCCCTATTCGGCCTACGTGCTCGACAACTGGGCGCGGCTCGACAAGTCGGGTCCGATCGCGCTCGAGAACATCTACATGGTCCAGAACTTCCTCGGCGGGGACGACGAGAACTGGTTCGTGATGATCCACGTCGCGATCGAGGGCGAGGCGGGCGTGCTGCTCGACAACGCGGCGAAGCTGGTAACGGTCGCCCGCAACGGCGATGACGCCGAAGCCGAGCGCCTGCTGGTCGAGATGGATGCCGCGTGGGAGCGCATCTACGGCCATTTCGCGCGGATGCCCGAGCGGTGCGATCCGTACATCTATTTCCACCGGGTGCGGCCCTATATCCACGGCTGGGCGAACAACCCCGCCCTCAAAGGCGGGGGCCTGGTGTACGAGGGCGTGGACCGGTTCGAGATGAAGCCGATGGCCTATCGTGGGCAGACCGGCAGCCAGTCGTCGATCGTCCCGGCGATGGACGCGCTGTTCCAGGTGGGACATTCCGACGACCCGCTGCGCCAGTTCCTCGACGAGTTGCACCAGTACCGCCCCGTGCCGCATCGCCGGTTCATCGAGGACCTCGCCGCGCAGTCCAACCTGCGCGCGTTCGTGAGCGGTTCCTCGTCGCAGAGCCTCAAGGACGCGTTCAACGCCTGCCTCGAACAATCCGCGCGGTTCCGCACCCGTCACCTCGAATATGCCGCGAGCTACATCAACAAGCAGGCCGGCAGCATCGCGGGCAATGACCCCGACGTCGGCACCGGCGGCACCCCGTTCATGAAATACTTGAAAAAGCACCGCGACGAGAACGCCGCGCAGCTGGTCTGAACGAATGGGCCGCCCAGCCGGGCGGCCCATTTTCGTTGGCCTTGATCAGTAGCGAGGATCGGCCGGATAGCCGGCGGTCCCAAAGCAGTCGTCGTCGAGGTAACGGTTATCATAGTAACCGTCGCAATCGTCATTCTTATCGACGAAGTACCCAGCAAGGCCGCCAGCGGCTGCGCCTGCCAGCGCGTAGGTCTTGATGTCGGCGCCGGTCAGGGCGGCGACACCGGCACCGAGCGCGGCTCCGCCCAACGCGCCCTCGGCGGCGTAGTTCTGCGCGCACGCGCCCAGCGGAATCGTCGCAATCGCTACTGCGGGAGCGATCAACATACGGGTATTCATGACATTTCTCTCCGTTGTCCCTGTCGGGGATTTACGGACCCGCTGATGCTTTGTTCCGGAAGGGGGCGCCTAGAGCGTCGCGAGGTCGGGCAACTCGTTCTTGTCCAGCGTCTGCGAAAAATCCGCCAGCGGGTACTTGAGGCCGGTCGCGCAGTTGAACAGCACCGCCTCGTCGCCTTCGTCGATCCAGCCTTCGGCGACCGCCTTGCGCCATGCGGCGAGGGTTGCCCCGCCCTCGGGGCACAGCAGCAGTCCGTCGCGCCTTCCGCAGTCGTCGACGGCGGCCAGCGTATCGGCGTCGTCGACCGCGATGGCCCGGCCGCCGCTTTCGCGCACCGCCCGCAGGATCAGGAAGTCGCCGACCGCCTTGGGCACCCGGATGCCCATGGCGATAGTCTGTGCGTCCTCCCACCGCTCGGCGTGCTCGACCCCGTCTTCCCAGGCTTTCACGATGGGAGCGCAGCCGCTCGCCTGCACGGCGAACATCTTCGGCCGTTCGCTGCCGATCCAGCCGAGCGCCTCGAGTTCGTCGAATGCCTTCCACATCCCGATAAGGCCGGTTCCCCCACCCGTCGGATAGAAGATCGCCTTCGGCAGGCGCCAGCCGAGCTGGGCGGCAAGTTCCAGCCCCATCGTCTTCTTGCCCTCGATCCGGTACGGCTCCTTCAGCGTCGAGAAGTCGAACCACAGCCCTTCGGCCGCACCCTTGCCCACTATCGCACCGCATTCGTCGATCAGGCCGTTGACCCGGTAGACCCGGGCGCCCTGCGCGGCGATCTCGCGCACGTTGATCTCGGGCGTGTCGTCGGGACACAGGACCACCGTCTCGATACCGGCCCGCGTGGCATAGGCGGCGAGCGCCGCGCCCGCGTTGCCGTTGGTCGGCATGGCGATGCGCGTGACGCCGAGCTCCTTTGCCATCGCAACCGCCATGACCAGCCCGCGCGCCTTGAACGAGCCGGTCGGCAGGCGCCCTTCGTCCTTGACGATGACGCCGCGCGCCGCCGCGCCGGGGATCGGGATCAGCGGCGTCTCGATCTCTCCCAGGCTGACGATGCTGGCGGCGTGCCGGACGGGCAGGAGTTCACGCCAGCGCCACAGGTCGGTCGGACGCGTTTCCAGCGCGCCGCGCGACAATGCCTTGCCGGCCACGGCAAGATCGTAGCGGACCAGCAGCGGCCGTCCCGCCGCTGACAATCCGTGGAGCGTGTCGGCCTCGTACCGCTCGCCGGTCAGCGAGCATTCGAGGTGGGTTACGAAAGTCGGGCGCTCGCCGACCAGGTTGCCGGTGAGCGCCACGGCGTCAGGGCTTCTTCGCCACGCCGACCATCGCCGGGCGCAGCAGGCGGTTCTTGATCATCCACCCGCTCTGCATTTCCTGCACCACGGTGCCGGGCTCGTGCTCCTCGGTCGGAATCTCGAGCATGGCCTGGTGCTGGTTGGGGTCGAGCGGCAGGCCGGTCGACGCGATGCGGGTGATCCCGTGCGACGCGAAGACTTTTTCCACCTCGCGCTGGGTCGCCTCGATACCGGTGACCATCGCCTTCATGCGCGGATCGTCGTGCAGGTCGGGGGGGATCGCCTCGATCGCGCGGACGAGGTTGTCGTAGACCGACAGGATGTCGCGCGCGAAGCCGGTCGCGGCATAGGCGCGCGCGTCGGCGATGTCCTTTTCCAGCCGGCGGCGCACGTTCTGCGTCTCGGCGCGGGCGTAGAGGATGTCCTGGTTGGCCTTGTCGAGATCGTCCTTGAGCGCAGACAGGGCGTCGGACAGGCTGCCTTCCTCTTCCTTGCCCTCGTCGTCGATCATGTCGGCGGGAACGCCGTCGAGTTCTTTCGCCACGGCCTCGTCGGCCGCCTGCTTGTCATCTTCGATCATTGTTTTTTCGTCGTTATCCGATGATTTTGCCCAGTGAGCGGGCCGTGAAATCCACCATGGGGACGACCCGCGCGTAATTCAACCGCGTCGGCCCGATCACCCCGAGCACGCCGACCACCCGCCCCTCACGGTCGCGGTAGGGCGAGGCGATGACCGACGAGCCGGACAGCGCGAACAGCCGGTTCTCGCTGCCGATGAAGATCCGGGTCGCTTCCGCGCTGCGCGCCGATTCGAGCAGTTCTGCCACCGCTTGCTTGTCCTCCAGATCCTCGAGCAGCTGGCGCACCCGGTCGATGTCGCCCAGCGCGCTCTCGTCGA
The DNA here is from genome assembly GCF_025154015.1 of Tsuneonella litorea. Taxonomy (GTDB): domain Bacteria; phylum Pseudomonadota; class Alphaproteobacteria; order Sphingomonadales; family Sphingomonadaceae; genus Tsuneonella; species Tsuneonella litorea. The sequence goes on from NZ_JAOAMV010000003.1 coordinate 216,639, forward strand.
GCAGGTTCGCAGCGCCACGCACGATCAGGACCGGGCGCCGCGCGGCATCCTCGCTCCATACCGCAAGGCCGCGTTCGACGAGGTCGCGGCTCGCGGCGTCGAGCTGCGAGCGGCCGGTGACGAGTTCGCGGCGCATCGCGGCGGCCGCCTCGGCCAGCGTGCGTCCGGCAAGGCGCGCGGTGATGTAGTTGCCGGCGGCCTCGAGCGCCGAGGCGCTCGCCGGCGCGTCGAGTTCGAGCACCCTGTTCTCGATCCCCCCGTCCTCGCCCACCAGCACCGCGAGCGCGCGGTTCCCGCCCAGCGGGACCAGCGTGAGCTGGGCCAGCCGCGGTTCGCGGCGCGGCACCATCACCATGCCCGCCGCGCCCGAGATGTCGGACAGCAGCGCGCTCGTCGCCTCGAGCGCGGCCTCGATCGGCCCGGGTGCCGAAATCCGCTTCTGGATCGCGCGGCGCTCTTCCGCCGAAGGCTCCGCGACCTGCATCATGCCGTCGACGAACAGGCGCAGCCCGGTCTCGGTCGGCATCCGCCCAGCGCTGGTATGCGGCGCAGCGAGCAGGCCGAGGCCTTCGAGTTCGGCGAGCACCGACCGGATCGACGCGGGCGAGAGGTTGAGGCCGCCCTCCCCTGCCAGCGTCTTCGAACCCACCGGCTGGCCGCTGGTGAGGTAGCCTTCGACCACCAGCCGAAAAATGTCCCGCGCGCGGGTGCTCAGCTCGGGAATGGAGGCTTCGTTGCTCACTGCTCCAGCTTCAATTCGACCACGTCCTCGTCGCTGTCTGCGGTGCGCCCCTCGATCATCTGGCCGATGGGCCGCAGCGCATCGAGGAGGCCCACCGGAATACCCTTGCAGCTATCGGCGAAGGTGGCGGAGTGGATCGTGCCCTGCTCGCGCCACGACAGCCTGAATGATAGAACATCGGTTGAACCGGGTACGCATGGCTCGCCCGCAAGCCCTCTGAAGCGCGCGAGCTGTTCGCGGGCCTTGGCGAAAGTCCCGGCCTCAGCTTGCGAAACCTCCGGCGCGGTCGCGCCCCGGTGAGGGTCGTTATCGAACAGCTCGACGCGCTCGGTCGCATCGATGCGAAATCCGCTTGCCGGACCGAGGCCGACGAGGATTTCGAACATCACTTCGTCAGGAGGCGGGACGGCAGCAGCCGCCGCTTCGGTCGCCAGCAGTATTGCAAGCAGGTTCATCCCTGCGGATTTAGCGCGTCGCGTCCCGCGCTCAAGGCCCATACTGGCAAAGTCACCGTCTAGCGCCTAGGCGCTCCGCAGCGACTCACAAAGGATTCCCCATGCGACCTTCCGGCCGCGCGCCCGACGAGATGCGCGCCATTTCGATCGAGACCGGGTTCACCAAGCACGCCGAGGGCTCCTGCCTCGTCAGCTTCGGCGACACCCGCGTGCTCGTCACCGCCTCGGTCGAGGACCGCATACCGCCATGGCTGCGCGGCAAGGGCGAAGGCTGGGTCACCGCCGAATACTCGATGCTGCCGCGCGCCACGCACACCCGCGGCCAGCGCGAAGCAGCCAAGGGCAAGCAGAGCGGCCGCACGCAGGAGATTCAGCGGCTGATCGGGCGCAGCTTGCGCTCGGTGGTCGACCTCAGGAAGCTCGGCGAGCGGCAGGTGGTGCTCGACTGCGACGTGATCCAGGCCGACGGCGGAACCCGCACGGCCGCGATCAGCGGCGCGTGGGTCGCGCTGCGGCTCGCGGTCGACAAGCTGATGGCTTCAGGCGCTATTACGGATGACCCGATCGAGGCCAAGGTCGCGGCGATCAGCTGCGGCATCTGCAAGGGAACCCCGGTGCTCGACCTCGACTACCACGAGGATTCCTCCGCCGACGCCGACGCGAACTTCGTCCTGATTGAGGGCGGACGAATCGCCGAAGTGCAGGCCACCGCCGAAGGCGCGACCTACGACGAGGAAGGCCTGCTGCGCCTCCTTCGGCTCGCCCAGATCGGCTGCGCGCAGGTGTTCCGGGCGCAGGAGGAGGCGACCCGGACATGACCCGCCGGATAGGCGCGGGCACGCTGGTCATTGCGACCCACAACGCGGGCAAGCTGAAGGAAATCGGCGCGCTGCTCGAACCGCACGGCGTGAAATGCATCAGCGCAGGCTCGCTCGGCCTCCCCGAGCCGAAGGAGACCGGCACCACGTTCGTCCAGAACGCGCTGATCAAGGCGGGGGCGGCGGCCGAGGCCTCGGGTCTCGCGGCGCTGGCGGACGACAGCGGGCTGTCGGTCGCCGCGCTCGACGGGCGGCCGGGCGTCTATACCGCCGACTGGGCCGAGCGGCAGTGGTTCGAGGGCGAGCCGGGCCGCGACTGGTACATGGCGATGGGCAAGGTCGAGGGGATGCTCCAGGCAAAGGGACCCGACACCCCGCGCGATGCGTGGTTTTCCTGCGTCCTCGCGATTGCCTGGCCCGACGGCGAGAGCGCGGTCTACGAGGGGCGGGTCGACGGCAGCCTCACCTGGCCGCCGCGCGGAACGCTGGGCTTCGGCTATGACCCGGTGTTCGTGCCGCAGGGGCGCGACGTGACCTTCGCCCAGCTCGATCCGGACGAAAAGCACCGCATCAGCCACCGGGCCGACGCATTTGCGAAACTCGTCGCCGAGCAGTTCGGCTAGGGCTCAGCCGACTTTCTCGCCGAAGGTGTTGCCCGGCGGATTGTAGCGGCACACGAGGAAGTCGTTGACCGCCCCCTTGGCGACAGCGCAGCCGACCTCGGTCGTCGTGGGCCAGATGATCTGCGTGTAATGCCCGACGTCGGACCAGTTGCCGGTCCGGCTCACTTGCGGGAACGTGCCGGGACGGAACTTGTCGCGTTCGGCCAGGAAGCCGCCGACCATCGTTTCGGCACTGTAGTAGCCGGCCGATCCCATCCACAGGTTCTCGCCCATGTTCCGGCGCTGGGCGTTACTCGAATGCTCGAGCGTCCCCTTTTTCGACAGCACCACCGCCCAGGCCTGCGCCTCCTGCGCGAGGCGGCTCGACCACGAAAGGCGCGGCAATCCCGCACGGTCGCGCTCGACGTTGTGCGCGGCGAGCAGGCGAAAGGCAAACGAGGGCTGCTGCGCCTCGGCGGGCAGCGCCGTCACGCCTGTTACTGCGATGGCAAGCGCGGCCAGACCCCGCGTGACGACACGACCCATAGCGATACCCCATCCTCCGTCCGGATGGGCTATAGCCGGGGCGCTTAACCGATTCTGAAGCATACAGGGTAAATGGCGCGCGCACTCTACATCCACTGGCCGTTCTGTCTGAAGAAGTGCCCGTACTGCGATTTTAACTCGCACGTGCGGGACACGGTGGACGTGGGTGCATGGCAGGACGCCCTGATCGCGGACATGCGTCACGAGGCCGCATTGGCGGGCGGCGAGCGTCTCGATTCGATATTCTTCGGCGGCGGCACGCCCAGCCTGATGCCGCCCGCGCTCGTCGGCGCGCTGCTCGCCGAGGCGGAGCGGCTCTGGGGCTTCGCGCAAGGCATCGAGATCACGCTCGAAGCCAACCCCTCGTCGGTCGAGGCGGCGGCCTTCGCCGGCCTCGCCGCGGCGGGCGTGAACCGGGTTTCCCTGGGCCTGCAATCGCTCGACGACGCGGCGCTGTGCTTTCTCGGCCGGTTGCACGATGCCGAGGAGGGCCTGCGCGCGCTCGAGACCGCGCAGGGCGTGTTCGCCCGGGTCAACGCCGATTTCATCTACGCCCGGCCCGGCCAGTCCGAAGCGGACTGGCGCAGCGAACTCGGCCGCGCGCTGGCGCTGGGAACCGACCATCTCTCGCTCTACCAGCTCACCATCGAACCCGGCACGCGGTTCGCGACCGACGTGCGGCGCGGCGCGTTCGATCCGCTGGCCGACGACCCGGCTGCCGATCTCTTCGCGCTGACACGCGAGATGACCGCGGCTGCTGGCCTCCCTGCCTACGAGGTGTCGAACCACGCGCGGCCCGGCCAGGAGAGCCGCCACAACCTCGCTTACTGGCGATACCGCGACTACGCGGGAGTCGGGCCCGGCGCACACGGCCGGCGCGGTGGCGCGGCGACGATCCGGCACAAGAAACCCGAGAACTGGCTCGCGGCGGTGGCCGAGCACGGGCACGGCATCGCCGAAGAACGAGCGCTGGGTGTGCGTGAGCAGGCGTCCGAGGCGCTGCTCATGGGCCTGCGCCTTGCCGAAGGGGTCGACCTTGCCGCGCTTGGCGCGCGCTTCGGGATCGCGAGCGACGACCTGGTCGACCGCGATCGCCTTGCGCTGCACCGCTCGCTCGGCCTCGTCGCACAAGAGGGCCAGCGCGTTCACGTCACTCCCGCCGGGATGCCGCTGCTCGACGCGCTGCTGGGCGAACTCGTGCCCGCTGCGTTGGTCGAGGCGTGAGCAAGGCCGACATCCTGGTCGCCTGGGGCGATCACCTGCGCACCGGCCGCCGGCGGTCGCCGCACACGGTGCGTGCCTATCTCGCGGCGGCCGACCGCCTTCTCGCAGCGACAGGGATCGAGGAATGGAGCGCGCTGGCCGCGCTCGACGGACCGGCGCTGCGCCGCCAGCTTGCGCGGCGGCGGGCCGACGGGCTCGGCAATGCATCGACCGCGCGCGAGCTGTCGGCCCTCAAGGGCTTCATCGCCTTCGCCCGCTCGCAAGTGGGCGAGGACGCCGCGGCCCCACGTCTGCGCGGCCCGCGGCTCAAGAAGGGTCTGCCCCGCCCGGTGACCCCGGACGAGGCCGTCAACCTCGCGGACCTCGTCGCCGGAAATGCGGGGGAGGACTGGATCGGCGCGCGCGACCGGGCGGTTCTGCTGCTGATGTACGGCGCGGGCCTCCGCATCGCTGAGGCGCTGTCGCTGACGGGTGGCGACCTGCCGCTCGGCGACACGCTGGTCGTGACCGGCAAGGGTGGCAAGCAGCGGGTCGTGCCCCTGTTGCCGCTGGTCCGCGAAGCGGTGGCCGCCTACGTCGCGCGCAATCCATGGCCGCTGGCGAAGGACCAGCCCCTGTTTCGCGGCGCAAAAGGGGGGCCGCTCGGCCAGGGCATGGTGCAGAAGGCGATGGCCCGCGCACGCATCGCGCTCGGCCTGCCCGCCACCGCAACGCCCCACGCCCTGCGCCACAGTTTCGCGACGCACCTGCTGGGCGCAGGAGCGGACCTTCGCTCGCTGCAGGAACTGCTCGGCCACGCGAGCCTCGGCTCGACGCAGATCTATACGAAAGTGGACGCGGCGACGCTGCTCGACACCTACCGCAAGGCCCATCCCCGCTCCTAGGCCGGGTCCTGCGACGGTCCGCGGCCCTCGCGCGGCTTCCACGTCATCACCCGCCACAGGTAGCCGAGCACGGTCAATACGATCAGGCCGAGGATTCCCCAGCCCATCACCGCCTCGTATTCGCTCAACCACCGCGCGAGGATCGTGCCGCCGAGGATCAGCAACGCGTTCCAGATCGCCGAGCCCAGCGTGGTGAAGATCAGGAAGCGCGGCAGGCTCATGTGCGCGAGGCCCGCCGGAAGGGAGATCATCGTGCGCATGAAGGGGCTGAAACGGAGAAAGAACACCACCCATTGCCCGTGCCGGCGAAAGAACCGGCTGGCGCTTTCGATGTGCTCCCAGTCGATCGTCAGCCACCGGCACCAGCGATCGATGAACGGCTTGGTGCGCTCGTAGCCCCAGTGATCACCGATCCAGTACCAGGCGTAGTTGCCTGCTACCGTGCCCACCGTCCCCCACAGCAGCAGCGGCCAGAACGTCATGTCGCCGCGCGCAACGAGCACGCCGCCCACGCCCATGATCACTTCGCTCGGGATCGGCGGAAAGATGTTCTCGAGCGCCATCAGGACGAAGATGCCTAAGTATCCCCCCCACGCGATCGTTTCGATGATGAGGCTGTGCATGGGCTGTCAACGGACGGGGCGCCGAAAGGGTTCTCCCTTTGCCTTGCCAGCGGAGCGCGCTATCCGCCCTCGATGGAATCGGTCGAAACAATCCTCGATGCGCTGACGGCACATTACGAGCGCGCGGTCGAGACGCTGCGCGCTGACATCGTCGCCTTTGCCCGCGACGGCTCGCTGCCCCCGGCGCAAAAGCGCCTCGACGGCAGCTACGCCTATCCCGAGCTGGTGATCCGCTATGGCGGCGAGCCCCCCGCCAGTTCGCGCGGGCTCGCCTACGGACGGCTCAACGAGGCCGGTACCTACGCGACCACGGTGACCCGGCCGCAATTGTTCGCCGCCTACCTCGCCGAACAGCTCGAACTGATCGCCGAGGACTACGCGGTCGAGGTCGAGGTGCGCGCATCGCGGCAGGAGATCCCGTTTCCTTACGTGCTCGACGGCGTCGCCGGTGCCGAGCTTGCAGGGATCGAGCCACAACTGCTCGCCCGCCATTTCCCCGCGACCGAGCTGGCGCTGATCGGCGACGAGCTGGCCGACGGGATCGAACTCGGCGATCCGGACGATACGATCCCGCTTTCGCTGTTCAACGGGCTGCGGACCGACTTCAGTCTCGCCCGGCTCGCCCACTACACCGGCACCAATCCCGAGCACTTCCAGCGGTTCGTCCTGTTCACCAACTACCATCGCTACGTCGACGAATTCGTCGACTGGGCGGCCGAACAGCTGGGCGAGAACGGCTGCACCGCGCTCGCCGGCGCGGGCGGGCTGATGTTGACCGAAAAGCGCCAGAACGCGCGGCTACAGCTGTCCGACACGGCGTGGCGGCGGCATCAGATGCCCGCCTATCACCTGATCGGCGAGGACAAGAGCGGCATCACGCTGGTCAACATCGGGGTGGGGCCCTCGAACGCCAAGACGATCACGGATCACCTCGCGGTCCTGCGCCCCGAGGCATGGCTGATGATCGGCCACTGCGGCGGCCTGCGGCCGAGCCAGAAGATCGGCGATTACGTGCTCGCCCACGCCTACTTGCGGGACGACCACGTGCTCGATCAGGTGCTTCCGCCCGAAATCCCGCTGCCCGCGATCGCCGAGGTCCAGCAGGCGCTCTACGGGGCGGCAGAAGAAGTCTCGGGCGCGCAAGGGGCCGACCTCAAGCAAAGGATGCGCACCGGAACGGTCGTCACGACCGACGACCGCAACTGGGAACTGCAGTACACCAAGTCCGCGCACCGGATGTCGCTTTCGCGCGCGGTCGGAGTCGACATGGAGAGCGCGACGATCGCCGGGCAGGGATACCGCTTCCGCGTGCCCTACGGGACGCTGCTGTGCGTGAGCGACAAGCCGCTCCACGGCGAGATCAAGCTGCCCGGCCAGGCCAACCGCTTCTACGAAGAGGCGATCGCCGCCCACCTCCAGATCGGCGTCGCGGCGTGCCGACGCCTGCGCGAGGAAGGCGACCGCCTGCACAGCCGCAAGCTGCGCGCCTTCAACGAGCCCCCGTTCCGGTAGCGTCCGCCTCGGCCCGCTCCTCGGCGAACACGTCGTCGGCGACGGCAGCGAAATTGCCCTCAAAGGCCTTGAGTGCGGCGATGAAGTTGGCCGCGGGCACGCCGCTGCCGATGTAGACGTCGTGGTTGACCCAGGGGTCGCCCTCCTTGTCGAGCCAGAGGGCGATGAAGCGGTACTTGCGGACGATCTGGTTCATCAGCTCCGGCGTGACCGGCGCCTTGCGGTCGAGCCCGACGCGGAACTGGATCGAATCGCAGCCGGTATGGTTCGCCTCGTCGCAGCCGTAGAAGTATATCGACCCGGCATATCCGGCGAAGGTCGTGCGGATCAGCGGGTCGCCGTACCCGTCGGTGTCGAGCTGAGCGACGTAGCCCGCCGCCTCCATCGCGCCGGCGACCTGTGCCGGGTCGGACGCGGCCACCGTGCCTTCCGACGCCGCGAGAGATGCCGCGACGGCGAACCAGGCGCCCGCCCCGAGAACCGCATTCCTGCCAAGTGTCATGTCCATTCCCCCGGCACCTCGTCCCGTCCGGTTTCGGCGCGATCCGCGCGCGGCGCAAGCGCGATCACGCCGCGAGGAAATCGACTATCCCATCGCCCAGCGCCGCCTCGGTCACCGAACTCATGTGGGTTCCCGGCACCTCGAGGTGGCGGGCGTCTGGCAGCGCCTCCGCCAGCTTGACCGGATCGCCGTTATCGCGGTCCTTCGCGCCGCACAGCACGAGCGTGGGCATGGCGATCTTCTCGAGTTCGGCGGGATCGGTATCGCCCACCGACTCGAGCAGCAGCCGGGCGGCCACCCGGTCGACCTTCTGGGTCTTCATGAAGGCGACCGCCATGAACGCCGGGTCGCCATGCTTCACTGCGTCGAACCGCGCGATCGCGTCGAGGAAGAATGCCGAGCGACGGTTCCAGCCCGCGAGGCCCTCCAGCCCCATTCCGGCGAGAACCAGTCGGCGAGGCTCGAGACCCGCGATGACCGCCCGGGCCGCGGTTCGAGAACCAAGCGAGAAGCCGACGAGGTCGTAGTCCGTTAGGCCCATTTCCTCGACCAGTGCAAACGTATCGCGCACCAGGACGTCGGGGGGATAGGCGACGGGATCGTGCGGCTTCGCGCTTTGGCCGTGCGCTCGGAAATCGGGCATGATCGCCTCGAATCCGGCGTGGGCCAGCCGCCGGGCGTGCCCGTACTTGATCCAGTTGGTGGCGGCATCGGAAAACAGCCCGTGGAGCAAAAGCACGGGGCGCCCTTCGCCCATCCGGTGAACCGCAAGGGGTGCGCCATCGAAGCCGGGGTGCGTCTCTGTCGCTGGCAGGGTCATTCGGGCACCTCGAGGCCCGCGGCGTGCCACCGGCTGACGACGCTCTCGGTCTCGTCGCTGCGCTGGCGAGGCAGGTCGCTGGTGTCGATCCACGCCTCGTGCAGGCTCTCGACACCCGCGTGTCCGGTGGGAACGAACCCGGAAGGGTCATCGAAGCTGCCGAAGGTCAGGTCCATCTTGTCCGAGCCGTCGAACCGGAAGCCGAGCGGCGAACCGCAGTGCGAACAGAACGGCCGCTTCGCGATCGGCGAGCTCGCGTACCAGTCGGGTTCGTGCGCCCACTCGATCGCGTCGACGGGCAGGAAGACGAATGTCGCGGCGAAACCGCCGGTCGCCTTCTGGCACATCCGGCAGTGGCAGTGGTAGGCCGCCGCCTCGCTTATGTCGGCGGTGTAGCGCACCCGGCCGCACTGGCAGCCGCCGGCCTTGCGGGTTTCCTCGCTCATCGTTTCGACAGCCCTTTCTGCTCCATGCGCCATTTTGCCATGGCGATGCGATCCTGCCCGAAGAACGGCTCGCCGTCGAACACCAGCGTGGGCACGCCCCAGTGCCCGGCATCCTCGAGCGCCTGCTGGTTGGCGGCGATTTCCTCGTCGAGCGCCTCGCCGTCAGCCGCGACCTCGGCTTCGAGTTCGGCGAAGTCGAGCCCTGCCCGCTCCGCCGCTCCGGCCAGGTGATCGCCCTCGTGCCAGTTTTCCGCCCCGCCCCAGATGAGCCGCCCGGCCTCGGCCGCGAAGGCAAGCCCCCTGCCGCGCCGCGCTGCCGCCTGGCCAAGCCGCGTCACCCGGCGGATGTAGGGCTGGTCGGCTGCGATCGTGCGCGTCGCCACGTCCTGCACGATCGGGTCGGGGCGCGGCGGGCCGAAGGGTATCCCCTCCATCTGGCTTACGCGGAACATGTCGAGCATGGTGTAGCGCAGCCAGTTCGGATGATTGCGCTCGAAGAAATCGGGCTGCCGGATCGCGAGCGGATAGACCGGGCGCAACGCGATATCGACCGCGGAGGTCTCCGCCAGCTGCCGGTACCGGCCCACCGCAAGGTAGCTGTAGGGGCTGCGGAAGCTGAAATAGAGGTCGGCCGTCAGCATCGCTTCGCACCCCTCAGCGAAAAAAGCAGTTCACCCCTGCATAGAGGCTTTCGATCGTCGCGTCGCGCCCCGTACCGCGCACGAACCCGCCGATCGTGTGGCCGTCGGCGGCGAGGTAATCGAATTCGCCCTCGAGCGTGCTGTCCTTGATGAGGCGCGCGCTGCGGGCGACCTCCAGGTCGCGCAGGAGCTTGCCGGGCACGATGCCGTCGCTGGTGACGATCGCCGGGTCCTCCCGGGCGAACCATCCGACCAGCCTGTCGTCCTGCCAATTGAGCGTGAGGCCGCCGTACCGGGTGAACGCCATCGGGCCTGCGCCGCATTCCTCGTTCGCGCTTCGCTCCGCAGTGCCGAGCCAGGCGTCGCCGGCCGCCTCGACCGCCGCGCGCGGAGCACCGAAGGCGAAGTGTTGCGCCGTCCCCGGAGCCCGGCCGATCGACAGGCCGCGCGCGTCGAGGATGGCGTGGCGCAACCGGTCACGCCGGGCAGCGGCGGCCGCATCCGAGGCGGACGCCCGGCTCGGCGCAGTCGATGCATTCGCGGTCGCGCTGGGCGCGCCGTCCGCGCGCTGCTGCTGGCATCCCGCCAGCGCGAGCGCGAGGGCGGCCAGCGTCAGCCCGCGCACCGTGTTCACCCCTTTTTGAGGCAGCGCCGCCCGAGCAGTTCGGCGATCTGCACCGCGTTGAGCGCCGCGCCCTTGCGCAGGTTGTCGCTGACGCACCAGATGTTGAGGCCGTTCTCGACCGTGGGATCCTCGCGCACGCGGCTGACGAAGGTCGCGCCGTCGCCGACGCATTCGATCGGGGTGACGTATCCGCCGTCCTCGCGCTTGTCGACGAGCATCACGCCCGGCGCCTCGCGCAGGATGTCCATCGCCTTTTCAGCCGACAGCTCGCGCTCGAACTCGAGGTTGATCGCCTCGGAGTGGCCGACGAAAACCGGCACGCGCACGCAGGTCGCGGTGACCTTGATGGCGGGATCGAGGATCTTCTTGGTCTCGACCACCATCTTCCATTCTTCCTTGGTCGATCCGTCGTCGAGGAAGCTGTCGATGTGCGGGATCACGTTGAAGGCGATCTGCTTGGTGAACTTGTTGCTCTCGACCTGGTCGCCGACGAAGATCGCGCGGCTCTGGGCGAACAGCTCGTCCATGCCCGCCTTGCCGGCGCCGGAGGTCGACTGGTAGGTGCTCACGACCACGCGCCTGATCCCCGCCGCGTCGTGCAGCGGCTTGAGCGCGACCACCATCTGCGCGGTCGAGCAGTTCGGATTGGCGATGATGTTTTTCTTGGCGTAGCCGTCGATTGCGCCGGGATTCACCTCGGGCACGATCAGCGGCACGTCGGGATCCATGCGGTAGAACGACGAATTGTCGATCACCACGCAGCCCGCCGCGGCGGCCTTGGGCGCGTATTCCTTCGCCGGGCCGCTGCCGGCCGAAAACAGCGCGATGTCCCAGCCCGCGAAGTCGAAGTGCTCGATGTTCCTGCACTTGAGCATCTTGCCGGTGTCGCCGAACTCGACCTCGGTGCCCGTCGAGCGGGCGCTCGCCACCGCGGCGACCTCGTCGCACGGGAACTCGCGCTCGGCGAGGACAGCAAGCATCTCGCGTCCCACGTTGCCGGTCGCTCCGACCACCGCTACCCGGTAACCCACGGCATTCACTCCTTCGCACCTGCAAAAATTCGCGAGGGCCCCCTTACGCTTCCCCGCGAAAAGCGCAACGCCGCGGCGACGTATGCAGGCCGGTCGACGACCTGGCCGCACTCAATCGATGATTGGCGAGGCCCCGTCGCCGTTGCGCCCGATTACCGCGAAGACGCGCGCCGGTTCGGTCCGTCAGACCTGCCCTGCAAGGTGCAGCACGAGCATCACCGCGCCTCCCCCGGACCCGGCAAGGCCCACCATTGCGGCCCAGTGGTGCGGAATGCGGCGCTCGATCGCGATCCAGTTTACAAGCGCGAAAACGCCGAGAAACACGAAACTCGCCCCTTCGACGAGCGCCTCGATGCCGCCGATCAGCGTCAACCCCATCGCGACCGCCGAAATCAGGACGGTGCCCGCCCACGGCGCGCCTTCGGAATCGCGGCGGGCGAATGCGGCGGGCATCTCGCCTTCCTCTGCCGCCTGCAGCGCCAGGCGGGCGGTGGCGAAGATCGTGGCGTTGATCGCGGAAGCGGCTGAAAACGTCGCGGCCAGCGATACCGCGAGGAACCCGAAGGTGCCCAGCGCCTCGCGCCCGGCGATCGCCAGGGCGACCTCCTTGTGCGCGACGATCTGCGATGCACCCGCCAGCATGGCCGCGCCGATGGCGACCACGATGTAGGTCACGGCGGTCGTGACGATGGCCGCGGGCATCGCGCGCGCGATCGTGCGCTTCGCGTCTTTCATGTCGGCGTAGTCGTAGCTCAGCAGCTGGAAACCCTCATAGGCCATGAACACCACCCCCATCCCGACGAGCGCGCCCGCAAAGCCGACGGGCTGGTTGGCCTCCAGCACCAGGCGATCGGGCGCCCAGTGGGCCAGGCCGATCCCGGCAAGCCCGAGAAGGATCGCCAGCTTGCCCCAGACCGCGACCTTCTCGAGCGTGTTGGCCTTTGCCGCGCCGGCAAGGTTCACCCCCGCGAGCAACGCGATTGCCGCCAGGGCGGCGCCGTCCCTGATCCATGCCGGGGCGGACAGGGCGTAGGCCGCGTACGCTCCGAACGTCACCGCATAGACCGCCACCGTGAGCGTGTAGCCGAGGACCAGCACCCACACGACCACCCGGGCAAGGCGATCGCGTCCCAGCGCCCGCAGGTAGGCGTACGAGCCGCCCGCCTTGCCGATCTGGCGCGTGAGACCGGAATAGCTGTGCCCGGTCGCCAGCGCGATTACCCCGCCCATCAGGAAACTTAGCCAGGCCCACTCCCCGGCGACGGAAATGACGACCCCCAACGTCGAGAAGATGCCGCCGCCGATCATGCCGCCGACCGCCATTGCCCAGGCGCCGCCAACGCCGAGCACCTGCTCCCGGCCGCTCTCGCTGCCGTGGCCTGCCTCTTCCTGGCTCATTCGCGCGATCTCCGCAGACCCGAACGCAAAAGGGCGGCTCCCACCGGGGAACCGCCCTTCGCGTGTCTCTCAGGGATTTCCAGGAGGCGCAACCTCCCTTCCATCGGATCGCTTACGCGTTCTCGCGACGCTCGGCGATACGGGCGCGCTTGCCGGTGCGGCCGCGCAGGTAATAGAGCTTCGCCCGGCGCACGATGCCGCGGCGGACCACGGTGATGCTCTCGATGTTGGGCGAATAGAGCGGGAAGACGCGCTCGACGCCCTCGCCGAAGCTGATCTTGCGAACGGTGAAGTTCGATCCCATGCCGCGGTTCGAACGCGCGATGCACACGCCTTCGAAGTTCTGGGTACGGGTGCGGGTGCCTTCGACGACGCGCACGCCGACGCGCACGGTGTCGCCCGCGCGGAAATCGGGGATGTCCTTGCCCTGGGTCAGGGCCTCGGCCGCTTCGGCCTCGAGCTGCTGGATCAGGTTCACTGGTCCTAGTCCTTCGTTTCGCGCTGCGCACCAGAGGCAGGACGGGCCCGAGCGCCACTGTAGCGCTCCCAAAGGTCCGGCCTGCGTAGCCGTGTATCGTGTTCGCTCATGGCCTTGCGCCATGCCGCGATCTTCGCATGATCCCCCGATCGCAGCACTTCGGGGATCGTGCGCCCTTCCCATTCGTATGGTCGGGTATATTGCGGATATTCGAGCAACCCTTCCTCGAAGGATTCCTCGGCTCCGCTAAGCGGGGCGCCCATTACGCCGGGAAGCAGGCGAATGCAAGCGTCGAGCAGCGCCAGCGCGGCGGGCTCTCCCCCCGACAGCACGATGTCGCCCAGGCTGACCTGCTCGATCGTCGGCCGGGCATCGAAAATACGCTCGTCGAACCCTTCGAACCGCCCGCACAGGATGGTGATCCCCGGCCCTGCCGCCAGCTGGCGTACCCGTGCCTGATCGACCGGCTTTCCGCGCGGGGTCATGGCAAAGACCGGTCGCCCCGGCTCCACGCTGTCGAGCGCGGCGGCGAGCACGTCGGCCTTCAGGACCATCCCGGCCCCGCCCCCTGCAGGCGTGTCGTCGACGGTGCGGTGCCGGTCGGTCGCGAAATCGCGCAATTGCACCGCCTCGAGGCTCCAGTCGCCGCGCTCGAGCGCGCGTCCCGCCAGCGAAACGCCGAGCGGGCCGGGAAACATCTCGGGGTAGAGCGTTATGACGGTAGCGGCGAAGGTCATCCCTCGCCCATGCGCAAGGCGGAAGGGCAAGGCAAGGAATGAGCGACGATGACCGGCCCGAACCCGACGACTGCATCATCATCGGCGCCGGCCCTGCGGGGCTGACGGCGGCGATCTACCTGGCCCGCTACCACCTTTCGATCCGGCTGTTCGATTCCGGCGAAAGCCGCGCCGCGTGGATTCCCTGCACGCACAACCACGCGGGCTTTCCCGAGGGCATTTCGGGCAAGGAACTGCTCGACCGGATGCGGCGCCAGGCGCGCAAGTATGGCGCAGTGCGAGAAGAGAAGCGGGTCGAGCATCTCGCGAAGACCGGCGACCGGTTCACCGTCGGCACCGACGCCGGGACGTACACCGCGCGCAGCGTCCTGCTGGCGACGGGCGTGGTCAACCGCCGCCCCGATTCGCTCGGCGACGAACTTCACGACGAAGCACTCGCCAAGGGCCTGCTGCGCTATTGCCCGGTGTGCGACGGCTACGAGGTGACCGACAGGCGCGTGGCGGTCATCGGTACGGGGACGCATGGCACCGCCGAGGCGCTGTTCCTGCGCGGGTTCACCGGCAACCTCACGCTCATCAGCCCCCACGGGGGCCACGATCTCGACGCGGAATGCACGCGGACGCTCGACGATGCGGGGATCGTGCGGGTGTCAGGCCCATGCGGCGGCTGGGCGATCGAGGGGGACAGGCTTGCACTCGACACCGCGGACGAGCGACTTGCGTTCGACAGCGTCTATCCCGCGCTCGGCAGCCACGTGCGTTCCGAATTAGCCGAACTGGCCGGTGCCGACACCGCGGAAGACGGAAGCATCAAGACCGACGACCACCTCGAAACATCGGTGTCCGGCCTTTTCGCCGCGGGCGACGTAGTGCTCGGGCTCGACCAGATCAGCCACGCCATGGGCCAGGCAGGAGTCGCGGCAACGACGATCCGCAATCACCTCGCGGCAGAAAGACCGCTGCGCCGCGAACCGGATGGGACCGGCTGACCGTTCGGTCACATCCGGCATACCCGGCCACTTGTGTCAGCCGCATCTTACGAAGACCACCCCGTCGCCGACGATGCGATGGCCGGCGATGGTGACGGTCTTGCCGGATTTCGCCGGCAGGACCGCAAGTCCGTCGGGACCGCGGGTTTCGATCGGCAGGGTCGGGAGCGGTTCGTCCCATTGCAGGGCGGGGGTGGAGCCGACATCGACGACGCCGGTCTCCGGGTAGCCGTTCACGCGGGTCTCGATGATGCTCATTCCGTTGGCATTCCTGGTAACGGCGAAGTCGGGCTTCGCGCAGTCCGCGCCGGGGCCTTTTGCCACCCAGTCGCCCTGGACGTAGCCGGTGGAAACGGCCCGCCCGCCCGAGCGCGCCGGATCGCGATCCCGCGCCGGGGTATCGATCGAATCGATGCGCGAGGGATCGATCGTACCGCGCCCCTGCTGGCAATAGCTCGTTTCGGCGCGCGTGCCGGTCACGCGGACATAGTCGCCCGGGCCGAAATCGGCCTCGCCGAGCGCCAGCGCCCAAAGCTCGCCGTCGGGCGTGCGCAGCACGGGACATTCCGCTCCTGACTCGATCCGGCCTTCCTTCACAAGTGTGCCCCCCGCTTCGGTGGGCGAATCCCCGCGATCGGCCACAGGTTCGGTGGCGGGCGCTGAGCCGTCAGGTCGTGGGGTCTGCTCGTCTTCCGCCGGACCGGAATTGCACGCGACCAGCATGAGCGCGGCGGCGAGCGGTGAGATCGTCTTGAAGCAGGTCATATCGAACCAGCGCAACAGCGGCTCGACGGTTCCGAAAGCGCCCCTAGTCCGCGAATCCGTCCGCGATGACCGCGCGCTCCCCGTTCCAGTCCGGCACCGCGTGGAGCGTCATGGGCACCATGAACCGCTTCCCGTCCGGTTTTTCGATCTCGAGAATGTCGCCGGCGCCGAAATTCTCCACCGCCACGACCGTGCCCAGCGAGGCGCCGGCAGGGCTTACCGCGGCCAATCCGACCAGATCGGCGTGGTAGTATTCTCCTTCCGCGAGCGGCGGCATCGCCCAACGAGGAACAGTGAGCGCGGTGCCGCGCAATTTCTCGGCCGCAGTACGGTCGGACACTTCGGCAAAGCGGGCGATCGCCCCGCCCTTCCCGTCGTCGCGCAGCTTCTTCAGCGTCAGCGCGCCGTCGTTGAAGCTCTTGTAGGCCGAAAGCGCCTCAACGCCCTCGCCGAACAGCTTGAGGCGGACTTCGCCCGCCACCCCGTGCGCACCGGCGATGGCGGCGAGGGTGACGGGCTTGTCCATGTGCCGGGCCTAGCCTTCGGCCTTCTCGTCGGTGGCCGCTTCGGCAGCAGGCGCGTCGGCAGCAGCCTCTTCAGCAGCGGGCGCTTCGGCTTCGGCGGTCGCCTCTTCGGCGGCCGGAGCGTCTTCGGCGGCCGGGGTTTCCTCGACTTCCGGCTCGGGAGCGGCAGCGGCTTCGGCGGCAGCGGCCTTGGCGGCCTCTTCCTTCTCGGCCTTCTCTTCGGCGCGGGCCTTGGCGTTCTCGCCCGGCTCGCCCTTCTTGGGGTTGTTGCGGGCCGCACGCTCGCGCACGCCGGCGGCGTCGAGGAAGCGGGCCACGCGGTCCGACGGCTGCGCGCCGACCGAGAGCCAGTGCTTCGCGCGGTCGGTGTCGATCTTCACGCGGTTCTCGTCGTCCTTGGCGAGGAGCGGGTTGTAGGTCCCGATCTGCTCGAGATACTTGCCATCGCGGGCCGAGCGGCTGTCGGACACGACGATGCGATAGTAAGGACGCTTCTTCGCGCCACCGCGCGAAAGACGGATTGCAACTGCCATTTTACTTCACCTTTCCAAAATACAAAACTGAAATCACTTCTTTTTCATCAAATCGTTGAGGTTCGCGGGCATCGCGCCCCCGCCGAGGCCGGGAAGCGATGGCGCACCGCCGCTGCCGCCCATGCCGCCCATCCCCATGCCGCCGAGCGCGCCGCCGAGGCCGCCCTCGCCGAACGCGGCGGCGAGACCCTTGAACCCGCCCATCTTGCGGATCTGCTTCATCGCACGGGCCATTTCCTGGTGCATCTTGAGCAACTTGTTGACGTCCTGCACCTCGAGCCCCGCGCCCGCCGCGACGCGCTTCTTGCGCTTGGCGTTCATAAGTTCGGGCCGCGCCCGTTCCTTCGGGGTCATCGACCCGATGATCGCGTCCATGTGGACGAGCACCTTGTCGTCCACCCCCGACTGCGCCATCGCCGCCTTGGCCTTCTTCATGCCCGGCATCATGCCGGCCAGCATTCCCAGCCCACCCATGTTCTGCATCTGCTTCAGCTGCATCCGCAGGTCGTTGAGGTCGAACTGGCCCTTCGCCATGCGCCGGGCGAGCTGTTCGGCCTCTTCTTCCTTGATCGTCGCCGCGGCCTTCTCGACCAGGCTGACGACGTCGCCCATGCCGAGAATCCGGTCGGCGACCCGGCCCGGGTGAAATGCCTCGAGCGCGTCGAGTTTCTCGCCGGTACCCGCGAACTTGATCGGCTTGCCGGTGACGTGCCGCATCGACAGCGCCGCACCGCCGCGCGCGTCGCCATCCATCCGGGTGAGCACGACGCCGGTGAGCGGCACCTCGCCCGAGAACGACTGCGCGACGTTCACCGCGTCCTGGCCGGTCAGCGAATCGACGACGAGCAGGACTTCGGTCGGAGTCGAGACGCCGGCGACCGCCTTCATCTCGTCCATCAGCGCCTGGTCGACGTGAAGACGCCCGGCAGTATCGAGAAGGAGGACGTCAACGTTCTGCAGACGCGCCGATTCGAGCGCGCGCCGCGCGATGTCGACCGGCTGCTGGCCCTGGACGATCGGCAGCGTCGCGACGTCGACCTGCGTGCCGAGCACCGCCAGCTGTTCCTGCGCCGCGGGCCGCGCCACGTCGAGCGAGGCCATAAGGGCCTTCTTGCCGTGCTTTTCGCGGATCCACTTGGCGAGCTTGGCGGTGGTCGTTGTCTTGCCCGAGCCCTGGAGGCCGACCATCATCACCACGACCGGCGGCCTGGCGGCAAGGTTCAGCGGCTCGGCCTGAGCACCGCTTTCCCCGCCGAGCATCTCGACAAGCTCGTCGTGGACGATCTTGACGACCTGCTGGCCGGGCGTGACCGACCGCAGGACGTCCTGCCCGATCGCCTTCTCGGTCACCGCATCGATGAAGCGGCGCGCAACGGGCAGCGCGACGTCCGCCTCGAGCAGCGCGATGCGCACCTCGCGCATGGCATCGCGCACGTCCTGCTCGCTCAGCGCGCCCCGGCCGCGCAGGCGGTCGAAGACGGTGCCGAGACGATCGGACAGGTTGTCGAACATGCGCTACCTCAACTTGCGGCGGTGCCGGGGCGCCGCCAAATGCCAAAAACGCCGGCGGACGAAACCTCGTCGGCCAGCGTGCGGAAACCCCGGGGGCCACCGACTTTTCCTGTTTCGATGGTGGAGCCTAGCGGGATCGAACCGCTGACCTCCTGCATGCCATGCAGGCGCTCTCCCAGCTGAGCTAAGGCCCCGTGCCATCGATGTGTGCCGAACCGAGGTCCGGCGGGCCGCCCCTTTATGGAGGGCGGCCCCGGTTGGCAAGCCCGAAATCGGGCCGCCGGGATTACTGGTCGCGGATTACTCGTCGTTGTCGTCGTCGTCGCCGCCGGTCTTCACGCCGAGGTCGTCGTCGCCGCCGAGGTCGACGTCGTTGTCGGGCGAATCCTCGTCGTCGTCGACGTCGAGATCCTCCAGGTCGTCGTCATCGGACAGGTCGCTGTCGGCTTCCTTGTCCTTCTTCTTCTCTTCCTCGAACGGAATCGGCTGCTTCGACTTGAGCACCGGCTCGGGGAACCACTTCTCGCCGCACTCGATGCATTCGACCGGCTCGTCGCTGCCGAGATCGTAGAAGCGTTCACCGCACTTGGGGCACTGACGCTTCGTGCCCCACTCTGGCTTGACCATTGTATATCCTCAGATGCTGCCTGCCCGACTGGAGACAGGACGGAAAATTCACAGGGCTTGATGGGTAACCGGCGCACCGGAATCAAGAGCGGGCGCGCCTTGCCACAGGGTATGGGCGCTGTCAAAGAGCCGCCCCTGACCGCCATGAACACCCAGCAACCCTCCCCCCGCCTTTTCCAGCCCGCCGGCCCCTTGCGCGGACGGCTCCGCGTTCCCGGCGACAAGTCGATCAGCCACCGCTCGGTCATGCTCGGCGCGCTCGCGGTGGGCGAGACGCGCGTGACCGGGCTGCTCGAGGGCGAGGACGTGATGGCGACCGCAGCCGCCATGCGGGCGATGGGCGCCACGGTGGAGAAGTCGGGCGACGAATGGCGCATCCACGGCGTCGGCGTAGGCGGATTGCTCCAACCCGCCGCCGCGCTCGAGATGGGCAATTCGGGCACTTCGACCCGGCTCTTGATGGGCCTTCTGGCAAGCCACGCGATCACCGCGGCATTCACCGGCGATGCGAGCCTCTCGAAACGCCCGATGGGCCGCGTGATCGAGCCGCTGAGTCGCATCGGCGCGCAGTTCACGCCTTCTCCCGGCGGCACGCTGCCCTTGATGATGACCGGCGCACGCGTACCCGTGCCGATCGAATACCGCCTGCCGGTCGCCAGCGCCCAGGTAAAGAGCGCGATTCTGCTGGCCGGCCTCAACACGGCCGGCATGACCACGGTGATCGAGCCGGTGCCGACTCGCGATCATTCCGAGCGGATGCTGCGCGGCTTCGGGGCCGAGCTCGCTGTCGAGGAAGCGGACGGAGACCGGATCATCACGATCCGGGGCGAGGCAGAGCTCCAGCCGCAGACGATCGAGGTCCCCGGCGACCCCTCGTCCGCCGCGTTCTTCATGGTGGCGGCGTCGCTCGTGCCGGGCAGCGACCTCGTGATCGAGAACGTCGGCCTCAACCCGACTCGCGCCGGGCTGGTGGAGGTCCTGCGCCTGATGGGCGCCAGCATCGAGGAAATGGACGCGCGCGAAGTCGGCGGAGAGCCGGTCGCGGACCTGCGCGTGCGGCACGCCGCCCTTGGCGGCATCGAGGTCAACCCCGCGCTGGCGCCGAGCATGATCGACGAATTTCCAGTCCTGTTCGTGGCCGCCGCGCTCGCCGAGGGACGCACCGTGACGCGCGGACTCGACGAGCTGCGGGTCAAGGAATCCGATCGCCTCGCCGCGATGGCCGCCGCGCTCGCCGCGGCCGGCGCGCGGGTCGAGGAAACAGAGGACGGGCTGGTCATCGAGGGCACCGGGGGCGAAGCGCTGCGCGGCACCGCGGACGAGCAGATCACGACCCATCTCGATCACCGCATCGCGATGGCGATGGCGGTCGCCGGACTCGTTTCGCGGAACGGGGTGGAGATCGACGACACCCGCCCCATCGCCACCAGCTTCCCGGCGTTCGAGGCATTGCTCGAGCGGGCCAGCGCGTGAGCAGTTTCGATATCTATACCCTTGTCGGTTTCGCGGGGATGGCGTGCATCATCGCCGCCTATGCCTACCTCACCTTCAGCGACGCGCCGAACCCGTTCGTACTGCACGGCACCAACCTCGCGGGCGCGGGGCTGCTGACCGTGTCCCTGCTGGTCCACACCAACCTGCCCAGCCTCGTGCTCGAGGGGTTCTGGGCAGCCATCGCGATCTACGGACTGGTCAAGGCCGCGATCGCGCGCAGGAAACCGGCATGATCATCGCCGTCGACGGACCGACCGCGTCGGGCAAGGGCACCGTCGCGAAGGGCCTGGCGGCGCATTTCGGGCTGCCGCACCTCGACACCGGACTGCTCTATCGCGCGGTGGGCCGACAGGTCTTCCTCGACGGCGGCGATCCCGACGATCCGGGCGATGCGCTGGCCGCGACGGCCTTTCCCGACAGCCTGCTGGGCGATCCGCACCTGCGCAGCGAGGAAACCGGCGGCCTAGCGAGCCGCGTCTCGGTCCATCCGTCAGTGCGCCAGGCGCTCTACCGGCGACAGCGGGCCTTTGCCGAGCAACCTGGCGGGGCGGTGCTCGACGGACGCGACATCGCCACGGTGATCGCCCCCGATGCCGACGTGAAACTGTTCGTCACCGCCAGCATCCAGGCACGCGGGATGCGCCGCTGGCTCGAGATGCAGGAGCGCGAGCTCGACCTCGAACTGCGCGAGATCGAGGCCGACATCGCCGCCCGCGACAAGCGCGATATCGAGCGCCCGGATGCCCCGCTGCGCGTGGCCGAGGGCGCGATTGTCATCGATACATCGGCAATGGACCGGGACCAGGCGCTCGCCGCCGCCATCGCCGCGGTCGAGAAGGTGCGCACCGGGACAAGCTGAACCGGTTGCCTTGCGGGTCAATTCGGCGCAGCATGGCTGCGGTCGCGATGCGGGTCGCTCCGGAAGGGAATCCGGGGACGCGTAACCTGTCCTGCCCGGATTTCCTCCATCGACGGGGGAATCCCATGAAAAAGACGACCATTGCAGCCGCTGTCGTGCTGAGCTTCGCCGCGACGCCCGCGCAGGCCGAATACTGGGACGTCATCAGTTTCCAGCTCAAGGACGACTGCCCGATCGGCAAGTACATGGCGATCGTGAAGGACTTCAACGAGTGGGGCAAGACGCAGGGCTATACGGCCAGCATCCTTACCCCGGTGCAGAACAGCGACCAGTCGCTGATGTACTGGATCGGCAAGACCCGGAATGCCGCCACGTTCGGTTCCGCGTGGGACGCCTGGCGCGACGCCCAGCCCGATTCCGGCAGCACGGCGGCACGGCTGCAGGCGCGTTTCTCGGCGTGCTCGGTCAACAAGTCGCGAAGCGGATTCGACGCCTGGTGACCGGCAGGGCGAAGCCGGGGCTATCGATGTCCGAAACCCCGGCTACGCTCTTCCTTGCTTTTTGGCGCGGCAGCGCATAGGGGCGCGCTCGTCCCGACAGCATCCGCTCGACCGGACCTTCGTACGGCATACGGCCGTGCGGAGACCTCGGCCCTCTTGCCCCGTTGGCCCCGCAATCCCGCGGGAGACGGGTAAAGACCCCGGTAAAACCGGTGGCCGGTAGCAAACAGTGAACAGGATACCCTGAGACCATGGCAACCACTGCCAATCCCACGCGCGCCGATTTCGAGGCGCTTCTCAACGAACAGCTCGGCGGCGCCGGCGACGAGGGCTTCGAAGGCCGCGTCGTCAAGGGCACGGTCACCGCGATCGAGAACGGCATGGCCGTGATCGACGTCGGCCTGAAGAGCGAGGGCCGCGTGGCCCTCAAGGAATTCGAGCGCGGCGAGGAAGACGGCTCGCACGGCCTGACCGTCGGCTCCGAGGTCGAAGTCTTCGTCGACCGCGTCGAGAACGCCGACGGCGAAGCGATGCTGTCGCGCGACCGCGCCCGCCGCGAAGCCGCGTGGGACAAGCTCGAAAGCGAATTCGGCGAAGGCAAGCGCGTCGACGGCCGCATCTTCGGCCGCGTCAAGGGCGGTTTCACCGTCGATCTCGACGGCGCCGTGGCGTTCCTTCCCGGCAGCCAGGTCGATATCCGCCCGGTGCGTGACGTCGGCCCGCTGATGGACATGCCGCAGCCGTTCCAGATCCTGAAGATGGATCGCCGCCGCGGCAACATCGTCGTCTCGCGCCGCGCGGTGCTCGAGGAAACCCGCGCCGAGCAGCGCAGCGAGCTGATCGACAAGCTGGCCGAGGGCCAGGTGATCGACGGCGTCGTCAAGAACATCACCGACTACGGCGCGTTCGTCGACCTGGGCGGCATCGACGGCCTGCTGCACGTCACCGACATGAGCTACAAGCGGGTCAACCACCCGAACGAAGTGATCAACATCGGCGACACCGTCACCGTCCAGATTATTCGCATCAACCCCGAAACCCAGCGCATCAGCCTCGGCATGAAGCAGCTCGAGAGCGATCCGTGGGACGGCGTCGGCGCGAAGTACCCGGTCGGCATGAAGCTCACCGGCACGGTCACCAACATCACCGAATACGGCGCGTTCGTCGAGATCGAGCCGGGCATCGAGGGCCTCGTCCACGTGTCCGAGATGAGCTGGACCAAGAAGAACGTGCACCCGGGCAAGATCGTCTCGACCTCGCAGGAAGTCGAAGTGATGGTGCTCGAGGTCGACAGCGAGAAGCGTCGCATCAGCCTTGGCCTCAAGCAGGCCCAGCGTAATCCGTGGGAAGAGTTCGCGGACGCGCACCCGGTCGGCTCGAAGGTCACCGGCGAAGTCAAGAACGCGACCGAGTTCGGCCTGTTCATCGGCCTGCCCGGCGACGTCGACGGCATGGTCCACATGTCGGACATCGCCTGGGGCATCTCGGGCGAGGACGCGCTCGCGCTGCACCGCAAGGGTGAAGAGGTCGAGGCGGTCGTTCTCGACGTCGACGTCGAGAAGGAGCGCATCAGCCTTGGCATGAAGCAGCTCGAGAAGGGCGCCCCGGCCGCCGGTGTCGCCGCTGCGGGCGGCAGCCTGAAGCGCAATGACGTCGTCACCGTGACCGTGCTCGAAGTCCGCGACGGTGGCCTCGAAGTCCAGGTCGGCGACGACGGGGCGACCGGCTTCATCAAGCGCAGCGACCTTGGCCGCGACCGCGACGAGCAGCGTCCGGACCGCTTCCAGGTCGGCCAGAAGCTCGACGCGATGGTCACCGGCTTCGATCGTTCGAAGAAGCCCAACTTCTCGGTCAAGGCACGCCAGATCGCCGAAGAGAAGGAGGCGGTGGCCCAGTTCGGTTCGTCCGATTCGGGTGCCTCGCTCGGCGACATCCTCGGCGAAGCGCTGAAGAAGCAGGGCGAATAAGCCCCGCTCCAGTCGAACAGGAAGGCCCGCCCTCCCCTCGGGGATGGCGGGCCTTTTCCTTATCGAGCGCCGGGCGTAGGATTGTCCCATGCCGCTCGAGATCCACCAGTTCCCCTGCCTGTCCGACAACTACGGATTCCTCGTCCACGACCCGGTGAGCGAGGAGACGACCTGCATCGATACGCCGGACGGCGACACCTACTTGCGCGAGGCGGCCGCGCGGGGCTGGCAGATCACCCAGGTCTGGAACACCCACTGGCATCCCGACCACGCCGGCGGCAACGCGGCGATCAAGGCTGCTACCGGGTGTACGATCGTCGCCCCGGCGGAGGTCGAGCGCATCTCGCCGATCGATCGCGTCGTGAAGCACGGCGATACCGTGACCTTGGGCAACCACGAGGCCGAAGTCATCGACGTCGGCGGCCATACCAGCGGGCACATTGCCTACTACCTCGACGAGGATGAGGTCGCCTTTGTCGGCGACAGCGTGTTCGCGCTGGGATGCGGGCGCATGTTCGAAGGGGAACCCAGGCAGTTCTGGGCCAGCCTCGAGCGGATCAGGGCCTTGCCGCCCGAAACGATGCTCTATTGCGCGCACGAATACACCCAGGCGAACGCGAAGTTCGCGCTGCACGCCGATCCCGACAACCTCGACCTGCAGCTTTACGCCCAGGAAATCGACGAACGCCGCGCCCGCCGGCAGCCCACCGTGCCGATGAAGCTCGAGCGCGAGCTGCTGACCAATCCCTTCCTCCGGGCCGACCGGGAGGACCTGCGCAATCGCTGGGGCGGCGCGAGCCCGCACGAGACGTTCGCGAAACTGCGCGCGGCCAAGGATGATTTCTGACCGTGGCGATCCGGGGTTTCCACGCACACATCTACTTTGACCCGGACGAGCTGGACGCGGCCCGCGCGCTGGCCGAGGCGGCGAAGGACCTCCTGGGCTGTCCTGTGGGGCACTTTCACGCAGCGCCGGTCGGGCCACATCCGCGCGGCTCCGTCCAGCTTTCGCTGCGGCCCGACCAGTTCGCCCGCTTCGCAGCGTGGGCGCCCGAGGCACGCGGAAGCCTGACGATCTTCGCCCACGGCCTCAGCGGAGACGATATTGCCGATCACACGCGGTATGTCGTGTGGTTCGGGCCGTCCGAGACGCTCGACATGACGGCCTTCGCCTGACGTGAGAGCGTTGCTGGTCGAGAGACTGTCCGATGACCTGTCCGGCGTATCCCTCGCCGAACGCCCGGAGCCCGAACGGCGTCCAGGCGAGGCGCTCGTCGCGGTGCGCGCCGCCTCGCTCAACTATCCCGACCTGCTCATGACCCGCGGCGCGTACCAGTTCAAACCCGGTCTGCCGTTCGTCATCGGGCTGGAAATGGCCGGCGTCGTCGTCGAGGCTGAGGCGGATAGTGGCCTGACGCCGGGCGACCGGGTGATGGGCGGCACCAAGACCGGCGCCTTTGCCGAGCAAGCGAGCTTTCCGGTGACGGCGCTGAGACCCGTGCCCCGGGGCTTAGACTTTGCGACGGCCGCAGCGCTGGGCGCGGCCTACACCACCGCCTACACCGCGCTCGTCGAGATCGGCGGCCTGCGCGAGGGCCAGTGGGTCCTCGTTCACGGCGCCAGCGGCGGCGTCGGCCTCGCAGCGTGCGACCTTGCCCGCGCGAAGGGGGCCCGCGTGATCGCCGCGACTCATGACCCGGCCAAGGTCGAGGCGATCCGCGCTGCGGCCCGCCCAGACGCGATGATCGTCAATCGCGGCCGCTTTCGCGAAGAGATCATCGACCTGACCGGCGGCGCGCTGTGCGATATCGTCTACGATCCGGTGGGCGGCGACGTGTTCGACGAGAGCACGCGGTGCGTCGCGTTCGGCGGCAAGCTGCTCGTGATCGGGTTCGCGTCGGGACGCATCCCGCAAGTCCCGGTCAACATCCCGCTCATCAAGGGCTTTTCCGTCGTCGGCGTGCGGGCGGGCGAATACGCGCGGCGCGTTCCCGCGCGGGGCAAGGCAATTGCCGCCGAGGTCGCCCGGCTTGCCCAGGCGCGATCGATCGAACCGGTCATCGACCGCGTCCTCCCGCTCGAAGGCTGGCGCGAGGGATTCGAGGCGATGGCGCGCGGCGAGCTGGTCGGGAAGGTCGTTTTCGAACCCTAGCCCGGATAAGGCGCGCCCTTCAGCAGGCCCGCCAGGTGGGCAGCGTTGCTCGCCACCATGCGGGCGGTCTCGGTCACCTTGCGCGGACGATGCTCGAGGTCGACGAAATCGGTCGAATGCATCGCCTCGCCGACCCAATAACAGGCCGCGACCGCAGGGATCGTCCAACCCGTGTCGTTGAGGCTCTGGAACAGCTGCGAGGTCGCCCAGTGGGCGCCGTCCTCGTTGCCGACGATCGCGGCCACCGCGACCTTGGAATAGCTCGGCATTCTACCCGCGTCATCGGTCTCCGCCAGGAAGGCGTCCATCCGCTCGAGCACGCGCTTGGCGATCGAGCTGGCCTGCCCCATCCAGATCGGTGTTCCGAAGACCAGGATGTCGTGCGCGAGGATCTTCTCCCGGATGCCGGGCCAATCATCGTCCGGACCCTCGTCCGAAGTGACGCCAGGCTCGACGTTGTAGTCGGCGATACGGATCGTCTCGGCGATCGCCACGTCGTGCGCGGCAAACGCCTCTCCGAGCACGCCGATCATCGCGTCGGTCGAGCTCTTGCGGGCGCGCGTCCTGGCGAGCGAGCAATTGATGGCGAGTGCTGAAAGGGCCACGGCGTTCTCCTGTCATTCGACAGAAGAGCGCGTGGCCCCGTCAACGCGTTCCGAAAAAGTCAGATGCCGGCGATGATCTCGTCGGCGAGCTTGCGATCCGCGTCCTCGCCATGCTTGTCGGCGATAAGCTGACGTGCGGCGGCCGCGGCGGCCGTCGCGGCCTTGGTCCGCAATTCGGCAATCGCGTTGCGCTCGGCAGCGGCGATCTTCTCGGCGCTCGCAGCCTTGTGGCGCGCGATCATCGCGGCGGCGTCGGCCTTCGCTTTCTCGACGATCTCGGCCGCGTTGCGTTCGGCCGAGGCCTTCATCGCCTCAATGTCCTTTTCCGCCTCGGCAGCCTTCCTGGCGTAATCGTCGCGCAGCGCCTGCGCTTCGGCGCGCAACTGCTTCGCTTCCTCGAGCTGGGTGCGGATACCCGCGATCCGGGCATCGAGCAGGCGCGCGATGATCCCCGGCACGCCGGCCGCCAGCATGATCGCGAACACCACCAGCATGGCCAGCGCGACGAACGTTCCGGGCGTCAGCCAGTGAATGCCGAACGCGGCGGCCTCGGCGTGTTCCTCCGCCCCTTCGGCGGCAGCGACAAGCAGATCAAGCACGGTTCATCGCTCCTGCGACGGCCTTGCGCGCGGCCGCTTCGGTGACCGTGGAGCCGGTCAGCTTGGCGACGATGTCGCGCGCGGCTTCGGCGGCCACGCCTTCGAGTTCGGCCAGCGCACTGGCGCGGGCGGCATCGAGTTCGGCTTCGGCTGCCGCGGTTTTCTTGGCGAGGTCGGCGTTGGCCTTGGCGATGCGCTTGTCGGCATCGGCCGTGGCCTTGGCCTTGGCTTCCGCCGCCTGGGCGGCGGCCGCGGCGTGAACCTCGTTCATCCTCGTGCGCCAGCCTTCCTCGTCGGCATCGGCCTCGGCACGCAGGCGCTCTGCTTCCGCGAGGTCGGCGGCGATCTGGGCGTCGCGCGCGTCGACGGTGTCTTCCACCTTGGGCACAATCCCGCGCCCGGCGATGAAATAGATCGCAGCCAGCGTCAGCAGCAGCCAGAATAGCTGCGACTGAAGGACGAGGCCGAGTTGGGCGAGTTGTGGCATCGGACTACCTTACACGAGAACCTGACGGGCTAGCCCGGCGGCGCGAAACCGCCGGGCGTACCGACAAATCAGCGCGCGTAGAGGATGATCATCGCCACGGCGAACGCCATCAGGCCGAGCAGCTCGGCGGCGGCGAAGCCGATGTACAGCGTGCCGGTCTGGCCGCCGGCGGCCGCCGGGTTGCGCAGCGCGCCCTGAAGGAACGAACCGAACACGAAGCCCACGCCGGCGGCGGCAGCGCCGACGCCGATCGCCGCGATACCGGCACCGATAACCTGAGCAGAAGCGAGTTCCATTGTCTTAACTCCGATTGGTATTTACTTGAAAGATCAGTGAAGATTGACAGCGTCGTTGATGTACAGCGCCGTCAGGAGAGCAAACACGAACGCCTGGATCGCGCCGACCAGCAGTTCCAGCGCATTCACGAACACGACGAAGACGAAGGCGAGCAGCGAAATGCCGTAGCCCATCGGGCCGCCAGCATTCAGGCCCTGCACGACGAAATTGCCGAACACCTCGAGCAGGATGTGCCCGGCGAACATCGCGATGAACGGTCGCAGGCCAAGGCTGAAAGGACGCACCAGGAACGAGACGAACTCGATCGGGGCGACGATGAACTTCAGCGGCAGCGGGGTGCCGTGCGGCACGAACAGGCTGAAGAAGTGCAGCCCGTGCTTCCAGAAGCCCACGCCGAGCACGATCGCGAAGCTGATGATGCTCATCGTGCCGGTGACGGTGAACTGGCTGGTCACCGTGAAGGGATGTGCGCCCGGGACGATCGCGAACGGCATCGCGCCGATCCAGTTGGCGGCGAGGATGAACACGAATGCCGTGAACACCCACGGCAGGTACTTGCGCCCTTCAGGCCCGATGTTCTGGCGGGTGACATTGTCGAGGAACCCGGTGAGCATCTCCACCGCGGCCTGCCAGCGGCCCGGCACCAGCTCGCGCTTGGTGCCGCCCCACATGAACACCAGAATCGCGACGAGGACGATGATCATCCACAGCGCGGAATTGGTGAACTGGAACGGGGTGGCGGCCAGTTGATCGCTGCCGATCGGCGCGATCATGAACTGGTGCATCGGATCGATCTTGGCGGGGGCAGCCACAGTCAGGTCCTATTCTCAGCGGTTCTTGGACATGCGGGCGACGTGCATGAGCGCGCCCGCGAAAGCGAGGAACATCAAGCCGATGGTAATCCACGGGAGCGTGTCGAACACGTTGTCGAGCACGAGTCCGACGAGAATCCCGCCTAGCGGATAACCGAGCATGGTCGAAGCGATCTGGATCCCCGCGCTGCGACCGTCCCGCATGGGGGCGTGCTCCTTTGCCATCCGCTCGTCCTCCGCATGGCGCGCACGCGCGATGCGGTCCTCGAGCGAATCGAGCTTGGGGTCCTCGCCAATGGGGGCGTTTTCGGGATCGTTCGCCACGAAGAGCGTTAGCCTCGCACGGAGTTCATAGAAAAACGCGGCCAGCAAGGCCGGCCGCAGACGCGCCGCCCTTAGGTTGGGGGCAAGCGCGAGTCAACCGCGCGGGAGCCCTTTCGCGCACGACCAAGACGTCTTGCCAGCGCCACCTGCATCGTCAAGGACAAGGCCATGCAGCAACTTCGTTCCCCGCTCGAACGCGCGGTCGCCCCGGTTCGCGCGCTGTTTGTATCGGATTCGCGCGAAGGCGTGCTCCTGATAACCGTGGCCATCGTGGCCATGGCACTCGCCAATTCGGCGCTGTCCGATGCGTACCACGCAGTGTTCCACGGGACGCTCGCGTGGACGCCGATCCCCAAGCTGTCGAATCTCCACCTGTGGATCAACGATGCCTTGATGGCGATATTCTTCTTCGTGGTCGGCCTCGAAGTGAAGCGCGAACTGGCCGAGGGCGACCTGTCGGACCCCGAGGCGCGGCGGCTCCCGGTGATCGCCGCCGTCGCCGGCATGGCTATCCCTGCGGCGCTGTTCGTCGCGCTGGTCGGGGACGATCCGCGGCTCGACCGGGGTTGGGCGATTCCGGCAGCGACCGACATAGCCTTTGCCATGGGCGTGGTGGGCTTGCTCGGAAACCGCGTGCCCGGCTCGCTGCGCCTGTTCCTGCTGACCGTCGCGATCGTCGACGACATCGGCGCGGTCATCATCATCGCGGTATTCTACACCGTGCAGGTCAAGGCACTGTGGCTGATCGGCGCGGTCGTGGTCGCTTCGGCGATGGCGGTGATGAACCTCCGCCAGGTCGACCGGACGTGGCCCTACGTGGCGGCCGCGGTCCTGCTCTGGGTCTGCGTGCTCCATTCGGGCATCCACGCGACCATCGCCGGGGTCGTCGCCGCGCTGACGATACCGATGCGCCGCCGCGACGACACGCCCTTTCTCGAGAAGGTCGAGCACGGGCTCGCGCCGTGGAACGCGTATCTCGTGGTTCCCGTCTTTGCTCTTGCGAACGCCGGAGTCGACCTGCGCGGCATCGGCCCGGAGGGCTTCCTTGCCCCGCTACCGCTGGCAATTGCCGGCGGCCTGTTCGTGGGCAAGCAGGTCGGCATTCTGGGCGCCGTGGCGGGCGCCCGCTGGCTCGGCCTTGCACGCCCCCCCGAGGACGCGAGCTGGATTCAGCTGTGGGGCGTCGCGGTCCTGTGCGGAATCGGTTTCACGATGAGCCTGTTCATCGGCACGATGGCGTTCGCCGACGCGCCCGAGCTGTACGAACAGGCGAAGATCGGCGTGCTCGCCGGGACGTTCGCCTCGCTCGTGCTCGGCTACGTGCTGCTACGGTTATCGGCCCGAAAGGACTGACCGCGCGGGCGCCGGGCCGTCAGACAAGTGCCGCATGGCGCAGGACTTCTTCCTGCAGGATGTAGACCCCGGCCCCCGCCAGGTAGCCGATCAATGCCAGCAGGCTGAAACGCTTCAGGTACCAGATGAAATCAATCTTCTCGATGCCCATCGCCGCGACGCCCGCCGCCGAACCGATGATGAGGATCGAACCGCCGGTGCCCGCACAATAGGCGAGGAATTCCCACAGGAAGCTGTCCGCCGGGTGCGCATCGAGACTGTACATCCCCATGGCGCCCGCCACCATCGGCACGTTGTCGACCACCGCGCTGACGAGGCCGATCACCAGCACGATCAGGTCGAGCCGGCCGAGGGTGTTGTCGAGGATCGTCGCAAGTGCTGCGAGCACCCCGGCGTGCTGGAGCGTGGCGACCGCGAGCAGGATGCCGATGAAGAAGGTGATCGCGCTCATGTCGATGCGGGCGAGCGCATTGGCGATCGTGACTCGGCTGCGCTCCTCGTAAGGCTTTTCGCGGTGGACGCGGTCGGCGATCACCCACAGGATCCCCAGGCCGAACAGAACGCCGAGGAACGGCGGGAGGTGGGTCACCGCCTTGAAGATCGGCACCGAGACCAGCGCCGCGAGACCTGCCCCGAAGATCAGGTTGCGCTCGAACGGGGTAGTGACCCGGTGTTCCGACGACGACGGCGCCGGCACTTCGGGAGCGAGAATCTCCTTGCCGCGCAGGCTCCAAGCCACGATCGCCAGTGGCAAGACCATGTTCGCCAGCGACGGGACGATCAGCTTGGTGACGATCGCGCCCGCCGTCACCTGCCCACCGATCCACAGCATCGTGGTTGTGACGTCGCCCATCGGCGACCAGGCGCCGCCGGCATTCGCGGAAATCACGATCATGCCCGCGAACAGGAGGCGGTCGGCCTTTTCCTGCAACAACCGTCGGCAAAGCGAGATCATGACAATCGTGGTCGTCAGGTTGTCGAGAATCGCGCTGAGAAAGAACGTCACCGAACAAATAAACAGCAGCAGGGTCGCAAGCGTCTTCGACTTGAGCCGGCTGGTGATGACGTCGAAGCCGTCGTGCGAATCGATCACCTCGACGATCGTCATCGCGCCAAGGAGGAAGAAGGCGATCTGCGCCGTTTCCACCAGCGATTCGTTCAGCTGCTCGTCGACCGCCTCGGGCATTCCCGTGGACAGCGCGTAGATCGTCCACAGGAGGCCCGCGCCGACGAGCGCCGCAGCGGACTTGTTCGTCCGCAACGGCTCCTCGAGCGCGATGGCGGCGTAGGCGAGGACGAAAACGACGATGAGGGTGGCTGTCATGTCCGCCCTCAAGCAAATCCGCGGGCCAATGGCCAGCCAAACCGGACTCGCCGTCCCGGATTACTCACCAGCTGCCGGTGTTGGGCATGCTGGCCCACGGTTCCTGGGGAGGCAGGTTGCCCTCCTGGAGCAATTCGACCGAGATGCCGTCAGGCGACTTGACGAAGGCCATGTGCCCGTCGCGCGGCGGGCGATGGATCGTGTGGCCCGCCGCCTGCAGTCGCGCGCACGTCTCGTAGACGTTGTCGACCCGGTAGGCGAGGTGCCCGAAATTGCGACCGCCGGTATATGTTTCCGGCGAACTGCCGTCTGCGGGCGGCCAGTTGTAGGTCAGTTCGACCTCGGCGATGCCTTCCTGCCCCGGCGCGGCAAGGAAGATCAGCGTGAAGCGACCCTGCTCGCTGTCGAACCGCCGGGTTTCCTTCAGGCCGATGAGTTCGAAGAACGCGACCGTCGCGTCGGGATCGGTCACCCGGATCATCGTGTGCAGGTATTTCACCATCGGGCGGGCTCCATTCAAAAACGGTTCATCGACAGAAATGCACGGTTCGTCTTGCGGGTCGCGCTGCATCAGGGAGTGCCTTAGCGATGGCCGACACCGACGATCAATCCTCAACCGCCCCAAGCGCACGCCGGTTCCGGTTTGCGACCGACGCGACATCGCTGCGATGGCTGGGCACCTCCTCGGTGCTGGCGACCGGGCTGATCGCGGGCGGATACCTGCTTGGCGACGGGTTGCTGAGGGCCAAGGAGGCGGATCGCGCGGTGACGGTCCGCGGGCTCGCCGAACGCAACGTCACCGCAGATCTTGCCACCTGGACCATCTCCTATTCCGCCACCGGCGAAGACCTGCCGGCGGTCCAGGCAAAAGTGCGCGCCGACACGCGCGCGATCGAGGCGTTCTTTGCCGGCCTCGGGTTTCCCGCGGATGCGCTCCAACCGACTGGCGCGAACGTGTCGACCTACACCGATCGGGGGGTGACGCGGTACACCGTGCGCCAGCGGCTCGCCCTGCGGACGAAGGACATCGCGCGGGCGCAGCGCGCTGTCGCGCGGCAGTTCGACCTGGTAAACCGGGGCGTACTGCTCGAGGAAGGCAGCGGCATGGCCTATACCTTCACCGGCCTGAACGCAATCAAGCCGGCGATGGTGGCGGAAGCGACCCGCGACGCCCGCGCCGCGGCAGAACAGTTCGCCAAGGACAGCGGCACCAGCGTGGGCGCGATCCGCGACGCCACGCAGGGGTATTTCGAGATCGAATCGCGCGATGGCGACAGCGGCGGCGGCTGGGGCGTTTCCGACACGCCCTACAAGAAGGTGCGCGTGGTCACGACGGTGAACTTCTCGCTGGGATGAACCGAAGGCGGGAGCGGCCGGGCCGCCCCCGCCCCTGCGGATCAGAAGCTGGCGCCGATCGAGAACACCACCGCATCGTCGGTGAAGCCCTTGATCGAGGGACCTTCGACCCCGACGTACGAGACGCCGAGCGAGAGGCTGCCGAGAACGGTCGCGCTGGCGCCGATCGACCAGTCCCAACCCGTGTCGTCGCCCGTGCCCGCGAGCAGCGGCGGCGCCAGCACTCCATCGGTGTACCCGAGGTGCGCCGACAGGCTGAGCGGCGTCTGCGGGATCGCGGTGCTCAGTTCGGTATGGATGTAGAGGTTGTCGTCGTCGCCGAGCGAGGACTGGTCCCAGGCATAGTTGACGCCCAGCTTGGCTTCGACCGGGCCAAGCTGCCCCGAAATGGTGGCGTAAGGCTCCCAGTACTGGGCCTTGATGCCGTCCGCGTTGGTCGGATAGGCGTAGAGCAGGAGACCGACGTCGAGACCGACGCCCTCCGCCAGATCGCCACTCCAGCCGCCGAACACGTCGAGTTCCATGTCGCCGTAAACGTCGGTGCCGGCGTCGTCGATCGAACTGCCCCAGGTGCCGACGTAGAAGCCGCTGTCGTGGGACACGGTGATGCCGCCCTGGACGGCCGGATCGCCGCCCGACAGCGAAACGCCGCGGAAACGGTAATCGGAAACCAGGGTGACGCTGCCCGAAACGGTAACGGGGCCGGCGGCCTCGTCCTGGGCGATGGCGGGAGCCGCGACGAACGCGGAAGCGGAGAGAACGGATGCGGCAACGAGGCCGCGGATGGACGTGAGCATGGCAAACTCCTTTGGGTTTGTGCCTCGTCCCACCTGCGCACACGCCGGGGACCCGTCATTTCCGCGGGCCTCCTTACGGCAGATGCGCAACTTTCTTGCCCGCTCATGCTGCATCGCACAAGATAGAAAACCTGTTTGCCGCAATCGCCGGGGCAAGTGTTGATTTTGTGCACCAGCATCCCAGTTCACCGGGCGCTCATGGATTGCCGCCGATGGGTGGCTCGCCTATGCGGCGCCTCGACCCCTTCATCATGGACCGCCCCACACGAATTCGCATGTTCGAACCCCTGCGCCAGATCTTCCGCTCCAGGCCGGCCCCGGTTCGCGCGGCCGTACCCGCCGGGGAACGATATTATGCGGTGGGCGACATCCATGGCCGCCGCGACCTGTTCGCCGCGCTGGTCGATGCGATCGAAGCCGACGGCCGCGGCGGGGGTGCGGCGCGCAGCACGGCGGTCCTGCTCGGCGACCTCATCGATCGCGGGCCCGACAGCGCGGGCGTGGTCGAACTCGCGATGCAGTGGTCCGCCGACCGGCCGGTCGAACTGCTTGCCGGCAATCACGAGGAAATGTTTCTCGAATCGTTTGAGGACGAGGCCGTGCTTCGCCATTTCCTCCGCCACGGCGGACGCGAAACCGTGCTCAGCTACGGCATCGAAAAGTCCGTTTACGACGGCGCGACGCTGCGGGAAATCCAGTCCCTGATGCACGAGGCGGTACCGGCGGCGCATCGCGCATTTCTGGCCGCTGGCCGCGATAACCTCGTCGCGGGGGATTACCTGTTCGTGCACGCCGGCATCGCCCCGAACGTGCCGCTGGCAGAGCAGAAACAGCATCACTTCCGCTGGATCCGCGAACCGTTCCTCGATCACGACGCGCCGCACGAACACTTCGTCGTCCACGGGCACACCATTACCCAGGGCATCGACGTGAGGACGAACCGTCTCGGGATCGACACGGGCGCCTATCGCACGGGCCGGCTCACCGCGCTGGTGCTGGAAGGGGAAGGCCGGCGGATCATACAGGCGGTCGAAACCGACGGCGAAATCGCCATCGAAACAGGGGATTGCGACCAATGAAGATTGCGATGGTCGGTTCGGGCTACGTCGGACTGGTATCCGGCGCATGCTTCGCCGATTTCGGCCACGAGGTCGTGTGCATCGACAAGGACCAGTCGAAGATCGACCGGCTGCGCGATGGCATCATGCCGATCTACGAGCCTGGCCTCGACGCGCTCGTCGAAAGCAACGTCAAGGCGGGCCGGCTGTCGTTCACGACCGATCTTGCCGAGGGTATCGCCGGAGCGGCCGCCGTGTTCATCGCGGTGGGCACGCCGAGCCGCCGCGGCGACGGGCACGCGGACCTGTCCTATGTCTACGCCGTGGCGCGGGAAGTGGGCGAGAGCCTCGACCACGACGCCGTTGTGGTGACCAAGTCGACCGTCCCCGTAGGCACCGGTGACGAGGTCGAGCGGATTATCGCGGATACCGGCTGCAGCCACCGCGTCTCGGTGGTGTCGAACCCCGAATTCCTGCGCGAAGGCGCGGCGATCGGCGACTTCAAGCGCCCCGACCGGATCGTGATCGGCGCGGAGGACGACTTTGGACGCGAGGTCATGCGCGAGGTCTATCGCCCGCTGTTCCTCAATGAATCGCCGATCCTGTTCACCGGGCGGCGCACGAGCGAACTGATCAAGTACGCCGCCAACGCCTTCCTCGCGACGAAGATCACCTTCATCAACGAGATGGCCGATCTGTGCGAGAAAGTCGGCGCCGACGTGCAGGACGTCTCGCGCGGGATCGGCATGGACGGGCGGATCGGCGCCAAGTTCCTCCACGCCGGCCCGGGCTACGGCGGCAGCTGCTTTCCCAAGGACACGCTGGCACTGCTCAAGACCGCCGAGGACGCGGGCAGCCCGACGCGGATCGTCGAGGCGGTGGTCAAGGTCAACGACAGCCGCAAGCGGGCGATGGGCCGCAAGGTGATCGACGCGCTCGGCGGCGTGGACGCGGCGCGCGGCAAGACGGTCGCGCTGCTTGGCCTGACGTTCAAGCCGAACACCGACGACATGCGCGACAGCCCCGCGATCGCGATCGCGCAGGCACTGGTCGACAATGGCGTTGCCGTGACCGCCTACGACCCGGAAGGGATGGAGCTGGCCAGGCCCCTGATGCCCGAGGTGACGATGTGCGACAGCGCCTACGCGGCGCTCGAAGGCGCGGACGCCGCGGCGATCGTGACCGAATGGGACGCATTCCGGGCACTCGACTTCGGCAGGATGAAGCGCCTCATGAACGCGCCGGTGCTGGTCGACCTCAGGAACATCTATCGCCCCGACGACGTGCGGGCGGCCGGGTTCGAGTACGCCAGCATCGGGCGGAGCTGAGGTGGAGCCAGGGGGCCTGTAAGCCGGGTTCTGTCCGGCGGGCGGTATCGCTAGCGACCCACGCCGCCGGGGCAGCCATTCATCTCGGCGACGGATTGCTCCGTGCGCTCAAGCAGCCAACCCGGGTCTCTCGGGACGAAACGCCCCTGCTTTCGCGCGAGACCCCTATTTGGCCTTGCTCCGGGTGGGGTTTGCCGTGCGAGCCCTGTCGCCAGGGCCCCGGTGCGCTCTTACCGCACCCTTTCAGCCTTACCTGCGGGTCGCAGGCGGTCTACTCTCTGTGGCACTGTCCCTCGGGTTTCCCCGGGCGGGCGTTACCCGCCACCCTCGTTTCGTGGAGCCCGGACTTTCCTCGACGCTCTGGCGAGCGACGCGGCTGCCCGGCCCCCTGGCAATTCGCTATCTAGCCCGCCCCCGGTCGCGATCCAAGAGCAATCGGAACAGGATCGCCCGCACCTGCCCGTCGACCTCGCCGTCAATCTTTTCCGGCCGCCAGCGGCGCTGGAACGCCTCGACCGCCTTGTGCCCCTCGGTGACGTCGTAACCGAAGCGCTCGAGCGCGAGATAGAACGAGGCGTCGTTGTCGAACGGGTCGCCCGCTTCCAGCTTGTCGGGGCGCGCCAGGCACAGCTTGTATTCGGCAAGGCGATCCCACGGAAACAGCTCGCCCGGATCGATCTTGCGCGCCGGTGCGACGTCCGAGTGGCCGACGACGTTGGCGCGGGGTATCTCGTAGCGATCGACGATCCGCGCCAGCAGCGGGACGAGCGCCTCGAACTGGGCATCGGAAAATTCCCGGTAGCCCAATGCGTGGCCCGGATGATCGAGCTCGATCCCGATGCTCGCGGAATTGACGTCGCGGTGCCCCCGCCAGAAGCTGACTCCCGCGTGCCAGGCCCGCTTGTCTTCCTCTACCAGCCGGATGACCTCGCCCGCCTCGCTTATCAGATAATGGGCGCTCACCTTCGATTCGGGATCGGTCAACCGTTCCAGCGCGGCATCGGCGTCCGGCATTTCGGTATAATGCAGCACGACCATCGAGATCGGCAGTTTGCGCTCGTCCCAGTTGGGCGAAGGAACCGTGCGGTGGACGAGCTCGTCCACGGTCAGCCTTCGGGCAGCACCGCGCCGAGCACCAGCGCGTCGTCGGACAGAACGTATTGCAGGCCGCCGCCCGCCTGTCTGGCGAGCAACGCGAGCATATGCGCGGCCGCCGTGCGGCTGGACAGCTCGCCCGGCTCGAGCCGGTTCTCGAGCGCGCGCCCGATGGTCTCGTCGAAGGCGATGCGCGGCCCCGCGGCCCGCACCACGATCTCGCTCGCCCCGCCGCGGCTTTCCGCACCCACGTCGAGCGTTCCGCCGCGGACCAGCGCATCGAGCCCGATCTGCGCGAAGTTGAGGAGGACCTTCACCGCGCCCTTGGGCAGGCGATCAGCGCTGAGGCCCCAGTTGAGTTCGACCCGGCGCGCATCACCAACCAGCGCCTCGGTCACCTTGCGCGCTTCGTCGACCGGAACGCTCTCGCCAAATCCCCCCGCTGCGCCGAACGCGAGGCGGAAGAACTTCAGCTTGTCGGCGCTGATCTTCGCGCTCTGCTCGAGCAGTTCGAGGCACTTCTGGCGCATTTCCGGGTCCCGCTCGTCGGCGAGGAGTTCAAGCCCGTTCGTCAGCGCTCCCACCGGCGAGAGCAGATCGTGGCACAGGCGCGAACAGAGCATCGCGGCGAGGTCGAGTTCGGAGGTGTCGTTCATCTAGAATGGGCAATTCCTGAAGCGTGTCACACGTGTCACACTGTCCTGGTGCAAGATATCCGGCCTTCGCGCGGTTGTTCGGAGACGCCGCGCGACGGAGGAATGCTGGACAGCCATGCGCGTCGTCCTAGCGGCGCGACGCGCGGTAGGAAAGCGGTTCGAACCCGCGCTCGGCATCGCGCCACCAGCCGACCCTTCCCCCGGCACGCTCGAACGCGACGATCGCCCAGACCCTGCCGTCACCCGTGGCGTGGCTGCGGTCGGTTGCCGAGGGCGCGGGCGGCCCCAACGGGTGCGAATGCCAGTAGCCGAGGACTTGGGGACCGCCTGCGCGCGCGGTGCGGTGCGCGTCGACCAGCGCCTGCGGGTCGATCTCGAAATGCGTCTCGGGCGTGGAGTGCACATTGACGCAGGTGATCGCGCTCTCGACGACTTCGTCCCTGCCCAGCAGCAGGCCGCAGGCCTCGCGGGGGCGCGCGGCGGACGCCTGCGCGACGATAGTCGCCACGACCCCGCTTGAGACTTCGATCTCCATCGCCCATTTCCCTAGCAATGGGGGACGCCGAAATCATCACCGGAGCGATCGCCAGCGCGGGTCGGCTCGACAAGGCGCTGGCCGAAGCGACCGGGCTGTCGCGCGAGCGGGTCAAGTCGCTCATCGCCGATGGCGCGGTGGAGGTGGGCGGCAGGCGCGCGGCGAGCGCCTCGGCAAAGGTGTCCCAAGGGGATGCCTACACGGTCGCGCTGCCCGCGCCCGCGCCGCTCGACACGCCCGCGCAGGACATCCCGCTCGACATCGTGTTCGAGGATGCGCACCTCATCGTCGTGAACAAGCCCGCAGGGCTGGTCGTCCACCCTGCCGCCGGCAATCTCGACGGGACGATGGTCAACGCGCTGCTGCACCACTGCGCGGGGCGGCTGTCGGGCATCAACGGGACGCTGCGCCCCGGGATCGTCCACCGTATCGACAAGGACACCTCGGGCCTTCTCGTGGTCGCCAAGAGCGACGCCGCGCACGAGGGGCTGGCGCGCCAGTTCGCGGATCACTCGATCGAGCGCACCTACCTTGCCGTTACCGGCGGCCAGCCGCGCCCGGCCGCGGGGCGAATCGAGGGGCGGATCGGCCGCTCGGACGCCAATCGAAAGAAGATGGCAGTGATTTCCGATGCTTCGTCCCGCGGCAAGCACGCGGTGACGCACTACCGCACGCTCCGTGCGCTGGGTAACGCGGCGGTGGTCGAGTGCCGGCTGGAAACCGGCCGCACACACCAAGTCAGGGTTCACCTTGCGTCAATCGGAAATGCGCTACTGGGGGACCCTGTGTACGGTCGAACGCCCGCACCATTGCGCCCCGTCCTCGCGGACCTCGGCTTTCGCCGACAGGCGCTCCATGCGTCCAGCCTCGGCTTCGTTCATCCGGTTACCGGCGATCGCCTCGCCTTTGCGGCGGAACTTCCCGCCGACATGGCGGAACTAATCGACCGAGTAGCTCATTGAAATCGACGAAAAGCACTCAACAGGCGACAGTGCTACCTCTATATATGGTGGAGCGTGCCCCATCCGACGGATGCCCATCCGGGGTCCCGACAACGAGGGCGACGCGAAGAAAGGTCAGGGTAGAAGTGAACAAGTCCAAGACGTTGTCTGTCCCGGCCCTGGGCGGTGAGGCGAGCCTCAACCGCTATCTGGCCGAGATCAAGAAATTCCCGATTCTCACGCCCGAGCAGGAATACATGCTCGCGAAGCGTTATGCCGAGCACGAGGACCCCGAAGCGGCCGCGCAGCTCGTCACCAGCCACCTGCGGCTCGTGGCAAAGATCGCCATGGGCTATCGCGGCTACGGCCTGCCCGTCAGCGACCTCATCTCCGAGGGCAACGTCGGCCTGATGCAGGGCGTCAAGAAGTTCGAACCCGATCGCGGCTTCCGCCTCGCGACGTACGCGATGTGGTGGATCAAGGCGTCGATCCAGGAGTTCATCCTGCGCTCGTGGAGCCTCGTGAAGATGGGGACCACGGCGGCGCAGAAGAAGCTGTTCTTCAACCTGCGGCGGATGAAGAAGGAGCTCGAGGCCTACGAGGATTCGGACCTCCATCCCGACGACGTGACCAAGATCGCGACCGACCTCGGCGTGCCCGAGCAGGAAGTGATCAACATGAACCGCCGGATGATGATGGGCGGCGACGGATCGCTCAACGTCTCGATGCGCGGTGCCGAGGAAGGCTCGGGCGAGTGGCAGGACTGGCT
The DNA here is from genome assembly GCF_025154015.1 of Tsuneonella litorea. Taxonomy (GTDB): domain Bacteria; phylum Pseudomonadota; class Alphaproteobacteria; order Sphingomonadales; family Sphingomonadaceae; genus Tsuneonella; species Tsuneonella litorea. The sequence goes on from NZ_JAOAMV010000003.1 coordinate 256,981, forward strand.
GCAGGACGACCGTCCGCTCCAGGACGAGACCGCCGCCGAGGCCGAAGAGGCACAGGTCCGCCACGAGATGCTGCTCGAGGCGATGGACAGCCTCAACGACCGCGAGAAGCACATCCTCACCGAACGGCGGCTGACCGATAACCCGCAGACTCTCGAGGAACTGAGCCAGGTCTACGACGTCAGCCGCGAACGCATCCGGCAGATCGAGGTGCGCGCGTTCGAAAAGCTCCAGAAGGCGATGCAGCGCATCGCCGGAGAGCGGCTCGCACCCAGCGGCAGCATCGCGGCGCTCGCCGCGGGCTAAGCTTGGCCAATTGTGTACAGCGCCCTGCCGCACTGCGGCGGGGCGCTTGTCGTGCGCATCGTTTGCCGTAAGGTCCATTGGATGAGAAACCTTGCGAAGGCGCCTGTCGCCTGCGCCGCGTTGCTGCTGCTTGCCGGCAACGCCGCGCCCGGCCCCGTGGATCCGGATTCGCGCGCGTGGTGGGCGCTCGCCACCGAGCTTTCGAGCGATTCGATGGAAGGGCGCGACGCGGGGTCGGGCGGATACGAACGCGCTGCACGGCTGGTCGCTGAAAGGATGGCGGCGGCGGGCCTCCAGCCGCTCGGTGAGGACGGCACCTGGTTCCAGCGCGTTTCGCTCCAGGAACGTGCCGTGACGGACGCAACGCTGAACGGTCCGGGCGGTAATCTGGCGTTTCTCGACGAATTCACCGTCGATCCGCAGCCGGGCCTCCCTTCCTCGATCGAGCTGCCGATCGCCTATCGCGGATATTGCGGCGCGGGCGTGCTCGGCGACGTGCGCGGCAAGCTCGTCATCTGCCATGGCACGCGCCGCGACGGACTGCCGAACGGAAAGGAACGCGACGCCGCGCTGCGCAACGCAGGCGCGGCGGGGCTCGCGGAGATCGCGGACCCCGGCTTCGAGATCGAGCCGCCGCGGTGGCCCTACGCGTATGCCCGCCGCGTGATCAGGTCGGCCGAAGCAGAGAATAGCGAAGCGTTCATCGACCTCACGATCAACGCCGATGCGCTGGACAAGCTGATCGGGTCCGGGCGCGCAGCCGCACTCGTCGCCGATGGTGCCACGGGACGGGACCTGCCTTCGTTTGACGGCGGCGTCGCGCGAATGACGTTTGCCATGCGGACCGCGCAGTATTCATCCCCGAATGTCATCGGCTATCTGCCCGGCACCGATCCCGCGCTGGCCGACCAGGCGATAGTGCTCGGCGCGCACCTCGATGGATACGGCTTCGGCCGCGCGGTCGACGGCGATGCGATCTATAACGGCACGCTCGACGATGCGGCTTACGTGGCGCTGATCGTTCATCTGATGGAACTGCGCAAACGCGAAGGATACCGCCGCCCGATCGTCGTCGGCATCTGGACCGGCGAAGAGAAGGGTCTCCACGGCTCGCGCTGGTTTGTCGACCATCCGACGATCCCGCTGTCGCGCGTCGCGGCGAACATCAACCTTGACCAGCTCAGGCCGATATTTCCGCTCGAACTTCTGACGATACACGCGCGGGACGACACGACGCTGGGGCGGGACGCCTCTTCGATCGCCGAGGCGATGGGCATCGTGCCGCAGGACGATCCCGAACCGGAACGCAACCTCATCCGCCGGACCGACCACTGGCCGTTCATCCAGGCGGGCATTCCGGCGGTCAACTTCGTGTTCGGATTTGCCCCAGGCAGCGCGAGCGAGGCGGTCTATCGCGAGTGGTACAGAACCGGCTACCACAAGCCGCAGGACGACGTGAACCAGCCGATCGACTGGCAGGCCGCCGCCGACTTCAACCGGTTCTTCTATGCACTTGTCGATCGTGTCGCCAATGCCGACGCCGCGCCCGCGTGGTTGCCGGACAGCGAACTGGCGCCCAGGAAAAGTGTCGCGGCGGGTTCCGTCGACTGACGTTGCCTGGGCGATCGTCGGGGTCTATTCGGGAAGTCCCGGCCCAAGGAGGCCACGATGATCCCACGTTCGCTTGCCCCGCTTGTCGCCCTCGCCGCCGGCTTTCTCGCGTCCCCGGCCCCGTCAGCCGATCCGCCTGGATCCACGATCGCGGTCGAGCTGTCCAACTTCGCGTTCGCGCCTGCCACGATCGAGCTCGTCCACGGTCGCGCCTATGCGTTGCAGCTGACCAATACCGGTTCGGGCGGGCACAATTTCGCCGCCCCGCGGTTTTTCGCCGCAGCCGCGGTCGATCCGGCCGACCGGCGGTCCATCCGCAAGGGCGGGATCGAGGTTGGCAAGGGCGCCACGGTAACGGTCAGGTTCACCGCTCCCGCGGCAGGCCACTACGACGTCAGGTGCACCCACTTCCTTCATTCGACCTTCGGAATGAAGGGCGAAATCGTCGTATCGTGATCTGCGCTTACTCGGCCGTGGTCGGATCGATTACGCTGCGGACCTGCGAAATCCTGTTCGCCGGAAACCCTGCCGTCTCCGCGTGCTGCCGGATAAGCTCCTCGCTGGGCGCTCGGTAGATGCAGTAGATCCTGTCGTCGGTGACGTAGCTGTGGACCCACTGTATCTCGGGTCCCAGATCGCGAAGGACACTGCACGATTGCTGCGAGGCGCCCTGCAGGTCGCTCGCCCCGAGCGAGCCGACGCCGGGCATTTCGCGTTCGATAACGAATTGGGGCATGGCAATTCTCCCTTGCGACCCGGGCGTGTCTTGCGCTTCCCGACACGCAGAGTCGATAGGTGTTCAGGCCCCGCCCGCGCCTGCGTCGCGCCGCCGGAAAACCTGAAGCGAGAACCGGGGTTCGGGAGCCCCGGGAAGAACCGGGGTCGTGCAGTGGTCGATCCCGGAATCGTTGCGTAAACCGCGATTGAACCGCGGAACAACGACCGACGGCCGGGCGCCCTTCGACGCGCGGTGAAGAAACAGCCCACCCCACTCCGGTTCCCATCGCTCGTTCAGGTAAACCGTGGCCGCACCGCCATGCTTGCCGTCCCGGTGCCAGGGAATGAAACTGCCGACAGGCCATGCGTGGAACAGGACATTGGCCTCGCCGGGCTCCAGCATCCCCCCTTCGCGCAGGAATGCGCAGACGATTCCGGCCGCACGCTCGTTCAGCCGGTGGACGCGCACCGGCTCTTCCCCCCGCTGCAGATCGGGATGCCATAACGCGTTGCTATCGGGAAATCCGCCCTCTTCGGTGTAGAATCGGCGTGCTTCGCCCAGCAGCCAGCGACAAAGCGCGGGCGCGAACACGTCGTCGACCACGGCGAGGCCGCTCAAGCCACCGCCCCCCACCGCCGGAAGGCCCGTTTTCGCAGAACCGGACATGGTGGGTTCTCGTGGCCCGCTTGCCCCGCCTTGTCTATACCCCTAGCAATCGTCGGCGATGCTGTGGTTCGCGAAGCTCATCGCCAAGCTGTTCGTTGGGTTCGTGGCGCTCAGCCTAGCGCTCGTGCTGCTGTTTCGGTTCGTGCCCGTTCCGGTCACGGCGACGATGCTGATGGACGGCAACGGGATCACCAGGGACTGGGAATCGCTGGCGAACATCGACCGCAACCTCGTCTTGGCAGTCATCGCGGCCGAGGACGGCAAGTTCTGCAGCCACGACGGGTTCGACCGCGAGGCGATCGAACAGGCCATCGAACGCAACGCGCGAGGCGGGCGGATCAGGGGCGGTTCCACGATCAGCCAGCAGACCGCGAAGAACGTGTTCCTGTGGCAAGGCGGCGGTTACCTGCGGAAGGGTTTCGAGGCCTGGTTCACCTTCCTCATCGAACACCTGTGGGGGAAGCGTCGGATCATGGAGGTCTATCTCAACGTCGCCGAGACAGGCATCGGCACGTACGGCGCCGAAGCCGGCGCGCAGCGATATTTCGGGCATTCGGCGGCGCGCCTTTCGCGGACCGAAGCGGCGCGCATGGCGGCGGCGCTGCCGCTGCCCAAGAAGCGTTCGGTGGTCAATCCAACCGGTTTCACCCGGCGCTACGGCAACACCATCGCCGCGCGCATCGGCATCGTCCGGCGTGACGGCCTCGATTCCTGCGTCTACGAGTAGATCGATGGGCGCGGGGCATTCACACGATCATTCGCACGGCAGGCAGCAACGCGATTTCGGCGCCGCATTCGGCTGGGGGGTGGTACTCAACCTCGCCTTCGTCGCGGTCGAGGCGGTCTACGGCTTCATCTCCGGCTCGATGGCACTCATCGCGGATGCCGGACACAATCTCAGCGACGTGCTCAGCCTGGCGCTCGCGTGGGGCGCGAGCGTCCTGGCCAAACGGCCACCCGATGGCCGGTTCACCTATGGCTTCAAGAGCTCGACGATACTCGCCGCACTGGCCAACGCCGCGCTGCTGCTGGTGGCGATCGGCGGTATCGCGTTCGAGACGATCAACCGGCTCGGCGAACCGCCCGCCGTGGAAGGGCGGACGATGATGATCGTTGCGGGGATCGGCATCGTCATCAACGCGGGCACCGCCATGCTGTTCGCGCGGGGCCGCAAGCACGACATCAACATTCGCGGCGCCTTCCTGCATATGGCCGCCGATGCGCTGGTCAGCCTGGGTGTCGTGGTCGCTGGCGCCCTGATCCTGTGGACCGGTGCGCGGTGGATAGACCCCGCGACGAGCCTGCTCATCGTTCTGGTGATCGCCTGGGGCACCTGGGGCCTGCTCAAGGATAGCGTGAAGCTTGGCCTCAACGCGGTACCGGACCACATCGACGAGCAGGGCGTTCGAGCGCACCTGGCCGGGCTTCCGGGCGTGGCGGCAGTGCATGATCTGCACATCTGGCCGATGAGCACGACCGAGGCTGCGCTGACCGCGCACCTGGTCATGCCGGGCGGGCACCCCGGAGACGCCTTCCTGCGCGACCTGGGCGAGGCGCTGGAGCACCGCTTCCACATCGGCCACGTGACGGTCCAGGTGGAAACCGGCGCTTGCGGGATGCGGCACGCGCATGACTAGTACCGCACCGGCACGCCAGTCGAGAGCGCGCCTCGCACGCCGGCGGGTGCCTAGATGAGCGCCGAGCAGGCGCGCGCCCGGCTCGCGGCTGCCCTCGTCCGCCTCGGCGCGGGCGACAAGGCTGCGCTCGAGCAGGTCTACCGGGCAACCTCGGCGAAGCTTTTCGGCATCTGCCTGCGTATCTTGGGTGACCGAAAGGAGGCCGAAGACACCTTGCAGGAGGTTTACCTGACGCTGTGGCGCCGCGCCGACCGGTTCGATCCGGCGCGGGCAAGCCCGATTACCTGGATTGCCGTCCTCGCCCGGAACCGGGCGATCGACCGTCTGCGCCGCAAGCGCACCCTCGGGCCAGCGGTTCCGGTGGAAGCTGCACGCGAGGTCGCCGACGAGACTCCCTCGGCCGAAGACAGCCTGATCGAGGACGAAGGCCAAGCACGCATCCACCATTGTCTCGAAACGCTCGAATCCGCACAGCGATCGGGCATCAAGGAGGCTTTCTTCGGCGGCTTCACCTATGCCGACCTCGCCCAGCGGGCAGGAATACCGCTGGGCACGATGAAAAGCCGCATACGGCGGGGCCTCGCCCGCCTGAAGACGTGCCTGGAGGCGGGCGAGTGACGCCTGACGACCGCCTTGCCGCCGAATTCGCGATCGGCCTGCTCGAAGGCCAGGACCTGCTCGACGCGCGCGGCCGGCGCGCGAGCGATCCGGCGTTCGCAAAGGCGGTCGATTGGTGGGAAGCGCGTCTTGCGCCTCTGCTCGACACGATCCCGGCCGTCGTTCCGCCCGAATACCTGCTCGCCCGGATCTCGGCGGCGATGGCGGACACTCCTGACGGAGGCGCCGAAGTGGTCAGGCTGCGTCAACGGGTACGGTTCTGGCAGCGCGGCGCGGCGGCCGGCGCGATCGCGGCCAGCGCGGCACTCGCCGCCCTGGTCCTGACCCCGCAGAACCGCACCCCGGCAGATGTCCCTGTCCGGGCCGCATCGGCACCTCTCGTCGCTTCGATCCCGATCGGCGATTCGGCGCTGCGCCTTGGTGTCACCTATCTGCCCGACCGGAAGGAACTGCTGGTTTCGGCCAGCGGCCTGGCAAGCGACGGGGTTCACGATCACGAGCTGTGGCTGGTGCCTGACGGCGGGGGCGCGCTGCGCTCGCTCGGCGTGGTCCAGCCGGGCCGCGAGCGGCGGGTTTCGCTCGACCCGGCCACCGCCGCGCTCATCCACGACGGCAGCGCGATGGTCCTCACGCGCGAGCCACTCGGCGGCAAGCCGCCCGCGGCCGACGCCGGCCCCGTCGTTGCCGAAGGCAGTTTCGACAGGGTCTGATCCCACTCGAAAAAAAATTGGCTCGCGGTGCATCCGGGGCGCATCGGGCTGCGTAACTCCTCCCGCAAGCTGGACGGGGCTTGCCAACCAAAGGAGCTTACGCATCATGATTTCCCCCAAGTTGAAAGCCGCCTCGTTCGCCGCCATGGCAACCATGGGCGCCTTCGCCCTCGCTGCCGGCGCGCCAGCGGCGGCCCACAACCATTCCAGCCATGCGGGCCACGGCGCCGAAAAGTCACAGAAGACCATCGTCGGGACCGCGATGGGCACGGGCATGCATTCGACGCTGGTCGCGGCGGTCAAGGCCGCCGACCTTGTCGACACCCTCTCCGGCCCTGGGCCGTTCACGGTCTTCGCGCCGGTCGATTCTGCGTTTGCGGCGCTTCCCGATGGCACCGTCGACACCCTGCTGCAGCCCGCCCAGAAGGGCACGCTGACCAAGGTCCTGACCTACCACGTGGTCGCTGGCCGCGTACCCGCCACACAGCTGGTCCAGGCGATCCGCAAGAACGGCGGTTCCTATGCGTTCGATACGGTCGCGGGCGAAAAGCTGACCGCTCGCCTCGACGGCGAAACGGTGACGATCACCGACGCGGCCGGTCGCACGTCGCGCGTATCCATGGCCGACGTGAAGGCGACCAACGGTGTCATCCACGTGACCGACGGGGTCTTCCTCCCCGCCTGACCGGGTTCCCTGGCGCCGTCCCTGGCCGGGGCGGCGCCCACTCCCAGCCCCGTCCGGCCATTCCTTCCCAGCGCCGGACGGGGCCTTTTTTTTCGAGCCGCTCGCTGTTCGCCTGGAAGCGCGATTCGCCCGGGATTCCGGCGCCCAAAACGAATAGACCCCGCACCTGTGTGCGGGGTCCTTCGCATTCCGTCCTTCCTTGCCAGGAACGGCGATCGGTGGCCGGATCAGCGGGTCAGGCCGCCTCTTCCTTGCCCTTCTTGCCGTCCATCACGCGAACCGGGTCCTTGCGGCCCTCGACCACGTCCTTGTCGACGACGATCTCGGTCACCCCGTCCATGTCGGGCAGGTCGAACATGGTGTCGAGCAGGATGCCCTCGACGATCGAGCGCAGGCCCCGCGCGCCGGTCTTGCGCTGGATCGCCTTCTCGGCGACCGCCTTCAGCGCGTCCTCGGTGAACGTCAGCTCGACGTCCTCGAGTTCGAACAGCTTGCAGTACTGCTTGACCAGTGCGTTCTTCGGCTCGGTCAGGATCATCACCAGCGCATCGACGTCGAGGTCGTTGAGGGTGGCGATCACCGGCAGGCGGCCGACGAACTCGGGGATCAGCCCGAACTTGAGCAGGTCCTCCGGCTCGCACTTCTGAAGCAGCTCGCCCACGCGGCGCTTGTCGGGATCGGCGACGTGCGCGCCGAAGCCGATCGAACGCTTCTGCAGGCGATCGGCGATGATCTTTTCCAGCCCCGCGAACGCGCCGCCGCAGATGAACAGGATGTTGGTCGTGTCGACCTGGAGGAATTCCTGCTGCGGATGCTTGCGCCCGCCCTGCGGCGGGACCGAGGCGGTGGTGCCCTCCATCAGCTTGAGGAGCGCCTGCTGCACGCCCTCGCCCGATACGTCGCGGGTGATCGAGGGATTTTCCGCCTTGCGGGTGATCTTGTCGATCTCGTCGATGTAGACGATGCCGTGCTGCGCCTTCTCGACGTTGTAGTCGCTCGCCTGCAGCAGCTTGAGGATGATGTTCTCGACGTCCTCGCCGACGTAGCCGGCTTCGGTCAGCGTGGTCGCGTCGGCCATGGTGAACGGAACGTCGAACGTCCGCGCCAGCGTCTGCGCGAGAAGGGTCTTGCCCGAACCCGTGGGGCCGACGAGCAGGATGTTCGACTTCGCAAGCTCGACCTCGCCCGACTTGCCCGAGTGCTTGAGCCGCTTGTAGTGGTTGTGCACCGCGACCGAGAGCACGCGCTTGGCGCGATCCTGCCCGATTACGTAGTCGTTGAGCGTGGTGAAGATGTCGAGCGGCGTGGGTACGTCGCCTTCCTTGCGCCCGGCGATTCCGGCCTTGGTCTCTTCCCGGATGATGTCGTTGCACAGCTCGACGCATTCATCGCAGATGAACACGGTCGGCCCTGCGATAAGCTTGCGCACCTCGTGCTGCGACTTGCCGCAGAAGCTGCAGTACAGGGTGCTCTTGCTGTCGGTTCCGCTCAACTTTGTCATATCCTGGCTTTCGAAGCCCCGGTCCCGCTCGGGGAGCCGGGGGATTCGCCGACCCTAAGGCCGGATTTTCGATAATCAACTCATAGCGCCTAGCAGCAATGCCCTTGCGGCAAGCTGAAGCGGCAGGGTTGCCGAAATGCTACGCCCGGCGTCCCGCCATGGGTCGCCCGGCACCCTGCTGGTTACTCCGGCGCCCCGCCCGAGCCGTCCGCTTCGGGGGAATCCCCCTCGGGGCGGGTTTCGAACACCTTGTCGACGATGCCGAACGCCATCGCCTCGTCCGCCTCGAGGAAGGTGTCGCGGTCCATCGCCTTCTCGATCTCGCTCAGGGCCTTGCCGGTGTACTTGGCATAGAGGTCGTTCATGCGCGTGCGCATCCGCAGGATCTCGCGCGCCTGGATCTCGATGTCGGACGCCATGCCGCGCGCGCCGCCCGACGGTTGGTGGACCATGATCCGCGCATTGGGGAGCGCGATGCGCATCCCCGGCTCGCCCGCCGCCAGCAGGAAGCTGCCCATCGAAGCCGCCTGGCCGACGCAGACGGTCGAAACGCGCGGCTTGATGTACTGCATGGTGTCGTGGATCGCCATGCCCGCCGTCACCACCCCGCCGGGGGAGTTGATGTACATGCTGATCGGCTTGGAGGGATTCTCGCTCTCGAGAAACAGCAGCTGGGCGACGATCAGCGAGGCCATGTTGTCCTCGATCTGGTCGGTGACGAACACGATCCGCTCGCGCAAAAGGCGGCTGAAGATGTCGAAGCTACGCTCGCCGCGGCTGGTCTGCTCGACCACCACCGGCACCAGCGCCCCGGTCACCGGATCGCGAGTGAAGCGGCCCTGGCTTCCGTAGACCTCGTGCGATCCACCGAAAACGTCGATCATGAAAACTCGTCCTTTCGTCTCTCGTCGGCCGCCTATGTCGCGAGTGCGCGAGGGATGTTCAAGGGCATTAACCCGCGCTCTGCCCAGCTCTCGCGATTACGGGCGTTTTTGATCGGCGCGCGATGGTCGTTCGTCGAGCTCGCCGCGACACGGCGTATCAGCCGCGCAACACACCCGTCCGGGTAACAAGGATTTCAGTGTGTCGCACTCCCCCGCCGTCGCTCGATTTGTGGCGATCCTGCTGGCCGGCGCCGCCGCGCCCGCGATCGCCGAGGATGTCCCCGTCGCAGACGCGCCGCCACCCCCGCAAACCGTCGCGCCGGCCGCGGTCGATGGTCGCGAGAGTTACACCGCGGCCGATTTCGCGCGTTATTCGCCGAAGAGCGCGCTTGATATGCTGCGCAACGTCCCGGGCTTTCAGATCAAGGCCGAGCGCGAACCGGGACGCGGTCTCGGTCAGGCCAACACGAACGTGCTGGTCAACGGCCAGCGGTTGGCCTCCAAGTCGGACAGCCTGTTCGATCAGCTTGCGCGGATCCCCGCAACCAGCGTGGTGCGGATCGACATCGTCGACGGTGCATCGCTGACGATCCCCGGCCTGTCGGGCCAGGTGGCCGACATCGTCACCCGTTCGGGCGGACTTTCGGGCCAGTATAACTGGCGCGGCGAGGTCCGCCCTCACTTCTCGCATCCCGGCTTTCTCAGCGGCGACATTTCGCTCAAAGGAAGCACCGGTGCGCTCGAATACACGGTGGCGCTGGCGAACGAGGAAGGCCGCGGAGCGTTTGGCGGGGAATACCGCATCCTCAACGGAGACGGCACGTTGCGCGAGGTGCGCGACGGCCGGTTCTGGTCCGACTACGATGCGCCCAAGGCGAGCGCGAACCTGACATGGAACCGCGGCGGCGACATCGGCCATCTCAGCGGCTCGTATCGCCGGGAATACAGCACGTTTAACGAGAACGAGGATCGTTTCCCGGTCGCCGGCGTCCCGCGCAATCGCGATCTCTACGGACGAGAAAGAGGCTACGACTATGAGATCGGCGGCGATTATGCCTTTGACCTTGGCGGGGGCAGGCTCAAGCTCATCGGACTCGATCGCTATCGCCGCGGTCGGTATTCGGAGGACGCAGTCCTGGCCGTCGCCGACGGGTCACCGCAGGTCGGAGGCCGCTATGCCCAGGTTTCCGAGAGCGGCGAAGTCATCGGCCGGGCGGAATTCGGCTGGAAATGGGGCAAGGCAGACTGGCAGATCGCAGCGGAGGCCGCTTTCAACCGCTACGACAAGGACGCTAGCCTGTTCGATCTCGCGCCGTCCGGCGCGTTTGTCGAGGTCCCGTTCCCGGGAGGGGATGGCGGCGTGCGCGAGGATCGCTACGAAGCCGTCCTCAGCTATGGCCGCCCGATTACCGGCAAGCTGACAATGCAGTTGTCCGCGGGTGCGGAAAATTCGACCATCAGCCAGAGCGGAGCCAACACCCTTTCGCGCACGTTTACGCGTCCCAAGGGCAGCCTGAACCTTGGCTGGGCGCCCCAGAAGGGGCTCGACATCTCCCTCAACATCGAGCGCACTGTCGGCCAGCTCGACTTCGGCGATTTCCTCGCCCGCGCATTCCTCGATCAGGGGAACCAGAATTCCAACAACGCCGAGCTGGTCCCGACGCAGAGCTGGAACTTCATTGCCGCGATCAAGAAGGATCTCGGCAAATGGGGCAGCACGAACCTGCGGCTGTTCGATCGCCGGTTAGAGGATTTCATTACCATCATCCCTCTGCCGGACGGCGGCGAAGGCCGCGGGAATGTCGCCAGGGCGCACCGCTACGGGTTCGAATGGACAAGCACGGTCAATCTCGACCCGATCGGCTTCAAGGGCGCCAAGATCGATGGCAACCTCATCCTGCAAACGTCCGCCATTCGTGACCCGCTGACGGGGGAGACGCGCCAGATCAGCAACCTGACCCAGCGGCATATCGAAGTGGATTTGCGCCATGATGTACCCGGTACCGACTGGGCGTGGGGGGCCGGCTTCCAGAACACCAAGAGAGCACCCTATTATCGCGTGTTCGAAGTCGGGCGTGACTCGGAAGGTCCGGTGTTCGATTCCTATTTCATCGAGCACAAGGACGTGCTGGGAATGACCGTACGCCTGCAGGCCATTAACTTTGCCAACGCGCGCCACCGGCTCTACCGGACGGTTTATGCAGGCCCGCGCAACCTGGCGCCGGTCGCGTTCGTCGAGGATCGCGCGCAGCTCATCGGGCCGCTATTCCGCCTGAGCGTGAAAGGCACCTTCTAGGCGCGCTCAGCTTCCCGCTCGCGCCGCGCCTGCGCCGCATCGATCTCGCGCTGGAGGAAGAAATTGAGGCCCGTGCGGATCGTGGCAATCGCGGCGAGCTGCCCGATTTCCGACCAGCTCGGCGCGACCGCCGTGCGCAGGATGTCGGCGCCCAGCAGGAGTTCGAGCGCCAGGGCCAGCCAGCGACCCAGCCGCAGGCGAATATTCTCCTTAGCGTCGTGGGCCCGCGTGGCCACGCTTCCACTATGCTGTGGGATCGACAGGACCAGCCGCACGATGGCCTCGGCGACGGCATAGGCCACGATCAGCGCGGCCATCCCCTCCACCACCAGCGAGGTGGCGGACGTGATCTCGCGAATCCAGTCTTCGAGCATGATGCGGTAACCGGCGCACGACCGCGCCGGTTCCGCTCACGGTCCTACTTCTTGGCGGCCGCCTTCTTCGCCGGAGCCTTCTTGGCGGCGGGCTTGTCGCCTTCTGCCTTCTTCGCGGGGGCCTTCTTCGCCGGCGCCTTCTTGGCGGCGGGCTTGGCCTCGCCTGCGTCGGCCTTGGCGGCAGCCTTCTTCGGGGCCGGTTCGGCCTTGGCCTCGTCCTTCTTTGACGCGGCCTTCTTGGCAGGGGCCTTTTTCTTGGCCGGAGCCGGAGCGGATTCCTCCGCCTCGATCGCGGCCTGGAGTTCCTCGCGGGTCACCTCACGCTCGGTGACTTCGGCCTTGTCGAACAGGAAATCGACGACCTTGTCCTCGTAAAGCGGGGCACGCAGCTGAGCGGCGGCCATGTCGTTGGTGCGGATGATCTCCATGAACCGGTCGCGGTCTTCCGGGCGGTACTGCTGGGCCGCCTGCTGGACCAGCATCGACATTTCCTGCTGGGTCACCTGCACGCCGTTGGCCTGCCCGATTTCCGACAGCAGCAGGCCAAGGCGCACGCGGCGCTCGGCGATCTGGCGGTAATCGTCCTTCTCGCTCTCGATTTCCTTGAGCGCGGCGGCGGGATCCGCGTCCTGCGCGGCTTCCTGCTGCAGTTGCGCCCAGATCTGCTCGAACTCGGCATCGACCATGCCCTGCGGCACGGGGAAGTCGTGGCCAGAAGCCAGCGCGTCGAGCAGCTGGCGCTTCATCGCCGTGCGGGTGAGGCCGCCGAGCTCCTGCTCGAGCTGGCCCCTGAGCAACCCGCGCAGCTGTTCGAGGCTCTCGAGGCCGAGGTTCTTGGCGAACTCCTCGTCGACTTTCGTTTCGTCCTCGACCTGGACCTTGTGCACGTGGATCGCGAACTGCGCGTCCTTGCCCGCCAGTTCCTTGGCCGGGTAATCCTTCGGGAACGTGACGGTGATCGTCTTGTCGTCGCCGGCCTTCACGCCGGTGAGCTGTTCCTCGAAGCCGGGAATGAAGCGACCGGCACCGAGCTGGAGCGGGGTCTCCTCGGCCTTGCCGCCTTCGAATTCGACGCCATCGATCGAACCGGTGAAGTCGATGATGATCTGGTCGCCGTCTGCTGCCTTCTTGGTCTTGGGGGCGTCCTTCCAGCTTTTCTGCTGGCCGGCGATGTTCTGCACCGCCTCGTCGACTTCGGCGTCGCTAACCGGAACGGTCAGCTTTTCCAGCTTGAGACCGTCGGTCGAAGGCGCCTCGATGTCGGGCAGCACTTCGAGATCGACGGTCAGCGTCGCGTCCTTGCCCTGCTCGTAACCCTGGCCGAACTCGACGCGCGGCTGCATCGCCGGGCGCAGCTTCTTGTCCTTCATCAGCGAATCGACCGCGTTCGTGATCTGCTCGTTGACGACCTGGCCGTGGATCGCCTCGCCATGCATCTTCCTGACGAGGTTGGCGGGCACCTTGCCCGGGCGGAAGCCGGGCATGCGCACCTGCGGCGCGATCTTCTTGATCTCTGCGGATACCGCGGCATCGATCTCCTTGGCCGGGATCGTCAGCTTGTAGGCGCGGTGCAGGCCCTCGTTGGTGGTCTCTTCGATCTTCATGGGAGGTCAAAAGCCTTTGTAAAACAAGAATCTCGTGATCGCTCGAGACCGGGGCGGCGGCTGGTGCGGGCGAAGGGACTCGAACCCCCACATCTTGCGATACTGGTACCTAAAACCAGCGCGTCTACCAATTCCGCCACGCCCGCAAACCCGAACGAAGCCGCGCGGGCGGGCAGGCCCGCTCGCGAACAGGGGTGCGCCGTTACAGCGGGCGGGCGCAAAGGGCAAGCCAAGGAACAGCCAAAGGGAACGCCATTGGCGTGCCGACCGTTCTGCATTGGAACGAGAGGATCGCGACGATGGCCACCCAGCCGCCCGAAAAGCCCGACACGATCGAACCGGCCGCACCCCCGGAGACACCGTCCTCGCCGCAGCCAGCCGAAGAACCCGTCCGGCAGCCCGACGAGATCACCCCGCCCCAACCCGATGTGGCGGATCCGAATCAGCGACCGGCCGAAGTCCCGGCTCCGGACGGAAAATGAGTGGCGCGCGCACTCGGCCCGAAAAAGAGCCCGGCGACGGTCCGCTGGCCGACACCGGCCCGAGCGAGATCGAGATCGAGCGCAGGCAGGCCGGGGTGGAGGAGGACGAGGACGAAGGCACTGCCGTTCCGCCCGAGGCGGAGCTGCCGCCCGATTGATCCGCTTGCCCGCGGCTCGCGGCACGACTAATGGCCCGGCCCCATGAGCGACGAGAAAGCCCAGACCCCGCCCGACCGCCTCTCGGTCAACCCGCGCAGCCCGCACTTCGACCAGGAGTCGCTCGAGCGCGGCATCGGCATCCGGTTCAAGGAGCGCGTGCGCACCGATGTCGAGGAATACTCGATCTCGGAGGGCTGGATCCGGGTGCAGGCGGGCAAGACCGTCGATCGCAAGGGGCAACCGCTGACGCTCAAGCTCAACGGCCCGGTCGAGGCGTGGTTCGAGGACCTTGGCGACGATCCGCCGGTCGCGAAGAAGGACTGATCAGCTGCCGTAACGGGCAATCGCGGCGTCGATCGGGTCGCGCGGCTTCACCGAAGCGGCGGCGACGACGCGCGGGCGGCTGTCCCGGATCGCCGGCGGCGTTGCCTGGCGCACGGGACGCGGAGCCGCCGTGCGCGGCTCGCCCAGTCCCGCGAATGCATCGGAAAATGCTTTCGACGGCTGCGCCGGCGCGCTGGGCGAATAGGTTGCGTTGACGAGCACCCGGTCCCCGCCGAGCGGAGCGCCTCCGTCGGGCTCGTTGTAGATGAACCCGGCGACGGGCCACGCCGTCGTGCCGATGTCGTTCAGCGGCGCATACCACACGCGGACCTGGCTCCAGTCGTTGGCGGGCGAAACGTCGATCGCCTTGACCCCGCGCTCGATCTGGCCGCGGCGACCGTCGATCGGCGACCAGTTGGCGTGGTCGAGCAGCACGGTGCGATTGTCGATCACTCTCGATACCGCCGCGACGTGCCCTAGCGTCATCGCGCCATAGGGCCGGAACGTCATGACCGCGCCGGGCCTCGGCCGGTTGCCGCGCTTGTATCGGCCCTCGGCCTGGTCCCACCACGTGCGCGCGTCGCCGAAAATCTGCACGCCCGAGCGCTCGCGCGCATAGGGCACGCATTGGAGATAGGCCGGCAGTTCGGCGGCCCCGCCCGGGCTTGCCATGTCGGCGCTTTCAGCCGAAGCGATGCCCGGAACGGCGAGCGCGAGCGCCCCGACGACGATCCCCAGTGTTCCCCTCATGGTGGGCAGACATGGGACCACACGGTAAGGATCGCCTTGCGACGCATGGTTAACCGATTTCAACTAATCGCGGACCGCGCTTGCCAAGCGGCGCGCCAGCGGCCACCTGCGCGGCAGAGATGAAAGCCCCGCAGTGAAACCGACCGTCATCATCATCGGCCGTCCCAATGTCGGCAAGTCGACGCTGTTCAACCGGCTCGTCGGCAAGAAGCTCGCGCTGGTCGACGACCAGCCGGGGGTGACGCGCGACCGCCGTTTCGGCGACGCGACGATCGCCGGGCTCGAATTCACCGTGGTCGACACCGCCGGGTGGGAAGACGAGGACGCCGAGACCCTTCCGGGCCGGATGCGGCGCCAGACCGAGGTCAGCGTCGAGGGCGCCGACGCGGCGCTGTTCGTGATCGACGCGCGCGCCGGGCTGACCCCGCTCGACGAGGAAATCGCCCGCTGGCTGCGCACGCAGGAAATCCCGGTCGTCGCGGTCGCCAACAAGGCGGAAGGGTCGGCGGGCGACGCGGGATTGCTCGAGGCGTTCTCGCTGGGCTTCGGCGAACCGGTTGCGCTGTCCGCGGAGCATGGCGAGGGCGTCGCGGACCTGTTCGACGCGCTGTGGCCGATCATCGGCGAGAAAGCCGAGGGCGGCGAGCGCGACGGCGAAGAGAATGAGGACGAGGAGGCGGGCCCGCTCAAGCTCGCCATCGTCGGGCGCCCCAACGCGGGCAAGTCGACGCTGATCAACCGCCTACTCGGCGAAGACCGGCTGCTGACCGGGCCGGAAGCCGGGATCACCCGCGATTCGATCGCGGTCGACTGGCAGTGGACTGATCCCGATGGCACGGTCCGCGACATCCGCCTCATCGACACGGCGGGGATGCGCAAGCGGTCGAACGTGGTCGAAAAGCTCGAGAAGCTCTCGGTCGCCGATGCCAAGCGCGCGATCGATTTCGCCGAAGTCGTCGTGCTGCTGCTCGACGCGACCCGCGGGCTCGAGCACCAGGATCTCAAGATCGCCAGCATGGTGCTCGAGGAAGGCCGGGCGCTGATGATCGCGATCAACAAGTGGGACATGGCCGGGTCCGAGCAGGTCGGCGACGCCAGCCGACTGTTCAACGGCATCAAGGGCGCGCTCGACGAAGGGCTCGCGCAGGCGCGCGGGCTTCCGCTGTTCGCGGTGTCGGCGAAGACCGGCAAGGGGCTCGACCAGATGCTCAAGGCCGCGTTCGAGATTCGCGAGGCGTGGTCGAAGCGGGTACCGACCGCCGCGCTCAACCGCTGGTTCGACGATGCGCTCGAAGCCAATCCCCCGCCCGCCCCCAAGGGCAAGCGGATCAAGCTGCGCTACATCACCCAGGCGGGCACACGCCCGCCGCGCTTCGTCGTCTTCGGTACCCGGCTGGACATGCTGCCCAAGAGCTACGAGCGGTACCTGGTGAACGGCATCCGCAAGGAACTGGGGTTCGACGCGGTGCCCGTGCGCGTGGTGCTGAAGGCGCCGAAGAACCCCTACGCCAAGGGCTAGCTCTCGCCGCCCTCGCCCGCCGGTTCGCTCTGGAGCTGGATGTAGTTCTGCAGGCCCATCCGCTCGATCATGTCGAACTGGGTTTCGAGGAAATCGACGTGCTCCTCCTCGCTTTCGAGGATGCGCTCGAAGATTTCGCGACTGACGTAATCGCGCACGCTTTCGCAGTACTCGATCGCGTCCTTGAGAAGCGGGATCGCCTCCATCTCGAGCGCGAGGTCGGACTTGAGGATTTCCTCGACGCTTTCGCCGACCTTCAGCTTGTGGATGGCCTGGAAGTTGGGCAGCCCGTCAAGGAACAGCACCCGCTCCGCCAGAACGTCAGCGTGCTTCATCTCGTCGATCGATTCGTGGCGCTCGTACTCGGCGAGCTTGCGGATGCCCCAGTGGTGCAGCACGCGATAGTGCAGCCAGTACTGGTTGATCGCCGTCAGTTCGTTGGTCAGCGCCTGGTTGAGAAAGTCGATGACCTTCGAGTCGCCCTTCATGGAACGGTCTCCTGAGGAAAGCGGAGACTATGCGCCGCGAGACGCCGCGAGGCAACACTCGGGCCGAAAAAATGGCGGAATTCCGCCATTTTTGCGACTGCCTCGCATGTTCAGGCTGCGAAGGGGACCGAGGCCAGTTCACGCTCCTCGAAGACGATCGCGTCGGCATCGGCAAGGCAGGTGCCGCAGTTCGGGCGCTTGCCGAGCTTCGCGTAAACCGCTTCCGCGTCGCCCGGCGTGCGCACGGCCGCGCGGCGCAGTTCGCTTTCGCGGATGGCATTGCAGATGCAGACGTACATGCGTTTCGGCTCCTGATCGAATCAAGAGCTAATGAGAACCACTCGCAATTGCAAGCCCTACCTTCGCAGGGCGAACAGGCGACGATATGTGAGGCAGCGCCACAGCCATTCGAGGGGGCCGAAGCGGTAGCGTCTCAGCCAGGGCTTGGACCACAGCAGCATGAGGATGCAGCCCGCGATCGCGATAAGATAGAGCTGCTCGCGCGAGAGGACCCCGAACAGGCCGAGCGCCCAGCCCTGGAAGACCAGCAGCATGACCAGCGATGTGCCGACGTAGTTGGTGAACGCGGCCCGGCCCGCGGCGATCACGCGGCTCGAGAACCAGCCGGCAGGGTTGCTGCCCGACAGGCCCAGCAGCGCCGCGAGGCCGAGGATCATCGGCAGGCGGGTCAGCCCCATCGGGCCGAGCTGGGCGAGCAGCGTGCCGGTGTAGGTGAACCCGCCGAAATAGACCCACAAGCCCAGCGGAAGCGTGAGCAGGATGCCGACGAAGACCCCTGCCCATCCCCACAGCGCCTGCGTCCGGCGATCGAGCCGGCCGTCGAACAAGCCCATCCGGTACAGCGCCATGCCGATCAGCATCAGGGGCAACGCCTCGCTCGCGTAGTAGACGAACTGGTCGACCCACTCCCAGCGGTGGACCGTGGCGACGTGCACGACATGGTCCAGCCAGGTGCCGTTCTTCGCGATTGCCGCCTCGCGCAGGGCATCGGCGCGATCGCTCGCGATCAATGCCTCGGTCGCCTCGGCAACGCCCGCGTATTCGGGCAGCTGCCCGCGCACGGTTTCGTTGGCCGCCCACAGCGGCGCGATCTGGACCGTGTTCCACACCACTCCGGCGAGATATGCGACCAGCCCGGCGGCGAGTTGCTGGGGCCATGACCAGTTCACCGCCACGAGCGCGATCGCCCCGCACAGCGCGTAGAGCGTCAGGATGTCCCCGCGCCACAACAGGTAATAGTGCAGCAACCCGAACACGAGCAGCCAGAACAATCGCAGCAGAGCAAGCGCGACCCACCCGCCCTTGGCGCGCGCACGGTCGGTGAAAAGGACCAGTCCCGCCCCGAAGAGGAGCGTGAACAGGCCCCGCATCTTGCCGTCGATCAGGACGAACTGGGCGACCCACAGGCCATCCGCCAGCCCGTCGTGCGGGCTCAGGAAGCCCCCCGGCCACGCGTAGGCGGAATAGGGCTGGCCCATGCCGATGATGTTGGCGAACAGGATCCCCATCACGGCGATGCCCCGCGTGTAGTCGAGGCTCATCAGCCGGTCGCTGCCGATCACCGGCACCGCCGCGCCGGCGCCGGGCCTCGCCATTACAACGGTGGAATGCTTGCTCGTGGGGTGCCCGCCGCCCACGATTCAGCGGGTCACGATGCAGGCGTGGCCGCCCGCCTTTAGGGCCGCGCAGGCCGAGTGCGCCGCCGACCGGTCGGGCCAACCGGCCGCGAGCAGCCGGGTCAGCCTGCCCGAGGGATCGATCAGCTTCACCTTGCCCGCAAGTGCAGCGCTGCCGGCGACCTGGGCCCATGCCCGGTCGGCGTTCGATTTGACGGAAAACGCGCCCAGCTGCAGTTTCCACGGGCCATCCGCCGCGGTGGAGGCGGAATGTCGGCCCGGCCGGGTCTCCTTACCGGCTTCATTGTCCGGCGCGGCATTGGTCGCGTCACGCCGCGCAAAGTCCGCACCTGCGTCTCGCGGGCTGTCCGTGCCGGTCGCGCGCAGGGCCTCGGCGACCGCGGCCTCGGCTGCGCCAATCGACGGCGGGAGGGCAACCCGCGCCACGGGTTGCGGGACGCGCGGACCGCGAAACGGGGCGGCCGGAGCAGTCGTTCCCGCGCCGCTCGCGGGCCGCGCCAGAGCAGGAAATGCCGGAGCGCCATCCGACAGGTCGGCGGATGCCATCTGCGTGGCGCGGCGCGCGTCAGCCTCGCCCCGCAAGGTCGAGGCCAGTTCCTGCGCCTCCTGACGCTGGGCGAGCGGGACGAAGTCGTCCATCTGCCCGATAGCCGTGGCGGCCTGCGGCAACCCGGCGGCGTTGGCGAGGGTCAGCAGCGCGTACGCGCGGACCCAGTCCTTGGGCACGAGGTCGCCATTGAAATGGGCGATGCCGAGCAGGTACTGCGCGCGCGGATCGCCGCGTTCGGCCGCAGCGGTGACATACGGCATCGCCTGCTGGCGGCGCCCGTCCTGAAACAGCAGCAAGCCGTAATTGTCCGCCGCCTTGAGATGGCCGCTCGCCGCTGCGCGCGCATAGAAGTCTTCGGCCTGCCGCAGGTCTTCGGCAACCCCGCGGCCCAACCGGTATGCCTGCGCGAGGTTGAACAGCGCGTCGGGATCGCCCCTGGCCGCCGGGCCGCGCCATTCGGCGACCGCTCTGGCATAGTCGCCCGCGCTCCAGGCATCGACCCCGGCCTTGACGTCGGCGTGCGCGGGGCCGGACAGCGCGAGCGCGGCGATGCCGGCCAACCCGGTCGCGCGTGCCACAGCCGGCTTCCAACGGTGCATCGCGTCCTCAATCCCACGTTCCGCGCACCCCTGTCGCGGGTGCCGAGCAAACTGACATAGTGAACGGCCCGTTAGCAAAGGGTTTCTTTTTGCGCGCCTTTCGGGTTCGCCGAACGCCACCGGGACCTTCGAATCTTTAACCCAATATTAGGGCAATGCTGCGATCTCGTCTCGGCGCGGAGTGCATGGGTGCACTTTTTTCCGCGATGGGATTTAACGGGGGATCAGCCTTGCGGGTATTGGCATTGGCTTCGCAGAAGGGCGGTTCGGGAAAGACCACCCTGTCCGGGCACCTCGCGGTGCAGGCGCAACGCGCCGGTGCGGGTCCGGTCGTCCTGATCGACATCGACCCACAAGGGTCGCTCGCCGACTGGTGGAACGAGCGGGAGGCCGAGTACCCGGCGTTCGCCCAGACCACCGTCGCGCGGCTTGCCAGCGACCTTCAAGTCCTGCGGCAGCAGGGCTTCAAGCTCGCCGTCATCGACACGCCGCCGGCGATCACCATGGCGATCCAGTCGGTCATCGGCGTGGCGGAACTGATCGTGGTTCCCACCCGTCCGTCGCCGCACGACCTGCGGGCCGTGGGCGCCACGGTCGACCTTTGCGAGCGGGCTGGAAAGCCGCTGATCTTCGTCGTGAATGCGGCCACTCCAAAGGCCAAGATCACTTCGGAAGCGGCGGTCGCGCTGAGCCAGCACGGAACCGTCGCCCCGATCACGCTTCACCACCGCACCGACTTCGCCGCCTCGATGATCGACGGCCGCACGGTCATGGAAGTCGATCCCGAAGGCCGCTCGGCCGCCGAGATGGCCGCGTTGTGGAACTACATTTCCGACCGGCTCGAGAAGAACTTCCGCCGCACCGTGTTCGCCGCACCGAACGCGATGCATCAGCAGGCGCCGGGAGCCGCTTATCGTCCGCAGGGCGGCTTCGGTCGCCGCGTGGCCCAGTAAGCGCCAGGGCGGAAAGGCCGAACCATCATGGCCGAAGCTTCCTTCGCCTCGCTGAGCCCTTCGCTCCTCGCCCGCAAGGGCGGCGCCAAGCCGGCCATGCGGCCGCAGCACGCGGCACTGGCGGCGATGGCTGCATCCGGCCCCCAACCCGACCCCGAAAAGCTCGAGGATCTCGGCTGGAACGACATGGGCGAGAACGACGACCAGCCCGCAACGGCCGAGGTCGTCTCGTTGAGCCCGGCGGGCCGCGCTGCCGAATCAGTCGCCCAGGGCGAACCGGCCGGCGAACCCGAGGTCCTGCGCCAGCGCGATGCCTTTGCCGATCGGATCGCGAGCCGCCAGCAACCGGCCGCCCAGGCCGCAGCGCCCCGGCAAAGGCCGGTCCGCGGCGGCAATCGTGCGGCATTTACTCTGCGGCTCGACACCGACCGCCACCTCAAACTGCGCCTGGCCTGCACCGTGCGCGACTGCAGCGCGCAGGCGCTGGTGACCGAGGCGCTCGACGCCTTGCTGGGCGAGATGCCCGAACTCGAAGCGCTCGCCGCGCAGGTCAAGCGGCGCTGAACAACCGGATCGACAGGGGGAAATGACCATGAGCCGCTCCGCCAGGACCCACCGTATGCTGACGCTGGCTGCGGGCACCGCGCTCGCGTCGGCGATGCTCGGAGGCTGCACGACGCAGTCCGCACCGCGTGCCGACATTTCCGCCAGCCGCGCCGATGTCGCGCTCAAGAAGGGCAACGTGGCCGATGCCGTGGCACACGCCGAGGCGGCCGTTCTTGCCGACCCGCGCAATGCGTCATACCGCACCACGCTTGGGGCGGCATACATGGAGGCGGGCCGCTTCCTGTCGGCGCGGACCAGCTTCGACGACGCCATGGCGCTCGGCGACGAGAGCCCGCGCACAGCCCTGGGCTTTGCCCTGGCCGCGATAGCGACCGGGGACCGCGGCTCGGCGATCGAGGTGCTCGATGACTGGCAGGACGACATTCCGGCCGGCGACCTCGGCCTCGCCTTCGCCCTCGCGGGAGATACCGCGCGCGGCGTGCAGATCCTCTCGAACGCGGTGCGGGGCGGCGACAATACGCCCAAGACCCGCCAGAACCTCGCCTATGCCCTCGCGCTGAACGGCAACTGGGCCGGCGCGCGGATCATGGCCGCTCAGGACGTCCCGGCCGACCAGCTCGACGCCCGGATCTCCCAATGGGCCGCGATGGCCCAACCCGAGGAAACGCAGGCGCGCGTAGCGTCGCTGCTCGGCACGCGCGCCGTGGCCGACGGCGGGCAGCCGGCGCAGCTGGCGCTGGCCAACACGCCGTCGCACCAGCAACTGGTTGCCGAGGCGGCCGCGCTCGCGGTGCCCGCGCCGGTGGAAACCAGGCCTGTTGCCGTCGCGAACGCTGTCGGCGAGCTTCCGCCGCTGCCCATCGACGATCCCGCCCCCGTCGGGTCTGCACCCGCAATCGCCGCGGCAGCGGTGCGCGCCGATGAGGCGCATGATTTCGAGGACGCCTTCGTACCCGCCGCGCCCACTGCGGCAACGCCGGCCCGGATGATGGCCGCCGCGGTCGAGTTCGTCTCGAAACCGGTGGTTCAGAGCACCGCGCCGCGCGCCGCCAAGGCAAGGCCGGTTGCGGGCCGATCCGCCAGCTCCGACGCCCACGCCCTTGCGGCGGGGAACCACCTGGTCCAGCTCGGCTCGTTCTCGTCCGAAGCGGCCGCTGAGCGCGCATGGGGAATCTATGCCAAGCGGTTTCCCCAGCTGTCCGAGCTCGAAATGGTGATCACCAAGGCCGTCGTTCGCGGAAAGACCTACTACCGGGTTTCGGCAGGCGGGCTTGCCCGCGCCGAGGCGGGCTCTTTCTGCTCCAGCGCCAGGCGCCAGGGCCAGGGCTGCTACGCCTGGGCCGAAGGCACCCCGATGCCCGGTGCGGTCGACGCCGGTGTGCGCATGGCCCGCCGCTAACCTTTTTTCACGAGCCATCGAGGAAGGCCTCTCCCGCACGCGGGAGGGGCCTTTTTCGCATCAGCGATAGAGTATGCCGGGCGCTACCGCAAAACTTCGGCGGGATCGGACAACGGGACAACAGACGCCATTGCAAGGCCCTCCTCCCTGCACGCGCAACCCGCCCGCCGTGTCTACTCCGATTGTGCTTCCTGAAAAGGGCGATTCAAAGCATAGCGCCCGCGATCGACGAAAGCGCGACGGCGGGGAGCACGCCGACGGCGGTCGCCAGGACATAGCGCCGCGCACCGACCGCGGCGAGCGCGCAAGCGGCCGTCACCGCAAGGTGCGGAAGACCCGCGAGGCGCAAGGCCACGAGCGGCAGTATGCCGCCGCGCTGCGCCCATCCGTCGAGCTTGGCGAGGTGGTGGCCGTACCTGGTCCGTAAGGCAGTGCGCGACCCGCGTTCGAGCACTCCGTAGAGGACGAGCGAACCGATCACCGCCCCCAGGCCCACCGCCAGGATTCCCAGCGCGCCCCCGAGGAGCGCGCCCGAGGAGAAGGAGATAGGCAGCAAGGTACCGGGCACGCCCGAGGCATAGACCGATGCGGCGAGCGCAAAGAAGCCCAGCGCGACCCAGACTTCACCGAACGGCGCAGCGAGCATCGCCTGAATCGAATCCAGCGGCAGCCAGTCCACGATCGCGCTTCCCATGCACACGTATCGCGCGAACGGCGCCGGGGTTCCCCGCGAGCAGGTTCTAGAGAGCCAGACCGCCCTTGAAGAGCGCCGTGACGCGGCCTTGCGTCGGCTGCCGGTCGAACGGCGTATTGCCCGCGCTCGCCTCCATCCGGGTCGCATCGACGATCCACGGGCGGTCCGGATCGATCAGCGCGATGTCCGCTTCGGCGCCCTCGGCAAGGACGCCGGCGTTCACCCCCAGCAGGCCCGCCGGATTGCGCGCCAGAAGGTCGAACGCGCGCGGCGTGTCGATCAGCCCGTCGCGCACCAGCGTCAGCGTCATCGCGAGCAGTGTCTCGGCCCCGGCCATTCCGGGCGCGGCATCGGCGAACGGCAGCCGCTTGTCTTCCGGGCCGCGCGGATCGTGGCCGCTGGCGATCACGTCGATCGTCCCGTCCGCGATCGCCTCGCGCACGGCCTGGCGGTCGTCCTCGCTGCGTAACGGGGGCGACAGGCGCGCGAAGGTGCGAAAATCCATCGTCGCGAGATCCGAGAGCATGAAGTGCGCCGGGGTAACCCCCGCGGTCACGCGCGCGCCTCGCGCCTTGGCCGCCCGCACAAGGTCGAGCGCGGCGCGGGTGGTGACCTGGCGCAAGTGGAGCCGGGCGCCGCTCATTTCGGCCAGCGCAATGTCGCGCGCGGCGGCAAGCGCCTCCGCTTCGGCCGGCGCGCTCGGCAGGCCAAGGCGGGTGGCCATTTCTCCGGCGGTCGCAACCGCGCTGCCGACGAGACCGGCATCCTCGGGGTGGCTGACGACCACGAGGTCGAGCATCGCGGCGTACTGCATCAGGCGCAGCATCACGCCGGAATCGGCGATCCAGCGCCGCCCGGTCGCGATCCCGCGCGCACCGGCGTCCTTCATCAGCGCGATCTCGGAGAGTTGCTCTCCGCCGAGGCCGACCGTCGCGGCGGCAAGCGGATGCAGCCACAGGTCGGGCTTGCCGCTTTTCGCGATGAAGTTGACCCGTGCCGGGTAATCGAGCGGCGGGTTCTGGTCGGGCATCAGCGCCGCTCGCGTGATTCCGCCGAAGCGGAAAGCAGGCTTGTCGACGGCAAAGACCCCCAGGTCGACAAGCCCCGGCGCGACCAGCTGGCCCTTCGCCTCGACGATCTCGTCGCCGTCGCGCGGCGCGTCGAACCCCGCGATCACGCCGCCCGCCAGCCGCACAGGGACGTCGCTGACGCCCCCCGGGGTGACGACCTTGCCGCCGACGATGGTGACCGGCCCGGGGTTCATGCCTTTTCCCCCCAACCCTCGACCCCGCGCCGACGGCGGGTCAGCACATCGAGGCAGGCCATGCGGATCGCGACGCCCATTTCGACCTGTCGGGTTATGATCGACCGGTCGAGCATGTCGGCAACGTCGCTGTCGATCTCGACCCCGCGGTTCATCGGCCCCGGATGCATGACGATCGCGTCCGGCGCCGCCTTCGCCAGCCGCGCGGCGGTAAGCCCGTACAGGTGATGGTATTCGCGCGGGCTCGGCACGAACTGCCCGCTCATTCGCTCGGTCTGCAGGCGCAGCATCATCGCGACGTCAGCACCCGCGAGCGCCTCGTCGAAATCAGTATAAGCGGCAGCGCCCATGGCCTCGACGTGGCTGGGCATGAGCGCGGGCGGCGAGCAGACCCGGACGCTGGCGCCCATGGCCTGGAGGCAAAGCACGTTCGAACGGGCGACCCGGCTGTGGAGGACGTCGCCGCAGATGGTCACCGTCAGGCCGGTGAAGTCCTCGGCCGCGTGGCCCCGTTCCCGCAGCGCATGGCGCAGGGCGAGTGCATCGAGCAGCGCCTGGGTCGGGTGCTCGTGCTGGCCGTCGCCCGCATTCAGAACCGGGCAATCGACTTCGTCGGCGATCAGCGCAGTCGCCCCGCTCGACCCGTGACGGATGACGATCGCGTCGGGCCGCATGGCATTGAGCGTGATCGCGGTGTCGATCAGCGTCTCGCCTTTCTTCACCGAACTTTGCGCGGCGTGCATGTTGACGACGTCGGCACCCAGCCGCTTTCCCGCGATCTCGAAGCTGAGCAACGTGCGCGTCGAGTTCTCGAAAAAGGCGTTGATCACGGTCAGGCCGGCCAGCAGGTCGACGTGCTTGGCGGCCCGCCGGTTCATTTCGACCCACTGTTCGGCCTCGTCGAGCAGGAACAGGATCTCGTGCCGTTCGAGCTGGCCGATCGCCAGCAGGTCGCGATGTGGGAACGCACGCGAGCCCGTGGGATAGCGCCCGGCCGCTCCATGATTTTCCGCCGATGTCATTGAAGCCATGCCCTTGGTCGAACCCCGTATGCCGGTCAAGTGCAATCGGGTGGCATTGCAGCCCCGCAATCCCTAGATCGGCGGCGACGGAATCTTCGAGGGGATCACCCAACCAATGTCGTTCGCCCGCAAGGTCTGGCACCTGATCGTCGCCGTGAAGGACGGCCTCAGCCTGGTGTTCATGCTGCTGTTCTTCTTCGCGCTCTATGCGCTGCTCACTGCGCGGCCCAGTCCCGCGGCGGTGCGCGATGGGGCGCTGCTGCTGAAGCTCGATGGTGTCGTGGTCGAGGAGAAGAGCCGCATCGATCCCCTTTCGGTGATCCTTTCGGGCACCGCGCCGACCGGCGAATACGATGTCCAGCAACTCGTCCATGCCATCAACGAGGCCGCGACCGACGACCGGATCAAGGCGGTCGTGCTCGACCTCGGCGGGTTCATGGGCGGCGGACAGGTCCACCTCCAGGACATCGGCGCCGCGCTCGACCGGGTGCGCGCGGCGGGCAAGCCGGTGCTCAGCTGGGCGACCGTCTACACCGACGATTCGCTGATGCTCGCCAGTCACGCGAGCGAGGTCTGGGTCGATCCGCTTGGCGGCGCGGTCGTGCTCGGCCCCGGCGGCAATCGCCTCTATTACGGCAGCCTGCTCGAAAAGCTCGACGTGAACGCGCGGGTCTACAAGGTCGGCACCTACAAGAGCGCGGTCGAACCCTGGATCCGCGACGGGATGTCCGATCCCGCGCGCGAGAACTACGCCCAGCTTTACGGATCGCTGTGGTCCGAATGGCAGGCCCATGTTCAGAAGGCCCGGCCGCAGGCCAAGCTCGCCCTGCCGAGCCAGCAGCCCGCGCAATGGCTCGCGGCCGCCGGGGGCGATGCGGCGACGGCCGCGAAGTCGGCGGGGCTCGTCGACACCCTCGGCGACCGGGTGGCGTTCGGCCGGCGCGTTGCCGAGATCGCCGGCGAAGACCGCTGGGACGACAAGCCCGGCGCCTTCGCCTTTACCGAGCTCGAACCCTGGCTCGCCGACAACCCGCTGCCCGACGACGGCGATGCCATCGGCGTTGTCACCATCGCGGGCGAGATCGTCGACGGCGAGGCGGGTCCGGGCACGGCTGGTGGGGACCGTATTGCCGAAGTGCTCGACAAGGCGCTGTCGGACAACCTCAAAGGGCTGGTGGTCCGCGTCGATTCGCCAGGCGGTTCGGTACTCGCGAGCGAGGAGATCCGCCGCGCGATCCTGCGGCACAAGGCGCGCAAGATTCCCGTCGCGATATCGATGGCCAACGTTGCCGCCAGCGGCGGCTACTGGGTTTCCACCCCGGCGGACCGGATCTTCGCCGAGCCCGAGACGATCACCGGGTCGATCGGCATCTTCGCGGTCATCCCGACCTTCGAGCGGGCGGCGGCGAACTGGGGCGTCAATGCCGATGGGGTCAAGACCACGCCGCTGTCGGGACAGCCCGACCTTATCGGCGGCTTGCCGCCCGAGGCGGATGCGGTGATGCAGTCGTACGTCGAGAACGGGTACGCCGACTTCATCCAGCGCGTCGCCCGGTCGCGCAAGATGACCCCGGCGCGGGTCGACGCGGTCGGCCAGGGACGGGTGTGGGATGGCGGCACGGCGCGCCAGATCGGCCTCGTCGACCAGTATGGCGGGCTCGAAGACGCGCTTGCGTGGGTGGCCGCACAGGCCAAGCTCGAACAAGGCGAATGGCACGCGCGGTTCCTCGGCGACGATTCAAGAACGGGCGACACCCTTCTGCGCAAGCTGCTGCTGGGCGACGAAGCCCGGCGTTCGTCGGGTCACGACCTGGCGGGCCTGTTCGCGCTTCGCCAGGATGCCATGGTGGCCCAGCTGACGAGCGATCTCGAGCGGCTGCTGGGGGTCAAGGGGATGCAGGCCTACTGCCTCGAATGCGCGCCGATCCAGCGCCAGGCGGCGCCGCGACGGACGCAAGGGTGGTTGGCCGGCCTTGTCCGGTTCTTCGAATGAAGGCGGCAACGCGCTTGCCAAGCGCCCGGCGCGGTGGCAAAGGCGCGCCGCTGTCCGCCCGCAAGGGACCAAGGACGGGCGCGTAGCTCAGCGGTAGAGCACACCCTTCACACGGGTGGGGTCACAGGTTCAATCCCTGTCGCGCCCACCATCCTTCCCGTCGATTGCCGGGCGGATGGAACTTCGTCATCCGATCAGGGTGCGCTGCAAGCAGGCCTGCGATGGCCCCTGCGGCTGCAGAGCGATCCTCCGGAAGGCTCGACTGTGCCGGGCAAGGTATCCCCGATCGAGGAGACGGCCGGCCGCGGGCGGGAACGGGAGGGGGGTAAGACGCCCGCCGATCGCACCGACCGGCTCCCGTCCTTGCAACGCACATCGCGCAAATCGCGTTCCCCGCTCGGTGCCGCGCAAACTCGCGCGCGCATCACGAACGATTGTGCATTTTCCGGTCAAGACGATATGAGAGAACCTGTTTGGGGGGGCGCCGATCAGTGCTGGCGAATTCGTTCCGGAACCGTATCGCCCGCGTCATCGCGGCGCTCAGGTTCGTTCTCGCTGCAGTCTTTCTTGTCGCGCTCGCCGCAGACCCGAGCCAGCCTACCCGGTACGTCCCGCTCGGCTACGCGCTGCTGATCGGATACGTCCTGACCTCTGCCATCCTGCTGCGCATCGCGTGGATCAGCTGGTGGCACGATTTTCGCCTGTCCGGCCCCGCGTTCGCGCTCGACGTGACGGTGTTTTCGCTGTCGGTCTGGTTCACCGAGAACCCGGCGATCAATTTCAACAGCCCGTTCACCGCCTTCTTCTTCTTCCTGATGTATGCTGCTGCGCTGCGCTGGAACTGGCGGATCACCGCGCTGTCGGCGGTCGTCACCGCCACTGCATACCTGCTTGCCGGGATAGCCTTGCAGATCCAGGGACAGGACATCGACATCCAGGTGTTCCTGCGCCGGTTGAGCTACATGGGCGTCATCGCGGTGGCGCTCATCCTGTTCGGGATGCAGTCTCGCTCGGGCCGCCGGGAACCGCCCTCCGGCGATCTCGTGAGGTTCGACCGGCTGGAAGCGGCGGCTCGCTATGTCGCCCGCCTGCTCGGCGCGCGTACCGTCGCGATCGTCTGGGAACCGAACGAGGAACCGGCCACTGCCGTGATCCTGCGCGAGGGGCTGCGCGAGACCCATCGCCTGGTCGAATTTCCGAGGCAAGATCAACCGCTCGTCCAGCTGTTCGAGCTTTCGCGCGGCCGGTGCCTGGCGCTGCAGTCCGACGATGGCCGCATCTCGGTTGGCAATCCGCCGCCTGATGACGGTCTCATGGCTCTCGCCGACGTCGACGAAGGTCTTTGCGCCGCGCTGCGATCGGGGCAGGGATCGCGCGGTCAGCTGATCGCCGGCGACATCGACGACCTGGCCGTCGACGATCTTTCCCGCTTTCACGAAATCGCCCGCGAGGTGGTGTCGCTCATCGAGGAACGCACCCTGGCTGAATTCGAACGCAACCGGGCGATAGTGCAGACGCGCGAAGCGCTCGCCCGGGACGTCCATGACAGCGTCGCCCAGGCCCTCGCCGGGGCTACTTTCGGGATCGAGGCGCTGCGCCTCACGATCCCCGAGGACGCGCAAGAATCCCGACGGCTGGCCGCCGACCTCAAGGCGACCCTGCGCGAAGAGCAGACCCATATCCGGGGGGTGATCGACCGCCTGCGGTCGGGTCCATCCGACACCCGGAAGACCGACCT
This sequence comes from Tsuneonella litorea, assembly GCF_025154015.1. Taxonomy (GTDB): domain Bacteria; phylum Pseudomonadota; class Alphaproteobacteria; order Sphingomonadales; family Sphingomonadaceae; genus Tsuneonella; species Tsuneonella litorea. The sequence continues at coordinate 286,748 of NZ_JAOAMV010000003.1, forward strand.
TGCCGAAGAGCTGGCCAGCGCGGTGGAGGAATGCCGGGGGCGCTGGGGGGTCGAGATTCGCCTGGCGGACAGGGGAAAATCGATCATCGGCGCGCCGCTCGCGTTCGAATGCCGCCAGATCGTGCGCGAAGCCGTGTCGAACGCGGTGCGGCACGGCGGCGCGACCTGCATCGAGATCGAGGCCACCGCCGCCGACGGCCATCTGACGCTGGCGATCGCCAACGACGGGACCCCGTTCGGAGAAGACGAGGAAAAGGCCCAGCCCCGGACGATCCGCGAACGGGCGGAGCGCCTCGGTGGGCGGTTCGCGGTGCAAAGCGGAACTCCGGCTCGCATCCGCGTCGACTTGCCGCTAGGAAGATCGTGAGATGAAGATCCTGATTGCTGACGACCACCCGCTGATCCGTTCCGGTGTCTCGAGCGTGCTTGCGCTGGGGGGATATCCCGACGTCATTTCCGCCGCCGATGGAGAGGCCGCGCTCGCGGCGATCGGCGAGCACGCGCCGGACATCGCCATCCTCGATATCCGAATGCCCCAGGCCAGCGGCATCGATGTCCTGCGCGCCCTGCACGAGAGCGCAAGCCCGGTGCGGGTCGTGCTGCTCACCGCAGACATCATGGACGAGCAGCTTCTCGACGCCCTACGGTACGGGGTCTGTGGCATCCTCTTCAAGGACGGTGCCGAGGATCGGCTGATCGAGTGCATCGGCCAGGTGAGCGCCGGCCAGCGATACATCGACCGCGAACTGACCGAACGCGCGCTTTCGGCGTCGCTGCGGTCCCCCAGGGATTCGCTCACGGGGCTGACCCCGCGCGAACGCGAACTTGCCGGGCTGGTCGCCAAGGGCCTTCGCAATCGCGAGATCGCCGAAAGGATGGCGGTGACCGAAGGAACCGTGAAGGTATACCTCAACACCATCTACACCAAGCTCGGGATCGGGAATCGCACCGCGCTGGCGCTGCTGGTGACGGCCCAGGGATAGGTTGGCGCTCCCCCGGACACAGCCTCGCGATCCGCGGCGGCGCCCCGGCGACGGGCCCGCTGTACCGCATCGACGTTCGCGATGAACCTGCGCCACAGGACCGGCCGCCGATGGCACACGGGATCGATTTCCTCCGTGCGCTCGCAATACGGATCGAGGAAAGCTCGGACCGCCCATAACCCGGCGTTATTGCCGGCCATTCAAGCCGTATGCCGCAATCCGGACCTCCGGGCGTAAGGTGGGGACAATGACGATCCCGGGACCATACCTGCTGTATCTCGGCGACACGACCGATCCCGCGAGCATCAAGACCTCGCGCGGTTTGGCGGTGTTTCGCGGGGACGATTGCGTCGGGGAATACCGCCACGACGGTTGTCCGCTGACGGTCGGCCTGCCCCGCTTGACCATGGCGGAAGGCGCCGCTGCCGGCGCGCGGACGCTGGTGCTCGGCATCGCCAATCCGGGCGGGATCATGGAACCGGCGCTCATCGCCGACGCGCGCGCGGCGCTCGAGGCGGGCATGAACGTCGCCTCTGGCCTCCATCAGCGGCTCAATCACGTCCCGGCGCTCGTGGCGCTCGCAGGCGACAAGGGTCTTGCCCTGTTCGACGTCCGCGATCCCCCGGCTGACCTGCCGGTCGGCACCGGCCGCCCCCGCGCCGGGCGCCGGTTGCTGACCGTCGGCACCGACTGTTCCGTGGGCAAGATGTATGCCTCTCTCGCCCTGGTCGCGGGTTTGCGCGCGCGCGGGGCCCGGGCGGAGTTTCGCGCCACCGGCCAGACCGGTATTCTCATCGCCGGCAGCGGCGTGCCGGTAGACGCGGTCGTCGCGGATTTCATCTCGGGCGCAATCGAGCAACTCGCCCCCGCTCGCGACGACGACGGCTGGGACGTGATCGAGGGACAGGGTTCGCTGTTCCATCCCTCGTTCGCCGGCGTGTCGACGGGTCTGCTTCACGGCGCCCAGCCAGAGGCCCTGGTGCTGTGCCACGACCCGTCGCGGGCTGCGGTGCGCGGCCTGCCCGAGCGGCGGCTGCCCGGCCTCGCCGAATGCCTTGCCGCGAACCTTCAGGTCGCACGGCTGACGAGCCCGCGGGTTCGCGCAGCCGGCGTGTGCCTCAACACATCGCGCTTTGCCGAAAACGAAGCCCTTCGGCTTTGCCGCGAGGCCGAACAACTGCTCGGCCTGCCCTGCAGCGACCCTCACCGCTTCGGCGTGGAGGCCATCGTCGACGATCTGCTGTGCCACGAACGCTCCGCGCCCGCGCCGACCGCTTCGCGCTGAAGCGGCCCTTCCGCATTTCCCGCGGGACCAGGCTCGAGGCCGAGGTGGTGACGGTCGAGATCGCGCAAGGCGACGCAACCGGGCGCGGCGAAGGCGTGCCTTACCCCCGGTATGGAGAGAGCGCGGAAAGCGCGCTGGCAGAGATCGCGGCCGCGCGTGACCTGGTCGAGGCAGGTGCGACCCGAACGCAGCTGCTGACGGCGATGCGGGCGGGCGCCGCGCGCAACGCCATCGATTGCGCGCTCTGGGATCTCGAAGCGAAGACGACCGGCAGAAGCGTCGCCGCCATGATCGGCGCCCCTTCGCCCGCCCCGGTGACCACGGCGTTGACCGTGGGAATCGATACGCCCGAGGATATGGCCCGCGCCGCGGCGGCCATCTCCGCCGTCCCGCTCATCAAGGTGAAAGTCGATGCGAGCGATCCACTGGCGATGATCCGCGCGGTTCGCGGAGCGGCGCCGGAGGCTACAATGATCGTCGATCCCAACGAAAGCTGGGACGAGCCGCTCGTCCGCGCCGCGATGCCGGTACTGACCGAATGCCGGGTTGCCGTACTCGAGCAGCCGTGCCGGGCGGAGGACGACGACTGGCTGGCCGGTTTCCGCGGGTCGGTGCCGATCTGTGCCGACGAATCGGTGCACACCGCGGACGACCTCGACCGGGTGGCCGCGCGCTACCAGGCGATCAACGTCAAGCTCGACAAGACCGGCGGGCTAACCGAGGCGCTGGAACTCGCGAGGGACGCGCGCAACCGCGGGCTGAAGCTGATGAGCGGCTGCATGGTCTGCTCCTCGCTCGGCATCGCCCCTGCGTTCTTCATTGCCCAGACCGCCGACTGGGCCGACCTCGACGGGCCGCTCTGGCTGGCTCAGGACCGGCCGGGCGGGGTCGCCGAGAGAGGCGGATTTCTGCATCCCGCCGAGAGTGGATTCTGGGGCTGAGGCGCAGCCCGCGCCATTAGGGGTGCGGCCATGGAACCGTCGCTAACCGAGCGGGCTTTCGTCCCGTCAGGGCGCGTACCACCGCTCCAGCGCCCCCGTTCGTAACATCGTCGTTAACCCCGTTTCGAGACCGGACCCTTACGCCCGCCCATTATCCGGGGTGGCATGCGAAAGGGCCAGAACCTCCGCCTGCCATCCAGCCGCCGGGTCGTCGCCGGGCTGTCGGCGCTTGCCCTCGGCAGTCTCGCGGCACCGGCCCAGGCCGCGATTCCCGCGATCATGCTGCCGGCATTTGTCGACGGCCTGTCGGGGTGCCCGATCAGCGCGCAACCGCTTGCCCCTGCCCTGGCACCGCCGCCCGCGCTCACCAAGACGGCGGCGCTGCTTGGCGGGGCTCCGAGTGCGCTCGACGCGATCCGGGCGCAGCAAGCGGTCCTCGCCCCGGGGCCTGCAGCCCCGGCCACCCTGCTGGCCGATGCCACGATAGACCTGCCCGCACTGACCCCCGGGATCGACGCCTCGGCCCCGCTCTCGCCAGCCTGCGCGGGGCTCGTCGCCAGCCGCGCCTCGCCGCTTCCGGGACTGGGGGCGCCGCAAGCGACCGCGCCCGTCGGTCCGGACGATTTCCTCGCCAGCAAGCGGGTCCGGATCGGCCGCACCAATTTCGACAGGGACTGGAAGCGGGTGCGCGGCGAGACGATTTCGGCCGGACAGCTCAAGCGCACCCTGGGCGCCCTTCCGGCGAGCACGTCCGATTCGCTCGCGGCGGTCAATCGCTGGGTGAACCACCGCATCGCCTATACCGAGGATCGCGAGCAGTTCGGGGTCGCAGATTACTGGGCCGGTGCGCGCAAGACCCTCAAGTCCGGCAAGGGCGATTGCGAGGACATCGCGCTGACGAAGATGCAACTGCTCGCCGCCGCCGGCGTGCCGCGCGACGCGATGATCCTCACGATCGCACGCGACCTCGTGCGCAATGCGGACCACGCGGTGCTGATCGTGCGCACCGAAGCCGGGTATCGATTGCTCGACAACGCGACCGACGAGGTGCTCGATGCGGCCCCGCAGCACGATTACCGCGCGATCCTGAGCTTCGGCGACGAGGGCCGCTGGCTGCACGGGGTCTGACGTGCCGCACGCGGCGGATCACCGCTCGGTCAGCGCGGTGTCGAAGGCTTTCTCGATCGGTTTCAGCAGGTAGGTCAGAATGCTGCGGCGGCCGGTGATGATCTCGACGTCGCAGATCATGCCCGGCACGATCGGCAGCCGCTGCCCCCCCTTGGTGATGTAGGACCGGTCGGTTTCGATCAGTACCGTGTAATAGGCCTGCCGCTCCGCCTCGTCGAAGATGCTGTCGGCCGAAACCTGCTGCACCTTGCCCCGCAGACCCCCGAAGATCGAGAAATCGTAGGCCGTGACCTTCACGTTGGCGGTGTCGCCGACCTTTATGAAGGCGATGTCGCTGGGCGCAATGCGGGCCTCGACGAGCAGCTTGTCGCCCACCGGAATGACCTGCATGATCTTTTCGCCGGCGTTGACGAACCCGCCGACTGTGGTGATCTGCACGTCGTTGACGATCCCGTCGCTCGGCGCGCGCAGTTCATTGCGCTCCTGCCGGGCGGCCGCACCCCGTATTGTCTGCTCGTTGACCGCGATCCGGGTCTGCAACTCGCTGCGTTCGTTGAGCGCCTGCTGGCGAAAGTCGAGCCGCGCCGCGTTGAGGTCGGCCTGCGCCTGGCTGATCCCGGCGGCGGCGCGGGCAGCCGCCTGGCGCGCCGCAGAGAGCCGTCCCTGCGTGTCGACCAGGTCGCGCTGCGCCTGCAGCAGCTCCGTCTGCGGAACGATGCCCTTGGCGGCGAGCGGAGTGAGCATGTCGACCTGCTCGCGCGCCAGCCGGACGCTGTCCTGCAGCGACGCCGCGGTCGCCTGCGCCTCGCTGAGGTCGCGGCGGCGCTGTTCGACTGCCGCGGCCAGCGCGTTCTGGCGCGACCGCTGGGTGGCGATGCGGGCCTGCTGGAGCTGGCGTTCCTCCGCGCAATCCGCCCCTTCGCACCCGAGCGCGCCGCCGCCGGCCTCGCCCTGCAGGCGGTCGGCGCGGATCGCGAGCCGCTCGGTCTCGGCCTTGAGCTGGCCGAGTTCGGATTCCGACTGTGCGTCGTCGAGGCGAACGAGCAGTTGCCCCTTCTTCACCGACTGGCCGCCGCGCACGAGGATTTCCTCGATCACGGCGGGCGCGGCCGGCTGGACGAGCTGCGCCTTGCTCGACGGGATGACCTTGCCCATGCCGCGGGTCACCTGGTCGACCTGCGCGAACGCGGCCCATGCGACGACCAGCAGCAGTCCCACCGCGGAAATGAAGATCAGCCGCCTGCTCGCATCCCAGTTTGCATACCGTTCGCGCAGTGTCACGCAGCCGGTTCCTTCGCCGGGACGCTCTCGGCCACGCCCACCCCGGCGGCGTGCGGCGCGTTCGCCTGATTGGTGATCGTGCTCTTGTAGGAATTGCTGAGTTCCGACGGGTCGGGGATCGACATGCGCCACGCCGTCGTCGTGTCCAGCCGGCCGCCGACGTCGATCGGCGCGTGGCGGTCCTTCGCGTCGGGAACGACCGTCAGCCCCGGCACGAACGCCATCTCCGGCTCCGCCTCGATGCCGTCGACGCGCGCGTCCAGCGCGGCCCGAAGCCGGCCAAAGTCGAGCGCAGGGATCCGCTCGATGCCGGCCCAGTGGTCGCCGAACGCACCCGCGCTGCCAACCCTGCCCGGCAGACGGTAGAAAATATGGCGGCCGATCTTGGTCAGCTTGCCAAGGGTGAACGCCCAGCGCGGCACGACGTAATCGGCGTGGTAATTCGTCGCGGTCCCGACCTCGGGTTCAACCTGTCCGGCAAGCGCAGCGGCGGCCACACGCCGCGATTCCCCCCACTGCCGGGCCATGGGCGCGCGCAGCAGCGACCCGTCGCAGGTGAAGCTGAACTGGCACACCGGCGCGTTCGCGCCTTCGTAGACGACCCCGCACACCGAATTGGGATAGGCCGGGTGCCGCAGCCGGTTGATCACGACCTGGGCCACGGCGCGCTTGCCCGTTTCCGGCTCGTTCGCCGCCTCGTAGTAGATCGCCTGCGTCATGCACTTGAGCGCATTCGCATAGGCGGTCGAGCTCGTGCCGATCTCGGTAAAGGCCGGCAACCGCCCCACCGGCAAGTCGCTCGTGGGGATGAGCGCGTTTCGCTCGATCGCACTAACCCCGGTGACGACGGTCGCCTGGTCGGTGCCGGTCGACATCGTCGCGATCTGCCGGCGGACCGTGTCGCTGACGGGGACGGCGGCGCTCGCCGCCCGCTCCGGCGGCACGAAGGACGACGCACCCAGCGCGCCGGTGACCGCCAGAAGCGCCAGGACGACACGCGCGCCGATACGGCGCTGCGCCCTGCCTTCATCCGGCTCGAGGGCCGCATCGATGGTCTGCGCGTTCATGCCGGCTTCCCTGCAACGCCCGAGCGGGCGATCACGTCCTCTATCGGACCGTCGGCAACCACGCGCCCGTTGTCGAGTACGATCAGGCGCTGGCAGACCGCGAAAAGCGCCGGACGGTGGGTCGAAATGACCAGGGTCTGCCCGTCCGTCATGGATTGGGACAGACGCTCGACGAAAAGTTGCTCGGTCTGCGCGTCCATCGCCCCGGTGGGCTCGTCGAGGAACAGCAGTTCGCACGGCGTCACGAGCGCGCGCGCGAGCGACAGGAACGATCGCTGGCCGCCCGACAGGCGGCGCCCATTTTCGCCCACCGCCCGGTCGAACCCGCCCGCATCGCGCGACAGGAACTGGTCCGCGCCGGTCGATCGCAATGCGGCGACGAGCTGCTCGTCGCTCACGTCGCGGCGCCCCAGCGAGAGGTTGTCCTTGACCGAGCCGGTGAACAGCGCCCCGTCCTGCCCGACGAAGCGGAACGCCTCGCGCAGCTGCTGCGGGCGGTACTGGCGGCTGTCCACCCCGTCGACCAGCATCGCTCCGTCGGTCGGCGCGTAGAGGCCGCAGAGCACCCGTCCCAGCGTCGACTTGCCCGACGCGACCCGGCCCACCACCGCGATCTTCTCCCCCGGCTCGATCGTGATGTTCAGCCCGTCGAGCGCCGACCGCTCGGTTTCGGGATAGCGGAACGACAGGTTCTCGAGCTGGATGGTGGGCCGTTCGATCCGCCCCAGGGTGAGCGTTCCCGTTCGGCGGCGCTCGTCGTCGCCCTCGAACAGCCGCTCGATGCTGTCGAGCGTTTCCTGGGCCTGCCGGCCGCGGGTCAGCAGGAAGGCGATCTGGCCCGCCGGGGCGAGCGAGCGCGACGCGAGCATGACCACCGCAATGATCGCGCCCATCGTGATCTTGCCCGCCGCGAACAGGTAATACCCGCCGATCACCAGCGAGACGGTCGAAACCTGCTGGAAGGTCTGGGCAAGGCTGATCGCCAGCGTATTGATGTGCTTGAGGCGCTGCTGCGAATGAACGCCGACCTCGGCAAGTCGCCGCCAGCGTCCGATCATACCGCCCTCGCCCCCTAGGCTCTTGAGGGTTTCCATGCCGGTCAGCGATTCGACCAGCAGCGTCTGCTGCAGACCGACGTCGGCCTGGGCGTCCTGCGCGGCGTCGACGACGCGCTTCTGCAGCCTCCAGCCAGCGATCGCCATCGCGACGATGATCACCAGCGGCACCAGCGCCAGCCATCCGGCGATGATCGCGATCACCCCGACGAATACGAACAGGAAGAACACGTCCACGATCAGCACGATCGTGGTCGATGCGAAGAAATCGCGCACGGTCGCGTATTCTGACACCCGCGCGGCGAGCGCGCCGGTATGCCCCTTGCGGCTGTCGAGCGGGGCGGCGAGCAGGCGGGAAAAGATCTTCTGCGACAGCTTGAGGTCGAGCCGCCGCGACACTTCGTCGATCACCTCGGTCCGTGCGCGTCGCAGCATGAACTCCAGACCGAACGCGATCGCGACGCCGAGCGCCAGGACCCACAGCGTCGATTGCGCCCGATTGGGAATGACCCGGTCGTAGACGTTCATCGAGAACAGCGGCAGCGCCACCGCGAGCAGGTTGATCACCGCCGAGGCGACGAAGACGGGGGTGAAGGAGGGGAACTCCTTGCGCAATTCGCCCCAGAACCAGTGGCCGCGGCCCTTGGCGTGCCATGGAGCCTCGTCCTCGCGCTGCTTGTCGGGGTCGCCGTAGACCGAGATGAAGCGGGTGATCGGCACCGACTTGAGGTCGGCACGACGCTCCCAGGCTTCACCCGTGTAGGGACGCCAGAGAAGGACATCGCCTTCGCGCACGTCGAGCGCGACCGCGAACTCGCCGGGCGCGAACTCGACCAGCGCCGGGTATTCCGAAGCAAGCGCGGGCAGGCGTCGGCGCAAGTGCGGTTCGAACGCGAGGTCGGCGATCTCCAGCGCCGCATCGGCCTGGTGCCCGGGAAGACGCCCCGCCGCGTCACGCGGCAGGTAGTCGAGCCGCGTGACGTCGAGCGGCGGCCCGAGCCTCCGCGCGAGTTCGAGCACGCACTCGACCAGCGGGTCGGCGGTGGCGCCCTCGATCGATTCGCCTTCGATCATCATTCCTGTGTCCGTGCGACCGGTCCCGCCCCTAGTTCGGATAGACGCGGCGCTGCACTTCTGCGGGCGCCGGCGGGCCGAAGTCGAACCGGGTACGCTCATCCATGCCCGCCCCCGCGCCCGGAGCGATCTGGAGCGCGTCGAGCAGCGTGTTGGTGGCGGCAAGCGTCTGGTATTGCGCGAACAACTGCGAGAACCGCGAGGTTTCGAGCCGCACCTGCGTGTTGTAGCGGGTATTCTGCGCGTCCAGCACGTCGAGTAGCGAGCGGCGTCCGACGTTGAACTGGCTGCGATAGGACAGCAGCAGGTCGTCGCTGACCTGGCTCTGCCGCTCGACCTTGTTCACGATGTCTGACTGCGAATTCATCGTCGTCCAGGCGGTGCGCACGTCGGCTTCGGCATCGCGCTGCATCTCGTGCAGGCGATACCGGCTCTGGCTCGCCCGGCGGACCATTTCCTGGACCTTGGCCCGGTTGATGCCGCCGTCGAATATGTTCCAGCGCATCACCGCGCGCGCCTGCAAGTCGTTGGTCTCACCGCGGAAACCGTCGATGTCATCGCCATACCGGCCGCGCAGTTCGACCCCGATCGTGGGATAGAGATCGCCTTCGGCCGACTTGACCATCGCGGTCGCCGCATCGACGTCGGCCATCGCCTCGCGGACCTTCGGGTGACGGGTTCGCGCAAGGCCAACCGCCTGGTCCAGCGTGGCCGGCAGCGCCGCGGCGAGGTTGGGCGGCAGCGCGACCTGCGTGATGTCGAGCCCGGTCAGGCGCTGGAGATTGATCATCGCGTCCTGCAGGTCCTGCTGCGCCTCGATCTGGCGGACGAGCGCGGCCTGCAGCCGTTCTTCGGCCTGCTGCCGATCGGCGATGCTGATCGAACCTTGTTCGACCCCCTTGCCGAGATCTCCCACGAGCATCTGGTGGAACGTGACGTTATCTGCCGAAGCCGCCGCGACGCGTTGCTGCAGCAGCACGTCGAAGTACTGCCGCGCGATCTGCAGTGCGACGAATTCGGACCGCTCAACCACGCGCAGCGACGCGCCGTCGACGCGGGCAGCCTGCCGCAGCAGTTCGCCCCGCCGCCGGCCGAAGTCGATCAGCGTCCAGTCGACGACCCCGCCGACCTCGAGCGGGTAGAGCTCCTGATTGGCGATGCCGAGGTTGCGACGGGTCGCGTTCTCGAGCCGGCGAACGCCGGCAGACGCCTCCAAATCCACTCGCGGCGCATACAGCCCCTGCGCCTGCTTGCGCTCGAACTGGATCGCCTCGGTGTTCATCTGGGCCTGGATAATCTCCGGGTTGGCCTGCATCGCCACGGCGACGGCCTCCTGAAGCGTGGTCGGGCCGCCGGCTTCCTGCGCCAATGCCGCGGGGGCAGCCGACGCCAGCAGGATCGCGGTGGCGATCGATAGTGTAAGATTGCGCATAGTAACCCCTCGAACTGTTACCGGACACCGATTTCAACGCGGCGGTTTTGCGGATTGCGAACCCCGTCTTCGGTCGGGACTCGCGGCTCTTCCTCGCCGCGCGCCGCGGTCGTGATCGCGGATTGCGGCACCCCCATCGATGCCATCAGCGATGCGACGGCCTGGGCGCGGCGCTGGGACAGGCCCATGTTGTAGGCATTGCTGCCGGCCCGGTCGGTGTGCCCGACGACCTCGAACGCGGTCCAGCGGCACGCCGCAGCATTCTTCGAGACAAACTCGATGGTCTGCGTCGCGTCGGCTGGCGGAGTTGCGGAATCGAATTCGAAGAAGACGATCCCCGGAATTCTCTGATTGCAGATCTCGGCTGGCGGCCCCGCCACGACCGGAGGCGGAACGGGCGCCATCGGAGCCGGCACCCGGTTCATCATCCGGGCTGCAAGCTCACATTTCCCGATGCTCGTTTCATCGCGCGTAGATGATTTCAGAAAGCCCAGCGCGATGCCGCACTGCGCCTTTGCCTCATTCGCCCAGACGAACCGGGGATTGTTCGCCGACACGATCGCCGGGTCGCTCGAAAGTGCCAGCGCCGCGTCGTAGCGTTGCTGGATTTCGGCTCGCAGCGAGCCCAGGTCCAGTCCGGACAGCGAACCATCCTGCGCCTGGCCCGGCGCTGCGATCACCGCAATGGCTACCGCAGCCGTCGTTACTAGCGTCTTTCTCATCGTTACCCCCGTTCCTCGAAGTTCAGGCCTGCGCCGCCGCGAGCATGCTCGCGTCGTCGTGGGCGTCGGGTAGATTGATCATTGCGGCGAAGTCGGCACCGGAGCCGCCGATGCCCTGCATGAGCATGAAGGAGCCGGCATCGGCGATGGCACCGGCGTCCGCCCCCATCGGAATGGGTTGGCCGGCGGCGGCGAAGTGTTCGACGATACCGTCGACCAGCGCCTCTCCGCTGAAGTCCGACAGCGCACCCTCGAGCGCAGCCAGCGCGCTTCCCCCGGCTGCGTCGCCGGGAGAAGGCGCCTGGGGTGCGATCGACAGCAGCGCCTGCATCGTCCCTTCCGCGCCCATCCCGGCGAACAGGTCACCCGCAGCCTGCCCGGCCTGCGGACCCGGCGCGGCGGAAAGCCAGGCGGGGGCCGGCGCAAGATCATGGAACGCCGAGTCGTTGGCGATGAAGTGCGCGTCGCTTGTCTCACCGCCGCTCCGCTGGATCGAAGCGGAGATCGGAACCGCCTCGTGCGAGGCGAAGTCGCCAAGCGCAGGCCGCACCTGATCCGCCGCGACGGTCCCGTCCGGCAAAGGTTCGCTCCGGATCGAAAGCGGCTCGAAGACAGGCAGCGCATCGGCGTCCATTCCATCCGCCATCGCTGGCTGCGCGGCTACGGGCAGCGCGCTGACGGCAGCACCGGCCATCGCCGCGGTCGTGAGCAGCTCTGCCGTCCGCTGGGCAGACTTGGCCGCAGTTGCAAACGATGCGTCGGCCAGCGTCCCGGTCGTGCCGTCTGCACGCGTGAACGTAGAGGAGCCCGCAACGCTCACATCGCCCCCGGCGGCCTTGTACGACACGCCATCGGAAACCAGGTTGATCGACACGATGCCGAGTTCGCCGAGCGAATGAAACTCGCCTTCGTCCGCCAGCCCGTTGCCGTTCGCATCCTGCCAGACACCGAACTTGGCAAAATCCGCATCGGCAGCGTCAAGGGTATCGCCATATTGCGCCGCAAGCGCCTCGAGGTCGGTCAGGCCACCACCGCCGAACACGAATTCGGAAGCGTGGTCCGCGCTGCCGCTCGCGTTGTCGTCCCGCACGAGGATACCGTCGGCAGCATGTGCCCAGGCGGTCGCGACCGATCCGTTGCCGTAGTCGTATGCCACCCCGTCCGCGACCGAGAGGAACTGGACGCTGTCGCCGTTGAGGTCGAGTACGATCGGAGCGGGATTGAGCGTGACGGCGATGCCCGTTCCGCTGGCGACGTCTCCATCCGCGTCGACGATCTCGACCGGGATGGTGAAGTTCACCGGCGCGCTCGTCGGCACCGAGGCGCCGAAACCGGCAATCTTGAACGAGGTGCCGGGCGAGGCGTTCGAGACGATGAGGCTGTTGTAACCGTTGTCGGTGAAGACAGCGATTTCGGTCCCCGTCCCGGCGCTGCCCGATTCGCCCTCGATCCCCTTCACGTCGACCGTGCCGTCAGCGCGCAATGTCACCGTGAAGATGTGCCCGCTGATCGTGTAGTTCGTCGCGGTCGTCGTCGGCACGATGATCTGCGAACCGCTCATCGGATCGGTATAGGTGACACCGTAATACGTGATCGTGATCCCGGTGATCTGATCGAGCATGCCGTCACCGACGACGTTGTCGCTGTCGGTGTCGTCGTAGGCGGCGAAGTTGGCGACCACGTTCGTGGCGGTCGGCGAGTTGCCGCTTTCCTGGCTGAGCAGGACGCTCGCCCCGTTGACGTTGTAGTGGCTCGTGAACGTATGGTCGCGATTGGCCAGCGTCGCCGCCGCTCCGTCAGTGCCATACCCTCCATTGACCGACTTCGCCGGGTTGCCGCTCAGGTTGTTGACGAAGTCGATCCTTACACCCTCGCCGTTGTCCACCGCGTTGCCGCCGCCCACGCCCAGCAGGATGTTGCTGGTGTTGAGCGTCTGGTCGCCGGTGCCGGTCGGGGTCAGCAGGATGTCCGTCGGTCCGGCGCGGTCGAATCCCGCCCAGGGATCGTTGCCCCCCACGAACGACGCATCCGTCGGATCGAGCGACACCTTGGTCACCGAGTCCACCGAACCGCTCATCTGGATCGAGTACTGGTTGGTCGTCGGATCGATGACGACCATGAATACCTTGCCGGCCACCGGGTCGGTTCCCGTGTAGGCGACCAGGGTCAGGCCATCGGCTGACACGTCGTACTTGATCGGCGCCGCACCCGAGGTCAGACCGGTCGAGATCGTCTCGAGCGATTGCGAGAACCGCACGCTTCCCGGACCGTCAGCGCCGTAGTCGTTGGTCAGCCCGTCGATCGAGAGGTACCCGGTGTCGGATCCGGTCGCGTTGTTCGACAGCGATGCTGCCTCGGGCGAAATCGCCCGCGGCGTGTCGTCGTCGAACAGGACGTTGAGGGTGCCGGGCGCGATGCTGGGGTCGTTGTCCTGGTCGGTGATCTGGTAGGCGAGGTCGATGCTGGCGTCGTTCTCGGTGTCGTCGCCGGTCATCATGTCGAGCGTGTCGTGGAGCACCGGCTGCACCAGCGTCAGCGTGTAGGCGCCGGTCGTCTGGTCGGTGATCTCGACCGTGAACAGCGTGCCGGTCCGCCCCGTGGGCGAGCTCGTGATCGTCGCGGTCAGCAGCGCGCCGTCGGGCGATACCGTGTAGCTCACCGTCTCCTGCCCGACCATGGTCGCGGTCTGGGAGCTGAGGAACGTGAACGTGTTGGTCCCGTCGCCCAGCGTCCCGCCGAGCACGCCCTTGAACACCGCCTCGGTGCTCGCCTGGTCGAGGTCGGCGGTGCGGCCCGCAGGGGTGTTCGCGTCGATGTCGCCGGTCCCGCCGGGGTTGCCGTTCGCCAGCCCGTCGTCGTCCACCGTCGCCTGCGCGGTCCCCGCCACCGGGGTCAGGTTGCCGATCGAGATCGTCAGCGTCGCGGCGTCGAAGTCGCCGTCGGCGTCGGTCAGCGTGTAGCTGAACACGTCCTGTTCGCCGCCGCCCATGCCCGGGTCGCGGGTGTAGGTGTAGGCGCCCGTGTTCACGTTCACCACCAGCAGGCCGTACTCGCCCTGGATCGTGATCTCGTCGCCGGCGAGCGTGCCGGTGGTCCCGGCATCGGTGTTGCTCACCGCGGTGATCGAGGAACCGTCCGCACCGCGGTAGTCGTTGGCCAGCACGTTGCCCATGATCGGCGCGTAGCTGCCCGCCGCCACGCTGTTCGTGTCGAGCACCGCGTCGACCCCGTCGTCGCGGAACACGACGTTCGCCCCGATCGCCGCCGCGCCGCTCGCGGTGTCGCCGTCGTAGTCGGTCACCGTGATCCGCGCGCTCACCAGGCTCGCGCCGCCGGCCGTGCCGTCCGCGGTCAGGTACAAGGCGTCGTCGTAATCCGCCGCGGTATTGCCGTCCTGGACGTGCTCGAGCGCCACGAACTGGGTCAGCGTCAGCCCGCCATCCGGCCCGATGTCGAGCCGGAACGCGGTGTGCTCGACCATCGCGCTATCGGTATAGCGCCCCTCGATCGTGTCGCCGTCAACCGCGACCAGCGTCACCGGGTAGTCGCCCACCGCGGTCGCGAACGGCGTGGCCCCCATCGGTCCGGTGATCTCGATGCTGTAGGTCAGGCCCCCGCCCACCGCCGGGCCGTCCGCACCGAACGCCTCGGCGAACGTGATCGCAGCCCCCATCGATGTCGCCACGATCCCCGTGCCGAACCCCGCCGGCGGACCCGCCGTCGTCTCGTCGATGGTCACCCCGGCCGCCGCGGTCACGTCGCCCGACAGGCTCGGCCCGTCGTCGGCAAAGCGCAGGTTCGCGCCGATATCGATCGTCTCGCTGTCCGACGCGGTATCCCCGTCGCCGTCGGTCAGCGACGAACGCGCGGTCAGCGTGATCAGGTCGTCCGCCAGCGACGCGAACTGGTCGTCGAACGGCGCATCGGTCCCCGGAACCGGGCTCGCCTCGGGCACGTGGTCGATCTGCTGGTACTGCACCAGCGTCACCGTGCCGTCCGCCGCCACGCTCACCGAGAACACCGCCGTACCGTCGATCGACCCCGGGTTCGCCGCCGCGGTCGAGCCGACCACCGTCTCGTCGTCGAGCTGGTAAAGATAGATCGGCGCGCCCGCGCTCGACAGCCCCGACAGGCCGCCGTCGGTCTTGAGGTCCAGCACGTAGCTCAGCGTCGGCGTCGGGCCCCCGTCCGCGCCCTTCTGGAAGGTCAGGCCGAACACCCCGCCAAACGCCGCCGACACCATCCCCACCGTCGAGGTCGCGCTGTCGCTGGCGGTCGGATCGCCGTCGGTCTCGGCGTCCTGCGTGGTCAGCACCACCCCGCTCTCGGTCCCCGCCGTCACGTCGAGCGAGGGCACGTCGTCGCGCACCGTCACGTCGAAGCTCGCGGTCGTCTTGTCGCTGTCGTCACCGTCGGTGAACTGCAGCGTCACCCCCGACAGCGTCTCGGTGTCCTCGGTCCCCGCCGTCCCGTGCTTGACCGGCTGCGACAGCGTCGCCGCGTAGGTATAGGTCACCTCGCCCGGGTTCGGGCCCGCGGTCGCCCCGGTGATCGCGATCCGGATCACCTCGTCGCCGCCCACGCTGCGCCCGACCAGGTCGTCGCGCATCGTCGTCGTGTTGAACTCGAGCCCGAACGTCACGAAGTTGTCGTCGAGCGTCTTGAGCTGCGTGTCGTAACCCGCAAGGTCCACCAGCACCACCGAGCCCAGCAGATCGGCCGGCACGTCCTTGCCGTAGTCGACCACCACCGATCCGCTCAGGTCGCTCGCGCTGTTCGTCCCGGTCACTTCCGCCGGGTCGGTCTGCCCGTCGTCCGCGTTGGCCCCCGTCAGGCCGTCCTCGTCGAGCGCAAGGCCCGTCGGCGTCCCCGCCATCGGCTTGGAGTCCGGCTGCAGCGTCACGTTCACCGTCTTGGTCACGCTGTCGCCATCGGCGTCGGTCACCGTGAACGTGAAGCTGTCCGACGTGGCGCCGTCGCTCCCCGCGCCGCTCGCCGGCGTGTAGGTGAACGTGCCCGCACCGTCGTAGCTGATCGTCCCCTGCGCGGCCTGCGTGAACGTCACCCCGCTCGCCAGGTCCACCCCGTCCGCGCCCTCGAAGAAGTGCGTCCCCTCCACCAGCACAAAGTCGAACGCCGTGTTCTCGGCGCCTTGCGTCACCGTGATCGCATCCGGCGTCACCGTCGGCGTGTCGTCGTCGAACAGGACGTTGAGGGTGCCGGGCGCGATGCTGGGGTCGTTGTCCTGGTCGGTGATCTGGTAGGCGAGGTCGATGCTGGCGTCGTTCTCGGTGTCGTCGCCGGTCATCATGTCGAGCGTGTCGTGGAGCACCGGCTGCACCAGCGTCAGCGTGTAGGCGCCGGTCGTCTGGTCGGTGATCTCGACCGTGAACAGCGTGCCGGTCCGCCCCGTGGGCGAGCTCGTGATCGTCGCGGTCAGCAGCGCGCCGTCGGGCGATACCGTGTAGCTCACCGTCTCCTGCCCGACCATGGTCGCGGTCTGGGAGCTGAGGAACGTGAACGTGTTGGTCCCGTCGCCCAGCGTCCCGCCGAGCACGCCCTTGAACACCGCCTCGGTGCTCGCCTGGTCGAGGTCGGCGGTGCGGCCCGCAGGGGTGTTCGCGTCGATGTCGCCGGTCCCGCCGGGGTTGCCGTTCGCCAGCCCGTCGTCGTCCACCGTCGCCTGCGCGGTCCCCGCCACCGGGGTCAGGTTGCCGATCGAGATCGTCAGCGTCGCGGCGTCGAAGTCGCCGTCGGCGTCGGTCAGCGTGTAGCTGAACACGTCCTGTTCGCCGCCGCCCATGCCCGGGTCGCGGGTGTAGGTGTAGGCGCCCGTGTTCACGTTCACCACCAGCAGGCCGTACTCGCCCTGGATCGTGATCTCGTCGCCGGCGAGCGTGCCGGTGGTCCCGGCATCGGTGTTGCTCACCGCGGTGATCGAGGAACCGTCCGCACCGCGGTAGTCGTTGGCCAGCACGTTGCCCATGATCGGCGCGTAGCTGCCCGCCGCCACGCTGTTCGTGTCGAGCACCGCGTCGACCCCGTCGTCGCGGAACACGACGTTCGCCCCGATCGCCGCCGCGCCGCTCGCGGTGTCGCCGTCGTAGTCGGTCACCGTGATCCGCGCGCTCACCAGGCTCGCGCCGCCGGCCGTGCCGTCCGCGGTCAGGTACAAGGCGTCGTCGTAATCCGCCGCGGTATTGCCGTCCTGGACGTGCTCGAGCGCCACGAACTGGGTCAGCGTCAGCCCGCCATCCGGCCCGATGTCGAGCCGGAACGCGGTGTGCTCGACCATCGCGCTATCGGTATAGCGCCCCTCGATCGTGTCGCCGTCAACCGCGACCAGCGTCACCGGGTAGTCGCCCACCGCGGTCGCGAACGGCGTGGCCCCCATCGGTCCGGTGATCTCGATGCTGTAGGTCAGGCCCCCGCCCACCGCCGGGCCGTCCGCACCGAACGCCTCGGCGAACGTGATCGCAGCCCCCATCGATGTCGCCACGATCCCCGTGCCGAACCCCGCCGGCGGACCCGCCGTCGTCTCGTCGATGGTCACCCCGGCCGCCGCGGTCACGTCGCCCGACAGGCTCGGCCCGTCGTCGGCAAAGCGCAGGTTCGCGCCGATATCGATCGTCTCGCTGTCCGACGCGGTATCCCCGTCGCCGTCGGTCAGCGACGAACGCGCGGTCAGCGTGATCAGGTCGTCCGCCAGCGACGCGAACTGGTCGTCGAACGGCGCATCGGTCCCCGGAACCGGGCTCGCCTCGGGCACGTGGTCGATCTGCTGGTACTGCACCAGCGTCACCGTGCCGTCCGCCGCCACGCTCACCGAGAACACCGCCGTACCGTCGATCGACCCCGGGTTCGCCGCCGCGGTCGAGCCGACCACCGTCTCGTCGTCGAGCTGGTAAAGATAGATCGGCGCGCCCGCGCTCGACAGCCCCGACAGGCCGCCGTCGGTCTTGAGGTCCAGCACGTAGCTCAGCGTCGGCGTCGGGCCCCCGTCCGCGCCCTTCTGGAAGGTCAGGCCGAACACCCCGCCAAACGCCGCCGACACCATCCCCACCGTCGAGGTCGCGCTGTCGCTGGCGGTCGGATCGCCGTCGGTCTCGGCGTCCTGCGTGGTCAGCACCACCCCGCTCTCGGTCCCCGCCGTCACGTCGAGCGAGGGCACGTCGTCGCGCACCGTCACGTCGAAGCTCGCGGTCGTCTTGTCGCTGTCGTCACCGTCGGTGAACTGCAGCGTCACCCCCGACAGCGTCTCGGTGTCCTCGGTCCCCGCCGTCCCGTGCTTGACCGGCTGCGACAGCGTCGCCGCGTAGGTATAGGTCACCTCGCCCGGGTTCGGGCCCGCGGTCGCCCCGGTGATCGCGATCCGGATCACCTCGTCGCCGCCCACGCTGCGCCCGACCAGGTCGTCGCGCATCGTCGTCGTGTTGAACTCGAGCCCGAACGTCACGAAGTTGTCGTCGAGCGTCTTGAGCTGCGTGTCGTAACCCGCAAGGTCCACCAGCACCACCGAGCCCAGCAGATCGGCCGGCACGTCCTTGCCGTAGTCGACCACCACCGATCCGCTCAGGTCGCTCGCGCTGTTCGTCCCGGTCACTTCCGCCGGGTCGGTCTGCCCGTCGTCCGCGTTGGCCCCCGTCAGGCCGTCCTCGTCGAGCGCAAGGCCCGTCGGCGTCCCCGCCATCGGCTTGGAGTCCGGCTGCAGCGTCACGTTCACCGTCTTGGTCACGCTGTCGCCATCGGCGTCGGTCACCGTGAACGTGAAGCTGTCCGACGTGGCGCCGTCGCTCCCCGCGCCGCTCGCCGGCGTGTAGGTGAACGTGCCCGCACCGTCGTAGCTGATCGTCCCCTGCGCGGCCTGCGTGAACGTCACCCCGCTCGCCAGGTCCACCCCGTCCGCGCCCTCGAAGAAGTGCGTCCCCTCCACCAGCACAAAGTCGAACGCCGTGTTCTCGGCGCCTTGCGTCACCGTGATCGCATCCGGCGTCACCGTCGGCGTGTCGTCGTCGAAGTCGATCGTCAGCGTGCCCGTCTCGCTGTCGGCAACCGGATCGCTGTCGCTGACAATGAAGGTCAAGGCGACCGAGACGTTGTTCTCGGTATCGTCGCCTGCCTCTCCATCGAGCGTGGGATGCATGATCGGGTTGATGAGCCTGACCGTGTAGGCGCCGGTGTTCACGTCGGTGATCTGGACGGTGAACAGGACGGTGTTCGCCCGCGCCTCGCCTGCGGAAACCGTCGCCGTCAGGGTATGTGTCGCTTCGTCGTAGGTGAAGTCGACCGCCTCGGTGCCGACCATGCCGCTGCCCGCGGCCGGTGCCAGGCTGTAGGTCAGCGGCGCGTCGTTCGCCCCGGGCTGGACGGAAAGTGTCCCGGTCCAGACCGCCTCGCTGGTGGTGCCCGTACCGGTCTCGCCGGCGTTCTGGTCGTCGTCGGTACCACCGGGATTGCTGGCCGCATTGCCGGCCGGCAGGCCGTCGTCGTCGATCCGCGCAGTGGCGTCGTTCGCGACCGGAGCCGAGTCCGGCTGCAACGCGACGGTCACGGTGGCGGTGGCGGTATCGCCATCGCCGTCGACGACCGTGTAGGTGAAGCTGTCGCCAAGGCTGTCGCTGCCCGCCCCGGCAGCCGGCGTGTAGGTGAAGTGGCCCGCGCCGTCGTAGGTCACGGTCCCCTGCGCCGGCTGGGTCCACGTCACCTTGGACAGATCGACCCCGTCGGCGCCCGCGGCGTAGCTACCCGTGATGTCGACCAGGAACGCGGCGTTCTCCGCATCCTGCGTCACGGAAACAGCCGAGGCGGTCGGAGCGTCGTCGTCGAAAGTGATCGTCAGCGTCGCAGGAGCCGATGAGCCGTCGCTGTCGGTGACGGTGAAGCCGATCGAGGCCGTCGCATCGGTGCCGGCTGGATTTTCCTCGTTCGGGCCGCCGTCATGGAGAATGTTGCTCACCAGCGTGACGCGATAGGTCCCGGCGTTCGCATCGGTGATCTGAACGGTGAACAGCGTCGTTCCTGCGCGGTCCTGCGCGGTCCCCCCGGCATCCTGCGCGGCAACCGTCGCAGTCAGCGTGTCGCCCGAAACGGTGTATTGCACGCGCTCGGTCCCGACCATCGCGAAAGAACCGTCGACACCCGCCGCGAATGTGATCGTCGCAGGCGAATCGCCACCGTCGGTGAACGTCAGCGTGCCGGCGAAGGTCGATTCGTCATTGTCGGCGAGCGCATCTCCCGCGTCGGTTTCAAGGTCGAAGGTGGTGGAGGCGGGGTTGCCGCCGGCCAAACCGTCATCGTCGAGCGCCGCCTGCGCCAGGCCGCCGGTGGGTGCGTTGGCATCGGTGATCGCAAAGGTGATGCTGGCGGTCGCCGCATCCCCGTCGCCGTCGGTGACGGTGAAGCTGGCGACTGCGCCGACCGGGTTGTCGAGCGGGTCGGCGGCGGTGAACGCGTAGGTTCCGTCGGCCTTGACGATGATCGTGCCAACCGGGACTGTCCCGGTCGCATCGTAAAGCGTGATCGCCTGGCTATAGCCATCGGCACCGAAGATCAGAGTCGTGCCGTCGATTGCGGTCACGCCCGCACCATCGGCGCCGGCGACGAAATCGAGCGTGCCGGTGACGGTTGCGCCCTCGGCGAGCGAGCCGCCCGCCTCGTCGAGCGCGGTCGGAACGTCGTCGCCAACCGAAACCGAGAAGCTGCCCGTCGCCTTGTCGCCGTCGAGGTCGGTGACCTGGTAGGTGATGCCGCTCAGCGTGAGGAAGTCCTCTGTGCCGGCGGTGCCATGGAGGATCGGCTGTGAGAGCAAAGTCGCGTAGGTGTAGACGACCTCGCCCGGGTTCGGTCCCGCTGCTGCGCCGGTGATCGCGATCCGGATCACCTCTGCGCCGCCGCTGTCGCGGCCGACGAGCACGCCGCCCTCGACCGCGAAGGTGACGTCATTGCCGTCGAGCGTCTTCAACTGGCCGTCGTATGCCGGATCGTCGAGCAGTACGATCGATCCCGCCAGGTCTGAAGGAACGTCGCCCCCGAAATCGACCGTTACGCTGCCGCTGTCAGTCAGATTCCCGCCGGCATCGATTTCGGCCGGGTCGGCCTGCAAGGGGCTGGCGTCGACATTGGCGCTGGCGAAACCGTCCTCGTCGACCGACAGGTTCGGTCCTTCGCCGACGAGCGGCGCGGAATCGGGCACGAGCGCGATGGTGACGGTCGCGATCGAAGGATCCCCGTCGCCGTCGGTGATCGAGTAATCGAACGTGACCGGGCCGTTTTCGCCCGGCCCCGGGGTGTAGGTGAACGTGCCGTCGCCGTTGTTCACCAGCGTGCCGGTGCCGCTGAGCGTGCCGGCGACGAGCTGCACGGTCGAAGGCTGGACGCTGTCCGCCCCCTGCACGTCGTTGGCCAGCACGTTGACGCTGACGGGCGCGTTCTCGACCGTCTGGCTCGCCATGTCGTCTTTCGCCTGCGGCGAATCGTCCCGGATCGCGATGACGAACGTGCCGGGCGCGCTGTCGCCGTCGACGTCAGTGACCAGGATGTTGAAGGTCACGCTGGTATTGTCGCCGGACGTGTTGTCGGCGAGCGTGAAGGTGTAGGTCAGTTCGCCGGTTACCGGGTTGAATGTGTCGACCACGAGGGTGCCCACCCCGGGGACGTTGACCGTTGCACCCGGTACCGCCGCGACGCCGTTGATCGTCGCGGTGACCGGCCCGTCGCCGCCGGTGAAGGTGACCTTGCCGCTGGTCCTTTCGGTCGGCGCGGGGGCATTGGTTCCGGGCGCTTCGCCCGGACGCGAAGGAAGGCCGGATTCGAACACGAGCGTGCCCGCTTCGAAGACGCCGACCGGCGGAACCGAGGTGACGACGGGCTTTGCATCGCCGATCGAGATCGTCAGGGTCGCGGTCGAGGTCGAACCGTCGCCATCGGTCAGGGTATAGGTGAACGCGTCGGCAACACCGCCCGGCGTGCCGGCCGCGCGCGTGTAGGTGTAGCTGCCGTCCGCCTTTATCAGCAATTGGCCATACTGGCCGGCTACTTCGAGATTGCCTGACGAATCGAATGTCGTGTCGGCGTTGGCCGGCACGTTGCTGCTCACGATGCGGGAAACGGCCGCTCCGTCCGCTCCGGGCGTGTCGGCACCGACCGAACCGCTCGTCGTTCCTGCGGCGGTGATCACGTTGCCGCTTTCGGGCGCGTAGCTTCCAGCGGCGACCGCATCGGTGTCGTTGCGGGCGATCGGCGCGTCGTCGATCGCGCTGATCGTCAAGGTCGCCGTCGCAACGTCGCCATCGGGATCTGTGACCGACACGGAGAACGCGTCGGCGAGCGTCGCGTTCAGGAGGTTGTCGGTCAGGGTATAGGTGAAGCCGATCGTGCCGGCGACCGGATCGAAGCTGGTGATGGCCAGGTCGCCGCGCGGGCTGGAAATGACCTGTCCGACCCCGGTGAACGGCACGCCGTTGATCGTAATCGATGCCACGCCGTCGGGCGAGGCGAACACGATCGTGCCGCTGGTCGTCTCGGTCGTGGCGGCGGAATTGGTGCCCGCCGGTTCTCCATTGCGCGCCGGAAGTCCCGATTCGGCCACGGTGGCTGTCGCCGCCTGCACGCCGAGCGGCTGGTCGGCGGTGATGATGGTGATCGTCGGTTCGCGGTCGGGAATAGCCGGAATGATCTCCTGCTCTTCCGGCTGAGGGAAGTTCAGCTCCGTATAGGGCAGCAGGTCGCCGAGTCCGTATGCGGCCTGGATCGGCCCCACCGCGCTGGCGAAGTTGCCGCCCGAGCTCTGCGGATTGCCGGCCGCCGGCTGGGGTTCGTTGCCGACGAGAAGCGCCGCGAGGTTGAGCGGCGGTATCGCGACATCGCCGATGACGAGTTGCGGCACGATGATCGCGCCATCGGGGATCACATAGCGCACCCCGTCCGCGCCGACCACGACGAGATCGCGCCCTTCGATCTGGATGTCGCCCAGTTCGGTTCCAGCGGGAAGAACGACCACTCCGGCCGAATCAGCCGTCAGGACCCGCGTAACTCCGCTTCCTGCAACCGGCGAGGCGTTCCCGCTGTTCTGCAGTTCGGTCGTTTCGTCGTCACCGAACTTTTCGGGTCCGTTGTTCTGAAGATCCATGTCGTACCAACCTCGCATTGCGGGCGCGCGTTCGACACGCGGCAAGATTGGTCGGCCCAAGCGGCTTGGACGGGAGCGCACGCGCCCCGAGTGCCAAGTTGTCCAATCTTGCGGCCCTGATTATCGGTCGCCCGAGGCACGTTGATCTGCCTCACATCTGCGACGAGTCGTTCGTTAGGTGAAACAGAACAGGAATCTGACATCCTTTCAAGGAAATTAACCATCGACAGGGTCCGGCCCGCAAGCATCTGGTTTAACGACGCTTCTTCCGCGCGGGACCGCCGGACTCCCAAAACGGGACGTTTTCGCGGGCCATCCGCATACCGGTGACACCGCCGAAGAACCCTATTGCGCCGACCCGCGCTTTGGCGGAACCTTCATGGGGGCGCGCGATGCCGCCGCCAGGAACAGGTGACAGCCGTTTGATCGAGATCAAGGCGAAGACCGCGACGGGCCTCGGGATAGTGGCCCTTGCCGCCGGAATGGCGCTTGCGGCGGCCTGGGCGGTACGGGCGGGCGCCATGCCGGACTGGTCGGCTCCCCCCGGCGTCCGGGGCGCGGACTGGAAAGGGCCTGGCGCCGAACGCCCCTACCCGCTCAGGCTGGCGCTGCCGCCCCCGGTCGGAACCGATGCGCCACCTCAAGAGGCCCGCAACTTGAGCGAAGCCGCCGGGAAACCGCAAGGGCCGCAGATGCCCGGCCAGCCCGAAGCCGTGGAACCCGCTCGCGCTGTTCCGATCACCGGCACATCCGCGCGAGTCGCGAGCAGGTCGGAGCCCCAGCGGATTCCTGGTGGATTCGACATTCGCGACTTCGGCACCGGCGGAGCGTCAGACGGCAGCAATCTCGTAATGACGACGAAGCCCGTGATCCTGGGCGGCAGCCGCCTCGGCGCGATCGAACTTGCCGTAGGCCGCGGGGCTTCGGTTTCGCTGGATCGCAGGGCCTTGTCCGCGCTGCTCGCGGACCGGGCGCCGGAGCTCAGCGCTGCGCTGGATCGCGAGACGTCCGATCGCGTCACGCTCGACGCGCTGCGCACACGGGACGTGGCGATCCGTTACGATCCGCTGCGGGATGCGCTGGTGATCGAGACCCGCTCCTAGTCCGCTATTTCGGTCAGGCGCGCGCCCGCAGTCGTCGGCCGGGTTCGGCTCGCCCGCGCTCGATGGGAATGTCGAAACGGTCGATGTACCGCTCGAGCCGCTCGTAGACCTCGTCGCGTTCGAGCCCGAATTCGGCGAGGCTGTAGCGGTGGGGCTTGCGCTTGAGCGCGCGGCTGCGCTCGACGAACCGCTTCATGCCGGGAAGCGCGCTGTCCATGTCGAGGTCGAGAAAACGATAGACGCGCGCCATGGTCGATTGCCAGTCCCGGTCCATCGCATCGTACTGCACGTCGATCAGCCGGTCGGCCGCGATGGTCTTGCGCGCCTCCATCATCCGGGCCGTCATGACTTCGGTCTTGCGCAGCCACTCTCGCCCGATGTCCGCTGCCCTGGCATGGTCGGAATAGATGATGGTCTGGTTCCATGCGAGCGAGGCCGCGCTGCCCACCACCTGTTGCGGATCGCGATGGGTGAAGATCAGGCGGGCATCCGGAAACACCCGCAAAAGAGCTGGAAGATCAAGCATATGCTGCGGGGTCTTGAGAATCCATGGGCGCAGGGAGCTTTCGTGCTGCGACCATCCGGCGAGCCGCAGGAGGTTCGCCATGTGGCGGTACGCCGGGGTCGCGTCCTCGCCTTCACACCAGCGCCCGTAACTCGGGACGGTCCACTGTGCCTCGTGCTTCATGCCCCACATGCTGGCGACGAGCAGGCCAAGCTCCTCCTCCGGCTCGAACGGCCCGGTCGGATGGATCGAGAGCGTGCGCGGGTTTGCGAGCCTGGCAACGCGCAGGATGCGCCGTGCAAGCTTGGGCCGGAAATCCTCCGCCTTGCCGGCGAGAACCTCGTCGAAGCCCGGTCGCGGCACGGGGCTGATGGTCTCGAAGCTGCGCAGATGCGCGAACCGGCGGTCGGCCGCCAGCAGGCGGTGAAGTCGCGTGGTGCCCGATCGCATCGGCCCGACGATGACCACCGGATGCGGAATCGGCCGGGCAAGTATCTCGGGGTGCCGATCGAACCACATCTGCGCGTAGAGCCGGTCGCGCAGCACATGATGGAACTGCTTTTCGGCCGCCAGCGTCCCGGCATCGTTGAGCCTGGCTTCTCCGCGGACGGCTTCGAGGAGGACGTCCATCGGTCGTTCGAACCAGGGATCGCCGAAGTCTTCCAGCCCGGTCGCCTCGCGGGCCTGGGCCAGCAGCGCAGCCTTGCTCAGCTTCGCCGGGGCGATCGCTCCG
This sequence comes from Tsuneonella litorea, assembly GCF_025154015.1. GTDB lineage: Bacteria > Pseudomonadota > Alphaproteobacteria > Sphingomonadales > Sphingomonadaceae > Tsuneonella > Tsuneonella litorea. Next base: position 312,184 of record NZ_JAOAMV010000003.1, read on the forward strand.
ATGCGCCGCCCGAAGCGCACCGCCCGATCGAGGATGTCTATGAACGGCGTGCGCCGCGGCGGGATGATGGTCGGCTGTTCCAGTTTTGGCCCCTGTTATTCGGCGCTTGCGCTTCCCAGCATTACCGCCGGAGGCGGCGCAGGTTCCCGCATTGCTCTCGCCACGACGGTCGGGCATAGGCCCCGGCCATGCACGACATACGGCTCATCCGTGAAGACCCCGCAGCCTTCGATGCAGCCCTCGCCCGGCGCGGCGTCGAACCGATGGCGGACAGGATACTGGCATTCGACGAAGTCCGCCGCGCGGCCGCGACCCGCGCGCAGGAAATGCTCGCCAGGCGCAACGAAGCGTCGAAGGCGATCGGCGCGGCGATGGGCCGGGGCGACAAGGACGCCGCCGAATCGCTCAAGGCCGAAGTCGCGCGGATCAAGGTCGATCTGCCTGCGGTCGAGGAGGAAGAACGCGCCGCCGCGCGCGCGCAGGACGAACTGCTCGCCGCGCTTCCCAACCTGCCCGCCGCCGACGTGCCCGAGGGCGAGGACGAGGACGGCAACGTCGAGGTGGCGACGTGGGGCGATCGCCGGGATTTCGCCTTCGCGCCGCAGGAACACGCCGACATCGGCCCCGCTCTCGGCCTCGATTTCGAAACCGGCGCAGCGATTGCCGGGGCGCGCTTCACGTTCCTGCGCGGACAGATGGCCCGCCTCCAGCGCGCGATTGCGCAGATGATGCTCGATGTGCAGACCGGCGAGAACGGCTACACCGAGTGCGCCACCCCGCTCCTCGTCCGCGAAGAGGCGATGTTCGGTACCGGCCAGCTTCCCAAGTTCGCCGAGGATTCGTTCGCGACCACCGACGGTCGCTGGCTGATCCCGACAAGCGAGGTCAGCCTGACCAACTCGGTGCGCGAGCGGATCGTCGATCTCGACGCGCCGATGCGGCTAACGGCGTTAACCCCCTGCTTCCGTTCCGAAGCCGGATCGGCCGGGCGCGACACCCGCGGCTACATTCGCCAGCACCAGTTCGACAAGGTCGAACTCGTCTCGATCTGCCGTCCCGAAGACGCCGAGGCCGAACACGAGCATATGCTGCGCAGCGCGCAAGCGATCCTCGAGCGGCTCGACCTGCCTTACCGCACGATGCTGCTGTGCGCGGGCGACATGGGCTTCGGCGCGAAGAAGACCTTCGACCTCGAGGTCTGGCTGCCCGGCCAGGGCGCCTACCGCGAGATCAGCTCGGTGAGCTGGTGCGGCGACTTCCAGGCGCGGCGCATGAACGCGCGCTACCGCGACGAGAACGGGAAGGCTGCCTTTCTCCACACGCTCAACGGATCGGGCCTTGCGGTCGGCCGCACGCTCGTCGCGGTGCTCGAGAACTACCAGCAGGCCGACGGTTCGGTGCGCGTGCCCGAGGCGCTGAAGCCGTTGGCGGGCGGGCTCGAAGCGCTGGAGCCGGCCGCCTGATGCGCATCCTCCTCACCAACGACGACGGCGTCCACGCGCCCGGCCTCGAAGTGCTCGAGGAGATCGCGCGCGCGTTCACCGACGACATATGGATCTGCGCGCCGAGCGAGGAACAGTCGGGCGCGGGTCACTCGCTCACCCTCACCCGCCCCGTACGGCTGCGCAAGCACGGCGAACGCCGGTTCTCGGTGACCGGCACGCCGACCGACGCCGTGACGCTTGGCCTGCGCAAGGTGATGGACGGGCCGCCCGACGTGATCCTCTCGGGCGTCAACCGCGGTGCCAACCTCGGCGACGACGTGACCTATTCGGGCACCGTGTCCGCCGCGATCGAAGGGGCGCTCGCAGGAATTCGCTCGATCGCATTGAGCCAGGTCTACGCGGCCGAGGGCATGGGCGATGCGGTCCCGTTCGACGCGGCCCGGGCGTGGGGGGCGAAGGTGCTCGCCCCGCTGCTCGACGCGCCGCTTCCCCGGCGCACGCTCGTCAACGTCAACTTTCCCGCGCTCGCAGCGGACAAAGTCAATGGAATCCGTGTCGTAAGGCAGGGATTTCATGACTATTCGAGGGGCAGCGTGGTCGAGGGGCGCGACCCGCGCGGCTATCCCTATTACTGGTTCGGGCTGGAAGCGATCGAGCACACGCTGGACCACGGAACCGACCTCGAGGCGATCGACGAGGGCTACGTCGCGGTCACGCCGCTCCAGCTCGACCTCACCCACCACTCCTCGCTTGGCGCTCTCGCGGAACGCTACGGCTGATGGCGTGGCGGCCGGTCCTTGCGCTTGCGGCGCTGCTCCTTTCGACCGGGGCTGCCGATCCGGGGACCGAAAACGTCCATGTCGTCGCCGAGGGCGAAACGCTTTCGGGGATCGCGGCACGCGCCGGGGTGCCCGCCCCTGTCATCGCGGAAGCGAACGGGCTTCGCGAACCCCATGTCGTCCGGGCGGGACAGACGCTCGCCATCCCCCGGCAGCGCACGCACAGCGTGAAGCCGGGCGAGACGGGCTACGCCATCGCCAGGCGTTATGGCGTGCCGTTCGACCGGATCGCCATCGCCAATGGCCTTGACGAAAAGGGAACGCTCAGGTCGGGGCAGAAGCTGATCATCCCCGCGATGGTCGAGGCGCCCGCGGCAGGTCCGCTCGCGGACGCGCCGCCGCAGCCGTATTTTCGCGCGCCGCACGACGGAAGCGTGCTGCTCGGATACGCCGTCCGCGCCGACGGAAAGGGACACGACGGGATCGATTACGCCGCCAACCCGCTCGACATGGTGCGCGCGGCGGCAAGCGGGACGGTGAGCGGGATTGCGGAACGCGACCCACGCTTAGGCCGGCTCGTCACCGTCGATCACGGCAACGGCTGGAAGTCCGCCTACGGACACCTCGCGAGGATCACGGTGGCGATGGGCGACGTAGTGAAGGCCGGCGAGCGCATCGGCCTCGCCGGCAATTCGGGCAGCGCAACCCGGACCGAGGTTCACTTCGCGATCCGCCGCAACGGCAAGCCGGTCGACCCGGCAGGCGTGCTCGCGCGATGAGCCAGCAGGCAAAAGGCCCGCGCCGCAACTACGTCGGCCCGCGGTTCCAGCCGCTGCGGCGGGCGGTCAAGGTGCCGGTCTGGGCCGACCTCGGCATCCGCCTCGGCCTCGCGCTGGGACTGGTGTTCATGGTGGTGATGATCCACTGGTGGGACCGCGAGGGCCTCGTCGACAACCTCGACGGACACGTGACGTTTCTTGACGTCGTCTATTTCACGATGATCTCGATCACCACCACGGGCTTCGGCGATATTGCGCCGATTTCCGACCGGGCGCGGCTGGTGGAAGCGGTGATCGTCACCCCGATCCGTTTCGCCGTGCTGTTCATCTTCGTTGGCGCGGCCTACGATTTCGTCATCCGGAGAAGCTGGGAGAAGTGGCGCATGGCGCGCATTCAGGAACGTCTCAGGGACCATATCGTGGTCCTGGGCTTCGGGATTTCCGGCTCGGAAGCGGTGCACGAACTGATCGAGCGCGGGACCGATCCTTCATGCATCGTGGTGATGGATCCATCCGCGGAAAGGCTCGCCGAGGCCGAGGCGCTCGGCTGCAACGTGATCGAGGCTGACGCCACCCGGGACGAAAACCTCAACGCGGTACGTATCGCGGAGGCTGCCACGGTGCTGGTGTCGGCTGGACGCGACGACAGCTCGATCCTGATCGTGCTCACCGTGCGCCACCTCGCCCCCAGGGTCCCGATCAGCGTCGTCGTGCGCGCGGCGGACAACGAGCTTCTCGCGCGCCAGGCGGGCGCGGACAACGTGATCAACCCGGTGCGCTTTACCGGCCTTCTCCTCGCCGGGAGCGCGCAAGGCACGCATATCGCCGATTACATGGCCGATCTCGCCTCCTATGGCGGGCGCGTGCAGCTCGTCGAACGGCCGGTCGCGCCGGAGGAAGTCGGCCAGCCGATCGACAACCTGGCGGGAGGCGGAAGGGGCCTGAGGGTCTATCGCGGAGACGAGGCCTGCGGGTACTGGGAATGCGGCCCGCTCCAGGCCGGCGACGTGATCGTCGAGATCCGCCCCACTCTCAACGGCGACTAGGCCAGCAGAAAGAAGACGAGGCCCATCGCCAGGTAGGCGGCCAGCCAGTACCCGGCGTCGATCAGCGCGACGCGGGTGGGGACGCGGATATGGCTGAAGCTGATCCACAACGCCGGTATGACGAAAGCGATCGCCAGTCCGCCGCTCATCATGAAGTAGAGCCAGGGCTTGGCCGCCAGGGTATCCGCCCCGGTACGGGCGAACAGATGGCCCATCATCGTCGCGGTGATGAGCAGCAGGATGGCCGACAAGGCCGCGATCCGTTCGGGACGGGAGCGGACCATCACCCGGTTGCCCGCGACCTTGCGTTTCTTTTCGCGCCCGAACAGCGGCCCGAACCAGGCGAGCGCGAGCCCGCCCGCGACGGCTGCTGCGGCAAAGACGGCGATCCAGTTGACCGGTCCCAACGGTGCGACCCTTTCCCCAAGCGGCGTGTTATCTTCGTGCGGTGTAGCGCAATCGCCGATTGAGGTGTAGGGGCGCGCCCGCAATGACGTCCCCCACCATCTCCACGATCCCCGACCAGAAGAAAGTCGGGATGGTCAGCCTCGGCTGTCCCAAGGCGCTCGTCGATTCCGAGCGCATCCTCACCTCGCTGCGCGCCGATGGCTACGCGATGAGCCCGGACTACGCCGGTGCCGACGTCGTGCTGGTGAATACCTGCGGTTTCCTCGACAGCGCTAAGGAAGAAAGCCTCGAGGCGATCGGAGAGGCGATCGCGGAGAACGGCCGGGTCATCGTGACCGGCTGCATGGGCGAGGAGGCCGATCTGATCCGCGCCCGCTTCCCGCAGGTGCTCGCGGTAACCGGCGCGCACCAGTACGAGGCCGTGGTCGAAGCCGTGCGCGAAGCCGCCCCGCCGAGCCAGGGGCCGTTCGTCGACCTGATCCCGCAGCCCGACGTCAAGCTGACCCCGCGCCACTACAGCTACCTCAAGATTTCCGAAGGCTGCAATCATTCGTGCGCCTTCTGCATCATCCCGCAGCTGCGCGGAAAGCTCGCCAGCCGCCGGATCGACGCGGTCCTGCGCGAAGCCGAAAAACTGGTTGCCGCCGGAACGAAAGAATTGCTGGTCATCAGCCAGGACACCAGCGCCTACGGCGTCGACATCCGGCACGAGCCGCGCCAGTTCCACGGGCGCGAGGTCCGCGCGCACATGACCGACCTCGCCCGCGAGCTCTGCCAGTTGCGCACGCCCGAGGGGGACACGCCGTGGGTCCGCCTGCACTACGTCTATCCCTACCCCCATGTCGACGCGGTGATCCCGCTGATGGCGGAGGGGCTGCTGACGCCCTACCTCGACATCCCCTTCCAGCACGCGAGCCCGAAGGTGCTGCGGGCGATGAAGCGTCCCGCGAACGAGGCGAAGGTGCTCGAGCGGGTAAAGGCCTGGCGCGCGATCGCACCCGACCTGACTATCCGGTCGAGCTTCGTGGTCGGCTTTCCCGGGGAAACCGAGGACGATTTCGCCTACCTGCTCGATTGGCTCGAGGAAGCCCAGCTCGACCGGGTCGGGGCCTTCCGCTTCGAGCCGGTGGCGGGCGCGCAGGCGAACGACCTGCCGGACCCCGTGCCCGAGGCGGTCAAGGAGGAACGCTATGCCCGGTTGATGGAAGTAACCGAGCGGATCAGCGCCGCCAGGCTCGCCGCCAAGGTCGGCCGCACCCTACCGGTGATCGTCGACGAAGTGGGCGAGCCGGACGAGGACGGCGACATCGGCGCCACCGCGCGCAGCCAGGCCGACGCGCCCGAGATCGACGGGCAGGTGTTCCTGCGCAACGTCCCCGCTTCGCTCAGGCAGGGTGATTTCGCGCAGGTCCTCGTCGAGGACGCCGACGCACATGACCTCTACGGAGTGGTCACGGGCCAGGGCGCATCGTCCGCAGGGTCACGCTCCGGCGGGTGACGTCCAGCGGCGCGATTGAGTGCTCCCACCCGTCGCGGACTTCCCCGCTCAGCAGGTAGAGCGAGCGACGCGGCAGATCGACGCGCCGCCGCTCGAAGCCCCCCTCGGGCAGTCTCCGCCGCAAGCGCAAAACGGCGGGTGCCGACAGCGACAGCCCCATGACCTCGCCGTATTGGGGCCGGTCGCGGTGCCAGCCGATGCCGGCGCCCGGATCATAGCGGATCAGCAGGCCCTGGACGAAGGCCGTGGCATCGCGACCGAGCAGCGGCGCGAGCCGGTCACGCAGGTTCTCGAGCCAATCGGGTAGCGGTTCGGCCGGCACGGGACGGGCGCGCTGGTAGTCGTAGGCCGACCCGTAGTTTGCGGTCAGCCGCTTGCCTTCCCATTGCCCGAACTGGAACGGCGCGAGCGGCGCGGCATCGACGTGCGCTTCGATCACACGCTCCTCGATCGCGTCAATCGCTTCCTCGACGACGACGAGACCGGGCACCACCGGCGGTGCTGCAAAGAGGCTGGGCTGCGCGACCATCAACGCCGCATATGGGGCCTGGCGCCGCTGGCGCCAGCGGCAAAGCGGATCAGGCCGGATCGGCGCTCTCGGCCGGCCCCGGCTGCTCGATCGCCCGCCCCTCGCCATCGCGCAGGCGCCGAGGCTCGCGCACCGCGGTCGTCTCGATCAGGTCGAGCGCGCGCTGCGCCCGCTCGTAACGGCGCGCATCGGCGAGCCACTTCTTGGCGTTGTCCGCCCCGGGCAGCTGCTCGACTTCGCCGATTGCCTTGTCCACCCGCCCGCTCTCGAGGAACATCCGCGCCCGTTCGAGCCGGCGCGAGGGCTGCGGCGACGGCGTGGTTTCGCGCCGGATCACGAACAGGCTCGCCAGCTCGTTACGCAGTCGTGCGAAAGTCGGCTGCTTGCTCGTCGCCTTGAGTTCAGGGGCGAGACCGTCGAGCCGCGCGAGCAGGACGTCGAGCGTGACGGGATCGCGGGCGAAGTCGATAACCGTCTGCACCGAATTGGGCTGCGCATCGCCGAAACGCAGGCGGAGCTGGTCGCCGAGATAGCCGAGCTCGGCTCCGCGTTCGATCGCGCGGCGCGTGGCAAAGGCGATCAGCAGCCCCTCGGCCCGCGCGGCGTTGCCGGCGGCGGCCTGTGCCTGGAGATCGAGCCGGGCAATACGCTGCTCGGCGGCGGCGAGGCGCTGGTCCAGCCCGCCCTGGGTCTGCTCGACCCGTTCGACCGCGGCGGCGGCCTTGGCGGATTCGCTCGCGCTGGGGGTCGGGCTGGGTTCGGGCGCCGCGCTTTCGAGCGCGACCGGACCATTGTCGAAATCGATTTCCACGGGATCGCTCGTGGCGAAATAGCCGCGCCACGACAGGTAACCCACCAGCGAGGCGCCGAGCAGGAACGACGCGAGCACCGCAAACAGGACCGGTTTGACGGAAGGGCGGGCCCGCCCCGTGGATGTGCTGTTTACCATTCGCTTCCCGTTGTCGGACCGGTGATCCCGGTGCCCCCGAGCGGTCAATGGCACATGTCGGCAGCCAAGGCCAGAAGGGCGGAATCGGTGTTCTCCGGCGCGACGCGGACCGCGCGCCATCCCGGTCCGGCGGCAACCGCGATGCGCGCCCCGAGCGCGGCGACCGCGACCAGGTCACGTGCAATGGCGAGGCGGTCGCACTCGCTTGCGAGATGCCGTGCGGCCTCAGCGGAATGGGCCAGCACCACCGCGCCGCCTCGCAGGATTCCCGCCGCGGCAGCGTCGAGCGGCAAGGGTACGGCCCGATAGACCACGCGTTCGACCAGCGCGACCCCCGCCGGGGGCGCAAGATCGACGTGGACCTCGCCCGCAAGGCGCAGCAGGGTCATCCCGGAAGCGGCCCCGGCGAGAAGCGACTGCAAGCCCCCTCGCCCGGTCCGCTCGACCGAAAAGCCCGCGTCCCGCGCGGCGGCGGCGGTCACATCGCCGACCGCCCAGACGGGCAGCGGGCGAACCGCGTCAAGCGCGCCTCCGCCGTGGCGGAACACGTTCGCGCTGCCGACAAGAAGTGCGTCAGCCGTATCTGCGTCGGGTGGGTTCCAGGCCACCGGCTCGATCGCGAACAGCGGCGCGCCGGTCGCTTCGAGGCCGCGTTCGCGGGCGGCAGCCAGCGTTTGCGAACAGCCCGGCTCGGGCCGCAGGATGACCAGCGGGCGGCTCATTCGCTCCCGGCGAACAGCGCGGCGACACCCGGTGTCGCCCGCGCGAGAAGGTCGGCGGCGAGCCGGGCCGGTCCGCGCGCATCCCCTGGCGCGAAGGTCGCTGTCCCCTCCACCTTCTCGGCCCCGTCGGCGCTGTAGAGCGCGGCGGTCAGCGCGATACTGGGGTCTTCGCCGCGGGTGAGGGTCGCAACGGGAGAATGGCAGTTACCGCCCAGCGCGGCGAGCAGCGCGCGCTCGGCCTCAACCGCCGCGCGGCTGGGCTCGTGATCGAGTGCCGCAAGCAGGCCGCGCACGCGCTCGTCCTCGGCGCGGCATTCGATCCCGATCGCCCCCTGCGATGGCGCCGGGAGCCATTCGTCGAGTTCGAGCGGAGTGCCGACGCCGCTTTCCCCCAGCCGGTCGAGCCCGGCCGCGGCGAGCAGGGTGACGTCTGCATCCCCCGCCGCAAGCTTGGCGATCCGGGTGGCGACATTGCCGCGGAAGGGCACGATGGTCACGTCTGGCCGGCGATGGAGCATCTGCGCGGCCCGGCGCGGCGCGCTGGTCCCGACGCGGGCACCGCGCGGGATGCCCGCGATGCTCGACGCGCCGACCAGCACGTCGCGCACGTCCGCCCGCGGAAGCACCGCGGCGATGGCGAGAAAATCCGGCCGATGTGTCTCGACATCCTTGAGCGAGTGGACCGCGGCGTCGATCCGGCCCTCGTCGAGCCAGGCGTCGAGTTCCTTGGTCCACAGCGCCTTGCCGCCGATCTCGGCCAGCGGGCGGTCCTGTATGCGGTCGCCGCTGGCGACGACCGGGACCAGTTCGACGGCGGATTCCGCCCACCCGTGCGCCGCGCATAGCCGGTCGCGCGCCTCCCTGGCCTGCGCCATGGCAAGCGGCGAGCGGCGGGTTCCGAGGCGAAGTTTGGGCGTGTCGGTCATCGGGCGGCGCTTGCCGTAGCCAAGCAAATCCCTAAGGGAAAGCGGGATGGGCGTGGTCCTGGGCATTGAATCGAGTTGCGACGAAACCGCGGCCGCGCTGGTCGCGGACGACCGCACGATCCTGGCGCAGCGCATTGCCAGCCAGGACGAGGCGCACGCGCCCTACGGTGGCGTCGTTCCCGAGATCGCGGCCCGCGCCCACGCCGAGCGGCTGGCGCCGATGATCGCGGCCGTGCTCGACGATGCCGGCGTCGCGCTCGGCGATCTCGATGCCGTCGCGGCGACCGCCGGGCCAGGGCTGATCGGCGGGGTCATGGTCGGACTGGTCAGCGCCAAGGCGCTGGCGATGGCGGGCGAGGTGCCGCTGCTCGCGATCAACCACCTCGAGGGGCACGCGCTTTCGCCCCGGCTGGCCGATCCGGACCTGGCCTTTCCCTATGCGCTGCTGCTGGTGTCGGGCGGGCATTGCCAGGTCCTGCTGGTCGAGGGCGTGGGACGATACCGCCGGCTCGCGACGACGATCGACGACGCGCTGGGCGAAGCCTTCGACAAGACCGCCAAGATCCTGGGCCTGGGCTTTCCGGGCGGTCCCGCGGTCGAGAGGCTGGCACGGGAAGGCGACCGCGCCGCCGTCCCCCTCCCCCGCCCACTGCTCGGCAGCGCCGAGCCCCATTTCAGCTTCGCGGGCCTCAAGAGCGCGGTGCTGCGCGCACACGAGAGCGGCAGGTACGCGCCGGCCGACATCGCGGCGAGTTTCCAGCAGGCCGCGATCGATTGCATCGTCGACCGGCTGACGCGCGCGCTCGACGGGATCGCACCGGTGCGTTCGCTGGTCGTCGCGGGCGGCGTCGCCGCCAATGCTTCGGTCCGCGCATCGCTCGAGGGTTTCGCAGAGGCACGCGGGCTGGCCTTCTCGGCGCCGCCGCCCGCACTCTGCACCGACAACGCGGCGATGATCGCGTGGGCCGGTCACGAGCGGCTGGCGGCGGGGATGGAGGCCGACCCGCTCGACGTCTCCGCTCGTCCGCGCTGGCCGCTCGACCCCGCCGCTGAGCCCGTGCGCGGCGCGGGAGTTAAGGCATGAGGCTCGGTGTGCTGGGCGCGGGAGCGTGGGGTACCGCGCTCGCCCAGATGCTCGCATCTGACGGGCGCGAAGTCCTGCTGTGGGCGCGCGAGCCCGAACTGGTCGACGAGATCAACGCCGCGCGCACCAACAGCCTGTTCCTCCCTTCGGCCGCGCTGGCGCCCTCGATCCGCGCGACCGGCGAACTGGCGGAAATGGCACCGCTCGACGGGTTGCTGGTGGTGACGCCCGCCCAGCACATGGGGGCAGTGCTCGCGGCGATGCCCGCCCACCCGCGCGACCTCGTCCTCTGTTCCAAGGGGATAGAGGCCGGAACCGGGCGCTTGATGAACCACGTGGCGCGCGCGGCAGCACCGGCCTCCGAAATCGCCGTGCTGTCCGGCCCGACGTTCGCGCACGAGGTCGCTCAGGGCCTGCCGACCGCGGTGACCCTCGCCTGCGGGGGCGGCGAAGCGCAGTGGGACCGGCTGTCCGCCGCCATCGCTCGCCCGGCCTTCCGGCCCTATTACTCGGACGACGTCACCGGCGCCGAGATCGGCGGGGCCGTCAAGAATGTCCTCGCCATCGCCTGCGGCGTGGTCGATGGCCTCGGCCTGGGCCAGAATGCCCGCGCGGCGCTTATCGCGCGCGGCTATGCCGAGATGATGCGTTTCGGCGAGGCGCTGGGGGCCGAACGCGACACCCTCGCCGGGCTATGCGGCCTCGGCGATCTCGTACTGACGTGCACGTCGACCTCCAGCCGCAATTTCAGCCTCGGCAAGGCGCTGGGCGAAGGCGGCGACCCGGAAGCTCTCATGGCCGATCGGCGCACGGTGGCCGAGGGCGCGCATACCGCGCCGGTGCTGACCGAACTCGCTGCCCGGCACGGCATCGCGATGCCGATCGTGACCGCCGTCTATCGCCTGCTGCACGGCGCACCCGCGCGCGAAATCGTCGCCGAACTGCTCGCCCGCCCCCTCGCCTCGGAAACCGACGCGTGAACACGGCAGCGCCGCGGTCGGATCAGGGCGACATCGCCGCCCTCGCCAAGGGCGGCCGCACCAACTTCTTCGGTTTTCTCATCCGCCTGGCGGGGATGCTTCCCTTCCTGTTCATCGCCGGGCGCCTCTACGGCGCGGCGGCGCTGGGTCGCTACGCTTCGGCGCTGGTCGTGGTCGAGATCATCGGTCTGGTCTGTTCGATGGGAGAGAAGCGCGGCCTCGCCCAGCGCCTGAGCGACGCGCCCGACACCCACCCCGCCAATGTCGTGTTCGACGGCATGATCGTTGCCGCTCTCGCCGGGCTGGCGGCGGGGGCGTTCTTCTGGCTCGTGCCCGCGCCGTTGTTCCCGAGCGGGCAGTATTCGGAACTCGACCTTCTGATCGTGCTCGCGATCCCGGGCTACGCGCTGACCGAAATCGTCCTGGCGGCGCAGGCCTATCGCTTCGACATCGGGACGACGGTGCGCGCGCGGTCGATCGTGCTTCCCTGGACGCTCTCGATATCGGCGGGGGCATTCTATTTCATCATTCCCGAATCGGGCCTGTCCATGGCCTATCTCGCCTCGATCTACGCGGGGTTGGCGACGGGACTGTGGTCGTTCCTCAGGACCTACGGACTGCCACGGCACTGGCGCCCCGACCTCAGGACCATGAGCCGGCTGACCGTGCGCGCCATGCCGTTGGCGACGGCCGACGCCATCGAATGGGGGACCCGGCGGCTCGACATTTTCATCCTCGGCCTGTTCGCCGTGCCGAGCGCGGTGGGCGTGTATTACGTCGCGCAGCAGGTCGCCTCGCTGCCGCAGAAGCTCAAGACCAGCTTCGAACCCATCCTGGGACCGGTGATCACGCGCAACCTGAAGGAAAGGAACTATCCCGCGATCGCCAGGCAGGTCTGCCAGGTGGGCTTCTGGATTGTCGCCGCGCAAGCCGGCATCGCCCTCGCGCTCGGCATCCCGGGCGAAGGCGTGATGGGGCTCGTCGGCCCGAACTTCGTCGGCGGCACCGGTGCGCTTGCGTTCCTGCTCGCGGCCGAGGTCGTCGCCGCGACCGCGGTCGTGTCCGAAGCGGCGCTGATCTATGTCGCACGGGTCAGGAACCTCGTCATCTCGGTCGCCACGATCGCCCTCCAGGGCGCGCTGACCGTCGCGGCCATGGTTGCAATCGAGCGGGTGGGCCTGGGCGAGAACTACAAGGCCGCCGGCGCGGCCGCAGCCCTGATGCTGGCGCTCGGCACCGCCTCGATCGTCAAGTCGCGCCTGCTTGCGCGGATACTCGGCGAACGGATCAATAACTGGCGCTGGGCGCTGGTCTGGGCTGCCGCGCCCGCGATCATCGTCGGCTGGGTCGCCGTTCAGCTGCCCGAATGGGCCGAACTCGCCTTCGGCATTCCGGCGATCCTCCTCGCCTATGGCGCGGTGATCTGGCGCTACGGGTTCGGCCCGGAAGACCGCGTACTGTTCCGCCGCAATCTCGAACAGCCGAACGAACCCATGGCGACCCCGAAACCCGAGGAACTCCGCTGATGAACGCATTCGTTTCCGCCAACTGGCCGCTGATCGTGGTCGGCGCGCTCATCGCGCTCGTCGTGCTGTGGTGGATCGTCATGGCGACGCGCCGCACCCGGGTCGCGGTCGATCGCCGCGACACGCTCGACGAAGGTGCCGCCCGGGCTGCGCGCAACCAGGCCCTGATCGACGCGCCGCCGGCCGCGACCTCGTCCGCCACCCCGCTGCCGCCCGCGACGCCCGATGCGATCGGCGGCGTCGGCGTAGCGGTGTCGGCCGCAGCGGAAGAGACGCAGATCGCCTCTGCCGGCGGCGACGACCTGACCCGGATCAAGGGCCTGGGGCCGAAGCTTGCGGCCACTCTGGGCGAACTGGGCGTGACACGCTTTGCCGAGATTGCGGCCTGGAGCGAGGCGGATATCGACCGAATCGATTCCCGGCTCGGCCGCTTCCAGGGACGCATCCGGCGCGATTCGTGGGTCGAACAGGCGAAGCTGCTCGCTGCGGGCGATCTCGAAGCGTTCGAGCGGCGCTTCGGAGCACGATAGCGGAACCTTTCACGCTAGCAAAAGTTAATCCCGGTCGCGTTCCGTGCCACCCGGAGATTTATCCCATGTCCCAGTGCGTTCTTGTTGCCGAAGACGAGCTGATCATCGGTTTCGACCTGTGCGATACGGTCGAGGAAGCGGGTTTCGAGGTCGAGGGGCCATACGACACGGCGCAATCGGCCAGCGAAGCGGTCGACCGGCGCAAGCCCGATCTCGCGATCCTCGACATCAAGCTCGACGATGGCGAAGTCTACCCGCTGGCGGAAAAGCTGATCGCGGCGAATGTCCCGGTCATCTTCCATTCGGGCAACGTCGGTCCGGACGAAGTGTCGGAGCGCTTCCCCCGCGCCCGGGCGCTCGCAAAGCCCTGCCCGCCCGATCGCATCATCGCCACCATGCAGGAAGCACTCGCGGCGGCCTGACCGGGCGGCACCTATCGCCGGGCTTGCGCCGCACGCGCAGCCCTGCGAAGGCAGCACGCATGACATCATTCGACTGGCAGGATCCGTTCGCCCTCGACGCTCAATTGAGCGAGGAGGAGCGCATGATCCGCGATGCCGCGCACGCCTTCGCGCAAGGTGAACTGCAACCTCGCGTGATCGAGGCGTTCGCCGAGGAAATCGACGCGCCCGAACTGTTCCCGCTGATGGGGCGCGCCGGGCTGCTCGGCGCAACGATTCCGGAAGAATACGGCGGGGCAGGTGCAAACTATGTCGCCTATGGGCTGATCGCCCGCGAGATCGAGCGGGTCGATTCGGGCTACCGCTCGATGGCGAGCGTGCAGTCGAGCCTCGTGATGTACCCGATCCACGCCTACGGATCGGAAGAACAGCGCAGGAAATACCTGCCCGGCCTCGCCAGCGGCGAGCTGATCGGCTGCTTCGGCCTGACCGAACCCGACGCCGGATCGGACCCCGGCTCAATGCGGACCTATGCCAAGAAGGACGGTGACGGGTATTCGCTGTCCGGTTCGAAGACATGGATCAGCAATTCGCCCTTCGCCGACGTGTTCGTGGTCTGGGCCAAGAGCGAGGCCCATGGCGACGGTATCCGCGGCTTCGTGCTCGAAAAGGGCATGGCCGGCCTTTCCGCCCCCAAGATCGACAACAAGCTTTCCCTGCGCGCCAGCACGACCGGCATGATCGTGATGGACGAGGTGAAGGTCGGCGCCGACGCGCTGCTGCCCGAGGTGCAGGGGCTGAAGGGTCCGTTCGGCTGCCTCAACCGCGCGCGGTACGGCATTTCGTGGGGCGCGATGGGCGCGGCCGAGTTCTGCCTCGAGGCCGCGCGCCAGTACGGGCTCGACCGCAACCAGTTCGGCGTTCCGCTCGCCTCCAAGCAACTCTACCAGCTCAAGCTCGCCGACATGATGAGCGAAATCGCGCTGGGTCTCCAGGCCAGCCTGCGTGTCGGCCGGCTGATGGACGCGCACGATTTCGCGCCCGAGATGATCTCGATCGTGAAGCGCAACAACGTCGGCAAGGCGCTCGATATCGCCCGCAAGGCGCGCGACATGCACGGCGGCAACGGGATCAGCGGTGAATACCAGGTGATCCGCCACATGGTGAACCTCGAAACGGTCAACACCTACGAGGGCACGCACGATGTCCACGCGCTGATCCTCGGCCGCGCGATCACCGGGATCCCGGCATTCTGAGGGACCGGCGCCGCCCGCGCGGGGTTGGTTTCACAAGCAACCGGCCATAGGGAGAGGCCATGCGGCTCCACGCCTACTTTCGCAGTTCGACCAGCTACCGGCTGCGCATCGCGCTCAACCTGAAGGGACTCGACTACGCGATCGAGCCGGTCAACCTGCTCAAGTCCGAGCAGCGCGGCGCGGCATACCGGGCGCGAAACCCCTTCGCCGGGGTGCCGATGCTGGAGGCCGCTGGCCGCGACCGCGCCCAGTCGCTTGCAATCCTCGAATGGCTCGACGAGGCCTATCCCGACCGGCCCTTGCTGCCGGCGGACACCGAGGACCGCTTCACGGTGCGCGAACTCGCCTACGGCATCGCCAGCGAGATCCACGCGGTGAACAACCTGCCGGTACTGAAGTACCTGAAGGACCCGCTCGGCCACTCGCAGGACGAGATCGACACCTGGTACCGTCACTGGCTCGCCAAGACCTTCGTGCCCGTCGAGCAGCGGCTCGCCCAGCTGGGGATCGGCGATTTCCTGTTCGATGCGCCGGGCCTGTTCGAAGTCGTGCTGGTCCCGCAGATGTACAACGCGCACCGGTTCGATTTCGATTTTTCCGCCTTTCCCCGCATGACCGCAATCGAGCGCGCGTGCCTGGCCCTCCCCGCCTTCGAGCGCGCGCACCCCGACAACCAGCCCGATACCCCCGAAGGGAGCTGATCCACCCATGAAACTCGCCAGCCTGAAGCACGGCCGCGACGGCAAGCTCGTCGTCGTCTCCAAGGACCTCACGCGCTACTGCGCGGCGGACAACATCGCGCCCACGATGCAGGCCGCGCTGGACGATTGGGAGCGCGTCGCGCCCTACCTCGAGGCGCTCTACCGCGATGTCGAGCACCAGGCCGTCCCCTGCCAGCGATTTCACGAACACGACGCGGCCTCGCCGCTACCGCGCGCCTATCAGTGGGCAGATGGCAGCGCCTACATCAACCATGTCGAGCTCGTACGGAAGGCGCGCGGTGCCGAGGTGCCCGAAAGCTTCTACCACGATCCGCTGATGTACCAGGGCGGCAGCGACGGATTCCTCGCGCCGCGCGACCCGATCCCGCTAAAGGACACCGCCTGGGGCTGCGACATGGAAGGCGAAATCGCCTGCATCGTCGACGACGTGCCCATGGGCGTCTCGAGCGAGGAGGCGGCGGGCCACATCAAGCTGCTGATGCTGGTCAACGACGTGTCCTTGCGCGGCCTGATTCCCGACGAGCTCGCCAAGGGTTTCGGGTTCTTCCAGTCCAAGCCAGCGAGCGCGTTCTCCCCCGTCGCGGTAACGCCTGACGAGTTGGGCGAAGCCTGGTCGAACAGCCTGATCCACCTGCCGCTGATGGTCGATTACAACGGCGAGCCGTTTGGCCGCGCGAACGCCGCGCAGGAGGCGACCTTCACCCTGGCCGACCTCGTCGCGCACGCGACGAAGACGCGCAACCTATGCGCCGGAACGATCATCGGCTCGGGCACGGTCAGCAACAAGGGCGAAGACGGCGGTGCGGGCAAGCCGGTCAGCGAAGGCGGGGCAGGGTATTCGTGCATCGCCGAAATCCGCATGATCGAGACGATCGCCGACGGTGCGCCGAAAACGCGCTTCATGCAGCCCGGCGACACCGTCTCGATCGAAATGCGCGACGCGGCTGGCCATACGGTGTTCGGCAAGATCGAACAGGAAGTGGTCGCCGCCTGAGCGGTCACGCCGGCGCTTGCATCGCCGCCTTTTCGAACACATGGTATCTCTCACGCACAGGGAGATACAGCCATGACCGATCCGTTCGACCTTTCCGGCAAGACTGCCGTCATCACCGGCTCGTCGAAGGGTATCGGGCGGGCGATAGCCGAACATCTCGCCCGGCGCGGCGCGAAAGTCGTCATTTCCAGCCGCAAGCAGGATGCCTGCGAGGAGGTCGCGCGGGCGATCAACGACGAATGCGGCGACGGATCGGCGGTGGCGATCGCGGCGAGCATTTCGTCCAAGGACGCGCTCAGGCAGCTCGTGGACCGGACGCACGATGCGTTCGGCCCGATCGACATCCTGGTCTGCAACGCCGCCTCCAACCCTCATTACGGCTCGCTCGACACGATCGAGGACGGGATGTTCGAGAAGACGCTGGCGAACAACGTGCTCTCCAACCACTGGCTGATCCAGATGGTGCTGCCCGATATGCGCGCGAAGCGCGACGGCGCGATCGTCGTCGTCAGCTCGATCGGGGGGCTGCGCGGGTCGACCGTGCTCGGCGCGTACACGATCTCGAAGGCCGCCGACATCCAGCTGGTGCGCAACTACGCGGTGGAGAACGGCAAGCACGGCATCCGCGTCAACGGCATCGCGCCGGGCCTTGTGAAGACCGATTTCGCACGCGCGCTCTACGAGAATCCCGAGGCCGAAAAGGCCGCCATCGCGCGCACGCCCATGGGCCGCCTGGGCGAGCCCGACGATATCGCCGGGCTGGCGGTCTTTCTGTCGAGTCCGGCGGCCAGCTGGATGACCGGCCAGACCGTGGTGGTCGACGGAGGCACCACGGTCTGAGTCTTGCCGCCTTTCCAAAAATGGGTATGCTCGATTCGCCGAGACGCCAGAAGGCGTCCGCGCGGGAGAGATCTGAATGGCGTGGGATTTCGAAACCGATCCCGACTTCCAGAAAAAACTCGACTGGATGGCGGAGTTCATCGAGGAAAAGGTCGAGCCGCTCGGCCACCTCGGCATCCACCCCTATGACGTGAAGAATCCGCGCCGCAACGCGCTCGTCCATCCGCTCCAGCAGGAGGTGAAGGACAAGGGGCTGTGGGCCTGCCATCTCAGCCCCGAGCTCGGCGGTCAGGGGTACGGCCAGGTCAAGCTCGGCCTGATGAACGAGCTGATCGGCGGGGCATCGTTCGCCCCGATCGTGTTCGGCTGCCAGGCGCCCGACACCGGCAACGCCGAAATCATCGCGCACTACGGTACGCCCGAGCAGAAGGAGCAGTATCTCCAGCCGCTGCTCGACAACAGGATCGTCAGCGCGTTCTCGATGACCGAGCCGCAGGGCGGTTCGGACCCGACCAATTTCGTCACCCGCGCCGAGCAGGACGGCAACCACTGGAAGATCAACGGCGAGAAATGGTTCTCGACCAACGGCAAGTGGGCCGACTTCCTGATCGTCATGGCGGTCACCGATCCCGACGCGCCGCGCCACGAGCGGATGAGCATGTTCATCGTTCCGGTCGACACCCCCGGCGTCGAGATCGTCCGCAACGTGGGCGTCTACGGCCAGGCGGACGGAAGCGAGAGCTACGTCCGCTACACCGACGTGCGCGTGCCCGCCGATCACCTGCTGGGGGAGCGCGGCGGCGCCTTCGCGATCTCGCAGACCCGCCTCGGCGGAGGGCGCGTCCACCACGCGATGCGCACGGTGGGCAATTGCCGCAAGCTGCTCGACAGGATGAGCCGCCGCGCGGTCAGCCGCACCACGCGCACCGGCACCCTCGCCGATTTCCAGGCCGTCCAGTTCGACATCGCCGACAGCTATATCGAGCTCGAGCAGTTCAAGCTCTTCGTGCTCAAGACCGCGTGGGCGATCGACAAGCACAACGACTACCGCAAGGTCCGCAAGGACATCGCGGCAATCAAGGCGCTGATGCCCAAGGTCTATGCCGACATCGCCAAGCGCTGCATCCACATCCACGGATCGCTCGGCGTGTCGAACGAAATGCCGTTCGTAGGCGGGCTGATCGCGGCAATGGTCATGGGCATCGCCGACGGCCCGACCGAGGTGCACAAGGTGACCGTCGCGAAGCAGCACCTGAAGGCCTATCGCGACGTGAGGGACCCGGTGTTCCCCGACTATTCGCTGCTCAGCCGCCGCGCACTGGCGCAGGAGCTCTACCCCGATCCGGTCGGCGAGATCGCCGACGCGGCGGAGGCCGTCGCTTGACTCCGGTGGATGCGCCCAAACTCGGGCTCGGCACGCGCATCGGCTACGGCGCCGGGGCGATGGCCAACGGGATCAAGACGGCCGCGTTCTCGAGCTACCTGATGCTCTACTTCAACCAGGTCGTCGGAGTGCCCGCGGCGATCGTCGGCACAGCGCTGGCGATGACCCTGCTGGTCGACGCGGTGGTCGATCCGTTCCTGGGCCGCTGGGCCGACGTCACCCGTTCGCGATGGGGACGGCGCCATCCGTTCATGTACGCGGCCGCGCTGCCGACGACGATCTTCTTCTTCCTCACCTGGTTCCCCCCCGACGGGCTCAGTCACGTCCAGCTCGGCTGGTGGATTTTCGCCTTCGCCGCCGCGACCCGCGCGTCGATCAGCGCGTTCGAGATCAACGCCGCGGCGATGAATCCCGAGCTGACACCGATATACACGGAGCGCACTAGGCTGTTCTCGCTGCGCTACTGGTTCGGCTACGCGGGCGCCTATGGCTTCACCTCGTTCAGCCTCGCGTTCATTTTCGTCGAGAGCGACGCGTACCCGCGAGGCCAACTCAATCCTGAAAGCTACGTGGGTTTCGCCTCACTCGGCGCAGCGTTGATATTCGTGGCGATCCTTGTCTGCGCGGCCTCCACGCACAACCGCATTCCCTATATGCGGCAGGCAGCCGGCCAGGCGGGCGATCCCCGGATGCCGCTGTCCCAGCACCTGCGCGAAATGCTCGCCGCCTTCCGCAACCGGGGGTTCCTGGCGATCTTCGGTTTCGGGGTGTTCAAGTATACCGCGATCGGGCTCTACAGCGCCACGACGCTCTATTTCGGCACCTACCTGTTCAAGCTCAATACCGGGCAGCTTGCCCTGCTCACGCTCGACAGCTTCGTCGCCGCCACGCTCGCCGCGCCGCTCGCGCCGGTCATGTCGAACTGGCTCGGCAAACGCGCCAGCTCGATGATCTTCGCGGTGCTCGGGGTATCGATCGGCCTGACCCCGTTGCTATTGTCCTATTTCGACCTGTTCTTCGTGCCCGGCGACGCGCTCCTGGTGCCTGTCCTGTTCCTGATCGGCGCGGTCTATGGCTCGATGGTCGCGATCTCGCTGATCAACACCAGCTCGATGCTGGCCGACGTCGTCGAGGACAGCGAGGTCGAAACCGGCACCCACTCGGCAGGCACCTTCTTTTCCGCCTCCAGCTTCATGCAGCAGTGCTCGAACGCGCTCGGGATCTTCGCCGCCGGCCAGGTGCTCGCCGCTTCGTCGTTCCCGGAAAAGGCCAATCCGGCGACGCTCGATCCCGCAGTGGTCGACAGCCTGCTGATCCACTATATCCCGACCTCGATCGGTCTGTGGACCATCGGCGCGCTGATCCTGCTGTTCTATCCGATCACGCGCGCCCGCCACGAGCGCAACGTGGAAATCCTGCGCGCCCGCGAGGCCGAAGCGCGCGAACAACAGCAGCGTGACGCTCCGCTGGGTGCGCCGGCGCGATGAACGACTGAGGAGAACGACGATGGCGACCCTTGCCGAACCGAAGGAAGCGAACGCCGACGAGGCCTTTCGCGAAGAAGTGCGCGCGTTCCTGGCCGAGAGCTTCCCGCCCGAACTGAAGGGCAAGGGCAACGCGCTCGCCAGTGTCGAGGGACCGACGAAGGAGACCGAGCTCCAGAAGAAATGGCGCGAGGCGATGGGCAGCCGCGGCTGGGGCACGCCGACCTGGCCGAAGGAATACGGCGGCGGCGGCCTGACCAAGAAGCAGGCGCGCATCCTCCAGGAGGAAATGGCCAAGGCGGGCGCCTACAACCCGATCGGCGGCATGGGCGTGATGATGTTCGGCCCCACCCTGCTCGAATACGGCAGCGAGGAGCAGAAGAAGGAGCACATCCCGCCGATCTGCCGCGGCGAGATCCGCTGGTGCCAGGGCTATTCCGAACCCAACGCAGGGTCCGACCTCGCCAACCTTCAGACCTTCGCCGAGGACAAGGGCGACCACTACCTCGTCAACGGCCAGAAGACCTGGACCAGCGGCGGCCAGTGGGCGGACAAGTGCTTCGCCATCGTCCGCACCGACAAGAGCGACAAGCACAAGGGCATCAGCTTCATGTTGATCGACATGGATTCGCCCGGCGTCGAAGTGCGCCCGATCCAGATGATCAGCGGGATGAGCCCGTTCTGCGAGACCTTCTTCACCGACGTGAAGGTGCCCAAGAAGAACCTCGTCGGGCAGGAAGGCCAGGGCTGGACGATCGGCAAGCGGCTGCTGCAGCACGAACGGACAAACCTGTCGGGCGGCGGCGGCCTCGCCTCGCTGATGGGATCGAGCCTCGCCGACATGGCCAAGAAGTACCTCGAGACCGACAGCGACGGGCGAATCGTCGATGCGGTGCTGCGCGACCGGATCGCCGACTTCGAGATACGCTGGCAGTCGTTCCTGCTCACCGCGCGCCGTGCGGTCGAGGAAAGCAAGGCGGCGGGCGGCGTAAGCGAGATCAGCTCGGTGCTGAAGAAGCTCGGCACCAAGCTCGGCCAGGAACGCGCCGAGCTGTCGATCGAGATCATGGGCCTCCAGGGCCTCGGCTGGGAAGGCGACGGCTTCACCGACACCGAACTCGCGGGCGTGCGCGCCTGGCTCTTCGGCAAGGCGACCACGATCTACGGCGGATCGACCGAGATCCAGAACAACATCATCGCCAAGCGCGTGCTCGGCATGCTGGACCACCAGTAAGACCGGCAGGACAAGGGAACGAGAAAAATGGCTGTCCTCAACGAAGAACAGGAAATGCTGCGCGACATGGCGCGCGACTGGGCGAGCAACGAGAGCCCGGTGGCCGCCTTCCGCAAGGTCCGTGCCGAGAAGCCCGCCGAGGGCTATTCGCCCGACGCCTTCCAGACGATGGCGCAGATGGGATGGGCCGGGATCGTCATTCCCGAGGAATACGGCGGCAGCGACTTCGGCTGGATGAGCGCCGGGCTCGTTGTCGAGGAACTCGGCAAGACGCTTACCGCCAGCCCGCTCGTCGCGACGACGCTTGCGGCGAGCGCGATCGTGCTGGGCGGAAGCGACGAGCAGAAGGCAAAGTGGTTGCCGAAACTGGCGAGCGGCGAAGTCGTCGGCACGCTGGCGATCGACGAATCCGCGCGCCACGACGGCAAAGTCGCGGCGAAGGTCGACGGCGGCAAGCTCAGCGGCACCAAGGCCTTCGTGCACGAGGCGCACGGCGCCTCGCTGTTCGTGGTGGCCGCAGCCGATGGGCTCTACCTCGTCGAAAAGGGCGACGGCGTGTCGCTGTCCGACCGCAAGCTGACCGACCAGCGCAGCCACGCCGAGGTGACGTTCGACGGCGCCGCGGCGGACAGGCTGGCCGGCGGCGGCGACGACCTGCTCGACAAGGTGCTCGACCGGGCGCGCATCCTCACTGCGGCCGAGATGCTCGGCATGGCGCAGCAGGTGTTCGACGTGACGCTCGACTACCTGAAGCAGCGCGTGCAGTTCAACCAGGTGCTGGCCAGCTTCCAGGCCCTGCAACACCGCATGGCGGACCTGTTCGGCGACCTCGCGATGATGCGCAGCGCGGTCGAGGGTGGGCTTGACGCGCTCGACGGCGGATACGGCATTCCGCGCGCCGCCTGCATCGCCAAGGCCGAAGCGAACCGGGTGCTCCACACGATGAGTCGCGAGGGCATCCAGCTTCACGGCGGCATCGGCATGACCGACGAATACGATGTCGGCTTCTACCTCAAGCGCGCCCGCGTGCTCGAGGCGAGTTGGGGTTCGAGCGGGTTCCTCAAGGACCGCTTCGCCCGGCTCGCGGGCTACTGAATTCGGTAGAGCCCATCCAGGACGACGCCCTCGCCGATCCCGGCGAGGGCGACTCCTTCGCGCGCCACGCACGCTTTGTGCAGGAAAACCTGCGACGAAACTATACCGCGAACCTCGTCCACGGCGTGCTCGGGATGACCGGGTTCCGGCTGATCTACGCGCCCACGATCATCCCCGCATACCTGCTGGCGATCACCGGCAGTCCGGCCGCGGTCGGCCTCGGCACCGCGCTGCTCCAGCTCGGGGCGACCGTCTCGCCGATCCTCAGCGGCGCGCGGATCGAGCATCGCAGCCACATCCTGCCCTACTCGATCCGAGTGGGATCGATGATGCGCGTCGCCATCCTCGGCCTCGCGATCGCCGGCTGGACGCTGACGGGCAGCGCGCTCGTATGGGTCACGCTGGGCCTGTTCCTGTTCCTCGGGTTCTTCAACGGCGCGCAGCGGGTCGCCTTCCAGATGCTCATGGCCAAGGTCATCCCGATCGACCGGCGCGGGCGGCTTCAGGGATATCGCAACCTCGCCGGAGGGCTGATCGCCGCGGCGCTGGCGTGGGTGGCGGGCCATTACTTCATTGACCGCGAGTGGCTCGGCAACGGCTATTCGACGACGTTCCTGTTCGCCTTCGTGCTGACCAGCGCGGGGCTGCTCGTGCTGCAGACCATGATCCGCGAGCCGGCCGCGCCCGCCTCGCGCCCGGTCATCCCCTTGCGCGAGCGGATCCGGCAGTTTCCGCAACTGCTCGAGGACAAGGACTTCGCGCGGTTCATCGGCACCCAGGCGCTCGCCACCGCGATCCGCATCGGCGGACCGTTCTGGACGGTCTATGCCGGCCAGCGCCTGGGCCTCAGCGGGGCGCTCATCGGGGGGCTCAGCCTCGCCTTTCTCGGCGCGGACACCGTCTCGAACCTGCTGTGGGGCGGCATGGGCGACCGCTTCGGCTTCCGGATCGTCTACATCCTGTCGCTGGCATCGGTGATCGCCGGGGTCGGCCTGCTCCTCGTTTCCGCCACCGCCGCGCCGATCTATTTTGCGTTCGTGCTCCTCGGTGCCGGAGGGTCGGGCTGGATGCTCGCCTCGACCACGATGGTGCTCGAATTCGGCGCGCACGAGGACATCCCCATGCGCCTCGCCTTCGTGACCACGGCCGAAGGGTTCGTCGCGGCTGCCGGGCCGGTGCTCGCGGGCCTTCTTGTGGCCGCCGCGGGCTTTACCCCCCTGTTCGCGCTGGTGCTTATCGCGCTCGTCGGAGCACTCGGCCTGATGACCTTCGCGGTGCGCGAACCGCGGACCCGCAAGAACTTTGGTTAGGGTTTCGCGGTTTGGTCGTTGCACAAATCCAACATTGGCGGATTATTGCCCGAATCCCGAGAGAAAACGGCCGATCCGCCTTGACAGCGGGCCGCCATTGTCATTCAATTTCGAGAAATGGGTATCCGCGCCAAACGCGGGAAGCGAACGCATATGTTCGGACAGGAGAGGAAACCGATGATCAAGACAGCTTTGCGCCACACCTGTGCCTGCCTCGCGCTTACTGCAGGCATGTATGGAAGTGCTGCCTTTGCCCAGGCGACCGATCCCGATCCGGGCGACGACGCCGGCACCGCCCCGCCCGCGCGCGAGATCGTGGTCACCGGCACGCTGATCAGGGGCACGCCGGAAGACGCCGCGCTGCCGGTCGACGTGTTCTCTTCCGATGACCTTGCCGAAAAGGGGGTCACCTCGCCGCTCCAGTTCATCAAGGAACTGCCCTCGGTCGGCTCGGTGCTGGGCGACACCAACCAGTTCTCCACCGCCGCGCAGGGTTTCCAGGGCAACGGCTCGATCAACCTTCGCGGCCTCGGCTTCACCCGCACGCTGGTTCTCCTCAACGGCAAGCGCACGATCCAGGCGCCGGGTGACGGGTTCGCCGATACCAACCTGATCCCGCTCTTCGCGCTCCAGCGGGTCGAGATCCTGAAGGACGGCGCTGCCGCGACCTACGGGTCCGACGCCATCGCGGGCGTCGCCAACTTCATCACCCGCGATCGGTTCGACGGGGTGGAAGTCG
Source organism: Tsuneonella litorea (assembly GCF_025154015.1). GTDB lineage: Bacteria > Pseudomonadota > Alphaproteobacteria > Sphingomonadales > Sphingomonadaceae > Tsuneonella > Tsuneonella litorea. The sequence goes on from NZ_JAOAMV010000003.1 coordinate 336,844, forward strand.
CCGGCGACTGGACCTTCATCAAGGGGTCGGACGGCAACTACAACGTAAGCGGGCTGATCGGGAAGAACTTCGGTTCGGCCAACATCATGGTCGGCGCGGGCTGGCAGCACCGGTCCGAACTGGCGACCACCGCGCGCGACTATACCCAGCAGAGCTATGACGTGAACGCGTCGGGCTATTCGGCCCTTGCGACGCCGGGCCTGTTCGCGGTGACCTACCTCAACCCCGGTCCCACCACTATCACGCGTCCCGACATGGGCTGCACCCAGCTCGGCGGCTACTTCACCAGCCCGGTGTGCCGTTTCACCTACATCCCCTACGACAACATCACCGAGGAAGAAGACCGCTACCAGGTCTACGGACAGGCATCGGTCGACATCACCGATTCCACCCGCTGGCACGCGAGCGCCCTGTGGGCCAAGACCGACCTCGAGAGCCTCAACTACTCGCCGTCGTTCCCGCCCACGCAGGGGCCGAACGGTTCGGGCTTCATCAGCGCCTTCACCACCTCGCCGAACAACCCGGGCGTGGCCGCCTTTCTTGCGCAGCAGGGCCTGCCGCCTTCCGGCGGCGCGAACGGCACGCTGTTCCGCATCACCAACGTCTACTACCGGCCGCTCGGCTTCCTCGGCAATCCGCTTGACCCCGAACGCGGCGCGGGTACCGGTTCGGCGAAGAACAACGCGTGGCGTGTGAATTCGGGCTTCGAGTTCGATCTTTCGCCCAGCCTCTCGCTGGCTGTCGACGGCACCTACTGGCGTTCGTCGCGTGAGTTCTACGCCCCCGACATCGTCGGTTCGCGGCTCCAGAACGCGCTCAACGGCTTCGGCGGTCCTAACTGCACCGGCACCACGCCGGGGGCCAACGGGTGCCTGTGGTTCAATCCGTTCGTGAACGCGGGGCCGAGCAACCCGGCCCTCGGCATTTCCAACCCGTTCTATGTCCCCGGCGCCGAGAACAGTCCGGAATTGCTGTCATGGCTGCAGGTTCCGGTCGGCACCTTCCAGCGCGAGGAACAGTTCGTGCTCGATGCGGTCATCTCGGGTGAAACGGGCTGGAGCCTGCCAGGCGGCGAAGTGGCCTTCGCGGTCGGCGCACAGTACCGTGAGAACAATTTCTCGAGCCGGCCGCTGAGCGACGTTTCCAACCTCAACGTCAATCCCTGCTTCAGGGAAGGCGACCGGAGCTGCGTCGGCACCGTCACCGAGGGCGTCGGGCCGTTCATCTTCCTTGGCGGTTCGCGTCCGATCCAGCTGTCGCAGGACGTTCGCGCGCTGTTCGCGGAAGTCCAGCTTCCGGTTCTCGACACGCTCGAGATTTCGGGGGCGGTGCGTTACGAGGATTATGGTAGCCCGATCGGTTCGACCATCAATCCCAAGGCGTCGTTCCGCTTCGAGGCGACCCCGTGGCTCACGCTGCGCGGCTCGATCGGCACGACCTTCCGCGGGCCTCTGGCGAGCAACGTCGACCCCAACTTTATCACCGCGCTGGCGGGTCTGACCGCCACCGGCGGCAACTACAAGTCGGTCGACCTCTACGGCAACCCCGGCCTCAATCCGGAAACGGCGCTGACCTATAACGTGGGTGCGATCGTGAAGACCGGCGGCCTCACCGCGAGCGTCGATTTCTGGAGCTTCGATTTCAAGGACCAGATCGTCGTCACGCCGGCCGATGCCATCGCTTCGTCGGTGGCGACCGGCGCCCTTACCGCCAACGGCACGCGCCTGATCAACTGCTCCGCCGAACTGCGCAATCTGATCACGTTCTCGGGCAACACCTGCTTCCAGGGCACCACGACCGGGCTCGACATCGCCCGCGTGCGCACCCAGTGGGTCAACGGGCCGGACGTCAAGGTGCAAGGCCTCGACTTCGCGCTCAACTACGATCTCGATGCGGGCTTCGGGGTCGTTTCGATCGGCGGCAACGCGACCTACAACCTGAAGTATCAGACCGATGACTTCTTTGTCGGGTCGGTCCTCGTGACCAGTGCCTATGATGCGGTCGGGTTCGGAAACTACTTCCGCGATCCGGGCACCCTGCCCGAATGGCGGGCCAACGGGTATCTCAACGTCAACACCGGCGGTTTGAACCTGCGTTACGGCGTGACCTACATCTCGAGCGTGTTCGACGAGCGCTGCGCGGGCAAGACGGGACTCTGCCAGCCGATCGCCGGCACTCCCAGCGGTGGCAGCGACTTCGGACGGAACAGCGGTTCGTACATGCAGCACGACCTGGTCGCGAACTACACCCTGCCGGTCACCTTCGCGCAGATCCAGCTTACCGCCGCGGTGCGCAACATCTTCGACGAAGAACCGGCCGACGCCTATCTGCCGCTGGGCTACAACCCGTTCATCGGCAACGCCATCGGCCGCAACTTCACCTTGGGCGCCAAGGTCAAGTTCTGATCCAGCAGGGGGCAGAAAAGGGGGCCGGGCGGGAAACCGCCCGGCCCTTTTCTCTTGCAAACTTGAAAATCAGCCGAGGTCGGGCGGGTCGGTGAAGACCCCGGCGCACAGGGTCCAGGCGTAGAGCCTGACCGCGCTCGCTGCATCGGGCTGGCGGGCCGCCCAGGCACGCGCCTCGTAGGCGCCGTTCAACGCGGGCATGATCATCTGGCTCGCCACCATCGGATCGACCGCGCGGACGCTGCCATCGGCGATGCCGTCGGCAATCATGCCGGCAAAACGGTTCGCGAGCCGGTTCGACCGCACGACGACGCTGCCACGCTCGTCGCTTGGCAGGGCCTGGAGCGCGGCAGTGCGCAACAGGGGCATCGCGTCGTTGAACTGCAGGTCAATCAGTTCCGCCAGCGCGCTGGCGATCTGCGTCCAGCCGCCTGCGTCCAGATCGCGCGCGGCGATCTGCGCGGCCGACAGGCGGTCGTAGCTCTTCTGGAAGCACTCGAAGACGAGATCGTCCTTGGCGTCGTGGTGGTGGTAGAAACTGCCCTTGGTAACATTGAGCGCCGCTGCAATCCGGTTGACCGAGGCCCCGCGGTAGCCGCGCTGGTTGATCATGACCGTCGCCGCGCGCAGGAACGCGTCACCGATCTCGGCGTCGCCATCGGCATTGCTGCGCCATGCGTCGTTGACCAGGGGCAGCGGCGACCAGTCGCCCGGCCGAGCCGCGAGTCCGTTGGCGAAAATGTCGAATATCCGCTCCTCGAGCCGTTCGAAGTCCCGGATCGAGTAGCGCAGCGACCATATGGGCCACCAGAACATCGTCTCGAGCAGGATGTGGGCCCGCGCGGTGTCCAGCGCGCGGCGGGCCCCGGTTCGGGAATCGCCGAAGAACCCGCGCACGCAGTCGACGATCCGGCCATACTGGGCCAGCAGCGGTGCCTGCGCCTCCTCGTCGAGGGTGCGAATCTCGCTCAGCGCGGTGATCAGTCCCTTTTCGCCCAGCCGGATGCGCCGCCGCAGTTCGACATGGGCGGCGATGAACGCGCGCAGGCGATCAGCTGGCTCGGATTCCTCTGCCGCATTCCTGGCCGCTTCCTCGAGCCAGTCCAGCGTCGCGGCAAACACCGCGACGACGAGCTTGTCCTTGCGGTCGAAGTAGTAGGTGATGCTGGTCGCGTTCAGCCCGACCGAGCGGGCAAGTTCGGCGAAGGTGGTACCCTTCACGCCGAGCTCGTTGATCAGCGCGGACGCCGCGTGGATGACGTCCTCGCGCCGGCGCCCGAAACGCGCGGTCTCGCTTCCCCGGGATGGCCTTGCCCCGCCCATCGCGAAACGCCTATCCCGCCTCGACGGGGTTGTCGAACAATGACTTGAGGTCCTTTTTCAATATCTTGCCGTTGGCGTTGCGGGGCAGCGTCTCCTCGGTGAACAGGATGCGCACCGGCACCTTGAACTTCGCCAGACGCTCGGCGACCCAGGCCTGCAATTCAGCCTCGGTGGCGTGCGCGCCGGGTGCCAGATGCACCACCGCGGCCGGCTCTTCGCCGAGGGTATGGTGCGGAATGCCGACCAGCGCGGCGTCGGTCACCGCGGGATGGTCGTAGAGCACGTTCTCGACCTCGGACGAGTAGATGTTCTCCCCTCCCCGCAGGATCATGTCCTTGGCGCGGTCGACGATGTAGCAGAAGCCCTCCTCGTCGAGCCGGGCGAGGTCGCCGGTGCGGACCCAGCCGTCGACGAAGGTCTCGGCAGTCGCCTCCGGCTTGTTCCAGTACCCCTTCACCACCATCGGACCGCGCGCCCACAGTTCGCCGACTTCGCCGACCGGCATTTCGCGGCTGCCATCCTCGCTCATGATCTTGAGGTCCGCGACCGCGACCGGCGGGCCGCAGCTCGTCGGGCGATTGAGGTAGTCCTCGCTCGAATGCCCCGTCACAGTCGCCATCGTCTCGGTCATGCCCCAGCCATTGCCCGGGAGCGCGCCGAAGACCTCGCGGATCTTGCGGACCAGCTCGGGCGCGGAAGGCGCGCCGCCATAGGCGATCGCCTCGAGACTGGAGAGGTCGTACTTGTCGCGGTCGGGATGCTCGATCAGCTGCCAGGCGATCGTCGGCACGCCGCCGGTCGCGTTGACCTTCTCGCGCTCGATGATCTCGAACGCCTTCACCGGGTCCCAGCGGCGCATGAAGATCGCGGTGTTCCCCGCCGCGACCATCCCCATCAGCCCGGCCGAACACGCGGTGACGTGGAACAGCGGAATGACGGTGAGCGATGTCTTGTGCGCGGGTTCGGGTGGTTGCTCGCCCCGGCGCAGCGCCGCAACGCACGCGTTGTAGCCGCTTGAGAAGATGTTGGTGACGAGGTTGCGGTGGGTACCGAGCGCGCCCTTGGGGTTCCCGGTCGTGCCGCTGGTGTAGAAGATCGTCGCGTCGTCATCGGGCGCGATGTCCTCGGCCGGGATTTCGGCATCGGGCAGACCGGCCCATGTCGGGGGCGCCCCGATCACGCTTTCGAGATGTTCGGCCGGTCCGGTCAACTCCCCGGGGGCACGCGAAACGAACACGTGTCGAAGCGAGGGTATGTCGGAAAGATGCGGCACGATGCGCTCCCAGCGCTCGTCGTCGCAGATCAGCAGCGTGGTGCCCGAATCGGCGAGGCCATAGGCCAGCTCGTGCCCGGTCCACCAAGCGTTGAGCGGGACGCAGATCGCCCCGATGGTAACGCAAGCGAAGAACGCGACCGGCCATTCGGGCAGGTTGCGCATGGCGAGCGCGACCCGGTCGCCCTTCCGGACGCCCCGATCGCGAAGCTCTTGCGCCAGCTTTGCCACGGCGCGGTGAAAGGCGGCGAAGGTGACCCGCTCGTCCTCGTAGATGAAGGCTTCCCGCTCGCCGTGGATCCGGGCGACCATCATCAGTGCGCGCAGGTTCGGCGGCGCGTTCTTCCACACCCGGGTGGGAATCCCGCGGATCTCGACCGTTTCCATCTCGAACCGCTCGCCCGGCGCCGTCAGCCGCGCCTGCGCCTCGCTGCGCGAGATTGCCGGCCAGCCGGCCGGAGGCGTCCAGCCGATCGCCTCGGCCAGGTTCGCTTCACCCATCACAAGCCCTCTTCCCAGTTCTGTTTTCGAAGCGCAGTTTACGGGTTCACGTATCATGCGCAAGCGCAGTTTCGGGTGAATGGTATGGTCGCCCGCGCATGATCGAGGTTGCCGTTCGCGGAAAGCCGGGTATGGCTGCAGGACACTTGGCTTCAGCGACCTTGGGAGAGAATCGCTTCATGCTCGACACCACGCAATCCGCCGCCTGCGGCTTCGATGCCGAACGGCTTGCCCGCATCGAGCCGTTCCTGCGCAGCGCCTACGTTGACGGGGGCCGCCTGCCGATGGCGCAGTTGATCGTCGCGCGCGACGGGACCCCGGTCTGTTCGATGCGCTGCGGCACCATGGGCGAAGGGCGCGAGGACCTGCGCGAGGATGCGCTGTTCCGCATCGCCAGCATGACGAAGCCGGTCACCTCGATCGCGTTCATGCAGCTCGTCGAGCAGTGCAAGGTCGCGCTGGAGGAGCCGGTTACCAAGGTTTTTCCCGAGTTCGCGAACCTGTCGATCTTTGCCGGCGGCGGCAGCGGGCAGGTGCCGTTCCATCCGGGCAAGCCGGCAGGGCCGATGCGCTTCGTCGACCTCCTGACGCACATGTCGGGCCTTACCTACGGCCTGCAGAACCGAACGAACGTCGACGCCGCCTATCGCGAGAGCAACTTCGATTTCGCCCGCGCGCACCTCGATTCCGACGAGTTCATCTCGCGCCTGTCCAAGCTCCCGCTCGAATTCTCTCCCGGCGAGCGGTGGAACTACTCGGTCTCGACCGACGTGCTCGGCGTCGCGGTCGAGCGGATCAGCGGGATGCGGCTGGGCGACTATTTCCGCCAGCACATCTTCGAGCCGCTCGGCATGACCGACACCGCTTTCGGCGTGGCGGAGGGGCAGGCGGACCGGCTGGTCGACGCCTATCAGTACGTTCCCGGTAAGCCCGCCCGGCTGATCGACGCCGGCCCCACCAGCAAGCTCGCCCTGCCCGGCAAGTTCGACAGCGGCGGCGGGGGCCTCGTGTCCACCGCGGCGGATTACCAGCGGTTCGTCACCATGCTGGTGAACGGCGGCGAACTCGACGGGGCGCGGATCGTCGCCCCCAAGACGCTGCACCTGATGACCGCCAACCACCTGCCCGGCGGACAGGACCTGACCCAGCTATCGCAAAGCCTGTTCTCCGAAAGCCAGAACGCGGGCGTCGGCTTCGGGCTCGGCTTTGCCACCGTGATCGACCCTGCCAAGACGCTGATGCCCGCCAGCAAGGGCGAATTCTACTGGGGCGGTGCCTATTCGACCGCCTTCTTCGTCGATCCGGTGGAGGGGATCACGATGGTCTTCATGACCCAGGTCTACCCGTCGAGCGCCTACCCCATTCGCCGCCAATTGAAGACCCTGATCTATTCCGCGCTGACCGACAGCCGCGCCTGAGGAGCCTGATATGTCCGACCCCATCTCATCCCGCCGCGACGGCGAAGTCCTGATCATCGTTTCCGACAACCCGCCGGTCAACGCGCTCGGCCAGGCGGTTCGCGCCGGCCTCAAGCGCGAGATCGAGGCAGGCCTCGCCGACGACGACGTCAAGGCGATGGTCATCCGCTGCGACGGGCGCACTTTCTTTGCCGGCGCCGACATCACCGAGTTCGGCAAGCCCCCGCAAGGCCCCAGCCTTCCCGAGACGCTCGACGCGATGGAGGCGAGCGACAAGCCGGTCGTCGCCGCGATACACGGCACGGCGCTGGGCGGCGGGTGCGAGGTCGCGCTCGCCTGCCATTACCGCGTCGCGGTACCGAGCGCGAAGCTCGGCCTGCCCGAAGTCAAGCTCGGCCTGATCCCCGGCGCCGCGGGCACCCAGCGGCTGCCGCGCCTCGTCGGGGCCGAAGCGGCACTGCCGATGGTCGTCGGCGGCGATCCGATCAGCGCGAAAAAGGCGCAAGCCATCGGCCTCGTCGACGCGATCGTCGGCGAGGACAGCCTCGAGGCCGACGCCGTCGCCTTCGCCCGGAGCAAGGTCGGCCAGCCGGTCCCGCGCGCCAGCGAAGGCTCCGCCAATCAGGACGGGGTCAAGAACCCGGCCATCTTCGACGAGTTCCGCCACAAGCAGGCGCGCAAGATCCGCGGGTTCGACGCGCCCAACGCCGGGATCGAGGCGGTCAAGGCGGCGGGCGAGCTGCCCTATGCCGAGGGGGTGAAGAAGGAACGCGAGCTGTTCATGAAGCTCATGACCGGCACCCAGTCGGCCGCGATGCGCCACTACTTCTTCGCCGAACGCGCCGCGAACAAGATCGACGACGTCCCCGCCGACACCCCGCTGATCCCGATCAGGAAGGTCGGCGTGATCGGCGCCGGCACGATGGGCGGCGGCATCTCGATGAATTTCCTGTCCGCCGGCATCCCGGTGACCATTCTCGAGATGCAGCAGGACGCGCTCGACCGCGGCACCGGCACGATGCGCAAGAACTACGAGAACACCGCCAAGCGCGGCCGCATGACCGAAGAACAGGTCGAGCAGGCGATGGGCCTGCTGACGCCAACGCTCGACTATGCCGACCTTGCCGACTGCGACCTCGTGATCGAGGCGGTCTACGAGAACATGGACGTCAAGAAGCAGGTTTTCGCCAGGCTCGACGAAGTGGTGAAACAGGGCGCGATCCTCGCCTCGAACACCAGCTACCTCAACGTCGACGAGATCGCGACTGCGACCCAGCGCCCCGGCTATGTCATCGGCCTGCACTTCTTCTCACCGGCCAACGTGATGAAGCTGCTCGAGATCGTGCGCGGCGCGAAGACCCGCGACGACGTGCTGGCGACCTCGATGAAGCTCGCCAAGAAGATCGGCAAGGTGGCGGTGGTCTCGGGCGTGTGCCCAGGGTTCATCGGCAACCGGATGCTCAGCCCGCGCCAGCAGCAGGCCAATGCCTTGCTGATGGAGGGCGCGAACTACTGGGAGATCGACGACGTCCTGCTCGAATTCGGCTTTCCGATGGGGCCGTTCCAGATGGGCGACCTCGCCGGCACCGACATCGGCTGGCACCGCGACCCGTCGAAGATCGAAACGATCCGCGATGCGCTGTGCGCCGCGGGGCGGTTCGGGCAGAAGGCGGGCAAGGGCTATTACGACTACGACGCCGCGCGCAACCGCACCCCTTCGGACGAGACCAAAAAGATCATCGCCGACTTCGCCGCGAAGGAAGGCAAGGAGCAGCGCGAGATCTCGAAGGACGAGATCCGCGAGCGGCTGCTTTACCCGATGGTCAACGAGGGCGCGAAGATTCTCGACGAGAAGATGGCCCAGCGCGCCAGCGACATCGATGTCGTGTGGATCAACGGCTACGGCTGGCCGCTCTACACCGGCGGGCCGATGTTCTGGGCCGACACGGTCGGGCTCGACACCGTTGTCGCGGGTCTGGAGAAGCACGGCCTGCCGGTGAGCGATTACCTGCGCCGGAAGGCCGAGGCGGGCGAGAAGTTCAACCGCTGAACGGGCGCTTTCCTACTGCCCGGACGATATGCGTTGGCGGGCCGATGACGCCCGCCACCGCTTCGCTCGCGCCCTTTCGTGAAGCAGGCGCGGGGCACGGCATTCTTCTCCGCCAGGACAGTGTGACAGGTGTGACATGGTTCAGCTGACCGCCGCCGAACCTGACGACATGACGCCCGTCATCGTCGGCGTCGGGCAGGTCGTCGAGCGAATCGGCGACCCGGGCTACGCGGAACGGTCCGCGGCCGACCTTGCCGCCTGGGCGGCGGAAACCGCGCTTGCCGATGCGTGCGCGGCGGTCTGCCTCAAGCCTCTTGTCGAGGTCGTCGGCGCGATCCGCACGTTCGAGGATTCGCGCGGCGCCCCCGCGCCGTTCGGAAAGCCGGACAAGTTTCCTCTCGCCGTCGCCCGCCGGCTCGGCATCGCTCCCACGCACGCAGTGCTCGAGCCGATCGGCGGCCAGTCGCCCGCGACCGCGGTCGTCGATATCGCCGAACGCATCCTCCACGGGGAAATCAGCGCCGGTCTCGTCTTCGGGGCCGAAGCGACCTCCACGATCCGCAGCATCCTTGCCCGCGGCGAGATCCGCGACTGGGCCGAACACGACGAGGGCGAGGTCGAATGGAAGGGTTCGGAGGACGGCGCGCTGCTGTCGCGCCGGTCGATCGCGCACGGCATTCACTCGCCTGCCCTGGCCTATGGCCTGATCGAAAACGCCCGCCGCGCGCGGACCGGCCTTACCCGCGCGGAATACCGCACCGAGATGGGCCGGCTGTTCGCGCCCTTCAGCGAGGTGGCGGCGGCCAATCCGCTGGCAGCCACGTTCGGCACCCCGGCGAGCGCCGCGGAGCTCGCCGAGATCACCCCGGCCAACCGCCTGATCGCCGACCCCTACCCGCGCAAGGTGATCTCGCGCGATCAGGTCAACATGGGCGCTGCCGCGCTGGTGATGTCGGTCGGCGCCGCGCGGGCAGCGGGGATTGACCGGGACAAGTGGGTCCATATCCACGGGGCGGCGAAGGTCGTCGATCCCGAACCCCTCGAACGCGCGGACCTTGCGCGCTTTCCGGGCGCCGAGGCGGTGCTCGACGCGGCGCTGGCGGCGTCGGGCAAGTCCCTCGAAGAGATAGACCATCTCGATTTCTACAGCTGCTTCCCCGCCGCGGTCTTCGCCACCGCGATCGATCACCTGGGCCTGTCGCCCGACGAGCCAAGGCGGCTGACGGCGACCGGCGGCCTTCCCTTCTTCGGCGGCCCGGGGAACGGGTATTCCGGCCATGCCATCGCCACCATGGCCGAACGGTTGCGTGCCGCGCCGGGCTCGTTCGGCCTGGTCGGCGCGCTCGGCGGATTCCAGTCGAAATATGCGGCCCTCGTGCTTTCGACCGATCCAGCGCCCGTGCCCAGCACCATGTGGCGCAATCCCGAAGTCGACCGGCCGCCGCCGCCCGTGATGACCGAACTGGCCGAGGGACGGGGCGTGATCGAGACCTACACGATCCAGTTCAGCCGAGACGGGCCGGACTTCGCCGTGGCGATCGGGCGACTGCCGGACGGCTCGCGCTTCATCGCGCGCAGCGGCGATCCCGGTACGCTCACGGCGATGGTCGAAACCGACCCGCTCGGCGCTGAAGTCAGCCTTTCGAACGATGGAGAATGCAACGCGTTCACCTGGACCGGGCGACCCGCTAGTGTCGCTGCCGAGAGGAGAGATCGATGACCGAGCAAGCCGCGCACATCCACGACGACGAATGGGTGCGCCGCCCGGCAGCCGCCGCCGAGGGCACGAACTGCACGCCCGAACAATACGAGGCGATGTACCGGCGCAGCATCGACGACGCAGACGCGTTCTGGCTCGAGCAGGCGGCCCGCCTCGAGTGGACGCGCAAGCCGACCACGGCCGGCGACTGGAGCTTCGACCCGGTCGATGTCAGGTGGTTCGCCGACGGCCAGCTCAACGTCTGCCACAACGCGGTCGACCGCCACGTGGCGGCGGGCAACGGCGAGCGCCTCGCGCTGATCTTCGAGCCCGACGACCCGCAGGGCCCGGTCCGCCGGATCACCTACGCCGAGCTGCAGGCCGAAGTGATCCGCATGGCGAACACGCTCAAGAAGATGGGCGTCGCGAAAGGCGACAGGGTCACGATCTACATGCCGATGGTGCCCGCGGGCGCTTTCGCGATGCTCGCCTGCGCGCGGATCGGCGCGGTGCATTCGGTGATCTTCGGCGGCTTCAGTCCCGAAGCGATCGCCGGCCGGATCGAGGACTGCGCGAGCACTTTCGTGATCTGCGCCGACGAGGGCTGGCGCGGGGGCAAGACCATCCCGCTCAAGCGCAACGTCGACGCCGCGCTCGAAAAGGTCGGCGTGAAGGCCGTTCTCGTCATCCGCCATACCGGCGGCGACGTCGCGATGAACGCGGGCCGCGACCACTGGTATCACGAACTCTCGGACGGAGTGGCAGCCGACTGCCCGTGCGAGCCGATGGCCGCCGAAGATCCGCTGTTCATCCTCTACACCAGCGGTTCGACCGGCAAGCCCAAGGGCGTGCTCCACACCGTCGGCGGCTACGCGGTGTGGACCGAGACGACCTTCCGCTACGTGTTCGATTACCGGCCGGGCGAGGTGTTCTGGTGCACCGCCGACATCGGCTGGGTCACCGGGCACAGCTACGTCGTCTATGGCCCCTTGCAGAACGGCGCGACCGCGCTGATGTTCGAAGGCGTGCCCAACTGGCCCGACCACGACCGCTTCTGGGCGACGGTCGCCAAGCACAAGGTCGCGATCTTCTACACCGCCCCCACCGCGATCCGCGCGCTGATGCGCGAGGGCACGGCGCCGGTCGAGCGGCACGACCTGTCCTCTCTCCGCCTGCTCGGCACCGTAGGGGAGCCGATCAATCCGGAAGCCTGGCGCTGGTATTCCGACACAGTCGGCAAAGGCAGGCTGCCGGTCGTCGACACATGGTGGCAGACCGAGACCGGCGGGGTGATGATCACCACCCTGCCCGGCGCGCATGACATGAAGCCGGGCAGCGCGGGCAAGCCGTTCTTCGGCGTCTGTCCCCAGCTGGTCGACGGAGATGGCAACGTCCTCGACGGTGCTACCGAGGGCAACCTGTGCATTGCGCGGTCGTGGCCCGGGCAGGCGCGCACCGTCTACGGCGACCACGACCGGTTCGTGCAGACCTACTTCAGTACCTACAAGGGCAAGTACTTCACCGGCGACGGCTGCCGCCGCGATGCCGACGGGTACTACTGGATCACCGGCCGCGTGGACGACGTGATCAACGTCTCGGGCCACCGGATGGGCACCGCCGAGGTCGAGAGCGCGCTCGTGCTGCACGACAAGGTCGCCGAGGCCGCGGTCGTCGGCTTCCCGCACGACATCAAGGGCCAGGGCATCTATTGCTACGTCACGCTGATGGAGGGCGAGGAGCCTTCAGACGACCTCGCGGCCGCATTGCGCCAGCAGGTGCGCAAGGAGATCGGCCCGATCGCGTCGCCCGACCACCTGCATTTCACCCCGGCACTGCCCAAGACCCGCTCGGGCAAGATCATGCGCCGCATCCTGCGCAAGATCGCCGAGAACGAGACGAGTTCGCTGGGCGACACCTCGACCCTCGCTGACCCGTCGGTGGTCGATACGCTGATCGAGGGGCGGCTGAACCGCTAGGGAGCGGGATGCGCCTCGAGCCACCGGGCAAGGTCGCCGATCACGGCGTCCTTTTCGGGCTCGTTGTAGATCTCGTGGTAGAGGCCGGGATAGGTGATCACGGTCTTGTCGGGCGCGCCGATCGTCGCGACAACCGGGCGCACGTCGTCCCACCGAACCAGCGCGTCGGCCTCGCCGTGCTGGACCAGCAGCGGGACGTTCATCGATGGAGCCTCGGCGCGGTACCCGGCGAGCGAGGTAAACATCTCGTGCGCGGTGCGCGCAGCGACCTTGCCGGTGGTGACCAGCGGATCGCTTGCATACGCCTCGACGACCGCCGGATCGCGGCTCACCGCCTCGGGCGGCAGCGCGATCATACCGGTGTTCGGGGCGACCGCAGACAAGAACGACAGCACCGCGCGCTGCACCGCCGGCACGCGCCCGCCAATGAGCGGACCGGAGAGGATCAGGCCCGTCAGGTCCTGCGGCCATGACAGGGCGTATCCGAACGCGACGTTGCCGCCCATCGAATGGCCGAGCAGCTTGACCGGCTGCCCGTGGTGGCGCGCCCTCACGCTGCGGACGAAGATGTGGAAGTCGTCGATCACCCACTTCATCCGGTCGACAAGCGCGCGAGTCCCTTCCGACTTGCCGTGCCCGCGATGGTCGAGCGCATACAGCGCGTATCCCATGGGCACGAGCCGCTCCACGAGGTTGCCGTATCGCCCGCCGTGCTCGGCATAGCCGTGCGAGATGGCAATCACGTCGCGCACCTCGCCATCGGGCACCCACCCTTGCGCGTAAAGCGCCAAGCCGCCGTGTCCTGTCAGGGTCCATTCGACGTGCCGCATCGTGTGCCCTCCCTTCAGGTTACCGCCGCGCGGACCTTGAACTCGGGCCGGTCCCACGCGCCCTCGTCCATAACCGCGGCGATGGTGTCGACCGCCGCCGCGATCTCGCCGAACGAGGTGTATAGGGGCGTCAGACCGAACCGCAGCACATCAGGTGCGCGAAAGTCTCCGACTACGCCGCGCGCGATCAGCGCCTGCACGATCGGATAGGCCTCGGGGTGAGCGTAGGAGATCTGGCTTCCGCGCTCCGCCGGATCAGCCGGGCTGGCGAGCATGAAGCCGTGCCGTTCGCACAGCGGCGCCATCCTGCGCGCGAACAATTCGCCCATCGCGACCGATTTCGACCTTACCTGCGCCATGTCGGCCTCGCGCATCAGGTCGACGCCGACTTCGAGCGCAGCAAGGCCAATGATCGGCGGCGTGCCGACGAGGAAGCGCGCGATCCCCGGCGCCGGGCGATAGGCATCATCGAAATCGAACGGGCGCGCGTGGCCGAACCAGCCCGACAGCGCGGGCATTGCCGTATCCTGGTGGCGCCTCGCGGCGAAAATGTAACCTGGCGCGCCGGGACCGCCGTTCAGGAACTTGTACCCGCAGCCGACCGCGAAATCGGCATTGGCGCCGCTCAGATCGGCCGGGATCGCGCCGGCGCTGTGGCTGAGGTCCCAGATGACCAGCGCACCCCTTGCCTGTGCGGCGGCAGTGGTCGCGACCATGTCGCGCACCCGGCCGGTGCGATAATGCACCTGCGTCAGCAGGACGACGGCGGTGTCGTCGTCGATCGCGTCCAGCACCGTCTCCCCGTCCACCAGACGGGCGGACACCCGGCGCCCCGTGAGCGCTTCGAGTCCCTGCATCATGTAGACGTCGGTCGGGAAATTGCCGCGCTCCGACAGGATTGTCGAGCGCCCGGGATTGGCCGAGAGCGCCGCGCACAGCGCCTTGAACACGTTGACCGAGGTGGAATCGCAGGCGACCACTTCGCCTTCCTCCGCGCCGACAAGCCGCGCGATCTTGTCCCCGACGCGCTGCGGCGCGTCGACCCAGCCCGCCACGTTCCAGGAACCGATCAGGTTCTGGCCCCAGTCCACATTCACCAATTCGGTGATTTTGGGCGCAGTCGCTTTAGGCAGGCATCCGAGCGAGTTGCCGTCGAGATAGATCGTGCCTTGGGGCAGCACGAAGCGATCGCGGAAAGGCCGCAGGAGGTCTGCCGCGTCGAGCAAAGCCGGGTCCATCAGTAGAGCTTCACCTCGATCAGCCGCGGCCCGGCCTCGCCGTTCGCGTCGAGGAGCGCCCTGGCGAGCCCCTCGGCGGAATCGACCTGGACGCCGGGCACACCCATCGACTTGCCCATTGCGATCCAGTCGATGGTCGGCCGGTCGATGTCGATCATCGTCAGAGCCGCGGCGCTCGGCCGGTCGCCCGCGCCCATGTTCGCATATTCGGCCTTGAGGATGTTGTAGGTGTTGTTGGCGAACACCACCGTGGTCACCGGCAACTGCTCGCGCGCCTGGGTCCACAGCGCCTGGATCGTGTACATCGCGCTGCCATCGCCGACGAGGCAGATCGTCCTCCGGTCAGGGCGCGCCAGCGCCGCGCCGGTCGCGACCGGCGGCGAATAGCCGATCGATCCGCCGAGGTTGTTGATCATGTCGTGAGGGGCCGCGCCCAGCGTGTAGCTCATCGATTCGCGCCCGCTGGTCAGGCTCTCGTCGACGACGATCGCGTTTTCCGGGATACCGGCGCACAGCGCGTGCGCAATCGAGATCGGATCGAGCTTGCCCGAAGGCATGACCTTTTCGGCGGCCTGCTGGTAGGCGGCCTGGGCGCTGCCGAGCCCGAGCTCCTCGACCAGCATCTGGAGCGCCAGCGTGCTGTCCTCGTCTGCCTCGCTCAACGTGTGCACTTGCGTGCCCGGCTCCTTGAGCAGGCTCGGCAGGCCCGGATAGCTGAAGAAGGCGACCGGTTCCTTCGTCTCGAGCGTGACGAGGTGTTTCGTGCCCTTGAGGAACTTGACCGCCGGCGCGACCGAATAGGGAATCCGCTCGAGCGGGACGCGGCCCGCCCCGCGCTCGATACGGTTGGTGAAGAACTGGCTGGCAAGCCGGCAACCAGTGCCGGCGGCGACTTTCCCGGCAAGCTCGAGCGGCTCGACGCGGCAGGCCTTGTTGGCGAGGATCAGCATCGTCGGCTCGCCCGATCGCAGGACCTTGGCGACCTCGGCGATGCGCGCCGGGTCGGGCGCCTTGCGGGTTGCCGGAGCGGGCGGCGGAGCAACCGCCTCGCCTGCGTCCTGCCAGGCGGTATCGCCCGGCAGGATCAGGGTCGCGATCTTGCCGGGATGCTCGCTCGCCTTTGCGATCGCGGCGGCGGTGTCCCACGCGATCGTCGCCGCGCTGTCGCCGCGCCGGACCCAGTGCGATAGCGGCCGGGCGAGGCCCTCGATGTCGCTGGTCAGCGGCGCGTCGTACTTGAGGTGCTTGGTCGCGTGCTCGCCCACGACGTTGACCATGCCCGAGGAGGCGCGGCGCGCGTTGTGGATGTTGGCGAGCCCGTTCGACAGGCCCGGGCCGAGATGCAGCAGCGTCGCCGCGGGCTTGTCGGCCATCCGGTAATAGCCGTCAGCCGCGCCGGTGCACACGCCTTCGAACAGGCACAGCACTCCCCGCATCCGCGGGTCCCCCAGCGCGGCGAGGAAATGCATTTCCGATGTCCCGGGGTTGGCGAAGCATACGTCGACGCCGTGGCCGACAAGCGTGGAAACAAGGCTTTGCGCGCCGTTCATGGACAGTGTTCGATCCTCTCAGCTTCTGCCCGCCCGGTTAGCGGCGGCGACGGGCAAAGCGAAGAGCTAATCCGGCAGTTGTCCGATGACTACCCGTCGCCGATCGCGGTCGACGGTAAATCCGGGGTGCATGGCACCGTCCGGCGGCCGATAGGCGAAGCCCGGAGTGCCGTGATAGCTCCATGCGCCCTCGTCCATCGGCTCGCCGTCAAGCCGCAGCCAGGTGCCGCCCTTGGGAAAACGCGCGAACCGGTCGCGCCGCTTTCGCGACAGTTCGGCAACGTGGTCCTCGATATCGGTGTCGCGCGCCGCCCAGTCGACCCAGCCGATCTCGTTGTCCTGGCAATAGGCATTGTTGTTGCCGCGCTGGGTGCGCCCGAACTCGTCGCCGGCGGTCAGCATGATCGTGCCGGTCGAGGCGAACAGGGTGCCGAGGATCGCGCGAATCGTCGCGCCGCGCGCCTCGATGATTGCCGGGTCGTCGGTTGGCCCCTCGGCCCCGTGGTTGTTGGAATAGTTCGCGCCGTGGCCATCGCGGTTGCCCTCGCCATTCGCCTCGTTGTGACGGTCGTTGTACATCACGCTGTCGGCGAGCGTGAAACCGTCGTGCGCGGCGACGAAGTTGACGCTGCGATAGTCCCTCCCGAACAGGTCGTCCGACCCCGCGAGCCGATGCGCCAGCGCGCTGTGATTGCCACCGCCGTCGTTCAGCGGACTGTTCCAGTACCGGCGCACGTCGTCGCGGAACCGGTCGTTCCATTCGAGCCATGTCGAGGGGAAATTGCCGAGCTGGTAGCCGCCCGGCCCTATGTCCCAGGGCTCGGCGATGAAGACACGGTCGTGAAGCCACTCGTCCTCGGCCATCGCCGCGAAGATCGGCGCGTCGGGGTCGAACCCTGGCGATCGGGCCATGATGGGCGCGAGGTCGAACCGGAACCCGTCGATCCCGCACCGCGCGACGAAGTGGCGCATGGTGTCGAGCGCGAGTTCGCGGATCCAGTCCTGCCCGAAATCGACGGTGTTGCCGCAACCGCTGTCGTTGACGAGGGCGCCGTCAGGAGCCCGCGCGTAAGCACTGTCGTCGAGCCCGCGCAGGCACACGATGTTCCCGCCCGCATCGCCTTCGCCGGTGTGGTTGAAAACAAGATCGAGCAGCACGCCGATGCCCGCGCCGTGCAGCGTTTCGACCGTTCGGGCGAGTTCGCGCACCCCGCCCGGGCACAGGCCGGGATCGAGCGCCATGAAAGCGACCGGGTTGTAGCCCCAAGCGTTGACCAGCCCGAGCGGGCCGAGATGCGGCTCGTTCATCCACGCGATCACCGGCATCAGTTCGACCGCGGTGACGCCGATCTTCTTCAGGTGCGCGACGACCGCCGGATGCCCGAGCGCGGCCACAGTTCCGCGCACCTCGTCCGGCACTTCGGGATGCCGCATCGTGAAGGCGCGGACATTGAGTTCGTAGACCAGTCCGCCGCGACGGAAGAGCGGCGCCTTCTTCGGAACCCGCTCGTATGCGCGCATCACGATCGCGCGCGGAACGAGGTGCGCGGTATCGACCCCGCGCTCGGTGAGCGCCCTGTCCGCGGTGAAGCGCCGGTCGAGCTGGGTCGCGTGCGGATCGACCAGCAGCTTTGCCTCGTCGAACCAGAGCCCCTCGGCGGGATTCCATTCCCCGCGCGCGCGATAGCCGTAGGCGCGGCCGGTGAGGTCTTCCGCGACCTCGACCAGCCAGTGCTCCGCGCCATCGCGCTCCATCGCGACGCGCTCCTCCCGACCTTGCGCGTCGAACAGGCACAGGAACAGCGCGTCTGCGCGCGGCGAGCGGACCTTGAACCGGGTTCTGCCGTCGCTGACGACGGCACCCATGTCGGCACTCAAGTCACGACGTCCGGTGCCGTGCGGCCAGTCAGGGCGGCAATCCCGGCAATCTCCTCGGCGGCGGCGGCAAGGCGTGCCAGCATTTCGGTCGTGTCGCCGTCGAGCCGGCCGTCCGCCGGCTCATAGCGTTCGAGGTAGAGCCGGATCGTCGCCCCTTCGGTACCCGTGCCCGACAGCCGCAGGACGAGCCTGGACCCGCCCTCGAAAGCGACCCGCAATCCCTGGTTCCGGCTGACCGAGCCGTCGACCGGATCGGTGTAGGCGAAGCTGTCGGCACTCGCGACCGTCATGCCCTGCACCCGGGTGCCGGGCAGTTCCTCCAGCTTGCCCTCTACGCGCTCCATCACGGCGCCCGCCTTGCCGGTCTCGACGTTCTCATAATCGTGCCGCGCGTAATAGTTGCGCCCGAACCGCGCCCAGTGCCCGTGCGCGATCTGCTGCACGCTCTTTCCCGTCGCGGCGAGGATGTTGAGCCAGAGCAATACCGCCCACAGCCCGTCCTTCTCGCGGACGTGGTCGCTGCCGGTGCCCGCGCTTTCCTCGCCGCAGATCGTTGCGAGCCCGGCGTCGAGCAGGGTGCCGAAGAACTTCCAGCCGGTGGGCGTCTCCCATGCCGGCACGCCGAGCGCCTCGGCCACCCGGTCCGCGGCGGCGCTGGTCGGCATCGAGCGGGCGATGCCCTTGAGGCCTGCCGCGTAGCCGGGTGCGAGATGCGCGTTCGCCGCGAGCATCGCCAGAGAGTCCGATGGCGTGATGAAGATGCCCCGCCCGATGATGAGGTTGCGATCGCCGTCCCCGTCGCTCGCCGCGCCGAGGTCGGGCGCGCTTTCGCCCATCATCGTGTCATGGAGCGCCCTGGCGTGAACGAGGTTGGGGTCCGGGTGGTGGCCGCCGAAATCCTCCAGCGGCGCGCCGCCCCGCACCGTGCCAGCGGCAAAGCCGAGCCGGTTTTCGAGAATCTCGCGCGCATAGGGTCCGGTTACCGCGTGCATCGCGTCGAACGCCATGGTCAGCCCGCTCGCGACCTTCTCGCGGATCAGGTCGAAGTCGAACAGCGTCTCCATCAGGTCGGCATAATCGGCGACCGGATCGATCACTTCGACCGTCATTTCGCCCACCTGCGCCTCGCCGAGCGCATCGAGGTCGATGTCCGGGGCGTCGACCGCATGCCAGCGATCGATCTTCTGCGTGCGCGCGTGGATCGCTTCGGTCACCGCCTCGGGGGCGGGGCCGCCGTTCGCGATGTTGTACTTGATCCCGAAGTCCTCATCCGGCCCGCCGGGGTTGTGGCTCGCCGAAAGGATCAGCCCGCCGCTCGCGCGGTACTTGCGGATCACGTGGCTCGCCGCGGGGGTGGACAGGATGCCGCCCTGCCCGACCAGCACGCGAGCGTAGCCGCTCGCCGCGGCGATGCGGATCGCCTGCTGGATGACGATGCGGTTGTGGTAGCGCCCGTCGCCGCCGATCACGAGCGTCGCGTGATCGGGCCGCTCTGCGACGTCGAACACGCTCTGCACGAAGTTCTCGGCATAGTTCGGCTGGGCGAACACGCGCACTTTCTTGCGCAGGCCCGACGTGCCGGGTTTCTGCCCCTCGAACGGGGTGGTGGGGTGGCTGATGATGATCATTCGGTGGTCCCGGTCAGCTGTCGGTACAGCGCGGCATAGGCGGCCCCGCTCGCGGCCCAGGTGAAGTCGGCCTTCATCCCGTTCTTCTGCAGCCGCCGCCATTGGGCCGGCTGCGCGAAAAGGTCTACCGCGCGGCTGATCGCGGCGGCGAGCGCGGGATAATCGACCGCGTTCATCTGCAGCCCCGTGGCGACCCCCGCCGCAAGCGCGGCGGGGTTGGCGTCGATCACCGTGTCGGCGAGCCCGCCGGTGCGCGAGACGATGGGCACGCAGCCATAGGCGAGGCCGTAGAGCTGGGTCAGCCCGCACGGTTCGAACCGGCTCGGCACCAGGATCGCGTCGCCTCCGCCCTGCATCCGGTGCGCGAGCGGCTCGTCGTAGCCGATGCGCACCCCGATCCGCCCCGGGTGGCGCGCGGCGGCTTCGTGCAGCCCCGCCTCGATAGCCGCGTCGCCTGAACCGAGCAGGGCGAGCCGCCCGCCGATCCCGACGAGGTGGTCGAGCACCTCGAGCAGCACGTCCATGCCCTTTTGCCAGGTCAGCCGGCTGACGACCACGAACAACGGGCCATCATCGCTTGCGAGGCCGAATTCCTGCTCCAGCGCGCGCTTGTTCCGCTTGCGGCGCCCAAGCTGGCCTGCGGTGTAGGTCTGCGCCAGGTGCGGATCCGTCTCCGGCGACCATTCGCGCGCGTCGATCCCGTTGAGGATGCCGGACACGCGATTTGACCGGGCAAGGACCACCCCTTCGAGACCCATGCCGAATTCAGGTGAGCGGATTTCGCGCGCGTAGGTTGGGCTGACCGTGGTGATCGCGTCGGCGGTCTGCATCCCGGCCTTGAGGAAACCGACACCGCCGTAGCTTTCGACGCCGTCGACCGACCACGCGGCGTCGGGCAGGCCCAGGCGGGGGAACGTATCTTGCGGGTAGAATCCCTGAAACGCCATGTTGTGGATCGTCAGCACGCTGGACACGGGGCGCGTACCCTTCGGCGGAGCGAACCGCATGTACGCGGGCGTCATCGCCGCCTGCCAGTCGTGTGCGTGGACGACGTCGAACGACCGGCCCTTCACCGCCCCCGCCCCGAAGTCGGCGGCGGCACGCGAAAGCGCGGCGAAACGGCGCCAGTTGTCGTCCCAGTCGCGCCCGGCCGGATCGGCATAGGGCCCGCCGGCGCGGGCGAACAAGCCCGGTGCGTCGAGCACCGCGAGCGGAAAGCCGGCGATCTCTCCTGCCAGCAGCCGGGCGGGTTCGCCCAGCAGCGAGGCCCACTTGTGCACCGCCCTGCCCCTTTGGACGCGCTCGACGACCGCCGGGTAGCCCGGCACCATCGTCGTCACCTCGACCCCGTGCGGCGCAAGCGCGGCGGGAAGCGCGCCGGCGACATCCGCCAGCCCCCCGGTCTTGACCAGCGGCACCGCTTCGGAGGCGACCGAGAGGACCTTCAGCGTCAAGCGAGGCGGGCCATCATGTCGCGCGTGACGAGCACCACCCCGCCGTCGCTCACGCGGAACCGGCGGGCGTCGAGTTCCGGGTCCTCGCCGATCACCATGCCTTCGGGAATCCGCACGCCGGAATCGACAATCACGCGGTTCAGCCGTGCCCCGCGGCCGACGTTGCAGTAAGGCAGGATGACCGCCTCGCGCGCACTGGAGAAGCTGCCCATCTTCACCCCGGTGAACAGCAGGCTGCGATTGACCTCGGCGCCGGACACGATGCAGTCGCCCGATACGAGCGAAGCGATCGCGCACCCCCTCCGGCCGTCCTCGTCGTGGACGAACTTCGCCGGCGCGGCGACCACCGCGTCGGTCCAGATCGGCCATTCGCGGTCGTAGAGGTTGAGCTTTGGCACCGTGTCGGTGAGGTCGAGATTGGCCTCGAAATAGGCGTCGACGGTGCCGACGTCGCGCCAGTATTCCTCGATCTCCTCCGCCGCGCGGATGCAGCTGTCGGTGAAGCGGTGCGCGACCGCCTTTCCGTGCTTGACGATGTAGGGGATGATGTCCCCGCCGAAGTCATGCTTGGAGTTCGGCTCGTCGGCGTCGCGGCGCAGCTGTTCGAACAGGAACCCGGTTTCGAACACGTAGATGCCCATGCTGGCGAGCGCCATGCCCTCGTTGCCGGGGATGCCCGGCGGGTCCTTCGGCTTCTCGACGAAGGCGGTGATGGTGTCGGTTTCGTCGACGTGCATCACCCCGAAGCCGGTCGCCTCCATCCGCGGCACGACAAGGCAGCCGACAGTGACGTCGGCGCCCGAGTTGACGTGCTGCTGCAGCATCAACTCGTAGTCCATCTTGTAGATGTGGTCGCCGGCCAGGATCACCATGTACTTCGGCGCGTGTGCCTCGATGATGTCGATGTTCTGGAACACCGCATCGGCGGTGCCTTCGTACCACTGGCTCTCCGAAACCCGCTGGCTGGCGGGGAGGATGTCGAAGCTCTCGTTGCGCTCGGGCCGCATGAAGTTCCACGCGCGCTGCATATGGCGGATGAGGCTGTGCGCCTTGTACTGCGTGGCGACGCCGATGCGGCGGATGCCCGAATTGATCGCGTTCGACAGCGCGAAGTCGATGATGCGGCTCTTGCCGCCGAAATAGACCGCTGGCTTGGCGCGCCGATCGGTCAGTTCCATCAGCCGGCTGCCGCGCCCGCCCGCAAGCACGTAGGCCATCGCGTCACGCGCCAGGGGGCGGGTTGTCTGTCGTTCCTGCATCGCCTCTCTCCTGCTCCCGTTCTGGTTATTCCTCGCAACGCAGCCAGACCGTCGCGAGCGGCGGCAGGTTGACGCGAGCCGCGCCCCCTTCCGCCATGACGGACCCCAGGTTGCCCTTCCCGCTGCCGCCGTAGCATTCCGCGTCGCTGTTCAGTACCTCGCTCCACCGCCCATCGCGAGGCAAGGGAACCCGGTAGTCAGCGTGCGGGGTCGGGGTCAGGTTGGCGATCATCGCAACCGGGTTCGCGCCGGGCGCCTTGCGCAGCCACGCGAAGACCGAGTTGGCGTTGTCGTCGCCGATCAGCCATTCGAACCCCTCCTCCTCGCAGTCGCGCGCGTAGAGCGCCGGTTCCGACCGGTAGAGCCGGTTGAGGTCGCCGACGAGGCGCCGGACCCCGGCATGGGCTGCCGCGTCGCACAGGTCCCAGTCGAGGCCGCGGTCTTCGCTCCATTCGCGGCGCTGGGCGAATTCCTGCCCCATGAACAGCAGCTTCTTGCCCGGATGCGCCCACATCAGGGCGTAGTACGCGCGCAGGTTGGCGAACTTCTGCCAGTCGTCGCCACTCATCTTGGTCAGCAGGCTGCCCTTGCCATGGACGACCTCGTCGTGGCTCAGCGGCAGGACGAAGTTCTCGCTGAAGGCGTAGTGCAGCCCGAAGGTAATCTCGTTGTGGTGGTAACGCCGATGCACGGGATCGCGGCTCATGTAGTGCAGCGTGTCGTGCATGAAGCCCATGTTCCACTTGAACCCGAATCCAAGGGCCGTGCGCGGGCCGTCGTCAAACGCCGGCGCGGAGACGCCCGGCCAGGCGGTCGATTCCTCGGCGATGGTCATCACGCCGGAATGCGTGCCGTAGAGCGCGCGGTTGGTCGCCCGCAGGAACTCGGCCGCCTCCCAGTTTTCCCGCCCGCCTTCGTGGTTCGGGATCCATTCGCCCGGCTCGCGGCTGTAGTCGCGGTAGAGCATCGAGGCGACGGCATCCACGCGCAGCCCGTCGACATGATATTTCTCGGCCCAGAACAACGCGTTGTTGACAAGGAAGCTGCGCACTTCGCGCCGGCCGAAATTATAGATCGCCGTGTTCCAGTCGGGATGAAAACCGAGCCGCGGGTCCTCGTGTTCGTAGAGCGCGGTCCCGTCGAACCAGGCCAGGCCGTGCTCGTCGACCGGGAAATGCGCGGGCACCCAGTCGATCAGCACGCCGACCCCGGCCCGGTGCGCGCCGTCGACGAAGCGGGCGAACCCCTCGACTTCGCCGAACCGCGCCGAGGGGGCGTAGAGCCCCGTCGTCTGGTAGCCCCAGCTGGGGTCGTAGGGATGTTCGCTGACCGGCAGGAACTCGATGTGGGTGAAGCCCATCTCGACGACGTAGGGGATCAGCCGTGCGGCCATCTCGTCCCAGCTCAGAAACCAGCCGTGCTCGTCGCGCTGCCAGGATCCCGGGTGAACCTCGTAGATCGAGATCGCCTCGCGCCGCGGATCGACCGATGACCAGTGGTCGCGGTGGTCGCTGTCACCCCACTCCGCCTTGCCCGGATGCGCGACGATCGACGCGGTCTTCGGCCGCAGTTCCGAGGCGAAGGCGAACGGATCGGCCTTGAGCGGCTGGACCACCCCGTCAGGACCGACGATGCGGTATTTGTAAGCGCGACCTTCCCCGATGTCGGGAATGAAGATCTCCCACACACCCACGTCGCGGCGAAGGCGCATCGGGTGACGCGCGCCGTCCCAGTCGTTGAAGTCGCCGACGAGGCTGACCTGCCGCGCATTGGGCGCCCAGACCGCGAAATGGACCCCGGCGCAGCCCTGGTGCTCGATCGGGTGCGCGCCCATCTTGTCGAACAGGCGAAAATGTGTGCCTTCGGCGACGAGCAGGTCGTCGAGCGGCCCCAGCACCGGCCCGAAGCTGTAGGGATCGGTGATCCACCATTCGTGCGCGCCCGCACGGCAGCGGTATTTCACCGGCTTGGGCTTGCCCCGCAGCTTCGCTTCGAACAGCCCGCGCGGATCGACCCGCTTCATCGTCCCGAGCCTGCCGCCCCTGAGCGAAAAGGCCTCTGCGCTTTCCGCCCCGGGAAGCAGCGCGCGGGCGAAGGTGCCCGCCGGCCCTTCGTGCGGGCCGAGTATCGCGAAAGGATCGGCGTGCTCGCCTCTGAGAAGTGCCTCGATCGCTTCAGGCGACGGGGTCAAGTCACGTTCCAGATGTCGCGGGCATATTCGGCGATCGTCCTGTCCGAAGAGAACCAGCCGACATTGGCGATGTTCCGTATCGCACTTGTGCGCCATGCCGCGCGGTTTCGCCAGCGTTCGTCGACCGCGCGCTGCGCGGCGGCATAGGAATCGAAATCGGCGGCGAGCATGAACCAGTCGCTGTCGAGCAGTCCGTCCATCAGCCCGGCAAAACGTCCCGGATCGTCGGGGCTGAAGACGCCGCTGGCGATCGAGTGGACCGCCTGGCAAAGTTCGCGCGAGCCCTCGATGATCGCGCGCGGGTCGTAGCCATTCTCGCGCCGCGCGGCCACCTCCTCGGCTGTCAGGCCGAAGATGAACATGTTGTCGTCGCCGACGCGCTCGAGAATCTCGATATTCGCCCCGTCGAGCGTGCCGATGGTCAGGGCCCCGTTCAGCGCGAACTTCATGTTGCCGGTGCCCGACGCTTCCATGCCGGCGGTACTGATCTGTTCCGACAAGTCGGCCGCCGGGATGATCCGTTCGGCCTGGCTGACGTTGTAGTTGGGCACGAACACCACCTTGAGCAGGTCGCCCACCGAAGGGTCGCCGTTCACGCGGCGCGCAATGTCGTTGGCGAGCTTTATGATCAGCTTGGCGTTGTGGTAGCTCGACGCCGCCTTGCCACCGAAGATCTTGACCCGCGGCACCCAGTCGCGTTCGGGATGGCTGCGCATCTCGTCGTAGAGTGCGACCGTCTCGATCAGGTTGAGAAGCTGCCGCTTGTACTCGTGGATGCGCTTCACCTGCACGTCGAACATCGCGTCCGGGTTGACCGTGATCCCCATCAGGTCCTTGATGTGTTTCGCCAGGTCGACCTTGTTGGCGCGCTTGACCGCGTCGATCCGCTCGCCAAGCGCCGCATCGCCCGCGTGCGCGTTCAGCGCCTCGAGCTTTTCCGCATCGTCGAGGAAGCCGTCACCGATCGTCTCGCGGATCAGCCCAGTCAGGCGCGGGTTGCACTGCTGCAGCCAGCGCCGGGGGGTGACGCCGTTCGTCTTGTTGTTGATCCGGCCCGGGTAAAGCGCGTGGAGGTCCTTGAAGACCGTTTCCTTCATCAGTTCGGTATGAAGCGCCGCGACGCCGTTGACGCTGTGCGAGCCGGCGAACGCGAGGTTCGCCATCCGCACCCGCCGCTCGCCGTGCTCGTCGATCAGCGAAATCGCCGCGATCGACTCGGGCGACAGGCCCGCCTCGCGCGCCTCTTTCAAAACCAGGCCATTGATCGCGTATACGATCTGCATGTGGCGCGGCAGCAGGCGCTCGAACAGCGGCTGCGGCCAGCTTTCGAGCGCCTCGGGCAGCAGCGTGTGGTTGGTGTAGCTGACAGTACGCCTGGTGATGTCCCACGCCTCGACGAAAGCCAGCCCGTGTTCATCGGTCAGCAGGCGCATCAGCTCGGCGACCGCGACAGAGGGGTGCGTGTCGTTCAATTGAATCGCCGCCTTTTCAGGCAGCGTGCGCACGTCGCCGTGATACTGCGCATGGCGCCGGACGATGTCCTGGATCGAGGCCGAGGAAAAGAAGAACTCCTGCCGCAGCCGCAGCTCCTGCCCCGCGGGCGAGCTGTCGGCGGGGTAGAGCACGCGAACCAGGCTGTCGGCGCGCATCTGGGCGGACAATGCGCCTATGTGGTCGCCGGCGTTGAAAGCATCGAGCCTGATCGGGTCGATCGCGTTGGCGGTCCACAGCCGCAGGGTATTCACCCGCTTTCCGCGCCACCCGACCACCGGCGTATCGACAGCATTCGCCTCGATCACCTCGGCCGGGTTCCAGGTGACGG
This sequence comes from Tsuneonella litorea, assembly GCF_025154015.1. Lineage (GTDB taxonomy): Bacteria > Pseudomonadota > Alphaproteobacteria > Sphingomonadales > Sphingomonadaceae > Tsuneonella > Tsuneonella litorea. Next base: position 363,339 of record NZ_JAOAMV010000003.1, read on the forward strand.
TATCGCCCTCGCTTACCACTTCGCCCCCGAAGCCGACTTCATAGGCGCTTTCGGGCCGATCGAATTCCCAAGGGTTGCCGTGCGCAAGCCAGGTCTCGGGCAATTCGACCTGCCAGCCTTCGTCGATCCGCTGGCGGAACATCCCGTTCACGTAACGGATGCCGTAGCCATAGGCGGGGATGTCGAGCGTCGCGAGGCTTTCCATGAAACAGGCCGCAAGCCGGCCCAGACCCCCGTTGCCGAGTGCGGCGTCGGGCTCGAGTTCCTCGATCGCGGCAAGGTCGAGGCCGTGGGCCGCCAGCGCCGCGGTCATTTCGCCGGTCAGGTCCAGATTCGACATGGCATCGCGCAAGAGCCGGCCGATGAGGAATTCGAGGCTCAGGTAATAGACCCGCTTGCCCTTCGCCTCGTGCGTGCGGGTGGTGGATTCGATCCATGCGTCGATCACCTGATCACGCAGCGTGTAGACGGCCGCGTTGTACCAGTCGTGCGGCTTGGCGGCGTGCTCGTTCTTGCCGACGCGGTGCTTCAGGACGCTGACTATACGCTCTTCCATGCCCGTCCCTGTCGCCCCCTTGCTGGCGGATCGCCCCCGACGCGATGGCGAAGCGCCGCGTCAATGTCGAATCGCATACGACTGCACTCATGTTGCACTGCATCAAAAACAGTTGCCAGCGGCTGTTTCGCGGCCGAATGCATAAAGCTCGCAGCGATTTTTTTTCGAGGCCGCCATCGACTCGCTCCACGAACGCGCCGCAGCTTGCGGTATCGCCCGGCACTGGCGCGACGTCGACGGCCACGAACGCACCGTGCCGGACGATACGCTCGAAGCGATTCTCGGCGCGCTCGGTGACGACCCGGCCGGCGGGCAGGCCGGGCGATTGCCAGCGATGATCGTCGCCGACCCCGGCCAGACAATCGCGGCGGCGCACGGGCACCACAGCGCGGAAGCCACCGGGGAGGACGGACGCACCGTCAGGCTGGCGCACATAGGCGATGGGTTCGCCGCGCCGAGCGCACCGGGTTATTACAGCCTGGCGCTGGGTGAAGAGACGCTCGAACTGGCGGTCGCTCCCCCGCGGGCGCCGCAGATACCGCGCGGGGTCCGCCACTGGGGAGCCGCCGTGCAGATCTCCGCTCTTCGGGGGGCCGCCCCCTTCGGAACGTTCGGCGACCTCGCGAGGGCTTGCACGACATTCGCGAGCAAGGGCGCCGCATCGGTCGCGATCAACCCCGTGCACGCGCTGTTTCCGGGAGAAGGCCGCGATTTCAGCCCGTATTCCCCGTCGAGCCGGCTGTTCCTCAACGGTGCGATGGCCGATCCCGCGCTGGCTGGATTGCCGCCCATTCCGCCCGCCGAAGGGCCGCCGCTGATCGACTGGGAAGGGGCCATGCCCGCCCGCCTCGCGCAGCTTCGCGCAGGCTTCGACGCACTCGACCCAGGCACGCGCGCCCGCATCGCGCGCGATCCGGCGATGGCCGATGCAACCCTCGTCCGCCATGCGACGTTCGACGCCCTCTACGCGCGTTTCGCGCCAGCCGGTGCACGGGGGTGGCAGGACTGGCCGTCGGCCTATCGCGACCCGGCGGGACCCGCTGTCGCCCGCTTCGTGAGGGAGAACGCCGAGGAGATCGCGTTCCACCTCTTCGTACAGTGGCTCGCGCGAGAGGGGCTGATCGCAAGCCAGCGCGCCGCGCGGGAAGCGGGCATGGACATCGGCATCATCGCCGATCTGGCCGTGGGGGTCAGCACGGCGGGGAGCGATTGCTGGAGCCTGCGCGACGCGATGCTCGGCGGGCTTACCGTGGGCGCGCCGCCCGATCCGCTTGGGCCGCAGGGCCAGAACTGGCACCTGTCGACCTTTTCGCCCGCGGGCCTGCGCCGTACCGGCTACGCGCCGTTCATCGCCATGCTGAGGTCGGGCTTCGCCGCTGGCGGGGGCCTGCGCGTCGACCATGCCTTCGGGCTGGAACGGCTGTGGGTCATTCCCGAAGGCGCAAGTGCCACGGACGGGGCCTACCTGTCCTATCCGTTCCGCGACCTCCTGCGGCTCCTGGTGCTCGAAGCCCACCGGGCGGGAGCGATCGTCGTCGCGGAAAACCTCGGCACGAGCCCCTACGGGTTTGCCGAGGCGATCGCGGATCGCGGGCTGCACGGCATGGAAGTGCTGTGGTTTGCCCGCGCGGCGGACGCGGGCTTCCGCGGCGCGGACGACTACCGCCCGACGGCCGTCGCCATGACGGGCACCCACGACACCCCCACCGTTGCCGGATGGTGGAGCGGGCGCGACCTCGACTGGGCCGAGCGGTGCGGCCGCCTTGGCCCCCGCACGACGCGTGCCGAAGCGGAATCGGTGCGCGAATGGGACCGCGGGATGCTGTGGTCGACCATCGGGGGCGGCTTGCCCCGTCCCGCTCCGGAAGAACCGGAACCGGCGGTCGACGCCGCGATCGCGCACATTGCCCGGACGCCGTCGTCGCTGGCGATCGTGCCGCTCGAAGACCTGCTGGCGGAGCGCGAACAACCCAACCTGCCCGGGACGACCGACACCCATCCCAACTGGCGCAGGCGAAACCATGCCGCGCTCGATACCCTGCTCGCGGCCCCCGCGGTGGCGGAGCGAACCGCCGTCCTATCCCGCCGGGGAGGCTAGAACGCCAGCGCCATGACTTCAGTGCCGGCGGCGCGTTCGCCGTGATGCGGTGGGCAGCGCACCAGCCAGTCGGCGCGCGCCAGTGGCCCCTGTGCACCGCTGTCCTGGTTGCCGAGCGGCACGAGGCCCTCGGCCGCCCACCGCGCGCGGACGAACGTCTCGCGGTCCCCGGTCGCCGCGAGCGGTGCCGCCAGCGGCAGCCTGCGCCAGGCGTGATCCGCCCGAACGCCCTGCAGGCGGGCGAGTATCGGTTTGAGGAACAGGGTCGCGGTCACCATCGCGGAAGTCGGGTTGCCCGGCAGCCCCAGCACGACCTTGCCCCTTGCCAACCCGAGCCAGACGGGCTTGCCCGGCTTGATCGCCACTTTCGAGAACACCAGGTCGAGCCCGTGGGCCTCGAACATCGGCTTGGCGAAGTCGCGCTCGCCGACCGAAGCGCCGCCGGTCACGACCACGAGATCCGCCTGGTCGAGCGCGCGGCCCGCGTGCCTCGTCAGCGCGGCAAGCTCGTCGGCGGCCGCATCACGCGCCACTATGGTCCCTCCCTCCGCCTCGACCATCGCGGCGACGCCCAGGGTCACGCTCTCGGGCACGGCGTCGGGCTCGAGGTGGGCGCTGCCCGGAGCGGCCAGTTCGTCCCCCGTGCCAATCACGGCCACGCGCGGTCGCCGCGCAAGCCTGACCTCGGCCCGGTCGGCGGCGCCAGCGGTGACCAGCGCGCGCGGATCGAGCCGGGTTCCCGCGGCGAGCAGTACGTCTCCTGCCCGAAAGTCGCTGGCGGCCGGGCGAACGTGCGTTGCCGGGCCGTATCCTTCGACAAAACGCACCCGCTCCCCGTCGCGCTCTGCGTGTTCCTGGACGATCACCCGGTCAGCGCCCGCGGGCAGCCGCGCGCCGGTAAAGATGCGGACCGCCTCTCCCGGTTTGAGCGTCCGGTCGAACCCGCTTCCCGCGCGCGATTCGCCGACGACGGCAAACGTCTTCCCCGGCCGGGTCGCGGCGTCGATCACCGCATAGCCGTCCATCACCGACACCGCGTGCCGCGGGGAATCGCTCCGCGCGCATAAGTCCTCCGCGAGCGTGCGACCGGCGCTTTCGGCCAGAGGCACAGTCTCGGTCCCGAGCGGCACAACCCGGTCCGCGATCAACGCGAGGGCTTCGTCGAGGCCGATCACGCCCAGCGGCCCGCATCGGCCCTGTCGGCGTCGGTCGGTTCGATCCAGCGGCCGCCGCCGGGCCCTTCCTCGCGCTTCCAGAACACCGCCTCGGTCTTGAGCCGGTCCATCAGGTAGTCGGCCGCCTCGAATGCCGCCCGGCGATGGCGCGCAGCGGTGGCAACGAAGACGATCGCCTCGCCCGGCAGAATCGTCCCGTCGCGGTGGACCACCCGGCAGGACGCGATGTCGAACCGGTCCAGCGCTTCGGCGGCGATCGCCTCCATCGAGCGCAAGGTCACCCCGCGATAGCTTTCGAGCACGAGTGCGGCGACCGGCGCGCCCTCGCGGGCCTTGCCGCGGGCGAAGCCGGTGAAACTCACTACCGCGCCCACGTCGTCCGCGCCGCGGTGGAACGCCTCTAGCAGTTCTGCCGGATCGAACGCCCGGTGGACCAGGTCGACCTGGGCGCTCATCCGCCCGACACCGGCGGAAACAGCGCGACCCGATCGCCCGGACCAACGGCGGCCCCATCGGACACCACCACCTCGTTGATGCAGACCCTGACGCGTCCTTCGGCGACCATCGGGGCAAGCCCGTCTACCGCTTCGGCGGCCCGCGCCAGCACGATGCCCGCCGTGCATCCCTCGCCGGGGACGGAGAGCGCCAACAGGCGGCCATGAAGCTCTGCCAGCTTTCCGCACAGCTCGACCTCGATCGTAGCGGCTTCGGGGCCGTGGCGGGCCACGGTCAGCCTCCTATCGAGGCGAGGTGCGGGGTCGCGCCGCTGTCGCCCTCGTGCAGACGGTGTGCGGGAGCCTTGGTCGCGGTCAGCGCCCTGATCCGCGCGACGAGCGCGTCGTGCTGGCTGTCGTCCTGCAGCAGGGGCCGCAGGTCGAACCCGCCGTCGCCGAACAGGCACAGGTGCAGCCGGCCGTCCGCGCTGAGGCGAAGGCGGTTGCAGGTCGCGCAGAAGTCCTTCGAATACGGAGCGATTATGCCGATCCGGCCCACGGCGTCGGGATGGCCGAACTCGACCGCAGGGCCGGCTCCTGGCGCGCGCGGCAGGCGGTGCCAGCCGGCCCCTTCGAGTCGGGCGATCACCGCCTCGCCGGGGACGTGACGCTCGGCGAAGAACGCGGGATTGTCGTTGGTGCGCATGACCTCGATGAAGCGCAAAGAGATGTCGCGCAGGCGGACGAAGTCGATCATCGCCTCGAGCTCGTCGTCGTTGACCCCGCGCATCAGCACGGCGTTGAGCTTGACGCTGGCGAACCCCGCTTCGCGCGCCGCGTCGATCCCGGCGATCACCGCCGGCAGCCGGTCGTGCCCGGTGACCGCGGCAAACCTGGCGGGATCGAGCGAATCGACGCTGACGTTGACCGCGCTCACCCCCGCTGCGCGCCAGGCCCGCGCGTTCTCGGCGAGGCGCCAGCCGTTCGTCGTCATCGCCACGCGGCGCACGCCCGGAACGGCGGCGACCGCGCGCGCGACCGCGTCGAAGTCGCTGCGCACGGTCGGCTCGCCCCCGGTCAGGCGTACCTTCCACAGCCCGAGCGACGCGAAGGCACGAACCGCCCGCTCGATCTCGGGCAGCGTCAGCTCGCTCGGGCGGCCGGACCGCTTGATGTAGCCATCGGGCAGGCAATAGGTGCAGCGAAAGTTGCACACCTCGGTCAGCGACAACCGCAGATAGGCGAACCGCCGGCCGAGCCCGTCGGTCAGGCCATCGGGTTCGCCAGTTCGAGTGGTGTCGGATCGCATCGGGTCCAGCGACCCCTTCGCCAGCGCCGAGTCAAGCCTTTCCCGACGCAATCGGCAAGAATCACAGCAGGAAATACGCGACCGCAAGCGCCGCCATGATCGTGATGCCGGCAAGGTTGAGCGCGCGGATCGCGGGTCCCGGCCGGGCGTCCTCCGGCAGCGAGGCGCGGGTCACCACGAGGTGATTGACAGCGGCGATCACCGGAGCACCGACGAAAGCGGCGCTCGTCGCAAGATCGAGCATGGCCGTGAACGATGCCGTGAACAGAAACAGCACCGCACTGGCCGCAAGCCCCAGCAACGGCACCGCGCCGCGGTACACCCGGGTGAACGCCCGGTCGCCGCGGTGCATCAGTCCTTCCTCCCAGAACGTCGCGACGTAGCGTGCGCCGAGATCGATTGCGGCGAGGAGCGTGGTCAGCATGACAGACAGAGCCGCGACCGCGGCCAGCGCCGCCGCGCCTTCGCCAAGGGCGGCGCTGTAGAGCCCGATGACCTGCGCAGCGAAGCCTGGCGCGCTGGTTTCCGGGTCCACTCCGGCGGTATGCATGACGCCCGCCCCCATGATGCAGAAGCACACCGCCAGCACGGCGGTCATCATGTATCCCACAAGAAACGCATCGCGCGCATCGCGCAGGTCGCTGCGCTCACCCGGCGGCAGGCGCTTTTCCGCCTCGGCGGTCCACATCGACTGGCCCACCGATACGTCTAGCGGGTTGGGCATGAACCCGGCGAGCGCGATGACGAACAGGATCGCCTTGGGATCCCCGGTCCACGACAGGTCGGTCAGCGTTGCCCAATCGACCCGCGGCAGCACCATCGCGGTCGTTGCCAGGGTCGAGAGGACGAGGAACGCCAGCAGGACCCGGTTGATCCGGTCCAGCCAGTCGTAACCGCCCACGAGGAGGATCGCCGCGACGATTGCCAGCAGGGCCGAGCCGACCACCGGAACCGGAAGCGATGCACCCGTCACCGCGATCGCGATTCCCGCGGTCGCCGCCGCCAGCGCGGCGTGAACGATCGGGACGATGGCGATCGCGACGGCGGCGAACAGCAGCGGCGCCCACAGCCCGAGCTCGCGGTATCCCGCCATGATCGAGCGATGCCGTGCGTGGCCGTAGTCGACCCCGAACCGGTAGGCGGGGTACTTGAGGACATTTGCCAGCAGGATCACCCCGACCAGCCCCAGTCCGTACATCGCCCCTGCACGCGTCGACTGGACGAGATGCGACGTGCCGATGGCCGCGCCGGAAAACAGCAGCGCCGGACCGATCAGCCGCCAGACGGTCCGGCCGGCGCGCCCCTTCATCTTCGCGCGTGACGCCATTGCGCGGCCTCAGGCAACGACAATCGGGATGCTCGGGCCGGATCCGGACATCGTCTTCCCCCCTCTTGGCTCATATCACGGCGGAACCTGCGGCAGTCAGCCTGCGCTGGCGCGCATGGAGGATTCCGGTCGGAATGCAGATCGCGATCAGTGCGAGCATGAGGGGGCCGCGATCGAATACCCGCCGTCGACCGGCAGCATGACGCCGGTCACGAAGCGCGCGGCATCGCTGGCGAGGAAGATCGCGGCGCCGGCGCATTCGTCGGCATCGCCCCAGCGACCGGCGGGCGTACGCGCCATCAACATCGCGTGCATATCCGACCAGGCCGCGTCGTCCCGCACGACGGCGGTCATTTCGGTCGCGATCCATCCGGGGGCGATGGCGTTGACCTGGATTCCGAACGGCGCGAGTTCGACCGCCATCGCCTTGGTCAGCTGCACCACCCCTCCCTTCGCCGCACCGTAGCTCGGCAAGCTGCCGGCCCCGAAGATCGCGTACATGCTCGCGAGGTTCACGATCTTTCCGCCGCGGCGCTCCTTCATCGAGGACGCGGCGACCCGGGACAACAGCATCGTCGCCGTCAGGTGGATCGCGAGTGCGGCGTCCCAGGCTTCCTCGTCCTGACTGAGAATTCCGCCGCTGATGTCGGCGGTACCCGCGTTGTTGACCAGGATGTCGACCGGTCCCAGCGCTGCTTCGACGTGCTCCATCGCCGGACCAAGCGTGGACCGATCGGTCAAGTCGAGCGTGTCGGCGAAGGCGCGCTGGCCAAACGCCTCGAGTTCCTCTTCGACCGCCGCGTTGCGGTTTGCGTCGCGAGCGAGGATGGCGACCGACGCGCCCGCGCTGGCCAGTCCCAGTGCAATGCTCCGGCCGATACCGCGATTGCCGCCGGTAACGACTGCCACCCGTCCGGTGAGATCGAACGAGGGCGCCGCGAAGCCCACGTCAGCCTTCTTCCGGAAGGTCGGATACGATCGCCTTGTTCGCCTTCATGGTGCCATCGGGCTGCCGCCTGAACACGATGACCCAGTTCCCGGTTTCGCTCGCCGGACGGCCCGTCGCAGGATCGGTGAACCCGAAGCGGTATTTGGCGGCATAGACCGCCATGTCACCCGCTTCTGCCACGTCGACACTTTCGTCGGTAAGCGTCAGGCTGATCGCGGGGTCGGTGACCTGGGTGCGCGTCGTGATGCGCTCGTCGGCAAGGGTCCCGTTCGGCATCCCGTGGAACATGCTGACCAGATCGGGCGCGAACATCGCCAGCGCCTTGTGCGCATCGCGCGCGTTGAAGCCGGCGGCCGCGGAGTGGACGGCGACCAGGACTTGCTGTTTCGTGCTGCGCGCATCGGGGTTGGAGACTGCCCGCTGAGCCGGTGCCGGGTCATCGTCGCCGGACGCCGCCTGCGAGCACCCGGCAAGCGGCAGCATCAGCGCGGTAACGGTCGCGATCACAGTGACGGGCCGGAAGACGGTCGCGATGCCGGACGAAAGGTCGCGGCGCGCGGTCACATTGACTGCTCGATTGCGCGGGCGAGATCGACATATGGCCGTCGCTGCGGACGCGCCCCACGCCGCGGATCCGGGGTGCAGATCGATGCCATGCCGCCTCCCCTCGGGATCCCGCCGCCGGGACGCGGGTCGCAGAAGTCCCGGCGGCGAGAGCTTGGCGGAGCGGCCCACGCGCGCCCGTCGCCCCCTGCGACGGACGCGCGCCGCCGACTTTCGGAAGGGAACGCCCTTCGCCGAAAGTGGCCGACAACCGCCGTGTTTCGATTACCCGATGCTCGTAGCTTGGCGGCGCCCCGTCAACCGGGCCGTCCGTCAAAAAAACGTCAATTCGAGACCCGGCAGTACCTTGTGGACGTCTACGCAACGGGCGGACGCGGCAGCGAATCGGGCCAGCCGTATTTCTCCCACGCGGCGACCAGGCCAATCTCCTTCGCGAAACGCAGGAATTCGGGATGCTTGCGCGTGCGGTCGATCGGATTGACGTCGGCCCACAGGCTCATCAGAGCGTACATGTTGGCCGGATGGATCTGCTCCCGATAGATCTTCATCACGAGTTCCGCATGGCCCATCCAGATAGCCGGATGGATGATGCTCGCATCGTGCGGGTCGGGCATCGTCTCGTGCAGCCCGTCGAGCATCATGCAGTACGTCGCCCGCGCAACGGGATCGTTGCCGCACGTGCCCCTCGCCGCAATGGCCCAGTAGGCATCGCGCGCGGCGTCTGGCAGTGGATCGGTGCCGGCCGGCGGCTGGATGACGGTGTTCATCATCAGGCGCGCGTCGTAGTACGTCGCGGTGGCCGTCTCGTGGTCGCCCATCGCCGCCTGCACGATCGCCAGCCACATCGCCGGCATTCCAAGATCGACCGCGCGCCGCCCGGCGGCAAGCGCCTCGGCAAGATTGCCCAGGCTGAAGTGGGCCATCGACAGGATGACGTGATTCCGCCCGTAGACGGGGTCGAGTTCGACCCCCGCCTCGAGATACGGCAGGGCTTCGCGCGTGCGCCCGATATAGAGCAGGAACGAACCGAGGCGGATTACCACGTCGGCGTTGGTCGGCTCGAGCCGATAGGCGTCGAACGCGCGGTCGAGCGCCAGCACGGGACGCTGCCGGGTCCACTCGTGGATGCCCAGCAAGGCCCGCGGGTGACCGCGCCGCGGATCGAGCTCGATCGCCCGGGCAGCATAATGCGCCATCTTTCGCGATCGCTCGACCCGGTCGAGGCACGGCGTAAAGACGGCGACGTGGACGTGAGCCTCGGCAAGGGCGGTCCAGCACTCCGCGAAATCGGGATCGAGCGTCAGCGCCTGCTCGAGCAGTTCGACTGCCTTGTCGGCAACGCCTGGGGTGAGTGCGCGGAAGGTCAGCGCCCGCCCCTGCAGGAAAAGCGAATAGGCCTCGCGGCTGGCGGTCATGCGCCTTGCCGCGCCCGCCGGGACGTCAATATCGAGCGCCTTGCACAAGCTGGCAATCACGTGGCTGCCGATCATGTGCCGCATCGAGATCGCACTTTCGAGCGTGCCGTCCCACTGCTCGGACCAGACCTCGGTGCCGGTTGCGCCGTCAATCAGGCGCAGCGCGACGCGGACCGCGTCTGCGAAGCGGTGGACGGTACCTTCGACCAGGTGCGTCGCGCCCAGCGCCTCGGCGATCTCGGGAAGCGTGTGTGCACCGTCCGCCACGGCGGCGATCGAGGTTCGCCCGACGAGAGCGAGCCCGGGAATGGCACCAAGGCGCGCGCCGAGTTCCTCGACAACGCCTTCGGCCATGAAGAATTCACCCCCGATCGCGTCCAACTGTTCGAACGGAAGCACCGCGATCCGCTTGCGCTCGTCGGCCCTGCGCGCGGTGGCGCGCCCACTTGTCTGCCAGGCTTCCCGCAAGCGGTCGCGGGCGTCGTGATCTCCTGCCCGATCGGCCCCGGCAAGGGCCCGGTCGATCGCGATCGCGATCCGGCTTTCTACCCGTGTGCGCAGGGTTTCGCGCCACTTCGCGAACGCCTCGTCGAGAGCGAATGTGTCGAGCAGGGGGCGATTGCCGATCGCCGCCAGGAGTTCGCAGGCCGAATCGAGGCGGCCTTCGGCGAGCGCCCGTTCGAGGTCAGAGAGGTCGCTCGTCGCGCTGCCCGGCTTGAGCGCGACATGGCTGCGCGAGATTTCGACGATGTCGACGCCGGCGCCCCCCAGGGCCTTTTCAAGCGTGAGCAGACACTGCCGTAAGCTTGCCTTTGCCTGCGCCGAAAACCGGCCGGGCCACAGCAGGCGGCTGAGGTGGTCGCGATCGAGCGGCTCGTCAGGCGCGGCGAAGAGCATGGCAAGCAGCGCACGCGCTCGGCGATTGGTCAAGGCGATCTGGCGGCCCTGCGCGTCGCTCAGCAAAAACGCGCCGAACAGCGACGCCCTGGGCTGGGCGCTCCCGTCATTGCTAAGGGCGTCGTCTCTCGCCACGGCGTCAATCCCCCACGACTGCATAGGCAACCCGTCCGGGAAATGACAGCGGCCTGTTTTATCCGGCTAATCCGCCCGCGGGATGTCGATGCCGAGCGCCGGCACCGGCCGTGGGGACCCGGCGAACACCGATCCTTCCGCCCATGCGCCGCCCCATGCCGCGTGCATAGACGACCAAGACTGCCGCGCCCGTTACGCGCGACAGGTCAATCGCGGAAGACGAGCTTGTGCAGCGCCATTCCCAGGAGCAGCGCGCCAACGAACCAGACGCCCTTTGCCGGCGCGATCGCCAGCGACGCGAGACCCGGGCCGGGACACAGCCCGGCGATGCCCCAACCGGCGCCGAAGATGGTGGCGCCGGCGACCAGCGGCAGGGACACGTCGGACCGCTCGGGAAGCGCGAAGGCGGTTGCCAGCAACGGGTGGCGCAGTCGCTTCTGGATACGCCAGGCCGCTGCCATGACCAGCACCGCCCCGCCCATGACGAACGCCAGCGTCGGATCCCAATCCCCGAACAGGTCGAGGAAACTGCGCACCCGCGCGGGGTCGGTCATTCCGCCCAGCGCCAGGCCCGCACCGAACAGCGTTCCGGCTGCCAGCGGAAGTCCGATCCGCGCGATCATGGCAGAAGCCCCGGAAACACGGCATCGGCAAGCGCCACGGTGGCGATGCCGCTCGCCATGAAGACGACGGTCGCGACGAGCGAGCGCTGCGACCAGCGGCTGACGCCGCAAACCCCGTGGCCGCTGGTGCACCCGCTGCCAAGCCGCGTACCGAAACCGACCAGCAGCCCCGCGACGACCAGCGGGACCGGCCCCGGAAAGCTCCCGACACCTTGCCCGGTCGCAAGCGCCACCGTTGCGGCGCCCAGGGGGAGGCCCAGCACGAACGACCACGCCGAGGCGCGCGGCAGTGTTCCGCCCGAAAGGCCGACGGCGCGCGCCAGTACGCCGGAAACCCCTGCAATCCGGCCGATGCCAAGGAGCATCAGGGCCGCGGCAAGCCCGATGAGGACGCCACCGGCAAGCCCGGCAAGGGAAGCAGCGTCAGGAAACCCCGGCAACGTCATGCGCGCGCGACCACTTCGCGAAGGGACGGATGGATCATCATATCAGAGTTATCTAATATGCAGCATCCGCAAGTCAATCCGCCCGGTCCCTCGCGGTCGTCCGCGTCTTGGCGACGGCGGCCCGCCATCCCTCGCGCAGGCGCGCGCGGCGTTCGGCCGGCATCGCTGGCGAAAACCGCCGGCTGCAGCGCCACGTGGCCGACAGCGCATCGAGGTCGGCCCAGAACCCGGTCGCTAGCCCGGCGAGGAACGCGGCGCCGAGCGCGGTCGTCTCGATGTTGGCCGGCCGCTCCACCTCGACGCCCAGAATATCGGCAAGGAACTGGCATAGCCAGTCGTTGGCCGCCATCCCTCCGTCGACGCGGATCGCCCCGAGGTCGTCGGCGCCGTCGGCCACCATCGCCTCGACGAGGTCCATCGTCTGGAATGCGACCGATTCGAGCGTCGCGCGGGTGATGTGGGCCTTGCCCGCGTCGAGCGTCAGTCCGAAGATCGCCCCGCGCGCATCCGGGTCCCAGTGGGGCGCGCCGAGTCCGACGAAGGCCGGAACCAGGGTGACACCGTGGTCGTCGCCCACGCTTTCGGCGAGCCGGGCGGTATCGCTTGCCGAGTCGATCACGCCGATCCCGTCGCGCAGCCACTTGATCGCCGCGCCGGCAACGAAGATCGACCCCTCGACCGCGTAGGTCATCCGCCCGCCCAGGCGGTAGGCGGGCGTGGTCAGCAACCGGTGCTTCGATGCAATCGCCTCGGACCCGGTGTTGAGCAGCATGAAGCAGCCGGTCCCGTAGGTCGACTTGGCCATCCCCGGTTCGAAACAGGCCTGGCCGAACAGCGCCGCCTGCTGATCGCCCGCCATTCCCGCGATCGGGATCGGCGCATCGAGCAGGCCCTCGGCCGTCGTGCCGAACAGGTGGCTGTTGTCGTGCACCGCGGGCAGCATCGCCATCGGTACGCGGAACAGCGCACACAGGTCCTCGTCCCAGCGCTGGGCATGGATGTCGAACAGCAGCGTCCGGCCCGCGTTGGTGACGTCGGTCGCGTGGGCCTTCCCGCCGGTCAGCCGCCAGAGCAGGAAACTGTCGATCGTGCCGAACGCGAGGTCGCCCGCCTCGGCCCGCGCGCGCGCGCCTTTCACGTTGTCGAGGATCCACGCGACCTTGGTGGCGGAGAAGTAGGGGTCGAGCAGCAGCCCCGTCCTGGCGCTGACGAGCGCCTCGTGGCCGGCAGCGTGGAGGTCGGCGCAGGTCTGGGCGGTCCGGCGATCCTGCCACACGATGGCGCGGTGGATCGGCGCGCCTGTCTCGCGGTCCCAGACCACCACCGTCTCGCGCTGGTTGGTGATGCCCATCGCGGCAAAGCGGTCCGCCGCGACGCCGCTGCCCGCGATCGCCTCGCGCAGCGTCGCGAGGGTATCCCGCCAGATGTCCTCGGGATCGTGTTCCACCCAGCCGCCTTGCGGGTAGTGCTGCGCGAATTCCCGCTGAGCGGTCGCGACCGGGCGCGCTTGCGCATCGAACGCGATCGTCCGCGTCGACGTGGTCCCCTGATCGATTGCCAGAACGTGCGTCGGCTGCGCCATGTGCCCCTGTCCCCTCCCCCGTTTGCGGCCGAGTTCCTAGCCGGGCCCGCGTCGGGCCGGGCGCATAAGCAGGATCAGCGGCAAGGCCGCCGCGCTGACCCACATCATCAGATAGAAATCATCGACGTAGGCAATCATAGCCGCTTGCCGGTTGATTTCCACATCGAGCGCGCTGAGCGCGGTGGACCCCAGGGCCTGGAAGCGGTCGATCGTGGACACGTCCATGACCGCCGTCGACGAAGCGGTCACGTGGCTCGCAAGGTCCGCGTGGCTCGCCTGGATGTTCCGGGCGAGAAATGTCGTCGTCACCGAGATCCCGATCGAGGCTCCCAGCGAACGCATGAGGATGAGCAGGCTCGATCCCTCGGTCCGCAGGTCGGGTGCCAGCGTGGCGAACGCCGCGTTGTTGAGCGAGATGAACACCAAGCCCATGCCGAGACCCTGCAGGAATCCCGTCACCACGATCGTCTGCTGGTCGATTCCCAGCGACCACCCGGACATGTGCCAGAAGGACAGTGTCGTGAGAACGAACCCGCTGAAGATGAGGTAGCGCGGATCGAACCCGCGGCGGGTCAACTGCCCGGCGATCTGCATGCTGATGAGCGTGCCGATCCCGCGCGGCATCAGCACCCATCCGGTGTCGATTACCGAATACCCGAACAGCCGTTGCAACATCGGCGGAAGGAGCGCCATCGTGGCAAAGACGCCGACCCCGATCGCTCCCATGAAGACAAGCGCGACCACGTAATTGCGGTCGGCGAACAGTGCCCGGTTGAACAACGTTCCCTTCTTGTTGGTCGCGAGATGCACGACGCTGATCCAGCCGCAGCTGACGATGGCCACGGCATAGATCCAGATCTCGGGCGATTCGAACCAGTCTTCCTGCGCCCCCCGGTCGAGCATCATCTGCAGCGCGGCGATGGCGATGGCGATCATCGAGAATCCGAACAGGTCGAAGCGCCGGCGACTGACCTTGCGCGACGGAAGTTCGGCGAGCAGGATCGCCAGCGCGATCGCGCCGATCGGCACGTTCACGTAGAACACCCAGCGCCAGTTCCAGTTTTCGGTCAGCCATCCCCCCAGAAGCGGGCCGAGGATCGGCCCGACCATGATTCCCATGGCCCACACGCCCATCATCTGCGCCTGACGCGACGGCTTGTTGACGTCGAGCATGGCCGCCTGGCTCAGCGGACCGATGAAGGCGCCCGTCACGCCCTGAAGGGCGCGGAACAGGACCATCTCGGTGATGTTCTGGGCCATTCCGCACATCATCGAGGAAAGCACGAACCCCGCCGTCGAGGCGATGAACAGACGGCGCGAACCGACCCGGTCCGCGAGCCAGCCGGTGATCGGCATCGCGACTGCGCTGGCGACAATGTAGCTGGTCAGGACCCAGCTGATCTCGTCCGGCGTCGCGCCGAGTGCGGCCTGCATGTGCGGGATGGCGACGTTCGCGATCGTCGTGTCAAGGATCTGCAGCAGCGAGGCGGTCATGATGCCGAACACCACCAGCCAGGTGTTTCTCACCGGCAGCGCGGCGACATCCGCCACCGGGCCGACGGCCGGCCCGCCGGCCACACCGGCAGGGCGATGTGCTGCGGTCGCCAAGGCGGTTTCCTAGTGCTTCCTGCCGTCGGTGAAGACGGTGACTCCGGTCGACAGGCCGGCGATCAGCGGGCGCGGGCTCTTGCTGTCGATCACGATCCTGACCGGCACGCGCTGCGTCACCTTGACCCAGTTGCCCGTCGCGTTCTGCGCAGGCAGGATCGAGAACTCGCTTCCCGTCCCCGCGCCGATAGCCTCGACGTGGCCCTTGAGCTTGACGTCCGGATAGGCGTCGAAGGTGATTTCCGCTGGCTGGCCTATCGCCATGCGGGCCAGCTGTGTCTCCTTGAAGTTCGCCTCGATATAGCTCGTGCCGGTCGCGACGATCGTCGCCACCGGCACCCCGCTGATAAGCTGCTGGCCCTTCTGAAGCCGATCGGCCTGGGTGACCCGCCCAGCGATCGGCGCGCGCACCTCGGTCCGCGCCAGGTTGAGCTGCGCCGCCTCGCGCTGCGCCCTTGCGGCAGCGATTGCTGGAAGCTCGCCCGGCACCTGCGCGCCCTGCGACAGCTTGGCGGCCGCCTCTGTCCGCTTCGCTTCGGCGCTGCGCAACGCCTCGCGCGCCTGCGCGACCCGGTGCTGCGCCGCCTCGAAATCCGCCTTCGTAGTGAAGCCCTTGCTCCACAGCGCGGCCTGCCGGTCGTAACTCGCCTGCGCGAAGGCGATGTCCTCGCGGGCAGCGGCAATGTCGGATCCCGAAAGCGCCGAGGCGTTCCGGAGCGCAGTCGCATTCGCCTGCGCGGTGGCGATCGCCGCATCGGCCTGCGCGATCTGGATCCGGTACGGGGCGGGATCGATCCGGAACATCAGGTCGCCAGCCTTCACGAAATCGTCGTCGTCGACCAGCACCTCGACGATCTGGCCGCCCACTTCGGCGGTCACGGAAACCTTGTCCTGGCGGACGTACGCGTTGTCGGTGAAAACCTTGCCCTGAAGGCTGAGCCAGTACCCTCCGGCGCCGGCGATCACCAGCAGGGGAACCCCTGCCATGAGCACGAGCTTGTTCCAGCGTGACGGTGCAGGTGCCGCTTCCGGTGCCAAATCTCGGGCAGCCGGGGCCGCTTCGTCGATCTCGATCTGGGGGTCGCGGTCAGCCATTGGCGGCGATGCCCTCGGCGACGCGCCGCGAAAGGTTCTCGCGGATGCGCTCGAGCAGATCGCGCAGCACTTCGCGCTCGGCGCCGTTGAGCCCGTCGAGCGCATCCTCGATCATGGCATCCGCGAGGGGCCGCAACTGGTCGAGCAGGCTGCGCGCCCGGTCGGTGAGAAAGAGCCGCCAGCTGCGCCGATCCGCCGGGTCGGCGCGCCGTTCGACGAGGCCGGCATCCTGCAGGCGGTCGACCATGCGGCACACGGTGATCGGTTCGACGTCGAGCCGCTCGGCGAGGCCGCCCTGGTTGACGCCCTCGTGCCGCGCCAGGTTGACGAGGACGAGCCACTGCTGGCGGGTCACGCCGATGTCGCGCGCGCGCGCATCGAAGCTGCGCCGCATGAGGCGTGAGGTGTCGGCCAGAATGGAGGCGATGTTATCCATAAGGGCGCTATTTATAACTATGCTTATGATTGTCAATCGGTGAGGTCCGAGCCTTCGGCGGACGAAGAGGATCGGTTGCAATCGCGCACCCGCTCGCCCACACGAAGCGGGAAGAGAACAATGTTCGGGGAGAACACATGCCATGAGCGAATTCGAGTCGATCAAGGTCGCCCGCGAGGGATCGGTGCTGACGATAACCCTCGCCCGTCCCGAACGGCTCAACGCCTGCTCTCCGCAGATGGCCGACGAAATCTTCGCCGCGATCCGCGCGGTCGGCGACGCGCGCGCGGTGCTGATTCGGGGCGAAGGACGCGCCTTCTGCTCTGGGGCCGACCTCGCGGCCAGTTCCGGGGTCGCGATGCCCGGCGGCGATCGCGCCTTCACCTCGCTCAGCAGGCACTACAACCCGCTGATCGAGGTGCTTGCGAGCGTGCCGGTTCCGGTGGTCTGCGCGGTCCAGGGACCCGCGGCGGGGGTCGGATGCTCGATCGCTCTCGCTGCCGACTTCGTCATCGCCGGCAAGAGTGGTTATTTCCTGCAGGCCTTCGTCAACATCGGCCTCGTGCCGGACGGCGGATCGAGCTGGATGCTGCCGCGCCTCGTCGGCACGGCGCAGGCGACCCGGATGATGATGCTGGGCGAGAAGATCCATGCCGAGGAAGCAGAGCGCATCGGCCTCATCTACAAGTGCGTCGAGGACGAGGCGCTCGCCGGCGAGGCGGAGGCGCTTGCCGCCCGGCTCGCCGCCGGACCGACAGTCGCGCTCGGCCTGATGAAGCAGACCTTGCGCGAAGGCCTCCAGTCGGACCTCTCGACGGTGCTCGCGGCAGAGGCGCGCACCCAGCGGATCGCCGGCGGCACCCGCGATGCCGGCGAAGGCGCGGCGGCGTTCCTTTCGAAGCGCAAGGCGGAGTTTTCGGGCAGCTGAGCGCCTTTCAGGCGAGCGCCAGAACCCCGGTGAGGATGTGCCGGACGAGATCGACCTGCCCGCGGGCGCCGGTCTTGGCGTAGATCTTCTTCGAGTAGTTGCGAGCGGTCTCGACCGTCAGACCGCAGGTGGCGGCGCCTTCGGCGATCGACATCCCCTGCGACAGCGCCCAGGCCAGCCGCGCTTCGGACGGCGTCAGGCCGAACAGCCCCACCAGCTGGTCCTGGCGGTCGGCCCGCGAGGAGCGGTCGCCCCGCAGGTAGACAGCGGCCACCGCATTGGTGCGTCCGGCCAGCGAATCGATCCGCAGCGGCGCAACGAGGATGTCGGTCCACGGGTCGCGGCTGAGATTGACCGCGCGCGGGCCGATCCTTGGGTTGGCCGCGCATTCGCGGACATGGGCGGTGAGCAGGCGGTCCACCTCCGCCGCCGTCGGCGTCAGCCGGTCGTAGTGCGCACGGCGCAGTACCCCCGATCGCTGGAGAAAACGCTCGGCCTGCGCATCGCAGTCGACGATCCGGCAGCGGGCGTCGAGGGCGATCCACCCGAAGTTCATGCGGGAGATGGCCTCGGCGTTGACCTCGGAACGCGCCCGTTCACGCTCGATTGCCGCGAATGTGCGCTGGGCAACGCGCAGGTGAGGCGAGAGCGCGACCAGCAGATTGGCGACGTCGGGCCCGATCCGCGCGGCTCCGGCGAGCAGCAGGACCGCCTCGATCCCGCCCGGATCGACGAGCCGCATCGCGGCGAAGCCGCTCGCCCGCGAGCCGCGCATGGCTGCGAGCTCGGGCCGGCCCTGGACCAGCTCCTCCAGCGAATGCACCCGCCCTTCGCGCATCGCCGCGAACAGGCGTCCCTCGCCCCCTGGCCAGTGCGCCAGAACGCTGGTCACATCCTCGGGAAGGACGCCGTTGGAAAGGGTCAGCCGGGTCGGATCGCCATCCGGGCTCGCGCCGATAATCAGCGCCGCGTAATCCGTCCCGCTGACCCGCCGCAACCGCGACAGGAAGGTTTGCCACATCGGCTGTTCGAACAAGCCGTCATGCAGCGGCACCAGCAGATCCGTCTCGCCGAGGTTGGGTACGCGCATACGCGCCCATATCACTCCCATTTGGGAGGTCCAACACCGATTTGCGGCCCTATGTGTCGGCGCCGATGACCGAGCTTCCCACCCTTACCCATCTCCAGCGCCTCGAAGCCGAGGCGATTCACGTCATGCGCGAGGTCGTCGCCGAGGCCGAACGCCCGGTGATGCTCTATTCGATGGGCAAGGACAGCGCGGTGATGCTCCACGTCGCGCGCAAGGCGTTCTACCCCTCACCCCCGCCCTTCCCGCTGTTGCACGTCGACACCACGTGGAAATTCAAGGCGATGTACGAACTGCGCGACCGCGCCGCCGCGGAAGCGGGCATGGACTTGCTCGTCCATCGCAATCTCGAGGCACAGGAGCGCGGGATCAACCCGTTCGATCATGGGCCGCTCCACACCGACATGTGGAAGACCGAGGGGTTGAAGCAGGCACTCGACCAATACGGCTTCGACGCCGCGTTCGGCGGCGCCCGCCGCGACGAGGAGAAGAGCCGGGCCAAAGAGCGAATCTTCAGCTTCCGCACCGCCAGCCACGGCTGGGACCCAAAGAACCAGCGGCCCGAACTGTGGAACCTCTACAATGCCCGCAAGCGCAAGGGCGAGAGCATTCGCGTGTTCCCGCTGTCGAACTGGACCGAGCTCGACATCTGGCAATACATCCACCTCGAGGGCATCGAGATCGTCCCGCTCTATTTCAGCGCGCCGCGTCCCACGGTCGAGCGCGAAGGAATGCTGCTGATGGTCGACGACGATCGTTTTCCGCTCGCGCCCGGCGAAGAGCCGGTCATGCGTTCGATCCGCTTCCGCACCCTGGGTTGCTACCCGTTGACCGGCGCGGTCGAGAGCGAAGCGGCGACGCTGCCCGAGGTGATCCAGGAAATGCTGCTGACCACCACCTCCGAGCGGCAGGGACGCGCGATCGACAAGGACGAGGGCGGTGCCGGAATGGAAGTGAAGAAGCAGCAGGGGTATTTCTGATGGCCGATACCGCCAACACCCCCGCCTACGAGAGCGACGCGCTGATCGCGCAGGACATCGACGCCTACCTTGAGGCGCACCAGCACAAGACGATGCTCCGCTTCATCACCTGCGGCAGCGTCGACGACGGCAAGTCGACGCTGATCGGCCGGCTGCTCTACGACAGCAAGATGATCTTCGAGGATCAGCTCGCCGCGCTCGAAAGCGACAGCCGGCGGATCGGCACCCAGGGGCAGGAAATCGACTTCGCGCTTCTCGTCGACGGGCTTGCCGCCGAGCGCGAACAGGGCATCACGATCGACGTCGCCTACCGCTTCTTCTCGACCGAGAAACGCAAGTTCATCGTCGCCGATTGCCCGGGTCACGAACAGTACACCCGCAACATGGTCACCGGCGCGAGCACGGCGGACCTCGCGGTGATTCTCGTCGATGCGAGGAAGGGCGTTCTCGTCCAGACCCGGCGGCACAGCTTCCTGTGCCACCAGCTCGGTATCCGCAGCGTCGTCCTCGCGGTGAACAAGATGGACCTCGTGGGCTACGACCGCGCGGTGTTCGAGCGCATCGTCGCCGACTACCGCGATTTTGCCGCGACCATCGGGATCGAGAATTTTACCGCGATCCCGATCTCGGGCTTCAAGGGCGACAACATCACCGCGGCGCCGAGCGCGAACACGCCGTGGTACGATGGGCCTAGCCTGATCGATCACCTCGAATCCGTCGAGGTGCTCTCCGCCGCCGACGCCGGCAAGCCGTTCCGGATGCCGGTTCAGTGGGTGAACCGTCCCGACCTCGACTTCCGCGGCTTTTCCGGCCTGATCGCCTCGGGGACGATCGCGTCGGGCGACGCCGTTCGCGTCCTTCCCTCGGGCCGGACGAGCAGTGTCGCATCGGTCGTGACCTTCGACGGGGACCTCGACCGCGCAATCGCCGGCCAGTCGGTCACGCTGACGCTGGCCGACGAAATCGACTGCTCGCGCGGCAACGTGATCGCCGCCGCAGATGATCCGCCGCAGGTCGCCGACCAGTTCGAGGCGACGGTCGTTTGGCTGGCCGACGAGGATCTTCACGTCGGGCGCGGCTACTGGCTCAAGCTGGCGACGCAGACCGTGTCGGCGACGGTGCAGGAGCCCAAGTACCGGATCGACGTCAACACGATGGAGCGGCTCGCGGCGAAGACGCTCTCGCTCAACGACATCGGCGTGGCCGAGGTGTTCGCCGACAAGCCTCTCGTGTTCGAGCCCTACGCCACGAACCGGACGCTCGGCGGGTTCATCCTGATCGACAAGGCGACCAACGCCACGGTCGCCGCGGGGATGCTCCACTTCAGCCTGCGCCGCAGCCAGAACGTCCACTGGCAGGCGACCGACATCACCCGCGAGCATCATGCCGCCCTGAAGAACCAGACCCCCCGCGTCCTCTGGTTCACCGGCCTGTCGGGTTCAGGCAAGTCGACCATCGCCAACGAGGTCGAAAAACAGCTCGCGCTGATGAACCGGCACACCTTCCTGCTCGACGGCGACAACGTGCGCCACGGGCTCAACAAGGACCTGGGCTTCACCGAGGCCGACCGGATCGAGAACATCCGCCGCATCGGCGAGGTCGCCAAGCTGATGGCCGACGCGGGGCTGATCGTGCTCACCGCGTTCATCAGCCCGTTTCGCGCCGAACGCCAGATGGTGCGCGACATGCTGGCGGAAAATGAGTTCATCGAGATTTTCGTCGACACCCCACTCGAAGTCGCCGAAGCACGCGACGTGAAGGGCCTCTACAGGAAGGCGCGGGAGGGCAAGCTGAAGAACTTTACCGGCATCGACAGTCCCTACGAACCGCCCGAGAACCCCGACATCGTGGTGAACACGGTCGACATGACGCCCGAAGAGGCGGCGCAATACATCATCCGCCGGATCCTGCCGCTCAAATGAGCATGACCGACGCCGGGCTTGCCGCTCACCTCGCGCAGGTCGCGGGGCGCCTCCTGCTCGAAGTCCGCGCCTCCGGAATGTTCGAAGGCAAGGCGCTGGGGAAGGCGGGCGACGAGACCGCGAACCAGTTCCTCGTCCACGCGCTGCGCCACCAACGGCCCGACGACGGACTGCTGTCGGAGGAAAGCACCGACACCGCAGAGCGGCTTTCGAAACGCCGGGTGTGGATCGTCGACCCGGTCGATGGCACGCGCGAATACGGCGAGGAGCGGACCGACTGGGCGGTGCACGTCGGCCTCGCAATCGACGGCGCGGCGCGCGTCGGTGCCGTGGCGCTGCCGGGCCTCGATCTCGTCCTGCGGAGCGACGCGCCGGCAGCGCTCCCCCGCCCGCACGAACGGCCCCGGATGGTAGTCAGCCGCACGCGGCCCGCGGCCGAGGCGACGTCCGTGGCAGAGCGGATCGGGGCGGAGCTCGTCCCCATGGGCAGCGCCGGCGCGAAGGCCATGGCGGTCGTGCGCGGCGAGGCCGACATCTACCTCCACTCCGGCGGCCAGCACGAATGGGACAACTGCGCCCCCGTCGCCGTGGCACAGGCGCACGGCCTGCACTGCTCGCGGATCGACGGCTCGCCGCTGGTCTACAACCAGGCCGATACGTTCGTGCCCGATCTGCTGATCTGCCGCCGCGAATATGCCGAACGGGTTCTCGGCGCGATCGCCGCGCTGGACTAGGCCTTCAACCGCTTCGCGTGCCAGGCGACGTGATCGGCCATGAAGGTCGAGATGAAGTAGTAGGAGTGGTCGTAGCCCTCCTGCATCCGGATCGTTGCCGGGATGCCCGCCGCCTCGCAGGCATCCACGAGGAGCGAGGTCTTGAGTTGCTCGACAAGAAACTGGTCTGCGGTCCCCTGGTCGACCAGCAGGTCGGGTAGCCGTGCACCGTCCGCGATCAGCGCACAGGCATCGTAGTCGCGCCGCGCTTCCCGGTCCTCTCCGAGATAGCCGCCGAGCGCCTTCTCGCCCCACGGGCAGTTCAGCGGGCTGGCGATTGGTGAAAACGCGCTGACCGAGCGGAAGCGGCCGGGGTCGCGCAGCGCGATGGTCAGCGCGCCGTGCCCGCCCATCGAGTGACCGGTGATCCCTTGCCGGGTCATATCCGCCATCGTGAATTCCGCGGCGACGAGTTCGGGCAGCTCGCTCTCGATGTAGCTGCGCATCCGGAAGTTCGCCGCCCACGGCGCCTCGGTCGCATCGACGTAGAACCCTGCGCCTTGGCCGAAATCGTAGCCCTCGTGGTCGGGCACCGTGTCGCCGCGCGGGCTGGTGTCGGGCGCGACGAAGATGATCCCGTGCTCGGCGCACGCCGCGCGGTACTCACCCTTCTCGGTCACGTTGGCGTGGGTGCAGGTGAGACCCGAGAGATACCACAGCACCGGCAGCTTCGCGCCGGGTGCGTGGTCGGGAACGAAGACCGAGAACGTCATCTCCGTCCCCGTCTCGCGCGAGGCATGCCGGTAGACGCCCTGCGTGCCGCCGTGGCTCCTGTTCGCCGAAACCTGCTCCATCAATAGACCACGACCGAGCGGATGCTCTCGCCCGCGTGCATCAGGTCGAAGCCCTTGTTGATTTCCTCGAGGCTGAGGACATGGCTGATCATCGGGTCGATCGCAATCTGGCCGTCCATGTACATATCGACGATCCTGGGCACGTCGGTGCGGCCCTTGGCCCCGCCGAACGCGGTGCCGCGCCAGTTGCGCCCGGTGACGAGCTGGAACGGGCGGGTCGCGATCTCCTTGCCCGCCTCGGCCACGCCGATGATGATCGAGGTGCCCCAGCCGCGGTGGCAGCATTCGAGCGCGGTGCGCATGACCTCGACATTGCCCGTGCAATCGAAGCTGTAGTCGGCCCCGCCGTCGGTGATCTCGGCGATCCTGGCGATCGTCTCCTCTCGAGAGAGGCCCCTGGTGTTGAGGAAGTCGGTCATGCCGAACTGCCTGCCCCATGCCTCGCGCTCGGGGTTGATGTCGATACCGACGATCTTGCCCGCACCCGCGAGCTTCGCGCCCTGGATCACGTTGAGCCCGATCCCGCCGAGGCCGAACACCACGACATTGTCGCCCGGCTCGACCTTGGCCGTGTTGAGCACCGCGCCCACCCCGGTGGTCACCCCGCAGCCGATGTAGCAGCTGGTCTGGAACGGCGCGTCCTCGCGGATCTTCGCCACGGCGATCTCGGGCAGGACGGTGAAGTTCGAGAAGGTCGAGCAGCCCATATAGTGGTAGATCGGCTGGCCCTTGTACGAAAACCGCGTGGTTCCGTCGGGCATCAGCCCCTTGCCCTGCGTCGCGCGGATCGCGGTGCACAGGTTCGACTTGCCCGACAGGCAGGTTTTGCACTGGCCGCATTCGGGCGTGTAGAGCGGGATCACGTGGTCGCCCGGCTTGACCGAGGTCACCCCGGCACCGACTTCGCGCACCACGCCTGCGCCTTCGTGGCCGAGGACGCTGGGGAAGATCCCCTCGCTGTCGAACCCGTCCAGAGTGTAGGCGTCGGTGTGACAGATGCCGGTCGCCATGATCTCGACCAGCACTTCGCCCGCCTTCGGTCCTTCGAGGTCGAGCTCGACGATCTCGAGCGGCTTTCTGGCTTCGAAGGCGACGGCGGCGCGGGTCTTCATGGGTCTGCTCCTGGCGGGACGGATCGGTTGCCCTGCCCGTTACGGCATGGGCGCCGCCTGTCCAATGCCCGCGTGCACAAACCCTATTTCAGCGTGCGGATGATCCCGCTGAAATCCACCTCGGCGTTGCCCGCGCCGACGTAGTCCTCGTAGAGCGCCCGCGCGCGCTGGGCGAGCGGGACCGCGGCGTTGACGTCTTCGGCCGCATCCATGGCGAGGCGCAGGTCCTTGAGCATGAGGCCGGCCGCAAAGCCGCCCTGATAGCCGTTGTCGGCCGGGGTCGTCGGGCCGACACCGGGCACGGGGCAATAGCTCGTCATCGACCAGCACTGGCCGCTGCTGACGCTCGAGATGTCGTAGAAGGTCTGCGGATCGAGGCCCAGCTTCTGCGCCATGGCAAAAGCCTCGCAGGTGCCGATCATGTGGATGCCGAGCAGCATGTTGTTGCATATCTTGGCCGCCTGCCCGTTGCCGGCGGCGCCTGCGTGGATCACCGCCTTGCCCATCCCCTCGAGGATCGGCTTCGCGCGCTCGAACGCCTCGCCCGAACCGCCGACCATGAACGTCAGGGTGCCCCCGTTCGCCGCGGCGATCCCGCCGCTTACCGGTGCATCGACCATGTCGTAGCCCGCGCCCTCCGCAGCCGCGATCACCGCGCGCGCGGTGGCGACGTCGATCGTCGAACAGTCGAGCAGGATCGCGCCCTCCGGCGCCCGTCCGATCACGCTGCCCTCATAGACCGACTGCACGATCTGCCCGTTCGGCAGCATGGTGACCACCGCTTCCACACCGTCGCATGCGGCGGCCGCGTCGGTGAAGGTTGCGCAGCCGTGCTCCTTCGCCGCGTCGAGCGCGGCTTCGGAAAGGTCGAACGCGTTGACCGCGTGCCCCGCCTTGACGAGGTTCGCGGCCATCCCGCCGCCCATGTTGCCGAGGCCGATAAACGCGATCTTCATGTGCATCTTCTCCTGTTCGTCCCGGTCATTGCCGGAGCATGTCCCGGCCGACGATCATGCGCATGACCTGGTTGGTTCCTTCTAGGATCGAGTGGACGCGCA
>NZ_JAOAMV010000004.1 GCF_025154015.1 Tsuneonella litorea
GCGAGGAAAGCTGCTCGCCCCCGATCCGCGTCAGCCTGCCAGCAACGCAGAACCCGACTTCTTCAACAGAATAGGGGTGGAGAGCGGACATTCGGACAGGAAGAGCTAATTTGCGTCTCTCTATCATTTTGTCGCCTAGCCGAACTCTCCTCTTCCCAGAAAATGGGGCGGGGCGGGCTGGCAGTCACGTCTGCGGGTGGATGAAGCGGGTTGGGAGTTCGGCCACCCACTTCTTGAGTTCATCCGTCTGAGCGAGGTCACCGGAATAGACGATAGCCGGTTCGTACGGCCCATATTCGCCTGAGCCTATCGCGACCTTCTGGAGGGTTGAGAAGGTGCGAATGCCTGACGGGAGAAGCTCCTCGCGGACCTCCATGTACCGCGTGCTGACATCCGTTGCTTCGCCGACATGGAGTGCACCAAGCCGCCGGAATATGTCGGTTGCGAGCAGGCACGAGCTGAAACACGCCCGGTCCGTGACCAGCACTATTTGCCCGGCCATCGCAGGATCCGGCAATTTCTCGCTCTCGGAATCGGTATCCGCTGTTTGCTGGCTGGCGCAATCTGGGAGCGCCGGCGCAAACGCTCGCTCCTCTGCGAGGGCCGCTTCCATGTCTTCCACAAGTGCCGAAACATATGCGAAAGACTGCGGGTCGCCACCTTTGAGCCGATCGCGCCAGTCCTGCACGGCCATCAGGTTTCCTTTAGAAACGCGCCAGAAAGCACCGCGACATGTCGCGACCGGCTGCGCTTGTCCGTTTGCCGCTCCTTCTCCCACCAACAGTTTAGCGATCGCCGAGGCATGAGAGGAGTCCCCGCCGCCGTTCCCGCGCAAGTCGAGCACGACCATCGGCGCAGCTCGCAGCTCTTTCTGGAGCCTCTCGACTTCGTCCACCACTTCAGCCGCGCTCGATTCCAGCGTTTGCAGGTGGATCCAGTAACCTCCTTCGAAGGGCTTCACTCCCATGCCGGCAGCGGGCCGCTTTCCTTCGGCGCGCTCGATGAACGGGAATATCTCGGGAACCGTGATCTGCCTCCATTCGAGCCTCGCTTCAACTCGTTCGCCGGCGATTGACTGGAAGACACAGCTTTCTGGCCTGCTCAGGAACGGGTTGCCGTCGCGGACCAGCAGCCACGCGGCGTTGGCCGCGAGCTGGGCCTCGATCTCGGGATTGCCCTTGAACGAGCCGATCCGCTGCTTGGCCCAACTTTCCGCCTCGATCCCGTCGCAGGAAGTTAGCCTATACCCCAAGAGCGCGGAGTCGTTCGTGCCGCGCTCCTGCGCGCCCACCACCCAGCTTCCCCCGCGCCGCGAGAGGATTATCCCCGCCCATGCCCGGTGCGGGTACTCGACAAGTGAATTTGACCAGATGTGACGATCCCGGAACTCCGCAGCTAGGCCGGACATCAGGGCGTTGTAGGCGGGATAGCTATCGACCTTAGGAAGTCGGCTCTCGACATTGGCTCGCGCATCTTCGAGCCGCGTCATGAAGACCGTGTCATTGAGCGAGGGTTCGGCACCGGGATGGTTGCGCTCAACCAACTCCAGCGCAGCTCGCGCGTCGCTTTCAGCGAGCAGACGCCACGGGTTTGCCGTCTCCTGCGCGAGCGTTTGCACAGCACAGCTTGCCGACGCGCAAGCCAGCACCCTGAAAATGAAACGCCTTAACAACATGAGATCCCTCCCAGAGATCGGACGCAATAATTCGCCAATGAAGGCCATCTCTCGGCGAATCAATAAGGCAAATGTCCGCAAAGGGGTCGTCTGCCGATAGTCCGGTCTTGGCAATGCAGCGCGCCTGACCAGCCAATCTCACTCCAGCCACTCGATGTCCGCGCCGTGCGGGTGCGACCAGGCGAGCAGCGTCTCGTCATCGCCGCCGGGCCAGTAGCGGACCTTGAGCGCGTGGCGGTGGACGGTCCGGTCGGCCTCGACCGAAACCCACGCGAGCGCCTTGTCCTCGGTCGCCCGCTCGCCCGCCGCTTCCATTGCGGAGGTCACGCGGGCCTGCTGATCCTTGGGCACGTATTGCCAGACGATCGAGTGCATCAGGACGCGCGTCGTGCCCTCTGCCTGCGGCTTCGCCAGTTCCGCCTCGACGAAATCGGCCGCGTTCATCCGAACGATGTCGGGCGCCTGGTCCTTCGCGGCGGCGATCGCGGCCTCCATCCGGTCGAAGCGCACCGTGTGCTCGGGCCAGATATAGGCCTTTAGCCGCAGCGCCTGCGCCGGGTCGGTAAGGTCCACCGGGGCGACGTCGCAGCCCTTCAGGCTGGCGATCTCGATATCGACCTGTGGCGGCGGGGCGCCCTTCCACTCGGGCGCGAAGGTCATCACCGGGCGGTCGGCCCCCGCGCGCGTGCCGCCCAGATCGTAGGCACAGCGGTCCATCATCAGATTGATTCCCGCCGACGAGCCGATTTCCAGGCATTCGAAGCGCGGGGGCAATCCCTTGTCTGCCAGCCACAGCATCGCCGCCATGAAGTTGACCGAGCGTCCGGCCTCGTTGGTCTGCGGCGGGCCGGCGAGCCACGCCATCAGCGGCGCCTCGTGCGCAGCGATCGCATCGCGGACGAGGCCCACGTCGTCGTGCGCCTCGCGGGTCGGGTTGGGATCGCGGTAGATCGCGCCAAGTTCGGGCTGCGCGCCCGAGAGCCACAGCGAGTGGATCCCGCCCGCGATGCGCAACGGCAGCGCGTCGGCGAGCGGGGCGCCCTGCCACTTGCGGATGCGGTCGAGCAGCGCGCCTGGTTCGTCGCTGTCGAGCAGTTCGGCGACCGCGGCGACGATCCGCGCGGTGATCGGTGCATTCGCCGCCCGGCAATAGGCGACCTGGTTCTCGAACGCGCGCGCCACGGCTCCCTCGCCGGTCAGGTCGATGTCGACCAGCTCGTACTTCGCCCTGCCGTCAGCCATCTTGCCCACCTTTCGCAAGTTGCCCTTTTTCCGCCCGCACCCTAAGTGCGCCGCGCCGTGCCAGAAACCTCCAGCCTTCCGCTCACCTTCGCCGTCCCCAAGGGTCGCATCCTCGACGAGGCGCTGCCGCTGATGGCGCGCGCGGGCGTCGTGCCCGAAGCCGGCTTTCACGACAAGGGCGACCGGCGCCTCGCCTTCGCCTGCGAGGGCGCGGACTACCGCGTGATCCGGGTGCGCGCCTTCGACGTCGCCACCTTCGTCGCGCACGGCGCCGCGCAGGCCGGGATCGTCGGCGCGGACGTGATCGAGGAGTTCGACTACTCGGACCTCTATGCCCCGGTCGACCTCGGCATCGGGTACTGCCGCCTGTCGGTGGCCGAACCCGCCGCCGGCGCCGCCTCGATCGACGGCAGCACGCACGTGCGCGTGGCGACCAAGTATCCCAACCTCACCCGCCGTCACTTCGAGGCGAAAGGCGTGCAGGCCGAGTGCGTTAAGCTGAACGGGGCGATGGAAATCGCCCCCGAGCTGGGACTGGCAGGGCGGATCGTCGACCTCGTCTCGAGTGGGCAGACGCTGAAGGACAACGGCCTGGTCGAGACGTCCACGATCATGGAAATCACCGCACGGCTGATCGTCAACCGCGCCGCGCTCAAGACCGATCCGCGCGTCGCCGCGCTGGTCGAGCGATTCCGGGAGATCGCGTCGTGAAGCGCCTCCGCAGCTCCGATCCGGGCTTCGACATGGCGTTTCGCCGCATCGTCGACGACCGCCGCGAGAGCGACGAGAACGTCGCCGGGGACGTCGCCGACATCCTCGCGCGGGTAAAGGCAAGGGGCGACGCGGCGCTCAGCGAATACACCCACCGGTTCGACGACCACCAACTGACCGAAGACGCCGACTGGCGGATCGATCTGGCGGACTGCAAGGCGGCGTTCGACGGGCTCGACGGGGCCTTGCGCGACGCGCTGACCCTCGCTGCCGACCGCATCCGCGCCTATCACGAAAAGCAGCTCCCTGCCGACCGCGACGAAACCGACGCGAGCGGCGTGCGGCTCGGCGCGCGCTGGCGGCCGGTCGATGCCGCGGGCCTCTATGTGCCCGGCGGGCGCGCCGCCTACCCCTCCTCGCTGCTGATGAACGCGATTCCCGCCAAGGTCGCGGGCGTCGAGCGGCTCGCCGTCGTCACGCCCACCCCGGGCGGGAAGACCAACCCGCTGGTGCTCGCCGCCGCGCACGTCGCGGGCGTCGACGAGGTCTGGCGGATTGGCGGCGCGCAGGCGATCGCCGCGCTCGCCTATGGCACGGAGCGCATCCGGCGGGTCGACGTCATCACCGGTCCCGGCAACGCCTGGGTCGCCGAGGCCAAGCGCCAGCTGTTCGGCGTGGTCGGCATCGACATGGTCGCCGGCCCGAGCGAGATTCTCGTCATCGCCGACCGGCACAACGATCCCGACTGGATCGCCGCCGACCTGCTCAGCCAGGCCGAGCACGATCCCGACGCGCAGTCGATCCTCATCACCGACGACGCCGACTTCGCCGAGCAGGTCGAGGACCGGGTGGACGTCCAGTGCGCGATGCTCAAGACGCACAAGGTCGCGCGGGCGAGCTGGGACGATCACGGGGTGATGATTGTGGTCGACAACCTCGAGCAGGCGATCCCGCTCGCCAACGCGCTCGCTGCCGAGCACGTCGAGCTTGCCGTCGCCGACCCGGAGCCGTTCGTCGAGGGCATCCGCCATGTCGGCAGCCTGTTCATCGGCCGCATGGCCCCCGAAGCGGTCGGCGATTACGTCGCCGGGCCGAACCACGTCCTTCCCACCGGCCGCCGCGCGCGGTTCTCGAGCGGGCTGTCGGTGCTCGACTTCATGAAGCGCACGAGCTTCATCGAGGTCGACGCCCCGGCGCTTGCGGCCATCGGGCCGGCCGCCGCCGCCCTCGCCCACGCCGAGGGCCTCGAGGCGCACGCCCGCTCGATCGAACTGAGACTGAAATGAACAACAATTCCCCCCACAATCCGCGATCGCAGGCCCGCTCGGCCGCCCGCCTCGCCGCCGTCCAGGCGCTCTACCAGCACCAGATGGAAGGCACCGGCGAAGCGCGGCTGCTCGACGAATTCCACCAGCACCGGCTGGGCATGACCGTCGACGAGGAGGAGTATGCCGATGCCGAGGTCGATTTCTTCGACGACCTGGTGAAGGGCGCCCTCGCCCGGACGGACGAGATCGACGAACTGGTCGCCGGCAAGCTCGCCGCCGGCTGGACGCTTGCCCGGCTCGACAAGACGATGCTCCAGATCCTTCGCGGCGGCACCTACGAACTGCTCGCCCGCGCCGACGTACCGGTCGCTGCCGCGATCAGCGAATGGGTCGACGTCGCCAAGGCGTTCTTCGACGACCGCGAGGCCAAGTTCGTCAACGGCGTCCTCGACGCGGTCGCCAGGGACGTGCGCGCCTGAGCGGCGAGGCCGCCTTCATCGACGCCCTGCGCCGCATCGCGACGCACCCTGCCGCCCGCGGGCTGGCGGACGATGCCGCGGTCCTCGACATCGGGGGCGAAACGCTCGTCCTCACGCACGACGCCATGGTCGAGGGCGTGCACTGGCTCCCGGGTCAGGACATGGCCGACGTCGCCTGGAAACTGGTCGCCGTGAACCTGTCCGACCTTGCCGCGAAGGGGGCCGAGCCCTTGGGCGTGCTCTTGGGCCATATGCTCGGCGGCGACGAGGCGCGGTTCCTCGAGGGCCTCGCGGATGTGCTCGGCGAATATGGGGTGCCGCTGCTGGGCGGCGATACCGTGGCAGGGGGGCCGCCGCTCGCGCTCGGCCTCACCGCGCTCGGCCGTGCGACCTTTCGCCCCGTGCCGGCTCGCAGCGGAGCGCGACCGGGCGACGAGGTATGGCTTGCCGGCACGATCGGCGGAGCGATGACGGGGTTCGAGGCGCTGCGCGACGCGACCGGCGCCGATAGCGAGGCGTACCGCCGCCCGCGCCCCCTCCTCGCCGAAGGGCGCGCGCTCGCGCCGCGGGTAACCGCGATGCTCGACGTTTCCGACGGCCTCCTTCTCGACGCGGCCAGGATCGCGGAAGCGAGCGCAGTCACGGTCGACCTCGCACCGATGAATGTTCCCCTTGCCGCGCCGCAAGACCGGCGCGCCGATGCGCTGCGCTGGGGCGACGATTACGCCCTTCTGTTCACCCTGCCCCCCGGGACGCCTCTGCCCGTTCCCGCGAGCCGGATCGGCAACGTCTTGCCGCGTGGCGCTGAGCCCCTGCTGCTCGACGGAACGGCGGTTCCGCCAGAACGCCCGCTCGGTTACCTGCACGGCCGCTGACACCGCCGGCGAGCGACCGGGGGAATACCCGCGCGATGCAGCCGTTTCTCACTTGCGCGCCCGAGTCGCGGCCTTATACCTCGCGGCCTCTTACGCTGCCCGGGAGAGGCGGCGATCATCCACGTCAAGCAGGAGGGGACTTTCCGTGGACTTTGTCTTGATATCCATAATACTCGGGTTGCTGGCCGTCGTGTACGGCTTCGTCACCAGCCGCCAGGTGCTCGGGGCGAGCGCCGGCAGCGACAAGATGCAGGAAATCGCCGCGGCCATCCAGGAAGGTGCGCAAGCCTATCTGAAGCGCCAGTACACCACGATCGCGATGGTCGGCGTCGTCGTCGCCGTTCTCGTCTTCGTGTTCCTCGGCGCCATTTCCGCCAGCGGGTTCGTGCTCGGCGCGATCCTCTCGGGCGTGGCCGGCTTCATCGGGATGAACATTTCGGTCCGCTCGAACGTCCGCACCGCGCAGGCTGCCTCGACCGGACTGCAGCAGGGCCTGACGATGGCCTTCCGCGCGGGCGCGATCACCGGCATGCTGGTGGCGGGCCTTGCCCTCCTCGCGATCGCGGTGTTCTTCTGGGTGCTGACCAGTTCGATGGGCTATGCCGCGAATGACCGCATCGTGGTCGACGCGCTCGTCGCGCTGGCGTTCGGCGCCTCGCTGATCTCGATCTTCGCGCGGCTTGGCGGCGGCATCTTCACCAAGGCCGCCGACGTCGGCGCCGACCTCGTCGGCAAGGTCGAGGCAGGCATTCCCGAAGACGATCCGCGCAACCCCGCAGTGATCGCCGACAACGTGGGCGACAACGTCGGCGACTGCGCCGGCATGGCCGCGGACCTGTTCGAGACCTACGTCGTCACCGTGGGCGCCACCATGGTGCTCACCGCGCTGCTCATGAAGGGCCTTGGCGACCTGCTGATGCCGATGATGAGCCTGCCGCTGCTGATCGGCGGGGCGTGCATCCTGACCTCGATCATCGGCACCTATTTCGTCCGCCTCGGCGGAGGAAAGAACGTGATGGGCGCGATGTACAAGGGCTTCCTCGTCACCGCTGTCCTGTCGGTCCCGCTGATCTGGGTCGCCATCGATGCCGCCATCGGCATCGACACCGAGATCACCCGCAGCCTGGCGGATGTCAGCGCCGGGCAGCCGATCGCCGAGGAAGGCCTGGCCGAACAGGTGGTCAGCTTCACCGGCTGGGACCTGTTCTGGTGTTCGCTGCTCGGCCTCGTCATCACCGGGCTGATCATCTGGATCACCGAATACTACACCGGTACAAACTATCGCCCGGTACGCTCGATCGCCAAGTCTTCGGAAACCGGCCACGGCACCAACGTGATCCAGGGCCTCGCCATCAGCATGGAAGCGACCGCGCTGCCGACGCTGGTGATCGTTGCGGGCATCGTGATCGCCTACCAGCTCGCTGGCCTGATCGGGATCGCCTATGCGGCGACTGCGATGCTGGCGCTGGCCGGCATGGTCGTGGCGCTCGACGCCTATGGCCCGGTCACCGACAACGCCGGCGGCATCGCCGAGATGGCGGGCCTCGACGACAGCGTGCGCGAGAAGACCGACCTGCTCGATGCGGTGGGTAACACCACCAAGGCGGTGACCAAGGGCTATGCGATCGGATCGGCCGGCCTTGCCGCGCTGGTGCTGTTCGCCGCCTACACCACCGACCTCGGCGAGTTCTTCCCGAACACCGACGTCGATTTCAGCCTCGAAAACCCGTACGTGATCGTCGGGCTGCTGCTCGGCGCGCTGCTGCCCTACCTGTTCGGCTCGATGGGCATGACCGCCGTCGGCCGCGCGGCAGGAGACGTGGTGATCGACGTGCGCGACCAGTTCGCGAACAACCCGGGCATCATGACCCACGAGTCGAAGCCCAACTACGCGCGCACGGTCGACCTCGTCACCAAGGCCGCCATCAAGGAGATGATCATCCCCTCGATGCTGCCGGTGCTGGCGCCGATCGTGGTCTACTTCGCGATCACCGCGATCGCCGGGCAGGCCAACGGCTTCGCGGCATTGGGCGCACTGCTCCTCGGCGTGATCGTCGGCGGGCTGTTCGTCGCGCTGTCGATGACCGCCGGCGGCGGCGCGTGGGACAACGCGAAGAAGTACATCGAGGACGGCAACCACGGCGGCAAGGGCTCCGAAGCCCACAAGGCCGCGGTGACCGGCGATACCGTGGGCGATCCCTACAAGGACACCGCGGGGCCAGCCGTGAACCCGATGATCAAGATCACCAACATCGTCGCGCTGCTTCTGCTCGCGGCGCTCGCGGCGGGCGGCGCGGGCTGAAGCACACACCGCTCCGTTAAGAAATACGCAGGACCCCGCCTCGTTTCGATACGGGGCGGGGTTTTGTTTGCCCGCGTTAAATCTTCCTCCAGCGCCCGCGGGTATGGCGCCTGCGATGGAACACGCAGTCGGCCTGGCTACCTCGGGCGAAACGGATGCCGGTGCGCTCGCAGTACGCCCGTGGCGCGCGTTCGGTGACGATTCGGGGTGGGATGCGCTTGCCGACAGGGCGGCCGAGCCCAACCCGTTTGCCGAGCGCTGGTTCGTGCAGGCTGGACTGGAAGCCATCGGGCGCGGCGAGCAGCCACTGATCGCGGCCTTCGAATCGGGCGGCAAACTGGCCGGGCTCATTCCGCTCGCGCGCAGCCTGGCCTACGAAGGCTATCCCCTGCCTCACATCGCGAACTGGCGCCACGCGAATGCCTTTCTCGGCACGCCGCTGGTCGCCGCGGGGCACGAGCACGCGTTCTGGCGCGCCCTGCTCGGCTGGGCCGATGCGCACGCGGGCATCGCCCTCTTCCTCCATCTCGACCTGCTGCCCACCGGCGAGCCGCTGTTCGCGGCACTGCGCGACGTATGCCTGGTCGACGCGCGTCCCGCCGCGGTCGTCCACCGCCATGAGCGGGCGGCGCTCCAATCCGACCTTGCTCCGGAAGCCTATTTCGAAGCCGCGATGAGCGGCAAGAAGCGCAAGGAACTGCGCCGCCAGTTCGCTCGCCTGTCGGAACTCGGCGCGCTCTCCTTCGAGCGCCGCGACGACGCGGAAGGCATCGAGCCCTGGTGCGATACCTTCCTCGCGCTCGAACGGGCCGGCTGGAAGGGTGCAGAAGGCTCGGCGCTTGCCTGCAATCCGGCCACGGACCGGTTCTTTCGGACCGTCCTGCGGCGTGCGGCGACCCACGGCCGGCTCGAACGGCTGGCGCTGACGCTCGACGGACGGCCCGTCGCCATGCTGGCGAACCTGATCGTCCCGCCGGGCGCCTTCAGCTTCAAGACTACTTACGACGAGGGTCTGGCCCGATTTTCGCCCGGCGTGCTGCTCCAGCGCGAGAACCTTGCCCTCCTCGCGCGCGACGACATCGCGTGGGCCGACAGCTGCGCTGCCCCCGACCACCCGATGATCGAACGAATCTGGCGCGAACGGCGCGAGATCGCCCGCGTCAGCATCGCGATCGGCGGGCCTGCCCGCCGGGCCGCCGCCGCTCTCCTCTTCCGCGCCGAAACCGGCGCACCGCTCGAAGGACTCTAGCCCCATGGATGCCCGCACCGGCTTCACCGCGCTCGACACCGCCGTCTTCGGCCCCGCGGCGCGCTGCGCATTCGCCGCCGCCTATCCCGAGACACCGCGAGTGATCGAGCACCGGCTGCGCGACCACCCGCTGCTCGCGCTCGATTCCCTCGCTGCCCTTGCCGGGCGGCTTCCCGAAGCGTCGATCGAATACAATCGCGGAGACCTGCCGATCGGCGTCGACGGCAAGCCCGGCGGCACCGGGATCGGAATCGAGGACACGATCCTCCACATCGCCACGAGCAACAGCTGGGCCGTGCTCAAGAACATCGAACAGGACCCGGAATACGAGACACTGCTGCTAGCCCTGCTCGACGAATTGCGGCCGGTGATCGAGGCCAAGACGGGCCGGATGCTGCGACCACAGGGCTTCGTGTTCATCTCGAGCCCCGACGCGGTGACGCCCTATCACTTCGACCCCGAGCACAACATCCTGCTCCAACTGGCAGGCAGCAAGGTCATGACCCAGTTTCCCGCCGGCGACGAGCGCTATGCCCCCGATACCACGCACGAGAGCTACCATATGGGCGGCCCGCGCGAGTTGCGGTGGAGCGACGAGCTGGCGGAAGGCGGAAAGGCATTTGCGCTCGGTCCGGGCGAAGCGCTGACGGTGCCAGTGATGGCGCCGCACTTCGTGCGCAACGGGCCCGCAAGCTCGGTCTCGCTGTCGATCACCTGGCGCAGCGACTGGTCCTTCGCGGAGGCCGACGCGCGCTGCTGGAACGCGCTGCTGCGCAAGGCCGGCCTCGCGCCGCGCGCGCCCCGCCGCTGGCCGGCCGCGAACCGGGGCAAGGCCTATGCCTGGCGCGCATGGCGGCGGATTACCGGCACGAGTTGACGCGCGCGTAAGCCTGCCGCAAGGCGCGCTGACCATGACCGACAAACCCACCGACGCAGCACTCGTCGCCGACCTCGTCGCCCTGCTCGATCCCGCGCCGCTGGGCGACGACCGCTTCGAGGGCGCCCGCAAGAAGGGCGGCGTCGGCCGCGTGTTCGGCGGCCAGGTCATCGCCCAGGCGCTGATCGCGGCCGAGCGAACGGTCGACGAGGACCGCGCGGCGCATTCGCTCCACGCCTATTTCCTGCGCGGCGGGAACGAGGAATATCCGATCACGCTCGACGTCGACCGCCAGCTCGACGGGGGCAGCTTTTCCAACCGCCGCGTCGTCGCCAGCCAGCCCAGGGGCGATGGCGATCCCGAAGGCGGGATGCAGCCGATCCTCAACCTCGCGGCAAGTTTTCAGAAGCACCAGCCGGGCCTCGAGCACGAGCGCGTAGTCCTGCCCGCGGTGCCGCCGCCGGAGGACCTGCGCTCCGACGAGGAACTGCGCGCGGAAATCGCGCCCACGCTGCCCGAACGGGTCCAGCGATTCTTCAACGAGCCGCGCCCGATCGAGATTCGCGCCGCCACGGGTCGTCACTGGCTGACCGAGGGGCCGCAGGAGCCGGTCCAGCACTCGTGGTTCCGCGCCCGCGCGCCCCTGCCCGACGACCCGCGAATCCACCGCGCGGTGCTCGCCTACCTCAGCGATATGCAGCTTCTGGGCACGAGCATCATGCCGCACGGCCTGTCGTGGATGCGGGGCGAGGTGAAGAGCGCCAGCCTCGACCATGCGATCTGGTTCCACGCACCGTTCCGGGCCGACGAATGGCTGCTCTATTCGTGCGACAGCCCGTGGTCGGGCGGCAGCCGCGGGTTCAACCGGGGACAGATCTTCCAGGACGGGCGACTGGTCGCCAGCGTCGCGCAGGAAGGCATGATTCGCCGGGTCGAGCCGCGCGCGCGATAGAATTCGCGGCAAGCTAACCCGGTCTTAACCCCGTTGGACCACCCTTTCTCCGCAACCCCCGCGGAGTAGAGCCACTTGTCCATCGAAGCCCGTTTCGACACCGAAGATAGCACCGATCCGCGCGGCGCCGGCCGCCGCACGCTCCACCTCGGGGTCAGCGGCCGCTTCGCGTCGGGCAGCAAGGGCGCCGTCACCGTTCACAACATCTCCGCGACCGGCCTGCTCATCGAGACCGCGGCGGCGCTGGCGGAAGGCGAGACGATCGTCGTCGATCTGCCGGAGGCCGGCGAGCGCCATGCGCGGGTCGTGTGGGCCGACGCCCCGATGCACGGCTGCCGTTTCGACGACCCACTTACCCCCGCCGCGCTCAGCGCGGCGCAGTTGCGCGGTGCGGTCCGGGACGGGGATCGCGGAGACCGCACAGTCAGCGAGGATTTCGGTGTCCGCCTCCGCCGCCTGCGGACCGAACGCGGCCTGTCGCTTGCCGACATCGCCGATCGCCTCGGCGTCAGCAAGCCAACGGTCTGGGCATGGGAACACGGCAAGGCGCGCCCGGTCGAGCGCCGCCTGGCTGCCCTCGCCGAAGCCCTCGGGGTCACGACCGGCGGTCTCGAACCGGCGGCCTCCGGCCCTGTCGAGGCGGTCGAAGCCGGCCGGCGCCAGATCGCCGAGGCCTATGGCGTAGAACCGGCGCGGGTGCGCATCATGATAGAGCTTTAAGTCAAGCGAACCCCAGAAAGAGCTTGCAAGTTTTCCACAATTCGAAAAAGAAAACGTGGTTAACAAATCGCGTTTTCTTCTGATTCTACAAATCGTTAGTTAAACATAACCGTCAAACTAACGCGATTGTTCAACGGAACCGAGGGTAGCGATACTCTTTTACGATGGTTGCGTTAGCGGGATCTGGCGCAACCGGGGGCAACGTTAGTTTACCGGGTCGGAGAATGCCGATTCGGGAAGGCGTCGAACGGGGGCGTGAACAGGATGTGGGGCGCAATTTCGCCGGGGGAAGCCTCGGCACTCTATCGGCTGGTAGCGCAAAGCCCGACCGATCTCGTGCTGAAGACCGACAGGATGGGCCGCATCGTCCATGCGACCGCCGCAACGGGCGGCCTCGGCCTCGCCTTCGCCGGCGACCCGGTGGGACGGCATCTGCTCGAACTGCTCCATCCCTCGTGCAGCGAGGCCGTGCTTGCCGAGCACGCCGCCGCAGTGCGCGGGCAGGACGGCAGTGGCTGGATCGAGGTTCTCGTCCTGGCGCAGGACGGATCGCAGCGATGGATGGAGATGAAGCTCGGCGGCCTGCCCGAACGGTGCGGCGCGCTCGGCCTGCTGCGCTCGATCGACGAGCGCCGCGCGCTCGAGGACCGGCTGTTCGTCGCCGCGATGACCGACCCGCTCACCCGCCTGACCAACCGCGAGGCCTTCGTGCGGATGCTCGGCCACCTGGTCGAGAGCAATGCGTCGGGCCACGTCGCGCTGTTCGACCTCGACCACTTCCGCACGATCAACCTGCGCCACGGCCACAGCGGCGGGGACAAGGTGCTGGTGGCCTTCGCGCGCCTCCTGCGCAGCCTGCTGCGCGCCGACGACATCGTCAGCCGGGTCGGCGGCGGCACCTTCGGCGTCCTCCTGCCCGAGGTCGACGCGGCGACAGCCCACAGCGCCTGCGCCAGGGTGGTCGCGGCGATGGCCGAGCTCAACGAGGGAGCGGGACGCCACCGGTTGACCGCCAGCGCGGGCGTCGCGCGGTTTGCCGTCTCCGCCGATTCGACGCTGCGCGAGGCGGAACTCGCGCTGCTTTCCGCGAAGTCGCGCGGCCGCAACCGGGTCGAGCGCGCGCGCCGCTGGCACTAGGGCCGATCAGCCGTCGAGCTTTTCCTTGAGCAGCTGGTTGACCACCGCGGGGTTGGCCTTGCCCTGCATCGCCTTCATCGTCTGGCCGACGAAGAACCCGAACAGCTTGTCCTTGCCGCCGCGGTATTCGGCAACCTTGTCGGCGTTGCCGGCGATGATCTGGTCGATCGCGGCCTCGATCGCGCCGGTATCGCTGACCTGCTTGAGGCCCTCGGCCTCGGCGATTTCCGCGGGTTCGCGGCCGGTCCTGAGGACGATCTCGAAGATTTCCTTCGCCTGTCCGCCCGAAATCTCGCCGGCAGCCTGCATCGCGAGGATTTCCGCCTGCGCGGCCGCTGTGGCGTTCGCCGGGTTCGCCTCGGCGCCAAGCGCGTTGATCACGCCAGGCGCGACCGACAGCGACCAGTTGGCGACCTGTGTCGCGGCGTCCTTTTCGCTCTTGCCGAGCTTGGCCGCGGTTTCGGCGAGCAACTGCTCGAACCGCGCGTAGGTCTCGACCTCGGCGGTCAGTTCGCGCGCGTTGTATTCGGTGAGGCCCAGCGCCTCGACATAGCGGCGCCGTTTGGCGTCGGGCAGCTCGGGGAGCGAGGCGCGGCACTCGGCAAGGAAATCCGCGTCGAGTTCGAGCGGCAGCAGGTCGGGATCGGGAAAGTAGCGATAGTCGTGCGCGTCTTCCTTCGACCGCATCGAGCGCGTCGTGCCGGTGTTGGGATCGAACAGCCGGGTTTCCTGCACCACGACGCCGCCGTCCTCGATCAGGTCGACCTGGCGGCGCGCCTCGTGCTCGATCGTCTGCATGACGAAGCGGACGGAGTTCACGTTCTTCGTCTCGGTCCGGGTGCCGAACGCCTCGCCCGGCCGGCGCACCGAGACGTTCACGTCGGCACGCATCGAACCTTCCTCCATGTTCCCGTCGCAGCTGCCGACGTAGCGCAGGATGGCGCGCAGCTTGCGGACA
Organism: Tsuneonella litorea; assembly: GCF_025154015.1. Classification (GTDB taxonomy): domain Bacteria; phylum Pseudomonadota; class Alphaproteobacteria; order Sphingomonadales; family Sphingomonadaceae; genus Tsuneonella; species Tsuneonella litorea. Next base: position 14,446 of record NZ_JAOAMV010000004.1, read on the forward strand.
TAGGCCCCGGCCTCGGCGGGTGAGCGCATGTCGGGTCGGCTGACGATCTCCATCAGCGCGACACCGCTGCGGTTGAGGTCGACGTAGGACATCGACGGGTGCTGGTCGTGCATCAGCTTGCCCGCGTCCTGTTCGACATGGATGCGCTCGATGCCGATGACCTTGTCGGCGGGAATCCCGGCCTTCTCGTCCGCCTCGATCGTGAGCGATCCCTCACCCACGATCGGGTGGTAGAGCTGGCTGATCTGATAGCCCTGCGGCAGGTCGGCGTAGAAGTAGTTCTTGCGGTCGAACCGGCTCCACGCGTTGATCTCGGCGTCGATCGCCATGCCGGTGCGCACGGCCTGGCGGATGCATTCGCGATTGGGCACCGGCAGCATCCCCGGCATCGCTGCATCGACCAGGGAAACCTGGCTGTTGGGCTCCGCGCCGAATGCCGTCGCCGCCCCGCTGAACAGCTTGGCGTTGGAGGTGACCTGCGCGTGGACCTCGAGGCCGATCACGACCTCCCATTCGCCAGTAGCGCCGTGGATGCGGTAGTTCGATGTCGTCATGCCGGGCCCGATACCGGTTCAGGTGCCCGGTGAGAAGAGGCGAGTCGCGTCAGGCGGCCGGCCGCAGGACGAACCAGCCCTGGTCGCCGTCACCCACTGCGTTGAGCTCGGCGGCAAGCCGGTCGCAATCGGCGATTTCCGCGGCCGACAGGGGCGGTCGGTTGGCGGAACCGTCAGGCAGGTGCATGGGCACGTCGCGGGCATAGCCCAGGCTCCACGCTTGCGACCAGCCGAGCCCATCGCAGCCGGCCGACTGGGTGCTCAGTCCCGCGCGCTCGGCCAGCCCGCGAAACGCGCGCGGGGTGAACAGATAGAAGTGGCGCGGGGCGTCGATCTGCGACCAGTCGGCGCCGTAGCGGTCCCACACCGCGCGTTGCATCAGCGGGATGCGCACGAAAATCCGCCCACCGGGGGCAAGCATTTCGCGCGCGGTCGAAAGCATCGCCAGCGGGTCCGGAAAATGCTCCAGCGAGTGGTGCATGGTGATGAGATCGAAGCGCCCCGCGACGTCAGCGAGTTCGCCGCGCACGAGCGTGATGCCCTCGGCGTTGGTTCCGGCCTTGTCCGCCGGGAGGTAGGGGTCGACCCCGGTGAGCCGCGTGAACCCCAGTTCGCCGAGCCGGTCGAGCCGGGCACCTTCGCCGCACCCGACATCGAGTACCCGGGAATCGCGCCGCAACCCTGGAACTTGCGCGATCCAGGGTTCGGCTCCCCGCCGTATCCGGTCGATGATCGAGGTCCCGGCGGGATATCGCTCGGGCCGGCCGACCATGCCGGCGGCGGCGAGCCGGGTGAGCAGCCGCTTCCATGCCGGCGAACGTGTGCGGTTGTTGAACGAGTAATACGATCCGCCGCTGTAGAACCGTGCCATGTCATCGGGAAAGTCCGCGATCTGGAACGTCCCGCAATCGCCGCAGAAGAAATACGCGAAGCGTTCGCGCGTGCCGAACATCATCTCCCGCACGGCAACGGTTTCGCCAAGCCGAGGACCGCCGCAGATGCGGCAACGCCGCGAGTTGTGCGTCATGCCCACTTGCCCGGACAGGTGCAGCACGCCGACACGGGATCACCTTGGAGCGCGGGCCGCGCTATATTGTGCAGGCCCACCGCCACGATCAGCTCGGGCGCCTATCGCAGCGGTGGAGAGCGGCCGCCCTCTTCGTCCCACGGATGATCACCACCACCGCTTCGGCCTGGCGTCGAAGCCCGCGCGGCTCTCGATCGCGAGGCCGGCGTTGAGCACGCCCTGCTCGTCGAAGGCCCGGCCGATGATCTGGAGGCCCAGCGGCAGTCCGTCGGCGTTGAGGCCAGCGGGCACGCTCATCGCGGGCAGGCCGGCGAGGCTCGCGGGGACGGCGAAGACGTCGTTGAGGTACATCGCCAGCGGGTCGTCGACCTTGTCGCCGAGCGGGAAGCTGGCGGTCGGAGTCGTGGGGGCGAGGATCACGTCGCACTGCTCGAACGCGGCCTTGAAGTCGTTCGAAATCAGCGTGCGGACGCGCTGCGCCTGGTTGTAGTAGGCGTCGTAGAACCCCGCGGAGAGCACGTAGGTGCCGATCATGATCCGGCGCTTGACCTCGTCGCCGAAGCCGGCGGCGCGGGTCGCCGCGTACATCTCCTGCAGGTTCGCGCCCTGCGGCAGCTCGCGCAGGCCGTAGCGCACGCCGTCGTAGCGGGCGAGGTTGCTCGACGCCTCGGCCGGCGCGACGATGTAGTAGGCGGGCAGCGCATACTTGGTGTGCGGCAGGCTGACATCGACGATCTCGGCCCCGGCATCCCTCAGCCAGGCGATCCCGTCGTCCCAGCTCTTGAGGATCGCGGCGTCGGTGCCGTCCATCCGGTATTCGCGGGGGATGCCGACCTTCTTGCCGCGCAGGTCGGGATCGAGGCCCGCTTCCCATTCGGGCACCGGCAGGTCGAGGCTGGTCGAATCCTTCGGGTCGAACCCCGCCATCGCTTCGAGCATGATCGCGCAGTCGGTCACGTCGCGCACCATCGGGCCGGCCTGGTCGAGGCTGCTGGCGAAGGCGACGATGCCCCAGCGGCTGCAGCGCCCGTAGGTCGGCTTGATGCCACTGATGCCGGTGAACGCGGCGGGCTGGCGGATCGAACCGCCGGTGTCGGTGCCGGTCGCCGCGGGGCACAGCCGCGCCGCGACCGCCGCCGAGCTGCCGCCCGACGAGCCGCCGGGGGCGAGGCCGGCGTTGCTGCCCTCCTTGCGCCACGGCGAGATCACGTTGCCGAAATAACTGGTTTCGTTCGACGACCCCATCGCGAACTGGTCGAGGTTGAGCTTGCCGAGCATCCCCGCGCCCGCGCGCCAGAGGTTGGCCGATACGGTGCTCTCGTATTCAGGCACGAAACCCTCGAGGATGTGGCTCGCCGCGGTTGTCTGCACGCCTTTCGTGGCGAACAGGTCCTTCATCCCGATGGGCACGCCCGCGAGCTTGCCGAGGGTGTCTCCCCTCGCCCGCGCAGCGTCGACCGCGTCGGCCGCCTCGAGCGCCTTTTCGGGCGTCGCCACGATGAAGGCGTTCAATGCGTCCTGCGCGGCCGCGACGTTGGCGTTGAAGCTTTCCGCCACCTCGCGCGCGGTGAAGTCGCCCGATGCGACCCCGTCGCGGATCGCCTTGACGCCGAGTTCTGTAAGATCGGTCACTATTCGATCACCTTGGGCACGCCGAAGAACCCGTGCTCGGCCGCGGGCGCATTCGCGAGCACCTTGTCGCGCACCCCGCCGCCGGTCAGCGGGTCGGCGTCGACCACGTCGTCGCGCAGGCGCTGGTGGTTTTCGATCACCGCGGTCATCGGCTCGACGCCGCTGGTGTCGACCTCGCCGAGCTGTTCGACCCAGGCGAGGATGTTGTTGAATTCGGGCACCAATCGGTCGAGGCTCGCGTCATCCATCTGGATGCGCGCGAGGCTGGCGATCTTGGCCACTGTTTCGCGGTCTACGGACATGGCCGCGCCCTAGCCGCGAGGGCGCGGCGCTTCAAGCGGCGAGCGATGCTATTCGAACGGCTCGCCCACCGGGGCGCCGTCGACGTAGATCTGCCGCAGGGTCCGTTCGCGCACCTCTACCTTCGCGGAGGAAATGTCCCGGATCTGTGCGGGGGGAAGCGGCGGCGGCGGGGTCAGTTCCTTGCCCGACGGGTCCAGGGCGAGCCGGTGCACCCCGTCGCCCGCCACAAGGGCCACCTGGCGGGTGGCGCCGTCGCTCCCGAGGTCGAGCGCGACGCAGCCTCCGCGGCAGAACCACCGCTGCCGCCCGACCTGTTCGTTCACTTTCGCCCGCAGTTCGGGATCGTCGAACCGGAAGTCGACCTCGACCGGGGCGTCCGGATCGATGCGCGCGCGCGCGCGATGCTCCTCGATCAGCTTTGCGTCCCTGATCGCAAGCCGTGCCCGTTTCTCGATGGCCGGGTTGCTCGACTTCGCGAGCTTCGCCACTGCCTTGCGCCCCGCGGCGCCGAACCGCGTCTGCAGCGCGTCGAAATCGAACTTGTCGACGGCAACCGCCCCGCTGTCGAGGCGGGCGAGCTGCTGGCGCGCGGCTATCGCGCCAAAGTCGAGGATCGGCAGCGCGAGCAGCAGCGCGACCCCGCTGATAAGGACCGCGAGGTGCAGATTCGCGCGGCGCAGGTTGCCCTGCCAGTCGCCTCTCCAGCCGCGCATGACGGCGACGAACCACGCGAGGCCATAGGCCGTCGCCACCGCGATCGCGACGAGGCCCCACAGCCGCTCGGGACTTAGCCCGTGCTGCGCGATGCGGGTGCCCATCGAGATTGCGGCAAAGACCGTCAGCGGCAGGATCGACAGCGCAAGCGCCTGTCCCGCGACGCGCAGCACCCGGTTGCCCGACATCGCCGCATCACCTTCGCGCAGGATCGCGTTGGCGAGCACCCAGGCGCCCGCCGCGCAGAGCAGCAGGATCGGCGTCGCGCGGCGGGTCGCCTCCCACAACACGTCGGGGCCGGACACGATCATGGCGACGAGAAACACCGCCAGCCCCGCCGCGAGCGGAACGGCGAGGATCGACAGCACTACCATGACCACGTTCCTCAGCGTGCCGATGATCCCGATTTCGTTCCGCAGCGTCCCCAGCGCCGCGCCGAATGCCGCGCCGGAGAAGCTCCAGCCGAACCAGCCCTCCCGCAGCAGTTCTTCCAGGAAGTCGACCTTCAGGAGTTGAAACAGTTCGGACAGGAGCAATAGCAGGAGCCACGAGGCGCCGAGGAAAGCGAGGCTGCCCGCGCCGCAGATCGCATCGTTCCATACGTTGCGGTGCACCCGCTCGTAAGGCGTTGCCCAGCGGGTGCGGTGAAAATCACACTGGAACAGCGGCAGCGCGAGCCCGGTGGCGATGAGGCCCGCAAGAAAGCCGTACTCGGGATCGGCGATCGCGTCGCCTGCCCCCACCGCGCGCCAGGCGAGGCCCGCCATGACCAGGCCGACGATGGCCGCGAATGCCAGCGGTTCCTTCCACCGGTCGCGTTCCACCGTGAACCCGAAGGCCACGGGCGCGAAGAAGAACAGGGCGCTCGCGGCCGCCTGCCAGCCGACTTTCGTGCCCGGTCCCTCGCCCCCGCCGACGAGGTCGATCAGGAGTCCGGCGACGAGCCCGGTGGCGGCAAGCAGCCAGGGCAGTTGCGACCAGTCGCGGGATTGGGTGTCGGCTTCGGTCATGCGCGCTCCTCGGTGTTACCGGAACGCGAGTACCCCAAGCGGGCCCTCAAGGCATGAGAAACGCGTGAGGCCTTGCTGAAAAGCGCGCTATTGCGGCGCGTCGGGCTGCTGGCCCGGCTGGCCCTGCTGCGCCTGCTGCATCATCTGCTGGAGCACCTGGAAACGGCGCTGCGCGTCTTCCTCGCTCATGAAATCGACCAGCTCGACCTCGAACACGAGATCGGCGTTGGGCGGGATCGGCGCGCCCTGGGGCGGGCTGGCGCCATAGCCCTTGTCGGCCGGAATGTGCAGCACGTACTTGCCGCCCTTCTGCATCTGCTGAAGGCCCTCGGCGAAACCGGGAACCACGCCCGAGACCTGCATCGGCATCCCATCGGGAATGATCCCGTTGGTCGGGAACGGCAATTCGCGCGAACGGTCGAACTCGGTCCCGTCGGCAAGCTTGCCGACGTACTTGATAAAGACGACGTCGCTCGCGCCCGGGCTGGGTCCGGTGCCCTCGGTCAGGGTTTCGACCTCGACGCCCGCGGGCACGCTGGCCCAGGCGATGCCGGCACCCAGCACGATCGCCGCGGCGACGCCGAGCCACAGCTTGGTCAGCGAGCCCTTCGCGATCGGCTGAAGGGGGACACGGGTGATCTCGGTCATGCGGCAGGTCCTGAATGAAGGGGCGCCGGATGACGCTCCGGAACGACAAGGGGCGCGGATTGCTCCGCGCCCCGATGCCTCAGTGCTGTGTCTGGTGCAAGTGGCGCTTACTTCGCGCCGTCGCGCTCCGCGCGCTTGCGCTCGAGCTTGCGGGCGCGGCGAACGGCGGCAGCCTTTTCGCGGGCGCGCTTCTCGCTCGGCTTCTCGTAGTGGCGACGCAGCTTCATTTCGCGATAGACGCCCTCGCGCTGCAGCTTCTTCTTGAGCGCGCGCAGGGCCTGGTCGACATTGTTATCGCGAACGATGATCTGCATAAAAAGTCCAACACCTCGAAATCGTTGAGACCAGAGCCCGCATCGTCTGGCGGGATATCGCCCCAAAGAGCAAAACTATACAAACATACGAAAAAAGCGGGGCTTCCGTTCCCGGCAGCCACCGAACCGGGGCGCCCTTAGCGCGACGCTTGCGATTCTGCAAGCACTGGCGAGGGTTTCGCGAGCCAACGCCTGCGGCTAAGGGCGGCCCGATGGCTTTCCCCTCCCCCATACCTTCTCCGCTCGCCGCCAGCGCAATGGTCTTCGCCGGAGGCGGCGCCGGCGCCGTGCTGCGCTACCAGCTCGGCCGGACGATGACTCACTGGCTCGGCCCCAACGTGGTCACGGCGTTTCCCTGGGCGACGTTGGCGGCGAACGTCACGGGCAGCCTCGCGATGGGCTTGCTCGCCGGTTACCTCGCGCGGTTCGGCACCGGCGGCGAGCACTGGCGCCTGCTGATCGGGGTCGGCCTGCTGGGCGGCTTCACGACGTTTTCCGCATTCAGCCTCGAGCTGATGCTGCTGATCGAGCGGGGCCAGGCCGGCAGCGCCCTCTCCTATGCCGCGATCTCGGTGCTCGCGGGCCTTACCGGCCTTTACGTCGGCCTCATCGCGATGCGGTTGGCGTGATGGCGGACGAGGTTCGCCAGTTCACCGTTGCCGCCGACGACGACGGCGTGCGGCTCGACCGCTGGTTCAAGCGCAACCTGCCGCAGGTGGGGTTCGCCACGGTCAGCCGCTGGGCCCGCACGGGCCAGATCCGGGTCGACGGCAAGCGCGCCCGGCCCGAGGATCGACTCGCCACGGGGCAGGTCCTGCGGGTCCCGCCCGGCGGCGACCAGCCGCAGGCGGGAAAGGGGGCCAGGCCTGCGCCGAAACGCCGCGCGCTGTCCGCCGACGAGATCGCCGCCGCGCGCGCGATGGTGATCGAGGAAACCCCCGCGGCGATCGTGCTCAACAAGCCCCCCGGCCTCGCCACGCAGGGCGGAACCAAGACGACGCAGCACGTCGACGGCCTGCTCGATGCCTTCGTTGACGAGGGCGAGCCGCGCCCGCGGCTCGTCCACCGGCTCGACAAGGACACCTCGGGCGTGCTGCTGGTCGCGCGCACCCCGGGCAGCGCGGCGTTCTTTTCGAAGCGGTTCTCGGGTCGCAGCGCGAAGAAGGTCTACTGGGCGCTCGTCGCCGGCCGGCCCGAGGTATCGCACGGCCTGATCGAGGCGCCGCTCGCCAAGCAGCCGGGCACCGGCGGCGAGAAGATGCACGTCGACGAAGAGAACGGCCAGCCCGCGAAGACCCGCTACCGCGTGGTCGACCGCGCCGGGAACCGCGCCGCGTGGGTCGAATTGGAGCCGCTCACCGGGCGCACGCACCAGTTGCGCGCGCACATGGCGGCGATCGGCCACCCGATCGTGGGTGACGGCAAGTACGGCGGGCAGGACGCCTTCCTGACCGGCAGCATCAGCCGCAAGATGCACCTCCACGCGCGGCGGCTGATCATCGACAGCCCCAAGGGTGCAAAGATCGACGTCACCGCCGAGCTGCCCGAACACTTCGCCGCGACGATGGAGCAGCTCGGCTTCGACGTGAGCCTGAGCGACGCCTCACCCACCGAAGGCCCGCCCGAGCGCACCAAGGAGGAGAAAAAGCAGGCCGCGCGCCAGCACGCCAAGCAGGTGCGCAAGAGCAAGCCCACCCGCCGCGGCCGCGCCGGGGCCGGACCTGGCGCGAGGCCCCCGAAGAAGGGCAGGCGCTGATGCATCCCAATCCGCTGTTCCGCAGCGAGGATCGCGCGCTGCTGGAGGCGCTGGTCGACGAAGTCGGGTTCGGCATGGTCTTCGCCGCCACCCCGGACGGACCGCGCGTGGCCCACGTGCCGCTCGTCCCGACCGGAGACGGGGCGATCCAGTTCCATCTCGCGCGCGGCAACGCGCTGACCAGGTGGCTGGGCGGGGAAACCGCGCTCGTCGTCGTCAACGGGCCCGACGCCTACGTCAGCCCGCGCTGGTACGCCGACCGCGCGACGGTGCCGACCTGGAACTATGTCGCGCTCGAGCTGGAAGGCCGCGTGCGGCGGATGGACGCCGACGGGCTCGAAGACCAGCTGCACGCGCTGATCGCGCGCAACGAGGGGCGGCTTGCCGGCGATCAGTGGTCGGCAAACGAAACCCCGCCCGACATGTGGCGCAAGCTGCTTGGCGGGATCGTCGGCTTCGAGATGGAGGTCCTCGCCTGGCGGCCGACGCTCAAGCTGTCGCAGAACAAGCCCGCCGCCGAGCGCGAATCGATCGCCGCCGGTCTCGACGCGGCCGGGTCCCCCGCCCTCGCCCAGCTCATGCGGACGCTCGGCGCGTGAGGCTTGCCGTGTTCGACTGCGACGGCACCCTCGTCGACGGGCAGGCGCCCGTGTGCGACGCGATGGAGGAGGCCTTCGCCGCGGCCGGACTCGCGGCGCCCGATCGCCACGCCGTCCGCCGGATCGTCGGTCTCAGCCTGCCGCAAGCGGTGCGCCGCCTCGCCCCCGACGCCCCGGCCGAGCGCCAGGCGGCGGCGGTCGAGGCCTACAAGCGCGCCTTTCGTGCCACGCGCGAGGCCGGGCGGCTGGAAGAGCCGCTGTTCGACGGGATCGAGGATCTCCTGCGCGGCCTGCACGCCGAAGGGTGGACGCTCGCGGTGGCGACCGGAAAATCCGACCGCGGCCTCGCCGCGTGCCTCGCGGGCCACGGCATCGCCGACCTGTTCGTGTCGCTCCAGACCGCCGACAGGCACCCGTCCAAACCGCACCCCGCGATGCTCGAGGCCGCGCTGTTCGAGGCCGGGGCTTCGGCGGGCGAAGCGATGATGATCGGCGACACCAGTTTCGACATGGCGATGGCGCGGGCCGCCGGGGTCCGGGCGATCGGCGTCTGCTGGGGCTACCACGCGGCCCGCGAACTGCACGAAGCCGGCGCCCACGCGGTCGCCCGCCATGCGAGCGAACTGAAGGATATTCTCAATGGCTAGCCGCCCCCCTGACGACCGGATGCGTGCCACCCCGCCGACCGACCGGGAGCGCGGGCGGTTTCTCGTGCTCAACGTCGTGCGCCTGAGCGGCGCCGCGCTCGTCCTCGTCGCGCTGCTCGTCCTCAACGGGGCGATCGGCCTGCCCGCCGTCGTCGGCTGGGTGTTCCTCGGCGTGGGCCTGCTCGACGTGTTCGTCGTCCCGCAGCTTCTCGCGCGCAAATGGCGGACGCCGCCCGAATGAAACGGTTCTGGAAAATCGCTTCGGTCGACCAAAGCGAGGGAGGCTGGCGGGTCCTGCTCGACGGCCGCCCGATCCGCACACAGGCCGGCGGCGCGCCGCAGGTGGTGCCGACACGCGCCGCGGCAGTCCTTCTCGCGCGGGAATGGGAAACACAGGGAGAGGACATCGTCCCGGAGGCTTTCGTGCTGCGCGACCTCGTCGATTACGCGATCGACAGCGTGGCAGCGGCCCCTGGCGCGACGATCGACACCCTGCTGCGCTACGCCGAGACTGACACGCTGTGCTATCGCGCCGACCCGGACGAACCGCTGCACAAGCGGCAGTGGTCGGTCTGGGAGCCACTCGTCACCGCGTTCGAGGCGCGCGAAGGCGTCAAATTGGAACGGGTCAGCGGGATCGTCCACCGGCCCCAGCCGGACGAGACGCTGGCCGCGCTGCGCGCGCGCCTCGAACGGTTCGATCCCATCATGCTCGCGGCGCTCGAAGTGATGACCTCGCTGTCGGCCTCGCTCTGCGTGGGCCTGTCGGCGCTCGACCCGGCTGCCGACGCGCAGGCGCTGTGGGACGCGGCCGAGCTGGAGGAAGCCTGGCAGGTCGAGCTGTGGGGCAGCGACGACCTGGCGCAGCAGCGGCGCGACAAGCGCCGGGCCGACTTCCTGCGCGCGGCTGAGTTCGCCCGGTCGATCACGGAAGCTGATCGAAGCACAACAGCGTCCGCTTAGGTTTGGAATACGCTTCGAACGAATGCATGTCCTAAGCGCCGGTGAGCGTACGCCGGATTTGCAGGCGAAATCTTCCTACCCTCGAACAGGATTATTGTGGCAAACAAACCAGACTTGCTCTTGGTTCTCGGGAAACGGGTGAATGGGCCTGAAAAACTGGGGTTTTCGCGGGCTCTGCCTTCTTCCGCTCGTCCCGGCGCTGCTTCTTCCAGGGCTTGGGGTTTTGGGGAGCTTGGCGGTCGTCGTCTTCACGCTTGTCTTCGTAGCCCAGGCACGAGCTCCGACGCTTTCCCTGAGCGGAGGCTACCCGGTTCGGGAGATTCTGCAGGGATTGGGTTTCGGGGTAATCGTGGCGCTCGCATCACACCTGCTGATCGAACCGATCGTCGAACAATGGACTGGGAAGACGATCGATCTAGGGGATCTGGGGGATATCGAAGGCAATCTGCCCAGCTTCCTTGTCCTTCTCGCCTTGGGCGTTCTTTTCGGCGGAATAATCGAGGAGCTGATATTCCGGGGCTTCGTAGTGGGCTGGGGATCGCGGGTATTCGGGGACGGTGCCGGCGTCTGGCTCGTCGCCTTGTCAGCCGGGGTGTTCGGATTGAGCCACCTGTACCAGAGCCTGCCGGGCGTCATAACGACCGGATTACTGGGACTGATATTCGGTTTGTTGTACCTTTGGAACAAGCGACGTTTGCTCGTGCCGATAGTGACTCACATGACCGTCAACACCTACAGTCTTACGCTCATGTATTTGGGCCTCTATTAGCGGGTGGAGTTAGCCCGCCAGAGACTGCGCTGGCCATCCGTCCACATTCCAGCCGCAACAAACCAAAGGCGGCCGATTGGCATCGCTTCCTAGAACACGGAGGTGATATTCATTCCGCTGATGTGCGCAAGAGGGCCGTCACGGGCCGATCTGGGTGCAAATCCGGACGCCCGAAATCGATTTCCCCCGAAAAAGGCGCCAGCGGACGGTCCGGACCGGTCTAACCGATCCAGTCGGCGACCTGGCCGGCGACTTCGTTCGCGGCCTGGTTGAGCGCGGTGCCGACCGGGGCCGCTTCCGGGGCCACGCCGGGGACGGTGGCCGAAAAGCGCCTGGTCATGACCTGCGTTCCATTGACGTCGCGCACCGCGTCGAAGGTGACCACCACGCTCGAGGTGCGCGCGTCGTAGCCGAAGTCGATCAGCGTGCCGCGAAGCTGGTTCTTCGGCGTGAGTGCAGGATCGTCGTAGTCGATCACCAGGCGGCCGGTCTTCGCGCGGATCGTCTCGCCCAGCAGCTTGCGGAATAGACGCGTGGGCCGGTCGGCCCAGACCGCGTCCTTGAGATAGGCGATGCGGGTGTCGTCGATCTGGACGGGAACCCGGGTGACCGCGAGGCGCGCGGGCGCTTCGGGCTCGTTGACCTGGATCGCCTGCGCGATATCGCCGCTGATGGTGGTCCCGGCCGCGACGCTGGCGGTCGGGGTCAGCCCCAGCAGGTTTTCCGGCGCCTTGCCGCCCAGGCTGATGCAGCCGGCGAGCAGCAGGACGAGGGCCGAGGCCAGGGCGACGCGGGTGGTCTTCATCGGCGGTCTCATTTCGGTCTCAGTCACTTGGGTTTGTAATCGGGCAGCTTCTGGCCGCCGATCAGGCCGCCCGCGCCCTGGCTGCTGATCTTCTCGGTCACCTCGCGCAATGCCCGGCTCGTCTCGCGCAGGTCGCGGATGGTGGCCTCGGCGGCGGGCAGCGTGCTTTCGGACAGCTCCCGCGCGGCGGGCCGGGCGTCCTCGAGCGTGGCCGAGAGGGACTTGGCGGCGCTGTCGGCGGACTTGAGCGTCGTGCGCATCTGCGCGGCCAGGCTCTGCCCCTCGCTGTTGAGCAGGTTGTCGGCCGAACCCATGACCTTCTCGAAGCTGTCGAGCGCCTGGCTCGCCTCGCCCAGCGTCACCTGCAGTTCGGTAAGCGTGCGCTGGACCTGCGGGGTCGCCTGGGCAAGGTCGGCAGTCATCCGGTTGGTATTCGCGAGGATCCCCTCGATCGAGGCCTGGTTCTTGTCCGACAGCATCTGGGTCAGGCGCTCGGTCAAGGTCGCCAGCCGCTCGAGCAGGAGCGGGGCGTTGGCAAGCAGTTCGCCGAGCCCGCCAGGCTTGGTCGGGATCACCGGTACGCCCTCGGGGCAGGCGGTCTTGCCGACGCCATCGCCCGCGCAGGTCAGCGGCGGCGCACCGCGGCGCGCGCCGTCGAGCATGATGGTCGAAACCCCGGTGAAGGACCCCTGGATGGTCGCCGTGGTGCCCACGAGGATCGGGGTGCCTTCATCCACCTTGACCCGCACCCGGACGAATTCGGGATCCTTGTCCCACAGCTGTATCTCGGTCACCTGGCCCGATGGAACGCCCGAGAAGCTGACTTCCGAACCCTTGGCAAGACCCGATACCGACTGCTTGAAGAAAATGTCGTATTCGTTCTGCGCGCCCTTGTTCAGCCCGGCCAGCCAGACCACCGCCCCGGCAATGAGCGCGAGCAGGACAAGCGTGACCGCCCCCACCCAGACATGATTGGCCCTGGTTTCCATGCGCGTGCGCTATGCCTTCTTGTCGCCGGACTTGTCCAACGCTTTGATCGCGTTGAGTGCCACGGGCTTGTCCATGTGGCGCCGCAGCTCGTCGAGCGCCTGCGCGGTAAGCGCGGCCCGTCCGCGCGGCCCGTTGAAGTATTCCTGGATCCACGGGTGGTCGAGCTTCATCAGGTTGGGCACGGTGTCGACCGCGATCACCTTCCTGTCCGCGATGACCGCCACCCGGTCGCAGATCTCGTGCAAAGTATCGAGATCGTGCGTGATCAGGAATACCGTCAGACCCAGCGTCGCCTGCAGTTCCTTGGTCAGGCTGTCGAAGGCGGCCGCTCCGATCGGGTCGAGCCCCGCGGTCGGCTCGTCGAGGAAGAGCAGCTCGGGATCGAGCGCGAGCGCGCGGGCGAGGCCGGCACGCTTCTTCATGCCGCCCGACAACTCGCTCGGATACTTGGCGACCGCGTCTTCGGGCAGGCCGGACAGCAGCACCTTGTAGCGGGCGATCTCGTGCATCAGTCCCGGTTCGATGTCGGGGTAGAACTGCTTGAGCGGAATCTCGACGTTCTCGCCCACCGTCAGGGTGGAGAACAGCGCGCCGCCCTGGAACAGCACGCCCCAGCGGTTGCGCACGCCGATGACCTCTTCGGGGTCCCCATCGGTGATCGACCGCCCGAAGACCTCGATGTGGCCCTCGTCGGGAGTCTGCAGGCCGATGATCGACCGCATGAGGACCGACTTGCCGGTTCCCGATCCACCGACCACGCCGAGGATCTCGCCGCGCCGGACCTTGAGTGACAGGCCCTCGTGAATCACGTGCTCGCCGAAGCTGTTCTTGAGGCCCTCGACGACGATCGGATACTGCCCCCGGAACCGCTCGTGCGGGCGGTTGACGTCGGCATTGCCGTACTCTTCGACCGCCGCGGCGACTTGCGGGTCGTCGATGACCGGATCCTCGCCCTCGGCCATCATGCCCATCCCACGTTGGTGAAGAAGACTGCGAAGAAGGCGTCGAGCACGATGACCGTGAAGATCGCGAACACGACCGCGTTGGTGGTCTTGAGGCCGACCTGCTCCGAATTGCCCTGCACCTTCATGCCCTGGTAGCACCCGGTCATCCCGACGATCAGCCCGAACACCGGCGCCTTCACCAGCCCTACCCACAGGTCGTAAATAGGCACCACGTCCTTGATCCGGCTGAGGAACGAGAAGAACGGGATGCCTAGCTGCAGGTCCCCGATGACCGCGCCGCCGATGATCGCCACCACCGCCGAATAGAACCCGAGCAGGATCATCATGAAGGTGACCGCGAGCACGCGCGGGATCACCAGCGCTTCCATCGGCGAGATGCCGATCGTCCGCATGGCGTCGACCTCCTCGGTGAGCTTCATCGTGCCGATCTGCGCGGCAAAGGCGCTGCCCGATCGGCCCGCGACCATGATCGCGGTCATCAGCACGCCGAGTTCGCGCAGGGTGATCCGGCCGACGAGGTTCACGGTCAATGTCTCGGCGCCGAACTGCGCGAGCTGGACCGCCCCCTGCTGGGCGATGACGATGCCGATGAGGAAACTCATCAGCCCGATGATTCCGAGCGCCGACACCCCGACGAGTTCCATCTGGCGAACGAACGCCTTCACCCGGAACCGCCGGGGGTGGCGGATGAGCGTTCCCGCGGCGAGAATGAACTGCCCGACGAAAGCGACTGCGCCCGTCGTCCCCCGTTGCGCGGCGGCGACCCGCTGGCCCGTGGCCTCGAACACGCGCGTGAACAGCGGCAGGCGCTCGGCGGAGACCTCGCCCCCCTTGACCGTGCGATCGAGCGCGTCGATCAGGCGGGCCGCCCGGTCGCTGGCCCCCACGATCGCGCCGCCCGTGGAACGCTTGAGACCGAGCGCGACCCAGGCGCCGACGGTGTCGATCTCGCTGACTTGCGACAGGTCGATCTCGCCGAGCGGCTCGTCGATGGCGCGCAGGTCCTGGTCGACCGGGCCGATCGTCGAGATGAGGTATTCGCCGGACAGTACCAGGCGGCGCCGGCCTTCCTCGCCGCCCCCGCCGTCCTCGAACGCGTAGTGTGCCCCTTCGCTCATGCCCCGTGCCTATGCGGTGAAAAGCGTCTGGCGACAAGCGGATGCATCAACCGGTGTTGCACCTGCGAAGGTGCGCTGGCATGGCGCCTTCCCGAAATGACCCAGGAACTCGACAAGACGTTCGACCCCGCAGCCATCGAAGCGCGCTGGTACGATCATTGGGAAACGAACGGGCTGTTCCGGCCCGAGCGGCCCGACGCCACGCCGTTCACGATCGTCAACCCGCCGCCGAACGTAACCGGGTCCTTGCACATCGGCCACGCGCTCGACAACACGCTGCAGGACGTCGTCGTGCGGTACGAGCGGATGCGGGGCAAGGACGCGCTTTGGGTCGTCGGCACCGACCACGCCGGCATCGCCACGCAGATGGTCGTCGAACGCAACCTCGCGAGCCAGGGCGTGAAGCGCACCGATATGCCGCGCGAGGCGTTCGTCGACCACGTGTGGGAGTGGAAGGGGCAGTCAGGCGGCACGATCACCCGCCAGCTCCGCCGCCTCGGCTGTTCGATGGACTGGAGCCGCGAGCAGTTCACGATGGACCCGCACTTCACCCGCGCCGTGGTGAAGGTGTTCGTCGACCTCTACGAACAGGGCCTGCTCTATCGCGACAAGCGGCTGGTGAACTGGGACCCCGCATTGAAGACCGCGATCTCCGACCTCGAGGTCGAGGCCCGCGAGGTGCAGGGCCACATGTGGCACTTCAAGTACCCGCTCGCAGGCGGCGAGACCTACACCTACGTCGAACGCGACGCGGAGGGGAACGTCACGCTCGAGGAGGAGCGCGACTACATCGCGATCGCCACCACCCGGCCCGAGACGATGCTGGGCGACGGCGCGGTGGCCATCCACCCGTCGGACGCGCGCTATGCGCCGATCGTGGGCAAGCTGTGCGAGATCCCGGTGGGCCCGAAGGAGCACCGCCGCCTGATCCCGATCATCACCGACGACTATCCCGATCCCGCCTTCGGCTCGGGCGCGGTCAAGATCACCGGCGCGCACGACGAGAACGACTACGGCGTTGCGCAGCGGAACGGCATCCCGATGTACCGGCTGATGGACGAGGTCGCCGCGATGCGCAGCGACGGCGCGCCTTACCCGCAAGCCGCGGCCCGCGCGCGCGAAATCGCGCAAGGGGCGCCGTTCGACGCCAAGGAAGTCGACACGCTCAACCTCGTGCCCGACGAATACCGCGGGCTCGACCGGTACGAGGCGCGCAAGCGCGTCGTCGCCGACATCGACGCCGAGGGCCTGATGATCGGCGTCGAGGACAAGGCGATCATGCAGCCGTTCGGCGACCGCGGCGGCGTGGTGATCGAGCCGATGCTGACCGACCAGTGGTACGTCGACGCCAAAACGCTTGCGCAAGGCCCGATCGAGGCGGTGAAGGACGGCCGGATCGAGATCGTCCCCAAGACCTGGGAAAAGACCTTCTTCAACTGGATGGAGAACATCCAGCCGTGGTGCGTCAGCCGCCAGCTGTGGTGGGGCCACCGGATCCCCGCGTGGTACGACGCGGCCGGCAAGGTCTACGTCGCCGAGACCGAGGAAGCCGCGCAAGCGCAGGCCGGCGAAGGCGTGGCACTGACCCGCGACGAGGACGTGCTCGACACCTGGTTCTCCTCCGCGCTGTGGCCCTTCGCCACGCTCGGTTGGCCCGAACGGACCAAGCTGCTCGAACGCCACTACCCCAACGACCTGCTGATTTCCGGCTTCGACATCCTGTTCTTCTGGGACGCGCGGATGGCGATGCAGGGAATGCACTTCATGAAGGAAGTGCCGTGGAAGCGGCTCTATCTCCACGGGCTGGTGCGCGCAGGCGACGGGGCCAAGATGTCCAAGTCCAAGGGCAACGTGGTCGACCCGCTGATCCTGATCGACAAGTACGGCGCCGACGCGCTGCGCTTCTTCATGTGCGCGATGGAAAGCCAGGGCCGCGACGTGAAGATGGACGAGGGCCGGGTCGAGGGATACCGCAACTTCGCCACCAAGCTGTGGAACGCGACCCGCTTCTGCCAGTCCAACGGCATCGGCGCGAGCGAAACGCTCCACGCGCCCGACGCCACCCACGCGGTCAACAAGTGGATCGTGGGCGAGGTCGTCGAGACGCTGGCGCAGATCGACAAGGCGATGGCCGACCTGCGCTTCGACGCCGCCGCCAACGCGATCTACCACTTTGCCTGGGACACGTTTTGCGACTGGTATCTCGAGCTCATCAAGGGCCAGATCGACCACGAGACCAGGGCCATCGCGGGCTGGGTGCTCGACCAGATCCTCGTCATGCTGCACCCGTTCATGCCGTTCATCACCGAGGAACTGTGGCACGCGCAGGCCAACTACCAGGGGGGTGACAGGCCCTACGAGCTGATCGTCGCCAAGTGGCCCGAGCCCAACGCGGCCGCCGACCCCGCGGCGAAGGCGGAAGTCGAGTGGCTGATCGACCTCACCCGCTCGCTGCGCACCGCCAAGAACGAGCTCGGCCTCGCGCAGGGCGCAAAGCTCGAGGCGTGGCTCGCGACCCCGTCGGACATCGCGAGCAAGGTCCTGTCGGGCAATCCCGCCGCGCTCGAGCGCGTGGCGCGGCTGACCGCGGTCCACACCTCCCCCGCCCCCGGAGGTGCGGCGATGCAGGTGGGCGCGGGCTCGGACGCGCTGGTGATCCCGCTCGAGGGACTGATCGACATCGAGGCCGAAAAGGCGCGGTTGACCAGGGCGCTCGCTGCATCCGAGAAGGAAGCGGGCGCGCTCGCCGGGCGGCTGTCGAACGCCGCCTTCGTCGAGCGCGCGAAGCCCGAGGCGGTCGCCAAGGCCCGCGCCGATCACGCGCATCACGCTGCCGAAGCCCAGCGGCTGCGGTCGGCGCTCGAAAGGCTCGGCTGACCCCGCATGAAACTCGACCACATGGTAATCATGGTGCACTCGCTCGAGGCGAGCCTGCCATGGTACGAAGCTCTCCTGGGCCTGATCGGGTTCACCAAGACCCGCGACCACGTGTGGGGCAACGAGGACGGGGTCTACATCGACCTGATGGAGGCGCCCGACCGGGACGCGCGCTACGGGCGCCATTTTCCTGGCCTCAACCACCTCGGCTTCACCGCGCCCGACGAGGCCGCGCTCGACGCGGTGCGCGGCGGCATGGAGGCGGCAGGCTTCGAGGTTCCGGACAAGCAGCGGTTCGGCGACATGACCGCCACCTTCTTCCGCGACCCGGACGGGATGCGGGTCGAGGTGACCATCTACGGGTGAGCCGCAGCGCCGCGTTTTCCACCCTGCGGGAATGTGGCAAGGCAGAGCGATGAACCTGACTCTCGCCACCGACGATACGGGCGGCCCCGAAATCTTCGCCTCGCTGCAGGGCGAAGGGCCGTCGGCGGGCAAGCCTTGCGCGTTCATCCGCCTGTCGCGGTGCAACCTCGCCTGCGTGTGGTGCGATACCGCCTACACCTGGCACTTTTCGGGAGACGAGCGGCCGCACCGTGACCGCCGCACCTTCGACCGCAAGGCGAACCAAGTCGCGCTGAGCCCGCTCGAAGCCGCGCGCGCGATCGACCGGCTGGCGCCGCGCCGCCTCGTCGTCACCGGCGGCGAACCGCTGCTCCAGGCGGCCGCGCTGGGTGAAATGGCCTCGTTGCTGCCCGAGCACGCCATCGAGGTGGAGACCAACGGCACCATCGAGCCCGCGCCCCGCTTCGATGCCTTCGTCGACCAGTACACGGTCAGCCCCAAGCTCGCGCACAGCGGCAACCCGGCCACGCTCGCGCTTCTCCCGGAACGGTTGGCCGCCTGGGCCGCCGAACCGCGCGCGGTGTTCAAGTTCGTGATCGCCGCGCCGGGCGACGTGACTCAGGTGCTCGCGCTCCAGGCCGGCTTCGGCATCGCGCCCGAACGCGTGTTCCTCATGCCGGAGGGCACGAGCAGCGCGGTCTTGCGCGAGCGCGAGCAGTGGCTCGCCCCGCTGTGCATCGAGCACGGGTTCCGCCTGTCCGACCGGCTGCACATCCACCTCTACGGCGACACGCGCGGCACGTGAAAATGTGCTAGATCATCACGAGCGGGCCGCCCATCGAGTGGGAGTGCACCGCCATGCGCGACAGAGTCATCGCCGAGTTTCCCGTCAAGGCCGGCAAGCGCGCCGACATGGAGGCCGCCTTCCGCGCAGCGCTGCCCGACACCCGCGCGTTCGACGGCTGCCGCGATATCAAGGTGTTCCATGACGCCGAGCGCGATACCTTCGTGCTGATCGAGAAGTGGGACAGCTTCGACCACTACGACAGGTACATCGCCTGGCGCATGGAGACGGGCCTGGGCGAGATGCTCGACCCGCTGCTCGAAGGCGGCGCGGCGGCGCTGAAGATCAGCCGGCTGAAGGCGACCGACCTCTAGCCGGTCGCCCGATCGCGCCGGGGATTATTTCCCCTGGCTGCGCCAGCGCTGGACGATGCGGTGGACCCGCTCCTCCTCGCCGCCCGACTGGCGCCACAGGTCGACGAAGCTCGGGTCCTCGGACGCCGGGCGCTTCTGCTCCTCTAGGTTGTCGAATGACACCCGGATCGGGATCGCGACGCCCTCGCCGCAGATGATGCACTCGCGATTGCGCAGCGCCGGGATCGAATCGAGGAAGCTGCGCGCGCCTTCGGGCATCGCGGCCTTCACGAACGCCTGGTCGCGGTCGTTGTTGAGGCGCATCGAGATGATCGTGCCGCACTGCGACAGCACGCCCTCGGCAAGGTCCGACGGTCGCTGCGTGATGAGGCCCAGGCTGATGCCGTACTTGCGCCCTTCCTTGGCGATGCGGCTGAGGATCTTGCCGACCGACGAGCCGTCGGCGTTCTTCTCGTTGGGGACGTAGCGGTGCGCTTCCTCGCAGACGAGCAGGACGGGACGGGTCTTTTCCTCGCGCCCCCAGATCGCGAAGTCGAACACGAGGCGGCTCAGCACCGCGACGACGGTGCTGGTGATGTCGGACGGCACCCCCGACACGTCGATGATCGCGATCGGCTTGCCGTTCGACGGCATCCGGAAGATCTTGCCGAGGAAATCGGCCATCGTATCGCCGACGAGCATCCCGGAGAACATGAACTGGTAGCGGGGATCGCTCTTCAGTTCCTCCAGCTTGGTCTTGATCCGCTGGTAGGGCGCGGTGTTGGTTGCCTTGTCGAGCTTGCCCATCTCGTTCTGGATCTCGTTCGAGAGGTCCGAGAGGAGGTAGGGAACCGGCGAATCGACGGTCAGCTTGCCCATCTGCTCGGCCAGGCGGTTCTTCATCCGCGCCTTGAGCAGGCACTTGGCCAGAATGTCGGCATCGATCTGGCGGTCGTTGCCATTGGTGGTGAGCAGCACCTCGCAGTGCTCCTCGAAGTTCATCAGCCAGTACGGCATCTGGAGGTTGCTGACGTCGAGGATCAGGCCGGTGTTGCGGAACGCGGCCGAATATTCCCCGTGCGGATCGATCATCACGATGTGCCCGTCGGGCGCGGCATCGCAGATCCGGTGGAGGATCAGCGCGGCGCTGGTCGACTTGCCGGTACCGGTCGACCCCAGCAGCGCGAAGTGCTTGCCGAGCATGGCGTCGACGTAGAGCCCGGCGCGGATGTCCTTCGTCGGGTAGACGGTGCCGATCTGGATGTTCGAGCGGCCGTCGCTGGCGTAGATCTGCCTGAGGTCGGCGGTGGTCGCCGGATAGATCAGCGCGCCGGGGATCGGATAGCGCGTGACACCGCGGCGGAAGCTGTTGATGCGGCCGGTGAGCTTTTCCTCGTTGCCTTCGCCGAGGAAGTCGATGTTGGCGAGCACGCCCCCGCCGCGCCGGTCCTGCTTCTGATTGCGCACGCTGGCGAGCAGCCACGAATTGCCGACACGGATCTTGACCTGGCTGCCGACCTGCCCGGCGAGCGCGACCGAAGGGTCCTCGTCCTCCATGCATTCCGTGAGCCGTTCGAGGTCGAGCGCGATCTGCGATCCGGAGCCTGCGATCTCGAGGATCACGCCGATCGGCTGGCTGGCGTTGTCGCCGACCGCGCCTTGCGGCGTCCCGCCGACGGGCTGTGCTCCCTCGAAACCCTGCTTGTCCATGTCGCCCATTGCGCGATGACCCCGATAGTGAACCCGCGCGGACATTGCCGGGGCGCGGTTAATATCGGGTCAACGAAATCGCCCGGCGGACCTAGACCAGCGCGAAGAGGCGTCCCGCGATCCACCCCATGCCGACTGACAGTCCGACCGCGAGCAGGCCATAGAGAAACGATTGGGACAGCGCGAACAACTCGACGAAACGTTCGAATCCGACCTTCCTGACCTCGACCTCGGCGACCGCGGAGGACACCACGCGGCCGTCGGTCACGGCGAAGGTTTCGGCGGTGTAAGTGCCGGTGGTCACCCTCGAGGGCAGTTCGAAACGCGCCTGGTACAGCACGCCTTCGCTGATGGAGACCCCGTTCATGTCCTCCTTGTACAGGCCCTGCCGCTGCTTCAGGTCGACCAGCCCGGCAGAAAACCGCGCCTGCTCCGCAGGGTCGATCTCCCCGGTGGGCGAGAGCTGGATGAAGCGGGTTCCGAACTCGTAGATCGCCGCCGTCTTTTCATCGACGATCTCGGCGACCGGGCGCGAGGAGGCGACGGCGAAGTAGGAAGGCGCCGAGCGGAAATCGGTGCTCGCCGCGTTGAGCCAAACGCCGCCGACCTTCGCCTTCTCGCGCAGGCGGATCGGCTCGGACGGTCCCTTCAGCACGACGACGACGTCGTATCCGCGCGCCGCGCGGGTACCCGCCGGATCGAGGATCGCGCCGAACAGGAGCAGTTCGGTCCCGGTGAAGCCCTGGCGCACCCTGACCTCGTGCTGGCTGACCTCGGGCACGAGGATCGGATCGCGTTCGGCCCGGGCGCCCTGCAGCGGGACGATCGCGCACAGCGCCAGGAGGAGCAGCAGGCGCCTCACAGCGGGTTCACCGTATAGATTTCGTCCGGCGTCACGCCCAGCCCGTAGAGCATCCGCAGCGCGACCAGCAGCACGATCGCCGCCAGCACAAGGCGCAGCATCTCGGGTTTGACCTTCTGCGCGAACTGGGTGCCGATCTGCGCGCCTGAAACCGATCCGAGCAGCAGGAGCGCGGCAAGAACGATGTCCACCGCCTTGGTGGTGAGCGCGTGCATCATCGTGGTGACCATCGTCACGAACAGGATGTTGAACAGGCTGGTGCCGACCACCACCCCGGCGCTCATCCCGAGGATGTAGAGCATCGCGGGGACGAGGATGAACCCACCGCCCACGCCCATCAGCATCGTCAGGATACCGACTCCAACCCCGAGGATCAGCGGCGCCAGCGGCGAGATGTAGAGGCCGGAACGGTAGAACCGCCAGCGCAGCGGCAATGCCGCCACGAGCGGATGGTGGCGGCGCTTTGCGGCGGGCAACCGCTCGCCGGTCGTGCTTGCGCGGATCGCCGTCCAGGCCTCGCGCGCCATCAGCGTCCCGATCGTCCCGAGCATCACCACGTAGAGGATCGAGATCACCGTATCGATCTGCCCGATCGACTTGAAGAAGCGGAACAGGAGCGCGCCGATCACGCTGCCGATGGCGCCTCCGACGACCGTGACCGCGCCGAGCTTGTAATCGACACCGCCACGACGGTTGTGGGCGAGGACGCCGGAAACGCTCGCGCCCGTCACCTGTGTCGAAGCCGAAGCGGCGGCGACGGTCGGGGGAATCCCGTAGAAGATCAGCAGCGGGGTGGTGAGAAACCCGCCCCCGACGCCGAACAGGCCCGACAAGACGCCGGTCAGTGCGCCAAGCGCGACAATGACCAGCCCGTTGACCGAAAGGTTCGCAATCGGGAGGTACACGTCCATCGCCGTCCGCTTACGCGAGAGGCGCTGGCAGCGAAAGGCGTCCCCGCGCTAAAATCCGGTCGAAAGCGTGACCGCCGGCCCGTTGCTCGGCCGCGCCCCGCCCGCGATCCGCACGCGGTAATCGAGCGAGAGCCGCGCGGGCAGACCCGCTTCGCGCAGGTCGAGCGTCAAGCCTGGCCCGACGTCGAGCCGGGCGGCGTACTTCTGCGCTCCGCCCCAAGCCCCGAAGCCCAGCCGCAGGTCCCCGCCTGCGAGCGAGGCGAGTTCGCGATCGACCCGGACCTGCCCGTCGACAAAGCCGGTCGCCTCGCGCCCGCCGACAAACCCCGCCTGGGCATAGGCCTCTCCGCGAAGACCCAGCGCAAGCCGCGCGGGAGGGACTTCGGTGATCGCGGCTACCGCTGGCCTGACCTCGGTCCATCCCTCGGTGCGGGTGAGGCGGGCCTCTCCCTGGAGACGGATCGGGACCCGCGCCAGCGGCCGCAGACCTACCCCGGCTGCGGCATCGGCTTGCGCCGGGCGCGAAGGCGCGTGGGTCGCCCGAAAGTACAGTTGCGGCCGCGTGGCTCCGCCGCCGAGATCGTAACGCAAGACGAATCCGCCCTGCGTGCCGCCGTAGGCTGGCGGGCGTGGCCCGCCCAAGGCCACGCGGGGCTGCCCGCTCCCGTTGCGCCAGGCGTACCAGCCGTCGAAGTGCCACCGTTTTCGCCGGCGACCCGCTTCGGCTGAAAGGTTCGCAGGCGTCCCGTGCGCACCGCTCGGCTCGTGGCTGAGGCCGCCGCGGTCCCGGGCGGCACCGGCACCCTTGTCGTCGTCGGTCGCTGATGACGTCGCACCGAACCCGGAAGCCCCCGCGCCGAGCCCGGAAGGTGCTACGTCGCGGCCGCTCCGGGGATGCGAGCCGGCCTCGAGGGGAGCAGGTCGAGGCGCGCCGACACGGGCCGGCTGGTCCCCGGATGCGGCCGATCCGCCCGCGGTTCGCGCCGCGTCGTGGCGCGGAGGAACCAGACGCGCCGCCGGGCTCTCGGCCGGCAGTGCGACCGGAGAGGCCGGCTCAGAAGGCGGGGCGGCGAAAGGCTGCTGCCAGGTTGCCGCCCGCAGCCCGATCCAGCCCGCCGCGATCGCCGCCAGGACGACCAGGGGCTGCCCCCGGCGGCGAGAGAGGGCGGCGGCAGCGGTCATGTGCGCGCGCCATGCCTTTCCCCCAGGGCAGGATGGACCATGTGACGGGTCTTGTCCCATCGCGGTGCGTCGCCGCGCAGCGTCCTGAGGTAGTCGACGAATGCCCGACGCCCCGCAAGAATAGTGATGGCGTTCGCCAGCGGGATGCGGATCACGGCCCGCACCCCTTCGACCCAGCCATACTCGCGCGCGGTAAAGGCAAACCGCCACGCACCGCGCCAGACGAAGCTCAGCGTGTTCGCGGCGATCAGGGCGGTGATGGCCGGCGTGACCGGCAACGACGGCGCGTACCCGGCGTAATGCGCGAGCCAGCCGACCGAAGCGATGAGTATCAGGAAGTAGGCTACCGCGAGAACCAAAGCAGTCAGGGGTCCGCGGCGATCGCGCAGGCGCATCCAAAGGTCGGCTGGCTGGCTGCTCCAACCAAGGCGGTCCCAGGACTGCAGGGCGATGCCGTGGATCCAGCGGGTCTTCTGCCGTACCGCGCTGCCGATGTCGGCGGGAAAGCACGCCCGGGTCGCGACCAGCCGGCCGTCGGGATGGCGGAACCGCAGGAACTTCGAACGCCCGCCCAGCGCCGCCACGCCGAGGCCCAGTTCGTAGTCCTCGGTCAGGCACTCCGCCGCGAACGGCCCGTCGCGCCCGCGGCGCGCAGCCAGTTCCAACAGGATACCGCGGGCAATCGCGCAACCGACCCCGGCGGTCGGGATCCCCGCCCCCAGCGCGTCTCGCACCACCATCGCCTTGCCGTGCGCCTCCGCGAACTCCTCGCAATAATGCGAGGCGACCCAGCGGGACTGGGGCAGCGGCTCGGGCAGGACCGGAATCTGGGCGAGGTCGACCGAGCCGATCGCCTGGTCGAGCAGGCCGAGAGCCGCGGGATCGACCATGTCTTCGGCATCGTGCATCACGACCATGCGCGCACGACGGCCGGTGCGTTTCTCGTCCGCCTCGAGCGCCCGGTAGAGGCGATTGAGGCAATCGGCCTTGGTGCTGGGCCCGTCGCAGTCGTGGATGACCAGCCGCAGGCGAGGATCATGGTCGGCCGCGGCAATCACCGCCTCTGCGGTCAGCGGGTCGTTGCGATAGGTCCCGACATACAGCCGCACGTCCGCGTGGGGCCAGGCGGCGAGCGCATGGCGGACGGTCGCTCCGATCACGCTGGCTTCGCGCCAGGCGGCAATGAAAACCGCCGCTTCGCCCGCGAGAGGCGATGGCGCGGTATCGGCGTCTGACAGGCGCATGGTGCGCGCCCGGCCCGAGGCCCGCTGCGCCAGCCAGATCAGGTCCACCGCGAACTCGTCGAGGGCTCCGATCAGAAAGAAAACGCCAGCGAAGAGCAGCAGTTCGTGCTCGACAAGCACGAGCCATTCGCCCGGCGTCCCGAATGTTACCGGCAAGTGCGACCCCCGAATTGCCTTGCGGGGCCGTTAACAATTCAAAAGAACGGATGCAACTGACAAACCAGTCGATACCTACTATTATTGCACCGACATCTACTGCAACGCAGTCGATACCCTTCGTCGTTACAGAATCTTCGCCTTCCCCGACTTGAGGGCGCCGCTATCGCGCACTCTGCTGCCCCGGAAGCGTCCCCTCTTCCGATGGACGTCCCCCACGGGCAACGATCAGGCCGGGCAGCGGCTGTCGCGCATGGGCGGCGCACTGGTGCGGGTCTGCCAGCTTCCGTCGGGCGCCTGGTACTTTTCGCCCGGGACCGTCCGGGCGATCGCAAGGCAGCCGGCAGTGAGTGCATATTCCTCGAGCGTGGCGTTGGCCGCGCGCGCCTTTTCGGCATAGACCGCGCGCCGCCTTATGTTGATGTCATTGACGATCCGCTGAAGCTCTGAAGTGCTGGCCCCGACGATGCCGAGATAGCCGTCCATCTTCTCGCCCACGAGACCGGCGGAACGCGCGGCGTCGTAGGCGGGATCGCGCTGGGCCTGGGCCGGTACCGATACCAGCAGGCCGGCGGCGGCCATCGAGGCGGCAATGGTCGTGCGGATACTGTACATCAGAAGATATCCTCGTTTTGATCGATCGTGTTCTCCGCGTCAGCGGCCAACCGATAGATGACTTCCTGCCGGATGTTCACGTTGAGCTCGATCACGATCGGCTTGTCGGGCGCGGTCACCTGAACGCACCCGCCGAGCGCGAGCAGGCCCATCGCGGCCCCCGGCAGCGTCCCCGCCCATCGCAGCCCTCGCCTCGCCCACGTCATTGCGTGGGTTGTCGCAAGCCCCGCGGGCGGGGTCAATTCGGATCCGATCATAGCCTGTTCTCGCTTTCGGGGGTCTGAATGGGGGGTTGGTCGGGAATAAGGTCCTGCGGCGCCACCTCGGGCTCGGGCGGCGCTACGGCGCGCTGCAACACCCGGCCGTCATCCGTGAGCAGGCCGAGCTCGCGCGGGTCGCGCACCGATGCCGGGTCGTACATCGCCTTGATCGAGGTGATCAGCTGATAGAACGGAGCCCTGACGTTCACATTGAACCGGATGGGGAGGTTCTGCAGACGCCGGGTGATGAAATTGCGCTTTGCCCCGGCGCCCTGCTTGACCCCGTCGAACCGCACCCGGGTCACGATCTCGCCGGTCAGGTTGCCGTCCATCGCGATCGACATCTGCCGATAGTCGAGCGATTTCAGCGCGTCGAATGCGAAGTTCGCCATCGTGCCGAGGTTCTCGCGGCTGAGCGCCCCGACATAGGAGATGTTGCCTCCCGGCGGGCGGGCGACCAGCAGGCCGCCCTCGATGCGGCCGTTGCCGTTGCTGTCGAACACGATCGGGACGGTTCCGTCGAAAGTGCCGGTCGCGGCGATGTTCGACAGCTCCATGCGCTGGACGAACTGCGCCGCCTCCAGACCCTCGATCTCGAAGACGTAGCGGCGTTCCTCGCTCGCACCGAACTTCAGGCTGGTCGACCGCAGCGTCAGCGTGCCTCCCATGAAGGGCCAGGTCGCCCCCTCGAGCGCGAGGATCTCTCCCCCGCGCATCGAGAATACGAGTTCGCCGTCCTCGACGAGGATACCGGGATTGACCGAACCAATGCGCAGGCGCTGGTTCGGTGCGGTGGTGAGATTGAGCAGGTCGGTGAACTCGACCGTCCCGCTCGCGCCCGTCACCGGGCCGAACGCGGCGGCGAAATCGAGGTCATCGGTACTGAAGCGTCCGCTGCTCGTGACCCCGCGGTCGGTCCAGTCGATCCGCCCGCGGCCGCTGACCGTGCCGCGCGCGTTGGCGATCACGCCCAGCGCAAGGCAGCTCAATGTGTCGGGTTGCAGTTGCCGGTCGAACAGCAGGTCGTTGACCGCCAGGTCTGCGTGGCCGGTGCCGCTCGCGAGATCGTGGACGATGGCGACATCGGTCACAGCCCGCCGCGACGCGGGCTCGCGCAAGGTGGCCTCGGCGCGGATGACGTTATCCCGCAAGGTCAGGGTGCCGCCTTCGGCCTCCAGCGGGCGGAACCGCGGCGGAGCCTGCCGGTCGACCAACCGGAAAGCCGCGTTGTCGATCCGCAGCGTCCCGTCCGCGTAACGCCAGTCGCCCCCAGTGTTCTCGAGGTTCATCGGCACGGCGAACAGCCTGACGTCGGCATCCTCGAAGCGCCCGCCGATCTCCTTTCCGAAAGTCGCGGTGAGATTGGAGACGCGGAAGCTGCTTGCGGTATCGGCGGGGCCGAGGGCGACATCGACCGCGCGCGCGCTCATCGTGCCCGGATAGGCGATGCCGACAGGTCCGCTGCGCAGGCGGATCGGAGTGTCGGCAAGCCGGCCCGACAGGTCGAGCGAGGGCGCGCCCGCGGCGATGCGCAGCCCCTCCGGCCCGTACCGCACGATCGGCTGCCCCCGGCTGGGGCACAGCGTCAGACCGCGTCGGTCCAGCGCCAGCGAAGCCACCGCCAGCCGATCGAAGCGAACGTCAATGCAGCGATTCCAGAGCGCGAGGCGGTCAGCGGTCCAGTTCCCCTGAAGCGGCAGCGCAAGCCCGCGTGCGCTGCCACCGGGAAGCGGTCCGCTGGCCACCGCACGCCCTGAGAAACCCAGCGCGCCAGAGGGCGCCTGGGCCAGCACGAGCGCGGGAATCGCGAGCGAGCTGCCGCCGGCCGAATATTCGGCCATCCGCAGGCGCAGCACGGCCTCGCCGCCGGCTGCGCGCTCCATGCGGCCGACGATGCGCGGGAGCCCGCGGCCGCCGGTCGCGAGATTGCCCGCGATGCGCGGCAGGCGCCCGCCGGTGGCGTTCACCTCCACCCGGCTCAGCGCCAGCAACGTGGCCCCGCTGCCGCCGCGCAGCGACGCCCGGGGCACCTGCAGGCTGTAACCCGCA
The DNA here is from genome assembly GCF_025154015.1 of Tsuneonella litorea. Taxonomy (GTDB): domain Bacteria; phylum Pseudomonadota; class Alphaproteobacteria; order Sphingomonadales; family Sphingomonadaceae; genus Tsuneonella; species Tsuneonella litorea. Next base: position 42,608 of record NZ_JAOAMV010000004.1, read on the forward strand.
TCCGACCCGCGCGCGGACAGCGCCGCCTGCAGGCTGCTGGCGCGGCCTTCGCGCGCGAGCGCGGCGCGCACCTGGGAGAGCAGGGGCGCAAGCAGCGTGCCGTCGACCGAGCGCACGGCGCCGGCGAGCAGGCGATCGAGCCCATCGCCCATGCGCACGCCGTTGCCCTCGACGTCGCCCTGCGCTTCGAACGAGGAAAGGCCGGCCGTTCCGCGCAGGCTCCCCTTAGCGGTCAGGAGCGCGGCGCGGGCCTGCGGGTGGGCGAGCCCGCGGGCGGCGAGCGAATAGCGCGCCACCAGCGCGTCGTTGCGCCATGTTGCGCGCACGGCGCCATTGAGGCCGTTCGCGCTTGTCCCCCCGACCGCCAGCGCGCCAGTCGCGATGCGCCCGTCCCCCTCCACCCCGGCGAGATCGTCGTCGAGTGTCACGTCGAGCGCGATCGCGGCATCGGCGAGCCGAACACCGTTCGCGCATTCGAGCGAGGCCAGCCGCAACGGCCCTTCGAGCGTCGGCTTGCCCGCAGAAGTCGACAAGGCGCCGTAGAGGGAGACGCTCCGCGCCGCGCAACCCGCCCCGTCCAGGGTGGGCGCCACCGCAGCGAGAATGCCGGAGAAACCGTCGTCGAGCCGGCCGCTGCCTTGTGCCTTGACGCCGATCGGGCCGTAATCGCTTTCGACCAGCGCGCGCCCGTCGACCAGCCGCAAGTCCATTTTCGGCAGCCCGGGCGGCTCTCCGGTATCGCGGAACAAGATCTTGTCGAGCGTCCCGAAACTCAGGGTCCCCCCACGCAAGGTCCCGTAGAGCCGCGGCTTCACGAGCGTCACGCGCCCCAGCGCCGGGGTTCCGAGGCGGTACCGGATCGCGACCTCGGCGCGCTCGATCGTCATGTCCGGTGCGCCAGGATCGCCGATCACGATATTGCTCAGGACCTGCCTGTCGGGCCCGATTCGCTCGATCTCGTATGTTGCCGGGATGTCGTAACGCCGAAGTTCGCCCTCGATGACGTTGCCGGCGATCCGCTCGCGGGAAAACCACAGCGCCGCCAGCGCCCCGAGAAACACGAGCGCGAGGCCCCCCAGCACGCGCGGCCAGCGGCGGGAGCGCCCGACCGAGGCTTCTGATTCAAGCTCGCTGTCGGCCTCGGCCATCGACCCCTACTTGCGTGTCCGCGCGCCCGAAGGCAATGCGCTGGCAGGTAACGCGATGACGGGGGAAAGGTTGCCGCAAGCTGAAGGCAGACCGGCTGCTGAGGGCCACGCGGGGCATCGCGCGCGCCTGCGCCGGCGGCTGCTCACCGGCGGGGCGGAGGCGCTGGCGGATTACGAGGTGCTCGAGTTCCTTCTTTTCGCCGCGAACCCTCGCGGCGACACCAAGCCGCTGGCAAAGGCGCTGCTCACCCGGTTCGGCACGCTCAGCGCGGTGCTCAACGCCGAGCCGGGCGCGCTGCAGCAGGTCAAGGGCATGGGCGAAGGCGGCGTGGCCGCGCTGAAGGCGGTCGCGCTCGCGGCCCGGCGGATGGCGCGCGGGCCAGTGCAGGACAAACCGGTGCTGGGCAGCTGGCAGGCGCTGCTCGACTACCTGACGATCGACATGGCGCACCTGACGGTGGAGCGCGTGCGGGTACTCTACCTCGATACCCGCAACCGGCTGATCATGGATCACCACGTCGGCGACGGGTCGATCGACGAGGCGGCGATCCACCCGCGCGAGGTCGTCCGCAAGGCGCTGGACGTGGGCGCGACCGCGATGATCCTCGTCCACAACCACCCGAGCGGCAATCCCGAGCCCAGCCGCGCCGACATCGAGATCACCCGCCGCATCGCCGAGGCCGGGCGGCTGCTCGGCATCGTCGTCCACGATCACGTGATCGTCGGCCGCCAGGGCCATGCCAGCCTGAAGGCGAAAGGGTTGATCTGACCTTCGTCCGTCCCTAGCCGCTCGGCACGTTTCAACCGGAGTCGATGATGGTCCCCCGCTACGCCCGCCCTGCCATGTCCGCGATCTGGGAGCCGGAGGCGCGCTACCGCATCTGGTTCGAGATCGAGGCGCACGCGACCGAAAAGCTCGGCGAGCTCGGCGTCGTTCCCGAAAGCGCGGCAAGGGCGCTGTGGGACTGGTGGAAAACCGACCCCAGGATCGACGTCGAGGCGATCGACGCGATCGAAGCGGTGACCAAGCACGACGTGATCGCGTTCCTCACCTGGGTCGCCGAGCAGGTGGGTGACGAGGCGCGCTTCATGCACCAGGGCATGACCAGCTCCGACGTGCTCGACACGACGCTCAGCGTGCAGCTCGCCAAGGCGAGCGACATCCTTCTCGAGGATCTCGACCTGCTGCTTGCCGCGATCGAGCGGCGGGCACGCGAGCACAAGTACACGCCCACCATCGGCCGCAGCCACGGCATCCACGCCGAGCCGGTCACCTTCGGCCTCAAGCTGGCGCAGGCCCACGCCGAGTTCGCCCGCTGCCGCGAGCGGCTGGTCAACGCCCGCCGCGAGATCGCGACCTGCGCGATCAGCGGCGCGGTGGGGACGTTTGCCAACGTTTCGCCGGAGGTGGAAGAACACGTCGCCGAACGCCTCGGCCTCGCGATCGAACCGGTATCGACCCAGGTCATCCCGCGCGACCGGCACGCGATGTACTTCGCCACGCTCGCGGTGATCGCTGGCAGCATCGAGCGGCTCGCGGTCGAGATCCGCCACCTCCAGCGCACCGAGGTGCTCGAGGCCGAGGAATACTTCTCCCCCGGCCAGAAGGGCTCGTCGGCGATGCCGCACAAGCGCAACCCGATCCTGACCGAGAACCTGACCGGCCAGGCGCGCATGATCCGCGCCTATGCCCTTCCCGCGCTCGAGAACGTGGCGCTGTGGCACGAACGTGACATCAGCCATTCCTCGGTCGAGCGGTTCATCGGGCCGGACGCGACGATCACGCTCGACTTCGCGCTCGCGCGGCTGACCGGGGTGGTCGACAAGCTGCTGGTCTATCCCGAGCGGATGCAGAAGAACCTCGACCGGATGGGCGGCCTCGTCCACTCGCAGCGCGTGCTGCTGGCGCTGACCCAGGCCGGAGTCAGCCGCGAAGACGCCTACCGGCTGGTCCAGCGCAACGCGATGAAGGTGTGGGAATCGGACGGCGCGCTGAGCCTGCTCGACCTGCTCAAGGACGACCCGGAGGTTACCTCCGCGCTCACGCCAGACCAGCTCGAAGAGAAGTTCGACCTTGATTACCATTTCAAGCACGTCGACACGATCTTCGCGCGGGTGTTCGGTGAGTAGGCCCGCCCTTTCCAACGCCACCCATCGCGGTTAAGCCCGCGGCAACGACCAGACAGGGGAGCCAAGAGCAAGATGCAGATCGTCCGCACCATCGCCTGGTTTGCGTTGCTGGTGGTGTTGCTCACCTTCAGCTTCTTCAACTGGAAGCCGGTCGAGGTGCAGATCTGGGACAATCTCGTGCTCGAGACCAAGGTCCCCGCGCTGGTCGTCGTCTCGTTCCTGCTCGGCCTGGTACCGATGTGGCTGATCCACCGCGGCGTCAAATGGCGGCTCCAGCGCCGCATCGCGGGACTGGAAACCGCCGCGCGCAACGTGGCAATGACCCCCTCGTCTTCGGCGTCCGCCCCCAACGCCACGGTGCAGGCACCGCGCCCCGATCCCGAGCCGGGCGACGACGCGCTGGGTCGCGACGAAGGCACGTCCGCGCGCGGCCCGCGCCTGCCGTGACCAACCCGGTTTTCGTCGCGCTCGACCTCCCCAGGCTCGAGGACGCCAAGGGCCTGGCCACGCGGGTCAAGAGCCACGTCGGCGGCTTCAAGCTCGGCCTCGAGTTCTTCTGCGCGCACGGCCACCACGGGGTGCACGAGATCGCACACGTGGGCCTGCCGATCTTTCTCGACCTCAAGTTCCACGACATTCCCAACACCGTGGCCGGGGCCATGCAGTCGATCCACGTCCTCGAACCGGCGATCGTCACCGTGCACGCGTCCGGCGGACGCGCCATGATGGAAGATGCCAAGGCCGCTGCGAGCGAGCATTGCAAGGTGGTCGGGGTGACGATGCTCACCAGCCTCGACGAGCGGGATCTCGCGCGCACCGGTGTCGCCGGATCGGCGCACGATCAGGTCATGCGGCTCGCCGAACTGGCCGAGACCGCCGGCCTCGACGGGATCGTCTGCTCGGGGCACGAAGTCGCCGCGGTCCGCAAGCAGTGGAAGTCCGGCTTCTTCGTGGTTCCCGGAATCCGCATGAAGGACAATTCAGTGGGCGACCAGAAGCGCGTGGTGACCCCGCGCGCGGCGCGCGACGACGGGGCGAGCGTGCTTGTCGTCGGCCGACCGGTCACCCGCGCGGAAGACCCGGTCCTTGCCGCCCGTGCGATCGAGGCGACGCTCTAGCGCCATGACGCGAACGCTGGTGAAAGTTTGCGGGTGCAACACCCCCGAGGCGGTCGACGCGGCGGTCGACGCGGGCGCCGACTACATCGGGCTCGTGCATTTCGAACCCTCGCCGCGCCATGTCACGCTCGACGACGCGAAGCGCCTGCGAGCCCGCATCCCGCCCGAGACGAAAGTGGTCCTTCTGCTGGTCAATCAGCAGCCCGTCCCGACCGCGATGGCGGTCGACGCGATCAGGCCGGACGTCGTCCAGTTTCACGGCGGCGAGACCGCAGAATGGCTCGGGCTGCTCAAGCAGAACGTCACGCAAGCGCTGTGGAAGGCGATCGGGGTGCGCAGCGCGGATTCGCTCGACAGCGCGCTGCGCTTCAAGGGCGCGGTCGACCGGCTGCTCTACGACGCCGCGCCGGGCGTGCTGCCCGGCGGCAACGGCGTGGCGATCGACTGGACCCTGCTGCGCGATTTTCGCCACCAGCTCCCCTGGGGACTCGCCGGGGGGCTGACGCCGGAAAACGTGGCCGAGGCGATCAGGGTGTCCGGCACCGAACTGGTCGACGCATCGAGCGGGCTGGAATCCTCGCCGGGGGTCAAGGACCCGGGAAGGATACGCGCGTTCGTCGAGGCCGCCCGCAACGCCTGAGAAAGGCCGCCAGCAACTATTCCTGTCTCGACTTCCCGAAACTTGACCGGCAAGGGACCGGCGATGGAATCGACACCCAACTCATTCCGCAACCAGCCGGACGAACGCGGGCATTTCGGCGACTATGGCGGCCGCTACGTCGCCGAGACGCTGATGCCCCTGATCCTCGAGCTGGAAACCGCCTACCGCGCGGCCAAGGCCGATCCGGCGTTCCAGGCGCAGTTTGACGACCTGCTCGAACATTACGTCGGCCGCCCCAGCCCGCTCTATTTCGCGGAGCGGCTGACCGAGGCACTGGGCGGCGCGCAGGTCTGGTTCAAGCGTGACGAGCTCAATCACACCGGCGCCCACAAGATCAACAACTGCATCGGCCAGATCCTGCTCGCGATCCGCATGGGCAAGACGAAAATCATCGCCGAAACCGGTGCGGGCCAGCACGGGGTCGCCACGGCCACCGTCTGCGCGCGCTTCGGCTTGCCCTGCACGATCTTCATGGGTGCGACCGACGTTTCCCGCCAGCAGCCCAACGTGTTCCGGATGAAGCTTCTCGGAGCGGAGGTGATCCCGGTCACCAGCGGCGCGGCGACGCTGAAGGACGCGATGAACGAGGCGCTGCGCCACTGGGTCGCCAACGTCGAGGACACATTCTACATCATCGGCACCGCCGCCGGCCCGCACCCCTACCCCGAGCTCGTGCGCGACTTCCAGAGCGTGATCGGACGCGAGGCGCGCGAACAGATGCTCAGCCGAACGGGCCGCCTTCCCGACCTGCTCGTCGCCGCGATGGGGGGCGGCAGCAACGCGATCGGGCTGTTCCATCCGTTCCTCGACGACGCTGACGTGAAAATGCTCGGCGTCGAGGCGGCGGGCCGCGGCCTCGACAGGGAGCACGCCGCCAGCCTCGCCGGCGGCGCGCCGGGCGTGCTCCACGGCAACAAGACCTACCTGCTGCAGGACGAGGACGGCCAGATCACCGAAGCGCACTCGATCAGCGCGGGCCTCGACTATCCCGGCATCGGCCCCGAACACGCGTGGCTCAAGGATATCGGCCGGGTCGAATATACCGCGGTGACAGACGACGAGGCATTGGACGCCTTCCAGCTCCTCTGCCGCACGGAAGGCATCATCCCCGCGCTCGAGCCGAGCCACGCCATCGCCGCCGTCGCCAAGCGCGCGAAGGAGATGGACCGCGACGCCGTCATCCTCGCAAACTTGTGTGGCCGCGGCGACAAGGACATTTTCACTGTGGCCGACGCGCTGGGAGTGGAGATGTGAACCGGCTTTCGGCCGCATTCGCCAAGGGTCGCCCGGCTTTCGTCGCGTTCATCACCGCGGGCGACGGCGACACCGCGGCCAATCTCGACGCGCTGGTCGATGGCGGCGCGGACGTGATCGAGCTGGGGATGCCGTTCACCGACCCGATGGCCGACGGCCCGGCGATCCAGGCGGCGAACCTGCGCAGCCTTGGCGCGGGCACGACCACGCGCGACGTGCTCATGATTGCGAACGAATTCCGCGAGCGTCACCCCGACGTGCCGCTGGTGCTGATGGGCTACGCCAATCCGATGATCCGCCGCGGGCCCGAGTGGTTCGCCGCCGAGGCCAAGGGTTGCGGCATCGACGGGGTGATCTGCGTCGACATTCCGCCCGAGGAAGACGACGCGCTCGGCCCTGCCTTGCGCGCCGAGGGGATCGACCTCATCCGCCTCGCCACGCCGACGACCGATGCCGCGCGGCTACCCGCCGTGCTGGAGGGATCGAGCGGCTTCGTATACTACGTCTCGGTCGCTGGCATCACCGGGCTGCAACAGGCGGCGACCGATTCGATCGCCAGCGCCGTCGCCCGGCTGAAGGCTGCGACCGACCTGCCAATCGCGGTCGGCTTTGGCGTCCGCACGCCCGACCAGGCCGCCGCCATCGCCCGGGTCGCCGACGGGGTCGTCGTCGGCTCGGCGCTGGTCGAACTGTGCGACAGGCATGGCGCGCACGCCCCGGAACACATCCGCGCGTTGGCCGCTTCGATCAGCGAAGCCGTCCACGCCGCAAAGAGAGAACCCGCATGAGCTGGCTGAGCCGCGTCCGCAACCGCCTTCCATTCGTCGCCAAGCGCGACACGCCCGACAACCTGTGGGTCAAGTGTCCGAGCTGCCAGGAGATGCTTTTCGTCAAGGAGTACGGCGAAAACCTCCACGTCTGCCCGCGCTGCAACCACCACGGCCGCATCAACGGCGACAAGCGTCTTTCGCTGATTCTCGATCCCGGCTTCGAGCTGCTCCCCCAGCCGACCGTCAAGGAAGACCCGCTCAAGTTCCGCGACACCGCGAAGTACACCGACCGCTTGAAAAAGGCGCGCGCGGCCAATGCGCATACCGACGCCTTCAGCGTCGGCTCTGGCACGATCGACGGGCACCCGGCGGTCGTTGGCGTCCAGGATTTCACCTTCATGGGTGGGTCTATGGGCATGGCGGTGGGCACCGCGTTCTGCGCCGGGGCCGAACGGGCGCTCAGCCGGAAGTGCCCATACGTCGTGGTCACCGCCGCGGGCGGGGCGCGGATGCAGGAGGGCATACTCTCCCTCATGCAGATGCCCAAGGCAACCGTCATGACCCGCCGCCTCAAGGCCGCGGGCCTGCCCTACATCGTCGTCCTCACCGACCCCACGACCGGCGGCGTCACGGCGAGCTATGCCATGCTGGGTGACGTCCACATCGCCGAACCGGGCGCACTGATCGGCTTTGCCGGCCAGCGCGTGATCCAGGACACGATCCGCGAACAGCTGCCCGACGGCTTCCAGCGCGCCGAGTACCTGCACAGGCACGGCATGGTCGACATGGTTGTCGAACGGAAGGACCTGAAGGCCACGCTGGCGACGCTGATCGACTACCTCGCGCCGAAGAAGGCGGCCTAGAGGCGGCGCCTTGAAGGACTTCGCGCGGTCGGACGATCCGGCGGTCCAGGCGCAGCTCGACCGGCTCGCGCGCCTGTCGCTGCCGCAGGGGCGCTTCGGCCTCGACACGATCCGCGCGCTGCTCGCCCGGCTCGGCGATCCGCAGAAACGCCTGCCGCCGGTGTTCCACGTCGCCGGGACCAACGGCAAGGGATCGACCTGCGCCTACCTGCGCGCGATCCTCGAGACGGACGGCAAGCGCGTCCACACCGCGACCAAGCCGCACCTCGTGCGCTACAACGAACGCATCCGCATCGCCGGCGCGCTGATCTCGGACGCCGAGCTGGCCGAACGGCTGCGGACGGTGCTCGACGCGGGCGAGGACCTCGGCCCCAGTTTCTTCGAGGTCACGACCGCCGCTACCTTGCTCGCCTTCGCGGAAAGCCCCGCCGACGCCTGCGTGATCGAGGTCGGCCTCGGCGGGCGATTCGATGCGACCAACGTGATCGAACGGCCCGCCGCGTGCGGCATCGCCAGCCTCGGGATCGATCACGAGGCGTTCCTGCTGGTCCCCGAAGAGGGCACGCCCGACGAACCAATCGCCCGCATCGCGTTCGAGAAAGCGGGCATCGTCCGCCCCGGCCGCCCGCTGGTGACGCAAGCCTATCCCGAAGGGGCCGCGTTGGAGATCGAGCGCGTGGCGATGGCAGCCGGCGCGCCGCTGCACGTCCGCGGGCAAGACTGGTCCGCCAGCGCGGGCGAGGCGATCGAGTACGCCGATCGCCATGGCAGGCTGACCCTGCCGATGCCGGCGCTCCCCGGTGCGCATCAGGCGGACAACGCCGCGCTCGCCGTCGCGATGCTGCGGCACCAGGACTTCGTCTCCGTGAGCGCCGAGGCCATGGCGGAGGGCGTGCGCGGTGCGATCTGGCCCGCGCGGCTCCAGCGGCTTGCGGCGGGACCGCTCACCGCGCACGTGCCTGGCCGGGAGGTCTGGCTTGACGGAGGACACAACCCGGATGCCGGCGCGGCGATCGCCCGCCACTTCGGCGGCCGGCTTCACCTCGTCGTCGGGATGCTGGCGAACAAGAATCCCGAAGCGATCGTCGGCCCGCTCGAAACAAGGCTCGCATCGCTTTCGGTCGTTCCGGTGCCGGGCAGCGAAAGCCACGGCCCACAGGCCTTCGGACATCGCGCCCGGCCGTTCGATGGCGTCGCCGAGGCACTGGCCGCGGTGCCGGCAGACGATCTCCCGATCCTGGTGGCAGGATCCCTTTATCTCGCTGGCGAAGTCCTGCGCGCCAACGGGCAGATCCCCGACTGACGTCAGTCGTCGCCGATTTCGCCGGAAACCCACGCCTTGGTGAACGAGGCGCCCATGGCCTCGTCCAGCACCACGGACGGCGCCCGGCGGCGCGTTTCGGCCAGGCACAGCGGCGCCAGCGGCTCATCGAAGGTCAGCCCCACCCGGTCGCCCTTCTGCCACGCCAGCTCGCCGAACATCTCGAAGTCGAGCCAGGTCAGCATCCCCTCACCCGCCTCGTCGGGCACGCTCAGGATAAGCTGCGCTCCGCCCTGCGACAGGTTGACCAGGCGCACCGATTGCCGCCCTGAAAGGGTGTCCAGCCGCGCGCTGATACCCACCTCGAGGCGGGCAAACTGGCGACTGCTCTCGTCGCCGGACTGATCCTCCGGTTCATCGGACATGGGCAGACCATGGCATACACGCGGTGCCGGTCCGATTAAGCGGTAACCCTAACAAGACCTGAAAGCGCCCGGTCAGACGGGTGGATCGCTGCGCGCGTCGCCCTCGCCGACCTCTCCCGCGGTGCCCATCGCGGCGTCCACCAGGCCCGTGCGCATCATCCACCAGAACAGCACGATTCCCGGCAGCGCGATCACCGTGGTGAGAAGGTAGAAATCGACGTAACCGTACGTCTCGATCAGCCCGCCCGCGGTCGTGCCGGTCAGGAAACGGCCGACGATCGACGCGCCGGCGCTGATCAGCGCGTATTGCGCCGCGGTAAACCGCAAGTCGCACAGCGCCGAGAAGTAGGCGACCACCACGACCCCGCCATAGCCGCTGGCGAAGTTCTCGAAACCGATCGCGGCAGCCATGCCGATGTTGCTATGCCCGGCGGCCGCGAGGGCGGCGAAGCTGAGATTGCTGATCGCCATCAGTACCAGCGCGATCAGCACCGAACGCTTGAGGCCGAGCCTGGCGTAAAGGATTCCGCCCACGAACACCCCGATGATGAGCGCCCAGAAGCCCACCCCGATGTCGTAGATCGCGATCTCGTCGTTGGTGAAGCCGAGGTCGTCGAACAGCAGGCGGAACGTCAGGTTCGCCAGCGTGTCGCCGATCTTGTGGACGAGGATGAACAGCAGCACGAGCCACGCGCCCGTGCGCTGGAAGAACTCGACGAACGGCCCGGCGATCGATTGCCAGATCTCTGCCACACCGCGCCGCTCGATGACGACCTTGCGCCGCGGGGGCTCGCCGATGATCAGCGCGGTCAGCATCGCGGGCAGCGCGAACACCGCGCAGGCCATGTAGGCGACCGACCACCCGCCGCGCGCGGCGATCACCAGCGCCAGCGCGCCCGCCGCGGCGGCGCCGATCCGCCAGCCATACTGGCTCATCCCCGAGCCGGTGCCAAGCTGGTACGGCTTGAGCAGCTCGATGCGATAGGCGTCGATCACGATGTCGAAGCTTGCGCCCGCGATCCCCAGCAGCACCGCGCTGGTCGCGGTCCAGTAGATGTCGACCTTGGGCTCGGCGAGCGCGAGATTGACCACCGCAAGCATCACCAGCACGCCTATGACGAGCATCCACGACACGCGCTGGCCAAGCCGGCCGATCAGGGGCAGCCGCACCCCGTCGATGATCCATGCCCACAGGGGCTTCAGGTTGTAGACGAAGAACGCCAGGGTGAACGCGGTGATGGTCGATTTCTCGATGCCGTCCTGCGCCAGCCGCGTGGTCAGCGTTGCGGCCAGCAGGGCGAAGGGAAAACCCGACGAGACGCCGAGGAAGAACGCCGCCAGCGATTCCTTCTCGAGGTAGGGCCGGATCGATTCCCAGAGCGACCGGCGTTCCTCGACAACAGCTTCAGCCATGCCCTAGCGTCCTTTCCGTGCAACCCAATCCGTGCGACACTTACCGCAGCGAGAGGATTAGGAAAGCGTCGCCATGAACGAGACCGCAACGCTCGGGGGAAAACGGCCCACCGGAGGCCAGCTTGCGCTGGCGAAGGCACTGGCGCGGGGCGAAACGCGGCCCGACAGCGGGGTCGGAAGCGTCCCGGCCGAAGTCTATACCGATCCCGGCCATTTCGCGCGCGAGAAGGCCGCGCTGTTCGACCGGCTGCCGCAGGTTCTCATGCCCAGCGCGCTTATTCCTGACCCCGGAATGGCGGTGCCGCACGACCTCACCGGCAGGCCGCTTCTCGTCACCCGCGACAAGGGGGGCCGGGTACACGTGTTCCTCAACGTCTGCCGGCACCGCGGCACCCGCCTCGTCGAAGGCAGCGATGCGGCGTGCACCGCGCGGCTGGTGTGCCCCTACCATGCGTGGACCTACCGGCTTGACGGCGCGCTCCTCGCGCTGCCGCGGCCCGACAGCTTTCCCGGCCTCGACAAGGACGACTATCACCTGCGCGAGCTGCCCAGCCACGAGGCGGGCGGGCTGATCTGGTACAGCCCGCGCCAAGAGGGCGAATTCCCATTCGCGGACGCGATCGGGGAGGACATGGCGGCTTTCGGTGCGCCCGATCACCACCTGTTCCGCCGCAAGACCCACAGCGTCCGGGGCAACTGGAAGCTGATCATGGATGCCTTCCTCGAAAGTTACCACGTCACCAGGCTCCATGCGAAGACGATCGGGCCGTTCTTCAAGGACGGGGTGACCAGCGGCGACATGATCGGGCCTCACGCGCGCAGCGCAGTGGGGCGGGTGGACGAGCTCGACGGGATCGACCTCACCGATATGGCGGCGCTGCGGCGGCGGGTGACGTTCGCCTACCAGCTGCTGCCGGCAACGATCATCATTCCAAGCCCGGACTACATCAACGTCATGGCGCTGTGGCCCCAGTCGGTGGATCACACGCTGGTCGAGGACTTCATGCTGATCCCGGAACCGCCCGCCACCGACAAGGCGCGCGATCACTGGGAGCGTTCGTGGGCCTTGCTCGACGGGGGCGTGTTCGCCAGCGAGGACTTCCGCGCGGCCGAGCTCGGGCAGCAGGGCCTCTCGACCGGGGCGGTCCCCGAACTGACTCTCGGCACCCTCGAAGGCGGGATCCGCCGTTTCCACGAGACCGTGAGCGAGGCGTTGCGCGCGGCGAACTGAGCGCCTAGTTGCGCGCCATGCCACCGACTGACAGACCGCAGGGCGAACGGATCGCCAAGCTGCTCGCGCGCGCGGGCGTCGCGTCGCGCCGCGAGGTCGAGCGGATGATCGCGGACGGCCGGGTGGCGATCGCGGGCAAGGTACTCGACACTCCGGCCACGATCATCCCGAACCTCAAGGGCGTGACGGTCGACGGAAAGCCGGTCGGCCAGGCCGACCAGGCGCGCGTGTTCGCGTTCCACAAGCCGTCCGGCCTGATCACCGCCGAGCGCGACCCGAAGGGCCGCCCGACGATCTACACCGCGCTGCGCAACGCGCTGCCGAAGAATGCCCCGCGGGTGATGCCGGTCGGCCGGCTCGACATGAACACCGAAGGGCTGCTGCTGCTGACCAACGACGGCGAACTGAAGCGCGCGCTCGAACTGCCGTCCTCCAATGTCCCGCGCACGTACCGTGCCCGCGCGTTCGGCGAGGTCAGCCAGGCACGGCTCGACGAGCTGATCGAGGGGGTGGAGATCGACGGCATCCGCTATGGCCGGATAGAGGCCGACCTCGACGGCGGTAAGGGCCGCAACCAGTGGATCCTGCTCACGCTTACCGAGGGCAAGAACCGCGAGGTCCGCCGGGTGCTCGAACACCTCGGCCTTCAGGTGAGCCGGTTGCTGCGGGTGGGTTACGGCCCCTTCAACCTCGGCGACCTTCCGCGCGGAGCGGTGGTCGAGATCCCCCAGGCCCAGGTCGAGAGGCTCCGCAAGGGCCTGACGCGATGAGGGTGATCGCCGGGGAATGGCGCGGCCGCAAGCTGGTCGCGCCCAAGGGCGATCTCACCCGCCCCACCGCCGACCGCACGCGCGAAACGCTGTTCAACATGCTCGCAAGCCGCATCGGCGACTTTACCGGGCTGTCGGTCGCCGACCTGTTCGCAGGATCGGGCGCACTGGGGATCGAGGCACTCTCGCGCGGTGCCGCATCGTGCCTGTTCGTCGAACAGGACCGGCCTGCTCTCGACGCGATCCGGGCCAACGTCGCGGCACTTGATGCGCACACGCGGACGACGGTCAGCGCCGGTTCGGTCATGGCGCTCGGCCCGGCCAAGGCGCCGCACGACCTGATCCTGCTCGATCCGCCCTACGGCACCGGCGCGGCGGGCGTCGCGCTCGACCGGTTGCTCCGGCTCGGCTGGATCGGGCCCGCCACCTGGATTGCGGTCGAAACCGGTGCCAGCGAACGAGTCGCGGTGCGCACCCTGGCCGTCGAAGCCGAACGCAAGGTCGGTAAGGCCCGGCTCTGGCTCTTGCGCCTCGCACAATAGGAAGGGCGCTCCCCCGATGTGGGGAAGCGCCCCTGGTGTCGCCGTCCGGGCGGCGGTTGGCGGTTACATCTCGCTGGCAGGCTTGCCCGGCCAATGGGCCAGCGGCCGGGTGACTCCCGGACCCCGCTTGCCGGCTTCCCATGCGTTGATGCAGTTGTCCTGCTGGTTTGGCTTGCAGATCGGCACGTCGCCGGTCGGTGGCCCCGCATCGCCCGGGGTCGTCTGTACGACTGCATTGCTCACGAAGCGCGGGCCAGCAGTGCTCGCGCTCGCCGCGGCGGTCGTGGCGGCCTGGGCCGTGGCAGACGCCGCCGGCGCCGGGCCGCCGTTCATCTGCGCGACGATCGAGTTCCACGCGGCGACGCGCTGCTGCGGCGCCATGGCGTAGACCTTGGCCCGCTGGTCGTCGGTCAGCACCCACCAGCCGTCCTGCTGGGCCGGGCTAAGGGTCCAGAAATAGGTCTGATAGGTGTTCGGCCAGCCGGTATAGAGCGTCTGGCGTTCGGGGGGCCAGGCGTCATAGGCGGTCTGCTGCGCATCGGTCATCACGTAGACCTCGCCATCCGAGGTCACGGCCATGTCCTGCGCGCCGGCAGGGATTGCGAAAGCCAGCGCAGCGGCGCCGGCGAGGATGAGCTTGTTCATCATCGGTCTCCGAAGTTGCTTCGTCGGGCCAACTACGCGCAAGAACCGCCGGCGGTTCCGTCTGCGCCCTTGCGCTCGCGACCCTTGTTCCCTAGCTGTTCACGGTTTCCATGACCGACGCCGTCGTTCCTTCCGGCTCCGCGAGCCAAGACATTCCCCCGTATGCGCAAGGGCTTAACGCGCCCCAGCGCGAGGCCGTCCTGACCACCGAGGGACCTGTCCTCATGCTCGCGGGTGCGGGCACGGGGAAGACGGCCGCGCTCACCGCACGCCTCGCACACCTCGTCGCAACGCGTCGTGCCTGGCCGAGCGAGATCCTCTGCGTCACCTTCACCAACAAGGCAGCCCGCGAAATGCGCGAGCGCGTGGGACGGCACATCGGGCAGGCGGTCGAAGGGATGCCGTGGCTCGGCACATTCCACTCGATCGGCGCGAAGATGCTGCGCCGGCATGCAGAACTGGTCGGGCTGCAATCGAACTACACGATCATCGACACCGACGACCAGTTGCGGCTGCTCAAGGCGATGATCGTCGAGGCGGGGCTTGACGAAAAGCGCTGGCCGGCCCGCCAGCTCGCCGGGCTGATCGACCGCTGGAAGAACCGCGGCCTCAATCCGCAGGACCTCGATGCGGTCGAGAACGAGGCTTATGCCAACGGCAAGGGGCAGGCGTTTTACGCGCGCTACCAGGAGCGGCTGAAGGCGCTGAATGCCTGCGATTTCGGCGACCTGTTGCTGCATATGCTGAACGTCTTCCGGCAGCACCGCGAGGTGCTCGAAAGCTACCAGCAACGCTTCAAGTACATCCTCGTCGACGAGTACCAGGACACCAACCAGGTCCAGTACCTGTGGCTCCGCCTGCTGGCGCAGGAGCGCAAGAACATCTGCGTGGTGGGCGACGACGACCAGTCGATCTATTCCTGGCGCGGGGCCGAAGTCGCCAACATCCTCAAGTTCGAGAAGGATTTCCCCGGCGCGGCGGTGATCAAGCTGGAGCAGAACTACCGCTCGACCCCGCATATCCTGGCGGCAGCATCGGGCCTCATCAACGCCAACAGCGAGCGGCTGGGCAAGACGCTGTGGACCGAGATACCGGCGGGCGAGAAGGTGCGCGTGATCGGGGTGTGGGACGGCCCGGAGGAAGCGCGCCGGATCGGCGAGGAGATCGAGCGGCTGGAACGCGAAGGCGCGGGCCTCGACCAGGTCGCGATCCTCGTGCGTGCGCAGTACCAGACCCGCGAGTTCGAGGATCGCTTCATCCAGATCGGCCTCAACTACCGCATCATCGGCGGCTTCCGCTTCTACGAGCGGGCCGAGATCCGCGACGCGCTGGCCTACCTCAGGGTCATCGCCCAGCCGGCCGACGACCTTGCGTTCGAGCGGATCTACAACCAGCCCAAGCGCGGGCTCGGCGCCAAGACGCTCGAGCAGATGCACCGCCACGCGCGCGCGACGGGGCTGCCGCTCGCCGCCGCGTCGCTGCAACTGGCCGATACCGACGAGCTGCCCGCGCGCGCGCGCGGGACGATCGCGGGCCTCATGGGCCAGTTCCTGCGCTGGCGTGAAATGGCGGAAACGACCGGGCCCGCCGAACTGCTGCGCGCGGTGCTCGATGAGAGCGGATACGAGGCAATGCTCCGGGCCGAAAAGAGCGCCGAGGCGGCAGGACGCCTCGAGAACCTCGGCGAACTTGCGCGCGCGATGGAAGACTACGACACCCTGCAGGACTTCCTCGAACACGTCGCGCTGGTGATGGACAACGACCGCGCGGACGATGGCGAGAAGGTCACCATCATGACGATCCACGCGGCGAAGGGGCTGGAATTCGACCACCTGTTCCTGCCCGGCTGGGAGGAAGGCGTCTTTCCCAGCCAGCGCGCGCTCGACGAGGGGGGGCTGGCGAGTCTCGAGGAAGAACGCCGCCTGGCCTACGTCGCCATCACCCGCGCCCGGCGCCGGTGCACGATCGTCCATGCCGCCAACCGGCGCATCTATGGCCAGTGGACGAGCAGCATCCCGAGCCGTTTCGTCGGCGAGCTGCCCGCCGATCACGTGGCCGAGGAAACCACGCTCACCGGCGGCGCGTCACTCTGGCGCGCGCAGATGAGCGAACACGACGATCCCTTCGCGCACGTCGCGCGGGTGCAGCCGTCGCGCACGCTGACCCGCGGTCCCGGCTGGCAACGCGCAGTCGCCACGGGCTACGATTCGAGCCCCGCGCGAGTGAAGGAAAACACCCGCAGCGCCGCCAGCTTCGCCGCCAGGCCGCGCACCGACATCGCGGTCGGCCAGCGCGTGTTCCATGACAAGTTCGGATACGGCGAGGTCGTCGACCAGGAGGGCAACAAGCTCGAGATCGAGTTCGAGCAGGCGGGGCGAAAGCGCGTGATCGACAGCTTCGTGCGCGCCGCCTGACCGCCGATCAGTCGTCGAGTCGGATGCCGCTGGGGGGAAGAGCGGCCGGGGAAGGGGAAACGGCGGCCGTCACCGTATCGATCGCGCGGATCGCTTCGCAGTTCGGTCGGGCCGGGCGCCGACGTTCGGTCCGGCAGGACGCGAACGAAGCAGGCTAGCCCGCCTTGCGGTAGAGCTCCGCGGCGACCGCCGCGGGAAAGAGCTGATGCAACCGGGGCGCGGTGACGTCGCCCCAGCCGATCGCACGCCGCTCGGCGATGTCGCCGCAGTCATCCGCCGGATCGGTGGCGGCCGTTTCTCCTAATGTCGTCATCATGCCGGCCGCGATGCCCATCGCGATCGCCCCAGCCGAAGTCGCGACTTCGAGCTTCTGCAGGACGGCGGCCCGATGGACTTCGATCGTACGGCTGCTCAGCCCCATCTCGATCGCGGTTTCCTTGCTCCTGGCACCCCTGATGACCGATTCGAGCACGCGCCGTTCCTGCTTAGAAAGCCGCGCGACGCGCGTCCGGGCCAGCGCCGTTATCTCGTAGCGCTTGGCCAGCCTTGCCGCCTGCTCGATGACCCCGGCGATGCTGCGCCCGGCGATCGTCATGTCCTCGGGAAAGCAGAGGTAATCCACCGCCCCGGCCCTGAGCGCAGCGACGATCCTGCGCGCCAGCGGCCCGCTGGCGGTGAACGCGACAACCGGGAGGAAGCAGCCGGCTTCCCGCATGTCCGCTAGCACCGCGGAAAGGTCGATTTGGTCGTCGTCACTGACCAGCACCGCGCCCTGTTTCGGATAAGCCGGACGATCGGCGGTCCCCCGCAGCTCGGCGACCGTCTCGTAGATCTCCGCGTGAATACCGTGAGCGCCGAGCGCGCGGGCAAGGCGCGCCCTGCGCGACGAGCTGCCATCGAGGAGATGGACGTGGTGCGACGAGGGCATGACTTCCGGTCCGAATCTGTAATGTGTGCGACCCGCGGCGGGTGTGCGCGACGGATCGGACCGGCACAAGTCAGCGAAGGGGAATACCTGCGCCTTGCGGAAGGTTAGCGTCTCAACCGAAACCCACGTCGAGGAACCCCGGCACCGGACCGTTCCATTCGCCCGGCTTTCCCGCCGGTTCCTCGCCCCGGTCGTCGCGCCGGGGACGCTGTTCCCTGACGGCGCGAGCGGGACCCGGTGCGCGCTCGCGGCCGGGCGCGTCGCCCCCTTCCCCGCGTTCGCGGGATTGGCCGCGCTCGGGGCGTTTCCTCCGTGCGGGCTTCGGATCCGCGACCTCGTCCGCCTCTTCAGCAGGCTTGCGCGACGCCGGCTCGGGCGCCTTCAGTTCAATCCGCACGTCCTTCTTGCCGAACACGGGCACCGGCGATCCGGTCAGCTTCTCGACGTTCTCGATCGCTTCGGCGTCGTCTTCCGCGACCAGCGTGAAGGCGCGGCCCTTGTTGCCCGCGCGGCCGGTGCGGCCGATGCGGTGCACGTAGTCGTCAGGGTGCCACGGCGTATCGAAGTTGAACACGTGGCTCACGCCCTTGATGTCCAGCCCGCGCGCGGCGACGTCGGATGCGACGAGGATGTTGACCTCGCCCTTCTTGAACCGGTCGAGTTCCTTGAGGCGGCTCGCCTGGTCCATGTCGCCGTGAATCTCGCTCGACGCGAAGCCGTGGCGCTGCAGGCTCTTGTTCAGTTCGCGCACGGTCGTCTTGCGATTGGCGAAGATGATCGCCGTCTCGACCAGGTCATTATTCAGCAGCCAGCGCAGCGTGCTGCGTTTGTCGCGCGCCTTCACCGGCACCTTGAAGGCGGTGATGTTCTCATTGGTCGAAGCGCGCCGGCTGACCTCGATCCGCTTGGGATTATTGAGGAACTTCTTGGCGAGCTTTTCGATCGGCGGCGGCATCGTGGCCGAGAACAGCATCGTCTGGCGGGTCTCGGGCAGCTTGGAGCAGATGAACTCGATGTCGGGGATGAACCCCATGTCGAGCATCCGGTCGGCCTCGTCGATGACCAGCAGTTCGCAGCCCGTGAGCAGGATCTTGCCCCGCTCGAACAGGTCCATCAGCCGACCGGGGGTCGCAATCAGGACATCGACCCCCTCGTTCAGCGCCTTGAGCTGGTCGCCCATCTGTACGCCGCCGATCAGCAGCGCCATCTTGAGGTCGTGATTGGTCCCGTACTTTTCGAAGTTCTCGGCCACCTGCGCCGCGAGTTCGCGGGTCGGCTCGAGGATCAGCGAGCGCGGCATCAGAGCCCGGCGGCGGCCGTGGCTCATGATGTCGATCATCGGCAGCACGAAGCTTGCGGTCTTGCCGGTACCCGTCTGGGCGATGCCGATGATGTCCTTCATCATCAGGACCGGCGGGATGGCCTGGGCCTGGATCGGCGTGGGCTCGGTATAGCCGGCCGATTCGACCGCCTTCAGCAATTCGGGAGAGAGGCCGAGATCGGCAAATGTCATGCGGTTTACGATTTCCGGATTAGGGGGCGACGGGCGCCCGAAGCGTACACGGATAGAATATCCGCTGCGTTCCGCGCGCGCCCCTGCGCGGAAAAGGGCGCAAAGTCAAGATTCGCAGGCCGGGGTCAGTCGTCGGCCGCGACCAGCTGGCGCATCCGGCTGATCCCGCAGCTGGCCCCCGCGCGCGAGTGCAGCTTGTCACGATCGACGCAGAGCAGTCCGTCGCCGGTCCGCTCGAGGTAGAACCCGGAATAGAAGTCGCGCGCGCTGCACGCCTTTTCCAGGCTCGCGCTGACGAGGCGCTGGTCACGCATGAACAGGAGCAGACGGCCACCCGTGTCAGGTTCCACCGCGGCGATCCCCGACACCGGCACGCACTTGCCCATCTTGCGCTCTGCGAACCGGGCCGGCTCGCTGGCATCGGGCGCGATGCGCGCAAGCATCGAGGGCCGCACGGCCGGATCGCGCGGGGCGATGCGGATCGTCACGCGCTGCTCGATCCGCACCTGGCGGACCGTTGCGCCGTCGACGAAGTCGAGCGTCGCGATGGGCTCGCGCGGTGCGACCTGCGGCTTGTCCGGTGGCGGCAGAAGCTGGTCACGCGGCCCGTCGTCGAGCCATCCGCCCACCGAAGGAACGAGCAGCGCCAAGGGGGCAAGAAGAGCAATGGGCAGGTTCATGGCCGAACAGTCGCAACGCCAATAGCGCACCGGCTTGAATAGCGGCTTAATCCGCGGGCGGAAGACCACAATCGCCTCTGGCATCGCTCGCCGCGGGCATGGCATAGGGAGGCGGTGACGACCGATCCCACCCAGTTCCTTGCCGAGGCCGGCGACCTGCTTGGTCCGCGGGGCCTGACCCGCGACGAAGAACTGATCGCCCCCTGGCTCACCGACTGGCGCGGGCGGTTCACCGGCCGGGCGCTGGCCTTGGCTTCCCCGGCCTCGACCGAGGAGGTCGCGGCGCTCGTCAGGCTTTGTGCGCGCCATGGCGTCCCGATCGTCCCGCAGGGCGGCAACAGCGGAATGTGCGGCGGCGCGACGCCGGACGCGGAGGGAACCGCCCTTCTCCTCTCGCTCCGCCGGATGGCCGCGATTCGCTCGCTCGACGCCGAAGCGCGCCAGGTCGTGTGCGAGGCGGGCGTCGTCCTCCAGACGCTGCACGAGGCCGTCGTGGCCGAGGGCCTGCGCTTTCCCCTCACGCTTGGCGGAAAGGGGTCGGCAACGGTCGGAGGCCTGGTGTCGACCAACGCCGGCGGCACCCAGGTTCTGCGCCATGGGTCGATGCGCGCGCAGGTGCTCGGCCTCGAAGCCGTACTGGCCGACGGCAGCGTGTTCTCCGCGCTCACCCCGCTCAAGAAGGACAACCGCGGGTTCGACCTCAAGCAGTTGCTGATCGGCTCGGAAGGCACGCTCGGCATTGTGACCGCCGCCACGCTGCGCCTGCTTCCGGCGATCGCCGACCGGCGGGTCCTGTGGGCCGGAGTCGCATCGCTCGAAACGGCGCGCGAGCTGTTGCTACACGCCGAACGCCTGGCGGGAGACGCGCTCGAGGGATTCGAGGTCATCCCGCAGGAAACGCTGGAAAACGTCGTCGATCACCTGCCGGGTGCGCGCGCGCCGCTGACGGGCAAGCACGCGTGGCACGCGCTGATCGAGCTCGTCGCTGGCAAGGCCGGCGCGGACGGCCTCTTCGCTCTGGCGGAGGACCTGCTCGCCAGCGGATTCGAGGCCGGGCTGGTCGAGGACGCCGCCATCGCGGCGAGCGAAGCGCAGGCCGAGGCGTTCTGGGCGTTGCGCGACGCGATCGCCCCTGCCGAGCGCGCGCAGGGTCCCGCGGTCCAGCACGACATCTCGGTCGCTGTCGAGCGAATGCCGGCGTTCGTCGCCCACGCCGTGCCGCGGATCGAGGCGGACTGGCCGGGAACCCGCGCGGTCGCCTTCGGCCACCTGGGCGACGGGAACATCCACTTCCACGTCATCGCGCCCCCGGGCGTCGACCCGCTCGCGTGGCAGGAAGGCGACGGCAAGGCGATCAGCGACCAGGTCTATGCGCTGGTGACCGAATGGGACGGCTCGATCAGCGCCGAGCACGGGATCGGCCAGCTCAAGCGGGACGCGCTTGCCCGGCTGGGCGATCCGGTGGCACTGGCGATGATGCGCGGAGTGAAGCAGGCACTCGACCCGGCGGGCATTCTCAACCCGGGCAAGCTGGTGCCGCTTGCACCCCGCGACGCCAACCCCTAAAGCGCGCGCTTCCATGCGCGGCGCCCAGGTTGCTGCGATTTCGACATTCAGCTCACCGGAGAGACCGATGGCCAGCGCGCCGCAGCCCACATTGCCCCTGTTCTACAACGATCTCATGCCGCTCAACAGCCGCGATCACGCCACGTGGAAGTCGCGGCCGATCGACAAGATCGAATGGCTCAAGAACCAGCACGCCGTGCCGCTCACGGTCGAGGAGTTCGCCCAGGCGCAGCGTGATTTCCCGATCATCTTCAGCGCGGGCGACCAGCCCGTGCCGCTCGCGCTGATGGGCCTCAATGAAGGCGTGAACACCTTCATCGACGACGAAGGCAAGCCGATCGGCGAATTCTACCTGCCGGCCTACGTGCGCCGCTATCCCTTTCTCCTCGCGAAGCTCACCCCCCAGGCCGAGGAACTGTCGCTCTGCTTCGACCCGACCTGCGATGCGATCGGCGATCTTGCAGAGGGCGATCCGCTGTTCGACGAGGGCGGCCAGCCCGGCGCGCCGGTGAAGGCGGCGCTCGAGTTCTGCGAACAGTTCGAGCAGGCCGGCGCCAAGACGCAGGCGTTCATGGAAGAGATCAAGAAGCACGATCTCCTCATGGACGGCGAAATCGCGATCACCCGCAACGACGATCCCGACAAGCCCTACGTCTATCGGGGTTTCGGCATGATCGACCAGGAAAAGCTGCGCGCGCTCGATCCGGCGACCGTCAAGGAGTGGAACGAGAACGGGCTGCTGCCGCTGATCTATGCCCACATGTTCTCGCTCGACCGGATGCGGGTGATCTTCAGCCGCCAGATCGAGCAGGACAAGTTGCCGGCGCAGGTCCTCCAGACCGCCGGCTGATCGCGACGAATAGCCCTGTCCGGGCGACCGGACGGGGCTTGAATCCGGTTTCAAGCGAGCCTACCTAGGTTCTGCCCGCTCCGCGCTTCCCTCATGGCCGGACCGGGCTGGTGCACTGCGGTGCACCTCCTCCCTGAACCTTGGCCACCTGGTGCGATGCACCAGGTGGTTTTTTCTTGCGCTCCTGGGCAGGCATGCCCGATCAAGAGATGCGGCTGCGCGGCCTGTTTGGGAGCCGAGCCATCTAATGCGGACGTCGGTTTGCGACCCCATCACCGTTTCCCCAACCCCAGGGAAACCACGTGCGGGAATAGCCGTCGGTCGCGATTGGCGTGAAATACGGTGAGCGCGGTCGCTGGCCGAAAAGAATCGCGAGCCGGACGCGACTAGCCACACGATGGATCCCGGTCCGCCTGTTCGGTCGGAGCCATATTGAAGAATGCCCAGTGATCCTCGCCCAAACTCTTCAACATTTCCCTCGGGTTGTGACCAGCCTCGGCAATCAAGCGAACTTCGTGCGGTATGCCGAGTTCACGCAGACGTCGGGAAAACATGAGATTGGTCGGCGTTATCGGATCATTTTTGCCCAGGATCATTCTTATCCTGGATTGCTTGCAGTTACGGTTCGCGAATGCTTGGGCGATCGCCCACGGACTGCGTCGTTTGAAGTCCTCCACGTCCCCGCCGAAAACGTCGTTCAATGTCGCCGTTGCCCGTGCGCTACCCGCGAGCGGGGTATTCTGTGGGTCGAGGACCGGCTGCATGGGGCCGGGATTGATCATCGAGATGGTACCGAACACGTCCGGATAGAGCATTCCCAGACGAGCCGCTCCATATCCCCCCATGCTCGCGCCCTCTATCGCTCTTGCGCCCGGGTTGTCCCGGGTAGGGAGTGTGAGATCGACGTGAGGGACTAGCTCTTTCACCAGCATATTTTCGACCGGCCGGCTTCCGTCGGCAGCGTTCGCCCACAACGTGTTTTCAAACCCGTCGGGAAACACGATGATTGCGGGATCCATTTTCCCCTCGCTCATCGCGTTGTAAAAACCCCCGGCGAGCATATCGAGCACACCCGGGGGGTAGCCGCCCGAGCCGTGAAGCCAGTAAATCACCGGATATCGCGCCTCCGGGTCCCGCTGCATCGCTGCGGGCAGAACAACGTGATAGGTGACATCCGCGTTCAGGAGCTTGCTGCGAAAGCTGCGGCTTTCGACCGTGTTCGCTGCGAGCCGAGTTCCCATCTTCGCGTCGTGGCCCGTCCGTGCGGGTTCAATCGGGGAGTGGCTCGCCGCGGCACAACCCGCGGCGGCAAGAAGAAGAAACGCTGGACAAAATCGGCGTATCGTCAGCATTTTGCACCCCTTTGTTCAGCAGCAGAGGTCTGCTGCACCATAGCTCGATGTGCGACGGACGTGAGCGGGCAATCTGGCAGGATAGCGGGTCCGGACCGAACCGCTACTCAGCGGCCAGCGGCAGCCTTGCGCCGCCCAGATCGGAAACGTCTGCCGCGAGCGCCCGCACGAGCCCGGCCAGCGTTCGCGATACGCCGCCGAACCGCCCGCTCGGCTCTTCCAGCCGTGCGTCGAGATAGCTCGCCCGGCAGACCTCGATCTGCATCGCGTGGATCCCGCGTGCGGGTGCGGCATGGCGGTCGAGCACGTAGCCGCCCGCGTAGGGACGATTGTGGACCGCCACGCGGCCATGCTGCTCGAACCAGTCGAAGGCTCTCGCCACCAGCCGATGGCTGCAGCTGGCCCCGAACCGGTCGCCGATCACGAACTCGCCCGGCTGCTCGCCCGCATGGCGCGCGCGGAGCGGGGGCATCGAGTGAAGGTCGATCAGCAGCACCGCCCCCCACCGGTCGCGCAGGTCTTCGAGAGCTGCGGCCAGCGCCGCGTGATAGGGCCGGTGGATGCCTTCCACCCGCGCATCGAGATCGGCGCGGTCGATGCGCGATTTCCAGATCTCGCCCAGCCCCGGCAGCCGGCGCGGGACGAGGCCGAGGCCGCTGCGCGCGCGGCGGTTGGCGGCGGAATGCCGCGTGGGCGACGGCGCTCCGCCGGCGACCATCGACCAGTCCATGTCGTCGGTCGCGCGGTTGAGGTCGAGCATCGCGCGCGGCGCATGGGCGACGAGCAGCGCCGCGCCGGTGGCAGCGGCGATCGAATCGGCCATGCGGTCGACGTGGCGGTCCTCGAGCCGGAGGGCGGAATAGGCGGCATCGCGCATCCGTTCGGTCAGCACGGGCGCATAATCCCTGCCGCCGTGCGGCGCGGCGATCAGGACGGGAATCGGCGCCCCGGGCGGGCGGCGCAGCGTGTAGGCCGGCGTGTCGAGGCCGGGGATGCACCCTCCGCTCTCGCCCTCGATCCGCAATGCCTCGTCCGTCATGACGGCAGAAGTAAACCTGCAGACGGCTGTGTCAAAGCAGGTCAGCGGCGGGATCGCGAAAGATTTCTTAAGCGCATTGGGCTATGGCGGCGGCCATGAACGACCAGCCCCCGATCCGCATCCTCCTCGCCGAAGACGAGGAAGCGATGCGCACCTACCTTGCCCGCGCGCTCGAAAACGCGGGCTATTCTGTCGTCGCGGTCGATCGCGGAACCGAGGCGGTGCCGCATCTCGAATCGGCGCACTTCGACCTCCTGCTGTCGGAC
The DNA here is from genome assembly GCF_025154015.1 of Tsuneonella litorea. GTDB lineage: Bacteria > Pseudomonadota > Alphaproteobacteria > Sphingomonadales > Sphingomonadaceae > Tsuneonella > Tsuneonella litorea. Next base: position 67,447 of record NZ_JAOAMV010000004.1, read on the forward strand.
ATCGTGATGCCGGAAATGGACGGGATCGAACTGGCCCAGCGCTGCAACGAGGTTTCGCCGGCCACGAAGGTCATGTTCATCACCGGATTCGCCGCCGTCACGCTCAAGGCGAGCCGCGAGCAGCCGCGCGCCAAGGTCCTGTCGAAACCGTTTCATCTCAAGGACCTGGTGCTCGAAGTCGACCGGATGTTCCACGCCGAGGCCGCCGCGCGAATCTGACCCCTTGCCCTTCTGCGGGACGGTCGCTAGATGCGCCTCCGCTCGATGGTGTGGGCGCATAGCTCAGTGGTAGAGCACTATGTTGACATCGTAGGGGTCCCAAGTTCAATCCTTGGTGCGCCCACCATCGAAGGGATACGAAAAGGCGTCGCGCGAGCGGCGCCTTTTGCGTTCGGGGGATCGTCTCCCGGGGCTGGGCGCCGCCCTTGCACCCCGCCCCCGCCCTGCTAAAGCGCGCGCAACTCCATTTCAGACAGCAGCAGGAAGCCCATGGCGAAGATCAAGGTAGCGAACCCGGTCGTCGAGATCGACGGCGACGAGATGACCCGCATCATCTGGCAGTGGATCCGCGAGCGGCTGATCCTGCCCTACCTCGACGTCGACCTGCAGTATTTCGACCTGTCGGTCGAGAAGCGCGACGAGACCGACGACCAGATCACCGTCGACGCGGCGAACGCGATCAAGGCCTGCGGCGTCGGCGTGAAGTGCGCGACGATCACCCCTGACGAGGCGCGGGTCGAGGAATTCGGCCTCAAAAAGATGTGGAAGAGCCCCAACGGCACGATCCGCAACATCCTGGGCGGCGTGGTCTTCCGCGAACCGATCGTGATCTCCAACGTGCCGCGGCTGGTGCCTGGCTGGACCGATCCCATCGTGGTCGGTCGTCACGCATTCGGCGACCAGTACCGCGCGACAGACACGCTGATCCCCGGCCCGGGCACGCTGCGACTGGTGTTCGACGGCGACGACGGCGAGTCCATCGACCTCGAGGTGTTCAAGTTCCCCTCGAGCGGCGTCGCGATGGCGATGTACAACCTCGACGACAGCATCCGCGATTTCGCGCGGGCCTCGTTCAACTACGGGCTCAACCTCGGCTGGCCGGTGTATCTCAGCACCAAGAATACGATCATGAAGGCCTATGACGGGCGCTTCAAGGACCTGTTCCAGGAGGTGTTCGACACCGAGGGCTTCGCCGCGAAGTTCAAGGAAAAGGGCATCGTCTACGAACACCGCCTGATCGACGACATGGTCGCATCGGCGCTCAAGTGGTCGGGCAAGTTCGTGTGGGCGTGCAAGAACTACGACGGCGACGTGCAGTCGGACACCGTCGCGCAAGGCTTCGGCTCGCTGGGCCTGATGACCTCGGTCCTGATGGCGCCCGATGGCAAGACGGTCGAGGCCGAGGCCGCCCACGGCACCGTCACCCGCCACTATCGCCAGCACCAGCAGGGCAAGGCGACCAGCACCAATCCGATCGCCAGCATCTTCGCTTGGACCCAGGGACTCAGCTACCGCGGCAAGTTCGACAACACGCCCGACGTGGTGAAGTTCGCCGAGACGCTCGAGCGGGTCTGCATCGAGACGGTCGAGAGCGGCAAGATGACCAAGGACCTCGCACTGCTCATCGGGCCGGACCAAGCCTGGATGACCACCGAGCAGTTCTTCGAGGCGATCGTCGAGAACCTCGAGAAGGAAATGGCCAGCTGGAGCTGAAACCTTCCGCGCCTTTGGTCATTACCATGACTGAGTGAACCAGGACCGGGTCGGCTTCAGGCTGCACCCGGTCCTTTCGCATGAGCCGCCGCGCAAGGAGCATCATGGCCAAGCCCGCCCCTCCCCGGAAACGTCCCGCCAGCCGGCCAAGAGCCGAGAAGTTCGGCCGGCGCCGCCTCGAAGTGCGCAACGCCCGGGTCAAGGATATCCCCGGCATCGCGGCGCTCGTCCGCCGGGTCTATGACGATATGCCGGCCTATACCCACGGCGAAATTCGCGGGCAGATCAACAACTTCCGCGAAGGATGCTTCGTAGCGCTGCTCGACGAACAGGTGATCGGCTACTGCGCGACCATGCAGGTGGCCGAGGCGTTGGCGTTCCAGGACCACGACTGGGACGAGATCACCGGCAACGGCTTCGGCAGCCGCCACGACCCGACCGGCGACTGGCTCTACGGCTACGAGATGTGCGTCGACCCGAAGGTGCGCGGCGTGCGGATCGGCCGCCGCCTCTACGAGGAACGCCGCGCGCTGGCCGAGGAGCGCGACCTAAAGGGTATCGTCTTTGCCGGGCGGATGCCGGGCTACCGCCGCAACAAGCGCAAGGTCAAAGGACCGAAGGACTACCTCGACCAGGTCGTCGCCGGAAAGCTGCACGACCCCGTGCTGCGGTTCCAGCTTGCCAACGGGTTCGAGCCCGAGCGCGTGATCGAGAGCTACCTGCCCGAGGACAAGGCGTCGGAAGCCAACGCGGTGATGATGGTCTGGCGCAACCCCTACGTCGAAAGCGACCAGCCGGCCAAGAAGCGCCTGCCACGCGGGGTCGAATCGGTGCGGGTGGCGACCTGCCAGCTGCAGGCGCGCGCAGTCGCCGACTACGACGAGTTCCTGCGCACGGTGCAGTATTTCGTCGATGTCGCCAGCGATTACGAAAGCGACTTCATCCTGTTCCCCGAGCTTTTCACGCTGATGCTGCTGAGCTTCGAGGAAAAGGAGCTGTCGCCGGTCGAGGCGATCGAGCGCCTGTCCGAGTACACCCCGCGCCTGAAGACCGACATTTCCGACATGGCGATGCGGTTCAACATCAACATCATCGCCGGCAGCCATCCGACCCGGATGGACGACGGCGACATCCACAACGTCGCCTATGTCTGCCTGCGCGACGGATCGGTACATGAACAGGAGAAGATCCACCCCACGCCGAACGAGCGGTACTGGTGGAACATCAAGGGCGGCGACAAGATCGACGTGATCCAGACCGACTGCGGCCCGATCGGGGTGCAGATCTGCTACGACAGCGAGTTTCCCGAGCTCTCCCGACGCCTCGCCGACGAAGGCGCGCGGATCATCTTCGTGCCGTTCTGCACCGATAGCCGTCAGGGCTACCTCCGGGTACGCTATTGCTGCCAGGCGCGGGCGATCGAGAACCAGTGCTTCGTCGTCATGTCGGGCAACGTCGGGAACCTGCCCAATGTCGGCAACATGGACATCCAGTACGCGCAGAGCTGCATCCTGACCCCGTGCGACTTCCCTTTCGCGCGCGACGGCATTGCGGCCGAGGCGACCGAGAACGTCGAGACACTGACGATCAGCGACATCAACCTGGCCGACCTCAGCTGGGCCCGCGCCGAGGGGACCGTGCGCAATCTCGCCGACCGCCGCTTCGATCTCTACCGCATCGAGTGGGACGAGGACGGCAAGCACCCCGGCAAGCCGCGTCCGCGCAGCCAGCCGCTGGGCGGGCCGCACGGACCGGGCGGAGGCTAGCCCCGGCGCGCCGCGTTCGGCGAGCGGACGTGTTCCTGCCGGATGCCGTGACCGATGAAATGACCGGGAATGCGCCGCAGCAAGGGAAAGCGGTCAAGCGCCCTGAGCGGCAGCGGGGGTTCGGCCGGAACGCTCGCGCGCCCCTCGATTAGCGGCTGCAGCACGCGTTCGTGCGCCGCGCGCTGGAGGCCCTGGATCACCCTGGTCGGCCAGAAACGGCGTCGCTGCACCTTCTCGAGCAGCGCATCGACGTCGCGCCCCGCGGCGAGCGGCGCGGCGAGAATGTTCGCGGTCGCCACCGCGTCCTGGATCGCGAGGTTGATGCCGATCCCGCCCACGGGGCTCATCGCATGGGCGGCATCGCCGATCGCCAGCAGACCCGGGCGGCTCCACTCGGTCAGCCGGTCGAGCGAGACCGAGAGCAGTCGCACCGCGTCCCAATCGGGCAGCGCGGCCGCGATGTCCGTGACTTCGGGCAAGGCGGTAAGAACGTCGGCGCGGAACGCATCGATTCCCCGCGCCCTGACCTCCTCCGCCCCGCCCTTCGCGATCACCGCCGCGCACTGCCAGTAGGTGCCGCGATCGATCAGCACGAACAGGCGGTGGCCCCGGATCACCCCGCGCAAGGCGGAACCTTCGGCAACCTTCGGGACGGCGAACCAGAACACGTCGATCGGAGCGCCGAGCGATTCTAGCGGCAGCACTTGCCGCACGAACGCGCCGCGCCCGTCGCAGCACAGCACCAGCCGCCGCGCGCGCAGGTGCTCGCCGCTAGCAAGCCGTACACCGACCGTCCGTTCGCCTTCCTCGACGAGGCCGGTCGCCTCCGCTTCCATGCGCAGTGCAAAGGCGGGGAAGGCCCGCGCCTCGTCCCGCAGGAAGTCGAGGAAATCCCATTGGGGCATCATCGCGATGAACGGCGCGGGCATGGTAAGGTGGGTGAGGTCGCCGATCGTCAGGTGACGCCCGTTGTACCAGATTTCCGCCCGGTCGATGCGGTTGTGGGGGCGCGCGAGGAAGCGGTCGAGCAGGCCCAGCTCGGCCAGGATCGCCATTGTCGACGGGTGGACCGTATCGCCCCGGAAATCACGGAAGAAGTCGGCGTGCTTTTCCAGCACCAGCACCGGTACGCCGGCGCGGGCGAGCAGGAAACCGGCCATCATTCCCGCAGGGCCGCCGCCGACGATGATCACATCGGGTTTCATGGCCGCGAGGCTAACCTATCCACCACCCCGAGAACATTTGATTTTCCTAGTCGGGGCGGATCGGGCTAGCGTGACCGTCATGCAGCTTGCAGCCAATCGACAGGGATCACGCGCGGCAGCCAAAACGTGCGCAATCACGGGCGACCAGGCCCGAACGTTCTTTAGGACCGGTAGCTCCCAGCGCCGATGACCGAGACGCTGTCCCAATCGACCATGCTGTCCGATGCGCTGGTGATACTGGGCGCCGCCGGCATCGTCATCCCGGTCTTCCACCGCTTCCGCATTACTCCGGTGATCGGATTCATCATGATCGGGCTGCTCGTCGGCCCGTTCGGACTGGGCCGCCTCGTTCCGCAGGCGCCGTGGCTCTACCATGTCACGATCACCGAGCCCGAGGCGCTCGAGCCGTTCGCCGAGTTCGGCATCGTGCTGCTGCTCTTCACCATCGGCCTCGAACTGTCGTTCAACCGCCTGTGGGCGATGCGGCGCCTCGTCTTCGGGCTCGGCGCGCTCGAACTGCTGATCATCGGCGCGCTCCTCGCCCTCGTGCTTTCGATGACCGGGCTCGAAACGACACCCGCGTTTGCGCTGGGTTTCGCGCTCGCGCTGTCGTCGACCGCGATCGTGTTGCCCATCTCGGGCACGTCGAGCCCGGTGGGCCGGGCGGCGCTGTCGATGCTGCTGTTCGAGGACATCGCGATCGTGCCGATCATCTTCGTGCTCGGCGCGCTCGCCCCGTATGCCCAGTCGGAAGGGTGGGAGGGCCTTGTCGGCACCCTGTGGCAGGGGTTGCTGGTAGTCGTCGCGTTGCTGGTCGTCGGACGGATGCTCCTCCCCCGGCTGTTCGCGCAGGCGGCGCGCACGAAGAGCCCCGAACTGTTCCTCGCGGCAAGCCTCCTGGTGGTGATGGGCGCCAGCCTCGCCACCGCCGCGACCGGGCTGTCTCCCATCGTCGGCGCGCTGATCGCGGGCCTGCTTATCGCCGAAACCGAATATCACGGCGAGGTGGAAGGGATCATCGAGCCGTTCAAGGGGCTCGCTCTCGGGATCTTCCTGATCACCGTGGGGATGAGCATCGACCTCGCGAAAGTCTGGGCCCAGGCCGGTTCGATCGCCCTGGCGGTGCTGGGGGTCCTGGTGCTCAAGGCTATCGTGACCAGCGTGCTCCTGCGGCTGATGGGCGCGCGGCGCAGCACTGCTGCCGAAACGGGCGTGCTGATGGCGTCGCCCAGCGAAACCACGCTGATCGTCCTTTCCGCGGCGACCGCGGCACTGTTGATCGACCGGGATACCGCCCAGTTCTGGCAGATCGTGACCGCACTCGGCCTGACGGTCACGCCGCTGCTCGCGCGGCTCGGCCGGACCGTCGCGCGGCGGGTCGAACCGGTGCCGGAAATCGACGAAGGCAGCGGCACAGCACCGCGCGTGATCGTCATCGGGATCGGCCGGGTGGGCCGCCTGGTGGCCGATATGCTCGAAGTCCACGGCAAGCCCTACATCGCTATCGACAGCGACGCCGACATGATCGAGCGCGCCCGGCGCAAGGGATACCAGGCGACCTTCGGCGACGCCGGGCGCGGCAATGCGCTCGACCGGCTGGGGATCAACACGGCGCCGGCAGTCATCCTCACGATGGACGAACCCGTGCTGGCGCAGCGGCTGACCAGCAAGCTGCGCAAGGAGCATCCCGACCTGCCGATCATCGTCCGCGCGCGCGACCTCGCCCACGCAACCCGGCTCTACCGCGCGGGCGCCAGCCACGCGGTCCCCGAAACGCTCGAAAGCTCGCTGCAACTGAGCGAGGCGGTGCTGGTCGACCTGGGCGTCGCCATGGGTCCGGTCATCGCCTCGATCCACGAGAAGCGGGACGAGTTCCGGGCCCTGCTGCAGAGCGAAGCCGCGCTCGACCACAGGCCCAAGCTGCGCACTGGCGCGCAGGACCTCGGATAGATCGCGCCCTTCGTCCGTTGGTCAGGGGAAGGAGACGATCATGAGCGACATCAAGCAACGCCCCGACGCCGCCCCCAAGGAACAATCGGGCGAGGAGAAGGGACCGATCAAGGGTCCGCAGCGCACCGGCGACGTCACCCAGGAGAAGGACACCGCGCGCGGCAGCGGTCCCGCCACCCGCAACGCGAGCGGCAATCGCGGTTGATCCGCAGGATGTGACCGTCAGGCGGTAGCGGCCTCGCTCGCCAGCGCGGCACGCACCGCCGCGATCGCTTCGGCGCCCTTGCTGCCGTCGGGGCCGCCGCCCTGCGCCATGTCGGGGCGACCGCCCCCGCCCTTGCCGCCGAGCGCCTCGACGCCGGCGCGTACCAGGTCGACCGCGCTGACCTTGCCGGTAAGGTCGTCGGTGACGGCCGCCGCGATCGCGGCCTTGCCGTCGTTCACCGCGACGATCGCCGCGACGCCCGAGCCGAGCCGCTGTTTCGCTTCGTCGAGCAGGCCGCGCAGCGCCTTCGCCTCGAGCCCTTCGATCACCTGGCCAGAGAACTTCACGCCGGCGATGTCTTCCTCGGCATCGGCCGTCTTGCCCGCGCCGCCCCCGCCGAGCGCCAGCGCCTTTTTCGCTTCGGCGAGTTCCCGCTCGAGCCGCTTGCGCTCGTCGAGCAGCGCGGCGATGCGCCCTGGCACTTCCTCGGGCGTCGCGCGGATCGCGGCGGCCGCGTCCTTCAGCGCGTCCTCGCGGTGGACGAGCCACTGGCGCGCCGCCTCGCCGGTCAGCGCCTCGATCCGCCGCACGCCCGAACTTACCGCGCTTTCGGAAACGATGCGCAGCAGCCCGATGTCGCCGGTGGCGCGAACGTGGGTGCCGCCGCACAGCTCGACCGAGTAATTTCGCTCCCCGTCGCGCTTGCGGCCCATGCTGAGCACGCGGACCTCGTCGCCGTACTTCTCGCCGAACAGCGCCATCGCGCCGGCGGCGATGGCATCGTCAGGGCTCATCAGTCGCGTCGTCACGGCCTCGTTCGCGCGGATCTCGGCGTTCACCTCGGCCTCGATCGCGGCGATGTCCTCTGCGGAGAGCGGCTTGGGGTGCGAGAAGTCGAACCGGAAGCGATCCTCAGCGACGAGCGAGCCCTTCTGGGTGACGTGGTCGCCGAGCCGGTGGCGCAGCGCCGCGTGGACGAGGTGGGTGGCCGAATGGTTCGCCCTGATCCGGTCGCGACGGTCGGCATCGACCCACAGGTGGACCACGTCGCCGACCTTGATCGTGCCCGCCTCGATCGTCCCGTGATGCGCGTGCAGGCGCCCGAGCGGCTTGGAGGTGTCCGAAACAGCGATCTTGAGGCCGTCGGGCGTGGTAATGGTGCCCGCGTCGCCGGTCTGGCCGCCACTCTCTCCGTAGAACGGGGTCTGGTTGGTGAGCACGACGACCGCGTCGCCCGCCCCCGCCGTTTCGATCTCGGCGCCGTCCTTGACCAGCGCGACAACGCGGCCCTCGCCCTCGGTCGAGCTGTAGCCGGTGAACTCGGTCGCGCCCTCGCGTTCGGCGATATCGAACCACAGGTCGCCATCGACGGCCTGCCCGCTGCCCTTCCACGCGGCGCGCGCGGCGGCTTTCTGGCGCGCCATCGCCGCGTCGAAACCCGCACGATCGACCGCGATGCCGCGGCTGCGCAGCGCATCCTCGGTCAGGTCATAGGGAAAGCCGTAGGTATCGTAGAGCTTGAAGGCGGTGTCGCCGTCGAGCTCGCCGCCTTCAGCCATGTCGCCGGTGGCCTCGTCGAGCAGCCTGAGGCCGTTCGCCAGCGTGCGGCGGAACTGGGTCTCCTCGCGTTCGAGCGTCTCCTCGATCAGCGGCTGCGCGCGGCCGAGTTCCGGATAGGCCTGTCCCATCTCGGCGACGAGCGCGGGCACCAGCCGGTGCATCAGCGGCTCCTTCGCCCCGATCAGGTGCGCGTGCCGCATCGCGCGGCGCATGATCCGGCGCAGGACGTATCCGCGCCCCTCGTTCGAAGGCAGGACCCCGTCGGCAAGCAGGAAGCTGGTCGAGCGCAGGTGATCGGCGATCACCCGGTGGCTGGCCTTGGCATCGCCCTCGGCGCGCACGCCGGTCAGGCTCTCGCTCGCCGCGATCAGTTCCTTGAAGGTGTCGGTATCGTAGTTGTCGGGCACGCCCTGCATGACCGCGGCGATACGCTCGAGTCCCATGCCGGTATCGATGCTCGGCTTCGGCAGGTCGGCGACGATCTCGTCGGCCGCCTGCTCGTACTGCATGAACACGAGGTTCCAGATCTCGACGAAACGGTCGCCGTCCTCGTCCGGGCTTCCGGGAGGACCGCCGAAGATGTGGTCGCCATGGTCGTAGAAGATCTCGGAACAAGGGCCGCAGGGTCCGTCGGAGCCCATCGCCCAGAAATTATCCTTGGTCGGGATGCGGATGATCCGCGCCTCGGGCAGCCCGCTGATCCTGCGCCAGAGATCGAACGCCTCGTCATCGGTGTGATAGACGGTCGCGGTCAGCCGTTCGGGATCGAGGCCCCATTCCTTCGTCAGCAGCGTCCACGCATGGGTGATCGCCTGTTCCTTGAAATAGTCCCCGAAGCTGAAGTTGCCGAGCATCTCGAAGAAGGTGTGGTGCCGTGCGGTGTAGCCGACGTTGTCGAGGTCATTGTGCTTGCCGCCCGCGCGCACGCACTTCTGGCTGCTCGTCGCAGTCGGGCTCGGCGGGGTCTCGAGCCCGGTGAAGACGTTCTTGAAGGGCACCATGCCCGCGTTCACGAACATCAGCGTCGGGTCGTTGTACGGCACCAACGGCGCGCTGGGCACGACACGGTGGCCCGCAGACGCGAAGAAATCGAGGAAGCTGCGGCGGATATCGTTGGTCGAGGTCATGGCTCACCGCAGGTAATTGCTGCGTGCGCGAGCGACAAGCGAATTACGGTCGAATGATGGCAACGCGGAAAAAGGTCAATCGGTGCGCGCGCTGACGATCCATGCCGCGGCGGGAAGCGCCACGATCGAGCCGTCGCGGTACCCGGCAAGGAATGCCTCCAGCCGCCCGACGAACACCGCCCGCTCATCGGGGTCAAGCTCGGCGGCCGCGGCCGCCGCGGGACCGATCGCGAGGAAATAGGTCAACGCATCGCTCACCGGGTCGCCGCCCGCGCCAGCGACATAGGCATAGTCTATCCTGTCGAACGCGACGTCGCGCCAGTTGGCGCCGGCCAGGATCGCCTCGACATAGGCTCGGTCAGCAAAGGCGAACGGACCCGGAGCGCCAGGATCCGGCGCAGCGATCCTTCCCGGCGGGATAAGGTCGGCGATGCGGCTCGCCCAGGGATTCTCGCGACGATCGCGAAAGCACGAGAACAGGAGGCGGCCACCGGTAACCATCTGCGCGCGCAGGTGGGCGAACGCCGCCATCGGATCGGGGAAGAACATGACCCCGTGGCGCGATACGATCAGGTCGGGCGCCTGTTGCGGAACCGACCATTCCGCGGCGTCGGCACATTCGAAGCTGGCGTTACGCAGCCGCGCCCCCCGCTCGCGCGCAACGGCAACGAGTTGTTCGCTCACGTCGATACCGACGACCTGGGCATCCCCGTGTTCGCGCGCAAGGGCTAGGGACAGTTCGCCTGCGCCGCAACCGACATCGAGCACGCGCGTGACCGGCCCTCGGCGGGCCCCGTCGAGGAGGCGGTGGGTGATTTCGGCGAAGCTGCGGTCGGTGCGCCGCCATTCCTCAGCCCATTTGCGGCCCGTACGGCCTTCCCAGTCGCGACGGTCCGTCATGAGCCCCCGATCCTTCGGTGGTTGCGTGGCACGAGGCAGTAACACGCGCTATCGGAAGGGGATACGGAAAAGCCGGTGCGGTCGCCCGGGGGCACCCGCACCGGCATTCCGGTTCAACAGGAGCGCGCGGCGGCACCCCTGCTTGAGGATCAGGCGTCGTCGTCCGCGTCCGGACCCGTCATCATCTCCTCGGCGACGGCGTCGGTCCGGCCGCGGATCGCGGCTTCCAACCTGTCGCAAACTTCGGGGTTTTCCTTGAGGTAGGTCTTGGCGTTCTCGCGCCCCTGGCCGATGCGGATCGAATCGTAGCTGAACCACGATCCCGACTTCTCGACGAGGCCGGCCTTGACGCCGAGATCGAGTATCTCGCCGATCTTCGAGATTCCCTCGCCGTACATGATGTCGAATTCGACCTGCTTGAACGGGGGAGCGACCTTGTTCTTGACGACCTTAACCCGCGTCGAGTTGCCGATGATCTCGTCGCGGTCCTTGATCTGGCCCGTGCGGCGGATGTCGAGCCGGACCGAGGCATAGAACTTGAGCGCGTTGCCGCCGGTCGTCGTCTCGGGATTGCCGTACATTACGCCGATCTTCATGCGCAGCTGGTTGATGAAGATCACCATGCACTTCGACCGGTTGATCGAGCCGGTGAGCTTGCGCAGCGACTGGCTCATCAGCCGGGCCTGGAGGCCAACGTGGCTGTCGCCCATCTCGCCCTCGATCTCGGCCCGGGGGACCAGCGCAGCGACCGAATCGACCACCAGCACGTCGATCGCGTTCGAGCGCACGAGGGTATCGGTGATCTCGAGCGCCTGCTCGCCGGTATCGGGCTGCGAAACGATCAGCTCGTCGATGTTGACGCCCAGCTTGCGGGCATAGACGGGGTCGAGCGCGTGTTCCGCGTCGACGAAGGCCGCAGTCCCGCCGTTCTTCTGCGCCTCGGCGATAACGTGAAGCGCCAGCGTGGTCTTGCCCGAGCTTTCGGGGCCGTAGACCTCGATCACGCGGCCCTTGGGCAGGCCGCCCACGCCCAGCGCGATGTCGAGTCCGAGGGAACCGGTCGAGATCGTCTCGACCTGCATGGCTTCCTTCTGCCCCAGCCGCATCGCCGAACCCTTGCCGAATGCACGGTCGATCTGGGCGAGTGCGGCGTCGAGCGCCTTTTGACGGTCCGTATCCAAGTTCTTGTCTTCCACCAGCTTGAGGTTCGAAGCCGCCATGACACACCCTTTCGCGTTTTGCCTAGACCCGCCGGCAATCCGGGGGTCACCTGTCACCCGAAGGACGATGTATCTGGTTTGTTCCGCAAGAACAAGTGGGGAACGAATTTTTTTGCGACCCGGGCCGAACCCTCATTCGTCGACGATCGTCCACGCCAGTTCGCGGCGGCCGTTGGCCGCAACGGTCGTCTCGTAAATCCGCGCGCCGTCCTTGATCCGCGTGCCCTTGAGGCCCGCCACCTTCGCCGCGGCGCCGCCGAGGGTCACGCGCAGCTTGACCGGTGACGGGTTCGCGTTGGTCACGACGAGCTTCATCGGCACCCGGTCGCCCGGCCTGCGCCGGTCGGCTTCGTCCGCCGTCGAACACGCCGCGAATACCTGCGCGCTTTCACCCACGGCGATCTCCACGTCCTGTCCCGCCGCGTAGTCGCGCAGGCGATCCTCGCCCACGAGCAGTTCGCCCGCGGGACCCGATTCGAACACGGTGACCCCCCCGGTCGGCAGCGCCGGACCCAAGCCGTGGTGCGTGTCGTTCACGGTCGCAAGCAATCTCCCGGCCGGCCGTGGATCGCCATCGCTGGCCTGCCACGGCGCACAATAGGTCGTGTGCCATAGCTGCGCATCGACCCGGTCCCTTTCGAGGAAAGCGATCTGCTTCTGGCTCTGGGCAGCGAGCGTCACCCGCTCGGGCACGCGGTAGAGCTTGAGGTCGCCGAGGTCCTCTTCCTTCGCGATCATCGCGGCCTTTGCCATCCGCGAGCCGGTGACCATGATCGGAAGCCCTCGCGTATCGGCGCCTTCCAGCATCACCGGCGCAGCCATTGGCGGAGGCGGCGGAGGCGGCGGAGGGTATGGTCCGCCGCCGTAATAGGGCACCGGCGATCCTGCCGCCGTGCTGCCGAGCGGATAGCAGAGGAGCTGCAGCGGCCGGCCTTTCGGCGGGTCGGCGAGTGCCGCGTAGTCGCTCGTCACCCGCAGCCTGCCCGCAACCGCCAGGAGCTCCGCCTCGGGAAAGCTCTGGCCATTGTCGTTGACGAGCGTCAGCCAGCTCGTCAGGCGCAACCTGGCGTCATCGGCCGAGCCGCCCCCGGCGAGGGTCGCGACGTAATGCGCCTGCCAGTCGAAACCCCATGACAGGTAGGTCAGCGTCACGGTGTAGGTGCCCCCTTGCGGGCTTGCGGTATCGATCGAATAGACCGGCTTCGCGGAGAGACCGGCGGGCACTTGGTCGAACGAAAGTTTCTCCGGCAGGCCCGAGCAGCGCACCGACTCGAACCCGCTGCCCGTCTGGAGCACGAGGCCGCCATCGGCGCGGCTGCGCACGATCGCCGATTCGCTCGTCTCGCGTCCGGTTGCGGGATCAGTCCGGGTAATCGTGACCCGGTTGCCAAGTGTCCCGTCGACGAGCGCGCCGGGGCTGAGCAGGTCGGCGTTGCGGTTCTTCTCGATCGTGCCGCCCGGAAGCCCGGTGACGATCGCGGTGACCGCGACCATGCCTTCCGACACGCCTTCGAAACGGATCGTCGATTCGCCCGCCGGCAGGGTGACCTGCCGGGTTTCGCTGATCATCGCGAAGCCGCGCGGCCAGTCGCGGCGCATCGCCTCGTCCGGGCCCCGGTTCGGGTCGCGGTAGACTGTGACCGACAGGTTCGACGGGGCCGCCGCATCGACCGGCTCGCGCGCCAGGCCCGGCGACGCGCACGTCAACAGCAGGTACAGGAGGGCGCGGCGCATCGCCTCGGCTCTCAGTACCGCGTTTCGTATGTGACCCGCACTTCGCGCCGGCCGTTGGCCGGGACGGTGACCAGGTACTTGCGGGTGTCGGCGTTGACCTGCTCGCCCTTAACGTCCTCGCTGGTGACGCGGTAGTCGCGGGTCCACCATCCCCGGTCGAGGCCGCCCTGGATCAGTTCGACCTCGACCGGCGCGGGCTTGGCATTGGTGAAGGTGTACCGCATCGTCGTGCGCCAGTACTCGACCGCGCGCTCCCGAGTGATCTCTTGCACGACATCGCCGTTCTTGATCACGCGATAGCGGGCCGAGGCGTCGTATTCGCCAGGCGTGATCTTCTCGCGGCTGACGACTTCGGCCTGGACGAACACGTCGAACGCGTCGCCGGTGGTGAGCGTCAGCCCGCTGCCCATCGGGGTGTGGCCGATGCGGCTCTCGCCGACGAACTGCGGCGTACCCTGCGCATCGCGCTGGTAGAAGCGCACCGTGCCCGCAGGCAGCGCGTCGCCCAGGCCCTGCTCGCGCGAGGTCGAAAAGGCGATCGCGCTCGCCACGTTCACCGGCTGGTCGTCGCTCGCCAGCCAGCCCACCGAACGCGCATAGACCTTCTTCGCCGGAACCCCCTGCACGTCGAGGAACCCGACCTGCTTTGTCTGCGCGTTGGCGATCGTGGTGCGCGCGGGGAGCGGATAGAGGTAGTAATCGCCCAGACGCTCGCGATCGGCTGTCTCGGTGCCGGGGACGAAGCTGCCGCGCGGCGGCGGAGGCGGGGACGAACGCCGGTAGGATCGACTGCCGCCGGAAGCAGACGGGCCTCCGGCGACCAGCACGGTTTCCGCTTCGCGGAACGTGGTGCCGGTCTGGTTGGTCAGCGTCACCCACCCCTGCATGTCGGTGGTGCCCCGGGCCTCGTCGTACAGCGCGACGTAGTCCGCCGACCAGCCGAGCCCGCCGGTCAGGTAGCGGATCGATGCCGGCCGCGCGCCGCCCCGATCGCTGTCAACGGTTACCGACAGGGTCGGTCGGGCGCGCAGGTTGGGAGGCACCTGGTCGAAGATCACGCGCACCGGCAGGCCGTCGTCGCGCAGGACCTCGATGCGGTCCCCGATCTTCACTACGACCCCTCCGGCGGTCGAAAGCACCGTTGCCCGTTCGCGCGTTTCGGCGCCCGTCGCAGGGTTTGTCCGGATCAGCGTCACGGTCTGGCCGATCGCCTTTTCCATCAGCTTTCCCGGAGTCAGCAAATCGAAGTCGAAGTTCTGTTCGACGATCCCCGCCCCTGCCGCATTGAAGCTCAGCGTTTCGGGGCGGATCCGGGCCGACACGTCGGGAAACTCGATCCGGCTCCTGCCCCTCGCGATGTCGAGCCGACGCACGTCCTGCACGAGGGCCAGATCGTTGTTGTAGATCGTCACGGCAAGGTCGCCCTGGGCGCTCGGCTCGGTCGGCGCGGTCTGTGCGAGCCCTGCTGTCGCAAGACCACTCGCCACAAGGGCAAGGCTGCGGATCCCCGTTCGCGTCATGAATTCTCCCCTCACGCTACGCTCGAAAGAGCGAATGCCTCAGCTTGATGTGGATATAATGTATCATGCATGAATGTCGGCGTCGGCGTTACGCGCTGTGGAGTGTGTCAAGCAACCGGCGCTGCACGTCGGTGACCGGAAGGCGACCGAACCGACCGACATTCACGCCCCTGCGGACCACCCGTGCCGGGTTTCCCGCGACAATGCAGTCCCCCGGAACCGCGCCGCTGACCCGCGCCCCGGCGGCAACGATCGTCCCGTCGCCGATCCGCGTGCCGGGAAGGACCACAGCGTTTCCCCCGATGAAACACC
The DNA here is from genome assembly GCF_025154015.1 of Tsuneonella litorea. Classification (GTDB taxonomy): domain Bacteria; phylum Pseudomonadota; class Alphaproteobacteria; order Sphingomonadales; family Sphingomonadaceae; genus Tsuneonella; species Tsuneonella litorea. The sequence goes on from NZ_JAOAMV010000004.1 coordinate 82,659, forward strand.
CTCGCCAATCACGATCGGGTCGATCCCGCCACCCATCCGGCGCGCATCGATCAGTGCCAGTGGCGCGACCGATGTCTGCGAGCCGATCGTGACCGCTCCGCGGCGGGCCGCGACGACGGTCGCGCTCAACGAAATCTCGACGTCATCGGCGACGCGTACCCCCTTAACTTTCGACAAATACCAGATTCGGGGTCGGGCAATTAACCTGCGCAGCCACGCGAAACTGTTGAGCGACCGCTTGCTTCTCGCCATCGGAGGACACCTGACATTGAACGAGGTGTTGTCGGATAATCAGCCCGCGTTGGCAACCTGCCCGCCTCCTGCGCGGTCTCGGGGCGAGCGGCCGCGCCGGTCCGCTCTCCAGTTCCTCCAGTATCTTGTTCGCCGGTTCGGGTGGGGTTCGGCGATCGCGAAATCGGCGTGGATCGATTCGACCGCGCACATCGACCGCACCTATCCGCAAGGCGTGGTGATCGAGGACGACGTCTGGATCGGCCCCCATGTCCTGCTGCTGACGCACGACATGGCGCGGGGCATCTATCTGACGACCCGTGTCGGGGCGCGATCGGTGATCGGGGCGCGATCGGTGATCATGCCTGGCGTGACGATCGGCGCCGACTGCACGATCGAACCCGGTTCGGTGGTGGCCCGCGACGTTCCCGACGGACACGCGGGGCGCGGCAATCCCGTTCGGATCACCCCCCGCTAGCGCGCCGATCCCAGAATCGCGCCGACCTTATCGGAAATCTGCTTCACGCTGAACGGCTTGGGGATGAAGTGCATGTCGGCGATGTCGATGTCGTTGCGCAGCTGTTCCTCTGCGTAGCCCGACATGAACAGCACCGGCAGCGCCGGCCTCGCCTTGCGGATGGCACGCGCCATCGCCGGCCCGTCCATGCCCGGCATGACCACGTCCGATACCACGATATCGAACGCGCCCCCATTGGCGACCGCGGCCAGCCCTTCCTCTCCGTCCGCGCAGGCCGTGACCGTGTAGCCTGCCCGCACGAGCGCCCGTTCGGCTACCGCGCGGACCATGTCCTCGTCTTCGACCAGCAGGACTTGCCCTCCGCCCGACCACTCCGCCGCCGGGGCGGCCTCGACAGCCTTGGGGGTGCCCGGCATTTCGCCCCGATAGACCGGCAGGTAGACGCTGAACCGGGCCCCCGCCTTCGCCCCGGCGGTATCGGGGATGTTGTCGGCAAAGATGAACCCGCCCGACTGCTTGACGATGCCATAGACGGTCGAAAGGCCGAGACCCGTGCCGCCGAGCGCCATGCCCTGCACGCCGCGTCCCTGCTGCTTGGTGGTGAAAAAGGGTTCGAAGATCTTGGTCAGGTGCTCGGGCGGGATGCCGCCGCCCGAATCCTGCACCACGAGAACGGTGTAATCGCCCTCGGGGATGATCTCGCTGCCCATCTTGCGCACGTCGCGGGCGGTGACGCGGCGGGTGGCGATCGAGAGCTTCCCCGATCCGTCGCCGCGCGACTGCATGGCGTCGCGCGCGTTGACCGCCAGGTTGACGATCACCTGTTCGAGCTGCTGCGGGTCGGCCCGCACCGGGCCGAGCTCGCGGTCGTGATGGACCTTGAGCTCGATCTTCTCGCCGAGCAGCCGACGCAGGAGCTGGCTGACCTCGCTGACAACGTCGGGTAGCTGAAGCACCTCGGGCCGCAGCGTCTGCTGGCGGCTGAAGGCGAGCAGCTGCCGGGTCAACGCCGCCGCCCGGTTTGAATTGGCGCGGATCTGCTGGATGTCGTCGTAATCGCTGTCGCCCGGCGTATGGCGAAGCAGCATGAGGTCGCAGGTACCGATGATCGCGGTCAGCACGTTGTTGAAATCGTGCGCGACGCCGCCGGCAAGCTGGCCGACCGCCTGCATCTTGGTCGCCTGGGCGACCTGCCGCTTGAGCCGCGTTTCCTCGGTCGAATCGACGAGGCTGAGCAGCACCGCCGCCTCGCCCAGCCCGCGGACACCGGCGATGCCCAGGCTCACCGGATCGTCGGGCTGGCCGCGCAGCCGGACCGCCATGTCGGTCGCGCTCGCCGGACCCTTGCCAAAGCGGCGGACCGCGTCGGCAACGGGCCCCTTGTCCTCGCGCACGACGAGGTCCGAGGGAAATTGCGGCAGGGGCTTGTCCTCGATCCCCGCGGCGCGGCGGAACGGCCGGTTGGCAAACAGCAGGCGGCCGTCGCGGTCGGTCATCGCGAGGCCCAGCGGCAGCGCGCCGAGAAGTGCCTCGAGTTGCGGGGTCGCCGCCGATCCGGTCTGCTCGCCGCTGCCGCCCAGGCCCACGCCGGCATCGACCAGCAGCATGAGGCTGGGCCCTGCGTCCGCATCCGGCGCGCGGTCCGCCGCCGCTTCGCCCAATGGGACGTGGATCAGGGTCTGCGGGCTGCCGCGCCGCCCCTCGCGGGCGAAGAAAATCCGGTCCCGCTCGTCGGCGCGCAGCAGCGACGCAAAGTCCTGCCCGGCAAGAGTGGCCGCGGCATCTCCCGCCGCGCGGGTCGAAAAACCGGCCGCGGCCGAACGGACAATGCCGTCGGCACCCACAAGCGCGGCTTCGACCCCGCTGCGCGACAGCAGGCGTCCGAGCGGCCCGCCGAGCGCACGCGCGAGATCGGCGACGAAGTCCTCTTCCGCCTGCCCCTCGAAGCGCCAGACGAGGTAGTCCTCGCCCCGTCCCGCCCGCTCGGCACGCACCGCCCAGCGGCGGGTCCCGTCGGCGCTCTCGATACCTTCGGCCGCGCCCGCCCCGTCGCGCCAGGCCTCGCGCGCGGTCCGGGCGAGCGCCTCGAGCGCCGGCCGGTCGAGTGGAAGGTTGGGCGGCGCGTTGCCGGCTCCGAACCAGTCGGAATAGGCGCCGTTCGCGCAGACCAGGCGGTTGGCACGGTCGACGATCGCCACGGCAACGCCGGGTCGCTCGATCGCGGCGACCGTCACCGACCAGTCGGGCGGCGCAAGGTCTTCGGACCCGGCCGGAGGACGCATCCGGGCAAACGCAAGGCCCGCGCCGAGGAACACGGCGATGCCGCCGAGGAATGCGGTCGCGGTCAGCCCTTCTCCGCTGGCGAGCCAGATCGCTGCAGTGCTCAGCGCGATCGCGGCCGCGAGGATGCCGTAAAGCCGGATCGGCTGGGTCGCCCCCTCGATCACGGCTTCATCTCGCGCCGGCGGGTGCGCTCTTCGGCCATGCGCCTCAGTCGGGCCTGGCGCCGGTTGGCGACCACGAAGCGCCAGACAAAGCCCGACAGCAGGTAACCGACCGCCGCGCTCACGACCGACAGCACGATGAACCCGAACGCGGTCACCCCTGCGGTCTGCAGGAACCAGCCGAACTGCTCCCACCGCCCGCTCGCCAGTTCGTCGTTGGCGGCGTGGACGGTGGCGGCATCGATCTTGAGGGTGAAGGACCCGACCTTGTTGGCGACATAGAGCCAGAACGGGAGCGTGAAGGGATTGGTCACGAAAGTGACCAGCGCCGCCAGCGGAACGTTCGCCCGTGCCGGCAAGGCGAGAAACGCAGCGAGGAATATCTGCCCGACCGGCACGATGAACCCCGCGAACAGCCCGAGCGCGACACCCCGCGGCACCGAACGGCGCGTGAAACGCCACAGCTCGGGGCTCAGGAAGCGATGGGCAATCGGCGCAAGGTACTTGTTCTTCGCCATCCCCTCGCGTGTAGGCATATTGCGCCGGGCCCAGCGGTTGAACGGGTTAGACATGGGGGTGCAGATACACCTTTCGACTTGGGTTTGAAGGGGCGCCTCAGCCGCGCTCGCGCAAAAGGCGCGCCTTGTCGCGCTTCCAGTCGCGGTCCTTGATCGTCGCGCGCTTGTCCTGCGCCTGCTTGCCCTTGGCGAGCGCCAGTTCGACCTTCGCGCGGCCCCGGCTGTTGAAATAGATCGACAACGGCACGAGCGTCATCCCCTTGCGCTCGACCGCGCCGGTCATCTTGTCGATCTCGCGCTCGTGCAGGAGAAGCTTGCGCGGCCGTTTGGGTTCGTGATTGTTGCGGTTGCCGTGGCTGAACTCGGGAATGTTCGAATTGACCAGCCACACCTCGCCGCCGCGCACCTCGGCATAGCTTTCGGCTATCGTCGCCTCGCCCGCCCGCAGGCTCTTCACCTCGGTACCGGTGAGCATCAGCCCCGCTTCGAACTTGTCCTCGATGAAGTAATCGAACCGCGCGCGGCGGTTCTCGGCGACGGTCTTCTTCTTGTCGAAGGTCTCGGGTTTTGGACGGGCCATGGGATGGGGCAGATGGCGCTCGCGGGACGCAAACGCAAGCGGGCCTTGCGCGCCTTGACAAGGGCTTGCGACGAGTGGCCGAAAAGCCGGCCCGCGACCTTGGCAACATCGAACCGGACAGGCCTCAAGCGGCCGGCCGGGTGAAATGGACGCCGATCAGACGAGCCCGGCGTGTTTCAGCGCCTCGTCGACCGCCTTCTTCGCCGCGTCGCTGCACTCGACCAGCGGAAGGCGCACGGCCGGGCTGATGTCGGGAAACAGCCGGCTGAGCGCGTACTTGACGGGCGCCGGGCTCGCATCCTCGAACATCGCGTAGTGCAGCGGGTAGAGCCGGTCGTTGAGCTCGCGGGCACGGGCGAGATCGTTCGCGGCGCAGGCGGCCTGGAATTCCGCGCACAGCGCCGGGGCGACGTTGGCGGTGACCGATATGCAGCCGACCGCCCCCGCGGCGTTGGCCGGCAGGGCCAGCTCGTCGTCGCCCGACAGCTGGCAGAAATGCTTGCCGATCCCCATCCGGTGGTCGGTCACGCGCGACAGGTCGCCGCTGGCGTCCTTGATCGCGACGATCTTGTCGGGGAACTTCTTGGCGAGCTCGCAGACGGTTTCGGGCTCGATGTCGGTCACCGTCCGGCCGGGCACGTTGTACAGCACGATCGGCAGGTCGCAGTGCTCGGCCAGGTAGCTGAAGTGCGCGATCAAACCCTTCTGCTTGGGGCGGTTGTAATAGGGCGCCACGCACAGCGCGGCCGCCGCCCCGGCCTTCTTGGAAAAGTTCATGTGCAAGAGCGCGTTCATCGTGTCGTTGCTGCCGCATCCGGCGATCACCGGCACCCGCCCGGCGGCCTGCTCGATGCAGACTTCGATCACGCGATGATGCTCGGCGTTCGACAGCGTCGAGGCTTCGCCGGTGGTGCCGCAGGGGACCAGCGCCTTCGACCCTTGCTCGATCTGCCAGTCGACCAGGCGCCGGAACGCGGCTTCGTCGAACGACCCATCGCGAAAAGGAGTCACCAGAGCGGGAATCGAGCCCGAGAACATTGTCGCTTCGCCTTCGTTAGTCTCATAAGCGCCGCAAGGGGGTGGCCTTTGCGTGCCCGTTGGCCGCATGGGATACCATGCATTCATCGCGTGATAAGGAGCCGGTAGGCAGAATGTCCAGCATGGTCGACAACAAGCTGAATTTGCTGCGCTTTACTGCACTCGCGACGCTCGCTTTCGCGGGGTCCCCGCTCGCCGCCCAATCGCAATCGGATACCGGCCGCGCGATGATGGTCGCGTCGCAGCCGGGCCAGGCCGCAGTTGCCGTCACTCGCTGGAAGCAGCTCACCGCGAACGACCGCCTCGGATTTGCCGACTATGCCGGGTTCGCACTCGCCTATCCGACCTATCCAAGGATGGCGATCATCCAGGCAAATGCGGAAAAGGCGCTCGAACGCGACGCGCCGGGACCGGACCAGGTGGTCGCCTTCTTCGACCGGTTTCCGCCGCAGACCAATCCCGCCCGCGCCCGCTACGCGCTGGCCCTCTCCTCGCTCGGCCGGCCGGAGGCGCGCGAGCAGGCGCGGCTCGCCTGGCAGGGCGGCCGCATGAGCAGTCCGGCCGAAGCCTATCTGGTCAGCATGTTCGGGTCGCAGTTTTCCGCCGCCGACCACGAGGAGCGGATGCGTGCGCTTCTGTGGCAGGGCGAAACCGAGGCCGCGGCGCGCCAGATGGATCTCGTGCCGCTGTCGAGCCGCGAGAAATTCATGTCTCACCTGGCGCTGGCCCAGGGCAGCCTGCCGCAGGCCATCGGCCTGTCGGTTCCCGCCGACCTGATGAGCGACCCCGGCTACGTCTACAGCCTGGCGCGATATTACCGGAAGAACGGCCAGGCTGACCGGGCCCAGCAACTCCTCGCCACGCGGGCTTCTTTTTCGCGCCCCCCCCACGACGCGGAGGACATGGTCACCGAGATGCTCGTCCAGGCGCGCGGTGCGAGCGCCAACACCGCCGCGGCGATCGCGAGCAAGGTCGACGACCTGTTCGAGCCGGGCACCGACATCTCGCGGCTGAGCTACAAGCTGCGCGACGACTATACCTCGCTCATGTGGCTGGGCGGCACGAAGGCGCTGTGGTCCATGGGCGACGGCAACCTCGCGGCGCCGCTCTTCTTCCGCTACGGCAATGCCGCGCAGACGCCGCAGACGCGGTCGAAAGGCTTCTACTGGGCGGGCAACGCGATGGCGCGCGCCGGAAACCAGGCAGAGGCGAGCCGCTATTTCGAAATGGCGGCCAGGTATCCGGAATATTTCTACGGCCAGCTCGCGCTTGAGCGGCTCGGCCGGCCGCTGCCCGAATTCCGCCAGGTCGCGCTCAGTACGCCCACCTCGCAGGATGTCGCCCGCTTCAACGCCTCCCCGCTCGCCCAGGCCATTCGCGCGATTGCCCGGGGCGAGATGGACTGGCGAACCGAACGCTATTTCTTCACCGCGCTGGCCGACAACGCGAAGGACGCGGGCGATTTCCAGCTCGCGGCCAATCTCGCGCGGGAACTTGGTCTCGACGAGCTTGCGGTGGTGATCGGGCGGACCGCCCCCGAAAAGGGCATCGACGGATTCACGGGGGTCGGCTTCCCGGTGATCGCGACGCCCCCGGGCGCTGACTACACCATGGTCCACGCGATCGCCCGCCAGGAAAGCGAATTCGACATCGATCGCATCAGCCATGCGGGCGCGCGCGGCCTCATGCAGCTCATGCCGGGGACCGCCAACGAGCAGGCGGGCAAGATGGGCATGACCTACATGAGCGCCAGCCTGATGAGCGACCCGCAGTACAACATCCGCCTCGGCGACGGGTATTTTTCGCGAATGATGGACTATTACGGCGGCAGCTATCCGCTCGCGGTCGCGGCCTACAACGCGGGTCCGGGGAACGTGAACAAGTGGCTGCGCGCAAACGGCGATCCGCGGCTTGGGGGGATCGACTGGCTGCGCTGGATCGAGGAAATCCCGATCTTCGAGACGAAGAACTACGTCCAGCGCGTACTCGAGAACGCGGTCGTCTACGAGGCGATGCATCCCGAACGCATCCGTTTCGGCGCGCAGCCCAAGGGCGTGAGCCAGTTCATCGGCAAGCGCACTCCGGGCTAGGCCGGCGGACGTGGGGGCTGACAATCCGATCACGCCCGCGGGCCTCAGTGCCCTCAAGGCGCGCTATGACCACCTGCTCGGCACCGAGCGGCCGGCGATCGTCGAGATCGTCAGCTGGGCCGCGGGCAATGGCGACCGCAGCGAGAACGGTGATTACCTCTACGGCCGCAAGCGGATGCGCGAGATCGACCGCGAGCTCGCTCACCTAGCCCGGCGGATGAAGGCCGCCCGCGTCGTGGTGCCGGCGGACCAGCCCGACAAGGACCGCGCGTTTTTCGGCGCGACGGTCACCCTCGCCGACGAGGATGACGTGCATAGGACGGTGACGCTGGTGGGCGACGACGAGCAGGACGCTGGCGCTGGCCGGATCGGGTGGTCATCGCCAATGGCCCGCGCGCTGCGCGGCGCCAGCGTCGGCGACCTGCGAACCGTTCGTCTGCCCGGCGGCGAGAAGGCGTGGGAGGTCGTCGGGATCGCTTATGACTAGGTTGGCGGGCCTCGCGCTGGTCCTGCTCGCGGTGCCGGCAGGTGCGAAGGACGATCTCGGCGTCTTCGAGGACTGGGGCGCGTTCCGCGATCCCGGCGCGGGCCGCTGCTATGCCATCGCCATCCCGCAACAGGACCGGGCGGTGCGCGATTATGCCCCCTATGCAAGCGTCGGAACCTGGCCCCGGCGGGGTGTGCGCGGGCAAGTTCACATCCGCCTGTCGCGCAAGCTGGCGGCCAGCCCCGCCATTTCTCTGACGCTGGGCGGCCAGCGATTTCGCCTGACCGGCGGCGGCGGTGACGCGTGGGCGCCCGACAAGGGGACCGATGCCGCAATCGTCGCCGCGATGCGCTCGGCCGGGTCGATGGCCGTGTCGGCCACGGACACGCGCGGGCGGCGCTTTACCGATCGCTACTCCTTGAGCGGCGCGGCCACCGCGCTCGATGCCGCCTCGGTTGGCTGCGCCCGCGTTCGCCCCTGACACGAGAAAAGGGCGGAGCACGAGGCCCCGCCCTTCGTTTTTGCGGCGTCCCGGGGTCGATCAGAACCGGAGGCCGGCGGTCGCCACCACCTGGTGGCGATCGGTGTCGAGGTTGAAGCGGCTGCCGTCGGGCGTGGTGCCTTCGAAATCGACCTCGCCCTTCGAGTACTTCGAATAGCGGTATTCGGCGCCGATGTAGGCATTGCGCCCCACCGCGAACTCCGCGCCGGCCCCGGCACGCCAGCCATCGGTGTCGAGCTTGCCGTCAAGCGTGGTCGTCCCATCGGTTCCGGTCAGCGAATACCGCTGGTTGGTATAGCCGCCCTTCAGGTAGACCATCGTGCTCGGGCTGGTGACGTAGCCGATACGGCCGCCGACGTAGATGTCGCGGTCGGCCTTGACGTTGCCGAGGTTGAAGACCGTCGGGTTGTCGTTGTTGTAGTCGGTCCCCGCGCTGCTGCCCGAATAGCTCGCCTCTGCACCCAGGCGCAGGTTGTCGCCCGCGGCGAAGTCGTAACCGACGAGGCCACCGTAGGTCACGCCGTCGACCGACTGCTTGAGGTCGCGCGTGTTGTCGACGTCCTCGGTGCTGCCCGAGCGGATGTGGTCGTACCCCACTTCGGCTCCGACGCGGACGCCGGTGAACGGTGCGTCGCCGGCCGACTGGGCCATGGCCGGGGTGGCCAGCGCCGCAATCGAGGCGGCAACGAGCGATGCGATCTTGGTATTCATCAGTAGTACTCCGTTTTCGTCACAGGCAACCGGCGGACCGGCTGCCATGGACCCGCTCAACGGGCGCGACCGGGTCCGGTTTCATGAACCTCAGACAACCGGAAAGTGTTGCATAGAGGCAACAATATTGCGCGATGAAATGCCTCGTCCGCCGGTCGAAACACCGGAACACGGCAGGGCGATGGGTGTTCTCCGGCACCGGCAAGCGCAGGAAGGTCCGTTTGCCGCCGGCAGACACCTTCTTGTCGATGGGCTTTGCCAGGTCGGGCGGCTCACCCTATATGCGCCACGCCATGGCCGATACCGCCCTCATGTCGATCCCCGGACCCGTCGATCCGGTCCCCGTCGCGCGCGACGTCACTCCGCGTGCGGACGGGCGCGTCGATCTGATGGGCCTCTCGCGTTCGCGCATCACCGAACTGTTCGCGCAAGCCGGGCTCGACGCGAAGGCCGCCAAGCTGCGCGCCAAGCAGGTATTCCACTGGCTCTACCATCGCGGCGTGACTGACTTCGACGCGATGACCGACATCGCCAAGACCATGCGCCCCTGGCTCGCCGAGCGGTTCGTCATCGGCCGTCCGGACGTGGTCGAGGCGCAGCATTCGACCGATGGCACGCGCAAGTGGCTGCTGCGCACCGCCGACGGCCATGACTTCGAGATGGTCTTCATCCCCGACGCCGACCGCGGCACGCTGTGTGTCTCGAGCCAGGTCGGCTGCACGCTGAACTGCCGCTTCTGTCACACGGGAACCATGAAGCTCGTCCGCAACCTGACCCCGGGCGAAATCGTCGGCCAGGTCATGCTCGCGCGCGACGCTCTTGGCGAATGGCCCAAGGGCAGCATGGCGGGCCTCGACGAGGCCGAGGACGCCGGGCATTATTCGTCCGACGGGCGTCTGCTGACCAATATCGTGATGATGGGCATGGGCGAGCCGCTCTACAATTTCGACAATGTGCGCGACGCGCTCAAGCTCGTGATGGACGGCGACGGTCTCGCCCTGTCAAAGCGGCGGATCACCTTGTCGACCAGCGGCGTCGTGCCGATGATGGAACGCTGCGGCGAAGAGATCGGGGTCAACCTCGCGGTTTCGCTCCACGCGGTGACTAAGGACGTGCGCGACGAGATCGTGCCCCTCAACAAGAAGTACGGCATCGACGAGCTGTTGTCTGCCTGCGCCGCCTATCCCGGCGCGAGCAACGCGCGGCGGATCACGTTCGAATACGTGATGCTGAAGGACAAGAACGACAGCGACGAGGACGCGCGCGAACTGGTGCGCCTGATCAAGCAGTACAAGCTGCCGGCCAAGGTCAACCTGATTCCGTTCAATCCCTGGCCTGGCGCGCCGTACGAGTGCTCGACCCCCGAACGGGTCAGGCGATTCAGCGAAATCGTGTTCGAGCACGGAATCAGTGCCCCGGTGCGCACCCCGCGCGGACGCGACATCGACGCCGCGTGCGGCCAGCTCAAGACCGCGGCCGAGAAGAAGAGCCGCGCCCAGCTGGATCGCGAGGCGAGCGACCGCGAGTCGGCCGCAGCGGCTACCCGCTAGGAAGCGAAAACCGGCAACGCGGCGCCCGCCGACACCGTTTCGCAGCGCCCGCCGATCCACACCGCCCCATCGGAATGGCGTTCCCACTCGATCCGCCCGTCGGCCCCGGTCATCCGCCCTTGCGCGGCCACGGTCGGGCCTTCGGCCAACCCGCTCTGGTACAGGTGCATCGCGACGCCTGCGTTGAAGCTGCCGGTAACCGGGTCTTCGCGCAGCCGGCCGTGCTGGTCGGCAAAGAACGCGCGCAGTTCCCAGTCGATGCCCGAGCCGGGCGAGCCCGGAGCGGCCAGCCCGATGTCGGTCCCCGCCGGCGCCTCCGGCACGGGCCTGGCAGCCAGGACCTGCTCGGCGCTCTCGAGCCGCAACAAGCGCCATTGCGGTCCGTTGGCGACGTGGACGGCCTCGATGACCGTGCCCAAGTCCACACCCGCCAGCCGCGCGCACTCGGCCCGTTCATCCGCATCGAGCGGACCCGACCGCGTAAAGGGCGGCGCCCGGAAGGCAAGCGTGTCGCCATTTCCGCGGACGTCGACCAGTCCGACCCCGCATTCCTGCACGCAGACTCCTTCCCGGCGCGGTGCTCCGCCGGCGCGCAGCCAGGCGTGACAGGTGCCCAGCGTCGGATGCCCCGCGAAGGGCAGTTCGCCTGCGGGGTAGAAGATGCGGACGCGGTAGTCGGCGGCCGGATCGGTGGGACGAAGAAGGAAGGTCGTCTCGGAAAATCCGAGCCATTGGGTCAGCCGCAGCATCTGCGCATCGTCGAGACCGTCGGCACCGTGGACGACCGCAAGCGGGTTGCCGCTAAGCGGACCGGCTCCGAACACGTCTACCAGATCACATCGCACGGGCATCCCCCCTTTGGTGCTCAATAGCCGGCAGGCATGGCCGAGCGGCAAGCGGTTTTCGCTCCAGCGAGCCGCAACCTGCCGGATCCGGCGCGCGGTTCGTCGCGAATTGCGCGCGTGGACCGGCCGTTCATCGGGCGTTCGCCTGCCGTCGCGCACATCGCGGCGACAGGTTACTTCGGGAAGGAAATAACGATGAAAAAGACATTCCTCGCCATTGCCGCCGCCGGGCTCGCGCTTCCCGCTGCCCCGGCCCTCGCCGATCCGCCGCCATGGGCACCGGCCCACGGACATCGCGCCAAGCACTCGGATTACCAGCCGCGCTATTACACGAGCGGCAACGGCATCCGCTACTGGCAGGGCGACGATGGGCGCTATTACTGCAAGCGATCCAACGGCACGACCGGCCTCATCGTCGGCGCCGCCGCCGGGGCCCTCGTGGGCCGGGCGATCGATACCCGTGGCGAGCGGGCGACGGGCACGATCCTGGGCGCCGCGGCGGGCGCGCTGCTTGGCCGCCGGATCGAACAGGGCGAGGTGCGTTGCCGCTAGGCCGCGATCCGCGCTGAACAGCGAAGCGGGGCACTGTCCAGAGCGGACGGTGCCCCTCTTTCGTGGGGGAAGCGATCGTGACGGGCCAACGGCTCGTCGATAAAATCTCTCGACCCGCCGCGCGTTACGGTGGGCACAAGGCCGTTCATCTGAGGTTGTGGACCCGAACCCGGCGTCAATCGTCGAACAGGCGATATGCTTGCAGAGGGAAAGGAAAACCCAATGAACAAGTTTCTTCTCGCCGTCGCCGCGACCAGCATGGCTGTCCCCGCCGCACCGACGCTGGCGCACAACACCGGATACAGCCATCGCCACTACACGAGCGACAACGGCGTCCAGTACTGGCAGGGCCGCGACGGTCGCTATTACTGCAAGAAGTCCAACGGCACCGTCGGCCTGGTGGTCGGCGCTGCTGCCGGGGCGCTGGTCGGCCGCGCGATCGACACCCGCGGCGAACGCGCGACGGGCACCATCCTTGGCGCTGCTGCCGGTGCGCTGCTAGGCCGCGAGGTTCAGCGCCGTACGGTGAAGTGCCGGTAAGCTTCGCTCCCTGAAGCCTGAGGCGCGCCGCTCCCGCCGGGCGGCGCGCCTTTTGCTTTCCCATCCCCGTGCGCCTGTGCTTTGATGCACGGCATGGAGGCACCCCAACGACCAGCGGTTCTCGTCACCGGCGGCGCCAAGCGGATCGGCGCTGCCATCGCCCGGGCCTTTGGCAAGGCGGGGTGGCACGTCGTCATTCACTATGGGCGGTCCGCCGCCGAGGCCGAGGCGCTGGCAGCTGAACTGCCAAGCGCGATCGCGATCCATTGCAACCTGTCGGATGCCGACGCGGCGAAGGACATGGTCGAACGGCTCGCTGCATATCTTCCCGACTGGCGCGTGCTGATCAATTCGGCCTCGATCTTCGTGCCCGACGACGACGGCGACATCGACATGGAGAACTTCCGCAAGACCTTGCGGGTCAATGCGGGCAGCCCGGCACGCATGGCGCAGGCCTTCCTGACCCACGCGCGTTCGAAGGGAGGCAAGCGGGTCGTCCACGTCACCGATCAGAAGATCGCCAACCCGAACCCGGACTTCTTCACCTACACGATGAGCAAGCACGCGCTCGCCGCGACCGTGCCGATGCTGGCGATGTCCGCCGCCGGCCCGGAGGACAGGGTCTATGCGCTCGCACCCGGCGCCATCCTGCCAAGCCATGACCAGACTGCCGAAGAAACCGAGGTCAGCCATCGGCTTAACCTGCTGGAGCGCCGCACCGGGGCAGGCGAAATCGCCGACGCCTGCCTGTTCCTGGCGGAAGGCTGGCTTGCCAACGGCGAGACGCTTTATGTCGACAGCGGACAGCACCTGCTCGCCCAGCCGCGCGACGTGATCTACCTCGCCCGCGAGATGGCCGGGTGAAGCGCCACGCGCTCTCGACCAGGCTGTGGCACTGGCTCAACGTGCTGTGCGTCGTCATCCTGTTCATGTCCGGCCTCAACATCTCGAACGCGCACCCGCGGCTCTACTGGGGGGACTGGGGCTTTGCCGCCGGGAGCGAATGGCTGGCAGTGCCGCGCTTTCCGGGCTGGATGACGATCCCCGGCCATTACAGCCTCGCCGGCGCGCGCGAATGGCACGTCCTGGTGGCCTGGCCCTTTGCGCTGGGGCTGCTGTTCATATGGGCCGCGATGCTCGCCAACCGGCACTTTGCGCAGGACATCGCGACAACCCGCGCGGAGTGGCGCTGGAGCGCGATCCGCGCCGACGTTGCAAAGCACCTGCGGCTCGACTTCGAGCACGCCGGGTCGAAGTTCAATTTTCTGCAGAAGCTCGCCTACGGCATTGTCCTTGGCGTGCTCCTGCCCGGCATGATCCTGACCGGCATGGGCATCAGCCCCGGGATGGAGCCGTTGCTGTCGCCCGTGATCGACCTGGTCGGGGGACGCCAGTCGATGCGCTCGCTGCACTTCATCCTGGCATGGGCGATCTTTGCCTTCCTCGTCCTGCACGTCGCGCTCGTTCTCCTGTCGCATCCGCTGCGGCAGATGCGGGACATGATCACGGGAGGCAGCGATGCGCCGTAGGGGATTCATGGCCGGGACGGCCGCGCTGCTGGCCGGCGCCTGTTCGAAGATTTCGGACACGCCGACCGCGCAATCGCTGTTTCGCGCGTCAGAAGGTTGGCACCGCGGCGCGCAGCGGCTGCTCGGGGGCGGCGGGCTCGTCAAGGAATACCCGCGTTCCGACATTTCACCGTTCTTTCGCGGCAACGGATCGACCGCGATCGACACCCCGGAATACGCGGCCGCCCAGGCGGCGGGCTTCGTCGACTGGCGGCTCGAGATCGGCGGCCTCGTCGCGCACCCGCTCGTGCTCAGCCTCGACAATATCCGCAAGCTTCCCCAGCGCACGCAGGTCACCCGTCACGACTGCGTAGAGGGATGGAGCGCGATCGGCGAATGGACCGGGCCGCAGCTTTCGACGATCCTCGAGGGCGCGCAACTCTTCCCGGATGCGCGATACATCGTCTTCCGCTGCGCCGACACGCTAGGCGGTGCTCGCTACTACGAGAGCATCGACCTCGATGACGCCTTTCACCCCCAGACGATCATTGCACACATGCTCAACGGCGCGCCGCTGCCGGTACGCAACGGTGCCCCGCTCCGCCTCAGGGTTGAGCGCCAGCTCGGATACAAGCACGCAAAATACCTGACCGGAATCGAAGCGGTTGCCAGCCTTGAGGGCATCGAGGGCGGCAAGGGCGGATACTGGGAGGACCGCGCGGGTTACCATTGGTACGCAGGCATCTAGGCTAGGGACGCAAACGAGTATGTGGCTGCTGGATACATTCCTGAAGCGGGGAATTCGCGACGGCCGGCTGGTCGTCACCGATCATGACGGCAAGGTGTTCGAGTACGGGTCCGGCCCCGGCGATCCGATCCGGATTCGGCTGACGGACGCCCGTGCGGCGAACCACATCGCGCGCTATCCCCAGCTCGGCGCGGGCGAGGCATTCATGCGGGGCTGGCTGGTAGTCGAAGACCCCCACGACATCCGCGACCTCCTGCTTTTCGTGACGGCGAATACCAAGTCCGATGGCGACGCGGCCATCCAGGCCCGGGGCGCGCTTCGCAGGACCGCCGACAAGCTTCTTGCGATGGCCGACAGCGTGAACCTGCGCGGCAAGGCGGCGAGGAACGCCGCGCACACCTACAACCTCACCCGCCGCCTCTACGAGCTGTTTCTCGACGAGGACCGCCAGTACACGATGGCCTACTACCGCGGCGATCCGGAGGCGACCTCGCTCGAGCAGGCCCAACTCGACAAGAAGGCGCACCTCGCCGCCAAGTTGTACCTCAAGCCCGGCATGAAGGTGCTCGACATCGGCTGCGGCTGGGGCGGGTTCGCGCTCTACTTGCACCGGCATTACGGCTGCGAGGTGCTCGGGGTGGCGCTGGCCGAGGACCAGATCGCCTTCTGCCGCGAGCGCGCCGCGGCTGAAGGAGTCGCCGACAAGGTCAGGTTCGAACTGATGGATTACCGCGACGTGACGGGAGAGTTCGACCGGATCAGCTCGGTCGGGCTGCTCGAACACGTGGGCACGCCGCATTACCCGCAATTCTACGAGCATACCGCCCGGCTGCTCAAACCCGACGGAGTCATGCTCAGCCACTGCTGCGGCCGCGCGGGGCCACCGGGGCGCACCGATGCGTTCACCCGCAAGTATATCTTCCCGGGCGGATATATCCCGGCGCTCAGCGAGCTCGTGACCCAGAGCGAAAAGGCCGGCTGGCAGGTGATGGACGTGGAAGCGATGCGCTTCCACTACAGCCACACCCTCGAGGAATGGTACAACCGCACGGTTCTGCACCGGGACGAGATCGTCGCGCTCTACGACGAGCAGTTCTACCGGATGTGGCTGTTCTACCTCGCGGGGGCAGAGCAGGCATTCCGCAACGGCAGCCTGGTCAACTGGCAGTTGATCTACGTGAAGGACCGCACCGCGATCCCCATGACCCGCGAGTTCATCGAGCTGGAGAGCGCACGCCTGCGCAATGCCGAGACCGCGCCTGCATGGCACCTCGATCCCGCGTTTCGCGAAGCGGCCGAATAGCGCCCAGCATGGCGATGATCGATCGCGTCCTCGGTGCGATGGTCAAGAGGGGCGTTCTCGAAATCGAGCACGCCGATGGCCGACGAGTCCGGCTCGGCGAGCCGGCAGACGGCTATCCCGAAGTTGGCGTCCGGTTCGCCGATGGGCGCGTCGCGCGTGACCTGCTGCTCGACCCGCGGCTCGGCGCGGCGGAAGCGTTCATGGACGGTCGCTTGCTGATCGAGCGCGGCGACGTGATGGACCTCGTTGCACTGCTGCGGAAGAACAACCGCTGGGACCACGGCAAGGCCATCGCTGCGCCCACCCTACGGCGCCGTGTCGGCAACTGGCTGAGCGCCGGGTTCGAGGCGGTCAACCGGCAATCGAGTGCAAAGGCGAACGTCGCCCACCACTACGATATCGGCAACGACCTCTACGAGCGAATGCTCGACAGCGAGTACATGCAGTACTCCTGCGCCTACTGGCCTCGCGACGACATGTCGCTCGAGCAGGCGCAGGAGGCCAAGCTCGCGCACATCGCCGCCAAGCTTGCGCTTGCTCCGGGGCAACGGGTGCTCGACATCGGCTGCGGCTGGGGCGGCATGGCCATCTACCTCGCCCGGCACGCCCGGGTCACCGTGACCGGCATCACGCTGAGCGAGGAACAGGCCGCCCTCGCCCGCCAGCGTGTCGCTGCCGCCGGCGTGGCCGATCGGGTGCGCATCGAGCTGATCGATTACCGCGACATGGCCGCGCGCGGCGACATGTTCGACCGGATCGTCTCCGTCGGGATGTTCGAGCACGTCGGCGTCCCGCAGTTCGAGACCTTCTTTCGCGCGTGTGCCCGGCTTCTGGACCCCGATGGCGTGATGCTGCTCCATACGATCGGCCGCTTCGGCAAGCCCGGCAAGACCGACGCCTTCACCCGCAAGTACATCTTCCCCGGCGGGTACATTCCCGCGATGAGCGAGACACTAGCGGCGAGCGAAAAAGTGCGCTTGATGCCCTCGGACATCGAAATCCTGCGGCTGCACTACGCGCGGACACTGAGGGAGTGGTATGCACGCTGCGTTGCTCACAAGGACTACATCGAGGAGGCCTATGGTCCCCGCTTTTTCCGGATGTGGACGTTCTATCTCGCCGGTGCGACCGCTTCGTTCGAAAGCGGCGGGATGTGCAATTTCCAGATCCAGTACATCCGCCGGCGCGAGACGCTGCCGATCACCAGGGGCTACATCGCCGACGCGGAAGCGGCGCTGCCCGGCGGATCGTGAACGCGAACCGCCCCGCGGCCTTCGCGAATGGCAAGGCGCACGCGCGGTTGGACCGGTCCTCCGGCGCCGATTCCCGCGCGCTCACGCAGGATAAAGCGCGTTCATCGAATCCCAGCTGAGCTTGACGAGGCCTTCGAGCGCATCGAGATCAACCGCAGACAGCTTGCTGATGTAGAGGCACGACTTGCCCGTCTTGTGCTTGCCGAGCCGCGCGAAGAGCGCGTCCGCCTCCGGTTGCCGGTCGCAGTAATTGCCCATCAGGTTGACCGTCAGCGCGGCCTTGCGGGGAGAGAAGCCCGCGCGCATCGCCTCGCCCTCGTGGCCGCTCGCGTAGCGGTATCGATAGCTGCCGTAGCCGACTATCGAGGGCCCCCACATCTTCGGCACGAGGCCCGTCACCCGGCGGTGGAGCGCATCGACGATCTCTGCCTCCTCCCTCCGGCGTGGATCGGGCACGGTCGCGAGGAAGTCTGCCAGACGCACATCGGTCGCCTTCGTCTTCGCCTTGTATCGCGCCACTACCTTCTCTCCCTTGCCGCCCGGCACAGCTTGCCATAGGGGCCGCGCCGAACGAACGGGAAAGTGCCCATGTCCGATATCAAGAAGGTCGTCCTCGCCTATTCCGGTGGGCTCGACACCAGCGTGATCCTCAAGTGGCTGCAGGTGACCTACAATTGCGAGGTCGTCACCTTCACCGCCGACCTCGGCCAGGGAGAGGAACTCGAACCCGCCCGCGCCAAGGCGAAGCTGATGGGCATTCCCGACAAGCACATCTACATCGACGACCTGCGCGAGGAATTCGTGGGCGACTTCGTGTTCCCGATGATGCGCGCCAATGCCCGCTACGAGGGCGACTACCTCCTCGGCACCAGCATCGCCCGTCCGCTGATCTCCAAGCGGCTGATCGAGATCGCCCGCGAGACCGGTGCCGACGCGATTGCCCACGGCGCGACCGGCAAGGGCAACGACCAGGTCCGCTTCGAGCTTTCGGCCTATGCCCTGGCCCCCGACATCAAGGTCATCGCCCCGTGGCGCGAGTGGGACTTGACCTCCCGCACCGCGCTGATCGCGTGGGCCGAGGCGCACCAGATCCCGGTACCCAGGGACAAGCGCGGCGAAAGCCCGTTTTCGACCGACGCGAACCTTCTGCACACCTCTTCGGAGGGCAAGGTGCTCGAGGATCCGTGGGAGGAAGTCCCCGATTACGTCTACAGCCGGACCGACAATCCGGAAGACGCGCCCGACGCACCCGAATATATCACGATCGACTTCGAGAGGGGCGACGGCGTCGCCCTGAACGGCGAGGCGATGAGTCCGGCAACCCTGCTCGCCGCCCTCAACGATCTCGGCAGGAAGCACGGCATCGGCCGCCTCGACCTCGTCGAGAACCGTTTCGTCGGCATGAAGAGCCGGGGGATGTACGAAACGCCGGGCGGCGAAATCTACGCCCGCGCGCATCGCGGGATCGAGCAGATCACGCTCGACCGGGGGGCGGCGCACCTCAAGGACGAGCTCATGCCCAAGTATGCCGAGCTCATCTACAACGGCTTCTGGTTCGCGCCCGAACGCGAGATGCTGCAGGCGGCGATCGACCTCAGCCAGGAAAAGGTCGCGGGGACGGTGCGGCTCAAGCTCTACAAGGGCAACGCGCAGGTTGTCGGGCGCAAGTCAGCCGGTTCGCTCTATTCCGAGCGGCACGTCACCTTCGAGGACGACGCGGGCGCCTACGACCAGACGGACGCGCAAGGCTTCATCAAGCTCAACGCACTTCGTCTGAGATTGCTTGCTCAGCGCGATCGGTGAAATAATCGGTCGCGGGATCGCCTTGCGACGAACCGTTGAGTTATCCACCCATGTCCACAGCGAAAAGCGGGGATAGTGGAAAAGCGCGGACTTGCGTGCTTGCGCGACTCGGTTCTGCCATGCACCTTCAACTCATCGAAAGGGCGCGGAGACAATCGAACGGACGAGCCTAACGGTTTGAAAGTTTGAATTTTTCCAAGATCTTTCGAGATGGCGGCACAGTCCGCGCGGTCTTCGAGATCGCCCTGTAGAAGGCCTCGGCCAGAAGCAAGGGGATCGCTTGAGAAGAACGCCGGCAAGCCACCATCGACCGGTCGTCCGGTCGCTCGCCAAGGAGGCATCGCAGAGGCTTCGGCCAAAGGGATGCAGCCGCCGCCCCCTCGGGGGTGAAAGGCGGGAGGCCAATGGAAGTCCGGTCTCGGAACCGCCTGGCGGAACAGGAAAGGATCTCCGGATCCGGACCGACCGCCAGACGGAACCGGATGCCGGTGCGAGCGCCGGTGACAGAGCCTGATGGAAACCGATCCTCGATCGGGGACCCGACGGCAACGACACTGGGCGCCAAGCGCCTTTCTTCGGAAAGGACCACGCGCCGGTGAGAGTGGGGTCGACCTTCGGGTCGGCCCCATTTGCATTGGGCACCTGCGGCCGTCCCACGCCCTCGCCCATTGCTGCGTGTCATCACCGACGCGCCGGGATGCGGCGATTCGGTCTGGTGCATCCGTCCCTAGCCACCATATCCCGTTCCGTCGCGCCCTCGTCCCCAACATGGTTAAGGTTCCGTCTACCCACGATGAACGGTGGTGAGTCCGGGATGGAGCGATTCCCAGGGGGTGCCGGACGGGAAAATCCGGGACTAAACCGCTCACATGGATGGGACATCGACCTTTACGGGCCGCCGGATCGTGCGATTGATCGCATTTGCGGCTGCGCTCGCGCTGCCCGCCTCGGCGAGCACGTCCGCCCTGGCTGACGACAGCGATGCCTTCGTGCGGACGTTTACCGATATCTCCGCCCCGGTCGCCGGGACGATGCCGACGCCCGGTGCGGTCGATGTGAGCGCCATCACCGCAGCCGAGGAACCGGACGATGCCGACGAGGGGACCGCGATCGGCGGCGGCGTCGCGAGCTATTACGGCAAGAAGTTCAACGGCCGCCGCACCGCCAGTGGCGAGCGGTTCGACATGACCCAGATGACCGCCGCGCACCGCACGCTGCCGTTCGGCAGCCGGGTCCGGGTGACCAATCCGGCGAACGGCAAATCGGTGGTCGTGCGCATCAACGATCGCGGGCCGTTTCACGGCAAGCGGGTAATCGACCTGTCGCGCTCGGCAGCAACCGAGCTGGGCCTCATTGCTCGCGGCTCGGGCAAGGTCGAACTGGCACTGCTCGACTGAGCAGCGCGCCTCCAGACGTTCTACGCTGTCGGCGACGGACGCCGGATCAGGAAGCGTCCTGGCTCAGCTCGGCGTCGACACCTTCCGAATCGATCATCGCGAACGAGCGCTGCTCGCGGCGACGCAGGAGCCAGCTCGACGCGAGCCACGCGGCGGCGAGAAAGGCGAGAGTTATCAGGGTAACGGTGAAGAATGGGGACATGGGGGGTGCTCCGGGAAAAACAGGCGGGAGCACTTACGAGCGTCTCTCTGTCGCTGCGGGGCCAATGGGTCAGGCACAGCGATGCAGCCGCTATACACGGGATAGCCCCATTCGCCTAATCGGCAGACCGACTGCGTAGTACCACGCAGCCCCCGTCCTCGCCCCGATCACCACCGTTCCGGGTCCGCGAAGTGCCACTGGCCATCCTCCCCGTCGGGACCGGGCACCACGAGCCACCATTCCTCCACCCCTTCCTCGAACGCGGCGAGCTGCTCGCTCTCGACGTCGCCCGCGGCATGGCCGGGGAACTGGAACTGGTTGCGCACCCCCTCGGGCCGCGCCGCCTCCATCCGGGCGAGCCGGTTGCCGAGCCACATGCAGTCCTTCTTCGTCAGCGCGGCGTCCTCGTCGAGGCAGCGCCCGCCGCAATCGGGACAGGGGTTCTCGATCGCCGGCGCGGGCGCGGGCGCGGCGGCCTTCTTCCGCCGGGAGGCCGCGGCGGGCCTGTCACACCTGTCACACAGTCCTGGCGAAGAAACGTCCGCCGGCCCCTCCCCCCGCTCGCCGGGCGCCGGGGCAAGCGCCTCGCCGCACTCGTCGCAGACCGGCGCGGGATCGTCGATCCCGGCGGCGAACCGCTCGAGCGCGCCCTCGTAGTCCTCGGCAAAGGCGCGCAGCCGCGCGTCCTCGGTCAGCCGGTCGAGCCGCGCGAGGTGCGCGAGCAGCAGGCGCGCGTCATAGCGGCGGCGGGTGGCGACGACCTCGCCGTGGTACCACACCTCCTCCTCCACCCCGTCGATCGCACGGGAGGCGAGCACGTCCTCGTGCAGCGCGCGGGCCGAGAGCAGCGCCGCGTCCCACGCCCGGCGAAATGCGGGAGAGGCCCTTCGCTCGCGATAGGCGGTGCGATAGCTGATCCCGGCCTGCGCCGCCGAAGGCCGCACCGCCCCGCTCCCCGCTAGCGCGTGGAGGAACGCGACCTGGCGCTCGCGGGTGAAGACGGCCTGCGGGGCAAGGTCGGCGGGATCGTCCGCCAGCGCGGCGATCGGGTGGGTGAGCGCGGGGGTGTTGGCGTGCATGGGGCGGGTCCGTCCGTGGGGAGATGGACCGCGTTATGTATGCGGGACGGGGGGCTGTAGGAAAATGGTTTGTGCGGGCGGGAGCAGCCCGCGCGCCGCTACATCGAGTTGAGGTGGAGCATATTCCCGTCGGGGTCCTTGAGCCACACCAGCTTAATGCCCCCGGCGTCGTGCACGCCGTCCTCGAACCGGCCGATCTTACGGATAGTGCTCGAACGTGGCGCCCCTGGCCCCTAGCGCGGCGACGATCGCGTCGATCTCGTCCCCCAAGCCCCACACCACCGCGTTGGCGCGGTTATGGCCTGCCTCGGCGGAAGCGTAGACCACCAGGCGCGTCGCGCCGGTGCGGTAGGTGAGCACCCCCTCCTCCCCGCCGCCACTCTCGTCGAGCTCGAGCCCGAGGACGTCGCTGTAGAACCCCCGCGCCCGCGCGAGATCGGACACGACGACGATGGCGGAGGAGTTGTGGTGTTTGAGCATGGGGTTCAACCTTGTTTGCAGTCGTAGAGTTCCTGTGAGCGCAGTGGCGTCGTGCCCATTTAAAACCTAGCCAGGGCTCCGCAGTAGCTGGTCTTCCCGCAGCGCCACTGCGGGGGCCGCATCTGTGTATTCATTCAGGAGCACAGGGTGTAGACGTCTTATTCTCCACAGCGACCTTAACTCAAGGCTATAGCGCACCTTGAAAAGAAGCCGTGCCCCCCTTAGTCGAAGAACCTCGCATTTGGGGGACGCAAAGAAAATGCCTGTTACTCTACGGAGGGGAATGTCGATCGGTCAAATGTCCGCCGAGCAAGACCAAAAGTTTCTCGCTGAATGCTTCATCGAAACGGGCCAACCGGAACAGGTTTGCGACATTGATAATCCGAGCGCGATTGTCCTTGGCAGGACAGGTAGCGGGAAAAGTGCGCTACTGTTTCACATTGACGAAACTCAGGATAATGTCTCGCGTATAGATCCAGAGGATCTCTCGCTTAATTTTATCAGTAATTCAACAATAATTCGCTATTTTGAAGACTTGGGTGTGGACCTCAACGTTTTCTACCAGTTGCTGTGGCGTCACGTTTTAGTCGTCGAACTCCTTAAGTTGAAGAAGGAGTTCTACGATCAGGAATCGGCCAAGAAATGGTTCGCGGGAATCTACAACACACTTAACCGCAACCCAAAGCGGCAAGCGGCACTAGAGTACCTGACCCGATTCAGCAGTCAATTTTGGCTAGACACTGAGAAGCGGGTAAAAGAGGTCGTTAGCAAAATCGAGTCCTCAATGGAGGACAAAATTGGGATGACGGCCGACGCCCTTCGAGCTAAAATCGAGGCTGCCTCAGTGGCGTCCGATAAGAGATCACGCGAGGAAACTGCGGAGATTATCAATAAGGCTCAGCAAGTCGTCAACGCTGTCCAGATTCAAGAGCTATCTGAGCTTCTTAGCTTTCTGGCGGAGGACATTTTTGACGACAAGAAAGCTCGTTATTATCTAATTATCGATGACCTTGACACTGGTTGGGTTCACGACTCCCTTCGCTTCAAACTTATCCGGGCCTTAATTGAAACACTGAGAAAATTCAGGCGCGTATCAAACGTAAAGATCGTGATCAGCTTGCGGGCGGACCTCTTGCACACCGTTATGACGCGAACCGAGGGGCGTGGCTTTCAGAGCGAAAAATTTGAAGACATGATGTTACGTCTGCGATGGTCCGCTGACGATCTGAAAGACCTAATCGAAGAACGGCTCAATTTCGTTTTCAAAGACCAGTATACCGGGCGGAGAGTCAAGTTCGAGGACATCTTCACGTCAAAGATCGGAGACCATGAGCCCCTGACCTACATGTTGAATCGCTCACTTTATCGCCCAAGAGACGTGATATCTTATGTGAATCAGTGCTTCGAAGAGGCCGAACCCGGCGCATCGTCAATATCGGCGCGCCTTGTAAGGCAAGCTGAGGCGGAGTACTCGAACAAAAGATTCAGAGCGATTGTGGAGGAATGGGAAGGTGCATTTGGCGACCTTGAGACAGTTCTCGAGAGCCTCCGTCACCTTGATGCGCGGTTCGCTTACACAGACCTGACAGACAAGTTCTTCGAAAACATCTGCATCGAATTGGTCGCTGGCGACGGTGTGGTGTCAGGCAAGTTCGTCTCAATCTGCAATGGAATAATCAATAATGAACAACCGAATTATCATCACCTGAGGCGTACGTTTGTTGAAGTCATGTACCTCGTAGGCGCTGTCGGTATAAAAAGATCATCTGGCTCTAAGTTCGAGTGGAGTTACAAGAATGATCCAGTTCTTAACACTGCGCTGGTCGACTCTGACACCAAATTTGCGATCCATCCGATGTTGCATAGACGCCTAAATCTAAAAGGCGATGGTTCGACATTTAATACATAAGCAGTGATCTCTGCCAGCCGAACTCAGTTGCACTATTCGGCCGGCTCACGCATACGCTCGCCCACCGCACCTTGCTTTGCCAGCATCGGCGCAAGGTACTGCCCCGTAAAGCTCCGCGCATTCGCCGCTGCCGCCTCCGGTGTGCCTTCCGCGACGATCTCCCCTCCCCGCACGCCGCCTTCCGGACCGAGGTCGACGATCCAGTCGGCGGTCTTGATCACGTCGAGGTTGTGTTCGATCACCACCACGCTGTTGCCCTGGTCGACCAGCCGGTGGAGCACTTCCGGCAGCTTGCGTGCGTCTTCCCGACGCCTACGCGGTGCTCTCGCCCGCAGCCGGGCGCGGCGGGAGCGAGGGACTCCCGCCGCGCGGCGACCGTTAGACGAGGGCCTACTTCTCGAGCTGGCCGCGCAGCGCGCCGCCCGGGAAGGCGGCATTGTGGACGTTGACGTAGTAGTCCGACGGGCTGATCAGGATCTCGCGTAACTGCTCCTTCGGTACCGAAACGCAGCCGGAACTCGAGCCCGAGCCCGGCGCGCTGAGCGCGATTACCACCGGTCCCGGCGAACCGGCGGGCGCCTCGTGGATGTGCGCGGCGGTCGCGGGGTCAATGCCGCTGACCATCAGCGTGTAGCAGAACTGGCCCTGGCCGACGTTGATGCGGGCGACCAACGTGCCGTCGCCGTCCTCGTCGCCGGGACCCGGCGCTTCGCTCGCGCCATCGAGCGTGGCGGTCAGCGGGCGGCCGTTCTGCAGGTGGGCGGCAGTGGTGGGCACCGCGATCACAAGCGCGGCAAGCGCCGACGCAGCGGCGATCTGGGATAGCTTCATTTCAGGGGCCTCCTCGGCGAGGCGGGCAGCCCGAGGGGTTCGAACCGTGCGACCGCCTCGAAAGGTTAATCGCGGGGTCCTCCAATGGTTCCCCGACAGCCAGCGCCGCCAAGTGAAGGCGCGCCGGGGTAAGTCGCGCGGATCATTTCTTCCCGCGGCGATCCGGTCCATCGGTAAGCAGGTCGCTCAGCGGTGCTCGCGAGCGGAAAGCGAAGCAGGCGAGGCCGGCGAGCAGCCCCGCCCCAAGGACGAGGGGCCAGCGGTCAAGCGGGCCGGCGCCGCCGAACGATTCGGCCAGCAATGCGAGCGCGCACACCACCAGGACCGCGCCGCCGATGCGGCTCCAGATCATGCCGGCCTTGCGGTCGATCCGGTCGATGACCGCTTCCTCGTCTCCCTCTGACATCGCCGCCCTACTCTGCCGCCTCGGTTTCCCGTTCCTCCGCCTTCGCCAGCATCGGCGCAAGGTAGTGCCCGGTGAAGCTGCGCGGGTTCTTCGCCACCGCTTCGGGCGTGCCTTCCGCGACGATCTCCCCGCCGCGCACGCCGCCCTCCGGGCCGAGGTCGACGATCCAGTCGGCGGTCTTGATCACGTCGAGGTTGTGTTCGATCACCACCACGCTGTTGCCTTGGTCGACCAGCCGCTGGAGCACCTCGAGCAGCTTGCGGACGTCCTCGAAGTGGAGGCCCGTGGTCGGCTCGTCGAGGATGTAGAGCGTCTGTCCGGTGCTGCGGCGGCTGAGTTCCTTGGCGAGCTTCACCCGCTGCGCCTCGCCGCCCGACAGGGTGGTCGCCTGCTGGCCGACCTTGACGTAGCCGAGGCCGACCTCGTTCAGCATGTGCATCTTGTCGCGGATCGGGGGGACGGCCTTAAAGAACTCCTCCGCGTCCTCGATCGTCATGTCGAGCACGTCGGCGATGCTGAGGCCCTTGAACTTCACCTCGAGCGTCTCGCGGTTGTAGCGCTTGCCGTGGCATTCCTCGCAGGTGACGTAGACGTCGGGCAGGAAGTGCATCTCGATCTTGATCAGCCCGTCACCCTGGCACGCCTCGCACCGGCCGCCCTTGACGTTGAAGCTGAAGCGCCCCGCCTTGTACCCGCGCGCCTGGCTTTCGGGCAGGCCTGCGAACCAGTCACGGATCTGGGTGAAGGCGCCGGTGTAGGTCGCCGGATTGGAGCGCGGGGTGCGGCCGATCGGCGACTGGTCGATCTCGATCACCTTGTCGCACAGTTCGAGGCCGGTGACCTTGTCGTGCGGGCCGGCGATCACCCGCGCGCCGTTCAGCGTGCGCGCGGCGGCGGCGTAGAGCGTGTCGATGGTGAAGCTCGACTTGCCCGAGCCCGACACGCCCGTGATGCAGCAGAACGTGCCCAATGGGATGCTGGCGGTGACGTTCTGGAGGTTGTTCGCGCGCGCGCCGTGAACGGTGATCTGGTGCCCGTTGCCCTTGCGGCGGACCCTGGGCACCGCGATTTCGCGCCGGCCGGTGAGGTAGTCGGCGGTAAGGCTGTTCTTCGCCTTGAGCACGTCCTTCAACGTGCCCTGCGCGACGATCTCGCCCCCGTGCACGCCCGCGCCGGGGCCGAGATCGACCACGTGGTCGGCGGCGCGGATCGCGTCCTCGTCGTGCTCGACCACGATGACCGTGTTGCCGAGGTCGCGCAGGCGCTTCAGCGTTTCGAGCAGCCGGTCGTTGTCACGCTGGTGGAGGCCGATCGACGGCTCGTCGAGCACGTAGAGCACGCCGCTGAGGCCAGAGCCGATCTGGCTGGCGAGCCGGATGCGCTGGCTCTCCCCGCCGCTGAGCGTGCCGCTGGTGCGGTCGAGGTTGAGGTAGTCGAGCCCGACATTGTCGAGGAAGCCCAGCCGCTCGTTGATCTCCTTCAGGATCGCGCGGGCGATCTGGTTCTGCGTGTCGGTGAGCTGGTCGGGCAGGCCGAGGAACCAGTCCTTCGCCGCCGTCACGCTCATCTGCGTGGGGGTGGCGATGTCGGTCCCGGCGACCTTCACCGCGAGCGCCTTGTCGTTGAGGCGCTTGCCGTGGCACGTCTCGCACGCCTGGGCCGTCTGGTACTTGCCCAGCTCCTCGCGCATCCACGCGCTCTCGGTCTGGAGCATCCGGCGGTTGAGGTTGCCGATCACCCCCTCGAACGCCTTGCGCACGGTATATTCCTTGCGCCCGTCCTTGAACGTGAGCGGCACCGCCCGGCCCCGGGTGCCGAACAGGATAACGTCCCGGTTCGCCTCGCCCAGCTCGTCCCACGGGGTGGTGAGGTCGAAGCCGTATTCCTTCGCGAGGCTGGAGAGCACCTGCATGTAGTAGGGCGACGGCGGGTTGGACTTGGCCCACGGCACCACCGCGCCCTGTTTCAGCGTGAGGTGCTCGTTGGGGACCACAAGCTGCGGGTCGAACAGGAGCTTCTCGCCCAGGCCGTCGCACGCCGGGCACGCGCCCTGCGGGGCGTTGAACGAGAACAGCCGCGGCTCGATCTCCTCGATCGTGAAACCGGATACCGGGCAGGCGAACTTTTCGGAAAAGACGATGCGGTTGGCGGGCAGCCCGGCGCCCTTGAGCTTTTGTTCCTGGGCGCCCCCGGCTTCGCCCTCGCCCTCGCGCCCCGGCACCACGCCGTCGGCAAGGTCGACGTAGGCCAACCCTTCGGCCAGCTTGAGCGCCTGCTCGAAGCTGTCGGCAAGGCGGGTCTGGATGCCGTCCTTCACCGCGATCCGGTCGACCACCACCTCGATGTCGTGCTTGTACTTCTTGTCGAGCGCCGGGGCTTCCTCGATCGGGTACATCTCGCCGTCGATGCGGACGCGGGTGAACCCCGCCTTCTGCCATTCGGCGAGTTCCTTGCGGTACTCGCCCTTGCGACCGCGGACGACGGGGGCGAGCAGGTAGAGCCGGGTCCCCTCGGGAAGTTCCATCACCCGGTCGACCATGTTCGAGACCGTCTGCGCCTCGATCGGCAGGCCGGTGGCGGGCGAATAGGGCACGCCGACCCGCGCCCACAGCAGGCGCATGTAGTCGTAGATCTCGGTCACCGTCGCCACGGTCGAGCGCGGGTTGCGCGACGTGGTCTTCTGCTCGATCGAGATGGCGGGCGAGAGCCCGTCGATGTGCTCGACATCGGGCTTCTGCATCATCTCCAGGAACTGGCGCGCGTAGGCGCTCAGGCTCTCGACGTAGCGCCGCTGGCCCTCGGCATAGATCGTGTCGAAGGCGAGGCTCGACTTGCCCGAGCCCGACAGCCCCGTAATCACGATCAGGCTGTCGCGCGGCAGATCGATGTCGATGCCCTTGAGGTTATGCTCGCGCGCACCGCGGACGGAGATCTGGGTGAGGGACATAGGGTTGGCGTGTTCCGCTTTCGTTCGCGCAAGTCAAGGGGCGCGCGGGCGCGGTCCCCCGTGTCCGACGCATGTGGGACCGTGCGACCGTATTGCAACCCGCTGGTGGCCCACCGGGGGGCCGTACTAAATCGATGTTAACCATGCTGGGCTAACGGACGAAACGATCGCGCAAGACGCGCTCGCCGGGAGGAAGTGTGCGCGGCAAGGTCATCATCGAAGACAGCGGGCTGGTGCGCCCCGCGCCGGACCCGCGATGGGCCGCGGAAATCCGGCGCGAGATGATCCAGGGCATCGTCGATGTCGAGCAGCGCGCGGTCATCGCCAATCTTGCGTGCCTCCTGCTTGTTACGTTCGCCGCCGTGTCGATGCCGAACGCGTGGTCGTATGCGCTGCCGATCGCGATGCGCGTAGGGGCGATGGGTGCCACGCGAACGACTTTCGCGAGGCTGCGGCGCGCGCTCGCGGCAGGCGGGGATTACAAGCGCGAAACCCGCCACGTTGTCGCCGCGCTCGCTATCGGAGGCGCCTCCTGGGCAGCAGTCCTCGTACCGGTGGTCGCCGAGCCCTTTCTCAACCCTGGCAGGATGCTGATCGGCGGCGGTGTCCTCGTCGGCGTCAGCATCATCGTGAGCCTGCTGGCGCCCGTGCCGCGGTTTGCAGGAGCGTTCTGTGCGGGATTCGCACTCGTCTTCGCGGCGGGGATCGCCAGCGCGCTTGCGGACTTCGCGGTGCGCGCAAGCCTCGGCATGGTCGGCCTCTTCGCGATCTTCCTGTCATACGGCTTCGCCACCACCAGCCGCCATCGCGCCGCCGCGGAGATGCTGGTCGAGAACCGCGCCATGAGCGAGGAACTCGCCGAGGCCCTCGCCCAGGCCGAGTTCCTGGCCTATCGCGACCCGCTGACCGGGTTGTTGAACCGCCGCTCCTTCTTCCAGTGCGCCGCCGAACACGGCAACGACCGCGTGCGCCACGTGATCACGATCGACCTCGACCATTTCAAGGCCATCAACGACCGCTTCGGGCACGAGACGGGCGATCGCGTGCTGGTGGGGGTGGCCGCCGCGCTTCGCGGCGTGATCGAGGAACTCGACGGCGACGGTCATTGCGCGGTGCGCCTGGGCGGCGAGGAATTCGCGATGGTCGTATCGATCGCGGAGCCCCGCCCGACCGTCATCGTGGCCGAAATGGTGCGCCATGCGATCGCGCTCGTGGCCGGCGAACTCGGCGTGCGCGACCTGGTCACCACGGCATCGATCGGGATATGCGCCTGGCAACCGGGACAACCGCTCGACGAGGTGCTCGCGCGGGCGGACCGGGCGCTCTATCGCGCCAAGAGCGAAGGGCGGAACCGGGTGATCCGGGCCCGCGCCTCGGCCCGCTGACGCCGCGAAGCGCCCAGCCGCCCCGAGTTCGCGGCCAATCGCCCAATGCGACAGTCGCCGGGCAATCCCTATCGCGCTAGTTTCCTGTCCGGGCCCTCACGGGAGGGGCCGATGAGGGAAGGGTTCGCAATGCCATTCAACAAGTTCGCCGGCGCATTCGCGCTGGCCGCCGTCGTCGTCGCCGCCACCCCCGCGATGGCCGACGACCCCAACGACCCGACGATGCGCTCGGCCGCGGCCAAGGCGCGGGACCGCGCGATCATCAAGCGCCTGAACGAGGAGCAGCTGCGCTACGTCCAGCAACGCGATGCGGGTTACGCCAAAGGCTGGGCCGCCTACCGCAGCGCCCCGCGCGAAAACGCGCGCCGCCAGGCCGCATACGAACGCGAGATGGCCCGCTGGCGCCACGCCGTGAACATGTGCGAAAGCGGCCGCCACGAATACTGCGCACGCTGACCCGCGGCCGAATGCCTGCCGTTGGTCGAGCGGCTGGCCCATTTCATCGACCACCCTTTTGCAAGGCTCGGCACGTCGGCCTCAAGGAAGCCGACCGAGACCGGCGGCAACTCTACTCGCCGAAAAGCCACTATGGGGATTACGCGATGAACGACCTGCGATCGACCTCTGCATCCGTGCGCCTGCTGGCCGCCGCCTCGGCGTTCGCATTGTCGCTGACGGCAGCGCCGGTCCATGCGCAGGATCCCGGCGCGGATTCGGCCGAGGACCAGATCGTCGTCACCGGTCATCCCGCGATCGGCGAGTTCGGCCTCGACATGACAACCCGCGATCTTTCCGTGAAGCCTGGCGACGACTTCGAGATGTACGCCAGCGGCGCCTGGATCGCACGGACCGAAATTCCTTCCGACCGGGCCTCGACGGGTTCATTCGTCAACCTTGACGAGGACGTGCGGGAACAGGTCCGCGAGCTGGTTACCGGCAACGCCAGCAGCGGCACCAAGTACGGCCGCGCCTATGCCGCCTATATGGACGAAAAGGCGATCGAGCGCGCCGGGCTCGCTCCGCTGATGCGGGACATCACCCGCGTTCGCGCGATTTCGGACAAGTCGCAGTTCGCCCGCTTCATGGGCTCGACCTACGACAAGTTCGGCGCAACGCTGTTCGCCGGCGAACCTTACGCCGATACCGGAGATCCGACCACGAACGTCCTGTGGTTCGGCCAGTCCGGCCTCGGCCTGCCCGACCGCGATTATTACCTCAAGGCGGACTTCGCCAAGCAGCGGGCCGCCTACCAGGCCTATATCGAGCGCACCTTCCGGTCGATCGGGGTGAAGGACCCGGCGATCGCGGCGCAGGACGTGATGGCGTTCGAGACCTACGTCGCGCAGCTTTCGTGGCCGACTGACGACCGCCGGGACATCGGCAAGATCAACAACCCGATGTCGACCGAACAGCTTGCCGCATATGCGCCCGGGATCGACTGGGCCGCATACTGGGAGGGTGCGAACGTGCCCCCGCAGAACCGCATGATCGTCAACGAGAACACCGCGGTAAAGGCGCTCGCCGCGCTCTATGACAGCACCGATCTCGACACGCTCAAGTTGTGGGAGCAGTTCCACGTCGCCAACCAGGCGGCGGCCTTCCTTCCCAAGTCCTTCGTCGATTCCAAGTTCGCCTTCACCAGCCAGCTGACCGGGGTCACGGAGCAGCGGCCACGGTGGAAGCGCGCGATCGACCACGTCAACGGCGCGATGGGCGAACTCGTCGGCAAGGCTTACGTCGCGGAGTATTTCCCTCCGATCGCCAAGGAGCGGATGGAAGACCTCGTCAGCAATCTCAAGCTTGCGATGGCGGACCGCATCCGGGCCAACGAGTGGATGGGTGCCGCCACCAAGCAGGCCGCGCTCGAGAAACTCCAGAAGATGGACGTCATGGTCGGCTATCCCGACAAGTGGCGCGACTTTTCGGGGCTGGCCGTGGGCGGCTCGCTCTACGACAACGCGGTCGCCGCGACCAAGTTCAACGCCGACTACGCGCTGGACGATCTCGGCAAGCCGGTCGATCGCAGGAAGTGGGCGATGAACCCGCAGACCGTGAACGCCTACAACGGCGGGCTGGAAAACAAGATGGTGTTCCCCGCCGGCATCCTGCAGCCCCCGTTCTTCGATCCCTTCGCTGACGCGGCGGTCAATTATGGCGCGATCGGCGTGGTGATAGGACACGAGATCAGCCATGGTTTCGACGACCAGGGCCGCAAGATCGACGCCGACGGTGCGGTACGCGATTGGTGGACCGCGGCGGACGCCGCGCGGTTCGAAAGCGAAGCCAAGGTCTTCGGCGACCAGTACGCCAAGTACGAGGCGGCACCGGGCGCATTCGTCAATCCCACGCTGACGATGGGCGAGAACATCGCCGACCTGGCCGGAGTGCTCGTGGCCTATGACGCCTATCACAAGTCGCTGGGCGGCAAGGAAGCGCCCGTCATCGGCGGGCTGACCGGCGACCAGCGGTTCTTCCTCGCTTACGCGCAGGTCTGGCGCGCCAAGATGCGCGAGGATGCGCTGCGCAATCAGGTCACCACCGACCCGCACAGCCCGACACGCTTCCGCACCATCGGCCCGCTGCGCAACGTCGATGCCTGGTACGCCGCGTTCGACGTGAAGCCGGGCGATGCCAACTACATTCCGCCCGAGGACCGCGCGCGCATCTGGTAACAAGTATCAAGTCGGGACCCATCGCTCGGGCCGGGCGTTTTTCGACCCCATGCCCGATTCCATCCCAACGCCGACCCGTCCCGCCGATACCGAAGCGGATTTCCGCCGGAAGATAGAAGACGCCGCGTTCCCCTGCGTCGGCGCCAAATCGGCGCTGGCGCGGGACACGATGCGCTTCGTCCACGCGCGCGACATCACCAGCGGATGGAACGACCTCCAGATCACCCACGACCTGCTTGAATGGTCGTGGCGCTACAAGGACGAGCGCGAGGGGCTGCGCAGCTTCGTGGTGATCTTCGACCGGCCGGTCGACCTCGACGAAAAGGCGTTCGAGGCGGCCATGTGGCAACGCCTGCAGTCGATCGCCGACAAGGATCACTGGCTCGGCCAGAAGCCCGATCCGCGGGTGAGCGGCGATCCCGAGGACCCGCACTTCTCGCTGAGCTTCGGGGGCGAAGCCTATTTCGTCGTCGGCCTCCATCCCGCTGCCTCGCGTCCGGCGCGGCGGTTCGAGAGGCCCGCGATGGTGTTCAACCTGCACGACCAGTTCGAACGGCTCCGCGCGAATGGGCGCTACGAGCGGATGCGCGAGAAGATCATCGAACGCGACATAGCTCTCGCGGGCACGCCGAACCCGATGCTGGAACGGCACGGCGAAGCGAGTGCGGCGCGTCAGTTCAGTGGCCGTGCGGTCGACGAAGACTGGAGCTGTCCGTTCCAAGACCCGCGTGCATGAAAACCCAGCGCATCGCCCCTCGTTCGGGCGTCGCCTTCGAGCTTTCGAAGGGACAGGCGCTCACAGTGATCGACCCGCAGG
Source organism: Tsuneonella litorea (assembly GCF_025154015.1). Taxonomy (GTDB): domain Bacteria; phylum Pseudomonadota; class Alphaproteobacteria; order Sphingomonadales; family Sphingomonadaceae; genus Tsuneonella; species Tsuneonella litorea. The sequence goes on from NZ_JAOAMV010000004.1 coordinate 115,965, forward strand.
GAACCCAGGTGGCCGATCTGCTGGCCTATTCGCGCGGCGACGTACGCGAGGTCATCTCGAACGGCCGCACCTTCGACTACGAGGAGACGATCGCGCTCACCACGGGCAACCGGCTGTGGTCGAACCGGTCGAACCCGCTGCTGGCCATCGAGGAGGACACCGTCGGACGCCACGACTTCCTGCTCACCCCGTGCAGCGAGGCGACTTTCCGCCGGTTTTATCCCGACAAGGCGGTTCACCCGGGCTGCTTCGGCAATCTCGCCCAGGCGCTTGGCCCCTGGGGGATCGAGCCCGACGCCATCCCGTGCGCGTTCAACGTCTTCATGAACGTGCCGGTCGCACCCGACGGTTCGCTGCGCGTCGATCCGCCTACAAGCAGGCCGGGCGACTTCATCCGCCTGCGCGCCCTTGCCGACCTCGTGATCGGGCTCACGGCCTGTTCGGCCTACGCCTCGAACGGGGGCAGCTTCAAGCCGATCGACTACCGTATAGAGTGATCCCGTGACCCGCCTGTTCGTCGCCCTCCGCCCCCCGCCACCGGTGCGCGCGGCCCTTCTCGCGGCCCAAGGCGGTGTCGAGCGCGCGCGTTGGCAGTCGGACGAGCAGCTGCACCTGACACTGCGCTTCGTCGGAGAAGTCGATCGCCGCACGGCCGAGGACCTCGTTACGGCACTGGACGGCGTTTCTGCGCCGTCGTTCACCCTGGAGGTGCGCGGTGTCGGCCATTTCGAGAAAAAGGGCCGCGCGAGTGCGCTGTGGGCGGCGGTCGCCCCGAACCCCGCGCTCGAAGTCCTCGAGCGCCGCGTCGAGCGCGCCTGCCGCGCCGCCGGCATCGCGCCGGAAACCCGCCGGTTCATTCCCCATGTCACCCTGGCCCGTCTTGGCGGCGGAGCTGTTGGCGCCGGCGACTGGCTTTCCGCGAATGGCAGCCTTGTCGCGCCGGCGTGGCCCGTCGCAGCCTTCCGGCTCTACGAAAGCCGCATGGGCCGCGGAGGATCGGCTTACCTGCCCTTGGCCGAGTGGACGCTCGATCCTGCAAACGGCTGACACGGATCGACGAACGGCGCACAATGCGGTTGCACCAGCAACCATTCATCGTCTCAAGCGTAAGTCTTCCGCGACCCGCCGGACGGCGGGCGACCAATTCGAGCCTTTGGGGACCGCAATGACCACCCGTTTCATCGTCGCCGCCGCCCTGGCGGGGACCTCGCTTGCCGGATGCACCACCATGACCGCCGAGACCGCCGAACGCCCCGCCGCCGTCGCGATCCCGCAGGCCACCGGCTATTTCGCGCAGCCGAGCACCCTGCCCCTTCACGCGCCGGACTTCACGAAAATCTCCGACGCCGATTTCGCACCCGCGTTCGAGCAGGCGATGGCGATCCAGCGCGCCGAAGTGGCCGCGATCGTAGCCAACCCCGACGCGCCGACCTTCGCGAACACGATCGTCGCGCTCGAGGACACGGGCAAGATGCTCGGCCGCGTCGAGAGCGTGTTCGGTTCGCTGACCGGCGCGAACACCAACCCCACGCTCGACGCGATCGACGCTGCGATCAGCCCGAAGCTGACCGCACATTACGATGCGATCAGCCTCGATCCCGGCCTCTTCGCCCGCGTGAAAGCGGTCTACGACAACCGTGCCGCGATGAGCATGACGCCCGAAGACGCGAAGCTGCTCGAGGACACCTATGACAGGATGGTCCACGCGGGCGCCGAACTCACTCCCGCGCAGAAGGAAGCCGTCAAGGCGATCAACGCGCGCCTGTCGGCGGTGACCACCGAATTCGGGCAGAAGCTGACTGACGCGACCAAGGCGAACGCGCTGGTCGTTGCAGACAAGGCCAGGCTGGCCGGGCTGCCGGAGGCCGAAATCGCCGCCGCCGCCAAGCTCGCCGCCGAGCGGGGCCAGGACGGCAGCTACGCGATCGCGCTCCAGAACACGACGCAGCAGCCCCCGCTCGCCTCGCTCAAGGATCGCGCGACCCGCGAGGCCCTGTTCGAGAAGAGCTGGAACCGCGCCCAGCGGGGCAATGCCAATGACACCCGTGCGCTGATCGCCGAGATCGTCAACCTGCGCGCGAAGAAGGCCGCGCTGTTCGGGGCGCCCGACTGGGCGACCTACCAGATGTGGGACCGGATGGCGAAGAACCCGAAGACAGCGCTCGGCTTCATGGAACAGATGGTGCCCGCGCTCGAGGCGACGCAGCGCGCCGATGCGGCCGCGCTCAACGCCGAGATCAAGGCGAGCGGCAAGGACTTCACGGTCCAGCCGTGGGACTGGCAGATGTACGCCAACCAGCTGAAGGCCAAGAAGTTCGATCTCGATGAAGACGCGGTAAAGCCCTATTTCGAGGTGAACCGCGTGCTCGAGGACGGCGTCTTCTTCATGGCGAACAAGCTGTACGGCCTGTCGTTCAAGAAGCGCGACGACCTGCCGGTCTACCACCCGGATGTGACCGTGTACGACGTGATCGACCGCGACGGCAGCCAGCTCGGCCTGTTCTACTTCGATCCCTTCCAGCGCGACAACAAGCGCGGGGGTGCGTGGATGAGCTACTTCGTCAAGCCGTCGCAGCGCGATGGGAAGATGCCGGTCGTCTACAACGTCCTCAACATTCCCAAGGCGCCGGCGGGCGAACCGCAACTCGTCAGTTTCGACAACGTCGAGACGATGTTCCACGAATTCGGCCACGCGGTGCATGGCCTGTTCGCCGACCAGCAGTACGGTTCGCTGTCCGGCACCAGCGTCGCCCGCGACTTCGTCGAGTTCCCCAGCCAGGTGCACGAGATCTGGGCAAGCTATCCCGAGGTGCTCGCCAACTACGCCAAGCACTACCAGACCGGTGAGCCGATCCCGCAGGAGCTGATCGCCAAGATCCAGGCGGCGGCGAAGTTCGACCAGGGATACCAGTTCGGCGAGGTGGTCGAGGCTGCGCTGCTCGACATGAAGTGGCACGCGCTCTCGCCCGCCGAGGCCGCGGCGATCGATACGCCCGAAAAGGTCACCGCATTCGAAGACAAGGCGCTCAAGGAACTGGGGCTTGCCGTCGATCTCGTCCCGCCGCGCTACCGGACGAGCTATTTCCGGCACATCTTCTCGGACCCGGCGGGATACTCGGCGGGCTACTACAGCTACCTATGGACCGAGATGCTCGATCGTGCGAGCCGCCAGTGGTTCCTCGACAACGGGGGCCTGACCCGCGCCAACGGCGACCATTTCCGCGCCACCGTTCTCAGCCGCGGGGGAACCCAGGACTACTTCGAAATGTACAAGGCCTTCACCGGCCGCGAGCCGGACGTGAAGCCGATGCTCGAGGCGCGCGGGCTTGTGGCCGACACGAAGTAACCCACGGCCGCAGGGGGCGGATGGCATCGCCGTCCGTCCCCGCACACCGCCGTCACAGGGCGTTTCGTCACCCGGACGAGTCGTGGACCGGCTCCGCTCTCCAACCGTTGGTTGAAGTGAGGGGGGAGTAAGGAGGCACGCCTTGACCGCCCATTCCCAGCTGGCCGAATCCCCCGCGCCCCCACGACGCCGCGACCCGGTGCGGCGCGTGCTGGCCCGGATGCGGGAGCGACGGCGGAACGAACTCGAACGGCGCCGTCGGCGCCGGTACCGGCCCCGCCCCCCACGGCGGTCGTCGCTTCAGGGACGGATGCGCAAGCGCAAGGCGGCGCTCGCGCTGTCGGCCGGAGTCATGGGCGTATCGACCGCTGCAATCGGATCGATCGCGACCGAACCGGCGGTCGCGTCCATGCAGGCCGACACGCCGCTTGCCCGAATGCCCGCGAGCGAGTTGCGCACCAGCCAGCAATTCAAGGAAGCGTTGATCCAGGAGGAAGGCGTCCGCGACGTCGTCTATCGGGACGTCGCCGGATACCCGACCGTCGGGGTGGGCCATCTCGTAAGGGCTTCCGACGGGCTCAGCGTGGGGGATCGGGTCAGCTACGACCGCATCCTCGATTTCCTCGAACAGGACGTGGCCGAGGCGGAAGCCGCGGTCGTCCGCGTGGTCGGTGACCTGCCCCTGTTCCAGCACGAATTCGATGCGCTTGTCGACCTCGTCTACAATGTCGGCGAGGGCAACCTTTCTGCCCGCGAGAGTCCCGGCCTGGCCCGGGCCATCGCCTTGCGCGACTATGAAGGGATCGCGAGCGAACTCGATTACCGTTACGCCGGCGGGGACCTGGCGCGCGGGCTCGCCTACCGCAGCGAGCGGCGCACGCAGATGTTCCTGAATGCGGCCTACGACGATCCCCGCGAGGCGTCCGGTCCGGCGGCGACCGGCAGGGCCTGATCGGCGACGAGCGCGCGCGCGCCCGGCTCGCCCAGCCAACGCGCGCCTATCCCCCACACGCGCGTAACGATCGCGTCCGACAGCGCGTCGTCGGGGATGCCATCGGTCATCTTGCGCCCGCTCTCGAGCACGATCACCCGGTCGGCGTGATTCATCGCCAGCGCGAGGTCGTGGAGGACCAGCACCACCCCACGTCCGGATTCGGCTGCGCCGCGCAGGTAGGCAAGCAGGCGAAGCTGGTGCGCGAGGTCGAGCGCGGCGAGCGGCTCGTCAGCCAGGATCCAGCGCGGGCTTCCGGCTAGGACCCGCGCCAGCAGCGCACGCGCGCGCTCGCCGCCCGAGAGCCGGGAAACGGGCCGGTCCGCAAGGGCGTCAAGATCGAGCGCCGCGAGGGCTGCGGCGACGTGGGCCTCGCCCCGGTCGCGGTGCGGCAGCCGCCCAAGCGCGACGAGGCGCCGCACGGCGAGGTCCCATGCCACTGCGCCGTCCTGCGGCAGGTAGCCGATCGCCTGCGCGCGCCTTTGCGGATGGAGCCCGACAAGATCGCACCCGTCGAGCGTGACCGACCCGCAATCGGGCGCGAGCAGTCCGGCGAGACACTGGAGCAGGCTCGACTTGCCCGCCCCGTTCGGCCCGCAGATCGCCGTGATCCGGCCAGGTTCGAGCGTTGCGGAAACGTTCGCGAGGCGCCCCCGAAGGGTGAGATCGCGCGCCGCGAGCGTCATGCCAGCCCTCGCCGCATCCGCAGCAGCAGCCAGAGGAAGAACGGTGCGCCGATCAGGCTCAGCGCGATCCCGAGCCGCAGTTCGGTCACCAGCGGCAGGACGCGGCACGCGCTGTCGGCCACCAGCACCAGCAGCGCACCCGCGAGCGCGCTCGGCAGGAGCAGCTGCGAGGGGCTGCGGTCGGTGAACGGGCGAACGAGGTGCGGGACGATCAGGCCGACGAAACCGACGATACCGGCGACCGCGACCCCGCTTCCCACCGTCAGCCCGACCCCCGCGATCAGCCAGGTCTGCAACCGGCGCGGCTCCATGCCCAGGCTGCGCGCGGCGGCATCTCCCAGCACCAGGGCGTCGAGATCGCGTCCCGCGACGAACAGGCAGGCGATCCCGGCCATCGTCAGCGGGGCGGCAAGCCATACGTCGGCCCACGACCTGTCGGTCAGCGCTCCCATCAGCCAGGTGACGATTTCGCTCATCGCGAAGGCGTTGGGCGCGAGGCTGATCGCAAGGCTGGTCAGCGCGCCCGCGAGGCTGGCGATCATCATCCCCGCAAGGGTGAACAGCGCGATGCCGCCGGTGCGTCCCGCGATCGCGGCGAGCAGCGCCATCGCGCCCGCCGCGCCGAGCAGGGCGAACAGCGGCAGCAGGATCGGCGAGGCCGCGTAGCCGAGCCACAGGCTCGCCACCGCGCCGAGCGCGGCACCCGGCGCGATGCCGAACAGGCCCGGGTCGGCGAGGGGGTTGCGCAGGTAGCCCTGCATCGCCGCACCGCTCGCGCCCAGCCCCGCCCCGATCACCAGCGCGAGGACCGTGCGCGGCAGGCGCAGTTCGGCGAGGATCACCGCGGCGTTGGGCGTGGATGCCGGGTCGATCCACACCCGTCCGGCGAGCAGCGACAGCGGCACCGCCAGGGCGACGAGGACAAGCAGCAGCGGGACCGGGCGGGTCACGAAACGCCCCGCCGTATTTCCGCCAGGCGCCCGGCCGCGCCGATGATCGTCGGCCCGCCGCAATAAAGCAGCGAAGGGTCGAACGCGGCACGCTGCATCCGCGGCAGGGCGCCAAGCGCCGGGTGGTGCTGGCCGCGCTCGCTGCCGGCGACCAGCAGGGCGGCCGGAGGATCGGCAAGGAGGCGTTCGAGCGAGAGGTAGTCGGCCTGCGCCATCCCGCGTGCGGCGCTCGCGTTTACAAAGCCCGTGCGGGCCATCAGTTCGCTCACCAGCGCGCCGTTGCCGGGCACGATGCCGTCGGGCTGCCAGAGGATTGCCGGCACGGCCCGGTCGCTATGCGCCGCGGCCAGCGCGGCCTCGATCCGGCGAACGAGTGCCTCGCCGCGCTCGGGGTGGCCCGCCAGCTTCGCCAGCCGCCTGACCTGCGCCTCGCTCGCGGCGACGGTCGAGGCGATGCCGACGGTTTCGACCCGCAGGCCGAGCCGCGCGAGCGATGCGCGCGTGGCCGGCGGCATGAAGCTCGAGCCGACAACCAGGTCGGGATCGAGCGCCAGCACTTCCTCGACCGTGCCGCCGGTGGCGCGGAACCGCCGCGCCTCGGCCAGCGGCATCGAGGTCGCCCGCGGGTCGTGGCTGTAGTGGCTGATCGCGAGGATCTGCGCCGGGTCTGCGACTTCGGCGAGAATCGCGTCGGTGCACGGGTTGAGGCTGACGATCGTGGGCTGCACGCCGCCCGCGCGCTGCGGCGGCGGTGCGGCGCACCCCGAGAGCAGCGCGCAAGCGGCGAGCAATACCCTCACAGCTTCAGCCGTGCCCCGACGAACGCGGTGCGTCCCCGGGTGCCGTAGCCCGCGACCTCGACGTAGTTCGCGTCGAACAGGTTCTCGACCCGCCCGTATAGTTCGAGCCGCCGGCCCAGCGGGACGCTCGCCCGCAGGTCGACCAGCACGTGTCCGTCGATCCGCGTGACATTGCCCGCGTCGTCGAAGCTGTCGCCGACCAGCCGCACGTCGCCTCCCAGGCTTGCAAGGACTGGCGTGGCCCAGTCGAGCGAGCCAGTGAGCGCGTGGCGGGGACGCCGCGCCAGGTCTGCCCCGGTTCCCCGATCGTTTGCATCGACGAAGCTGTAGGCAAGCCGGGTGCTGAGGGCGGCGGTCGGCGCGAGGCCGAACTCGACTTCGAACCCCTGCGCCCGGGCGCGCCCGACGTTGGCGTACGTCCCGAAGGGGCGGTTCGTGCAGATGCCCCCCGTCACCCCGAGGCACGAGACGAAGTCGATCAGGTCGCGGCTGTCGCGCCGGAACATGGTCACCGCGCCCCAGGTCGGGTCGGAGCGGCTGTGCCAGTCGAGGCCGAGGTCGAAGCTGCGGCTGCGCTCAGGCACCAGACCCGTGTTGCCAAAGTCGGACAGGAGCTGGAACAGCGTCGGCGCCTTGAACCCCTCGCCGTACGATGCACGCAGGCGGAAGTCGCGTCCGAGGCGATAGCTCGCGTCGGCACCAAGGCTCGTCGCGCCGCCGAAGCGCGCGTGCTCGTCGCGCCGCAGGCCGGCGTGGGCGGAGATGCCGCCCCACTCGATCCCTCCCTGCATGTACGCGCCCCAGATGCTGGTCTTCTGCGGCGCGTCGAACAGCGTGGCGAAGCGCGTCCACTCGCGCTCACCGCCGAAGTGGACTACGAACGGACCGAGCGGCCGCCACTCGCCGCGCAGGTCGGCGCGCCGCGAATGGCCGTCGGTGGTATAGGTTGGCGCGCTGCCGAACGCGGGATCGAAGCTCTCGCGCTCGGTGTCGGACACCGAATATGCCGCGCGCAGGAAGAACAGCGCGCTGTCGTATATCGCGCCCGCAGCGCCAGTGTACTGCCGCGTGTCCTGCGTCTCGGCGGTGTCGGCGAACGTAAAGTGGGGCGGCGGAAAACCGTCGATGTCGAGGCTGCCCCTGGCGTAGCGGCCCTGCGCGAACAGTTCGAAAGTTTCGGAGAGATAGGCGCGCACCTGCCCGTTCGCGGACCACTGCTCGAATCCGTCGGGCTCGGTGCCGGTCGCGGCGGCGGAAAACCCGTCGGTCTTCTGCCAGCCCGCCGAACCGCCGACGAAGAACGCGTCCGAACCCGCGCCTCCGCTGGCCGTCAGGTATCGCGAATCGTCGCCGCCGTATTCGGCGCTCGCATCCAGGCCGCGCGTCGCACGCGTCGTCACTGCGAGCACTCCGCCGATCGCGTCCGAACCCCAGATCGTCGAGTTCGAGCCGCGCAACAGGTCGAGCTTCTCGACCTCGCCCGCGGCGAGCGTGCCGAAGTCGAACCCGCCGCCGGGCGCTGCCGGGTCGGCCACCCGCACCCCGTCGACGAGGACGAGCAGTTGCTCGGCCCCCGCGCCGCGCACGCGCACGCCGGTGAACGAACCGGGCGGCCCGTTGCGGGTGATCGTCACGCCGGGCGCACGTCGGAGCACGCGGGCGATGTCGGCGCCCTGCACCGCGTCGATCTCGACTTCGCCGATCACGGTGACGGACTGGCCGGTGTCGGCGACGTTGCCGCGCGCGCCGGTGGCGGTCACGGTGATCGCCGTCTCGTCGGTTTGCGGGGCCGCGAGGACTTGCTCCTGCGCGGCCAGCGGCGATGCGAGGAGAGTCGAACCCATTAGAAACAGTAATTTGCGCACAGTACCTCCATCATGAACGACATTGCCGTCCATGGCGGGAGGCACGCCCGGTGCGGGCAGGCCCTCGCTGCATTCCGGTGCACCCCGCCCGGCTGCGGAACGACCGTCGACAGGCAGGTCTCCTGGCTCCCGGATCGTCGCTCACGGCCGCCTTCCCGCTTTCGCAGTGGCTGCTGGCCGCTCGCTCCCCGGTCACAGTTGCGGGGGCAGCGCGGGGTTCTCACCCGCTTCCCTCTTCGGTCCGGGCGCAACCCCGGACAACCCGTGACGTGGCGCGCGCGATAGGCCCCTGCGGCTGGTTTGCCAAGTTAACGCGATCGCAAGGCTGCCGTTTAACCCCGCCTGTCAGCCTGTTCCGCTAGGAGACACCGGGGTCCAAGCCAATCGCGGTCGACGTTTCGCACCGCTACGGCCGAAGGCCGAAGCGCAAAAGGAACAGAGTGAACCCGACGCCCGCCCGCCACCCGGCAACCGCCCGGCTATCGCCCCGCAAGCCAGCGGGGGATGGATGGCGGGCGGCTCTCGGCAATGCGATTGCAGGCCCGCATCGCGGCCGCCGGCTGTTCGCGCTCGCCGCTGCGGTGGGCGTTCCCGCCATGGCCGCTCCTGGCGAATGGCGCACCTTCGATCTTGCGGCCGATCCCGCCGAAGCGCCGGTGACCGCGATGCCGTTCGAAAGACCGGGTGAAAGCTTCCCCGGCTCGGCGTTCTTCTATCTCGAGGATCTGCCGCCCCTTCCTACCGGCGATGCGCCGGCGCCGCTCGAATCCGTCGTGCATCCTGGTGACGAGCCCGCCGCGACTGGACCTGAAGGTCCCGCAGCGCGGGCATTCACGGAAACCGGCACCGGACTCGACAAGGCTCGTGCGCTGCAGTGCATGACGATGGCGCTCTATTACGAAGCCGCGAACGAGCCGACCGAAGGTCAGCGCGCGGTGGCACAGGTGATCCTCAATCGGGTCGCCCATCCGAGCTATCCGAACAGCGTGTGCGCGGTGGTCTTTCAGGGCAGCGAACGGCGAACCGGCTGCCAGTTCAGCTTCACCTGCGACGGCAGCCTTGAACGCCGGCCCGCACGGGAGAGTTGGAACCGGGCGCGACGGGTGGCCATGTCCGCGCTCGGCGGCGCGGTCTATCGCCCCGTCGGCCTCGCCACGCATTACCATGCGACATACGTCCTGCCGTATTGGGCGGAGAGCCTTGCGAACGTGGGCACCATCGGATTGCACACGTTCTACAAATGGCGCGGCGCGGCGGGTGCAGCCGATGCCTTCGGCGCGCGCTATGCCGGTCGCGAGCCGCTTCCCGTGCCCCATCCGCGCAGCTACAGCGATCCGGCCGGATCGGCTCCCGACCCGGTCGTCCTCGCCCAGGCTTACGAAGCCGCGCGCGCAAAGGCCGCGGCAGTTCAGGGCGCGGGCTATCTTCCCCCCGCGCCACAGGTGCAGGTTCCCCCCCTGGCGGTACGCGGCGGCGAACCGATCCTGGCGGCCGGAAACCTGCCCCGGGCCAGCGGCGTAAGGGCCGAATACGCAAATTCGGGTCGCTGGATCGCCGAACCCGGCACTATCACCGCGCGAGACGTAAACAGCCGATAACCCTGCAGGTTACCGCGCGCGTAACCGTGTCGGCGAACCGGCGCTTAGGCCCCATGTGCGATTGGGGACTGAGATAGGACAAGGATCGCAACTCGCCCATGCCGCTTCGCTTTGCACCTGCCAGGACAATCACCCGTTCTCCGATTGCCCGTGCTCTCGCACGGCGCGCGGTTGAGCGGGCGGCGAACGACAACGGGGACCTCGGCCCCGCCGATGACGCCATGCTCTATGGAGCGCTGCGTCATTTCGCGACGCACGGGCTGGGTGCCGCGTTGGCCGCGGCGACCGAAGCCGAGCGCGCGCTGGCGGCAGGTGATCGCCAGGCGCACGACTGGTGGCTCGGGATCTGCCGCACTTTCGACCGCCGGCTCGCCGACCGCCGGGCCGAAGCGGCGCGCTTGCCGGGATAATGCGGCCGGCGCGGTAAGCCTCGTCTTAACCATATGGTGACGGACCGCCCCTAAGACGAGCGCACATGACTGGGGTGGTCGCAAAACGCCGGTTTGCCCGGCTTTCAAAATGGTGCGGCGAAGCCGAACCACCGAGCAGCGAAGTGCATCTTCGTCTGCTACGAACCTTGTACAACCAGCCGGCAGGCCTGCTCATGGCCACGGTCATCGGGTCGATCCTGACCGCAATCGCGGCGTTGGCGACCGCATCGCTGCCGCTGCTGATCGGGGCGATCGCAGTGATTGGCCTTGGCGCGCTGCGAGTGGCTGCCATGCGATTCATCGCGAGGCGCGCCGGTGCGTTCCCCGCCAGCTGGCTCGAGGTCGTCTACACGGTCGGGGCCGCAGCATACGCGCTCGCCCTGGGTCTGTTCGCGGCCGCGACGATCTGGCTTCGCGTCGATCCCGCCGTGCAGGTCATGATCCTTCCATTCGTCGTCGGCTACGCTATCGCCACCGGGGCCCGCGATGCGGGGCGCCCGGCCATAGCGATGAGCCAGCCGATCCTCGTCGGCCTGCCGGTGGTGGTCGCGCTCATCAGCGACGGGTCGCTGGCGTACGTGACGCTGGCGTTGGCAGCCTCCCTCGCCTTCCCTGCGATCGGCGCCATTGTCCACACCATCTACCGGTCCCTCCACGATGCCACATCCTCGGCGGAGACCAGCGCCGAGATTGCCGAGAAGATGAAGGTTCTTGCCCGGACCGACGTGGTTACCGGTCTGGCCAACCGCGCCGGGTTCAATCATGCGCTCGGTGAAGCCGTCAGCGCAGCAAAAGGCGATCGGATGCTTGCGCTGTTTTGGCTCGACCTTGACCGCTTCAAGGAAGTCAACGACCTGCTTGGCCACACCGTTGGCGACCGGGTTCTGGCCGCGGTTGCGAACCGGCTTCAGGAAGTCTCGCCCGAAGGGGCGACGGTGGCGCGCTTCGGGGGCGATGAATTCATAATGGTCTGCCCCGTCGAAGACCGCCAAAAGTGCGAGATGCTCGCTTCCAGAGTCCTGGAAAACGTCACCCGGCCGCTGCGCCTCGACACCGAGCGTCTCGAGGTGCCCGCATCGATGGGAATCGCCATCCTGCCGGAAGACGGAGCGGACGCCGACGCCCTGATGCAATGCGCGGATCTCGCGCTCTATCACGCAAAGGTCGGCGGCAAGAACCGCAGCCGGTTCTACGATCCGGCGATGAGCCGGACGCTGATCCGCCGCCGCGAAATCGAGCACGAGCTGCGCGCCGCGATCCAGCGCGACGAGCTTTCGATCTTCTTCCAGCCAATCGTCGACCTCGAGAGCGGCCGTATCCGCACGTTCGAGGCTTTGGTTCGGTGGTTCCATCCCGAAAAGGGCGAACTGACGCCTGACGAGTTCATACCGGTCGCCGAGGAGACTGGCGTCATCGTCACCCTCGGAAACTGGATCACCGCGCAGGCGGCGCGCGCAGCAGTCCATTGGCCGGATGACGTCAGCTTGGCGGTCAACCTCTCGCCGCTCCAGATCAAGGCGCCGGGCGCTGCCCTCGGCATCCTCTCGGCCCTGCGCGAAGCGGGTCTGGATCCATCGCGTCTCGAACTCGAGGTGACTGAGAGCCTGTTTCTGGACGATAACCACGCGACGGCCGGTTTCATCGAAGCGCTATCGTCTGCAGGGGTCCACTTCGCGCTCGACGACTTCGGCACCGGCTATTCTTCCTTGGGCTACATCGACCGTTTCCCCTTCCGCAAGATCAAGGTCGACCGCAGCTTCGTTTCCGGCCCGAATGTGGGTCGCAAGAGCGAAGCGATTATTCGAGCGGTGGCCGAGATGGGCGCGCAGCTCGACATGGAAATCGTCGCCGAAGGGCTCGAAACGGTCGACCAGGTCTCGGCCGTGCGCGCGGCCGGGTGTACGCTCGGCCAGGGCTACTACTTCAGCCGGGCAGTGCCCGATTACCTGGCAGCCGTCCTGCTGGCGCAGGAGCGCGCTACCGAGGCAGTCAAGCGCACGGCGGTCTGAGCCTCATTCTACGCAGATTCAGTCAAGCGGATTCATCCCGTGCCAAGCGAAATGCGGGATACTGTTCCGCATGGGCATGAAGCTCCTCTTCCTTGGGCTGGTGTTCCTCAGCGGGCTCTGGGCACTGGGCTACGGCCCCGACGACGTCACCCGTGCGGCTCGGCACCTCGCTGAAGCGAACGCGTCTGCGATCGATCCGGGCGAGGACGACGCCTGGGACTAGAAGGCCGCAGGGCCATTTCTGCTACTGCGAACCATTTGCAAAGATAGTCATACGGCCGCATGGTTTGGCGGTTGCATTCGGCGTTTCCCGCGCCTAGGCCGCCTTTCGCACCAAGGGGCCGCCCCCGCCCGCGGGAGGGAGTCGCGCCCAGACGAGGCCCGTCCCGCGCGACCGAAGGAAACGCTTCCCCCATGGCCCGCAAGAAGATCGCGCTCGTCGGCGCTGGCATGATCGGCGGCACGCTCGCCCACCTCGCCGCGAAGAAGGAAATGGGCGACATCGTCCTGTTCGACATTGCCGAGGGCATTCCCCAGGGCAAGGCGCTCGACCTGTCGCAATGTGGTCCCATCGAAGGCTTCGACGCCAAGATCATGGGCACCAACGACTATGCCGACATCGCTGGCGCCGATGTGGTGATCGTGACCGCGGGCGTGCCGCGCAAGCCGGGCATGAGCCGCGACGACCTGCTCGGCATCAACCTCAAGGTCATGAAGGCGGTCGGCGAAGGCATTCGCGACAATTGTCCCGACGCGTTCGTGATCTGCATCACCAACCCGCTCGACGCCATGGTCTGGGCACTGCGCGAATATTCGGGCCTCCCGCACGAGAAGGTGGTCGGCATGGCCGGCGTACTCGATTCAGCGCGCTTCGCGACCTTCCTTGCCTGGGAATTCGGAGTTTCGGTCAAGGACGTGAATGCCTTCGTCCTTGGAGGACACGGCGACACGATGGTCCCCGTCACCAGCTACACCACGATCAGCGGCATTCCCGTCAACGATCTCGCCAAGACCCGCGGCATCGATGCCAGCAAGATTGACGAGATCGTCAAGCGCACACGCGGCGGCGGCGGCGAAATCGTCGGTCTCCTCAAGACCGGTTCCGCTTATTATGCACCCGCCACCAGCGCGATTGCCATGGCCGAGGCCTACCTCGGCGACCAGAAGCGGATCCTCCCCTGCGCGGCATATGTTCAGGGCAAGTACGACGTCGACGGCCTCTACGTCGGCGTTCCCGCGGTGATCGGAGCGAGCGGCATCGAGGAGGTGATCGAGATCGAGCTGTCCGACGAGGAAAAGGCCAATCTCAAGGTTTCGACCGATGCGGTCGAGGAACTGCTCGAAGCGTGCAAGAGCATGGACGGGGCGCTGGCATGAGCATCCTCGTCGACAGGAACACCCGCGTCATCACTCAGGGCATGACCGGCGACACGGGCACGTTTCACACGCAACAGGCGCTCGACTACGGGACGCAGATGGTTGCCGGCGTGACCCCCGGCAAGGGCGGCACCACGCATATCGGGCTTCCGGTCTATGACACCGTCGCCGAGGCCAGGGCGGCGACCGGGGCAACCGCGAGCTGCATCTACGTGCCGCCGCCGTTCGCCGCGGATTCGATCCTCGAGGCGATCGACGCCGAGGTCGAGCTGATCGTCTGCATCACCGAGGGCATTCCGGTGCTCGACATGGTCCGCGTGAAGCGGGCCCTGACGGGTTCGAAGTCGCGGCTGATCGGCCCGAACTGCCCCGGCGTCCTGACCCCCGGCGAATGCAAGATCGGCATCATGCCCGGGCAGATCTTCCAGAAGGGCACGGTCGGCATCGTCAGCCGCTCTGGCACGCTGACCTACGAGGCGGTGCACCAGACCTCGCAGGTGGGCCTGGGCCAGACCACCGCGGTAGGCATCGGCGGCGACCCGGTCAACGGGACCAACTTCATCGACGTGCTCGAACTGTTCCTCAAGGACGACGCGACCAAGTCGATCGTGATGATCGGCGAGATCGGCGGCAGCGCCGAGGAAGAGGCGGCACAGTTCCTCGCCGACGAGGCGAAGCGGGGCTGGAAGAAGCCGGTGGTCGGCTTCATCGCCGGCCGCACCGCGCCTCCGGGCCGCCGGATGGGCCACGCCGGGGCGATCGTCTCGGGCGGCCAGGGCGGCGCCGAGGACAAGATCGCGGCGATGGAAGCCGCCGGCATCCGGGTCAGCCCGAGTCCGAGCGAACTCGGCACCACGCTCGACGCGCTGCTCAAGGAACTGGCCTGAACTTTTGCCGCGACGCCCTCCTTGCGGGAGCGTCGCGGCGGTTCAGGCATTGCCTGTGTGAAGGTAGGCCACCCGATGGGTAACGAAACACACGATTTTCTCCCCGACGACCCCCAACCGGGGCCGAGCTGGGCCAACGCGCGCTGGCCGGTGGTCGGCGGGGAAAGCGAGGACGACCTTACCCAGGCGCTCGACCCCACTGCGATGCAGGTCGCCATCAAGGCAGCCGCCGCGAAGGCCGGCAAGCCGCTGGACGACAAGGCGGTGGAGCAGGCCGCGGGCGATTCGATCCGCGCGATGATGCTCGTCCGGACCTATCGCGTGCGCGGACACTTGGCCGCCAATCTCGACCCGCTCGGGCTGTCCCAGCGCGAACTGCCGGCCGACATGACGCCCGAGTACCACAGCTTCAGCGGCGCCGCGCTCGAGCGGCCGGTCTTTGTCGGCGGCACGCTCGGCCTCGAGTGGACGACGATCACCGAACTCGTGCGGATCCTGCGCAAGAACTACTGCGGCCACGTCGGCTTCGACTACATGCACATCGCCGACGTCGAGGAGCGCCGCTTCATCCAGGAACGGATCGAAGGCCCGGACAAGGTCATCACCTTCACGCCCGAGGGCAAGCGCGCGATCCTGGCCGCGGTGATCCGCGGCGAGCAGTACGAAAAGTACCTCGGCAAGAAGTACGTCGGCACCAAGCGCTTCGGCCTCGACGGCGGCGAGGCGATGATCCCGGCGCTGGAGAGTGTGATCAAGTACGGCGGCGCACTCGGCGTGCGCGAGATCATCTACGGGATGGCGCACCGCGGCCGCCTCAACGTCCTCGCGAACGTGATGGCAAAGCCCTACAAGGTCATCTTCCACGAGTTTTCCGGCGGCAGCGCGAACCCCGACGACGTCGGCGGATCGGGCGACGTGAAGTACCACCTCGGCACCTCGACCGACCGCGAGTTCGACGGGATCAAGGTGCACATGAGCCTGGTCCCGAACCCCTCGCACCTCGAGGCGGTCGACCCGGTCGTCCTCGGCAAGGCGCGCGCGCAGCAGGCGATCCGCGACGACCTGAAAAAGCACGAACAGGTCCTGCCCGTACTGATCCACGGCGACGCGGCGTTTGCCGGCCAGGGCATCGTCTGGGAGTGCCTCGGCTTTTCGGGTGTGCGCGGATACAACACCGGCGGCTGCCTGCACTTCGTGATCAACAACCAGATCGGGTTCACAACGAGCCCGCAGTTCGCCCGTTCGTCACCCTACCCCTCGGACGTCGCGAAGGGCGTCCAGGCACCGATCCTTCACGTGAACGGCGACGATCCCGAAGCGGTCACCTTCGCCTGCAAGCTGGCGATCGAGTACCGCCAGAGGTTCGGCCGCGACATCGTGATCGACATGTGGTGCTATCGCCGCTTCGGCCACAACGAGGGCGACGAGCCGAGCTTCACCCAACCCCTGATGTACGCCAAGATCAGGAGCCACGCGAAGGTCAGCGAGATCTACGAAAAGCGCCTGATCGAGGAAGGCGTCGTCCAGCCGGGCGATGCCGACGCGATGTGCAACGAGTTCAACGCCCACCTAGACGAGGAATTCGACGGGGCGGACAGTTACAAGCCCAATATCGCCGACTGGTTCGGCGGCCGCTGGGCCGGCCTCAACAAGCCCGTCGATCCCGAGGAGGCGCGCCGCAACGTCGAGACCGCGATCAGCCGCAAGCTGCTCGACAGCCTCGGCCGCACGCTGACGACGGTCCCCGACGATCTGACGATCCACAAGACGCTGGGCCGGGTGCTCGACGCCAAGCGCCAGATGTTCGCGAACGGCGGCGAATTCGACTGGGCGACGGCCGAAGCGCTCGCCTTCGGCAGCCTCGTCACCGAGGGTTACGGCGTGCGCCTGTCGGGCCAGGATTCGGGCCGCGGCACCTTCAGCCAGCGCCATGCGGTGTGGGTCGACCAGCAGACCGAGCGCAAGTACATCCCGCTGACCCAGCTGCCGCACGGCAAGTTCGAGGTCTATGACAGCCCGCTGTCCGAATACGGCGTGCTCGGGTTCGAATACGGCTTCGCGATGGCCGATCCCAAGACCCTCGTGCTGTGGGAGGCGCAGTTCGGCGACTTCTCCAACGGCGCGCAGATCATCATCGACCAGTTCATCGCCGCGGGAGAGGCGAAGTGGCTGCGCGCCAACGGCCTCGTGATGCTGCTGCCGCACGGCTACGAAGGACAGGGCCCGGAACACTCGTCCGCCCGGCTCGAGCGATTCCTCCAGCTCTGCGCGAACGACAACATCCAGGTCTGCAACATCACCGTTCCTGCCAACTACTTCCACGTGCTGCGCCGGCAGATGCTGCGGCCGTTCCGCAAGCCGCTGATCATCATGACGCCGAAGTCGCTGCTGCGCCACCCGATGGCGAAAAGCCCGGTGGACGAGTTCACCGGCGAGAGCCACTTCCGCCGGATCGTCAGCGACACGACCGAGATCGCCGACGACAAGGTCCGCCGGCTCGTGCTGTGCAGCGGAAAGGTCGCCTACGACCTGATCCAGAAGCGCGACGAGGAAGGACTCGATGACGTATCGGTCGTGCGTATCGAACAGCTCTATCCCTTCCCCGGCGAACCGCTGAGCGTGCGCATCAAGCGCATGAAGAACCTCGAGACGATCGTCTGGTGCCAGGAAGAGCCGCGCAACAACGGCGCGTGGTTCTTCGTCGACCGCCTGATCGAACAGGCAGCCGCCGCAGCCGGCAAGGAAGGGATGCGCCCGGTCTACGCCGGCCGCGAGGTCGCCGCGTCGCCCGCGACGGGTTTCGCCAAGCGGCACGAGGAACAGCAGCGCGCACTGGTCGGGCTCGCGCTCGGCCTCAACGATGGCGGCGAGGCCCTGCGCGGCAACACGGCGCGCCTCGCCAAGAAGAAACCCGCCTGAGGAAGCGATAGATGTCCAAGGAAGTCAAAGTCCCAACGCTGGGCGAATCGGTGACCGAAGCGACCGTCGGCGAATGGCTCAAGAAGCCGGGCGACCCGGTCTCGGTCGATGAGCCGATCGCCAGCCTCGAGACCGACAAGGTCGCCGTCGAGGTGCCCTCGCCGGTCAACGGCGTGATGGGCGAGCAGAAGGTCGCGGTCGGCGAAACGGTCGAAGTCGGCGCGCTGCTGGCGACGATCGAGGACGACGTCGCTGCGGGCGAGAGCACGAGTGTCGAGCCGCGCGAAGCCGCCGCGCCTGCGGAGCAAGCTCCTGCCCCCGCCTCGACCGCGTCGGATGAGCGCAAGGACGACGGCACGCTCGAGGACACTGCTCCCGCGCAGGCGAAGGTCCACGACCCCGAGGCGACCCAGACCCTGAGCCCGGCTGTGCGCCGCGCGGTGCTCGAACACGGCGTCGATCCCTCGACGATCAAGGGAACCGGCAAGGACGGCCGGCTCACCAAGGAAGACGTGCTGGCCGCCGCGGCCGAGGCGAAGGCTGCCCCCGCGCCGTCGTCCTCCGCTCCCGCGCCTTCGCCGAGCCCCGCGCCCGCCCCCGCCGCGACTGGCGAACGGCGCGAGGAGCGGGTCAAGATGACCCGGATGCGCCAGACGATCGCGAAGCGGCTGAAGAGCGCGCAGGACACCGCCGCGCTGCTCACGACCTTCAACGACGTCGACATGACCGCGGTCATCGAGGCGCGCGAGAAGTTCAAGGACACCTTCGCGAAGAAGCACGACATCAAGCTCGGTTTCATGTCGTTCTTCGCCAAGGCCGCTTGCCTCGCGCTGAAGGACATTCCCAGCGTGAACGCACAGATCGAGGGCGACGAGATCGTCTACTTCGATTACGTCGACATCTCGGTCGCGGTCAGCGCGCCGAACGGCCTCGTCGTGCCGGTCGTGCGCGATGCGGACCGCAAGAGCTTCGCTCAGATCGAAAAGGACATCGCCGACTTCGGCAAGCGCGCCAAGGACGGCACGCTGACGATGGAGGACATGAAGGGCGGGACCTTCACGATCTCCAACGGCGGCGTTTTCGGGGGGCTCATGTCCACCCCGATCATCAACCCGCCGCAGAGCGCCGTCCTCGGCCTTCACCGCATCGAGGACCGCCCGGTCGTCCGCGACGGCGAGATCGTCATCCGCCCGATGATGTACATCGCGCTGTCCTACGACCATCGCCTGATCGACGGGCGCGAGGCGGTCACCGCCCTCAAGACGATCAAGGAGGCGATCGAGGATCCCATGCGGATGCTGATCGACCTTTGAGGAAGAGACAATGGCTGAATACGACTACGACGTCCTCGTCATCGGCGCCGGCCCGGGCGGCTATGTCGCCGCGATCCGTGCAGCGCAGCTCGGGCTCAAGACCGCCTGCGTGGAGAGCCGCGAGACGCTCGGCGGCACGTGCCTCAACGTCGGGTGCATCCCGTCGAAGGCGATGCTGCACGCGAGCGAGTACTTCGACGCGGCGGCCAACGGCACGATGGCCAAGATGGGCGTCGAGGTCACCCCGAAGCTGAACCTCGACGCGATGCACGCGCAGCGGCTGGACGCGATCAAGCAGCTCACCGGCGGGATCGCGTTCCTGTTCAAGAAGAACAAGGTCGACTGGAAGAAGGGCCACGCGACATTCATCGATCCGCACACGGTCGACGTAGGGGGCGAAAAGGTTACCGCGAAGAACGTGATCATCGCCACGGGTTCATCTGTCACCCCGCTCAATGGCGTCGAAGTCGACAACGACAAGCAGGTCGTGGTGGACTCGACGGGCGCGCTCGAGCTCAAGGCGGTGCCGAAGAAGATGGTCGTCATCGGCGGCGGCGTGATCGGGCTCGAGCTTGGCTCGGTGTGGCGGCGGCTAGGGGCCGAAGTCATCGTCGTCGAGTTCCTCGACCAGCTGCTCCCCGGCATGGACATGGACGTGCGCAAGGAAGCCGCGAAGATCTTCAAGAAGCAGGGCATGACGATGATGCTCGGCCACAAGGTCACCGGCTGCACGATCAAGGGGAAGAAAGCCACTTTGACGATCGAGAAGTCGGCCGGCGGCGACGAACAGACGATCGAGGCGGACTGCGTGCTCGTCTCCATCGGGCGGCGACCGAACACCGAGAGCCTTGGCCTGGAAAAAATCGGGCTCGTGGTGAACAAGCGCGGCCAGATCGAGACCGACCACGACTTCCGCACCAAGGTCGACGGCGTGTGGGCAATCGGCGACGTGATCCCCGGCCCCATGCTGGCGCACAAGGCCGAGGACGAAGGCATCGCCTGCGCCGAGAACATCGCCGGACAGACCGGCATCGTGAACCACGCGGTGATCCCCGGCGTCGTCTACACCTGGCCCGAGATCGCCGGTGTCGGGCTGACCGAGGACGAGGCGAAGGAAGCCGGTCACACGATCAAGGTCGGCAAGTTTCCCATGCTCGCGAACAGCCGCGCCAAGACCAACCACGAGCCTGACGGTTTCGTGAAGATCATCGCCGAGGCCGAGAGCGACAAGGTGCTGGGCGTCTGGTGCATCGCGACGGTCGCCGGCACGATGATCGCCGAAGCCGCGCTGGCGATGGAGTTCGGCGCGACGAGCGAGGACATCGCCTACACCTGTCACGCCCACCCCACGCATTCCGAGGCGATCAAGGAAGCGGCGATGGCCGTGCAAGGCAAGCCCATCCACGTTTGACCGCAGGCCGGCAGGCGCGCATCTCTTGGTCCGAGGGAGAGAGGCCGCATGATTCCGAAACTGACCGACGAACCCACCGCCATCGCCTTGGCGGCGCAAATCGCGGCCCGCGAATTGTCTCCGCTTGAAGCGGTCGATGCGTGCATCGCGCGGATCGAGGCGCTCGATGGTCCGCTCAACGCCGTGGTGGTCCGCGATTTCGACCGGGCGCGCGATGTCGCCCGGGCTCTCGACGGCGAGACGCCAGGCGACCGCGCCCTGTTCGGCGTCCCCATGACGGTCAAGGAAAGCTTCAACGTCGCGGGTCTGCCGACGACGTTCGGACATCTGGAATTCAAGGACTTCGTGCCTCAGCGCGATTCGCGCGTGGTCGAGCGGCTCAAGGCCGCCGGCGCCGTGATCGTCGGCAAGACCAACGTCCCGCCCGATCTGGCTGATCTGCAATCGAACAACCCGGTATACGGCCGGACCAACAATCCGTTCGACCATTCGCGTGTCTCGGGCGGGTCCTCAGGGGGTTCGGCCGTCGCGGTCGCCAGCGGCATGGTGCCGGTCGAATATGGCACCGACATCGGCAGTTCGGTGCGCAATCCCGCCCATTTCAACGGCATCTTTGGACACAAGACGACGTTCGGCCTCGTCAGTCGCCGCGGGCACACGAGTCCGGCCGCCGCCGGCCGCGACGTGCACGAGGGCCCGCTTTCGGTACCCGGACCGCTCGCCCGTTCGGCCGACGACCTCGCGCTGCTTCTTGACCTGACGGCCGAGAGACCGCTTGCGCGCAATGCCAAGCCGCTTGCCGAATTGCGTTTTCTCGCCGTGCTCGATCATCCGGTCAGCGAGATCGACGCCTCGGTGCGCGGTCCGATCGAGACTGCGTTGGCCGAAATCGAACGCGCGGGCGCGCGCGTGGAGCGGTCCTCCGAACTGCTGCCCGACCTCGCCCTCCAGCACTCCAACTACCTGCGCCTGCTCAACGTCGCGATGGCCCGAGGGCAGCCCGCGCCCGACGGGACCGCGATGAGCCTGCCCGAATACTACCTCCTGCTCGATGAGCAGGCCCGGTGCCGTTTTTCCTGGGCGGACCTGCTCGCTGCGTACGACTTCGTGCTTGCGCCGCCCCTGCCGTTTGTCGCCTACCCGCACGACGCGACGCCCATCCGCGACCGGCGGATCACGATCAACGGCAAGGACAGCGCGTTCGGCGACGCGCTGGCGTGGGCAGGCCTCGCCACGTTCCCCAACCTGCCGAGCACGGTCGTCCCCGTCGGGGAAAGCGGGGGGTTGCCCTGCGGAATGCAAGTCATCGGAAGGGAATGGGCTGACATGGACTGCATTGCCGCGGCCGGGGCAATCGGCAGGTTGATGGGGGCCTGACGATGGCGCGCGGACGGTGGATGCAACGCTACGCCCGTTGGCATATTTGGCTCGGGTGGCTGATCGCGGTCCCCTTCCTGCTGTGGACGGTAAGCGGCGTGCTGATGGTCGTCCGGCCCATCGAGGAGGTTCGCGGCACGCATCTTCGCATTGAACCGGACCAGCGGCCCGCGCTGGAGGGCAGTCCGCGACCGATTCCCTTCCCTGTTGATACCGCGCCTCCCGTCGTGGAGATGCGCAGCTTCGTCCAGCGCGGACGGGCCGTCACGCTGGTCACCGCATCCAACGGCCTCGTGTCGCGCTACGATGCCACGACGGGCGAGCCGATCCCCGCGCTAAGCGAGCAGGAAGCGCGCGAGGCGATCGCCACTTCGATCCGCGGGGGCGACAAGATCACCGCGATGCGCTCGTTCGAGCCGGACGAGACCCCGTTCGATTTTCGCCGACCGTCGCCCGTGTGGCAGGCCACGCTCGAGGACGGAACGTTCGTTTACATCAATCGCGCCAGCGGCGAGATCGAGGCGGTGCGCACGCGCTGGTGGCGGTTCTACGATTTCATGTGGGGTCTCCACATCATGGACCTGCAAACGCGCGAACAGCCGCACAATCCGCTGACGGTGACGTTCGGCATCCTCGCGATCTTCGGCTCGCTTCTTGGGACCGTCCTCCTGTTCCGCCGCCGAAAGGCGCGCGTCACCGCCCCCGCGCGCGGCTGATACGTAGCGCGAATGGCTGTGCACGGGTCCGGTTGCGCATCGCTGAAGCCGAGAAACGATTCATGACCGCAGAGGCGGACATCGAGCGGATCGCCAACGGCTTGCTCGCCTGCACCTTGCCCAAGTCCGAATGGACCCACCGGGCGCACTTCGCCGCCGCTTTGTGGCTGCTTGCCCATCCGCACGTCCTCGCGCGGAGAGGGGGCATGGCGCCGCTCATCCGTGCGTACAATGCCGCAACCGGCGTCGAGAACAGCGAGACCAGCGGTTACCACGAAACGATTACCCGCGCGTCCCTGCGCGGCGCGGCGGCCGTGCTGGCGGATTACCCCGGCAAGCCGCTGGGCGAAATCCTCGACGCCCTGATGGAGGGTCCGCTCGGCGACAAGCGGTGGCCACTTGCGTATTGGAGCGAAGACCTGCTGATGGGATCGCAGGCCCGGCGCGAATGGGTCGAACCCGATCTGGCGCCGTTGCCCTGGCCGGGATAAGTCAGCGACGATGAACCCTCCCGTCCTGCCTCCTGCGCTCGATCTGATCGGCACCGCCGTTTTTGCGCTGACTGGGGCGCTGCTCGCAGCCCGCCTTCAGCAAACGTTCGTGACGATGGCCTTCTTCGCGCTGGTGACCGGGGTCGGCGGCGGCAGCCTGCGCGACATGTTGCTCGGCGTGCCGGCGTTCTGGCTTCATTCGCCGTGGGCGGCGCCGGTGATCTTCGCCACCGCGCTGGTCGCCTGGTTTACTCCGACGCGATGGTGGGAAAACGAGTTGCTCGAATGGGCCGACGCTGCAGGTCTCGCGGCGTTCGCGGTGCTGGGTACGGCAAAGGCGCTCGCGTTCGGCGTCGCGCCGGCCCCCGCGGCCGTGCTCGGCGTGGTGACCGGTTGCGCCGGAGGCGTCGTGCGTGACGTGATCGCAGGCGTGCCTTCGATCATCATGCGACCGGAGATATACGTTACCGCCGCGGCCCTGTCAGCGGTGCTGACCGTGCTGGGTGCGCTTGGTGGCCTGCCCGACGCCGCGACCTGGGCCCTTGCCTGGGTCGCCGGGTTTGCGGCCCGAGGCGCAGCGATCCGCTGGAAGCTTGCACTGCCCGCCTACCGCGAAGGCAGGCGCTAGACCTCAGCCCGGGAAATCGGGGGCTTCGGCAGTCTGATATCGGTCATCGTTCGCGCCGGGTTGGTCTTCTGCGGGAAGGGGGCCGCCCGGATAGTCAGGCGCACCATCCCGCTTTGCCCGGGCCGCGGCATACCGGCCCTCGTCCCACTGCCCGGCGGCGGGTTCAGCGGATCCGATCGGATCGCGCCCGAGGTCCGCTGGGCCACCGTACTCGAGGCCCTCGATACGCCCGTCGTTGCCAATCGAACACCGGAATGCGTCGCCTGTGCGCAGGCGGCCGGTCACGTCCCAGCCGGCACCGGTGCGGTTGGCCCCGTCGATGCTCTCGATCCGCGCGTTGCGCTCTACCTCGCGCGCGCACATGTCGACCGCGCGGTCGAGACCGCGGCTGTCGCCGAAACGCCCCTCGTCGGCGCGACTGCGGTAATCGTAGCGATAATCACGGTCCGGATAGGGATAGCGCTGCGGATAGCGGTAGTCACGATCGCGCCGGCTTGCATTACTGGCCGCGCTGGCGACGGCGGCGATCGCGCCAAGCACCACGACGGCTCCGATCACGTCGCCCGCGTCGACGCGGTCGCGGCGATACCAGCGACGGTGATTCTGCGCGTTCACGTTGTCGGGCTCAAACGCGCCGGTGGCGGTGACCGCGAGGGGCGCGGCAGGCACCGGCATTTCGGCCCCGGCAAGCGGCGCGGCGGCCATCGACACGCACGCGGCAAACGCCGCGGCAGAAGCGAAGCGAAGCGAATGAGCCATGGCGCGCAAGATCCCTCTGGACGGACGTGGCGGCACACTACCCCACATCGCCGCAAACGACTAGGCGGCCCAGGCTTGCAACAGCCTGAACCGCCTGTCGGTTCGGTATCTGGACGCGCGGCTTACCAGCCGTAGCGGCTGTTGTAGCCGTAGCGGTAGCCGTAGCGGCTCGAGTTCTTCAGGCCGCTGTAATCGAGGTCGACGACCCGGCCATAGCGGACGTCGCAGCTGAACCGGCCATAGTCATAGTCACGGCCGCCGTAGCGATAGTTGTAATCGCGGTTCCAGCCGCCACCGCGCTCGTTGACGACAAGAGTGCCGCGCACGCGATAACCGTCACGCTTGCGGTCGATATCGCGGATATCGGTGACCCGCGCGCCGCGGAAGCCGCGCCGCCTCAAGTCGCGCTGCGCCGCGTTCACGCACTGCGCAACCGCCGAACGCGAGTTGCCGTATCGATTGTAGTCGTAACCGTAGCGATCATTGCCGTAGCCGTACCGATCGTTGCCGTAGTACGGCCCGCCGTAGGTTCCGCCATAACTGCGGTCCTTGCCGATGGAACCCGCGACCGCGGCGATGCCGCCGATAATCAAGGCGCCGGCGATGATGTCGCCAGCGTCGATACCGTCATCATGACGGTCTCGCGCCATCGCAGGGGATGCGGAAGCCAGACCCATCGCGCCAGCCGCGACAGTTCCGACGAGGGCTTTCGAAATGGTTTTCATGGCTCACCTCAATGTTGTGCGAGGGACGATCCCTCGCCTTGCAATCCCGTTGTAGCGGGACGCCATTGAGGCGAGCCTGAATTGCGAATGCAGCCTTTGTTCAGATAAAACGACTCCAAACTGAACATGGCACGGTTGTTGCTAGCTCAATCCCCGCCTGTCGGAGGCACCTTCAGGCCGGTCCAGTAAGCCAGGAAGGACAGCACGTCCGCCCCTTCCGCGATCGCCTTGTCGGTCGGCTTGCCGCTGCCGTGGCCGGCGCGCGTCTCGATGCGAATGAGGTGCGGCTCGTCGCCTGCGTCGGCGGCTTGGAGTGCCGCGGTGTACTTGAAGCTGTGCCCCGGCACCACGCGGTCGTCGGTATCCGCGGTGGTCACCAGGGTCGCAGGGTAGTCAATGCCCGACCGGATGTTGTGGTAGGGCGAATAGGATCGCAGGACCTTGAAGTCGGCTTCCTTTGACGGGTAGCCGTAGTCGTCCACCCAGTACCGGCCAGCGGTCCAGCGGTCGAAGCGCAGCATGTCCATCACGCCCACCGCGGCACGCGCCGCATCGACGAGATCGGGCCGCTGGTTGAGGACCGCCCCCACGAGCAGGCCGCCGTTCGAACCGCCCTCAATCGCGAGCCCGTCCTTGGTGGTGACGCCGTTCGCCTTGAGCCACTCGCCGGCCGCCACAAAATCGTCGAACACGTTCTGTTTGTTGGCGAGGCGGCCCGCGTCGTGCCAGGCCTTGCCGTATTCGCCCCCGCCGCGGATATTGGCGAGCGCGAACACGCCGCCGGCATCGATCCAAGCCATGCGGGTGGCCGAGAACCCTGGCGTAAGCGAGACGTCGAACCCGCCGTAACCGTAGAGCAGGGTCGGCGCGGGAGCGGTCACGTCCTTGCGCTTGACGATGAACATCGGAATCTTCGTCCCGTCCTTCGACGGGTAGAACACCTGCCCGACGTCGTACTTCGCCGGGTCGAGCGCCAGCTTGGGAATTGCGAACGGGGTGGATTCGCCGCTCGCAAGGTCCAGCCGGTAAATCGCGGTGGGCTGGTTGAAGCTGGAGAAGGCATAGAACGTCTCCGGATCGCCCGGCCGGCCGCCGAAGCCGCTCACGGTGCCGAGCCCACCGAGGTCAATCTGGCGTACGGGGGTTCCATCGAGCGCGAACACCTCGGCGCGGCTCGCGGCGTCCTTGAGATAGCTGACGACAAGCTTGTCCCCGACGATCGACGCGGAATCGATCGGTTCGGCCCGCGCTTCGACGACGGTCTCGAAGACCGGCACATCGGCTGCGAGGTCGACCTTGACGAGCCGATACGTCGGCGCGTCCGTGTTGGTCTTGAGGTAAAGAACCGAGCCAACGGTGTCGATCGGCGTCCACTCGTTGTCGAAACCGGTGACGAGCGGCCGCAATGCCCATCCGGACTGTTCGGCCTGGGACAGGTCAATGACCTGCAGCTCGTTGCGCGAGTCGGTCCCTGTTGACGAGGTGACAAAGGCCCAGCGGCCGTCGTCGGACACGGTCGCATAGTGACCGCGCTCCGGAAAATCGGGGGTCGAGAAGACCATCCGGTCCTCGCTCTGCGGGGTGCCGAGCGCGTGGTAATAGATCGCCTGGCTGTAGTTGAGCGCCTGAAAATCCTGTCCCTCTTCCGGCTCGGGGAAGCGCGAATAGAGAAACCCTTCCTCGCCCACCCAGGAAAGCCCGGTGAACTTGGCCCAACGGATCTCGTCGCCGGTGTCCTCGCCGCTCTCGACGTCGAGCACCTTCAGGATGCGCCAGTCGGTTCCGCCGTCCTGGACGCTGTAGAGGAGCTTGCTGCCGTCGGGCGACGGTTGCCAGTCGCTCAGCGCAGTTGCCGCGTCCTTGGCCCAGCCGTTGGGGTCAAGCAGCGCGCGTCGCGGGCCGTCGAGCCCGTCCTGGACAAAGAGCGGGCTCTGGTTCTGCAGGCCGGTGTTGCGGGTGTAGAAATAGCGGCTGCCGTACCGGTGCGGCAGGCCGAAACGCTCGTAATCCATCCGCTCGGCAATGCGCGCCTTGAACCAGTCGCGACCGGGTAGGGTCTCCAGGTAGGCCTCGGTCACGGCGTTCTGCTCGGCAACCCACTTCGCGACCTTCGCGTCCGATCGTACGTCCGCCTCGAGCCAGCGATAGGGATCGGCGATTTCCTCGCCGAAGATCATCTCGACCGTGTCGGCGCGTTCGGTCGGGGGATACGCGATCGGCGTGGCGGCTGTGGCGGACATCGTGGCTCCGGATGGTTCGGCAGCGGCGGGAATGGCAAGCGCAAGCGACGAAACGGCGCCGAGTAGCGCGGTGAAGCGTAGGGTCATGAAGGTACCTGGAATCTGCGACTGCTTGCTGATGTAACCTCTTTTGGAGCGGTTTCAATCGATCGCGATCCGCCAATGCAAAAGGGCCGGAGGTTTCCCCCCGGCCCTTTGCTTGGTCCGTGCGAGCGGCGCCTCAGGCGTCCTCGAACTCGTCCTCTTCGGCGTTCAGCACCGGGCCCGAATCCTGGCCCTTGGCATCGACGTCGCGGTCGACGAACTCGATGATCGCGATCGGCGCGGCGTCGCTCTCGCGGATCCCGGCCTTGATCACGCGGGTGTATCCGCCCTCGCGGTCGGCGTACCGATCGGCGAGAACGTCGAACAGCTTCTTGAGCTGCGTCTCGTCGCCGAGGCGGCTCATCGCGAGCCGGCGATTGCTGAGGCCGCCGCGCTTGGCGAGGGTCACCAGCTTCTCGACGTAGGGACGCAGTTCCTTCGCTTTGGGCGTGGTAGTCAGGATCTGCTCGTGCTTGATCAAAGCAGCGGCGAGGTTGCGCAGGAGCGCGGCGCGATGGCCGGACTTGCGCTGCAACTTGCGGCCCTTGATGCCGTGTTTCATGTCGTCGTACTCCGTTCGTAGGGGGCCCGTGTCAGGTAGCCCGATGCAGGCCGGAAGAAGGGGTCCGGCCCATGCCCCGTGCGGCTATCAGCCGAGCAGTTCCTGCTCCAGCTTCTTGGCCATTTCCTCGATGTTCTCCGGCGGCCAGCCGGGGATGTCCATGCCGAGGCGCAGGCCCATCGAGCTCAGGACTTCCTTGATCTCGTTGAGACTCTTGCGGCCGAAGTTCGGCGTGCGGAGCATTTCGGCCTCGGTCTTCTGGACCAGGTCGCCGATGTAGATGATGTTGTCGTTCTTGAGGCAGTTGGCCGAGCGCACCGACAGCTCGAGTTCGTCGACCTTCTTGAGAAGATAACGGTTGAGCTGGTTGGCGTCGCTCTCTTCCGGCTGCGCGGCCATGCCGATCATCGGGCTGGAGGCTACGGGCACACCGTCCTCGAAGTGGACGAACAGCGCGAGCTGGTCCTGCAGGATACGCGCGGCATAGGCCACCGCGTCCTCTGGGGTGACGGTGCCGTCGGTCTCGATCGTCAGGCTCAGCTTGTCGAAGTCGAGTTCCTGTCCGACGCGGGCGTTCTCGACCTTGTAGCTCACCTGGCGGACCGGCGAGTAGAGCGAGTCGACCGGGATCAGGCCGATCGGCGCATCGACCGGACGGTTGCCGACGGCCGGGACATAGCCCTTGCCGGTGTCGGCGGTCAGTTCCATGTTGAGGTTCGCACCCTCGTCGAGGTGGCAGATCACGAGGTCCTTGTTCATCACCTCGATGTCGCCCGAAACGGCGATGTCGCCGGCGGTCACCTCGCCCGGCCCGGTGGCGGCGAGCTGGAGCCGCTTGGGTCCTTCGCCTTCCATCTTGAGCGCGATCTGCTTCACGTTGAGCACGATGTCGGTCACGTCCTCGCGCACGCCGGCTAGCGACGAGAACTCATGCAGCACGTTCTCGATCTTGATCGAAGTGATCGCCGCGCCCTGGAGGCTCGAGAGGAGCACGCGGCGCAGTGCATTGCCGAGGGTCAGGCCGAAGCCGCGCTCGAGGGGCTCGGCCACGAAGGTCGCCTTGCGGCCCTTCGCGGCGTCCTTGACCTCGAGGGTGTTGGGCTTCTTGAGTTCCTGCCAGTTCTTGGTGTTGACGGCCATGGATATCCCCTGGGGTTCAATTGGGTACGGGACCGGAGCCTGGCGGCGTCCGATCCCCGAAAGGTCGGCGGCGGGGAGCGACCCTGCCGCCGGGCAGGTAATCAGACGCGGCGGCGCTTCGACGGCCGGACCCCGTTGTGCGGGATCGGGGTTACGTCGCGGATCGAGGTGATCGTGAAGCCGACCGCCTGGAGGGCGCGCAGCGCGCTCTCGCGGCCCGAGCCGGGACCCTTGACCTCGACTTCGAGCGTTCGGACACCGTGTTCGGCGGCCTTCTTGCCTGCGTCGTCGGCGGCGACCTGGGCGGCATAGGGAGTCGACTTGCGGCTGCCCTTGAAGCCCATCATGCCCGCCGAGGACCAGCTGATCGCGTTGCCCTGTGCGTCGGTGATGGTGATCATGGTGTTGTTGAAGCTTGCGTTGACGTGCGCCACGCCGCTGGAGATGTTCTTGCGTTCACGCCGGCGAATGCGCTGGGGTTCACGTGCCATGTGGGAATTCCTGTCCTAGATCCAAGAGAGCAGCTGCTGCCTGTGCAGGCGCGGCTTACTTCTTCTTGCCGGCGATCGGCTTGGCCTTGCCCTTGCGGGTGCGGGCGTTGGTGTGGGTGCGCTGGCCGCGGACCGGCAGGCCCTTGCGGTGGCGCAGACCGCGGTAGCTGGCGAGGTCCATCAGACGCTTGATGTTCATCGCCGTCTCGCGGCGCAGGTCGCCTTCGACCTGGTGCTCGGCGTCGATGGTCTCGCGGATCTGCAGCACCTCGGCATCGGTCAGGTCCTGCACGCGGCGGGTGTGATCGATGCCCAGCTTGTCGGCGATCTTGACGGCCGTGGTGCGGCCGATACCGTGGATGTAGGTGAGCGCAATGATAACGCGCTTGTTGGTGGGGAGGTTTACCCCGGCAATACGAGCCACTTAATTCTCCATGCTCCACAGGGACGAAGGCGATTGCCAGCCCCTATCTCATCGCTAGTTTTCGGCACGGGCAGAACACCCTTACGGCAAAAAGCCCGGTTGGCGCGCGCTGAGGCTGCCGCCTGCCGGACTCGTCCCGCTGTGTCGAATATGCGCGCGCTTAAGGCGATTCGCCCACGGCGTCAATGCCCGAGCGCGCAAAAGCAGAAACGGGAGCCAGGACGGCCCCGCATCGCGTTCATCGCCAACTGCAATACACCGTAACGATTGGCGCGTCAAAGCCGGCGCGGCAAGGCAATCAGTCGTCCTTCCTGCCCATCTTGTCGAGCTCGGCCGCGACTTCGTCGGCATCTTTCACCTCGGTCGGCGCAAGGGCGGGCGTCGCATCGTCTGAGGTGGCGGATGGCGAACTCGCCGCGGAGATTTCGGCGCGGCCGAGCTTGTCGGCAAGGTGCGCCAGCTGCTGGCTCATTACTCCGTCGACCGCCTTCGATATCCTCTCGACCGGGAAACGCATGGTCCCGCCCACGACGTACTCCCACACGATCTTCGTCCCGCCGCTTGCCTTGTCTGGCTGCAAAGTGATCGTGAGCACGCCATCGACCGGTTCGCTTTGCAGCGGTCCGAGCCCACCACGCATCCGGAGAACCGTTTCGGGCCGGGCGAGAACGACGGTCATGTGTTGAGCGCTTCCGGCAAGCCCCACGCTTGTCGGCGTTTCCACCTCGGGTATGCGCTCGCAAAAGCAACCCCCTCCCTGGGGGGTGATCGACATATTCGCCGCCTCGCCCGACCACGTGTGATCATCGTCCCACCAGTTGCCCGGCGAAATGAGTGCGAGCCAGGTCGCCCTGGGCGCGGCCTTCACGATCGCCTCGTCGCGGGTGACAAAATGATCGCCGGACGTCTCGACGACCTCGGCGGCGGCGGGCGAAGCCAGGCAAGCACAGGCGAGTGCCAGAACGGACAGGTAATGCATCGGCGATTCCCCTCGCCAGCCTCTATTCCACGCCGGGGTGCCGGGGAAAAGAGGCTACCCCGCGAGGATCGCCTCGATCGCGCCGGTCACCTCTGCAATGTCGGCCATCCCGTCGACCCGGCGGACGATGCCCCGCGCCTCGTAGACCGGCAGTATCGGCGCGGTTTTGGCGCGATATTCTGCCATGCGGGTGCGCACGGTGTCCTCGTTGTCGTCGGGACGACGCTTGAATTCGGTGGACCCGCACTTGTCGCAGACGCCGGGGACCCGGGGCTGCTTGAATACGTCGTGGTAGCCTTCGCCGCAGGCGGCACAGGTGAAGCGACCGGTGATGCGCTCGACCAGCGCGTCCTCGTCAACCTCGAGCTCGATCACGTAGTCGAGACTACGGCCGTGGCCCGCAAGGATCTCGTCGAGCGAGTGCGCCTGCGCTTCCGTCCGTGGATAACCGTCGAAGATCGCACCGACGCTGTCGCCCATCGCGGTCAATTCGGCGTCGATGAGCTTGCTGACGATCTCGTCCGACACGAGTTCGCCGCGCTCCATCACCGCCTTCGCCTCGAGCCCGACGGGCGTGCCCGCCTTGACCGCCGCCCGCAGCATGTCACCGGTCGAAAGCTGGCGCATGCCGTGATGTTCGACGAGCCGCTGGGCCTGCGTGCCCTTGCCCGCCCCCGGCGGTCCCAACAGGATGATGTTCACGGCTCAATCCCCCGAGATCTGGTCGTTTAGCGCAGGCGGCCCTTCAGCTTCGCCTTCTTGATGAGGTCGCCGTACTGGTGCGCGAGCAGGTGCGACTGGATCTGGCTGATCGTATCGACCGTCACGTTGACGACGATGAGCAGGCTGGTGCCGCCCATGACCATCTGGATGCCAGTGCGGCTGAACATGTATTCGGGAATCACGCAGACCAGCGTCAGGTAGATGGCACCGATCACCGTGATGCGGGTCAGCACGTAGTCGAGATAGTCCTGCGTGCGCTTGCCCGGTCGGATGCCGGGAATGAACCCGCCGTTCTTCTTGAGGTTCTCGGCCGTTTCCTCCGGGTTAAAGACCACGGCGGTGTAGAAGAACGAGAAAAAGATGATGCCTGCAGCGTAGAGCGCGAGGTAGAGCGGCTGTCCGTGCTGCAGGTAGAAGTTCATCGTGTTGATGATGCCGCCCGCCCCGCTCTCGGGATCGATCGACTGGCCGGCGAACTGGCTGATCGTCAGCGGCAGCAACAGGAGCGAGCTGGCAAAGATCGGCGGAATCACGCCCGCGGTGTTGAGCTTCAGCGGCAGGTGGCTGCGATCCGCCTGCATCATGCCCTTGGCACTCGCCCGCTTGGGATACTGGATCAGCAGCCGGCGCTGGGCGCGCTCCATGAAGCAGATGAACAGCACCAGGCCGACGAGGATCAAGATGAGGCCGACGATCAGGAACCCGCTGATCGAACCCGACCGGGCCCCTTCGAATAGATTGGCGCCAAAGCTGGGGAACTGCGCGACGATCCCCGCCATGATGATCAGCGACACGCCGTTGCCGATCCCGCGGCTGGTGATCTGTTCGCCCAGCCAGAGGAGGAACATCGTGCCGCCGACAAGGCTGATGACCGCGGTGATTCGGAAGGTAAGCCCCGGGATGACGACCGCCTGCAGACCGCTCGAGGCACCGTACGCCTCGAGCCCGGAGGCAAGGAACCAGCCCTGAATCGCGCAGAGGAACACGGTGCCGTAGCGGGTGTACTGGTTGAGCTTCTGCCGGCCCGTCGCGCCTTCCTTTTTCAGCGCGGCCAGCGCTGGGTGGAGCGACGCGGCGAGCTGGATGACGATCGAGGCGGTGATGTAGGGCATCACGCCCAGAGCGATGAGGCTCATGCGCTCGAGGCTTCCGCCCGAGAAAGTGTTGAACAGGTCGAGAATCCCGCCGCGCGTCTGCTCGTAGAGCGATTCGAGGATAAGCGGGTTGACGCCCGGAAGCGGCACAAAGCTTAGGAAACGGAACACGACCAGCGCCGCGATCGTGAACCAAATTCGGTTCTTGAGCTCGGTGGCCTTGGAGAAGTTCGCGAGGCTGAGGCTGCTCGCGATGTTGTCGGCGCGTGATGCCATGGGATTACTCGAAAGGTCCTGTCTGTCGCACCGGTCCCTCCCGGCGATGGGAGGCTAGATAGGGAGCGCGGGGTGCGATGTCGAACCCCGCGCCACCATTTTTCGGTTTAGGAAGCCTTCTTGGCCTTGTTCGCCGCGGCGCGCTCGGCCTTCTTCTCGGCTTCGGGACGCGCAGCCTCGATGACCTCGACCTTGCCACCGGCCTTCTCGACCGCCTCGATGGCGCCCTTCGACGCGCCGGCGACCTTGAAGGTGACCTTGGAGGTCAGCTCACCCTTGCCCAGCAGACGCACGCCGTCCTTGGCGCCGCGAGCGAGCCCGGCAGCCTTCAGCGCGTCGTGATCGATCGTGCCCTTGGTGTCGAGCTTCTTGGCGTCGATGAACTTCTGGACCATGCCCAGGTTCACTTCGGCGAAATCCTTGCCGTTGGGGTTGTTGAAGCCGCGCTTCGGCAGGCGCATGTGAAGCGGCATCTGGCCGCCCTCGAAGCCCTTGACGGCAACGCCGGAACGCGCCTTCTGGCCCTTCTGGCCGCGGCCCGCAGTCTTGCCCTTGCCCGAACCGATGCCCCGGCCGACCCGCATCTTGCGGTGGCGGGCGCCTTCGTTGTCGCGGATGTCGTTCAGTTTCATGTCAGTGCACTCGCTTTCGCTTTTGTCGCGCTAGTTATACCCGCCCGGAAAGGACGGACGCGGCGGGAAGTCAGTCGACGATCTCGACCATGTGCGGCAGCTTGGCGATCGCGCCGCGAACTTCGGGAGTGTCCTCCAGTTCGACTTCGCGATGCATCTTGCCGAGTCCGAGACCGACCAGGATCTTCTTCTGGCTTTCCGGACGGCGGATCGGGCTGCCGATCTGCTTGAGCTTGATCTTCGCCATTTCGCTTACTCCGTGATCGCGGCGGCGTCGGCTTCCGCCTCCGCCTCGCTCGCGCCGCCCCGACCGAGGAGGTCGGCAACCTTCTTGCCGCGGCGCTGGGCGACCGACTTCGGCGAAGTCTGGTCCTGCAGCGCAGCAAAGGTCGCGCGGATCATGTTGTAGGGGTTGCTGGTGCCAACCGACTTGGTCACCACGTCGGCCACGCCCAGGCTCTCGAACACGGCGCGCATCGGACCGCCGGCGATGATGCCGGTACCCGCAGGCGCGCTGCGCACGGCGACCTTGCCGGCACCGAAGCGGCCCTTGCCGTCGTGGTGCAGGGTGCGGCCTTCCTTGAGCGGAACGCGGATCATCTTCTTCTTGGCGGCAGCGGTCGCCTTGGTGATGGCCTCGGGCACTTCGCGCGCCTTGCCATGACCGAATCCGACCCGGCCCGAACCGTCGCCCACGACGACCAGCGCCGCGAAGCCGAACCGCTTGCCGCCCTTCACCGTCTTCGAGACGCGGTTGATGTGAACCAGCTTCTCGATGATGCCGTCGTCTTCTTCCTCGCGGCGGTTGTCGCGACGGTCGCCACGGCCACGGCCACGGCCACCACCATCGCGCCCACCGCGGCCACCACGGTCGCCTCCACGGGCCCCGCGGCCACGCGGCTGAACCGGGTCGCCGCTTTCCTGGCTCTGAGTCTCGGCCGCTTCCGACGGGGTGTCGGCGATCGCCGGCTGCTCGAGCTTGACCGAGTTTTCGGTCTCGGCCGTCGCTTCGTTGGTGTTGTTTTCGTCAGCCATCATCAGAACTCCAGCCCGCCTTCGCGGGCGGCGTCGGCCAGCGCTTTCACGCGACCATGGAACAGGAACCCGCCGCGGTCGAACACGACGGTCGATACACCCGCCTTCTTGGCGGCGGCGGCGATGTCCTTGCCGACCTGCGCAGCGGCATCGACATTGGCACCGCTGGACTTGCCGCCCAGCGTGCTGGCAGCGGCAACGGTCTTGCCCTGCGCATCATCGATGATCTGCGCATAGATGTGCTTGCCGGTGCGGTGCACCGACAGGCGCGGACGGTCGCCTGCACGGCTCTTGATCGCGGTGCGCACGCGGCGGCGGCGGCGCTCGAAAAGAGAAAGCTTGGCCATCTTACTTCTTCTTCCCTTCCTTACGGAAGATGTACTCGCCGCGATAGGCGATGCCCTTGCCCTTGTACGGCTCGGGCTTGCGCCAGCGGCGGATTTCGGCGGCGAACTGGCCAACGGCCTGCTTGTCGATCCCCGACACTTCGACCGTGGTCTGGTCAGGGGTCTTCACCTCGAGGCCCTCCGGCACGTCGAGGTCGACGTCGTGACTGTAGCCGAGCTGAAGCTTGAGCTTCTTGCCCTGCGCCTGCGCGCGGTAGCCGACGCCCTTGATGAGAAGCGTCTTGGTGAAACCTTCAGTCACGCCTTCAACCAGGTTCGAGACCAGCGTCCGCTGCATTCCCCAGAAGTTACGGGCAGTGCGCGTGTCGTTGGCCGGCTTGATCGAGATCGCGCCGTCTTCGAGCGTGTAGGTGACGTTGTCCGACAGGCCCATCGACAGGGTGCCCTTGGGCCCCTTCACGGTGAGCGTGCCGTCGTTGATGTCGGCGGTAACCCCGCTTGGGATCACGACCGGCTTCTTGCCGATGCGGCTCATCAGAACACCTCCGCCAGCACTTCGCCGCCGACGTTCTGCGAGCGGGCTTCCGCGTCGGAAAGCACGCCCTTGGGCGTCGAGACGATGGTGATGCCAAGGCCGTTGCGAACCACCGGGAGTTCCTTCGAACCCGAGTAGACGCGGCGGCCAGGCTTGGAGACGCGGGCCACGTGCTTGATCGCGGGCTCGCCTTCGAAATACTTCAGTTCGATCCGCAGCTGCGGGTGCTTGCCCGAAGCGTCGTCGCTGTAGCCACGGATGTAGCCTTCGCGCTGGAGCACTTCGAGGACGTTCGCACGCAGCTTGCTCGCCGGCGTCAGGACGGAGTCCTTCTTCGCCTGCTGGCCGTTGCGGATGCGGGTGAGCATGTCACCCAGGGGATCGGTCATAGCCATCGGTCAGTTCCTCACCAGCTCGACTTCGTGAGACCGGGGATCATGCCCTTGTTGCCAAGGTCCCGGAGCTCGACGCGGCAGAGGCCGAACTTGCGGTAGTAGCCGCGCGGGCGGCCGGTCGTGGAGCAGCGGTTGCGGATCCGGGTCGGATTCGCATTGCGCGGGATCTCGGCCATCTTGAGCCGGGCAATCAGGCGCTCGCCGTCATCCTTCGACTCGTCGTCGGCAATGGCCTTCAGCCGGGCGTACTTGCCGGCGTACTTCTTCACGAGCTTCTTGCGCCGCTCGTTCTTGTTGATGGAACTCAGTTTCGCCATGGACTTAAGCTCTCTTCCTCAATTCTGGGTCACGCCGCGGCCTGCTGCTCTTCAGCAGCTTCTTCGCGCGGGAACGGGAAACCGAACAGGCGCAGCAGCTCGCGCGCCTCGTCGTCGGTCTTCGCAGTGGTGGTGACGATGATGTCCATACCCCGGACCTTCTCGATCTTGTCGTACGAGATTTCCGGGAAGATGATCTGCTCCTTCAGGCCCATCGCGTAGTTGCCGCGCCCGTCGAAGCTCTTCGGGTTCAATCCGCGGAAGTCGCGGATGCGCGGCATGGCGATGGTCACCAGGCGGTCGAGGAATTCGTACATCCGCTCGCGGCGCAGGGTAACCTTCGCACCGATCGGCATGCCTTCGCGCAGCTTGAACTGTGCGATCGACTTCTTGGCCTTGGTAATGACCGGCTTCTGGCCGGCGATGAGGGCCATTTCCTCGGCAGCGGTCTGGACCTTCTTCTTGTCCTGGCTCGCCTCGCCCACGCCCATGTTGAGTGTGATCTTCTCGATCCGGGGCACTTCGAGCGGATTCTTGTAGCCGAACTTCTCCGTCATCGCCTTCACGATTTCGGCTTCGTACTTGGCCTTCAGACGCGGCGTGTAGCTCTTGTCAGCCATCGATCGTCTCCCCGGACTTGACGGCGACGCGGACCTTGCGGCCGTCCTTGTTCGTCTCGAACCGGACGCGGGTCGGCTTGCCGTCCTTGGGATCGGCGAGCGCCACCTTCGAAATGTGCAGCGGAGCCGGCGTGCGGTCGATGCCGCCTTGCGGGTTCGTCTGCGTGGGCTTGCGGTGACGGACGATCACGTTGATCCCGTCGACCAGGACCTTGGCGTCCTTCGGCATCACGGCCTGGACGGTGCCGGTGCGACCCTTGTCCTTGCCCGAGAGCACGACAACGCTGTCGCCCTTCTTGATCTTCGCGCCAGCCATCACAGCACCTCCGGTGCGAGCGAGATGATCTTCATGAAGCCGCGCCCACGCAGTTCGCGCACGACGGGGCCGAAGATACGGGTGCCGATCGGCTCCTCGTTCTTGTTCACGAGCACCGCGGCGTTGCTGTCGAAGCGAATCACGCTGCCGTCGGGACGGCGAACGTCCTTCTTGGTGCGCACGATTACTGCGCGGTGGACGTCGCCCTTCTTGACGCGGGTGCGCGGCTGCGCCTCCTTGACGGACACGACGATGACGTCGCCGACGCCGGCAGTCCGGCGCTTCGAGCCGCCCAGTACCTTGATGCACTGGACGCGCTTGGCGCCGCTGTTGTCCGCGACGTCGAGATTGGATTGCATCTGGATCATCGATCCGTTTCCTTCTCGTTCGGCTTGCCGGAACCAGTCCGGCAGTTCCTCAAACTAATCAGTTGCTGACGGCTTCGACGTCGAGGTCGGCTTCCACCGCCTGCACGCCGCCCGCCACGACCCGGTCCTTCACGGTCCAGGTCTTGGTCTTCGAAATCGGGCGGGTCTCCTCGATCCGCAC
Source organism: Tsuneonella litorea (assembly GCF_025154015.1). Lineage (GTDB taxonomy): Bacteria > Pseudomonadota > Alphaproteobacteria > Sphingomonadales > Sphingomonadaceae > Tsuneonella > Tsuneonella litorea. The sequence continues at coordinate 154,003 of NZ_JAOAMV010000004.1, forward strand.
GACGTCACCCGGGTGGTACTCGTTGCCCTCGTCATGGGCGTGGTACTTTTTCGAACGACGGATGATCTTGCCGTAGAGCGGGTGCTTAACCTTGCGCTCGACCAGCACGGTCACGGTCTTGTCGGTCTTGTCGGAAACGACGGTCCCGGTGAGGATACGCTTGGGCATATCGCTTGTCCTTACTTCGCTTCGGCCGAGCGGGTGCGCTCGTTCTGCAGCGTCTTGATGCGGGCGATGTCACGACGCACCTCGCGGATGCGCGCAGGGCGCTCCAGCTGGTTGGTCGCGGCCTGGAACCGCAGGTTGAACGCCTCGCGCTTGAGGTCGACGAGCTGCTCGGAGAGTTGGTCGTCGGTCTTCGTGCGCATGTCGGCGGCCTTCGCATTGCCGACGTCGGCCTTGGCGGGCTTCTTGGTTGCAGCCTTTGCCATCATTCGGCTCCCAGGTGGCTGGTGTCACCCAGGCGGGCGACGACCTTGGTCTTGATCGGCAGCTTCATCGCCGCGCGGCTGAACGCCTCGGCCGCGAGCGGGCCGGGAACGCCGTCGAGCTCGAACAGGATCCGGCCCGGCTTCACGCGAGCGGCCCAGTATTCGACCGAACCCTTGCCCTTGCCCTGACGGACCTCGGCAGGCTTCTTCGACACCGGCACGTCGGGAAACACGCGGATCCACAGGCGTCCCTGACGCTTGATGTGGCGCGTGATCGCACGGCGCGCGGCCTCGATCTGACGGGCAGTGACCCGCTCGGGTTCGAGCGCCTTGAGGCCGTACGAGCCGAAGTTCAAGTCGGTCCCGCCCTTGGCGTCGCCCTTGATCCGGCCCTTGAAGGCCTTGCGGAACTTGGTCTTTTTCGGTTGCAGCATTGCTCTTGCTCTACCTTAGCGCCGGTCGCCGGCGGGGCGGACGCCCGAAGTCTGGGCCTCCATCATCAGCCGGTCCTGCGCGGTCGGATCGTGGCCAAGGATCTCGCCCTTGAAGATCCACACCTTGATGCCGATCACGCCATAGGCGGTCAGCGCCTCGGCCTCGGCGTAGTCGACGTTGGCGCGCAGCGTGTGCAGCGGCACGCGGCCTTCGCGGTACTGTTCGACGCGGGCGATCTCGGCACCGCCGAGGCGGCCGCCGCACATCACCTTGATGCCTTCGGCACCCAGCCGCATCGCGGACTGCATCGCGCGCTTCATCGCCCGGCGGAACGCCACGCGGCGGACCAGCTGGTCAGCGATGCCCTGGGCGACGAGCTTGGCGTCGATCTCCGGCTTGCGGATCTCGACGATGTTCAGCTTCACTTCGCTTTCGGTCATCGTCGCGAGCTTGGCGCGAAGCTTCTCGATGTCGGCGCCCTTCTTGCCGATGATGACGCCCGGACGAGCGGCATAGATCGACACGCGGCAAAGCTTTGCCGGACGCTCGATGACGACCTTGGAGATCGCCGCCTGCGGCAGGTTGTCGACGATGTACTTGCGGATCTCGATGTCCTCGCTGAGCAGCTTGGCATAGTCGCGCCCTTCGGCGTACCAGCGGCTGTCCCAGGTCCGGTTGATCTGCAGGCGCAGGCCGATCGGGTTGCTCTTGTGACCCATGAGTTAGGCCTCCTCGCTTTCGCGAACCACGATCCGCAGCCGGCTGAACGGCTTGAGGATGCGGGTCGATTTGCCGCGTCCACGCGTGTGGAAGCGCTTCATGGTGACCGACTTGCCGACCGACGCCTCGGCGACGACGAGCGCGTCGACGTCGAGGTTGTGGTTGTTCTCGGCATTGGCGATCGCGCTCGCGAGCACCTTCGATGCATCGCGCGCCATCGCCTTCTTCGAGAAGGCGAGGATGTTCATCGCCTCTTCGGCCTTCTTGCCGCGGATCAGGCCGGCAACGAGGTTGAGCTTCTGCGCCGAACCACGGATCGTGGTGCCGACGGCCAGCGCCTCGTTGTCGCCCACGCGGCGGGGAGCTTTTGCCTTGCCCATCAGCGCTTGCCCTTCTTGTCGGCGGCGTGTCCGGGGAAGCTGCGCGTGGGCGCGAACTCGCCGAGCTTGTGACCGACCATGTCTTCATTGACGGAGACCGGAATGAACTTCTGGCCATTGTAGACGCTGAACGTGAGACCGACGAACTGCGGCAGGATCGTCGAACGACGCGACCAGGTCTTGATCGCACCGCGCGCGCTCTTCTCCTGCGCGTCCTCGGCCTTCTTCAGCAGGTGGAGGTCGACGAACGGACCTTTCCAGACGGAACGAGCCATCTCGATTACCTCTTCTTCTTGGCGTGACGCGAACGGATAATCATCTTGTCCGTCGCCTTGTTGTGACGCGTGCGGGCGCCCTTGGTCGGCTTGCCCCACGGAGTGACCGGGTGGCGGCCGCCCGAGGTACGGCCTTCGCCGCCGCCGTGCGGGTGATCGACCGGGTTCTTCGCAACGCCGCGGGTCAGCGGACGCTTGCCCTTCCAGCGGGTGCGGCCGGCCTTGGCGAAGTTCTGGTTCTGGTTGTCGGGGTTCGACACCGCGCCCACCGTGCCCATGCAGTCAGCCCGCAGGTAACGCTGCTCGCCGCTGTTGAGGCGCACGATCACCATGCCGCGGTCGCGACCGACGATCTGCACGTAGGTACCCGCCGAACGGGCGATCTGGCCGCCCTTGCCCGGCTTCATCTCGACGTTGTGGCAGATCGTGCCGACCGGCATCTGGCCGAGCAGCATCGCGTTGCCCGGCTTGGTGTCCACCTTTTCGCCCGCGACGACCTGGTCACCGACCGCGAGGCGCTGCGGCGCGAGGATGTAGGCGAGTTCGCCGTCCTCGTACTTCACCAGCGCGATGAACGCGGTGCGGTTGGGATCGTACTCCATCCGCTCGACGGTGGCCGGCATGTCCCACTTGCGACGCTTGAAGTCGATGTAGCGGTACTTCTGCTTGTGGCCGCCGGCGATCCCGCGCGACGTCACGTGGCCCTTGTTGTTGCGTCCGCCGGTCTTGCGCTTGCCTTCGGTCAGCGCCTTGACCGGCTTGCCCTTGTGAAGGGCGGACTTGTCGACCAGGATCAGGCCGCGACGGGCCGGGCTGGTCGGCTTGTAGTTCTTGAGTGCCATGACCTCAGATCCCGCTCGTGACGTCGATCGAGTCCTGGCCCTCGGCCAGCGTCACGATCGCCTTCTTCATGTCGGTGCGCGTGTAGGGCTTGCCCTTCCAGCGCTTCGTCTTGCCCTTGACGACGATGGTGTTCACCTTCGCCACCTTGCGATCGTAGATGGCCTCGACGGCCTCCTTGATCTGGCTCTTGGTCGCATCGCCGGCGACCTTGAACACAACCGCGTTGTGCTCGCTCGCCAGGGTCGACTTCTCGGTGATGTGCGGTGCGACGATCACGTCGTAGTGACGCGCATCGACCTGCTTCGCTGCCTTAGCCATTGAAACGGGCCTCCAGCTTCTCGACAGCGGCCTTGGTCAGGACCAGCGTGTCGTGCTTCAGGATGTCGTAGACGTTCGCGCCCACCGCCGGCAGGACGTTCACGCCCGGCAGGTTGCCCGCGGCCTTCGCGAACGAACCCTCGACCGCGTCGCCGTCGATCACGAGGACCTTGCCGTTCCAGCCGTTCTTGCCGAACTGGCTGGCGAGCGCCTTGGTCTTGGCATCCTTGAGCTCGAGGCTGTCGACGATCACCAGACCATCCTTCGCCTTGCTCGAAAGCGCCATCTTCATGCCGAGCGCGCGGATCTTCTTGTTCAGCGAGATGTTGAAATCGCGCTTCTTGGCACCGTGCGCCTTGCCGCCGCCGATGAAGATCGGGGCAGCGCGATCGCCGTGACGAGCCGTGCCGCCACCCTTCTGGCGGCCGAACTTCTTGCCAGTACGCGCAACGTCGCTGCGCTCGCGGGTCGGACGGGCGGTCGCACGGCGATTCCACAGCTGCCACGTAACGACGCGGTGCAGGATGTCCTGCCGCGGCTCGACACCGAACACGGCATCGTTCAGCTCGATGTCGCCCGAGGCCTTGCCGTCGAGTTTCTGGACCTTCACCTTCACGGCTCAGCCCTCCTTGTTTTCGTCCGAGCCGGCGGCGTCGCCGTTCTCGGGGGTTTCGCCGACGGCCGGGGTCGTCTCGTCACCGGCACCGGCCTGCTGCTCCTTGAGAAGCTGCGCCTGGTGCTCGGCATCGACCTGCGGGTTCACTTCGTGCTCGGCCGCGCTTTCGACCATGCCCGCGGTCGCTTCCTCGTGCTCGGGAGCCGTGCTCTTCTTCTCGAGGATCGCGCCGGGAAACGGCAGCCCCTCGGGAGCGGCGAGCTTGACGGCATCGCGAACGAGCAACCAGCCGTTCTTCGAGCCCGGGACCGAGCCCTTCACGAAGAGCAGGCCGCGGGTCGCGTCGGTGCGCACGATCTCGAGGTTCTGCTGGGTGCGCTGACGGTCGCCCATGTGGCCGGCCATCTTCTTGTTCTTGAACACGCGGCCCGGATCCTGGCGGTTGCCGGTCGAACCGTGCGAACGGTGCGAGAGCGAAACACCGTGCGTCGCGCGAAGGCCGCCGAAGCCCCAGCGCTTCATCGCGCCCGCAAAGCCCTTGCCCTGCGTGTGGCCGGTGATGTCGACCTTCTGCCCGGCGACGAAATGTTCGGCAGAGATGGTCGAGCCGACGGGGATCAGCCCGTCCTCGCCATCGACGCGGAATTCCGCGACGCGCATCTTCAGACCGACGTCGGCCTTGGCGAAAGCTTCGCGCTGCGGCTTGTTGACGTTCTTGTGCTTGGCCTCGCCCGCGCCGAGCTGGACGGCAAAATAGCCGTCACGGTCGGAAGTGCGGTGCGAAACGACCTGGCAATCTTCCAGCGACAGGACGGTCACGGGAACGTGACGCCCGTCCTCCTGGAACAGGCGGGTCATCCCGACTTTCTTTGCGATCACGCCGGAGCGCATGATCCGTTCTCCTTACAGAGGCACCGGAGACCATCCCCGGTGCGTGCTCGGCCCAGATTGTCATGCATCGCCCCGTCCGGGCCAAAGTGCCCCCTCCGCGATGGAGGAAGCGAGACGGGGGACGCTGCCCGACGACGTGCCGGAGGTATCCCTTGTCCGCGAGGCCTTGCGGCCCCGCATCGAGATCAAGCCAGCTTGATCTCGACGTTCACGCCCGCGGCGAGGTCGAGCTTCATCAGCGCGTCCACGGTCTGGGCGTTGGGCTGCACGATATCGAGCAGCCGCTTGTAGGTGCGCACCTCGAACTGCTCGCGCGACTTCTTGTCGATGTGCGGGCCGCGGTTCACGGTGAACTTCTCGATGCGCGTCGGAAGAGGAATGGGGCCCCGGATCAGCGCGCCGGTACGGCGGGCGGTGTCCGCGATCTCGCCGGTTGCCTGGTCGAGTACGCGGTGATCAAACGCCTTGAGGCGAATGCGGATGTTCTGGGCTTCCATGTCCTACTACCGATGCGAAAGAGCCAAGCGAGCCGTCGCCGTTTCCGGTTTCGACCCGCAAAAAAAGAAAGGCCCGACCCGCTTGAGTCCGGTTCCCCGGAACGGGCGACCTTCCCTGAATTCGTAAGTCCGGAGACGAATCTCCGTCTGTGGGCGGGCCTATACGGATGACGCCGGGTCCATGCAACCCCCAGAATCGAGGTAATAGCGCTGGCGAGCAACAATCCGTCGAGGCTGGGCGACAGCTCGCCCTCCCCCCAAGGAAAGGGCCCGGCCCTCACGGGGAGGACCGGGCCCGAACCTGCTCAGATCGCCAAGCTTACTTGGTGATCTTCGAGACGACGCCCGAGCCGACGGTGCGGCCACCTTCGCGGATCGCGAAGCGCAGGCCTTCGTCCATGGCAATCGGGGCGATCAGCTTCACGCCGATCGTCACGTTGTCGCCCGGCATGACCATCTCGGTGCCCTCGGGGAGGACGACTTCGCCGGTCACGTCGGTGGTGCGGAAGTAGAACTGCGGGCGGTAGTTGGCGAAGAACGGCGTGTGACGGCCGCCTTCGTCCTTCGACAGCACGTAGACCTCGGCTTCGAAGTCGGTGTGCGGCGTAACCGAACCCGGCTTGGCCAGAACCTGGCCGCGCTCGACGTCTTCACGGCCGATGCCGCGGATCAGCGCGCCGATGTTGTCGCCCGCTTCGCCGCGATCGAGCAGCTTGCGGAACATCTCGACGCCGGTAACCGTGGTCTTCTGCGTGTCGCGGATGCCGACGATCTCGACTTCGTCACCGACATTGACGACGCCCGATTCGACACGGCCGGTCACGACGGTGCCGCGGCCCGAGATCGAGAACACGTCTTCGATCGGCATCAGGAACGGCTTGTCGACCGGACGCTCCGGCTGCGGAATGTACTCGTCGACCGCCTTCATGAGTTCCATGATCGAGTTGGCGCCGATCTCGTCGTCGCGGCCCTCGAGGGCGGCCAGCGCCGAACCCTTGACGATCGGAATGTTGTCGCCGTCGAAGTCGTACGAGCTGAGCAGCTCGCGCACTTCCAGCTCGACGAGCTCGAGGATTTCCTCGTCGTCGACCTGGTCGACCTTGTTCATGTACACGACCAGCGCCGGCACGCCGACCTGACGGGCAAGCAGGATGTGCTCGCGGGTCTGGGGCATCGGGCCGTCGGCGGCGTTCACGACCAGGATCGCGCCGTCCATCTGGGCGGCACCGGTGATCATGTTCTTCACGTAGTCGGCGTGGCCCGGGCAGTCGACGTGGGCGTAGTGACGCGCGTCGGTCTCGTACTCGACGTGTGCGGTCGAGATGGTGATGCCGCGCTCACGCTCTTCGGGCGCCTTGTCGATGTTTGCGAAATCGACCGGCGCGCCGAGCACCTTGGTGATTGCCGCCGTCAGCGTGGTCTTGCCGTGGTCGACGTGACCGATGGTGCCGATGTTGCAGTGCGGCTTGTTCCGCTGGAATTTTTCCTTAGCCATTGTGACTCTCTAACCTCTGTCTGAAATTGAATTTCACCAAGCCTGCGGGCGGCACCCGGTGAATCAGGCGCCGCCCCTAGACGCTCGCCCTTTCTTAGGCAAGCTTCTCCTTGACCTCGGCCGCGACGTTCGCCGGGACCTCGTCGTAGTGGCTGAACTGCATCGTGTACTGGGCACGGCCCTGGGTGAACGAGCGCAGTTCGTTGACGTACCCGAACATGTTCGCGAGCGGCACGAAAGCCTCGACCGCCTGCGCGTTGCCGCGGGTGTCGGTGCCCTGGATCTGGCCGCGGCGGCTGTTGAGGTCGCCGATGACGTCGCCGAGGTAATCCTCGGGGGTCACGACCTCGACCTTCATGATCGGCTCGAGCAGCTTGATCCCCGCCTTCTGCGCGACTTCGCGCATCGCGCCGCGACCGGCGATCTCGAACGCGATCGCGCTCGAGTCGACGTCGTGATACGCACCGTCATAGAGCTCGACGGTGAAGTCGATGATCGGGAAGCCCACCAGGTAGCCGCTCTCGGCCTGCTCGCGCAGACCCTTCTCGATCGCCGGGATGTACTCCTTCGGGATGTTGCCGCCCTTGATGTTGTCCTCGAAGACGAAGCCCTGGCCGCGCTCGCCCGGCGTGACCTTGATCTTCACGCGGCCAAACTGGCCCGAACCACCCGACTGCTTCTTGTGAGTGTAATCCACGTCCACCGGCTTCGCGAGATACTCGCGGTACGCCACCTGCGGCGCGCCGACGTTGGCCTCGACCTTGAACTCGCGCTTCATGCGATCGACGAGAATGTCGAGGTGAAGCTCGCCCATACCCTTGATAATCGTCTGGCCGCTCTCGTGATCGGTCGACACGCGGAAGGACGGGTCCTCCTGCGCAAGGCGATTGAGCGCGATGCCCATCTTTTCCTGGTCGGCCTTGGTCTTGGGTTCCACCGACAGCTCGATGACCGGCTCGGGGAATTCCATGCGCTCGAGGATGATCGGCTTGGCCGGATCGCAGAGGGTATCACCGGTGGTGGTGTCCTTCATGCCTGCCAGCGCAACGATGTCGCCGGCGAATGCCTCTTCGATGTCCTCGCGGTTATTCGAATGCATCAGCAGCATGCGGCCGATCTTTTCCTTCTTGTCCTTCACCGAGTTCAGGACCTGGCCCTTCGAGAGCTTGCCCGAATAGATGCGGGTGAAGGTGAGGCTGCCGACGAACGGGTCGTTCATGATCTTGAACGCCAGCGCCGAGAACGGCGCGTCGTCCGACGACGGGCGCGTTTCCTCGGTGTCGGTGTCAGGCAGCACGCCCTTGATCGCCGGCACGTCGAGCGGGCTCGGCATGTAGTCGACGACCGCGTCGAGCAGGGGCTGGACGCCCTTGTTCTTGAACGCCGAACCGCAGGTGACCGGCACGAAGTCGCGCGCCATGGTGCCCTTGCGGATGAGCCGCTTGATCGTCGCCACGTCGGGCATTTCGCCTTCGAGATAGGCTTCCATGACATCGTCGTCCTGCTCGACGACGGTCTCGATCAGCTTCTCGCGGTACTCGGCGGCCTTGTCGGCCATGTCCTCGGGGATGTCGACGTATTCGAACTCGGCGCCGAGGCTCTCGTCCTTCCAGACGATGCCGCGGTTGTTGACGAGGTCGACGACGCCCTTGAGGCTGCTTTCCATGCCGATCGGCAGGTACAGCACCAGCGGCACCGCGCCGAGGCGGTCGATGATCGACTGGACGCAGTAGTAGAAGTCGGCGCCGGTGCGATCGAGCTTGTTGATGAAGCACATCCGCGGGACGCCGTACTTGTCGGCCTGACGCCAGACGGTTTCGGACTGCGGTTCCACGCCCGCGACGCCGTCGAACACCGCGACCGCGCCGTCGAGGACGCGCAGCGAGCGTTCCACCTCGATGGTGAAGTCGACGTGCCCGGGGGTGTCGATGATGTTGATGCGGTGCTTTTCACCCTTGCCGTCGTCGGCCGACCAGAAGGTCGTGGTCGCCGCCGAGGTGATGGTGATGCCGCGTTCCTGCTCCTGCTCCATCCAGTCCATGGTGGCGGCGCCGTCATGGACTTCGCCGATCTTGTAGGACTTGCCGGTGTAGTAGAGGATGCGTTCGGTGGTGGTGGTCTTGCCGGCATCGATGTGCGCCATGATGCCGATGTTGCGATAGCGCTCCAGCGGATATTCGCGGGCCATTTGAAATTCCTCGGGTAGTCAGGGGGCCGCTCCGCCAAGGAGCGCGCCCCCCATGTAGGTACTTACCAGCGGTAGTGCGAGAAGGCGCGGTTCGCGTCCGCCATGCGGTGCGTGTCCTCGCGCTTCTTGACCGCGTTGCCGCGGTTGTTGGCGGCGTCCATCAGCTCGCCGGAGAGGCGGGCGGCCATGGTGGTCTCCGCACGGCCGCGGGCGGCGGTGATGAGCCAGCGGATGGCGAGCGCCTGGGCGCGCTCGGGGCGGACCTCGACCGGGACCTGGTAGGTCGCACCGCCGACGCGGCGCGAACGCACCTCGATCTGCGGCTTGATGTTCTCGAGCGCGGTGTGGAACACCTCGATCGGGTTGGCCTTCGCACGGCTCTCGACCGTGTCGAGCGCGCCGTAGACGATGCTCTCGGCGACGGACTTCTTACCGTCGAGCATCAGGTTGTTCATGAACTTGGACAGCACCTGATCTCCGAACTTCGGATCAGGCAGAATTTCCCGCTTCTCGGGACGACGACGACGTGACATTTTCTTGAACTCCTTCGGAGTTGTGGCGGCTCCGGCCCATCTCCCCCGCCCAACCACCCGATGATCACCCGATACGGTATCGGGTGGTTGGGCGGGGGAGACGGGCTGGTACCGAGGTCAGGCCGGACGGCCTGACCGCACCCCACAAAAGCTTCTTACTTCGGGCGCTTGGCGCCGTACTTCGAGCGGCTCTGCTTGCGGTCCTTGACGCCCTGGGTGTCGAGCACGCCGCGCAGCACGTGGTAGCGCACGCCGGGAAGGTCGCGCACGCGCCCGCCGCGGATGAGGACCACGGAGTGCTCCTGCAGGTTGTGCCCTTCGCCCGGGATGTACGAGATGACCTCGCGGCTGTTGGTCAGGCGGACCTTGGCCACCTTGCGCAGCGCCGAGTTCGGCTTCTTCGGGGTCGTCGTGTAGACGCGGGTGCAGACGCCGCGCTTCTGCGGGTTCTGCTCCATCGCAGGGACCTTGGACTTGGCCTTCTGCGGAACGCGGCCCTTGCGGACCAGCTGGTTGATCGTCGGCATTAAGACTTTCTCTCTTCACCTGTTTGACCGTGCGCGCGCGGTGCGCGCCCGGGGCGCCCCTTCCGGGCGGAAAACCGGTGCCCACTTTTCCTGAAGGGGCGCGGCTCTACCCAGCGAGGGCTGGCGACACACGGCCACGAGGGGAGAGAAAAAGGGGTCGTGCGCAGGATGGGCCCACTCGCAAGCGAGTTGCCGCAACCACAGCACGAGCCTGAAACACTCCACCCATGCCCAAGGACACCGGGTTACTTTGACGGCTGCCCCGAAGCGCATCCCCGAAGGATCGCCTCAATAGAAAAGAGCCTTATCGCAACAGCGACAGGCCCCCGGGACATGACCGGCAATGTTCAGCTCTATCTGCCCGAGGATGGTCGGAACCGTCCCTGGATGGGCGCGCCCCTACGCGGATTCGCTTCCCCGGTCAATATCGCCCTCGCCCGTCCCTACGCGAGGTGCCTTTGGGAGGCGCCTTTTTGCGTCGCTGGATGACCGGCTCCTTCCATGCCAGCGGCAACAGAGGCTGGTAAAGCCTCCTAAGACATCGCCTCGGCCCTGAACCATTCGTCGGCCTCGAGATTGGTTTCAGCAATTTCGCGCCGAAGCCGATCCACTGTTTCGTCGTACTCTTCCATCTTGGCGATGAAGGCTTCCTGCTCTGCTATCGTCGGCAAGGGAATGCGCGCTTTTTCCAGTCGTCCCTTGCTTGAGGTTTGCCCCTTAGCGGCCTTCCGTGCCCCAGGCATCGGAATGCGAGGAAGGACGTAATAGAGGAATTTCGGCAATATCCGTCCGTCTTTAGGGATGATCGCCGCGATTGCTTCATTGGTATACATAGGCGCTCCGGTGATCGCGACCTTGCCAAGCGAAAGCTTGAAACTGAGCAGGACGGTCCCGGCCCCAATCAACTTCACGCTTGAGTTTTCGACGCCGGCGTTAGTGAGGCGCTCTTCTGTCTCATGAAGGACGGCGCCTTCACATGCCGTCATGTCCCCAATCTTCGCGAAGAGGTGCTCACCACCGTAATAGTCCCGCCTCGAGGTATCGGGCGTTCCCCCGATAACAATGTCGCACACTCCCTCTTGGCCACCGAGTTGCACCCATTCGGGGTTGCTAAACTGATCTCGAAACTCGTCGATCGTCAGCTTGAAGCCATGCTCCCGGATCGTGTCGATCCCGACCGAAAATGAGCGGTCGGAGTTGCCACGTTCGGACCAAAGCTGCCTCAGCAGAGGGAGATCGTTTTCCTTAGCGGCGCGGCGCCCAGTCTTTCTCGTACTCTTCTCGAAACCGTCGTTGATGACATCGAAAAACCAAACCGACTTAGTGGGCTTGCCCTTTTTGAAGATCAGGAGGCTGGTCGGTTGTCCGGTGTACGGGCGGAAGACATACTCATGGAGGCTCACCACCGCCTCAAGTTCGCAGCTTTCCAGCAGCCGCTTCCGCACGCGCACATTCGGCGCGGCCTCGTCGAAAAGGACGCCCTCCGGGACAACAACACCAGCGCGACCGCCGGGCTTCAGCGCATCGATGATAAGTTGCAGGAAGACTGGGTTGGCGTTGTCCGTCTCGTACCCGTACAGACCAGCGTAATCAGTTTTCTGTGAGAATGGAAAGTTAGCCAAGACAACGTCGTATTCCTCCTTCAGAGGCTTCGACAGGCTGTCCATCTGAACGATGTTGTTATGACCATCACCGATGATGATCATATTCATCTTTGCTACCTTGGCCGTCGCTGTGATCTCCCGCCCGAAGATCGTGTCTTCCTTGAGGAAGCGCAGGTTTTCAGGCGTGTTCTTCACCTTGCCCTTAACATGCCGAAAAGCCTGAATAAGGAAGCCGCCCGTCCCGCAGGTCGGGTCGTAAATGGTTTCCTCGAAGAGCGGGTCCACCAGATCCACCGCTAGCTTTACGATATGCCGCGGAGTAAAATACTCTCCAAGATCGTTGCCGACTGAAATGGAGTTTTTCAGAAAATACTCGAAGGCATCGCCCTTGATGTCGGATTCGGTGTTCAGCAGGTGAAGCTTCGATAGGCGATCAACGATCTGCTTAAGCGTCTTCGGCGTTGTGATGGCCAGCTTGGTCTGGAACACGTCGCTGGTATGATTATAGTTGCGGACCAGGCGCGGAAGTACTGTGTCGTTGATGTAGTCGAGCATCTCCTGAGCGGGTTTGTCCTTGAACGCATCCCAGCAATAGCGCTTCTCGAGGATGCGCTCCTCACCGTTGGCTTCTCGGTCTTCCTCAATTTCACTGATTAGCTTGAGGAAGAGCAAGTTGGAAAATTCAGTGAACCGCTCCAACCCCTCTCGCAGGCCCTCTTTGCGCAGAAGATCATTCGCAGCGCCAAAGGCGTTGATCAGTTCCTGCTTCGTGTGGCGAACGACCTCAGGTGTTCTGATGGTCGAGCCTTGGTCTAAAAAGCGTAGAACGTCGCGCTCAGACAGCAGCGTCGTAATATCTTCGCCGTCAATCTGGAGTCTACGCCCGTCGCGCAAATCGTGGGCCTCAACGAAGGACCCGTCTGCGACGAACACGAGGTCCACGCCGAGCGGCGTGGCGTACAGATCAATCGCTTGCTTCAGAGCATCTACGAGGCTTTGACCGGGCCGCTTGGCTTCGATGATCGCAATGGGGTCATCGGTTCCGCTCTGATAAAGAACGTAGTCGGGATGTGCGCCCTTCAGACCGGCTTTCTGCGCCTTGGTTTTGGGCCGCTCCGTGAAAACGTTGCATTCGGCCGACTGCTCATCGAAGTCCCAACCGAGGTTCTCCAGCAGCGCGTCTAGGCGCTAGCGGGTTGCGGATTCTAGCGGAGTAGTAAGATCGCCCATGGCCCAACCTTTAGATTTGGGCGACTATTTATAGGCATCTTGGGGCGATGAAAACCCCCTTCAAAACTTTCTCTGTCCTACGCGCCCTCAATCCGCCTAGCTGGCGATATGCGCTGCCCCACATTCCCTGTGCTCCCTCAACACGTGCAGGTTGTCGCCGAAATAAAGCGCGTTGGTCATCGCGTCCCCCTCGCCGCCGTTCTAACGAACCGGATTCGGCTCGCAACCAAATGATTTTCCTACACGCCTCAAATCTGCAACCTACCCGCGGGCCATGAGAGTCCTTTGTTTACGCCCTCAAACGCCGGGCGCAGCGCCTCCGCGCTGCTTGGCTTTCGGCCTAACCGGCCGGCGCGCGTTGGCGCTTGCGGGGTGCTGGTCGCACCCCGATCCACCGTCCGCCAGCGATGTCGCTCTATGACCCAACCCACCCGCGCCACGCCGCGCCAAGCGACTTCCGCCGTCGCCTATGCCCCCGCGCCCGAGCCGGACGAGGACGATCCGCTGCTCGGCTTTGCGCCGTTTCTCCACCCCGCCCCGCGCCGCAACTCGATCACGCCCGCGCTGCAGCGGCGGTTCGTCGCCACGCTCGCGGCGACGGGGATCGTCTCCCAGGCCGCGCGGTCGATCGGCAAGTCGATGGAGGCGCTCTACAAGCTGCGGCACCGGCCCGGCGCGGAAGGGTTCGCGGCCGCGTGGGACGCGGCGCTGGAACGCGGGGTGCAGCGGCTGGAGGACTGCGCGCTCGAACGCGCATTGAAGGGCACCTCCACCCCCATCGTCTCGGGCGGGGAAATCCTCGGCTGGTGGGACAAGCCCGACAACGCGCTGCTGCGCTTTCTCATGCAATACCGGATGCCGGCGCGCTACGGCGTGCAGCAGATCCGGCCCGGCCACCCGGTCTACGAAGGCATCAAGGCCGAGGTCCTGGCCGAGGACGCCGCGGCGCGCGCCTATGACGAGGACGCGGTGATCGATTCGCTCTGCGCCAAGCTCGAACTGATGGCCGAGCGCCAGCGCATCGCGAAGGCGGAAGGCTGGCTGGGCGACGACGGATCGCCGGGCGCGGACTACTGAGGAGGCGCGCGATTAGGCGTTTTCCACAAGTCGTGGTAGTGGCGCGCTCGCTGACGTCGAATTTTGCGACGGACTTCGGCTTTTGACGATGTGCTTACCGTCCCTTCCGCCCTTGCGGGCAGGGTTCCCGGCGCTACCCAGACGACGACTTCCTTTCACGAGACGACCCGACGCACGGCTTCGCGGGCATTTCCGCCCCGGGGCACACCCAAGCGTTTCTCGAAAGGAAACATCATGAGCAAGACCGGAACCGTGAAGTTCTTCAACCTCGACAAGGGCTATGGCTTCATCCAGCCCGACGACGGCACCCCCGACAGCTTCGTCCACATCACCGCCGTCCAGGCCGCGGGGATGAACACGCTGAACAAGGAACAGCGCCTCAACTACGAGGTCGAGACCGGCCGCAACGGGAAGGCCAGCGCGGTCAACCTGTCGGCCGCCGACTGAGCGGACGCCCGCAACCGTCTCTCCCGCGCGCAGCATCCTTGCCGCGCGCGGGAGCGGCACTTCCCGCCCCTGCCCCCGCCCCCCGCGCCGAGAGAGACCCGCCGATGAGCCAGACCTTCGAATTCTACGATGCCCGCGCCAACGAGGCCGCGGCCGACGCCGAAGCGGCGACGCTCGACAACGTGCGGGAGCGCAACCTGCGCGCGGAAAAGACCTGGCGCGCGCTCGCCAACCAGGCGCGCAAGGTCATGGTCGACCGGCAGAAGACCGAGGCCGAGAAGGCCGCCCGCCGCGCCGAAGAGGCCGAGGCCGCCGCGGCCGCCGACTGACGCGGCGCATTTCCCGGCGCGCACCGCCGTGCTAGTCCGGCCGCTCGCCCCCGGGTCGCGGCCGGAGACACTTTGATGAGCGAGCGCGCCGCTGCCTCGGCACGCCCCGACGAGCGGCAGATCCACACCCGGCTCGAGGACGGCACCCGCGTGTGCATCCGCACCATCCGGCCCGACGACGAGGCGCGGATGCGCGAAGGCATCGCGCGGATGAGCGACCGCTCGCGCTATATGCGCTTCTTCACCGGGGTGCGCGTGCCCCCGCCGCACGTGATCGACAAGCTGCTGGGGGCCGATGGCGACCAGCACATCGCCTGGGGCGCCATCGCCAGCGACCTGCCGGGCGAACCCGCGATCGGCGCGGTCCACGCGATCGCGGAGGACGGCGAACCGGACCGGGCCGAGTTCTCGGTCGCGGTGATCGACGACTTTCACGACCGCGGCCTCGGCCGGCTGCTCACCGCGACGATCCTGCTCGACGCGGCGGAGGCGGGCTACGCGGCGTTCCAGGCGTGGACGCTGGCGGAAAACACCCGCGCGATCGGCTTCGTCAAGGCGCTGGGCGCCGAACTGGTCGGGCGCGAGGACAACGCCCTCGAATACCACTTGCCGGTTCCCGGCGCGATCGAGGCGCTGCGCGCCGAATGCGACCCGCCGGGCCTTGCCGACGTATTCCGCGCCTTCAGGGCGCCGTGAGGAAGGCGACCAGCGCCTTCACCTTCTTCTGCCGCCACTGCGGCAGCGGGGCGACCAACCAGTAGGCGCGGCGCCCCTCGTCCGGCCCCTCGAGCACCTCGAGCCGGCCGGCCTCGATCGCCTCTTCCACCAGCAGGTAGGGCATCACCGCCTTGCCGAGCCCGGCGACCGCGCTCGACAGCGCCTGGCCGGGATTGGCGACCTGGACCATCGCCTCGGCCCCGTCGGGCAGCGGGGCACCGGGCCACTGGATCCACTGGTCGGCAGCGCCGGGCGCGGCGACCACGACGCGGCGCGCGGGCGCCAGCTCGACCCCTTCGAGGTCGCCCGGGCCGTCGACCAGCCGGATCGCCACGTCGAGGTTGGTCTCGGTGAAGTCGGCGTTCTCGTCGGCGATGAGGTTGAACCGCACGCCGGGGTGCCCCTCGACGAACTTCGCCAGCCGGTGGCTGAGCCACTGGGCGTAGAACTCGCGCGGGGCGGCGATGGTGTAGCGGTCGCTCGCCTGGCCCGCCTGCATCGCCTGGACCGATTCCTCGAACTTGAGGAAGCCTTCGCGCAGCGCATCGAGCCCGGCGAGCGCCTCGTCGGTCAGCTCGAGCCCCTTGCTCGTACGGCGGAACAGCACGGTGCCGAGGTGATCTTCGAGCGCGCGGATCTGCTGGCCGACCGCGGCGGGCGTCACCGCCAGCTCGTCCGCCGCGCGGGTGAAGCTGAGGTGCCGCGCCGCGGCATCGAACACGCGCAGGGCGTTCAGGGGCAGGTGAGTGCGCTTCATCGCGCGCTCAAGTAGCGAAGCGGTAGCGCATTAGGAAGTCCCCGCGCTCAAGTAGCGAAGCGGTAGCGCATCAGGAAGTCCCCCGCGCTCAAGTGGCGAAGCGGTAGCGCATCAGGCAGTCCCCCGCTTTCAAAGAACGAAGCGGTCGTGTCCGGGAATATCCCGCCAAGGAGCCTTGGCGCGGCCCCGGGGCGGCATTACCGCGCGAGGGACAGGCGGTCGTCCCCGACCGCAGCCGGGACACGCTTCATGGACGCTCAGCTCGCCGCCATCCTGATCCTTACCGTGATCATCAACCTCATCGGGACGCTCGCCTACGCGGCGCGGATCGCCGGCGTGCGCACCCGGCGGATCGCGATGAGCTTTGCTCTGTTCAACGCGCTCGTGCTCGTCTCCCGGCTGTCGAACGGCTTTCTCGGCCCGCTGATCGCCAACCGCGTCGAACAGGCGCTCGCGGGCGGCGGGGGCGAGGGCCTGCTCGGCGACTTCCGCCTGTTCATGCTCGCCGCCACCGTCGGCGTGGTGGTCGGCATCGCGCTGGTGCCGAGCACGCAGCGGCTGTTCGCGCGGGTGATCGGCGGGATGCAGAAAAAGAAGTCGCTGGCCGAACTGGCGCTGCGCAGCGTGACCCCGGCGGGCCTCAGGACGCTGCGCGAGGCGGTGACGATTCCTTCTGTCGCGTCGCTGCGCTCGTACACCCGGCCGGCCGAGGTGAGCTGGGGCATCCTTTTCGCCAACTGCCTCGCGCAGGCGATCCTCGTCGTGGGCGTGCTGGCCTCGATCTACGCCGGGTACCTCGTGCCCGAATACCGCGTGACCGCCTCGCAGTTGTCGGCGTTGATCAACGGGTTCGCCACGATCCTGCTGTTCCTGGTGATCGACCCCCAGCTCTCGGTGCTGACCGACGACGTGGTCGACGGGCAGGTCAGCGAACCGGCGTTCCGCCGCGCGATCCTGTGGATCTCGGGCAGCCGGCTGGCCGGCACGCTGCTGGCGCAGGCGCTGTTCGTTCCTGCGGCCATCGCGATCGCGTGGGCGGCCGACCTGATCTAGCCGTTGCGGATATTACGGAAGCTGACGCATCAAGCGGCAGCGCGGGGTCATGCGAGACGATTATGCCTCTGCCGGCGCGGCGAGCGGGAAGAAGGGGATGCGGACCTCGAGCGGTTCGCCGCCGCGGGACTTTAAGCCCGACAGCCGGTGGAAGGTGTAGAACCCCTCCATCGTCCCGTGCGGGGTCGCCAGCGGGCAGCCGGAAACGTAATCGTGGCTCTGCCCCGGTTCGAGCACCGGCTGTTCGCCCACCACGCCCTCGCCGTCGACCACGCTGACCATCCCGCGCCCGTCGGTGATCCGCCAGTGGCGGCTGACAAGCTGCACCCGCTCGTGCGATCCGTTCTCGATGCGGATGTGATAGACCCAGAACCACTTGCCGTCCTGCGGGCGCGACTGTTCGGGCAGGAAATTGACCGCCACCCGCACGGTGATGCCCTCGGTAATCGCGGCGTGCTGGAAAAGCTGCTTCATCATCTGCAAAGGTAGCAAGTGCGCGGGGCGGCGCAAGGGTCAGGCGATGGTTCGTACACCGTCCGCGAGCAGATCCGCCGGCACCGAAAGCGTCCATTCGACGCCGTTCGGCGCGAACGTGTAATCCACCTCTCCGTCGAGCGAACGACGCGGAATGTCCTCGATCAACTGGCTGCCGAAGCCGCGGCGCGCGGGTGTCTTCACCGGGGGGCCGCCGCGTTCGCGCCAGGCGATGATGAAGCGGTCGCCGTCGCACTGCCATTCGATCGTCACCCGGCCTTCGGGTCCCGACAGCGCGCCGTACTTGAGCGAGTTGGTCGCCAGTTCGTGCAGCGCCATGCCGATGATTTCCGCCGCCCGCGGAATCAGCGCGCAATCCGGCCCCGACGTCGCGATCTGCCGGATCGCACCGCTCATGAACTTGAGCTGGAGCCGGACGAGCTCCTCGACCGGCACTTCGCGCCAGTCGCGGCGGACGAGGATGTCCTGGTTCACCGCCAGGCTGCCCACGCGTTCCTCGAACCGCTTGATCAGCGCCTCGTCGCCCTCGATGCTGCTGCGCGCGAGCGCCTGGACCTTGGCCAGCATGTTCTTCGACCGGTGGTTCACCTCGCGCAGCAGCAACGCGATCTGTTCCGATTGCTCGCGCTGTTCGGTGATGTCGGTATTGGTGCCGAACCAGTAGACGATGGCGCCGTCATCGTCGCGGATCGGCTTCGCGCGGCTGAGGAACCAGCGCCATTCCCCGCTGGCGCTGCGCAAGGGGAACAGGTCCTCCCACTCCTCGCCCTCGGCCAGCGCGGCGCGGAACTTCTGCTCGACGCGGACGATGTGGTCGGGGTGGTGGACGGCCTTCCAGCCCCACCCTTCCATCGATGCAAGGTCGCTGCCGGTGTAGTCGTACCACCGCTGGTTGTACCAGAAGATGTCGCCGCTGGGCTTGGCGATCCAGGCGAGCTGGGCGATGTTTTCCGCCAGCATCCGGAAGCGCTCCTCGCTTTCGCGCAGCCTGGCCTCGATCGCCACGTGCAGCGTCGCGTCGCGCGCGATCTTGCTGCCGCCGATGACCCGCCCGGCGGCGTCGCGCACCGGCGAGATCGTGACCGCGACGGGAATCTCGTGGCCGTCCTTGTGGATCCGGCGGGTGATGAACAGCCCGACTCCCTCGCCCGCGCGGATGCGGGCGAGGATGAGGTCTTCCTCGTCCTGCAGGTCGCCCGGAAGGAGGCGGCGGATCGAATGGCCGACCATCTCGTCGCTCGACCAGCCGAACAGTTTTTCGGCGGCGGGGTTCCAGCTAAGGACGTTGCCCTCCAGGTCCTTGGCGACGATCGCATCGTGCGATGACTGGATCAGCGCCGCGTAGTGGTCCTGCGGGTTCATCCGTGCCGTTCCGGCGCGGGGGCGAACAACGCGCGCGCGGCGGACGTCAGGGCGCGGCTGCCGGGCGAAACGCAGACGAAATCCGAAAAGACGCAACTGGCCACGCGCTAACCCCCGATCGAGGGTAGAATCCGCCATGGCCCCGGAAGTTCCGCGCAAAAACTGCGCGGGGTGCGATTAGAGGCCGGCCGCCGACAGCGCGCGGTCGAGATCCTCCTTGAGGTCGTCGAGGTCCTCGAGCCCGACGTTGATCCGCACCAGGCCCTCTGTGACCCCCATCTCGCCTCGCGCCTCGGCCCCCATGTTGGCGTGGGTGGTGCTGGCCGGGTGGCACATCAGCGTGCGCGCGTCGCCGATGTTGTTCGAGATGTCGACCAGCTCGAGCGCGTCGAGCAGGGCGAAGGCCTGGGCGCGGCCGCCGGGCAGCTCGAACGCGAAGATCGGGCCGGTGCCGCGGGGCATCTGGCGCGTCGCGAGATCGTGGCGCGGGTGGCTCGGCAAGCCGGGGTGGAGCATTCGCCCGCCGGCGCCCGCGAGGCGGGGCTCGATGAACCGCCCGAGCTCGAGCGCCGCGCGGCTCTGCGCCTGCGCCCTCAAGTCGAGCGTCTCGAGGCCCTTGAGCACGACCCAGGCGTTGAACGGCGACAGGTTCGGCCCGGTGTTGCGCTGGAACGGCAGCAGCACCTCGTCGATGAACGCCCGCGATCCGCAGACCGCGCCCGCCAGCACCCGGCCCTGCCCGTCCATCAGCTTGGTCGCGCTGTAGGCGATCACGTCGGCGCCGAACTCGAGCGGGCGCTGGAGCGCGCTGGTGGCGAAGGCGTTGTCGACGACGGTGACGATGCCGTGCGCTTTTGCGAGGTCGCAGACGTACGTGAGGTCGACGACGTCGAGCGTGGGATTGGCCGGGGTCTCGAAGAAGAACACCTTCGTGTTCGGGCGGATCGCGGCGTCCCACTCGCCGTCGACCGCGCTGTCGATCACGGTCGTCTCGATGCCGAAGCGCGGCAGCAGGTGATCGACCAGCCAGCGGCACGAACCGAACGCGGCGCGCGCGGCGACGACATGGTCGCCGGCCGACAGCTGGCACAGCAGCGCCGCGGTCATCGCGGCCATCCCGCTCGCCTGCGCGCGGCAGGCTTCCGCCCCCTCCATCAGCGCGATGCGTTCTTCCAGCATCGCGACGGTGGGGTTCTGCAGGCGCGAATAGGTCATCCCCTCGGCCTCGCCGGCGAACCGGTCGGCGACCGTCTGCGCGTCGTCGTAGGTATAGCCCGAGGTGAGGAACAGCGCCTCGCTCGTCTCGCCGTGCTCGCTGCGCCAGGTGCCGCCGCGCACCGCGCGGGTGGCGGGGCGCCAGTTCGCCGTGGCGGCGCGATCCATGCCGGTCGTCTTCTTCATCCCTCGCGCGTCTAGGGTCGGCGCGCGCGGTTGCAAACAAAAAGGTCTGCGGGCCGCGAAAGCCGGTGCGGGACACGCGCGGTCGGGGCCAAACGAAAAAGGGGGCGGCAACCGAAGTTGCCGCCCCCCGCTTTCGGATCGCCGGTCCTATTTGATCTTCGTCGAGATGTTCGCGAAGTAGGTGCGGCCGAGATAGTCGAAGCCGTTGTACAGCGGCGCGTTGCCCACCCGGTTGTAGAACCCGGACGAGATGTAGGGCGGCGTGGTGTCGAACAGGTTGCGGACGCCGACGGTGAAGCTGAAATTGTCACCCTTCCACCGCACCGAAGCCTGGTGGAGGAAGTAATCCGGTGCCTCCAGGATGTAGGTGTCGCGCACGGCCTGGGTGACGCCGAGATAGTCGGCATCGCTGTAGGTCGAGCTCAGCCAGTCCACGCCGTACCGCAGGTCGACCCGGCCGATCGAGTAGTTCGCGGCGAAGGTGCCGCTCCACTCGGGGTTGTTCAGCGTGCCGATGTTGTCACGCACGGCGTCGGTCGGGAGAGTCTGCGTGAACCGGTCGTCGAACTTGGTCACGTCCGCGTTCAGACGGAACTTGCCGGGACCGACGGGCAGCTCCCACCGGGCGTTGAAATCCCAGCCCGAAGCACGGGCGGTGGAGATGTTCACGTAGCCGGTGGTGACGGTCAGCTGGTACGGCGCCGTCTTTTCGCGGACGACAAGACCGCAGATGCTCTCCGCCCGGAAGTCCGGATCGTCATAGCACTGCTGCAGGATCGTGCCGAAGCCAAGCTGGGACACGCCGTTCTCGACGAGGATGTTCCAGTAGTCGGCCGAAAGCGACAGGCGACCGAAGCTGCCCAGGTTCGGCTGTACCACGAGGCCAGCGGTCCAGTTGCGCGAGGTTTCGGCGCCGAGGCCCGACTCCGCACCGCCGCGCTGGAGCACGCGGATCGACGAGGTCGCGCTGAAGCCGAGACCGCCGTTCGGGATACCGTCGGCCGCGCAGTTCGCGATCCGGATCGGGTTCGAAGCAGCGGTGGTCAGGTTGTTGCAGGGGTCGCTCGCGCTCGACTGGAACCCGCTCGTCGCACCAAGGAACTGCTCAAACAGCGCCGGGGCGCGGTAGGAGGTGCCATAGCTGCCACGCAGCGAGATCTCCCGGATCGGCTGGAAGATGCCGCCCACCTTGTAGGTAGTCTGGCCGCCGTACGACTTGTAGTTCGTGTAGCGGGCAGATCCGGTGATCGACAGGTTGTAGGCGAACGGCAGGTCACGCAGGATCGGCAGTTCGGCCTCGCCGAAGATTTCCCACACCGAGTCCGAACCGCGCGTCAGGCCCGAGCCGGTGAAGTTGTAGAGATTGCCGGTCTGGCTTTCGATCGAAGGCGTGTCGTCGATCGACGACTTGCGGTATTCCGCACCGACGCCGAGCTGGATGTCGCCGCCCGGCAGCGCGAACAGCGGGCCGTTGAGGAACATCGCCGCGGTTTCTTCGCGGAACGCGGTGTGTCCGGTGACGGGCTGCACCACGAAGTTGAACCAGTCGGACGGATACTGGCCGCCGACGACCGCCGGGGTCAGGGCAGGCGCCGCGACGCAGCCGCGGCCCGTGTTGCGGCAGGCGAAACCCGAACCCGACGCCACGACGTCGAGGCTCTGGTTGAGGCGATCGGTGAGGATGAGGTCGGTGGTGTAGTCCGAATCCGACCAGGCCTTGGCGACGTAGAGGTCATACTCCCAGTCCATCGGCAGGTTGCCGCGCAGGCCGGCGAGGCCCTTCACGTAGTCGACCGTCTGGCGGTTCTCGTAGTTGCCGTAGTCCGCGAACACGCGAACGCCGACCGACACGCCCGGGTTCGTCGCCTGCGGGCCGAGGAACGCGGTGGGGAACCGCAGACCCGTCGGGATGAGCGGGCTGCCGAACGGATAGTCGATCGTGAACTGGCGGCTCTGCAGCTGGCTCGACTTGCGCCGGTTGACCAGCACCTCGGTGTAGAGCTCGGCATCGCCCAGCGCCTGCAGCTCATACCCGGCCTGGAAGAAACCGGTGTAGATGCGGGCGGGCGAGACCAGGTCGTTGTTCAGGAGCGACTGCGGGAACGTGTCGCGGATGTTGACCGAAAGCGCGGTCGCGCCCGAGCCGCCGCCGACGCATTCGTAGCCCGGCAGCGCGCCGCCGGCAGCCGGGTTCGGACGGAAACGGTTGCAGGTGCTGTTGTAGCCGGCGGGAACGCCCGCGCCGAGCGCGACGGTCGAGGCGGACAGGTTGGGCGTGCCGATCAGGTTGATCGAGGTGCCCGATTCGCCGGTCGTGCCAGTCGTGTAGCACTTGGGCTGACCGGTCCGCGGGTCGATGTAGCTGCCGCTGTTGATGTCTGCGCCGGCCCCCGTCGGACGGTTCTGCGTCTGGCACTGGGTGAAGTCGGCGTCGCGGAACTTGAACGCGGTGCGGTTGTAGTACTCGAGCGATGCGGCGACGTTGAAGCGATCGCCGTTGTAGCCGAGGACCGTCGAATAGCGGCCCGAGATGCCCGCGCCGGCCTGCGGCACGTTCTGCTGCGCCTCGAGGTAAAGTCCCGAGAACTGGTTGCGGGTGATGATGTTCACCACGCCCGCGATCGCGTCGGAGCCGTAGATCGACGAGGCGCCGCCATTGAGCACTTCGATGCGCTCGATCATCGCGCTCGGGAGCACGTTGAGGTCGGCCGAGCCGACCGAGCCGCGCGATCCGGCCGGCGCCACGCGGCGTCCGTTGAGCAGGATGAGGGTGCGGGTCGGGCCAAGGCCGCGCAGCGACAGCGTGTTGACGCCCGGCCCGCCGTTGACGACGAAACCGCCGTACGAGTTGTTGATCTGCGCCTGGCCGTTGGTGAACGCCGCGCTCTGCAGGACTTCCGCCGGCGAGTTGAAGCCGGCCTGCGTGGTCTCTTCACGCGTGATGACCTGGATCGGATCCGGCGTGTTGAACCCGTCGCGGCTGCGAAGCCGCGAGCCGGTGACGACGATCGCCCCCGACGTGGCGCTCGAACCGTCGGCGTTCGACAGCGTGTCGCACTGTCCGTCGTTGTCTGCGTCGACGCAGGCCGGTTCATCGACCGCGTCCTGTGCAAATGCGGGAGCCGCATAGACGCCCGCCGCGAGAACCGCCGCGGCACATAGCGAAGTGGAGCCGCGAAGCGCGGCCTTACCGAAATAGTTCAAGGTCAAAGTCCCCTTAGCCAGAACCGCGTGGCGGTTTCAAAGCGACTGGTCATTGTCGTGGCGGAGGGCTCCGACCCGTCACAGGAATACCCCCAAGGGCGCGCCACATGAGGCATTCACCGGGACGTGGGCATTTATCGAAGGTTAGGGGGCAGTCGTTTTTGCCGAGAATTGTGGCAGTTAGGCCACATGTCCGCGGTGGCATCGCGGTTGCAGGCGAAGCACCCGGCCTTCGCCCCCTCCGGTCCGGTGGTATCGGGTGACCCAAAAAAAGCGGGGCCGCACGGGCCCCGCCTCTCGTTTCCTTCGGTTCCGGCCGACCTTACGGACTGACCGGGTCGTCGTCACCGTCGATGATCAGGATCGCCGCGACGATCGCGGCGATCGCGACGAATATCAGCACAAGCGTGCCGCCCAGTTCGCTTTCCTCGGCGGCGGGTGCGGACGCGCGATCCGCCGGAGCGGCCTGGACCGCAACCGGCGCCACCATCAGCGAGACGGCCGCCAGCGAAGATGCAATCTTGTCGAACCTCATCGTGTTTCCCCTGAGCATGGACTTGAGTTCAGTGCGACCCGTCCATTCTTGTTGGATTGCGCTATATATATGAAAAGACAAAGACAAGCGTGCGGCGAGTTGCCGCGCCAGAGCGTTCGGAATTTGCGGCAGGGGTAGCCCGGCGACTTGCACGCGGCTAAAGCCCGCTGCGCATGAGCGTAGCGCCGCACCACCCCCGCGACCCCGCCCGATGGTGCGCCGCGCTGGCTCTCGGCTTCCTCGCGCTCGCCATCGTCCGCCTGGGCATTCCGTCCAAGCCCTACTTCGACGAGATCCACTACCTGCCCGCCGCGCGCGCGCTGCTGGCGCAGAGCGACTGGCTCAACCGCGAACACCCGATGTTCGGCAAAGAAATGCTGGCCGCGGGGATCGCGCTGTTCGGTGACCGGCCGTGGGCCTGGCGCATCATGAGCGCGCTGGCGGGCACGCTGGCGCTGTGGGCGGCGATGCGCGCGCTCTGGTTCGCCTCGCTGCGGCGCTACGCCACGCTCGCCTACGGCGTGCTGCTGGCGAGCGGTTTCTTCCTGTTCGTCCATGCGCGGATCGCGATGCTCGACGTGTTCATGGTCGCCGCGCTCGCGGTCGCGTTCTGGCAGTGCGCGGCCGCGGTGCGCGAACCCGAGCACGGACGCCGCAGCCTCGCACTCGCGGGTATCGCGCTGGGCCTTGCGATCGGGGCCAAGTGGAACGCGGTGCCGCTCGCCCCGCTGCCGGGCCTCGCGTTTCTCGCGATCCGGCTCCACGCCGCCGGGTGGAAGGGCCTGGTCGGCCACCGCGGCGCGCCGGTGCCGGGCGTGCGCCTGCCCGAGGCCGCGCTGTGGCTCGGCCTGGTGCCGCTCGCGGTCTACGCGCTCACTTACGCACCGGTCTGGCTGATCGCCCCCGGAACCCTGCCTCCGGGCGGCTTCATCGGCCTGCACGAGATGATGCTGCGGATGCAGGAAAGCGTGGTCAAGCCGCACCCCTACCAGAGCGTGTGGACCGACTGGGTGATCGACCGCCGCGCGATCTGGTACTTCTACGAGCCGAGCGACGGCGCGCAGCGCGGGGTGCTGCTGATCGGCAACCCGCTGTCGATGCTCGCCGGGCTGCCCGCGCTCGGCTGGGCGGCATGGGCCGGCGTCCGCCGCCGCCGGTGGGACGCGCTGGCCGCGGTGCTGATCTTCGCGGCGAGCCTGGGGTTCTGGATCGTCGCGGACAAGCCGGTGCAGTTCTACTATCACTATTTCGTGCCGAGCATGGCGCTGCTCGCTGCGCTCGCGCTCGCGCTCGACGCGCTGCGAGAGCGGGGCTGGGCGTGGCTGTCCTGGTTCGTCCTGACCGGCAGCCTCGCGCTGTTCGCGTGGTTCTACCCGATCCTCAGCGCGGGCGCGCTGCCGGGCGAGCGCGGGTTCGAGAAGTGGATGTGGCTCGACAGCTGGCGGTGAGCGTCAGAACCGGCCCCACACGAAGCGGCTCGACAGCGCGTAGTTCCACACCGACCCGATGACGATCCCGGCCAGCGCGGCGACCACCCAGTAGACCCCCCGACCCTGAAGCAGCGTCGCGGTGGCGACGTTGGCGAGCGCGCCGACCGCGCAAGTCGCGCAGAAGCCCGCCCAGCCGCGCAGCACCGCGGCAATCCCCTTCAGCCGGGCGTCGCGATAGGTCAGTCGGTTGTTGAGCCAGAAGTTGAACGTCATCGCCGCGAACGTCGCGATGACCGTCGCCAGCGCGAAGCCCTCCCCCGCGAGGCGGTAGAGCGCGACCAGCACCGCCATGTGCACCGCCACGCCCAGCGCGCCGACGGTACCGAACAGCGCGAAGCGGCTCGGCACCACCCGGCCGAAGCTGCGATCGTAGAGCCCGACGAGGAACTCGAACGCGACCGCGGTGTCGAGCTTGCTCTCCCCGGCCCGGCGCTCGGCGAACGCGAGCGGGAATTCCCTCACCCGCAGCGGCGGGTCGGCGGTGGCGAGCAGGTCGAGCAGGATCTTGAAGCCGATGCCCGACAGTCCCGGCGCGGCGGCGCGCAGCGTCTCGGCGCGCAGCAGGAAATATCCGCTCATCGGGTCGGTGAGTTCGACCCCCGTGATATGGCGCGCGAGGCGGTTGGCAAGCCGGCTCCCCTTCTCGCGCCGTTCGTTCGGCAGGCCCGCCGCGCTGCCGCCCGGGGCGAAGCGGCTCGCCACCGCGATGTCGCAGGTCCCGGCCGCGACCGCGTCGTGCATCGCCGCGAGCAGCGCGGGGTCGTGCTGGTGGTCGGCGTCCATCACCGCGACGAACGGCGCGGCGGTGGCGCACATTCCCTCGATCGCCGCGCTCGCCAGCCCCCGGCGGCCGAACCGCTGGAGCACGCGGATGCGGCCGTCGGCCCGGGCAAGCGCGCGGGCGGCGTCGGCGGTGCCGTCAGGGCTGTCGTCGTCGACGACGATCACCTCCCACCCCTCCGGCCCGAGCGCGTCCTCGATCCGCGCGATCAGCGTGGGCAGGTTGTCGCGCTCGTTGCGCGTGGGCAGGACGATGCCGAGCGACAGGCTCACAGGCGGGCGAGGACCGCGTCGCCGATCGCGGCGGTGCCCGCTTCGCCGCCGAGGTCGCCGCCCCGCACGCCGTCCGCCAGCGCGCCCGCGACCGCCGCTTCGATCCGCGCCGCCTCGGCCTCGCGCCCGAAGGAATGGCGCAGCATCATCGCGGCGGACAGGATCGTCGCCATCGGGTTCGCGAGCCCTCGCCCGGCGATATCGGGCGCGCTGCCATGGATCGGTTCGTAGAGGCCGAACGTGCCGTAATCGGTCTGCCGCTCGCCGAGCGAGGCGCTGGCGAGCAGGCCGATCGAGCCGACGCACATGCTCGCCTGGTCGGACAGGATGTCGCCGAACAGGTTGCCGGTCACCACGACGTCGAACCGGCCCGGGTCGCGCACGAGCTGCATTGCCGCGTTGTCGACGTACATATGCTCGAGGACGACGTCGGGATATTCGGCCGCGACTTCGATCACGACATCGCGCCACAGCTGGCTGGTCTCGAGCACGTTGGCCTTGTCGACGCTGCACAGGCGGCGCTTGCGGCCCTGCGCGGCGCGGAAGGCGACGTGGGCGATCCGCCGCACCTCGTCCTCGGCATAGCTCATCATGTCCCACCCGCGGCGGCGGCCGTCGGGCAGCGTCTCGATGCGCTTGTCGCCGAAATAGACGTCGCCGGTGAGTTCACGGACAATCAGGAGGTCGATCCGCGCGGCGATCTCGGGCCTTAGCGCACTCATCCCCTCGAGGCCCGGAAAGGTCGTCGCCGGACGCAGGTTGGCGAACAGGCCGAACGCGGACCGCAGGCCGAGGATTGCCTGTTCGGGCCGCAGCGCGCGCTCGAGGCCGTCGCAGTCGGGATCGCCCACCGCGCCGAACAGGATCGCGTCGGCCGCGCGGGCCACTGCGAGCGTCTCGGGCGGCAGCGGGTGGCCGTGGCGCTTGCAGGCGATCCCGCCGACGTCGCCCTCGAGCAGCGTCAGGCCCGGCAGGTCGAGCGCTTCGAGCACGCGCAGCGCCTCGGCGGTGACCTCGGGACCGATCCTGTCGCCGGGCAAAACCGCGACCTTCATCCGCTCAATTTCTCCAGACGCTCGCCCAGCATGGCGCGCAGCGACATAGCATCGCCCCTCCGGTCGGCAAGCAGGTAGCGGTCCAGCGGAACGGCGGTGCGGGCAAACAATTCGAGGAGCGCGTCAAGGTCAGCTTCGGCGGGCGGCGGGCCGCCTCCGTAGCCGAGCTCGCGCAGCACCAGCGCCTCGTAGCCGACCAGCGCGCGCAGCCAGCCGCGGGCCGAGGGCGCGTGGCAGATCGCGTCGAGCGTGGCGCCGAGCGCCGAATAGAGCGCGGGGTATGGATTGCGCTCGGGCAGCGCGAGCGCGGTCAGCGTGGTCACCCAGCCGATCGCGCTGGCCGCCAGCGGCTCGCCGAGCCACGGCCCCCGGCTTTCGACGAGTTCGAGGCGCAGGAACGGCAGCTGGCTGTCGCTTTTCGCGCTGAGTTCGGCGGCGACGCGGTTGCCGGGGATCACCACCGGGCGCAGTTGCCGCCCGCGCCCGCCTGCGACGTAGCCCGCGACGAGCCCGTGGTCCTCGGTGAGAACCCGCGCGATGACCGCCGTCTCGCCGTGCTGGCGCGCGGCGACGAGGATCGCGGGGAACGCGAGGTGCATCAACCGGCCGGAGGCAGCGCGGCGGCGACAGCATCGTCGGTCGCCGCGACCAGCGCCGCGACCCCGCGCGCGGTCGGGTGGATGCGGTCGGGCTGGAGCATCGCCGGGTCGGTGAACACGTCCTCGGTCACGAACGGCACCAGCTTCGCCCCGTATTCCTTCGCGAGATCGGGATAGATCGCGTCGAACGTCTCCTGCCACGCGGCCCCGTAGTTGGGGGGCGCCTGCAATCCGTAGAGCACGGCCGGTATGCCGCGCGCCTTCAACTCGTCCAGCATCGCGGCAAGGTTGGCGCGGGTCTGCTCGGGCGGCAGGCCGCGCAGGAGGTCGTTGCCGCCGAGTTCGAGGATGACGAGGTCGGGCTTTTCGGGCTGGGCATCGAGCGTGAAGGCGAGCCGCTGGCGGCCGGCGGCGGTCGTTTCGCCGGAAACGCCGGCGTTGGCGATCCGCACGTTGCGCCCCTCGGCCCGCAGCGCGGCCTCGAGCATGGCCGGATAGCTCTGCTTCGCCGGATCGGCGAGGCCGTAGCCGGCGAACAGCGAATCGCCGAACGCCAGCACGCGCAGCTCGGGACCGGAGACTTCGGCCGCAGCGGCGGCGGTCGCGGCGGGTGTGGCAGCCGGTTCGGGCACCGGCGCCTCGTCGCGGCAACCCGCCAGCGCCCCGAGCGCCCCCAGCGCCAGGATAATCGACAATCCACCTACCCGCATCGACCGGTTTCCTATTGCTACCCTTGGTGCCCGACCCCAGCTATGCCATTCCATGCCCGTGACAAGCCCAGACGCGGCGATTTCCGCCCGCAACCTCACCCTCACCCTCGGCACGCCGGCCGCCCCGGTCGAGATCCTCAAGGGCATCGACCTCGACGTCGCGCGCGGCGAAGTGGTCGCGTTGCTCGGCCCCTCGGGCTCGGGCAAGTCGAGCCTGATGGCGGTGCTGACCGGGCTCGAGCGTGCGAGCGGCGGGTCGCTGACAGTGGCCGGCGCCGATTTCTCCGACATGGACGAAGACGGCCTCGCCCGCGCGCGGCGGGGCCGGATCGGGATCGTGCTCCAGGCCTTTCACCTGCTGCCGACGATGACCGCGGTCGAGAACGTCGCCACCCCGATGGAGCTGGCCGGCATGCCCGATGCCCGCGCGCGCGCCGCGGCCGAGCTCGACGCGGTCGGCCTCGGGCACCGCAAGGACCATTACCCGGCGCAGCTGTCGGGCGGCGAGCAGCAGCGTGTCGCAATCGCCCGCGCCACCGCGCCGCGCCCGCCGCTGATCTTCGCCGACGAGCCGACCGGCAACCTCGACGCCGCGACCGGCCACGCGATCATCGACCTGTTGTTCGCACAGGCCGCCGACACCGGCGCGACGCTGCTCGTCATCACCCACGACGTCGAACTTGCCGAGCGCTGCGGCCGGGTCATCACCATCGGCGACGGCCGGATCGCGAGCGACGTGTCGCGGTGAGTTGGGGCACGGCCTGGCGCATCGCGCGGCGCGACCTGTCGGCGCGCTTCCGCGGGCTGCGGCTCCTGCTGGTCTGCCTGTTCCTCGGCACCGGCGCGCTCGCCGCGATCGGCACGCTGACCGGTACGATCGAGCAGCAGCTCGACGAACGGGGCCGCGAATTTCTCGGCGGCGATCTCCAGGTCGCGGTCTGGCAGCGCGCCCTCGCGCCCGACGAAGTGGCCGCGCTTCGCGAGCTCGGCGAAGTTTCGCAGGGTACGCGGATGCAGGCGATGGCATCGACCGGCGCGGCGGCGGCGCCGGTGGAGCTGAAGGCGGTCGACGACCGCTGGCCGCTCTACGGCACCGCGACACTGGCCGGCGGCAAGGCGGTGGGTGCGCCGCCGCCGGGACAGGCGTGGCTGGCACAGGGCGCGGCGGACCGGCTGGGCGTGGGCGTAGGCGACAGATTCTCCATCGGCACGGCGGAACTGGCGGTTGGCGGCGTCCTCGATGAAGAGCCCGACCGGCTCGGCGAGGGCTTCCAGCTCGGCCCGACGGTGATCGTCCGCGAAAGCGTGGCCGCGGCCGCCGGGCTCACCGCGCCGGGCGCGATGTACCGCACCAAGACCAACGTCGCCTTCGCGGAAGACCGCGACGCGCAGGCCGCCGAGGACGCGCTCAAGGCGCGCTTCCCGAACGCCGGGTTCGAGATCCGCACTCGCGACCGCGGGGCGCCGGGCGCGGACCGCTTCGTCGGCCGGATGGGCGAATTCCTGACGCTGGTCGGGCTTGCCGCGCTGGTGATCGCCGGGATCGGCATCGGCGGCGGAGTATCCTCGTACCTCGACGCGCGGCGGCAGGGGATCGCGACGTTGAAGGTGCTCGGCGCGACAAGCGGCGACATCGCGCGGATCTACGCGCTCGAGATCGGCGCCGCCGCGCTCGTCGGCAGCCTTGCCGGGATCGCGACCGGGGTGGCGATCACCCCCCTGCTCGCCCAGGCGCTTGACGGACTGCTGCCCGTGGGTAGCGGGGTGACGTTCGCTCCCGGAGCGCTGCTGACCGCGCTCGCCTATGGCCTGCTGGTCGCGCTGGTGTTCGCCGCGCCGCCGCTGGTGCGCGCGCGGCATTTCCCAGCGATGGCGTTGATGCGCGAACGGGTGAGCCCGCTGGCGCGCGACCGGGCCGCGCTGGTGCCCGTGCTCGCCGGGCTCGGCGCGATCGTCGCGCTCGCGCTCGGCACGGCGCGGCAGCCGCTGCTGACCGCGGGCTTCCTTGTTGGCGCCGCCGGCGCGCTGGCGTTGCTAGCGCTGCTCGGCTGGGCGATCCGCAAGGGTGCGGCACGCCTGCCCCGCCCGCGCGATCCGTTGTGGCGCGCCGCGCTCGCCAACCTCCACCGCCCAGGCGCGGCGACCGGCACGCTGGTGACAGCCCTCGGCTTCGGCCTTGCCGCGTTCGTGTTGCTCGCGGCGGTGCAGACCAGCATCGACGGCACCGTGGCCAAGCGCGTGCCGGCGGAAGCGCCCGATTACTTCGTGCTCGACCTGCCGAAGGACGAGGCCGCAAAGTTCCGCGCGCTGGTCGAGCGCGATGCGCCGGGATCGGACGTGCGCACGGTGCCCGCGCTGCGCGGGGCGATCCTCGCCTATGGCCCCAGCGACGCGATGACCCGCGTCGCCAGCCTCGGCGACGACTTGCCCGAAGGCGCCTGGGCGCTGCGGGGCGAACGCGGGCTGACCTATGCCGAAACCGTCCCGCCGGGGAACACGGTGACCGCGGGCAAGTGGTGGCCGGCGGATTACGATGGCGAACCGCTCGTCTCGATCGACGAGGACCTCGCCGACGCGATCGGGCTGGATGTCGGCGACTACCTGACGATCGGCGTGCTCGGGGTCGAACGCACCGCGCGGATCGCCTCGTTGCGGCGGATCGACTGGCAGTCGATGGGCTTCAACTACGTGCTGGTGTTCAGTCCCAACACGCTCGCGGACGCGCCGCACAACCTCGCCGCGACGATCGAACTGCCCGGCGAGGCAGGCAGAAGCGTGCTGCTGCAAGCGCTGGTCCGGGCGTTTCCCTCGTCGAGCGTGATCGAGACCGGCCCGGTGCTGCGCCAGGCGCGCGACCTCCTCGCGCAGGTCGGCCTCGCCACGCTCGCCGCGGCCTCGGTCGCGGTGCTGGCGGGCCTAGCCGTGCTGCTCGGCGCGATCGCGGCCGCGCGCGCACAGCGGACCTACGATACCGTGGTGTTGCGCGTGCTCGGCGCGAGCCGGCGGCAGGTGCTGCTGCTCGCGCTGGCCGAATACGGCGCGCTGGCGCTGGTGCTGGCGGGCGTGGCGCTCGCGATGGGCCTCGGCGCGGCGTGGTACGTGGTCACGCAGATGTTCGAGTTCGAGTGGCTGCCGCAGTGGAGCGCGGTCGGCGGTGTCCTGGCCGCGGGGCTGGCGCTGGTGGTCGGCTTCGCGCTGATCGGCGCGCTGCCGCTGCTGCGCGCCAAACCGGCGCAGGCGCTGCGGGCGCTTTAGGAGAAAGGCCCGCCTCCCCGGGGAAGCGGGCCTTTCTTGCCGTTCCCGGTGACCCTTAGGCGAAGGTTTCGGCCTCGCCCATGCCCTTGGGATCGGGACCGAAACGGTTCGGGCCCGGCGTGCCCGGCAGCGCCATCAGCACGAGGAAGGCGATCGACACCAGGAACCCGAGATACGGGATCATGCCGCCGATGATCGCGCCCAGGTACCACCAGCCGCTCATGTCGCGGTCGTGCAGACGCCGGACGGTGACCGCGATGCTCGGGATGAGGATCACGAGAAACCATACGAGAATCAGCAAACCCATTCCCCCGAACAGCGCGGCAAGCCCGGCCGAGGGATCGCCGCTCGCCTCGGCATCGAGCACGCCGGCGGCACCCCCGGCACCGAGCACGATGAACATCAGCACCGTCACGACGATGACGTTGAGCAGCGTGAACATCCAGTATTCCATCCGGCGCGACCGGCCCGAGAATTCGGCGTAGCGCTTGAACGGCAGGATCATCCATTCCATGTCGTGTACTCCCCCTTTGTCTTTCCCTGGCGCGAGGGAATCACACAAGCGCCTGACGCGCAACAAAAAAAGGGCCCCGCGGACGGGACCCTTTCTCGTGTGTCGACGGGCGCGATCAGAACTTGAAGCGCGCCGCCACGCCGTAGGTGCGCGGCTGGTTGATGTAACCCGACAGCGAGCCGTCCTGCGCCACCGAATCGAACATGCCGGTGATGTAGCGGTCGTTGAGGATGTTGCGGCCCCAGACCGACAGCTCGAGGCCGTTCTGCATCGCGAAGGTAAGCGATGCGTTGAGGTCGTCGACCTCGCGGCGATACCGCGAAGCAAGCAGAATGCCGGCCGCGGGGGTTCCGAACTTGGTGAAGCCTTCCTCGACCTGCACGGGCGACTGATAGTTGTAATCGCCGCGGAAGATCAGGTGGTTACCGCCCGAAAGCTCCTTGTCGTACTGCATGCCGAACGAAGCCGCGATCTTCGGAATGTTCGAAATCTCGCGGCCCGACAGGTCGCCCAGCGGAGAGCCGGGGAAGCTGTCGTACTTGGGTTCGAGATAGGTCATCGCGAGGAACAGCGAGAGGTCGCGCGTCGGGCTCACCCGCCCGTCGAACTCGATCCCGAAGGTCGACTGCTTCGGAGCGTTTGCGAAGACGAAGCTGGCCCCGACGAAGGTGTTCGTCTGGAAGTTCGTGATCGACTGCTTGAAGAAGGTGAGGTTGGCCGACGCGATCCGCCCCCAGTCACCTTTCAGACCCAGTTCGTAGACGGTCGAGTTCTCGGGCAGCGCGAAGCGCGTGCCCGGCCGCAGGTTGGTGACGGCCAGGTTCTGCGCCACGAGCTGGGCATAGTCCGCCGCGAGCGGCCGGCTGTCGCGCGACAGGTTCCACGAGCTTGCCTTGAAGCCCGTCGCATAGCTGACGTAGGCGTTGAGCGTCGGGCTGATCTCGTAGGCGAGCCGCGCGGTCCAGCTCCAGTCGCTGTCGCGGCTCTTGCCGTCTTCCACGGCATTCGGGATGTTCTGCAAGGGCGGCAGGAACTGCAGCGCGCTCAGGCCGAGGAAAGAATTGACCGCCGGATTGGTGGCATTCGCGTTCGCGAAATTGGTCGCCCCGGTGTTGATCGCCGCGAAGATCGTCGGCTGCGAGACCGCGAACGCGCCAATCTGCGCGGGCGAGGCGAGCGAGCCGGCCGGAAGGCCGATCGCTGCGCCAACCTGCTGCGCGATCACCTGGTTGCGCACGACCGCCGCACCGGCCGTGACCAGATTGACGTTCGAGAACGCGTCGGTCGAGCGCGAATCGCTGACGACATCCTTGGCATCGTGGGTGTAGTTGGCACCAAGCGTAAGGGTCAGCGCGTCGGTGATCTCGAAGTCGACGTTGCCGAACAGGCTGTATGCCTCGTTATCCTGGGTGAAGTGGTTGAAGAACCCTTGCCCGGCCTGCCAGTAAGTATTCTGCGGGACGCCGAAATACGTTTCCAGCAGCGAGGCGTTGAGCTGCCCTTGCGACAGGAGGGTGATCAGGCTGTTGGCGTAGCCGCGGAAGCCCGGACCGTAGACGATCTGATCGGCCGAATCGGCCTTCTCGTTGAAGTAGTAACCGCCAACGAGGAAATTGAGCGGTCCGTCGAAGTCGCTGGCGAAGCGCAGTTCCTGGGTAAAGGTCTCGATCTTCGCCTGTCCGATGTTGGCGCCCGTGGCCGAGGCGAGACTGGTGAAGTCCACGTCCTGGTTGGCGTTCAGTTCGGTGGTGCGATAGGCGGTGATCGAGGTCAGGGTCACCGGCCCCATCTCGTAGTCGGCCTGGCCCGAGACGCCCCAGTTCTTGACCCGGCTGTTCGGGACCACGTCGGAATAGATCACGTTGTCGAACGGGCGGTTCGGGTCGTTCACGCGGCCGCCCAGGGACTGGATGACCTGAGTGAACGGGCCGATAAGCAGCGCGGTGACGCCGCAGCACTTTTCGTCGATCTCGTCGTAGTCGGCGATCAGGCGGACCTTGAGCGCGTCGGACGGTTCGAACTTGAGCTGGCCGCGGGCGAACCAGCGGTTGCGGTTGTTCACGTCGTCACCGTTGAAGGCGTTGGTCAGGTAACCGTCGCGGCGGTTGTAGCCCCCTGCGAGGCTGGCCGCGATCGTGTCGGTCAGGCCGCCGGTGAGGTAGCCCTTGGCGACAAAGGCATCGTAGTTGCCGTAGCTTGCCTCGACGCTGCCGCCGAAGTCGTAGCTGGGATCCTTGGTGACGATCGAGATCACGCCGGCCGATGCGTTCTTGCCGAACAGGGTCGACTGGGGTCCGCGCAGGACCTCGACGCGCTGGATGTCGGGAAGGTCGGAGATCTGCGCGATCGCGCGGCTGCGGTAGACCCCGTCGACGAAGACCGCGACCGACGGCTCGAGGCCGATGTTGTTGCCGCTCGTGCCGAAACCGCGGATCGAGTAGGTCGTCGCGAACTGGCTCTGGCTCTGGGTCACCCGCAGCGAGGGGACGACCGAGGCAAGGTCGGTCACGTCGCGGATCTGCGCGCGCTCGATCGTTTCGGCGGTGGTGACGCTGACCGCGACCGGCACGTCCTGCAGCGTCTGTTCGCGCTTGGTCGCGGTGACGACGATCTGGTTGCCGGTTTCCGCGTCGCTCGCCACCGGGAAGCTGTCGCTGTCGACGTCGACCTGTTCCTGCGCCTCGGCGCTTTGCGCATGCGCGATGCCGGGGAGCGCGAGCGCGGCGGCGCCGGCGAGAAGGGTGAATCGGGCCGAGCCGGCGAATCCGGTGCGCGTCTTGATCATGAAACGTCCTCTCCTGAGCGGGGAGGATGGCCGCCCTTGCAGCAGCTCCCCCTCCCTTAGCTGACATCAGGGTCAATAAACTTACGGAATCGCGCGCTCAAGCGACATTTCGTAAGCACATGAACGCGATAAGCACTGTGGCAAAGGCGACACACCTGCCGTTGCGTCACCGCCGGTTGTGTTCGCGCGCCCGCTCGGCTAGGGGCGCGCCGACTCTTCGCGCAGGGGTTCCTGCGCCAACCCAAGAGAAAACCGATGTCCCTTCGCAACGTGGCGATCATCGCCCACGTCGACCATGGCAAGACCACGCTCGTCGACCAGCTGTTTCGCCAGTCCGGAACCTTCCGCGAGAACCAGCGCGTCGAGGAACGCGCGATGGATTCGAACGACCTCGAAAAGGAACGCGGCATCACCATTCTCGCCAAGCCGACCTCGGTCGAGTGGGCGCCGGAAGGCGGCGGCGAGACGGTGCGGATCAACATCGTCGACACCCCCGGCCACGCCGACTTCGGCGGCGAGGTGGAACGCATCCTCTCGATGGTCGACGGCGTGATCCTGCTGGTCGACAGCTCCGAAGGCGCGATGCCGCAGACCAAGTTTGTCACCGGCAAGGCGCTCGCGCTCGGCCTCAGGCCGATCGTCGTCGTCAACAAGATCGACCGGCCCGACGAGCGCATCCAGGAAGTGCTCGACGAGGTGTTCGACCTGTTCGTTTCGCTCGACGCGAACGACGAACAGCTCGACTTCCCGGTGCTCTACGCCTCGGGCCGCAACGGCTACGCGAACGAGGACCCGTCCTTGCGCGAAGGCACTCTCACCCCGCTGTTCCAGAAGATCGTCGACCACGTTCCCGCGCCGCAGGTCGACGACAGCGGGCCGTTCACCTTCCTCGCGACGCTGCTCGACCGCGACAACTTCATGGGCCGCGTGCTCACCGGCCGGGTCCACTCGGGCACGATCAAGGTCAACGACCCGATCCGCGCGCTCGACATGGACGGCAAGGTGATCGAGACCGGCCGCGCGACCAAGCTGCTGGCCTATCGCGGGCTGGACCGGGTGCCGGTCGACAGCGCGCGCGCGGGCGACATCATCGCGCTCGCGGGTCTCGAAAAGGCGACCGTCGCCAACACCATCGCCAGCCCCGAGGTGACCGAGCCGCTTGCCGCGCAGCCGATCGACCCGCCGACGCTGTCGATGCGCTTCGCGGTCAACGACAGCCCGCTCGCGGGCCGCGAGGGCGACAAGGTGACCAGCCGGATGATCCGCGACCGCCTGATGCGCGAGGCGGAAGTCAACGTCGCCATCCGCGTGACCGAGAGCGCCGACAAGGACAGCTTCGAGGTCGCCGGGCGCGGCGAGCTTCAGCTCGGCGTGCTGATCGAGACGATGCGCCGCGAGGGCTTCGAACTCGGCATCAGCCGCCCGCGCGTGCTGTTCCGCGAGGAGAACGGCGAGCGCATGGAGCCCTACGAGCAGGTCGTGATCGACGTCGACGACGAGCACTCGGGCACGGTTGTCGAGAAGATGCAGCGCCGCAAGGCCGAGTTGACCGAGATGCGTCCCTCGGGCGCGGGCAAGACCCGGATCACCTTCTCGGCGCCGAGCCGCGGCCTGATCGGCTACCACGGCGAGTTCCTGTCCGACACCCGCGGCACCGGGATCATGAACCGTTTGTTCGAGAAGTACGGCCCCTACAAGGGCCCGATCGAGGGCCGCCAGAACGGCGTGCTGATCTCCAACGGCACCGGCGAGGCGGTGGGCTATGCGCTCAACAGCCTGGAAGAGCGCGGCATCCTGTTCCTCGGCCCCCAGGCGAAGATCTACGAGGGCATGATCATCGGCGAGAACGCCAAGCCCGACGATCTCGAAGTCAATCCGATGAAGTCGAAGCAGCTGACCAACTTCCGCTCGACCGGCAAGGACGACGCGATCCGGCTGACCCCGCCGAAGGTCATGACGCTCGAGCAGGCGATCGCCTACATCGACGACGACGAGATGGTCGAGGTGACGCCGAAGTCGATCCGCCTCAGGAAGGCGATCCTCGATCCGCACGAGCGCAAGAAGGCCAGTCGCCGGGCGGACTAACGAATTGCATTACCGAGGGAACCGAATCGCGCCCTCGCCGGTTAGGGCCTCCGACGGAGGCTCCCAGGCATGCAACGGATCATGATTGTCGACGACGAGGCGCTCGTGCTGCTCGACCTCGTCCTGACGGTCGAAAGTCTCGGGTACCGGGTGTTCTGCGACAGCACCAACGTGGCAGAGGCGATGAACAGCCTCGGCGACGACCGGCCCGACGCGGCGCTGCTCGACATCGACGTGGGCGGCACCCCGGTGTGGCCGCTGGCGCGCGCGCTCAAGCAGCGCGGGGTGCCCACGGTGTTCGTCAGCGCCAACCATGCGCACGACGAACTCGAAACCGAGTTCGCGCACTGCCCCGCGATCGACAAGCCCGCCTCCAGCGGCGACATCACCGACGCGCTGAAGCAGGTCCTTTCGGCCGCCGCCTGACGCCTCAGGCGAGCGGGAACGCCAGCCGGCGCGCGAAGCCGTCGGGCCGCCGCTCGCCCGCGATCTCGCCGTGCAGCTGCCTAGCGGCGGTCTCGACCAGGCGGGTGCCGAACCCGGCGCCGCCGTCGTCGTCGTCGTCGCCACCCTCGGGCGCATGGCCGCTCTCGACCCAGGTCAGTTCGATCCTGCCGTCCTTCTCGGCCCAGTCGACCGCCAGCCGCCCGCCGTTCTTCGCCGCCTCGTTCGCCAGCACGCCGTATTTCGCCGCGTTGGTGGCCCATTCGTGCAGGATCAGCGCGATCGAGGTGATCTGGCTGTTGGGCACCTCGACCTCGCTGCCCTCGACGGTGATCGCCTGCGAGGACCGGCTCGGGCGGATCACCGTTTCGACCAGCTGCCGCAAGGGGATCGCGCCGCCCGCGCTCATGCCGCTCTCGATCCGGCTGGTGAGCGCGTGCGAGCGGCCGAGCGCGTGGATCCGGCCCCGCAGGTCTTCGGCGAAGGCGTCGATGTCCCTGCTTTCGCGCGCGGCGATCGAGATCATCGCGCTGATCACCGAGAACAGGTTCTTCACCCGGTGGTTCATCTCGCGGATCATCAGTTCGCGCTGGGCGAGCAGCGCGCGTTCGGCGGTCACGTCGAACATCACCCCGATCAGCTTGCGCTTGGCCGAACCGTCCATCATCCGGCCCAGGCCGTGGAGCCAGCGCGTTTCCCCCTCCTCGCCGGCGACCCGGAATGTCTCGTCGAAGTCCGATTCCCCGTCCATCGCCTTGCGCAGCGCCTGGTTGACCCGCGCGCGGTCGCCATCCTCCATCGCGGTGAGGATCGGCTCCATCCGGTCCCCCGCTTCGTCGTCCCCGATCACCAGCAGCCGCCGCGCGGTCGCGTCGAGCACCACGCGATCGGTCGCGGGCTGGTATTCCCACACGCCGATCCCGGCGACCTCGAGCGCGAGCCGCAGGCGCTCGCGCTCCTCGTTCAGGTCGCGCTCGAGCGACAGCGCCTGGGTCACGTCGGTGAAGATCAGCGTCGCGCCGTCGATTGACCCGTCGCCGCGGGTATAGGGTATCGCGCGGGCGATGATGTCCGCGTCGGTCGCCTCGGCGCGGATCCGCTCTTCCTGCGTCTCCCCGTCGCGCGCCTTGCGGGCGAGCGCCACGTGGGACTGCCCGTCGAGCCGCGATGCAAGATCGGCGAGCGGCTTGCCGATGTCGTTGTTGTCGATCGGGAACAGCTCGAGCGCGGCCTCGGTGAAGCTCCGCAGGCGAAGGTCGCCGTCGACCACCAGCACGGCGATCTGCGTGCTGTCGAAGAAGTTCCTGAGGTCGGCGTTGGCAACGGTGAGCTGGTCGACCTTGTTCTTCAGTTCGTCGTTGACCGTGGTCAGCTCCTCGTTGGTCGACTGGAGCTCCTCGTTCATCGACATCATTTCTTCGTTGGAGCTCTTGAGCTCCTCGTTGGTCGTCTCGAGTTCCTCGACCGTCGAGCGCAACCGGTGCCGCGTGGCCTGGAGCTCTTCCTCGAGGAACTGGCGCTGGCCGTCCTCCATGTCGAATTCGTCGAAATCGTCCTCGCTCACCGCGAGCGGCCCGGTCTCCTCGATGACGAAAAGGAACGCGCCTTCGTCGAGCCGCTCGCAGATCACCCGCGCCTCGAGCGTGCCGAAGGCGGTGCGGATCTCGACCCCGGTGGCCCCCGCCCGGCGACCGGTGTCGGAAACCTGGCGGATCAGCGGCCCGATCAGTTCGCGCAGGCCCGGTCGGGCGAGCGAGGGTACGTGGACCGTCCGCTCGAGCCGGTCGGGAAAATCGAGGTACCGTCCCGCCGCGCCCCAGCGTTCGAGCAGGAGGCCCTCGGCATCGACCAGCAGGCTGACCGGGGCGTAGCGATCGGCGACAAGGTTGAGCGCGGCGATCTCGGTCCCGTTGACCCGCGGGCGCTCCTGCTCGACGCGGGCGCGATGGGGGGCGCGCAGGCGCGGGGTCGGCGGGCTGATCTGCAGGGAATACCGCCCCGTGACGTTGCGGCGACGGAAGATCCGCGCGCCCTGGTCGACCACTTCGAACAGGTCCTCGTAGCGGCCGACCGCTTCGGAGGAACCGAGGAACATGTAGCCCCCTTCGGCGAGCGCGAAGTGGAAGATCGGCACGACCTGCCGCTGCAGTTCCTCGTTGAAGTAGATCAGCAGGTTGCGGCAACAGATCAGGTCCACCTTCGAGAACGGCGGATCGCGCACGACGTTGTGCATGCTGAACCGGACCATGTCGCGGATCGCGTTCGCGACGATGAACTTGTCGCTGCCGCCGACCGTGTAGCGGTCGCGCAGCGGCCGGGGAATGTCGCCCAGCGCCGACAGCGGATAGGCACCGGCGCGCGCGATATCGAGCATCTTCTCGTCGATGTCGGTCGCGAAGATCTGCACATAGGGGCGCGTCCCGTGCCGCTCGGCGGCGTCGGCGACCAGCATGGCGAGCGAGTAGGCCTCCTCGCCGCTCGAACAGCCCGCCACCCAGAACCGCAGTTCCGCCCCCGTCGGGCAGTTCGCCACCAGCGGGTCGATGACGAGCCGGTCGAGCGCCTCGAAATGTTCGGGATCGCGGAAGAACCGGGTGACGTTGATCAGCAGGTCGCGGAACAGCGCCTGGCACTCCTCGGCGTCGCCGCGCAGCCGTTCGAGGTACTCGGCCGCGCCCTCGATCCCCAGCAGCTGCATCCGCCGCGCGATGCGCCGGGTCAGCGTGCTGCGCTTGTAGAGCGAGAAATCGTGCCCGACCGCCTCGCGCAGCACGTCGCACAGGTCGTCGATGTGATCGGTCACCTCCCGCGCTTCGTCGGTCGGCGCGCCGCCGGACGCGCGCGCGAAGAAGTTGCGCAGCGCGCCGATCACCTCGCGCGGCGCGGCGACGATGTCGACCAGCCCGGTCGATATCGCCGAGCCGGGCATCCCGTCGTATGCCGCGCTTTCGGGTTCCTGCGCGATGCACAGCCCGCCGTGCTCCTTGATCGCGCGCAGGCCCCGGCTGCCGTCGGCACCGGTGCCCGACAGGATCACGCAGGCCGCCCGCGTTCCCGCGTCTTCGGCGAGGCTTTCGAAGAAATCGTCGATCGGCCGGCGCATTCCGCGCGGGTCCGTGAATTCGGTGAGCTTGAGCACCCCGCTCTCGAGCGCGAGCCCGTGCCCGGGCGGGATCACGTAGACGTGGTCCGCCTCCACCGTCTCGTCGCCGGAGGCCTGCTTGACCGGCATCGCGGTATATCGCTCGATCAGCTGCGCCATCAGCGATTCGTGCGTCGGATCGAGGTGCTGGACCACCACGAACGCCATGCCGGTCGCACCCGAAGCGCCGCCGAACACCGCGCGCAGGGCCTCGAGCCCGCCCGCCGACGCGCCCACTCCGACGATCGGGAAACTGTCGCCCGCCGCCCCCACGGTCAGTCCATCCGCGCCCGCGCGATGATCGAATGGCTCGACGCGAGGACGTTGAAACTGCCGAGCAACGTCCAGCCGGCGTCGCGCGCCCGGACGTCGATCTGCCGCAGGTCTTCCGACAGCGCGCGATCGTAGAGCGCGGGATCGAGCCGGCCGGGCGCGTCGATCGCGAACTGCGACCCGAGCACGTGGGTCGTCTCGCCGCCGCGCGCGAGCTTGGCCATGTAGACGAGGTTGAGAAATGGCTGTCCGTCGCGCGTCACGTTGGGGACGACGAACTTCTCGTCATACTGTTCCGGGCTCCGGAGAAATTGGCGCATCCGCCGGCGAACCGGCCCCGGCCCTTCCTGCGGCTGAAGGAACCGGCAGTTGCGGCCGATCACCGCTTCGGCGGGATATCCGGACAGGTCGAGAAACGCCTGGTTGACCCCTACCAGCGGGCTATCGGGGCGGGTGCAGTCGGCAATCGTCAGTGCCACCCCGCTCCTGGCGAACATGTCGATGATGTCTTGCGGCAAGGCGGCCGATTCGTCGAATGCGGTCATCGAGCGGCTGTAAGCGCACATTGTCTTGCGTCAAATAGCCGCCATACTGGCCAGCAACCGGTCCGGCTGTTAGCAAGCGGTGCCATGCAGACCGGAATACTGATCAGCCTCGCCCTTTACTTCCTCCTGATGATCGCCATCGGCCTTTACGCCTGGCGCAAGTCGACCGCGGATACCGAGGGGTACCTCCTGGCCGGACGCAACCTGCACCCGGCGGTCGCCGCGCTGTCGGCCGGCGCGTCGGACATGTCCGGCTGGTTGCTGCTGGGCCTGCCCGGCGCGCTCTATGCGAGCGGGCTGGTCGAGGCGTGGATCGGCATCGGGCTGTTCCTCGGCGCGCTCGTCAACTGGATCGTGGTCGCCCCGCGGTTGCGCAAGCAGACCATCGACCTCAACGATTCGCTGACGATCCCCGAATTCCTCGGCAACCGGTTTCCCAACTACGCCGTCGCGCTGCGCGTCGTCAGCGCGGTGATCGTCGTGCTGTTCTTCACCGTCTACACCGCCGCGGGCCTCGTCGGCGGGGGCAAGCTGTTCGTCAGCGCGTTTTCCGAATTCACCGGCGGCGGCTACATGACCGGGGTGTGGGTGACCGCGCTGGTGGTGCTCGCCTACACCATGGTCGGCGGCTTCCTCGCGGTCAGCCTGACCGACTTCGTGCAGGGCGTGATCATGGTGCTGGCGCTCGTCGTGATGCCGCTCGTCGTCATGTTCGGAGAGGGCGGCAGTTCGGGCGGCAGCATCGCCGCGGTGCCGCAGGCCGGCTTCCTCGACATCGGCCACAACCTCACCGCGATCGGCTGGCTGTCGGCGGTCACCTGGGGCCTGGGCTATTTCGGCCAGCCGCACATCATCGTGCGGTTCATGGCGATCCGCTCGGTCAAGGCGGTCGCCACCGCGCGCTGGATCGGGATGAGCTGGATGGCCGTGTGCCTCGCCGGCGCGCTGGGCGTCGGGCTTGCTGGGCGCGCCTACGTCGAGCGCAACGGCCTGGTGGTCGAGGACCCGGAAACGATCTTCATCGTGCTCTCGAACCTCCTGTTCCACCCGCTCGTCACCGGCTTCCTCTACGCCGCGCTGCTGGCGGCGATCATGTCGACGATCTCCTCGCAGCTGCTGGTCTCGTCGAGCTCGCTCACCGAGGACTTCTACCGTCTGTTCCTGCGCAAGAACGCGAGCGAGCGCGAAGCGGTGACCGTGGGCCGGATCAGCGTCGCGCTCGTCGCGGTGATGGCGGTCCTGCTGGCGGCCGATCCCGACAGCGAAGTGCTCGGCCTCGTGGCGCACGCCTGGGCGGGCTTCGGCGCGGCGTTCGGCCCGCTCATCATTCTGTCGTTGACCTGGCAGCGGATGACAGGCGCCGGCGCGCTCGCGGGTCTCGTCACCGGGGCGGCGGTCGTGATCGTGTGGATCGCCAACGGGTGGGACACGAGCTTCCTCGGCGGCGAAGGCGTCTACGAGATCCTGCCCGGCTTCATCGCCGCGTGGATCGCGGTCGTCGCGGTCAGCCTGGCGACCGCACCCGCGGCTCCGTCCACCGCGGCCGCACCCGCCGATTAGGGCGTTGTTAACCACGGCGCGCGACACTCGCCGCCATGGTTCGCAAGTTCGCCCCGCTGTTCGCCGTGGCGCTGGCCGCGTGCGGCAACCTGGTGCCCGACGGCCGCGCCCCGGTGCGCCCGCAGGCGCAGGCCGCGCCGCCCGCCGTGGCGATAAGCCCGCAGGCGCGCCTGTGCCTCGGCGAACTGGGCGCGACCGGTGCCAACTTCACCCCGCTGCCCGATCGCTATTACGGAGCCGGGTGCGCCACCGTCGGCACGGTCAGCCTGACCGGGCTGCAGGGCGACGCGGCGCGCTTCCTGCTTACCAACCTCGGGCCGGTGTCGTGCCCGCTCGCCGATGCCCTGGCGGGCTGGGCGCGGTTCGGGGTCGACCGGGCCGCGCGCGAGGTGCTGGGCAGCCCGCTCGCCCGGATCGAGACGATGGGCAGCTACAACTGCCGGACGATCGCGGGCAGCGCGCGCCTTTCCGCCCACGCCACCGCCGAGGCGATCGACGTGGCCGCGTTCGTGCTGGCCGACGGGCGCCGGATCAGCGTGCTGGGCTCCTGGAGCGGCGGGACCGAGCAAGAGCAACGTTTCCTCCGGGTGGTGCACGCCAGCGCGTGCAAGCGGTTCGGCACGATACTGGGCCCCGCCTACAACGCCGCCCACCGCGACCATTTCCATCTCGAGGCCGCGAAGCTTTCCGGCAGCGGCAGCTTCTGCCGCTAGGCGGCGCGCGCGTCAGCCGTCCAGCGGCTGGATCATCGGCCCTTCGAGCCGCGCCTCGAGCCGCAGCCGGACCGCCTCGGCCGCGTGGCTTGCGCCCAGCTTGCTCATCATGTTGGCGCGGTGAATCTCGACCGTCCGCGGGCTGATCTGCAATTCGCGCGCGATCGTCTTGTTGCTGCTGCCGAGGGTGAGCCAGTCCAGCACTTCGCGCTCGCGCGCCGAGAGGCTGGAGATCCGCCCGCGCGCCTCGATCATCCGCCGCCGCGC
This sequence comes from Tsuneonella litorea, assembly GCF_025154015.1. GTDB lineage: Bacteria > Pseudomonadota > Alphaproteobacteria > Sphingomonadales > Sphingomonadaceae > Tsuneonella > Tsuneonella litorea. Next base: position 198,853 of record NZ_JAOAMV010000004.1, read on the forward strand.
TTCGGCGTGGTCGCGTGCTTCCTCGCCGATCCGGTCGAGCACCGCGGTCAGCCGCTCGGGCTCGAGCGGCAGCGGCAGGTAGTCGATCGCGCCCGCCTTGATGGCCGCCACGACGCGCGACGTGCGCGGCGCCTCGTCCATCGCGACCAGCGGCAGCCACACGCCGCAGCGGGCGAGCAGGTCGAGCGTTTCCTGGATCCCGCCGGCCGTTGCGTCGTCGCGCACGACGACGATGCCGCGCTGCGGGGGATGCTCGCACAGCTCGGCGAGATCGGCATAGACCTCGGCATGATGCCCCAACCCGAAGGCGATCCGGGCAAGGTCGGCACGCGTGCGCGTGTCGGCGTCGACGAAGTGGATGATGTTGCGCTGACCCATGCCGGCAATGATGCCGCGTGGCGCGCGCGTTACAATTCCGGTCGCGTTCCGAAACGGAGGTAATGCGCTAAGTAATCGCCGCTATCCGTTGGCGCGCCGACTGGAGGGCATTGATCCGGATCGGAGCCAATTCTACGGGAATCTGCGCATTCGCCGCTCGAAATCGGCGGCAAATCAGGCGGTTTCGTCGGCCGAAGCGTAGAAACTGTAGTCGGGCAGTTCGTTGAAGGCGTTGCGCAGGGAATCGCTCCAGCCCGCCGAGATCGCCTGGAAATAGGTATCCTCGTGAGTGATCCGCCGCTGGTGCCCGGCGGCGAAGGTGTCGCGCTCGATCACCATCATGTCGAGCGGCAGGCCGACCGAGAGGTTGGCCTTGAGCGTCGAATCGAAGCTGACCATCAGCAGCTTGACCGCGTCCTCGAAGCTCATGCCGCGGTCGTAGGCGCGGATCAGGATCGGGCGGCCGTACTTGGTCTCGCCGATCTGGAAGAACGGCGTGTCCCAGCTCGCCTCGATGAAGTTGCCTTCGGGATAGATCAGGAACAGGCGCGGCTCCATGCCCTTGATCTGGCCGGCGACGATCATCGAGGCGGTGAAGCGGCCCTGCCCCTGCGCCCCGTTCGCCGCCTGCCGTTCGTCGATCGTGTCGCGCAGCAGCCGCCCGATCTCGGTCGCGACCTGGAACATCGTCGGCGCGTCGTAGACGGTGTTGCGCCGCTCGCCCGGGGTCTTCGTGCGCTCCTCCAGCTGGCTGATCACGGCCTGGGTGGTGGCGAGGTTGCCCGCCGTCATGACCGCGATCACCCGCTCGCCGGGCTGTTCCCAGTGCATCATCTTGCGGAACACCGAGATGTTGTCGACGCCCGAATTGGTCCGCGTGTCGCTCATCAGCACGAGGCCCTTGTCGAGCACCATTCCGACGCAATAGGTCATCGTTTTCTCTTTCGCCCCCCGGCGTCAATCGCAGGTCGTGAGTGTAACCAAAGCTTCGCGGGCGTCACTGTTCCTGCTGCTGCTGTTCCACAGCGACGTCGACCCTGAGGTCCTGGGTCGCCGAACCGAAGGTGATCCCGGTGATCGGCGCCGCGTCGCGGTAATCGCGGCCCGTCGCCACGCGGACATAGCGCGGGTCGGGGCTGATCCCGTTCGACACGTCGAAGCCGACCCAGCCGAGCCCGTCGATATAGGCCTCGGCCCAGGCGTGCGTCGCTTCCTGGTCGATGCGGTCGTTCATCATCAGGTAGCCCGAAACGTAGCGCGCCGGCACCCCGACGTCGCGCGCCGCACCGATGAAGATGTGCGCGTGGTCCTGGCAGACCCCGCATCCCGCCTCGAGCGATTCCTCGCCGGTCGTGGACACGCCGGTCGAGCCCTTGCGGTATTCGACCGCGTCGCGCACCGCCTGTGACAGCGTGTGCAGGAAATCGAGCCGTTTCTGGTCGGAAAACTCGATGCCGCGGACCAGCTGGCGCAGGCGCGGCCCGGGCCGCGTCAGGCGGGTCTGGCCGAGAAAGCTCCACAGCGGCAGGTGTCCCGCGTGGTGCCCGATCACCCCGGCGTGGTCCTGCGTCTCGACCGTGCCGCGGCAGGTCACCACGACCTCGCGGGCGTCCGGCTCGATCGAGACCAGCGTCACGGTGTTGTGGTTCTGGTCCTCGTATTCGAGTTCCCTGTGCGCGTGCTCGTACTCCATCGTCCAGTCGAGGATCGACTGGCCCTGCGTGGTCTTGGGAGTCAGGCGCAACCGCTGGAGCGCGTGCACGACCGGCTGCTCGAAGCTGTAGCGGGTGGTATGACGAATCGCGAGGCGCATGGCGTCTGGGCCTTCCCTATCGCAGGAACCGGTAGTCGTCGGCGATGGCGCGGGCGATGTCGGCGTTGTCGCGCATGAACCCGGTGAGAAACTCGTGCAGGCCCAGGTCGAAGACCCGCTCGATCGTCAGCTCGCCCAGCATCTCGCACGATTTCTCGATCAGCCGGCTGCTCTCGCCTTCGCCGCCGTGCATCTTGGCGAGCGACTTGAGGTTGGCCCGCAGCATCATGTGGCTGAAGGCGAGGCTGCGCGGGAACCGCTCGTCCGTCACGAGGAACTCGACGATCCCGCGCGAGTCCGCCTGTCCCGCGTTGAGCCAGCGGTAGGCGCGGTCGCCCGAAACCGATCGCAGCACCTGGTCCCACTGCCCGCTGTCGAGCGTGGTCCCGACGTAGCTGAGCGACGGCAGCAGCAGGTAGTACTTCATGTCGAGGATGCGCGCGGTGTTGTCCGCCCGCTCGACGAACGTGCCCGCGTTGGCGAAGTTGAAGCCCGCGTCGCGCAGCATCGAGTTGACCATCGCCCCGTGCGCCAGCGTGCCGGCCCGCCGCACCAGCGCGATGACCTCTCCCACCGCGCCCTGCCCGACCGGCCGCGCGAGGACGCCGTCGATCTGCATCCAGCTCTCGTTGACCACGCTCCACAGCTCGCCCGAGATCGCGTTGCGGACCAGCCGTGCGTTGGTGCGCACCTGCCGCATCATCTCGCGCACGCTGCCCGGATTGTCGCCGTCGCGCAGGATGTGGTTCCACACCTGGATGCCGGTGTAGGTGCCGTGCTTGGCGCGATAGGCATCGGCCTGGCCCGACGCCTGAATGACCGAGCGCCACTCTTCCTCGGCGCTGATCACGTCGCGGGTCAGCGCCATGCGCAGGCCCGCATCGAGCAGGCGCGCGGTGTTCTCGGCCCGCTCGAGATAGCGGAACATCCAGAACAGTCCGTTGGCGGTCTTGCCTAGCATGAGCGGTTCCGGGCCATCTCAGTCCTTCAGCACCCAGGTATCCTTGGTGCCCCCGCCCTGCGACGAGTTGACCACGAGGCTGCCCTTCTTGAGCGCGACGCGGGTCAGCCCGCCCGGCGTGATCTCGACCCCGTCGGGCGAGACCAGCACGAACGGCCGCAGGTCGACATGGCGGGGGCTGAGGCCCTTGCGGGTGAACACCGGGCAGGTGCTGAGGGCGAGGGTCGGCTGGGCGATGTAGTTTTCCGGCTTTGCCTCGAGCTTGCGGCGGAAAAGCGCGATCTCGCGCCGGGTCGCGGTGGGGCCGACGAGCATCCCGTACCCGCCCGAGCCGTGGACTTCCTTGACGACGAGCTCGGCGAGGTTGTCGAGCACGTACTTGAGACTGTCCGGATCGGCGCAGCGAAACGTCTCGACATTGGGAAGCAGCGGCTTTTCGCCGGTGTAGAACTCGACGATCTCGGGCATGAACGAATAGATCGCCTTGTCGTCGGCGATCCCAGTGCCCGGCGCGTTGGCGATGGTGATCCCGCCCGAGCGATAGACGTCCATGATCCCCGGCACGCCGAGCATGCTGTCGGGATTGAAGCTCAAGGGATCGAGGAAGTCGTCGTCGACCCGGCGATAAAGCACGTCGACCGGCACGTAGCCGCCGGTCGTGCGCATCGCCACGCGCCCGTCGATGACCCTGAGGTCGCCGCCCTCGACCAGCTCGGCCCCCATCTGGTCGGCGAGAAAGGCGTGCTCGTAGTAGGCGGAATTGTAAATTCCCGGCGTCAGCACGGCGACGCGCGGCTTGCCCTCGCACTTGGGCGGCGCGCAGGCAGCAAGGCTGCGGGCGAGCTTGCGCGGATAGTCGCTGACGGTCTCCACCCCGACCCGCGTGAACAGCTCGGGGAACATCGCCATCATCGTCTCGCGGTTCTCGAGCATGTACGAGACGCCCGACGGCGTGCGCGCGTTGTCCTCGAGCACGAAGAAATCGTTCGGCCCGGTGCGCACGAGGTCGATCCCGACGATGTGGGTGTAGACCCCTCCAGGCGGGGTGAAGCCGACCATCTCGGGAAGCCAGGCCTCGTTGTTCCGTAGCAGGCGCTCGGGCACCCGGCCCGCGCGGATGATTTCCTGGCGGTGGTAGAGATCGTGGATGAAGGCGTTGAGCGCGCGGACGCGCTGCTCGATGCCCTTGGTCAGCTTGCGCCACTCGCCCGCCGAGACGATCCGCGGGACCATGTCGAACGGGATCAGCCGCTCCTCGGCCTCCTGCTCGCTGTAGACGTTGAAGGTGATGCCGGTGCGGCGGAAGACGTTCTCCGCCTCGCGGTCCTTGCGGCGCAGCCAGCCGCGATCCTGTTCGTCGAACCACTGCGCGTAGCCGGCATAGGCAGGGCGCACCGCGCCCGCCGGGTCGCGCATCTCGTCGAAATTGTCGGACGGACCGTTCATGGAACCCCATGCTGCATTGCGAAGAAGCGCTTGGCTACCGGAAATGCAGCCCCTCGCGCTCCCAACGCACGGCGAGGCGCCGGTTTCCCGCCCGCCCGCTCATCGCATACGATCAGTCCAACTCGCGCAACACCGCGGCGATCGCCTGGGGATCGTAGGCGAAACCCATGTGGGTGCAGCGCAGCGCCACCGCGCGGTCGCGCTCGCCCGGCGCCCCGCAGGCCGCGCGCGGGTGGACGATGCCGTCGCGCGGGCTCCACAGCGCGATCGTCTCGACCGGGGGCTTGGCGGCAAGCTCGATATCGACCGGCGGTTCCTCGACCCGGTGGCCGGTGACGAAGTGATAGGCGCGCCAGACGTTGTTCGCCCGCGGGCTCCACGAGAACGGCGAGCCCATCGTCACCACCTTGGCGACGCTGTCGGGCCGCCGCTTGGCAAGCTCGCGCGCGAACAGCCCGCCAAGGCTCCACCCGACGAGATAGACCGGTTCGCCGTGCCGCTCGGCCAGATCGTCGAGCCGGCACTCGAGCCGCGCGATGTTGTCGCGGGTCGGCCCCCAGTTGAAGCCCAGCCCCCACCGCTTGACCGTGTGCCCCGCCGCCTCGAGCCGCCGCGCCATGTAGCGCATCCGCACCGGGTGGGTGGCGAAGCCGGGCAGGAGCATGACCGTGCGGGGGTGCCGGGCGGACACCGTTTCGTGCTTGCGGACGATCCGGCGGAAGGGTTCGACGACCCATTCCAGCTCGCCCAGCATCCGGCGCACCGGCGGGCCGGCGACGTCGTCGGGGCAGTCCTCGGCGGCGATGGCGACGCGCTGGAGGAGGGCGTCGCGCGCTTCGGCGAGCGGCGCCAGGCCAGGGGCGCCGGCCAGCCGTTCGCGGATGCCGAGGTCGATCATGCCCGTGAAACGCGCGAGGTCGCCCCCGGGTTTCGCGGGACCGCTCACTCGCAGTCGCCGGTGCGCTTCGAATTCATCCGCATTTCCACCCGCATCTGTCCGCCGGGCATCATTGCCGCCTTCTGCACCATCGTCATGTGCATGGTCGAAGCCTCGGCGGATGCGGTGCCGTCGAGCGCGATATCGGCCGTCATCCCCTGCGGACCCGAGCACGTCAGCGCGGCGTCGAGCTTGCCGCCGTCGACCGCGAACCGGCCGAACTCGCACTTCATCTGCCCCTGGCCCTCGGTCATCTTGCGGACCGATTCCTCGAAGCCCTTCGCGGCCTCGGCCTCGGTCAGACAGTAGCTGCTGGCTTCCTGCGAGGCCCGGCCCATCATCGACTTCATGGCGTTGGCCTGTTCCTGCGGGATACCGGGTACCGAGAAATCGATCAGGTCGACCGTCGTCTCGTACCGGCCGGGCCGCGGCTGTTCGAGCTTGCCGGCCTCGGCGATGACCTCGTCAGCGGTCCGGGGCGCGGCCGGTTCCTTGCTGCAGGCGGCCAGCATCGTCGAGCCGGCGAGAACGGCGACGGCGGTCACGATACGGTTCATGCGCAAACTCCCGGCAGACGAGATGGGCTTGCAGGCTATCAACCGTTTGGCGGCGCGCCAACCGCCTTGCCCGCCGACTTGCCCGCAAAGGGCAGCTTCCCCATATCGCGGCGCATGGCCGAACTCGTAATCCGACGCGGACTGGAAGAACCCGACACCTCCGACAGGTTCGTGCCCCACAAGCCCGCCCGCCCCGAGAAATCGATGGGCGGCCGGCGGTTCGAGCTCATCTCGGACTACGAGCCGTCGGGCGACCAGCCCACCGCGATCGCCGAACTGGTGCAGTCCGCGCGCGACGGCGAGCAGACGCAGGTGCTGCTCGGCGTCACCGGGTCGGGCAAGACCTTCACGATGGCAAAGGTGATCGAGGAACTGCAGCGCCCCGCGCTCGTCCTCGCGCCCAACAAGATCCTCGCCGCGCAGCTCTACGGCGAGTTCAAGAGCTTCTTCCCGAACAACGCGGTCGAGTATTTCGTTTCCTACTACGACTACTACCAGCCCGAGGCCTACGTCCCGCGGTCGGACACCTACATCGAGAAGGAAAGCTCGGTGAACGAGGCGATCGACCGGATGCGCCACTCGGCCACCCGCGCGCTGCTCGAACGCGACGACGTGATCATCGTCGCCTCGGTGTCGTGCCTTTACGGCATCGGCTCGGTCGAGACCTATTCGGCGATGATCTTCGACCTCAAGAAGGGCGAGACGCAGGACCAGCGCGAGATCATCCGCAAGCTCGTCGCGCTGCAGTACAAGCGCAACGACGCCGCCTTCCAGCGCGGCAACTTCCGCGTGCGCGGCGACAGCCTGGAGATCTTTCCCTCGCACTACGAGGACATGGCCTGGCGGATCAGCTTCTTCGGCGACGAGATCGAGGAGATATCCGAGTTCGACCCGCTGACCGGCGCGAAGGGCGCGAGCCTCAACTCCGTGCGCGTCTACGCCAACAGCCACTACGTCACGCCCGGCCCGACGATGAAGCAGGCGAGCCAGGCGATCCGGTTCGAGCTGGAAGAGCGCCTCAAGGAACTGCACGCCGAGGGCCGGCTGCTCGAGGCCCAGCGGCTCGAGCAGCGGACCAATTTCGACCTCGAGATGATCGCCGCCACCGGCTCTTGCGCGGGGATCGAGAACTACAGCCGCTTCCTCACCGGCCGCCTGCCCGGCGAGCCGCCGCCGACGCTGTTCGAATACCTGCCCGACAACGCGCTGCTGTTCGTCGACGAAAGCCACCAGACGGTGCCGCAGATCGGCGCGATGGCGAAGGGCGACCACCGCCGCAAGCTGACGCTTGCCGAATACGGCTTCCGGCTGCCGAGCTGCATCGACAACCGCCCCTTGCGTTTCAACGAGTGGGACGCGATGCGCCCGCAGACTTTCGCGGTCAGCGCGACGCCGGGCGACTGGGAGATGAACCAGACCGGCGGCGTGTTCGCCGAACAGGTCATCCGCCCGACCGGCCTGATCGACCCGCCGGTCGAGATCCGCCCGGTCGAGGACCAGGTCCAGGACTGCATCGCCGAATGCAAGGCGACCGCGCAGAAGGGTTACCGCACGCTCGTCACCACGCTGACCAAGCGGATGGCCGAGGACCTGACCGAGTTCATGCACGAACAGGGCGTGCGCGTGCGCTACATGCACTCCGACGTCGAGACGCTGGAACGGATCGAGCTGATCCGCGACCTCAGGCTCGGCGTCTACGACGTGCTGATCGGGATCAACCTGCTGCGCGAGGGGCTCGACATCCCCGAATGCGGGCTCGTGTGCATCCTCGACGCCGACAAGGAGGGTTTCCTGCGCTCGGAGACGAGCCTCATCCAGACGATCGGCCGCGCCGCGCGCAACGTCGACAGCAAGGTCATCCTCTACGCCGACCGGATCACCGGCAGCATGGAGCGCGCAATGGCCGAGACCGAGCGCCGCCGCGCCAAGCAGGAAGAATACAACCGCGAACACGGGATCACCCCGCGCACGATCATCCGCAACATCCAGGACATCGTCGCCCACACGGCGAGCCAGGACGGGGTGACCGTCGACACCGGCGACCCGGAGCGCAACAACCTCGTCGGGCACAACCTGCGCGCCTACATCCAGGACCTGGAAAAGCGGATGCGCGCGGCCGCCGCCGACCTCGAGTTCGAGGAAGCCGGACGCCTGCGCGACGAGATCCGCCGGCTCGAGGCCGACGAGCTCGGCATTCCCGACGGCCAGAAGGCGGCCCCGATCGTGGGCCGCAGCAACGAGGGCAAGCCCGGCACGCGCAAGACCCGGTTCGGCAAGACCCGCTACAAGCGGATGGGCGGCAAGCCCTGAGGCGTTGGCAGCAAGGGGATCGACATTCGTCGAGCGGGAGACGAAACATGAGCGAGGAACTGGCAGTCCGCGCGGACTGACGAGCCTGCTATTTGGGGGAACACCGATGAAGCCGCTTGCCGCCCTTGCCGCGCTTTCGCTGATGTCGCTCGGCGCCTGCGCCACGATGGAAACCGGGGAGCCGCTTGCTCGCGAGGCGGCCGCGGACCCGATCGCAGCGGCGGTGGCATCGCCGGATCGGCCCGAGGCGGCGCGCGCCCTCGATGCCAGTCGCAAGCCGGTCGAAACCCTGCGTTTCCTCGGCCTCAGGCCGGGCATGGCCGCCGCCGACCTCCTGACGGGGACCGGCTACTGGGCCGAGATCATGGGCCACGTCGTCGGCCCGAAGGGCGAGGTCGTCGCCTACCAGCCCGCGCAGTTCTATACCGACGACAAGAGCAAGGCCGCCTGGGCCGAGCTGGTGGCGCGTTCGCCCGCAGTGCGCGAGGCGCGCTATCCGTTCGACGCCTTCGCGCCGCCGGCGCGGTCGCTCGACTTCGCGCTCATCAACCTGTCGTACCACGACCTTTACTGGACCTCGGAGCAGTACAAGATCCCGCGGACCGACCCCGACGCTTACGTGCGGGCGCTCTACGCCGCGATGAAGCCGGGCGGCGTCGTCGGGGTGATCGACCATGTGGGCCATGGCAGCGACACCCGCGCGCTGGTCGACAAGCTGCACCGGATCGATCCGGCGGTGGTGCGCGCCGATTTCGCGCGCGCGGGATTCCGGCTGGCGGGCCAGAGCGACCTGCTCGCCAACCCGGCCGACGACCATACCGTCAACGTATTCGATCCGTCGATCCGCGGGCGGACCGACCGGTTTCTCTACAAGTTCGTGAAGCCGCGCTGACGGCTTCGTTTACCCCGCGCTCCGGCTTTGCCATAGGGACCCCCATGTTCGCACGCATCCTGACGGCTTCGGCCGCGCTCGCCCTCGCCCTTCCCGCCATCGCAGCCGACGACGAGGCGAAACCCAAGCCGACCGCCCCGGCGAAGGACTACCAGGCCAACCGCGCCTCGAAGGTCATGACCGGCACGTTCGGCGGGCGCACGATGCGCTACACCGCCACGGTCGAGGAGCAGGTGCTCAAGGACGACCAGGGCACGCCCAAGGCGGCGATCGTCACCTCCGCCTACGTCGCCGAGCCGCGCGATCCGTCGCGCCCGGTCACGTTCCTGTTCAACGGCGGCCCCGGCTCGGGCTCGGTCTGGCTCCAGATGGGCGCGTTCGGCCCCAAGCGGGTGGCGATCCCCAGCGACGCGCGCGACGACGGCGCGCCGCCCTACCCGATCCTCGACAATCCCGATTCGCTGCTCGACGTCACCGACCTCGTGTTCATTGATCCCGTCGGCACCGGCTTCAGCCACACGATCGGCGACACCAAGGGCGAGGACTACTGGGGCGTGACCCAGGACGCCAAGTCGGTCGCGCAGGTGATCCGCCAGTGGATCGACGCCAACGGCCGCTGGAACAGCCCCAAGTATCTTGGCGGCGAAAGCTACGGCACGACCCGCTCGGCCGCGGTCGTCAACGAGCTCGAGGGCGGGTACAACGACGTGGCGCTGAACGGCGTGATCCTGATCTCGACGATCCTCGACTTCGGCGCCGGTGCGGAAACCGAAGGCGCCGAGCTTGGCTACATCACCACCCTGCCGACGATGGCGGCGACCGCGCTCTATCATGGCAAGGCGAGCGCCCCGTCGGTCGAGGCCTTCGTCGAGGAAGCGCGCCAGTTCGCCATCGGCCCCTATGCCGCCTACCTGCTCAAGGGTCAGAACGCCCCTGCTGACGAACGCGCCGCCGTGCGCCGCGAGCTGGCGCGCTTCACCGGCCTGTCCGAGGCGTTTCTCGACCGCGCGGACCTGCGGGTCTCGAGCGGGCGGTTCTACAAGGAACTGCTGCGCGACCGCGCGCTGACGGTCGGCCGGCTCGACAGCCGCTACACCGGCACCGACTACGACGCCGCAGGCGAAACGCCCGACAACGACCCCAGCTTCTACGGCATCGACGCGGGCTACACCGCCGCGATCAATGCGTGGATGCGCGATTCGATCGGCTACAAGACCGACCGCCGCTACGTCACCATCGGCGGGGTCGGGGACTGGGACTGGCGGCTGCGCGGCGGGCGCGACACCAACGCCTACCTGACGGTCGCCCCCTACCTTGGCCGGGCCATGCGCGAGAATTCGGGGATGCGGATCTTCGTCGGTCAGGGGTGGTACGATTTCGCGACGCCGTTCTTCGCCGCGGAATATTCGCTCACCCGCACCGGCTTTCCGCAGGACCGGATCGAGTACAAGTATTACGACGCGGGGCACATGATGTACGTGCGCGACGAGGATCGCCGCAAGCTCTCGGCGGACCTGCGCGCGTTCATTCGCGCCCGGTGAAGCGCACGGCGATCCTGGCCCTGGTCGCGCTGGCCGCGTGCCGTCCGCCCGCGAGCGACCGCTACGTCGAGCGGATCGCGCTCGACGACCCGCGCGGCGGACCGAAGGTGCTGCCGCGTTCGCCCGACACCGATGGGGCGATCTGGGCATCGAGCGGCGGGCCGAGGCGGATCGTCTTCGGTCACCCGGGCAAACCGCCGCTGCTGGCGATCGAATGCGCCGGCAACGGAGAGCGGATCGAGGTGACCCGCTTCGCCGCCACCGATCCCCACGCCAAGGGGATGATGGCGTTGATCGGCAACGGCCATGTCGAGCGGCTCAAGGTCGATGCGCTCGACCTCGGCGGCAACCGCGGCTGGCTCTGGCAGGGCCGGTTCCGGCCAGGCGACACCCGGCTCGACGCGCTGACCGGCGCCCGCAAGCTCGAACTGACGATTCCCGGCGCCGGCACCCTGGCGCTGCCCGGCAGCCCGCGACCGGGCGAATTGATCGAGCGCTGCCGCCGGCTCGGCTCGCCCGAGGCTAGCGGGCAGCCGTCCGCGGGCTCGCCGCGCCCGCCCGCCTGACGAGGTCGTCGGAGGTCAGCACCTGCGGCATGACCTCGCCCTGGCCGCCAGGCGCATACCACAGGTACAGCGGGACCCCGGCAGCGCCGTGGCGTGCGAGGAACCGGGTGATGGCCGGATCGCGGCGGGTCCAGTCGCCGACCAGCGCGACCACCCCCGCCGCCTCGAAGGCGGCCTTCGTCGCCTCGCGGTCGATCGCGACCCGCTCGTTGACCTTGCAGGTCAGGCACCAGTCGGCGGTGAACCATACGAATACCGGCTTGCCGCCCGCGCGCGCCGCGGCGAGCCGGGCTTCGCTGAACGGGCGCGCCGCGATCGCTTCGCCTTCGGGCACGCGCGCCGCTCCCGGCGCCGCGGCGTCGATCCGCGACAGGCTGAAGACGGCAACGACGACGAGTACGGCGAACGCCGCCAGCGCCCCCGCGGCGACCGGGCGACCGGCGTGCTGGCGCCGTCCGACGAAGGCCAGGATCGCTACCGCCGCCACTGCCAGCGCCAGGGCGATGAGCGCGAACGCGGTGCCCCCCAGCCGCCAGCACAGCCATACCAGCGCGAGCGCGGTGAGGCCCATCGGCAGCGCCATCCAGCGGCGAAACCGCTCCATCCACGGCCCCGGGCGGGGCAGCATCCGGCGCAGCGGCGGGACGAAGCCGAGCAGCAGGAACGGCAGGGCGAGGCCGAGGCCCAGCACCGCGAACAGCAGCATCGCCTCGAGCTTGGGCAGCAGCAGCGCGGCACCCATGGCGGCGGCCATGAACGGGCCGGTGCACGGCGTCGCGACGAACGCCGCGAGCAGGCCGGTGGCAAAGGCGCTCGCCGGTTCGCCCCCGCGGGTCAGCGACAGCGACGGCAGTTCGTAGAGACCGGCGAGGTTGGCGGTGATCGCGGTCGCCAGCACCAGCAGGCCGACCACGACCGCCGGTTCCTGCAGCTGGAAGGCCCAGCCGACCATCTCGCCCGCCGAGCGCAGCGCGAGCAGCAGCGCGCCGAGCAGGACCGTCGCCAGGATCACCCCGGCCGAATAGGCAAGGCCCTCGGCGCGGGCCTTCGCATCGCTTTCGCCGGCCCGCGCAAGGCTCAGCGCCTTGAGGCTCAGGATGGGGAACACGCAGGGCATGACGTTCAGAAGAAGCCCGCCCGCGAGCGCGCCGAGCAGCAGCAGCCACAGCGGCGCGATCACGCCCGCGGCGCCGGCCTCGCGCAGCGGAACGCCGCCGGACGGGACGGGGCCGGGAGAGGCCGCGAACCGGACCCCGTTTCCGTCGCCGAAGGAGAGGATGCCGCTCACGCCCTCCGGGGCTTGCGCACCTTCCGCGAGCGGCAGTTCGGCGATCAGCAGGTCGCCTTCGGCCGCAAAGGTCTGGACATCCGCGTAACGGACGAGATCGCGCTCGCCGAGGAAAACGTGCGGCGTTCCCACCGCCATCGAGGCGGGAATCGGTATCGCGATCCGCAGCCGCTCGCCGCGCAGCGCGAAGCTGGCTTGCCGGTCGAGCATCGCCGGGATCGCCGCGCGCCACTTGTCGAACGCGGGCGCTTGCGGGGCCACGCCCGGGTCGAGGGTGAGCCGCGCGCGTTCGGGAACGCAGATCGTGTCGGTGCAGGCCAGCCACTGCGCGTCAACCGCGATGGCCCAGGCCGCGCGATCCCCTGCCCCGGGGGGCACCGCCACGTCGACGAGCACCGCGTACGGGCCCTCGTAGACGTGATTCATCAGCCCGCCGATGACGAGTTTCTGCGGCACCGGGTACTGCGGCTCGCCCGCGCGCCAGCCGGCGGGAAGGTCCCAGTCGAGCTCCATTCCGTAACCCGCGTCGCCGGGGTTCTTCCAGTAACCGTGCCAGCCCGGCTCGGGATCGAAGGCGATCGCGAGGGTGAGCGGCTTGCCCGGAACGGCGGGACCTTCGGCGACGAGCCGCGCGGCGATGTGCGTCGGCCGGTCCTGCGCGGCAGCCATGCCCGGTACGAGCGCGAACAGCAGCGCACAGATCGCGGCCAGCAGAGGCAATGTCCTTGCGCGCATCGTGGCGCTCGCTCTAGGGCGAGTGCCTATGGACGACAAGCGCGACCTCGTGATCCTCGGCGGCGGCCTCGTCGGCATGACGCTGGCCCTGGCGGCGGCGAAGAACGGCCTCTCGAGCCACGTCGTCGACCGCGCCGATCCCGCCGACCTCACCGCCGAGGGGTTCGACGGCCGGGCCTCGGCGATCTCGACCGCGAGCTGGAACCTGTTTTCGAACATCGATCTTGCCGACGCGCTCGAGCCGTTCGCCTGCCCGATCGAGCGGATCGCGGTCAGCGACCAGCTCAAGCCCGGGCAAATCGACTTCGTGCCCGAGCCCGAACAGGGATCGCTCGGCCGGATGTTCGAGAACCGCCGGCTGCGCCTCGCGCTTTACGAGGCCGCCGAGCGCGAGCCGCTGATCGCGTTCCACCCGCTGAGCGAGGTGGCCGAGCGTGCGCGCGGCCCGCACGGGGTCGCCGTCCGGCTGGCCGACGGGCGCACGCTCGTCGGCAGCCTGATGGTCGCCGCCGAGGGCCGCCGCTCGCCCACCCGCGAAGAGGCCGGGCTCGCCGTCGCCACCTGGGACTACCGCCACCGGGCGATCATCGCCTCGCTGGTGCACGCGCGCCCGCACGGCGGAACCGCGTGGGAAATCTTCTGGCCGGCCGGTCCCTTCGCACTGCTGCCGATGCAGGACGACGCCGAGGGCCGCCACCGCAGCGCGCTGGTGTGGACGGTCGACGAAAAGGACGCCGCGGGCACGCTCAAGCTGGGCGACCGGGCGTTCCACGCCGAGATCGTCAAGCGCATGGGCGACGTGCTGGGCGAGGTCCTATCGGTGGGACCGCGTTCGTCGTTCCCGCTGGGCTTCCACCACACCGCCCGGATCGTGGACGAGCGGCTCGCGCTCGTCGGCGACGCGGCGCACGGGATCCACCCGATCGCGGGCCAAGGCCTGAACCTGGGTTTGCGCGACGTCGGCGCGCTGGTCGAAGTCATCGCCGAAGGGCGGCGGCTTGGCCTCGATCCGGGCGACGCGCAGTTGCTCGACCGCTATGAACGCTGGCGCGGGCTCGACGCGTTCTCGGTGGCGCTGGCGACCGACGGGCTGACCCGGCTGTTCGGGGTGCCCGGCCGGGCGGCAAGCGCGGTGCGGCGGTTCGGGATGGCCGGGGTCCAGCGGCTTGCCCCGCTCAAGACCTGGTTCATGGACGAGGCGCGCGGCGTATCGGGCGCCCTGCCCGACCTGCTCAAGGGCTAGAGGCAGCCGCCCGCGCGCATACTGTAGACGCTGCGCCGGGTGACGATCAGGTGATCGATCAGCTCGAGTTCGAGCGCGGCCGCGATATCGCTGATCCGGCGGGTGCCGGCGATGTCCTCGCGGCTGGGGCGGCACACGCCCGAGGGATGATTGTGCGCCAGCAGGAACCCCGCCGCGCCGAGCGCGAGCGCGCGCTCGATCAGCGGTCGGGCGCGTGCCTCGATCCGCCCGCTGCTGCCCTCGCAGACGGTCTCGTCGGCGAGGTAACCGCCGGCCGTGTCGCAGAACACGACGTGGAGCATCTCGGTGTCCGCCCACGCCAGCCGCGCGCGCAAGTAGCGGTGCAGCGCATCCTCGTCGCCGCGAACCGGCGATCGGACCACGTCCTCGCCCAGCGCCGCGTCGACCAGGCGGCGCGCGCCCAGGATCGCGGCGCACGCCTGTTCGTGGCCTTTCGCCGCATCGTGCAGCTGGCGCGGGCTTGCCGCCAGGGCCCGGCCGAGCGAACCGAACCGGCCGATCAGCCGCTCGGCCAGCTCCGGTGCCGAATCGCCGGCGAAAGGGACGAGGAGGTCCGCCACGGCCGATAGGGGCCGTGGCGCCGCACCCGCCGCCGGTGCAACCAGATTCCCCCCGCCAGCAGCATGATCTGAAAATACGACGGACCCACGTAGAGGATGCGATAGGCCAGGCTTGCCACGCCGGGCGCCACGTCGTTCGCCACGTGGGCTAACACCGCGATCAACTGAAACGCTGCGAACCATAACGGGTAGATCCGGTTGGCAAGGAGGGCGACCGCCAGCGCCGCCAGCAGCGCGGACACGTCGATTGCGAGATGCATCGCCGGCGCCGCCGGCACGAACCGCAGTCCTTCGAACGCGAGGTGATAGACCTGGTCTGAAAGGACCATCGCGAGGAGTGTCGCCGCCAGCGCCCGCTCGGGTCCGCCCCCGACGCGCCACGCCGCGAGCGCGACCAGCGCGATGCAACCGAACTGAACCCAAAGTCGCGCTTCAGCTGCCAGAACCATTGCATCGCACTACTGCCGATCAGGCCTCGATCAAGGCCGGGGCTGCTTCGGCGATCGCCACCGGGTTGATGACCGTATCGCCGGTGCCGTCCTCGACCCCCATCGTCTCGCGGGCAACCTTGCTGAGTTCGTCGTGAACGCGCAGCAGGCTGGTCGAGAGCGACAGCGCCTGGCTTTCGGCCTGGGTCAGCCGCATCAGCGCGCGCTGGCCGGCGTCGACGTTGACCTGGGGGTTCTGACGGGCGCGGACCATCGCCTGCTTGAGGCGGGCGCAGGCGACGAGCACCTCGTCGCTCACGGCCTCGGCTTCGCGGATGAGCTTGCGGATGTGCAGCGCGTCCTGCTGGATCTTGTCGGACATGGGAGGAAACTCCGGCGGCGACCGCCGGTGCTCACCCGGTCGGCGGTGATTGCTCTTCGGGGACGGCGGCATTGCCCTGCAGCGCCTCGCTCAGCGCGAGTGATGCCGTCACCACCAGGACGACCGCGGCGACGAGGCCGAACGTGATCCCGATGATGACGGCCAGGCGCAGCAGGACGGCGTTGTCGCCATCGAGCATCCCGGGGACTACCCGGGGCTCGTTCTCTACCGCCCACGGCGCCTCGATCGCTATTAGCGCGGCGTCGGAGAGAACGAATTCCCCGGGTGCGACCCGGCCTCCGCTTTCGCCGCGCCGGTCCGCGCCGGGAACCTGCGAATTTCTCCATGCAGAAGTTCTGCAGTCCGTTTCCGTAGATATTTCAGCGTCTTCACGCCGCCAGGCATCGACCAGATCGGTCAGGGTGTTGACCGCGAATCGTTCCTTCAAGGCCCGCACGTGCTGGTTCACCCGCGATTCCGACACGCCGATCTCGGCCGCGACTGCCTTGAGCGGCAGGCGGCGATCGATTCCGTCGAGGACCGCGCGCTCGCGGTCCGTCAGCTCGGGGCGTGTCACGACCGGCATCGCGGGTATCTGGCTCCTTGGGCGCGAAGTCACCTTATCCGATGCGCCCGATCCCGACAACGCGCATCGACCAGCGGGTATCCCTGCCCGGTCAGGCAGCGCTCGCGTTGATGCCGAGCGACTGGAACCACCGCTTCACGTTGCGCGCCGCCTGGCGCAGGCGCTGCTCGTTCTCGACCATGGCGATGCGCACGAACCCCTCGCCGTCCTCGCCATACCCCACGCCCGGCGCGACCGCGACTTCGGCATGGGTGAGCAGCTGCTTGGAAAACTCGAGGCTGCCCATGTCCTTCAGAGCCGGGGGCAGCGGGGCCCAGGCGAACATCGAGGCCGGGGGCGGCGGAATGTCCCAGCCCGCGCGGCCGAACGCCTCGACCATCACGTCGCGGCGCTTGTGGTAGAGCTGGCGGTTGCGCTCGACGATGTCCTGCGGGCCGTTGAGCGCGGCGCAGGCGGCCGCCTGGATCGGGGTGAACGCGCCGTAATCGAGGTAGCTCTTGACCCGCGTCATCGCCGCGATGAGCGTCCGGTTGCCGACCGCGAACCCCATCCGCCAGCCGGCCATCGAGTAAGTCTTGGACATCGAGGTGAACTCGACCGCGACGTCCTTCGCGCCCTTGACCTGCATGATCGAAGGCGTCGGATTGCCGTCGTAATAGAGCTCCGAATAGGCGAGGTCGGACAGGATCCAGACCTTGTTCTCCTTCGCCCAGGCGACCAGCCGCTCGTAGAACGCAAGGTCGACCACCTCGGCAGTCGGGTTCGACGGATAGTTGACCACCAGCACGCTTGGGCGCGGCACGGTGAAGTGCATCGCCTTTTCCAGGCTGCGGAAATAATCGTCGTCGGGCGTGGTCGGCACGCTGCGGATCGTCGCCCCGGCGATGATGAAGCCGAAGGTGTGGATCGGGTAGCTCGGGTTCGGGGCCAGCACGACATCGCCGGGCGCGGTGATCGCGGTGGCGAGGCTGGCGAGTCCCTCCTTCGAGCCCATCGTGACGACCACCTCGGTTTCGGGATCGAGCTCGACCCCGAAGCGGCGCCCGTAGTAGTTCGCCTGCGCCTTGCGCAGCCCCGGAATGCCCTTCGACTGCGAATAGCCGTGCGCGTCGGGCTTCATCGCCACTTCGCACAGCTTGTCGATCACGTGCTGGGGCGGCGGCAGGTCGGGGTTGCCCATGCCGAGGTCGATAATGTCCTTCCCCGCGGCGCGCGCGGCGGCCCGCATGCCGTTGACTTCGGCAATGACGTAGGGCGGCAGGCGCTTGATGCGGTAGAATTCGTCGTTCATCGTTCTTTCGGTTCTGGCGTGGGTGGCGACCGCGGGGCTGCTGCTGTAGGGCAATTATTCTTGCGGCGAAACCGGCAACCACGCCAAGTTGTTGCGCCGACTCTCGCGAAAGGATCCCCGATGGCCGACCAGACCAAGCCCGCCGATCCGTTCGCCGGCTTTCTCGACATGCAGGGCGAAACGATGCGCGAGGTATGGGACCAGTTCATGCCCGCGGGCGCCCCGGTGATGAAGGATTGGGGCGAGATTTCGGCTTGGGGGGAGACCGCGCAGAAGCTGCAGGCCATGTGGCTCGAGTTCCTCGGCGAGAAGTCCCGCGATGCCACCGGCGGGGCGATGGCGCTCGATCCCGCGCAGTTCATGCTGCTCAGCCAGGGCTGGGCGCAGACCTGGCAGTCGGCGGCGACGCAGGGGATCGCCGCGCAGCAGAAGTTCTTCGAGGAGGGCATGAAGCTGTGGCAGGGCGTGCTCGGCGGCGCGTTCGCGGAAGGGGATGCAAAGCCCGAGCTGCCGCGCAAGGACCGGCGGTTCTCCGACCCCGCCTGGCGCAGCCATCCGGCTTTCGCGCTGCTCCACCAGACCTACCTGATGGTGTCGGAGTACATGCTCGACGCCGCCGAGCGGGTCGAGGGTGTCGACCCCGAGAAGAAGGAGCAGCTCGCCTTCGCCACCCGCGCGCTGGTCGAGGCGATGAGCCCCGACAACTTCCTCGCCACCAACCCGGTGGTCCTGCAGCGGACGATCGAGACACGGGGCGCCAACCTCGTGAAGGGGCTGCAGCACCTCATCAACGACCTCAAGCGCGGCCAGCTCACCCATACCGACGCCGATGCGTTCCGGCTGGGCGAGAACATCGCGACCACGCCGGGCAAGGTCGTCCACGAGGGTCCGCTCTACCAGCTGATCCAGTACAGCCCGAGCACCGAGACGGTGGCGGAAATCCCGCTGGTGATCTTCCCGCCGTGGATCAACCGGTTCTACATCCTCGACCTCACGCCGAAGAAAAGCTTCATCAAGTGGGCGGTCGACCAGGGGCTGACGGTGTTCGTCACCAGCTGGAAATCGGCCGACGCGAGCATGAAGGACGTGGTCTGGGACGACTACATCCGCGCCGAGATCGAGGCGATCGACGTCATCCGCGCGCGGCTGGGGGTGAAGAGCGTCAACACGATCGGCTACTGCGTGGCCGGTACCACGCTCGCCGCGGCGCTCGCGATCCTCGCGCGGCGGGGAGAGGCCGACAAGGTCGCTTCGGCCACCTTCTTCACCGCCCAGGTCGATTTCGAGAAGGCGGGCGAGCTCAAGAACTTCATCGACGAGGGCCAGCTCGAGATGATCGGCAACCTCTCGCAGGAGGGCTACCTCGACGGGCGATACATGGCCGCCACGTTCAACCTGCTGCGCGGGCGCGACCTGATCTGGAACTACGTCGTCAACAACTACCTGCTCGGCGACGACTACCCCGCGTTCGACCTGCTGCACTGGAACGGCGACGTCACCAACCTGCCGGCGAAGTGGCACGGCGACTACCTGCGCGACCTCTACCGGGGCAACAAGCTGGTGGTGCCCGACGCGCTTGCAGCGGACGGAACTCCGATCGACCTCACCCGGATCGAAACCCCGATCTACATCCAGGCGGGCAAGGAAGACCACATCGCCCCCGCCGAAAGCGTCTGGCGAATGACCCGCCACGTGCGTGGGCCCACCACCTTCGTCCTCGCCGGGTCGGGCCACATCGCCGGCGTGGTCAACCACCCCGACGCGGGCAAGTACCAGTACTGGACCGGCGACAGCAGCGCGCCGAGCCTGGAAAAATTCATCGCGGGCGCGACCGAGCACCCCGGCAGCTGGTGGCCGCACTGGCGCGCGTGGCTCGCTGAGCGCGGCGGCAAGCAGGTCCCCGCGAACGGCAAGCGAAAGCCCGGCGGAAAGGGCGATCCGGTGATCGAGGATGCCCCGGGGCGCTACGTCAAGACCCGCTAGGCGATTGAAAACATTGACCTGACGCAGTTATGGTGCACTGCACAAAAAATCCTTGACTTCGCGGTTGCGATGCCTATTTTGTGCAGTGCAACATAGGAGCGAAGTCCGATGGCATCTGCTGCCGACACCAACGACACCGCCAAGGCCGACGCCGCCGCCGAGAAGGCCTATGCCGACGCCGCCAGCGCCGTGCCCGCCAAGAAGACCGAAACCGCGGTCGTGGCTCTCGAGCCTGCGCCCGTTCCCGCCAAGATCGATGCCGCCGTCGCGGAAGTGAAGGCGGCGCCGAAGAAGGCCGCCCCGGTCCGCAAGGCGAAGAAGCCGGCGGCGAAGAAGGTCGTCAAGAAGGCTGCCGCTCCGAAGAAGTCCGTCGCCAAGGCGGCCCCGGCGAAGAAGCCGGTCGCCCGGGCGGCTGCGAAGAAGACCGTCAAGAACACTGCCACCAAGACCCCCGCGCCGCGCGTTTCCGCGGTCGCCCAGCTCAAGGACAAGATCATGGCCACTGCCAAGAAGACCGATTTCACCGACACCCTCAAGACCGCCACCGCCGAAGCGCAGACCAAGGCGAAGGCCGCTTACGACAAGCTCCAGGCCTATGCCGGCGAGATGACCGAATTCACCAAGGGCAACATCGAAGCCGTGGTCGAATCGGGCAAGATCCTCGGTGCCGGCGTGCAGGACATGGCGCGCGGTGAAGTCGAAGCCGCCAAGGGCGCGTTCGAGACCGTCACCGCCGATTTGAAGGCGATGGCTGCGGTCAAGAGCCCGGCCGAGCTGTTCAAGCTGCAGGGCGAGATCGCCCGCCGCAACTTCGACGCCGCGGTCGCCCGCTACTCGAAGAACGCCGAGACCTCGATGAAGCTCGCCAACGACGCCTTCGCGCCGCTGTCGAACCGCGTGAGCCTCGCGGTCGAGAAGGTCTCGAAGGCCGCCGCGTAAGCGACCCCTTTCGCAACAAGGCCCGCTTCCTGTCTCGTCGGAAGCGGGTCCACTCAGCGGGCCGGACGGTGCAAGTCGTCCGGCCCGTCTGGCGTTCGCGGGCCGTTTGCGTGCGCTTAACCGCGTTGCGGCATCTTGCTTGCGCCAGCCGCGATACGATATTGCCACCCCGATGATGATGCCCCTTTCCGCCGATCCCGTCCGCAACGCCGGACGCGAGGACGATGCCGACACCGGCGACGCGGTGGGCATCGCCACCAAGACGCGCGCCAAGCCGAAGAAGCCAAGCCAGTACAAGGTGCTGATGCTCAACGACGACTACACCCCGATGGAATTCGTGGTCATGGTGCTCAAGCGGTTCTTCCGGATGGACCTCGAACAGGCGACGCGAGTCATGCTCCACGTGCACCAGCGCGGCGTGGGGGTGTGCGGGGTGTTCCCCTACGAGGTCGCCGAGACCAAGGTGAACCAGGTGATGGACTTCGCGCGGGCGAACCAGCACCCGCTCCAGTGCACGCTTGAGAAAGCCTGAAACCAGCCGGCCGAAACCCGCCGGACGCCCGCGCGTTCGACCATGGGGCATGACCGCGGCGCAATTTGCGGTTAAGGGCGCAGCCCACGACAGACGAGACCGCCCGACCCCGTGTTGAACTTCCTCCCCGCGATCGACCGCTACATCCTGCGGCTGACCATCGTCCCGATGATCGGGGTGTTCGTGCTCGCGGCCTCGCTGCTGATCCTCGACAAGATGCTGCGGCTGCTCGATTTCGTGGCGGTCCAGGGCGGACCGATCGGCGTGGTGTTCAAGATGCTCGCCACGATGATGCCGGAATACGCCAGCCTGGCGATTCCGCTGGGCCTGCTGCTCGGCGTGCTGATGGCGTTCCGCAAGCTCGCCACCTCGAGCGAGCTCGACGTGATGCGCGCGGTGGGACAGGGCTATGGCCGGCTGCTGCGGGTGCCCTACGCGATCGCGCTGGTGCTGGTGGCGGTGAACGTCGCGCTGGTGTTCTACGTCCAGCCGGTCAGCCGCTACTGGTACGAACGGCTCGAATACGAGCTCAAGTCGGGCGCGCTCGGCGCGTCGATCAAGGTCGGCGAATTCACCACGCTCAAGGACCGCATGGCGCTGCGGATCGAGCGC
Organism: Tsuneonella litorea; assembly: GCF_025154015.1. Classification (GTDB taxonomy): domain Bacteria; phylum Pseudomonadota; class Alphaproteobacteria; order Sphingomonadales; family Sphingomonadaceae; genus Tsuneonella; species Tsuneonella litorea. The sequence continues at coordinate 220,854 of NZ_JAOAMV010000004.1, forward strand.
AGCGAGGACGACGGGCGGCGCCTGATGGGCATCTTCGCCCGCGTCGCCAACGACAAGGGACAGGTCCTTTCGATCTCGGCGCGCGAGGGCGCTTTCCTTGCTACGACCGACAACCCCGACACGATCATCCTGCGGCTGACCGACGGCACGATCATCCAGGACATGGGCGGCAAGCAGACCCCGCGCGTGCTCAGCTTCACCCGCCACGACCTGCCGATCGACCTGCCGACCGTCGCCAAGTTCCGCGCGCGGGCAGGCGGCGAGGATACGCGCGAATTCATCCTGCCCGAGCTGCTGCGGATCGGCTGGGGCGACGCGCCGTCGACCGACCGGGTCGAGCGCATCGGCAGCCAGGCGAGCTTCAACTTTCGCCTGGTCGAGGTGGTCATGATGTTCCTGATGCCGCTGCTCGCGGTCGCGCTGGCGATCCCGCCCAAGCGATCGACCAGCGCGCTGGGCGTGTTCGTGTCGATCGTGATGGTGGTCGCCTACCACAAGATCAACCAGTACGCCGAGGACTATGCCTCGCTCGGCCGGGTCGATCCCACGCTGGCGCTGTGGCTGCCGTTCGTGCTGTTCGCGGCCTTGATCCTGTGGATGTACTGGCGTGTCGCCTACGTCCCCGGCGGGCAGGCGATCGGCGCGCTCGAGGCCGTCTTCGCCAAACTGGGCAAGCGGCTCCGCAAGCTCTTTCGCCGCCGCGGAGTGCGCGGCGCGCCCGCGCTGGCGCCAGCCGAGTAGGAGCCCCGGTGCAGTTCGATTTCTTCCCCTCGCGGACCCTGACGCTCTACCTCGCGAAGATGTTCGTCGTGCGCATCCTGGCAGTGCTGGTGATGCTGGTGCTGGTCCTCTTGATGCTCGACCTGCTGACCGCGACGGGCAAGATCCTCGCCGTGCCGGGCAACGGCCAGGGCGAGATCTGGACCTACGCCACCTTGCGGATGCCGCAGCTCGTCGCGCGGTTCCTGCCCTACTCGGTGCTGCTGGCGACGATCATCACGCTCGTCGGCCTCAACCAGAACAGCGAGGTGGTCGCGATGAAGGCCGCCGGCCTCAGCGCCCACCAGGTACTCGCGCCGCTGCTGCTCACCGCGCTCGTCGTGGGGATCGGCAGCTTCGTCTTCAACGAACGGGTCGTCACCCGCGCGACCGCGACGCTCAAGGCGTGGGATGCCAACGAATACAAGGCGGTGCCGAAGGATTCGGGCGTGCGCGCCAACGTCTACATCAGCGATGGCGAGGATATCCTCGCCGCGGGCACCGTCACCGGGGGCGGCGACCGGACAGAACTGACCAACGTTACCTGGTACCGCCGCGCGCCGAGCGGCGCGATCGCCGACCAGGTCCGCGGCAGCCGCGCGACCTGGACCGGTAACGGGTGGAAGATCGAGGACGCGGTGGGGTTCGAGGTCGCGGGCGCCCGCAGCGTCGACCTCGGCGAAACGGTGGTCGGCAGTGCGATCACCCCCGAACAGGTCTGGCTGGGCAGCGTCGATCCCGACGCGCAGTCGTTCTGGGACCTGCGCGATTCGATCGCCGCCTACGAGGCGGCCGGCCGCCGCACCGCGGAGATCCGCTCCAAGTGGTGGCACAAGCTGGTGAGTCCGCTGTCCTCGGTGCTGATGCCCCTCCTGGGAGCGGTGGCCGCGTTCGGGCTCGCGCGGTCGGGCCAGCTGTTCGTGCGCGCGGTGATCGGCATGGCGCTGGGCTTCGCCTACTTCGTGGTGGACAACGCCGCGCTCGCGATGGGCAATTTCGGCGGCTATCCGCCGCTCCTCGCCGCGTGGGCGCCGTTCGTCCTGTTCGCGCTGGTGGGCGAAACCGTGCTGGTGCGCACCGAAGAGTGAATTGTGGCGGAACCTTGGCAGGACTTGGCGGTTGAGCGAGCCACGTAACCTGGAGTTATTGCCATGAAGAAGTTCGCTCTCCCCGCCCTTGCCGCTGCGCTCGCGCTCGCCGCCTGCGACAGCACGCCCGAAACCGGCGAAGCCGGGGCCGACGTCACCGCCGACGGCGCGGCCACGACCGCCGACGGCGACACCACGGTCGTCGTCCCCGGCCCGACCGCGACCGAAACGACGGTCGTCGGCGCACCCGCCGACACCAGCGACAAGGTGTCGATCGGGCCCGACGGCATCAAGGCCGACGTCGGCGACGCGGACACCCGCGTCCAGGTCGACACGAGCGGCAAGACGGTAACCGTCAAGGACTGACCGCAGCCGCGCGGCCCTGCCGCCCGCAAATCAGGGGGTCGCTTCGATCGAAGCGGCCCTTTTTTCGTCCTTGGCCGGAGAGGCGCCGGGCCGGCGCATGGTGCTCGCCGCAATCCGGCCGACCAGCGGCCCCATCCCGCGGTAATGCGCGCGGTTGTACGTCCCGCGCGCCTGTTCGTGCGCGGCGAGGCGGCGGTGCGCCTCACCCAGCGCGTGGTAGGGGAGCGACGGGAGCAGGTGGTGCAGCGCGTGGTACCGCAGGCCCACCGGCGCCCACAAGGCCGCGACGAAGCCCGGCGGCGGCACGTTGACCGTGTCGAGATACTGCGCCGTCACGCTCATCGGCTCGCCCTCGTTCTCCCACAGGTGCGCGACGAGCGTGCGCAGCTGGTTGAGCACGGCCACCGCCGAGAACACCGCCAGCGCCACGGCCAGCGGCCGCCAGCCGATCCACAGCACGCTGGCGATCAGCACGATCGCCCAGATCGCCGCGCCGGTCTCGAGCGCCACGAACCGCCGCCTGTCCTCCGGCGCGGGCGCGCGGCGCCGGAACATCGGGTTGATGGCGAGCGTGGAGAACCGCGCCCAGTTCATGCGGCGAAGCCGTGGGAACAGCAGGCCCAGCGGGGCCAGCACGCCGTAGCGCAGCACCAGCCCGATCGGCGCCAGCAGCGAGACGAGGATGAACGCGGGCAGCGTCCACGGCTTCATCAGCGCCAGCGGCAGGTATTCGGGGTCCTCCGGCGTGCCGTACCGCTTGCGCGAATGGTGGATCGTGTGCCCGTCCTCGTACATGAAGCTGGGCGTCAGCATCGGAATGCCCACGAGCAGGTTCCACGCGGTGCGGAACCCCGGCAACGCATCGCGGTGCAGGTGGGTCAGCTCGTGGATGAACAGCAGCGCCCGGTAGAGCGCGAGCGTGGCGACAATCGCCAGCGCGGCGGTGAGCCACAGCGAATCCGAAACGATCGCCCCGGCGAGCGCGCCGTAACCGACGAGCGCCGATCCCACCATGTCGGGCCAGTAGATCGAACCCTTCGCGGTTCCGAGGTCGCGGGTGAGTTCGGCCGCCGCCCGCAGCAGCGCCTTGTCGTCCTCGCTGCGCCCGCCCGAATAGGGCTGCGCGTGCGGCGACGGTGCCTTCGGATCGGCCGGGGTGGATGGCGTGGTGGTCATAATCTGCTTTTCCGAACCGTGCGCGCGGCCTATCCGGCGGCGCCGACTGTTGCCGCGCGATAGCGGATTTGCGGCAGATGCGAAATGAACGAGGTCAACAACGCGTCATGCGCCAGATAGAGATCACGCCCGTCGCCAGCAAGCGCGACCGCCGCGAATTCGTCGATCTCGCTTATCGATTGAATGGATCGGACCCCAACTGGGTCCCGCCGCTGCGCATGGAGGCGGTCGAACTGGTCACCCCCGGCAAGAACCCGTTCTTCGACCACGCCGACGTTCAGCTGATGATCGCGCGCGAGAACGGCAAGGCCGTCGGGCGCATCTCGGCGCATATCGACCGTCTCGCGCTCGCCCAGCCGGCCGAGCAGGGGATGGGTCCGGGCACCGGCAACTGGGGCCTGCTCGAGGCGGAGGACGAAGCGGTCGCCCACGCCCTGATCGCGCGCGCGGAAGACTGGCTGCGGCAGCGCGGCACGACCCACGTGCTGGCGCCGCTCAGCATGTCGATCTGGGAAGAGCCGGGCCAGCTCGTGCGCGGGCATGACCACCCGCCCACGGTAATGATGGGCCATCAGCCCCGGCGCTATGCCGACTGGATCGAGAGTGCGGGCGGCTACGAGCCGGCCAAGTCGCTGCTGACCTACGAGCTCGACGTGACCCGCCCGTTCCCGCCGCTGATCCAGCGCATCGTCGCCGCCGGAGAGCGCAACGAACGGATCCGCATCCGCAAGGTCGACAAGTCGCGGTTCGAAGAGGAAGCGCGGCTGATCCTCGAGATTCTCAACGACGCCTGGTCGGACAACTGGGGCTTCGTGCCGTTCACCGAGGCGGAGATCGCCTATGCCGGCAAGAAGTTCAAACCGATCGTATTCGAGGACCTGATCATGGTCGCCGAGTACGACGGCGAGCCTGTCGCCTTCATGATGACCCTGCCCGACCTCAACGAGGCGATCGCGCCGCTACGGGGCAGCCTGTTCCCGCTCGGCTGGGCGAAGCTGCTGCTGTGGCTGCGCAAGCCGCAGGTGAAGACGATGCGCGTGCCGCTGATGGGCGTGAAGAAGAAGCTGCAGTCCTCGCGCATGGCGAGCCAGCTTGCTTTCATGATGATCGAGTACATCCGCCGCGCGGCGATTGACCGCTATGGCGCGACCCGGGGCGAGATCGGCTGGATCCTCGACGACAACCAGGGAATGGTCGCCATCGCCGACGCGATCGAGAGCCACGTCAACCGCGAATACGTGATCTACCGCAAGCCGCTGTGAGCCGGGTCGTGTGGCGCCAGCGCCACGCCGCGGCCGCATCGCGCGCGCGGCGGGAACCGCGCGGGCCTCTGCTCCGTTCGCTGCAGTGACGGGGGCCGCTTGGGCCGACCCGGCGAGGGAAGCAGGTAAGCGTGGCCAGGCCCCAAGGCAAAAAGAAAGGCTCCCTGAAGCTGGGACACGTCCTGCTCGTCGAGGACGACGCGCTGATCGCGGTCGCGCTCGAGGCGGCCCTGCTCGAAGCCGGCGCGAAGAGCGTGACGATCTCGACCACCACCGCCGACGCGATGGCCGCGCTCCGCCGCCACAAGCCCGACGGGCTGGTCCTCGATGTGCACCTTGCCGACCGGGACGACGGCTGGGCACTGGCCGAATTGGTCAACTCGGTCGGCCCGAAGCCGCCGCGGATCGTGTTCTCGACCGGGGCGCCGCAGGACATCCCCCCGCAGATCGCGGAACTCGGCCCGGTGCTCGAAAAGCCCTACGACCACGCCGAATTGGTCGCCGCGCTGTCGCGGCCGCCGCGCGAAGGCCTGATGGCCCGGTTGCGTGACGTTCTGGGCAAGCACGAGTCCGGCACGGCTACGCCGGCCAACTGAAACCTTTCGCCCCGCCCGCCCGCTTCGCCGACGCCCGATGGCCAGCATCGGGCGGCGGACAGCTGCCGAACACCCGATCTCTGTCCCAGGCGAGCGCAAAAGTCGCCAACTGCGCGCACGGCCGAAAAAAAAGGCCTCCACTCTCATTCGAGCGGAGGCCCTTCGGGATCGTATCACCAGCCGCTTGGACGGGAGGGGGGGTCTCGGCGGTGACAGTGATAGAATGCCCCACCCTGAATCGCGTTCCCGGCCGCACGAAAATTTTTTCGTACACGCTGGTTTTTTGCATAACCATCTGTGTATCAATGCCTTTTTTCCTGTCGTTCGCAGGAGCGGCAACCGGGCAATCGGTCAAGGCCGGACGGCACCGCAAAAGCCGCGTCGGACGGCCCGACCAAACCGCCAGCCGCGCGGGGCCGCACGCGATCGCGCGTGCCGGGAATTGTCGGAAGCGGAGCGGAACCATACGCAAGCGACCACGTTCTGTGCGCAGTAATCAACGGGAAGGGAATGCATGTCGCTCGGGGATCAAGTCGCCGCCAATCTGCCCTATCTGCGCCGGTACGCGCGCGCGCTCACGGGTTCGCAGCAAACCGGAGACGCCTTCGTGCGCGCCACGCTCGAAGCCGCGCTCGCCGATGAGAGCCTCAAGGCCTCGCTGTCGGAAGGCCGGGTGCCGCTCTACAAGGCCTTCAACAAGGTCTGGTCGAGCGCGTACCTGGAAGTCGCCGACGCCGGCGGCGGGGGTGGCGGCGCACACGAAGCCGCCGCGCAGGATCGCCTGCGGGCGATCACGCCGCTCAACCGCCAGGCCTTGCTGCTGACCACGCTCGAGGACTTCTCGGTCCCCGAGGCCGCGGAAATCATGGACATGGACGAGAGCGAGATCGAATCGATGGTCCAGGAGGCGGTCGAGGAGATCGACCGCGAATCCGCCACCAGCGTGCTCATCATCGAGGACGAGCCGCTGATCTCGATGCAGCTAGAGGATCTCGTCCGCTCGCTCGGCCACGACATCTGCGGCACGGCAGCCACGCGCACCCAGGCGCAGGAAGTGGTCGCCGAACGCACGCCGGGCCTCGTGCTGGCCGACATCCAGCTTGCCGACGGCTCGTCCGGGCTCGACGCTGTCGACGACATCCTCGCCATCGACAGCGTGCCGGTGATCTTCATCACCGCCTATCCCGAGCGGCTGCTGACCGGCGACCGGCCGGAGCCGACCTACCTCGTCACCAAGCCGTTCCAGGAATCGACCGTCCGGGCAGCGATCAGCCAGGCGCTGTTCTTCGGTTCGAGCCGTCCGCTCGGCTGACGCTTAACCGGTCACGCGAACGCAGGGGGAGCGCCGCGGCGCTCCCCCTTTTTCGTGCGCACGCTCCGGCCTAGCTCTTGCCCGCCATCCGCCGGCGGGCGCGCATCTCGAATGCGCTGGGCATCCGCACGGGCACATAGAGCCGGCAGCTGACCCCGCTTTCGTCGAACCGCAGGTCGACCGGGTGGCGCAGCTCGTGGGCCACGATCTTCTCGATCAGGTCAGTGCCGAACCCGCGGGGCCGGCGAGCGGGAACGGGCGGCCCGCCGCTTTCGACCCAGCGCACGCTGGCCAGGTCGTCGCGGTCGAGCGCCCAGGTTATCCGCACCTTGCCCTCGGCGGCCGAAAGCGCGCCGTACTTGGTCGCATTGGTGGCGAGTTCGTGAATCGCCAGCCCCAGAGACAGCGCGTCATTGGGTGCAAGCTCGACCGTCGGCCCGGCCATTTCGATCGAACCTTCGGTGCGCGCGTAGGGGGCGAGCTCGGCCTCGATCACCGAACGGATCGGCGTCGTCCCCCAGTCCGACTGGGTCAGCAGGTCGTGAGTCGCCGAAAGCGCGCGGATGCGCCCGTCGATTCCTGCGGCGAAATCGTCGAGGCTGGTCGCCCGCCGCCGCGTCAGGCTGACGATCGACAGGACGTTGGCGAGCGTGTTCTTGACCCGGTGGTTGAGTTCGCGCGTAAGCGTGTCGCGAATCGAGTTCTGCTCGGCCAGCCATTCGAGCGAGGCCTGGTCCTCGACCGCCTGCTGGGTCAGCAGTCGCGCGACGATCATCAGCAGGCTGGCCACCAGCAGCCCGAACAGCAGGGTCAGCATCGACAGCATCGACAGCGACGTTCCGCGCGCCGATTCGACCTCGAGCAGCATCGTCCGGTTGGCGACCGACACGATCTTGTCGATCGTTCGCCCCGTTTCGGCGTCCCCCGCCAGCTCGGCGAGCAGGGCGCCGCGATCCTTGCGCTCTCCGTCGTAGAGCCGGATGCCCATGCCCCGGCGGGTTTCGAGCTGGAGCGCCGAGGCGAGGAAGTCGCGCGCGTTGAACGGGCTGTAGATGAACCCCTTGAGCTGGCGCCCCCCGGCGATCTGGTCGAACACCGGCATGTAGATGAGAAAACCCGGAGAGGGCACGTCGCCTTCCTGCACGAGGACCACCCGGCCGCTGGCCGTCGGGCGCACGGTGCGCTCGGCCTCGTCCATCGCCGCGCGCCGGGTTTCCTGTGAGTACATGTCGAACCCCAGCGCGCGGCGATTGCGCTCGGTATCGGGCAGGAGATAGGTCACCGGCACCATCTGCGCGCTGCTCGGCCCCGGCGCGGGGCGGACCTTCGGCATTCCCGGAACCTCTTCGGCGAGGCGCCGCTCGTAATCGGGAATCGCGCGCGGGCTGATCGCCTCGGCCCAGCCGATCCCCTCGGCGCCCCGATAATCGGCATCGAGCCGCAGTTCGCTGACGAACCGGCGAAACAGGCTGGACGGGACGTCGTCGACCGTGCCGAACAGGGCGGCGCCCGCCCGCAGGTAGGCCGACGAAGTGTTCGCGCGCCGCTCGATCGCAGAGGCGACGGCCTGCGCGGTTTCCGACAGTCGCGCCTCCTCGCGCCGGCGCTCGCCGCGCTCGATCGCGAACACGCTCAGCGCGGTGATGGCGGCGATCAGCAGGAAGATCGCGACCGGGGTCGCCCGGGGATAGGACACCAGCCAGCGGCGCGAGCGCCGACGGCTGTCGTAAGTCCGGTCCATGTCGCTTGCCTCGATGATACCCACCCTCACGCGCCCGGCGCTTTTGCGGACAGGCTTCAGGGGAACAAAGCCGGAGACGGATCGTTCCCCGGTTCTACGGGCTCGTTTCCCCGACCCGCACCCGGCGAGGGTTGCGGTCTCGGGCGATATTGTTTTTGTAGGGCGAAATTTCATTATGACTGGGCGGGAACGACATTGAACAAGCGCACATCCGCTTCGAAGGGCAAAGGGGAAAGAAAGATCACTCCGGCTTCTGTAAGACGAGCTGATGGACCGGGTTCGCCGGGATGGGCCAGCGGGCTGCGGCAGCTTTACGATTCCGTGGTCGATGAACCTCTGCCCGACACATTCAAGGACCTCCTGTCGAAGCTGGACAGCAAGAACTGATGGCCGAGCATGAGCGGACGGCCTCCGAACAGGCCGACTTCAAGCGCGAGCTGACCGAGGTGGTGCCGCACCTGCGCGCCTTTGCGCGCGGCCTGTGCGGCCGGCCCGACATGGCCGACGACCTCGTCCAGGAAACGCTGCTCAAGGCCTGGGCCGCGCAGGAGCGGTTCGAGCCGGGGACCAGCATGCGCGCCTGGACGTTCGTGATCCTGCGCAACGCCTATCTCACCGACATGCGGCGCAACCGTTTCCGCGGCGACTTCGACGAGAACGTCGCCGAACGCATCCTGACCGCCCCCGCGGGCCAGGAAGAGCCGATCCACCTGTCCGACATGCGCCGGGCGCTGCTGACCCTGCCGCCCGAGCGGCGCGAGGCGCTGCTGCTCGTCGGCGCCGGTGGCTTCAGCTACGAGGAAGCGGCCAATATCTGCGGCTGCGCGGTCGGCACGATCAAGAGCCGGGTGGGCCGTGCCCGCGCCGCGCTGACCCAGATGCTCGACGAGGGCGACATTCCCCAGCGGTCGATCGACGACGAAGGCGCGCACCGCGCCATCCTCGAGGAACTCGACGAAGTTGCCGCCGGCAACGGCGTGAGCGAACCCACGCGATGACCCGCTCCGCCGGTCGCGAGGCCGCTTGAACCGCGGCGCGCTTACCGGCAAACTCGCGGTCCACCCCGGGGGTCCCAGAAATCCGTGAGCGAAGCGCTTCCCACCGCTGAAGCCGAACCGGCACCGCCGCCGCGCCCCAAGGCGCGGACCGCGCGGATGACCTTCGCCGCGCAGGAACTGCGGCTCATCTCGGCGCTGGTGGTGATCCTCGGGCTGGGCCTGTTCCTGGCTCTGCCGTTCGTGCTCTCGATCGGGTCGGTGGTGTTCCTGCCGGTAGTCACCGCGCTGATCCTGACCATCGTGCTATCGCCGCTGGCCGACAGGCTGTCGGCCCTCGGCCTGCCCAACGTGCTCGCGTCGCTGGCCGCGCTGCTGGTGATGCTGGCGGTGATCGTGCTGGCCGCGATGCTGATCCTTCAGCCGGCGATCAACCTGTTCGATTCGCTCCCGGCGATCGTCGACAGGCTGGGCGAGCGGTTCGCCGATCTCCAGCGGCAGTTCTACTGGCTCGGCGAGGCCAACCGGCAGATCGCCGAGATCACCGGCGACAAGAGCCGCGAAGTCGTCGTCGCCACGCCGTCGATGATCGAACAGTTCGCCTATGCGACGCCGAGCGTCGTGCTGGAAACCCTGCTCACGTTCCTGATGGCCTTCTTCATGGTCGAGGCGCGGGTGCGGATGCGCCGGCGGCTGCTGCTCGAACGGAGCGACTTCGGCGCCAGCATCAAGGCGGCCCGCGTCATCCGCGAGGTGCAGGACCGGGTCGCCGCCTACATCCTCACCGTGACATGGATCAACGCCGGCGTCGGGGTGATCGTCGCGCTGGGGGCATGGGCCCTCGGGCTCGAGGCGCCGGTGATGTGGGGCGGGCTTGCCGCGATCCTCAATTTCCTGCCGTACATCGGCCCGCTGACGATGGTCGGGCTGCTCGCGCTGTTCGGCGTGGGCACAGCGGATACGGTCTTCGTGGGGATCATTCCGGCGGCCGCCTACCTCGCGCTGCACGCGGTCGAATCGAACGCGATCACGCCTTCGATCCTCGGCAAGCGGTTCACCATGAACCCGGTGATGATCCTGATCGCGCTCAGCTACTTCACCTGGATCTGGGGCGTGCTGGGCGCGCTGCTCTCGGTACCGATCCTGCTGACGCTGACCGCGTTCTTCGACCATGTCGGGCGCCCGAACCTGGTCGGCTTCCTGTTCGGCGAGCCGCTGTTCGGCGACCCCGTGACCGGCGAGCCGACCGACGACATTCCCGATCCCCGCCCCGAATAGCCCAGGCCTACAAAAAAAAGTAGCGGCCCGCCCTCCCCACGGAGAACGGGCCGCCGGCGATCGCTTGTCCGCGGCTGGTCAGCAGGGATACTGCCAGGTGCTTCCACGATTGAGGTTGTCGGCCGCGAAGCTCCAGTTGAGCTTTCCGTCGACCACCGCGTCGAGGTAGGCCGGGCGCGCGTTCTGGTGATCGAGATAGTAGGCGTGTTCCCACAGGTCGATGACGAGGAGCGGGTTGCAGTCCTGGTCGGCCATCGTGTCGCCGTCGTGCGTCTCGCCGATCTCGAGCTTGCCGCCCTTCTCGACCAGCCAGACCCAGCCGCTGGCGAAGTGACCCGCCCCGCGCTCCTTGAGCTGCTTCTTGAGGTCGTCGACCGAGCCGAACGCGTCTTCGATCATGCTCTTGAGCTCGTCGGTCGGGTTGCCGCCGTCGCCGGCCAGCGAGTGCCAGTAGAAGCCGTGGTTCCAGCTCTGCGCCGAATTGTTGAACAGGCCCTGGTTGGTCCCGCGCGCCTTGGCAATGACCTGTTCCAGCGTGGCGCCCGCCATGTCGGTGCCCTCGATCGCGGCATTGGTCTTGTCGACGTAGGCCTTGTGGTGCTTGCCGTGGTGGAAGCTGAGGGTTTCGGCCGAGATCGCCGGGGCGAGCGCGGTGTCTGGATAGGGCAGCGGCGTGACTTCGAAGGCCATGGTTGTCTCCCGTGGTCGGATTGGAGTGAGAAGAGCGTCCCTACACCAATGCGCAGGAACCGCTAGGGTTGCACGCGGTCAGTCCTTTTTGCGGTCGACCGCGGCGGTGAGCGCGACATCGGCGGTGACATTGGCGAGCGTGCGCATGAGGTCGGGCATCATCTCGACCGCGACGAGCAGCGCCAGCGGGCCGATCGGCACGCCCATCGCCAGCGCGATCGGCCCGACCGAGATGACGAAGCTGATCGTCCCCGGCAGGCTGACCGAACCGAGCGCGATGACGATCGCGACCGCCGCGCCGGCCAGCAGCGCCATCGCGCCGAGCTCGATTCCCGCCAGGTGCGCGACGTAGATCGCCACCGCCATGTTCATCGCCGGGCTCGTCGCGCGAAAGATCGCAACGCTCAGCGGCAGTACGAACTCGGCGGTTTCCTCGCGCACGTTCAGCCGCCGGGCGCTGACCAGCATCGCGGGCAGACTGGCGAGCGAGCTCTGGGTCGAGATCGCGACGGCCTGCGCGGGGATCATCGCGCGGGCGAACGCCGGGGGGCGTATCCCGCCGGCGAGCCAGGCGAGCAGGTATCCGCCGACGAAGATCACCGTCCCGACCGCGACGACGGTCACGATGTAGTGGGCAAGCGTCGCAAAGGCGGCACCGCCGCTCGCCGCGCCGACCCCGAGCGCCAGCGCGAACACGCCTACCGGGGCGACCCACAGGACCCAGCCGATGATGATCAGCATCGCGTTGGCGAGCGCGCGGAAGAACCCCAGCAGGGTATCGCGCTGGTCCGCCGGCAGCCGCGCGATCGCGGCGGCGAAGGCGGCGAAGAACAACGTCAGCGGGAGCATCGCGGTTTCCGCCGCGGCGGCGACCATGTTGGGCGCGATCAGCGATTCGACGAACGCGGCAAGGCCCGGCACGTCCTGCGGCGTGCCGCCCGCGGACAGCACCCCGGCCGCCGCGGCGGGCGGCGGGAACAGCTCGAGCAGCAGCGGGGTCAGCGCGGCGCTCATCAGCGCCGAGAATGCCAGGATCGACGCGACCCAGCCGAGCATCCGCCGCGCCATCGCCCCGGCGCGCGCGGCGAGCGCGAGCTGGGCGATGCCGATCACGAGCAGCCCGGCCACGAGCGGCACGATGGTCGCCTGCAGCGCCCGCAGCCAGAGCGCGCCCACGGGTTCGGTGAGCGCAACTACCGGCGCCGCCGCGCCCGTCCGTGCCAGCACGATCCCCGCCAGCAATCCCGCGACCAGCCCCGCCAGCGTCCAGCCGGCGGGAATGCGCACCGTGACCAACTGGCGCCCGGCGCCCCCGTTTTGCGTATCCATCGCCGCGACGATAGCGGGATTCGCCCGCCAGACTAGTGACATCGGGCGTCCGTCCGTCCAATGCGGCCGCAACGGTAAAAGAGGTTCGCGAAACGGATTATGGCACGCAAGTTCTTCGGCACCGACGGGATCCGCGGGCGCACCAATGCCGGCGTGATGACTGCCGCGACCGCGATGAAGGTCGGCCAGGCCGCCGGCCGGCATTTCCTGCGCGGCAGCCACCGCCACCGCGTGGTCATCGGCAAGGACACCCGCCTGTCGGGCTACATGCTCGAGAACGCGCTCGTCGCGGGGTTCACCAGCGTGGGCATGGACGTGGTCATGACCGGGCCCCTGCCCACCCCCGCGATCGCGCTGCTCACCCGCGAGCTGCGCGCCGACGTGGGGGTGATGATCTCGGCCAGCCACAACCCCTACGAAGACAACGGCATCAAGCTGTTCGGCCCCGACGGTTTCAAGCTGTCCGACGCCGACGAGCTGGCGATCGAGGCACTGATCGGCGAGGAGATCGACCTCGCCGACGCCGCCGAAGTCGGCCGCGCCCGCCGCATCGACGACGCGCGGGGCCGCTACATCCACGCGGTCAAGCAGGCGGTGGCGAGCGACATCCGGTTCGACGACCTCAAGGTAGTCGTCGACTGCGCGAACGGCGCCGCCTACCAGGTCGCGCCCTCGGCGATCTGGGAACTGGGCGCCAAGGTCGTGCCGCTCGGCGTCACTCCCAACGGCACCAACATCAACCGCGACGTCGGCTCGACCGCGCTCGCCGCGATCAAGGCCAGGGTCGTCGAGGAAGGCGCCGACATCGGCATCGCGCTCGACGGCGACGCCGACCGGCTGATCGTGGTCGACGAGAAGGGCGAAACGGTCGACGGCGACCAGCTGATGGCGCTCATCGCGCTGCGGCTGAAGGATCGCGGCGACCTCAGGGGCGGCGGCGTGGTCGCCACGGTGATGTCGAATCTCGGCCTCGAACGGCACCTTGAGGGCCACGGCCTCACGCTCGAACGCACCGCGGTCGGCGACCGCTACGTGCTCGAGCGGATGCGCGCGGGCGGCTTCAACGTCGGCGGCGAGCAGTCGGGCCACATGATCCTGCTCGACTACGGCACGACCGGCGACGGCACCGTCGCCGCGCTCCGCGTGCTTGCCAGCCTCGTCCGCTCGGGCAAGCGCGCGAGCGAGCTGCTGCACCAGTTCGATCCGGTGCCCCAGCTGCTCAAGAACGTGCGTTACGCAGGCGGCAAGCCGCTCGACGACGCGCAGGTAAGGGCCGCGATCGCCGACGCCGAGGCCGAGCTCGCCGGCAAGGGCCGCCTCGTCATCCGCGCGTCGGGCACCGAGCCGCTGATCCGGGTGATGGCCGAGGGCGACGACGCGGCCCAGGTCGAGCGCGTGGTCGACACGATTTGCGACGCGGTCCGGGCGGCGGCGGGCTGATGCCGCTCGAGATGCGCCCCGATTGCGAGCGCTGCGGCGCGGACCTTCCGGCCGAGGCGCCCGGCGCGTTCATCTGCAGCTTCGAATGCACGTTCTGCGCGACCTGCGCCGACGCGCTCGACGACCGCTGCCCCAACTGCGGCGGCGAACTGATGGACCGGCCGACGCGGGCGAGGAAGCTCCACGCGCAGTATCCACCCTCGACCGTGCGGACGTTCGCCGGGTGAACGGCAAGCCCCCTCCCCGCGTGCTCGCGATCGCCGGTTCGGACAGCTCGGGCGGCGCGGGCATCCAGGCCGACATCAAGACCATCACCATGCTTGGCGGCTACGCGATGACCGCGGTGACCGCGGTCACCGCACAGAACAGCGTCGGGGTGCAGGCGATCGCGCCGATGAGCGGCGACGTGGTGGCCGAGCAGATCGCCTCGTGCCTGGGCGACATCGGGGTCGACGCGGTGAAGATCGGGATGCTCCACGACCGCGCAATCATCGACGCGGTGGCCGCTGCGCTGGAGGCGCTGCCCGATTCCGTGCCGGTCGTGCTCGACCCCGTGATGATCGCCACATCGGGCGCGACGCTGATCGCCGCGGACGCGATCGCCGCGATGCGCGACAAGCTGTTCCCGCTGGCGACCCTCATCACCCCCAACCTGCCCGAACTCGAGCACCTCGTCGGCCGCACGCTGCGCGACACGGTCGAGATCGCCGAGGCCGCCAGGGACCTCGCCCGGACCTACGCCGCGCACGTCCTCGCGAAGGGCGGCCATACCGACGACGACCGGGTGATCGACACGCTTGCAGGGCCTGGCGAGCAACGCTCGGCCGCTTTCGGCGATGCGCGGATCGACACGCCGCACACCCACGGAACCGGCTGCACGCTGTCGTCGGCGATCGCGACGCTACAGGGACACGGCGTCCCGCTCGAGCACGCGGTCCGGCTCGGCCGCCAGTTCGTGCGCCGCGCGATCATCGCCGCGCCGGGCTTCGGCGCCGGCAACGGGCCGCTGGGGCACCAGGCGGTGCGCGCAGGCCCATTGGACGGAAACGATCAGGCGGACAGTTCGTAGAAGCCCGCGATGTGCTCCCACGCTTCTTCCGCGGTCTCGCACCAGCGGAACAGGTCGAGGTCCTTCTTCGAGATCGTGCCTTCCTCGGCGAAGGCATCCCAGTCGATCACCCGGGTCCAGAAGTCCTTGCCGAACAGCAGGATCGGCATCGGCATGATCTTGCCGGTCTGGATCAGGGTGAGCAGCTCGAAGAACTCGTCGAAGGTGCCGAACCCGCCCGGGAACACCGCCACCGCCTTGGCGCGCAGCAGGAAGTGCATCTTGCGAAGCGCGAAGTAGTGGAACTGGAAGCTGAGGTAGGGGGTGACGTAGGGGTTGGGCGCCTGTTCGTGCGGAAGCACGATGTTGAGCCCGATCGATTCGGCGCCGGCGTCGCTCGCACCCCTGTTGGCCGCCTCCATGATCGAGGGCCCGCCGCCCGAGCAGACGACGAACTGGCGCTTGCCGTCCTCGACGATGGACTTTTCCGACGCAAGCCGCGCGAGCTTGTACGCCTCGTCGTAATACTTCGCCTTGGCCGCCAGCCGCTCGGCGACGACGCGGGCGTCACCGGTCGCGTTCTCGACCAGCGCCGCGGCGTGATCGGGCGAGGGAATGCGGGCCGAACCGTACATCACCAGCGTCGATCCGACGCCGGCTTCGTCGAGCAGCATTTCGGGCTTCAGCAATTCGAGCTGGAAGCGCACCGGCCGCAGTTCCTCGCGCAGGAGGAAATCGGTGTCCTGGAACGCCAGCCGGTAGGCCGGGTGGCGGGTCTGCGGGGTATCGGGGGTGCTCTTCTCGGAGAAGGCCGCTTCCTGCTCGGCCCGATAGAACTTGCGATGCTTGAGATCGCGCTCTTCTTTTCTGGTCATCGGGTTGCCGATAGGCGGGCGCGCGGCGGCGCACAATGGGCTTCGCGCCGCGTCGGTGGCCCGCGGCGAAGCGTGCCGGCGCATACCGCTTCGGTCAGGGGCCGGGCACGCCCATCTGGACCAGCACGGCCTTCACCGCGTCGGACAGCGAAGCGTCGGGCAGTTCTTCCTCCACCGGCGGCACCATTGGCGAAGGGAGGGTGAGAAAGCCCAGTTCCTGTGCGGCCCGTTCTTCGGCATCCAGCGGCCGATTCGCCCCGCTGCGTCCCGCCAGGTCGACCAGCGACACCCGGTCCGAGTGCGCTTCGCGGGCGAGCAGTTCCTGCTCGGGCGAAAGCCGCGGCGCCTCGGTCGCGGAAAATTCGCGCGCGCGCAGTTCGAGTATCCGGCGACAGATCGCCATTTCGCGTTCGGTGCCGGCCTGCGGGTCGCAGCGATCGTTGCCGCCCACCGGCGCCGCGTCCGAGCGCCGCCCGTCTTCGCGGCGCGAGAGCGCCGGCGCGGCCTGGGCGCTGCGCTCGCCGGCAGGGGCGACCTGCCCCACGGGTTCACGCGCTTCGCCCCGGCTGATCTGCTGGGTCCCCCCGGCCGCCTGGCGCGGGGCAGCAGGTGTCGGCGGTGCAGGCAGCGCGCGGTCGATCTCCTGCTCGACGATCACGGGCCCGCGGGGGGCCGCGATCTGCCCGATCTCCACCCCGCCCGGTGCTCCCGGAGCGGCGAAATCGTCCAGCCGGGCCTTATCGGCGTTGACCTGGGCAAGCGCGGCGGCAGGCACCGCGAGTGCCGTCACGCAGAACAGGCGCGCCGCGCGCGTCATCGGTACTGGGTTATCGCGATCGCCTGGCTGCCAGACTGGGTGATCGCAAGGTCCGACAGGTTGTCGCCGTTCTGCGTCCATGTCAGCTGGTTGTTAGCGCCGTTCTGCACCGCCGTCATCGCATTTCCGGACCCGTTCTGGGTCAACAGCGCCTGGTTCTCGTCGCCGTTCTGAGTCAGGCTCATCCGGTTGTCGTCGCCGAGCTGCGTCGCGGCGACCCCGTTGGTCAGCAGGCCGCCCTGCTGGGTGATCGACATCGCGTTGCGGTTGCCCTGCTGGGCCGCGATCGCGACCTGCACGCCGGACCCGTCCTGTCCCAGCGCAAGCGCGTTGGCGTCGCCCTGCTGGTTCACCGCCGCGTAGTGGGCGCCCTCGCCCGTCTGGCTGACCGAGGCGCCGTTGCCAGCGCCGTTCTGGTCGATCCGGGCGTACTGCCTGTTGGCGGACTGGTCGATCGATGCCTGCGCGCTGTCGCCCACCTGGGTGATGTAGGCCCCGCGGTCGTTGCCGGGACGGGCGATGGTGAACGGATCGGGGTTCCGGTCGTAGCGCACCTTTTCCCGGTCGACGTTGCCTTCCGGGCTCGGATTGCCGTTGTTGCCGTTGCACGGATTGCCGGTTCCGAGCCCTCCGCCCTCCTCGCACGGCGTGCCGGGGGTCGGCGTATCGGTGTCGGCCGCTGCGGGCGCCGCCAAGGGCAGTGCGGCCAGCCCGAGGCTCGCGGCGATCAGGCGATGCATCATTGTCCTTCTCCTTCAGGCGCGCCCTGCCGCACGACCACCCGGTTGCCGGTTCCCTGCTGGCGGACGACCGCCGTGTTGTCCGAGCCGCCTTGGCGGATGTCCGCATCGTTGCACGGCCCGCTCTGTTCGAGCGTGATTTCGCCGTTGGGTCCGCGGGTGACGATGGAGACGGTGTCTCCTGCCCCACTGGTCCGCCGGACGACGGTGCCGTCGATCGTTTGTCTGGTCATGTGGGCGTCTCCGCAAGCGGTGGATTGCGACGGCGTACTGGCCGCGACACCTGGGTGGGTCGCGGCCAGCGTCATCGTGGGTGCGAACCCGACGAGCCCGAACAGAATGCAGCGATGCACCGCGCGGGACCGATCGTGACGCCGGTCGGCAGACGAGGCTTTGAACATGGCTGCGCTCCTTCGAGTTGTGCGAAACGGGAAGGCAGGCCCAGGGGTCGTTGGGCTCGCCCTTCCCGCTCCGGCGTTACGGCGTACCCTGCGTCACGGTTGCAGTGTTGCCGCTGCCGGACTGGGTCACGTACGACACGTTCCCGTCCGAGTACTGGCTGACGGTCGCGGTGTTGCCCGTTCCCGACTGGGTCACGTACGATTCGTTGGAATCGGCATACTGGGTGACGCTGGCGGTCAGGTTGTCGCCGGCCTGCTGGTCGACCTTGGAGTAGTTGCCGGCTCCGTTCTGGCGCACGTCGCTCAGCGAATTCGACGCGTTCTGGATGGTCAGCGCGTTGTTCTGCGTACCCCCCTGGAACATGTCGGACCTGCTGTTCGTGGCACCCGACAGCTGCTGGACCGTGGCGGTGTTGTCGGCCGAGCCGTCCGCCAGGTACACTCCTGTCCCGTCGAACGTCGTGCCCTGGTAGATGTTCGATTCCGCCAGGTCCGCGACCTGATCGACATAGGCCGCATTGCGCGCGCCGATCTGCAGCACGACGCTTTCGGCCGGTTCGTTGATCACGTAGCCGGCGGTGTCGGGATGGCGTCCGCTGGTATGTTCGCCGGTACCGGACAACGCCACGTCGGCGATGTTGCCGGTGCCGTCCTGCGCGATGTAGCTGTAGGTGCTGTCGCCGGTCTGGACCGACTTGGCGTTGTTGCCCGTCGCGGGGCCGGGCAGGCTGTCGGCGATGAAATCGCGCTGGATCACGATCCCGACGCTGCGCTCGCCGCTCTGGCTGACATCGACGATGTTGGCGTCGCCGGTGGTGTAGACGAAGCTGTCGCTGTTCGCGCCCGACTGGCCCACGGTGGCGAAGTTGCTGTCGCCGTTCTGGTTGACGTCGCTGAACGAGCCGGCCGATCCCGCCGACTGCGTGACATTGGCGACGTTGTCGTCGCTATCGGTGAAGTTACCCTGCTCGATGTTCGAACGAGCGTCGTCGGACTGCATGGTGGTGGCGAGGTTCCGATCGCCGGTCTGCGCGATGTTGGCGCTCGCCCCGCCCGATGTCGCGTCCTGGGTGATCGTCGCGACGTTGTCGTTGCCCGTCTGGGTGATCGTCGCTTCGACCGGAACCGCGTCCTGGGTGATGCTGGCGTCGTTGTTGTCGCCCGTCTGGGTGACGTAGGCGTCGGCGTTGTCGCCCGGCTGCACCGGGCTTGCCGGCGGAACCGACGTGCCCGCACCGTCCGCCGTCTGGCGCACGATCCTGGCGTCGTTGTCGTTGCCGGTCTGGATCACCACCGCGTTCGAGAAGTCGCCCTGCTGGAAGATCGACGAGGTGTTCCGGTCCCCCGCCTGCAGCACGTCGGCGACGGTGTTGTCGCCGCTCTGCACGATGTCGGAATCGTTGTCGTCCCCGTACTGCTCGACCCCGACGCGGGCCAGCGGATCCGCGCTGGAATAATTGTTGTCGGGATCGCCGACGGCGCCGTTGACGCCGGTCTGCGTGACGTCGGAGGTATTGCCATCGCCGTCCTGGCGGACGCTCGCCTCGTTGTAGCGGTTCGACTGGCTGATCGTCGAAAAGCTCGATCCGTCCTGGTAGACCGACGCGTTCTGCGCGCCGCCGGACTGGAGGATGGTAGAGTCGGCCGCGCCCGAGGTCTGGATGACGCTCGCACGCTCGTCGCCGCCGGTCTGGGTGATCCGGCTCACCGCCCCATCGGTCGCGGCGGCCTGGATGACGACGGCCTGCCCCTGGTTGCCGCTCTGCGTGATGAACGATCCGGTGCCCGCACCGCCGCCGAGGCCCGACTGGCTCACGGTCGCGGTGTTGCGGGTGTTCGACTGGGCGATCTCGGACCGCATGCCGTCCGCCGTGGCGGTCTGGTTGACCGTGGCCGCGTTGCGGTTGCCGGTCTGGTCAATCTTCGAATAGCCGTCGTTGCCGGCTTGCGTGGTCGTCGCGCGCAGCGTGTCGCCGTTCGAGAACGCGCCGCTGCCGGTGCCGTTCTGGTCGACGTCGGAGGTGTTGCCCGAACCCGATTGCGTGACCGTGGCGACCGTGGCCGATCCCTGCTGATCGACGGTCGAGGTGTTGCTCTGCCCCAGCGCCGGGCCTGCGGAAAGCAGTGCGGCGATCGATGCCGTGCCCAGGAGAATGTTCTTCATCGCTCAATTCCTTCCGTTGTGGGGGCAGGCGAACGCCCGCCCCCCCGGTGGACGATCAGGGTGTGGGGACCACGCCCTGCGTGACCGTCGCGGTGTTGCCGGATCCGCCCTGCGTGACCGTCGAGGTCTGGTCGAAGCCGTACTGGCTGACGGTCGCGGTGTTGCCCGTGCCCGTCTGGGTGATCAGCGAATCGAGCTCCGAACCGAGCTGCGTGCTGGTTGCTTCGTGGGACTGGCCGGTCTGGTCGACGGTCGACGAATTGCCGGTGCCGCCGTCCTGGCTGATGCTGGCCTTGTTGCGGCTGCGGTTCGACCCGTTGCCGACCCCGCGCTGGGTGATCGACGCGACGTTGTTCACCGCGCCCGAACCCTGGGTCACCGTGGCGCGGTCTTCCCACGAACTGGCGGTCTGCAGGACCGTCGCCGATCCGCCGGTGCCGGCCTGGCCGACCGAGGCGTAGTTCAGGCTGCCCCCGTTCTGGGTGACCCGCGCCAGGTTGTCGTCCCCGCTCTGGTCGACATAGGCGTCGGCCCGGTTGGTCATGCTCACCTGGGTCACGAAGGCATCGTTGCGGTCGCCCGACTGGTTGACCGAGGCGAATTCGCCGAACCCGCCTTGGTCGATGTCGGAGAAGTTGTCGTCGCCGCTCTGGTCGACGATCGATTCCTGCCCGAACCCGCGCGAGGCGATGTTCGAATCGTTGCGGTCGCCCGACTGGATCACGGTCGCGCTCGACGTGCTGCCGAGCTGCCTGATGTCCGAATCGTTGTCGGCGCCGGTCTGGGTGACGTTAGCGGTAAGCGTGTTGTTGTTGTTGCCTTGCGACTGCTGGAGGATCGTCGACACGTGGCCGTTGCCCGTCTGGTCGACGGTCGCGGAATAGGTG
Organism: Tsuneonella litorea; assembly: GCF_025154015.1. Classification (GTDB taxonomy): domain Bacteria; phylum Pseudomonadota; class Alphaproteobacteria; order Sphingomonadales; family Sphingomonadaceae; genus Tsuneonella; species Tsuneonella litorea. Next base: position 241,818 of record NZ_JAOAMV010000004.1, read on the forward strand.
TTGACCCCTGCAGAGAGCAGGTTCTGCGTGATCGACGAGCTGCTGATGCCGTTCTGCGTCACGGAAGCGTCGGCGTTGTTCGCGCCCACGCCGCTGGCGACCTGGTTGATCGTCGAGCTCGCGCCGTTGTCCTGGCGGACCACCGCGGACAGGTCGCCCGAACCGGCCTGCGACGCGGTCTGGTTGATCGTGGATGCCGAACCGCCGTACTGGCGCTGGTCGACCCTGAGGTTGCCAGACTGGGTCCCGGTCGCCGTCTGGTTGACGACAGTCGTCGATCCTTCGCGCTGCACGTTGATCGCGGACAGGTCGCCCGCGTCGACAGCGTCGATCGTCTGGGTGACGATCGCGTCCGATCCGCTCTGCTGGTTCACCGTCGCCGAGATCCGGCCCTGCGGCGCGGCGGGGCCATTGACCAGCCCGCCCGAGGCGCTCTGGGTGATCGTCGCGGTCGAATCCGTCTGGTAGGCGGTCGCGGTCAGCGGCCCGTCCTGGAAGTCGTTGGTCGTCTGGCTGACGACGAGGTCCGAATTGCCCGACTGGAAGGCGTTGGCGGTCAGCGTGCCGTTGAATTCCGGACCGTTCGCGGTCTGGTCGATATCGGCCGCGTTGTCGCCGACCGTCTGTTCGACGTTCGCGGTCAGGTTGCGCGCCGCGCCGTCGGACTGCTGGTCAACCGTGGCCACGTTGCCGTCGCCGCGCTGGAACACGGTGGCGCGGGGATCGTACCCGCTGGTGCCGAGCGACTGGTCGCTGTCGTCGGTCTGGTTGATCGTCGCCACGTTGTCATCGTCGGCCTGGTCGATGTCGGCCCGGGCGTTGACCGAATTCTGGTCGATCGTGGCCGCGTTGTTGCTGCCGGTGCCCTGGGTGATCGTGGCGAGGTTGCCCGACTTGTCCTGGTCGATGTCGGCGCTCGAGCTCGAGCCGGTCTGGCTGACGGTCGCGGTCTGCGCGTCGCCCGACTGGTTGACGTCCGAGGTGTTCGCCTGGCCCAGCGCGGGGCTGGCGGCGAGGAGCGCGGCGATCGATGCCGAGCCGAAGAGAATGCTTTTCATCATGGAAATCCTTCAAGGACAGGAACGCGGGCGGCCGGTGCCGGCCGCCCGCTCCCCCCGTCACATGCCCTGCGTCACAGTGGCGGTGCTGTTCGAGCCCGTCTGATTCACGCTCGACCAGTTGCCGTTCGACGACTGGGTCACCGTGGCGGTGTTGTTGGTGCCGCTCTGGGTGATGAACGAATCGTTGTCCGCACCCGACTGGGTCAGGTCGGCGCGGTTATCGAGGCCGCCCTGGTCGATCTCGGATTCGTTGTCGTCACCGGTCTGGAGGACGTTCACGCTGTTGCGCCCGTTGAGCGCCGCCGAGAAGCTCGACGCATTACCCGACTGCGCGATGAGCGACTTATTGCCATTCCCCGTCTGGTGAACGCCGCGGGCCAACTGGATGTTGTTGTCGCCGGCATTCGGGGTCTCCGAGCTGGTGACGTTGGTCAGGTACCCGCTCTGGCTCCACTCCGAGCTGTTGCCCGATCCAGCCTGTTCGACGAACGCGGCGTTCGAGTTGCCCGTCTGGGCAATGCTCGACGAGTTCGACGCGCCAACCTGCTCGACGAACGCGAAGCCCGAAAGTCCGGTCGAGCTGATCGAAGAACTCAGGTTGTCGCCATCCTGCTGGACAACGGCGTAGCCGAAGAAGTTGGGCGAGTTCAGCACCGCTTCGCCGAGCTCGGTGCCCGAGTAGCCGAGGAAGCCGCTACCCGAATCCTGGGTCACGCTCGACGAGTTGCCCGACCCGTTCTGCGTCACGCGGGCGGCGTTGTTGTTCGCCGACTGCGTGATGGTCGAGCTGCTGGTCGAACCCGACTGGTTGACGATCGCGTCGTTGTTGTCGGCGCTCTGGCTGACCGACGAGGTCAGGTTGTTCCCGCCCTGCGTGACATCAACTATACCGTTGGTGCCCGTCTGGAACACTTGAGATCCGTTGAGGAAGCCCGCCTGCTCGACATCAGCGATGTTGAAGCTACCCGACTGATCAACATAGGAGTTCTGGGTGCTGCCAGTCTGGTCGACAGTTGCATCGTTGTCCTCGCCAGCCTGCAGGACGTTACTGATAGAAGTGCGTCCTCCTTGCGTGATGGTTGCGGTGTGCTGGCCGAGGCCGCCCTGGTTCACGATCGAGTCGTTGCCCCAGGACTGGTCGGTCGCAACTAGCGCCAGGTCACCCTGCGAGACGGTCGCCTTGTTGTTGTCCGACGACTGCGAGATCGACGAATCCTGCGAATCGTCGACCTGCGTGACGGTCGCTTCATTGAAGTTCCCGCCCTGCGTCACGGTCGACACGGTGCCGAGCGCGAGGGTGGCGGTGTTCTGCGTGACGGTCGCCTTGTTGTCGCTTCCGCCCTGCGTCACGGTCGAGGTGTTGATCGGCGGGGCGGCATTGATGAGGTCGGTGCCGTCGTCGCTCTGGGTGACGGTCGCTTCGTTGCGATCGCCAGTCTGAGCAATGGTCGACTTGCCACCCGCGATCGAGCCGTCCTGGTTGACGGTCGCTTTGTTCAGATCGCCGTCCTGGTCGATGTCGCTGTTCGAATCCGAACCGCCCTGGCTGACCGTTGCGGTCGCGTTGGTGCCGGTCTGGTCGACCGTCGAAGTGTTGTTCTGCGCCAGTGCCGGCGACGCTGCGAGCAGCGCGGCGGCCGAGGCGGAAAGAAGGAAAGTGCGCTTCATGATAGTGACTCCATCCAAGCATTGAGTGTGAATGCGGCCCGACGTCGCGTGCCGGGATTGGCGCGCGGCGGGATTGCGGGGGCCGTTTGCCGGCCTCGACCGCGTCCGGATGGAGTCAGGAAACCACGATGCCCGATGGCCGCGCGCTGTCCCCGAACGGGGCGCAATGCGGAGGCGGCAGTCATCAACATGGTTGTAAAACCCCTTCCGGAATCTCATAACCATGTCCGTCCGCCGCTTCGGCGACGGGCAGACAAGGTTGTGTCACAGCAACTCAGTCAAACCGGGCGCGTCGGGGCTGCAACTCCGGCGCGCCTTTTTGGTACCGACGCCGGGAAAACGGCTGCAACCGCTTCCCCTTCGCCACCGGCAACTTCCCTTGTTCCTGATCCGGGTGCCGGCACGCCCCGGATCAGGTCAGTTCGTCCGCACCCCCGCAGCCTCTGCCGCGCGCATCATCGCCCGCTGGTTCGGCTCCTCGGTGGATGCGGTCCGTTTCTTCGTCCTGAGCGGCGGGGCGGCGCGCATCGCCGCCTCGAACTTCTCGCCGTCGATCTTTCCGTCACGCTCGCGCTTGTAAGCGGCGAGCATCGGCAGACCGGCCTCGCGGTCCGCGAAATCCCAGAGCTTGAGGTCGACGCCCTCCATCACGAGGCCGTAGACCGCCTTTTCGATCGCCTGCTGAAGCGCGACCTGGTCGGGTTCGTTCGTGGTGTAGCCGGCCTCGGCCTGGAGCAGTTCCTTGAACGCGACGTAGCGGAACGCGTTGGCGCCGATCGACTGGCTGGCGATCGTCTTCGACGCGGTGACCGAGGTCAGCACTTCGCCGGTGCGCACCGATACCGCGCGCAGGTACACGGTGACCGTGTCCTGGCGGTATTCGGACCGCCCGCCGATGCCGAGGAAGGCCGCGCCCGCCCCGCCGGTGACGGTGTTGGTGTCGTAGCCGACCACGCCGCCCTCGAGCAGCACGCCGGCGAACAGCAGCGCGGGCAGCGCCTGGGGATTGATCCCCTGTTCGCCCAGGTAGCGTTCGCGCATCTCGCGGATGATCTGCCGCTCGTTGAGGAGGTTTTTCAGGCTTTCGCGCTCGACGATGGTGAACCATTGCCGGTTGCCCGCGTCCTGCAGCGCCTTGACCAGCATCGCCGCGCCGCCCTGGCTGACCGCCCGGCTCAGCGTCTGGCCGTTCTCCACCGGCTTGAACTGCCCGGTCTGGTCGGCGAAGCCGTAGACCGCGACCGCGACCGGCCGGGTCGGCGCGGGGATCTCCGCCAGCAGGTGCTGGGTCTGGGTCTTGTCGGGATAGAACGCCTTGCTCCGCGTTTCCGGGAACAGGCTGCGCCCGTCCTCACCCACGGTGGCGCAACCGGTCAGCGCGGCCGCGCCCAGCGCAGCGACCAGCAGCCTGGCACGATGACGAAAAATGCTCATCTGCGCGCTCATCCACCCACGTCGATGAAGGTCGGGATGACGATCTCGGTCACTTCGCCGGTGTCGTCGTCGGTGATCGTCAGCGTCACGCTGTCGAGGCTGCGCACGAACGTGATCGTCTGGCCGCCGAAGCGGATCGTGCCGCTTTCCTGCGGGTTCTCGCCGAAGATCGCGTTGACGATCTGGGAGGACAATGCGGAGAGCAGGCGCGACTGCAGCTGGCGCGCGAAGATGTCGGCCTGCGAGCTGTTGGCGGTGCTCCGCGGGTCCTTGTAGTCGTTCTGGGCATTCGCGATGCCGAGCAGGTGCGCGGAATTGAACGGGTTGCCCCCGAACGAGGGATCGATCGGCTGGTAGGTGATGTCCTGCGCCGCCACCGGCGCGGAAAAGCCGATTGCCGCGGCGCAGGCACCGGCCATCAGCCGGCGCACGCAGGTGCGCTCGTTCAAAAGCATCGAGGTGCCCCCTCCGAATGATGTCGATTGGTTGCAGGCTACCCGATGCGACCCAGCTGCCTGTCTCGATTAAGCCCTTGTTAAAGGTTTACTAACGATTCGCATCCTCAACCTTGATGAACTGGCGGCGAAAATTTGCCGTTCGTCCCGGCAGTCCCAAAAAAGGACAGAATCGCCGGTTCAGACCATGCAGAAGGTCGACGCGAGCCTGAGCAGTTCACGCTGCGAGCTTACCGCCAGTTTCACGTAGATTCCGCGAATGTGCGTCCGCACCGTGTTGATCGACACCCCGAGCGATTCGGATATCTCGCGGGGGGAGCGCAGGTCGACGAGCATCTGGGCGATCTGCCGCTCCGCATTGGTCAGGTCGAACATCGCTGCCAGCCCGGACTTGGTCAGATCGAGCGACTGCGAAACGGCCATCAGCGACAGGAAGATCGCGTCGCGTCGGGTTCCGTCGCTGCGGCGAAAGGCGCCAATGATCAGGTTGGGATGGCCGCGCGGATCGGTCACGACCAGCCGCGCGAGATCCGCCCCGACCTCCGACAGCCGCTCACGCCAGTGGTCCTGCCCCAGGTGATCGTCGAACCACAGCGTCTCGCCCCGCCGGCGCACCATCTGGCCCGACGCGAGGACGGTTTCGGCGACGCGGTTGGCCCACAGCAGCTGCAGGTCCGCGTTCACCACCAGCCGCGGCAGCGAAAGCCGGTAAACCCATTCGACGGCCGAATCGCCGTCGAGTGCGCCGGTTCCCGTCATGTCGTTGAATGCTGAATCCGCCTTTTCGGCCAGCCGCACGGCGAATTCTCCCCAATTCGATTTCGCGTATTCCTCTGCCAACTAGTTGCTTCGGCAACCAATGGTGTCAACCGCGAAACGAACCGTTCCGGTCCGAACGCGAATTGGTGCCCCGTTCATGCGTGTTCGGTCGCACCGACGACCGATATTCATTATTCATTTCTCCGGCGCGGACCTGTGGCGGAGCTTGCGGCATTCGATCTTCGCCGCTCGGGACAGGCTTCAATCCGTGCTAGCTCCCTGCGGCACGACGCAGCCGCGATTCGACGAGAGGCGCATTGAGAACGACCAGCGAGAAGGAAGGCGGCGAACGCCCCGGCAGCGCCTGCCGCGCGCTTGCGGCACGGCCGGTCGAGAAGGTCTGGGGCCGGGAAACGCTGCCTCCGCCGTTCGCGGCCCTCTCCGGCCGGCGGATCGGCGAGATCTGGTTCGAACCCCCGCCCGAGGCGTCCGACCTGCTGGTCAAGTACCTGTTCACCGACGAGAAGCTGTCGGTGCAGGTTCATCCCTCGGACCGCGACGCGCCCGCAGGGGCGCGGGGCAAGGACGAGTGCTGGCTGGTGGTGGCCGCCGAGCCGGGCGCGCGGCTTGCGGTCGGTTTCGCCGGCGCGGTGTCGCCGGAAGAGATGCGCGCCGCCGCCCTCGACGGCTCGATCGAGAACCTGCTCGCCTGGCACGCGGTTGCTGCGGGCGATTTCTTCTACCTGCCTGCCGGAACGGTCCACGCGATCGGCGCGGGGATTTCGCTCATAGAGGTCCAGCAGAACTCGGACCTGACCTATCGCCTCTACGATTACGGACGCCCGCGTGACCTCCATCTCGACCGCGCGATCGCCATCGCCGATGGTGGGCCGCACCCCGCCCGGTATCGCCGGCAGGTTCCGCCCACCGGGCACGCGGTGCTGGTCGAAGGCCCGCATTTCCGCCTCGATCGCCTCGACGGACCGGCGGATGCGGAAACCATGGCCCGGTACGGCGACCGGCCGCTGCTGGTGCTGCCAATCGATTGCCCGGTACCGATCGGCGGGATCGAAGCCCTGCCCGGCGCCTGCGCGGTGGCAGAGGGGATCGGCGCGGTGAAGCTGGCGCCAGGCGGGCTCGTCCTGATCGCCCAATCCTGCACCTGACCGGGACGGCCATGACCGCCCGCCCGCAGCGCGGACCGTCGACGATCAGTCAGCGAAGAAATGGATGCCCCGCAAGCATCCATGTTCTATCCGTAAATCGCTAGTTTAGAGCATTTGCTCCCACACTCGCTCCCACATCGTGATTGGAAAGCTGACCAAAACGGGCCGCAACCTCGCGCCAGAGATCAACCCCGCCCTGTTCGCCTTCCAATGCGAGCTTGCCGACCTTCTCCGCAATGAAGCGTGGGCCATCAGCGCCGTGGTGTTTCTCAACCCACAGGGCCAGTGCCCACGCTTCCTTGTCTCGCTTTACCACGGCACCGAAACGGGCTCCCACCCGCCTTCGTCATTGTAGACCGTGCCCCAATCATCGGTGAGCCAACAATCGTGCATGTGTTCAGGCTTGGTTTCCGGGTCCCACTCATGCAGGACCACCTCGCCACCGAAAACGAAGCCGCCCGGTGGCAGTCGCTTATATTCGCAAAGATCAGGCTCGCACACCTCATCCACAAGGTCCCATAGGTCTTCCTCCGTGCAAGTGAAGATGCCGACCGAAACCTTGTTGTGAATGACGCGGACGAACCAAGGCGCGAGGTCATCCGGGAGGTCGTCGGGGAGGTTTTCGTTCACAGCAGAGGAATCTGCGCCCAAATCGGCAAACGATCAAGCCCGCCGAGGTAGGAACGATAGGAACAATAGCCGCCAGCCAGCCAACCATTACGGCGACGAAGCGTGAACCATCCGGGCCGTGATGCCTCTCGATCCACAGCGCCATCGCCCAGGCGTATCTGTCTTTTACAATGCCTGCCGGGGAACCTAGCGGCAGCACGACGGTTTGGGCGGTGTGGAAACCAGGCTAATCATCGGCTACGCGCTCATCGCCTTTATGGTGATCGCGGCTTTCGTCTTGTTTGGATGGCTTCGGCACAAGCGGAACGTCCGTCGCGGCCATAGCCGTCGCTTTCGCTAACCGATCCCCACGAACGCTAAAACGGTCCGCAGCCCATAGTACGCCATCGGCACTCCGATCAGGAACACCAGGAACGCGGCTTCAAGCTCGATCGGTTGGGGACGGCGCATATCGCCAGCTAGGCCGATTGGGGGCGTGCAGGAAAGTCAGTAGTGAAACCGGCACTGCGCGATCTCTAGGGCCTGTGCTTTGCCTTCACCAGTGACGCGATAAACAAGGCGGTCCTCCTGCGTAATTCGCCGCGACCACCAACCCTGCAGCGGCCCCTTTAAGGGTTCCGGCTTTCCGGTTCCCTCAAAGGGGGTGCGCTTACATTCCTTGATTAGTTTGTTGACCCGCTTGAGGGTCTTTTTGTCAGCTTCCTGCCAGTGCAGGTATTCATCCCAAGCGTTGTCAGACCACGTGAGCTTCACGCGTCAACGAGGTCATGCTCCGTGCCGTTACCGGCATCGAGCTGCTCGATCGACTCACGCAAACGCGTTGCGTTCGGGCGGCTAGACAGAAGGTGCATTGTTTCCTCAATCGCATTCCAATCCTCAAGGGAAAGCATCACGATTGATTCAGCCTTCTGGCGGGTTACGACAACGTGAGTGCGGTCATTTACGACCTGATCCATCACGCCTTTGAGGTTGGCGCGGGCATCGGAATAAGTGAGTACGTCCATCGCTACCTCCTTTCGTTACATCACACTTGTACGTAATCTGGTACAGATGCAAGCGTGAACAACGGGTGAAGGCTGAAACGGATTGTTTAGTCGTCGGTACCCGAGCGCTGAACATTTCGCTTCGCCGTTTCAGGTACCAGCTTCCACACACGCTCCTTGATGCGCTGATCGTCGTTGTCGCATCGAGGGGCGCTCGGCTGACAACAACAACTCCCGAAAGCCCCCCCTGTCAGAACCGCCGAGCATTTGAGTGATGGCACGTTCGGCAGGCTAAGGAAGGCTGGGACAAAAGGGACACTAGGGACACTAGGCCAGCCATCTGGAGAAGCCGACGAAGCCCGCGCACTCATTGGACCGTGAAGCCTGGGGGTGGCGGCGGCATCCCGGCCAATGGGTTGCGGACACCCGCAGACGCAGCCCCACCGATAGGCGGAGCGCCGTAGTATCCCGGAATACGGAAGTGCAGATGCCCGTCATGGATGAGGGTTTCGGCTTCCGGGTAATTCCGTTTCACCTGTGCCCGCAACCAGCCCATCGACTTGCCCTCAGGCGGCAGCGCATCGAACGTGTCGCCGTTCATGTGTGTGCTGTCGTCCGCCGCGTTGTAGCCCCGGCGCTTGAGCGACTGGTTATATTCGTAGTCTCGGAAGCCGCTTGTGAATTGGACGCCGGGGATCTTCTCTTGCAGGTCTCGATAGACATTCACGCCCGCGCTTTCACCGACGACCTTGAAGCCCTGAGGCGGCGGAGGTGCGCCCCCATCCGGCTTGTCGGGGCCACCGCCGAACAGGCTTTCCCGCACTTCGCGCCGAGCCACATCGACCGTCTTTTTCGCCAGCTTGGTCCGTTCCTCGCGATCCGGCGCAGACCAACCCGGCCCAGTTACGAGGTAGGTCAGGCGTTCATGCGAGAGCTTGCCCGCCCGTTCCTGATACGTGTCGTGTTCCTCTGGCGTCAGCTCGCGCCCGCCGACCTTCTTGGGCACGAACCCCGGCGCGTATTCGCCCAGCTTGAGCAGTTCGAGGTTGACCGGATCGCGCTTCGCTTTCGAAGTGTAGGCAGGCGAGAGGAACCCGCTGTCAAAGGTGACTTCCTCGCCCCAAATGTCCCGCCTCGGCAGCAGATCGTCGCGCATCCCCGGCGTGCGGGCCATGATGGCGTCCTGCACGCTTTCGACCTGGCGCGCCGTGGGATCGATCGCACGCGCCACACCGGCCACGCCAGCGGGCACCGTGAGCGAACCGACAAGGCGCTCAATCATGTTGTCGGCATTGCGTTGCGGATCATCGAGGCCAGCAACGAGGTCCGACACCCCAGACAGCCAAGTCTTGCTCGCGAGGTTGCCCATGATGGACATCACCAGCAGCGCCGCCTTGTCGTCCTTTTCGCGTTCGCTCATGCCTTCCGGCAGGGTTGCGAGGTCCGCAGCCACACCCAGCGTCATCGCGAACGGATCGAGCCGCTTGTAGCTGTAATAGGTATCCCCGATTTTGATCGAGTATTCCTGCCAGCCATCAGCCCTGAGCAGTCGCGCCTTCTTGGCGTCGGACGGCAGCGCCCCCGTAACGTGACCATTGAGCGCGGCCTGATAGATGGCCATGCCGAAGCCGGTCCCGACCATCATCCGGGCCAGAGCAACGTCACGACGCGCCCCACCGGCTGCGATCTCCTTCCGCCAGCGCGGCATGAAAGGCGCAGCGGGCGAACGCTCGGCAGCAAACTTGAGCAGGTTCGTGGGGGTGCGGATAAACGGCAGGTAGAGCTTGGCAATCAGGCTGTTCTGCGAGACGTTGGATATGCTCTGCCCAATCGGCCCGAGTTTCGTCTGGAACGTCAGGTAGCGCCCGTATTTCAGCGATTGCTCCAGCAGTTCATCGGTCGGGTTGGCCGAAAGTTCTGCAATGCGCTTGCGGGCGGCCTCCCCCTTCAGGCCTTCCTTGTGCGCCTGCCTTGCCGCGATGCCGTTCAGTTCCATGCGGCGGGCCATGCCCTTGAACAGTTCATCCTCTGCCGTGAGCAGGCGAGTGGGGACGCGGATCACTTCACCCTTGAGGCCGCTAATGGCCTTGTATTCGTCGCCCTCGACCTTGCTGACGAAATCGGACGCTTCGCCAGTGCGGACGGCACGGGCAAACATCCGAGCGCCTTCCTTCGCGCCCGCCATAAGCCCGAAAGCCCGCGCGCCGACTTCCGAGCCCGTGACGCGATCAATCCCGCCTTTGGCGAACGCCTGCCGCGCCTTGCCGATAGCCGAAGCCGCCGCAAACTCGGGAAGCTGAGCCATCGCGGTCAGCGTGTTCGAGGTCATGTTGACCACATGCGTTGCCGGGTTGGACAGCAGGAAGTTGATGTAAAGCTCGGCGATCTTGTTGCGCCACTTGGGCTTCGTCGCCTTGTTCGCCAGCGCGTTGAATACGCCGGGGCCGGACTCGACAGCATCAATCAGGGTTTCCGCCGCTTCGCGCAGGTTGTCGCGACCGCCGCCGCCCCGGACCAAGCCAGCCAGAACATCGCCGCGAACCGCCCGGCTATCGGCAGCCATGCGGAATTGCTGGAGCGTCCGCCCCGCCTCCGCCGTCATTCCCGCGACTTGCTCCTGGATGGCCACGTGACGGACCAGCTTCCGGCGAAACTCGGCCATTACATCATCGCCGGGGACTTCGAGCGCGCGGATCTTCTTTGCCGCGTTCACAAGCTCATTGCTGGACTTGGCGAGTATCTGGCGAGCCGCCAGCGCTTCCTCAGCGTTGAGCGCCTGCCCCTTGCGACGGGATAGCAGTTGATCGGCGGTCATGCCCATTTCGGACGCCAGCCGTTCGGTTTCCGCCTGGGTAATCCGCCCCCGCGTGGCAGCGTCGAAGCCGCCCAGCGTGTTGTGAGCCGTCTTGAGCGCCCTGCGTATATCCTGCGGGCTATCCAGCTTGGTCACATCGACATTGCCGACACGCTCAATCGCATCCGACGGCCATTCCTCATAGGCCTGCACGGGAGGGAACGGCTGGCCCTCAGGAGCGGGATTGCTGCGGTCCTCCCAGATCGCCCCGTCCGCCTCGATACGCTGTTGCTCGAAGTCGTATCGCTCCGAGCGGGTGGCATCGAAACGCTCAAGCTGGGGAGCATCTTCGGGCAGGAACCGACGACCGGTGTTGCCTTCATAGGTATCGCGCAGGGCGTCGAGAAATTCCGGCACCGTGGGGCGTTCGGTCATCTCGGGGAAATAGCCCGCCTCCCAAGCGGCCATTGCCGCATCGTCGAGATTGTCGCCGCCCTCGTTATTCACCAGCGGACCGAAGCGGTGTTCCTGGCCAACGTGGTCGAGGCCTTTGCGAGAGGCATTCGTGAACCCCATCGCGGACAGTTCGCCACCCTGATCTTGCAGACCCCCGCGCAGTCGCACCCACCCAATTAGATCGGTTGGGCCAACCTTGGGAACGGACACGCCCATCCAGTTCCGCACAGTGCCCTTGGAAAGCTCAGCACGTTCGTTCGGAGCCTTTGCCTTCGCATATCGCCCGGCTTGCACCGCAGCGGCATCCTCAGGGCCATCGACGACATTGGACGGCAGCGGCAGCACATCGCCCGGTTGCACGCGCTCAGCGGCAGCCATGCGCTCGGCATCCGTCGCGGGATCGAACAGGCGGCGGGCACGTTGCGGCGCATTCGCGGAAAGCGACGGCGTAGTCTGGCCTTCCATCGCGATCGATCGACCGGTAGGCCCCCCATCGGGAGCGGGGGCGACAGATTCGACCCTTTGGCCTTCGCTTCCACCCTCAACAATCCGAAATCCGGGTGGCGGTTCGGGAATGCTCGAGGCAGCGTTGCGGGCGGCGACATCGGTGTAGTCCAGACCGGCTTCGCCCGCCGTCTCGCCAGCCGTTATTGCCTCTGGCGATACTTCGCGCCGGAAACGCCCCCTCAGCGCGTCCACGCCCCGCCCGAGGGCAGGGAGAGAATATTCCAGCGCCTTGCCGCCAGCGGCGTTTACAACGGCCCCCACGGGTGCGCCGATCACCGCGCCCTTCACGCGGTCAACGGTCGATCCGTCCGTGCCCAGGAAGCCTTCAGCGCCGCCATAGACCGCCCCGACCCTTGCAAGCTGGGGAACGGTGCGAGCGCCTTGCCCATACGGCAGGACAAAACCCGAGGTCAGCGCACCGGCTATCTCGCCCGCGGTGGACGCGACGGGATGCACGGTTTGATCGTAAGACAGAGTGCCCGCGTTCTGGCGCTGGTTGTTGAGCCAGATGTCGGCAAGCCTGCGGTCGCTGTTGAAGATGTTTTCGCGGCCACCCGTGCCGCCGAGCGTATCCACGATGGCTCCGGCCTCATCGAGACCGCCAGCGAGGAACCCCGAACCGAACTTGCGAACAGCAGCCCCACCGGCACCGTCCCCACTATCGATCATCAGTGGCGGCGCATCGGTGTAGGACACGAGCGGATTGATCGGCTCGCCCCTGCCCTTGCGTTCGTCGCGATCCTTGACCCACGCCCGCAAGTCGTCGGGCCGTGAAGTCTGATAGCCCTGCCTATCAAGGAAGGCGTTAATCTCGTCCGCCGTACCGTGCTGGAGAAGCACCTGATACTGTTCCTCCACCTTCGGCGGCAGGCCATCGGGCGAAGGCGTGTCGAAAAACTGCGCGACCGTTTCCCGCTCCGGCAGGAAGTCCGGGTTGGCGCGATATTCGGCAGGGTCCTGCGCGAACGTGTCGTGCATTCCGAGGCGGTTGACCCGTGCGAGGCGTTCAGCCTGGACGTAATCGGCGCGGCGACCGGGATCGCTCGACAGGTATTGCGGGGCCACGAGCGCGTTCCCGGTCCGCAGGGCGGCAAGGCCAGCATCCGTCCCATCCAGCTCGACCGGCCCGACCAGCCGCCCGTAGCTGTGACCCTGGACGCTATCGAGGTTCACGCTCCCCGCGTTCGCAATCTCCCCTTGCAGCCAATCGCGCGACTGCCGGCCGATCTGGACGGGGTTGCCCTGCCGGTCGAAGCCGGGCTGATCGAGTTCCGGCGCGTCCACGCCCCACAGGCGAACAGGGCGCTCGTTCTCGGAATCAATCGTGTCGCCGTCATGGGCGTCAGGATCGACGAGGCGAAAGCCCGGAGGCGGATCGGGAATGTCGGAGCGCTTCTTCGGTTTCCTCGACTGTCCGACAATCGAGAACCCCGGAGGCGGCGGGGGAAGATCGCTCACTTCACCGGCACCCAAGCCTTGCCGTTCCACTCGACCTTGTTGCCCTGAGCATCCTCGGCAATGACGCGGGCCGGGGCCTTGCCGCCCTTCTTCGACGATGAGCCGCGCATATCCTGGCCGCGCTTGCGGTCAGTGCTCGCGATGTTCTGCCCCCGGCGCGTGTTGCCTTCACGAGCGCGGTTGGAGCGTTGGTATTCGTCCAGCCGCCCCTCGCGGACTTCGATCATGCTGTTTGTGTTGCGGTCGGCCCGCGCGTTGTCCGCCTTGATATTGGCCACCTGGGCGAAGTGATCGAGCTGTTGCTTGATCGGCATGGCGCGTTCGAGAAGCTGGTTCACCGCGTCGGGGCCGGGATAGGTCAGCGGCACAGTTGCGGTTAGGTCGGTCCCGAGCGCCCGAGACATCGGAACGAGGCGTTGAAGCGCGGCCTGCCATCCTGCGTCATCCTGCACCGTGGACAGGGCTTCCACCGCCAGGCCGTAAAATTCGCGCTCATCCTTGATGCGATCGACAAAGTTGTCTCGCAGCGCGGACTGAATCTTGAGCGCCTTGATTGGATCGCGCTGGACCATGCGCAGAAAGGCTTGGTCCCTCCCGTTCTGCGGCTCGCCGAGCATCGACAGGTCCGGCTGCGCAGCCTCATCCTGCGGGGGGCGCATCTCAGGCATCGAGGCGGGTTGCGGCTCGTTAACCGGCGCAAATGCCTCATTGAAGCCCGCGCCGGGGCGCACCGGAGGCATGGGCGTCAGTGCGGCAGCAAGCGCATTGGGATGGTTCGGGCCATTGGCCGCGACAGATGGCATCCGCTGAGAGGCCGAGGGGATACCAAGCATTGCGTTCGGCTGGCCACCCGGCGCGAGATATTCGCCCATGTCGCGGTTGAAGGCGCGTGCATCGGCACGTTCGGACAGCTTGAGGCCGATTTCGGGATTGTGCCGCATGACCTTCGCGAGCGCCGCCTGATCCTCCGGGTTGGAGGTGTAGGCTTCTATCGCGTCACCCAGCTCACGGCGTTCCTTGGCCTGCCGACCACGCTCGAAAGCCAGCAAGGCGTTCTGCGCAATTTGATTGGGTCCATTGGTATTAAGCAAGTCCCACCTGATCCCGTCCGTCATCGCAAATCCCTTAGTGAATAGTCGGTCGATAGGTCACGATGGGCACACCGAAATCGGTCGCAACGTAACCAGCCAGAGCCGTCCAGCCTTCCGGCGACTCCAGCAGCACAAGCATGTTGTCGGGGATCGAGCAGAGCGCATCGAACACTTCCCCGGATGAAACCGCGAACACGCCTGCAAGCTGGTCGGACAGGTCTAGCGCCGCCTGATATTGCGCGCGTGCCGCCAGCCGGTCGCAGTGGTCGTCATCAGGCTCACGCGCGACAGATCGCAGCGCCGCGCCGAGGATTTCCCCGAGGCTAGCCTCATCGGTTGTTGCTGGCAGAGGATCGGTCACTGAAGGCCGACTTTTTCGCGGACCACGGCGCGAAGGTATTCGCTGATCGAACAGCCCGCCCGTTCCGCACGAAGGGCCAGTGCATCCGCAATGGGCGCACTGGCCCGGAATGAAATTCGCGCTTCTTGCATTCCGTCCCCCTCTGTCATCCCGACGATGGGTTGCCCGCCCGTCAAAATCGGCGAACACGGGCCGCCATATCACAAAATCGTTTGTCAGTCAAGTGTCAGACGGAACGAGACGTGAACAAACGCTTCCCGAATCGTCATTGGCCTGTCAGCGGGTGGGGATGAGCAGCAAGCGCCTAGACAGCTTGGGGGACTACCTACGTCACCACTACCGGCTGCGGATCGAGTGCCGGGGATGCAATCGGGTCGTGATCGAGGAGCCGCTGACTTTGCTGGACTTGTGCCGCAAGCGCGGGTGGAGCCACCAACTCGGGCAGGTGGAGCGGCGGCTCAGGTGTGGCGTCTGTGGGTGTCGGGAAATACGGCTCGGACCTGCATTTGGCAATTCACCGGAGAAATGAGATAATGCCCGCACTCGGAGGTCGGGCCTATGAGAGTTCGATGCATTCTTATTGTCGCGGCGGCAGCCGCTAGTTCTCCAGTTGCCAGTCAGACGACAACGCGATGCTATTGGCTGGGGCCCACTTGGACTTGCGATGAGTCTGCTCCAGTTCAACAGCAATCTCCAGGCATCGACTGGAGTATCTTGAGCCAGAGAGGCGGCTTCAATGATAGCCTGGGCCAAGGCTTGGCGATGGGCGAGAGCGTCAGGCGTTCACGGAACGCCCGAGCTGAGCGGGAGCGCTTAGAGGCGGAGGCGGAGTATTATCGCGCACAGACCGAGGCGGTTCGCAATCAGGGCGCGAGGCAGACGCCCTCCACCGCAGCTCAACCGCCCGAATATCTCACAGCATGGCTACGGGCAGCGCAGCCGAGGATGGGGCTTTACCCTGATTTCGAGCAGAAAGTCTTTGCGCCCGAGGTGAACATCACGCCGGACATGGTGAGACTGATGACAAGCAGCCCGCTTGCAGCCGATATTTCCTATTACCTCGCTACGCACCGTGCCGAGACAACAGCGATCTCCCAATTGCCATTGCTCGAGGCGGCAAGGGCTATCGACAGAATCGAGAGTGAGTTGCGAACGACCGGACCGGTTTCCGATAGGCTACCAGAGAGGTAGGGACGCGATCAAAATCGGGCGGCCACTCAGCGGAGCTTTAGGCTGCGCCCGATGGCTCAGGCTTGCAAGACCGATCAACGAATCGAACGGCTCGCCCCGTATATTCACGTCTATTCCAAGCAAATGCCGTCATGTGAGTTTCACCAGCGGTGACCATCAAGACGGCGTCCGCCCCGAGCTTTTTGGCTTCCTTCCGGAATTTGGCAAAAATTTTTGCGCGATCCTTGCCCATGCCATAATCTTCAGTCGCATTGACTTTGACCGGTTGGATAAATCGATAAGGGCAATTTAGAACATCACCGCTAGTGACAAGGACGCCATCAACAAGGGTCGCATCTTCGTAGCCCACTTGCTGAGCAACAGTCGGAAGGGCGGTAAGGCCGTCAGCACCACCGCCAGAGTTCGTATCTTCATGGTTGTCCTTTCCGAAGACTCACTCCGGCACCGTCACCCCGTAGCGATCGGCACCATAGACGAATTGCGCACCACTGGCGGCCAGCGTGTCCGCCAGCTTTTCGACCGTATCAGCGCGGATATTCGCTCCCGCCTCAAAGCGCGCGAGCGTGGCGTAGGGAACGCCAGCCTCTTCGGCCAGCACGCGTCCCGTCAGACCCAGCCCATCTCGGGCCATCTTACACTGCTTTGCGTTCATTCGGTGAAGCATAGTGCACAATACCTATTGACGCAATAGTGAAGCATAGCTATCACTTCGCCTACCGAGGCACTAAGCCAAGGCGGGCCGACGAGAGGCTGGCACCTCCACATCGGCCCTGTTCCAACCCTCTACAGAAGGGCCAGACCTATGCACATTCTACCTACATTCGCGCCGAGCGCCAAGCTGGAGGGCGACCGCGTCGTCGCTACCATCCAGAGCGGGCCAACCACTCTGGAAATCAGTCTGTCGCTGCACGATGCGCTTTCACTCTCCCACACACTCCAGCGCGCGGCTGTTGAGCCAATTCAGGCGGCGCGCGTCGCCAAGCTGCTTGAGTTCCCCACCGCGAAGGCCATCAAGCGGAGGGCATCGTAATGGAACGTCGCCAGTTTATCACGGGGAGCGCCATTGCGGCGCTCTCGATTTCGGCCCTTCCCATTGCAGCCGCGTCCGCAATCGTGGACCGAACCGAATGGGAGCGCGCCCTACGGCACTTCGAGAAGGTGACCGCCGACGCAGAGCGATACGACCGCGAGGTCTGGCTTCCGTTATCGGACAAGCTGAACAGGATCGAAGATGCCGCAGGACTGGACCGCGCCCGCTTCGGTTTCTGGGATCGCCGCAAGGCGTTCATGGATGTGAACCCGAAGCTCTATCACGATTACAGCGTGGTTTCCGACGAGGTTGACCGGCGAGGCGATGCCGTTGCCGACGCCCTTGGCGTTGCCATGGATACGCCCGCACCGGACCTCGCTGCCCTGCGGTGGAAGCTGGAGCAATTGCGCGAAGGCGACGGCGACCTTTCGCCGTGGACCGCTGGTTTCGTTCGTCAGACATTCGAGGACGTCGAGCGCCTGCTCCCGCCTCCAAGCTAATGCAGGACCGGTCCGCATTGTGAACGCTTTGGGGCGGCTCTCGCGAAAGAGCCGCCCCTCGTGTTCGGTCTAGTGCCGAAGCTTTCGACTGCCCGAGACTTCGGTCAGTCGGTCAGGAAACGCCTGTCAGAACTTTTGGGGGTCTTGCTGGCGTCCAAGCCTTGTTAGGCGAGTGAACCTTCAGGCGAGTTTCAATCGATATCCGGACATCTGCGTAGGCCGCATTGCACGCTGGTCTGACGCAATCGCCCCTCAAACTGCGGATAGCAAAAGGCCCCGCCCGACGAGATTGGAGGCGAGGCCTTAAGGCTCGAAGGGAAGTGCTCGAATGCGACCCTCGAATGCCCTGCCGTCCTATCGCGCTCGCATTTCAAATCAAATTGCCGGGGAATCTTAAGCCGCCCATTCTCAGGCAAGCGGCCCGAATCGCCTCTCAGTGCCATCGACGGTATCTCTTGCGGCCGGGTCGCTTGGGCCATCCCTTGTGATCCTCTCCGCCCCATTGCCGCCGGTCCCCGCCGACCACGCTGCCTTTGCGCTTGGCGCTCATCGCGCGGGTTACTTCAACACGAGCGCATCAGCGATCGGCGGGCATTTTCTTGCTCATTGTGGGAGTTCATGTGGGAGCGATGGCTTAGTGTGCGCCGTTTACGCCTAGTATATGGATTCCTATAGAGCATCCCTAGCCCTTGTAACCCGCCCGCGACTTGCACCAGCGCAACATATCCCGGCAGGCGTGAAGCTGCTTGTTTATGGGCCTGCGTTCGTGGCGGTCTCGCGCATCGAGCCGTTGCCCCTCCAGTTCATCAATCCGCGCTTCGAGGTATTGGGCCATGCCGGTCGGGCCGCGCGGGAAATCGTCGGGATCAACGCAGCTAGGCGGTAATTCCATCTTCCCTGATCCTCTTGAGTAATGCCGAGGCTTCACGGCGCAGAGCGACCGCCTCTTGCGTTTCCCCGCCATGCTTGAACGACCCATTGCGTTTGCCGCGCGGCGCACCAGCGAAGGCACCGTGCATCCGGCAGACTCGCTTACCCGTTACGGCGGGCGAGCGGCACGACTTCCCCGCCCTTGTTGTCGCCTGGCACTTCGCGCAGGTCCGCAATCCTTCCGGCTGTTTCATTTTTCAATTCCCCTCCATCGATCGGCTTTGCATCGCATTGGCCGTCTGTTTCCTCCACACCCCCCGTCCGGTGGTCGTGGTAGTGGACTTCCTGCCTCAGAGTTTTCTCCACCCGGATCGTTTGCCGGGATGGCAGTTTCTTGCCCTTCAGGAGCATCATCGTTTCGCATTGCGAAGCGAACGTCCGCGCCAGCTTGCTTGCCAGCGCAGCCGACTTTTCCATAACCATCCCGCCGCTGTTGAGCGCGTCCTTCGCGAGCCGAATTTGCATCAGGTGGACGCTTGCCATTTGCGCGGCGAGAGCGGCTTGCGTCGAGGTCTCGGGCTGATGATCGGCCACGAGCGCGAGCAACGCGTTCCATTCCCGTTCGTCCGTCTTCCAGCGCCCCAGGTCGAAGTCGTAATCACGCGGGCACAGTTCCTTGAGCTGATCGGCGAAGGTATGGACTAGCGCGATCGAGCGCGTACCGAATGCCGCCGCCATCTGCGCCACCCACAAATCGTGGTCATTGTGAGGTGAGACAGCCTTCCACCCCTCCCCCTGAGGCTCCAGCATGATTCCCGGTTGAAGCGGCAACGCCTCCAGCTTCGCCACAGTCTCCGCCTCTGCCGCTTTCAGGTTCACGGGCGGGTCCGGCTGTTTGCGAGCCTTGCGGGAGCGATGGCGCTTCGGCGCTTCAGCGTGGAGCTTGCGCGGGTCTATGTCATTCCGCGCCCTAGGCATCTTTGAACACCATGTAGCGCGTCGGAGTGAACTTGAGCGGCTTGCCGCGCTCAGTTGTCCATTGCCCCGACCGGAACACAGCCGCCGCCGTATGACCTGGAGCAGCGACCAGGGAGATTAGCCCTTCCTCCGGCGTGATCGAGGCGCACCGCCATTCGATCTTGTCGAGCAATGCCCCCTTGAAGGCAGCCGCTAAGTCTTTCCGAGCACTCACAACACGATCTCCCAGAACGGTTCGAGATTGGGCCAAGCACCGCGCCGGTAGATTTGCGGACGTATCCCGCGCCACCGCCAGCGCGCCTCATCCGCTGTCATCACAAGTCCGCGGTCGTTTCCGAGCTGATCGATCAAGCCGCCGTATTCGGGAATCTGGCGAACGATCCCGAAAACGTCCGAAGTCCCCCAGCCATCGAGCGCGGCTTGCCGTCCGTAGTTCTGAAGCCACCAGACCGCGCAGCCATAGAGATTTTGCCACCGCCCCATCGTGAACCCGGAGGGCGGCTGGCACGGGTCCAGCGCCTCGATGGCGTCACACCACGACCGCAGGAGAGTGAGCGGCGCAGGAACACTAGGAACAGTAGGAACGCTAGGCCCCGATTCCGAGCTAGTGACCCTAGTGTTCCTAGCGATCTTGGGTTGCAGTGCCTCATCTACTTGTGCGCGCCAGCCCATCATCGGTCTCCCAGAACGGCAGGGTTGACCCGGTAATCCTTGCGCGGCTGGCCCTTGGTTTCGCCGTCGCGCTGGAAAGCGGGGAGCAACCAGCCCGCATCGACCATGACTTCCACCGCCTCATCTAGTGCACCCTTGGCCTGGAGCGGTTTCAGGTGTTGCTTGTGGGGATGCTGGCGCAGTTCGCGGAGGTTCACCGTCTCGAAGCGATGCTTGCGGACATAGCGGGCGAGCAGGGCGGCATTGCGATCCGCGACCGAAACTGCCGCGTCACCATAAACCCGGTGGGCCATCGGCTTGGCGTAGTTCTCGACCCACTTAATTGCCGCCGCGACCGACTGTTTGCTTACTTCAGCGGGCTCAGCGCCGTTACCAAATGCCCATTCCGTCATCTCGCAGACGAGGGCGAGGCGGAGGGCCGCGCCCGACATCTTGCCCGCGAAAGCCTCGTAGAGACTCCCCCCGTCTCCATCGCTTGCAGCGTTCTCTAGTTCCCATTCATGGAACAGGTCCGCCGCGCTGCCCGTCAGGCGAAGCACGATGCGATCTTCGCGCCCTTCCGCATCGCGCCCCCACTGGAGCATTTCAAGGCGCTCGTAGGCGCGCTCTAGCGCCGCCATGGACACAGGGGCGGACGGACGCCGGGGCGGCATCTTTTCGGGCCATGCCCACAGAATGCGCGGCACGAGGCCATCGTTCGCGCCCGCCAGCAGCTCGACGATCTTGTCGGGCTGGATCGAGCCAAGGACGCTAATGCCGGTGAACCGCAGGTCGATGGACCCCGAGCCCTTCCGCGTGATGTTGTGCGGCTTTCCCCCGTGTGCCGCGAGCCAGAAGGGGCGCCCCCCGGTCGTGTATCTTTCAAACGATTCCAGCCATCCAGCGAGTTCGTCGTTGTAGCACAGGACGCCTTGCGGGTTTCCCTTGAGGATGATTGCGGCGGCTTCCGGCGTGACATCGGAAACGATTGGCCGGCGCTCTTGCGGTTCCTCCGGTTCGACCGCCAGGACAGGCATCGGAGGGGTCTCACCGGCCCCACCCGCAGCACCTTTGACCTCATCCTGCCACTTCGCCCGTTCCGCCTTCGCCCGTTCGATTTCGGCTTGCCATTCGCGGCGCACCAAGTCGTAATCGAGGCGGGCGTTTTGCTGGATCTTCCAGAGCGGCTTCGTCATCCTGTCCAGCGGGGCCGACTTGCGCGAGCTAGGATCGCCGAGCGCCGCCGTCCACAGGATGCAGGGTTCTGCCCAATCGCCGTATGCGCTCACCCACCGCTTGCCACCGATGAGGCTGGCAGCACAGGCGAGATAGGCGATTCCGGCATAGTCGGGAGCCGTTGCGGTAACGTCCGCGACATCGAGGACCGTTGGCCACGCAGGGCCGAACAGTTCCGAGGGCATCGAGACAGCCGCGCGCCGCCCGTTGTTGACCAACGTCATGTCAGGCAGGGGCCAGACGTTGGCGGATTCGGCGCGGTCGAAGTCGGCGAGACTATGCAACATCAGCAATCTCCATTGACGGCAGCGGGGCCGTCGCGACGAGCGCGTTCCGAACGCGCTGGCGCAGGGTGTCGTTTGTGAAGCTGAGGGGCGGACCGGCTCGCATTGCAGGCCATGCGGGCGACCGCTCCGACCAGTCGAGGATGCAGCAGGCGCGACCGGCAGCGGCGAGCCAGTCGCAAGGCGTTGCTACCACCACCACCGGTTCGTCACCGTCAAGCAGTTCAAACCCGAGCGCCCACGCTGATCCAGTGCGCCACCACCACCGGGCTGGCTCATCGGTGCGCCAGGCTATCAGGTCGATTAGCCCGACTTCCCCATGCTTCCGGACCAGATCATCGTTGACCGCTTGGATGACGACCGGCTCACCGTGTTCGTCGGGCTGGAATAGCCCGTCAGAGCCAAGCACAGCACGGCCAGCGCCGAACGTGTGTTCATCCCGCCCGAGCGCCCCGAGGGACTCGTAAGGGACGCCTAAGGCCCGCAGGCGCTCTAGGTGTGGCAGGCGCACCCGAGAGGCAGCAGCTTCCATCTCCGCCAGGAGGTCGCGGCCCTTCATGCCGTGCGCTCCATCGCTTGGCACATCAGCCGTTCGAGGCGGGGATAATCAACCCCGCTATCCGCACCGCCCGCTGCGGCCCATCGCAGAAAGGCAAGGTCGAGCGCGGACCAGCGAACCGTAGTCGCCAGCATCGCCTTCGCCATACCGCTATGCGTTTCAGCAACTTGGGCGGGGTCCTCCATGCACGGGATCATGACAAGCGCCATGAACCGATCGAGGCGCGCCCTCTGTTCGGGAGAGAGGCCGCTCATTGGCCACCGTCCCGACGATATTCCGCCAAGCTGTTTTGCGGGAGCGAGCCGAACTCCGAACGCCAGATAAGGTCAGCGTCCCGGCGGGTAATTCGCCCGCGTTCGCCGAAGCCGCCGCGCCGCATCCATGCATCCGCTTCGCGGTGGAGTCGGTTGCTAAATCGGCTCAATTCTGTTACATCGAGCCCACTGAGATCGAGCGCCGCCAAGCACTTCTTAGTCCGAGGGTCGTCAACCGAAAGCCGGTTGCGGCCCTCGCGCCGTTCAGGGGGCGCATCCCTTCCAAGAGCGCCCATCGGTCAAACCCCAGCCTGCTGGAGCTTGTCTGTGATCCAGGCGTCGATTGCGGCGCTATCCCACGCCACTCGGTTCTCTGAAATCTTGATCGGAGCGGGAAACTCGTTCCGCGCGATCTTGGCGTAAATGGTAGAGCGCGAGAACGGCACCCGTTCCTGCACCCCTCGCAGCGACATAAGGGTCATGTGACCTCCTATCCACCGCCCCCTATTGGACGGCTTCGGAAGCCTTGGTGCCCGATTGGACCCGCTTAGAATAAAGGGGCTGGCCCAAGCCCTGAAGGGTTTGGCCCTAACCCTTGTTATCTGGATGATGGGGCGATTGCCTAGGCACCGTCAGATCCCCCCGACCAATCGCGCGCTCCAACGACTCCGCCATCGTTGATGGAGCCAGAAGCTCGCCGCCATCGTTGTAGAGCTGTTCAATGACTTGGATTGCGAGCCCGTTCAGCGTCAGGTGCGGCTCGTCGCGCCAGATATCATTGGCATACCGGAAACGATTGTCCCTCGCCTTCGCTTGATTGCGTGCTTTGTGGGCACCTTCGGCGACCCGTTGGGCCTTTTCCTCGGCGGGTTTCGACTCATGTTTCGCCTGATAGAAGGCGGCCAGCACCGCCCCATTCATGGCCCTCCGTAGCATGAGCTTGGCGCGAGGATCGGCAGGAAGATATTCGCGATCAAGGGCCAGCCATGCTCGCTCTGCTTCCTCGACGGCCAACGCAGCGCGCTCGGAGAGTGTGAGGTCGCTCGGAGACCGCCACAATTCATCCCACGGGCGAAGCTTCCGCCGCACATCCAGGTTGTGAGGGTCGGGATTACCATTTTCTGAAAGGACGCGTTCTGCGAGGCGGTCGTAAGCATCTCGCTGTGGGCCGTCGCGTAGCTGAGTCACGCCATAGAACGCCAACGCGCCTTCAGGTCGGATTTGTTCGCCGTTTAGCCGGGTAAGGATTAGGCGGGCCTCTTTCACAGTGGCGTCGTGCCTGTGATCGAAACGGCGGTCGCTGATCCGGTCGATAACACTCTCAACGGCAAGCCGGTCACCCGGTTCGGCACGGGGCAAGGAGAGCGCCTCCAATTGATCGTGGTCAGGGTCGATGACTTTCTCGACAGCCCTCGCTTCCGATGGGAAGAGCACTCCCGCCGAAGATGGTCCTATGGCGGCGACATGCCAAAAAGCCCGAGCCTCCCACTGGCCGGGGGTAATCGCAGGGTGCCGAAAATCAACTTCAACCCCGTCAACCAAGCCTGCACGGTCGGCCCGAGCGACTGCGAGCGCCTGTTGCGCGACTTCGCTTTGCGCAACGCTGCGGTTGGCCAAACGGGGTCGCTCGCTCTCATCGTTCATCGCCATATCCCGCCCCTCCGTAGGGCATCCGCAGATAAGGAAACGAGGCGGCAGACCGGGCGGAAGCCAGTCTTTCGGGAGCTACCCTAGCCGCCCCGCCCGTTCAGGCTCCCAACCGAAGCGGGAGCTGGACAACCTTGCCGGACGAACCGGCAGCATAGCGCCCCCAAGCATCAAGCAGGGTGCGCCGCATTTCGAGAAAGTCGGACCGTTGATAGGCCCGCACGACCTTATCGGGCACCACGTGGGACAGCGCGGCCTCTGCCACTGGCTCGGGGATCGAGGGCATCCGTTCAGCCGCCCAAGTGCGGAAGCTAGAGCGGAAACCGTGGACCGTGTAGCCAGTGGGGCGCACAACCTTAGCCATCGTCATATCGCTCATTGGCTTTCCCTTCATGCCGGGAAAAACGAGAGCGTCAGGCTTCTTGTTCGTCCCCAAGACTTCGGCTCGGCGCAGGATCGCAATTGCCTCCGGCGAGAGTGTGACCGTGTGTGCTTGGTCCGTCTTTCGCATCATCGAGGCGGGGCGGTTCCATTCCATCGCCTCAAGGTCGATTTGCGACCAGTCCGCTTCCCGCACTTCGCCAGATCGCGCGGCGGTGAAGATGGTGAACAGCAGCGCGAGCCGCCCCATGGTTTCGCCGCCCGCATCGACCGACGCGACAAACGCAGGAACTTCCTGATATGGCATCGAGGCGAAGTTGCCCGACCGCGCCTGCTTGGCGAGCATAGGTCGCAAGCTATCGCGAGGCGCGCCTGTAGAGCGCCAACCGTGCCCCTTGGCGTAATCAAGGACGAGGCCGATCCGCTGGCGTATCTTACGGGCAGCAGCAGGCTTCGCGCTCCAGATCGGCGACAGCACCGAGAGAATGTCTTTCTCGTCGATTGCATCAACCCGCATCCCGCCAATCTTAGGGAATACGTGCAGTTTGAGCGTAGAGAGGAATGCCGCTGCATGACGCGGAGCCCAGCCCCCAGCAAGGGAGCCGTGGCACGATTCCGCAGCCTCCTTGAATGTCGGCGCGACGACCTGTCGCTTGTCCCGAACAGCAACGGGATCGCCACCCTCGCGGGCCACTTTGCGAAGCTCCCTCGCTTTCTCTCGCGCC
Organism: Tsuneonella litorea; assembly: GCF_025154015.1. Lineage (GTDB taxonomy): Bacteria > Pseudomonadota > Alphaproteobacteria > Sphingomonadales > Sphingomonadaceae > Tsuneonella > Tsuneonella litorea. The sequence continues at coordinate 266,947 of NZ_JAOAMV010000004.1, forward strand.
TCCTCCAGTGTGACCAATTCAGCCGAGCCTAGCCCAAGATCGCGGCGCACCGGACCCTTCGCTGTATTGACGACCACTCGCAGCAACCAAGACTTCGCGCCAGCTTTCGAGACGAGCAGGTATAGCCCGCCGCCGTCGCCATGACGGCCCGGTTTAGCGTGTTTCACCTTCAGGGCGGTTAGCTTGGCCACGGCTCGCTCCCTCATCTACTCCCACAATATGCACCGGATTGGGTCGGATTGCAATGGACGGGGGTGGACTGCAATGGGGGCGGATTCAGGCGCCTCCCCGAGGGGAAGTGCGGACTATATCGGTGCGAACCGGACATGGCTGGATTGTCGGAGTTGGATGCCCCGCAAGGATTCGAACCTTGATTGACGGAGTCAGAGTCCGCTCTCTTACCATTAGAGGACGGGGCATCATCGGGCTGCCGGCGGCCTGCCGCCTGGCGCGGGGGGGCACTTAGTTTCGCTTGGCGCGCGGGTCAAGGCCGCGTGCGCCCTTCTCCGGCGGGTGTCCGTCCACCCGGCTTGCCGTTCGCCCGCTCCGCCGCTAGCATCGCCGGCAGGTCCCCGCTTCCGCCCTGGGTCGAGCGGCGCGGGAGGAACAGAAAGTACTGCAAAATGGCGGATCGTTTTCCGCCGGACACACAAGGATACGCGGGAAGGAAGACTGGCGGCAAAAGGGGCAGATCGTCCGGCAAGGTAGCCGATTTCCGCTACAAGCGCCCCTCGCAGTCGAACCTACCGAAAGCCGGGCCGGCCGGTCGCCAGCCGAGTTCGCCCGAGCGCGCCCCGCGGCGCCAGGCCTATGCGGCGCTCGACCTCGGAACCAACAACTGCCGGCTGCTGATCGCCCGCCCCGAAGGCGAGAACTTCACCGTCATCGACGCGTTCAGCCGGGTCGTGCGACTGGGTGAGGGCCTCGCCGCGAGCGGGCGGCTGAGCGACACGGCGATGGACCGCGCGCTGGGCGCGCTCCACGTCTGCGCCGAGAAGCTGCGCCGCCGGAACGTGTTCCTCGCCCGCTCGGTCGCGACCGAGGCGTGCCGACGCGCCGCCAACGGCGAGCATTTCATCGAGCGGGTCCGCGCCGAAACCGGAATCGCGCTCGACATCATCTCGGCGCAGGAGGAGGCGCGGCTCGCCGTGCTGGGATGCCACATCCTGCTCGAGAGCGGGCACGGGCCGGCGGTGATCTTCGACATCGGCGGCGGATCGACCGAGCTGGTGCTGATCGAGCCGGGCGAGCGCGTGCCGCGGATCATCGACTGGGCCAGCGTGCCGTGGGGCGTGGTGTCGCTGACGGACACCGTGGGCCGCGTCGAGGGCGATACTGAGGCCGACCGGCTCGATCGCTACAGGAGGATGCGGATGCTGGTGAGCGACAGCTTTGCGCCCTTCGCCGAACGCGTCGCCGCCGCCGCGCGGGCCGACGACATCCGCCTGCTGGGGACGAGCGGCACGGTGACGACCCTCGCCAGCCTGCACCTCGAGCTGCCGCAGTACGATCGGCGCGCGGTCGATGGGTTGATCGTGCCGTCGCAATCGATGCGCGGCATCACCGCGCGGCTGTCCACGATGGCGCCCGAAGACCGGCGGCAATTGCCGTGCATCGGCAACGACCGGGTCGACCTGGTCGTCGCGGGCTGCGCGATCCTCGATTCGATCCTCGATATCTGGCCCGCCGAACGGCTCGGCGTCGCCGATCGCGGCATCCGCGAGGGCATCCTGCGCAGCCTGATGGCGGGCAGTCCCGCCCCGTCGGGCGACCAGTGAGCGGCCCGGCATGAGCCGCTCGGGCAAGGATCCCGGCAAGCGGGTGAAGACCGCGCGCGGCCGCACCGCCTCGTCGAACCGCTGGCTCTCGCGCCAGCTCAACGATCCGTACGTCAAGCAGGCCAAGGCCGAGGGCTATCGCAGCCGCGCGGCCTACAAGCTGATCGAGCTCGACGAGAAGTTCGGCGTGCTCAAGGGCGCGCGGCGCGTGGTCGATCTCGGCGTGGCACCCGGCGGCTGGGCGCAGGTGGTGCGCAAGAAGCGCCCGCAGGCCGCGCTCGTCGGGATCGACCTGCTGCCGACCGAGCCGCTCGAAGGGGCGACTTTCCTCGAGATGGACTTCATGGCCGACGCCGCGCCCGCCGCGCTCGTCGAGGCGCTGGGCGGCCAGGCCGACCTGGTGCTGTCGGACATGGCCGCCAACACCGTGGGCCACAAGGCGACCGACCACCTGCGCACGATGGGCCTGGTCGAGGCGGCCGCATGGTTCGCGGTCGAGAACCTGGAACCCGGCGGCGCCTTCGTCGCCAAGGTCTTCGCCGGCGGAACCGACGCGGACATCCTCGCGCTGCTCAAGAAGCATTTCCGGACCGTCAAGCACGCCAAGCCGCCCGCGAGCCGCAAGGATTCCAGCGAATGGTACGTGATTGCGCAAGGTTTCAAGGGAACATAGGCGCGGCTGGCCCATTACGCTGCTGAATGGAAGGCGGGGTCAGCGCAAACGACGCTGGCGATCGGAGCGTCCCAACGCGGTCGCAGCCCCCGCCGCAACGGAGCACCCAATGGAAACGCGCCTGATCATCGCTTACGGGCTGATCGCACTCATCGCGCTCGCCGCGGCATGGATGATCCACCGATGGCGGCTGCGCGCACGCGCGCACCGCCGCGCGATGCGCGGACACCCTCTCGACTGACGGATGCGGTCCGGCCGGTTGCTCGTCGCGAGCCGGCTGGAACGCCGCTCAGTTGGCGACTGCCTTTTCCTTGCCGGCGACCGGCTGGTCCATGCCCATCGCGCTCGCCGCTTCGGGCGCCTCGGCCGGCTCACCCTCGGCCGCGCCGGGTCCGGCGCCGGGCGCCGCTTCGCCATCCGCGTCTTCGGCCGCCGCGGGGGCCGCCGGGGTCGGCAGCGGCGGGCCGCCGCCCTGCTCGCGGAGATAGAGGATGATGTTCGCGCGGTCCTGCGCGTTCGACAGGCCCGCGAAGCTCATCTTGGTGCCCGCCGCGAACGCCTTGGGGCTCTTCAGCCAGGCGTCCATGTTCTCGTAGGTCCAGTCGCCGCCGTGGCCCGACAGCGCGCTCGAGTAGGCGAAGCCCGCGGCGTGCTTGCCGACCGGCTTGCCGAGCACGCCGTACAGGTTGGGTCCCTGCTTGACCCCGCCGCCCTGGTCGAACGTATGGCAGGTGCCGCAGCGCCCTTGCGCCGCCTTTTCGCCCGCGGCCGCGTCGCCCGAGGCGAGGAGCGTGGCGAGATCCGGCCCCGATTCGCCGCCCTCGCCTTCCTCGACCACGCCCTCGATGGGGTAGCCCATCTCGTGCGGACGATGGGGCTTGTCGGCCGTGAAGTACTTCGCGCTCACGCTCGAGAGGCCGAGCGCGACGATGCCGGAGAACAGGACCCAGCCGGCGGCGGTATTGAAACGATCGTCCATGCGTGCAGTGATCCGCGATAAGGAGTGAACGTGCGGGTTTGCGCCGCGCTCTAGTCAGCGAGGCCACCGCGCGCAAGGGCCAGATGGAACGGGAAGTCGCTTGCCGCGCCAACTACGCACAGCTACGCGCCCGCCCGGAGGCGAGATTTCGATGAGCAGCTTTCCCCTTCCCGCGCGCGCCATGGTCGAATCGATGCAGGCCGCTGCCGCGGGCGATCCGGCCCGCGCGGTCGCCTTCGCGGGCGCGCCGGGCGCGAATTCGCACCGCGCCGCGCTCGAGATGGTGCCCGGCTGCCTGCCACTGCCGTGCTTCTCGTTCGAGGACGCGATCGACGCGGTGAAGGCGGGCCGCGCGGGATGTGCGGCGATCCCGGTCGAGAACAGCCAGCACGGCCGGGTTGCCGACATCCATTTCCTGCTCCCCGAAAGCGGGCTCAAGATCGTCGCCGAGCACTTCCTGCGCATCAACCACGCGCTGATGGCGCTGGGCGACGGACCGTTCGAGGCCGCCTACAGCCACCCGCAGGCGCTCGGCCAGTCGCGGCATTACCTGCGCGAGCGGGGAATCGTGCCGCTGAGCTTCGCCGACACCGCCGCCGCCGCCGCCCATGTCGCCGAGCGCGGCGAGGCCGCCATCGCCGCGATCGCCCCGCCCCTCGCCGCCGAACTCTACGGCCTCAGGATCGTCGATTCGGACGTCGAGGACGCCCCCGACAACACCACCCGGTTCCTGCTGCTCGCCCCCGAGGCGCTCGATCCCGCGCGCATCGACCGCACCGCGATCACGACCTTCGTGTTCGAGGTGAAGAACGTGCCCGCCGCGCTCTACAAGGCGATGGGCGGGTTCGCGACCAACGGCGTCAACATGACCAAGCTGGAGAGTTACCAGGCCGGGGCGAGCTTTTCCGCGACGATGTTCTACGCCGACATCATCGGTGCGCCGGGCGAGCCGGCGGTCGACCGCGCGCTCGAGGAACTGGCGTTTCATTGCAAGGAATTGCGCATGCTCGGGACATACCCGCAGGAGAGGGCGCGCGGCTAGTTGCGCGGCGCTGCGGGGCGTGTCACCACCGCCCCCGTGACGGCATCGGTTTCTGGGGGCGCAGCAGGTCTCGGCGACGCGGCGAACGCCTGGCAGGCCGTTCGCGCGGACGGCGCGATCCAGTACGCGCCCGTCGCGCAACCCGACACGCCGCCGCCCGATCCGCCGGGCTGGCTCGACCCGTTGTTCCGCTGGCTGGGCGAACTGCTCGAACCCGTGGGCCGCGCGCTCGGCATGAGCTGGCCGGTGTTCCGGTGGGTGCTGCTGGCGATCGGCGTGGCGCTGGTCCTGTTGCTTGCCTGGCGCATGGCCGCGCCGCTGTTCGGCTGGCGGCCCGCCGCGCGTACCGCGGCCGACGGCGCGGCAGAGTGGGAGCCAGAGGCAGGGGCCGCTCTCGCGCTGCTCGAGGACGCCGACCGGCTCGCCGCCGAGGGCCGGTTCGACGAAGCGACGCACCTGCTGCTCCGGCGCAGCGTCGGCCAGATCGCCGCCGCGCGGCCTGACCTCATCGACCCGGCCACGACCGCGCGCGAGCTCGCCGCGCTCGCCGCGCTGCCCGACGCCGCGCGCACCGCGTTCGCCACCATCGCCGGTCGGGTGGAACGGAGCCTGTTCGCGCTGCGCGCGCTCGGCGCGGAGGACTGGGAGGCCGCCCGCGCCGCCCATGCCGACTTCGCGCGCGCCCCGCTCGCGCGGGTCCCGTCGTGACGGGCCCGTTCAACCCGCGCACCGTTCTGGGCCTGCTGCTGGTCGGCGCGGCCGCGTTTCTCGCGATGCTGTGGTTCATCGGGCAGGGCGACACCGGGCCGGGGGGTGACAACGGCGAGGCGCACGCCTCCGCCCACGGGCTGACCGGGTACGCGGGCCTTCGCGATGCTCGAGCGGCAGGGATACGCGGTCACGCGGTCGCGGTCGCCCGGCCGCTTCGACGACGAGGCGCTGCTGGTGCTGACCCCGACCGCGTGGACCGACGCGGACGCGCTTGCCGAAATCGTCGAGCAACGGCGCTATGTCGGCCCGACGCTGGTGATCCTGCCCAAGTGGTTCACGATGCGGCTGCCCGCCACAGCAAAAGGCGCGAAGAAGGGCTGGGTCCGGCTGATCGCCGCGTCCGCGCCGGGCTTCGCGAAAGACCTGGAGGGCGCGCTCGCGATGACGCCAGGCATTGCCAGGCTCGCAGGGGCCGCGCCCGACTGGGAAGGGCTCGGCCTTGCCGGGTCGTTGCCCGACCGGACGCAGGTCCTCGGCCTCGAAAACGGGCCGTGGGCCAGCCTCGTGCGCGATTCGACCGGACGCGACCTCGTCGCCTATGCCGACGACCACGGCTGCTACCCGGTGCTCGACGCGGCCGCCGGCTTCGACCCGCCCGACCAGGACAACTGCGAGCCGAGCAAGTGGAACGTCACGGTCGCGTTCGAGCCCGACCTGTTCAACAATTACGGCATGGCCGACCGCCAGCGCGCGATGCTCGCCGCGAAGGTCGTCGATCTGGCGCGCGAGGGGCAGGACCTGCCGGTCGTGTTCGATCTCACGCTTGCCGGACTTTCGGGACAGCGCAACCTGCTCACCCTCGCCTTCGCGCCGCCGTTCCTCGCGGCGACGCTGTGCCTGCTGCTCGCGCTATTGGTGGTCGCCTGGCGCGCGTTCGGGCGCTTCGGGCCGCCGATGGCGGAGGCGCGGGCGATCGCGTTCGGCAAGGCGCATCTGGCGGCGAACTCGGCCGGGGTGCTGCGCCGCAGCGGGCGCGTTCACCTGCTGGGCGCACCATACGCGGCGATGGTCGCGCGCCGGCTTGCCGCCACACTCGGGCTGCGCAGCGCCGACCGCCAGGCGATCGACGCCGCACTTGCCCGCCGCGCGCCCGACGCGCCGGCATTCTCTCCGCTCGCCGCCCGGCTCGAGGCCGCGCGCGGGCCATCCGAAACGCTGCGCGCCGCGCACGCCCTCCACGCACTCGAAAGGACTGTCCGCTCATGACCATGACCCTCGACGAGGTCCGCTCGCTCGCCGCCGCGATCCGCGGCGAGGTGGGCAAGGCGATCGTCGGCCAGGACCCAATCGTCGAGCACCTGACCGTCGCGCTGCTGGCCGAGGGGCACGTCCTGCTCGAAGGCCCGCCGGGCACCGCCAAGACCTTCCTCGCCCAGTGCTTCGCTTGCACGCTTGGCCTCGATTTCGGGCGCATCCAGTTCACCCCGGACCTGCTGCCGGGCGACATCCTGGGATCGAACCTGTTCAACTTCCAGACGAGCGCGTTCACCCTCACCCGCGGGCCGATCTTCTGCGACCTCCTGCTCGCCGACGAGATCAACCGCACCCCGCCCAAGACCCAGGCCGCGCTGCTCGAGGCGATGCAGGAACGCAAGGTGACGCTCGACGGCGAAACCCACGCGCTGCCAGCGCACTTCATGGTCGTTGCGACCCAGAACCCGATCGAGAGCCAGGGCGTCTATCCGCTGCCCGAGGCCCAGCTCGACCGGTTCCTGTTCAAGCTGCTGGTGCCCTACCCCTCGGCCCAAGAGGAAGCCGCGATCGTGACCCGCTTCGGCCAGCGACAGGGCCCGCCGCGCCCGGCCGATTTCGGGATTGCCCCCGTCGCCGACGCAGGCAGGCTGTCGGGGGCCGCCGCCGCGCTCGGCCAGGTGACGGTCGCGCAAGGGATCGTCGACTACGTCGTGCGGCTGGTGCGCGCGACCCGCGAAAGCACCGAGCTGTCGAGCGGGGCGAGCCCCCGGGCAGCGGTCGCACTGGCCAGCGCCGCCCGCGCCCGCGCCGCGCTCGATGGGCGCGACTACGTGGTGCCCGACGACGTCAAGGCGCTCGCCACCGCGGTCCTGCGCCATCGCCTCGTGCTCAGCCCCGCGGCCGAGATCGAGGGCCGGCTGGTCGAGGACCTCGTCTCCGAGCTGGTCGAGCGGACCGAAGCCCCGCGGTGACCCAGGCGTGATCGTCCCCACCGCCCGCACCGCCTGGATCGCGGCGCTCGCCGCGCCGGTCGCGCTGGTGATCGCCGCCTCGGTGCCGGGCGCCTGGCCGGTCGCCCCGGCGGCGGGCATCGTGCTGCTCCTGGCCGCGCTCGTCGACGCAGGCATGGCGGGCCGGCTCGCGGAATGGCGCGTGATCGCCCCGCCCGATGGCGAGGTCGGCGCGCCCTTGTCGATCGGCGTCCTCGCCGACATCGCCGGCCGTGCGCCGGGCGGATCGGTCGAGGCGGCGCTGATGCTCGACCCGCGCCTCGCGCGCGAGGGGCGCGTCACGCTGCGGCTGGCGCCGTCCGAGGGCGCATGGGAGGGCTCGGTCACCGTGACACCCGCCCGCCGCGGCACGGGAACGATTCCGCACCTGTGGCTGCGCTGGACCGGGCCGCTCGGTCTTGGCGCGCGGCAGGTCGCGCATCCGCTCGATGAGGCCGTCCGCATCTGGCCCGACCTGTCGCCGGTGCGCAGTCCCGCGCTCCAGCATTTCCTGCGCGATGCGGCGTTCGGTATCGTCGCCCGCCGGATCCGCGGCGAAGGCACCCAGTTCGAGGCGCTCTCCGAATACCATCCCGGAATGGACCGCCGCCGGATCGACTGGAAGTCGAGCGCGCGGCACACCAGGCTCTTCGCGCGCGAGAACGAGGCCGAGCGCAACAACCGGATCGTCTTCGCGTTCGATTGCGGGCAGGCGATGTGCGAGCCGGTGGACGGCCTGCCGCGCATCGACCGCGCGGTCAGCGCCGCGCTCACGGCGGCCTGGGTGGCGATCAAGGGCGGCGACCGGGTGAGCCTGTTCGGCTTCGCCCGCCGTCCCGAGGTGATGACCCCGTTCTACGGCGAGACCCGCGCATTCCACCGCCTGCAGTCGGCCGCCGCCGCGCTCGACTACCATGCCGAGGAGCCGAACTTCACGCTCGCGCTGGCGACCCTTGCCGCGCGATTGAAGCGCCGCAGCCTGGTCGTGCTGTTCTCCGACTTCACCGACCCGACCAGCGCGGAACTGATGGTCGAGAGCCTCGGCCGGGTGGCCGAGAAGCACCGCGTGCTGTTCGTCACGATCGAGGACAGCGAACTGATCGCGCTGCAGGACGCCGAGCCCGGCAACGTCGACACGCTCGCCACCGCGGTCGCCGCCGACACGCTGGCGCGCCAGCGCGCGGTCGTGCTCCAGCGGCTGCGCCAGCTGGGCATCGACGTGATCGAAGCGCCGTGGGCGGCGATCGGCTACCGCCTGATCGACCGCTACCTCGAGGCGAAGCGCAAGGGCGGGATCGGATGAGCGGCCGTGCGCTCGAACAGGGCGCCCTCGAGGCGGCGGTGCTGCGGTCGGACCGGTTCCGGATCGCACGCGAAGAGGACTGGACACGGCTCGAGGCAATCGTGACCGCAATGGAAAGGGGCCGCCTGCGCAAGCTCTCGGACGAGGACGTCCTGGCCCTTCCCGCGCTCTACCGCACCGCCGCCTCGAGTCTTGCGGTCGCGCGCGCGACCTCGCTCGACGCGGCGACCCTCGCCTATCTCGAAGGGCTCGTGCGGCGCGCATGGTACCAGGTCTACGGTCCCCGGCAGGGCTTCGCGCGGTGGTTCGCAGGCTTCCTCGGCGGCGGGCTGTCCGCGGCGGTACGCGGCATCTGGCTCGACATCTCTATCGCGCTCGCCGTGATGATCGCGGGACTGGCGTCGGGCTGGCTGCTGGTGAGCGGCGACGAGGGGTGGTACTGGACGCTGGTCCCCACCCAGTTCACCGATACCCGCGTTCCGGGCGCGAGCCGCGAGGTGCTCCTGCAGGCGCTCGGCACCGAGGAGACGGCCGCGGGCCTCACCGGGTTCGCCGCGTTCCTGTTCCAGAACAACGCCGGCGTCGCGATCCTCGCCTTCGCGCTGGGTTTCGCGTTCGGCATCCCCACGCTGATGCTGCTGCTGCGCGAGATGGCGACGCTGGGCGCGATGCTGTGGCTGTTTTCGACGCGCGACCTGACGATCGATTTCGTCGCCTGGCTGTCGGTCCACGGCACGACCGAGCTGCTGGCGATCCTGCTCGCGGGCGCGGCCGGCCTTCACGTCGGGCGCGCAATGGCCTTCCCCGGCGACCGCTCGATACCGGCGGCCACCGCGGCGGCGGGCCGGCGCGCGGCGACGGTGATGGCCGGGGTCGTCCTGATGCTGGTGGTCGCCGCGGTGCTCGAGGCGTTCCCGCGCCAGCTGGTCGGCGAGACGTGGGAGCGGCTGACGATCGGCGGCACGATGCTGGCCGGATGGCTGGCCTATTTCTTCGCCTTCCGCCGCCGGCCCGCGGGCGGCGCGCCGTGACCGCCACCGCCTACACGCCCTATGACGCCAAGCGGCGGCGCACGGTGGTCACGCCCGAAGGGATCGCGCTGCCGTTCGTGGTTGCGACGCGCGGCGCGCGGCTGGGCGCGCTGCTGCTCGATTACCTGATCCTGCTCGTCTCGACGATCGCGGTGACCCTGCTGCTCGCGCAAGTTGCCGGCGGGCTGACGGGGCTCGGTGGCGGCGAGAGCGGCGAAGGCGGCGCGGGCGAGTTCCTCCAGGTCGTCTGGATGCTGTTCTGGTTCCTCGCCTGGAACGGCTATTTCCTCGCCTTCGAACTCGGCCCGCGTGGCGCCACGCCGGGCAAGCGGATCGTCGGCATCCGTGTCGCGGCCCGGCCCGATCCTGCGGGCGGGGGCGAGCGGCTGACCGCCGAGGCGGTGATCGCCCGCAACCTCCTGCGCGACATCGAGCTGTTCATGCCGCTCGTGCTGCTGGTGCTCGCGCCGACCGGCGAAACCGGCGCGGCGGGCTGGGCCGGCCTGCTCTGGCTGCTGGTCTTCGCGCTGTTTCCGTTCTTCAACCGCGACGCGCTGCGCGCCGGGGACCTGGTCGCAGGGACCTGGGTGGTCGAGGCGCCGCGCACCAGGCTGGCACAGGCGCTGTCGGCGAAGAGCGCCGCGCGCGGGGTCAGCGCGGTGACGGGGACGACCTACCGCTTCGACGACCGGGAACTGGCGGTCTATGGCGAGCATGAACTCCAGACCCTCGAGCGGGTCCTGCGCGAGAACCGGGCCGAGGCGATCGAATCGGTCCACGCGGCCATTTGCCGCAAGATCGGCTGGAATCCCGGCGCGGGCGACGAGCGGGCGTTCCTCGAGGCCTATTACGCCCAGCTGCGCGCGCGGCTCGAAGGCGGGATGCGGTTCGGCAAGCGAAAGGCGGACAAGTTCAGCGACTGAACCTGCCCGCCCTGCGATCCGCGGCTAGGCGGTGTCGGCTATTTCTTCCATTCCATCTTGCGCAGCAGCATCGACCCGCTGACTTCGCGATAGGACGCACGGCCGGCCGATTCCTCCTGCAGCTTCTCCTGGGTCCGCTTGTACCGCGCCATCATCACCTGGCGCCGCCGTTCGCCTTCCGCGTTGTCGACGAACTTCGGGAAATAGCGGACGATATAGAGATCGGGTTCGCCCTTGCGGGGAAACTCGTTGGTCAGGATCTCGTAGCGGGTGTTCCAGCCCTGCGCGACGAAGAAATCCTCGTTCGCCCGCCATTCCCCCGCAAGCCACTTCGCGTACTTGAGTTCCGAACCGTCCGAGATCTCGATGCCGGTCACTTCGACGTAGTCCCCGCCGTCAAACGGCCAGGGATCGGCCTGCGCCGCCGCTGCCTGCGGCAGGGCAAAGGCCAGGCAAGCGGCCGCCGAGGCCGCCAGGGTCATCGCTTTCATGTGCATTCCCCACTGTTCGGCGCCGCCACCGTCGGCGGGCCTTCACGTGCTGGGGAGTCGGGCGACCCAATGCGACCTCGCTTTTTGAGCCAGCCCCCGAGCAAGCAAAGGCTAGGCCGTTCAATGACCTAGAGTCAACCGCTCTTGCCTTGACCTGCGCGCCCCGGCAGATCGGGCCGATGCAAGCCTATCGCATCGTTCGCGACGACCTGACGCAGCCCGCGGTCCTGGCCCTGTTGCAGTTCCACCTCGACGAGATGAACCGGTGGTCGCCGGCGGACAAGGTCCACGCGATGGCGGCCGAACGATTGCGCGCGCCCGATGTCACGTTCTTTTCCGCGTGGGACGGCGCCGCTCTGGCCTCGGTCGGGGCCTTGCGCGATCTCGGCGCGGGCCGGGGCGAGCTGAAGTCGATGCGTTCCGCGCCCGATTACCGCGGGCGGGGCGCGGGCCGGGCCATGCTCGACCGGCTGCTGGACGAGGCGCGGGCGCGCGGCATGACCTGGCTGGGTCTTGAAACCGGGCGGCCGCAGGCGTTCCGCGACGCCCACGCACTCTATGCCGCGAACGGGTTTGCCGAATGCGCGCCGTTCGGAGACTACGTGTCGGACGATTTCAGCCTGTGCATGGAGCGCGGGCTGTGATCCTCGACCGCCGCGCGCTTGTCGCCGGGACCGGCGCGCTCGGCCTCGGCGCCTGCGTCCCGCTCGACACCTCGACCAGCGGACGACTGGCGGCGAAGTTGCGGCTGATCGAGGCGGGCCTCGGCGGCGCGCTCGGGGTCATGGTCTTGGATCCGGCGCAGAACGCATCGCTCGGCCACCGGCAGGACGAACGGTTCGCGATGGCCTCGAGCTTCAAGACGACGCTCGCAGCACTCGTGCTGTGGCTCGACCAGCAGGGCCGGCTCGCGATCGACGAGACAGTGCGCTGGAGCGAGGCGGACCTCCTGTCATACGCGCCGTTCGCCCGCGAGCGTCTCGCCACCGGGGCGAGCCTGCGCGACCTCGCCCGCGCGGCGCAGACCGCGTCGGACAACACCGCGGCCAACCTGCTGCTCGCCCGGGTCGGGGGGCCGGAGGCGGTGACCGCGTTCTGGCGCGCGCTGGGCGACGGGACGAGCCGCCTCGAGCGGATCGAGCCGCAGCTCAACTTCGTGCCCGACGGCACGCTTGCCGATACCACGACCCCCGCCGCGATGGCGCGCACGATCCACCGGCTGGTCGCGGACGGCCCGCTCGACCCGGCGCGCCGCGCCATCCTGCGCCAGTGGATGCGCGAGACGACGACCGGCCTCCAGAAGGTGCGCGCCGGCGTGCCCGACGCATGGGAGGCGGGCGACAAGACCGGCAATTCGGGCGACTGGCCGGGCATGGGCCATACCCGCGCCGACATCGGTTACGTCGTCGCGCCGACCGGCGATATCGCGAGCTTCGCCGTCTATCACCGTTCGTGGCAGGGGAGCGCGGTTGCGGCCGATGGGGTCGACGCCGCCTTCGCCGAGATCGGCCGCATGCTGACCGCCTGGCTGCGCGCGCTCTATACGATCACGCCCGCCTGACCGGCGCCTTCGACCGCAAACCGATCAGCGGGCGCAGAGGCGCTATCTCGCGGCCGACGAGATAGAACAGCCAGCATCCCGCCACCGTCGCGGCGAGCAGGACAAGCAGCTCGGCACCTGCCGGCAGGGCAAAGCGCAGCAGGTACCAGCCGAGGACGACGATGATCGTCTGGTGGATGATGTAGAAGGGAAAGACGGCCTCGGTCAGCATCGCGCGCCGCGGGTGGTCGTGGTTCCAGAAGCGGTCCGCCACCCCAATCAGCGCGACGATCGCGCACCACATCTGCACCGTCCGCGCCGCACCGAAGGCGGGGTAGGCCCAGGCCGGGGCCGGGGTATCTCCCGGCCAGGTGAACTCGACCCACACGACGAGGCCATAGGCGGCAATGGCGAGTGCCCCCGCCAGGCGCCACCACCGCTGCACCCCGCGCCACACCGCCGGCGCATCGCGCAGCAGGAAGCCGAACAGGAACAGCGGCAACTGGAGCGTGTGCGCGTATAGGTCGCCGACGACGTCGTGCGTGTCCTCGGGCGCCGGCCAGCCGAGCCAGAGCCGCACCACCAGCAGAGCGAGCGGCACCCAGAGCACGCGCCCGCCGCCGAGCAGGCTGTCGAATCCGCGCCGCCCGCGCTCCCGCACGCCGCGCGGCAGGAGCAGGATCAGGACAAGGCCGATCGTGTAGAGCCACAGGTAGGCGACGAACCACAGGTGGTTCCACGTCGGCAGCTGGATCCCGTCGAGCTTGCCGAAGCGGAAGTAGTCGTGGAACCAGAACCACCCGAAGTCCGCCGCGTAGCCGTGCCTGAAGGTCAGCTCGACCCACGGCTGCGGCGGGACGAACAGCGCCATCCCGGCGACCAGCGGAACCAGCAGCCGCGCGCTGCGGTTGCGGACGAACGCGCCGGGCGCCCGCGATTTCGCGAACAGCGCGGCCGAGGCATAGCCCGACACCACGAACAGCAGCGGAATGCGCCACGAATTGGTCGCCAGCATCGGCACGGTCGCCCACTGCAGCGGCTCGGCCGTCTTCACGTGCCACCCCCAGGGCACGAAGAACATCCCGATGTGATAGAGGATCAGCAGCGCGAAGGCGCCGATCCTGAGCCAGTCCATGCCGTAGTGGCGCCCGCCTGGCGGCGGCGCCGCGTCACTCGTCGGCAAAGATGGCGACCTCGTTCAGGCCCTCGGCGGTGGCCCGGCCGCGATACATGCCCGGCGTGTTCATCGAGAACACCGGCTTGCCCGTCGGGCTCACCACGATCACCCCGCCGTCCCCGCCCAGCTCGCCCACTTCGGCCATCACGCCGTCGACGATACGCTGGAGGACCTCGGTGGTCAGCGGCACCTCCTCGGTCTCGCCGTTCAGCGTCAGCTTGCGCGCGGCCTTGACCCGCTCGCAGATCGCGTGCGCGACCGCCGCACGGATGAAGTATTCGCCCGACCCGGTGGCGCTCACCGCGCACGCGGCGTCGTCGGCATAGGTGCCCGCGCCGATCACCGGGCTGTCGCCGATGCGGCCCCACCGCTTGCCGGTCATCCCGCCGGTCGAGGTTCCGGCCGCAAGGTGGCCCGCCGCGTCGCGCGCGACCGCGCCCACGGTGCCGTACTTGAACTCGACATCCAGCGCCGAAAGGTTCTGCGCCTTGAGCGTCTCGAGCTGCCGCCTGCGTTCATCGGTTGCGAACCAGTCCGGCGAGACGATCTCGAGATCGTGGTCGCGCGCGAATTCCTCCGCCCCCTTGCCCGACAGCATGACGTGGCGCCCGTCTTCCATCACCGCGCGGGCGAGGAGGATCGGGTGGCGCACGACGTGGACCCCCGCGACCGCGCCCGCCGCCCGGCCGTTGCCGTCCATGATCGAGGCGTCGAGCTCGTTGATCCCGTCCCAGGTGAACACCGCCCCGCGCCCGGCGTTGAAGCGGGGATCGTCCTCGAGCAGGGTGATCGCGGCGGTCACCGCGTCGAGCGCGGCGCCGCCGTCCTTCAGCACCTTGCTGCCGGCGTCGAGCGCGCGCTGGAGCGCGGCCTTGTAGTCGGCCTGCTGCTCGGGCGTCATCCGGGCGCGCTCGAGCACGCCGGCGCCGCCGTGGATGGCGAAGCTCCAGCCCGGCTCTCCGGGAGGCTCGTGCGCACTGGAAGGAGTGGTGAACGTCAAGGCGAGACCCAGCAGGGCGAGAAGTTGCAGCCGCATTTCAGCCCGATAGGACGATCAGAACGCGAAGTCGACGGTTGCGCCGCCGCCGGTGCTGTCGACCCACGGGACCAGCGCCACCCGCTTCTCGGCGAGCGGGTGGGTGAGCAGCAATCCGGAAGCCGTGCCGATGCCCGCACCGGCGACCACGTCGTACCAGTGATGCTTGTGCGCCTCGACCCGGGCGAGCCCGACGAAGCTCGCCAGCGCGAAGGCGGGAATGCCGTCGCCCGGCCCGCGCCGCTCGTAGATGCTCGCCGCGGCCGCGAACGAGGCGGCGGTGTGCCCGGAAGGAAAGCTGCGGTTGTCGCTGCCGTCGGGCCGGGTTTCGGGGAATGCCTCCTTGAGGCCGGTCGATACGGCATAGGCCGCGCCCACCGACAGCCCCGACTGCAGCGCCCCCCGGGCATCGCCGGTGGCCGCCGGCACCCCCACCGCCCACGCGCCGAGCGCGACCGCGCCGATCGTGCTGGCGGTATCCCAGTCCTTGTCCGAGGCGGCAGCGGGAGCGGAAAGGGCCAGGGCTGCCGCGGCGGCTGCCAGTCGAAGGGTGCGCATGAACCGCAGTCTATCACGGATCACCGCGACCGGCAGCGGGAATGTGCACGAGAGGGTTATCCACCGCCCGGATTTCGCGATTTACCCTACGACATGATAGGCTTGCGCCCTCTGCACTGAAGGGGAGATCGGTGTGATGCAAATCGGGAATTATCGCTTCGACGAAGAGCTTGCGATGGAGATCGGCGAAAAGCTGCTTTGGGCGCTGCTGATACTCGTCGTCACCTGGGCGCTGGCGAAAGCGGCCAAATGGGCCTTCGCCAAGCTGGTCGACAACGTCTCGTTCTTTCGCCGGGGGACCGGCACCGGGGCGAGCCTTGGCGAATCGCTCGGGCGGATCGTCGCGCTGCTGATCTGGCTGTTCGGCCTGCTCGCGATCCTGCAGGTGTTCCAGCTCGGCGGGGTGATGAGCCCGGTCCAGACCCTGCTCAACAACGTGATGGAATTCATCCCGAACCTGATCGGGGCGGGCCTGATATTCTTCATCGGCCTGATGGTCGCCAAGATCGTCCGCGACCTCGTGGTCACCTCGCTCCAGACGGTCGACTTCGACAAGTGGGCCAATCGCGGCGGGGTCGACACGATGACCGGCAACACCGCGATCAGCACCACGATCGGGACGATCGTCTATGCGCTGATCGTCATCCTGGTATCGATCTTCGCGCTCGACGTGCTGCAGCTCGAAAGCGTTTCGCAGCCGGCCAGCGACATGCTGCGGCTGATCTTCGACGCGATCCCGCGGATCATCGGCGCCGCGCTGCTGCTCGGTGTGGGCTACCTGATCAGCAAGTTCGTGGTGCAGCTGCTCAAGGAAGTGCTGGGCGGCCTGGGTGTCGACCGGGCGATCGGCGCGACCGAGCTGCTGCCCGACGGGACCACCGCCACCGACGTCATCGCCCGCGTGGCGCAGATCGCGATCGTGCTGTTCTTCGCGATCGCCGCGACCCGGCTGCTCGGCTTCCCGGAACTGACCGCGATCCTCGACGAAGTGCTCGAACTCGCCGGACGAGTGGTGTTCGGCGCGGTCGTCATCGCGGTGGGCTTCCTGATCGCGCGGCTGCTGGTGCGGATGATCTCGGGCGCCGGAGAGGAAAGCCTGGCCGGAACGATCGTGAAGTGGGCGACGATCCTGGTGTTCACCTTCATGGGCCTCAGCTTCATGCAGGTCGGCGACGAGATCGTGCGGATCTTCTTCAGCGCGCTGGTCGTCGGCGGCGCGGTCGCGGCGGCGCTCGCCTTCGGGCTCGGCGGGCGCGACTGGGCCGGCCGCAAGCTGGAGGAATGGGACGCGCGCGCCCGCGGCGGCACCGACGGCCCGCCGACGATCTGACTTCAACCGGAAACCGAAACAGCCTACGGGGCGCAGGGTGATGATCCTGCGCCCCGCTTCCATCTCCGATGTCGATGCCCTCGTCGCGATGAGCCGGCGGAGCTTCACCGACGCGTTCGGGCACCTTTATGCGCCGTCCGACCTCGCCGCGTTCCTCGACGACTGGCGCTCGCCGAGGCGGATGGCCGAGATCGTCGAGCGGTCCGACGCCGCGCTGACGCTGGCGGAGGATGGGGGCGAACTGCTCGGTTATTGCGCGATGTTCTTCGGGGCGGGTTTCGACGAGCGGCCCGAGCCGCGGCCTGCGCGCCCGGCGCTGCTGAGCCAGCTCTACTGCACCAGCGCGGCTACCGGTCGCGGCGTCGGCACGGCGCTGATGGACGATGCCCTCGCCCAGGCGCACGCGCGCGGCTGCGACGCGGTCCAGCTATCGGTCTATGCGGAGAATTTCGGCGCCCAGCGGTTCTATGCCCGCTACGGGTTCGCAAAGGTGGCCGACATCGATTTCTGGGTAGGCACGCACCGCGACGACGAGTTCCTCTACGAGCTGGCGCTCTAGGCCACCGCGGACACGGGTGCGGCGCGCCGCGGGCGCCGCCAGGCCAGCCGCTCCGCGTGGAAGAAGGCCACGACCATCAGGAAGGTGAAGTTGAGGAAGGCGAATTCGCCGCCATCCTCGATCCAGGCTTCGAACTGGGTCTGCGCCACCGTATGCGGCCCCCAGGTGACCATCATGTCGACCAGCACCCCGAAGATCGCCGCGCAGCCGATCCCGGCGGCGATGAACAGGCTGCGCACCGCCGCGCGGGGTTGCGCGCCGAGCAGCGCGCTGGCGAGGCCGAGAAGCCAGAATCCGCCCACCCCCGCGAAGAACATCATCTCGCCCACGTCGTTGGCGTGGACCGGCGAACCGGCCGGAAGCGGGATCGCCGGGGCGATCCAGTGGCCGAACTGCTCGTGGAACTCGAACGCGTTGTCGAGCGTGAGCCAGACCATCATGATCGCGTTGGCCAGGTAGGCCATGGGGCCAAGGCGCCGCCACATGACGAACAGCATGACCGCGCAGGCGGTGGTGAGCGAATACTCCAGATATTCGCCGAAACCGTGGTCCTGCGAGATGAACAGTTGCACCGGCAGCGCCGCCCCGGTCGCCTCGCCATAGTGCGCCGCCGCGTCCATGCCGACGATCACCCCGGCGTAGGGCCAGATCCACAACATCGCGCGGCGCACGGCCACGCTGGCCAGCATCTCGCCCGCCTGGCTGCGGGCTTCGGAGACGAGCGAGGCGATCCAGTCGATGATGGTGCTGCGCATGGGACGATGGCCTTCTTGCGGCGTTCGGGGTTCCGGGCGGACATACCCGTTCGCAGGGCTCGTGTCGGTTAAGCCGAATGGTGAATGGCCAGCGAAGTTGCCTTCGGTCCCCGCGCGGGACAGGCGGCGGGCGCCGGGTTAATTCAGATCCACTTCCACCTGCGGAACAGCATCATCTGCACTGCAAAGATCGCCACGCAGATGCCGACGACGATCCAGAACGCGTCCCCGTCGTCCACCCCGGGCATTCCGCCGACGTTGATTCCCAGCAGCCCGGTGATGAACCCCAGCGGCAGGAAGATCGCCGCGACCAGGGTGAGGACGTAGTTGGTCCGTTCGGACCGCGCGAGCGCGCGGGTGCGCAGCTCGTCCATCAGCACGACCGCGCTTTCCTTGCTCACGTCGATGTCGTCGAGAAAGCGCCTCAAGAGCGCGATCGTCTCGCCGATCTCGCGCCGGTCGTGGGGTTCGAACCAGGCGGGGGCGTCGCGACTGATCGCTTCGAGCGCGACGTGCTGGGGCCCCATGTGCCGCTGCAGCGCGAGGCAGTTGCGCCGGATGGTGGTGATCTTGGCCAGGATCGCCTCGTTGTCGTCCTCGGCGAAGTCGAGGTCCTCGAGCCGGTCGATCTCGTCGTTCATGTCGACGATCGCGGCGTTCATGCGGTGGACGAGGCGTTCGGTGAGCTGGGTGACCAGCGCCCCGGCATCCACCGGTCCCTTGCCCGCGTCGATGTCGGCCAGCGTCTCGCGCGGGGTCTGCAGGGGCAGGCGGCGCAGCGTGATCAGCCGGTGCCCGTCGCTCCACAGCTGCATCGAGACCATGTCTTCCGGTTCGGCGCCGGGATTGAAATTGATCCCGCGCAGGGTCGCCACGAGGGTATCCCCGTCCCGGAACGCCCGCGGGCGCGTTGCATCGCCGGTAAGGAGTTCGGCGGTCGGCTCGGGAATCCCGACTTCGCTCTCGAGCCATTCCTGGACGCCCGGCGCCCGCCGGTCGAGATGAAGCCAGAGCACTTCGCCGGGGAGCGACGGTTCCCACCCCTGCGCATGTTGCCAGCTGACCGCGTGGCCTCCTCCCTGCCCGTCGAGCACCCGGCCAAACAGCAGCGGCCCGTCTTCGGGAAAGGTGTCGGTGGGATCGCGCGGCGCCGCCATGCCCGCGTTCATGCCGCATCGCGCAGCCGATGTCATTGCCCCGTCTTGCCCGCGCGCCTATATCGCGCCCCATGTCTTCGATACGCCCCTGGCGCGACATCGCGCGCCGCCGGTCCCGCCAGATCATGGTCGGCAAGGTCCCCGTCGGCGGCGACGCGCCGATCAGCGTGCAGACCATGACCAACACCCCGACCGAGGACGTCGGCGCGACGATCGACCAGATTCGCCGCTGCGAGGACGCCGGCGTCGACATCATCCGGGTTTCGTGTCCCACGCCCGAAAGCACCGCGCGTTTCGACGAGATCACCCGCGCCGCGAACGTTCCGGTCGTCGCCGACATCCACTTCCACTACAAGCGCGCGCTCGAGGCGGCCGACAAGGGCGCGGCGTGCCTGCGGATCAACCCGGGCAACATCGGCTCTTCCGAGCGAGTGGCCGAGGTCGTCCGCGCCGCGAAGGCCAACGGCTGCGCGATCCGCATCGGGGTCAACGCCGGCAGCCTCGAGAAGGACCTGCTGGAGAAATACGGCGAACCCTGCCCCGAGGCGCTGGTCGAAAGCGCGCTCGACCACATCAAGCTGCTGCAGGACCACGATTTCCACGAGTTCAAGGTCGCGGTAAAGGCGAGCGACGTGTTCCTCGCGGTCGCCGCCTACATGGGCCTGGCCGAAGCGGTCGACTGCCCGCTGCATCTCGGCATCACCGAGGCCGGCGGCCTGATCGGCGGGACGGTCAAGTCGAGCATCGGCATCGGCAACCTGCTGTGGGCCGGGATCGGCGACACGATCCGCGTCTCGCTCAGCGCCGAGCCGGAGCAGGAAGTGAAGGTCGGGTTCGAGATACTGAAGGCGCTCGGCTTGCGCACGCGCGGCGTGCGCATCGTCTCGTGCCCCTCGTGCAGCCGCCAGGGCTTCGACGTGATCCGGACGGTCGAGGCGCTCGAAAAGCGGCTCGAGCACATCAAGACCCCGATGAGCCTCTCGGTGCTCGGGTGCGTGGTCAACGGCCCGGGCGAAGCGCGCGAAACCGACATCGGCCTCACCGGCGGCGGCGCCGGCAAGCACATGGTGTACCTGTCGGGCGTGACCGACCACCACGTCCAGTCCGAGGCGATGATCGACCATATCGTCGAACTGGTCGAGGCAAAGGCGGCCGAGATCGAGGCGGGCATGAGCGACGCGGGCCAGGCCGACGAGGTGGTCGAGGCGGCGGAGTAAGTGCGCTTCGCCCCGATCCTGCTTCTCCTGGCGACACCGCTTGCATCCTGCGTCGCGACGCCTTCGGCGCGGCCCGAGGCCGCGCTGTTCGACCCTGCCGCCGACGCGCAGGCCGCATACGCCGCGGCGCGTGCGCGCTCGGTCGAATCGGGCCGGCCGCTGCTGGCGGTGCTGGGGGCGAACTGGTGTCATGACAGCCGAGCGCTAGCCGGCTGGCTCGAGACGCCGCGATTCCGGCAACTGGTCGCCGCCGATTTCGAACTCGTGTTCGTCGACGTCGACCACCCGCAGGCCGGCGAAGGGCGCAACCTGGAGATTCCGCGGCAGTTCGGCATCGACGGGCTCCAGTCGACGCCCGCGCTGCTCGTGATCGCCCCCGACGGCACGCTGCTCAACCGCGCAAGCGCGACCGGATGGGGCAACGCCGCCAGCCGCAGCGGGGACGCGATCTACGCCGAAATCGCCCGGTACGCGCGCGTTCACGAGCGGGATAGGACCGGCGTGATAGAAAACACCCCATGAAACGGCGCGACCTCCTTGCCGGAACGCTCGCCGCCGGCGCGACGCTGGCGGCCCCCGCCGCGCGCGCGCAGGTTCCCGCGATGCCGACCGCGCTGACCGTGCGCGACCGCCGGCTGTTCGCCATCGCCCAGGAACAGTTGCTGCAGCACGGCAGCGGCCTGTGGCGGCGCGACGTGGTCGGAATCGCCGACTACGGCCTCCATTCGAGCGAACCGCGGCTGCATATGGTCGATTTCGACCGTGGCACGGTCGACAGTTTCCGCGTGGCGCACGGCATGGGGTCGGACCCGGAACACGACGGCTGGCTCAACTGGTTCTCCAACGTCCCCGAATCGCTCTGCTCGAGCAATGGCGCCTACATGACCTTCGGCTGGTACACCGGCCGCTACGGGACCTCGATCCGGCTGGAGGGGCTGGAACACAGCAACTCCAACGCGCTCGACCGCGCGATCGTGATGCACCGGGCAAGCTACTGCGAGCCCGCGCATATTACCCGGTGGGGCAAGCTGGGCCGCTCGAACGGCTGCTTCGCGATGAGCGACGCCGATTTCAAGATCGCGCTGCTGCGGCTGGCGGGCGGACGCCTGCTCTATGCCGACAAGCTCGGGATCGGCGCGGACGGCGGGACCGTCGGCGAACCGCCGAAGGACCTCAAGCTGCTCGTGCCCGAGGGTGCCCCGCAACCGCCGCGCGATCCCGGGGTGTACTGACCCCGACCTAGGTCGTCTTGAGGTCGTCGACGATCTCGACCGCTTCCTCGCTCGTCGCCCGCGCCCGGTTCGATTGCCGCGGCTGGTCGAAACTTGCCAGCACCGGCGCGTCGCGGCCGTAGATGTCGGAGAACGCCCGCAGCTTGCCGGAAATGTCGCGGCCCATCGTGAAATAGGTGATGTAGACCGGCATCGATTTCTGGATCGGCACGCGCGTGTACTTGCCGCTGGTACTGATCGCGACCGCCTCGTCGGCCGCCGCCTTGCGCGCCTCGGGCGTGTTGGCGAGGTTGCCGAGGATGGCGAGCGTGATCGCCAGTTCCTGCGCGCGCTCGGTCCGGATGCAGCCGTGCGACAGCGCGCGGTTCTCCTGGTTGAACAGGCCCCGCGCCGGGGTATCGTGCAGGAAGATCGCGTGCGGGTTGGGCATGTCGAGCTTCATCAGGCCGAGCGAGTTGTTCGCGCCCGGCTGCTGGACGACGGTGACGAACCCCGTCTCGGGGTCCTTCCAGCCCTTGTAGCCCGCGGCCTTCGCCCAGGCAGGATTGCCCAGAACTTTCGCGCCCAGCCCTTCGCCCTTCACGATCGACTGCGGCACGGTCCAGGTCGGGTTGAAGATCACCCCTTCGACCGTTTCGGCGAGCTGCGGGGTCGCGGTACGGCCGGGCTTGCCGACGATCGTCTTGTAGGTCGAGATGATCTTGTCGTTGACCGTCAGGCGCAGCTGGTACTCGGGCACGTTGGTGATGAGGTACTGCTGGCCAAGGTCCTTCGCCAGCCAGCGCCAGCGGTCCATGTTGGCGCGGATCAGCTTGCGCTTCGCCGGGTCGGTCGTATTCGCGAGCTCGGCCTTGAGCGCAGCGTAGTCGGGATGCTCGGGCGCGAGCGCCATCAGGCTGGCGGCGATCGTGTGGCTGGCCAGCGCCTCGGCCATGATGTCGGCGGTGCGATAGCGATCGGGATCGGGATCGACCACGAACCACTGCTTGCGGGCCTCCATCGGGGTGCGCCCATCGCGCAGGTCCTCGACCAGCCAGGCGAAGCTGCGACTGGCCGCTTCGTTGAGCGCGTCGCCCTGCCCCGCGGCGATCGCCGCATTCAGTTCGGCCGGCTGGTAATCCTTCGGATCGAGGCCTTCCGCACCGATCGAAGCGATGACCCCGGCGAGCGCCCTGGCGTCGGCCACGGTCCACACCTGCACCATCGGCGCGATCGGCTGGACCGTCGCCGCCGCTGCGGCCCGCTGGCCCATTGCGTCGATCGACGCGGTGACGTCGTCGGGGCTGGCGACCTTTTCGGGCGTGACGGTCGGCGCTGGCGGGGGAAGCAGGTCCACCGGCGCCTTGGCCTGGGCGAATGCCGCCGAAGGCAATGCCACCAACGCCGCACCCGCCAGCCAGTACCGCTTGCTTCCTTCGATCACCGCGTAAATCCCTCGAATCCCGCACCGGCCACGTGCCGGCGTCGATGCGCCCCATAGCGCCATTGAAAGCGGACCTTCAACGCGCGTGGCTGAAGCGGGGCTGAATCCACCTTGACCGGTGGCGCGAATACCACGAACCGCCGGCTGACCATGCCCGGCCGCGACCATCCCTTCCTTCCCCTGTTCGTCACGATCGCGGCGATCGGGATGCTGAGCCTGATGGACGCGTTCATGAAGAACGCCGCGCTGGCGGTGGGCGCGTACAGCGCGCTTCTGCTGCGGTCCGTGATAGGGCTTTCGGTCACCCTCCCCGCGTGGCGGATCGCCGGCGGGCGCTGGCCGCCGCCCGCGACCGTGCGCATCCACGTGATCCGCGGGGGCGTGGTTGCGGTGATGGGTTTCATGTTCTTCTTCGCGCTGACGCTGCTGCCGCTGGCACAGGCGATCGCGATCAGCTTCATCGCGCCCTTGATCGCGCTGTTCCTCGCGCATTTCATCCTCGGCGAACGGATCGGGCAGCGCGTGGTGATCGGGGCGCTCATGGGCCTGGCCGGGGTGCTTGTGATCCTTGCCGGCAAGATCTGGCGCGAAACGATGGACGGCGGCGCCCCGCTGGGTATCGCCGCGGTGCTGGCATCGGCCGTGCTCTATGCCTGGAACCTCGTTCTCCAGCGTCAGCAGGCGCTCGTCGCCAGGCCGCTCGAGGTGGTGACCTTCCAGGCGGCGATGTCGTTCCTGGTGCTGGTGTGGTTCGCCCCCGCCTTCCTGCAATGGCCCGACGAACCGGCATGGCGCGACATCGGGGTGAGCACGGCGCTTTCCTACTTCGGCGCGGGGCTGCTCAGCTGGGCCTACGCCCGCGCCGAAACCCAGCGGCTCGCACCGCTCGAATATACCGGTTTCCTGTGGGCGGCGCTGTTCGGCTGGATGTTCTTCGGCGAAAAGGTCACCGGCGCGACCACCGCGGGGGCGCTGCTGATCGTCGCGGGATGCTTCATCGCCACCCGCGGCGCCCCGCCCGCGCCGGAGCAGACCGTCGTCTGACTAGCGGGCGGGCAAGGATTCCTCGCTTCCGCTCCCCTTGACCTCGACGGGCGCTGCGCGCAGGAGCGCGAACGAAAAACACGCCCACTCAGCCAAGGATTGATGCACGCATGACCCAGGTCGGCAAGGACTCGCTCGGAACCCGCAGCACGCTGACGGTGGGAGGACAGGACTACGCCTACTACTCGCTGAAGAAGGCATCCGAGACGATCGGCGACGTCAGCCGCCTGCCGTTCAGCATGAAGGTCCTGCTGGAAAACCTGCTGCGCTTCGAGGACGCCGGGTTCACCGTCTCGGTCGGCCACATCCAGGCGCTTGCCGACTGGCAGAAGAACCCGGTCACCGGCAACGAGATCCAGTACCGCCCCGCGCGCGTGCTGATGCAGGACTTCACCGGCGTGCCCTGCGTTGTCGACCTGGCCGCGATGCGCGACGCCATCGCCAGGCTTGGCGGGGACACCCAGAAGATCAACCCGCTGGTTCCGGTCCACCTCGTGATCGACCACTCGGTGATGGTCGACGAGTTCGGCACCCCCAGGGCGTTCGAGAAGAACGTCGAACTCGAATACGCCCGCAACGCCGAACGCTACGACTTCCTCAAGTGGGGATCGAAGAGCCTCGACAACTTCAAGGCCGTGCCCCCGGGCACCGGCATCTGCCACCAGGTCAACCTCGAGCATATCGCACAGTGCGTGTGGACCTCGAAGGACGACAGCGGCACGACGGTGGCCTATCCCGACACCTGCGTCGGCACCGACAGCCACACGACGATGGTCAACGGCCTCGGCGTGCTCGGCTGGGGCGTCGGCGGGATCGAGGCCGAGGCGGCGATGCTCGGCCAGCCGGTCTCGATGCTCATTCCCGAGGTCGTCGGCTTCCGCATGACCGGCAAGCTCGCCGAGGGCGTCACCGCGACCGACCTCGTGCTCACCGCGACCCAGATGCTGCGCGCGCGCGGCGTGGTGGGCCGCTTCGTCGAGTACTTCGGCGACGGTCTCGCCGCCCTCAGCCTCGCCGACCGCGCGACGCTGGCCAACATGGCGCCCGAATACGGCGCGACCTGCGGCTTCTTCGGGATCGACGACAAGACGCTCGAATACCTCAAGCTCACCGGGCGCGACGAGGCCCAGATCGCGCTGGTCGAGGCCTATGCCAAGGAGCAGGGCCTGTGGATCGACCCGTCCAGCGAGCCGATCTTCACCGACACGCTCGAACTCGACCTGTCGACGGTGGTCCCCAGCCTCGCGGGTCCCAAGCGCCCGCAGGACAAGGTCGTGCTGCCCGAGGTCGACGACCTGTTCAACGGCCAGCTCAAGGAGATCTACGGCAAGTCGGCCCCAGAGCGGACCGCGGTCGAGGGCAAGGCTCACGACATCGGCGACGGCGACGTGGTGATCGCCGCGATCACCAGCTGCACCAATACATCGAACCCCGATGTCCTCATCGCCGCCGGCCTCGTCGCCAAGAAAGCCCACGAAAAGGGCCTGTCGCCCAAGCCGTGGGTCAAGACCAGCCTCGCTCCGGGATCGCAGGTGGTCACCGACTACCTCGTCAAGGCCGGCCTGCAGGAGCACCTCGACGCAATCGGCTTCGATCTCGTCGGCTACGGCTGCACGACCTGCATCGGCAATTCCGGCCCGCTGGCAGAGCCGATCTCGAAGGCGATCAACGGCAACGACATCGTCGCCGCTTCGGTCCTGTCGGGCAACCGCAACTTCGAAGGCCGCGTGTCGCCCGACGTGCGCGCCAACTTCCTCGCCTCGCCGCCGCTCGTGGTTGCCTACGCGCTCAAGGGCACGGTGACCGAGGACATGGTCGATAGCCCGATCGGCCAGGCCACCGACGGCAGCGACGTCTACCTCAAGGACATCTGGCCGACCAACGACGAGGTCGCCCAGGTGCGCAACGGCGCGATCGACCGCTCGATGTTCGAGGCGCGCTATGCCGACGTCTACAAGGGCGACGCGCACTGGCAGGCGATCGACGTCACCGGGTCCGACACCTATTCGTGGCGCGCGGGATCGACCTACATCGCCAACCCGCCCTATTTCGACGGCATGGAGATGACCCCGGCGCCGGTCACCGACATCGTCGATGCAAGGCCGCTCGCGATCCTCGGCGACAGCGTGACCACCGACCACATCAGCCCCGCCGGGTCGATCAAGACCGACAGCCCGGCCGGCGAGTACCTGCAGGACCACCAGGTCGCCCGCGCCGACTTCAACTCGTACGGCAGCCGCCGCGGCAACCACGAGGTGATGATGCGCGGCACCTTCGCCAACATCCGCATCCGGAACGAGATGGTCCCCGGCATCGAGGGGGGCATGACCAGGTACGACGGCGAGATCATGCCGATCTACGACGCGGCGATGAAGCACAAGGCGGACGGCACCCCGCTGGTCGTCATCGCGGGCAAGGAATACGGCACCGGCTCGTCGCGCGACTGGGCCGCCAAGGGCACCAACCTGCTCGGCGTGCGCGCGGTGATCGTCGAGAGCTTCGAGCGCATCCACCGCTCGAACCTCGTCGGCATGGGCGTGCTGCCGCTGCAGTTCCAGGAAGGCGACACGCGGACTTCGCTCGGTCTCACCGGCGAGGACAGCTTCACGATCCGCGGCCTTGCCGACATCAAGCCGGGGCAGGACGTCGAGGTCGAAGTGACGAAGGCCGACGGTTCGCAGTCGAGCTTCATCGCCAAGTGCCGGATCGATACCGCCAACGAGCTCGAATACTACTTCAACGGCGGCATCCTGCATTACGTCCTGCGCAAGCTGGCGGCGTGAGCGCGCGCGCCAGCCTCGTTGCCGGGGCAGCGGCGCTGGCGCTTGCGACAAGCGCCTGCAGCGCTCGCCCCGCGACCGATGCGGCCGCCGAAGCGGCGGCACCGACCGCGACGATCTCGACGATCGACGTGGCGGCGCTGACCGACCTCGTCGCGCGGGACAAGGTCGTGCTCGTCGACGTGCGAACGCCCGGGGAATTCGCCGAGGGCCACATCGCCGGGGCGGTCAACCTGCCGCTGCAGGGCTTCGATCCCGGCAGCGTCCCGCACGAAGCGGGCAAGCAGACGATACTCTACTGCCGCTCGGGCCGGCGATCGGAAGCGGGCGCGGAGAAGATGGTCGCCGCCGGCGAGGCGGCGACTCACCTCGGCGGCGGCATCACCGCCTGGCAAGAGGCCGGAGAGCCGGTCACTTCCGGCGGCTGACCGCGCAAAAAGGGGCGACTTCCTCGCGGAAGCCGCCCCTTCGCTTGACGGTCCTGCTTCGAGGCTCAGTCCGCCAGCTTGACCTTTCTGCGCCGCCGGCTCAGCGCCGCCACGGCCGCCGCGCCGAACAGCACCATCATCGGCGGTGCCGGGATCGGGGTCCCGCCGCTCGATCCGCTCGTGCTCGATGACGAGCTGGTCGACGAACTCGACGAGGAACTGCTGCTCGAGGAGGAGGACGACGAGGTCGAGGACGAGCTCGACGTGCTGCTGGTTATGTTCCCCGAGGTCGACGTGCTGGTCGACACGTTGCCCGAGGTCGACGAACTGGTCGAGGTCGACACGTTGCCCGAACTCGAGGTGGACGAGGACACGTTGCCCGAGCTCGAGGACGAGACGTTGCCCGAGCTCGACGAGCTCGAGAAGTTGCCCGAGGAACTGGTGACGCTGCCCGACGAGGTCGAGGTCGACGTGGAACTCGTCACCGCCCCCGAACTGGAGGACACGCTGCCCGAGCTCGAGGAGACGGTTCCGGAGCTCGAGGAGACGTTGCCCGAACTGGAGGAAACGTTGCCCGAGGTCGACGACACGTTGCCCGAACTGCTGGTCGAGCTGACGTTCCCCGAACTTGACGAGGTGGTGCTGGTCAGCCCCCCTGTCGAGGTCGACGACGAGCCGCCGGTCGAGGTGAATCCGCCTGTCGATGTCGAGGTCGACCCGCCCGTCGAGGTAGACGTGAAGCCGCCGGTCGAGCTCGAGGTCGAACCGCCGTTATTCGAGTTGTCGATGTCGATGTTGATCCCGCCCGACGAGCTCGAGCTGCCCGAGCTCGAGCCGGTCGTGGTGGAGCTGACGACGACACTCCCGCCACTCGATCCGCCGCCGAAGAAGCCGCCGAAGAAACCGCCGCCAAAACCGCCGAAGCCGCCGCTGCCGCCGATCACCGTCACGCCGCCGCCGCTGCCGCCGCCGATCGGCGCCTGGGGCGGGGGCGGGAGCGGCACGGGCGCCATCGCGTAGTGGTAGGTCGGCGGGCATTCCTCCGCCCCGGCCACCGGGCCGCCGAGCGGGGCGCCGTGCATCCCCGGTCCCACCGGAACGCCTGGTCCGGCGGGCACGCATTCGACCTCGCGCCGCACGATGCGCCGCTGGCGCTGGACGGTCTTGGGAATGTGCCGCTTGGCGACCGGACGATGCGCGGCGCGCTTGACCGGCTGCGCCTTGACCGACTTGACCGACTTGACCGACTTGGTCTGCGCGGCCTGCGTTTCGGCGACGTGCACCGCGCCGCCCGCCAGCAGCGCGGTACCGGCAGCGGTAGCGGACAGTTTCGCCAGGGCCATCTTGACCGACATG
Source organism: Tsuneonella litorea (assembly GCF_025154015.1). Lineage (GTDB taxonomy): Bacteria > Pseudomonadota > Alphaproteobacteria > Sphingomonadales > Sphingomonadaceae > Tsuneonella > Tsuneonella litorea. Next base: position 295,713 of record NZ_JAOAMV010000004.1, read on the forward strand.
GGCTGTACCTTCGTTTGCCTTTCGGGGGGCCTCGGCCGGCGGGTCCGGTCGTGACTTGCCCCTGTGATGAACCAGCAAACGGCAGCCATTCGTTACCGACAATCGGGTTAACCAAGATTATCGCCCGCGCGGGTCGTTTTCTTGCCCGGCGCTGCGCCGGCGGCGCGGGTGTGTCCCAGAACGGAACCGCTTAGTTAACGACGCTTAATGGTTTCACCCCGCGCACCGGCGCAACGTGGTCAGCGCCGGGTTAACCGCGAATCACTTCGCCCCCGGTTCGAACAGCCCGCCCTGGCTTCCCGCAGGGGGCTGCATCTCGAGATGCTGCCAGCCCGCGTCGTTGAGGCAGCGCCCGCGCGCGGTGCGCGCGACGAGGCCGAGCTGGATCAGGTAGGGTTCGACCACTTCCTCGATGGTGTCGCGCGGTTCGGACAGACCTGCCGCGAGCGTCTCGACCCCCACCGGGCCGCCCTTGTAGGTGCCTGCGATCATGCGCAGGTAGCGCCGGTCCATCGCGTCGAGGCCGAGGTTGTCGATCTCCAGCCGGGTCAGCGCCGCATCGGCGACCGAAGCGGTCACCGCGCCGTCGCCCTGCACGTGGGCAAAATCCCGCACCCGGCGCAGCAGCCGCCCCGCGACGCGCGGCGTACCGCGGCTGCGGCGGGCGATCTCGCGCGCCCCGCCCGGTCCCAGCGGCAGGCCGAGCAGGCCCGCGCCGCGCGTCACCACCCGCTCGAGTTCCTCGACGGTGTAGAAGTTGAGCCGCACCGGGATGCCGAAGCGGTCGCGCAGCGGCGTCGTCAGCAGCCCCTGCCGCGTCGTCGCGCCGATCAGCGTGAACGGCGGCAGGTCGATCCGCACCGAGCGTGCCGATGGCCCCTCGCCGATGATGAGGTCGAGCGCGCGGTCCTCCATCGCCGGGTAGAGCACTTCCTCGACCACCGGATTGAGCCGGTGGATCTCGTCGATGAACAGGACGTCGTTCGCCTCGAGGTTGGTGAGCAGCGCGGCAAGGTCGCCCGCCTTGCCGATCACCGGCCCGCTGGTGGCACGGAACCCCACGCCGAGTTCGCGCGCGACGATCTGCGCGAGCGTCGTCTTGCCGAGGCCCGGCGGCCCGAAGAACAGCACGTGGTCCATCGCCTCGCCCCGCGCCCTGGCGGCATCGACGAACACCCGCAGGTTCTCGCGCGCCGCTTCCTGCCCGACGAACTCGCCGAGCGACTTGGGGCGCAGCGCAGCGTCGGGATCTTCCGGTTGGCGCTGGGGGGCGTGGAGGGGGACGGGGTCGGTCATCAGAACGGATTGAGCGTATAGCCGTGCTGCTGCAGCAATGCGTGCGCCGTCATCGCTGACAGCGCAATCTCGACGCCCGGGATCAATTCGTCGCGGCGCACCCCCAGCCCCGCCGCGCTTTGTCCGCAGACGATGAAGCGCACGCCCTGGCCGAGCATCGCGCGGATCATGGCGGCCGACGCGTTCTCGCCAAGGCCGTGCGCGGAACGGGCATCTTCGGTCAGTGTGTCGAAGACGGCCACGTTATGGATCACGATCGCGATGCGAATATCGTCTTCCGGCACCCCGTGGGCGACGTGCATGTTGACGAACTTCGCCGCGCGTTCGATCGCGGGGTTGAGTTCGCCTAGCTCGGCCGCACCGGGAACGTCGAAGGCGACCGCAAACCGGGCGTCGGCGGGCGCCCTGCCGATATCCTCGACCATCGCGTAGGACCCGAATGCATCGAACACGGGCCCGCTCGCGTGTCGAGTTGCGTCCTGCGCCGCGGCTGGGCTCGCCAGCATCGCCGCCAGGGCCAGACCGTATCGCATTGCTCCCTCCATCACCCCGCCGCCCTCTTCAGCGCCACGCGGATGAGATCGCCTTCCGCCGCACCCTCGCCCAGTTCGTCGATCGCGCGGGCGACGGCCTGCGCGGCGATGGCGGGCTTGAAGCCGAGGTTCTGGAGCGCGCTGACCGCGTCGGCGCTCGCCCCGCCGCGCGGTAGTGGCACCGCCATCCCGGGCGCGGAGGGCAGCGCCCCGGCCTTGTCCTTCAGTTCGTTGACGATGCGGCCCGCCAGTTTCGGCCCCACGCCCTGCGCGCGCGCCACGCTGGCGGCGTCCAGCGCGGCGCAGGCGCGTTGCAGTTCCTCCGGCGACAGCACCGAGAGGATCGCGAGCGCGACCTTGCTGCCCACGCCCTGCACCTGCGTCAGCAGCCGGAACCAGTCGCGCTCGGTGCCCGAGGCAAAGCCCAGCAGGCGCATGTCGTTCTCGCTGACCTGCAGGTCGGTGAACACCGTGCACGCCGCGCCCGTCTCACCGAGCTGGCCAAGCGTCTTCGACGAGCAATGGACGAGGTAGCCCACACCCGCGACGTCGATCACCGCCCAGTCGGCGCCGGTTTCGTCGAGGATGCCGCGCAGCTTTGCAATCATGCTTTGTTCTTGGCGCGCAAGAAAGGTTTTGGGAAGCGCCGATGGACTTGGCCCCACAGTTGCGGCATCGCTTCGGCCCGATGAGCTGGAATACCTTCGGACGCGTGCTGCGGATGACGACCTGGGGCGAAAGCCACGGGCCGGCGCTCGGCGCCGTGGTCGACGGGTGCCCGCCGGGCCTCGCCCTGTCGGAAGCCGAGATCCAGCCGTGGCTCGACGCGCGGCGGCCGGGGACCAGCAGGTTCACCACCCAGCGACGGGAACCCGACGCGGTGCGCGTGCTCTCGGGCACTTTCGAGGGCCAAGACGGAATACAACGCACGACCGGAACCCCGATCAGCCTGATGATCGAGAACGTCGACCAGCGATCGAAGGATTATTCCGAAGTCGCCAAGGCCTACCGTCCCGGCCACGCCGACTACGCCTACGACGCCAAGTACGGTTTTCGCGACTATCGTGGCGGCGGCCGCTCCTCGGCGCGCGAGACGGCGGCGCGGGTCGCGGCGGGCGCGGTCGCGCGGCTGGTCATCCCCGAGGTGCGGATCGACGCCTATGTCGTCGAGATCGGCGGCGACGCGATCGACCGCGCGAACGCCGACTTGGCGGAGATCGGCAACAACCCGTTCTGGTGCCCCGATGCCGAGGCCGCGAAGCGCTGGGCCACGCTGGTCGACGAGGCGCGCAAGGCCGGCTCCTCGCTCGGCGCGGTGGTCGAGTGCGTCGCGCACGGGGTGCCCGCCGGCTGGGGCGCGCCGGTCTATGCCAAGCTCGACGCCGACCTCGCAGGCGCGATGATGGGCATCAACGCGGTCAAGGCGGTCGAGATCGGCGACGGGTTCGAGGCCGCGCGGCTGACAGGCGAGCAGAACGCCGACCCGATGCGGCCAGGCGACGACGGCCCGCGCTTCGAAGCCAACCACGCCGGCGGCATCGCCGGCGGGATCAGCACCGGCCAGCCGGTCGTCTGCCGCGTGGCGTTCAAGCCCACCAGCTCGATCCTCTCCGCGGTCGAGACGATCGACAAGGACGGCAATGCGACGGAAATCCGGACGAAGGGACGCCACGACCCGTGCGTGGGCATTCGCGGCACGCCGGTGGTCGCGGCGATGATGGCGCTGGTGCTGGCCGACCACAAGCTGCTCGACCGCGCGCAATGTGGCTGATCTAGCGAAGATCAGTTCCGCCGCCGCGCGTCACCCTGTCGCGACGCGCGGCGGTCGAACCGGCGTGCGCCGCCTTGCTAGGTCCCGAGCTTCGCCACGCATTCTCCAAAGTTCTTGAAGCCGAAGTAATCGAGTCCGCCCGATGCCACGATGGACTTGCAGATGAACGCAAAGGACCGCGCCTCCTCGGTGTTCGCCCACGACACGCACTGGCCGAACGAGTCGAAATGGAAGTCGAAGCCCTCGGCCGAGAAATCGCCGCCGCTCTGATAGACGATATATTTGCAGAGCTCGGGGATATGACCCGCCCTGGCGGGTGCAGGAACTGCAAAACTTGCCGGGATGGCCAGACCAATAACAGCTGCGTATGTCAGAATTTTCTTCATGCTCGGCGCTCCTTGCAATGAGGATTGACGCGGCCCGAGCCACTTGATCGGCACAAAACGCCTGCCGTGAATCGATTACGGAACACGTTTCCATCCGATTCTTATGTTCTGAACGGCACGCTGTTTCTTAATTCTTACCGATCTTTTGCGGGATAGCATGGAAACGTCTTGTCTCCAAACCGGTTCTGTCTGCGATCGAGGATCACAGCGATCGCAGGGCCTTCGCGGGGGCGTGACTTCACGCGAAATGGACCAGGCAGGTCGGCCGATCAGGCCGCCAGCCGGTCCGCCGCAGTCCGTGCGCGCAGCAGCTTGAGCGCCTCGAAGCCCGAGAGGATCGCCCCTTCCTGCCAGAACGGCACGTAGCTGAGGTGCTCGCCGGCGAAGAACGTGCGCCCCTCGGGCCTGCAAAGCTCCGGGTAGGCGGTCTGGCGCTGTTCGTCGGTCCACACGCAACCGACCCCGCCGCTGAACCTCGTTTCGTTCCAAGCCACCGTGAGCGGCCTGGCCAGCAACGCGCCCTTGCCGGGGTGAATCCGCTCGATGACGTCCCGGGAGATCGCGAACCGCTCGGCATGGGTCATGTGCGTGAACGCGACCGCGGCGGGTCGGTCGTCGTAGGAATAGGCTCCCATCAGGATGCCGGTCGGGCTGTTCCAGTCGCCGCTCGGATACCAGACGAGCGTATTGGGCTCCTCGGTCCAGGCAAGGCCGCCGTAGATGCCTTGCTCTTCCCAGAAGCGCGGCGCCTGCCATGCAACCTTGGCCGAGGGGGCGTAGAACAGGTTTCCGAGCGCAGCCTTCTTCGTCGTGCTGAAATCGGTATCGAGCCTGGCAACGTAATTCCCCGGCAGGGTGCACAGGCAATAGTCGGCGGTCACCGGCGCGCCCGACTCCAGCATCACGGTGACCCCGTCGCTCGCATTGCGCACGCCGGTGACCGGGGTGTTCAGCCGGACGTGGTCGCTGAGCGATTCGTAGATCGCGTACGCGATCCGGTCCATGCCGCCGACCGGCTGGAACATCGGCGCCTGCTGGTCGAAGGTTTCCTCGAACAGCGCGGGCACGCCCCAGGTGCCGTGGTCCATCAGTTCCTCGAGCGTGAGCGGGTCGAGTTCCTGGCCTGCGTCGGCGTAGCCGCCCGGCACGCGGGCAAAGCCGGACCGGTCCGAACCGCGATAGCTGCCGTCGCCGCGCAGCGCGCCCCAGTCGGTGAGGTAGGAACGCAACCGCTCCTTATCGGTCGCCGTCAGTTCGGCATCGAGCGCGCCGCGGTCGATCGACTTGGCGAGCAGTTCGGCGATGTGCCCGCGCATGTCGTTCACCGCGCGCCGTTGCGGTACGATCTCGCGGCCGGCGTCGACCGCGGCCGAGCGATTGACGTTGACCATCACCTCGAGCGGGACCTTGAACTCCCGCGCGTAATGGAAAATGCCGCGGTGTTCGGTCGGAAGGCGCGCCGCGCCGGCGTTCATGTAGAGCCCCTGATCGAAGGTGCAGAGCTGGTCTGCTCGCCCTTCCTGTTCGACGCGCGTCCCGCCGCGGATCGACCACACGCGCCCGCCGATCCGGTCGCGCGCTTCGAGGATGGTCACGCCGTAGCCGGCCTTGAGAAGCTCGTGACCGGCGGTGAGGCCGGCGATGCCCGCGCCGAGGATGACCACCGACTTGCCCGTGCCGGACCCAGGCGGCAGCTCCGGCACGGCGGCGAACGCGGGCGTCGCCGAGAGCAGGCCCAGCGCCCGCATTCCGATGTACGCCGCGCTGTAGCCGCCCGCCCTCCCCATCGCGTGGAGGAACGCGCGCCGCGAGGTCACCGGTCCATCACCTTCGCGGCCTGCACCTCGATTTCGACGAGAAACTGCGGCGCGGCGAGCGCCGCGACCTGCACGGTGACCCGGGCCGGCTTGTTGGGTTGCCCGGCGGTGCCGAACATCTCGCGGTAGGCCTTCATCATTCCGCCGAAGTCCATCCTGTCGGAACCCGGCGGCGCGACGAGATAGACCCGCATCATCACCACGTCCTCCGGCCCCATACCCTGCGCGGCGAGACCGGCGGCGAGCTTCCGGAGGACCGAGCGGGTCTGCACCTCGGTATCGCCATAGCGTTCGACGCTGCCTTCCGGCGCGGAGGGATCGGCTTCCGACGCCAGCGCGCCGCTCAGGTTGACGACCGTCGCGCCTGGGGGGATCGTCACGCTCGCCGCGATCGGCGACCCTTCCGGTCCGGCCCGCGTGACCTGGGCCATGGCCGGGAGCGACCACAGCGCCGCTGCCGCGCCGACGACCAGAATGAAACCACGAATTGCCTGCTGCATGAACGCCCCCCGAGTCCCCGCGGGACGAAGGCTCTCATGGATTGCTGCAAAGCACAACAGACCATCCATCCCGGCGCGGCCCCGGCTATTGCCGCTGATCGCCTCACTCGCTCAAACCGCTCTGATTGATTTAATCGCTCAACCTTATCGAGTGATCGCGTTTCCCGCACGCGCGCCCGATTGCTAGGGTTGCGCGGTCATCTTCGCGCGCCATGTGAGTCGCGCGCGGGCAACCGCATTCACGCATTACGAAAACAGGAGAGCACGACATGGACGCCAAGACAGGATCGATCGACGGAGGCTGCCCGGTTCCCCACGACGGAGGCGTGCGCGCGCTGCTCGGCCGCACCAACAAGGACTGGTGGCCCGAGATGCTCGCCACCGAGATCCTCAACCCCAACGGATCGACCAACCCCTACGGCGATGACTTCGACTACGCCGAGGCGTTTAACGCGATCGACTACAAGGCGCTCAAGCAGGATCTCACCGACCTGATGACCGACAGCCAGCCGTGGTGGCCGGCGGACTACGGCCATTACGGCCCGTTCTTCATCCGCATGGCGTGGCACGCGGCGGGCACCTACCGCACGGCCGACGGCCGCGGCGGCGCGAACAGCGGGCAGCAGCGTTTCGCTCCGCTCGACAGCTGGCCCGACAACGGCAACCTCGACAAGGCGCGCCGCCTGCTGTGGCCGATCAAGCAGAAGTACGGCCGCAACATCTCCTGGGCCGACCTGTTCATCCTCGCCGGCAACGTCGCGATCGAGAGCATGGGCGGACCGACCTTCGGCTTCGGCGGCGGCCGCGCCGATGTCTACGAGCCCGAGCGCGACATCTACTGGGGTTCGGAAGACAAGTGGGTGAACGAGGGCGTGCAGACCCGCATCGCTCCCGACCACGGGATGCACGAGCTCGAGGGACCGCTCGCCGCGATCCAGATGGGCCTCATCTACGTCAATCCCGAAGGTCCCGGCGGCAACCCGCACGACGACGAGGGCATGGCGCGCGACATGAAGGAAACCTTCGCCCGGATGGCGATGGACGCCGAGGAAACCGTCGCGCTGACCGCCGGCGGGCACACTTTCGGCAAGGCACACGGCAACGGCGATCCGAGCACGCTCGGCGCAGCGCCGGCGGGCGGCGACCTCGTCGCCCAGGGCTTCGGCTGGGTCTCGGGCGAAGAGCACGGCGGCATCGGTGAGCACACCGTGACCAGCGGCATCGAGGGCGCGTGGACCAACACCCCCAAGGAATGGAGCGAGAACTACTTCCGCCTCCTGCTCGACTACGACTACGAGCTGGTGAAGTCGCCCGCCGGCGCCTTCCAGTGGCAGCCGATCGACCAGAAGGAAGAGGACATGGCCCCGGCGGCCTGGGACCCGACCAAGAAGGTCCCGACGATGATGACCACCGCCGACATGGCGCTGAAGCGCGATCCCGAATTCCGCAAGATCAGCGAGAAGTTCCGCAACGATCACGAGGCGTTCAAGGACGCTTTCGCCCGCGCCTGGTTCAAGCTGACCCACCGCGACATGGGCCCCAAGATCCGCTACCTCGGCCCCGAGGTCCCGGAAGAAGACCTGATCTGGCAGGACCCGGTGCCCGCCGGCACGATGCCGTCGGACGCGCTCGTCGCCGAAGTGAAGGCGAAGATCGCCGACAGCGGGCTGACGGTCAGCCAGCTGATCAAGACCGCGTGGGCGTCTGCCTCGACCTACCGCAAGTCCGATCACCGCGGCGGCGCCAACGGCGCGCGCGTGGCGCTCGAACCGCAGAAGAACTGGGAGGTCAACGAGCCCGCGATGCTCGCCAAGGTGATCGACACGCTCGATGGCCTGCGCGGCGACATGAGCCTGGCCGATGCGATCGTGCTAGGCGGCGTGGTCGGCCTTGAAAAGGCGATCAGGGACGCCGGCTTCTCGGTCGATGTGCCGTTCACCGGCGGCCGCGGCGACGCGACGCAGGACCAGACCGACGTCGACAGCTTCGCGGTGATGGAGCCCGAGGCCGACGCATTCCGCAACTACGTCGGCAAGAAGAAGCTCGCAGTGAAGGTCGAGGAGATGATGCTCGACCGGGCCAGCCTGCTCGGCCTCTCGGTGCCCGAGATGGTCGTGCTGGTCGGCGGCCTGCGCGTGCTCGGCGCCAACCACGGCGAACGCGGCCACGGCCACTTCACCAGGCGCTCGGGCCAGCTGACCAACGACTTCTTCGTCAATCTCTACGACATGACGAACGTGTGGAAGGCGACCGACGACAGCGACCAGGAATACGTCGCGACCGACCGCAAGGACGGCAGCACCAAGTGGCACGCCACCCGCGCCGACCTGATCTTCGGATCGAACTCCGAACTGCGCGCGGTGGGCGAGGTCTATGCCGAAAACGGCAACGAGGAGAAGTTCGTGAAGGACTTCGTCAAGGCCTGGACCAAGGTGATGGACGCCGACCGCTTCGACCTGACCTACGCCAAGTACCACAAGTAAGGCGCGAGCCTTCGAGCAGGGGCTCCCGGCAGCATGGCTGTCGGGGGCTCTTTTCGTTTCGCTCGCCGACGGGCGAACCGGGCGATTGCGACGCGCGGTGGCCTGGCCGAGTCGAAGCGATGCCTGGCGGGTTGCCCTGCGGCGCCGGCGTGTTCATGGTGCAGCGGGATACGGGATCGCAGGCGACGGGTCGGGACGACGTGGCTTCCAGAACGAATTGGACGATCGCGATCGCCGCGCTGGCCGCCGCGCCGCCGGCGGTGGCGCAAATAGCGAGCGACCCGCTCGCGGCCACCCGTCCGTCAGCCGATGCGTCGGTCGCTGCGGATTGCGCGGCCCCACCGGTCCCATTCGTCATGCCGACCACCGGCGCCGTTTTCACCCTGCCGCCCGACCCGGTAGCGGCGGAGGGCTGCGCACCCTCGCTCCCGCCCCCGCCGCAAAGACCGCCTGCGCCGAGCCTGTTCGACATGGTCGCGATGCCGATCGGGACCAGCGCGCCTGCGCGCAAGTGGGACGCCGTCCGCCTGGGCAGCCTGGCCGGACAGGCGGGGCCGTGGGACGAACTGGTCGCCGAAGTCATGCGGCTGCCCGCGGCGGATCCCGTGCGCATGGTCAATCGGTGGGTCAACTGGCACGTCCGTTACCGCGACGATCCGGCGGGCGACGAGTGGGCGCCGGCCGCGGTCACGCTCCGCCGGGGCTTCGGCGACTGCGAGGACTACGCGCTCGCCAAGATGGCGTTGTTGCAGGCCCTCGGCGTGCCGTCAGACGACATGTACCTCGTCCTCCTGCGCGACGGGCGCCAGGCGCAGCACGCGGTCCTCGCGGTCAACCGCCAGGGCCGGCTGTTCGTGCTCGACGACCGTACCGACCGGGTCCTGCCGGCCGAGGCGATCGCCGACTACACGCCGATCCTCAGCTTCTCGGGATCGTTCGCGTGGACCTACGGCGCGCGGGGCGGCTGACCCGCCGTTCCGCCCTGGCCCGCGCGATCAGCGCGCGCGCCTGAGCACGATGTAGAGCGCCCCGTCGCCCCCGTGCCGGGGATGCGCCTTGCGGATCGCGGCGATCGCGGGGGCGTGGCGCGACGCGGCGAGCCAGTCGAGGACCTTGGCGCGGATCGCGCCGCGGCGACCCGCGCGGTCGGCGTGTTCGACCGGGCGGGACCTGCCGGCGATCAGCAGCACGACGCGGGCGTCCATCGCGCGCGCCTGCGCGATCCCGTCCATCAATCGGGTGTACGCGGTGTCGAGCGTGTGCCCGTGCAGGTCGAGCGTGAGGTCGGGCTCGATCGCCCCGGCGCGAAAGCGGCGGTCCCAGTGCGAATCCAGCGTGGCGGGCGCACGCTCGGGCTGGCTCTTGGGCGGCGCGGTCCGCGGAGCCGCCGCGCTCGCCTTTCGCGGCTGCGGCCAGGGCGCTGCCGGCGGCTTCGAAGACGCGCTCGGAGCGGCCGGAGGCGGCGCGGCAATGGCCGCGGTCGGCCCGCGCACGGGGCGCAGCGGCGCGACGGTCGCGGCCACCCGCGCCCAGGCGTCCGCTTCTTCGGCGCTCAGTCCCCGCGGCGGTTTCACTGTGCCTTCAGGCGCGCGACCGTCCCCTTGGGCAGCAGCAGCAGCGCCTGCCCGCGCGCGCTCATCCCGCCTGCGATCGCGCGCGCGTCTTCGCCCGCGCCCCAGAAGGTGTCGAAGCGGTTGGGCCCCTTGATCGCGCCGCCGGTATCCTGCGCGATCCACAGGCCCGATGCCTCGTTCCGGTCCATCCGCAGCCAGACCGGCGCGCCGAGCGGCACGAAGGCGGGATCGGCCGCGACCGAGCTTTCGCGCCGCACCGGCACGCCGAGCGCGCCCAGCGGGCCGTCGCCGGTCAGCTCCTTGAAGAAGACCCAGCTCTTGTTCTCGTTCATGATCGCCCGTCCCGCGTCGGGATTGGCGCGCAGGTAGGCCATGATCCCCTGCATCGAGGTGGGATAGGGCGTGCCCTCGCCGATCAGCCCGCGTTCGCGCATCAGCTTGCCGATGCCGACGTATTCGCGGCCGTTCTGCCCGGCATAGCCGATGCGCATCACCCGCCCTTCCGGATCGCGCAGCCGCCCCGAGCCCTGGATCTGGAGGAAGAAGAACTCGACCGGGTCGGCCGCCCAGGCGATCTCGAGCCCGCGGTTCGCGAGCGCGCCGGCCTCGATCTCGCCGCGCTCGTAATAAGGCACGAGGCGGCCCGCCGCGTCGCGCCGGCCGAGCTGCTGCCGGCCGGTCCGCTCGTGCTCGGGCGTTTCCTCCCACCAGCCTCGTTCGAGTTCGGGCGGCAGGCCGTAGACCGGCACGTCGTAGCCCACCCGCCGCGTGCGGCTGCCGGCGATCTCGGGCTCGTAGTAGCCGGTCGCGAACGCCGAACCGTCGCCCACGCGGGCGGTTTCGAAATACCGGTCGAAGAAGGCGAGCGCGTCGCCCGCGGTGCCCCCGCCGCCCCATCCGCGCGCGGCGGTGCAGGCGGTTTCCCACTGGCTGCCGCTGGTCAGCCCGCTCGCATCGCTGCGCGCGAGCAGCCGGGGGCACGATTCGCGGAACGAGGCGAGCGCCGCGCCGGCATCGGCGGCGGTAATGCCGAGCGAGGCGACCGACGGACCGGCCACCAGCCCAGCGCCGAGCGCGTTGGCGGCGACCGGCGCCGGGGCGGGTGTCGGCAGGCCGCTCTCGGGGACCATCCGGCACCCGGCCAGCGCGGTTGCGAGGGAAATGGCGACCAGGGTGGAGCGCAACTGCATCGCCCGATGCTTACCGCGGCGGCGGGAAAATCCAACTCATTCCGCCCCCTCCTGCCCCGAAAGACGGGTCAGGGCGAACGCGCCGCTCAGCCTTCGTCGGTTTCGTCGAGCAGCCAGTGCGGATCGGCTTCGCGCACGTCGCGCTTGAAGGTCCACAGGTCGCGCGCCTCGATCGCGTCGTCGAGCGAACCGGCGACAACGGCGCCGTCCCTGTCGCGCGTTACCGCGGCGATGTCGGCGACGAAGCGCACCCGCACCCGCGCGGTCCTGCCGACGAGCTCGGCCATGTCGATCGTCGCGTCCTCGATCCGCACGAGGCGGTTGTCGAGCGTCTCGCCCGCTTCCGCGCGCGCGGCGATCGCGGCATCGAACCCGGCGTAGACGTCCGCGTCGCACAGTTCCTTCAGCGTTTCGCGGTCGCCCTGCCAGAACGCCTCGAGGATCATCGCGTAGGCGGCCTTGGCGCCCTCGACGAACGCGGTCACGTCGAACCGGCGATCGGCCGCGGCGATCTCGCGCACGCCGCGTTCGACCGCGGGCACCGCCCCTTCGAGGGCGGCCGGGCGCACGACATGCGCGGGCCGCGGCTGCAGCGCCGCCGGGGGCACCGCATCGGGACGCTCGAACCGGCTCGGCTCGGGCTGCTCCTCGTGCTCCGCGCGGCGGCCGAGCACCGAATAGAGGCGCAGGCCGAGAAATGCCGCGATCATGGCGAGGATGACGATCTGGAGTATCACCTGGTCAGTCCGTTTCTGCGTTTCGAGGGCGGTCCGGCCTTGGCACCTGCCGTCACCCATCTTCTGATGGTGCCCTAGATAGGGACGAATTACAAACGAACAACGCACGAGGCGGGCATTCGGGTGCGGCGTTGCGGCAGGTCGCGCACGGTGCTAGGCGCGCCCTCGATTTACCCGGCGGACCCCGCTTGGCGGCCCGCTTCCAACCAGCAGGACACCCGATCATCATGGCCGACGAAGCCGACGTTCTCACCGACCTCAACATGGATCCCGAAGCACTGGGCAACGGCGCCGACAACCAGCCGGTTGCGGGGATCATCTCGCAATACGTCAAGGACCTGTCGGTCGAGAATCCGAATGCCCCGGCCTGCTTCCAGTGGCAGAGCGCGCCGAATATCGACCTGCAGTTCAACATCGCCGCCGAGCCGGTGAGCGAGGAAGTCAGCGAGGTCGAACTCAAGATCAAGCTGACCGCCAAGGCCGACGAGGGCGACCTCTATCTGGTCGAGCTGGCCTATTGCGGCCTCATCGGGATGCGCAACCTGCCCGACGAGCACGCCCACGCGTTCCTCTATGCCGAGGCGCCGCGGATCCTGTTCCCGTTCGCCCGCCGGGTGATCGCCGACGCGACCCGCGACCTCGGCTTCCAGCCGATGATGATCGACCCGATCGACTTCAACGGCCTCTACCTGCAGCAGCTCCAGCGCAAGGCCGAGGAAGAGGCCGCGGCCGCCGGCCGGACCCCGCCGCCGTCGGGCGAGGCCTGATCGCCTAGAGCCCGGCGGCTCCGCCGGCCCGGATAAGCCGCGATGAGCAACCTCGTCCGCAACGTCGGGACGATCGGCTCGCTGACCGCGCTTTCGCGGGTTTTCGGTTTCGTGCGCGACATGCTGCTCGCCCGCGTGCTCGGCGCGGGCCTCGCGGCGGACGCCTGGCAGCTCGCCTTCACCCTGCCCAACACCTTCCGCCGGCTGTTCGCCGAGGGCGCGTTCAGCGTCGCATTCGTGCCGATGTACACCCGCCGGCTGCACCGCAGCGAGGAAGACGGCGGCGGCGAGGCGGGCGCCGACGCCTTCGCGGGCGACGTGCTGTCGGTCTTCGTCTGGGTGCTGCTCGGCTTCAGCGCGATCTGCATGATCGCGATGCCGTGGATCGTCTGGCTGCTCGCACGCGAGTACCAGGACGTGCCGGGCAAGTTCGAGCTGTCGGTCCTGCTGAGCCGGATGACGTTTCCCTATCTCGGGCTGGTCAGCCTGGTGGCGATGCTGTCGGGGCTGCTCAACGCGCGCAGCCGCTTTGCGCCCGGCGCATTCGTACCGGTATTTCTCAACCTGGTGATGATCGCCGGCATCGGGATCGGATGGTACCTGCGCGGCGCCGACGGCAGCGACACGGTGGTCGCCTGGGCACTGGCGATATCGCTGACGGTATCGGGCATGGTGCAACTGGCGTTCATGTGGTGGGCGGCGCGCCGCGCGGGGGTCCGGCTGAAGATCACCGCCCCCCGCTTCACGCCCGAAGTGAAGCGGCTGGGCATGCTGATCCTGCCCGCCACGTTCGGGGCGGGAATCTACCAGATCAGCCAGCTCGTCGACACCTTCTTCGCGACCAGCCTGCCGCAGGGCTCGCTGACGCTGCTCAAGCTTGCCGACCGGCTGAACCAGATGCCGCTCGGCATCTTCGGCATCGCGCTGGGCACCGCGATCCTGCCGATGCTCGCGCGGCACATCCAGTCGGGCGACAAGCGCGAGGCGCAGCGGCTGCAGGGCAACGCGGTCGAGGTCGGCACGCTCCTGACCCTGCCCGCCGCGGTCGCGCTCGGCATCTGCGCGCCGGCGTTCGTCACCGCGTTCTTCGTCGGCGGCAAGATGACGCCCGAGAGCGGGGCGATCATGGCCGACATCGTCCTCGCGCTGGTCTGCGGGCTGCCCGCCTACGTGCTGGTCAAGGTGTTCCAGCCGGCCTTCTTCAGTCGCGAGGACACCCGCACGCCGGTGTTCGTCGCCGCCGGCGCGCTGGCGGTGAACGTGGCGCTCAACTTCTACGTCGTGCCGCGCTACGGGATCGTCGGCCTCGCCGCGGCGACCGCGATCACCGCGACGCTCAACGTGCTGACGCTCTACACCATCCTCCAGGCGCGCGGCTGGTTCCACTTTACCGCCAGGCTCGCCGGGCGGATCGCGCGCCAATTGGTCGCGACCGCGGCGATGGGAGCATTCCTGTGGTGGCTGATGCCGCTGATGGCCGACCGCTATGGCGGCAACGTCATCGAGCGGGTCTGGTCGCTGGGCGTGCTGGTGCTGGGCGGAATGGCGGTGTTCTTCGCGATCGCGTTTGCAGTCGGCGCGCTCGACAAGGACCTTGTCGCGCAGGTCACCCGCCGGCGCGCGGCCAAGCCTGTCGATCTTGCCGAATAGGCGGTTTCGGTATAGCCCGGCGCGCGATGAAGCCCCTCGCCGCACCTCCGATGTCAGCGCCGCTCCGCTTCGCGGTGCGCGGCCGGGCGGCCTGGCGATGGCTCGGCCGCTAGATCCCCGGCCAGCGTCCGGCATCACCGGACATCTTCACGACATATCGACATTAAGGACATCGCCATGCGCCCCGCTCCCATGAGGGTGGTCTCCGGCATCCAGCCGACCGGCAACCTCCACCTCGGCAACTATCTCGGCGCGATCCGCAACTGGGTGCGGATGCAGGACGAAATGGAAGACGGGGCGCAGTGCCTGTTCTTCCTCGCCGACCTGCACGCGATCAGTCAGCCGCACGATCCGGCCGAACTGAAGCGCGGCACGCTCGAGATGGCCGCCGCGCTGGTCGCGTGCGGAATCGATCCCAATCGGTCGATCCTGTTCAACCAGGCGCAGGTCCCCGCCCATGCCGAGCTCCAGTGGCTGCTCGCAGGCACCGCCCGCATGGGCTGGCTGAACCGGATGACGCAGTGGAAGGACAAGGCGGGCAAGAATCGCGAGGGCCAGTCGGTCGCGCTGTTCACCTATCCCGTGCTCCAGGCCGCCGACGTGCTGCTCTACCAGGCGTCCCACGTTCCGGTGGGCGAGGACCAGAAGCAGCATCTCGAGCTGGCCCGCGACATCGCGCAGAAGTTCAACAATGACTTCGGCGAGACGTTCACCCTGCCCGAACCGATCGTCCCCCCGCAGGCGGCGCGGATCATGAGCCTGCGTGACGGATCGGCCAAGATGAGCAAGTCCGACGCCAGCGACATGGCGCGCATCAACCTCGCCGACGACGCCGACCTCGTCATGCAGAAGGTGAAGAAGGCGAAGACCGATCCCGAGCCGCTGCCCTCGGAGGTCGCCGGCCTCGCGGACAGGGCCGAGGCGCTGAACCTCGTGACGATCTACGCCGCGCTGGCGAACGAGAGCGCGGACGCCGTGCTCGCGCGGTTCGGCGGACAGGGTTTCGGCGCGTTCAAGCCCGCGCTGGGCGAACTGCTCGTCGAAACGCTGCGACCGATCTCGACACGGTTCACCGAACTGCTCGACGACCGCGAGGCGCTCGACGCGATCCTCGCGAAGGGGGCGGCACGGGCGCGCGAGATCGGCCGGCCGACGCTCGACGCGGCCTACGCGGCGCTGGGATTGATCCGCTAGCGCCGCGATTTGGCATAACTATTGCTAAGCCGTTCATTCAAACTCGGTTCACCGCGGATACTTTACACCCTGCCGCATCGATGACAGCTTGCGCGCTTCCCGGACTGCCGGAGCCGCGCCGCTGCGAAGGCAACATCAAAGGGTTTCGCACATGTCCATTCTGACCAACTGGGGTCGCACACTGAAGCTGATCGCCGTGCCGCTCGCGCTCGGTGCGCTGGCCGCGTGCGCGACCCCCTTCAAGGCGGACGTCCAGCGCTTCCAGAGCGCGATGCCGGCACCGCAGGGCCAGACCTTCGCGGTCGTGGCCGAAGACCCGGCACTCGCCGGTGGCCTCGAGTTCGCGCAGTACGCCGACTACGTCGAGGCCAACATGACCCGCCTTGGCTACACCCAGGCCGCCACGCCCGAAAACGCCGACCTGCTGGTCCGCTTCGACTACGGCGTCGACAAGGGCCGCGAGCGGGTGCGCCGCACGGGCTTCCACGATCCGTTCTACGATCCGTGGTACGGCTATGGCTTCGGCCGCCGGGCTTACTGGCCCTACTACGGCCGCGGGTTCTACAGTCGCGGGTTCTATGGTCGCGGCCCGTGGAGCTACGGCTTCTACGACCCGTTCTTCGACAACGGGCTGGACGTCTACACCGTCTACACCAGCGGGATCGAGATGAAGATCGACAACCGCGCGACCGGCCAGCGCCTGTTCGAAGGCAAGGCCGAGGCGCTGTCGACCTCGAACCGCCTCCAATACCTGGTGCCGAACCTGGTCGAGGCGATGTTCACCGACTTCCCGGGCCGCTCCGGCGAAGTGAAGCGCATCTCGATCGCGCCGGAGAACATGCCGGTGCAGCGCAACACGCGCTGAAACGCCGGCGGGGTCATTCCCCCAGGGAGGACATCGAGCGGGGCGGGTCGCGGGGAAGCCGCGGCCCGCCCTTTTCGCGTCTGGCGGCCCGCCGCGCGCGTGCGGGACCGGGGTGTCAGGGCCGCGTCTGGCCCTGCCCCTCGACTAGGTATTTGAAGCTCGTCAGCTGCTCGAGGCCGACCGGCCCGCGCGCGTGAAGCTTGCCGGTGGCGATGCCGATCTCGGCGCCCATCCCGAACTCTCCCCCATCCGAAAACTGGGTCGAGGCGTTGTGCATCACCACCGCGCTGTCGATCGTCGCCATGAACCGCCTTGCGGCCGCGTCGTCGCGGGTCAGGATGGCGTCGGTATGACCCGACGAATGCTCCGCGACGAAGTCGAGCGCCGCGTCGAGGTCGTCGACGATCTTCACCGAGGCGATCGAATCGAGATACTCGGTATCCCAGTCCTCCGGCCCGGCGGCCGCCAGGCGCCCGTCGATCGCGCGGGCCGCCGCGTCGCCGCGCAGCTCGCAATCGGGCATGGCATCGACCAGCCTGGGCAGGACGTCACCCGCGATCGCGCGGTCGATCACGATGCTCTCGGTCGCGCCGCATACGCCGGTGCGGCGCAGCTTGGCGTTGCGGATCACCTCGACCGCCTGGTCCACGTCGGCGTCGGCGTGGACGTAGGTGTGGCAGTTGCCGTCGAGGTGCAGCAGCGTCGGCACGCGCGCCTGGTCGCGCACCAGCTCGACCAGTCCCCGGCCCCCGCGCGGAATGACGAGATCGATCGTGTCGACCGCGCGCAGGAGCTCGCCGACCACCTCGCGGTCGCTGGTCGGGACCGCCTGCACCGCGTCGACGGGAAGGCCGGCTTCCGCCAGCCCCTTGCGCATGCAGTCGATGATCGCGGCGGTCGAGCGGGCGCTTTCCGAGCCGCCGCGCAGGATCACCGCATTGCCCGACTTGAGGCACAGCGCGCTTGCATCGGCGGCGACGTTGGGACGCGATTCGAAGATCATCGCGATGACCCCGAGTGGCACCGCCACGCGCCGGATGCGCAGGCCGTTCGGCCTTTCGAAGCAAGCCAGCTCGCGGCCGACCGGGTCGGGCAGGCCGGCGATGTCCTCCACCGCCTGCGCCATCGCCTCGGTCCGTCCCGCGTCGAGCCGCAGCCGGTCGATGAACGAGGCGGGACGGCTATCGGCGACATCGGCCACGTCGGCCTCGTTCGCCTCGACCAGCCGGGGCGTGGCCGCGCGCAGCGCGCTCGCCGCGGCGAGAAGCGCCTCGTTCTTCGCCGTGGTCGAGGCCGTGATCAGCTTGCGGGCGGCGGCGCGCGCGCTGGCGCCCAGCGTCCGCACCTGTTCGGCGGGGCTGGCAGCGCGGGTCTGGGGGTCGAGTTCCTGAGTGGGTGTCATGAGAGTCGTCTGGCTTCCGTATCGTGGTTCGGTTCGCGCGCCCGACGGACGGGCGCTGTCGCGCAAGAGCGCGGAGCAAATGACAAGGGCGCGATCGCAAGGTCCGCGATCTCGCGCCGGATGGGTCCCGTGCGGGGGTCTTTGCCGGCCTTCCGGTCATCCAACCAGAAAAAAGGCCAGAGGTTTCCGAGAGATTTCGGGAGAATTACGAATTCTTTCCTGGTCTCGTTGCAACGAGGACCCATATCGGGCTACGGGAACTCCCATATGGCGATGCGCGTGTCAAGTTCGGCGGCGATCGACCGGAACCCATTCTGCATGTTTGACCAGATACAGACAATTCGGAAGTTCAGTTGTGATTTCAGACAAGAGAGTAGTCATTAAACTCGGTTCAAGTCTTTTAACCGACGAAAAGAGACTGATGGTTCGCTGGGCCTTCATGCAGCGCGTGGTCGAGGACATCGCGCTGCTGCGTGACGAGGGATACGAGGTCATCGTCTGTTCGTCCGGCGCGGTCGCGCTGGGGATGCGGATGATCGGCGTGACCCCGGCGACCGCGGGCCTCAGGGACAAGCAGGCGGCCGCCGCCTGCGGAATGCCGCTGCTGCTCAACGCCTACAAGCAGGTCGGTCACGAGCACGGCCTCGACATCGCGCAGGTCCTCGTGACGCTGGGCGATTTCGAGGATCACGCACGCTTCCTCAACACCAAGAACACGCTCCACCGGCTGCTGGCGGCCGGGATCGTGCCGATCATCAACGAGAACGACACGATCACCACTGAGGAAATCCGGGTCGGCGACAACGACCGGCTGGCGGCCAAGGTGGCCCAGATGGTCGAGGCGCGGCACCTCGTGATCCTGACCGGGGTCGACGGCCTCTACGATCGCAATCCCGATGAGCCGGGCGCGAAGTTCGTCGAGGTGGTCGACGACGCCAGCGAATACATCGAGGCGACCGCCGGGATCAGCACGCTGGGCAGCGGCGGGATGCTGACCAAGATCCAGGCCGCCAACATGGCGCAGAACGCCGGGTGCACCACGCTGATCGCCAACGGCGAGGCCGAGGACCCGATTTCCTCGGTCCTGAAGGGCAAGCGGCGCTGCACGACCTTCATCGCCCACAGCGAGCCGACCGACAGCTGGGCGGCCTGGCTCACCAACCGGCTGCAGATGGCCGGCAGCATCGTCGTCACCGACAGCGGAGCCGAGGCGATCGCGACCGGGACCCGGCCGATCGACCGCGGCGACGTGGTCGAGGTCCGCGGCAAGTTCGTGAAGGGCGATGTCGTCCACATCTACGACCAGCAGGGCGTCGAACGCGCGCGCGGAATGACCGATTTCTCGTCCGACGAAACCGAGATTCTCGTCCGCAACCTCGAGATTCCGGTCGAGCAGCTGCTCGGCTACCAGTCGCGCGCGGTGCTGGTCGAAAGCAACAACATGGTCCGGATCGACGACCGGCACCTGCCGTGGGACGACCACGAGAACAAGCCGACCGGCGCCATCGCGGCGGAGTGAGGGCCTGCGGACCGGCAAACCGCCGTCATCCGCCCCTTACCCGGCCAGGGGTCCGCGCGCGAAGCTCTCGCGGTCGATCTCGTAGACCACGTTCACGCTGGGCTGCCCTGCCTTGATCTCGGACTGGCGCCGGTCGGTCAGCCGCCCGCCGATCTTCTCCATCGCCCTGCGCGACCGCAGGTTGGTTTCGCCGATCCGGAACCGGACATATTCGACACAGGCCAGTGCGTGGGCCAGCATCAGCCGCTTCATCTCGCGATTGAACGCGCCGCCCCAGTGCGAGCGGGCGAGGAAGGTGAAGCCGATCTCGACCGAGGGGCCGCGGCCGTCCTCGTCGTCCTGGTAGTCGTAGTATTGAGAGGCGCCGATGATCGCGCCGCTCGCCCTGTCGATCGCGACCAGCGCTCCGCCGTTTGCCAGCGCGTTGCCGAAATAGGCGCGAAAGACCGGTTCCTGCCAGCGATCGTGTGCGGGGTGCCCGGCCCACAGCTCACGGTCCGAGGCGACCGCGAACAGCGCATCCCAGTCGTCCGCGCGCAGGGGCCGAAGGCGCAGCCGCTCGCCCTCGAGGACCGGCTGGCGGTTCAGCACCGTGGGAGCACCTTCAGGCGGTCACCTCGGCGAGGGCGCGGATGAACTTGTCGATGTTGGCCTCGGTCAGGCCGGCGACGTTGATCCGCCCCGATCCCGCCATGTAGATGGCGTGATCCTCGCGCAGGGCCGCGATCTGGTCCTTCGACAGCGGCAGGACCGAAAACAGCCCGTTCTGGATTCCCAGCGGCGTCAGGTCGACGCTGCCCGCGGTGCCCGCACCGGCCAGCCGGTCGCGCACCTGGCGCATCCGGGTCCGCATCGTGTCGAGCTCGTCGAGCCATTGCGCGGTGAGGTCGGGATCGCGCAGGATCAGACGCACCGCGGCCGCGCCGTGATCGGGCGGCATCGACCAGTTGGCGCGCGCCAGCGCCGCCGCATTCGAGAGGATCGCGGGCAACTGTCCGCCCTCGGCCGCCATGACGTAGAACGCGCCCACGCGGTCACGGTAGAGCCCGAAATTCTTGTCGCAGCTGTACGCGACCAGCGCCTCGGGCACCGCGGCGAGTACCGCGCGCAGCCCGTAGGCGTCTTCCTCCATCCCGTGGCCGAGGCCCTGGTAGGCGACGTCGACGATGGGCAGCGCCCTGCTTTCGGCAAGCGCCGCGGCGATCGCGTCCCACTGCTCGGGCGTGTAGTCGATACCGGTGGGATTGTGGCAGCACCCGTGGAGCAGGACCGCTTCGCCCTCCCCCGCGCCGCGGATCGCAGAGAGCACCGCGTCGAGGTCGGCGGTCCCGTCGGGGCAGGCATGGCTGAAGCCGGCGACCTCGAGGTCGAGGTCGGCGAGGATCTGCGCATGATTGGGCCAGCTCGGCGTGCCCATGTGCACGCGGGTGACGCCGGCCGCCTTGGCGAGCGCGGTGGCGAGGCGGACGGCCCCGGTCCCGCCGGGGGTCTGCATCCCCTCGATCCGGCCGCCCATCGTCGGGTTCGCCTCGCCGAAGACATAGGGCATCAGCGCCTCGACGAAGCCCATGTCGCCCTCGGGACCGAGGTAGGACTTGGAATCCTGCTCGTCGACCAGCCGGCGCTCGGCCGCCTTGATCGCCGCGAAGACGGGTGTGTCGCCCTGGCCCGTCCGGTAGACGCCGACGCCGAGATCGATCTTGTCGGTCCGCGGGTCGTCGCGGTGCATCTTGATGAGCGCGAGAAGCGCGTCGGGTGCCTGGGGAGCGAGACGGTCTAGCATGGCCGCCGCTTTAGCCGATACGCGAAGGGCCGCAACGGCATTCCCGTTGCGGCCCCCGCGATCCGAAGGGCAGAATTTCTTACAGGCTCAAAACGGGAGCCAGCGCTGCTTCTTCGAGAACTTCATGTAGCCCGCGTTGAGCCCGAGCCGCAGCCCGGCGCCCACGCGGATCGGGATCAGCACGACGTCGCCCTTGCGCAGGTACGATGCCGTCAGCCCGCCGATGGCATAGGCATTGCCCTCGCCCGCGGGGTAACGCTCGTAGAGTTCCTCGCTGTCGTAGAGGTTGTAGACCAGGACGAATGTGTTGCTCGCGTTGGCGCCCACGTCGAGACCGACCGAGGGGCCGGTCCAGTAGACCGGCCGCTCGCCCTCGACCTTGTGGTGCAGCGTGCCCGAACCGTAGCGCGCGCCGACGACGAAGGCGCCGCCCGCCTCGCGCCCGACGATGTAGGCATTGGGCTCGCCCTGCTTGGCCAGCAGGTCCTCGATCATCCGCGCGAGCCCCTCGGCGCCCTTGCCGAAGACGCCCTCGGCCGCGCCGATCAGGTCGTCCTTCTTGTAGGTGTCGCCCTGGGCGGCCGCGACCGCGGGCTCGGCCGCCGCCTGCGTCGCCGCGGTCGATGCGTCGGCGCTGGCGACGACCGGGTCGGTCCACTCCGGCGCGACTTCGGCCGGGGCGCCCGCCGGCGGGGTCGCCTGGTATGTCGTCGCATTGTCATAGGGCGCCGGTTCGCCGGGGTTCTCGGCCGGCTGGGCGAGATCGGCGTCGATCCCCGAATTGGGGTCGATCGTCTGGATCTGGGCCAATGCCGGGCTGGCGACGAATGCGGCGGCGCCGATCGCGGCGATCCAGCCGCGGCGCGCGAGAGCCTGGAACAAGGCCATGATTTCCCTCCGTTCCCGTGAGCGGGATGCGTCCAGAGCGAAGAAGAGTCCTTCCGCGGTGAAGCGGCAATGAACGCGCGACGAGGCGAATCCGATTTGCGACGAAGCGAGTCGCGTATTCGGTCGAAACGGCCCCTTGCGACCCCCCCACCCCGCCGCTATAGCGCCCGCCTGCCGCACGGGACCCGGAGACGTGGGTGAGTGGCTGAAACCAGTTCCCTGCTAAGGAACCGTACTCTATCAGGGTACCGAGGGTTCGAATCCCTCCGTCTCCGCCACCTCGCGATCCGAGGACATCCCTTAAAGCGCTAAATTCCTTGCTTTTCCGCCATTCTGCGGCCATCATTGTTCTCTATTTGTTTCCGATCTTCCGCCTGCATCCACCCCGATCCGGGGGCACGAACGGGGGCAGCGGAACGCGACTTTGGGGGCACTGATGCTGACCGACATGGCCGTAAGACAGGCTAAGCCCAGGCCCAAGGACTACAAGCTCGCCGATTCCGAAGGGCTGTACCTGTTCGTCTCGAAGGCAGGCTTGCGCAGCTGGCGGCTGAAGTATCGCTTTGCCGGCAAGGAACGAAGGCTGGTTCTGGGTCGCTATCCCGAGATGGGGCTGAAGGAAGCGCGGGACCGCAAGGCCGATGCGCGGCGGCTCCTGTCCGATGGCCGCGATCCGGGGATCGAGGCGGCCAAGGCAAAGGTCGAACGCGCGGTTGCGGCGGCGAATACCTTCGAGGCACTGGCGCGGGGCTGGTACGACCTGCAGAAGGACCGCTGGACGCCGATCCATTCCCGCGATGTGATCACGAGCCTGGAGAAGGAAGTCTTCCCGTGGGTCGGCATGCTGCCGATTTCCGAGATCGACGAACCCATGGTGCTGTCCGTGCTGCGCAAGATCGAGAAGCGCGGGACGATCGAGACGGCACACCGGGTGCGCCAGCGCATGTCGGCGGTGTTTGTCCATGCCATTGCCGAAGGGGCTGGTACGCGCGATCCGGCGGCGATCGTGACCAAGGCGCTGAAGCCGGTGCCGCGCTCGAAGAAGCGGCCGGCCTTCCTGTCGTTCGATGCATTGCAGGACATGGTGCGCAAGACCGAAGCCGAACCGGCATCCCCGCTGACCAAGCTCGCCTCACGGTTTCTGGCGCTGACCGCGCAGCGCCCCGGCATGATCCGTGCGCTACCGTGGGACGAGATCGAGGGCGTGGACTGGCAGAGCAATGAGCTTTGCCCTGATGCACTTTGGCGGGTGCCCGCTCACCGCATGAAGCTCGACAAGGAACTGAAGTCCGACGAGGGCTTTGAGCATCTGGTGCCGCTGTCATCGCAAGCGGTCGATGTCCTGCGCGCGGCATGGGTGCTGACCGGGCGCGGGCCGTTGGTGTTTCCATCGAACCGCAATGCCCACCGTCCGATGAGCGAGAACACGCTCTCCTACTTCTACAACCGCTGCGGCTACCAGGGGCGGCATGTCCCGCATGGCTGGCGAGCGTCGTTCTCGACGATCATGAACGAATGGGCCGAACGCAACGGCTCGCCGGGCGACCGGCATGTGATCGACCTGATTCTTGCCCATGTTCCCGAAGGGGTGTCGGGATCGGAAGGAGCCTACAATCGCGCCGCCTACATGGAACGCCGGCGCGAGTTGCTCGATGTCTGGGGCGCCACGCTGCTCGATGCTTTCCCCGCGCCGCACAAGATGCTGGGCTGGCCAAGCCGTTAGGACACCGCGCGGAACAAGCCGTCAAATGCCGATCTCGAACGGTTTGACCCGCTCGCGCTGCAATTCGAGTTCGGGCGCCTTGGGCTCCTTCTCGCCCACGGTTTCCAGCGCGGAAGTCTTTTCGCCCGATTGCAGTTCCAGCTTTCGCTGGGCCTGGTCGGCCTTGTCGACATAGACAGTGAGATCATCGCGCACGCGCGTCACCGAGACGAGGAAGTTCTGCCGGGTCAGCAGTTTCGTATCGCGTGCTTCCATGACGACGATCGCTTTGTCGGTCGTCATGCCCTGCGCCATGTGCGCGTTGTAGGCATAGGCCAGATCGATCCGGGAGAGCATCGGATCGGTTTTTGCCAGGGTCATCTTCATGCCGGTCGAAGTCTCGATGTCGACATGGGACCTGCCGATTGCTGTCACCGTGGCGCGATCGGCATTGAGCAGTCCTCGCTGAT
The DNA here is from genome assembly GCF_025154015.1 of Tsuneonella litorea. Taxonomy (GTDB): domain Bacteria; phylum Pseudomonadota; class Alphaproteobacteria; order Sphingomonadales; family Sphingomonadaceae; genus Tsuneonella; species Tsuneonella litorea. Next base: position 320,240 of record NZ_JAOAMV010000004.1, read on the forward strand.
GGTCATTCGTCGTCCAGCGGATGCGATCGCCGCCATGGATGGTCCGCTCCCTCTCTTCGTGAAGCGCGATGCGATTGTCCTGCCCGGGCCGGATGCGGTCAGGATCGAAGCGATGCGCCTTGCCCTGGGCATCGACCAGTCCCACGCGGCCATTCCCGTTCACGCCGGTGACCGCATAGAGCCCCGAGGCAAGCCGCTGCGCCTTGACGGGTTTGGCCAGCTCGACAATCCGGCCCGGCTTGTAGTGGTGGGCATAGCGCAGTTCCTCGTTGGTGAGGTTGACCCGGTCGAGCGCCCGGACGGTCAGGCTGCCCCCACCAAGCTCGCCCTTGTCGCGAAGGCCCGCCTGCACGGTCAGGTTGACCGCATCGCGAAGGCGCCGGCCCGATGCAAAGATCATGGTTCGATCACGCTCTTCCCTCGGCAGATCGAGCCATTGTCGCGCGGCCTGTTCGACCACGCTGCCATCGGCTTCGACTACCTTGCCGCCAAGCAGGGCCATGGCCTTACTCACGTCGCCTGCCTGCGCGGCTTTCGCGACTTCGCGGATCATATCGTCGCGGGCTCGGACATTCTGGTCCATGTGCGAGGTCGCGATCCCGGCGTCCTGTGCAAGCGCAAAGGGTTTACCGGCATCGACCGCCCCAAGCTGCCGTGCATCGCCGATCAGCACGAGGCGCGCGACATCGAGCCGGTTGGCGACCTCGACCAGTTTCAGCTGATCGGCATTGGCCATCATCGAGGCTTCGTCGACCACGAGCACGCTGCCTGCCATTTCCGCCCTGACCGTTCTATCGACCTCCCCGGCATAGGCCTTCAGGAACCGGGTTACGGTCATCGAGGCACCGGTATCGCGCTCCAGCTGGCGCACCAGCGTGTTCTGTATGGCCAGCCCCATGACCTTGCGGCCCTGCGCTTCGAACAGGCGCGCGGCGGGTGCAAGCAGGCTCGACTTGCCCGCCCCGGCTATACCCTGGATGGCAATGGTCCGGTCGGAGGACGCAAACATCATGCGTCCTGCCGCTTCCTGTCCGGGATTGAGGGCAAAGCCGTTGGTATCTCGCGCAAAGTGCTGGAGGCTTTCTCCGGCAAGATCGGACGACAGGATCGGCGCAACAGCGCCGCGCCCCTTGTCGATCGCGTCCAGCATGCGCCGTTCGGTCGCGAGCGCCTGCGCGGTCGTGACCAGTCCGGCAGGCTCGTCAGCCCCGCGTTGCAGGTTCCCATTGCGCAGTTGTCGGTCAATCGCCCTTTCGACCTCATCGATGGTTGTCGGCAGGCCGAAGTCCAGCGCGGCCTTGGCGATGTCCGTGACGGCAAAGCCTGCCTCGCGTTGTTCGAGGTGCCGGATGGCAGACGCCACCGCATGGGCAGCGGCAATATCCCCCGGTGTCTGCCTGGGGAACCTCTGCGGCAGATAGGGATCGGTGGCTTGCAGGCCGACTGCACTGGCAAAGCGATCGGCAATATCCCGCGCCTTGTCTGCAATCGTGCTCCACACTTCGCCCATGCGCTGGGTTATGCTCGGTTCGAATTGGAACCTGTGATCGGCCTCGGCGCGGATGGCGGCCAGGTCAAGCCCGATCTCGGTGGCGGACTCCTTCCATCCCGCATAGAGCGCGCCGCGATCCTCGATCGGCGCCTTGTCCTCGCGGGTCATCAGCGTGGCAGCCTGTAGAGCTTGCGGCGAACGCGATGCCATCTCGCTGACCTTGGCTAGAATCTGCTGACGGCGGGTGCTGAATGCCATCACCATGTTGCGCGCGATACCGGCTGCTTCGAAGTTGCCGTGTTTCGAACGGTCGCCGATCCTGTAGCCCATCGCTTCGACGCTGCGGCGGAAGTGCGCCATGGTCATCGAGTTCAATAGCGTATTGTAGGTCCAGAGCTTGTCGTTGCGCAGGGCCCGCCATTCGCCACCCGGCAACCGGGTCATGTTGGCGATGACGGCATGGAAGTGGCTTTGCGGCTCCTGCGCGCGGCTCGTGTCGTGCTCGAACAGGCCGACGACAAGGTTGTCTGTCGACACTTGTCTTTGCCCTTTCCCGTCATCGACCCGCGCCTGTGCCGCGTTCCTTTCCGCCCATGTCAACGTTGCCTTCACCGCCTCGCCATAGGCCTGGATAATCCGCCGGTCTCCACCCACAAGCGCAATCAGCGACCAGCTCTTGGGCATCGAAAATGTGAGGTCGATCCCGGCACGGTGGATGCCTTCGCGCCCCACGCGCGAACCGTCCGGGAGTTCGCCGCGCAGCACGGCCTCGAACTGCTTTGCATCGATCCTGCCCGTCAGGCCCAATGCCTCGGCGCCCTTTCCGAACCATTCGCCCTGGCCCTGTTCGCGGGTGTAGTAGTTGTCGGCAGCGAAGTACGAAGCTGCCCCACCTGCCGAGCGAACCGATGCGACCGAGAGCAATTATTTGTCCTCACGCTTTGACTTGCGGCGGGCCTGACCGGGAACGAACCGGGGTTCCTCGGAGGTCACCGGCGGCGGCAAGGCGGGTGGCAGTTCAGAGGCCGGATCGGGTGGGCGCGTTGGTGCTTGTTCCGTCCGTCGAACAATGCGTGTTGGCACCGGATCGATCGCATCGCTCGGCGTCTGGGGCCGCCCCCCGTCAGGTTCGGCAAAGGGCAAGGAAAGCTGATCGCCACGCACCGCCTTGGACTTGGGCCGCCGCCGTGGTTTGGTCCGTACCGGGGGCTCAACCGGTACGTCTTCTAGCAGCGTACTCCGTTCACGCCGCCGAGCACGTTGCACCCTGATCCGGGCCAAAGCCTCCTCCAGAACCGGCAACGAATGCCAGAGCGCTGGCGGTGCAAATAACAGACCTGCCGCGATCCATGTGCCGCGCACGATCCGGTCCAGCATATGGGCCCATGCCGCCACGAAAGGGTTCGTCGTGGCGACCACGTCCTGCCGCACAACGAAGCTTTCGCCGCCACCGGAGAAGTACCACTGTGCGTCCCCGCTCGCGCCCAGAAACAGGAACAAATTCGCCTTGGCATGGGCCAGGCCGAAGGTGTTGGTGGTGACGCTGGAATGGACCTCCAGCTGGTACCGGATCGACAGGTAAAGGACTGCAAAAACGATAGCGACGGCCAGCTTCGGACCGACCCAGCGGGTGAGGTAGAACGGCTCGTCAAAGGTGGAGCGCGCGTCATCCCACATCGCCGCGGTCCTCGCCGGAAAGGTCGCTGCGCCAGGCTGCGATTACCTGCGCATAGAGTTTGGGATCATGGCGTTCGAGCAGCGCGCCCACCGCCCTTGCCGTGAACATGACATTGCGCTCCAGATCGCCCGGACCGAGCAGCGCAGCGGCGTCGAGTTCGTCGACGACAAGTTTGCGCAGCAGGCCCGTCACCGTCATGTGGCGGCTTGTCGCCAATGCACAGAACTGGTCGAAGATATCCTGCGTTACATAGCAGGCAAGGTGATGGCGTCGCGACATTCGGGCATTCTCCACGCCCCTTTACGATCCGCCTCCTTGATTTAGAACATAGATAGAACAAGCTGCAAATTCAAGCGCGGAAATACGTTTGCTGTCAGAGGGTTGGAGCAGTTGGTCACATGTGGTCAGCGCGGTGACCAATGGTCAGTTTTGCGGGATTTCGGGGCGTGCGGACAAAGGTATTGCAGATCAATATCTTACGCCAAAGATCGACTCCCGGTGAGGGGTAGGGTGTGCTCTCTGTTCCCAGCTTCACCGGCGAGTTTCAGTGATAGGAGCGTAATCCGGATGGAGGGACTTGCCGTTACTTCCCGTGGGTGCGCCTGCGGCCCTACGATGCTCGGTTTCCGGGGCCGATAGGAATGGCTCCTGGCGATCGATCGGCGTATGATTCGCGCCGGTTCCTGATGCAGGACAGGAGTGGGGATAATGACCAGCGTGATCCTGAGCGCGTTGCCTAGCGGCAATGGTCTGGGCGCACACGTCATGCCAGGCGATACCGGATTGCTCGAGGCTGTCGAACCAGTCGTAGAGATGCTCGCCATAAGTACGCAGCGTCTCCCGACTGCGGGTGCGGCCATGCAGGGTGGCAACTTCCATGAGGTACTCGAAGGCCGGCTCGATGATTTTCATGCTGTTCGTCAGCAGGATCGGAAAGTTCGGCGGGATATTCGGGCAGCCTTCGACCGCGCGCACGATGGTGACCATGTCTGCTCTCCCGTGACCGGGCGCGACCTGCGGTCGCGCTTGCGTCACATCGCAAGCGCCGTGCCCCGGGAACAGTCCGACCACCGCCAGCTTTATGGGTTAGCGCGGCGGCCGGCCTGTTCCCTGCTCAACGCTGGTTACAATCAGGACAGATTTCTACCACGTGACCTAACCGTCCGTCCTTGACGCGGGCCCTCAAGCCGCCATCACCATGACAGGGACTGCGAGAGAGACCTCCCCCCTCTCGGTGAAGTACATGCCCTCGCTTCACCGCAAACAAGAACCTTTGCAGAACATTTGTCCTGTGGCAGAATGCTCCGCGAGGGGACCTTCAGCCAGAGGATGAAACGACAATGGCAAGGTCCAGAAATGCGCGCGATGCGCTCACTCGCCTCCGCGAACAACGCGCCGAGCTCAATGCCAGGGAAGCGGAATTGCGCCAGAAGGCAGCGCAGGAATTGGGAGCGATGTTGCTCGAATGCGGCGCCGAAACGCTCGAAGCCGGCAAGCTCAAGCGGCTCGTCAAACAGGCATCGGCCATGGGTCTCGATGCCGCGCTCGAACGTCTCAGGACATCGTCGTAATGCTGTAAGGCAGGCTGCAATCTGCGCTTCGCCTGCCCTGCCTTATCAGCAGGACAAGCAAGAAAAAGGCCCCGGTGGCGCATGCCAGCGGGGCCTTGTCGTTGTACCGTGCCGATCAGTCCTCGTCGATCGGCGGGGCATCCTGGTTGTCCGAGCGGTTCGGGCGCGACAGGAAGTCGACCTTGTCGGCGAGGATCTCGCAGCCGTAACGCTTGTTGCCGTCCTGGTCGTTCCACTGCGTGTAGTGGATGCGACCTTCGAGGCTGACGAGCTGGCCCTTGCTGCAGTACTTCGCGACGTTCTGGCCGAGGCCGTTGAAGCAGGTGACGCGGTGGAACTCGCTGTCCTTGGCAGTGTAGCCGTTCTCGTCCTTGTAGGTCTTGCCTTCCTTGTCGCGGGCCGGACGGTCGGTGACCAGCGAGATCGTAGTGACGGTGGTTCCCCCTTGCGTGGTGCGGGTTTCGGGATCGCGGGCGATACGGCCGACGAGGATTGCGATATTGGTCATGGGTAGATTTCCTTCTGCTCCCAAACCGGAAACCATTTCCGGCTTGCGAACTCCGGTCAGAAGCAGGGCATGGGAGATCTGCACCGCAGGGTCACCGACCCAAGGGGAACCCGCAGACGCCGGGTGGTGCGGGCAGGCAGCGCCCCGCAGATTGCACCGCAATCGCGCGGGGGAGACGCTGCCAACACGGCCGGCGGGGCTGCGGGTTGCAGGGATCAGCTGACCTGGTTCAGGAATGTTCGCGACAAAGCCGGAATGGAATTCGGTGCTGGCAGGAGGATTGCCACTGGCCCTGTTCGTGGATCGACGTGCGTCATCTGCTCGCCATCATGCCAGCAAATGCATGGCGGATAGACCATCCCTTCGGCTACTCGCCCTACGGGACGCAGCGGCGATCAGGGACAAGCGCGGGACCTGGATGAAACGCAGATGCACCTTCAGCTAGGCCGCACATTCGCGCCGACATGGTCCTCGATCGGGTCAGTCTGCGATTAATCAGGCAAGGCAGGGATCGGCAGAAGATGGCCCGCATTATCTTGCAAAGGTCCGCCAATCGCGCAACTGCTTACCGGCGTCGACGGTCACGCCGTCGCCCATCCCGGCAGCGCCTCGTACTGGACGCCGGGTCAGCTCCGGCGACGGAAAATGCGCTCGAACAGCGACGGGATTTCCAGCGGCTGCAGCCGCCCGTATCGCGCGCGTCGCAGCGACGGGTCGAGATTCTGCACCGGGTGCGACCACCGGTCCGGTTTGCCCTGATGCGTGGAATAGTTCGACATGGTCTTGACCCCCTGATGCGTCGATCCGGGCTAACGATGCCGGGGCATCGTCACAACCGCTCGCGGCGCGGCTGTGCAAAGATTTAGTCGAGTTTGCCGTCTTCGTGAAGCAATTGTCCGTCGGCACTCCAGACCTGCACGGCGATGCAGCCCTCGGCTTCCCTGGCCTCGCGTGCGACCGCGATCGCCTCGGCCAGATCGCCGAGGCAGACGCAATCGATCGGTTCCTTGTTGTTGCGATGCATGGTGATCCGAAGCGGCATGTCGGGTTTCCTCTCCTCGCCGCCTAGCTAGTGCCGGTCGCGGCAAAGAAAAGGCCTCGCCGATGGCGAGGCCGAGTGAGGGAGCGGAATGACTCCACCGATATCAAGCAATGCCAGCGACATCCTTAATCCCCGCTCTGCGTACCGCTCCGACCTGCCTGCTGCGGCGCTGAAGTTTAAATTCAACGGGCCCGGACAGAACGGCGACCGACGCGCCGCTGCAGATTCTGTCAGATCGCATCGAGGCTTTCGATGTCGGCATCGAGAACCTCGTTGCAGTTGGAATGGAGCACTTCGAGATCCATGTGGTTATAGTTCAGCTCCCATCCGGTCGGTGGGACTGCTGGGATGGCTGCATGTTGCGGAGATAGTCGCCCCGGTGTTGGGAGAGGTATCTGCTATCAGAACACCAGAAAGTGACGGTTTATGTTGGAGGTAGAAGTGCCTCTTGGAAACTATCGCACAACGCCGCCAAAACCGTTGAGGTGCCTATCCGAACCATTGCATCTGGGTCACTGACGAGGCCGATGGTCCGTTCCACGTCGAATCGTTCCAGACGAAGCAAAATAATGCCTTTTCGAGCATAACACCGCGGCACAAGAGTTATTGCCAGTCCCGACGCAACCAACGCCAAGGCGCGCTCGTCATCATCAGTACGGGACGCCATGAAGGGTCGTACACCGTGCGTCGTAAAGAAGCGGCTGGTTTCGGGTAAAGCTTCACACTGCCGACGCACCAGCATCGTTTCGTTGACCAGTTCGGCTGGGGCAACAGCACTGCGCCGGGCAAGCGGATGACTAGCAGCAAAGGCCATCGCATAGTCTTCGCGCCCAATTTCCCGCACCATCTCGCGCGAGGCCGGCACGGGCCCGATAACCGCATCAAGCCTGCCGCGATCCAGCCGTTGTAACAGGTCACGCATCCGGCCATCAAGTATCTCGATCCGGGTATTGGTGTCAGCCTTGCGCGCTGTCGCCACCGCAGCCCCGACCATGACGGGGGGCAGCGTTGATGCAATCCCGATGCGGAGCAATTGCGCCGCCGCCTCGCCACTTCCCACTGTTTCAGCACCGGTGAAGGCACGTTCGATAGCACGGGCATGTTCGACAAACCGGGCACCTGCAGCGGTGAGTTCAACTCGACGATTGTCTCGTTTGAAAAGTGGAGTCCCGAGCAGCCGTTCCAGCTTTGCTATTCCCGCAGACAGGGTTGGCTGTGACACATGCGCCATTGCGGCAGCGCGGGAAAAGCTACCTCTATCTACGACGGCGATGAAATAGCGGATCAGGTAACGCTCGATCATAGGCGGTGTCTATGACATGGCGAACCTCATTTCAATTTGTCTAGGCCGACTTTGTCCTCGTATGACTGAGATGATTTGGAGAGGATAGACATGCGCGCGACCCCCGATTTTGATTTCGCACTGGGCGAAAGCGCCACGATGATCCGTGACACCGTCGCGCGTTTCGCCGACGAACAGATCATGCCGCTAGCCGACCGCATCGACCGCGACGACTGGTTTCCGCGCGCCGAGCTGTGGCAGCAGATGGGTGAGCTTGGCCTGCACGGCGTGACCGTGTCGGAAGAGTTCGGCGGGCTCGATCTCGGCTATCTCGACCACCTGATCGCGGTCGAGGAAGTGAGCCGCGCCAGCGCCTCGCTCGGCCTTTCCTATGGCGCGCACTCGAACCTGTGCGTCAACCAGATCCACCGCTGGGGCAGCGACGCGCAGAAGGCGAAGTACCTGCCCAAGCTGGTCAGCGGCGAACACGTCGGCTCGCTCGCGATGAGCGAGGCGGGCGCGGGCAGCGATGTCGTGTCGATGAAAATGCGCGCCGACAAGGCCGATGGCGGCTGGGTGCTCAATGGCACCAAGTTCTGGATCACCAACGCGCCTTATGCCGACACGCTGGTCGTTTACGGCAAGACCGACCCCGATGCGGGGCCTGAAGGAAAGAGGGGGGGCGTCATCACGACCTTCCTGATCGAGAAGGACTTCGAAGGTTTCTCCATCGGTCAGAAGATCGAGAAGATGGGCATGCGCGGATCGCCCACGGCAGAGCTGGTCTTCGACGACTGCTTCGTGCCGGACGAAAACGTGATGGCCGGTGTCGGCGAGGGCGTGAAAGTCCTGATGAGCGGCCTCGATTACGAGCGTGTCGTGCTTTCCGGTGTGCAGCTCGGCATCATTCAGGCCTGTCTCGACGTCGTCATTCCATACGTCCGCGAACGCAAGCAGTTCGGCCGTCCGATCGGCGAATTCCAGCTGATGCAGGCGAAGATCGCCGACATGTATGTCGGGCTGCAATCGGCGCGGGCCTATTCCTATGCCGTCGCAAAGGCCTGCGATGCGGGCCAGACGACGCGCTTCGACGCCGCCGGAGCGATACTTCTGGCCAGCGAGAACGCTTTTCGTGCCGCTGGCGAGGCAGTGCAGGCGCTGGGCGGCGCGGGCTATACCACCGACTGGCCGGTTGAGCGTTTCCTGCGCGATGCCAAGCTGCTCGACATCGGGGCGGGCACGAACGAGATCAGGCGCATGCTGATCGGACGGGAGTTGATGAAGGGATGAGCGCGCCGGTTCTGACGACGAAGCTGGACCTGTCCTCGCCCGAGGCGCAGGCCCGCAGCCGCCACAACCAAGCGCTGGCCGATGAACTGCGCGCCAAGGTGGCAGAGGCCTCGCTCGGTGGTGCCGAACGCCATCGCGAACGCCATGTCGCGCGCGGCAAGCTGCTGGCGCGCGATCGTGTCGAACGTCTGCTCGATCCCGGCGCGCCGTTCCTCGAGGTCGGCCAGCTTGCCGCCAACGGCATGTATGGCGGCGACGTTCACGGGGCGAGCATGATCGCAGGCATCGGCGTCGTGTCGGGCCGCCAGTGCATGATCATCGCCAACGATCCCACCGTGAAGGGCGGATCGTACTACCCGATGACAGTGAAGAAGCATCTGCGTGCGCAGGAGATCGCGGAAGAAAACCGCCTGCCGTGCATCTACCTCGTCGACAGCGGCGGCGCGAACCTGCCCTATCAGGCGGAAGTCTTCCCCGACCGCGACCACTTCGGCCGCATCTTCTATAATCAGGCGCGGATGAGCGGGATGGGCATTCCCCAGATCGCCTGCGTCATGGGCAGCTGCACCGCGGGCGGCGCTTATGTTCCGGCGATGAGCGATGAAACCGTGATCGTGCGCGAACAGGGCACGATCTTCCTTGCAGGGCCGCCGCTGGTGAAAGCCGCGACGGGCGAGGAAATATCAGCTGAGGACCTTGGTGGCGGCGACCTGCATACGCGCAAGTCGGGCGTGGCCGATCACCTGGCCGAAAACGACGAACACGCGCTGGCTATCGTGCGCGATATCGTGAGCCACCTAGGCCGCAATGAAGGCGCGAAGCTCGACCTTCAGGCTGCCGTTCCGCCCAATTACGACGCGGACGAGCTTTACGCGATCATCCCCGACGACGTGCGCGCGCCCTATGACGTTCACGAAGTCATCGCGCGCATTGTCGACGCCAGCGAATTTCACGAGTTCAAGCCGCTCTACGGCAATACGCTCGTCACCGGCTTTGCCCACATCCACGGGATGCCGGTCGCGATCCTTGCCAACAACGGCGTGCTGTTTTCCGAAAGCGCGCAAAAGGGCGCGCACTTCATCGAACTGGCGTGCCAGCGCCGCATTCCGCTGCTGTTCCTGCAGAACATTTCAGGCTTCATGGTCGGCGGCAAATACGAGGCCGAGGGCATTGCCAAGCACGGCGCGAAGCTGGTGACCGCGGTCGCCACGGCGCAAGTGCCGAAGATCACGGTGCTGATCGGCGGCAGCTTCGGGGCGGGCAACTACGGCATGGCGGGCCGCGCCTATCAGCCGCGTTTCCTGTTTTCGTGGCCCAACAGCCGCATCTCGGTCATGGGCGGCGAACAGGCGGCCAGCGTGCTCGCCACCGTCCACCGCGACGCCGAAAAGTGGAGCGCGGAGGAAGCCGAAGAGTTCAAGGCCCCGATCCGCCAGAAGTACGAGGACGAGGGCAACCCCTACTACGCCACCGCGCGCATGTGGGACGACGGCGTGATCGACCCGGCGCAGACCCGCGACGTGCTGGGCCTTGCCTTTGCCGCCGCACTCGAAGCCCCGATCCCCGACCGTGCGCCCTTCGGCGTATTCAGGATGTAACGCGATGAGCGAGGATCAATCCGCCCCGAACCCTACCAGCCAGCGTCCTGCCAATGCGGGCATGCCGCGCTGGATGATCTGGGCCTTTGCCGGGAAGATGATCCTTGTCGTCGCCATCGTCGCAGTCGTTTTCTGGATAGCGAATTCATGATCAAATCAATCCTCATCGCCAATCGCGGCGAGATCGCCTGCCGCGTCATCCGCACCGCGCGCGCAATGGGTATCCGCACGGTTGCGGTCTATTCCGATGCCGATGCAAAATCGCTCCACGTTCGCATGGCGGACGAGGCGGTGCATATCGGCCCGTCGCCTGCTGCCGAAAGCTATCTGATCGGTGACCGCATCATCGCCGCCGCCAAGGAAACCGGCGCAGAGGCGATTCACCCCGGCTACGGCTTCCTGTCAGAGAACGCCTCCTTCGCGCAGGCCGTGCTCGACGCAGGGCTCGTCTGGGTGGGGCCCAAGCCTGCCAGCATCAATGCCATGGGCCTGAAGGACGCGGCCAAGGCACTGATGGCCGAGGCGGGCGTGCCGGTCACGCCAGGCTACATGGGCGACGACCAGTCGGACGAGCGGCTGAAGTCCGAGGCGGACGCGATCGGCTATCCCGTGCTGATCAAGGCCGTTGCCGGTGGCGGCGGCAAGGGGATGCGCAAGGTTGATGCCGAGGGCGACTTCATGGCGTCCCTCGAATCCTGCCGCCGCGAGGCGCGGGCCAGTTTCGGCAACGATGTCGTCCTGATCGAGAAGTTCATCCTATCGCCCCGCCATATCGAGGTGCAGGTCTTCGGCGACAGCCACGGCAACGTCGTGCACCTGTTTGAACGCGACTGTTCGCTGCAGCGCCGCCACCAGAAAGTGATCGAGGAAGCACCAGCACCCGGCATGGACGCCGAAACTCGTGAGGCGATTTGCGCCGCAGCGGTCAAGGCCGCGCAGGCCGTGAATTACGAAGGCGCAGGCACGATCGAGTTCATTGCCGACGCCAGCGAGAGTCTGCGCGCCGACCGCACGTGGTTCATGGAAATGAACACGCGCCTTCAGGTCGAACATCCCGTGACCGAGGAAATCACCGGCGTCGATCTGGTCGAATGGCAGATCCGCGTTGCCGGCGGTGAGATCATCCCCAAGGGTCAGGACGAGCTGTCGATCAATGGCCACGCGATCGAGGCACGCCTTTATGCAGAGGACCCCGCCAGCGGCTTTCTGCCCAGCACGGGGCGGCTCGATCACCTGTCGTTCGGCCTTGCCACCCGCATCGAAACCGGTGTCGAGGAAGGCGGACAGGTCTCGCCCTTCTATGACCCGATGATCGCCAAGGTCGTCTGCCATGCGGAAGACCGCGACAGCGCGATCGACGATCTCGTCGCCTCGCTTGCCGATACAGAGGTCTGGCCGGTGCGCACCAACGCGGGCTTCCTTGTCCGCGCGCTGGACGCAGAAGACTTCCGTGACGGCGTGCTGGACACCGGCTTCATCGAGCGCCACGGCGACGAACTGGTGCCGGACGGTGTTGCCGACGACATGGTCTGGAACGTGGCGGCGCGCATTGCCTATGGCGATGCAGATGGAGAGCTTGCCGGTTTCCGCCTGAACGCGCCGGTGCACCGCACCGTATGGCTTTCCCATCGCGGGGAAGGGCGCGTGGTCGACATGGCAGCGGCAGAGGCGGACAGCACGGCCGTCGGCGAAGTGACGCCCGACTTCTTTTCCACCGACGATACGCTGGTCACCGGCTATGCCGACGGCGATCATGTCGTCGTCTTCGCCGATGGCATGGGATACGGTTTCGACACCGTGATGCGCGGATCGGGCCATGGTTCCGCGCACGATGGCGACATCCTCGCGCCGATGCCGGGCAAGGTTCTCGCGCTCGACGTCGCCAAGGGTGACGAGGTGAAGGAAGGCCAGCGCCTCATGGTGCTGGAGGCCATGAAAATGGAGCATGCCCTGACCGCGCCGTTCGACGGGACGGTGGCCGAACTGTCCGCCGAAGTCGGCAGCCAGGTCGAGGTCGAGGCCCTTCTGGCGCGCGTCGAGGCGGGGAACGACTGATGGCGGGCAAGTTCTTCGATGAGTGGCAGGTGGGCGACACCATCGTGCACGACATTTGCCGCACGGTGACCGAGACAGACAATCTGCTGTTCTCAACCATGACCCACAATCCCCAACCGCTCCATATCGATGCCGAGGCCGCCCGCGAAAGCGAATTCGGCCAGATCTTGGTGAACGGCACTTTTACCTTCGCGCTGATGGTGGGACTGAGCGTGAGCGACACGACGCTCGGCACGCTGGTGGCAAATCTTGGTTATGACAAGCTGCTCCACCCCAAGCCGACATTCATCGGCGATACGCTGCGTGCGCAGACTGAAGTCGTGGAGAAGCGGGAAAGCAAGTCACGTCCGGGTTCGGGTATTGTGACATTCCGGCATCGCCTGCTCAATCAGCGTGACGAGGTGGCTTGCGAGTGCCTTCGCATGGCGCTGATCAAGGGTTCCGACGCATGAGGCTGCGCAGCTTGCTCTTCGTTCCTGCCGACCGGCCTGAACGCTTTGCTAAGGCAGCTGCCAGCGGCGCCGATGCGATCATCCTCGACCTTGAAGATTCGGTGACGCCGACAAACAAGTCCAAGGGCCGCGAGTGCGTGGCGGAATTCCTCAAATCGCACGTCGACCTGCCGGTGATCGTCCGCGTCAATCCGCTGGATGGGCAAGAAACCGCACGCGATCTTGCCGCCGTCCTGCCGCACCCGCCCGCCGGGGTGATGTTGCCCAAGGCCGAGGGTGCCAAAAGCGTTAACCGGCTCGTCGAACTCATGCAGGGTGAGGCGATCCCGATCCTGCCGATCGTCACCGAAACCCCGATCGCGATCTTCGAGCTTGGCACCTATCGCGAGGTGACGACTCCTCTGATGGGCCTGACTTGGGGCGCCGAAGACCTGCCCGCCGCCATCGGCGCAGCTTCGTCCCGCAATGATGACGGAAGCTATACCCAGCCGTACGAGATGGCCCGCAACCTCACCCTCTTCGGCGCGCATGCCGCAGGCGTCGCCGCGATCGAGACCGTCTATCCCGACATCAGGAACGTCGAAGGCCTTGCCGCCTATGCCGCGCGCGGACGGCGGGACGGTTTTACCGGCATGATGGCAATCCATCCATTGCAGGTCGCTGTGATCAATGAGGCCTTTACGCCAACCGAAGTGGAACTCAAACGCGCGCGCGAAATTGTTGAACTATTTAACAGCAATCCTACACGTGGCGTGGCTCAACTGAACGGCGAGATGATCGACCTTCCGCATCTGAAACAGGCCCGCATCCTACTCAGTAGAGTACCTCTCCCAATCTCTGAAAGCTGACATTGTCGTCACCGCGCCGTGCGCGTGGTGGGCTCATAAAATTACTGGTGCGGCCTAGTTCCCAGCGGGCCGCGCCGGTCGACAACGGTGATGCGCCGTGCTTTGGCCTCGATGACGAGCCTCTAGAGAATACAATTGCCCGGAAAGGCCACGACGTAGCGCGGACCCAATGACAGTATGCGCTCGTTGCGCTGGAACCCGGCACGCTCGCCCAAGCTGGACGCCCGCAATAACCGCTCGCATTTTGCATGCTGATGTGATTCAGCATCCGCGAGGAGATATCGCTGATGCGTCCATCGACCCTGTTTTCGCTATCGGAGCATTTGGAGCGGCTGAGCCGGGTTGGCAATCCGCTTGAGGTATTAGGCGAGGCCGTGGATTTTGAGCTTTTCCGCACCCTACTGGTAAAGGGGCTAGGATACAGCGATGGGGCGTAGGGCGGTAGGCCACGGTTCGATCCGGTCTCGATGTTCAAGGTTCTTGTGGTCCAGGCGCAGCACAACCTCTCCGATGCTCGCATGGAGTTCATGATCCGGGACCGGCTATCATGGATGAGCGTGCCTTCACGTTCGGCCTTGGCAAGCTGGGCGATCAGATCGGCGAGTGAGATGAAGTAGACCACCTTGCCGGCGCGCACGGCCTCGTGACGCTAAGGCCCTGTCGTGCGCCGGTTCGCGCAGCGAGCACAGCGCAGAGGCGATGACTTCGTAAACGCGGGCGAGCTGCGCCTCTGAAATGCAGTAGGGCGGCATCACGTAAACGGTGTTGCCCAGCGGGCGCAGCAGCAGGTCGTTCTCGCGGAAGAACTTCAAGAGGCGCGGCTGAACGTCGGCCAGATAGCCCTGCGCACCCGGAACATCGAAAGCCGCGATCGTGCCGCACTGGCGCACGTTCTCGATCTCGTGCTGGGCAGCCAGAGCGGCAAGGTGCTGTGCCTGCCGCTCCGCCAGCGTCGCCACCTGATCGCGCACCGGCCCGTCGCGCCAGATCGCAAGGTTCGCCGCCGCCGCCGCGCAGGCGATGGGGTTGGCGGTGTAGCTGGATGAATGGAAGAACATCTTGGCGCGGTCGGTGCTGTAATGCGCTTCCCAGATCGGTTCGCTCGCCATCGTGACGGCCAGCGGGATCGCCCCGCCGGTCAGCCCCTTCGACAGACATAGGATGTCGGGCACGACGCCCGCCTGTTCGCAGGCCAGCAGCGTGCCGGTGCGGCCCCAGCCGGTCATGACCTCGTCGGCAATGAACAGCGTGCCGTGACGCGCGCAGATGGCGCGCATTTCGGCCAGCACCTCCGGCGAATACATCAGCATCCCGCCCGCGCCGAGCACCAGCGGCTCGACAATGAAAGCCGCCGCCCCGTTCGCGCAGGCGCTGTCCAGCGCGTCGTAGCAGGCCTGCTCCGCGCCCTTGGCCGGAAACGGCACTTTGGCGACATCGAACAGCAGCGGCTGATAGGCCTGGTTAAAGACCCCGCGCTCGCCCACCGACATCGCGCCTATGGTGTCGCCGTGATAGGAATGCTCCATCACCACGATGCCTTCGCGCCGCTCACCTTGGGCCTGCCAGTAACCGAGCGCCATCTTCAACGCGACTTCGACCGCCGTGGAGCCGGAATCGGAAAAGAACACGCGGGTCAGCGCGTCGGGCATCATCTCGCGCAGACCGCGCGCGACTTCTTCTGCAGGTTCGTGGGTCCAGCCCGCGAAGATCACCTGATCCAGCTTCGTCGCCTGCTCGCGGATTGCGTCGATGATCGGCGGGTGGTTGTGCCCGTGCGTCGTCACCCACCACGATGAAATGCCGTCGATCACCTCGCGACCGTCAGCGGTGTGGAGCAGCGCGCCCTCGCCCTTCACGACAGTCGGGATCGCCTCTTCCAGTCCGTGCTGGGTGAAGGGATGCCAGATCGGGGATGTCATGCGCGGAAGTCCTGAAGGTCGAAGTTTTCGCGGAACGCCGCGCTTAGGGTCGCTGCGTCGAGCGGGTCGACGAATGGCAGGCGGCCCAGCCGCTTCACCTTGCCCATCGCGGCAATGATCGCCTCGCTGTCCTCGACCGCATCGCCTACGAAAGCAACGCCAAGGATCGGCACCCCGCGCGAGCGCAGCGCCTCGATCGAAAGCAGCGAATGGTTGATCGTGCCGAGCGCAGTGCGCGCCACGAGAATGACCGGCGCGCCCCACTTTGCGAACATGTCGGCGTATAGAAGGTCGCGCGTCAAAGGCACGAGCGCGCCGCCCGCGCCTTCGATGACCAGCGGACCTTCGACACCGGGCAGCGACAGCCGCGCCGGATCGATCGTCACCCCGTCGATCTCTGCCGCGATGTGTGGCGATGCGGGCGTGGCGAGATCGTAGGCGGACGGCACGAAACGGTCTTGCGGTAGGCCCGAAAGCTCGATCACGCGGTTGCGGTCGGTGCGTCCGTGTTCGTCGGTGCCCGCCTGCACCGGCTTCCAGTAATGCGCGCCCAGTGCGCCGGCCAGCGCGGCGGCGAAAACGGTCTTGCCGATGTCGGTGTCGGTGCCGGTGACGACGATGGGGTTCACGGCGCGCTCCTGCAGAAATGCCCGATGACGACTTCGTAAGTGACCGCCGATCCCCGTTCCTCGAACCGCGCCATGACGCGGCGCATTTCAGCAGGGCCGAGCGGGCGGTGAGCAGGCTGCGGCGTTCCGGCCCCAATGGCGCGCAGGCTGCGCAGGAAGCCCAGCGCATCGTCGTGGCGTTCGACCCGGTGCTGCGAGACCAGATCGCCGACCCGCCCATCTGTCTGCATGTTCTCTAGCTCGCTCAGAGGCGCAAACCGGCGCGTTCCCGCCTCAAGCCCTTCCGCCTCGTGCGCGTCGCTCCATTCGGCGAAAGTTCCCGCGCTCAGCGTTGCGAACAGGCAATGCCCGCCGACTTTCACGCTGCGCAACATTCGCGCCAGGCCCATGTCCTGATCGTCGAACCACTGCATCGCGAGGCTGGAGCAGACGAGATCGAACTCGCCCATTTCGGGCAGTCCGTATTCGCCGTCCATCACCGCAAAGCGCCGCCCCGCACTCTCGCCCACGCGCGCCTTGCACCGTCCGACCATGGCAGGCGCGATGTCGGTGATGAGCCATTCGCCCCCGACACCCGCATCGATCAGCGCCTGTGTCAGGAACCCCGTCCCGCACCCGATCTCGAGAATGCGCGGGCTGTCCGGCAGGTCGAGCGCGGCGATGCGCGCGGCAAGTTCGCTGGCAACATCGTGCTGAACCCGCGCATGGCGGTCATAGTCGCGGGCCGAACCGAAGGCCGCGCCGATCCGGTCGCGTTCGACAGCGTTCATGCTACGGCCCTCGCGAAGTCGGCGATGGCATTGGCGGTCCATTCGGGCGCTTCAAGCGGGAGGAGATGGCCCGCGTTCTCGCAAGTCATGCGGGTCACGCTTGCCTTCGCAAAGATCGCGCCCCGCATCGTGTCGGGCAGCAGCGGGTCATTCGCACCCTGCAACGACAGCACCGGCAGACCACCCGCAGCATCGCGGAAGTCGCCGTCACGCAGCAGTTCGAGATCGGCGAGCAGCGGCGCCAGTTCAGGCGTCCCCGCAACAGCTTCCGCTCCGCATCGCGTGCGAAAATCCGTGACAACTTGCGCCGGAGCCTGCGGCAGCCGCGCGATCATCCGGTCCAGCGGGCGTCGCGGCACACCGGGAAAGTCATCGCCTTCGACGAACCGGTCGAACCCATTCACCGCTACCATGCCTCGGCACCCTTCGGGCAAATCCGCCAGCCAGTGCATCGCACCAAGGCTGTGCCCCACGACCACGCAAGGCCCATCGCTCTCCACCGTGATCGGCGCGCCGAAATAGCCGCGGTCGGCCATGCGGCAATCGAACCTGCCCAAATGCCTCACGACACCCGACCAGATCGAGGCATCGAAGCCCCAGCCGTGCATGAACAGCAACACCGTCACACCCGATCACCGATCGCGGCCAGCAGGGCATCGATGTCCTCGTGCCCATGCGTCGCGCGCAGGGCGAGGCGCAGGCGGCTCGTGCCCTTGGGCACCGTCGGGGGGCGGATGGCGGATGCGATCATGTCGGCCTCTTCCAGCCGCGCCGAAAGCGCCAGCGCGTCCTCCGCCTCACCGATCACGGCGGGCACGATCTGCGTGCTCGACGCAGCCACGTCGAAGCCGCGCGCGGTCAGCCCTTCGCGCAGCCGGTCGCCCAGTGCGGCAAGATGGGCGCGCTCCGCGTCCATCTCCGGCACGAGGTCCAGCGCCGCATCGATCGCGCCCAGAACGGCGGGCGGCGGCGCGGTGGTGTAGATGAAGCCGCTGCTCGCATTGACGAGGTAGTCGATCAGCACGCGCGAGCCTGCGACATAGGCGCCGAACCCGCCCAGCGCCTTGCTGAACGTGCCCATCGTGACGTCCACTGCGCCTGGCACCGTCGCGGAAAGCCCCGCGCCTTTCGGTCCCAGAACACCGGTCGCATGAGCCTCGTCGACATAGAGCAATGCGTCGTATTCCTGCGCCAGACGCGCCAGTTCAGCCATGTCGGCGCGGTCGCCATCCATGCTGAAGACGCTTTCGGTCAGGATCACGCGCGCGGGCGCATCGGCGCTTTCGGCCAGCAGCTTTTCAAGCGCCGCCATGTCGTTGTGCGCAAACCGCGTCTGGCGAATGCCCGCGACATTGCAGCCTGCGTGCATGCTGGCGTGGTTCAACCGGTCGGTCAGCACCACCGCCCCCGGCACGGCCGCCAGAATCGCGGGAATCACCGCCGCATTCGCTTGCCAGCCCGATGCGAAGATCAGCGCCGCCTCGGTCCCCTTGAACCGCGCGATCTTGTCCTCGAGCGCGAGGTGAGCCTCGTGCGTCCCTGTCACCAGCCGCGATGCGCCGCTGCCGCTACCCATGCGCGCTGCCCATTCGCCCGCGCGTTCGGCCAGCAGCGGATGCCGCGCGAGGCCAAGGTAGTCGTTGCTGGAAAAATCGAGCATTTCCCGCCCGTCCCGCACGATCCGCCCCGCCCCTGCCAGCGCGGCAGGCCGCAACGTCCGGCGCAGGCCCTGACCCGACTGCGCGTCAATCATTTCTCCGAAAACTAGATCTAGACCTGTCATGGCTGGTTTGGAAATTGGCCATCGAACGTATGAGGCGTTACCCCGCTAAATTCCAACACGACTCCATTCCGGATTACGTTTCTCTGCAAATGCTTTTGGACCCTCCGTAAAATCCTTTGTTACCATCAAGCGCTCTTGCGATTCTTCGCTCATTTTTTGTAGTGCTTCTTCGGATAGATCATAGGATAGCCTCGCAATACCAAGACTTTCCCGTACCGCTAAAGGTGCATTTACAGATATTTGCAAAGCGAGATCATGCGCAGCATCCACCGCGCAGCCATCCTCAGTGATTCGATTGACCAAACCGAAAGCCATCGCGCGCGCCGCCGGAAGACGACCAGCGGTCAAAATGAGCTCAATTGCAAGCACCTTAGGCAAAGAACGGGTCAGGCGATACAAACCGCCAGCAGAAGCGATTAGCCCTCGCGACACTTCTGGAAGACCGAATTCTGCCGACTCCGATGCGACAATCAGATCGCACGCAAGGGCAATCTCACATCCACCTGCAAGCGCCAGCCCATCGACTGCTGCGATCCAAGGCTTTCTGCGCTTAGCATGCACAAATCCTGCAAAGCCGCCACACTCGGTAAAGAGACTCGAAAACCTCCCGGCAGCAACTTCTTTTAGGTCTGCGCCGGCCGAAAATACCGTGCCGCCAGATCCTGTAAGAATTACGACATCAATTTCGGGATTGCATTCAGTTTTCTTCAACACCTCTTCCAGAAGATTTGCAACTTCCGAATTAATGGCGTTTCTGGCTTTTGGTCTATTAATAGTTACAAGTGCAACTCTCTCACTGAGAGTGCGCAGAACAACGGGACTATCATTCTCTTGATCCATGATATCTGCCTGTTCGAATTGCTATCCTTGCAACACAAAATGAGAGTTCATCTCAAATTTGGCGGTCGTCTTTTCCGCCACTTCCTCGGCCGTGACGCCGGGGGCCAGTTCGACCAGCTTGAACGGGCTTTCATGGTCGGAGCGCTGGAATACGGCGAGATCGGTGATGATCATGTCGACCACGTTCTTGCCGGTCAGCGGCAGCGTGCATTCGGGTATGAACTTGGGCGCACCGGCCTTGGAATTGTGCTCCATGACGACGATGATCTTCTTCACGCCCGCGACAAGGTCCATCGCGCCGCCCATGCCCTTGATCATCTTGCCCGGGATCATCCAGTTGGCGATGTCACCATTCTCGTCGACTTCCATCGCGCCCAGCACGGTCAAGTCGATGTGACCGCCGCGGATCATGGCAAAGCTGGCGGCGCTGTCAAAATAAGCGCTCTTGTCGAGTTCGCTGATCGTCTGCTTGCCCGCATTGATGAGGTCGGCATCCTCCTCGCCCTCGTAAGGGAAGGGGCCGATGCCCAGCATGCCGTTTTCCGACTGCAGGGTCACTTCGACGCCATCGGGAATATGGTTTGCCACCAGCGTCGGGATGCCGATGCCGAGATTCACGTAGAAACCGTCCTCCAGCTCCTTTGCGGCGCGGGCGGCCATTTCGTCACGGGTCCAGGGCATTATGCGGCCTCCTTGGTGCGCACGGTCCGAAATTCGATCTTCTTGTCATATGGCGCGCCCAGGATCATGCGCTGAACATAGACGCCGGGCAGGTGGATGCAGTCGGCATCGAGCGATCCGGTCGGCACGATCTCTTCCACTTCGACAACGCAGATCTTGCCACAGGTCGCGGCGGGCAGGTTGAAGTTACGCGCGGTCTTGCGGAAGACGAGGTTGCCGCTTTCATCCGCTTTCCACGCTTTTACCAGCGCGAGATCGGCGAAAATGCCCTGTTCCAGAATGTAATCCTGACCGTCGAAGTTTTTCACTTCCTTACCTTCGGCGACTTGCGTGCCGACGCCGGTCTTGGTATAGAAGCCGGGGATGCCCGCGCCACCGGCGCGCATGCGTTCGGCCAGCGTGCCCTGCGGGCAGAACTCGACTTCCAGCTCGCCCGAAAGGAACTGGCGTTCGAATTCCTTGTTCTCGCCGACGTAGCTGGCCATCATTTTCCTGATCTGCTTGGTGCGCAGCAGCTTGCCGAGGCCTTCGTTGTCGATCCCGGCATTGTTGGATGCCACCGTCAGGCCCTTCACGCCGCTCTCCACCACGGCGTCGATCAGCCGTTCGGGAATGCCGCACAGGCCAAAGCCGCCACTGGCGATCAGCAGGTCATCGCGCAAGAGACCGTCAAGCGCGGACCGGGCGTCAGGGAAAAGCTTTTTCAATTCAGGTATCCAATCACACTCGGGGCCCACTGCTGTTGTGCCCCTGCATCCCGTCTTCGGTCACTGTAGGCGTCCAGGACGTAAGCAGGCCGCCGTCGGCGACGTAAGTCTGACCCGTGCAGTAACTCGCATCGTCACTGGCCAAGAACAGCATCAACCGCGCAAGTTCCACCGGCGAGGCATAGCGGCGCATGGGAACGGTCTGCGCCCAATCATCCATGATGCCTTGCGCGGTCTGCTCGGTTTCCGCCTCGCTGGCAAGTTGCTCATGAAGTCCACCCATCATCTGCGTATTTGTAAGCCCTGGATGAACCGTATTGACGCGAATCTTGAATTGCGCGCCTTCCAGCGCAGCACCGCGCATCATGCCGACGACCGCATGTTTGCTGGCGGTGTAGGCGGTAGTGTATTGGATAGCGGACAGGCCTTGCACCGACGAAGTCATGACGATGCTTCCGCCGCCCCGCCCCTTCATATGGCCGAAAGCGGCGCGCAGGCCCAGCCAAGCGCCCCGCAAGTTGACCGATGTGACCGCATCGAACATCTCCACCGGATATTCTGTTATGGGGAGCAGTTCGCCCAGCACACCTGCATTTAGAAGGGCAATATCAACGCCGCCGAAGCGTTCGACCGCCGCGCGCATATAGGCATCCACGTCCGCTTCCTGCGAGACGTCTGCGCAGCAATAGGCTGCCTTCTCCGGATTGAGGCCGGCGATCGCTTCTTGAAGGCGATCCTCGTCCCGGTCGACGGCAAGCACATTCGCGCCGTTCTCGACGAAAAGCCTTACCGCCGCGCTTCCGATGCCGCCCGACCCGCCGGTGATCACGGCAACCTTGTTTTCAAGCCGCATCATATCACTCCTTGATCCTGACATTCATATCTAGAAGTTGACCTGATCGCCGCCTTTGAGCTGTAGCATCTCGCGCGCGTCTGAGGGGGTTGCTACTTCGAGACCGAGACTCTCGATAACTTTTCGGATATGGGCGACCTGCTCGGCATTGCTCGTCGCCAACCGACCCGGCCCGCTCCACAGGCTGTCCTCAAGCCCGACGCGAACATTCCCGCCCAACAAGAGGGATTGCGCCGCCACGTTCATCTGCATTCGCCCGGCACCCAGAACCGACCATACGAACCGATCTCCGAACAGCCGATCTGCGGTTCGTTTCATGTGGGCGATATCCTCGCTATGCGCGCCGATGCCGCCAAGCAGACCGAACACCGACTGGATGAACACCGGCGGTTCGATCAGCTGACGATCGAGGAAATGTGCAAGGTTGTAGAGATGCGAGATATCATAGCATTCGCATTCGAATCGCGTACCGTTGTCGCGACACGTATTCAGGATACATTCGATATCGGCGAACGTGTTGCGGAAGATGTAATCCCTGCTGTTTTCGAGATAGGGCCGCTCCCAATCGTGCCGAAATTCGGTGAACCGCGACAACATCGGATAGAGACCGAAATTCATCGTCCCCATGTTCAGTGAAGCCACTTCCGGAGCATACTTCGCTGCGGGCCGCAGACGTTCCTCAAGCGTCAGGGTCACCGCGCCGCCGCTGGTGATATTAAGCACCGCGTCGCTCGCTTGTTTGATTCGGTGAAGGAATTGGCCGTAGATATCCGGATCCTGCGTCGGCCTACCGTCTTGCGGGTTGCGCGCGTGGAGATGGATCACTGCAGCGCCGCTCTCGGCTGCGGCAATCGCTTCGCTGGCGATTTCGTCTGGCGTGATCGGCAGGTGCGGTGACATCGACGGCGTGTGGATGCTTCCGGTGACCGCACACGTTATTATCACTTTGCGCGACTTGCGCTTCTCCTCAACCATTGCATTCCCATCCAGATTTCGTTCCAGGCTGCCCCATTCGGCGAACAACGGGCAAGAACGCTGACATGACCCGGAAACTAGATAGAACCAGGCGGAATATCTTGGCGAGCAGCGACATCGAGATTGGCGGAGACGGACTACTTGGAACGTTCAGCCCTTCACCGACTTCCTAGGGTCAGGACCCATTACCCGCGCTATCGAGGCTTGAGTCAAAATGGCTCGGTGCAAGGAAGGAAAGTGCAGGAATATGTCGATATTTCAAGACTTCCTGACGCAGCAACGGGCCATTTTGGCCAAATCCCTGCGGGACGGCGGAATGGCATCCATCTCGAACGGCAATCCCCTTGGAAAGGCAACCAGCCTTCCCGGCGGGAATTGCCGCCCGATCTGTTTGCCATTCTGCCGCCTCGACGGTGCGGGTAATGGGTCCTGACCCTAGGCCGTGTTGACAAAAGGGATTCCCAAACGACCCAGGTTCTGATTCAAGGCTGCTCTTTGGGGAGCAGTCATGGGTCGTGGCGATATGTCGGATGCGGAATGGGAGTTGATCGGACCGCTGCTGCCATCTGAACGCGGACGCTGGGCTCGGCCTGCCGGCGACAACCGGCGGTTTCTCAACGGAATGCTGCATGTCCTGCGCGTGGGTTGCCCCTGGCGCGACATGCACGAGCGGTACGGCAAGTGGAATTCGGTCTATGTCCGGTTCCGGCGCTGGGCGGAGCAAGGCGTTTGGGATGCGCTGTTGCAAACGCTGGTCCATCTGGGGCTTACCGACGACTGGCAGCACATGATCGATAGCACTACCGTTCGCGGCCATGTCTCGGCGGTGGGCGGAAAAGGGGGGCTCTTGCGCAGGCTTTTGGTCGATCACGCGGCGGCTTTACGAGCAAAGTCCACGCTCGCTGCGACAATCAGGGACTCCCTGTCGGCTTCATCCTGACCGGTGGTGAGGCTTCCGATTATGCAGCTGTCGACGACCTGATGTCCCTGCCGCTGCCCAAACCGAAGGCACTACTGGCCGACAAGGGCTATGACGGCGACAAATTCCGCGAGAGTCTGCTCATGCGCGGCATCCTGCCCATCATTCCGCCCCGATCGAACCGCAAGGCACCAGCGCATCCTGACTATCGGCGATACAAGGATCGCAACCGTATCGAGCGCATGTTCGGCAAGCTGGAGACCCGCAAAAACCGGGTCTTTCACGGTTTGGTAGCCTGACGGCAGATGATGCCAATGCTGCCGGACGCTGTTGGGCGCGCCTTCGGTCCCTTTTCGAGGGCATTCCGGTCGATTTCACCCGTCTTGCCCGGGTTGCGGGCAGAATCAGCCCATGCTTTCCCGGCGATCGTGGAAGATCAGCCTGTTGAAGTTGTAGGCCAGGTTGCACAGGGTGAGTTTCGCTTCGGCGCGGGCAAGGCCGATGGTTCGGATGAACAGCCCGAACCTGTTCTTCTGATGGGCAAAGACGTGTTCGACATGGGCGCGGATCGAGGACTTGGCAGCGTTGGCCCGCGCCGTTGACTTCGGCATGGGCTTGCCCATGGGCTTGCGCCGATGGATGCGCGACGTGAGCATCCGGTCCGACAGCCATTTCTCGTTACGCTTTGAGCGATAGGCGCTGTCTGCCCAGACCTCGGAACCGGTGTTGTCCGTACTGACGACCTGGCGCAGAAGGCGCCCGTCGGCGGCCGACGCCGAAGTCACCGCCATCTCCCGAATGAAGCCGAAGCGCCGGTCGATGCTTATGTGGGATTTGTAGCCGAAGACTGGCAGGGCAATCATGGGCAATGGCGTGCCGTCCGCGCGATAGCGGACTTTGCCACCAATCTTGAGCGTCCAGCGCGCATCAATATCCTTCTGCGCGGCCTTGTTCGGCTCGTCCGGCCAGATTTCCTTCGCGCTCATACCGGACTTGATCGCCTCGCGTTCACCTTCAGTATTCCGCTGCTTGGGCGCAGGCACCAGCGAGGCATCGACAATCTGCCCCGACATCGGGATGTAGCCCTTCTTCTGGAGTTGCCAGTCGAAGGCCTTCATCACCCGCTTGAGCGTTCCGGTCTCGGTCAGGCGGTTGCGAAAATGCCGGATCGTGTTCTCGTCAGGCGTGCGGTCCCCGAGTGACAGTCCAAGGAAACGCAGCCAACTCAGGCGGTCCCGGATCATGAACTCCATTCGCGCGTCGGACAGATTGTGTTGCGCCTGCAGGATCAGAGCCTTGAACATCATGACCGGATCGAACGGCGGACGGCCACCCTTGGCGCCATCGCCGTAGCCCAGACCCTCGACCAGCCAGACCCGGAAGTACTCGAAGTCCACGGTCTGCTGCAAAACCTCGAGCGGATCACCCTCCTTGCTCAATGCTTCAAGATGGTCGCTCAAACTGAACAGGGACTTCGGATCCACCACGGCTCTCCATGATCGCTCTCGATCAATGAATCACCATCATCGCAAAAACGCTACAGGTTTTTGCGGGTCTCCAGCTGAAACAGCAGCGCCGCATTGCCACACGCTACGACAAAACCGTCCTCTCGTTTGAGAGCTTCCTCAACCTCGCCGCCGCCCGGCTATGGCTGAAGTCTTTTGTCAACGCAGCCTAAGCACTGGAGAGCGCCCGGAATCATCGATTGGCGCGCAAACGACAGCCGGTATCAGTGTGCAGTGTGGGA
Source organism: Tsuneonella litorea (assembly GCF_025154015.1). GTDB lineage: Bacteria > Pseudomonadota > Alphaproteobacteria > Sphingomonadales > Sphingomonadaceae > Tsuneonella > Tsuneonella litorea. The sequence continues at coordinate 345,879 of NZ_JAOAMV010000004.1, forward strand.
CCACGGAATCGACGCACGCCCAACCGCCAAGCCAGGCTTCGGCTCTACCGTACGAACGTTCCTCAACTTGCCGTTCTCGGCTCTGTCTGTTGCCGCAATTGCAGACGCCAATAGATGGCCTGGCCCGATTCCCGAACAGTCCCCGATCACCGGGTCAGGCAGGCGCCATTAGTATGTCGAAGCACGCATAGGGCCAAAAATGAGCGGCGGAGATCCAGTCCAGAACTCCGCCGCCCGACAGGAAGGGCTAATCCGAAATTAATGGTCAGAACTCGAACCCAATTTCTACACCGTAGAACCGAGGTGGAGCATAATTAATCTGACCAGTATTATACAAACTTGCGAAGTTAAACTTCTGCAATGCCTTTGTGTTATTGGTTAGGTTTTTAACATAGGCCGAAACATGCCACCCGTCATTGTCTTTGTACATGATATTGTAATCGACATTGATGTAGGCGGGCAGTTTCGTTGCGGGATCGTTTAACACATCGACGTAGCGCGAAGACGTATAGCTGCCCGAAGCTTGGTTACTGAGCGTACCGTCGAACATCTCCATTTCGTATCGGAGCGAGCCGCTCGCCTCGAAATGCGGTGCCGATCCGAGTTCACGATCTTCAGTGACCGCAACCCCGCCGCCCACGTTTGTCACATCCTTGACCTTCGTGTCGATGTAGCCCGCACCGAACGTCAAATCCAGACCATCGGCGAGATTCGCCCAAGTGTCTATTTCCACGCCATAGACAACCGCATCTTTATTGATGACTTGAACACCCAAGGTGCCGTTCACCACTGTAAATGCGGTCGCCTGGTAGTTCTTGTAGTCATAATAGAAAATGCCAGGGTTTATCCGGATCCGGCCATCGGCGGTCTGCCATTTTACACCACCTTCGAAAGCATTGTTTACTTCATTCTTGAAGGGGATAGCGTCGAGATCGAATGCCGAGAAATTTACAAGTCCGTTATTGAAGCCGCCGGATTTCACGCCGTGCTTAAATGATGCATAGGCCAGCGTGTCATCGGTTAGTTCATAATCGATGCCCAACTGATAATTCACGAAAGTGGTTTTGAACGTATCCGAAAAGTCGACGACTGGATCTCCAACCGGGTCGGCAGGGCCGACGATATAGTTGGCGATCAGGTTCTCCATCCCCTCGGCATCAAGAACAAGGATACCAAATGTATTTCCATCAATGGTATATTGACCAGTATCGGGGTGGTCGTGGACATAAAGCCCTTCAACCTGCTGGAAATCGCGCTCTTCATGGTTCCAGCGCAGACCGCCGGAAAGAGTCAATCGGTCGGTAACGTCGAAGGAAATGTTCCCGAAGAAAGAATAGGATTCCAGCTTCGAATTGTTGGGGGTGTACTGCACGAGTCCGCCCGGGGTGTCACCGGCTTCGATCGATGGGTGCCCCTGAAATGTGCCAGTGCCGCTGATGATGGGGAGGGTCCACTGGTTGGCGTAATCCTGATTAAGATAGAATCCGCCGAAGGTAAGTCTTGCACGATCCAGATCGACGGCCGCGCGCAGTTCCTGGGTCCAGTATTTCTGGTCGTTTGTCTGATAAGCAGCACAAATCGTTCGCGGCGTTCCGTCGCACTCCTCCAGAGTATACTTGAACTGCTTCAGATACCCAGTAACCGATGTCAAAGTGACAGCGTCGTTGACGTCATAATTGATCGTCAAGAGGTGGTTCTGAACCTTGTTTCGGAAGTCATTAATGCCATCAGAGATGACAGACGTACTGGTCTGACCGGACTCTGTAGGGTTATAACCGAAACCGTCAGTTCCGTCGGGCTTTACGATAGTATAGCCTTCAAGTTGCTGCATCGGCTGTGAGCTATCGCCGCCATTCCGGCCTTTTGCGAGCCCGTATTGGTATTTGTAGGTGATATAAAGATCGTCCGTAACGTCCCAACGCACGATCGCGCGCGCAGCGAGGAAGTTGCCTTCGTGTGTGTCGTTGGCACCTTCCCCCGGACCGTCAAAGAGGTTCTTTGTAGTCGCACCGTTGGTCTCACGTGTCGCGGAGAACCGCACCGCCAGCCGATCGGATATGACCGGAATGTTCAATACCGCGGAGATTCCCGTACTATCGTGATTTCCAACGGAAACTTTCGCACTACCCTCAAGATAGTTCGTGGGCTGGTTAGTATGCATGACAACGGCGCCGGCTGTGGAATTGCGACCAAAAAGCGTACCCTGAGGCCCGCGCAGGATTTCTGCTGTCGCCACATCATCGGTCTGGAAGTCGACCGCCGAGCTCGATAAAATGTAGAAGTCATCAATGTAAACGGTAGTTGGAGACTCGCTGCCTTCATTGAAATCAGCCTGCCCGATCCCGCGGATATAGAAAAGGCTGGCATTGCCTTTCGAGCCCCATTGCTTCTTGAAGTCGACATTCGGCGTAAGGCCGGCGAGATCCCCAGCCGACTCGACCCGCAAATTCTCAAGTTGCTCGCCGTTGAAAGCCATGACTGAGGCGCCAACATCCTGCAGCGATTCTGCTCGCCTGTTGGCTGTAACGATAATATCATTGCCGGATTGAACGTTTGGCTGCTCGCTTGCCTGCGACGGGACCGAAGCGGTTTGCGCGTAAAGTGCGCTGGGCGCAACGGCAGTCGACATCAGTGTTATGATAAATGGTCGCAAAACCTTCATGGCTATCCCCTCCACCGTATGTATCGACTTTCTATGGTCGATCAGTTCGGATATAGGTTGGACCGGTTGCCGTTCTTATTCTTGGTCACCAGTGACAGCCATATTGGCGCAGCGCGCCAAACCACCCATAAATGACAATCTGACACTGCGTCAGGATCAACCCATGAAGGAGAAATTGCGATATTCCCGGTGTTGAACAGCACCCTGACATGCACTTAGGTGTTTAGTCCCAGCATGTGATGGTTAGGTTTGACGATAAAGATGTCAGGCTTTGATTTCCAGAGTTCTTCGACAGCTTCGTAAGGCGTTCGGAACTTGAGCGCCTTGAGCTGCTTGGCGAAGTTGTAGGCGGTCAGCCAGTCACGGACGTGCCGTCGCAGTTCGTTGATCGAGGCGTAATGGAAGGATTTGACGGTCGCCTCCTTGATGGTTCGCACCATGCGTTCGGCCTGCCCGTTGGTCCAGGGATGATAGGGCTTGGTTAGCCGGTGCTCGATACCGTTTTCCTGACAGACGCAGCCGAAGATGTGCGGGAAGGTCAGGCCGGTGCCCCGCTCGAACTGGGCGAACTGCACGCCGTTGTCGGTAAGGATGGTGTGGATCTTGTAGGGCACCGTCCTGATCAATGCTTTCAGGAAGCCGGCGGCGACCAGCTTCGTTGCTCTGCGATAGATGCGTGCGAAGACCAGCTTGGATGTGCGGTCCACGGCGACATAGAGGTAGGCCTTGCCATCCTCATAGCGCAGTTCGGCGATATCGATGTGGAAGTAACCGATCTCGTAGGTCTTGAACTTCTTCGGCTTCTCGCGATCAGCTTTGGGCAACTGGCTGATCCCATGCCGTTGCAGGCAGCGATGCAGCGACGAGCGGCTCAGATGCGGGATCACGTCCTTGAGCGCGATGTAAACATCGTCGAGTGGCAGCCGGGCCTGCACCCGCAGCGCCACGATCGCGGCTTCCTCCATTGGCGAGAGCACAGTGCTGCGCCGCTCCCTCGGCCCCATCGGCATGTCTTCCACCGATTGCCGTTTGCGCCACTTCAGGACCGTTTTCTCGTTGATCCCGTACTTCTTGGCGAGGTGCGCGACCGAAGCTTGCGATCGCTGTAGCTCTGCTCGAATGGCGTGCGTGGTCTTGGCGCTGCCATGGAGAACCTGGCCCATAAATCCCTCCGCTGTGATGGGGATAGTTTTACACCATCACATGCTGGGACCAAACACCTAGCCAGAAATCGATGAAAGCCATCGAATTCCGGCTTATGCAATTACTTGCAAGTCAGGAATGGAGCGTTGTTGCCCTTAAAGGACATTTTCCCTTGGCTTGTTTCGCCCACCGACGACATCGTCACTGCAGGGGCCCGTTCCGCTGGACAAACCAAGTTTACGCAACATCTCAGCGTCAGTGTCTTCGCCGGCGTTGGGTGCGGTCAGCAGCTTGTCGCCGGTGAAGATTGAATTCGCGCCTGCGAAGAAACACAGCGCCTGCGTCGCCTCGCTCATGCTTTCGCGACCTGCAGAGAGGCGAACCATACTCATCGGCATGGTGATGCGCGCGACCGCCACGGTGCGAACGAATTCGATGTCGTCGATCTTGGCGAGCGGCGTGTCGGCGAGCATGTCACCCAGCACCGTGCCTTTGACGGGCACCAGCGCGTTGACCGGCACGCTTTCGGGATGGCGTTCGAGCGTTGCCAACGTGTGGACGAAGCCCACGCGGTCGGCGCGTGTCTCACCCATGCCGACAATCCCGCCGCTGCACACATTGATCCCGGCATCGCGCACGTTCTGCAGCGTGTCGAGCCGGTCCTCGTAATTGCGGGTCGAGATCACGCGTTCGTAATATTCCGGCCCGGTATCGACATTGTGGTTGTAATAATCGAGGCCGGCCTCTTTCAGCATCTGCGCCTGTTTGGGCGTCAGCATGCCCAGCGTCATGCAGGTTTCCATTCCCATCGCACGCACGCCTTCGACGATCTGAATGATCGCGGGCATGTCGCGGTCTTTGGGATTGCGCCATGCCGCGCCCATACAGAAGCGCTGCGAGCCTGCATCCTTGGCCTGCGCGGCGGATTGCAGGACTTGCTGCACCTCCATCAGCTTGGTCGCCTCGACGCCAGAGTCCGCCTTCACCGATTGCGAGCAATAGCCGCAATCCTCGGGGCATCCGCCGGTCTTGATTGAAAGAAGCGTGCTCAGTTGAATCCGGGACGGTTCGTGACATTGGCGATGAACGCTGGCCGCCCGGAACAACAGTTCCGGAAAGGGAAGATCGAACAGAAACGCGATTTCCTCGCGGGTCCAATCGCTTCGCACGTCGGTGGGAGCGGTCGGCCCGTCACCGTCTTCTTGTACATGCTCTCGAAGTTGCGTAGACACATCAAATCCTTTCGTTGCCGACGGTCATCGCGGCAGCTGGTCGCCAGTCAGCAGTAACTTCAATTCAGGGGTTCGCCGCCAGCGCGCCGACGGGAAACAACTCTGCAAATCGCGGCATGAGATCGTTTGCCGTCATGTTCACGCGCAGCGGTGTGATGGAAATCGCATCGGATTTCACCGCCGCCAGATCGGTCCCCGGCACCAGCTTCGAAACGCCGTAATCCACTTTGACCCAGTAATAGGGTACGTTGCGTCCGTCAGCACCCGGTACCGGCCGGAAGGTACCCGGCCGACGGTTCCCCAGGCCGGTCACTTCGATTCCCCGCACGTCAGAAGCAGCGACATCGGGAAAATTCACGTTAACGATCGTACCCTGTTCCCACGGGCAGGTCAGCAGGGTTTCCAGAATGCTGGGCGCAAATGCCTGTGCTGCATCCAGGCGCGGCACCTTGCCGAGAGTGCGTGCCTGGCTGAGTGCGATCGACCGCAAGCCCAGCACCGCGCTCTCCATGGCGGCTCCAGTCGTGCCTGAATAGATATTGTCGTCACCAAGGTTCTCGCCATGATTGATCCCCGAAATTACCGTGGTCGGCGGGCATTCGGCCATCAGTTGCCAAACTGCCATCATGACGCAATCGGCTGGCGTTCCCTTGATCGCGAATTTACGGTCGCCCAACTGACGGCAGCGCAAGGGAACCGACAACGAGATCGAATGCGCCGCACCGGACTTTTCCTCATCGGGCGCGACAATCCAGACATCGTCAGTGAATTCTCGCACGATGGATTCAAGCAGGGCCAGTCCTTCGGCATGGATGCCGTCGTCGTTGACCAGCAAGACCCGCTGATTACGCAGTTGTTCCGGTTCCAACACCCAATTGTTCCTTGTCAAAGTTTGCAGAAGGTAGCCCCAGTGGCTTCAGCATCAGCCTTCCTGCCGGATGAGTTCGAGTTGCATCATCCCGATGGTCGCCTGAAGCGATGGCGTACGAGCCAGACGCATCAGTTTCTGCACTTGGTCGAGCTCGGGCGATGACATGAGCGGGAAGTTCTTCTTCACCGGTCCCGCCGCCCGCATTTTCTCCAGATCGGCCTCGGGCACTAGCGCACGCAGGATCAATTCATCGTCGTTGTCCGTCCCGTGGCGTTTGCGCAGTTCCTCGATCGACGGATTTTCGGGCGGGTTTGCGAGCACGTCCTTGGCCCGCGGCGAAGACATGATCCTGTCCAGGACGTTTGGCTCGATCGGTGCGACCATCTCCCCATAAAACCCAGCGGCGTACGCGATCACCTCGTCGGTTACGATCTCATAGCGCTTGCCCGAAACGATGTTCAGCACCGCCTGAATGCCTACGATCTGACTGAACGGCGTTGCCATACCCGGATAGCCCAGCTCGCGGCGGACCACGGCTGTCTCGCGCAGCACATCGGGCAATCGGTCCTGCATGTCGTGTTGCGCCAGGTTGGCCTTGAAAGTGCCTACCATGCCCCCCGGAATCTGGTGCTGAATGGCGAGCACGTCATATTCATTGTTCTGGTTAATAAGATATCCGGCGGCGCGCCCAACCTTTTCGAAATGATCGGCGACCGGCGGAAGGAGCGATAAATCGAGGTCGTGGGTGTGCCCCAGCATTTCGAGATTGTGCGCAAACATCTGGACCGAAGGTACCGCCGGTCCGTTGGCCAGCGGCCTGGTGGAGGTGTGCAGGACCGTGACGCCGAGATCCACGGCATCGAGATAGGCCTTGCCCGATTGCCCAAGAATATTGTTCGCATGCAGTTCGATAGGCTTGCCGCGCGCCTCGGCGATCAGCGCAGGCACCAGTGTGCTCAACCGCTCCTTCTCCAGAACGCCGGCCGTATCATAGATCAGGATGGAATCGATGTCCGGCGATGCAGCCAGCTTCTTGACCTTGTCGGCATAATATTCATCGGTGTGAACCGGCGACAGGGTGAACATGAGCGCACCCGCACAGGTCGCGCCGAACTCCTTTGAGACCTTGGCCAGTCGCAACATCTTGTCGATATTGAATAGCACGTCGTAGACCCAGAAACTGCGGCAGCCGTGTACCGCCAGCTGACGCATCCAGGCATCCATCAAGGCGTCGGGCGTTACACCAAAGCTCACTGCGGCGTTCGAGCGCATCCCCGCTCGTTTCGGGGTGCGCGGCATGGCCTGAACCAGCAGGTCCATTCCGTCCCAGGGATTCTCCCGGCAGCTGCGAACGAGAACCTCGAACAAGGACGAAGCGGTAAGATCAATCGTGGAATAGCCGGTCCGGTCGATGATCGGCGCGACGGGGAGCGCCATCCCCGCGGTCATGCGCATACCCCAAAGCGCTTGCTGGCCGTCCCGGATGGTGGTGTCTAGAATGTCGATGTGCGCCATTAGGGGGCTCCTTTGTCTGAAAGAAATTCGGGGAGCAAAACGCGCTCTGCCCAACGTGTATCGATCCGGTTTTCGATGAAATCAGGGTGGCGGGAAATGAACCGCAACAGGTCGATGTTGGTCGCAATACCTTCGATCACGAATGAATCGAGCGCATCGCGAAGGCGTGCGACGGCATCGTCACGATCGCGGCCCGTCACGATAAGCTTTGCAATCATACTGTCGTAGTAGGGTGGGACCATCACGCCCGACGCCATCGCCGTATCGACCCGAATGCCCGTGCCTGAAGGTGCCGACCAGTTGGTGATGCGGCCTGGTGACGGCCGGAAGTTATCCAGCGGATTTTCCGCGATGATCCGCACCTCAATGGAATGGCCGGCAGGAATGATGTCATCCTGCGCTAGTTCGCTGGCTTCGCCGCAGGCAACGTCGAGCTGGCGCTGGATCAGATCGATCCCGCAGATTTGCTCGGACACCGGGTGTTCGACTTGGATCCGGGCATTGACCTCCATGAAGAAGAACTGCTCGGTTTCCTCGTCGTAGAGGAACTCAACTGTTCCCGCATTGCGATAGCTTATCGGCGAGAGCAGATCGATCGCCGCTTGCGAAACGCGGTTGCGCAATGCAGGCGAGAGGATCGCGGCAGGTGCTTCCTCCACCATTTTCTGGTAACGCCGCTGCAGCGAACAGTCGCGCTCGGCGAAATGCACGATATTTCCTTTGCCGTCACCGACGACCTGCACCTCCACATGGCGCGCACGTTCGACAAAGCGCTCTAGATAGAGTGTCCCGTCGCCGAAGGCTTCTTTGGCTTCATGCGAGGCGGCATCGAACGAGCTGCGCAGCTCTTCGGGCGAGCGTGCCACGACCATGCCGCGTCCACCGCCACCTGCCGAAGCCTTGGTGATGACCGGGAACCCGATTCCATCGGCAATGCGCAGCGCATCATCGACGGTATCGACCTTCTCGCTTCCTGAAACCATGGGGACACCGGCGGACCTGGCAAGGGCGCGGGCGGCCAGTTTGTCGCCGACCAGCCGGATCGTCTCGGCCTTGGGCCCGACGAAATTCAGGCCCGCATTCTCACACTTTTCGGCAAATGCCGCACGTTCCGACAGGAAGCCATAACCCGGATGGACAGCGTCGCATCCCGTCGACAGGGCCGCATGGATAAGCATGTCGCCATTGAGATAGGAATCGCGGGCAGCCGCTGGGCCGATAACGACCGCGCGGTCGGCTTCCGTTGCGGCCATGCTGTCACGATCCGCTGCCGACACTGCCAGCACCGTTTCGATACCTTTCGCCTTCGCCGCACGCACAATACGCACGGCGATTTCGCCACGATTGGCGATAAGGAGACGCTTGATAGGCATCAGGCGTCCGGCTCGATAACAAACAGCGGTCGGTCGAATTCGACAAGCTCGGCATCGCTGACGAGTATTTCGCGAATGGTGCCTGCCACGCCAGCCTTCACCGGCGTGAACAGCTTCATCACCTCGATCAGGCACACATCGGAATCGGCATCCACTTTCTGCCCGATTTCCACGTATGGCGCCGCACCGGGCTTGGGCGAACGATAAAACGTTCCCAGGTTCGGGGCCTTGAGCACCGACATTCCATCGGGGACCTGATAGTCGGCCGATCCGGTTGCATCGGCAGTCGCGCTCGCCGCCGGGACCGCCACCGGCGCAGGGGTGGCCACCGATGCAGCCGGGGTATCGACGACTGTACGCTCGCCACCGTTCCAGGCGCGACGGGCCGCGGGATCCTTGTTGAGGTGAAGCTGGAAATCGTCGAGCGTGATGTGAAGCTCGTCCCAATCGCCTGCATCGAACAGCTCGATCAGCGCTTGTACATCTTCGGGAGTGACATTGGTCATCTGCTCAATTCCTCGAATACAGAGAGTTTGGATTGGCGGCGTGGTTGCTTGCCCGCAGCACGCTCGCCGAGCGACGTGCAGGTCCGCAGGTGATCGGGACGCAGCACTCTCACGGCACGGGTTCGACGTTCGCCTGAACCGCTGCCAGGAGCGATGGCAGGCGAGGGTCCGCGACGATGAATTCCAGACCAGCGTCGATGGCTGCGCGCACGCCTTCGTCGGTCGCGATCGCGCCTCCGGCTGCGCCCTTCGCAGTCTGGTTGCCTGCAAGGATTTCTGGAAGGTTTTCCGACTCTTCGGCACCTTCAATCGCCGCGAGATCGAGGGCATCAAGCCCCTTCGCTCCATCGGCCGAAATGATGCGGATTGGCGCAAGCTGTTCCGCCCATTCGGTCAACTGCGCCAGCATCCCGTCAGACACTTCGTCGGGGACAACAACCTCCAGCGCTCCGGCCCAGATCTGCCCTGTCTGTCCATCGACGGTCACGGTCTGGCCGTTCAGGGCGGAAAGCCTGCCTTGCCCGCAACCGACAACGCAGGGTTTGCCAAGCGCCCGGCTGACCACGGCGGCGTGCGATGTCGATCCGCCTTCCTCGGTTATTACCGCAGTGGCCGCAATCATTCCGTGAACATCATGCGGGCTTGTCGTCGGACGGGCGAGCACGACGGCAATCCCCTCATTGCCAAGCCGTTCGGCCTCATCGGAGCCGGATACCACCATGCCTATGCCGACACCGGGGCAAGCCCCCTCTCCCTTTGCCAGTTGAGCAGCCGCAACTCGTGCTGCTTCGGGAATGACAGGCGACATCAGGATACGGATCCGGTCCGAAGGAATGCGGCAAATGGCCGTGCGCCGGTCGATCAGGCCTTCGTTCGCCATCTCGACCGCCGTTCGCACGGCAGCCTGGGGCGCGAGCTTGGCCGATCGCGCCTGCAAGAGGTAAAGAGTGCCACGCTCCACCGTGAACTCGATATCCTGTACGTCCCGTTCGGCCCGCTCCAGCGTCTTCGAGGCGGACATCAGGTCGTTGAATGCCTCGGGAACAATCTCGGCCATCGTGGCAAGGGGTTTCGGCGTGAATTCACCCGATACGACATCTTCGCCCTGCGCCTGGCCCAGGTACTCGCCGAAGGGCTGGTCTTCGCCGGTCGAAGGGTTGCGGCTGAACAGCACACCGGTGCCCGATCGCTCATCCAGATTTCCGAACACCATCGCCTGAACAGTCACCGCGGTGCCTAGGTCGTGGGGAATCTTCTGGTGCTCGCGATAGCGTCGGGCGCGGCGCGCATTCCAAGATTCGAAAACCGCTGTCACCGCCCCCAGCAACTGTTCACGCGGGTCATCGGGCAGCGTCTTGCCGGTCGCGCTGTGGATCATATCGCGCCACACCTGTGGGTCAGACGCACTGTCGAAACCCTTGGCATCGGCCTTGAGAACAACGTTACCGTATAGTTGCGCAAAGCGACGGTGGGTATCCTGTGCGAACGCCGCGTCTCCGCTTTCGGCTGCCAAGGCCGTCTGGGTCTGATCGTTCATGCCGACATTGAGGATGGTATCCATCATACCGGGCATCGAGATGGCTGCTCCCGAACGGACCGACACGAGCAGGGGAGCAGATGCTCCGCCAAAAACGCGCCCGGTGGACTCTTCGAGCCAGGCGATGGCACGTTCGAGTTCCTCGACAAGTCCGTCGGGGAATTCACCCGTTGCCAGAAACGCGGCGTGGGCCTCGGTCGTAACCACGAAGGCAGGCGGCACCCGCAGACCGAGCGCCATCAGGCGTGCGATCGAGTGCGCCTTGCCGCCAATGAGCGACTTTCCCGGCAAGTTCGTCCCATCGAGACGCATGATCCATTCCATGGAACCAGCCATCACCGACCTCACTCTTCGCGCTCTTTGCCGAGCATGCAGAGCAAATCCTCATGCAGTTCGAACCACAGCGTATGGTAACTTTCGATCTTGGCGTCGCTCACCCATTCGATCGCACCGTCCTCTGCCCGTTCGAGCGCCGTAAGCAGCTTTTCCCGATAGATCGCCATTCTCGGAAGAACCGACGCCATCGCCGCAAGAATGCGCTCGGCGCTTTCATGCAGGGCGCCCAATCGATCGATGATCTTGTTGTCGTAGTCCGCGTCGGTATGATCGTTACGAACAGTGCTCCCGGCGATATCTCGCACCTGCCATGCCGTAATCAGGGACTTCAGGTCGACATTCAGTTCCTCGAAACGATCGTAGGCCGCAACAAAGGCATCATTTTTCCTGACACTGTCGTAAAATCGGGAATAATTGCATTGCATTATCAACCGACCGGCCGGACCGAGCGTCGCCTTGCCGTCGGCCCGCATTACCAGCCCTCGCTCTTCCGCGCGGTCGATCGAGTTTTCGACCTCGGCCTGGGCGATGCCGATTATCTCGGATATATTCACGGCGTCGGCGTATTTCTTGATGCCGATGCCATGCAGCACAAGATGATCTGTGTAGAGCATGACTATTCTTCTTCGCGTTATCGGGAACGGTGCTGGAGATTGGAGAGCGCTTCGACATCGTCTCGATCGAGTCCCGCTCCACGATCCTTGAGATTTCGCGAGTCCGACTGCTCAATCCTGTAAAGCTCGTCGGCAAGCGGGCTGTCGTAATTGTACTTGACCCATGCATCGTCCAGATAACGATAGCGTTCGGTGCAAAGCTTTGGCGTGAACTGACGGACCCTCTCGTTCAGCTCATCTTGGGTCATCGTTCCCTGCGTTGTGCGATACCGATCGACCTTCGCAGCGAGATAGGTAACCCCCCGTCCGAGTTCGTCTCCTACCGTCGGCGCATAGTCGCCATCGGAAAGGATGGAATAGGGGATCGGGGAATAGTTGCGCTTGGGCAGGTTGGAATGCGGCATCATTTCATATGCGCTGAACTGCTGGCTGGAAAGCGACAGCGGGACGAACAGCGCACCAAGCAATTCGTTGCCATACTCGTCGTTCATGAAGGGGCGGAACCGATCCGCGCGCTCATCGATTTCCATCCAGTCGCTTGCCTCGTAACATCCGGCAACGTGGGCGAAATCCTTGATGATGGAATAATAGGTCAGCGCGCCGGCATCGATCAGTTGCTCACGCGAATATCCGGCCAGCGATTCCCATAGCTTCTTGGTCGCATCCTTGAAAATCTCGGTATACCTGTCGAAAGTTGCCGTGAGCTCCTCGGCACTTCCCATGCCTATCGGGACTTGCGTTTCGGTAAGTTCGTCGGATGTATAAAGTCCCACTGCGCAGATATTGGCGGCCCTGTATTCCGGCTTTGAGTCAAAGCTGCCCCAATCGTCGACAATGTTGAAATGTGTGTTTCTGACTGCGGTGGGCACGGTAAGGCGCGAAAAGGGAACATCGCCCGCCACTCCGTCCAGCCACGGCAGATCCCCTTCGGCAAGGTCGAAGAAGTCACGGACCAGCAGTTCGCGAGCCTGACCGAGATTGTAGGGGCCGTGATTGGTCATGCAGACCCGGCTCTCGCAAGCGACCAGAACGGCGTATTGCGAAACTGCCGCCAGGAACCTGTCGGTGGCGCCGTGCAACGCATCCCCTTCCTCGCAGGGGAACATGTCGGCGTGATAGACCTGAATGCGACGCTCTGGCAGAACCTGAGAGCGGTGCCCGGCCTCCTTGTTCGTGATATGGCCGGAATCCCGGCGCCAGGCGAGCTGGTAGCGACGCCAAAAGTCAAGAACGAAGATCACGTCCTCGACAGCGTCCTGTGGGCGGACCAGGCCCATGTCGATCATCATCTCCCGGCCGAGCAGATAGAAGTTGATCATGCACCAATTGGTGCCCATCGACTGGATCTTGGAGTTGGAATTGCGAATGCGATCGGCCAGATCCTCTGGTGACATCACCGCCGAAATCTTGCGCAGCAGCGGAGGGTACCGGTAAAAGGCATTCAAGTACCCGAGCATGATATAAGCTGAGACAGGAAAGAATTTCGATTCCTGCACCGTCCGCGTCACGCCAAGAAAATAAGTTTCCTCGCCAGCGGTTCGGATCAAATTGTTGGCCTCTAGTAACCTGGCATATGTGATTTCAGAACCTTTCACGTCCATCTCCGGAAATTCATGTTATCTTTTCAAGGACCTTGGGAGTATCAATGGCGGGAATGCAGCCACACACGAACTGAATGATCGTCTTGTGTCTGGTAGTCCCCCATGGCCTTGGCCCGCCCAGACACCTCAATCTCGACCCTGTCGCCATTCCGGATACCGCTGATGCATGCGTTCATCAGGCAGGGAATGCCGAATTCGCGGGTCAGGATGCCGAGATGCGACTTGACCGTTCCGCCCGCGCAGATCACCCCGTGGAACTGCTCGAGGATGGGAGCAGTAAGAGTGCCGCCACTGTCGTCGATAATCGCAATCGTTTCGGGAGGAACGCCGTTGGTCAGCCCCTCCATCACATCCTTTACCGAACGGTAGTATCGCGCCGTGCCAACTGCATTGGCGGGAAACCTGACGACATTGTCGCCCTGACCCCGCCTTTGCCTGCCAGCTTCGTCCGCGGGTTCCACAACGGCGCGGGGATGCTCGAAAGAGAATTCGTCTGCGTCCCCATCGGCTCCGCCGATTTGCTGATAGGCATTCGGCCTTTCTTCTGCCGAGATCGTCGCGGAAGCCACGTACCGGTATCCCGCATCGACGGCCCGCTTTTCAAGCTCTACGACATCCTTGGCGCTAATGAGATCGTAGCTCGTGCCGAAGACGAAGTTCGACCATGTATCACCGGTTTCATCCAATCTGGTCCGGATCAGATCCCGGATGCCGCCGTGAAAGATCTCGACGACGTTCGGGGGCGTCGCCCTGTGGTCATACTTGTTGGTGTCTGAATGAATTTTCGCCATTGCCGCCTACTTCCATCACGCGATCAGAGCCGCCCAAACTTTGGCTAGCAATACTGACCGATGCGATGGGCCGTCTTGGCAACGTGCGCCACCCGACTTGGTCGAGACTGACCTCCGGCTAGGCCCTGTTGACAAGAGATCTCAGCCACAGGCGTGCTGCGGCGAGGTTGAGGAAGCTCTCGAAGGATAGGACCGTCTTGTCGTAGCGGGTGGCGATACGGCGCTGTTGCTTGAGCTTGCCGAACATGCGCTCGACGCGGTTGCGGTCCCGGTAGCGGCGATAGTCAGGATGCTCAGGCACCTTGCGGTTTGAGCGAGGCGGGATGATCGGCAGGATACCCCGGATCAACAGGCTCTCCCGGAAGTGGTCACCGTCATAGCCTTTGTCTGCCAGCAGCGCTTTGGGCGCGGCGATGGGGATCTCCATGAGCGGCTCGGCAGCGGTGTAATCGGACGCTTCGCCGCCGGTCAGGATGAAGCCGAGAGGCAGTCCCTGATTGTCACAGCGGGCGTGGATTTTGCTCGTAAAGCCGCCGCGTGATCGACCAAGAGCGTTCGCACGAGCCCCCCTTTTCCGCCCGCTGCCGAGACGTGGCCGCGAACGCTGGTGCTATCGATCATGTGCTGCCAGTCGTCGGTCAGCCCCAAGTCGACCAGCGTTTGCAGAACGGCATCCCAGACGCCCTGTTCGGCCCAGCGGCGGAACCGGACGTAGACCGAGTTGGGCACCTCCAAAAACCCTCGCGTTTGACCGCCTGATCTGATTCATTGGGCCTGACAGGAGGCGGCAATGCGGCAGGCAGGATTGTTTGGTTTATCGGACCATCTGAAGCGGTTATCGGCGCACGGCGATCCGCTCGAGGAGCTGAGTAGGATAATCGACTTCGAGACATTCCATCCGGTTCTTGTCGCGGCGCTGGCCTACGGTGACGGTGCCAAGGGCGGCCGTCCGCCGTATGATCCAGTGGCGATGCTCAAGGTGCTGATTTTGGCAGCGCAGAACAATGTCAGCGATGCGCGGATGGAATACCTGATCCGGGATCGGCTGAGCTGGCTGCGTTTCCTGGGCTTCGACCTTGGTGCGGCGACACCCGACGCCAACACGATCCGCCTGTTCCGCGAAAAGCTGACCGAGGCGGGTGCACTTGATGCGCTGTTCACCGATTTCGACCGGCAGCTCAAGGAACGGGGCTACCTCGCCATGGGCGGGCAGATTGTCGACGCAACACTGGTAGCCGCGCCCAAGCAGCGCAACACCGAACCGGAGAAGGCGGCGATCAAGGCAGGCAAGGTTGCCGCCGATATCTGGCCCGACGAACCCGCCCGGGCGGCGCAGAAGGACACAGATGCGCGCTGGACGCTGAAGTTCGCCAAAGGCCGCCCAGCGGCGGACGGCAAGCCGCAAATCGACATCGCCATCCCCAGCTTCGGCTACAAAAGCAGCATCGCGATTTGCCGAGCCTTCGGCTTCATCCGCAAGGGCAAGGTCACCGATGGCGCGCGCTTCGATGGCCGGATGCTCCGGGACGTCGTGACGAGCGACAATACCGCCTCGGATGTTTGGGCCGATACGGCCTACCGCAGTCAGGCCAACGAGAAGTGGCTCAAAGCGCAGGGGCGGGTCAGCCGCATCCATCGCAAGAAGCCCAGGGGCAAGCCGATGCCGGATCATGTCCGGCGCGGGAATGCCACAAAGTCAAAGGTCCGCGCCCGGGTCGAACACGTCTTCGCGCAGCAGAAGGCCAAGATGGGGCTGTTCATTCGCACCATCGGCATCAAGCGCGCCGAGGCCAAAATCACGCTGGCCAATTTGGCCTACAATATGAACCGCCTGATCTTCCACGAACGACGGGCAGCCATGGGGTAGCTACGCCTGGAGATCAGAAAAACCGATGAAAAACGGCAATATGCGCGCCACGATGGCCAGCATTTACGCCATCGCTGGCGCCGCCTGCACAAAATCGCCCAGTTCACTGGGTTGATGGAGGTGCCCAGTTCCACTTCCCATAGCGCTCATGCATGTCGCGCCAGGGGCAACCGACCCGCAGCACATAGAGCATCCCGTTGAGAAAGCGTCGGTTATCGCCAGCAGGACGCGCCCAGCGACCACGCTCAGGCGGCAGCAGCGGCCCGATCAGTTCCCACTCCGCATCCGACAAGTCCCCACGACCCATGACTGCTCCTCAAAAAGCAGTCTTGAATCAGAAGTCGGGACAAATGGGAATCCCTTTTGTCAACGTGCCCTAATGAATTGCGGGAGCGGCCCGCTCATCCCCGCTGATAACCGCAGTGAGCTGCGCCAGGACCGTCATATCTGCGTCGGCCGCCGCTTAGCGCGAAATGATCTAGGGATTGACGGCATGAGGGATTGCCAGTAGCTTACCCTTTAAAAAGGGTATCAGTTGATACCAATGCAGAACGGGGTGCTGCAATCTTCAAAAGAGCAGCACTTTGGGCAAGAGAGGTTATTATGGCTGAGGCCGCGACGATTGTCAGCAATTGGAAAGATGCATCTATTTGGTCAACGGCACAGTTACCCGCCAGGGAACAGTTTGGCCGCTGGTGTGAATTCGTAAACGAAGCACATCTCCACTGGTCAATTGAACGAAGCAGCTTCGATTTTTTCCCAGCATTCATTCGCGAAGGTCGATTCGGTGACTTTCGAACGGCCAATCTAACGGCCTCGCCGCAAGCGAGAGTTAAAGGCACCAGAAGCGCCGCCGAGATCGCGCAAGACGATGAAGCATTATACAACTTTCTTTACGTTGCTGCTGGCTCTGAATGCCTGACGATTGACGGAGAAGACATAGAATTACTACCAGGCAATCTGGTATTATGGGACACCACCCGTCCGATGGACTTCGTGACTGGAACCGGCTTGCATCAAGTCACGCTCGCCGTGACACATTCAAGACTACATCGCATATTTCCAAGAGCCAGCGAATTTGTGGGCAAACCGATGTCATGCGCATCCGGCTTGAACAAACTGTTCATCGACCACTTGCTGACTTTGGAGAATCAGTTCGGCGATCTAACCAGAGAACAGGCATGGCGAGTTCTGGACACCACGCTTAATCTCGCGGTTACTGCGCTAGAAAACGGTACGGAAATTGTAAAGCACAATGGAAAGTTTGACTTACTCGAAAAGATTCGAAAGTATATTGACGAAAATCTAGATGATTATGAATTGTGCGTCACGAGTATCGCTAAGCAACACAGCATTTCCCCACGACATACCCACCGAATATTCGGGGAAGTAGGCATATCTGTCTCCAATTATATCACAAGCAGAAGACTAGACCGCTGCAAGATTGAATTGGCATCTCCGGCTTGTTCAGAAAATTCGGTTACGGATATAGCCTTCCGTTGGGGATTCAACGATTCCAGCACGTTCAGCAAAATCTTCAAAAGAGAGTTCGGCATAAGCCCACGTGAGTTCCGACGCAGAAATCGCCACTGATCCTGAGATGTCGATATCGGTGGACGTTAAACCCACCCGGCAGCACCCGCCGAAGCACACTTCTGTCACACGCATGGTGAGCCGATGGCCAATTATCGATTACTGCTATCTGGGGCATGATAGGGGGCATTATTTTCATCATAATGCATTTTGAATTATTTAAATCAATGATTTAGCTCTTATATTCGAATCCCTCCGTCTCCGCCACCGATCCTGGGCCCACCGCACGACCCCTCTTTTTTGGTCGGCTAGGGGCGAAATGGACCTTCCCGTTTACGCGCGCGCGCTGGACCTCCAGCCGGGTCAGGGAACGATCCTTTGGCCGTCCCATGCCCAGACCGCGCCAGAATCGCGCTCTTCCAGCCCCGCGACCACCGAGAGAAGATGCCGCGCGCTGGTCGCCGGCGAGAACAGGCTGCCGGGCGGAATCGATTTCCGGAACGGCAGTGACAAGGCGGTGTCGACGGTGCCGGGGTGCAGTCCGACCGCAATCGCCTGCGGATGCGTGCGGGCCAGCTCGATCGCGAGATTGGCGATGATCATGTTGAGCGCGGCCTTCGATGCGCGGTAGCTGTGCCACCCGCCCAGCCGGTTGTCGCCGATCGACCCCACCCGTGCCGACAGCGCGGCGAACACGCTGCGCCGATCGCGCGGAAAGGCGCCGACCATGTGTTTCGCGATCAGGGCCGGTCCGATCGCGTTGACGCGGAATGCGGCCATCATCGCTTCGGTGCCAAGCGCCGCGAATTGCTTTTCGGGACGGTGCCGCCCGGTATGCAGCATACCGGTCGCAACAATGACGAGGTCGACCGCCCCTTCGTGCGATATCGCCCGCGCACTGGCGGCGATCGATTCTTCGTCAAGGAGATCGAACGCGAACGGCCGGACGATAGGCGAGCGACGGGGCGCGGGCGCCCTGCTTCCTGCATGGATCGAGGCGTATTCGCCTGAGGAAACGAGGGCATCGACGAGCGCCTGGCCGATGCCCCCGGATGCGCCCCACACGGCCGCGCGCAGACCGCTCATGCCGGGTTCCCGGCCACGCGGGCTGGCGCGAGCTCACCGAGTCGGGGAGTTCTCGGCGGTCGCGGGGGGCGTGCTGCACGAAGGGATGGGGGGTGGCGCTCCCTCGTGCAGCGCGGACGGGGAGTTCGCGCGCTCAAGCCAGGGCCGAAGCCAGCAGGCCGAGGTGCGCCATGACCGCGATAGCGGCGGCCACGGAAAGTTTCCTGGAAGCGAAGGGTCCTTCGATCATCGACTAGTCCTCGATTGGGCGGGCCGGCGATCCGCCTGAGAAGCGAAAGAGCGTCAGTCCCATTGCCGCGCCAGCACCAAGAACGCGCGGGGCCGCCGGGCCGCGGCGATATAGGTCGCGACCGTCGTCGCTGCCGCCCCGAACAGGACCGCGTGACCAATAAGGCTGACCGCAAGTACGGTGTAACTCCCGACCGCAACAGAAAAAGCGATCGCCCACATCCAGCCGAGAATTTGCAGAACCATATGCCGCACGTTGAAATCCGGGATATGACGAAGCGGGCTGACCTCGTGATTGAACACGAAGTTCCATGCATGAATGACAAATTTTCGCACTCGGCCGCTCCTCTCGATTACACCGGCAATTCCGGCATCTTCATTTGTCCTTGACATACCAGGACGACGAGGCCGGTCATACATGACCTTTGGTGTAGGTCGGTCCGTCCCTTGCCGTTGCTCCGCGTGCCAGCGGCGCCCCGCAAGCCGTAGCAAGGCATTGCCGGGCGAGATCGCGCCCTGAAAGCCATGCGCATTCGACCCGCGGACCCAGCAGCCAGTCGCCGCACGCGCCAAGGCCGATGTCGCCGTTCCACAGGGCGCCATCGCCGGTCCCGGCCGAAAGTGCGTAGCGCCAGCGATGGGCCGCGGCGGCGACGGGATCGGGAACAGGCGACGCGGTGGCACTGGCAAGCGCCGCCAGAAGCAGCTCGGCGACTTCTTCCGGCGCGTGTTCGATCCGTTCGCCGGACCACTGCGCGCTCGCCTGGACGACCCACGTCTCGGGTTCGGGACGGCCCGGCTTGGCGCTGTTGCGGGCGGCCCAGGCCAGCGCTCCCTGGCCGCGGATCACCGGGGGCAGGCCGCCAAGAGGCCGGTCGAACACGAACATCCCGGTCCAGCACGGCTGCGAGCGGGCATTCAGCGCGGCTCGCATCATCGCGAAATCGTGCAGGGCCAGCAGCGGCACGGCCTGTTCAGCCGGGATCGCGAGGACCACCGCGTCGTACGGTCCGGCCGGGCCGCGCGCGCCGGCCAGGTGCCACTGGCCGTCGCGCCGCTCCAGGTGCTTGACCAGCCAGGCCCAGGAAACCCGGTGCGACGACGCCATCTGCCGGATGACCGCGTTCATCCCCGGGATACCGACCCACGCATCATCTCCACCCGGAGGCCACGGCGCGGCGATGCCCGTCCCGGCCCACACGCGCACGAGCTGCCGGAACGCCGCGTCGCGCGCG
The DNA here is from genome assembly GCF_025154015.1 of Tsuneonella litorea. Classification (GTDB taxonomy): domain Bacteria; phylum Pseudomonadota; class Alphaproteobacteria; order Sphingomonadales; family Sphingomonadaceae; genus Tsuneonella; species Tsuneonella litorea. The sequence goes on from NZ_JAOAMV010000004.1 coordinate 366,009, forward strand.
GTGAAATACTGCGCGCCGTGGTCGAGCGTCACCTCGCCGAGCGGCGTCTGCCACCTGCGGGTGGACATTCGGCCGCCCGCGCCCCGGCCCTTGTCGAACAGCTCGACCTCGTGGCCGGCGGCGACAAGAGCATCGGCGCAGGCAAGGCCCGCCATGCCGGCTCCGATGACGGCAAAACGCATGACGGGTCAGCGGCCGCCGTTGACCAATGACAGGACTTCGCGCCGGCTGTCGGGGTCGTCGAGGAAACATCCGAGCATCCGGCTGGTGATCATGCCCACGCCGTGCGTCCTTACCCCGCGGCCGGTCATGCAGCCGTGCTGAGCCTCGATGATCACCGCCACCCCGCGGGGCTTGAGGTGGTCCCAGATCGCCTGGGCCACTTCGGCGGTCAGGCGTTCCTGGACCTGCAGGCGCGCCGCATATCCGTGGAGCACGCGCGCCAGCTTCGAGATGCCCACCACCCTGTTCGCCGGAAGGTAGGCGATCGACGCCTTGCCGGTGATCGGCGCCATGTGGTGTTCGCAATGCGACTGGAACGGGATATCCCGCAGCAGCACGATCTCATCGTACCCACCCACTTCCTCGAAGGTTCTCGACAGGTGCCCTGCCGGGTCCTCCTCGTAGCCCCGGCAATACTCGCGCCAGGCACGCGCGACGCGCCTGGGAGTATCCCGCAGCCCCTCGCGGTCCGGGTCGTCGCCGGCCCAGCGGATGAGGTTTCGGATCGATTCCTCGACGTGCTGGGGAACGAGCAGGGCCTCGTCCGCCGGTGCGAGGTCGGCGTGTCTGGTCAGGTAGTTCATGGTTATCCCTTCAACTCCGGCTTCGGATGCTCAATTGGCCGCCACCAGTGATCCCAGGAGCACGACCAGGAGGATCGCGGCGGCCTGGAACAGCACCCTTTGCGCCATCATGCGGTTCTGCTTCTCGCCGGGCCGGCTCCCGGACGCTTGCCCTGTCCGGCGAAGGTGCTCGGCATCCTTGAAGAAGGCGACCAGGCCCCGGACGAGCGCAACCACCACCGCGATGGCGAAGCCGGCGATCAGGAGGGTCAGAAAGAGCGTCAACGCGTTGTCTCCCGCCTCGTCACCCCGGGCGGACGATCCCGCCGGGGCTTCGGGCATTGCGCGTCATTCGCCGCGCGGGCTCGCCCTGCCAACATGACCAAAGGGGCACTTCACGCGGCAAGGGCTTTGCCCTAGGCTCCACGCGGCCATGTCACTGTCGCTCATGATCGGGTCCAGCCCCATCGCCGCCGTGATCAGCGACCCCCGGCTGCCCGACAATCCCATCGTCGAATGCAACGCGGCGTTCGAGGCGCTGACCGGTTACCGCAGCGACGAGATCATCGGGCACAATTGCCGGTTCCTCGCGGGCCGGGACACCGAGCCGTGGCTGACCGAGATGCTGCGCAACGGCATTCGCCGCCGCCAGCCGGTGATGGTCGAGATCCTCAACTACAAGAAGGACGGCACGCCGTTCCGCAACGCCGTCATGGTGGCGCCGATCTTCGACGCAGAGGGTGAGCTCGAGTACTTCCTCGGCTCGCAGGTCGAGATCGCCGAGGACGTGGCGCGCGCCAACGACGCCCGCCGCAAGGCCGCGCACGACCGGGTGATGGAGCTGAGCAAGCGCCAGCAGGAGGTGCTGGTGCAGATGGCCGCGGGCAAGCTCAACAAGCAGATCGCCTACGAACTGGGCCTGAGCGAGAGGACGGTGAAGATGCACCGCGCGGCGGTGCTGTCCGCCCTCGGGGTCCGGACCAGCGCCGACGCCATCCGTCTGGCGGTCGAGGCGGGTTTCTGACCGCCAGAGCGGGTCGGGCGCCCGCGGCCCACCCGCGCTAGGAGCCGGCGCGGCCCCCGAGGTCTTCGAGGATGTCGGCGGTCCATTGCTGGATGTTCTGCCGGCGAACGCACTCCACCATCGGTTTCCAGCGCGCGATGCGCTCGTCGCGCGGCATGTCGAGCGCATCGCGGATCGCCGAGGCGATGTCGTCGGGGCTGTGGGGGTTCACCAGCAGGGCCTCGGTCAGCTGCTGTGCCGCACCGGCGAAGCGGCTGAGGATGAGCACGCCGGGATCGTCCGGGTCCTGCGCCGCGACATATTCCTTGGCCACCAGGTTCATCCCGTCCCGCAATGGAGTCACCAGCCCGATCTTCGAGGCGAAATAGACCCCCGTCAGCTCGGCCAGCGAGTGGCCCTGGTTGACGTAGCGGATCGGCACCATGTCGACCTGGCTGAGCGCGCCGTTGATCTGGCCGGTTTTCTGTTCGAGCAGCGTGCGGATCTGCTGGTACGAGCCGATCGCCTCGCGGCTGGGCGGCGCGATCTGGATGAACACCAGGTCCTTCACCCGGTCCGGATACCGGTCGAAGAACCGGGCGACCCCGTCCATCCGTTCCGGCAGGCCCTTGGAATAATCGAGCCGGTCGACTCCGATCATCGCCGTGCGATGGCGCGTGCTGGCGAAGACCCGCTGGGCCATCTGTCGCGCCTCGCCGGTCTGCGCCTGCGATGTCAGGTGATCGAAATCGATCCCGATCGGATAGGCGCGCGCGACGGTCGTGCGCCCTTCCAGCGTCACCGTCCCTCGCGCCGCGTCGACCTTCGCACCCAGCTCGCGCTGGCAGTAGTGGAAGAAGCTCTCGAGCCATTCGCCCGACTGGAAGCCGACGACATCGTATTCGAGCAGCGTGCGCACGAGCCGCTGGTGGAACGGGAGCGAAACGAGCAGCCGCGTCGGCGGCCAGGGAATGTGCAGGAAGAACGCCATGCGGTTCTTCACGCCGCGCCGCCGCAGGTTCTCGCCCAGCGGGATCAGGTGGTAATCGTGGACCCAGACGAGGTCGTCGGCCTCGATCAGCGGGGCGACGGCGTCGGCGAAGAGTTCGTTGACACGCTCGTAGCCCCTGCCGGTGGCGAGCTCGTAGCGGGCGAGGTCGAGGCGATAGTGGAACAGCGGCCAGAGCGTCTCGTTCGCGTAGCCGTAGTAGTATTCCTCGACGTCCTGCGGAGAGAGGTCGATGGTCGCGAAGGTGACGTTGTCGCGCACCTGCGTGCTGGGCTGCGCCGCCGGGTCGGCGCTTTCCTCGCCCGACCAGCCGAACCACAGCCCGCCCTTTTTCTTGAGCGCGGCATCGAGTGCCCCGGCCAGCCCACCCTGGGCCCCGGCGGCCCCGCGTGCGCTGGGGACCGCGACGCGGTTGGAGATGACCACCAGGCGGCTCATCGCACGGCGCTCCAGCTTTTCGACAGCAGCCCCGCGCAATTGATCACGCCGACCAGCGAATAGGTCTGCGGGAAGTTGCCCCACAGCTCCCCGGTCTCAAAGTCCATGTCCTCGCTCAGCAGGCCCGAGGCCGTCGTGTGCCCGAGCATCGTGGTGAACAGCGCGCGCGCCTCGTCCTTGCGGCCCGACCGGGCGAGCGCGTCGATCAGCCAAAAGGTGCAGATGTTGAAGGCGGTTTCGGGAGCGCCGAAGTCGTCTTCCTTGGCATAGCGGAGCATATGCTCGCCGCGGCGCAGCGCAGCCTCGACCGCCGTGAAGGTCGAGCGGAAGCGCGCGTCGTCCGGTTCGCAGAAGCGCAGTTCGAGCAGCTGCAGCAGGCTCGCATCGAGATAGTCGCTCTCGAAGCTCGCGCCGTAGTGACCGCCCTCGTCGTCTTCCACCCAGGCCTCCCGATCGATCGTCTCGCGGATCGCATCGGCGCGCTGTGTCCACAGGGCCGCGCGGTCGCCCTTGCCGAGATGCCGGGCGACGTTGGCCAGACGATCGCAGGCGGCCCAGCTCATCGCGGCCGAATAGGTGTGGACTTCCTGGCGGGTGCGGAACTCCCACAGGCCGGCATCGGGCTGGTCGTGCATCGCCCACGCCATCTCGCCGACTTCCTCGAGGCTGGCGAAGTCACGCTCGTCGGCCATGCGCAGGAGACGGCGATCGAAGAACGCCTGTGCGGTCGGCAGGACGATCTGGCCGTAGCAGTCGTGCTGGACCTGGTGATAGGCGGCGTTGCCGATGCGCACCGGCCCCATCCCGCGATAGCCGGCAAGCTGGTCGGCTATGCTTTCGGTGAGCTGCGTCTCGCCCATCACCGAGTAGAGCGGCTGGATCTGCCCGCCGCGCGAATCATCGACGATGTTGCGCAGGTAGGCGAGGTACTTTTCCAACACGTCGAGCGCGCCGAGACGATTGAGCGCCTGCACCGTGTAATAGGAATCGCGGATCCAGCAGTAGCGGTAATCCCAGTTCCGCTCGCTGCCCGGCGCCTCGGGTATCGAAGTGGTGAGCGCGGCGACGATCGCGCCGGTTTCCTCGTGCTGGCACAGCTTGAGCGTGATCGCGCAGCGGATCACCTCGTCCTGCCATTCGAAAGGCGTCGCCAGGCTGCGCACCCACAGTTGCCAGTACTTGCGGGTCTGCTCCTCCATCTGGCGGACCTCGGCCCGGATGTTGCCGCTGAACGGCTCGTCCGGCCCGAAGAAGAAGTGCTGGTCGCTCTCGACGCGGTAGGCCCGGCCTTCGAGGACGGTGCCCACCGGCGCGTCGGTGCTGAGGCGCAGCGAATGGTCTCCGGTGAGGAAGCGGACGTGATTGGTCCCCGCGGTCGTCGGCGCTTCGCGCTGGCCGTACCCGTGCATCGGCCGCAGCCTGACCCTGAGCCGGGGCGCACCGGCGACGGGACGGACCACGCGGACGAAGGCGACCGGACGATACATCCGGCCCGACCGCTCGAACCGGGGGCAGAAATCGGTGATTTCGACCGCACTCCCGTCCTTCGCCTCGAGCCGGGTGACGAGGATCGGCGTATTGCGCACGTAGTGCTGCGACGCGCTCACCTGCTCCTCGAGCTCGAAGCGCCAGACGCCGCTGTCCTGCCGATCGCCGTTGACCAGCGCACAGAAGACCGGGTCGCCGTCGACCCTGGGCACGCACCCCCAGACGAGTCCGGCTTCCGCATCGATCAGTCCGGTGACCTGGCAGTTACCTATCGGCCAGAGTTCGAGCGATGGCTGCATCGTCATGCGCCGAGCCAGGCGAGCACGTCGTCGGGACCCGCGAGCGCATAGCGCGCGGTCGGCGATTTTCGTTCGCCGACCGCGATTCCAAAGCCGCCGAATCGTTCGCACGCGGCAAACCCGTCCTCGTCGGTCACGTCGTCGCCGACGAACACCGGCCGGCTGCCGGCAAACGGCGCCTCCTGCATGATCGCGGCGACCGCGCGTCCCTTGTCGACGCCGGGGGCCACGACCTCGGCCACGAATTTCCCGCGCTTGACGGCCAGGCCGTGGCGGGCCGCTAGATCGTCGACAAAGGCCTGCGCGCGTTCTTCCCAGTGGGGGGCCGTGCGCCAGTGAAGCGCGGTGCCGAGAGTCTTCGCTTCGTGGACCAGCCCGGCATCGCGGGCGAATTGAGCCAATTCATGTTGCACTGCAACCGGAACGACGCCGCTGCGGGCGATAGGTTCCCCCTCGCCCAGCCGCCGTTCGCCGCCGTGCGACCCGGCGCAGGCGATTGCGAGCGTTCCGCAGTGGCGCTCGAGGTCGGCGATCGACCGTCCGCTGACCAGCGCCAGCCGCCCGCCAAGCCGCGCGGACAGGTCCGCGAGAAGGTCCGGCAGCCCGTCGGGGACGACGATCCGGTCGGGATGGCCCGCAAGCGAGACGAGCGTTCCATCGAAATCGAGGAACAGCGAAGCCGGACCGCCGTCCGACAGGCTCTCGAGCGGCGGCGGAGGGGGAAGATCGGCGCGGGGCTGCATGGGGCCGACATAGGGTCCCGGGACCATCGGTCAACGTGCGGGCGGGAACGCGCCGCGGCGGGTCAGCGCAGTTCGAGAAAGCCGCCGAACTGGTCCGCGGCGATCCGCACGCCTCTGCGCGCGGGACTGATCTCGCTCATCGCGAGGACCTGCAGCAAGGCGGTCCGGCTCTCCGCCGGGCCGAGCAGGCGGGGCTGAAACCCGGTGACCCTGTTGTCCGACGCGAGCGGATAGATCCGCAGTGCGTCGTCCCCCGCCCGGGTTCCGCACCGCAATTCGGCGATCAGCCCCAGCGGCAAGACCTCGGGAAAATCGGCAAACCGGCCGTTCGACCCGAAGAACAGGTTGCCGATTCCGTAGAGGATCCATCTGCCGCGATACCGCTCGATCTCCTGCGGACAGTGCGCGTGGTGCCCGATCACGAGATCGGCGCCGTTGTCGACCAGCTCGCGGGCGAGGCGCCGCTGGGCCGCGGACCGCCAGCGGTAATTCGCGCCCCAGTGCGGATAGGCAACGGCGGTCAGGTCAGGGTAGACTTCGCGCAGGGCCGACACCTGCCGGCCGAACCGCACGGGGTCCAGTGTCGCGGTGCCCGGCGTCGCGGCACCGGCGTAGAACCCGTATGCCTCGCGATAGGCGGGTCGGTCCTCGAACAATCCGAAGACCGCCAGGTGCCTGGGCGCACCGCCAGCGCCCGGCATTTCCAGCAGCAGCGGCCGGGCCGCAGCGCCCAGGTCATCGCCCGCGCCAAAGTGCCTGATCCCGGCAGCATCGAGCGCCGCGCGCGAATCGGCGAGTCCCCCCGCCCCGAGGTCTAGCGCGTGATTGTTCGCCAGGCTGACCGCGTCGATCCCGGCGCGTGCGAGCGCCGCCGGCGCCAGGGCCGGGTCGGTGAAGTGCAGATAGTCCTTGCCCGGCAACGCCGGTCCCCGCCGGTAGCTGGCCACCGTTTCGAAATTGGCGATCGTGTAGTCGGCGCCGGCAAGCAGCGGGCGAAGGCGATCGAACGGCCGGTCGTATCCGTGCCGCCCGACCTCCCGGCCGCCTCCGGTGGGATAGCTTTCGCCGTGATTGACGTCGCCGCAGAACAGCAGGCGGAACGGATCGGCCCTCGTTCGTTCCTGGTGCCGCTTCACGATCAGGCCGCCCGCCAACCCGCCGCCGGCCGCCAGCCCCGCCGCGGCCAGCAGCGCACGGCGGCTGATTGCCGGCCGCCGGGTCACTGCAGGGTGCCGACCATGTCCTGTGCACGAAGCGGGCCGGGATCATGCCGATCCTCGGACGGACCGACCCGCACCAGCCGGCCATCGCACAACTCCCAGGTCATGTCGGTCAGTGCCACTTCGGCGGGATCGTGCGTGGCGATCAGCACGGTTCCCGGATACCGGTCGATCGCCGCGTGGAAGATGGCCGCGCTCTCGCGGTCGAGGTTGGTCGTCGGCTCGTCGAGCAGCAGGATGCGGGGGAAACGCAGCATGGCCCGGGCCAGCGCCACGCGCTGGCGCTCCCCGGCCGACAGGTTGCGCCCGCCCTCCGTCAGCCACGAATCGAGGCCTTGCGGCAGCGATCCGACGAGTCCGTCGAGCCCGCAGGCGGTGAGCACGCTGGCGAGTTCCTCGTCACTCGCCGAGCGGTGGCGATAGGTGAGGTTGCGGCGCAGGGTGCCGCGCATCAGCGGCAGGTCCGCGCTCACGATCCCGATGTCCCGCGTCGAGGTGTGCAGCGTCGCCGACGACAGCACGATGCCGTCGACCAGCACCTCGCCCTGGTCGGGTTCGACGAGGCGCGCGACAAGGCCGAGCAGCGTCGACTTCCCCGCCCCGGACGGACCGACGATCGCGACCCGCTTGCGTCCCGGAATCGTGCCACTGACGCCCGACAGCGCGCCTTTGACGCTGACCCGGTCGAACTGGATCATCCCGGCCCTGACCCGCACGGGCATGTGCCCCAGTTCGTCGAGCGGGCGGCTGCGGCTGTTGAGGAAGTCCCTGATCTTGCGCCGGGAAATGTCCGCACGCCGCCAGTAATCGTGGACCAGCGCAAGGTTGCGCGCCGGGCTCGCCAGATGCCGCACGCAGGTCGCCGCGGCGGCGAGACCGGCGAGGGTGAGATAGCCTTCGCTCATCTCGTAGGCACCCGCGGCCAGCGCCACCATCACCGCGGCCCAGCCGGTCGCCGCCGAGATGCCCCGCATCCGGCCGCGGATCGCCGCCTCCCGGTTGAGCGCCTTGGTCATCGAATCGTTCTGGTGCGACAGCCGGCTCGTTTCCCCCCCGACCCGGCCGAAGGTCTGGACCACGGCAAGCGTGTTGACCTGTTCGTCGATGTTGCCCGTCAGCAACGAGCGGCGACGCCGCACGACCGCCGTCGCGCGCCTGAGGAGCCGCCCCTGGCTCACCGAGGCCGCCGCGCCCAGGCCGAAGACGAGGATGGCGGCCACCGCCATCGGCCCGCTTATCCAGGCCACTACCGCCAGCCCGATCACGAGGACGATCGCGCTCGCGATCCCGCGCGCGATGCCGCGACTCAACAGCGTGCGATACATCGTCAGGTCGCCGGTCAGGCGAAGGAGCAGGCTTCCCCGCGACCGATGCTGGATCTGGCGCGGCGCCATTCCGACCATGTGCCGATACAGCTGCATCCGAAGGCGGCGAACCGCGTCGAACCCGATCCGCTCGCAGACCCTGAATTCGAGAGCGCGCAATCCCCCCATGCAGAGCGAAACCGCGAGCAGGCCCGCCAGCCACGGATAGACCGCGGCGATGTCCTGCTGCATCCCGGCGATCGCGTCGACCGCCTGCCACGTGCAAACGATCCACCCGCCGAGCACGAGCGCCTGGGCGATGCCGAGGGCGATCACCCATGCAAGGTCGCGCGGCGGCAGGGGGACGAGGCCGAGGGACACGGGGCGCCGCTGCACTAGCCCGGCTCCACCGCGCCATCGGTCGCGCGCGCGCGCAGCGCGTGATCTTCCGTCGCCAGGTCGGAATCGTTGGCCGCCAGGCCCGGACGGCCGACGAGGGCCGATGCGAGGAACGGGTCGGCCAGCTGTTCCTTTGTGAGCACCGGGACATGGCAGCTCGCGGATGCCTCGCGAACCAGCAGGTGCGAGGCGGTCAGCTTGCCCGAAACCCCCAGCACGCGGGTGCCAAGCGACTCCAGTTCCCGGACCCCGGCGGATGCGCCCATCGCCTCTCCCGCGGCGAACAGCACCGAATCGATCCGCTGGCGAAAGAAGTCCGAGCGGATGATCTCGACGTTCTGCTCCTGGTACAGCCCGTCGGCGACTTCCATCAGGATGATCCCGCACCCGGCTTCGGCCAGGTGAGCGACAAGGGTGGTCGCGGCGTCGAGCAGGTCGGGAACGGGTATCCGGTAGGTCGACGAAAAGCCCGCGTCGGTAAAGTCCAGCGTCTTGTGCGAACCGGCATCGAGCATGACCCAGTAGTCGCCGCCCGAACCGGTCCCGGTGATCTTGACCGTACCCGGCTTGAGCCCCGCCCGGCTGAGCCCCTGGACGAGATGCTGGATGGTCGTCGTCTTGCCCGAGTTCATCGATGTTCCCAGAACGCAGACGATGGGGGGACACGCCGGCGGGATCGCCAGCCGGGGAAGCGCGAACTGGCGGAGATTGAGCGGATTGCCCCGGGCATCCCCGAGAAGCCCGATGGGGACGATCCGGCTCGCCGGCTTGACCCCCGCCGTGCGGCTCAGCATCGCCGAGGCGACCCCGCCCGCGGCGATGAGGTTCGTCGGGCCGAGCGTCGGGGGAACTTCCGCCTCGAACTGGTCAGTCGCGTAGCGGTCGCCATAGGCGACGATGATTTCGTCGCCCGCGTGCAGCGTGGCCTTGCGCCCTGACGCGAGCTCGATCCGCTTGTGATAGTGGATCGCCTCGACCCGCGCCAGGACGAGATCGCCGGTCCGCGGCCTGACCGCTCCCGACACCAGGGTCGCCACCGCCCCGAGCGAAACGTTGCGCGTGGTGAACGCGGCCTTGGCGGCCTTCACGCGCCGGTGCTCGACCGGCGTCGTGACGATTTCGCGCGCCGTGGCGCGGACCGGTGCGCGCTCGGACCACTGCCGGAAGATCGACTGCGTTGACCGCGCATACGGGCCGGGGGCGCTCGCAGCGCTTTCCCGTGCGCGCTCGAGCGAAAGCGGCCGGTCGGGTTCGGGGATCGCCGCCGGCGCAGTTGCCGGCACGCGGGTCGGCAGGTTGGCAGGACGGCCCGTCAGGTCCGCCGAAGGCCTCAGGAAGACCGCCAGGTCGGCAATCGCGCGGCCGCGATAGGCCCGGCGCAATTGGGCGAAGGCGTGCGGGGGGATCTCGTGATGGTGCCGCTGGAGGAACGCGAGCCCTTCGCGCCCCTGTTCGATCGGGACCGCGGGGCCGAGCCTGACGAGCAGGTCGAGGATCTGCCGCCATTTCGTCTGGCGGCTGCTCAGCAGATGATCGGGTTGTTCGAGCGCGGTCGCCAGGCGCTCGTCGACGTAGATTCCCGGCGTCATGGCACGCACCTGCCGCTCGCATGGCCGGACGGGGGGCGGCGGAAGTGGCCCACCGCGCCGTGCGTCGCCCGACCCGGACCTGCCGGGCGCCTGCACAAGGGTGCGAACCGGGCCATCAGAAGCGATATCCGCCGGTGAGGATCACCTGCTGTTCGTCCCCGGCGAACTCGGGATCGTTCGAACTGCGGAAGTCGTACTGGGCCCGCCCGCGCAGGAGAAGGCCGTTGTCCCAGTAGCGGCGCAGTTCGATGACCGGCCGGACCGAGGTATCGCGCCGCCGCGCGCCGGAAGGCGCCGTGCGCCCGTCGAAGGTCCACTGCCTGGCGCGTACGCTCGCCCGCAGCCGCCAGTTCGCCGACAGGGGCTCCTGGAACAGGACCTGCGCCGTGGTGCGTTCGTAGCCCCGCCTCGAGTCGGCGCTGTCGATGTCCTCGTAGCCGATTTCGGTGGAGACGTAGCGATTGCGGCCGAGGCGCAAGCGGTATTCGAGCTCCGCGAACGGTCCGGCGCCTTCGGTCCGGTCGCGGTTGTCGTAATCGCGCCAGCGCCATCCTCCCGATAGGGTGATCCGGTGATCTCCGGGGCTGTATGCGATGCTGCCACCCACCTGCGACTGGTCCGCGGACCTGTACTCGAGCACGGCGATGTTGCTCGCATAGGAAACCGTCGCCCCGAAGTGCAGGTCTTGGGCCATGCGCTGGTCGAGGCCGACCTCGACCGCGTTGGACCAGCGGTTGCTGCGCTCGTCGCTCTCGTAAAGATAGACGCCGGTGTCGTATTCGAGCCGCAGCTCGGTGGGCCCGTTGCGCCGCTCGTACGAAGCCGATCCCCGCAGGATCAGGCCGGAGCGGCTGTAGTCGCCTTCCTCGTCGACCGACCGATCGGACGCCGCGACCGCCGAGGCCGTCACTTCTGCGTCGAAATCGCTGCGCGGCTTGGCCGAAAGGGGCTGACTGCCCAGCATCAGGGCGCACGCCCCGGCGAGCGCGGTCGTTGCGAATGCCGGGGGTCCAGAGCGATTCAAGGGGGTGATCCTGCGGGTCATCGGGAATGTTAGCTTTCGTTAATGTATGCCTAACGCAATCGCCCCCCTTTCGCTATCGCAACCATGCGGTCTGTGCCTTTCCGGCGCACCCGCGGCGGGAACGGTGAACGCGCCCGCTCGCCGGCAGGTGCAAGCGGCCGCCGGTTCGGCTAGGCAGCCGCCGTGCGCATCATCGGTTTCGTGTTGGCTACCGTTGCCCTGGCGACCTCCGCGTGGGCCGGCGCCGCCCCTACGCCGCCGCGCGGGAAGGGACAGTTCCGGTTTACCCGGTGGGCCGGTCCGCCGCTGCGGGTCTTCTACTATCGCCCCCCCGGCGCCGCCGGCAACGCACCGATCGTTCTGGTGATGCACGGCACGAACCGCGATGCCCGCCGGTACCGCGACGAGTGGGCGCCGCTGGCCCGCGAACGCGGCTTCATCGTCGTCGCGCCGCAGTTCGATCGGACGAGGTTTCCCGGCGTCGAGGGATACAATCTCGGCGGGGCACGCGATCGCAGGGGCCGGCCGGTGCCCCGGCGCCGCTGGACCTTCGCTGCGATCGAACCGCTGTTCGACGAGGTCCGGACGCGATTCGGCAGCATGCAGCCGACCTACTATCTCTACGGACATTCGGCGGGGGGGCAGTTCGTGCACCGGTTCGTCATGCACATGGGCCACACGCGGCTACGGCGCGCGTTCGCCGCCAACGCGGGCTGGTACCTGATGCCCGACCCGAAGTTCCGCTATCCGTACGGCGTTGCGGACTCCGGAATATCCGCCCGGCGCCTGCGGTCCGCGCTGACGACGCGGCTGACGGTGCTGGTCGGCGAACGCGACGTGGTGGACGACGGCAATGTCCGCCGCTCGCGCCAGGCTTCCATGCAGGGCGAAAATCGCCGCGCCCGTGGGCACGCGTTCATCGAAGCGGCGAAAGCGCGGGCGGCCGCGCTTCGCGTTGCCACGCCCTGGACGCTCTCCACAGTCGCCGATGCCGGCCACGAAAACCTGGCGATGGCCCGCGCCGCGGCGCCGCTGATCCGGCCTCGCCTCAAGGCGCCCCCAGCGACCCGCTGACCCACACCGACCAACCGCGCCCGAACGCGGAGACGCCATCTCGTCTGCTGCTGAAAGTGGTGGTGCGCGACGCAGTCCAGAGCGAACCGGTCTCATCCCTGATTTCCCTGTTTTTCAGGGAATCTACAGGGAAAATGGAAATTTTCGCCCTGCCTCAGACGTCACGATAGTTCGCAAACCCGCAGATTTCCGCGGTTCTCGAGCCAAATTCCCTGCGCGCAAAACAGGGAAAACTAATAGGCGAAACAGGGAACCAAATTTCCCGGATCAGTGAATGTTTGTGATGGAAACAGGGACCAGGTGTGGGTCCCCTATGCCGCCCGAGCGATCGCGGCGCTAGACCGCTTCGCCAATCTCGGCGTGCAGCAGGATCATTGCCCAACCATCCGTCTGTGCGAGAACTTGCTCGCTCAGTATCTCGACCTTCCGGGCTGCGCTGGATCCGAGCCAGACCTCAGGATCGCACTCCTCCATTGCGGTTGTCTGGCCCGGCAGAAGCCGGTGGCCATCAGCAATCGAGTTTTCCGGGACTGGCCCACCGATCCGCGGGTCGATCCAGGGAAAGTCGTCCGGTCGATAGGCCTGTTCGATCCGGCCATTGCGAGCAACGATGAGCGCAAGCGTCTCCCGATGTGCATCGATGTAACTCCGCGCCATCGCAGCCTTGCTTACGCCGAACTCATTGGCGAGACGGACTACCTCGGAAAGGTCGGGCTGTCGGCTCTTCAGGTTGGCGCGGATGCGCGTGGGTGGCATCAGCAGGCGAGCGGCGAACCGGTTGGCCTCTGCCTCCATTTTTCTTGCCCGATTTGCTTCGCGGGTATTCTCGACACGCAAGTCGGCGTGCGAGCAAGCGAACTGCAAGCCCTCGTGCGGCCGGTGGGTGCTCATGAGGAAGTGGCCCAGTTCGTGCCCGATCGAGAAGCGGCGTCGCCGCGGAGGTGTGCCCTCGGCTACGACAATCGAGCCCCATGCCCTGTCCTTATGCATGAGCAGCATCGCCGCGAACGAGGTAACCGCCTTGTCTTCGATGTCTTCGATATCGAGCCGGCGGCAAAGATCCTCGATCGAGAAGTCGAGCGGCAGATCGGGATCGAGCTCGTGAATGCGCGCCGCAAGCGCGGAGGGTGATCCGACCCCGTCGAGTTCAATCCGGCTGAGCGTCAATCGTCCTGTTCCCGCCGCTTCTTCAGGGTTTCCATCATCAGCTTGATGGTCTCGCGATCACCGGGCGCGAGATTCTTCAGGTCGCGGAACATGGCGACCACCTCTGCCGGCTGGTCGTCGGCATCGGGATTGTCGCCGACAAGGTCAGCGACACGCACGCGGAAGAGTTCGGCGAGTTTGACGACCAATTCCATCGAGGGGTTGGCTGTGATGCCCTTCTCCAGATTGAACACATGAGCCTTCGAAATGCCCACGGCGTTGGCGACATCCTGAAGCGACAGGCGCTGGGCGACGCGCAGGTCATGCAGCTTGCTGGCGAAGCTCATTTATGGGTCCGTTCAATCGAGAATGCCGCCACCATACGCGCCAGATTGACTTTTGCAAGCGTTCAGTGTATGCGTACGACTTCGGTCAATAATGATTCGGGGGTCGAGATGGGCACTACGCAGATTATGGACCGGGCGATCACCTCGCTCCGGCCTTACGCACGCAATGCGCGGACACATTCCAAAAAGCAGGTCAGGCAAATCGCGGCCTCGATCGAGCGCTTCGGCTTCACCAATCCGGTGCTCATTTCCGATGATGGCGAGATCGTTGCCGGTCACGGGCGGGTCGAGGCCGCCAAGCTTCTGAAGTGGAAGACTGTCCCGACCATCGCCCTCTCCCACCTCTCCGAGACGGAGCGGCGCGCCTATGTCCTTGCGGACAACAAGCTCGCGCTCAATGCCGGGTGGGACAAGGATATCCTGGCAATCGAACTTCAGGCGCTTGTCGACCTCCAGTTCGATGTCGAGCTCACCGGGTTCAGCCTCGCTGAAGTCGATTTCGTGATCGAGGAAGCGGGCGAAGCCGATCCCGAAGGTCGCGACGCGGCTGACGACGCAGTTGTAGTTTCAGGCGGCCCGGCGGTCTCACGCCGCGGCGACCTCTGGCATCTGGGAAGGCACCGGTTGCTGTGCGGCGACGCCAGGAGCGCGGTGGACTTCGAGGCGTTGATGAGCGGAGAGAAGGCTGACCTCGTTTTCACTGATCCCCCCTACAACGTGAAGATCGACGGCAACGTCTGCGGACTCGGCACCGTCAAGCACCGCGAGTTCGCCTTTGCTTCCGGCGAGATGAGCCGGGTGCAGTTCACAGGGTTTCTCACAGAGACGCTCGGCAACATCGCAAACGTTATGCGCGACGGCGCCATCGCTTACGTCTGTATGGACTGGCGCCACATGGGCGAGCTGCTGGCTGCGGGCGAAGAGTCCTTCACCGAATTCAAGAATCTGGTCGTGTGGAACAAGACCAATGGCGGAATGGGCGCATTTTATCGTTCGAAGCATGAGCTGGTGTTCGTATTCAAGCAGGGGACAGCGGAACACACCAACAGCTTCGGGCTTGGCCAGACCGGGCGATACCGCACCAACGTGTGGGACTACGCCGGGATCAGCTCGATCGGTGCTAATCGCTCGGACGAACTCGCCATGCACCCGACGGTCAAGCCGGTCGCGCTTATCGCAGACGCCATCCGCGACTGCTCGAAGCGGGGCGAGATCGTTCTCGACGCTTTCGGCGGCTCAGGCAGTACACTGATTGCGGCGGAGAAGACCGGCCGCTCCGCACGCGTGATCGAGTACGATTCGCTCTATTGCGATACCATCGTCAGGCGTTGGGAGGCCTACACCGGCAAGCATGCAACCCTGACTGTGACCGGGGAAACTTTCGAAGCCATCACAGAGGCCCGCCTCGGGCCCGAACTTGGGAGCGAAGCTGCCTGATGGCGAAGAAGGCGAAGCACGAGGCCACGGATAACGGGAGCGCTCAGGCGGACGGGTCTGGCGACGTGCCTGCCGCGTACGCGGTCGGATACGGCAAGCCCCCGGCCGAACATCGCTTCACCAAGGGCCGATCCGGTAATCCCGCCGGCCGTCCGCGCGGGGTCAAGAACAAGGTACCCAAGGGCCAGGGCCTCGACTTTGGCGCCCAGCCCGCCAACCAGATGTTGCTCGAAGAAGCGTACCGCACAATCACAGTGCGCGAAGGCGACAATATCGTCGAGCTACCCGTGATCAAGGCTGTGTTCCGTTCTTTGGGCGTCTCGGCAATGAAAGGTAACCGGCTCGCCCAGGCGACCATGGCGGAGCTGGTCCGGGGGGTCGAGGAGGAGGATCGAAAGCTCCGCTCAAGCCTGTTCGAGACCGCATGCGAGTACAAGATCGGTTGGCAGCAGGCCTTCGAGCATGCCCGCAAGAACGGGCTGCCCGAACCTGACGTAGTCCCCCACCCCGACGATGTCATCCTCGACATGCGCCGGGCCGAGGTCCGTTACGAAGGGCCGATGACCCACGACGAAAAGAAGAAGTGGGACCGTTTGCTCGAGTTCCGCGATGAATTGCAGGCCGAAGTGTCGCTATTTGCGGGGGGCTATCATCGAGCGGCCAAGGCGAAGAAGCCACCGCTCGAACACATGCGATCGCTGGCGGGTCACTGGAAAGAGTACACCGCAATGTACGACCGCATCAACGAACCGCTTCCCGATCGCTACAAGCGGCGGCTCGAGGACCGGTTCTTTCCGGGATTTCTGGAGAAGTTGGACGGACTGGGTTCCGACTGACACCTCGCATGAGGTCTGCGATCTTCTTTCCATGCTGGCTGACGCGAAGCATCGGACACGGTGAAAAGCATTAAAGTTTGGTGACGCCGATTGCCGCGTGCCCTAGCGTGCTGTTCGACGCGCTACTCTCCGCGACCCCGGAGACGGCGTGTCACCGCGACATCTTGCAACCGGCCGCCCTTCGGGTTCGTGAATGGGAGAGGAAGAGCCGGTCGGCCCTGTCGGCGCAGAGGCAGGGCCATCACCTCACTCAAAGCATCGCCAATCAAAAGAAGGACCCCGTCCGTGATCAGGACGAGGCCATACAGGAGTGGGGACGACTTACGTCACCCTTCGGGTCGCCAAGCGTTGGTAGCGCGGAAATTCAGAGGCGCATCCGAACAGAATCGGCAGTCCTGAACTTGGGCATGTCGGCCCGAGACCATGAACCTTCGCATTTCTAGCGCGCCAAGGCGGTAATCGGGCCAAAAGACATTCGAGGACATCGAGCGGCTACTTCCGCCCCCAAGCTAAGCAGGACCGGTCCGCATCGTGAACGACTTTGGGGCGGCTCTCGCGAAAGAGCCGCCCCTCGTGTTCGGTCTAGTGCCGAAGCTTTCGACTGCCCGAGACTTCGGTCAGTCGGTCAGGAAACGCCTGTCAGAACTTTTGGGGGTCTTGCTGGCGTCCAAGCCTTGTTAGGCGAGTGAACCTTCAGGCGAGTTTCAATCGATATCCGGACATCTGCGTAGGCCGCATTGCACGCTGGTCTGACGCAATCGCCCCTCAAACTGCGGATAGCAAAAGGCCCCGCCCGACGAGATTGGAGGCGAGGCCTTAAGGCTCGAAGGGAAGTGCTCGAATGCGACCCTCGAATGCCCTGCCGTCCTATCACGCTCGCATTTCAAATCAAATTGCCGGGTAAGCTTAACCAGGCAGGGTAGGAGCGGCACCAGAAGCGCGATGGCGGCTCACTGAGCACCGCTCCCGACTTACCGGAGTAAGCCGCCCCACCGTATCAAAGTCGTCGCGGAACCTTGGTTCCTAAATCATTCAATCTTATCTCGATTAGCAATTTTCATACGATTCCGGCTTACCGCAGTTCGCCACCTAGGGCTCTGCTTGGGCGGGGCCTTCTTTGGCGAGCCTACAGGTTGGCAACGCGGCTTTAGCGGGAACTTTTCGGTTCGCCGCCGATTAGGGTCGCAAACGGCGTATATCCCCCTCCCAACTTCGCCGTCCGAAAAAGTCCTTCGGGTCGCACTGAAGGAACCGATTCAACCAACCTCTCCCGCTTCTGGCGGGATTTTTTTGGCTCTGCTCAACGAATGGGTCCGTCTCATCTAGCAGTCCAAATCTGCTTTTTAGCGCCGTCGAATGGAGAGAGCGCTAAGAGCCTGACGCCCCACAGCCTATTGAATCAGTCGCTCGATCTCTCGCAGGAAGTTTCTAATCGATCGCATTTCGGCGGTGTGCGCCGCTGAGCGACGAACGTGCTTCCGCCGACAGTCCGATCTTGATGTTGGGACGTTGCAAAGCTGCGAGTCCGCAAACGACCCCATGGCGGATGTTCTGCTGAAGGTTGCGACAACGCCAAATGACCGCTGCTGTCCAAAAATGTGTGTGCCGAAACATCGCTCGGCGCACTAATCCAACATTTTACCGCTAAACTCCCCATTCTAAATTGCTCTTTTAGACTATGGTGCGTTTCCCCGGGTTAGATGCAAAGGGTCATCTCGGGTGCAAAAGATAACCGATCGCGCTCATGCCCCCGCAACGCGAAAGGAAAGAGATGAAATATATTCGAAGAATGCTCGCAGGTCTCGTGGGAGCTTCGATCGTCATGTCGCCCGCGTATGCTGCACCGGCCACACGTAGTTCCGAGGCGGCCGAGGAATCCAGCAGCCTCAGCAGCGGTACTTGGATAGGCATCATTGGCGCGCTGTTGGTCGTTGCACTGGCGGCCATCGCGGCATTCGATGACAACGATGAGCCGGTCAGCCCGTAATTCGATCACAACATAATTTGGAGCAGACAGTTTGATATCTGCCGAGCTCCGAGAATTTCGAAAGGAAGACCATGAAACTTGCTCGTAACGTGCTCGTAGCGCTGACCGGCATTTCGCTTGCGATGACTCCAGCGCTTGCCGCTCCAGTAGACCGAGGGTCGCAACCCGTTGAAGAGGGCAGCGAACTTGGCAGCACAGGCCTGTTATTCGTCCTCGCCGCGATTGCCGTGGCCATCCTCGCGGTCGTCGCATTCAATAACGACGGCGACGATCCAGTAAGTCCGTAATAGCGTGACTGATGGATTTTGATATGGGGCTGCTCGCACAACAGCGGCCCCATTTTTCGTTGAGGTCTCATGGATCAAGTGAAAGCTGGAGTCTTACGGTCCGCTTTCCACCCTCACTGCAGACATTGGAGGGGAGACGAGGCGCTCCTGAAAAGTAGCCACCCGGTCGGTCACGATTTGAAAGTCAGAAAATGGGCCGCTTCCGGACTGTCCGCTCTCGGCGATCGATCTAGCCGAAGCGGCCTGTCGGCAAACGACCCTATTCTGTTGAAAAACTCCCCTTGCCGAGGGACTAAACCGCTGATTCAATGATCCCGACAGCCGGGAGATCAGCGAT
>NZ_JAOAMV010000005.1 GCF_025154015.1 Tsuneonella litorea
CGCTGATCTCCCGGCTGTCGGGATCATTGAATCAGCGGTTTAGTCCCTCGGCAAGGGGAGTTTTTCAACAGAATACAGCCCAAAAACGGACACTCGCGGCGCTGATACCCGACCCACTGGCAGACCGACCGCGTTGCCAAGAATCTGACTCAAAGCGCATAAGCCGTCACGAAGGGTGGCGAATGTTTGGGAATTGTGCGCAGCCAGCAGCCTTTTTGCATTCGATGATGCCCCTTTGAGAAAGCTGCAAAGCGGACTGAATTGCTGCGTATTTGGGCGAGGAAGGATTGGGCGAAGCAAGCCTGGGCGTCGAGGAACGCCTTCCGACCCTATCAAACGAGGAGCGACGGCGCCTCCTCGGAAAATTACGAGACTTGGTGGCTGCCTAGTCCGGGTGGTTGGCAGAGATCCTGGACAATCCGAAGGCTTTACAAACTCCGGCCTGACTTTCAGCTTTCTGCGAGCAGACACCGCGTGGGCGGCTTGCACAATTTCCGCCTTCCCTTATTGGATCAATCATCCGCTGGCCCGCCATTTTCCTCCCAATCCTGCCGCCCGCCGGCTGTTCCGCGGCGAATACAAACCCACGCCCAAGCTTAGATCCGGTATCCTTAACTTTTGAGAATTGTGTTGCGAGCCGGCCGCCATCATCGTGCTCGCATCCCTTTGGATGGGATGCCCCCTAACAGTGGCCCCGCCTTTCATCGAGTGAGGTGGGGCCTGGGGCTAGAGGGACGGAGCGATGAAGCCTCACCTCCCCGACTCCGGTCAGCTTGCAATTGTGCTTCTTGTGCTCATTGCCATCGTGCCGGTGGGCTATTGGTTGCTTCAGATTGTGCGTGAGCTGATCGATCGCCTGTTGTGAGGCCGGCAGTGATGGGGACCGACAGCCGTTACACTGCGCTGACGGGGCCCAACCGGCTCAGGCTTCCCCGTCCCCAACCGAAGAGGTGGCCAACTTAGCAAACACAGGCGACACGACCCGCCGTTTGGACCCGGCGACTCGTGTCTGGGACCGGTTCTACCGAAAATCTGAGCCACGGGTAAGTTGACCGAAGTTAGGAATGCGACCGCGCACGGCAGGACCGTTAGTGGAAGGTGCCAAGTCGCTCGGCCCCCCGGGTCGCTTATCGCTCCTAACTCATTCATTCCTCGCAGGATTGGATAAACGCGCCAAAGTTACCCACAACCAACCAACTGCGAACTCCTTGTCCCGGATTGAGGCAATGAAGTTTTCGCCTAGACTTTGCGAAAGCCGAGCGTCCTTCGGGTTCGCGGGAGGGATGAACGGCTCGGCGGGCCCTGCAAGCGCAGAAGCAGGGCCAACAATTTCACCCGAAGGCCTGATCCCGCCCGCCTTACTTTTGAAGCCGATCAGGCCGGAGCAAATGCGCGCTTTGAGCGTTCTTGGTGTGTTCCCTTTGTAAGAGGAGAACCATCATGAAACAGACAACACGCGAGCGGATGCAGGAAACTGCAGGCCACCCGTTGATCTTGTCGAGCCGCGTCGTGGGGACTGCAGTATATAACCGGGAAGGTGATCGCATCGGTGAGGTTGACGACATCTCAATCGAGAAGGAGGGCGGACGAGCCATCTACGCCATCATGTCGTTCGGCGGGTTTCTCGGCATAGGCGAGAAGTTTCATCCGATCCCGTGGTCGCTTCTCGAATACGACGTCGAGCAGGACGGCTTTGTGGTGCCCCTGAAGAGGGCTACACTCGAGGGGGCGCCGCATTACGATGCGGCCGAGATACGCGAACTGGGTGGACCAAAGCACCGCACCTACGGCGACACGATCTTCGGCTATTACGGAAGCTATGGCGTGGCCCCCTACTGGTGATAAGCGGAGCCTCGGCTAGGGTTCGATCCGCCCTAGCCACGACGATAATGCTCTCCCCGATTCGGGTCGTCATGTATCGCTTAGACCGACTCGGGCACTGGCCTTCGGGCGAGCTCGCTTCGCTTGCGACGGAAAAATCTCCCCAATCGCAAGTTGACATTTGGGCTGACTTGTCAAAATTCTAGCTCTTCTTGGGTGGCTTTTTCCGCCGGGGGGCCGGTGATTTCTTGCATATTGCGCTGGACTGCGACGCTGGTGCTAGCTTTGTCGACAGTCAGTCTAACGGCTGCAATCCCCACCGTATCGCTGACGCCGGGCCAGAGCATCTCCTCGCTCCGCGCTGCGGTTCGTTATAAAACCGTCGCCCCTGAGACAGCGCCTGGCGTAAAGGCACTGACCGACGTGCAGCCAGTTCGGCATAGTTCGACACAATTTGGACAATCGGGCGACACGATTCTTGGCGTGCTGCGATTCAAGAACGCTGGCAAGCAGCCAGGCACTTGGATCTTATCAACCGGGCGTGGCACCGTGGACCAGTTCGAGCTCTACAGGGTGACCTCTGGCGGCATCGACCCGTTGCTCGATTACGCCAATACCGCCCAACTCGGCCGCACGCTCGACAGCTACCAGGCAATCGCGACCGAGGTAAACCTCGCGCCGGGACAGACGATTACCTACTTGTTCAAGTTCCAGGACCGTGCGTCGTCATGGATGCCGCTGTCGATCCAGTCCTATGCCGATTTCTTTCGCGAACGCCGGGCCAACATTGCGTTGATCGCCGGGGTGGTGATGGGAAGCATCATTCTGCTGCTGCTCAACGGACTTGTGTTCGCGGTCACCGGGCGGCGTGAGTTCTTGTGGCTCGGAGCGGCCGAGCTGGCGTTCGCCGCCAACACTTTCAACGCCGAAGGCTATTCAACCATCTTTTTCTTTTATCCCTGGCCCGAGGTGGCTGGGATGCTGGGCCAGATCCTGCGCACGCTCTTCGCGCTCCTGATGATGCAGTTCGGCCGCGCGATGCTTGACACCCGCCGAACATTGCCGCGGTTTGATCGGTTCCTGCGCGCGATGGTCTGGTTTGGGGGGGCGCTGCTTGCCGCCGCGCTGGCCATGCTAGTCATCGGAGGCATTCCGGTCATGGCCCTTCACGGCTTCGGTTGGCTTTACGTCGTCGCTGGAGCGCTGGTCATGCCGGTGATCGGCTGGTTCGGCATCCGCCGCAGCCGCATCTACTGGCCGCTGTTTATCGCCTGGTTCAGCATGGCGATCTACATTGCCTATTCGGCGGTCGCGATCTCGGGCCTGGTCCCACAGTTGACAGTCAACTGGCACTGGGTCGGTCCGATTGGGCTATTCGAGTGCATGATGGCCACTCTGACCCTCGTGCTGCACTTGCGCCAGCTCTATACCGACCGCGTCGCCGCCGAGCGCGATACCCGCGCCGCATTGCTGGAGAAACTCGCTTTGAGCGAGGAGACCGCCCGTCTGGCCGACGACCGCGCCCGCGCGCTCGCCGACGTGCACGCGCGCGATCGTCTGCTCGAAGGCTCGGCCCACGACACCCGCCATGTGCTTCACGCGCTCAACAGCGCGGTCCATTTCAGCAAAGCGGCAGGGGGGACGGGCTCGCCTCCATCCGATCTCATCACCCTGCTCGAGGCATCGGCTCATCACCTCGAGGATATCATCGCATCGAGTGTATCGATCGGCAATCGCGACGGTCGTTTCCTTGCGCTCGGCGTGAGCGATCCCGGGGCGACGATCGAGGGGCTGGCGGACATCTACGCCCCGATTGCCCAGCGCGACCGCATCGTGCTGACAGTCGAGAGCAGCTGCGCGGGCAAGGCGATTCTGGACGAGGCGCTCTTTGCCCGGCTGATCTCGAACCTTCTCAACAACGCGATCAAGTTTACCGAATCCGGAACGGTTGCGCTCGAATGCACTAATGATGACGGGCTCCTGAGGCTGACCCTGCGCGACAGCGGGCCGGGTATGTCTGCGCAGTTGGCGGCCTGGCTTAACGAGCACGCCGGCGACACCATCGCGCCAGACCTCGCGATGCGGGTTGGCACCGGATGGCGAGCGATCCGCGAAATTGTCGCGCTGATGCAGGGCAGCTACATGGTCGAGACTGATGCCTCGGGCACCGCGGTGACGGTCGTGCTGCCCAATCCGGCGTCCCACGGTGTCCACACGCTCTCGCTCGAGGAACTTGCCGGCGCAGAACCAGGCCTGCGACTGTGCGAGATTGGCGCGCTGCAGCGCGGGGCCGGCGCGGCCGATGGAAGGGTGACGGTGGTCATCGCCAACGACGCGCGGGCAGAAACGCGCGTGGCGAGCGCGGCGCAGTCGCAATTGCTGCTGGTCCGGCCGCTGTGCCGTGAAATGCTCCACCACCCCTACGTCAGGGGGCTGGCCAATATTCCTGCGGTACGCGCTTTTTCCACGACCTGACGGCTGTTGTCGGCGTCGAGCTTGCGGCGAATCTCGGCAAGGTGGAACGATACCGTCGGTGCGCTGATCGAGAGGCGATAGCCGATTTCCTTGTTGCTGCATCCGCTGGCCAACAACTGCAGGATCGCCTGTTGCCGTTCGGACAGCGTCACCGGCGGCACGGATGCGCGCGCCAGTAGCTCGGCCGCGCAGCGCGAGACGAACGTGTCGCCCTTGGATACCACGCGCAGTGCCTGATGCGCTTCCTCGATCGGATCGCCCTTGCACACAAGTCCGCGCGCGCCGAGTTCGACCGCACGGCAAAGCATCGAGGGCCGGGTCACCCCGGTCATCACCACCACGTCGCCAATCCCGCGCGCGACGATTTCACCGAGCGCCGAGAGGCCCTCGATGTCTGGTAACTCCAAGTCGAGCAGGATCAGCGGACGTTCGCTCCGCGCGGCGAAATCGATCCCCTCGCGCGCGGTGCAGAAGCACCCGGCGACGCAGAACTCGTCGCTGTGCGAGAGCAACAGGCGGATGCCCGAGTGTGCCAGCTCGTGATCGTCGATGACGATGATCGGCCGCATGCCCCGTACGCCAAGCCCCTTCCAAAGATCGGCCGATAGCCCCGAGGCCCCGCGGGCTCCACCTAAAGTTTGTTGGGGTATCGACCCTCGATCCACCGGCATACCCTGCAACCCGCGACCGAAGAGGCTGGCGGGATTCGGTCAGGGGTCGGTCGCAAATAGGGGGTTACTGATGCGAAAGACCGTTTTCGCGCGCGCTGTTTCGGGTGCGTGTCTCGCTGCAATGGCTACTCATGGTTGGGCCGCCACGCCCTCCCAGGAGCGCCATATCATCGCAATCCCGGCGATCCCCGGCGAGAGCTACCTGATCGATCTCGATTCGGCGCAGGGGTACGTCGCCGACCCCAAGACCGGCGCCAAACACGCCGCGCAATCGTTTTCTTTCGATCTCATGGAGAAGGAAAACGTCGTTTGCCGTTATACCACCGACATTGACCTGGTGCAGATGGGTGAGTTCGAGCAGGCCGACCGCGTCAACGGTCCGCGCCCCGGTTGGAAGCCGCTCAGCGGATGGGCCGGCAAGGGCGGGCCGAAAGTCCAGCCCTGCGGGTTTGGGTCTGGCGTGTCCAAGGCCGGCAAGTACGAACTGACCTTCTATGCGAAGAAATCCGATGTCGCCGGCAAGGTCCGGGTCTACTTCTACAACGCGCTCGAAGCGCCCGACGATGAGATGATCAAAGCGTTGGTCGCCAACGCCAAGCCGGTCAGGGCGACCGATCTGGCCGGCAAACCGGCGATGTCGCGCGGACGGCCGATTTTCGCTGCCGATTTGCCTCCGGGCGGGCGTGAATGGGTCGATGCCAAGCCGGAGGCGCTGCGCCCGTTTTACTCCGCCCTGCTGCGGGATGGTGAATACAACGCGGTCGGCAACTTCTCCAAGCTTGGCGTCGCTGCGATCGCCAGCGGCGAATACGACACCGCCAAGTGGGCGCTGGATCAGGCGCTTGACCGGATCGAGGCCATCTACGCCAACGACGCGGCTGCCAAGGCGGCGCGCAGCAAGTTCTCGCTGGAAAGCATAAAGGACTTCAAGGGCGATCCCTACGAACGGGCGATGGCCTACTACTACCGCGGTCTGTTGTTCCTGCGCGAGGGAGACTATGGCAACGCGCGCGCCAGCTTCGTGTCCGCCGAATACCAGGACACGGTGTCCGAGAGCGAGGAGTTCCAGTCGGACTTCGCGCTGATGAACTACCTCGCCGGGTGGTCGGCACAGTGTATGGGCAACACCGCGCTGGCCAGAGATTCATTCGCCGCCGCAGCCAACATCGACGCCAGGCTCGCCGCCCCCGCGCCCAAGGCAAAGACGCTCGTGATCGCCGAATCGGGGCAAGGCCCGGTCAAGCTGCGCCGCGGCAAGAGCGCCCAGCTTGTCACGCTGGCGCCGTCGATGGACTACGCGCCGACCACCGCGCCCGCGCCGACACTCGCCAACGCGTCGCTCACCCGCGCGGGAGACATGACCTTTCAAGCGACCACGCGAGGGGGGCGCGCGTTCGACGCGATCATGAATGGCAAGGTCGCCTACAAGGACACGATGAACACCATCAGCGATGTCGCCTCGGTCGCATCGGGCCTCCTGGCGGACAAGATACCAGGGCTTGGCATGTTGAGCATGTTCGGCGGCCTCGGGGCCGGAGCCCTCGCCGATGCGACCAAGACCCAGGCCGACGTGCGCTATTGGGACACGTTGCCCGACGCAGTCTTCGTAACCGCGGTGCCCGTCGCAGGGGGGGTGCCCACCTTCGGTTCAGGGGCTCCGGCCGCGACGATGACGCAAGTCGGCAAGCAGGCTTGCAATCTCACATGGGCGACCGACCGTTCGGCGGCGGCGGCCAAGGCCGGCATCCCCGGTACCCCCAAACTTGCCCCCGAATGGCGGGCCAAGAAGCCCGAGGCAGCCAAGCGCGACGCAGATTTCCGTGCAGCCCTGCTTGCAGGGACAATCTGACATGGACCCCTTCGATGGACGGAGACTTATCGTGCGCAACTCAAAAACCCGCGGGCTGATGCGCGGCGCAATGACCGCTTTGCTGGTCGCAGGACTCGCCGCTACCCCAGCCCATGCCCAGAAGCGGCGCAAGTCGGCCGATCTGGACGCGGGCATGGCGGGGCCTGTGCAGGGTGTGGGCATCGAAAGTCGCGATCTGCTGTCGATGGCCGATCAGATGGTCCGCGATATCTTGGCGCAACCGGTGATTGCCGCCCGCGCCACCGCACCGCGTGTAATCGTCGACAGCCGCTATTTCACCAATGAAAGTTCGCAGCGGATCAATGCCAATCTGATTACCGACCGCCTGCGCACCAGTCTCAACCGCGCGAGCGACGGGCGCCTGGTGTTCCTGGCACGGCAGAACGCGGCGATGATCGAGGAAGAGCGTGCGCTCAAGCGTGAGGGGGTCACCGACAGTGGCACCGCAGGCATGACCCAGGCGCAGTTTGGCGGCGACTTCCGGCTGACCGGCAACATCGCCTCGCAGGACGCGCGCAGTTCGCGAACTGGCACGATCCAGCGCTTCACGCAGATCACCTTCGAACTCGTTGATCTGGAGAGCGGGGCAATTGTCTGGTCGAACGGCTACGACATCTCGCGCGCTGCCACCGACGACGTCGTCTACCGCTAACAGGAGGGAAGTTCCATGAAGGCCATGACCCGCAAAATTGTTGTGCTCGCCGCTGCGCTCGGCCTCGCCGCCTGCGCCACGGTCGGCGGCACGATGGCGCTTGATCCCGAAGCGCAAGTGCCCGAAGCCGGGGAAGACGTAAGGTGAGCCGGTTGCTGCTTGGCGGCGCGTGTGGCTCCGTGGCCTGCCTCGCCGCCGCAACAGCATTGTCGCTCGCATTCCCCGCGAGCGACGCGGCAGCACGAGAGAACCGGGTGCTCAAGTGCAAGACCGGCAAGGCGCGCAAGGCGCCGCCATATGCCGGGGCAGCGTTGGTCGCGAACGTCGCGCGGGCGATGACACCGATCGATCTGAACGCGGTCCAGTTCACTGACAAGGCGCTCACCCGCGAGGTGTTGGTCGAAGCGCTGTTCGCGCGGCGGACCGAGACCGACACGGTCGAGGTCAGCGCGCGCTTCGTCAATTGCACTGGGCGACCCTTGGGCATCCGCGCCCGCTCCAGCTTTATGGACGACGTACAGTATCCGGTCGAGCCTGCCTCGGCATGGCAGCGCGTTATCATCCAGCCCTATGCTACTGGTGTGTACCGCGAGCGCTCGATGAAGCGCGACGAGGTCAAGTACTACCTGATCGAGATCGCGGGGGAATGACCATGCGCGTTGTCATCGCCAGGCTGGCCATCGCGGCCGGCGTGTTGAGCCTGACGGCACCCGCGGCGGCCCAGGCCGGTCCAGGATTCCGCTCCGGCACGCCACCGGTGCTCACGCCACCGCCACGCGCGGTCGATACGCGAGGATTTGACGAGGCACGGTCCGCCGCCGAATACCGTCGCGTGGGCTCACCGCGCATCGTGGTGTTCTGGAACCGCGAGCTGAGCGACCGGATCGCCAACGATTATGACGCCGTCATGCTTGAACGCGGCGAGGCGGCTTCGGGCGCGGCGTCAGCGGTATCGCGCAACGGGCGCTATGCCGAAGGCGCGCAAGTCTCTGCCTACGAGCGCGAAACGCGCATTGGCAAGCGCGAGGTGACGGACGATTCGCGCGGCAGCCTGCTGGACGAAGACGAGGAATGGAGCTTCCTCGAGGCGTTCCAGGGCCGCCTTCAATCGGCAGGAGTACGTCTGGTCGATCGCAACCT
Source organism: Tsuneonella litorea (assembly GCF_025154015.1). Classification (GTDB taxonomy): domain Bacteria; phylum Pseudomonadota; class Alphaproteobacteria; order Sphingomonadales; family Sphingomonadaceae; genus Tsuneonella; species Tsuneonella litorea. The sequence goes on from NZ_JAOAMV010000005.1 coordinate 8,630, forward strand.
GGCGATGCGCTCGATCGCCGCGCAGCCCGGCGGACCGCTCGACAAGCAGAGCGCCGAGATGAGCGGTATTACGCGACTCGCCGATCTTATGCTGGCGATCGTCCAGACGCCCGCCGACGGTACTCCACTGGGCGTTCGCTTCAAGGTCACGGTTACGGACCTACGAACCGGTACCATTCTGGCCACTCTGGTCGATGACGGCGACAGCCGCGCGATTGTGCCGGGCCGTTTTGTCGCGGGTGCTACCGGCTTCGAACGCGAACACGCTGCGGGTGTCGACGCAGGTCGAGCTGGGTCAAATCTTGCAAGCACTCTACTCGCCCGGATGGCTGGAGCCTGGCTTTAGCACCACATGTTCGTGAGCCTCACGGGGCGTTACCTTGGGTCGTGTGCGTGTTTCCCATCTTCTTCGCGCGGGACATCGGCAAGGTCCGGGTTGCGGTCCCGAACATCGGCCTCGCTACCGCCGCTCACCTGGGGTTCTGGGCGAACATTTACGCCCTACCCGCGGACCTGTTACCGTGCGGCGCGGTAGGTGGCGTTATCGGGCGAGGGGGGGTAGGTTCGGGGGGCAGCAGGCAAAAGTCGCATTCAACCCCATGCACAGACCCAGAAAGCCTGTCGCGCCGCGAACGATCTTGCGGTATCCCCTCCGAAGCGAGGCCACGCGGCGAGAGCGCCCGGCGGACCGTCACGCGCCGTGCCAGTTGCTGCCAGTGACCGACGAGGTCGTCGCAGGATCACGCCAAGTCCTGGGGATCAGCGCATTGGGCACGGTCGACCCATCTTGGGCTGACGGCGCGCGGCGGATCGGGCCCCAGGGACGCGGAGCGACCGAACGCCAACCCCGATCCCGGCCGCTGAGGCCGCGCGTCTGCCCGCGGACAGGCGACCGCCAGCCATCGCGTCGATCGGCCGAGGAGCCGATCAGCCGGCCACCCGCGGCGAATGCCCGGCCGCGTGCCGGCGGCGCCATCGGTCGCTGGCGCAATCGAACCAACCGGCGCCGATCTATTCGCAGAGACCCGCGGCGCGCATCGCGATGCCTTTCAGCCCCTTGCACTTCGGCTTGGCCGCGGGCGCGGCCTCGGCACCGCGTGGCGCGCCTGCCTCCGCGTCGTCGAGACCTGGCATGCCGATCAGCAGCGCGGTGTTCGACCGAAACCGAACCCGCGCGATCCATTCGGGCCGCCAGGCGGCGTTCGTGTTTGCCGGCCGCGCGGGATAGGCAAAATCGGCCTGGGGCCCGTATGCGAACAACTGGGTCATCAGCATTTCGCCGCCGGCGGCCGTGACCTCGGCGGGGATCGTGCAACGCGTCTGCGCCGGGGGCATGACCGTCTTCGCCGCCACAAGCCTGGCGACCGCCGCCGGCGACAGCCACCCGGCGAGCGGCCCGCCGAACTGCTGGCTACCCGCCGAGCTCCACCACACCATGTCGCGATCGTCGCCGCCGCCGTTCTTCGCACCCATCGCCCAGGCATAGTATCCGGTCGCCCTGGGCAGCGCGTTCCAGTCGAGCCGCGTGGCACCCGTCGGCGTGCCGGCCGAGCGCGCCACGAGCGGCGGCATGAAGTCGTCGGCGAGCGTGAAGCTGATCTCGGGCGCATAAGTGCTGGTGACGCGATGCGGGCCGAGCAGCGAGGCGTTGGCCTTGACCGCCTTGCTGTCGCGCCCATTGGGCCATTCGCCATAGCTCGCGCTGTTCGAGACGAGGACCTCCCAGTCGTCGGGCAGGTTCATCGCTTGCGCGAACAAGCCGGGCGGCACCTGGCCGCTGGCGATTTTGGAAAAATCGATCACCACCGGCTGGCCCGCCGGGGCGCGTTCGCCGCAACCCCAGAACAGGAGCAGCCGGCCCCGGGGCACCTGTCCCTGGGGAAACGAGCCGGGGCTGACCCCGCCGCCCTGGCCTCGTTCGGGGCTGACCAATGGCACCGATACGCCGAGCTGCGCGGCCGGCGGCATGAAGTGGTCAGCCCTGGGCACGCCGGTTGCCGCGCGGCTCGATCCGAGGCGCAGGGTGAGCGCGTGCACCATCTGCCCGCTGCCGCCGCGCATCATGCGCATCGCCGCGCCGAGGCCGCCGCCGGCGCCCATTCCCGCGATGCCCGTGGTCGTGCCGGCGTCGACCGCGTAGCGAGCGACGGTGGGGGTGTCCCCCTTGGACAGGGCTGGCGCGGCGAGCATCGCGGCCGCGGTGGAGCAAACGATCGCTGCGCACGCGAGAAGTCGGTACCTCATGGGATGACTCCCGGACTGGGCGACCGCTTCGATCATAGCGGCAGATCTCGCCCGCGCGAAGGGGGGACCGAAGCGATTCGTGAGCCGGCCGGATCCGCGTCGCGCCCACGTTCGCGTCGGCGTGATGACCGCGAGGCCGCCCACGGTCGCGACGAACGGTCGGTGGCCTGCATTCGACGATTGCTCGCGCGGCGCCCGGTCGCGGACGTCTTCGCGTGCCGGCCTCTGCGGCCGTTGCCGATGTTGGCAACGCTCGGCAGGGGCGGGCACGGAGCCGCAGGGCGCAGCGTCCGCGGGCATTATCGCGGATGGGGAGGGGCGGAGTTCGCGTGCCAGCGGCACGAAAATTGAACCCGGGTGCAATCGGACCGCGCCCGGCCGGCATATCGGAGGCCCCGTGGAAATCAGGGGGTTCGCACGCGCGGTGGTCCAACGGTAGAATCGCGCCGTGGAGGAAAAGCGAAGAAGAAGGAAATTACCAATGAAACACCTTACAGAAACCACTGACAACCCGCCGGCAGAACACCGCGGCCGCCCGTTGCGCAGTTTCAAGGACGACCCGCTGCGCGGCGCCGCGGCGGTCGGATCGCGTTCGCCAGCCTTCGGGATGACGATGCTGCGGCAGGCACATGCTGCCCTGGCCCAAGTGCCGGGGACGTCCGCGGATCAGAGGTGGGCCCAGTTCGATGCGCTGTTCGATTTTCTCGAGAGCGTCGCACCGCGCGACGAGCGCGAGGGCATGCTCGCGGTCCAGATGTTCGCCACCCACAACGCGGTGATGGATTGCTACCGGCGGGCCGCGACGCCAGGGCAAACCTGCGACATGCTCGATCTCCACTACAAGTACGCCGTGAAGCTGGGGACGTTATCGCTGCAGCAGCACGCCGCGCTCGACAGGCACCGCGGCGGAGGCCAGCAGAAGATCACCGTCGAGCACGTGACGGTCGAGGCCGGCGGACAGGCGATCGTCGGCGATGTCAGCCTGGCAAAGGGCAACGGTGGTCCCGGCGGCGATGGTCAACGCGGCGACGCGGGCGCGGGCGCGTCGGAGCGCTCGCCGGCCCAGCAGGTCCGGGTGCGCCAGCGGACCCGAAACCGCCGATGATCACCGCGAACCTGGCGCGCTTCGCGGCATCATACTCGCACGCCAAGGCCGGGCTCGGTGACGCGCTCGGCCTCAGCGATGACCTGCTCCACGTCCACACGGGACTCGCGCTTTTCGTGGCCGCCGCACTGCTCACGCGCCGCCGGATGCGTTCGTGGTGGCCGCTCGGCGTCGTGGCGGTGTTCGCCGTGGCCAACGAGATCGTCGACTCGTTCGGGCCCGATCCCGCCGACGGGTTCTCGGCGCTCGACCTCGCCAACACCCTCGTCTGGCCGGCAGTGCTGTTCCTGCTCGCGCGGCGCGGCAAAGCGGGTTCCGCCAAGGTATGACACGCGCGCTGGATGACGACGAACGGGCGATCGACCCGCAACCCGACACCGGGCCGATGATGGCTGCGCCGCGGTGCGGGGCGCGAACCCGGAACGGTACGTCGTGCCGCGCCCCCGCGGTCGCGGGAAAGCGGCGCTGCCGGATGCACGGGGGCGCGATCGGATCGGGCGCGCCGAGGGGCAACCAGAACGCGCTCAGGAGCGGTCGCTACACCCGCGAGGCGATCGCGGCGCGCCGCGAGATGAACCGGCTGCTCCGCGAGGCGTACGCGACCCTGCGCGCGATCTCGGAATTTTAGGGGCGCCGCAGGCGGACGCCGGGCGAGGCGAGCGGGTCGCCGATGAACTCGATCCCGGCGGCCTCGAGCGCAGCCTGGACCTTGGCGAGCGTGCCTCCCCGGGACGGGGGAATACCCTGGGCGGTTTCAAATCGCTGGATCGTCCGCAAGGGCAGGCCCGCCCGGACCCCCAGCTCGGCCGCCGATATCCCGATCAAGGCGCGTGACGCGCGGATTTGCGCCGCGCTGATCAAGACTTGTCTAATGTCGTATTTTGCGTCATACAGATCGCCGTGTTTGGTCCTTCAGCAAGCCGGTGTCACCTCGACGCGATACTCGCTCGCTGTGACGGAGCATATTCTCCGACCACGCTGCGTGGCTACCGAAATGATCTCCTCGTGTTCATGAGGTGGTGCGCTCGGAGTGGCCGAAATTGGCTGCCCGCCTCGCCGGCGGCGGTCGCCCGCTTCATCGACGAGGAAGCGCGTTCGATATCGATCGCCACCATCAGGCGGCGGGTGTGCGCGATCCAGTTCGCGCACCGGATCTCGGACCTGCCCTCGCCGGTCCGCCACAGCGACGTATACCTTGCGCTGCGGCGGGCAACGCGCGCGAAGCGGCGTCGCCCGCGGCAGGCGCTCGGTCTTACCGCCGGGATGCTCGAGAGGATCGCGGCAGCCTGTCCCGACACGCTGTCGGGTGCGCGTGACGCAGCGCTGTTCAGCGTGGGATACGACACGCTGTGCCGCAGTGCCGAACTGGCCGCCATGCGTGTCGAGCATGTCTCTGCGGACCTCGGCAGTCTCGTGGTGCCGCGTTCGAAGTCCGATCCGTTCGGTGACGGGCGGGTGGCATACCTCTCGGCGGCGAGTGCTGCCCGCTTGCGGCGATGGCTCGACCTCGCGGGGATAGCGTGGGGCCCCCTGTTTCGCGGTCTCCACACCGGCGCGGTCTCGCCCACGGCGCTCGACACCTCTTCGATCCGCCGCCGGATCAAGGTCGTCGCACGGCGCGCAGGCCTGTCCGCCGAGCAGGTCCGTCATCTCTCGGGACACTCGATGCGGGTGGGGGCGGCGCAAGACATGCTGGTCGCTGGCGTCGACACGCTTGGCATCATGCAGGCGGGCGGTTGGCGCAGCCACGCGGTGCTCGCGCGATACGTCGAGAACGCCGTCGTGAGCGCGATGCATCACCGGCGCTGGTCAAGACTGCAATCGCAACGGGAGTGTTCGGGTTGCCACCGTCCAGGAATGGCCTGCGTGTAAGGAAGGCGACCGGTAAGCCATTGACAACGTGGGCGTCGCAATCGTTGCACGCGTCCCCGGTCGCACAAGGATGACCGGCGGTTCAACGTCAGCCGAGGGCTCAGATGAATATTGCGATGGCAAGCTCAGGCTATGTCGGGCTGGTTTCTGGTGCGTGCTTCGCCGACTTCGGTCACGAAGTCGTATGCATCGACAAGGACCAGTCGAAGATCGACCGGCTGCGCGGTGGCGTGATGCCGATCTACGAGCCTGGCCTCGCGCGGGGCGGTACGCGGACGTTCATTGCGTCGGGGTGGGGTGCGGCGCGATCCAGGGCAGGCACGCTCGGGACCTTGCGACCGCGTGCCGGGCGCTTGCTTGGCTTGTGAATTCGCGGCGCGGGGTCTACGATCGGAACCCGGCTCGTTGCATGGCGTGCAATCGGCTCCGCAATTGCGACATGCACGTGAACCGGGTGTTCGATCGCCCGAACGCAGGGCCACCAATGCGCGCTCAGGATCGGTGCTCGAATGGGGCCGGGAGCCGGCAACGGAGGACGCCAATGAGCAAGTGGACCGTTTTCTCGCTCGTAGGAGTGGGGTTGTCGTTCACCATCCTGCCGGGCGGTTTGCGCGCGCAGGACGCGGCGGAGACGGCGATCATCCTCGGAGGGACGGGTGCCGCGCAGGGCCGTGCACAGAAATCGCTGGGTTCGGCAATTTCGCGGAGCATGGGGAACGCGGCAAACGTATTGGCGACGCAGCGCCGTGCCCGGCAGGGTGCGCCGCACCGGGCGAGCCCGCGGCCGCGCCGGCACGCGGGTGCGAACTTCGCGATCGCGCTGCCGGGCGACGTCGATCCGCTCGCCGAGACCGACGCACCTCGGTACGATCTTGCCAACGGCGCCTCGATACGAGTGAGTGGGGGGTTGCGCCGCCCGCTCGCGCGCGCCGAGACCGAGTCGCCGCCGGACCCTCGGTAGCCGCCGGGAATACCGGGCGTCGTTCGTTGCACGAAACGGCCATGGCACGCTCCGCAAATCGGGCGACGGCGCTCCGCGGCTTTCGGAGGTATATCGATATCGAATGACAGATGAGCCCCTGCCCGAACACTGCTTCGTTCTGAGGGCCGAGGACATTCCCGCGCTCAACCACCTGAAGAGGGGATATCCGCGGCCGGTTTCCCTCGCGTGGATCAATCGCGGTACGGACCAAGACCTTCGCCCGACGACCGTCGAGATGCTGCTACGGACACTTTTTACAGGGTCTCATTCACCGAGCGTCTCGAGGTTGCACCAGACGTCGGGGTTGCGCGTGGTGTTCGAGAATTCCGAGGATCGCGCGCGATTCTCCGAGCTTTATGAAGACGCGCTGCGCGCGTTTCGGCAGAGGCAACGAAGCGAACTCACGGCGGTGTTCGACGGTCCGATTCCCGCTGAGGAGGCCTACAGGGAGCTGATGGAGGTGGGGGTGCGACAGGACGCGATCTCGCTCTTGTGGCGCGCCGGTCAATTCCTGGAATCGAACCATGGTCATCCTCCCGGGCATTCGCGGCTCAGCGTTGCAACCGCGAGCACGGCGGCGGGGCTGGCCGGGGCGATCTTCGGAATCGTGTTGTTGGCCGTTCCCGGGCTCGGCCTGGTGGCAGCGAGTGGTGCCATCGCTGCAAACGCGCTCGGCACCATGGGAGCGGTCGGCGGAGCGTTGGGGGCATCGGGCGGTGGGATCGCGCGGATGCTGACCGACCTCGATGTTGACGATCGCGAAATCCCCTATTTCGCGATGCGGATTGCGCACGGGAAGATCTTCCTGTCGGTTGACCCGGTGGAATGTGAGTGTTCGCTCGAACTGGTACGGGCCACCCTCGTTCGGCACGGCGGGCAGTTCGCGATTGCGGCGAGCGGATGACATGCCCGTATCGTGTTTCCTGGCGAGACAACCCCGGCAAATGATCTTGAGCCGGCATGACGGAACCGCCCAACCGACCGACATGAGGGCTTGACGCGAGCGAGGCGGTCCCGAACGCTGTCATTTTCGCGGTGCACAGGGGCCGTCGAATTCCTTTGGGGGCAAAAGTATGGACGACGATGCGATCGGCCGGGTGGCGGGAACCGATGGAACGAAGGCGGTCTGTTTCGTCGAAATTGATCGCCTGAGCCGCCGACGCTCGGCGGAGGCCACGCAATCCGGCAACGCGTCGATCGGTGCGTTCGTCCGCGTCTCGGTAGCCGGCGCCAGCGTGTTCTGCGTGCTCGTCGAACTGGCGCGCGATCCCGACAACGAAGGCCGCACCATCGCCGAACTCGAATATGTGGGAGAAGGCATTCATGATCGCGAGGGGCGGCTGACCCGCTTCCGGCGCGGCGTAACGTCCTTCCCCCAGCCAGGCGATCCCCTTCACTTCGCGACGGAAGGCGAACTGGCGATCATGTTTGCGCCGCCTGACGCTCCGCATATCCAGATCGGCACCGTCTACCCCACGCGGCAAGTGCGTGCGCCGGTGCTGTTCGACATGCTGATGGGCCGCCATTTCGCGGTGGTCGGATCGAGCGGCGCCGGCAAGTCGACCACGGTCACCCTCATGCTCGACCGGATCGTGTCGCAGGCGAACCACGGCCACGTCGTCATCTTCGATCCGCACGGAGAGTACGCCCACGCGTTCGGCGATGCCGCGCAGGTGTGGGACGTGTCTAACCTGCAACTGCCGTACTGGGCGCTCAACCTCGACGAACACTGCGACGCTTTCATCGCCAACACGGGGGAGGAGCGCACGGTCGATGCCAACATCATGGCCAAGGTCCTGCTGCGCGCGCGCCAGCGCAACATCCACGCCGAGATGCCGGGGCGGATCACCGCCGATACGCCGGTCTCCTACCAGTTCAAGGACCTGACCGATGCGCTCGAAGAAGAGGCGGGGCGGCTGGAAAAGCTCGCCGATGCGCATCGCTACACCCACTTGCGGCTGACAATCGAGCAGTTCTTTCACGATCGCCGGTTCAATTTCATCTTCAACGCCGATCTCGCCAGCGCTTCGCTGCAGGAACTGCTGGGCCAGATCCTGCGCATTCCCAACAATGGCAAGCCGATCTCGATCGTCGACCTGGCGGGCGTCCCGACCGAGATCGTCAACGTGGTGGTGGCGACGCTCGCCCGGCTGATCCTCGATTACGCAATCTGGGCCCCGCGCGAGAGCCGCGCGCCGATCCTGCTGGTCTGCGAGGAGGCGCACCGGTACCTGCCCCGCAAGAAGAGCGAGGCAACCCGCTCGGTCGAAAAGCAGCTTGAGCGGATCGCACGCGAGGGGCGCAAGTACGGAGTATGCCTCGGCATGGTGAGCCAGCGTCCGTCCGAACTGTCTGAAACCGCGCTGTCGCAGTGCGGCACCATCATGTCGCTGCGATTGAACAACCAGTCGGATCAGGCAGACCTCGTCGCCGCGTTGACCGAAGGCGCGCGCAGCATCGCGGGCACCGTCGGCGCGCTGCGCAACCGCGAATGCATCGTCAGCGGCGAAGGCGTGCCGATCCCCATGCGCGTGCTGATCGACGAACTGGAAGCGCACAAGCGCCCGGCCTCCGACGACGCCGTATTTTCCGAAAGCTGGTCGCATGACCACGCCGATGCAGCACTGCTGAAGGAAACGGTGCGCCGCTGGCGAACAGAGCGCTAGGAAAGCCGCCCTTCCGAAACGGGTCACAAATCGCGTGACAATCCGCGCCGTTCGCAGATCAGTGTGGTAAACGAATACTCGCCCCGTTCACTCCTCGTGCGGCCCTTCCTCGCGAGTCCGATGACGAAACGTCACGTTCACGCGCTCCGACAGGATCAGATACGGCAACCAGACGAAGGCACTTATCAGCACCTTCACGATATTGCCGTTGAGCAGTTCGCCAAGAGGCGCTGCGACGTAGGTCGGCACGCCCGGCATCGTGCCGATCCGCTGGGCAATGAGGAGCTGGATCAGGATGTCGAGCAGCCATGCGAAGCCGAGCGTTCGCGGGAACAGCGTGACGCTGTGGAGCGCGAAGGCAAAGGCGATCATGTAGAAAAACGACATCACGCCGACGTCTGCCGCCAGGAGAAGGAACAGCTCGCGGCCCCAGGCCGGGGCCTGCGTACTCAGCGCCGGCATCGCCAGCAGAAATTCGAAGCTGCGCAGCACGACGTTGAGCAGCAGGCCGATCAGGAGCGAGGCCATGAAGCCCGCGGGGCCGAACAGCGGATGGAGCCGGGCCTGGCCGATCCTGAGCCTGCGCCATCGGCCCCATTGCACCAGGCTTGTCCCGCGGGGCGCAGTTCGCCGCGTCGGCGGGAAGCTCGCTTCGGCAAGCGTGAACCCGGCGAGCGGCGCCAGCGCGATGGCTGCATAGGGACCGAGCAGTTCGAGCCAGCCCGCAACGCCGGGTTCGACGCGCGGCGAGGCCAGTATGCGGAAGGAGGCGGCAAGCAAGAATACCCCGGCCCAGGCGATCGCAAGCGACACGGTCATGTGCCGAAGCTTGCGAGGAATCACCTCGCTCCGCCGCGAAAGTCGCTTACGGTATGACGACAGCGCGCTCCGGACCGTAAAGTCAGCCAAGTACGTGATATCCTTCCGAACTCGGATTGTGGGTTGCCCAGCTGGCGCGAATCGCGCGAATCACGGCATCAACCCTAGTGAAGGAAACTGGTCCTAGGTGTCACCCGTTTACCACTTCCGTTAAGGGCCGAGAGAATTAACTTTCTGTAAATCCTTGTTAATCTCCTGCTAACGAAATATATTTGACGGTCGGACCGTGATAGGAGATTTTAGTAGCGGTTTCGAAGCGTTGATGGTCGAAGCGAGCAGGTAAGTCTCGGTTTCGATATCAGAAACATAACAGGGTCGCTTCGGTCATCATCACTGCGAGCTAGGCTAGCCGGAAATAGACGCCGGGGCCTCTGGACGACGACTTGCGGCGCGCACCATCCGGCGCGTCCGCAGTTAACGGGGAATATGACTATGAAGACCTTCATCAAGAACTTTATCGCTGACGAATCGGGCGCCTCTGCGGCCGAATACGCGCTGATCATCGCCATTGTCGGCGTCGGCGTCGGTGCCGCCGCGCTGGCGCTGGGTGCCAATGTCGAAGCCGCCATCGGCAATGCGGCCAACGAGGTGGACAAGTGTAACAACGCCGCTGGTCCCGCCCCTGGCCAATACACTGTGGCTGGCGCGAACAAGTGCTGAATAGACGGGGGCCGGCCTTCGGGACTGGCCCCCACCTTCCGAATTGTCTAGCTCTTCTTTCTGACAATTTGAAAGTGAAGTCTGACGGCCCGAGGGGGGGCGCAAGATGCAGGGACGAAATTTAGTCCTAGTTGGATTCGCGGTGGTGCTCGGCCTTATCGCAGTAGTCATCGCCAATGCCTATTTCACAGGTGTCGAGCAGAAGCAGGCTGCCGTAGCTGAGCAACAAAAGCTGGTTCGCATAGTCGTCGCCACCAAACCCCTCGAATACGGTGAACCGGTCACCGAGCAGACGGTCCGCCTGCAGAACTTCCCGGCCAACTCGGTCCCGCAAGGGGCCTTTACCTCGATTCCGGAGGTGCTGAAGGACAATCGCGTGGCCTTGCGCCCGATCGTCATCGGCGAACCCATTCTTCGCAGCAAGGTAAGCGGCACCGACGGCCGCGCCACGCTCGCCGCGCTGTTGCCCGACGGCTTTCGCGCCGTCTCGATTCCCGTCAATAACGTCAACGGCGTCGCCGGCTTCGTGCTGCCCGGCCTGATGGTCGACGTGCTGCTGCTGCGCCAGATCGAAGGCGACGGCGCTGACCAGCAGGACCAGCGCGCCGATGTCGTGCTCGAAGGCGCCCAGGTGCTCGCGGTCGACCAGCTCGCCGACGAGAAGACCGGTCAGCCCAAGGTCAGCCGCACCGTCACCCTCGCGGTAACGCCGCAGGATGCCTCGCGCCTCGCGGTCGCCAACCGGATGGGCACGCTCCAGCTCACGCTTCGCAAGATGGAGCCGATGTTCGCCGTCGACCGCGAAGGCGACCAGCCACGGCTCGCGCGCACCGTGACCAGCCGCAACCTTGGCCTGCCGCGCCTCGTCATCGGCGGCAAGAACCGCGGCGGAGGCGGAGGCGGCGGATACAGCCCGCCGCCCGCGCCCCAGCTTGCGAGCATCAACCCTCCTTCAATGGTGAATGCCGTTTCCGTTCCAATGGGCCCCGCGATGACCGTCGTGCGCGGCACCGAACCGACCAGCTACCAGGTCGGCACCCTGGGGAGCCGTTGATGAAAACCGCATCCAGGATCTTCGCGGCCTTCGTCCTCGCCACGAGCGCCATCGCGGTCGCCCCCGCGGCGGCGCAGGAATACGGCCTCCATGCCGGCACGATCGAAGTGCCGGTGAACAAGAGCCAGGTCGTCTCCGCCGACCGCGCGATAGCCCGCGCGATGATCGGCAATGCCGAGGTGGCGGACGTCGTGCCGATCTCGGAACGATCGATCTACGTGCTCGGCAAGGCATTCGGCACCACCAGCCTCACCCTTTACGACCGCGGCAACCGCGTGATCGCGGTGATGGACGTGGAAGTGGGCCCCGACGTGGAAGGGTTGCGCGCGCAGATGGCCGATCTCGTGCCCGGCCAGCCGATCGACGCGCGCATTTCCGCCGGCAAGCTGCTGCTGACCGGCATGGTCAACGATCCCGGAGCCGCCGGTCGTGCGGCGCAGCTGGCCAAGGCCTATGCGGGCGATAACGTAATCAACCTGATTACCGTGGGCGGCAGCCAGCAGGTGATGCTCGAGGTCAAATTTGCCGAGATCAATCGCACCATCGGTGAGCGACTGGGCATCGATCATGCCTTCGGCGGAAGTCGCTTCTCGGGCGTGATCGGCAGCGGCGCTGGCCTAGTGGGGGCCGGGCCTGCGACACTCGGCGCGATCGTCGATTCCTTCGGCATTTTCGGTACCTCGTACAACATCGGAACGCTGGGCATCGACAGCACCTTGAACGCACTCGAGAATAAGGGGCTCGCGAAACTGCTGGCCAATCCGACGCTCGTCGCGCTGTCCGGCGAGCGCGCTTCCTTCCTTGCCGGGGGAGAATTCCCGATCCCGGTTTCCCAGGGAACGGGGGGCGGCGCGACCGGAGGCGGCGGCAATGCGATTACGATCGAGTACAAGCCGTTCGGCGTCAGCCTCGGTTTCACGCCCACGGTGCTCGGTGACAAGGTCATCAGCCTGATCGTCGAGCCCGAGGTAAGCTCGATCGATCCGTCGGCCTCCGTCACGGTCAACGGGCTCACCGTTCCCGGCCTGCAAACCCGGCGCGCGAGCACCACCGTCGAGCTGCGCGACGGGGAAAGCTTCGCCATCGCCGGCCTGCTGCGGAATGATTTCCAGAGCACGGTCAAGCAGCTGCCCCTGCTGGGCAACATCCCGATCCTGGGCGCTCTTTTCCGCTCCACCAATTTCCAGAAGGGCGAGACCGAGCTGCTCATCGTGGTCACTCCGCGCCTCGTCGCGCCGATCCGGCCCGATCAGGTCCGGCTGCCGACGGACCGCATCGCCGACCCCCAGCCGATCGACGTGTTGACCACTGGAAACAGCTACAGGCCAGTGCCGCTGGCGCCTGTCGCGGGCGCGCTGCCAGCTGAAGCGGCCGCCGGTGCAGCGCCGACCAGCGCAGCACCTTCGCAGATTGCACTTCCCAACGCCGCGACCGCGGCGACCAAGGATGGAGACGGATATGACTATTGATGCCCGTCGCCTGGCGCTCGTCGCACTACTTCCCGCGCTCGCAGGCTGCGAGACGATCTACGAGCCGCAAGCCTCTCACTTCGGCGACGCGAACCGGATGACGATGGCCGCGCAGGTCGTCGATCCCGATCCGCAATATGATACGCTCAATCCGCCGACCAGCGGCGAACACGCGGGCCAGGCCGCCGAGCGCTATCGCACCGACAAGGTGAAGCGCCCCGCCGCGGTATCCAGCACCCAGATTAGCGGCGGCGGTGGCGGCGGCGGCGGTGGCGGCTCCTGATTGGCGATGATCCATGAAACGGCCACGCAATAGCTTCTGGCTTGATAGCGGCGGCGCAGTCGCCGTTACGTATGCGATTGCCGTGCTGCCTCTCATCGTGGTGGCTGGTGTAGCTTACGACTACAGCCGAATGGCTTCTCTCGACAGCGAACTGCAGAACGCGGCCGACCAAGCTGCACTTGCGGGGGTCACCCAGCTCGACCACGAACCCGATGCGTGTGCGCGAGCGTCGCAGGCAGCCGTTGGCCTGCTGCGGAACCTGACGCTGCTTTCGAACGACGGTAGCGGTAATCAGGTTACTGTCACCGGAGAAGAGGCCTGCGATGCAGTCGGTCGCATCCGGTTCTATCAGGACAAGCAAAAGACCACAGCGGCGGATTCGTACGAGAACGCGAACTACGTCGAAGTGCACGTCGACCCGCGAGAGGCGTTCTATGCCCTGACGCCGGTGATGGCGACATTCCGGGGGTCGGGCGACATGCACGCGGCCGCGTTCGCCGGCCTAAACGCTGCGATCTGCCGGGTGCCGCCCCTCATGATCTGCAATCCGGTCGAGCCAGCGAACAATGTAGACACGATGCTCGATTTTCCGGCCGAAGACCATCTTGGCGATGGCATCAAGCTCGTCGCGAACGATAGCTATACCCCCGGAGCGTTCGGCTTCCTTCAGACCGAATTCGGCACCGGCGCCAACGGACTGCTCGCCGCGCTCGGCTGGGATGTTCGGGGCGGCGATTGTGAATCTGTGACCGGGGTCGAAATCAAGAATGGGATGAACGCCAGCGTGCTGGATGGGCTAAACGCTCGTTTTGATGTGACAGGCAGCGGCCAGTATTGCCCTTCGATCAATGGTGTTGCGGGAAAGTGTTCCCCTTCGGTCAGTGTGCGCAAGGACCTGACGCGACAGCAGAACAACAGCAACTGGTCGGTGTACGAGGGCAATAGCGGCAATTTCGATATCGCGGCCTACAGACCCACGTCCGCCTCCCTTTACCCGAATACGAAGACGCCCCTCGTCATGGGGCTACCGCGGGATCTGTGCCACGCGTGGAGCAATGACGGGAATTGCTCCTTGTACAACGGCGGTCAGAATGCGCGCGTGGGCAATGGCGCGTGGGACATCGATGCATACTGGCGTTCGGCTTTCGGTTCGAACTATGGCGGGCAAGTTTCGGCAACGGATTACGGGCCTTTTCCGCCGGGACAATCCTATCCCACTCGGTATCAGGTCTATCGCTGGGAAGCCGACCAGATCGTCGCGGGCACGATGACTGGAAGCAGCATCGCCAAGTCCGTAGGGGGTAACAGCTACGCTTACGCGCAGCCACAGCCTGGCAGGTCGCTAGCACTCGCGAATTCACCGTACGGTCTCGTTCCCGGGGTCGATCTCGATCGCCGCCGGATCAGTGTGGCCGTGCTCAACTGCAACGCTCTCCAGGCGAAATACGGAAATAGCATCAACAACAAGGAACTGGAGGTCCCGACGTGGATCGATGTCTTCCTAGTCGAGCCATCCAAGAGTCGCAGGAAGTGCGCCAGTGGGAGTGGATGCAACACCGTATATACTGAGCCATTTGACGTGTATGTCGAACTGATCGACCGCACCGATATTGGCGGAGATAACGGCTCGGTCACCCAGACGGTACGGCGTGATGTGCCGTATTTGATTGAATGATGTGTGCGCTATCCTTCATCCGCGAACGCAGCGGTACCGCAGCAGCTGAGTTGGCGCTGTGCCTGCCCATGATGATGGCTCTCATTTTTGGCAGCATGGAGGGCGGGAACTACCTGCTTACCGAGCACAAGGTTATCAAGGGAGTGCGTGACGGTGCACGCTATGCGGGGCGCCTATCGTTTAGTAACTACGACTGCGCGTCCGGAACTGTTGTCGACAGCACCGCCAGAGACAATATCATCGCAGTTACCCGTACCGGCCAGATCGGCACGGGCGGAGCCGTACGCGTGAGCGGCTGGGACGCAAGCGAGGTTTCTGTCACGGTCAGCTGCGACGATACATACGCGAACGGTCTCTACCGGACATACGGTACCGCACCGCGCGTGCTGGTTTCGACGGTCGTCCCTTATCCTTCGCTGCTGGGACTACTCGGCTTCGATACTCGTGGAGCGGTCGTCCGCGCACAGGCGCAAGCTGCAGTTATGGGACTATGAAATTGCCTCGCGTCCTTGTTGGCTTGTTGCCGGACGAGCAAGGGGCATCCGCCGCCGAGTTTGCGCTCGTGCTACCCCCTTTTTTGCTCTTTCTTCTGGGGACGTTGGACGTTGGCCGCTTCATCTGGTTTGTGAACGAGAACGAAAAGGCGGCCCAGATCGGCGCTCGTTGGGCAGTTGCGACCGATTTTATTTGCGACGGTCTTGAAGGCTGGAGCTTTGCTGTCAACCAGAGCCCCCCGATCCTCCAAGGCGATCCGGTCCCGAAATCGGCTTTCCCGGGCGTGTCGTTTGCCGGTGGTAACGCCACGTCATGCACATGTGCTTCGGGCGACACCTGTTCGTTTCCGTTGACCGCGAATACGGCGGCCTATGGGCGGCTCGTTGCGCGCATGCAGCAGATCCAACCACGATTGGGTGCGCAAGATGTTTCAATCGAATACGCGTGGTCTGGTCTTGGTTATTCGGGCGATCCCAACGGGCCCGACGTGTCCCCGATCGTGACGGTGAAGATCGACAATCTCGGATTCCGGCCCCTGTTTTTGGCAGGCCTTATGAGCATTGGAATACCTGGCGCTTCGTACTCCCTCACGATGGAAGACGGGCAAGGAAGCTATTCGAACTAGGTATGACCATGCGCCCCCCGTTCCCCCACCTCGCGCTAGGCCTGGCTTTCGCAATTGCTGAACCTCGCCGCTCGCAATCGCTCGCTCGCGCACGCGGGCGGCTGCAGAACTTTTCAGTATTGAGATCAACATGACGAAGACTGCCAACCCTTTCCAGATGATCGAGAAGATGAACGCCAAGCTGTCCGGTCGATCACTGATCGTCGCATCAGGACGGTATCTCGACACGCTTCGCGAGAGCGACGAGCCTATCCGGTGGCAAGAGAGCACGACACTTCTGGCGCTTCCGGCCGACGGCGAACTATCGTCGGGCATGCTCTCGGACGTTCGGGTCTTGGTGCTAGAAGTCGATCCGGGGAGCGAAGGCTCGCTGCGGCGGCTCGCCACGGTACGTGCGCTCTTTCCCTCGGTTTCGATCATCGTCGCGCTGCTCAACGCCAATGTTTCGCTCGTCCGAACCTTGATCCGCCAAGGCGTTACCGATGTAGCGGAACTGCCGTTTGCCCCAGACAATCTGGCGGCCCAGATCCTCGACGCGCTCTCAAGTCAGCATGAGATCGCGGAGAACGGCAATCTGGCTTCCGTAACTGCAATCGTGCAGGCGCATGGCGGCAGCGGCGCAACGACGGTACTCACCCACCTCGCGCAAGCGATCGCGAACCGGACGCCGGGATCACACAGCGTCTGCCTAATGGATTTCGACCTGCAGGGGGGGGATGCCGCTTCGTATCTTGGCGTGTCCCCGAAAGTCGCGATGGATGCACTGATCGATGCCGGTTCGCGGCTCGACGCCGACCTATTCCGAAGCGCCGTTACCGAAACGCGCTATGGGTTCTCTCTGGTTGCCGCGCCGGAAGTCATCCGGCCAATCGATAAGCTCGACACCGACCACCTTCTTGCCAGTCTCCGGCTTGCTCGATCGATGTTCGAGTACGTGCTTGTGGATCTGCCCCCCGTTTGGAGCGATTGGTCGCTTTCGCTGCTACGCGAATCCGATCGTGTCATCCTGATTAGCGACCTTTCCATCGCGGCCTTGCGACAAACCAAGCGCAAGCTGGCGCTTTTCGACGAGATCGACATACCTCGTTCGCGAGTGGATATCGTCCTCAACCGTATGGAGCGGAAACTTTTCCGATCGGTCAGCGAGAGCGATGTCGCCGACACGCTGGGCCGGCCGATCACGAAAACGCTTTCGGAAGAAAAGGCACAGATCGGGGCATCTCAGGACGAAGGCCGGCTCGTGACTGAAAGCGGATCCAGGTCGCGCTTCGTATCGGACATCGACGCGCTAGCGAAGGACTTGTTGAGGGGGGGGGCGTAGGATGAGCACATGGTCCCTCAAGTCGGCGGTGTCCGTCACGGCCCCTGACCCTCGCGTCGAAACCGCCAGTGAGCTCGCGCCGATCGCGAGCGAGGACGAGCACCGACTGGGGCTGAAGGTCTCGATACACCGGGCCCTGCTCGAAAAGATCAATCTCGCTGCGTTGGACCAGCTACCACGTGCGCAGATCGAGTCGGAAATCCGGGAAATCGTGCAAGAACTGCTGCAGGAACGCAGCGAAGTTTTGAATGCGCAGGAGCGACAGGAACTGGTCGTCGAGGTCCTCGACGAACTGCTCGGATTGGGGCCGCTCGAACCCTTGCTCAAGGACGAGTCGATTACCGACATCCTCGTCAATGGCTACAAGACGGTCTTCGTTGAACGCCTCGGATTGCTCGAAAAGGTCGCCACTCGCTTTCAGGACGAGAAGCACCTCATCCGGATAATCCAGAAAATCGTCAGCGCGGTGGGCCGCCGGATCGACGAATCCTCGCCGTTCGTTGACGCACGCCTGGCGGACGGCTCGCGGGTCAACGCCATCATCGCGCCGCTTGCGATCGACGGATCGCTGCTCTCGATCCGCAAGTTCGCCAAGAAACGGATCGGAATCGAGAAGCTGATCGAATTCGGCAGCGTGCCCGACCAGATGGCGCAGGTGATGCGAGCGGCAGTTGGTTCGCGCAAGAACATCCTGATCTCGGGTGGTACCGGGTCGGGCAAGACCACGCTCCTCAACGCCATGTCTTCCTTTATCGATCACCGCGAGCGTATCGTCACGATCGAGGACTCGGCAGAACTGCAACTCCAGCAGGAGCACGTGGCGAGGCTCGAGACGCGTCCGGCGAACATCGAGGGGCGCGGCGAGGTTTCCCAGCGCGACCTCGTAAAGAACGCGCTTCGCATGCGGCCGGATCGGATAATCATTGGCGAGGTTCGCGCTGGCGAGGCCTTCGACATGCTCCAGGCGATGAACACCGGGCACGACGGGTCGATGACCACTGTGCACGCGAACACGCCTCGCGACGCCCTCTCGCGGATCGAGCAGATGATCGGCATGAGCGGGATCGAGATCTCGCCCGCATCGGCTCGCGCCCAGATCGCCTCGGCAATCGAGATCGTCGTCCAGGTTGCCCGCCTCGCGGATGGCAAACGCAAGGTCGTGAGCCTCGCCGAGGTCACCGGCATGGAGAGCAGCACGATCACCATGCAGGAGATCTTCCGCTTCAAGACCACGGGGCGGAGCGATTCCGGCGAGGTCATCGGGCACTTCGAAGCAACTGGCATTCGTCCGAAGCTTCTCGCCGACGCTGCGGCGGCGGGTATCGACCTGCCGGCCGAGCTGTTCCGGCCCGAGCTGAAGTTCGGCTGATATGCTCGACACGGCCCTCCGCCTCGGGATCCTTCTCGCGATCTTCGCGTCGGTCTTCGTTCTGTCACAGGTCGTGTTGGGGGCGGCATGGCGCAACCGGTCCCGGTTTGCTGCGGTTAATCGCCGGCTGGAATTGATCAAGAGCGGGTCGGATCGAGCCGCGATCGCTGCCCAGCTCCGCAAGAATGCGCCAAGCGAGTTCGCCCAGTATCCCTCGGTGATCGCCCGTCCCCTGCGCAGTCTCCAAAGCGCGCTGTTCGCCTCGGCCGTGAGCTTCACCCTCGGACAGATGCTGTTCTGGATGGGATTCGCATTTGTGCTGGTGAGCGTAGGGCTGCTCCTCCTGATGTCACTTTCGGGGATTGTAGTCACAGCGGGGGTGGTCATTCTCGCTGTCGCCCTCGCGGCGAGCATCTCGGCCGGGTTGCCGATTGTCATCATCAACATCTTCGCGCAGCGCCGGCGGAAGAAGATGGAGCAACAGTTTCCCGTTGCGCTCGATATTTTCGTGCGTGCGCTGCGGTCGGGGCACCCGGTCGCAGGCGCGATCAACCTGCTCACCAACGAAATGGAAGATCCCATCGGCAGCGAGTTCGGGATCGTCGGCGACGAGATCGCCTACGGCGCCGAGCTGACCGACTCGCTCGAGGCTATGGCCGACCGGTGGGACATGGAAGACATCCGCATGTTCGTGGTCTCGCTTGCCGTCCAGGCCGAGACGGGCGGCAATCTTGCAGAGATTCTCGAGAATCTGTCCGGCGTGATCCGGGCCCGGGCCAGCTTGTTCATGAAGGTGCGAGCGCTCAGCTCGGAGGGCCGGATGACTGGCTGGATTCTTACCGTCCTGCCCATCATCACATTCGTGAGCATGTTCGCGATCAACCCGCGTTTCTACACAGACGTCTCGCGGGATTCCATTTTCATCATCGGATTTCCCTCGCTGATCATCTGGTATTTCATCGGCGTTTTCTGGATCCGCAAACTCGTCGACATCAAGGTCTGACATGATCGAACTGGCCGCACAGAACAGCACCGTCCGCATCCTGATCCTGTTGATCATCTTCGGGATCGTCGCAGCGGGTTCGCTCTTTCTCCTTGCCGCGGCCAACAGGCGCGTCGCCGTCCGGGCCCAGCTCGAAAAGCTGGAAGCGATGGACCTGGTGATAGCGAACCAGGGACAGAGCCTGCGATCCCGCGATACGGCCAATGCCTGGGCGCGGATCGCCGAAATGGTCGAGAAGGCGGGGCTCAATCTCACCGATACGAAGAGCGAGCGCCTGACCAAGTTGCTGCGCCAGGCCGGTTACACCTCTTCCGCTGCGCCCCGCGTCTACACCCTCGTGCGGTTGGGCCTGATTTTTGTTCTTCCGCTCGCTTATGTCGCGTTGGCATTCTCGGGCGACGATCCGCCTTCGTTCCTGAAAGTCTACCTGGTCGGTTCGATCCTGGCGCTGGTCGGTCTCTATGTGCCCAACCTCTACGTACGCGCAAAGGCTGACCGGCGGCGCGAGGCGATCATCAACGGATTTCCCGACTGCCTCGACCTGCTGCTCGTGTGCGTAGAATCCGGCCTCGGCCTCGAGGCGGCGATGGATCGTGTTGGCCGCGAAATGGCGATATCGCACCCGCTCGTGGCGGAACTCCTCTCGATCACCACCCTGCAGCTTCGCGCGGGATCTTCGCGCGACGAGGCATTCCGGAAGATGGCCGATGCATCGGAGATCGACGAGATCCGATCGTTCTCGACGCTCATCATCCAGTCCGACAAGCTGGGAACGAGTATCGCGACGACGCTGCGGGTCTACGCTGCCGAGATGCGCGAACGGCGCCAGATGCGCGCCGAGGAAAAAGCCCACCGGCTGCCTGTCCTCATCTCGATCCCGCTCGTCGCGTGCATGCTTCCGACGATGATCGGGACGCTCATGCTGCCGGCGGCAGTGCTGATGGTTCGCAAGATTTTCCCTTTGATGACCGGAGGAGGCTAGAATGATCCAAGCCAACAAGCGGCAGGTGGCGGCGGTATCCGCAGCAGCGATGGCACTGGTGCTCGGGGGCTGCCAGGCACTCGGGATTGGGGGGCACGGTATCGCGCGTGCTGGCCTGGAGGCAGAAAGGTCGGCGATTGCCGACTTTGGTGCCGGACAGCTCGAGGAGGGCCGCAAGGCGCTGAAGGAAGGCCGGACCGCCGATGCGATCGATGCCTTCATGCTCGCAAAGTCGTTCGCGGAAGAGGCGCCGGCCGCCTACAACGGGCTTGCGGTTGCCTACAGCCGCCTGGGCCGCGAAGATCTCACCGAGCGTTTCTTCCGGGTTGCCATCGCGCTTGCGCCGGAAGACACGCGCTATCGTTCCAACCTGGCCTTGTTCTACGCGAACAACGGGATGCCGAGGAGTGCCGGGCCCTCACTCGCCTTTGAGCAGGCAAGACCACTCGTCGATGTAGCCACGCCCGATGTGCAGCTTGGAAATGCCCAGGTGCCTGTCGAGCCGGTCACCCGCTCGCTCGGAGCGGGTATTTCGGTACGATCGCCGGTTTCTCGCCTGCAGCGGGTCTCGTCGTCGGAAGTGACGATTGTCAGCGGCCAGGCAAGCGCCCGGACGGTAGCGGGAGCAAGCGGGCATCGGGCGGTCATCGAAGTCGGAAGAAGCGCGAGCCCTTCCGCTTCGCCCGCCGCCCGGGTTGCACTGGCCAGCGCGCGCGCGGTGGTAGCTCCGCAGAAGGATCGCGCCTACCCGATCCGTATTCGCCTGGAAGACTGATCGGGTGCTGTCCGGCGACTATCTTCCCGTGGCGGTTGCTCTGTTCGCTACGTTGATCGCGGTCGTCGTCACGGCCTCGTGGACCGACATCCGCGCTCGGCGGATACCGAATTGGCTTTGCGGCCTGAACGTGGTGCTGGGGCTGACGTTCGCCTGGATCGTCCATGGGGGGTGGTCTGCGGTCGGGATGGCCGCGCTCCATGTCGCCGTGGCCTTGCTGGTAACGATTGGCCTGTTTGCCCTGGGCGCTATCGGGGCCGGTGATGCGAAGTTCTACGCCTCGATGGCTGCCTGGCTGCCGATCAAGTACGGCCTCGTCCTGCTCGTTGCAGTGTCGCTGAGTGGCTTGGTGCTCCTGTTCCTTTTCCTGGCATTTCGCTCGTCTGGTCGCTCGCGGCGAGGTCCGCAAAGGGCCACCGATTTCGACAAGCTTCCTTATGGTATCGCGATCGGCGTGGGCGGCATTGCGGCGGTCATGTGGTCATGAGAAATATCGCGTCTGGCATCCAGTCGGCGGAGCCACGGCCCAGGCGCGGAAGGCAATTTCTCCTGGCTGCGTTCGCCCTGACAACTGCGTCCGCGGCATTGGCTGACGAAGTGCATCCCCAAGCCGCGGTCATCTCGATCGGATCTGGAGGCGGGGCCGCCTCGATCACGGTGAGCAAGGCAAGCGACGCGCTCGGTGCACCGATCGCCCTGCGCCGTCATGCAAAGGGGGTCGACGGCGCTGCTGATCTCGAGGGCACGAGGCTTCCCTCCGGCTTGCCGGTCAGCTCGCGTGCCGTGACTAGTCGGTTCGGGTTCCGGCAGCATCCCGTGCTTCGCGGCGTGAGGATGCATTCGGGAGTCGACCTCGCAGCGCCAATGGGATCGCCGGTCGTCTCGGCTGCCGATGGGGTGGTGGCCTTTGCAAGCTGGAACGGATCGTATGGTCTGCTGGTGAAGGTGGAGCACGGTGGAGGGTACGAATCCCGATTTGCGCACTTGTCCCGGATCCTCGTCTCACCCGGACAGAGGGTCTCTAGGGGTCAGCTCGTCGGATTGGTGGGCTCAACTGGCCGATCAACGGGTGCCCACCTGCATTACGAGGTTCGAAAAAACGGTCTCGCGATCGATCCGCTGAAGGGGCGCTGAGCCGAACATATCACGAGGACAAGAGTGAATTTCAACGTGCCTTGTCGTCGGGCAGCACGACGCAAGTGCTGGGCCAGGTGAGCAGGTAGGACAGAAACCGGCCCGGACGCACTCCAGATGTGAAAGACGTATGCACGACACCCCATCCTTCACTGACCATTACGGTGCGCTCCAGGTCGATTTTGAATGCGATGCCCGTCGCCTCGAGCTGGCCTATCACTATTTCGCGAAGCTTTATCATCCCGATAGCGGCGCAACTGCGAATATCGAGAAATTCAGCGAGGTCGTCAGCGCTTACAAGGTCCTCCGCGATCCGGTGGCGCGCGCAGAGTACGACGAGATCTACGTCGCTACGCTGGGTAGGCCACGACCTGCCGCTAACGCCGATCTTGGCCAGGGCCTGAACGGGTCAGTCGCGCTAAACGACGCCGAGACCCATGATCGGATCCTTTCGCAACTCTACAAGAGACGCCGGGAAAACGCGCTCAGCCCGGGGATCGTGGGCTGGCTTCTCGAGGAGAGCCTCGGCTGTACCGAGAGCCAATTCGAGTTCCACGCATGGTATCTCAAATCGAAGGGGCTGATGGAGATTACCGAGGACGGTACGTTCGCGATAACCGTCGAGGGCGTGGACTACGTGATCGCGCGCCTGCGAAAAGAGGAAGAGAAGAAGCTATTGGCGGCCCCAGCTGCTTATGAGGGCAACGGAGCCCGGGGAGAGGCGCGGGAGCAGGACTGAGACATCTGCCGCGTCTGCGGCTCGCGCTGCGGCTGTGCAAACGCGTGTTGCCATCGGATCGCTGGCTTCTTGACTGTGTGACGTCGCCGCCTTGCCTTGGATGAGCGGCTGCCGAGAAGGTGTCGATTTTCGATCCGGATGACGCGCGCCGTTCGATCATCGGCTCGCGCGGGTTAACCCTATCTCAACCGCGAACACCTAGGCCGAACTCATGACGAGTTCGCTGGCTTTCTTTTTGAACGGGTTCATAAAGGTCGGAGCGTTCGCACTCGTGATGAACGAAGTGCGCGGCCTTATCCTGGCTGGCCCGGTCATTTACGCTATTTACCAGTCGGGAGGCACCCTGACGGCCATCTGGCTGGGTGTTTCCTCGCTTGGTGGTATCGCCTTGTCGGTGATCGTGCCTGTCGTCGCAGCCGGCAAGCTGAAGAAATTGGTCAACACGCGCCTGGCGAGGAAACCGGGCTTGGCCTGATATGAGCGGATGACGGGGGACTCAGTCGACGTCCCTGATGCCGCCCGATCCGGAAGGCCCGGCTTTCCGGTGCTGAAAAGAACGCTCGAGCCGGATGCAATCGAAGATTTTCGCGCCCGCGAGGAACACCGACCCGGTGGCGGCGACAAACAGCATTTTCCCGCTCCAGCCAGGAAACTGGACCACGTAATGGACCCCGCGTTCACACGCTCCCAGCGCGAGGGCGTATATTATCAGGCAGGCCTCGACCCGTGTCTTTATGACGAATAGCCGGCCAATCTTTCTCAACATGGCCGAGTAGGGAAGCCGAGGACGTCGCGCCTGGTTCGCTCGAGCTGTACCGGTTCGGGGCGCGGTTCGCGCCTCATGCCGGCAGCAATCCCTGTTCGGGGGCGGTTGAGAGTTGCCAGGCAAACGTGGGAAGGGAGGCCCACCCGGAAGGGGTGCCGAGCCTGTTCGCTGGTGAGGACAAGAGCGCGTCGCATGCGGATCGTCTAGATTATCAGAATGGATCGTTCTCGGGCTTATTCAGAGAGGTCGCACAACGGGACAGGACCAGGGTGTTTCGTTTACGGAGGGGACATCCGTGCTTGACGTTGGCGTCGGGCCGGCCAGCCATCGGAGGGAGGGCTAGGAAAACAACTTGCTCGTGCTTCTGTCGAGAGCCGGCAGATCGCGGATCCCTGCGGTGTGTCGGTTGGAGCGCCATATTTCAGGGTGGCGTATCCATACAATCTCGTGTGGATCGGATGGGATAGTGGCACTCACCGCGAAGGAGCGAGCGACGCGTGTCCTTCGTGCGGCCCCGCCCCTTTCTCGTCAGCGGGGCCGCTTTTCTTCTGGGTCACCGAGCTGCGCAGCGCGGGGCCAGCCCCGTGCTTTCAGCGGTCTGGGAGGGCTCACAGATACGAGCGGCTGCCGGGCCTTACATGCTCCGGCTCCGCCCCTGGCCATTGGCGGTTCTCCGTGGGGAAACAGAAGCAAGCCGCTCCTCATGCCTCCCCGATGTGTTCGCCGCCGGTCCCGCCGGGGTACGGTCAGCGGGGAAGAGTGCCAAATCGACGGAAGGTCTCGTCCTCCGCCGCGCCGGAGCGAGCAATTGCGACACGAGAAGGCGCTTTCCGCCCAACGCCGCTTGCGGGTCCAGTGCCGCGAGCCTTGCTCCATTGGCAGTGCGCTTCCGCGATCTGCCATGCCTACTGCACTCGAGCATGCTAGCCGAATGACAGCGCGTCTCATCGGGTTGTTATGATCGAGGGTCACCAGTCAGGTATCGACGTCGGAAACACGATATCTTGTCGACCCCGACAACACGCCAGCACGTCCGGCAGTTGCCGTCAGGCGGAAGGAGAGGGGCCTTGCCAGCGTTTTTCTGGCGCAAGATTCAATGGCTTGTTCCACCCGACCTAGCCGTAGATATACGTGATACGGCGTTGACAGGCCTGTGCTTGGGCCATAACACAATGCCTGACTGCGGCCTCGGGGCGCAAAAATAATCCGCAGTCGAATCCAATTTCTGGGGGTCTCCATGGATTCTGCTCCATCGCGCTCGCGCGCGGGTACTGTCGGCGTGGTCGTCGCGGCCAGTTTCGTTTTCGCATCGCCATCGATCGCGCAGACGACTGGCCCGACGCGCGAAGAACTCGAGCTTCCGCAACCGACTGTTGCGCCGCTGCCTCCCAAGGTCAGGTACGACCGCGATGCGAGCTTCCGGCAGAATTGTCCGTTCGATAACAGCGCCCTGACGACCGACTTGCGTGAGGTCGTGTTCATGGATGTTGCGGGGAGGGGCGAACTCGCGTCCCCGCTGGCAAAGTCGCTGGCAAACGTGCCAGTGCCGCAGGGGACGCAGCCGCTGTCGGTCGTGTGTGATGTACGCGATGCCGCCAACGCGGCGTTACGTCGAGACGGTTGGATCGCGACAGTCCAGATTCCACAACAGGAGCTCAACGGGACGCTGCGACTCGATGTGGTCTCTGCGCGTATTTCCGAGCTCCGGATCACCGGCGAGCCCGGCCCTTATCGCGACCAGATCACGCGCCAACTCGTGCCGCTACAGGCGCTTGATCCGCTCAACGAACGCGATGCCGAGGCGATTTTGCTTCGAGCCAACGACATACCGGGCCTTAGCCTGCGCTTGACGCTCGCGCCGGGAGGTGGCGAGCCAGGCGAGGTCATTGGCAATGTGGCCGTGGTTTATCAGCCCTTT
The DNA here is from genome assembly GCF_025154015.1 of Tsuneonella litorea. Lineage (GTDB taxonomy): Bacteria > Pseudomonadota > Alphaproteobacteria > Sphingomonadales > Sphingomonadaceae > Tsuneonella > Tsuneonella litorea. The sequence continues at coordinate 34,646 of NZ_JAOAMV010000005.1, forward strand.
GCGGTGCTTCTCAACGCGCGAAACTACAACTCAAAGCGCATTGGGCGCGAGACGCTGTTTGGCCGTTTCGAATACTACGGGCTGACCGGGCTCGCAGACCAGACCTTCATCGGGGCGCAATCGACCCTCGATTTCGAGGAGCAGCAGATCGTCCAGGCTGGCCACGAGTTCGGGGTCGGTCGCAACAACATCCGCATCGGCGGCACGCTGACCTATGCCTGGTCGAAGCCCGACATTGCCAATCTCGACCTGTCGACCAAGACGCTGATCGCGAACCTCGAAACGCGTTATCCGATCCTTCGGACGGTCGACACCTTTGCCGACCTGGCGCTAGGCTTCGATTACGTCGACCAGAATTCCGACGTAGCCGGCTTTCCGCTTAGCAAGGACGCGCTCCGCACGCTGTACGTGCGCGGCGACCTGGTTGGCCAGAAGCGCCGCATCGACGGTTCGACGCTGTTGTCGTTCGATACCTACCTCGAGGCTCGGCGCGGACTGGACATCTTCGGCGCAACCGAATTCGGCGCCTCCGGTTTTGCCCAGACCGACGGCATTTCCGCATCGCGGCCATTCGGCGATTCGCAGGCGCTGGTGGTGAGAGGAGGCGCCGACATCTCGGCATCGCTCGGGAGTTTCTTTGGCGTCCGCGCGCGAGGCGAGGGCCAGTGGACCAATCATCCACTGCTCAACTACGACGAGTTCTCGATAGGCAACCTGACGATCGGACGGGGCTACGATCCCGGCGCCAACAGCGGTGACCGGGCGATTGGTGGCTCGCTCGAGGTGAGCATGAGCCCACCGGCGCTGGCCGACCTTCAGCCCCAGGTGTTCGGCTTCTATGACATCGTGAAGATCGAAAACCTCGACTTCGGAACGCCCGATCCGACCCGCACTCTTAAATCAGTGGGCGGGGGCTTGCGGTTGGTGCTGGGCAAAGGTCTGCGGGCCGAATTCACCTATGCCAAGCCGCTCGACAAGGCACTGTTCAACGATGCAGCGAGGCCGCCCGAGCGGCTGCTGTTCTCGATCACGACCAGGATTCCGGCCCTGTTCCAGTAGGTTTCTGTCCGGCCCATGTCGCAGGGGGCCAAGGAGATGACGACATGACTGCCAAGCACCGTTCACTCCGCTTGAGGATGCTCGCCACGACAGCCACGGTTGCGCTCCTCGCCCTTCCGGGCGCGGCGTACGCGCAACTCGTGTCATCGGGCGACCTGGTCACGGCCGAAGACAGTGCGGGCAATCCGAACCAGATCACGATCACCAACCCGGACGCCAGCACCGCGAACATCAGCGTGCTTGCACCCGTGGTGGTGGCCAACTGGAACCAGTTCAATGTTCCGACGGGAACTACGCTGAATGTGGCGAACGCGTCGGCGGCGGCACAGGCTTCGCTGCTTAACCGCGTCATCGGCGGCGGTTTTTCCGACATCGGCGGGACCATCAACGCCGCGGGCGTGAACTTCTGGCTCGTCAACCAGAACGGTATCCTGTTCGGCGACACGGCTACGGTCAACGCCTCGAGCTTCTACGCCTCGACGCTCGATCTCAGCGACGCGGATTTCTTCGACTTCTACGAAGGCACCGACAACGCCGGCAACGGGGCCGGGACGATCAGCTTCGTGACCAATCCGTTTGCCACGACCTTCATCTCTGCCTTCTCGGGCATGGGCACGGCTCCGACGTTCGTGACCAACGGGACCCTGATGTTCGTTTCCCCGGCGCTCAACCTCACTGCCGGGACCTACGACGCGGGATCGGGCACGGCGAACTTCGTCGCCGCCACCGCGATCGACGTCACGTTCAATGCCGGAAGCCCGGTGGCGTTCACCATTCCCGCGGGCACCACGGTCGCCAGCCAGGAGGTGTCTGGCAACATTACGGGCGATTCGGCGCGTTTCGTCTTCCAGACCGCCGCCGGCGTCATGAACGCGTTGCTGACGGTCAATGCCAACGTTGCTACCAGCGCGGTTCCCACGGGCACCGGGATCTTTCTCTACACCGGTGGCGCTAGCCAGGCATCGGTCACCGTCGGCGGAGCCTGGTCATCAAGCGGCGGGGTTGATGCGGACGTCAATGGCGACCTGACCTTCAGCCAGGATTTGAGCGGTAGCTACGCGAGCGTTCAGGCAGCGGGAGACCTGACCGCGCAAGCTATCACCGCGACCGCGGGGATGATCGACATCGACGCCGGTTCGGTGGCGGCGGGTGCGCTCAAGGCGACCGGCGACGTGCGGGCACGACGATCGCGCTCGACACGACGGGTGCGGTGACCGCGGGCGGGACGACCGCTGGCGGCGCGCTGACGGTGGGTGCGGTGGCGCCTGTTGCAAGCGCTACCTTTACCGGCAACTTGACCGCTGCCAGCGTGCGGATCAAGTCGAAAGGGCAGATCTCGCTCAAGGACGCGACCGCCACCACTGCATTGATCGATCTCGGTTCGGGCAGCCTTATCACCACCGGCACCTTACTTGCGAAGACCAACGCTATACTGACTGCGTCGGAGAGCGTAACGGCGGCATCGATCACCGCAAGCCTGGGCAGTGTCGATGTCGATGCAGGCGACGCCATCAGCGCTGGTGCGATTACGGCCGGAACCGACGCGTTCATCACCGCAGGTCGGAGTATTACGACCGCCAGCAAGGTTTCAGCAGGTGGCACGATCGACATTGACAGCACTTCGGGTGGTTCGGTCACGCTCGGACAAGCCCTGACGGGGGCCGGTGCTGCGCTTCAGGCAGGTACGTCCATCACGATCGACACCACCGGCGCCGTGATCGCAGGGGGTACGACGGCCACGAGCGGCGTTCTCGCTGTCGGAACGGTTGCAATGCCAGCCTCGGTGACTTTTACCGGTCCGGTCTCGTCAAAGGGTCTGACCGCAAATACGACTGGGACCTTTACCACGCGAGCGGCGGTCGATGCCGGGAGCAGTGCGTCGGTAAGCGCGCGCGATGTCGAGATAAATGCCGGCTTCAAGGCGACGGACCTGACGCTCAAAGCAGGGGCCACCGGTGGCGTGGCGCTCGGGTCGGGAGTCGCAACATTTTCGCTCAGCGATGCTGAGCTCGACCGGATTACGGCGACGACCCTCACCGTCGACGCTGGCGCCAACTCGGTCACGATAAGCGATGTCAGCCTAACCACGGCAGCGGGCTCGAACCGGGTCGATGTGGCGACTACGGGTGCAGTCAACTTCGTGGGTGACCTCACAGCCGACGGAGCAGGACGCACAATCCGCATCGGCGGCCGGGTGGGTGCCGGGAGCGCGGCATCAACGGGGGTCGCAGGCACCATTACCGGCGATATCGAAGCGGTCACGATCAATGTCGGCCAAGCGAAGCTTGATCTTCGCGGCAATGATATTGCTTTCGGCACCACCCCGTTCCTCAACGAAGTTGCCGGTCGCACGAGCCAGGATCTTGCGCGTCAAGTCGTGGGGAATGCGACATCGAAACTTTACAATGCGGCATTGCCCGATCCTCTCGGCGGCGATCGGGCGAACGACCCGGTCTACCTTCGCGCCGGGACCCTTGCCGTCGCTTACGGTAACTCGGCGCTGTTCCAGAATACCGGGACCCTGGGCACCGGAGCGACCACGACCAACGGCGTGGTGATTGGGTCGACAGGTGGGGGTGGGGCTCTCGTCATCGACACGCTCGATGCGACCAACGCATTCGCGCTATTTGGCCAGATCAACAATCTGGTCGGACCCGCAGCCGCGATCGCGCCCGGCTCTGTCGTCGTGATCGACGACACGCTTCAATCCCCCTATTCACGCATCAACGGATGTCTCATCAGGAGTGGCGCAGACTGCGTCAATACCATAATCGGAACCACAATTATCTCGCTGCCGCGCGAGAATACACGACTGCTTTCAAGTGACACCGGGCTGCTTGTCCCGTTCGATCCGCTGGTTGGCACCAACAATGAAGGCCTGTTCTCGGACGCGGCGTCAGACGATCAGAATCTCGACTGCCCGCGCGACGAAAAGGGCGTATGTGTTGATCGGTAGGAGACAACCGAGATGGAAATCGTACGACCGCATTACCCCGTTCTCTTGTCGGCCGTTTCCGCTCTAGCGCTCGCCGGATGCGCAACCGTGCCACCTGCCAGCGAGAGAGGGCAGTTCAGCCTGGGACGGAACGCTGCGGGGGATCCCTGCGCAGCCGCTTTCAACTGGACCGACCCAAGCTTCGGTGGTCGCGAAACCAAGTTTGGGGGTACCTACTCGGTCAACTGTCGAGGAGGGACCGCCGGAACGCTCGCGCGCCTTCGCACGTTCGCAAGCGTGCGCGAGCGAGAGGCGTTTTCGTCAGCCCTCGCCTGCGGTTCGGAGCGGGTGGTCACGCTGCAAGATTTCGAGCGTGCAGTCGCTCGTCGCTGTGTCGACCCGGGCCTGGGCTATGTTGCGGTTATCATCGATGCCGAGCGCGGGCGCGGAGCGTACCAGTTGGCCGCTGCGCCCAATGCGGTCGGGGCGGCCTACCAGGCTCTGCGTATCGTGACCGGCCTGGACCTGCCCGAGAATGCGACTTCCGATCGTCGACCAATCGACGTATCGTCGCTCGAGGCCCCGGAAGAAAGCTTGGCGAGGGTCAACGCGGAAGCCGGGGCCGAGAGCCTTGACGCCATACTCGGTCGCGGCACCGCGCTCAACTTTCGCGGGCTGAGTGCAGATGCGTCCCGCTATCTGATAACCACGCTCGGTCGACTTGATGATCAGGCATCACCGATTACCCGTGCGTCGCTCATGCTCGAGGCAGGTCTCGCCGATTCAAATATCCAGTTCTTCAGCAGTGCGGACAAACTCTTCGCCGACGCCGGCGCGCTCATCGCGACGCTTGATTCCGACAATCAGCGCATCTTGCGGGCAAAGCTGCAAAGCTATCTGGGTTTGCATGCGCTGAACCAGAGAGATTTCGAGACCGCTCGACGCATCTTGCGCCCGCTGGTCAACGGAACCACGAGTTCTGGCGGCGCCCTGTCGGATCCGAACACGCTTGTGCAACTGAACGCGGTAACAGCGAGTTCGGACGATATTCGCTCGGTTATCTCGCTCGGGAACGAGCAGGACAAGCGCGACGCGTTTCTGAGCGTGCAGGCGGCCTGGGCGCTTAGCGTGGCCGAGCTTTCGCTGGGCAACGCGCAGTCCGCGCAAGCGGCACTCGATCGCGCGCAGGAGAAATTCAGTCAACTTCGTGCCGTGTTGAAGGCCGAGCGGATTCGCGACGACGGCATAATGTGGATGAGCGCGCGGCTCTTCAGGCAGGACGGCCGCATTGCGGCAGCACGTGGCAATTACGACGCGGCATTCCAGTCGTTCGATCGGGCGATTGCTGATCTGACGCGCGGCGCGTTGGCCCGAGCGGGGACGGGGACGGAGCCGGCCATAGCCGAGTTTCAGCTTGAACGTGCAGCTTTGGTGGCCCGCGCGGGTCGTCCCCAAGAGGAGATCGATGCCGCGTATGAGAAGGCGGTGGATGCGTTGTTGCTTGCCCGTGAGGAAAGTGCCGCGTTCGCGACCAGCGCTCTCATTCCGTATCTTGATCGACTGGCTGAACAGGCAGAGGCGGGCAACACGGATGCGGCGGCAGAGTATTTCCAGGCGCTTCAGGTCAGCGGCGAGCCGGGGGCTGCCCGCCAGATAAGTCAGTTGCAGACCATCGTCGCGGCCGATGGTATTACCGGCAGCCTGCTTCGTGACCTGGAAGAATTACAGCGATCCCTGACTGAGACCGACCTGCTGCTTGCCGAGGCGCGTGCAGCGGGCCAACCGACCGACGCTCTTGAGCAGCGACGGTCCGATGTCCAGGCGCAATACTTCGAGCTGGATGCTAGGGTGCAGGCTGACGCCCGGCTGAGTCCGGTCACTAACCGGCCCGCCAGCCTCGCGGAAGTCAAGTCCGTACTCCGGGATGGCGAGGCGTACGTCCGCTTCAACGTCATCGGTGACCGCATCTTCGGGATACTGATCGACACGGCGAAGTCGCACACGATCAGACCGGCGCAGGATGTTGATGACGTTTTGATCGTCAGCAAGCGCCTGCGCGATTCAATAGATGGTGGGATCGCCTACGGACGCGTCCCCGAGTTTTCCGTGACTAACGCCGTCGTGCTGTACCGAATCCTGTTCGGCGAGGTCGACGCGCACATCGAGACGAAGTCGGACCTAGTGGTCGATGGAGGTCAAGTGCTCAACGGGCTTTCTCCCGCCGTGCTGGTGACTGATCCGACGGCAGTTCTCCAGTTTACAAGGCAGGCGGACAAGCTCGACTACACAAACGTCGCGTTTCTCGCGAAGCGATTAACCACCAGTGTCGCTATTTCACCGCGCAGCTTCGTGGCATCGCGCACTCTATCGCCTTCGCGCGCGGCGCTGCCGCTTATCGGTTTTGCGTCGCCCGATCCCCTGCCACCGGGGGCGGCGACGCAGGATTTGATCCGGGTCGGACCGTGCCTCCTAACCCCGGCTACGATTGGCGAGCTTACCAACCGATTTGCGCCGATCCCCGCCCGCGAGATCCAACTGGCAGCAACTGCCCTCCAGGTTGGCCGCGCGCCCGTGGTTTCTAACACCTCGTTCACCGATACCGCGGTCCTGAAGATGGGCGCATCGGGAGGCGACCTGTCCAACTACAAAGTCCTGCATTTTGCCACCCACGGACTTACCGAGGGACAGTTTGGCTGCCCCGACGCGCCTGCAGCGCTATTGACGTCGCTCGGCGCCGGTGGCTCGGACATGCTGCTCAGCTTTGACGAAGTCGCGCGGCTGCGACTCGACGCCAATCTCGTGGTGTTGTCTGCCTGCGAGACTGCGTCCGCGATCGGTGAGCGCGCATTGCAACTTTCTGGAGAAGCGCAGCCAGGAGCCACCCTCGAAGGCTTGGTACGGGCGTTCTTCAGCGCAAACGCCCGCGCGGTGATGGCGACCTATTGGGAATCGTCGAACCGGGGGGACAGCGAGGTGTTTATGCAGCGCTTCTACGCCAGCGGTCGAACCAACAATATCGCGACCGCGCTCAACACCGCGCAACGTGAATTGATGTCGGTCCAGAGCAGTTCGCATCCATTCTTCTGGGGCGGGTTTTTCGTGGTGGGCGACACCGACAACTCGATGTTAGCAGGGGCACCGATTGACGTCGCGGTGGCAGCTGGAGGATAGGTCGCCGATGCCGGCCTGCGCGCGTCGCAGCGACGCGTGCGCCACACCGACTGCGGTGCCATGGCCGTCGGTGAGCGAACAGTGCAGGATTGATCGCGACATCTCGTGCGCTGGCAAAATGCTGGCAGAACTTGATTCCTGTTTGGTCCTGCCCGAAAGTCTGGCACGCGACGAGCGAGAGGAACCTTCAATCATATCAATCCGGGAAGGTCAGTCCCGGCCCGCCCGCGGCGATTTACCTGCCATCGGAATGGAGGCGCAGTGCCTTTCATGACGGACAACGACAAGAGCAATGACGGGCATCGTGCCAGCTTCGGGCCAACCCGCGGCGAAGATGGATCGAAGAATGGTGGCCCCGCTTCGCGTGCGTCGCCGAAGGGCAACCTAGGGGAGGCAGCTGCGCCACAATGGTCTCAACCGGCTCCGCCATCCCGAGCAGGTCCCGGCGAGATCGGTGTTGGAGAGACCCTCATCGGTCGATTCCGTCTCTCCAAGCTGATGGCACGTGGGCGGACGGGGGAAGTGTTTGAAGCAGAGGATATCGAAGCCTCTGGGCAACGGGTCGCTATCAAGGTCTTCTCGTCCGATCTTGCCCGAGACGATTCCGTCCGAACGCAGATAGCGAACGCAACCTCAACGCTCACGCGTATAGAGCACGAGGCAATCGTGGCTTACCGCGAGGCTGCATTTGACCCGTGGGGGCGCCCATTTGTCGTCATGGAATTCATCGACGGGCCGAGCGTCGAGGAGCGCCTCGGCAATATCTGGCTGAGCGATGAGCAGTTCAGCGCGATGGCTATTCACCTCGCGAGCGGACTGGGGGTCGCGCACCGGCTCGGCATGGTCCATCGCGGCATAGCACCCGACAGTATCCTTCTGGCGGGCGGCGATCCGATGCGGTGCAAGATCATCGATTTCGCTATCGCAGCAGCAGAGCCTGAAGATGGCTTCGTGGGCAAGTTCAAATACGTCGCCCCCGAGCAACTCGGCGAATACGATGGGCAGATCGGTCCCTGGACGGACCTGTACAGCCTCGCGCTCACGCTACTCGCGATTGCCAGTGGACGCGATGTCGACATGGGCGACTCGATAGCAGAAGCGGTGCGCAAGCGTTTGTGGCTGCCTGACCTAGCGGCGATTCCCTCCAGGTATCGATTGGCCTTCGAGCGTGCACTCCATCCGGAACCCGCGATGCGCCCACGCTCCATGGACGATTTTATCAACCTCCTGAAAGAGGTGAGGACCAGGGGTGGAACAAGTTCCGCTTCGACCGATGCGCATGAGTTGCCTGCTCAGTCTCCGCTACCGTCCGCCGGGACGGGCGCTTCGAGTGGCGCTGTGTCGCAAGCACCTCTGACGGGGCGCCGCATCCCCAAGTGGGCTCTGATTGGATCGGCAGCGGCGATATTCCTGGTCGCGACCGTCTTGGTCGTCATGCTTGCAACGGGAGGGGATGTGGGCCTGCGCAAGGGTGACAAATCGGGTATTGATAGCGCGACGCCCGAGATTGCGGCGTTGGCAACGTCTCTCGCCAACAGGCAGCCGTGTGCCTGGCTCACTTTCGAACCGGCAACTGGAAAAGGCCCGCAATTTGTCGGAGGTGCAGGAAACCGATCAGACGCGCAGAGCGCAATCATGCTGGGACTGGCCGACGCGCAGGCCGGCGGCGGCTCTGTTGGTTGGGACGAGGTCGTGTCGTTCGATCAATCCCTGTGCGGGGCGATCGACGCGCTGCGCCAATTCCGGGCGAACGACGATCTCGTGACATCTCCCAAGAGGACCTACGTGGCCGCGGAAAAGGACATGATCCTCTCGGATGAATATTCGCTTGGGCAGGGTATGTGGACGCAACCCTTGCTTCGGGTTGGGGGTCTGCAGCCCGACGAAGACCTGATCCTTCTCGTGATCGAGGCCGGATCCAAGATGCAGCCCCTGTTCAGCGGCCGCGAGGCCGGGGAGGGGGTGGTCCAGTTGCTGTCCGGAACCGTGACTCAGGATGGATTCGAGGTGCCCTACCCCGCGAAACTCGAACAGCCGCCGAAGGAAGGCTACGGGATCGCCGTCGTCGCTGGGAAGGGACCATTCCCCGTCGATTTGTTCGGTGATGCCAACGATTCGTCTCCCCGTGTGCCACTCGATGCTGGATGGCCTGATCGGTTCGGCCGCGCGGCGCGAGCCCACGGGTGGAGAACCGATATTTTCTGGTTTTCGGTCACCGATGGATCGACCGGCTAGGGATCGGTTCCTTCGCTAGAAAGCCGAAACCGAGCTCCTTCTCTTGTTTGAGCTCGGATGGATGTCCTGATCGAGCGGGGTTGACCTTCGTCGAAACCAGACCATCGGTAATTCGAGATCGGTCGTCGTGCGCACGTCGAAGGATGCGCGGCGAAGCGTGGCGGGCTCTTTTCGCCACTGGCCGAACATGGGGGCGTCCTTGTCTTTCGATAATCTGGGTGGTATGGTGCACCAGGAATGAGGCTAAAGCCTTCCCAAGACATTCAGGTCGCGTCCAAGGGCGGTTTAGGCGGGGGGGCCGCTAGCGCATATTCGTCCTGCTTCGGAGGTGACGATGAAAGCCTGGTACTTAGTTCTGTCCCTTGTCAGTGGCGTCCCGGTCGCTGCCGCCGCCCAGACAAGCTCGGAAGATGTTCGGGCCGCGGAACTGGCCTGCCAACTGGCGGGTCTGTGCGGCGAACTCGCGCAGCAGGAAGCCGATCGCGACAAGCAGGAAATCGAGGGCGTCGAGACCCGCGGCTTGCCCTCGATCGGTGCGCTCAAGGCCGCCAGCAAGGGCGCGCCGAGCGCGCGTCCCAAGACCTCGTCGTCCCGCTCGACGGCTTCGCAGATTAGCGAAGCGTCGAGGGCCAGGGCCACGCGCACGGCACGGCGGAACATACCCGCCGCGAGCGTTGGGCGTGCTCCACCGCTGGCAAGGACGCCGGTCGCCGCGCTTGGCTCGACCGCGGCTGACATTCCCGAGTCGCTCGCCCGTCGTGCGCCGCTGTTCATTACCTTCGATGTCAACTCGGCTCGGCTGACGAAGGAATCTGTCACCGAGGTCAAGAGCTTTGCCAAGGCGCTGGCCAATATCCAGGCGTCGGGCATGGACAAGCGCTACCGGATCGAGGGCCATACAGATTCGACGGGGAATGCCGACTTCAACCGGAAGCTGTCGCTGGATCGTGCCGAAGCGGTACGCGAAGCGCTGATTGCGGAGGGTGTCGAGGCGTCCCGCATCGAGGTGGCAGGTTATGGACCCGATCAACCGATCGAGGGCTACGACAATACGGATCCGGTCAACCGCCGCGTCGAGGCGGTCGAGATCAAGTAGTCGGTCCGTCAGGACTCTGGCAGACGCGAGGTCCTCGGGGCTGAGCCGGGATCTGGTGTCGTATGGTGCTGGTCGGCTTCGGGGGTGTCGTTGAAGCGTCTGCCTCCCGTACCCCGGGCACGGCTCCCGTGCATTTCCCTGATCGGGTTGCTATGAGATGCGGCATGACCTTGTTTGTTCACCCACTTCGTGGCGGTGAACTTGCCTCGTGCTTCTGCCCTTCGCTGGCCGCAAGCGGCTTTGTCGCCGAGCGCCCGGTCCAGATCCCGATCGACAAGACCCATTGGTTGCAGCTGATAGCGCGCCTAGGCGGGGACGAAGTCTGCCCGCATCGCCACTTCCCCATCACAGCGCACCGCTTCCACCACATTCACGCCTGCTCCTCGCAGGTAGATTGGCTGGGACAGGAACAATGGCGCCCTGGCCTGGAAGGAAAACTGGGCGAGCGATCCTGCCTGCATGGCGAATGCGGCAAGCCGCGAAGCCGTGAACGGACCTTGCACCACCAGCGCCGGATAGCCTTCGGCTTCGCGCGCGTAGGGCAGGTCGTAATGAATGCGGTGGCCGTTGAAGGTCGCCGCTGAGAAACGGAAGAGGTTTACCTCGTCGGGTTGCCAGATCTCGCCCGCGGGGCGGTGGGAGGCGCACACGGGCATTTCGATCGGCGGCCCGTTCGCTCGGTAGAGATAGCGCTGGCGCTCGCGAATGCAGGCGCGACCAGCTTGTTCGATCGTTCGATCGACCTCGACGAGGACCAGGTCACCGCTGCGGCCCCGTTTGTGGCTCACTCCTGCGATGCGTGAGACCTGGTCCGCTTCGCTTCCCAGAATCAGCGGGCTGTCAAACCGGATCGTCCCGCCAGCGAACATGCGGCGAGGCAGGCTAACCGACGGCAGGAAATCGCCGCGCCGCGGATGGCCGTCGGGGCCGATCTCGCTGTCCCTGGCGTGGGGCGGGAAAAAAGCCCAGTGCCCGAGCGGGGGCGACCGGTGCTCGACGTCGTCCGGGGCCCCGGTCGCGAGGGCAAAGCGTCGCAGCGGCTCCGCGCCAAGCACCTCGGTTCGGGTTTCCGTTCGACCGATGGTCTTTTGCCACTCCGCCAGATCTGATGCGGAGACAAAAGGCGCTACAGAGGCATTCACAGGCATGTTCCGGTTCATCAACTGTCGCGGAAATCGATAGGGGGGAGGCTCGATTGGTCCAATCGGAAATTTGGTTTCCAGGTCTGCGCGCAGGCGCTCAAGCAACGATCTAGAGATCAACGTTCGTGCGCGGACGGGCTGGGGGAGGTCGCAGCAAGCAGAGCGTGAGCGCGTCGCCGGCATCAGCACCAGCGAACACATCGTGTACAAATCAAGAATTGGCTTCATCAAGGTTGATGAGAAAATGGTTGCGGGGTGTATTTCCGGGTACAGATTAGGAACTAGCTCGGTGACGGGCACACAAGGCGCCTCGTTCTGAAACCCGCTTGAGAGGGCAAGGATATTGTGACTGGCGCGCGATGCAGCTTACGCAAAACTCCGTATCTCGATCTACACTGGCCCTAAGGGGCGCCGTCCTATCGTCGCTCTGACGCCAGCAAGAACCCCTAACAGTCTTGGCGAGCGTTCACCGAGAGGCTGCCCGGCCAACATCGGGCCGCCAAATTCGGTGCTCATGGGAAAATCGGGGACGGCTTTTTCGCGTGAGCCGCCCCGAACCCCAGGTCGCCCGCAGTGCCGGCCTTCCATCGCCAAGAGCGCGCGTGAGGCGGCCGTTCTCGTCTTCGAGCGGGAGTGGAAGTTTTTTGCCTCCGGCACCGCCACCCGCCATGCTTTCGCTGCCCGCGCAAAGTTCCTGGCATCCTGCACACTCCGTTCCAGCCTGACACACTCGATGTCCGGCTTTAAAGCTATCGTGCAAGGTGGTCTTACCGACGCCTCCCGGGATGAATTTGCACTCGCGTGCTGCGTCGTGCATGCGCGCGGTCGTTGATCGGCGAAGGACAGACACGCGCGATGAAGATCATGGTGACCGGCGCCGCGGGCCAACTCGGCCGCGCCCTTATCGCGAGTGCGCCGCCATCGGCCAACATTATCCCCACGACCCGCGATTCCCTCGATCTCGCGGACCCTTCCGCGGTATCCCGTGCGGTGTCCGAGATCCGGCCGGATATCGTGGTGAACGCGGGCGCCTACGTCGCGGTGGATCGCGCCGAGAGCGAGGAATCCCTAGCGTACGCGATCAATGCCGGTGCAGTGGAGGTCCTGGCCGGCATACTTCGGGAAACGGGCGGTCGCCTCGTACAAGTGTCGACCGACTTCGTGTTCAGCGGCGACAGTCCGCGTGCATGGCAGCCTGGCGACTTGCGCGCCCCACTTTCCGCCTACGGCAGGTCGAAGGCTGCTGGAGAGGATGCCGCTGGCGAGGACGCGATCATCATGCGCACTGCATGGGTCCACGGCGCGGGTGGGGCGAACTTCGTGACCACCATGCTGCGCTTGATGCGCGAGCGCGACGAAGTGCGGGTCGTTTGCGATCAGATCGGCGCCCCGACATGGACCGGCACTCTTGCGCGCGCGATCTGGGGCCTCGTGGAACGCGACGCGGTCGGCACCTGGCACTGGAGCGACGCGGGAGTTGCCAGCTGGTACGATTTCGCGCTCGCGATCCAGGAGGAGGCGCTGGTGCTCGGACTGCTCGATCGCGCGGTCCCGGTGGTCCCGATCCAGACCAGCGAGTATCCCACTCCAGCGACCCGTCCGGCGTTCTCCTTGCTCGATTCGAGCGCGACGCGCCAAGCGCTGGGCTTTCGGGCGATCCACTGGCGCGAGACCCTTCGCCAGCATCTTCGCGAAGTGACCGCCTGATCCGACGGGATACCGCGCGTGCGATCGCGCTTCTTTCTCCCGGCCGCCAAGTCCGCACTTTACACGCGCGGTGTGGCACGTTGGCGCGAGAGCGTGCGGCCCATGTGCGAGGCGGGGGACGCGCGGGAGAGACGAGGAACGCGGCGGGCCGCGCACATCGCGAAGGTGGCCGCCGGGTCAGTGCAGCGCGGTGACCGAGACCGCACAGGTCGTGCTGTCGATGGTCGCCTGCGCCTGGGTCAGCCACCGTCTTCCCGCCGGGCCGACCGACCAGTAGGCGATGGCGAGGCGCAACCGTTCGCGGTGATGCGGATCCTGGCCAAGCAGGTCGACCGTGTAAGTATGCGGTGCTGCCATCGCATGACCGAGCGCGTCATCGATCGGCCCCTACGGCCCGGACAGCGCGGCGAGGCAATGGTGGCTCGTCAGATCGGGTCGGCCCAGCTGCGGTGACGGATGGATCGCAGCGAGCGCTTCGGTGGTTACTGGCGCGGGCTGCAGCGCCAGCGGAGCGGCACCGATCGTGCTCGACGAGACAATAGCCAAACTCGCTGCGCGCAGCCTGGCAGCAAGTCGGTTGCGCGCCCCGCGGCGGCGGAGGATGTGGCTCCGCGTTCGATGTGGTCGGGCGTGCATCTTCGAAATCCCCCCGGTCCCATCAGTACCCTGACATGGTTAATGGATGGGAAATCGCTATCTGCGCTTTGCGCGACAGGCGATCCGGACGGCCGGTCCAGGCACGCGGCGGCCGTCTATCGAGGGCGTCGTGTAGGAAAGGTCCGGACGATCTGCATGTGACCAAATGCCAGCTTGGTGGGCAGGCAAGGGCCGAGCCGAGCCGGGAATCGCCTGAACGCCCCGGACGCCTTTCGGGGCTTACCGTCTGTCGGAGGTTGCGTCCTGCCTTGTCCGCGAGCAAGGTAGCGCCAGGTGCGGCGCTGAGCCCTCTTGAGATCATCGCTGGGCGCGGGGCGGACAATTGAAGGAAGAATGTGCCTTTTTTGTCGCGCGTGCAGGTGCAATCTGGGCGTGCTTTCTCGACGGCCGGCCCGCGGTCAAGCTCGGCGGCGAAGACGAGTTCTGGCAGGCGGTGAGTCTGTTTTACGACGAGCGGAACCCCCATTCAGAGACCGTTTCCGCGACCCATACGCCGCCACCGCCACCGCCAACCCCGGCACCGGAGCCGGAGTCGGCCGAGCCAGATCCTGACGAGCCGGGCCAACCCCGTACCGTCAACGAGCGGTCGGCCGAGCGGCACGCCGTGTCGATCGTGGGCCGGATCTTCACGTCGGGCGGCAGCAGGGAAGCAATCGTCGGGGACCTCTCGTCGACGGGTTGCCGGTTCGAGGATTACTCGGACCGCAGGATCGAGAAGGGCGCGCACTTGACGGTCAAGATCGGGACGGTAGGGCCGATCCCGGCGACGGTGCGGTGGAATCGCAGTCCCATTGTCGGGGTCCAGTTCGACGCACCGCTGCATCCTTCGGTGCTCGAGCACATCCGCCTCCAGTTTGGCCGAGCGAAGTAAGCGAGGGGCATGGCTTCCAGCCGAGTTCACTCCCGAAGGCTTCACCGTCTGCTCGACCGATCATGGCGCAGAGGGCTTGGACCTCGGCCAGATCTACGAAAACGACATTATCCTGCTCGACCTGGACCCGCCCGACATGCTGCGCGATCCGGGCAAAAGGGCATGGGCCGCATGACCAGCGCGTACATGTATGGGCGCGCCAAGAGCATCGATGCCGCCGGGCATTCGGCAAACTCTCGTCAGCGAGGGACCCGGTGCGGCGCGATTGCACCCGAGTACGACTGCTCGCGCCCGAGCGCCGTGGGTCATCATGAGCGATGAAGCGGCGCGCCGCGATGGGCGGAGGCGTGCAGGCCTAGTCCGACCGCTCCACCGGAACTACATTGTAACGCCTTAGCTCGTCCTGGCTGAGACAATACCGGGTCGCGGGATGCGCTGCAGATTGAACCGCGCTCTGCTTGTACATGACCTCGGTGAGCAGCTTCCGGCTCACCCCCATGCGGATCAGGAAGTCGTTGTCATCGCTTGCGAGCTTGGCACTGGCCTGCTCGATTTCACCGATCAGTTCCGCCGCTGCACTGGTTCCTTCAGCAATGGTCTCCTGGATGACATCGCGCTGGTTGGTGTGGGTGAACATGTGAACCACGAAATGTCCGCCGGGTTCGACAATCCGCCGGTCGCCGCCCATGAACACGAAGTTGCAGGCCGAGAAACAGGCCCACCCCGACGGGATCCGTGCCAGCATCCCCGGAAACGACCGAATGACCTTCCCGGCCGCGTTTCCCGCCGCGGCATCACCCCCTCCCGAGCGTAACCAGATTTCGGCAAGTTCGTTATCTGCTTCGATCGCGGCGCGAAGCCGCGTCGGAAGCGAGGCGTCGATGCGGCCTTCCGCAAGCAGGACCCTAGCCCCGTTCCGCGTAGCCGGTGTCAGCGTCATTGCGGAGGCAGGACCGAAGTCGAAGTCGGCCGGGCATGTCGGATTGACCGGGTCATTGGCTGCCGCCAGAAGACCGGCCGCCGCGACAAGTCCAAGCGCACCGGACAGCCGCATCATGCGATCAGTGCATAGCGCGCTGCGGGGGGCTTGCGACACATCCGCTTGTCGGCGCGCGTCTCTTCTCCGCGGACGATGATGACATCGGACACGACGAGACATTGCAACCCGTCGTCGTCCTGGTCATTCCGGGCGACGACAGTCGACGTGCCGGACACGTTCGACCGGGTGTTCGAGGTCCATGCTGAGGAAGATCCGACAGCTACATCGGCTTCGACGCCTTCTCCACGCGTTGCTTCGAGCGTTGCGAGTGCGGCTTGCTTCTGCTCCTCCGGATCGAGCTTGCAGGCGATCGCTGCGGTTAGCTGGTCGGTCAGGCCAGGAATGGGTATCCAGCCCGAAAGACCAGAACGCGATGCTGCCGATCCTGCCAGCGAGCCGAGGATGGAGCCCAAGGCCTGGGACCCTGCGCTGCGCGACTTGCCCTTCGGGCATCCATCGGGTGTGGACTCGGTAGGTGGTTTAAATGCTCGCGAATACCGTCCAGCACACCCTGGATGATCTTGCCGATTGCCTGGTCGTTATCCGCATCCTTCAGGCGCAGCAACTCGGTCAGCGCGACATGAGTATTGCGGTGAGGCATCAAGCAACTCTCTTGGTGACCCATTCAAAGAGATATCCATAAGACACGAAGTTTACGATAATTTGAACCCCCCTCTGGGGCAGGTGAGGAAGCCGTGTCCAGCGACACGGCAGACCCGCTCCTGTGACGAGTGGATTTTACTTCACAATGCGTCCAACGCCGGGCGGCCCTTCGGGATCGCGTGAGGGCTGGAAGGCCTGGGGGGGCCTGCCATCGCAGAGGCAGGGCTACCCACGTAACGGCGATGCCAGATGGGTTCTGCCTGGCCGATCCCGTAGGGCTGTCAGAACCGAATGCTGAACGAGCGGTGCGCTGTTTACACAAAGCTCGGGAACTATTGCAGTGGAGTTTCCCGATAGATCAGGCTGCCATGGCTTCTTCTTGTGGATCATTGAGGACATATCCGCGACCCCAGATCGTTTGGATGTAGTTCTCGCCCCCGCAGGCGTGGCTCAGCTTCTTACGCAGCTTGCAGATGAACACGTCGATGATCTTGAGCTCGGGTTCGTCCATGCCGCCGTAGAGGTGGTTGAGGAACATGTCCTTTGTGAGTGTCGTACCCTTGCGGAGGCTGAGGAGCTCGATAATGGCATATTCCTTGCCGGTCAGGTGGACCCGCGCGCCGTCGACTTCGACGGTCTTAGCGTCGAGGTTTACCGCCAGCTTGCCGGTGCGGATGACCGACTGCGAATGGCCCTTCGAGCGGCGGACGACCGCATGGATGCGTGCCACCAGTTCCTCGCGGTGGAACGGCTTGGTCACGTAGTCGTCGGCACCGAAGCCGAAACTGCGGATTTTCCAGTCCATGTCCGCCAATCCCGACAGGATCAGCACCGGCGTCTGCACCTTCGCGACGCGCAGCTTCTTGAGCACGTCGTGTCCGTGCATGTCCGGCAGGTTCAGATCGAGCAGGATGATGTCATAGTCGTAGAGTTTGCCAAGATCGCAGCCCTCCTCGCCGAGATCGGTCGAGTAGACGTTGAAGCCCTCGGTAGTGAGCATGAGCTCGATCGCCCTTGCCGTCGCCGGCTCGTCCTCGATCAGCAGAACTCGCATGACATGTCCCCTCGCGAAACGAATGACGCTGATCTGAAGGAAATTGGTTAACAAGGTACTAAGGCGCCGAAAGATCTCGCCGAGCAGGTCAGGCTGGGTCGCTATCCCATTTGAAGCGGGGTAGGCACAGGCAAGCCCACCAAAGCAACCAGCAGTCTTTCGGCACCCGCGAAATCCCCCAAAGTCCCCGCCTATGCGAAAACTTAACCTTTATTCGCAATAGATGGGCATTCGAGGGGCCGAATGCACAATCGAACTCTGACTTTCCTGCTGACAAGTGCAACCGCGGCGATGATCGCGCTGACGGCCTGCGCGCTCTATCTGATCGATCGCGGGACGATCGCCTTGGCCACAGGTGGCTCGAAGATCTGGCCAATGGTCCTGACATCGAGTTGCGCCACCCTCCTGGTAATGGCCCTGCTGCAGGACGAGCTACGGAAAATGTACAGGGAACTTGCTGATCGCGAGGAGCAGGCGCGACTGGACGCACATACAGATCCGCTTACCGGGCTGGGCAACCGGAAGTTCCTGTTCAACGAATTGGAGAGGCTAATCCCTGATTCAGGAACTCAGACCATCGCGCTGGTCCTGATCGACCTCGACAACTTCAAGCGCGTCAACGACACGCGAGGTCATCTTGTCGGCGACGGCCTTATCAAGGCTGTGGCAGCTCGTCTTTGCGTGATACATCCCGATGCGGTTCTCATACGTCTCGGCGGAGACGAATTTGCCCTCTTGGTCCAGACCCAGCATGAAAAGGGCCTCGACGAGGCCTGCCAGAGACTCGTCGAGGCTTTCGATGAGCCGTTCCTCGCAGATGGCGAAGAGTGCATGGCGAGCGGAAGCCTGGGCGCTGCGCTGCTGCGCCCGGACCTTTGTCCTTCCGAACTCCTGCGCAGGGCCGATATTGCCATGTACTGTGCGAAGCGGGAGCGGTGTGGCTTCAGGCTGTTCGATGAGGAAATGTCTCAAGTCGCTGCCCGTAAAGCTTCGCTTGCGACTGACTTGCGATATGTAATCCGCTCCGGACAGGGTCTCACGACCAGCTTTCAGGGTATCTATTCCCCGAGCGGGGATCTTCTGGCCATCGAAGCCCTGCTGCGCTGGCGGCACTCCACGCATGGGCATGTTCCTCCGCCCGAGATCATTGCGGTCGCAGAAGAGATCCGGCTCATCAACGATCTTGCGCTTGTGGTCGCGAAGCAATCCTGCCGCGCCGCGCAAGCCTGCAGGGGGATTTCGGTCGCCATGAACGTCAGTCCCATGCAGCTCCTCGATTGTCGGTTCCGCGAGGAACTCGAAAGGATCGTGGAGGAGAGCAACATCTCCGCCCAGCGAATCCAGCTCGAAATCCGGGAAGCCGACTTCGTCGATCGAGGGGGCGGAATGCGGGAAGCGCTGGCAGGCCTCAAACGTGCAGGGTTCAAGATCGCGGTCGATGACTTTGGCGCGAGCACGTCATCTCTAGCGCACCTGCAAACGCTCGGGGTCACCATCCTGAAGTTGGATCCAATGGTCCTCCGCAGCTCGCGCGAAGTTGGGAGCATTGCAGTAATGCGAGCAAAGGTGCAGCTGGCACAAGCGCTGGGGATGAAGGTCGTGTGCGAAGGCGTCGCCGATGAAGCCGACCGCACCGCCGCGCTGCTCTCGGGCTGCGACATGTTGCAAGGTTACCTCTTCGAAGAACCACGTGAGCTCGCTGCGTTCGTTCTCGCCATATCCAAACAGGCGGCGGCCTGAGACAGCGCGCCGACAGATATCGGTGATATTGCTGCCGATCGGCCGGTCTGCCTCGCAGCGGAACTAAGCCTTGTGGATAGGACAGCCGGCAGCTCCCCATCAAGGCGGGATGGCTGCTTCGGTGGCCGGGATGCGACGGAGCTTCATGTCAGATTCGGGCCAAGAGGCTGGGTGTGCCTGGCCCGTTCCCTGGCTGGCCAATCTTGTCCGAGGAGTAGAACGAAACCTACTTCCCATTAGGCCTGCGATGCAGATCCACGTAACAGGAAACGTTGCGAGAACGTTGAAACGAAGCGGTAGCGAGCCTGGGAAGCAGATTTGGGCGACCCGCTTTCGTCTTGGTCGCGCCGGCCGGTGCGACTGGTTACTACCTCTTCTCGAGCCGAGGCGACCATCCCGGTCATATCAATAAGTTGCGGCTGCGGAATGACGTCGTGACGTCTCGCGCCACAGATGACGTCCGGGCTTCCCCCGGGTCTTCCCGGTCATACACAGGTTGGGGCCCCGGTTCGCTGTCTTTACGTCGACGTCGAAGACACCTGGTAACGAGCGGCGCCGCCACGAATATCCGCAGCACGCGGTCGGCTTGCTGATTGCGCGACGTCTTGGCGTCGCGTCGGTCGGGCCCTCGGTGAGCAGGATGACACTGAAACGGGGGCCTTGGCGCCGGCCAGAGCGAGCTTCGGGCTCCAGGCGGGTGTCGGACGCCTGCCATCAAGCGTCGAAGACGGAAAGCAACCGCTCGGTGAGCGCGAACCCCTTCGCACCCTTCCACAGTGCCAAGGTTTAATCGAATCGCAGGGGATGGACTATATCCTGGGCACAGAACATCGGTCGCGAACGTCCCCACTCATGGAGATTTCCGGTGTCGGAAGAAGACAGCTTCATCGAGCGCCGGAGGCATCCGCGCATGTCGACAGCCATTGGCGGCCTGGTTCGCACGAGCCTCGGCGCCAGGGCGCCTGTCGAGATTTGTGAGCTTTCGGAAAGCGGATTCAGCGTGACAACCGACCGTGGTCCCGTACCGCGAGCCTCGGGCTACAGCGTAAAAATCGACGGTCTCGAGACGCTCGAGACCACGTTGCGATGGAGAGGCAATGACGAAGCGGGCTTCGAGTTCGCCCGCCCGCTCCACCCGGCTGTCGTTGATCACCTGGCTGCCAAGCATCCACCAAAGCGAGGCTAAAGATGATCAGGGTCATTAGCCTAACCTCCTTGACGGCCTGCGCGCTCTATTTCGCGGGAGTAACACCTGATCGCATCAAGCAGTCGCTCGAGAACGCATCGAGAGAGCACGCGACCGTAAGCGCTCTCGACCGCGATTCCGATTGGTATTGAGCGGACTCGGCCGCGCTCTCAGGCGTCGGCACTCATGAGCCCTGCGGGCAATGCGCCCATCTCATTCGCAGTTCCTTCATATCGCCCTTTGGCCCGCCAGCAGCGCAAGGATGGGCAATGACGTGTCCGACAAATCAAACAGCTCCGAATTGAACCCGATGCTCGTGGAGCATGTCGCTGCGCCCGCAAACAGCGTGGACTAGGTCTCGTCGCCACGCGCGAGGCTGGGCGTCTTGCCTGACGTGCAGACGGACACGTCGACAGGTTTCAGTCCGGGTTCGGCCGCCGATGGTCGTCCCCGCGGCAGGCTGTCGGTCAACCTCGATGGCTAGAGCGTAAACCAAATCTCACAACCTTTGGCCTAATGGGGGGCGTGGACATGACCAGCGCTCCTAAGATAACGCGTAGCAACGACCTTCGGCTGAACGCCGAGGAGGGTGCGGCCGGCATTTCTGTCGGTCGTATCGACTCCCCCCGGAGAAAGACCGGGCTCTATCTGCCACTTCGGGTGAAGTTCACCGCCGCTTGCTTGATCGCGATCCTCTGGACAGCTTTCAGTATAGCGCTGTCGCTGCCATGGTTGCGTGACTTGTCGGCCATAGTCGGTGTGACGATAGCCGCAGTGATCATCGCGTTCATTGCCTACATCCCGGGTTTCATGAACGCCT
Organism: Tsuneonella litorea; assembly: GCF_025154015.1. Taxonomy (GTDB): domain Bacteria; phylum Pseudomonadota; class Alphaproteobacteria; order Sphingomonadales; family Sphingomonadaceae; genus Tsuneonella; species Tsuneonella litorea. The sequence goes on from NZ_JAOAMV010000005.1 coordinate 55,961, forward strand.
TCCTGTTGTCGACACTTCTTTTTGATCGAAATCCCCCGCGTCGGCGAGTTAACAGCTATCCCGGCACAACGATCTTGGTTGCCGCATACAACGAGGCATCAGCGATTTACGATACGCTCGCTAGCCTCGCCGGTCAGGACTATCCGGGCAAGGTCCAGATCCTCGTTCTCAACGACGGTTCTAGCGACAATACCGTCGCACTGGCCAAAGAGGCTATCGCGGAGCTTCGCTTCCCCCGCAACATTCGCGCGCGCGTCCTCGATTTCCCGACTAATCGGGGTAAATCGGCGGTGCTCAACGACGGACTCGCCAAGGCGAGGCATGACCTGGTCGTGACAATCGATGGGGACTCATGGGTCAAGCGCGATGGCCTGCGTAAGCTTGTCGAAAGATTTCTTTCCGATCCGCCTGACACCAGGGCGGTCGCGGGGGCGGTCATGGTTCGCAATTCCCGCGCAAACTTCCTGGCGCGTGCGCAGGAGTGGGATTACTTTCACGGTATCGCATCTGTGAAGCGTATGCAGGGGATGTATCACGGCACCCTCGTCGCCCAAGGTGCCTTCTCGATCTATCGCCGTGATGCCTTGCGCGAGGTCGGCGGCTGGCCCGAATGCGTTGGCGAGGACATTGTCCTCTCATGGGCACTGCTCGCCCGGGACTATCGCATCGGCTACGCCGATGACGCACTGGCCTTCACCAATGTGCCAACCACGCTTCGTCAGTTTGCCTTACAGCGAAAGCGCTGGTCCCGGGGATTGATGGAGGCCTTCAAGGCGCACTCGCCGCTGCTTTTCAAGCGGCGTATGTCGACATTGTTCGTCTGGTGGAACGTGTGCTTCCTCCCTCTCGACCTGGTCTACACTCTCGTCTTCATCCCGGGCCTGGTTCTCGCTTGCTTCGGCTATTTCTACATTGCCGGGCCGCTGACCATCGCGGTGCTTCCGCTGACCATACTGTGGAATGGGATCATCTTCCGGATCCAATCACGTGTTTACGAGCGCGAAGGCCTAATCGTTCGACGTAACATTCGCGGCTTCTTCTTCTATGCGCTCGCATACAGCATACTCCTGCAACCTGTTTGCGTGTGGGGATACCTCGCTGAACTCCTTGGACTTCGAAAGAGATGGGACACCAAATGAAACTGGGAACAGCCAGGGGACCGGCGGTCGTGGCGATTGCCGCGCTTGTCACTTCAATCGCCGCAGGTGCCCGCGCTGAGGACATCAGTACGACTCCAGAGAGTGTTGCAGCCGGTACCGAAGTTTGGGCCAGCACCGATTCAGATGGAAGCGATGTTCTCAAACTTCTCGTCCGCGGGCTCTGGCGATACGACGACCGCGAGAAATATACCGGACTTGCTGTCGAGCAAGTCTGGTTCAACCCTTCGGTCGGTGCCGACGAGCAGGACCAGCGGATTTATCTCGACGCGGCCGACAAGCTCGGACCGGAATGGCGCTGGAGGGCGCGCATCGGAACCGACGGCGACACACTCGTAGGCAGTGCGGAGATTCGCCGTGCCGACTGGGCGCAGAGCGTATTCGTCGAACGCGAGATCGTCGAAACCGATCAGGGCTTGCGTCGCGGCATCTACTACACGTTCGCGGGAGCAAGCGCCGATCTAGGAATCGATGAAAACAATACACTAGCGCTGTCGACTGGTCTCCAGGCGTTTTCAGGTCGGAACGAGCGGCTACACTTTCGGGCGCGCTTCGTGCACGCTGTTCGCGCTGTCCCAGGGCTTAGTGCGCACCTCGATACCCGCTATTATCATTCGACCCACCCAGGAGGGTTCGACTACTTCTCACCCCGCAATTTCGTCAGGGTTGTCCCCCTCGCTCAATTTCGCCGATTCACCGGAGCGGGCTGGATGTTCCTTGCCGCGGGTGGTCTCGGCGGTCAGCGCAACACAGGCACCGAATGGTCGATTGCGCGCTTCGGACAGCTCCGTGCCGAGAGCCCGAGAAATGCCCGGGCATTCGATGCCTTTGCCGAGGTCATCTACACAAATGATTCTCTCTCGGGTGGAACAAAGTATGATTACTTGATGGGACGCGCGGGGGTCACCGTGCGCTTTTAATGGTCTTTGTCTCTTTTGTTTACCCTGCTGACGCTGGCCGAGCTCGATCGTGCTAAACTCATCTTGCTGTCAGAACGCGGATGCGCACTCTTATCTCCGGGAAACTGGCCGTTTCCTTGGACGAGGCTGTGCGGCTCAGGGCGTCGATCAAACGCGATCGACGCTCCGCAGACAGCTGACGCTACCCGGCTCGGAGCCCAGGTTCGCGTTGACCATGAAGGTTTAGCAAGTCGTCTCCGTATTCCGTTTTCAGGTTCAAGAGACAGGTTGTCCAGGCGTTTAGAATTGCTGAGGCTTCAGTCTGCCCGCTCCCGGAGATCGCGCGCCCCAGGATCGAACAACCAATCGTCGCGCGATAGCTGGCTCTCTCTCCCTGGGCCTCGATCGACAAGGCGGTTGGTTGCCCAACAAGGTAGCGCGCCGCAGCGTCAAACGCGCCTGCGTCTAGCAAGCCTTCAAACTTGGTTTCGTCGCATCCCAGTCTGACCACGTCGCGAAAGGGGGATGGGGTAAGCTGGAGAAGGTGGGCGGCGTGGCGAAGCGCGTTTTCGATGCTCCCCAGTTGCCCGCTGGCGATTTTCGCGATCCGCTCGAACCAAAGAGACGGGATCAGCGCCTCAGTTGCGGTTGTCATCATCGCCCTCCCAAGCAACGCTCCACCGAAAAGCGGCTCGAGAGCGATCACTCGCCAAGCGAGTATCGCGACAAGCCCCGGCCTTCATCCGGTTCGACTAAACGCGTTAAGTTAACGTGTCCACCTTGATTTTCAGGCGAGACAAATTCGTCTAGGGCTGAGCTCGTCAGGAGAGCCGGCTTGCCCAAGAAACCAAAGACCCCCGCCGAGCAGGCGCAAACGCGCGCTCGCATTCTTCAGGTGGCTCGCAAGGTGTATGCCGAAGAAGGCTACACTGCGGTCACGATGCGGAACATCGCTCGTCAGAGCGGATACTCGCCAGCAGCCTTGTACCGGTATTTCAGCAACCATCTCGAGCTCGTGCGCAGCATATGGCAGGATGCTGTCGATCGGATGCGAGACGACGCCTTGGCGGCTTTCGCTGCCCACGAGGACCCGATGGATCGGGTGGTGGCGGTTTTGAGGTCTTACGCAACTTTTGCGACGGCCGAGTCGACAGCCTTTCGCTTGACCTTCCTCCAGGCCAAGGTTCCTGGCGAAGACGCCGAACTGTTCAAGCGGGAGGGCCCCCTTCCAAACCTCGACCCCCGCGAGGGAACGTCATACCGCCTGCTCAAGGAGGCAATCTTGCAAGCGATCGCGGCGGGGCGAATGACGCCCGTGGACGTGGACATAGCCGCTCAAACCCTATGGGGGGCGATCCATGGCATCGTGGCACTGCCGTTCAATTTCCCGAGATTTCCGTTGGCGAAAGATAACGAGCGCCTCGAATTCGCGCTGCGCATGATGGTCAGAGGGATGGAAACAGGAGGTTCATCACCGCCTCTCGCAGAAAACGTCAGCCAGAGCCCGTGAGGCCCGGACAACCCGGCACGGCCCGCGTCGCACCAATGTCGACGATGCGGCCGTCTTTTCGGCTGGGCCTGTTTGCGGCGGACTGTTGCCAAGGTGGCTAATGCCAACCGCCCTCGACGGCCGTGTTCGAGGACGGTCGAAAGACGGGGGCACTGGGTGAGAGACCAAGGGCCCCGCCGAGCTTGAGGTTGAGCGGGTCACGGGATGGCACTGCATGCGTGGCGTGGGTTCTTCTACGGCAAACCCAAAGTCCATTCCCACCTTTAGGGGCAAGTGATCGCCCGGCCTCTGGGGCGATAGGGACTTCCAAGCCACCGTTCTTCGGTGTGCGTTCGCGAGGCCGACCTGGCATTTCTCGGGTCCCGGACGATGCTGCATCGGAACCGAGCTTGGACACATGCCTCGCACTCGAGCCGGGGGAAGACAGGTGCCGACCATAAGGAGGTGCGATCCAACGCAATCACTCAAAAGGCTCCTGGGATTCTGATTTCTTTCGCCGATCTGCGCAACCTCTCGAAAAGTTGCCGCCCGCACGATACGAAGCGGTCTCACGGGGCCACGCTGCAGCGCAGCCGCACCCCCGGCGAGGTGAGCGGGTCGCCAACGAATTCGACACCCTCGGTCTCAAGCGTTGCCTTGACCCTTGCGAGCGTGCCACGCCTGAAAGGTGGAACGCCATCGGATGTTTCTAACCGCTGGATGGTAGCCCACCCCACGCCCGATTGCTCGGCCAAATCCTCAGCTGTCCATCCAATCAGAGCTCGCGCCGCTCTAATCTGTCTCGCAGATATTATTCTTCATCCTCCCATTGCGATGTGAGATAAGCCATATACTTGGTTGGCCTTCGAACAGAAGTCTCCCGACGCGGCGTCTTTTTCGCCGGTCCCGATACCGCTACGGCCTATCACGCCCGTCTTGTCGCCGGGCCTCGGGATCGATTGGATAGTCCTTTTTTCGAGCCCGATCCGCGGGGCTTCGCGCCTGTGTACCATCAACGGACAATCGTGCACGGCCTGCCATTGGCGGCGCGCAGCGTACGGCCGCCTTGCTGTCTGCGCCAGCGCAATCGCGGTTGGCGCTCCGTGACATTTACGCGTGGCGGATTTGAAGGATACACGAACGGCCCAGGCACAGCCAGGCGATCCCGCGCGATCGCACGAAAACTGCCCCACGATTCAACTAAGCGCCCATCCGGGGTACACGCCTTGAAGTACTTTCTATTGCCTCGAATGCTTTTTGCCTGCACCATTTATCGCGATGTTCCGCCACGCGCACCGGTTCATCTAAAGGGAGGCGGAGATTCGTGGAGTGGATGTAAAAAGCGTACTCGTTCTAGGAGTTCTAGGAGATCAGGGATTTGATAAAAAATAATACCATTGTAATGATCTCCAGCAAACTGCACGTGATCGATTCCGATCCGCGCCGTCGGGCGAAGGCGGCATTTGATTTTTCGAAACACGTGCCTTCCCAAGTCTATGAGAGCGTCAAGGAATTTATCGAGTTTGGGCCGCGCGAAGGTATCGTCTTCGTCAACGACGACTGTGATGGTGATCCTCTCAGCCAACTCCATGCGCATTTCACGAGGATGGGCAAAGCGTTACCGGTAGCGCTGTATGCGCGAACACCGCAAACGTCACGGGTCGTCGAGGCGGTTCTCTCGGGTGCAGTCGATTATCTTACTTGGCCGATTGACGAGGAATCCATACACACCGTGCTCGAGCAAATTGTCGAGCGCTTTGCGTCGTTGGACGTCGCGCAAGGGCGGCGCATCGACGCGCGCAAAAAGGTGGCGCTTCTGTCGACGCGCGAGCGCCATACGCTCCAACTGCTGGTCGAGGGCAATTCTACCAAGGACACTGCCCAGATACTCGGAATCAGTCCGCGAACCGTCGAGATCCATCGGGGAAACGTGCTCAGGAAGCTCGGGGCGGGCTCGAGCGCCGATGCGGTTCGCATCGGCCTCTACGCGGGCATCGAGGACGAAGAGCTGGCATTTCGTTGAATCGACCGGGGCCTCCACGAGACCTGCCTGGGATGCCAGATGCAGAGCTTCCCTGCGAAAACAAGTGCGCGGATGGTAAGATCAGGTCACCCTCTTCAGGACGGATGCGGCCTAACTTGCGCGTTAGTTGCCCAGCAACGCGCGTATGCCAGCGAGGTAGGCGGCAATCAGGACACTGGTAATCACCCAAGCTTCCCAGGTCAGCCGGCTGTCGGAGCGAGGCGGCGGGAAGGGTCGGGCCTGAAGCGTTGGTGATCAGTGTTCACGCGCACGCATTTGTCCCCTTCGATCCTCGCGTCAAGAGATTTGGTCTGCCGCTCCCCGTGGCAGGCCGTCTATCCCGTCCAAGGCAACGTCGTGGATGCGATCGGGCGGGGGCGAGCAAATATTCCCGCATACTCGAGCCATGGCAATCATGCTGAACTTCGACAGCTCTCCGTCGTCGAGTTGCAACGTTCGCGCTAGGGGAGAGATATTCCGGCTGGACAAACAGCTGTGCTTGCCATTTCAAGCTGCTTGACCAAGGCGTCCTGACACCTTCTCGGGATGTCATTGAGCGTTACCTCCAGAGCGACCGAAGGGTTCATTAACCGGGCGAGCGCGCCGTCGGTGAGCCATCTGTCCCCGTGGACGAAGATGTCCATGCTGTCGTCGGTGGGGGTGAAAGGCGGCAAGGTGCAGAGCGTCAGGAGGGCCAAAATAGTCGGTGCGGTGAAAGGACCCTCGACCTTGCTGCTGACCCGGTACTGCGACAGGTCACCCGATGGCGCCCGATTGCAGAGGCGCGCTTCAAAATGAAACGCGCGAGGTCCGTCGATCAAGGCAGACGCCTCGATCCACTGGCCCGGAGTATGGTCAGGCAGCACGCCCAAGTGAAAGTCGATAAAGCACAGCGGCATGGCAGTCTCCTTGGTTGGAGGCTCACGCTTGCGATTTCCGAAGCCCGCGCGTTGCCGTGTCGGCCACATCCCGTGAGAACGGAAACCACCTTATCCGGGCGGACAGGTTGGCGAGGCGTAAGCCTGCTCTTGATGATGGAGCGAGTATACCACGACAAGGCTCCGGACGCTACGCTTTGGGTAATTGAGGCTATCGTGCCCCGATCTCGACCAATCGGACGATCAAAGTGCAGCCCCAAGGGCAGCTCTCTGCTTCGGGTGCCGTCATTGCGCCGCGCCGAGACCTCTTCGGTGGCTTGCCGCAGCCCTCGCGCTCACCACTTTGAGTCTGGGAGAACAGCACAGCGCCAGCCGTGCAATTGCACGGCTGTACAGGCTGTCTGCCGTGGAGTGGGTACATAGGATCTTTCAGCGCGCGTCGACTTGAGGTCCAGAAGTCTTCACGGTCCTTGTGGTCACTGCTTCTGGTGTTCCGTATGGGCAATCTCGTGCATGCATTCGGCGCGGCTGGGAGCCATTTTTGCGACCACTTGTCGAGCATCAGCGGCGCCACGCGTTTGAGCTCGGCGTATTTTTGTCGGTTGCTATGCCGGCGACGGGCTGGACCTGGTCACTAATGGGATCGAAATGGCAGATCGAATTGAAGATGCCGTGGTGGTGGTACCAGCATATCAATTCACTGGGCCACGACATGCGCCTCGGCGGACAGCAACTCGCCGTCTCTACCGACCTTGAAGCCGAGGTGCTCGACTCACTTGGGGGGCGTCGCAGCCCATATCTTTCCGGTTGGGCTGCTCAAAGTCAGCCTGCTACGCGCAGTTTCGGCGGGCCGACGGCACTTTCGGTGTCGGTCCAAATGCCCCGGGTATCATAGATCACCGCGCCCGAGCGCTGCTCGCCTGGCACGACACGGAAGAGCTTGTGGTCGACCAGCACGATCAGCACGCCGCAGGTCTCGAGTACGGTGTCGAGATCGACGAGGGTCGCGCCTGTCCCAGCGAACTCGGCCGGTAGATCGCCCGCAAAGGGTTCGACGATGCGGATTCGTTCGCCGAACCGTCGCGCCAGGGTTACGGCGATAAACCGCGCCGGGCTTTCGCGGAAGTCGTCGATGTCAGCCTTGAAGGCGAGACCGAGGCAGGCGACCAGCAAGCCTGGGTTGGCCTCGATCAGCGCGGTGGCCCGGGCGAGGACGTGCCGCATCTTGGCGTCGTTGACTTCGCGAGCGGTGCGAATCAACCGCGACTCCTCCGGCGCGCCGTGAATGATGAACCATGGGTCGACGGCTATGCAATGTCCCCCGACGCCCGGACCGGGCTGAAGGATGTTCACCCGCGGGTGGCGGTTGGCGAGACGAATGACCTCCCACACGTCGAGGCCCATGCGATCAGCGATCATCGAAAGCTCGTTGGCGAACGCGATGTTCACGTCGCGATAGGCGTTCTCAACGAGCTTGGTCATCTCGGCGCTCCTGGCGTCGGTGGTGACGCAGGTGCCGCGCACGAACAACTTGTAGAACGCCAGGGCCTCGCGTGCGCAACGGGGGGTGATCCCCCCGATCGAGCGGTCGTTGTTTGTCAGCTCCTCCAGGATACGGCCGGGCAGCACCCGTTCGGGGCAGTAGGCGATCGCCACGTCGGGCGTGCCTCCGCCGAGGCCCGGCATCGCAAGGTCGGGCCGCAGGTCCGCAAGCCGGTCGCGCAGCGCCTCGGTGGTTCCGACCGGCGAGGTCGACTCGAGGATCACGCAGTCTCCCTTCTTGAGGACGGCCGCGAGCGAGGTCGCCGCCGCGATCACGGAGGAGATGTCGGGTGTGTGGTTGCCGTCCTTCTCGAACGGGGTGGGTACCGCGATCACGAAGACGTCGGCCGGCGCGATCTCGATCGACGCGCGCAGCAGTCCGCGTTGGACGACACCGCGCACCAGCCCGTCGAGATCGACTTCCTCGATATGAATCTCGCCGCGATTGATCGTGTCTACCACCTGCTGGCTCACGTCGATCCCGGTCACCCGGCAGCCGCTGCGGGCGATCACCGCGGCGGTGGGCAGGCCGATGTAGCCGAGCCCGATGACGCATACTTCCGGATTGGCCTCGCCGCGCATGGTTTTCCTGCAATTGCCTCGGCGTCGAGGTCTAGGCGGAAGGGGTAAATTTAGCGGAAACGTGTTTAGTTCGCCGCCAGCAGTTCGACGATCCGCGCGGTCGCCTTCCCGTCGCCGAACGGATTGTGCGCGCGGGCCATCGCGTTATACGCCGCCGGGTCGTCGAGCAGGCGCGTCGCCTCTTCGACGATGCGATCGGCATCGGTGCCGACCAGTTTCGCAGTGCCCGCCTCGACACCCTCGGGCCGCTCGGTCGTCTCACGCATGACGAGCACCGGCTTGCCGAGCGCGGGCGCCTCTTCCTGCACGCCGCCGCTGTCGCTGAGCATCAGCGTGCTTATGTCGAGCAGGCGGGCGAAGTGCGGGTAGTCTAGCGGCTCGATCAAGGCGACATTGCCCAGACCCGCCAGCGCGTGGTTCATCACCGCGCGCACGTTGGGATTGAGATGGACCGGGAAGATCACCGCGACGTCGTCGCGCATCGCCAGGCGCCGGGCCGCGTGCGCGATCGCTTCCATCCCCTCGCCGAAGTTCTCGCGCCGGTGGGTGGTCATGCCGATGATCCGCTTGCCCGCGAAGCGTTCCTCAAGCGCCGCAAGACCCGCCGCCAGTCCAGGCTCTGACGCGATCTTCGCGGTCACCCAGTGCAGCGCGTCGATCACCGTGTTGCCGGTGACGTGGATCGTGGCCGGATCGACGTTCTCGCGCCGCAGCGCCGCCGCCGCGGTCTCGGTCGGCGCGAGGTGCAGCGCGGCGAACGCGCCGACGATCTTGCGGTTGACCTCCTCGGGCCAGGGGTGGTGGATGTTGCCGCTCCTGAGGCCTGCCTCGACGTGGGCGACGGGAATCTTGCGGTAATAGGCGGCGAGCGCGCCGGCCATCGCGGTCGCGGTATCGCCCTGGACGACCACCCAGTCGGGCTTCTCCGCGTCGAGCACCCGGCCGATCCCGGTCAAGAGGTTCGCCGTCAGCGCATCGAGCGTCTGGTCGGGCTGCATCAGGTCGAGGTCGTGGTCGGACTCTACCCCCGCGATCTCGAGCACCTGGTCGAGCATCCCCCGGTGCTGGCCGGACACGCAGACGCGCCCCTCGAAGCGCGAATCTACCTCGAGCGCGTGCACCAGCGGAAACAGCTTGATCGCCTCGGGACGCGTCCCGAACACGGTGAGGACCTTGATCGTCCGGGGGGCGGCGCCAGTCATGGCGCGCGCCTTAGACGACAAAGGTTACGGTTTGCCAGACGCGTGTTCCTTGCGCGCGATCTCGTGCAGCCAGTCCGCGTGGCGCGGCGCCTTCTTCGTCTGCGACCATTCGTCGAGCATCATCGGGGCGACGCGCTTGAGTTCGGCGTACTGTTCGTCGGTACCGATGTCGGCGGCAAGCTCGACCCGGTGGCCGTTGGGATCGAAGAAGTAGATCGACTTGAAGATCCCGTGATGAGTGGGGCCGAGCACGTCGATGCCCTGGGCCTCGACGTGTGCCTTGGCCGCGAGCAGTTCCTCCTCGCTCCCCATCTTGAATGCGAGGTGCTGGACCCACGCCGGGGTATTCTCGTCGCGGCCCATGTCCTTCTGGTTGGGCAATTCGAAGAAGGCGAGGACGTTGCCGTTACCCGCATCGAGGAACACGTGCATGTACGGGTCATACTCGCCGGTCGAGGGCACGTGATCCTCGGCAAAGGCGGTGGTGTAATCCATGCCGAGGACGCGGCCGTACCACTCGACGGTTTCCTTGGCGTCCCTGCAGCGGTAGGCGGCGTGGTGAATGCCGCCCAGGCTGATCGGTTTCTCGGTCATTTCGTCGCATCCTTCCAGCCCAGCCGGGCCTTGAGTTCGGTCTCGCTCATCACCGTCTTGTCGCCGCCCCAGCATCCCAGTGGCATGGAAAGCTTTTGCCTGAGTATCTCGCGTGCCCGGGCGGCCCGTTCTTCGCTAATGAGCGGCATCGCTTTCTACTCCGCGGGTTCCTCGATCTTGAGCGCGCCGCGCTGGATCTGGTCGCGCTCCATGCTTTCGAACAGCGCCTTGAAGTTGCCCTCGCCGAAGCCCTCGTCGCCCTTGCGCTGAATGAACTCGAAGAACACCGGGCCGACCTGCGCCTGCGCGAAGATCTGCAGCAGGAGGCGGGGCTGGCCCCCATCGGTGGTCCCGTCGAGGAGGATGCCGCGCATCCTGAGCGCCTCGGCGTCCTCGCCGTGGCCCGGCAGTCGTTCGTCGAGCATCTCGTAATAGGTGGCCGGCGGCGCGGTCATGAACGGCACGCCGAACTGCTTGAGCTTGTCCCACGCGGCGACGAGATCGTCGCAGATAAGGGCGATGTGCTGGATGCCCTCGCCGTTGAATTCGCGCAGGAATTCCTCGATCTGGCCGCCGCCGCTCTTGCCTTCCTCGTTCAGGGGAATGCGGATCTTGCCGTCGGGCGCGGTGAGCGCCTTGCTGGTGAGGCCGGTGTATTCACCCTTGATGTCGAAATAGCGGATCTCGCGGAAGTTGAAGAGCGTCTCGTAGTAATCGGCCCAGTATTTCATCCGGCCGCCGTAGACGTTGTGCGTCAGGTGATCGATGCGCTGGAAGCCGGCACCCTCGGGGTGCTTGTCGACGCCGGGCAGGTATTCGAAATCGATGTCGTAGATCGACAGGCCCTCGCCCTGCTCGTCCTCGTACCGGTCGACGAGATAGAGGATCGCGCCCCCGATGCCGCGGATGGCGGGAATGTGCAGTTCCATCGGCCCGGTCTGCACGGCGACCGGCTCTGCGCCCTTCGCGAGCAGGTGGTCATACGCCAGCCTCGCGTCGCGCACGCGGAACGCCATGCCGCAGGCCGAAGGTCCGTGCTCGCGGGCGAAGTACCAGGCGGCGCTTTTCGGCTCGTAGTTGGCGATCAGGTTGATGCCGCCCTGCCGCCAGAGGTGCACGTCCTTCGACCGGTGCTGCGCCACGCGGGTGAAGCCCATCGCCTCGAACACCGGCTCCAGAACGCCCTTTTCGGGGGCGCAGAACTCGACGAACTCGAATCCGTCGAGGCCGGCGGGGTTTTCGAACAGGTCGGGCATGAGCAGTCTCCGGTGATTAGTTTCTTGTGAAACTATCTAGCAAGCGGCGGGTCATTTGTCAAAGCCCGCCCCCCGATGCCCGACCCGCCTCAGTCGACGAAGTCGTCGACCCGTTCGACGATGATCGCCGGGGCCATGCCGCCCGCGGCGCACATCGTGACGAGGCCGTAACGGCCGCCCGTGCGCTCGAGCTCGTCGACGATGGTGCCGATGAGGATCGAGCCGGTGGCACCGATCGGGTGGCCCAGCGCCATCGCGCCGCCGTTCACGTTGACCTTGTCCTCGGGCAGGTCGAGGTCGCGGATGAACTTCGCCGCGACCACCGAGAACGCCTCGTTGATCTCGAACAGGTCGATGTCGTCCTTGGTGAGGCCCGCCTTCTGGAGCACCTTCTTCGCCGCCGGGACGGGGGCGTTGAGCATCAGCGTCGGGTCGTCACCCTGGTTCGCGGTGGCGACGATGCGGGCGCGCGGCTTCATCCCGTGCGCCTTCGCGTAGTCCTTGCTCGCGATGAGGATCGCCGCCGCCCCGTCGACCACGCCCGAGCTGTTGCCCGCGTGGTGAAAATGCCTGATCTCGAGGTCCGGATACTTCTGGTTGATCAGCTTGCGGAAGGTCGTGCCTTTTTCGTCGAGCGGGGCGTCGGCGACTTTCTCGAAGCTGGGCTTGAGCTCGGCGAGGCCCTCGGCGGTCGTCTCCGGACGGGGGAATTCCTCGCGGTCGAGCACCAGCGTCCCGCTCTCATCGTAGACCGGCACGACCGACTTCGCGAAGCGCCCTTCCTTGATTGCCCGGTCGGCGTTGCGTTGGCTGCGCAGCGCGAGCGCGTCGAGCTCCTCGCGGGTAAACCCTTCCATGCTCGCGATCGCGTCGCCGCACACCCCCTGGTGGCTCTGCGGGTGAACGCCGCGCAGGCGCTCGTTGCCCGCGCCCATCCCGAGCGGGCGGATGCCGGCCTGCATCTCCTCCTGCATCGCGGAGGAGGTGTAGCTCATCATCTCGGTCCCGCCGGCGACGACGAGATCGGCCATCCCGCTCATCACCTGCGCCGCGGCGAGGTTCACCGAGGTGATGCCGCCGCCGCAGAACCGGTCGAGCGTCATGCCCGAACTGGTGACGTCGTAGCCGGCGTCGAGCGCGGCCATCCGGCCAAGATCGCCGCCCTGCTTGCCTTTCTGCGAGGAGGTCGACCAGATCACGTCGTCCACGTCCTTCGTGTCGAGGTCGTTTCGCTCGGCGATCGCCTTGAGCACCGTCGCGGCCAGGTGCTGCGGGTGCATGTGCGCCAGCGCGCCCTTGCCGACCTTGCCCACGCCCCGGGGGGTGCGCACCGCGTCGATGATGTAGGCCTCGGCCATCAGTCGTATCCTCTCACGTTTCTGGAATCAGGTTGACGCAAGCGTAAACCTTGCCGACAACTCGCACAAGACGAGTTGCAAAGAGAAATGGGAGAGCGCCGTGGCAGAGACCGCAAGCGATGAATTGCTGACCGAGGTGCGCGACGGGGTCCTGATCGTCACGATCAACCGTCCCGAGGCGAAGAACGCGATGAACAAGGCGGCCGCCGAGGGGATCGCGGCAGCGATGGACCGGCTCGACGCCGACGACGACCTGCGTGTCGGCGTGCTGACCGGGGCGGGCGGTACGTTCTGCTCGGGCATGGACCTCAAGGGCTTCCTGCGCGGCGAGTCGCCCTCGGTCGAGGGGCGCGGGTTCGGCGGGGTGGTGCAGGCGCCGCCGAAGAAACCGCTGATCGCCGCGGTCGAGGGCTACGCGCTCGCCGGCGGGCTCGAGCTGATGATCGCGTGCGACCTCGTCGTCGCGAGCGCGGGGGCGAAGTTCGGCATACCCGAGGTCAAGCGCGGGCTCGTCGCGGCGGCGGGCGGGGTGATGATGCTGCCCGACCAGATCCCCGAGCGGATCGCGATGGAACTGGCGCTGACCGGTGAATTCATCGACGCGGACCGGGCCTACGAGCTGGGGCTGATCAACAAGGTGGTCGAGGGTTCGGCGCTCGAGGGAGCGCTCGATCTGGCGGCGAAGATCGTCGCCAACGGACCGCTCGCGGTGCGGGTGTCGAAGGCCATCGTAAAGGAATCGCGCGGCTGGCCGATGGACGAGCGGTACGACCGGCAGGCACAACTGATCGCTCCGGTCTTCACGTCGGAGGACGCGCGCGAAGGCGCCGCCGCTTTCGCCGAGAAGCGCAGCCCCAACTGGAAGGGCCGCTGATGCCGGGACCGCTCGAAGGGATTCGCATCGTCGAGTTTGCGGGGATCGGGCCCGGGCCGTTCTGCGGGATGATGCTCGCCGACCACGGGGCCGAGGTTATCCGCATCGACCGCGCAAGCGGCTCGCGCGGGGGCTCGCAGCCGGTGACGACCAAGGACGTGCTCGCGCGGGGGCGCAAGTCGATCGCGATAAACCTCAAGACCGCCGAAGGCGTCGCGCTCGCCCGGCGGCTTTGCGCGAGTGCCGACGGGATCGTCGAGGGCTTCCGTCCCGGGGTGATGGAGCGGCTCGGGCTGGGGCCGGAGGAGTTGCTCGCCGATAACCCGAAGCTCGTCTACGGCCGGATGACCGGCTGGGGCCAGACGGGGCCCTATGCAGCCTATGCCGGGCACGACATCAACTACATCGCGCTCGCCGGCGCGCTGGCGCACTTCGGCCGCGCGGGCGGCAAGCCGACCCCGCCGATCAACATGGTCGGGGACTTCGGCGGCGGCGGGATGATGCTTGCGTTCGGCATGGTCGCCGCGCTGCTCAACGTCGCGCGAGGAGGGCAGGGCCAGGTGATCGACGCCGCGATGACCGACGGCACCGCGGTGCTGATGAGCATGATGCACGGGATGCGCGCGATGGGCGTGTGGTCTGAGGACCTGGGCGTCAACCTGCTCGACACCGGCGCGCACTTCTATGACACTTACGAAACGGCCGACGGCAAGTACGTATCGATCGGCAGCATCGAGCCGCAGTTCTACGCCGAGCTGCGCCGGCTGGCGGGCCTCGCCGACGATCCCGAATTCGATGCCCAGCACGACCGCAAGGCGTGGCCCGCGCTCAAGGACAGGCTCGCCGCGTTGTTCAGAACGAAGACCCGCGCCGAGTGGGACGCGCTGATGGAGCACACGGACGTCTGCTACGCCCCCGTCCTCACCATGAGCGAGGCCTACGAACACCCGCACAACCGGGCTCGCGGGACTTTCGTGGATGTCGGCGGCGCGATGCAGCCCGCACCCTCGCCGCGCTTCTCTGGCACCGCGACCGCCGCGCCGCGTCCCGCACCGATGCCTGGCGATCAGACCGACGACATTCTCCGGACCCTGGGAATCGACGGGGACGAGGCAGCCGCGCTCAAGGCCGCCGGAACGGTGGCCGGCTAGAACCGGCGGCGGGCACCGATCCGGCCCCGACGGCGCAGCCTCGCCGTTCGCCTATCCGCCCGACTTTCCGGCTTCTTCCGCGACGATGTAGAGATAGTCGACGAACGCCATCGTGGCTTCGTCGAGTCCGTTGACCTTCGGGTTGTTGCTTTCGATCAGGAACCATTCGTCGGGAGCGTGTGCGCCGCCGCCGCGCGCGACCCCGAACTGCGATGCCGGCAGGTTGAGCGGCGCGCCGTTGAAGATGACGCCGGGCCAGCTCCCTGCGTTGCGCGGCGTGATCGAATAGGGGACGCCGCTACGCTCGAAGAGGATCTTCTGGGCCCTGATCAACGCGCTGTCCTCGTCAGTTTCGTTCGGCCCGTATCCGCCCGAAACGGTCACCCGCACGTCGTCGAAACCGCGCTTGGCAAGGTGCGCCTTCAGCTTTCCGACGGCCTCGTCCTTGGTCATCGCGGGGACCAGCCGGAACTCGAGCTTCGCCTCTGCCCGGCCCGGAAGCACTGTCTTGCCGCCGGGTCCGGTGTAGCCGCTGACCAGGCCCTGGATGTTGACCGTCGGCTGCGACACGAGCCGTTCGAGGCTGGTCACGTAGGGTTCGTCGTCGATCCACCGCCCAACCCCGAGCAGCTTCTTCGCTTCGGACTCGGGGTTCTGCGCGGCCCCTTGCGCGATCAGTTCCTTCTGCCGCGGGGAGAGCGGGCGAACGTTCTCGAACCAGCCGTCGATCGCAGGGGTATGTCCGTCGTCGGCGACCAGCGTGTTCAGCGCCTTGACCAGCCGCCACGCCGGGCTTTCGATCCGCGCGTGGTTCGATGAATGGATGTCGGTCCTGGGATAGGCATCGGACGTTTCGCCCCCGACGACAAGCTGGAACTCGACCGCTCCTTTCGCGCCGAGGGTGATGGTGACATTGCCTTCGCTGCCCTGTGCGGCGGCCGGAATGAACACGCCGATGCTCTTGGCCAGCGCATCGCGCACTTCGGGTACGACGACGACCTGATGGAAGTTGGTCGAGGCCACCTCCTCCTCCCCTTCGGCCACCAGCACGAGGTTCACCGGAAGCCGCCGCCCGCTTGCCTGGATGGCCTTGATCGCCGCGAGAAAGGCGGTTTCCGGACCCTTCTGGTTGACCGCGCCGCGGCCGACAAGGGTCTTGCCCTCGCCCGGGCGGTCGACGAGCGCGCCTTCGAGTGGCGGCGACGACCATTCCGCCGGATCGAACTGCTTCACGTCGTACATGAAATAGATGCCCAGGGTCGTGTCCGCACCCGCATCGAGCGTGGCGAAGACGCCAGGGACACCATCGGTGGGAATCACCTTGGCCTGCTGGAAGCCCGCATCGAGCGCAAGCTGGCGCATGTACTCGGCGCCTTCGGCGGTGTTGCGGCGCTCGGCCGCGATCGTCGGCAGGGCGATCCAGTTTCTCAGCGCCTCGACCGTCGCGTCGTGCCGCGCCGAGACGATCTGCGCGATCTCCTCTCGCCGGGGGGTTTCCGCCGAAAGGGGGACGGCCGCCGCCAGCATGACCACCGCCGCAATCCCGCACCCTAGACCCAGCTTCCGCATTCACCCGCTCCCTTGATGTTAAGCGCCGGGAATTGAAACTATTTCTTCCCGTTCGTCCAGAACCTATCCGATTGGCAGGTCGGCCGCCGCACGGGCGACCTTCAAGCCGCTCAGCCGATAAAGGCCGCAACCTCCGCCACGAAATCCTCGAAACGGTCGTGATGCACCCAGTGTCCGGCGCGTTCGTATTCGCTCACCTTCACATTGAGCCCGAAGTGCGCGAGCCGCCCGTCCTTCTCCGGGTTGCTGGCCCAGGAATCGGCGCCGTAGATCATCAGCGTCGGACAGGTGATCGCGGCCCACAGCGCGTGCTGTCCCCTCGTGGGCACGTCGTCGGGCGGCCAGGCGTGCAGATGGGGGTCGAACTTCCAGCTGAAGGTGCCGTCCTCGTTGCGCATCACCGCGTGCAGGGTGAGGTGGCGCGCCTGTTCGGCAGAGAGGTAACTATTCGCCTCGCGCATCCGCTTCAGGCAATCCTCGAAGGTGTCATACTTGCGCACCTGTCGTGCGCTCGCCTCGCGCTTCTTGTTGATCCAGCCGGTCCACAGGTCGCCGTAGGGGCGTTCGCGGCGCTCCTTGATGATCCTGGGGCTGGGGCCGAGGCCCTCGATCGCGACGAGCCGCCGTACCTTATCGGGATAGAGCCCGGTGTACCGGGTCGCGATGTTGCCGCCCAGCGAATGCGCGACGATCGTCACCGGCTCGAGGCCCAGCTGGTGGACGAGCTGGGCGAGGTCGTAGACATAGCCCATCGTCGTATAGACGCCGTTGTTGTTCCATTCGCTGTCGCCGTGGCCGCGCAGGTCGGGGCAGATCACGTGCCAGTCGTCGCGGAAGCGCTCGGCGGTCCAGTCCCAGTTGCGGCAGTGGTCGCGCCCGCCGTGGAGCAGGATAAGCGGCGGTGCATCGGGGTTTCCCCAGTCCGCGTAATGCAGCTTGGTGCGCTGGCTGATATAGCTTTGCGAGGTGGGGCCACTCTCGATCATGCCTGCCCTTTACGTAAGCGGAAAATTCCGTTGCGGATCGCTACCCGCCTGATACGCTCCCGCCAAGACAAGAATCAAACGAGAGGACCCACGCCCATGCCCGTCGTCGACGTGCCCGATCCCGAGTTCATGGCCGACGAGGAGATCGCGATCTTCCGCGACGCGGTCGGCAAGTTCTACGAACAGCACGCGCCGCCAAAGCGCGTCGAGAAATGGCGCGAGGACGGGCAGGTCGAGGCTGAGTTCTGGCGCGAGGCCGGGGCGGCCGGCCTTCTCGGCATGACGGTGCCCGAAGAATACGGCGGCCACGGCGGCGATTTCCGACACGATCTGGTGGTGCTCGAACAACAGGCGGAAAAGGGCGTCGACGGGTTCGCCGCGTCCTTACACAACGTGATCATCCTGCCCTACATCGTCCGCCACGGGACCGAGGAGCAGAAAAAGAAGTGGCTGCCCAAGCTCGTCTCCGGCGAGCTGATCAGCGCCATCGCGATGACCGAGCCGGGTGCCGGTTCCGACCTGCAGAGCATCACCACGACCGCGATCAAGGACGGCAACGGCTATCGCCTCAACGGGGCCAAGACCTTCATCTCGAGCGGCCAGCTCGCGAACCTGATCATCGTCGTCGCCAAGACCGATCCCAAGGAAGGCGCCAAGGGCATCAGCCTGATGGTGCTCGAAACCGAAGGGGCCGAAGGTTTCCGTCGCGGCAAGAAGCTCGACAAGATCGGGCAGGACGCTGCCGATACCAGCGAACTGTTCTTCGACGATGTCTACCTCCCGTCGGACAGCGTGCTCGGCGGGGTCGAGGGGCGCGGGTTCTACCAACTGATGGGCGAGCTGCCGCAGGAGCGCCTGGTGATCGCCGTGGGCGCGATGTCGACGATCGAGAAGGCGCTCGACACGACGGTCGAATACGTCAAGCAGCGCAAGGCGTTCGGCAAGACGATCTGGGACTTCCAGAACACCCAGTTCGTGCTCGCCGACCTCAAGGCCCGGGCGACCGCCGCCAAGGTGTTCCTCAACGACTGCATCGCCAAGGTGCTGAAGGGCGAGCTCGACGTCACCACCGCCTCGATTGCCAAGTACTGGCTGACCGAGCTCCAGGGCGAGGTGGTCGACAAGTGCCTCCAGTTCCACGGCGGTTGGGGCTACATCAACGAATACGCGATCGCGAAGATGTACCGCGACAGCCGGATCACCCGCATCTTCGGCGGATCGAACGAGATCATGAAGATGCTGATCGCGAGGTCGATGTGAGCGGCGGGGCCTCGGCGTTCCGCGACGGCCTGCTCGAGGGCAAGGTCGCCTTCGTCGCCGGCGGGACGAGCGGGATCAACCTCGGCATCGCGAAACGCTTCGCCGCGCTCGGCGCGAAGGTCGCGGTCTGCGGGCGCGACCCCGAAAAGGCCGCGCGCGCGGCGGGGGAAATCGGGTCCGACGCACTGGGGCTTTCCGCCGACGTGCGCGATTTCGGCGCGATCCGCGGCGCGCTCGAACAGGCGAGTGGCGACTTCGGCCCGCTCGACATCGTGGTCGCGGGCGCGGCGGGCAATTTCCTCGCTCCCGCGCTCGGCATGTCGGCCAACGCTTTCAAGACGGTCGTCGACATCGACCTGCTGGGTACGTTCAACACGTTCCGCGCGTGTCACGACCTGCTGGCGAAACCCGCCTCGCTGATCGCCATCACCGCGGGCCAGGCCGAACAGGCGATGGCCTTGCAGGTCCACGCCTGCGCCGCGAAGGCAGGGGTCAACCAGGTCATCCGCACGCTCGCGATCGAGTGGGGGCCGGACGTGCGCGTCAACGGCATCTCGCCCGGACCCATCGCGGGCACCGAGGGCATGGCGCGCCTTGCCCCGAACCCTGCGCTCAAGGAAGCGAGCGAGAACCGCATCCCCCTGAAGCGTTGGGGCGAAATCGACGAAATCGCCGAGGCGGCGGTGTTCCTGAGCTCGCCGTCTGCCACCTACATCACCGGCGCGATCCTCGACGTCGACGGCGGCAGCAGCGTGGGCGACGCGGGGCGGATGGATATCGCCAAGGGCCTCTCCTAGCCCTGGTGCGCTAGATTTCGGGCAGCGACTGTTCGGCAAAGCCCCAGCCGGCCAGTCCCTTGCCCTTCGCGCGGGTCATCAGCGTCTTCGCGTCCGAGATCGAATACGGGTGGGCGTTCTCGAAGTCCTTGAGCTCGCCCCAGGCAATCGGGAGCGCGACCGGCGCGCCTTCGCGGGCGCGGGCAGAGTAGGGAAGCACCGCGGTGCTGCCGCGCTGGTTGCGCAGGTAGTCGATGAAGATCTTTCCCTTGCGCTTGGCCTTGCTCATGTTGGCGACGAACCGGTCGGGCTCGGCCATGCTCAGCGCCTCGGCGAAACGTTTCGAGAAGTCCTTGTGCGCGTCCCACGAATGGCCGGGGGTCAGCGGGACCACGACGTGCACGCCCTTTCCCCCCGACAACATGGCGTAACTGGCCAGCCCGATGTCGGCGAGCCGGGCATGGATGTCCTTCGCCGCCGACTTGACGTCCTCGAAGTCGAGCCCCTCGTCGGGGTCGAGGTCAAAGATCATGCGGTCGGGCTTCTCGACGTCCCACGAGCGCGAGCCCCAGCCGTGGAACTCGATCGTGCCCATCTGCACGCAGGCGACCAGGCCCGCGGCGTCCTCGACGTAGAGATAGTCCTCCGTTCCGCCGTCCTTCTCGACGATCGGCACGTGGCGAACGTGCGGCCCGAACGATCCGCTGTCGTGCTTTTGGAAGAAACACTTCTTGCCGCGCCCTTGCGGACAGCGGACGAGACTGATCGGACGCTGCGCCGCCCACGGCAGCATCAGCGGGGCGATCGCCGCATAGTAATCGGCAAGCTCGCCCTTGGTCTGGCCGCTTTCGGGAAAGATCACCCGGTCGCGGCTCGATACCTTCACCTCGACCTCGTCGCGCACGACCGCCTCGGGCGTTTCGGGCGTCACCGCTTCGGCGTCCTTGTCGCCGCGCAGGCCCAGGAAGCTGCCGTGGCGCACGTTGCCCTCGGCGGTGAATTCGGAAAAGGCGATCTCGGCGACCAGCCTGGGCGTGACCCATGTCACCCCGCGCGCGGACGCCTTGTCGACATCTGCCGGCGGCGTCTTGCGCTCGATCCGGGCGAACCGTGCCGCCAGGTCCTCCATGGTTTCGGCCGAGAAGCCCGTCCCGACGTTGCCCTTGTAGACCAGCCCGTCGCCCTCGTGCTGGGCGAGCAGCAGCGAAGCGAACGGCCGCCCCTTCGCGCTCGACTTCTTCCAGCCGATGATGACGAATTCCTGCCGGCGGGTGCACTTGACCTTCACCCAGCTCTTCGACCGGCTGCCACGGTACGGCGCGTCGATCGCCTTGGAAATGATCCCCTCCTGTCCCGCCGCGCACATCGCGTTGTAGAGCTTCTCCCCGGCGCCGAGCACGTGGTCGGCGACATGGATCGGCGGGGCGGCGGTGGCGAGAAGCGCCTCGAGCCGTTCCTTGCGTTCGATATTGGGCAGCCTGGTCAGGTCTTCGCCGTTCGCCTCGAGCAGGTCGAACGCGTGAAAGCTGAGATTGTCCTTTTCGCCCTGCGAGCCGTGCCCGCGCTTGAGCACCGCCTGGAGCGAGGAAAAGTCCGGGTTGCCGTCCTTGCCATAGGCGACGATCTCGCCGTCGATCAGGCACGGCGGCAGGTCGAGCGCCGCGACTGCATCGGCGAGCGGCTGGAACTTTTCGGTCCAGTCCTTGCCGCTGCGCGTCCACACGGTGACCTCGTCCCCGGCAGCGGCGATGAGCGCGCGGTAGCCGTCGAACTTGATCTCGTGCATCCAGCGATTGCCCGAGGGCACGCTGTCGACGAGCGTGGCGAGCTGCGGCTTGCGGAACTTCGGCGGCTTGCCGTTCGAAGCCTTCCTGCCGGGCCTGGCCTTTTTCGCATTGTGCCGGGCCGCCTTTGCCATTTCGGCCGCGAAGGCCGCGCCCTTCTTGCCCTTGAGCGAATGCTTTCCCCCGGCGTCGGCGGCGATTTCGGCCATCGAGCGGCCGGTGAGCACGCTCGTCAGCGCGTGTTCGACGAGCGGGTCCCCCTCCTCGGCATATGCGTCGTCGATCTTGCGCAGCAGCCAGTTCTCGCGCTTTTCGTTGCCGCGGGGTTTGAGGCGGATCAGGATCCACTCGCCCTTCATCCGTTCTCCGTGCAGCGTGAAGTGGAGGTGGCCCTTGTCGATGTCCTTCCAGCTCTTGCCTTCGACCGGCTCCCAGGTTCCCTTGTCCCACAGCATCACCGTGCCGCCGCCGTATTCCCCCTCGGGTATCGAGCCTTCGAACTCGGCGTAGGACATGGGGTGGTCCTCGGTCCGCACCGCGAGGCGCTTGATCTCGGGATCGGGCGAGGGACCCTTGGTGACCGCCCAGCTCTTGAGCACGCCATCCGCCTCCAGGCGGAAGTCCCAGTGAAGCCGGGTCGCCTCGTGCTTCTGCACGATGAACAGGTTGCCGCTCTTGCTGCTCGCGCGCTTGCCCGCCGGTTCGGCGGTCTTCTTGAAGTCGCGTTTCCGGTTGTATTCGGCAAGCGGATCACGGGCGGTCATGCGGTGGAATCCTCGTCCGGGAAGAATCGGCGCTCGATCACGCGCAGCAATGTCAGCATGACCACCGAAATCGCCGCGCCCATCGCGACGAGCGGCCACTGACCAGCACCGCAGGCGAGGCCGATCACCGCCGTGAGCCACAAGTGCGCGGCTGTGGTGAGGTTCTTGACCGACCCCTTGCTGAACACGATCAGCCCCGCGCCGACGATTCCGATGAAGGCGCCCGTCGCCTCGAACACGCGCAGCGGGTCGAGGCGGGTGTTCGGCTGGCCGCCGTCGAGCGCGTGGTAGAGCGCGATGACCGAGACCGTCATCGCCGCCGCCGAAAAGCAGATCAGCCCATGCGTGCGCATCCCCGCCGCAAGACCGCGCAGTTCGCGGTCGAGGCCGAGAAGCAGGCCGATGACCGCCGCGATGCCAAGGCGCATCAGCAGATCGGCGTCGAACCAGTGGACCAGAATGGGGTCGTTCAGTTCCATCAGGCGCGTTTCTTCGTCTTCGCAGCCGAGGAGGTCTTCTTGGCCGAAGCCTTCTTCGCTGCCGGCTTGTCTTCCTTCACCGACTTCTTGAGCGCGGCCATCAGGTCGATGACGTTGGATCCGCCCGAAGCGCTCGGTTCCTCGACGTCCTCGAGGATCTTTTTGCCCTTCGCCTTCGACTTCTTCTCGATCAGTTTGTGCAACGCCTCGACGTAGCGGTCGTGGAACTCGCCCGGATCGAAGGAAGCGGTCTTCTTCTCGATCAGCGCCTCGGCAAGCTCGAGCATTTCCTTTTCGGGCTTGGCGTCGGGAATGTCCTTGAAATAGCTTTGCGCGCGGCGAACCTCGTCCTCATAGCGCAGGGTTTCCATCACGATGCCCTTGCCGCACGGCTTCAGGCTGACGAGGTATTCGCGGCCCCGCAGGGCCAGCTGGCCGAGCGCGACCTTGTTCGTCTTGCGAAGCGCCTCGCGCAGGACGACGAACGCCTCCTCGGCCAGTTCGTCCTGCGGCACGACGTAGAAGGGCTTTTCGAAGTAGAACACGTCGATCTCGCCCTGGTCGACGAACTGGACGAGCTCGAGCGTGCGCTTGCTCTCGATCTTCACCGCTTCGATCTCGTCGTCCTCCAGCAGGACGTAGTTGCCTTTCGAGATCTCGTAGCCCTTGACGATTTCGTCGCGATCGACCGGTCCGATGCCCTGGACGACCTTTTCATAGTTGATCCGCTTGCCGCTGGGCTCGTGGATCTGGCGGAAGCTGATCGACGCGCCGCTCTTGGTCGCCGAGTAGACCTCGACCGGGATCGAAACCAGCGCAAGGCGGATCTGCCCCGACCAGTACGCGCGTGCCGCCATCGTGAAATCCCCTTGTCTTTACGGAGGATTCGACTCAGCAGCCGCGGTTTGGTTTCCATTCCGTCCGCGACACCCTATTTCGCGCGCCATGATTGCGCAGACCATCCAGCTCGCGCTCGCTCCGGTCTTTGTGCTGGTGGCGATCGGGAACATCATGAACCTGCTCTCGACCCGCCTCGGCCGCGTGGTCGACCGCAGCCGCGCCCTGCAGGGCCGCTATCGCGAGACGACCGGGGACGAACACGACATGGTCGTGCGCGAGATGCGGGTGGTCGACCGCCGCATCCGCCTCGTCGGTGCCGCCCTGCGCCTGCTCGTCACCAGCGGCCTCGCGATCGGGCTGACGGTGGCGCTGCTGTTCCTGGAAGACGTGCTGCGGTACGATCTGCAACGCTTCGCGGCCGCGACTTTCATTGCCGCAGTCGGATTGCTGATGTGGGCGCTGGTGCTCATCCTGCGCGAAACGCAGGCCGCCTCGGCCGCGCTGCGCATCCCCGAGGCGTATCTCGAACGCGAGCGGCGGCTTTAGCGCCGCGCCCGCCTAATCCTTCGGCGGGGCGAGCAGCCTGTCGCCCTGGCTGCGGATGGCGCCCGCGATCATCGGTTCGACGAATGCCAGCGCGGGCGGCAGGTCTACGCTGAGTACGACCTGGTTCGCCTCGACGTCGACGTTTGCGCGCAGGCTCTGGCCCATCGCGCTGATGTCCATCGTCATGCGGTCCTCGCTCGGCCAGGCGGTGCTGACACCGGCGCCACCGGGGATGTGATCGCCGACCGATTCGGTGTTCGCCTTGAGCCGGCGGCGCACTTCGTCCTTCTCGAGCTGGTGCGGAATGGCGACGCGCATCAGGCGTGGTCTCCCATCGTGTCTCGGGTCCTCATGTCTTCG
Source organism: Tsuneonella litorea (assembly GCF_025154015.1). Lineage (GTDB taxonomy): Bacteria > Pseudomonadota > Alphaproteobacteria > Sphingomonadales > Sphingomonadaceae > Tsuneonella > Tsuneonella litorea. The sequence continues at coordinate 80,330 of NZ_JAOAMV010000005.1, forward strand.
AGGGCAACATCGCGATCCTCGAGTTCGCCGCCGTACTTGTAGTCGAGATAGCGGGTCTTCACCGCGAGATCGTCGAGCGATCCCTCGGCAAGTTGCCGCGTCACGCGGTCAATCTCTTCGCTGATCTTGCCGAGGCCGCCGGTCAGCTGCTCGTCCGGCGTGGCGCCGCCGGCGCGCTCCTCGGCGCGCAGGTGCTGCGGAATCCGGCGATAGCTGTCGACCATCTCGGGCAGCGTCTCGCCGACGAGGCTGCGGACCTCGCGCGCGGCGGGGTGATTGGGGTCGATCCCCTCCAGCTGCAGCCCGAGCGCGTCGAGTTGCACCCCGATGCGGCCGACCATGTCGGCGGCGGGCGCGGGCAGGGCGGGGCGCTGCGCCTCGAGCCAGAGTTCGGTGCGGCCGACGAGCTGGCGCGCATCGGTGGCGCGGGTCAGGTCGGAGCGCCGGGGCACTGCCATCTTCGGATATTTGCCGAGCACGACGATCGCCGCGGCGATCGCCAGCGCGGTGATCATCACGCCGGTGAAGCCGATCCCGTCGATGATCAGGCCGGCGACCATCGCGGCGACCACGATGCCCGCGATCGCCAGAACGATCCGCTGGAGCTTGTTGCTGAGGTGTTTCGACTTCATCCGCCGCGATTCGCGGCCGATCGAGCGGCCGAGTTCGCGCCGGTGCCGGCCGCCCGCGCGGTTGTCGTCGCGCACCCGCCGCGCTTCGGACAGGACCCTGTCGGATTCTCGAGTGAGGTCGCTCACCCGGTCACTCCGCCGTCAGCAGGTTCGATTCGGTGATCGACGCGGCGGCCTTGGCCTGCCCCTCGGCGCGGGCGATGTAGCCTTTCGACTTCTCGACCTCGGACGACAGCGCGTCGACCGTCTGCTTCATCGAATCGAGCGCGCGGAGCTTGAACTGGTCGACCTCGTCCATCGTGTCGTAGATATTCTGGAACGCGCGCTGGAGCGTTTCCATCGGGATGGTCGAACTTGCCGCCTGCTCGTGGATCTTGCCAGTCTGCTCGCGCAGCAGGGTCGACGTGCTGTCGATGATGTTCGCGGTCGTGGTGTTGAGCGCGGTGATCTGGTTCAGCACCAGCCGCTGGTTGGTCATCGCCTCTGCCACGGTCACCGCAGTGCGCAGCGCGCCGACGGTCGTGGTGCTTGCGCGGTCGACGCCCTTCACCAGTTCGACGTTGTTCTTCTTCACGAGGTCGAGGCTCAGATAACCCTGCACGCTGACCGCCATCTGGGTCAGCAGGTCCTGGGTCCGCTGGCGGACGTAGAACAGCGCGGTTTCGCGCAGCGCCTTGGCCTTGGCGGGATCGGTCGCGTCGAGTTCGGCCGCCTTGTCCTCGAGCTTTTCGTCGAGCACCTTGGAGATGTGGATCATCTGCTCGAGGTTGCCCATCGCTTCCCACAGCTTCTGCCGCTCGACGTCGATCGCAGCGTTGTCCATCAGCAGCTCGTCTTTGCCACTGGCGAGGTTGCCGAGGATCGACTGGATGTGCGTCTGCGCGCTCTGGTAGCTGCGGAAATAGTTCGTCAGCTTGTTGCCGAACGGGATTATGCCGAGGAACTTGCGGGTGCCGCTCTTGGCGCCGCGCTTGCCGGGATCGAGATCCTCGACCACGCGGCGCAGCTCGGCGAGGTTGGCACCGACGCCCTCGTCCTTGTCCATCGCGCGCACCGGCCGGTCGAGAAAGCGGTTCGACATCCCCGCGGCGGCCATGATCTCCTTGCGGCCCATGTTGGTGATCGCGTCGACCTTCTTGCCGAACTCCGGCGAGTTGGCGTCCTGCGCGACGAGGTCAGCGACGAAGGCGTCGGCCTTTTCCTCCAGCTTCGACTTCTTCTCGTCCGACACAGGCACGAGCCCTGCCGCCTTTTCGGCCGAAACGACCGGCACCGGGTCGGGCGGGGTCAGCTCCAGCTCGGTCGCGGTCGCCGTCTTGGTTTGCGTCTGGGTCTGCGTCTCGGCCATGGGTTCCTCTGGCATGGTGTGTTATCTAATTAGGACAGTCGCGCGGGAGCACAAGGGTTTTTCGCCGCACATCACGATAGCAGGTTCTTGCAGGCGTGCACGCGGGACGCGCCGCCGATCGCCAAACGCACTTCCGCCGCCCAGCGCGATTGGCTAGATCAGGCGCGGAAAGGTCGGGGGGGCATGAACGCAGCGGAACAATCGGGCGGACGGCCCGCGGATGCCGGCAGGCCATCGGCTGCCGATCCGCACCTGGCGGGCTTTACCAGCGTTCTGCGCGCGCTGCGCCGGTGGTGGCGGCAGGTCATCGTCGAAATCGATCAGGCCGGGGTCATCGCCGCGCGGCGCGAGGAAGCCTACCTCTCGGGCCGGTACATGTTCATGACCGCGATGAGCGGGGGGATCGCGATCCTCGGCCTGCTGCTGTCGAGCCCGGCGGTGGTGATCGGGGCAATGTTGCTCTCGCCGCTGATGGGACCGATCATCGGGTTGGGCTTCGCGCTCGCGATCGGCGACTACGCCTGGCTGCGCAAGTCCGCCAAGGCGCTGCTCGGCGGCAGCCTGATGGCGATCCTGCTGTGCGCGCTGATCGTGTTCCTTTCGCCGATCCAGACGGTCACGAGCGAGATCGCCGCGCGCACCCGGCCCAACCTGTTCGATCTCCTGGTCGCGCTGTTCTCGGCGCTCGCGGGGGCTTACGCGATGATCCGGGGCCGGGAAGGCACGATCGTCGGGGTGGCGATCGCCACCGCCCTGATGCCCCCGCTTGCGGTCGTCGGCTACGGGATGGCGACGGTCAACGGGACGGTCTTCGGGGGCGCGCTGCTGCTGTTCGTCACCAACGCGATCACCATCGCGCTGACCGCGATGCTGATGGCACGGCTTTATGGTTTCCGCGCGGCGCTGACCGAGCGGCAGACGATGCTGCAGAACCTGGCGGTGACCGCCGTGTTCATCGGCCTTGCCGTCCCGCTCGGCTATTCGCTGGTCCAGATCGCCCGCGAGGCGAATGGCGCGCGCGTGGTGAACAGCGGAATCCAGAGCCTGTTCAATCCGCAGTCCCGGCTGAGCCAGGTCGACATCGACTGGCGCGCGGAACCAGTTCGGATCGAGGCGACCGTTCTCACACCGCGGATCGAGGCCGAGGCCGAAGCGCGCGGGCAGCGGTCGCTTGCCGCCATGCTCGGCAAGCCGGTGGAACTCCGAATCAATCAGTACATGGTCGGGACGGGCGCCAAGGCGGCGGAAGCGGCCCAGCTCGCCCGGGCGCAGGAACAGCGCGAGGCGGCCGAAAGTGCCCAGGCGGCGGAGATCTCGCGCGAGCTGGCGCTGGTTGCCGGGGTCAGCGAGGGCGAGGTGACGCTCGATCGCGGCAAGCGCCGCGCGGTCGTCCGCGCGCGGCCGCTGCCCGGCGCGCAGCTCGCCGCCTACCGGGCGCTCGAGCGCCGCATCGCCGCCGACGCGACAGACTGGACGGTTGCGCTCCAGCCGCCCCCCGGCCCCTTGCCGACGATCCCCTTCGCCGATGGGGAGCCGAACGCCGCGGGTCTTGCCGCACTGGAACTGATCGCCTGGGCGGCCGAACGGACTGGCCAGCGCGTCGAGATCGCCGGACCCGCCCAGGACGCGCAGGCCGCGCGGCAGTGGCTGCTGGAACAGGGCGTCGATGCGGTGACGGCCGAAGGTCCGGCGCCCGTCCGCGCGCGCTGGCGAATCGCGACGAACGAAGAGGACTGAAATCGATGCACAAAGGACTGGCCATCGCCGCGCTGGGAATCGCCTTGCCGGGCGCTGCGCAGGCGCAGATTGCCGATCCGCTCGCGGCCCGGGTCGAGCTCGACGATGCGCGGCGTTTCGCCGAGCTCTATCGCGAGACCTGGGGCACGCCGACTGCGGCGCAATTGCAGGAACGATACATCGAACCCGGTAGCGACGCAGTCGCCATCTTCACGCCGGGCCGGATCGTCGACGGCGCGAATCTCGCGGCGACGGTCGCGGCCAATCCCGCCGCCTACACCAAGGCCATCGACCGTTGCCTGCCATGGGCAGAGCAATCGAGCGGCGAACTGAAGGCCACCTATCTTGCGCTTCACGGCCTCCTGCCCGAGCGGTTGCTGCCGCGAATCGCCGTGCTGTTCGGTGCGGGCAACTCGGGCGGTACCGCGGGCGCCGGGATGCAGGTTCTCGGGCTCGAGGTGCTCTGTGCGGGCGCCCCCGACGAGGCCGCGTTCCGCACGGCTCTGCGCGGCTTCTTCGCGCACGAGACGATCCATACGCTGCAGCGCATCGACCCCGGCGCGCGCGATATCGACCTGATGCTCGCGACCGCCATCGCCGAAGGAAGCGCCGATTACGTGGCGACGCTGGTGACCGGGCAGGTCGGCAACGTGCCGCGTGCCGAATGGGCGGCTTGGCGGCGGTCGTGGGTGTTTGCCGAATTCGCGAAGGATCGCGCCGCGATGGCGGCCAAGGGCGTGACCGGCGAAGAACGCCAGGCCAGGTTCCGTCGCTGGTTCGCGAATGCCGGCAGCGCGCCCGAAGGCTGGCCGAGCGAGCTGGGCTATTGGGTGGGAAGCGAGATCGCCGCCGGCTACGTCGCCGGTGCGAACGACCCGCACGCGGCGATCCGCGACTTGCTGTCCTTCCGCGATCCGCGCGCGATAGTCCGCCAGAGCGGGCTCGCGGCGGTGGTCGCGCCCGAGCTGGACTAGGTCAGGCCGCCTCGAGCAGCTTGATCGGCTCGATCTCGCCGGCGAGGTAGAGCCGCTTGGCCTTGGCGCGCGAGAGCTTGCCCGAGCTGGTGCGCGGAAGCGTGCGCGGCGGGACCAGTTCGACCACGCAGTTCATGCCCGTGATCGAGCGAACCTTGTCGCGGATCTGTTCGTGCAGCCGCAGCCGTTCCTCGGGATCGGAAACCCGGCAATGGACCAGCACGGCGGGGGCTTCCTCGCCGTTGTCCATCTCGAAACTGAACGCGGCGACGTCGCCGTGGTTGAAACCGGGCAACTGTTCGACCGCCCACTCGATGTCCTGCGGCCAGTGGTTCTTGCCGTTGATGATGATCATGTCCTTCGCCCGGCCGACGATGAACAGGTAGCCGTCGCCCAGGTACCCCATGTCGCCGGTGTCGAGCCAGACCTCGCCTTTCTCGTTGGCGACGAGACAGTCGTTGGTCGCCTCCTCGTTGCGGAAATAGGAATGCATCACCGATTCGCCGCGGCACCACACCTTGCCGATCTGGTGATCGCCCTTGATCTCGCCGTGCTCACCGCGAATCTCGACCTCCATGCCCGGCAGCGGCTTGCCGCAATTGACGATCGCACGGTAGCGGGCCGGGCGTGACAGGTCGCGAGTCGCGCCCGACAAACGCTCCTCCTCGACCAGCTCGACCCGGATGCCTTCACCCGGCGGCATCACGGTTACCGCCAGCGTTGCCTCGGCCAGGCCATAGCTGGGCGTGAACGCGCTGGCCCTGAATCCGGCTTCGGCGAAGGCGTTGACGAAGTTCTGCATCACGTCGGGCCGGATCATGTCCGCGCCGTTCCCCGCGGTGCGCCAGCGGGACAGGTCGAACCGCTCCGAAACGTGGCTTTGCGACGAGATGCGCCGGGCGCAGATGTCGTAGCCGAAGGTCGGCGAATAGCTGAGGGTGTTGCCCTGGTTGCGGCTGATGAGGTCGAGCCATGCCAGCGGGCGGCGGGCGAAGTGTTCTGTCTTGAGGTAGTCGCAGCTCGCCTGGTTGGCGATCGGCGAGAGGAAGCAGCCGACGAGGCCCATGTCGTGATACCACGGCAGCCAGCTGACCACGCGGTCGTTCTCTCCCAGGTCGACACCGGTCGCGTGGCCGTAAAGGTTGTGCAGCAGCGCGCGGTGCGTGACGGCCACGCCGGTCGGAAACCGGGTCGAGCCGCTCGAATACTGCAGGTAGCAGATGTCGTCGGGCGAGAGGTCGGGCAGCTCGGCCTCGGGCGAATCGCCTTGCGCGAAATCCTCCCAGCTCACGCCCTCGCAGCCCTGCCGCTCGGCTGCGGCCTGCGCCATCTCGGCGATCTCGCGGGGGTAGATGAGGACCTTGGGATTCGCGCTCGAAAGCTGAACGGCGAGCTGGTCGATGTAGCTGTCCTTGCCGCCGAAGGTCGTCGGAAGGGGCAGCGGCACGGGCCAGGCACCGGCGTAGATGCAGCCGCAGAACAGCGCGGCGAATTCCGGGCTGGTCTCGGCGATCAGCGCCACGCGGTCCTCGCGGCCGATGCCCGCGGCGATAAGCCGGTAGGCCATCTTGAGCCCGTCCTCGCGCATCTCGGAGAACGGGTAGGCGCGCTCGAGATCGCCGCGCATGTCGTGAAAGTTGAGCCCCTTCTTGCTCATCGCGGCGTAGTCGATCGCTTCGGCGAACGTGGCGAAGTCCGAACGGCGCCGCGGAAGCGCGCAGTCATTCGGCGTCGGCGTCTGATTCGAATCGGTCATGTAAGAAGCGAAACCCGTTGTCTGCGCGCCCATTCGGCGCTTCCCGTGTGCAGTTTGCAGCGCCCTATACTCCCAGAACACCGGGCGCGCGAGGTTCAAGGTTTCCCATTCGTTACACAGTGTGGCACGAATATGGCGAACGATGTCCCGCCGTCCTGCCCGAGAGCGCCGTCCGCCGCCCCCGCTGACACCGGAGAAGCTTGAGGAAGCCGCACTCGCCTACGTTGCGCGCTTTGCAACCAGCGCCGCGAAAGTCGAGCAATATCTTGCCCGCAAGCTGCGCGAGCGCGGATGGGATGGAGCGCGTCCGGCCGAACCGAAGGCGATCGTCGAGCGATTCGTCGAACTGGGCTACATAGACGACGAGGCGTGGGCGCGGGCACGGGGCAGCAGCCTGTTACGGCGCGGGTACGGGGCGCGCCGGGTCGATCAGGCGCTCGGTGCGGCGGGGATCGACGAGGCGCTGCGCGACGCGGTCCGCGCGGACGAGTCCGACCTGCGCCGCGCGGCTATCGCTCTCGCGCAGCGCCGCCGGCTGGGCCCGTGGGGCGCAGAACTGCCGGACCGCGCCGCGCGGGAAAGGCAAATCGCCGCGATGCTGCGTGCCGGGCATGGATTCGACGCGGCGCGCGCGGTAATCGATGCGGCGACGGTCGCCGAAGCGGAAGCCTGGGCGAGCGAGGCCGAGGAGAATCCATGAACCGTATCTTTCGTCGTACGCTTGCCCTGGCATTGTTCGCCTCGCTGGCCGCCTGCTCGCCCCAGCACGCGGCCGAGGCCGCCCCTGCCGCGCCGGCGCCCGAAACCCACCCGGTCTCCGGATTGCCGGTTGTCCCGCTCACGGTGAAGACCGGGACGGGGACCCACGCCCTGCGGGTCGAGGTCGCCGCGACCGCCGCCCAGCAGGCCCAGGGGCTGATGTTCCGCACCGCGATGGGGCCGGACGAGGGCATGATCTTTCCGCGCAACCCGCCCGACGTGGCGAGCTTCTGGATGAAGAACACCCCGCTGCCGCTCGACATCATCTTCATCGGTACCGATCGCAAGGTCATCAACGTCGCGGCGAACACGGTGCCCTATTCGCTTGCCCCGGTCGGCTCGGCGGGCGTCGCCGCGGCCGTTCTCGAACTCAACGCGGGCCGGGCCGCCGAGCTCGGCATCGCGCCGGGTACGCAAGTCGCATGGTAGGCGTCACGCAGCCGCATCGCGATCGGGGCGAACCCACCGGGGCGGCGCTTCCTCATGGCGGAGCCATCCCGGCAGGGCGAAATAGGCGATGAACGGGATCAGAATCAGCGGGCCGAAGAAATAAGCCGGAAAGGTCGCCTCCCCGAAAACGGGCGGCGCGAACGTGATCAGCGGCGCGCGAACGATCTCGGTGGCGGCCAAGGCGAAGCGTACCGCGTGCCGGCGGAGGCGGCGGGTCCGTGCCACCGCTCCCTGTCGCAGGAACTGCCAGTCTCCTAGCGCCAGCGCGCCGTAGAGCATCCCGAGCACTGCCAATCCGAGGGCGAAGGGCACGAAGGCGCCCGGGCTCCCGGCACCTGCGCCCTGAACCAGCCCCATCACCAGCGAACCGACCGCGAACAAAGACAACAGGGCCGCCAGTGCGGCCAGAATCCACGACAGCGCGCGCAGCAAACCGGTCCTGCGGCGCACGGTAAGAATACCCATGCCGATGCCGTAGAGCGCGGTCAGCCCGGATACGGCAGTGGCGATCTCGCCCAGTTGAAGCGCGAAGATGCAGGCGGTAGCGGCGGCAAATCCCATGCTTGCCGCGAACAACTGGCCGCTCCGGCGATGCAATGGGCCTCCCTTGCGCGCCGCGATCGCCACGATCGCAAGGAGAACCGACGCCAAACCCAGGACGACGTGCATCCAGTAGATTGCCGGGTCGAGATCACCGGGCTCGAACATGCCTCCCCCCATTCGCTCGCCGTTCTGGCGGAAAACTATGCCGGCCTCGGGTCGACCACAATCCCGAAGCGGCGAGTGGCGTCGAGGCCGCTTGTATTGCACTGGCCATTGGCGCTAACGCGCGGCCCATGGGAATCCTCTCGAAGATCTTCACCTGGTGGGACGGCGCGACCATCGGCACGTCGCTCTGGACCTCGCTTAACGGCGAGCACGTCGGGACCGATTTCGCCGGCAACAAGTACTACCGCTCGAAGAAGCGGGTGCCCGCAGGGCAGCCGTTCGCGGGCAGCGAACGCCGGTGGGTCATCTATGCCGGCTCGAACGACGCGAGCAACGTGCCGGCCGAGTGGCACGGCTGGCTGCACGGCTCGCTCGACGGCGTGCCCGAAAGCCACCTGCCGCCGGCGCGGATCTGGGAAGCCGATTACAGCCCCAACGCGACCGGGACGCCCGGCGCCTATCGCCCTGCGGGCGCGCTCGAGCGCGGCGGCAGGCGGGCGGCGGCGACCGGCGATTACGAGGCGTGGAGCCCGGACGCCTGATCGTGCGCCCGACCCTCGCCCGGTCTTCCCTCGCCTTGCTCGCGATCGGCGCGCTTGCGGCGTGCTCGCAGGAGCCGCCGGACCCGCGCCCCGTCGAGACCGAAGTGCCCGAGGAACTGCGCGCGCCGCGCATGGTTCAGCCGGTCGAGAAGTCGACCGGAACCCCGATGAAGGACCGGGTCGCGGTGATCGGCGTCCTCAACAAGCGCAACAACCTGTCTCAGACGTTCGAGATGAAGCCGGGCGAGGCGAGGCGGTGGGGCAACGTGATCGTCCGGCTTGCCGCGTGCGAGCAGACCGCGCCGTGGGAGTTCCCCCGCCAGACCGGCGCGTTCGCCCAGGTGTTCGTGCAGAAGGCGGGCAGCGACACGGCCGACTGGGACAAGGTGTTCTCGGGCTGGCTGTTCCGCGAATCGCCGAGCCTCAACGTGGTCGAGCACCCGATCTACGACGTCTGGGTCAAGGACTGCAGGATGAGTTTCGACGGTTCGAGGCCGGCCCCGGCCGCCTCGCCCACGAGCGCGCCGAACGCCTCGGGCAGCGGCGCGGCCCCGGACGCCGCCGCCTCGCCCAGCAACGCGACATAACGGGCCTGGGCGATCTCCACCGCGCCCAGCGAGGCGAGGTGATCGGTCATGAACTGGCAATCGAGCAGCGCGGCCCCGGCCCGGCGCATCAGCGCGACGAGCCAGGCAAGCGCGACCTTGCTCGCGTCGGTGGCCCGGCTGAACATCGATTCGCCGCAGAACACGCCGCCGAAGTTCACACCGTAGAGGCCCCCGACCAGCGCTTCTCCGTCCGGCCCCGCGCGCCAGCATTCGATGGAATGCGCATGGCCCTCTGCGTGGAGCGCGCGGTAGCTCGCCACGATCCGGGCGCTGATCCAGCTTTCCGGATGGCCCGGGCGGGGCTCGGCGCAGGCGGCGATCACCGTGTCGAAGGCGGCGTTGCAGGTCACCCGGAACCGGTCCTTGCGAATCGTCCTGGCGAGCGACTTCGACATCCGGAAGCCGTCCAGCGGAAGGATCGCCCGGCGTCGCGGCTCGACCCAGAAGACGTCCGGGTCGTCGCGGGCGTCGGCCATCGGGAAAATGCCGTTGCGATAGGCCAGCAGGAGCAGGTCGCTCGGGATCAGGGGCGGGGCGGGCGCGTGCATTGGCGGGGTGAAACGATACCTAGCAGGGTTTGATCGCTTGCGATGCAATTCGTTTGCACCTAAAGCGCGCGTCCCTGCGCAGGGGTGTAGCTCAGCTGGTAGAGCATCGGTCTCCAAAACCGAGGGCCACGGGTTCGAATCCTGTCACCCCTGCCAATTTTCCCTCGTCAACCGGGTTAGCCCGGCCTCAGCCGTCCGCGATCCGCGGCGGCTTTTTTTGCCTCGGGCTCCGCGGGACGCGCATTGTTATCGGGCGGTTAGAGGACGGTTAGCCGGGAACCGGCAGGACGAGCCGAGGGTTCTCAGAGACAGGCGGAGGGGCATTTCGGTTCACGGAGATCGCCATGTCAGGATTGTCGTTTCGCAGCAGCCGGCCCGATTCGTGGGTCCAGCCACGCCCGTTCAGCGATGCCTCGCAGCGGTACATGATGTACGGCCCGATCCGGCCGATGAAGGAACCCGGCTTCCTCGCCCGGCTGCTGGGTCTGCGCTAGTCGACCCGCCGCATCGGCAAGGAATCGGGGCCGGTTGCCTGAGGGGGCAGCCGGCCCCGCTTGATTTCGCGCCCGGCCGGGTCTAGGGCGGCACCGCTTTTTCCGACAGATGAGCGATGGTAAGGCCCTCCCGGTACTTGAACCGGGGCGGCGCTGACCCCATCCCGGAAGGAGCGTTCAATCTACGGGGGGCGAAAGCTTCATCATCATGGCCAAGACCAGTCCTGCGGAATTCATCAACCAGGTTCGCGCCGAAGGGCGCAAGGTCGTCTGGCCGAGCCGCGAGGAAACGGTCCGCACCGCGATCTTCGTGGGCATCATGATGCTGATCCTGTCGCTCTTTTTCCTCGGGATCGACACGTTGTTCGGCGCCGTGATGCGCTGGCTGCTGTCGCTCGCCTGATTCCTCACGGACGAGACACGCATACCCCATGGCACGCTGGTACATCATCCACGCCTATTCCGGCTTCGAGAACAAGGTCCGCGATTCGATCATCGCCGAGGCCGAGCGACTTGGCCTGTCCGAGGCCGTCGAGGCGGTCGAGGTTCCGACCGAGACCGTCACCGAGGTCAAGCGCGGCAAGAAGGTGCAGGTCGAACGCAAGTTCATGCCCGGCTACGTGCTCGCCAAGCTGACGATGACAGACGACGTCTACCACCTCGTCAAGAACACCCCGAAGGTGACCGGCTTCCTCGGCTCGGGCAACAAGCCCCAGCCGATCTCCGAGCGCGAGGCCGCCCGCTATTTCGGCGGCGTGGAAGAGGCCAAGGCCGCGCCCAAGAAGCACGTCAACGTCGATTACGAGATCGGCGACCAGGTCAAGGTGCTCGACGGGCCCTTCGCCAGCTTCAACGGACTGGTCGAGGAACTCGATTTCGACAAGCAGAAGGTCAAGGTCTCGGTCTCGATCTTCGGACGCGCCACGCCGGTCGAGCTCGATTTCGAACAGGTCGAGCTGGTCAAGTAAGCCGGCTTGAATACCGGCGCCTCTTGGACTAGAGGCGCCGCTTCCCGCGCTCCGGCGCGGGATTTCGCGCGGGAGGGCCTCTCCGGACGGCCCGCTTGACCGCTTACCATGAGCCTTGCTCCGCAAGCGGCAGGGCAACAGTGAGAAAGGAGGCCATCCGTGGCCAAGAAGATCGACGGCTATATCAAGCTGCAGGTGCCCGCAGGCACCGCCAACCCGTCGCCCCCGATCGGCCCCGCGCTGGGCCAGCGCGGCGTCAACATCATGGAATTCTGCAAGGCCTTCAATGCTGCCACCGACAGCATGGAAAAGGGCATGCCGATCCCCACGGTGATCACGGTCTACGCCGACCGCAGCTTCACCTTCGTCACGAAGACGCCCCCGGCGAGCTTCCTGATCAAGAAGGCGGCGAACCTGAAGTCGGGTTCGAAGGAGCCCGGCAAGGTGACCGCGGGCACGATCAAGCGGTCGAAGCTCTCGGAAATCGCCGAGATGAAGATGAAGGACCTGAACGCCAACGACATCGAGATGGCGACCCGCATCATCGAGGGCTCCGCGCGCTCGATGGGCCTCGAAGTGGTGGAGGGCTGATCCGATGGCCAAGCAGACGAAGAAGAGCAAGGTTCTCGCCCAGATCGACCGCGACGCGTTCTACAGCTTCGGCGACGCGCTGAAGACCCTGCGCGAGCACGCCAGCAAGAAGTTCGACGAGACTCTCGAGGTCGCGATGAACCTCGGCGTTGATCCGCGCCACGCCGACCAGATGGTCCGCGGCATGGTCTCGCTGCCCTCGGGCACCGGCAAGGACGTGCGCGTCGCCGTGTTCGCCCGCGGCGACAACGCCGACAAGGCGCTCGCCGCCGGTGCGGACAAGGTCGGTGCCGAAGACCTGATGGAAGACATGCAGGCCGGCAACCTCGACTACGACCGCGTGATCGCCACCCCCGACATGATGGGCGTGGTCGGCCGGCTCGGCAAGGTACTGGGTCCCAAGGGCCTGATGCCGAACCCGAAGCTGGGCACCGTCACCCCGAACGTCGAGCAGGCCGTGAAGGATGCCAAGGGCGGCCAGGTCGAGTTCCGCGTCGAGAAGCAGGGCATCATCCACTCGGGCCTCGGCAAGCTGTCGTTCTCGGACGAGGCGTTGAAGAAGAACTTCGACGCGCTGACCGAGGCGGTGGTCAAGGCCAAGCCCGCCGGCGCCAAGGGCAAGTACGTGCGCAAGGTCTCGCTGACCACCACGATGGGCCCCGGCATCAAGGTCGACCTCGCCGAGGTCGAGGGAGCCTGATTCCCCGACGCCAGTTGCGCCCGCGGTTCCGTCCGGCCCCTGGCCGGTGCGCGCGACCAGCAAGGCCTCCATGCGACAGTTGAGGGGCCGGCGGAGCGATCCGCCGGCCCCGTTGCCGTGTCGCCCGGCTACAAGACAGCGCGGACCGCTTTGCGTATTGGCTTGACCCTGTCTTAGGTTATGGTCTTTCAGGGCGGGCAACACGAAAGCAGGGGATCGTGTGAGCGAAGAGCCACGGATTGCCGTGATAATGGCGCTCGACGTGGTGGGCTTTTCCAAGTCCATGCACGCCGACCTCGAGGGGACGGTGACCCATGTCACCGGTCTGCGCGACGGGCTGTGGGCGGACACCATGGCGGCGCACGGCGGGCGCATATTCAAGCACACCGGCGACGGCTTTCTCGCGCGGTTCACCGGCGCACGGTCGGCGTTCGCGGCCGCGGTAGAGCTGCTCCAGGGCAATACGGACGAGAGGTTCCCGGTCCGGATCGGGATCCATCTGGGCGACGTCTTCGAGAAGCACGACGACCTCTACGGCGACGCGGTCAACATCGCCTGTCGCATCGAATCCGTTTCTCCCACGAATTCGGTCTGCGTTTCGGAGCGGGTGTGGCTCGATCTCGACAATCGCGAATCGGATTTCGTGCCGCTGCGCAAGATCAAGCTCAAGAACATCTCGACCGACATCAAGATCTACCAGTTCCAGCCCTCGCAGACCAAGTTCGCCTACTGGATGTCGCGCGCGAAGCGGAAGCTGTCGATCCCCGCGATCGTCCTCACGCTCACCGCGATCCTGGCGGTCGGGGCGGTCGCGACGTCGCTCTACCGGCCTGAGCCGGTTCAGGAGGTGACCACCAAGGATCGCCTGGTCCAGCTCATCGACACGCTGCCCTGTTCCTGGCTGCGCGTGTCCGACGTCGAGCAGTCGGGAACCCGGCAGAAGGTCGTGCTCAAAGGATACTCGCAGCTCGAAACCGACCGGCTCCGCAGGCTGATCGAGACGCGGATCGACCCGGACGGGCAGCGAAACCTCCAGCTCGACCTCGGTGGTACCGCGCGGCCGCCGGCCTATGCCTGCTCGTTCCTCGAGACCGCCAACCGGTTCCGCTACAAGGGCCTGGCGCGCGTCTCGCTGCTGAGTGTCGAACCGGCGGACGCGTTCGATACCTCGCTCACGTTCAAGTCGGGCATCGACCTCAGCACCGTCATGCAGAATTCCGAATTCGGCGAATACGTCATGCTGATCGAGGTGTTCGGCAACGATTTCAGCAAGGGGGCGGAGTTCTTCACCATCGAGCCTGACGGATCGGTCAAGGCGCTGGGCAACCTGCACCAGATGGCCGACCTGCTTCAGGTCAACGAGCTGTCGGACAAGGAAAAGCTCGTCCTCGCGTGGCCCGCCTCCACGCGCGACAACCTGCTTTTCATCATCGATTCCAAGGAGCCGTTCGACGCGGGCACCGTCGAAAAGATCGTCGACAAGGACTGGACCCAGTTCAACAAGCTGGCGGCCGAAAAGGGCTTCTCGATCGAAATGGCGGTGGTCCCCGAAGCGAAGGGTCCGGCGCAGCCGACCAACGCCACCTGATATCCTGCGCCGCTTGCGCGGGTCAGGCGACGAACAGCGACGCCATCAGCGCGGCGCTGCGGGCCCCGGTGCCAAGCCCCCGGCTGTACAGCGTGTTCGACAAGACCTGCTCCGCGATCCGCGCGGCCCCGCGCAGCGGAGCGTGCGGCAGCGGCGACCACCGGCTGGCCTGCGCGGCCACCCCCGGCGGATCGTCCGCGTACGTGCCGCTCGACACTCCTTCCAACGCGCCGAGTTCGCGGCAGATATCGTGAAACCGGCGCGCGACCAGGCGATTGATCCGCCGCCTGTCGCGACTGAGCAGTTCGAAGCTGTGAGAAACCAGCGTCACGCCCGCGCGCCCCTCGGCGCAGGCGTGGCGGATCACGGCGCGCATCTCGCGCAGCGAAAGCGCGGTGACCTGTCCGTGCCGCAGCCTGCCCCCGAAACTCTGGATGCAGGCGACCGGCACCTCGACGACCCCGCCGTGAAGAACGGGACTGAGGGTGTCGGCCCCGAGCGCGATCGCGCAATCGCCCGATCCCGCGAGGGCCGGGGAATACGAGCTGTCGTAGCCGATGCCGAGCCGCGCGAGCGCGAGCAGGGTGTCGTCATTGGCGCCGTAGTTTCCGGCGCGGAAGGCGACCGGGGCCGGCGCCCCCGCCGCGACAAGCGTATCCCGCGCCCAGCCGAGGATGCGATACTGGTCCTCGAGCGCAAAGTCGGCGAGGTTGCGCCCGGTCCGGCCACCGGCGAGACGGCCGTCGCGGTCGTATTCGAGCCATTCGGTGTGACAGTGCAACTGCACGTCGTGTCCACGCGAGACGATCGGCGCGACGATATCGGCGATCGCCTCCACCCCCCACAGCAGCGCGGGCATCGGGTCGACGAAGAAGATGCCCTTCAGTCCGTTCGCCTCGAGCAGGTCCATCTGGTGGAAAATGCCCACCGAACCCTTCGGAGTGTCGCAGGCGATCGAGCGGGCGAAGTTCTCGGCGCGCGTTCCCGGCCCCGTCCCGCCGGGCAGGCGGAAGGCATACTCGGTATCGATCGTGAGATAGACGACCGTCATCGGACCGGCGTAGCTCCCTCGGGCGCGGGTTCAGGCGGCCGAAGGTAGCGCGATACCGTTAACCGGGCGTAACGGGTCAGATCTCCCCGCGGCTGACCGCGTGGCCCGCCGCCTCAAGCGCGGAGGCGAGTTCCTCGACGCAGCGCGCGAGGAGCGCCGGATCGGTCGAACGGACGACGAAATTCGCGCCCACCCGTCCCTCGCGGAAGAAAGGATAGCTGCCGATCTGGATGCCTCCGGGCGCGTCCGCGTGGTCCGCTTCGACCCGGCGCAGGATGTCGGCAACCTCGCTTTCGGCGGTCCAGCAGCCGATCGTCTCGTTGACCAGCGGCGCGCCGCCTTCGAGCGTGCCGGTGAGCGCATCGAGCATCCCCGCAGTGATGTGCGGGACGCCCGCCATCAGGAACATGTTGCCGATGCGGATCCCCGGCGCCCCGGACATCCGGTTGGGGATCAGTTCGGCCCCTTCGGGAGTGCGCGCCATGCGCAGCCGCGCCTCGGTCAGCGGCTGGCCGCGCCCGGTATAGTATTTCTCGAGCATGGCACGCGCATCGGGGTGGACGATCACCGGAACGCCCAGCGCCTTGGCGACCGCGTCCACCGTGATGTCGTCGTGCGTCGGCCCGATGCCGCCGGTCGTGAAGAGGTAATCGTTGCGCGTGCGAAGCGCATTCACGGCCTCGACGATCCGTTCCTCGACATCGGGGACCACGCGGACCTCGGCAAGCCGGATGCCCTGGACCTGCAGCCAGCTGGCGACCTGGGCGATGTTCCGGTCGTGCGTGCGGCCCGACAGGATCTCGTCGCCGATGACGACGAGCGCGGCGGTCCAGATGCGGTCGGTGGCGGCCATGATCGTGCGTTAGGCGAGAGCGCGCTGCGACGGAAGCCGCCTATTCGGCAGCTTCGAGCTGCTCGTCCGCCGCGCGTGCGTTTGCGCCGGCCCTGCCGAAGCGCAGCAGGCCGTCGTCGATCGGCGCGCGGCGCATGTACTTGCGATCGTGCAGGTAGTCGTGGTTGAGCCGCCAGGGATCGTGATCGGTGCTCTGCGGCAGTGCATCGGGCGAACGTTTGACGTAGCCCGCTTCGACCGCGAACGAATCCACCGGATTGAGGGTTTCGCCTTCGGGAATGGTCGGCACCGCGATCGTCGTCCCGGTGCGCGCCATGTGCGCGAGCACGCGGCAGACGTATTCCGAAACGAGATCGAAGCGCAGGGTCGATCCGGTGTTGGTGTAGGGCACCGGGTGGGCGAGGTTGGGCACCCCCGAAATCATGCAGTTCTTGTAGTAGAAATGCTCGCCGGGCACGATGCGGGTTCCGTCGACGGTCAGCGCGACTCCGCCGCCCATCTGCATCTGCAGCCCCGTCGCCTTGACGATGATGTCGGCCTCGATCGTGCGCCCGTCGGTAAGGACGATGCCCTCCGGCGAGAAACGTTCGATGTGACCGGTCGCTATGTCGACCTTGCCGGCGTTGATCGCTTCGAACAGGTCGGCATCAGGGACGAAGCACATCCGCTGGTCCCACGGGGCATAGGGCGGCGTGAAGTCTTCCGCCCGGTAGTTCGCACCGAGCAGCCCGCGGGTCTGCTCTTCCAGCGAGGCGCGCACGTCGTCGGGCTTTTCGCGCGCGGTGCGATACATCTTGTCGGCTCCGACCACGTGGAGCCAACGGGTGATGCGAAAAGCGGTCTTCACCGGCAGAAAGCGGCGCAGGAAGTGCCCGATCCGGTCATGCCCCGGGATCGACCGGATGTAGGTGGGCGTCCGCTGCACCATCGTCACCTTGGCGGCACGATCGGCCATCGTGGGTACGACCGTGATCGCTGTCGCCCCGGAGCCGATCACGGCGACGCGCTTGCCGGTGTAATCGAGGTCCTCGGGCCAGTGCTGGGGATGCACCACCCGCCCGGAAAACTCCCCCTCGCCGGGAAAGCGGGGGTCGTAGGGGTGATCGTAATCGTAGTACCCGGCCGCGAGGTACAGCCAGTTGGCGGTCATTTCGCGCCAGCCCTGCTCGTCCTCGATCGTAACCGTCCAGCATCCCGACGCGGTGCTGAACTGCGCCGACACCACCTTCTGTCCGTAGCGGATGTGCCGGTCGATCCCGTACTTGGCGGCGACGCCCGTGAGGTAGTCCCGGATACGCTCTCCGCTGGCAAGCGTCTCGCGGCCGGTCCACGGTTCGAACGCGTAGCTGAGGGTGTGCATGTCGCTGTCCGAGCGGATGCCCGGATAGCGGAACAGGTCCCAGGTGCCGCCAAGCCCGGCCCGCCGCTCCAGCAGGACGTAACTGCGTCCCGATCCCGTGCGTTCGAGGTGCGCCGCCATGCCGATGCCGGATATGCCGGCACCCACGATCAGTACGTCGATATCGCAACCCGTCCGGCTCATCGCGCCTCTCTTTATTCGCCGGCCGCGATGGTAGGCGCGAAGCGTTGCCGAATGCAACTGTCCCGGGCGATCACCCCCCCTTGCGGCTGGCCTCGGCGGCTGCGGCCACCGCGGCGGGCCAGGTGACCTGGGTCTGCGTCTGCGGATTGAAGACGCCGCCCGCGTATTCGGCGGCTTCGGCGCCCGCGATTTCCTCGGCGGTCAGGAATGCGCTCGGGGTCAGGGCGAAGACGTCGAGCCCGCGGCTGATCTCGGTGGCGTAGATGCGGCCCTTGTACCAGTAGGCCGACCAGTATCCGCCGGTGACCAGCTGGTCCTTGTCGATCGGGCCACGGTCGAAATAGGCGATCTCGTGGACGTTATCGGGATCGGTGAAATCGATCACGCTGACCCCGCCCTGGTACCACGCCTGCACGAAGATATCGCGTCCCGGCACCGGGATGATCGACCCGTTGTGGGCGACGCAGTTCTCCTTGTCGCTCTGCGGGGCGGGCAGCTTGTAGTGGCCCCTTTGTACGAGCTTGCCGTTCTCGATCCCGTAGAAGGCATCGGCCCCCCAGTTGGCGGGGTCGCCCGCCTGGCAGCGCGGCCGGCCGCCGCCGCCCCACTCGTCGGTGAACAGCACCTTGGTGCCGTCGTTGTTGAAGGTCGCCGAATGCCAGTAGGCGAAACCCTTGTCGGTTACATCGTCGATCCGCCTGGGCTTGAGCGGGTCGGACACGTCGAGGATGATGCCGTTGCCCGAGCACGCGCCCGCGGCAAGGTTCTTGGCCGGGAACACGGTGATGTCGTGGCACTGGTTGGTGTCGGAGGTTTCCTGCGTCCCTTCGCCGTGGTCGCCGCCCCGCCAGAGGCCGGCGATCTGGCCGTTCGCCGCGAACACCCGCGGCCGGTCGACGATGCGCGCCCGCTCCGGGTGGGCGACCGGGATCTCGACGACGTCGATCGAGAACAATGCCGTGCGATCGTCGCCCTGCGTGTTGATGCAGCCGGCGAGCTCCTTTTCGTCGCGCACGTAGCTGGTGCCCGAATTGTACACGATGATCCGGTCCGCGTCCGCCGAGACCACCGAATGGGTGTGGCTGCCGCGGCAGGTCTGGACCTGGCCCACCTGCCGGGGTTGCGCGAGGTCGGAGATGTCGAAGATGCGCAAGCCGCGGAACCGCTGCTCGCTGACCTTCTCGCTCACGCCCTGCAACCCGCAGTCGACGCGCGCGCGGCGATCCTGCACGCTCATGATGAGGAGGTCGCCCACCACCGACACGTCGCCCTGGCCCCCGGGGCACACGGTCGAGCTGACCAGCGCCGGGACGCCGTCCGCGCCCAGCCGGTAGATGTTGAACCCATGATAGCTGCCGGCGATCAGCAGGTCGTCCTTGAAGGCCATGTCGGTCGCGGCGAAATCGAGCAGCGATCCGCGCTCGGCGAACTTTGGCTTGTCCTGCGCCTCGCCGTCCCGCGGCTTGTCCGCCTTCGCCCCGTCCTTCTTCGGCAGCTTGGGCTGGAGCTGGGCGGGGTTGGCCGGGTCGAAGAAGCCGGCCGGCTTGGGCAGCGCGACCACCTTGCGCAAGTTGAGGATTGCCTCGCCAGCGTCGCGAAACCCTGCCGCGAGCGTCGCGCGCGGGTCCTGCGACAGCTCTGCGGCGACCGCGTTCATGCGGTCGATTTCCGCCTTCTGGTCGGTCACTACTTCGTTGGTGAATTCGAACATGACCGGGTCGTATGCGGTGCCCGGCTGCTTGTGCAGTTCGTCCACCATATCCACCGCACCACGGTGGTGAGCGATCATCAACTGAAGGAACAGGCGGTCGAACGCGGTGCCTTCCGCCGCGGCGAGCGCGGCCATCTGTTCGGGGCTGGCCATTCCCTTCATTGGCCCGTGGTCGTGTGCCGCGTGGCCCATGCCGGGCATCGCGACCTCTTCGTTGCGGTCGGTCAGCCAGCCGGTCATGAACTTCATCTCGTCCTGCTGGCCCGCCGCAATGCGATCGGCGGTCTTGAGGATCGCTGGATTGTTGGTCCGCCCCTTGACCAGCGAAGCCATCTCGACCGCCTGCCGGTGGTGGACGATCATCGCCTGCATGAACGCGACGTCGCCGGGCGCATATTCCGTCTTTGCCAGCCTGGTCGCCTGGTAGGCGGTGAGGACGCGGCTCGGCTCGCCAGGGGCGCCGGGCTGGACGATCGGCGGTGCGGCGAGGGCGGTGGCTGGAAGCGCCAGCGCGGCGGACGCCATCAGAAAGCCCCGAAGAATCGAGCGACCCCGCGTAATCATCGTATCTTGCTCCGCAACCCAGGCGGCGCTTTTGGTTCGTTGATTACGGCGCGTCAAGCCGGCCCGCCGCGACGTACGGGGGCAGCCCGTTAGCTGGCGCGAACGTGCCGGAGAAAGCCATCCACCTGGCTGCGAAGGTTGGCGGCCTGTCCCTTGAGATCGCTCGCCGAACTCAGGACCTGGCTGGCCGTGGCTCCGGTCGCCAGGGCGGTTTCGCGCACCTGGACCACGTTGGCGGTGACATCGCCCGAGCTGCGCGCGGCGGTGTCGATGTTACGCGCCAGCTCCTGCCCGGCGACCGACTGCTGGTCGACCGCAGAAGCGATCGACACCGCGGTCGCCTCGAGCTGCTGGACCTGCCCCGAGATCGCCTTCAGCGCGCCCACGCTGGCGCCGGTCGATTCCTGCATCGCGCGGATCTGTGCGGCCACCTCGTCGGTCGCCTTGCTGGTCTGCGCGGCCAGTTCCTTCACTTCGCTGGCAACGACCGCGAAGCCGCGACCGGCCTCGCCGCTCCGGGCCGCCTCGATCGATGCGTTGAGCGCGAGCAGGTTGGTCCGCCGCGCGATCGAGCTGATCAGCTCCACGATCTCCCCGATCTCGTCAGCCGATACGGCCAGCGCCTTGACGGTGGTGTCGGCCTGGTCGGCCGCCGTGGTGGCATCGCGGGCGAGTTCGGCCGAATGGGCCGCCTGGCGGCTGATCTCGCCGATCGACATCGCGAACTCGTCGCTTGCCGCTGCCGCCGCCGCGACGCCGGCCGACGCGTCGTTCATCGCGCGCGAAACCGCGTCGACCTGGTTGGCAGACTGGTCGGCCGCCGCGGCCATCGAGCTGGCTGCGTGCTCGAGCTGGTCGGCCGCGGCCACGACGGCGGTCATCACCTGACCCACCTCGCGCTCGAACGCGCCCGCCAGCTGGAGCAGCATCCGCTGCTGTTCGCGGCGGGTAATCTTGCGCTGTTCGAACATCTCGTCGAGCTTGTGACCGGACCGCACGAAGACCTCGAACGCGCGGGCCATCTCGCCGATCTCGTCCGCCCGGTGAAGATGGTCGAGCGTGAACGAGCGATCGCCCTGGCCCAGGCGGACCATGTCGCCCGCCAGCTTGCGCAGCGGCACGGCGGTGTCCTTGATGATCCGGCGAAGGGCGATGCCGCCCAGCCCGAAGCCGAGCAGCCAGCTTACTGCGATGATGACGGTGGCCGCCTCGACCGGCAGGACGCTCCAGAAAGCGGCGATCGCCACGAGCGTCGTCAGGGTCAGCCCGAACAGCAGCCCGCCCACCAGCAGCGCCAGCTTGCGCGCGAGCGGAAGATCGTTGAACCAGCGCGCCGCGACCCAGCGATAGCGGGCTTCCGCGATCGTGCTGTCGCCCAGCGTGGCGGCGGCGATTTCCCGGTTCAGGTCCTCGGCCTCGATTGCGGTGATTGCGTTCATGCTGCCCTCGTCGCTCCGCGGCCCTTGCGGCTCGCGGTTTCCTTGAGCCGTGCCGACAGTTCGCCGGCCGGCATCGCCTTGTAATAGAGCCAGCCCTGGATCTGGTCGCACCCAGCGGCGCGGACGAGATCGGCCTGCTCCTCGGTTTCGACGCCCTCTGCGGTAATGTCCATGTTCATCGCCCGCGCGACGGATATGCTCGACAGCATCATCGCGCGGCTTCCGTTGTCGCGTTGCGCCTCGACCACCAGCGACCGGTCGAGCTTGAGCTTCTCGAAACGGAACTGGCGCAGGAACCCGATCGACGCATAGCCGGTACCGAAGTCGTCGAGCGCGACATTGACCCCGAACTTCCGGATCAGGTCGAGGCTGCGTTCGGCCACCACCGGATCCAGCACCAGGCAGGTTTCGGTGATCTCGAGCTCGAGGCGCTCGGGCGGAAACCCGGTCTCGTCGAGGATCTGTCCCAGCTGGATCGGAAACTCCGGATTTCGCAGCTGGGCCGCCGAAACGTTGACCGACAGCTTGATCCCGTCCCACCCCAGCGCGTCGCGGCACGCGCGCTCGAGGACCCACAGGCCGATCGCGTTGATGAGGCCCGATTCCTCGGCGACCGGGATGAACACGTTGGGGCCGATCCGCTTGCCGTCGGGCCGCTCCCAGCGAACCAGCGATTCGACGGCGACGATGACCCCGGTTCGGGCATCGACGAGCGGCTGGTAGGCGACCGCGAACTGGCCTCGGGCGAGCGCGGTCCGCAATTCGCCGTCGAGGATGTGCGCAGCCTCGCGGCTCTGGTCGAAATCGTCGCGGAACCAGGTACAGCGCATCTTGCCGCCGCGCTTGGAGGCATACATCGCGACATCGGCGCGGCGCAGCAGCTCGGACGATCCGAGTCCGTCGCTGCCGGTCGAGCGGGACAGTCCGACGCTCGCCCCGACCGGGATGCGGCGGTCCTCCACCGGAATCGGCGAGCCCATCCGCTCGAGTAGAGCGCGGCAGATGCCCTCGAGGATGGTCCCGGCCAGAGGCCCCGCCTTGAGTATGGCGAACTCGTCGCCGCCGAGGCGATAGGGCCGCGCTTCCGCCCCGCAGATGTCCAGCAGCACGGCGGCGCACTCCCGCAGGACCTGATCGCCCACGACGTGCCCGTAATGATCGTTGACGAGCTTGAACCCGTCGAGGTCGATCAGGGCGACCGCGACCTCGTCGCCGGGCTTCGCCCAGCGGGCCGCGTCCTCGTGAAGGGCGCGACGGTTGGGCAGGCCGCTGAGGCTGTCGGTACGGCTCAGCCCCTCGAGCCGATGGACCTGCCGCAGGCCGAACCGGCCGAGCATGGCGACGACGGCCGCGTAGCAGACGACGCCGACGGCGATGATCGTGATGCCGGAAAACTGGGTCAGGTGGGCGCCGGCCGCGAACAGCGCCGTGAAGGCGCCGAACAGTCCGGACAGGATCGCGAGCGGCCCGAAGACGAGCACTCTTGAACCGATCGTTTCCTGGACTGCCCCCGAATGCACGCGGTTCCCCTTTTCGCGCGGCGCAAGACGCCGGCCGAGGCGATAGACCGCACTACCTAAGGAAGCATTAAATGGTTGTTTAGAGAGCATTTCAGCGCGCCGCACCGATGCTCTGCGCGGCCATCGACGTTGCGCGCCGATAAAGGCCGCTGGTGTCGCCCGCGGGCGCGAACGCGTTGGTGAGGCCCTGGGCGCTCTCGCCTGCGCCGATCATGAGCCAGCCGTCGTGCGCGACGGCCTCGGCCAGGCGGTCGAGCGCGCGCCCGCGATAGGCCCGGTCGAAATAGAGCAGCACGTTGCGGCACAGCACGAGGTCGAAGCGCCCTGGTTCGGGCGGGCTGTCGAGCACGTTGCGGCGCTCGAACCGCACCCGCCGGGCAAGTTCGTGGCGGGGGCGCCAGCCGTCCGCGCTCTCGTCGAACCAGCGCAGCATCTGCGCGACGCCGAGACCCCGCTGGATCTCGAACTGGGTGTAGCAGGCGCGGCGCGCGGCCTGAATCGCCTTGCCCGATATGTCGGTGCCGAGGATGTCGATGCGCCAACCCTCCCACGCTTTCGGGTCGTCGGCGAAGAGGATGGCGAGCGACAGCGCCTCCTGGCCGGTCGAGCACCCCCCGGACCAGATCGTCAGCCGGCGGCTGGCGGCGCGTTTCGCGGCGAGATCGGGCAGCACCTCCCTTGCTAGCAGGTCGAACATCAGCCGGTCTCGAAAGAAGTAGGTCTCGTTGTTGAGCAGCGCCTCGACGACGTCCTGTGCCAGCCCCTCCTCGCGCGGGTCGGCCAGCAGGCAGACGAGCTGGTCGAGGTTCGAGATGCCACGCTCGCGGAACAGCCCGGCGAGCGCCGTCTGGATGCGCCACCGGCGGTTCTCGGCAAGCTGCTGCCCCGTGCGCGAGAACAGCAGGTCGGCGACGATGCGCTGGGAAATCTCGCTCATGCGCGGATCGCCCGCGCGCCGAGTGCCGGGCCGCGCCGATCGGTTGCGGCCAGGGCGGCGATCCTTTGCGCGATCGCTTCGGGACTGCCGACCATTGCCGCCAGCCCTGCCTCGACGACGGCGCGCGGCATCCCCCAGACGGCCGAGGTCGCGGCGTCCTGCGCCAGCAGGGTTCCGCCTGCGCGAAACAGCCGATCGGCGCCGATCACGCCGTCGCGGCCCATCCCCGAAAGCACCACGCCCAGCGCCCGGCCACCGGTCGCATCGGCCAGCGTTTCGAAGAGCGGGTCGACGGACGGGGTGCAGCCGCTCGGCACGACGTGATGCGCGATGCCGGTGACGAGCCGCCCCGCCGCCAGCCGCACGATCATGTGGCCGCTCCCCGGAGCGACCAGGATCTCACCGGGCACGAGCGGCGTCTCGCCTTCCGCCACGGAGGCCGGGCGTCCCGATGCGGCGGCGAGTTGCCGGGCGAGAGTGGACATGAAGCTCGCCGGCAGGTGCTGGACGACCAGGATCGGCAGCGTGAAGCTGCGCGGCAGGGCGCCGAGCAGCAGGCAGAGCGCGTGAATGCCGCCGGTCGAGGCGCCGATCGCGAGCGCCAGCGGCTCGACGCCCGGCCGCTGGGGCGGTTGCGCCGGCGCGGACTGGCGGACGGCCGGCGCAGCGTGCGCGATCACCGGCCGCGCGGCGAGCGCGCGGATCTTGTTCACCAGCGTGCGCGCGTAGACCGCGTCGAATTCGCCCGAGCGCGGCTT
This sequence comes from Tsuneonella litorea, assembly GCF_025154015.1. Classification (GTDB taxonomy): domain Bacteria; phylum Pseudomonadota; class Alphaproteobacteria; order Sphingomonadales; family Sphingomonadaceae; genus Tsuneonella; species Tsuneonella litorea. The sequence goes on from NZ_JAOAMV010000005.1 coordinate 105,109, forward strand.
GAGAAGGGTGTCGGCAGCCCCGATCGCCAACGCCGAGAGCGTCGCTTGCGCGCCCCGCTCGGTCAGCGACGAGACGACCAGGACCTTGGCCTCGCGCGCCAGCTCGAGAATGCGGGGCAGGGCGCCCAGTCCGCCCATTCCCGGCATCTCGAGGTCGAGCAGGACCACGTCGACGGGCGTTTCCGACAGGCGCTGGATCGCCATTTCGCCGGTGGTTGCCTTGGCGACGATCCTGAAGTCGGGCTCGGCTTCGACGATGCGCGACAGGACGGTGCGCGCGACGAGCGAATCGTCGACCACCATGACGCGCACCGGTGGGCACGCGTTTCGGCCCTTGGCCGCGCCGCCGACGGTGGTGGCACACCGGTCCATCGGCCCGCTCAGGCGAAGCCGACGAGCTGGAGCTTGATCTGCAGCGTCTCGTGGTCGAACGGCTTCATCACGTATTCGTCGGCCCCGGCGCTGATCGCCTCGCGGATGTGGGCGACGTCGTTCTCGGTCGTGCAGAACACGACCTTCGGCTTGTCGCCCCCCTCGCGCTGGCGCAGCTGCACGATGAATTCGATTCCGCTCATCACCGGCATGTTCCAGTCGAGCAGGACGACATCGGGCATCGACTGGGCGCAACGCTCCAGCCCTTCGCGTCCGTTTTCCGCCTCGTCGACGGTGAAATCCAGCGATTCGAGGATGTGGCGCGACACCTTGCGGATAACGCGCGAATCATCGACGACGAGGCAGTGTTTCATGGGTTGGTGCGATCCGTTTGCTGATTTTTTCGCCGCAGGTGGTAGGCCCGGTCGAGTAAGCATCTCGTTAAGCCGCGATAGCGTCCGGCCCGGAGAGAACGGCCGCGAGAGTTAGGAGCAGCGCGGGCCCGCGGGCGGTCTCGACGAGCCCTTCGCTGACCCTCTGCCAGCCTGGCCCCGCTTCGCCTGGGACCGGCGCGGGCCGCGAGTGCAGTTCGGCGACGTCGTCGATGTCATCGACGACGAGCGCGAAGCGGTGGCCTTCGTGATCGACGATGGCGGCCCGCGCTCCGCGCTCCGGCATCGCCGGCGGGGCAACGCCGATCGCTGCCGCGGCGTCGACCACCGTGATGGTGATCGAGCGCAGCGCACTGAGTCCGAGCACGTATCCGGGTGCGCCCGGGATCGGTGTCACGCCGTCGATCTCGACCACCGAATAGACGTCGGCGGTGCGCAGCGCCACGCGGCGCCCGGCGATGGTGAATACGAGGACGAGTTCGTTCATGCCGCCCTCCCGGCGCGCAGCGCGGCAAGCCGGGCCAGCAGCGCCGCACGGTCGTAGCGATAGAGCCGCGCCCCATCGGGGGTTGCATTGTCCGGGTCGGCGCTGAGCGTGATCAGGGTCCCGCCCGCTCCGTCGCCAAGCGGCGCGTCGTCGGTCGCGATCGCGACGTCTGCCTGGCCCGCGAAGCCGTCCCCGACCACTGCATATCCCGCACTCTCGACGAGCGGGGCAAGGATCGCCTGGGCCCACGGGTCGCCCGCAGGGATGCGGCAGGTCGGACGGTGCGCTTCGCGTACCGGTGCGGCATGGGTCGCGAACAGCCAGTGCGCGTCGAGCAGTTCGGCCGCTTCGCCGCCGATCAGGACGGTCCCTTCAACCGGACCCGGCCGGCCGCTCGGCACAATCTCGTCCGGCAGTTCGACAGTGTCGAGGATGCGGTCGAAGGCGTAGGCGATCTCGCTCTCCCCGTCGCCGAGGCGCAGGACGGAGACCTGTCCGTCCGGGTGGTTGCCACTATCGATGCCGGTGAGCGAGAGGATGCGGTCGCCGATGACGATCTGCGGGCGCTCGCCGCCGAGGTCGATCGAACCGGAAGGCACGCGTTCGAACCGGCGGATAAGCGACAGGCGCACCGCGCGCCGGCGACCGTCGAGGCCGATGAACAGCATGGCGGGAACCCCCGCACGGTCGGATTCGACTGCGTCCCTGGCCGCCGCCGTGCGAACCCGGCCGCGGACGTCGCCGACGAGGCCGGCTTGGCGCGCAATGCCGGCGACGTCGAGCATCAGCACAGGCTTGCCGTCGTCGAGCAGGGTGCTGCCCGCGTAGAGCCCCGACGCCATGACGGCCGGAGCGAGCGGCTTGATCACCAGTTCGTGGTGGTCAAGCACACGGTCGCACGCGATCGCGAACAGGTCGCCCCCGGCAAGCCGGATGAGGACGAGCGTGGCGGCCTGCGGATCGCACGCGTCCTCGAGGCCCAGCGCGCCAGCGAGCGGGACGCAGGCGATGCGCCTGTCGCGCACGGTGACGAGCATCGCATCGCCTGCGCGGGCGACCTCGATGTGGCCTGCGCGGCCGTGCACGATTTCTTCGACATAGGATTGCGGCAACGCGAACAGGTGCCCCCCGGCGCTCACCGTGAGCGAGGGGACGATGCTGAGGGTGAGCGGCAGGCTGAGCAGGATGCGGGTGCCGGCGCCGGGCGTGCTCGTCACCTCGATCGTGCCGCCGACGCGCTCGATGTTGGCGCGCACCGCGTCCATCCCGACCCCCCGGCCGGACACCGAGGTCACCTGGTCCGCCGTGGACAGGCCGGGCTCGAAGATCAGCGCCTGCCGGTCCGCGGCGGCCATCGCCTCGGCTTCAGAAGCGGTGAGCACGCCGGCCGCCACCGCCTTTGCGACCAGCCGATCGCCGTCGATCCCGCGCCCGTCGTCGGACACCGCGAGCAGGATGCGGTTGCCGCTCTGGCGCGCCGAAATGACGAGCGTGCCGATCTCGCGCTTGCCGCTGGCGAGGCGGGCCGAGGGCGTCTCGATCCCGTGGTCGATGGCGTTGCGGATAATGTGGGCAAGCGAATCGCGGATCATCTCGATCATCTCGCGGTCGAGTTCGACCTCGCCGCCTTCGAGGTCGATCATGACCTGCTTGCCGAGTTCTGCCGCGAGATCGCGCACGAGCCGCGGCAGCGCGGCATAGAGATGGTCGATCCGCTGCATCCGCAGCCGGGTGACCGCCTGGCGCACCTCGTTGAGGATACCGTTGAGGCGCTCGAACGGCGCGTAGACGGGCGAGTCGCTGCCCGCCTCGCGCACGCGCAGCGCCAGGTGGTTGCGTGCCAGCACAAGGTCGGAAACGCTTGCCATGACGTCGTCGAGCAGGCTCACGGGCAGGCGGATCGTGCGCTGGCCGGCGCCTGCGCGCGCCGACCGGGTGTCGCCCGGATCATGCGAAAGAACGCCGTCATCGTCATCGTCGCCTGCCGAAAGCGCGCCGATCAGCGGATCGTCGGAACCGGCGGGCATCTCGCCGCCGTCCTCGATCGCGGCGACCATCGCGCCGATCCGGTCGACGATCGCCAGCACCGCGGTCACCAGCCGGGGGCTGGCGCGGCGCTGGCCGGCGCGCACTTCGGCGAGGGCATCCTCGGCGGCGTGGCTCAGCGCCTCGAGCCGGGGAAAGTCGAAGAACCCGCAATTGCCCTTGACCGTGTGGAAGAAGCGGAAGATCGCATCGAGCCGCGCGCGGTCGGACGGATCTGCTTCCCACGCGACGAGTTCGCCCCCCACGGCTTCCATCATCTCGCGTGTCTCGGCCAGGAATTCGGCCAGCAGGTCGTCCATCGATTGCCCCCAGGTGCCCCTCGGAAAAAGGCTATGGCGGACGATGGTTAACGATGGGTTTGCGCGGGCGGCCGTTTGTCGCGCACCCCGGTCATGCGGCATAGCGGGGCGATGGCCGATTCCCCCTGCTGGCAATTCTGGATCGACCGCGGCGGCACGTTCACCGACGTCGTCGCGCTCAGCCCCGAAGGCACGCTCACGTCTGCCAAGCTCCTGTCCGAAGACCCGGCGCATTACGACGATGCGGCGATCGAGGCGATGCGGCGGCTGACCGGTTGTCGGGATGGCCCCCTGCCGCCAGCCGACGTGCGCATCGGCACCACGATCGCGACCAACGCCCTACTCGAGCGCAAGGGCGAGCCGGTGCTGCTGGCGGTCACGAAGGGTTTCGGAGACCTGCTGGCGATCGGCACGCAGGAGCGGCCTGACATCTTCGCGCTCGACATCCGGAAGTCCCCCCCGCTTCCCGGCGACGTGATCGAGATCGACGAGCGGGTGACGCACGAAGGCGAGGTCCTGCGCGAACTCGACCGGGCCGAAGCGCTGGCCGGCCTCAGGGCTGCGCGCGCGCGCGGCTTCCGGGCTGTCGCCATCGCGCTGATGCACGGCTACCGGCACCCTGCGCACGAGGAGGCGCTGGCCGACCTCGCCGCCGACGCGGGGTTCGACGAGATTGCCGTGAGCCACCGCGTCTCGCCGCTCCAGAAGCTCGTCGGCCGGGCCGACACGACCTGCGCCGACGCGTACCTGTCGCCCGTCCTGCGGCGCTACGTCGAGGGGTTCACCGCCGCCCTCGGGGCAGAGCACGACCCGCTGTTCATGCAATCGGGCGGCGGGCTCGCCGCGGGGCGGGCGCTGCGGGGCAAGGACGCGATCCTTTCCGGCCCGGCAGGGGGCATCGTCGGCATGGCGGAAACCGCGAAGGCCGCGGGGCACGGGCGCGTCATCGGGTTCGACATGGGCGGCACCTCAACCGACGTCTCGCTCTTTGCGGGGGCCTACGAACGCGACAGCGAGAACCGGGTAGCGGGCGTGCGGATCCGCGCGCCGATGCTCCGCATCCACACGGTCGCGGCAGGCGGCGGCTCGGTGTGCCGGTTCGACGGCGCGCGATTCCTTGCCGGACCCGAGAGCGCGGGCGCGCAACCGGGCCCTGCCTGCTACCGCCAGGGCGGGCCGCTGACGGTGACCGACTGCAACCTGGTCCTCGGCAAGCTCCAGCCCGATTTCTTCCCGCCGGTGTTCGGGCCGGGAGCGGACCAGCCGCTCGATCCCGCCGCCGCGGCGGCGCGGATCGACGCGGTGCTGGCCGAGGTCGAGGCGGCGACCGGCCGGGTCATGACCCGCGAGGAAGCGGCCGAGGGGTTCGTGGCTGTCGCGGTGGCCCAGATGGCGCAGGCGATCCGCGCGATCTCGGTCGCCAAGGGGCACGACGTCGCCGGCTTCGCGCTCAGCTGCTTCGGCGGAGCGGGCGGCCAGCACGCCTGCCTCGTCGCCGATGCTCTGGGGATCGACACGGTGCTGGTCCATCCGCTCGCGGGCGTCCTTTCCGCCTATGGCACGGGCCTCGCCGATCGGCGCGCGGTGCGGGAGGAAACGCTTGGCGTGCCGCTCGACGGGTGCGGCGCGGTGCTGGCTCAAACGGCGGCGCGCATCGCGGGGGAAGCCCGCGCCGACCTCGTGGAACAGGGTGTCGATTCCGCCTGCGTCGAGATCGAAGGGGAAGCGCATATCCGGCTCGCGGCGGGCGACAGCGCGGTGGCCGTGCCGCTCGGCGAGGAAGCGGCGATGCGCGCGGCCTTCGCCGCGGTCCACCGCGCGCGCTTCGGATACGACACCGACGCCCCGCTCACGCTCGACATGGTGCGGATCGAGGCGGTCGCGCCGAGCGGTCACCATCCCCAGGCAGACTTCGCCGCCCCGTCCGGGGCCGGCGATCCACTGGCCGAGGTCCGCTGCACGATGGCGGGCAAGGCGCAGGCGACCCCGGTGTACGAGCGCAACGGACTGGGGGCGGGGCGGACGATCGACGGCCCGGCGCTGGTTATCGACCCGGTCTCGACGCTGGTGGTCGAGCCGGGCTGGTCGGCCACGCTCGGGAGCGACGGCGCGCTGACCCTTTCGCGCACCCGCGCCCCGCGCAGCAGGGCTGCCGGGGCCGACGTCGATCCCGTGCGGCTGGAGATCTTCGGCGGCCTGTTCATGGGGATCGCCGAGGAGATGGGCGCCGCGCTCCAGCATTCGGCAAGCTCGGTCAACATCCGCGAACGGCTCGATTTCTCGTGCGCGGTGTTCGACCGAAACGGCAATCTCGTTGCCAACGCGCCGCACATCCCGGTGCATCTCGGCTCGATGGGCGACAGCGTGCGCACTGTCATCGCCAACCGCGCGGGTGCGATGAAGCCGGGCGATGCCTATGCGCTCAACGCGCCCTACGCGGGCGGCACCCACCTGCCCGACATCACCGTCATCGCACCGGTCTTCGTCGATGGCGGGACGGAACCCGCGTTCTTCGTCGCCGCGCGGGGCCACCACGCCGACATCGGCGGGATTTCGCCCGGCTCGATGCCCTCGAACTCGACGCGGATCGAGGAGGAGGGCGTGGTGCTGAACGATGTCCTGATCGCCCGGGACGGGCGTTTCCTGGCGGCGGACCTGCACGCCCTGCTGTCGGGCGGGCCGCATCCGGCGCGCAACATCGACCAGAACCTCGCCGATCTCGCCGCGCAGGTAGCGGCGTGCCGCCGCGGCAGCGAGCGATTGCTCGAACTGGTGGCGGCCCACGGCGAGATGACCGTCGCCGCCTACATGGGCCACCTGCTCGATTTCGCGGACCGCGCGGTGCGCGACCTGCTCGGCCGGCTGACGGGCGGGGCGCACGCGGTCGAGATGGACAACGGCGCCACGATCCGCGTCGCGGTGCGCGTCGATCGCACGGCCGGCCGCGCCACGATCGACTTCGCCGGGACAAGCGGGCAGTTGGCCGACAACTTCAACGCGCCGCGCCCGGTGGTTCGCGCGGCCTGCCTCTATGCCGTGCGGACGCTGCTCGACACCGCGATACCGCTGAACGACGGGTTCCTGCGCCCCATCGAGCTGCGCGTACCCGATCGATCGATGCTCGCGCCCGAATGGCCGGCGGCGGTCGTCGCCGGGAATGTCGAGACGAGCCAGGCGATTACCGACGCGCTGCTCGGCGCGTTCGGGGCCGAGGCAGGCAGCCAGGGGACCATGAACAACTTCACTTTCGGCGATGCCTCCCGGCAGTACTACGAGACGATCGCCGGAGGTTCGGGCGCGGGGCCTTGCTTCGACGGGGCCGACGTGGTGCAAACCCACATGACCAACAGCAGGCTGACCGACCCTGAGGTGCTCGAGGCGCGCTTCCCGGTGCTGGTCGACTCGTTTTCCATCCGCAAGGGATCGGGCGGCGCGGGCGCGCATCGCGGCGGCGACGGCGCCACGCGGCGGATCCGGTTCCGCAGCGCGATGCGCGCGAACATCCTGTCGAACCGCCGCCGCGTGCCGCCCGCCGGGCTCGCGGGCGGGGAAGACGGCGCCCCCGGCGTCAACCGGATCGAGCGCGCCGACGGCAGCGTCGAGCGGCTCGACGCGACCGCCTCGGCCGATCTTGCTGCGGGCGACGTGTTCGTGATCGAGACGCCGGGCGGCGGCGGCTGGGGCGCGCCATGACGCTCTCGCAGGACCAGGCCCGCGCGTTCGCGCAGCTCACGTTGCCCAACCTCACCCGGCGCTGGCCGTTCAAGCTCGACCAGGTCCTCGGCGGGCAGGAAGACCTCGTCGCCCCTGCCGAACTGCACCCGGTGTTCCACGGCAGCTTCGACTGGCATTCGTGCGTCCACGGCTACTGGCAGGTCCTGCGCCTCGCGCGGATGTTCCCCGAGATGCCCGAGGCGAGGGATATCCGCGTGCTCGCCGACGCGATGCTGGTCCCCGGGAAAATTGCCGGCGAGATCGCGCGGTTCGATCGCCCGGACGGGCGCGGGGCGCACCGGCCCTACGGCTGGGCGTGGCTCCTTGCGCTCCACGACGAGGCGGCGCGCCACGATGCGCCGTGGGCAGCCGCGCTCGAACCGCTGGCGGCCAGGCTCGCGGAGATGATGGCCGATTATCTCGACCGGCTGACGTACCCGATCGTGACCGGCACCCACGGGAACAGCGCGTTTGCCATGCTGCTCGCTTTCGACTGGGCGCAATCGCGCGATCCCGACCTTGTGGCCCGCATACGCGAGCGCGCGCTCGAGTGGTTCGGCGGGAGGACGGCTCACTGCGGGTGGGAACCGGGGGGCGACGAGTTCCTCTCGCCCGCGCTGACCGTGGCCCTCTTGATGGGCCGCGTGCTCGATCCTGCGGCCTACGCCGCCTGGTTCGCCAACTTCCTGCCCCGCGCCGCGCACGAGGAACCGGCACCGCTGTTCGTGCCCGTCCGGGTGTCGGACAGGACCGACGGCAAGATCGCCCATCTCGATGGGCTCAACCTGTCGCGGGCGTGGTGCTGGCAGGGGGTGGGTGCGGCGCTCGGCGAGCCGGGCCGTTTCGCCGAGGTCGCCGAGCGGCACGTCGCCGCCAGCCTGCCGCACATCGGCGACGACTACATGGGCTCGCACTGGCTCGCGAGTTTCGCGCTGCTCGCGCTCACCGGCGGGACAGCATTCGCCAGGCGATGAACGCGGCGAGCGCGCCGCCGACCACGTTGGCCGCCAGTTCGCCCGTGTAGATCGCGGACGATCCCCACGCGGGGCGCAGCACCCATGCGACCGGCAGCATCACGAGGAAGACCCGCGCAAAGCTCTGCCCGAGCGACCAGTTGGCCTTGCCGATCGCGTTCAGCGCGCCGTTGGCGACGATCAGCAGGCCGAACCCGGCATAGCCCCACGCGGCGATGCGCATGTAGCGGGCGAATTCGCCGATCACCCCGGGGTCATCGGTGAAAAAGCCGGCGAACCATTCGCCGGCGGCGAACATCACGGCCGCCAGCGCCAGCCCGTAGGCGGCACAGAACGCTCCCGCTTCGAAAAATGCTCTGCGTGCCCGGTCGTGCTGCCCGGCACCCCAGTTCTGCCCGACGATGGCACCGATCGAGGCCGACAGCGCCAGCAGCGGCACGGTCGCGAAGCTCTGCAGCCTCCCGGCCGCGCCATACCCGGCGACGGCCTCCTGGCCCTGGCTCGCCAGGAGCGCGGTCAGCACGGACAGGCCGATCGGGTTGATCGCGTTCGAGAACGCGGCCGGTCCGGCCACGCTCACGATGTTGCGCACCGCCTTGCCGAGCCGCGCCTTTCGCACGAGGGCCGGGTTCAGCGGCAGGTGGGTGCCGCGCACCAGCCAGGCCGCCAGCATGACCGCGAGGAGATAGCCGATCGTGGTCGCCCAGGCGGCGCCCGCGACCCCGAGCGCCGGGACGCCGAGGCCCCCGGTGATGAGCAGCGGATCGAGCACCCAGTTCGCCGCCGCATAGGTCACCGCGACGGCGGAGGTACGCTTCGCCTCTCCCTGCGCCCGCAGCACGCCGTTGAGGCCCATCTGCAGCAGCAGCACGGGCAGTCCGAGCGCGAAGGGACCCATGTAGCGCGCAATCAGCGGCATCAGGCTGGCGGGCGCCTGGAGCAGGCGGAAGAGGGGATCGGTGAGCAGCCAGAGCGCGAGGCCCATGAACGCTCCCAATGCGAGCGCGAACGCCACCCCGACGTTCGCCTGCCGTGCCGCCCGGGCCGTGTCCCCTGCACCGATCGCCCGCGCAACGACCGAGTTGACCCCGACCATCACGCCCACCCCAAGGCTCGCGAGCGAGATGGTCACGGGAAAGATGAACGACATCGCCGCCAGTTCCGCGCTGCCGAGCTGCCCGACGAAGTATGCATCGACGAGCCCGACCGACATCAGCGCGGCCGAGGCGACGACCATCGGCAGCGTCTGGGTTACGAGATGGCCGCGGATGCTTCCGCACGTCAGTCTGGCCGCCTCGCTCATCGCGGCAGCGCGGTAGCGCGGTAGCGCGGTGCGGCCAAGCCGCTTGTGCGCGCGCGGGGAGCCATGCGATAGATGGCAAAACGCAATCGGAGGAGAGGCGCGATGGCCACCCAGCTCAAACCCCGCATCGAATGCAGCGACGCCGAGTGGGAGGCCCGGCAGGACCTTGCCGCCTGTTATCGGATATTCGACCTGATGGGCTGGTCGGAATCGATCTACAACCACATCAGCCTGAAGGTGCCGGGAGAGGACAACGCGTTCCTGATCAATCCGTTCGGGCTGCTCTACGAGGAAGTGACCGCGTCGAACCTCGTCAAGATCGACATCGACGGCAACGTGCTGGCCGGCAACTACCCGGTGAACAAGGCCGGGTTCACCCAGCACGCCTATTTCCATCGCCACCTCGATTGGGCGCACGCGATCTGCCACACCCACACGACCGAAGCGATGGCCGTGTCCAGCCACAAGGGCGGGCTGCTGCCGATCAGCTTCTACGCCTGCAACTTCCAGGGCCAGATCGGCTATCACGATTTCGAGGGCGTGACCGTCCGCGAGGAGGAGGGCGAGCGGCTGCTCGCCAATCTCGGCAGGAACCGCATCCTCATGCTGCGCAACCACGGGCCGGTCGTCCTGGGCCGCACGATCCGCGAGATGTTCGTCCAGGCCTGGGCGCTGCAACGTGCCTGCGAGATCCAGGTCGCGACGCTGAGCCAGGGCGATCCGATCATGGTCCCGCAGGATGTGATCGATGTGCACCAGCGCGACATCGGCCAGGCGCAGGCTCCGGGCGGCCCGGGCTACGCCGATTTCGAGGCGTGGAAGCGCAAGGTCGACCGGATCGACCGTTCGTGGCGCGACTGATCCGCTAGCGTTCCGTGACCGCGCTCACCGTCAACGGGCGGCCCGTCCGCTTCGACATCGATCCCGATACCCCGCTGCTCCACGCTTTGCGCGAGGCGGCGAACCTGACCGGGACGAAATACGGCTGCGGGACGGGCGATTGCCATGCCTGCACCGTGATCGTCGACGGCGAGGCGCTGCGCAGTTGCCTCGTCACGATCGCCGAGGCCGAGGGACGCTACGTCACCACGATCGAGGGCCTCAGCCGCGATCGCAGCCACCCCGTGCAGCAGGCGCTGGTCGCGGAAGCGGCGATCCAGTGCGGGTTCTGCACGCCGGGCATCGCCATGGCGGCCGCCGCGTTGCTCGCCAAGAACGCCGACCCGTCCGAGGCCGAGATCAAGGCGGCGTTGCCGCACTTGTGCCGCTGCGGGGTCTATCCGCGGCTCGTCCGCGCGGTCCAGCGGGCGGGGCGGGTGGCCCGGCGCGCGGAGACGATCAGTGCCGCCCCCGCGCCCGGGATCAGTGCCGACGACGCCGCGCGCGCCGTCCCGGCCATGGACCCGGACGGCTGACGCGGATTCCTAGAGCTTCACCTTCACGCCCAGCCGCACGCTGAACGGCTCGCCCGGCTGGATGTTGTTGTCGCCGTGCGCGCTCGGATAGTAGTTCGCGTCGAACAGGTTCTCGACGTTGAGCTGAAGCGCGAATCGGTCCGACAGGTCGAGGAAGGCAGCCGCGTCGACGCGCACCCAGTCCGGCAGGACCACGGCGTTGCTGATCGAGGCGAACTGCTTGGCCTGGTAGACGGCGCCGAGCCCGAATCCGAGCCGGTCGGTCACGTCGTAACGGGTCCACGCGCTGGCCTGGTGGCGCGGGAGCTGTTGCAGCCGGCGGCCCGCCGGGGCGGACGTCGTCGCCGAGCGGATCTCGCCGTCTAGGTAGGTGTAGCCGAGGCTGGCCTGCCAGTCGGGCAGCAGGCGACCGACGAGGCTGGCCTCGAAGCCTTCCACCCGGCTCGAACCGGTCAGGACGGTGAAGCCCGGGTTGAGCGGATCCGCCGCCCGGGTGTTCGACCGGTCGACCCGGAACAGCGCCGCGGTGGCGAAGAGGTCGGGCGTGACGGCGTACTTGGCGCCCAGCTCCAGGTTCTCGAACTTTTCGGGCTTGAGGCTCGCGGTAGTGGTGTCGAGGACGGTGAACTGGTCACCCGACTGCGGCAGGAAGCTGGTCGCGTAGCTCGCGTAGAGCGACAGTGATTCCTGCGGCTTGATCACGACGCCGAGGCGCGGGCTCCACTTGCGGTCGGTGCGCGAAAGCGGAAGGTTGCTCATCAGATTGACGCTGTCGAGCGCGAATTCGTCGTACCGGACGCCGCCGATCAGCTGCACCATGCCGAGGTCGATCTGGTCCTGGACGTAGCCCGACACGAAGTCGAGCTGCGAGGTCGACGATCGCACGAGCGGCCCGGCCATCGCCGAAGGGACCGCCAGCCGCCGCGCGAGATCGACCGTCACGGTCGTGGCGCCGCCGCCGAAGTCGATGTCGGTGCGCCGGGCGTCGGTATCCTGCCGCCCCGCTTCGAATCCGACGAGCAAGGTATGCGCAGCGGGTCCCGTTTCACCCTGCCACACGAGATTGCCCTGCACGATGCGGTTCTGTCGATCGGTCCCGCTGGTGTAGCCCCCGAGCCGCGCGGTCGTCGCGGTGGTTCCCGAGCTCGGCACGACGTTCGCGTAGAAGAGCGCGTAATCGGCGAACTGCCCCGTCAGGTTGAAGGACAGCGAATCGGAGAAGTCGTGATCGAGCCGGAGGCGGGCGATGTGGATCGCGTTGGTCGCCAGGTTGAAGTCGGGGTCGCCGAAGAAGGTCCGGTCGTACCCGTAGAGCGGCTCGCCGTTCAGCGAAGGATTGCCGCGATCGGTGACGCGGCGGTCGTCGTTGTAGGTGTAGAACGCGCTGAGCCGGGTATTTTCCCCGAGCGCGGCCGAGACGGTGGGGGAAACGCCGATGAGGCGTCCTTCCGAAAAGTCGCGGGCGTTGTCGAACTCCTCGTAAGTCGCGTTGATCCGCGCCGCCGCCTCGGGGCCGATGGGCTGGTTGAGGTCAGTCGCGAGCGCGAAGGCGCCGAAGGTGTCTGCACTGGCGTCAAATCCCACGAACTGGCTCGCGGGATCGGCGACCTTGCTCACCCGGTTGACCACGCCGCCGCCGCCGCCGCGGCCGAAGATCAGCGCGTTGGCGCCCTTGAGCACCTCGATCCGCGAAACGTTGTAGAGCGAGCGGTAGTACTGCGCGTCGTCGCGCAATCCGTCGAGATAGAAGTCGGCGGTCGTCGCCTGACCGCGGATGAAGATCTGGTCGCGATGCCCTTCGCCGGTGTCGAGGGTGACGCCGGGAACGTAGCGCAGGGCGTCGGACAGCTGGGTGATCGCCTGGTCGTCGAGCTGGTCCTCGGTAATCACGGCGACCGTCTGCGGCACGTCGATCAGCGGGGTGGGGGTCTTCGTCCCGGTCGAGCCGTCCTCGCTCGCATAGCCGTCGCGCTGGCCCACGACGAGGATGTCGCCCGGCAAGTAGTCCCCGGGGGCCGAATCGGCGGCAAGTGCGGGAGCGGACAGGGACGATGCGCAGGCGAGCGCGGCGCGCAAGATGGTCGACCTCATGAACAATTCCTTATTGCGATTCATTCTCGATTGCAGGGGCCTCTATTGAGAATAATTCGCATTCACAACCCCTATCCTGCGTTGGCGGAAGGTTTTTTGCGCGCTAGCGGGGAAGCCGAAGGAGAATGACCGATGAAAGCGACGATCTGGCACAACCCGCAATGCGGCAAGTCGCGGGCCACCCTGGCGATTCTCCAGGCCCGCGACGACGTCGACCTGACGGTAGTCGAGTATCTCAAGAACCCGCCCAGCCGGGAAAAGCTGGCCCAGCTTTACCGCGACGCGGGGATCGCGCCGCGCGAGGGGGTTCGGACGTTCAAGACAGATGCCGAGGAGCGCGGCCTGACCCGTGCCGACGACGCGACCGTGCTCGACGCGATGGAAGCCGATCCCCGGCTGATCGAACGGCCGCTGGTCGAAACGCCCCTGGGCGTAAGGCTATGCCGGCCCCCGGAAAAGGTCGCCGAGATACTCCCCTGACCCCGCGTCAGCCTGCGCGCGGGCTCTCGATCACGGCGTCCGGGTCAAGCGCGCGCCAGCCGTGAACGAAGACCGCGGCGCAGAGCGCTGCGATCGTCGCGAAGCCGATCGTTTCGTGGTGCCCGTAGAGCCACACGCCCAGCGCCGGGGCGACGATGTAGGCCGCCCCGTTGAGCGAGGCGACGATGCCGCCGACCTGGCCCTGTTCCGCCCGGCTTACCGCCAGCGACGCACCCGCGGTGAATCCCGGCCGGTAGAGGCCGAACCCCATCGAGGCGATCGCCATGCCGAGCGCGATCGCGTGAAGCGAATGGGACAGGGAAAAAAACACCACGCCCACGAGTGCCATCGCCATGCCCCACATCGTCGAGGAGCGGGGGCCGAGCTTCAGCATCGGGATCAGGCCCCATTGCGACAGCAGGGTCGCGATCGCGCCGCACATGAGCACGAGGCCGATGGGCCCGGTGCCCGCCTGGGGATCGGCGCGCAGCCCCAGCCGGTCGAGCACGAAGAACCCGGCGATGCCCAGGAACGCAGCCTGGGCATGGCCGCCGACGAGGCCCGCCACGAGCCACGGGCGCAGGCGCCTGTCGCGCCACGAGAGGTCGGGAATGTCGCCTCCGACCCCATCGGCGGGTCCTTCGTCCCGGTCTTGCACCCGCGGGTTGGAATTGGCGCTGAACGGCGCGGTCACCACGTCGCCCCGCGCGGCGAACTGGGGATCGTCGTTGGGCAGGCTCGCCCGCAGCGCGATCAGCACGACGACGCCGAGAACTGCGAAGGCGAAGAAGGGGCCGACGAGGCCGGTCGCCGGGAACACCAGCAGCGGCGCCACGGCGGGGCCGATCACCGTGCCGAGGCCGAAGCTCGACGCGATCAGCGCCATCGCCTGGGTCCGCTCGGCGCGGGGCGTGCGGCTGGCGACATAGGCCTGCACCGCGGGGGGCGCGGCAGATCCGAACCCGCCGTAGAGGCTGCGCGATGCCGCGAACAGCAACAGGGTCCACAGCGCCGGCAACCAGCCGTTGAGGCCCAGCCACAGCATCAGCCCGCACAGCGCGAAGCTGGAGATGAACCCGAAAAGGCCCAGCGCCATCATCGCCTTGCGCCCACGCTTGTCTGAGCGGCGCGCCCAGATCGGCGCGCAGGTCACCCACAATAGCGCCGACCAGGTGTAGGCGAGACTGATCCAGACGTCGGCGACGCCGAGCTCGGTGCCGATCGACGGCATCACCGACTGCATCGCGGTATTGCCGGCCGCGGTGACCAGCATGACGACGAAGAGCAGCGCCATCCGCTCGTGCGAGATCGGCTTGCGCGGCGCCTCGACGGGCGGAACGGGGGCATCGGCTTCGGCCATTTCCGACCGGCTAGCCGCGTGGGTCCAAGCTTGCAATCAGGCAGCGAAGCTGCCAGTTCCTGCGGCCGTTGATGGCCCTGTCTCACGGGGTGCCGGACAGGGCGCGTTGCTTGAACAATTCCAGTGATTTCGCGATTCGCCGGGGCGAGACCGCAGGCAGTCGCCTCGCGCGCTTCTTCGGCCAGTGGGGCGTCTTTTTCCGCGGTTTCGTCGAACATCCCAAGATGGTCGGCTCGATCATCCCGTCGTCGCGCTTCACCATCGCCAAGATGCTCGGGCCGGTTAAGTGGGACGAGTGCAAGCTCTTCGTCGAGTACGGTCCGGGGGTCGGCACCTTCTGCCGGCCGGTCCTCGAACGACTGCGCCGCGACGGGTCGCTGATCGTCATCGATACCAACCCGCTCTACATCGACTACCTGAAGAAGACGATTTCCGACGGCCGCTTCCACGCGGTGCTCGGCAGCGCGGCTGACGTCGAGGAGATCGTCCGGGCGCACGGCTTCGACCACGCCGATTACGTGCTGTCGGGCCTGCCGTTCTCGACCCTGCCGGACGGGGTCGGGCCGGAAATCGCCGCTGCCACGCACCGCGTGCTGCGATCGGGCGGCGCGTTCCTGGTCTACCAGTTCAGCGCGGCCGCGCGTGATTTCATGGCCAAGCACTTCGCCCGCATCGACAGCGGGTTCGAGGCGCTGAACGTGCTTCCCTGCCGCCTGTTCTGGGGCTGGAAGGACTGACGCCTAGCTGAAGGTCTCGCTTACGGTTTCCGGCGCAGCGCCGGTGAGCTGGCGGTGCACCGCGGCCAGCACGGCGAGGAAGACGGTGTAGAAGGCCGCATTGACCAGGCCCGAGACGAGCGCGTTGCCGACCAGCGCGACTTCGGGTCCGGCAAGCGCCAGTGCCAGCCCGATCACCATGCCAAGGACCCCTCCGACCACGACGACGGCGACGAACAGGAGGAAGACGAACAGGAACAGCCTGATCGAATTGCCCTTCGTCAGGCGCCAGGACCGCCCCATCGCCGCCAGCGGATTGACTACCCGCTCGATGGCGATGACCGGGGGCACCATCAGGAACTTCGTGAACAGGTAGATGAACGCCACCAGCGCCACGATGCCGAGCAGGGCGCCCGCGGCGACCGAAACGCCCACCCCGACCGCGATCGGGACGAGCAGAAGCAGCCCGTAAAGGCAGCTCATCAGCAGCTGGGCGCCGAAATAGGGCAGGAGCATCTTCAGGCCGATTGCCAGCGCTTCCCCCACCGTCGGCCGGGTGCGGTCGGACAGCAACGCCAGCAGGCCCAGCACGCCGATCGTCTGCAGCACGACCATGATGAGCAGCAGCCACCAGAACTGGCCGTAGAGGCCGATCATCGCCTGGCCCATCGCCTTGGGATCAGGGTTGCTGGCCTGGGCCGCTTCGAGCGCGGTCATCTCGTTCGAGAAGACGAGCGTGAACGCGACATAGGGCAGGAAGAAGAATACCCCGGCCACGATCAGCAGCACCTGGCGGTTCGCCGCCAGCAGGCGCACCGCCTCGTTCCACGCCGCGCCCATGTCGAATTTCATCCCTTTGTCCCCTCGCATCAACTTACCGTCTTGATAACCGCGCGAAGCGGCTCCACGCAATCGGCGATGTCGACAAAGCTTCCGCAAGGGATCGAACTGCGCGTTTCGGACGAGCGGGTGCCCTACCGGGCCGCGCTCGCGGAGATGGAGGCGCGCAACCGCGCGATCGCCGCGGGCGAGGCGGAGGAGCTCGTCTGGCTGCTCGAGCATCCGCCGGTCTACACCGCCGGCACCAGCGCGGCGGCCGACGAGATGCTCGACCCGCGGTTCGAGGTGGTCGAGGCCGGCCGCGGCGGGCGCTACACCTATCACGGGCCGGGCCAGCGGATCGGCTATGTGCTGATCGACCTGTCGAAGCGCGGCAAGGACGTGCGCAATTTCGTCCACTCGCTCGAGGGGTGGGTGATCGCGGCGCTCGGCGATCTTGGGGTGGAATGCTGGCGGGCGCCGGGCCGCATCGGGATCTGGACCCGCGACGTCGACGGTGCGGAAGCGAAAATCGGCGCTATCGGGGTCCGCGTGCGCCGCTGGGTCACGATGCACGGCTTTTCGGTGAACCTGTCGCCCGACCTTGCCCACTTCGCCGGTATCGTGCCCTGCGGGATCGCCGAATACGGGGTCACCAGCATGGAGAAGCTCGGCAAGCCGCTTGCAACGAGCGCATTCGATGCGGCATTGCTGGCGCGTGCCGGCGAATTTCTCGCCGCGCTCAAGCCCTGCGAGACCGCGTGACCAAGACCCGCCGCCTGATTGCCCTGCCGCTCGTCCTTGCCATCGCGGCCTGCGGCGGGAACGACGCCGGGGCCGAAGGCGAACGCAAGACCGCCGCGGGCGAGGTGCTCGGCGGCTCGATCAGCGACGACATGCTGCCGCTCGACACGCTGACTTCGCAAAGCCCGCCGCTGCGCGAGAAGGCTGATGCGGAAACCAGGAAATCGCCGTCCGCCGAAGCGGCGGACGCCCCGGCGGAGGCGAGTGATCCATCCGCGGCCCCTGCTGAGGCCGCGGAGCCGCCACCCGGCGAATAGCCGCTACTCAGCGGCGACCCGCTCCTCGTCCATCGTCGGGTAGTCGACGTAGCCCGCGGGGCCGGGCAGGTACCAGCTCTTGGGCACGTTCACATTGGGTGCCCACTCGGCGCCCACGCGAATGCGCTCGGGCAGGTCGGGGTTCGAGATGAACGGCCGGCCAAAGCTGACCGCGTCGCAGCGACCGCATTCGATGTCGGCAGCGGCCTGTTCGGCCGTATAGTCGCTGTTGAGGACGAGCGGACCGGTGTAGATCCCCCGGATAACGCCGTCCTGCTGGGGCGTCTCGGTCTGGCCGAAGGTGCCGTCCGGCCCCGGTTGACGCAGTTCGACGAAGCCCAGCTTCAAGTCCTCGCACACCTGTGCCGCCGCGCCGAAGGTGGCGGCCGGATTGCTGTCGTCGCACCCTTGCGTTTCGCCGTTGGGTGACAGGCGCACCGAAACGCGGGGCGCGCCCCAGACCTCCACCAGCGCGGTCAGCACCTCGCGCAGGAAGCGCGCGCGGTTTTCCGGCGGGCCGCCGTATTCGTCGGTCCGCAGGTTGGTCGAATCGCGCAGGAACTGGTCGACGAGGTAGCCATTGGCGCCGTGCAGCTGGACCCCGTCGAACCCGGCCGCCTTCGCGTTCTCGGCGGCCTTGCGGTAGTCCGCGACGACCCGCGCGATATCCTCGACCGACAGCGCGCGTGCCTGTTCGTGGTCCTGCCGCCCGGTCGGCGTATGCGCGTGACCGGGCGCCTTGGTGGCGCTCGCCGATACCGGGGGATTTCCTTCCAGCATGCTCGGGTGGACGAGCCGTCCCATGTGCCACAGCTGCAGCACGATCGCGCCGCCTTCGGCATGGACCGCGTCGGTCACCTTTTTCCATCCGGCGACGTGGGCATCGGTCCAGATGCCCGGCCCGTTGGGCCAGCCGCGCCCTTCGGGGCTGATCGCGGTCGCTTCCGAGATGATGAGTCCGGCGCCGGCGCGCTGGCGGTAGTATTCCACCATCAGGTCGCTGGGGTCTGCATCGGGATAGTTCGACCGGCCGCGGGTCAGCGGCGCCATGAGGATACGGTTCTTCGCGTGGATCGCGCCGAGGTCGATCGGCTGGAACAGGGCTTCGTGCATGGGCAGTGTTTTCCTGCTGGTTTCGATTGGCAACCCAGCTAGGTGCGACTCATGACCGGCACAACCGCGCGAGCGGACAAGAATAGCTTCTCGGGGGGCGCGTGGCACTTGGCCGCGCTGCTCGGCGGGAACGTTGCGCTGGCGCTCGGCCCGTGGCTGGTCCGCCTGACCGACACGGGGCCGGTCGCTGCCGGATTCTGGCGTATGCTGTTGCCGCTGCCGCTGTTCGCCTGGCTCGCATGGCGCGAACGCGGGCCGGTCCGGCCCCCGCGCAGGGCGGTGCTGGTGCTGCTGGCCGCGGGCGCCTTCTTCGCCGCCGACCTCGCCTGCTGGCACGTCGGGATCGAGCGCACGCGCCTCGGCAATGCCACGCTGTTCGGTAACTCGGGCAGCGTCTTGCTGATGCTGTGGGGTATCGTCGCATTGCGCCGGGCGCCGCGCCGGGCGGAGTGGACGGCGATCGCGGCGGCGCTGGCGGGGGCGGCGATCCTGATGGGACGCAGCCTCGAGATCTCGACCGCGACCCTGGTGGGCGACCTGTTCTGCCTGGCGGCCGGCGTGTTCTACGTCTTCTACCTGATTCCCGCACAGGCGGCGCGCGCAACGATGGGGCAGTGGAGCGTGCTCGGCCTCGTCTGCGCCGCCGCCGCGCCCGCGCTGCTGGCAATCGCGCTCGCGCTCGGCGAGCCGGTCTGGCCGGGCGACGCGGGCTGGCTGCCGGTGATCGGCCTCGCACTGTCGAGCCAGGTCGTCGGGCAGGGCCTGCTGGTCTATTCGATGAAGCACTTCCCGGCGCTGATCGTGGGCATGGCGCTGCTGACCCAGCCCGCGATCGCGGCGGCGGTGGGCTGGCTGGCTTTCGGAGAGACCCTCGGCGGTCCCGATCTTGCCGGGATGGCCCTGGTCAGCGCGGCGCTGGTGCTGGCTCGCACGCGGGCACCGGTGGGGCCGCGGGTGAGGGCCTAGCCTTCGCTCGCGCCCCGTGCCGCGCGGCAGGCGTCACGCGGCAGCAAACGACCTGGCAAAGGCGGCGTGGCGGGCCTCGACCTCGCGGATCTCGGGGCCCGAGAGGTGTATGCGCGCCTGTTCGAGCAGGAGGTCGCCCTGCCGCTCGAGGTCCTTGCGTCGGCTTTCGTCGTCGAGAGTCGAGCCGGCATCGCGCAGCGCGTCGAGCATGACCAGCGCGGCGATCCGGTTCGTCGCCACCCCGCTGCGAATGGCTCCGAACCCGCGGGCGAGGAAGTGCGCATAATCGTCGTTCATCGGGATCACCAGGTCCTCGCCCTCGTCGTCGGCGGCGTTGATCCGCATCCGCAGGTCGCGCGCGCCGATCCGCGCGGTTGCCGCGCCGAGCCAGTGAATGGCGGTGATCGCGGTGAACGGATCGTTGATGCCCGGCGACAATGCTCGCAGGCCGATCTCGACGAGTTCGTCGATCAGGAACTGGAGGTCCTGGTAGGGTGTCCGGGCGCTGCCGAGGGACAGGCAATCGCGTATGTCCTCGTGGGGCGGGTCGTGGCTTTCCCCATCCTCGCCAGGGCACCAGTAGGCGATCGTTACCAGGGGATGGATAAAGTCGCCCGCGCGCACGTCGAGCAGAACCTTGCCCCGATGATCTTCGGCGACGGCGTGCAGCCGCTTGAAGTCGAGCACCTGGACATAGCCGGTGCGCTCGGCGCGCACGGGGACGCCCCCGTTCTTCGACGTGATGCGGTCACCGGTATTGGCGTCGGGGTAGATCTCGTCGATCTCCTTGAGCAGGCGCCGCCCGATCCCGCTGAGGACCGTGTTGATGCGGATCGACGAAGGAACGTGGTTCAGGAAATAGACCAGCACCGCCACCGCAATCGCCATGAGCAGGTAGGCGACCAGCAGCGACAGCTGGGGCACGAATCCGGGCAGCGAATCCTCGCCCGGCGCGAGGAGGGTGGACTCGTCCTCGCGCCGCACGCTGCGCAGCACGGTGATGGCGTAGACGAAGGTCCCGATGAAGGTCGCCAGGCTGATCTGGTTGCCGCGATCCTCCATGAAGTTGTTGAGCAGGCGCGGCCCGTAGTTGCCGCTCGCATAGGCGACCGCCGCGATCGTGATGGAAAACACGGTCGAGGCTACCCCGATCATCGAGCCGGCGATGATGTTGAGCATCGTGCTCGCGCTCTGCGGGCGCGCGGGCTGGATCGCCGATACCTCGCCAAGCCAGCTGGCAAAACCGTTGCGGTCGAGCCAGAGGGTGCAGATAGCCAGCGCCAGCGAGCCCAGCGCGAACAGCGAGGGATAGAACCAGTAACTGGCGTTGACCCGGTGCCAGAATGCCCCGAGTTGCGTCAGCACGCGCCGGCTCCGGACTTCGCCGACCCCATCACACCTTGCCCAGGTCGCCCTTGCCGATCGTGCCGCTCGCCATCTCGAGCATCCGGTCGAGGCTCTGCTTGGCCTTGAGACGCAGGCCTTCCTCGATCTCGATCCGCGGTTCGAGATCGCGCAGGGCGACGTAGAGCTTCTCCATCGTGTTGAGCGCCATGTAGGGGCAGATGTTGCAGCTGCAGTTACCGTCCGCCCCGGGCGCGCCGATGAAGGTCTTCTCGGGCAGCGCC
The DNA here is from genome assembly GCF_025154015.1 of Tsuneonella litorea. GTDB lineage: Bacteria > Pseudomonadota > Alphaproteobacteria > Sphingomonadales > Sphingomonadaceae > Tsuneonella > Tsuneonella litorea. The sequence goes on from NZ_JAOAMV010000005.1 coordinate 126,345, forward strand.
AGCTCCATCTGGTGCATGATGTGCGGTTCGGTCGCGACGATCAGGGTGTCGCCCTCGAAGGTCTTGGCGAACTGGAGGATGCCGCTGGTCGATCCGACGTAATCGGCGTGATCGATAATCGAGGGCGGGCATTCCGGGTGCGCGGCGACCGGCACGCCGGGATGCTGTGCCTTGAGCTTGAGCAGCTCGGTTTCCGAAAACGCCTCGTGCACGATGCACACGCCCGGCCACAGCAGCATCTCGCGATCGAACTTGCGGCTGAGGTAGCCACCCAGGTGTCGGTCGGGGCCGAAGATGATCTTCTGGTCCTTGGGGATCTGGGCGAGGATCGTCTCGGCCGAGGAGCTGGTGACGATCACGTCCGACAGCGCCTTCACCTCGGTCGAGCAGTTGATGTAGGTCAGCGCGATGTGGTCGGGGTGCGCCTCGCGGAACGCCCTGAACTTGTCGGGCGGGCAGGAATCCTCGAGGCTGCATCCGGCATCCATGTCGGGCAGCACGACGATCTTCTCGGGCGAGAGGATCTTGGCCGTGTCGGCCATGAACTTGACCCCGCAGAAGGCGATCACGTCGGCATCGGTGTCTGCCGCCTTGCGGGAAAGCTCGAGGCTGTCGCCGACGAAGTCCGCGATGTCCTGGATCTGGGGTGTCTGGTAATAGTGCGCCAGGATCACCGCGTTGCGCTCCTTGCGCAGGCGGTTGATCTCGGCGAGCAGGTCGTCGCCGGTCGGTACTCTGGTCTCGACGCTCATGTCGGCTCCCGTGGCTGGGTTCGATGATCCCTATACCCGCAACGGGCGAGAGCGCGAGCGCGTTCCGCTACATCTCGAAACCGGGCGGCACGTATGGCTCCAGAGGGCGCTCCGCACCGGGTGTGCCGGCGACCACCCACTCGGTGAACGCGATCCCCGGGGCGCTGTAGGCGAGCAGCATCGAAACCGCGAAGGTCGCGATGTAGATGCCCGTGCCCCACCAGTAGGCGGGGTGGACGCGGCCATGGCGGCGCTTGTCGGCGACAATGGCGATCGCCGGGAAGATCAGCGTCACCAGGAAGGTCACAGTCCACGCCTGCGGGACGAGGGGGAGCGGCATCAGGCGGCCGAGGCCGGGTCCGGTCAGGACCGACATTGCGACCAGCATCAGCCGCCGGTGCCAGCCAGAGTGCCGCGGCCGCAGCAACGCCCACAGGGCAAGCCCCCCGAAACAGGCCAGCAGCATGACGTTGCTGATCAGGAATTCATTGAGCGCGAAGAAGAACGGACCGCCGTGTCGCCGCGCCGCCACGGTCATGATGGTGACCCCGGCCGCGAGCATTGCCGGTATCCAGAGAAATGCGAGCTTGCCCAGCGTGCGGTGCAGGGCGCGCCGCCCCGTCGCGATCGTGAATGCCTGAGTCAGGTAGAGCGCGATCCAGCCCATGAAGATCACGGCATGGACGTGATAGGCGAGCGGCACCGCGAAGGTCGAACGCCCCGTCGCGAGGTTGAGCGAGAAACCGGCGACGATCGTCGCCGCCATCGCGGTCGCCATGATCAAGAAAAACCGGCGTTCGCTGCGCTCGAGCGCCAGCGGCGGCGGCATGTCGGATGCCAGTGTGGCCATGTCCGCGATCCCCCAAATCGACAGACGGCGAACTAGCAGATCGCCTGATCGGCGCCTTGTAGATTTTTACCTGTGCGCGGGGGTCAGTTGGCGGGTGCCTTTTCGCCGTCGAACCGCACGATCACCTTCACGTCGCCGTAGCCCGCGACCTGCAGCGGGATCGCCAGGTTCTGGCGCACCGCCTCCTTTGCCGCCTGCCGCGCCATCGACAGGACCTGCGGGTTCTTGGCGAACTCGGCAGCCTTTTTCTCGGCCTGGAGCGAGTTGTTGCGGGAAAGGTCCTCCGATGCCTCGCGGGTCACCCAGTTGCCTTCGGTAAAGACCTTCTGTTGCGCCTCGTCGAGATTGGGCCTCGAGATCCGCAGCGGGGGCAGGACGACCGAAAGCGTGTCGGTGGCGTCGTCCCAGTCGAACCGGTCGCGGTCCATGCTGCCGAGGTCGAGGCGGTATTCGACCGTTGCCGGAATGATCGAGGCCTGGCGGCTCTTGAGCAGGTCGAGCCCGAGCACGCCGCGGCTGTCGGTGCTTTCGGCGCCGACTTCGAACCGGCTCGAAAACACGGTCAGCGAGTTCTGCTTCTCGAACGCGAGCATCGCGCTGCCGACCGGATCGCCTTCCTCCTGGTAGAAGAACGCGCGCCAGCCAAGCCAGGCAACCGCTGCGAGCAGGACGATGACGAGCAGCCATGGGGTCGCCTGGACCCGGGCACGCGGGCGCTCGTCGACGACGGGCCCGTCACGAGAGAGGCCGGGGTCGGCGCGGGTCTGGTCTAGTGTACTGTCCATGTGTCTCCTGAACGGGCGATCATCCCCCGGCGTTCCAGATCGACCAGGTGCGCGGTGACGCTCATCTCCGCCGCGCCGGTCAGGCCGGGGTCGAGGCCCTTGTACATCCGCGGCACGAACTCGGCGGCCGCATGGGGACCCTCGTTCAATATGCGCAGGATCTGGTTCTCGCGCTGGCGGCGGTGGCCGATCATCCCGCGCACCAGCTGGCGCGGGTTGTCGATCTGCGGCCCGTGCGCGGGATAATAGACCCGGTCCTCCCGGGCGTAGAGCTTGTCGAGGCTCGCCATGTAGGCACCCATGTCGCCGTCGGGCGGAACGACCACGCTGGTCGACCAGCCCATCACGTGGTCGCCGGTGAACAGCGCCCCGCTTTCCTCGAGCGCGAAACACAGGTGGTTCGAGGTGTGTCCCGGCGTCGCGACCGCGCGCAGCGTCCATCCCGGGCCGGTCATCGCCTCGCCGTCGGCCAGGACCCGGTCCGGCGCGTAGGTCCGGTCGAAGGCTGCGTCGGCGCGCGGGCCGCTGTCGTCGAGCACCAGCGGCGCGCAACCGACGATCGGCGCGCCGGTCCTTTCCGTCAGTGGCGCGGCAGCGGGAGAATGGTCGCGGTGGGTATGCGTGCACATGATCGCGGCGATCCTGGCGTCTCCAACCGCGTCGAGGATCGCTTCGATGTGGCGCGGATCGTCGGGTCCGGGGTCAATCACGGCCACGCGATCGCCGGCGCCGACCACGTAGGTCTCGGTGCCGGTGTAGGTGTAGGGCGAGGGGTTGGGCGCGAGCACGCGCTGTACGAGCGGCTCGAGCCGCTCGGCCTTGCCGGTGGGCCATGGTTTCGGAGGAGGACCTGCCATGCCTCCTACTTGGGGGCGGGCGTCGGCGAAGTCGAGGGGGCGGCCTGGCCCTGCGCGCGGCTCAGGCCCCGCCGTACTCGCGGCCGAGCCGTTCGCGCAGGCGGTGGATGGCGGCGGGGCGGACCGCGAAACGGTCTCGCCAGGCCGCATCCAGCCGCGCGATCCGGCCGTGGAAAGCCTCGGTCTCCGCGATCAGAGCGCAGGTTTCCGGTTCGAGCAGGGCGAGCTGTTCGGGATCGGCCGGGCGATCGGGCGGCAGTTCGCCGTGACGGCGCAGCTGGTATTCGCTGAGTTCCCCGCTGAAATAGGCGCGGTGATTGAGCAGCCAGGCGAGCACGTGCATCATCCGCGTGGTCGTGCGCAGTCCTTCGACCGACAGCGCGATGCGGACCAGGTCCTCGTCCCCCGCGCGCGCGGGGGCGAGGTCGAACGCCGAGCGCACCTCGTCGGCGAGCACGAGCGCCTCGCAATAGAGCGCCTCGATGATCGGTTGGTTGATGTCGGTCGGGTTGTTCATCCGGCCTTTACCGCTATCGGCCCGCGAGTCGCGCCGCCACCGGCTTAACCGAACAATCCTGCGGCTTTTTCAAGGCGTCCCGTAGTGGAACGGTTTTACGCGATGATATCGGGCAGCAGCTGGTCCTCGACGATCGCGATCTGGTCGCGCAGGCGCAGCTTGCGTTTCTTCAGCCGGGCGATCTGCAACTGGTCCGTCGAACCGCTGGCGGTCAGGGCGTCGATCGCCGCGTCGAGATCGCGATGCTCGGTACGCAGCATGGCCAGCAGCTTCTTGAGTTCCTGCTCGGTCACCGCCGGTTGGCCTCCCCTGCGACAAGGTCCACAATCGCCTCGTCGCGCGTTTCTATGCAGCCCGTCGATTAGGCATTCGTGAGGGGTTCGCAAGGCATGATCGATGTGGTTCTATAGTCCCATCGGCGGCCTCGTGCCCCCATACGGCACGAGTCGCCTCCGGGTCGCCACCTGAAAGGAGACGCAGATGCTGTCATCGTCCCACGCCAATGCTCTGGAATCCAAGCACGCCAGCCTCGAGGCGCGCCTGCACGAAGAGATGAACCGGCCTCAGCCGGATGCGGCGACGGTCCAGCAACTCAAGCGCGCCAAGCTCAAGATCAAGGAAGAGCTGAACGCGATTTGATCGCCCGAACAGGATTGCTTCGCTTGCCCTAGGGAGGGTGGCGCGCACTGGTCGCCCAGGCGGGTCGACCGTGCGCATCATAGCATCCGGGGGCCGGGTGGCCGGACCGTCCGGCCCATTTTCGGCTGGGCCATTGCCAGTTCACGGCGCTCACCCTACTCGGTTCAAAGCATGACTGCCGCCGCCGCCGCCCGCACGATCCTCACCCGCCTGCACGAGGTGATGGCATCGCGGCTCCATCCGCAGGGCAAGCTCGACCAGGTCGTCCAGATCATCGGCGAGAGCCTCGATAGCGAGGTCTGCTCGATCTATCTCCTGCGCGAAGGGATGCTCGAGCTTTTCGCCACCCGCGGGCTGGAACAGAGCGCGGTCCACGTCACCCGTCTCGCAATAGGCGAGGGCCTAAACGGCATCATCGCCGAGCATATCGAGACGCTGAACCTGGCCGAGGCGGCCGCGCACCCCGACTTTGCCTATCGCCCCGAAACGGGCGAAGAGAAGTTCCACTCGTTCGCCGGGGTGCCGATCGTCTACCGCGAGCGTGCCGTGGGTACCCTGTGCGTCCAGCACGCCGATCCGCGGCGTTACGAGGACGTCGAGATCGAGGCGCTGCAGACCGTCGCGATGGTCCTCAGCGAACTGATTGCGCACGCCGGCCTGGTCGACGAGGAATCGAGCACGCTGGGCGAGGCGCTGACCGGTCCGCAGGTGGTGACCGGGCTCACCCTGGTGAAGGGGATCGCCGGCGGCATCGCTACCTTCCACCAGCCACGGGTGCACATCGACCATGTCGTCGCGGAGGACACCGAGGCCGAGCGCCAGCGGGTCTACCGTGCCTTCGACAAGATGCGCGACCAGATCGAGGCGATGGCGAGCCAGGCGGAGTTCGGAACCGGCGGCGAGCACGACGACATCCTCGAGACGTACAAGATGTTCGCCTACGACGAGGGGTGGGGGCGACGGATCAACGAGGCGATCGATTCCGGCCTCACCGCCGAAGCGGCGATCGAGCGCGTCCAGCAGCGCACCCGGATGCGGATGCGCGAGATCGACGACCCGCTGCTCGCCGACCGGATGCACGACCTGGAAGACCTGTCGAACCGCCTCCTGCGGATCGTTTCGGGCCAGCTCGGCACCGCGGCGACCCAGGGCCTCAAGCGCGACACGATCCTGATCGCCCGCAATCTCGGCCCCGCCGAGCTGCTCGAATACGACCGCCGCCGGCTGAAGGGCGTGCTGCTCGAGGAAGGCTCGCTCACCGCGCACGTCGTGATCGTGGCGCGGGCGATGGGCGTGCCGGTGCTGGGACGCGCGCAGGGCCTGCGCGGCGTGGTGCGCGAGGGAGACGAGATCCTGCTCGATGCCGACAAGGGCATCGCGCACGTCCGCCCGAACCAGCAGACGCAGGACCTGTTCGCCGAACGCTTCGCGCAGACGCGGCAGAAGCAGGCCGCCTACGCCGAACTGCGCGATGTCGAGCCGTTCACCCGCTGCGGCACCCGCATCCAGGTCATGATCAACGCGGGCCTGCGCGACGACATCGCCGCGCTCAGCCTCGTCGGCGCCGATGGCATCGGGCTGTTCCGGACCGAGTTCCAGTTCCTTGTTTCGGCGACCCTGCCGCAGCGCGAGCGGCAGACCCGCCTGTACAAGGACGTGCTCGAGGCTGCCGGCGACAAGCCGGTGATCTTCCGAACGGTCGATATCGGCGGCGACAAGGCGGTGCCCTATCTCGATTCCGAATCGGCCGACGGTGACGAGAACCCGGCGATGGGCTGGCGCGCGCTGCGCCTGGGGCTCGAACGCGAAGGGCTGATGAAGGCGCAGGCGCGCGCACTGCTTGAAGCGGCGGCGGGCAAGCCGCTCTACGTGATGTTCCCGATGGTGTCCGAACCCTGGGAGTTCGATGCCGCGAAGGAGGTGTTCGACCAGCAGCTCGTCTGGCTGAAAGGCCAGAAGAAGCTGTTGCCCGACCAGATCCGCTACGGCGCGATGCTCGAGGTGCCGGCGCTTGCCGAGGCGCTCGACCTGCTGTTGCCGCGGGTCAGTTTCATCTCGGTCGGAACCAACGACCTCACCCAGTTCCTGTTCGCTGCCGACCGCGCGAATCCCAAGCTTGCCGAGCGATACGACTGGCTGAGTCCGGCGATCCTGCGGTTCTTGCGGCGGATCGTGCAGGGGACCGTGGGATCGGGCGTCGAGCTCGGGATATGCGGCGAGATGGGCGGGCGCCGGCTCGAGGCCCTGGCGCTGCTGGGGATCGGCTTCCGCCGTCTTTCGATCACCCCCGTCGCGGTCGGCCCGATCAAGGATCTCGTGCGCAAGGTCGACCTTGCCGAGATCACCGCCGCGATGACCGCCTGGCTGTCATCCCCCCCGCTCTCGCTGCGCGACGAACTGTCGGCCTGGGCCGAGGCCCGCGGCATCGAGGTGGACTGATTTCACCGGGCTGATTTCGTCGTGCGCGGGGCGCGCTTCATCGCTGGCCCGCGGACGCTTTCGCGTCGGAAAGCTTGACAGTTGTCCGGCACGTCTCTTGAGTCGCCCGCGGGGGCGGTAGGAACTAATTCGGGACGCCGCATGGAAATGGAAACGGGTTCGCTCGACGAACAGCTGCCGCTGCACGGCGTCGGCGACAAGCTGCGCATGGCGCGCGAGGAAGCCGGGATGACGCTCGCGCAGCTCGCGGCCGAAACGCGCATCCCGCAGCGCCATCTCGAGGTGATCGAAGCGGGCGACTGGAACGAGCTTCCGGCGCGCACCTACGCCACCGGCTTCGCGCGCACATATGCCAAGGCGGTCGGGCTCGACCCGCGCAAGACGGTCGACGAGGTCCGCGCCGAGCTTGCCGCGAGCGAGCCGGGCGACAGGATGCGGGGCAGCGGGTTCGAACCCGGGGATCCCGCGCGGGTGCCGTCGCGGGGACTGGCGCTGTTCAGCCTCTTCGCGGTGATCGTCCTGCTGGTCGGAGGGTTCATGTTCTATACCCGGGTCCTGGCGCCCGGCGCCGGGCCCGGTTCGCTGCTCGACCAGCAGCGCGCGGCCGAGCGCCAGGCCGCGGCGGCCGTGCCGGCCGCATCGGCACCCCCGGTTGCCGCGCCGACAGGCGGCCCGGTAATCTTCACCGCGCTCGAGGAGGGGGTCTGGGTCAAGTTCTACGATGCCAGCGGGAGCCAGCTGATGCAGAAGCAGATGGCAAAGGGCGAAACCTACACCGTCCCCGCCGACGCGGACGGGCCTCAGGTCTGGACCGGACGGCCCGACGCCTTCGCGATCACCGTCGGCGGCCGCCCGGTCCCCAAGCTTGCCGATACCGACACGGTGATGAAGGACGTGCCGGTGACCGCCGAGGCGCTGCTGGCGCGCACGTCGGATGCCGCGCCGCGCGCGAGCGGGCCGGTGACGAGCGCGACGGCGAGCGCCACGGCGGGAGCGCAGGACACGGCGGGGACCTGATCGCTGTCCCCACCTTTGCGGCGGCGCTCGCTCGACAAGGCGGAGCGCGCGGAATTAACCTTGCGGCCACGTTCATCGGCGGTTCGACCGCCGCGGGCGAGATGGCCTGAAGACGACATGCAGACGACGGGAACAGGTTTGATGGGGAACACGACGCTTCGCGCTCTGGCCGCGCCGCTGGCGCTTCTGGCGATGGCCGGAGGCGCCGCCGCTCCGGCGTTCGCGCAGGACGCAAATACCGAAGCGCGGCTGAAGAAGGCCGAGGCCGAAATCCGCGCATTGCAGCGCAAGGTTTTCCCGGGCGGTGACGGCAAGTATTTCGAGCCGCAGATTTCGCCCGCGCAGCCGACCGGCACGACGGCCACCGGCGCGCCGTCGACCACCGCGGTGACCGACATCCTCGCCCGGCTGGATGCGATGGAATCGCAGATCGCCCGGCTCACCTCGCAGACCGAGGAGAACACCAACGCCATCCGCCAGATGGGCACGCGGCTGGCCGCGCTCGAGGTCACGGCCGGCGCGGCGGCGTCCGCGGACAGGCCCGCGGCGGCCGACGCCAATCTGTCGGCGATGACCGGCGGTGCCTCGCGCCCGACCCCCGCGCCGGCGGCAAGCAAGCCCGCGCCCACCCCCTCTCCTCCGGCGGCGCGTCCGGCGGGGCCGACCGCCGAGCGGCTGGCCGCGGTGCAGGCGATCGCCAAGCCGCAGACCGACGATCCGGGCGACGACGAATACAGCTACGGCTTCCGGCTGTGGGACGCGGGGTTCTTCCCCGAGGCGCAGCAGCAGCTGTCGCTGTTCGTCGAGAAATACCCGCGCCATTCGCGGATCAGCTATGGCCGCAATCTCCTGGGACGCGCCTACCTCGACGACGGCAAGGCCAAGGAAGCCGCGCCCTGGTTCCTCAAGAACTACCAGACCGACAAGCAGGGTGCCCGCGCGCCCGACAGCCTGCTCTATCTGGCCGAGACGATGATGGCGATGAAGGATACCAAGCGCGCCTGCATCGCGCTTGCCGAGTTCGCCGAGACCTATCCGGCGATCGCGTCGGGCCGCCTCAGGAGCCAGTACGAAGCCGACCGGGCGAAGGTGAAGTGCAATTGATACGGACGTCGCTCCCGAACTGACTGCACGCTTTCTCGCCGATCTCGCGCGGCTCTGGCCCGGGATCGGCGGCGGCGGACGCATCGGCGCCGCGGTGTCGGGCGGACCCGACAGTCTCGCGCTGCTCCTGCTTGCGAACGCAGTGCTGCCCGGCCGGGTGATCGCCGCGACGATCGACCACGGACTGCGCCCGGAAAGCGCGCAGGAAGCGGCGTTCGCAAGTGCCGTATGCGGGCGGCTCGGGATCGATCACGAGGTCGTGCGGGTGGCGGTGACGCCGGGCAACGTCCAGGACCGTGCCCGGGCGGCGCGGTATGACGCGCTGTTCCGCTCGTTCGGCAGCCGTGGCTGCGATGTCGTGGCGACCGCCCACCACGCCGACGACCAGGCAGAAACCGTGCTGATGCGCCTCGCGCGGGGCAGCGGCCTTGCCGGCCTTGCCGGCATTCGCGAACGGCGCGTCGAGATCGCCGGAGAACCCCCCGGCGAATTCCTGTTGCTGCGGCCGCTCCTGCATTGGCGGCGGGCCGAACTGGCCGATGTCATCGCGCGGGCCGGGATCGATCCGGTGCGCGATCCCTCGAACGCGGACGCGCGGTTCGATCGCGTCCGCATCCGCGCACAGCTTGCCGCGCTCCCTGACCTCGACCCGCTGGCGATCGCCCGCAGCGCCGACCTGCTGCAGCAGGCCGAGGCGGTCGTCGAGACAGCCGTCGCCCGCGCGATCGAAGCCAGCGTCCATCGCGAGGGCGGGCGGACCTGGTTCCACTTCGGCCATCCGCGCATGATCGAAGTCGAGGCGGTGACCGCGATCCTGCGGGATCTCGGCGCCGATGCGCCCCGCTCGGCGGTCGCGAGGCTGATCGACCAGCTCAACGGCGACGGTCACGCGACACTGGCGGGGATCATGGTCCGGCGCGCGTGGCACCGGACAGGAGAGCGAAGCGAAGTCGACGCGTGGCTGTTCGAGCGCGAACCGCCGCGCCGCGGCTGATGCCGGATCGCCCGGATTTCAGACGATCTTGTCGCCCATCCCGATCGTTTCGCCGCGGGTGATCACCACCCGGTCGCCCGGCTTGGCGATCGCGAAGATCTTCGACACGAACGCGTCGGGTCCGGAAATGCAGCCGTGGCTTGCATAGCCGTTCTCGACCACGCTGCCGCCGTGGATGGCGACCCCGTCGCGGGTCAGGAACATCGACCAGGGCATCGGTGCGTTGTCGTACTTTTCCGAAACGTTGTGGCGCTGCTTGAACAGGATCGGGAACGTGCCGAGCGGGGTCGGATACTCGTCGGTCCCGATGAGCACGGCCGCCGCGCCGATTTCGTAGCCGCCCTTGAACACCGACAGGACCCGCGCGTCGAGGTCGACGGTCATGACGAGCGGTCCGTCGGGTACGCCCTTGTCGTCCCAGTGCCATTCGCCGTACTTGATCGGCCCGTCGATCGGCAGGATGCGCTTGACGGTGAAGCGGGTGTCGGCCGCGGCCGTAGGGGGCGCCTTGCCCGCCTCCGCAGCAGGTCCCGCCGCAGCCTTGGACTTTGCGGCCGGTACGACCTTTGCGGACGCGGAGCGGTCGGTTGCACTGCGCCCGACGGCGCCTGTCGCAAGTGCAGCCCCGCCGAGGCCGAGCAGCACCGCGGCCACCCCTCCGCCCAGCCATTTCAGTATCGAATCCATCGCCCGTTCATGCCGCCAACCGGCGCCGGGTTCCACCCCTGTCGGCCCCGCGTCCCCCCGCGGGACGCAGCCGCGGGAAAGATTAACCCGCGCGGGTGACGGTCACCGACTTGTCGCCGAAATGCGAGGGGCCGAAGCTGGTGAGGAAGCTGACGTCGGCTGCGTCGCGGCCGACCCCGATCTTCACCGTCTCACCCGGCGTCGCCATGCCGGTCGCATCGACGATGTACCACGCGCCGCCTCCAGGCGTGGTGCGGTCGGCAAGGAAAACCTCGGCCACGGCATGGAAATCGGGCGGTTCGACGCCCGGCGCGAAGCACGAGACGTAGCGCGCCGGAATCGTCGACGCGCGCGCCAGGGTAATAAGGACGTGCGCATAGTCGCGGCAGATGCCGCGCCGCTCGACGAAGCTGTCGAGCGCGGTCGTGGTCGGCGTGCTGCTGCCCGGCTCGTAAGTGAAGTGCTGCGCGATCCAGTCGTGGATCGCGACGATCCGGTCGCCGCCGCTGGTGCCGCCGAATTCGTCCTCGGCGAACGATTGCAGCCGGTCGGCCGGGCAATAGCGCGAATCGAGCAGGTATTCGAGCGGATCGCCGGGCAGGTCGTGCGGGGCGAGCTGCTCGAGGCCAGCGAGCTCGGGCGCGAGCCGGTTCACGTCGACCGTGGCTTCGTAGGCCACCTCGAAGCGGCCCTCCGCATGCACCAGGATGCGCTCTCCGATCGCCTCGTGCGCGGGCACGCGGACGCAATCGTCGCCGCAGGTCATGCTCGTGCGGGCGGATCGGATCGCCTGTTCGGGTATGGCCGCCGCCTCGAACTGGAGGATCAGGTCGGTCGGCGCGTCGAGCCGGAAATCGAATCGCGTGGAGATGGATATGGTCATGGTGTGGCCCGAACGGTTCGCGGTCGCGACGGTTTCAGCCGCGCCCCCTGTCATTTGAAGGTTCGCCGCGCTAGTCGCTTGCGCGACAGAGGAGAAGCCTATGCCGGGCCTGTGGTTCGATGAATTATCCGTGGGGCAGACTTTCGATCACCCGATCCGCCGGACGGTGACCGAAACCGACAACCTGCTGTTCACGACGCTGAGCCACAACCCCGCCGCGCTGCACCTCGATGCCGAGGCGATGAAGGACAGCGAATATGGCCGGATCCTCGTCAATTCGTGCTTCACGCTGTCGCTGATGGTCGGCGTATCGGTCGGCGACACGACGCTGGGCACCGCGATCGCCAACCTTGGCTGGGACGAGGTGCGTTTTCCGGCGCCCGTGTTCGTGGGCGACACGCTGCGGATCGAGACCGAGGTGATCGACCTGCGCGAGAGCAAGTCGCGACCCAATGCCGGGATCGTGACCTTCGCCCACCGCGCCTACAACCAGGACGGGAAACTCGTCGCCCAGTGCAAGCGCAGCGGGCTCCAGCGGAAGAAACCGGCATGACCCTGCGCAGCCTTCTCTTCATCCCCGGCGACAGCGACAAGAAGCTGGCAAAGGTGGCCGGATGCGGCGCCGACGCGGTGATCCTCGACCTCGAAGATTCGGTCGCGCCCGCGGCCAAGCCGGCGGCGCGCGACAAGGTCGCCGAGTTCCTCCACGGCTTCGACCGGGATGCGCAGGGCGCACCGGCGCTGTGGGTGCGGATCAACCCGCTGGACAGCGGGCTTGCGGAAACCGACCTCGCCGCCGTCGTCCCGGTGCGGCCGGACGGGATCATGCTGCCCAAGCCCGACGGGCCGGCCGACTGCGCGAAACTGTCGGACCTGCTCGATCACATGGAACTCGCCCACGGCGTCACGCCCGGATCGATTGGTGTGATCCCTGTAGCGAGCGAGACCGCGATCGCGCCGTTCCGGCTGGGCGAATACGCCACCGCCGACCTGCCGCGGCTGCGCGGGATCACCTGGGGGGCGGAGGATCTGGCCGCCGCGCTGGGGGCGACCGGAAATCGCGGGCCGGACGGTGAGTTCCTGTTCACATTCCGCTTGGTCCGCTCGCTCGCGCTGATGGCGGCGCACGCGGCGGGCGTCCCCGCGATCGAGACGCTCCACGCTGACTTCCGCGACGAAGCGGGACTCGCCGCGAGCAGCCGTCAGGCGTTTTCCGAGGGCTTTTCGGGCCGGCTCGCGATCCATCCCGCCCAGGTCGCACCGATCAACGCGGCGTTCACGCCAAGCGCCGAGGAAGTCGCCTTCGCCCGCCGCGTGGTCGCCGCCTTCGCGGCTGAGCCCGGTGCCGGGGTCGTCGGCCTCGACGGCAGGATGCTCGACATCCCGCATCTCAAGGCTGCCAAGCGGACGCTTTCGCTCGTCGGCGAAGAATGAGGGTCGAACACGGCCAGCTGGCGATCGAGACCCCGGGCGCGGGCCTCACCGACATCACCGCGCAGGCCGCCTCGTGGCTCGCCGCGACGCGGCTCGTCGCCGGCACCCTGACGCTGTTCTGCCGCCACACGAGCGCCGGACTGCTGATCAGCGAGAACGCCGACCCCGCCGTCCGGCGCGATCTCCTGCGGTGGCTGGGCCGCATCGCGCCCGAAGGTGACCATTACGAACACGATTGCGAAGGGCCAGACGACATGCCCGCGCATATCAAGGCGATGCTGACCGGAAGCGCGCTGACAGTCCCCTTTGCCGGCGGTCGGATGCTGCTCGGCACCTGGCAGGCGATCTACCTTGCCGAGCACCGGGCGCGGAACCATCGGCGGGAGATCGCCGTAACCGCCATGGGCGCATGAATAAGTATGCCCGCGCTATCCTCGCCGCCGCCGCATCGCTAGGCAAAACCCACGAACTTTCGTCGATCGCCCCTGGAGCGCAATGACCGAAGCCCGAACCAGCGCCGACTTTACCGCCGACAGGCTGCTCCTGTTCGGCGCGACCGGCGATCTTGCCCAGCGAATGCTGCTGCCGTCGCTGTGCGGGCTTGCGCACGACGGACTGCTGGCGCCCGACCTGCGGATCGTCGGGACCGCCCGCAGCGAGATGAGCGACGCCGAATTCCGCGATTTCGCGCGCAAGGCACTCGAGACATACCTGCCCCCCAACCGCCGGGGCGGGATCGCGGAATTCCTCAACCGGCTGACATACCAGGCGCTCGACGCTTCGACTGTCGAGGGCTTCGATGCGCTGGCCGCGAAGGTCGGCAAGCCCGACAGGGGGCTGGCGATCTTCCTGTCGACCGCGCCGAGCCTGTTCGAGCCGACGATCGCCGGCCTCCAGGCGGCGGGACTGACCGGGCCCGAGGTGCGGATCGGCCTTGAGAAACCGCTCGGCACTGACCTCGAATCGAGCTGCGAGATCAACGACGCGGTCGCCGCCGCGTTCAGCGAGGACCGGATCTTCCGGATCGATCACTACCTCGGCAAGGAGACGGTGCAGAACCTCCTCGCGCTGCGTTTTGCCAACGTGATGTTCGAGCCGATCTGGAACGCCAACTACATCGACCACGTCCAGATCACGGTGGCCGAGACGGTCGGCCTCGAAAGCCGGGTCGCCTACTACGACGACAGCGGCGCGCTGCGCGACATGGTGCAGAACCACATGCTCCAGCTGCTCGCGCTCACCTGCATGGAGCCGCCGACGAGCTTCGACGCCACCGCGGTGCGCGACGAGAAGGTCAAGGTGCTGCGCTCGCTGCGCCCGGTCGGTGACGGCGAGACGGTGACGGGCCAGTATCGCGCCGGCGCCGTCGACGGTAAGGCCGTGCCCGGTTACGACGAGGAACTGGGCAAGGATTCGGACACCGAAACCTTCGTCGCGATCAAGGCCCACGTCGACAACTGGCGCTGGAAGGGCGTGCCGTTCTACCTGAGGACGGGCAAGCGCCTGCCCGAACGGGTGACGGAGATCGTCGTCCAGTTTCGCTGCATTCCGTTCTCGATCTTCGAGGGGAGGGGCGCGAAGACCGTCCCCAATCGGCTCGTCATCGGCATCCAGCCCGAAGAGAACATCTCGCTTCGCCTGATGGCCAAGGTGCCCGGCCTCGACCGCGAGGGGCTGCGCCTGCGCCCGGTGCCGCTCGACATCTCGATGCCCGACGCCTTCGCCGGTGCGGTCAAGCGGATCGCCTACGAGCGGCTGCTGCTCGACCTCGTCGAAGGCGACCAGACGCTGTTCGTCCGCCGCGACGAGGTCGAGGCGCAGTGGGAATGGGTCGACGCGATCCGCGCCGGGTGGACCGAAGCCGGCGTGCAGCCGCGCACCTATACCGCCGGGTCGTGGGGGCCGAGCGCGGCGATCGCCCTCGCCGAACGCGATGGGGTAAGCTGGCATGAGTAACCTTCACGACACCATTCACCGCGTCACCCAGCGGATCGTCGCCAACAGCCGCGACAGCCGACGGCGCTATCTCGACCTGATGGACCGCGAGCGCGATCGCGCGCCCGACCGCAATTCGCTGGGCTGCTCGAATCTCGCGCACGGATTCGCCGCCGCGCTCGAGGACCAGCCCGCGATCAAGAGCGGGCGCGGGCCGAACCTCGCGATCGTCACCGCCTACAACGACATGCTCTCGGCGCATCAGCCCTATGGCGCCTACCCGCCGCAGATGAAGGTCTGGGCGCGCGAGGTCGGGGCGACCTGCCAGGTCGCCGGCGGCACCCCGGCGATGTGCGACGGGGTGACGCAGGGGCAGGACGGCATGGAGCTGTCGCTGTTCAGCCGCGACGCGATCGCGCTCGCGACGGCGATCGCGATGAGCCACGCGATGTACGACGGCATGGCGCTGCTCGGCATCTGCGACAAGATCGTGCCCGGCCTCGTCATGGGGGCCTTGCGCTTCGGCCACCTGCCGGGCGTGTTCGTCCCCAGCGGCCCGATGCCGACCGGGATCGCCAACAAGCAGAAGCAGAAGGTCCGCCAGCTATATGCCGAGGGCAAGGCGACCCGCGCCGAGTTGCTCGAAAGCGAGAGCGCGAGCTATCATTCGCCGGGCACCTGCACCTTCTACGGCACCGCAAACTCCAACCAGATGATGATGGAGATGATGGGGCTCCACGTCCCCGGCGCCGCCTTCGTGCCGCCCGGCACGCCGCTGCGGCAGGCACTGACTCGCGCGGCGGTGCACCGGCTGGCCGAGGTCGCCGACGATCCCGCATTCGCGATGGCGAAGACCTGCGACGAGAAGGCCTTCGTCAACGCCGTCGTCGGCCTGCTCGCGACGGGCGGCTCGACCAACCACGCGATTCACCTGCCGGCGATGGCCCGGGCGGCGGGAATCGCGATCGACTGGAACGACATGTCGGAGTTGAGCGGCGCGGTCCCGCTGATCGCGCGGGTCTATCCCAACGGGTCGGGCGACGTGAACCACTTCCAGGCCGCCGGCGGCATGGGGTACGTCATCGGCGAACTGCTCGAGGCGGGCCTCGGCCACCGCGACATCCGCACGATCTGGGGCGGCGACCTTTCCGACTACGCGAAGGAGCCCTGGCTCGACGGCGAGACGCTCGCCTGGCGCGAGGTCGGGGCGAGCGGAGACGACACGATGCTGCGCCCGGCCAGCGCGCCCTTTCAGCCCGACGGCGGGATGCGGCTGGTGGAGGGCAACCTGGGCCGCGCCTGCTTCAAGACGAGCGCGGTCGAGGAGGAGCGCTGGACGATCGAGGCCCCGTGCCGCGTGTTCGACAGCCAGCGCGCCGTCGCCGAGGCCTTTGCCCAGGGCGAGCTCGACCGCGACGTGGTGGTCGTGGTGCGGTTCCAGGGGCCGCGCGCGAACGGGATGCCCGAACTCCACAAGCTGACCCCGCCGCTGGGCGTGCTGCAGGACCGCGGGTACAAGGTCGCACTGGTGACCGACGGGCGGATGAGCGGCGCGAGCGGCAAGGTGCCCGCGGCGATCCACTGCACCCCCGAGGCGCTCGGCGGAGGCCCGCTCGCCCGCCTGCGCGACGGCGACGTGGTAAAGCTCTGCGCGAACACCGGCGCGCTCTCGACAGATGCCGACCTGTCGGCCCGCGCGCCGGCAGCGATGGGCGAGGACGAGCACGGCATGGGCCGCGAACTCTACGCCATGTTCCGCTTGGGCGCCGACAGCGCCGAGCGCGGCGCGAGCGCGATGCTGGCAGCGGGAGGACTCTGATGGCGAAGAAGGCGAGCGAACTCGTCGCGGTCGACATCGGCGGCACCCACGCCCGGTTCGCGATCGCCACGATGGCGAAGGACGGTTCGATCACGCTCGGCGAACCCGAGACACTCCACACCGAGGACCACGCGAGCTTCCAGACCGCATGGGAGGATTTCCGCGAGCGGCAGGGCGGCACCTTGCCCGGTGCCGTCAGCATGGCGATCGCGGGTCCGGTGGGGGGCGAGGTGATCCGCTTCACCAACAACCCGTGGATCATCCGCCCCGCGCTCGTGCGCGAAAAGCTCGGCGTCGAACGCTATACCATCGTCAACGACTTCGAGGCGGTGGCGCACGCCGTCGCCCGCGCGCCGGACGAGCAGTTCGTGCATCTGACCGGGCCCGAGGGTCCGCTGCCCGCGACCGGCCGGCTGACGGTGCTGGGACCCGGTACGGGGCTTGGCGTCGCGCACCTCTACCGCGAGCCCGACGGCACCTACCGCGTCTCCGCGACCGAGGGCGGGCACGTCGACTTCGCCCCGCTCGACCAGATCGAGGACGCGATCCTCGCCCGGCTGCGCAAGCGCCACACCCGCGTGTCGGCCGAGCGCGTGGTCTCGGGTCCGGCAATCTCGGACATCTACCAGACGCTCGCCGCGCTCGAGGGGCGGGCGGTCCACGAGGAGGACGACATCGCGATCTGGACCCGGGGAATGGACGGGTCCGACAGCCTGGCGGCCGCAGCGGTTGACCGGTTCTGCATGTCGCTCGGCTCGGTGGCGGGCGACATGGCGCTCGCCCACGGGGCCAAGGGCGTCGTCATCGCCGGGGGATTGGGATACCGCATCCGCGACACGCTGCTGAAGTCCGCCTTTGCCGAGCGGTTCCGCGCCAAGGGCCGCTTTGCCGAGATGATGGCGGGCATTCCCGTCAAGCTGATCGTTCACCCCCAGCCCGGCCTGTTCGGGGCCGCAGCCGCATTCACCTCAGAGTATCCGGGGAAGCGCAAGTGAGAGACATTGCAGCCATCATGCGCGCCGCGCCGGTGATCCCGGTGATCGTGATCGACGACCTCGCGCACGCCGTCCCGCTGGCCGAGTCGCTCGTCGCCGGCGGCCTGCCGGTCCTCGAAGTGACGATGCGCACCCCCGCCGCGCTCGACGCGATCCGGGCGATGAAGGCGGTCGAAGGCGCGATCGTCGGCGCGGGAACGGTGACCAATCCCGACCAGCTTGCGCAGGCGCTCGACGCGGGCAGCGAGTTCGTCGTCTCCCCGGGACTGACCGAGCGGCTCGGCCGCGCCGCGATCGACAGCGGCGTCCCTTTCCTGCCCGGAATCGCCAACGCGGGCGACATCATGCGCGGGCTCGATCTCGGGCTCACGCACTTCAAGTTCTTCCCGGCGATGGCGGCCGGCGGGTTGCCCGCGCTGAAGGCGCTCGCCGCGCCGTTCGGCCAGTGCCGCTTCTGCCCCACCGGGGGCATCGGGCTCGACACCGCGCCCGCGTGGCTGGCGTTCGATCCCGTCCTCTGCGTCGGCGGAAGCTGGGTGTCGCCAAAGGGAGCGCCCGATCGCGCACAGGTGGAGGCGCTGGCGCGCGAAGCCGCGGCGCTCAGGTCGTGAGGACCGTCGCCGACCTCGTCGAGCGACTGCGCGTCCACCATCGGCAGACCGCCAACACCCCGCTGTTCAATCCGGTGTTCCAGCTCTCGCTCGACCTCTCGCGCGAGCTCGAGTCGGGCGATCTCGACCTGGCTGGCCTCGGCGCGATGATCGCCGAACTCGAATGCTCGGGCCTCAAGAGCCGCGCGGAGCGGCTGCGCCGGCTGGTCGATCCGGCAAGCGCGGCTGCCCGGCTCGCCAGGATCGTCGACGAGGAGGACGATTTCGACGCGTTCGCGGCGCGCTGGTCGCATCCGCAGCTCCACGCGGTGTTCACCGCGCATCCCACCTTCCTGCTGCCGCCCGCGCAGTCGGACGCGGTGGCCGCGGCTGCCAGCGGACCCGACGGCATCGACGAAGGCGTCTGCGTCGTCGCAGGCGAACGCCCGGCGATCACGCTCGACTACGAACATGGCCGGGCGATGCGGGCCATCGGCCACGCCCAGGACGCGCGCGACCGCATCGTTCACGACCTTCTCGCCGCGGCGAGGGACCGCTGGCCCGACCGCTGGACCGAGGTCGATCCGCTGCCCTTCCGCTTCGCCACCTGGGTCGGCTACGACATGGATGGCCGCACCGACATCAAGTGGCACACCTCGATCGCCTATCGCCTCGCCGAAAAGGCGATGCGGCTCGCGCGATATGCGGGCACGCTCGAGGAAATCGCGCCGGACCACGAGCTTGTCGGCGTCCTGCGCCGCGCGGGCGATCATGCAGCCCGGCACGCCGAGGCGTTCTCGCATGACCTGGCGGACCCCGCCGCGCTGTCCGCAGCCGCCAACCACCTGACGGCCGACGATCCCGACAAGCTGCTTTCGCTCGCCCCCGTGATCGAGCGGCTCGAACGCGAAGCGACCGGCAGTGACGCGGTTGCGCTGCGCACGCTCGCCGCCGCGATGCGGGCAGACGGGCTGGGCATGGGCTGGATTCATTTCCGGGTGAATGCCAGCCAGCTCCACAACGCGATCCGCCGCCGGCTGCCCGAGGGGCAGGAGATCGACATCGGAAGCCGCGGCGCGCTCGCGACGCTGCGCGCGATGCTTGCCGAGACCGAGCCGCTCAAGGCGAACTTCGCCGCGCTCGCGGTCGAGAGCTCGACCGCGATCCGGCAGTTCCTGGCGATGGCGCAGATCATCCACCACGTCGACGCCGACGCGCCGATCCGGATGCTCATCGCCGAGTGCGAGCAGCCCGCGACGGTGCTGGCAGCGCTCTACTTCGCCCAGCTGTTCGGGATCGCCGACAAGGTCGACGTATCGCCGCTGTTCGAGACCGAGAGCGCGCTGGAACACGGCGGGCGCCTGCTCGATGCGCTGCTCGCCGAGCCGGCGTACCAGGACTATGCCCGCAACCGCGGGCGGGTCGCGGTCCAGACCGGTTTTTCCGACGCGGGTCGGTTCGTCGGGCAGATCCCCGCGAGCCTTGCCATCGAGCGCCTTCAGGGCCGCCTTGCCGCCGCGATGGAGGCGAATGGCCTGACCGACGTGGCCGCGCTGATCTTCGACACCCACGGCGAGAGCATGGGCCGCGGGGCGCACCCCTCGGGCTTCGCCGACCGGCTCGAATGGCCGCTTTCGCCGTGGGCGCGGCGGCGGTTCGTCCGGGCCGGGATCACGCTCGAACCCGAAGTCAGCTTCCAGGGCGGCGACGGCTACCTGTTCTTCTTCACGCCCGAACTGGCGCTCGCCACGCTCACCGAGATCGCCTCGTTGCGCCCGGCCGACGCCGATCCGGATGCGCCGACCGATCCCTTCTACCGACGCACCGACCTCAGCCTCGACTTCTACCGCGCGGTCAAGGAGCACCAGCGCGATCATCTCGAGAGCCGGACCTACAGCCGCGCGATCACCGCGTTCGGGCTCGGGATGCTGGTGTCGACCGGCAGCCGCGTGTCGCGCCGCCAGTCGGACCTGTCGGCGGACCGGGAGATGAGCCTGCGGCAGATCCGCGCGATCCCGCACAACGCGATCCTGCAGCAACTCGGCTACCCGGTGAACGTGATCGCCGGGGTCGGCAGCGCGGCCGACGGCAACCTCGACGACATGGCCGCGCTCTTGCGCGAAAGCCCGCGCGGGCGCCAGATCGTGCGCCTCGTGCGCGCGGCGAACGCGCTCGCCAGCATCAAGACGGTCGCCGCCTATGGCGAGCTGTTCAACTCGGCCTACTGGGCAAGCCGGACCTATCGCGGCACCGAGGAGCATCTTGCGCCCGCCTGCGCGGCGCTCGCCGAATACCTCACCAAGGACGATCGCAACGGCGTGTTCCGCCGCCTCGCCTCGCGCCTGCGGGTCGATGCGCTAAAACTGCACCGGCTGCTCGACCTGGTCCCCGACGACAGCCCGCTCGCCACGCGCGAGCAGGTCCGCCGCGAGATCGGGGTGCTGCAGGCGCTACGCCTCGCGCTGCTGCAGCACATGTTCCTGAAGGCGGTGAGCATTCCCGCATTCGCCCGCGCCAACGACATCAGCCGCGACGACGTGCTCGAAATGGTCTTCACGCTGCGGATCGACGATGCGCTGGCGCAGCTGCGGCGCGCCTATCCGGCGCAGGTCAGCCGGGCGAGCGACTACGCGGTCGACGAACCCGGCTCCTATCCCGATGGCGAGGGCGAGGGCTACGCGGCGATCCACCGCGACTACATCGAACCGATCGAGGACGCCTACGATCTCTCGCTGCGGGTGTCGGTTGCGATCGCCAACCTGTTCGGCGCGCACGGCTGAGCAACGCGGGCCAGTCCGTCAATCCATGTCGTCGAGTTCGTCCGCGACGTAGAGCGGTCCGTGGCCGTAGAGATAGCTGGGGTCGAAGTCGCCGTGGCGCTCGAGCTTGGCCCGGTCACGCACGATCACGAGCCCGCGGCGAAACTCGGCGATGTCCTCGCGCCTCAGCTCGGACAGCGCGCGGTTCATGTGGATCGCGGTCGTCCCGCACATGTCGGCAAGGTCCGACTGGGTGAGCGGGGAGCGAAACCCGTTGCTCCGCCCCAGGCCCACCATCTCGAGCCGGCGCCAGATCTCAGAAAGCCTGTGCGAGACGCGGCGGCTGGCCTTGAGCTGCTCGAGCTTGAGCGTCCATTGCCGGTGGATCGCCGCGTCGAGCAGGGTGGAAAACCAGAACAGCCGCGACAGGTGCGGTTCGTGCGCATGGATGTGGCCGATCCGGTCGTGCGAAATCTGGCCGACCCGCGTCGGCCCCAGCGTGACGACGTCGTGATCGAGGCGCTTGAGCGCATAGGCGTGCAGGTCCACGAAATCGCCCGGCACCTGGATGCCGACGATATAGCGGCGCTCATGCTCGGTGATCGTGCGCAGGATGAACCCGTCGATCAGCATGGTCGAACGATCGGTCGGCTGGCCGCGGGCCAAAATGCAGGTCTGGGTGTCGTAACGGATCACCTGCTCGATCGACTGCTCGAGCAGATCCTTTTCCCGCTCTTCCATCGCGTGGCGCGACCGTCCCATGAGGAAGCGGCCCGTCAGCGGGTATCGTTCGGCATCGTCCACCACGTCGATCACCTATCGAATGGGAGGGGGATTCGGTTCCGCCGCGGCTTGAAAAAAGCCTCGCTTGGGTGGACGCTGCCAGGCGATGATGGAACTCGTCGTTCTGGCCCTGATGGGGGCGGTGGCTTTCGTCTGGCGGCGGGTCGACGGGCTTGAGCGGGAACTGGCGGCGCTGCGCGGCCGGTTGCAGATGGGCGATCTGTCTCGCGCCGAGCCGGTTGCTGCGACAGCCGCGGCGCCTCCCGCTGCCGTCCAACTCGGCGCGGAAGATACGGGCCCGCAGGGGCTTGAGATCGCGCCGGCTTCCGGCCCGACAGAACTCTATCAGGAATCGGGGCGGCCCCGGCGATCGCTGCCCCGGTTCGATTTCGAGGACCTGTTCGGCCGGTTGCTGCCGATCTGGGCGGGCGGGGTCACGCTGGCAGCGGCCGGGTTCTTCCTCGTGCGGTGGTCGATCGATGCCGGCCTGCTCACCCCGGTGGTGCGGGTGCTGCTGGCGGGCCTGTTCGGGATCGCGCTGGTTGCCGGCGCGGAAGCGGCGTTCCGCTGGCGCGAACTGGTGGCCGACCCGCGGGTGGCACAGGCGCTTGCCGGGGCAGGGCTCGCGACGCTCTACGCCGCGTTCTACCTCGCCGGGAGCGCCTATGGCCTGATCGGCTCGGGCTTCGCGTTCCTTGGCCTCGCCGCGGTGACCGCGGGAGCGATCGGGCTGTCGTTCCGCTTCGGCCTGCCGAGCGCGGTGCTCGCACTTGTCGGCGGATTCGCCGCCCCCGCGCTGGTCGGCGGCGAGGACGCGAACCTCCCGCTCCTCACGCTTTATCTCGCCCTCGTCACGACCGGCCTCGCGGTAACCGGGCGGCGCCAGGATCGCGCGTGGATGGGTGTCGCGGCGCTGGCGGGCGGGATCGGATGGGGCGCCTTGCTGATCGCGGGCGGAACCACCGACGTGCCCGATGTCGCCGTGCTCGGTGCCTACCTCGTACTGCTCGGGGCGGTCGTGCCCGCGCTGTCCGGCGGCGGCGGCCGGCCGCATTGGCTGGTCCGGGTCAGTGCCGCGGGCCTCGCCGCGCTGCAGCTGGCGGCGCTCGTCCAGCAGGGCGGCTTCGGCACGCTCGAATGGGGGCTGTACCTCATGCTCGGCGTGGCGCTGGCGTGGTTCGGATGGCGCGAGCCGGCAATGCGCGAGGCCAATGCGGTGGCTGCCGCGGTGGGGGTGGCGCTGCTGGCGTTGTGGCCGCAGGCGGGGGCGCAACCGTTCGCGGTCGTCGCGGCCGGCATCGCGGCGATCTTCGCGCTGGTCCCGCTTGGCCAGCTGTGGCGCGGGCACGGGCGGGCGGTCGACGTCGCGCAGGCGTCCGGCGTGAGCCTCGGCCTTGCGGCAGCGACGCACCTTCGGTTCATCGACGGGTTGGCCGACGTTCCGTCTCCGGCCGCCGCGCTGGCCCTCGCCGCAGCGGCGGCGCTCGCCGCCTGTGCCGCCGCGCTCGCCCAGCGGGCAATGGGCGCCGACCGGCGATGGGCGTGGGCCGCGCAGGCGGCTGCGGCGCTGGTGGCCTATGATGCGCTTGCGCAAGTGCTCCCCGAAAGCGTGCTGCCCTGGGCGGTCGCGATCGCCGCGGCTGCCCTGGCGTGGCGCATGGGACAGGTCATTGGCGCGATCGCCACGTTGTGGGCGATTGCGGCGCTGTGGGCGCTCGATCCGCTTGGCCACTGGGCGGGGGCCGGGCTCGATGGACTCGTCGGCCAGCCGATCATGCGCGCCGATCTGCCATCGCTGCGCGCGCTGGCATTGTACCTGCTGCCGTTTGCCGCGGCTTCGGCGGCCTGGCGGGGGGCGGGGGTTTCGGCCGTGTCGTTCCGGCGGATCCTCGAGACAGCTTCGCTCGCCGGTTTCCTGGTGATCGTCCACGTGACCTACCGAGCGGCATTTGCGGGTGCGGCGGGAAGCGACTTCGTTCGCACCGGGGTTGTCGAGCGCGCCGGGTGGGAGGCGCTGCTTTTCGCCGGGGCATGGCTCGCCCGGGGTCGAGGCTGGACCCGCGCGGCGCTCGTGCTTGCGATTGGGGCGCTGGCGCACTTCGTCTGGTTCGCGTTCGCACTCCACAACCCCTTGTGGAGCGCGCAGGCCGTGGGGCCGCTGCCGCTCGCGAACGCTCTCGCGGCGATGTACGCGGCGGGCATCGCCGCGCTCGTGCTGGTGCGCCGACTGCTGCCGGATGATCCGCCCTGGCTGCGCTGGGCGGTCGATGGGGCCACGATGGTGGTCCTGGCCTTCCTCGCGGTCTCGGAACTGCGACAGGCCTTCGCCGGATCGCTCCTCGCCGGTCAGCCGGTAACCCCGGCGGAGGCGCTGCTGCGCTCGCTCACCGGCATCGTCCTCGCGGTCGGCTTCCTGCTGTGGGGATCGCGGGGGCGCGGAGGACGGGCCTGGCGGGTCGGTTCGCTCGTCGCGATGCTCTTCGCCGTGCTCAAGGTGTTCCTCGTCGACGCGGCCGGGCTCGCGGGCCTGGGCCGGGTGGCCTCGTTCATGGCGCTCGGGTTCAGCCTGATCGGCATCGGGTGGTTCTACAACCGCCAGTTGTGGGGGCGAAGCGAGGCAACAGCCCTGCCGTAACACTAGTCACGTGCGCGTCACATGGCGCCGCCATCTCGGGATGACATTTCCCGGGGGCACGAATGGACGTGGTCAACATATTCCTCACCGATCCAGCAGCCGACAAGATGGACGACTTTGTCCACGCGGGGCGGCGGTACACGTTCGCGCGCATTTCACGCGAGGGACCGCAACGGCTTGTCGAGGGTCCGGTCTGGGCCTTCGTCGACTGGGTGCTCGACGATCTCGCCGGCCTCGAAATGTGCCGCCGCCTGCGCTCCGACCCGCGCACGAGCGAGGCGCACATCACGATGGTGCTCGAGGAAGACGATCTCGAGGATCGCCGCCGCGCATTGAAGGCGGGCGCGGACGATTACATGCTCGGTCCGGTCGATCGCACCGCAGTTCTAGACCGGGTGATGGCGGTCGATCCGCAGCAGCGCCAGCGCGCGGTCGGCCAGCGGTTCGAGATCGGTCCGCTGACGATCGACATGGCCGCATTGCAGGCGCGCTGGGCGGGCAAGCCGGTCGTCCTGCCGCCCAACGAGTTTCGCCTGATGCTCTATTTCGCGGAAAATCCCAATCGGGTGCTGACCCGCGAACAACTGATCGCCGGCCTGGGCAAGCGAGAGCCCCAAATCGACGCCCGCACGGTCGACGTCTGGATCGGTCGCTTGCGCCGGGCGCTCAAGTCTGCCGGCGCGGGCAATCCGCTGCGGACAGTCCGAACGCTCGGCTACGTTCTCGATATTCCCTGAGCTGCGAAGAAGCCTTCACAAAAGAGAGTCAGGGCTGCTTCCCTTCGGACGGCAACCCTGTCCTCTGTGAAGTGCAGGGTGGCGGGTCTAGATTTTCACCGACAGCGAAAGCGCCAGCGAGGTGCCGAGGTCATAGCTGTTCACGTCGATCCGGTTGCCTTCGTACTGCTGGAACTCCTGGTGACGCGTTCCAAGGATGTTACGCGCCTCGAATTTCGCTTCCATCTCCTTGCCAAGCAGGTTGAACCCCTCGCGCCAGACGAAGTCGAGGTTGAGGCCGGGTTTCTCGATCACGTCGGGCTGAGGCGGCGTCCCGTTGAGGCCGCGGCTGACCACCCGCTCGCTGGCATAGGCGAGCAGGAGGGTCTGCTGCGACAGCCGGTCGGTGTTCTCGAGGCCCAGCTGCAGGTTGACGATATGGTCCGACTGCCCGGTCAGCGGTGAGCCGTCGATGAAGTAGTCGGTCGCCAATCCCGTCTGCTGGTCGATCATCGTGGTATCGCCCGCGGCGACCGACAGCTTGGAACGGGTGAAAGTGTAGTTGGCGATCGTCACCACGCGGCGCGGGGCGAAGAACCCCCCGCCGAGGTCGCTCAGCGGCCAGTACTTCACCGCCTCGAACTCCGCGCCATAGAGGCTCGCTTCGGGGGCGTTGGCGTAGGAGGTAACGAAGTCTCCGCCGAAGTTGCGGACATAGGCCTCGATCGGGTTCTCGATCCGCTTGTAGAAACCGGCGAGCGAGATGCGCTGTTGGGGAGCGAAGTAGTATTCGACCCGCGCCTCGGCATTGTACAGCTGGCTGTCGACCAGCCCGCTGTTGCCCCGGTACGAACGGTTGTCGTCCGGGTCGTAGTAGGGTTGCGCGATGAGTTCGCGAAACTGCGGGCGGGCGATCGTCTTCGAAGCGTTGAGCCTCAGCTGCAGGCCGTTCTGGACCTCGAAGGTCAGCGTGGCCGCCGGTAGCCAGTAGCTGCGATCCAGCTTGGTCGGCGAAACGGAAGGCGGGACAGAAAGGAAGGTGACCTGCGGCGTCGTCGATTCGACCGCGTCCTCGTAGCGCACGCCCGCATCGACCGACACCGGGCCGAGCGCCCAGTTGCCCTTGAGGTAGCCCGCCTTGATCTCGAGTTCCGCGTCGAATGCGGGGGTGCCTGGATCGCTTTCGATCAACTGCAGGCCGCCCGCGCCGGGCGAGTTGGCGGCGACGAACGCAGGGTCGGTCAGCGTGGCCACGAGGTTGTCGATCCGCTGCAGCCCAAGCGCAGTGATGACGTCGCTGTTACCCTGAAAGTTGTTCGGCGCGGCAAACAGGAAGTTGCGGCGGGTGCTCGAACGCAGCGTGTCCGAATAGGCGCCGCCGACGGTGAACGCGAGATTGGGCAGGGCGCGCCAGGTCAGGTCCGCGCCCCCGGCGAACAGGTCCTCGTCGAGGTACGAATAGGTCACGTCGCCGTCGCCGAGCGCCCCGTTGTTCAACCGGTTGAAGAACTGGCCGCCGAATGGCCCGGAATCGGTGCGGACGTATTCGAAGAACAGGTCGGATGGCGCGTTGCGCTGGGTGTTCGCATAGCTCATCCGTGCTTCGAGCGAGATCGTGTCGCTCATCTTCATCTCGCCGACGATCTGGCTGTCGATCAGCTGGCGTTCGAACCAGGACGTGCGCTGGCGCAGGAAATCGGTCCCCGCTCCGCTCTGTGCTGGCTTCGTGCCGATCCCCAGGGAAGCCTTCTTCACCGTGTCGTGGATGTAGAGGTTGGTCCAGCGCAGCTTGCCGTTGCTGCCTTCCAGCCCGAGGCCGAGCAGCCCGTTCACGAGGATTCGCTGGTCGGTGTTCACCGTGCGGAAATCGCGCTCGACCGAGGTCAGGTCGAATCCCGATGCGTTCTGCTGGGTAATGTCCTTGGTGAGCCACTTGTTGCTGTAGCCGGCGGCCGCGATCACGCCGAAGTCGAGATCGCCGAGCGGGAAGGTCTTGCCGGCGGAAAGCGATCCCGAGAAGTTCGGCTGAATGTGATAATCGCGCTGCACCACCGCATTGCGCGCACCAACGAGCTGGCGTGCGATGGGCGTGGTGTCGACATTGTCGGTACCGATCAGCTGCTTGCTGTCGAAATACTGTTGCAGCAGGGGCGGGACGTCGCGATTTCCGTTGTCGTAGCCGGTCCAGTCGGTGCCGCTACCGCAGTAGGTGAAGCCGAGGTTGTTGGTCGTCTCGGTATCGCCCGAAACCCCGAAGCCGATCGAGACGAACGCGTCGTCGGGCGTGGTCCGGGTGGTCAGGTTGATCACGCCGCCGCCGAATTCACCCGGGTAGTTTGCTGCGTAGCTCTTCTGAACGAGCGAGGATGCGACGACGCCGGTCGGGAACAGGTCGAGCGGCACGACGCGCTTGAGCGGCTCGGGGCTGGGGAGCGGTGAGCCGTTGAGCAGCGCGAGGCTGTAGCGATCGCCGAGTCCGCGGACGTAGACGAACCCGTTGCCCACGACACTCAAGCCGGTCACGCGTGCCAGCGCACCGGCGATGTTGCCTTCGCCGGTGCGGGCGATCTCGGCGGTGCTCAGGACGGAAACGACTTGCGCGGAGGCGCGCTCGACGTTGCGCTCGCGGCGGCCGGTGACGATGATCTCGCCCGCACCGCCGGGGACCGAAATCTCCACGCGTTCCTGCGGTGGCTGTTCCGGCCCTGGCTCGTTGGCCGGGGGGCTTTCCGGCAGGGGATCAGCCACCTCTTCGCCGCTTGTCGGCATGGCGGCCGGCGGTGCCGCAGTGGTCTGCGCGTGGGCGATGCCGGGTGCAGTAAGCGCACTGGTGATCAGCAAGGCGCCGGCAAGCCGCGATTGAGTGGACATCCGATGTTCCCTCTGGGGTAATTCTCTTGGGAGAAGGGGGCCGGCCCCTGTTCGACGGCCGGCCCCCTTCGGTCAGTTCGATGCCGTTCAGGTCGTCGGCAGCGAAGTGCAGGCGCTGCCGCCCGAAAGGTTCGCGAAGGAACTGTTGCAGGTCCAACCAGCGTACCAGGCGGTGTTGCCCGCCCACGCCGCGCCGATCCGGTAAGGGGTGGGGCTGGCGGTGAAGAATCCGGCGGCAATGACCGATCCGGTCGCAAGACTGCCCGGGTCGGTGGGATTGACCGCGTTCTCGTTTGCCCCGTTCACGAAGGTCATCGTCAGCGTGTTGACGAAGCTTTCGTTGTTCGACGCGTCGCCGGTGATGAAACCGCGCACCTGCGCCGCGGTGAACGGTGCCGAGCCCGAACCGTCACCGATATACTTGGCATCACCGGTGCCCGAGCACTGCAGCACGACCGACTTTGCTGTCAGCGTCGCCCGGTTCGCCGCATCGGTGTTCGATGTCATCCGGATGCACTCGTTGTTCGGCGAGATGATCATGCCGTTGTACAGGGTCGTGTCCGAATTCCCGCGAAACAGCGTCGAGGCCTTGTCGCCGGTCGAATTGTTCTGGTTGCTTGCGAGCGGCTGGATCGCGGTGAAGTTGACTACCTTCAAGTCGGTTCGCGGAGTGTTGGACTCGTTCCCGTTGGAGTCGATCTCCATCAGCGCGTCCCCTTCACCCGGACGCTGGATCAGAAGAGCATATTGCACGCTCATCCGCGCGCCCGTGTCGACATCGAGGCTGTCGTCGTCGGCGCCGGTGGAGATGTAGTATTTCATCTTTGGTGCGCCGCCGAACCATTCGGACCCGTCGTCCGAACTGTTGTGCGACTGGATATGGTCCAACTGCGTGCCCGTTCCGATGGCCTCGCCGGTAAGCGCCTGTAATTCCTTGTCGGCGCTGAGCACGAAGCCCGAGTAGCGGATCTGCACGTAGCTCATCCGGCCGGCGTTGTAGCTGTCGTCGTTGCCCCCGAAGTAGGCCTTGTTGACCGCGCCTTCGGTGTCGCGCTCGCACGTGCCCGCAGCCACGGAGCCCAATACGCAGTCGGTGACCTTGCCACGACCGAGCAGCACGACGCCGCCCCACTGGCCGATCGAGTTGTCGGTGTTGAGGCCGGCGACGTTGTCCTGGCTGGTGAATATGATCGGCGCGCTGGCTGTGCCGACGGCGTTGATCTTGTTGCCGCGGTTGACCGCCAGCCACGACTGGCCGGTCCGGGCATAGAGGATCACGCCCGCGTCGATGTTGAGCGTGACGTTCGTGTCAGCGGTCAGCGTGCCGCAGCCGACCGTGGTCGAGGCATGGGGCGCGCCGGTGGTCGGGGCCGAGAAACCGCCGTCGCAACCGACGTCGACGCGACCATTCATCGCGTAAAGGAGACCGGTGATCTTGGGCAGGGTAACGGTCTTGGCAATGAGGCTCGGCAACTCGCAGATGCGGTAGCTGCCCGTCGGGCCGCTGATCGTGCCGCGGTCGGTAAGCGTCACGCTGCCGTCGTTGGTCAGCGTCGGGCAGGCGCCCGCGGCCACGACAGTCGGGGTGCCGGTTGGGGTCGGGGTCGGCGCGGGCGCGGGGTTGTTGATGGTGATGTCGACACCGGTGCCCGGCGAAGCGATGTCGTCGGCGCCGCAGGCTGACAGGGTCGCCAGGCTCGCGCCCAGCGCGAGAATGCGCTTGAAAGTGGTGGTCACGGAAACGGTCCCCTCATGGTCCGATTGAGTCGGAAAGAAAGCGTTGCGAACGCTCGTCGCGACTCGCCGAGTAGGACCGGCGCATGACAGTTTATTGGCAAGATTGCGGCTTTGAGAAAGCAACTAAAATATGACGGATAAATGAATTTTTCGTCGCACAGCGAAGCGGCGCCAAGGGCCAATGTTACGGAAAAGCGACAGTGTTACGGATTTGTTGCGGCAAGCCGTTCGATGGGCAATGCTGGCGACATTAAAGACAGTTCGAGTGGGAGAATTCGCCATGTCCATCGCCCTTTTCGCCCTGGCGGCGCTCGCACAGGCCCCGGCGGGCACGTCGGTCGACGTCGCCTACGAAGCGCTGGCGGCGGGTGACGACGCGGCTGCTGTCGCGCAGCTCGAGCCGAACTTTCGGGCGAGCGATCCCGCAGCGCTGATCAACCTCGGCGTGGCCTATGCCCGCCAGGGGAATACGGCGCGCGCCCGCGCGATGTTCGAACGGGTGATCGGGGCAAGCGACCGGTACGACCTCGAAACAGCCGCGGGTGCCTGGGTCGACAGCCGCGCTCTCGCCTTCAAGGCACTTGCCGCGCTCGATCGCGGAGCACTTGCGCCGACCACCACGACTCGCACCGCGCTGCGCTGACTCTTCCTAAGTCGCGGAGATTTCAGCCCGTCGGGTCGCTCCGGCGGGCTGATCTTTACGTGATGATTTGCCGATCTCGGTTCAGGAATCTGTCACCCCCGTGTCATTTAGTGTAGGCACGGGGACCTGGATGGAGGGTTGTGCGATGATTCTGTCCCGGATGGGCGGACTTGCGGTGCTGGCGCTGACGTGCGCCGCCGTGCCCGCGCACGCCGACGTGATGGAGATCGGTCCGCAAGGGCCGCGCTGGATTTCCGGCGCGCTCGCGGCCGCTCCCGCCGCTGATCCCGCCGCGACGTCCGCCGTGGTCGAACTTTCCGCCGATTTCGCCGTCCCGCCGCAGGCGATCGCCGACGCGGCCGCGCAGGCGGGCGTCGTTCCCGCGCTCTACGCCGCCAAGGTGCAGGAACTCGCCCGGCGGTTCGACCTTTCGCCCACCCTGATCGAGGCGGTGGTCTGGCAGGAAAGCCGCTGGAATGCCGCCGCCCGCTCGCCGGTCGGCGCGCGTGGGCTGGCCCAGCTGATGCCGGGCACAGCCAGCTATCTCGGAGTCGATGCTGACGATCCCTTCGCCAATCTCGAGGGCGGCGCGCGCTACCTGCGCGAGCAGATGGACCGTTTCGACGGCGATATCGAAAAGGCGCTCGCCGCCTACAACGCCGGCCCCGGGCGCGTGATCGCGGCCGGCGGCATCCCGCGCATACGCGAAACCCAGGGGTACGTGGCCGCCATCATGGGCCGCCTCTCCGATCACTCACGAAAGCCGAACTGACCCGTATGATCCGCTTCACTCGCTTCCTTCCTCTGTCCCTGGCCGCCGTCTCCAGCGCCGCTTTCGCGCAGGATCCGCAAGGGTCGGGTCCGATCGTCGCCGCGCTTTCGTGGCTGCAGGGCACGCTGCTCGGCAACGTCGCCACCGCGGTCGCGGTGATGGCGGTCGCGGCGGTCGGGTTCATGATGCTCACCGGCCGGCTCAACTGGCGCTTCGGCGCGACCGTGATCATCGGCGTGTTCATCCTGTTCGGTTCGGCGAGCATCGTCGCCGGCATCCAGGGCGCCGCGGCGGCGAGCTGAGCGATGGAACTCGCCCGTCATCCCGTCCATCGCGCGCTCACCCGCCCGCAGATGTTCGCGGGCGTGACGTACAACTATTTCATCATCAACTTCGCGCTCACGACCGAGCTGTTCCTGATCACCGGCAGCTGGTGGGCGCTGCCCGCCGCGGCGGTGTTCCACCTCGTCGGCTATTTCGCCTGCCTGCGCGAACCGCGCATCTTCGACCTCTGGCTGACCAAGGTCAGCAAGTGTCCCCGCGTTCCGAACTGGAAACGATGGGGCTGCAACAGTTACGCCGCCTGACGGAAGGATTGGCGAGTATGAGTAAATGGATCGGTGCCGCCGCCTGGAGCGCGAAGGAAGCCCGCGCGGGTGACCGGCTGCCCTATGCGCGCCTGATCGACGGCAGCACCCTGCTGCTGCGCGACGGCAGCGTGATGACCGCGCTGCAGGTCCCCGGCCTGCTGTTCGAGACCGAGGATTCGGACGCGCTCAACCACCACGCGGCGACCCGCGAGGTCATGCTGCGCTCGACGCTCGACGCGCGCTTCGTGCTCTACCACCACGTGATCCGCCGCCGGGTCGAGATCGAACTCGAGGCCGCGTTTCCCGATCCGCTGACCGCGCACATCGATCGCCGCTGGAAGGAGCGGCTCGCGGGCGGATCGCTGTTCGTCAACGACCAGTTCGTCACGCTCATCCGCCGTCCTGCGCGGGGCAAGGCGGGGCTGGCCGAACGGGCGAGCAAGATGTGGTCGCGCAAGGGCCGCAGGGAGATCGAGGCCGATCCGCGGGACGTGCGTTCGCTCAAGGCCGCCGCCACCGGGCTGGTGGCGTCGCTCCAGGCCTACGGCGCGGCGCTGCTCGATGACTACCAGGGGCCGAGCGGGGCGACCAACAACGAGATCCTCGAGCTGCTCTCCGCGCTATACAATGGCGAGATGCGCCCGGTGCGCCGTCCGGCCGAGGACACCGACATCGGCCAGATGCTGCCCTATCGCCGGGCGAGCTTCGGGCTCGACGCGATGGAACTGCGCGGCTCGGGCGAGCCGGACTTCGCCGCGATCCTGTCGCTCAAGGACTATCCCGAGGCGACCAGCCCGGGCCTGCTCGACGCGCTGCTGCGCCAGCCGTTCGAGATGATCGTGTCGGAAAGCTACGCGCCGTCGGAACGGACTACCGCACGCGAGCGGATGGACCTCGCGATCCGCCGCCTCAAGTCGGCCGACGAGGAAGCGATGGCCGAGCGCGCCGACATGCTCGCCGCGCGCGACGCGCTGGGCAACGGGGCGGTCGGCTTCGGCGACCATCACCTGACGGTGCTGGTGCGCGAGGCGACCCTGCCCGAGCTCGACGAGGCGACCGCCGCCTGTGCCGCGGCGCTTGCCGATACCGGCGCGATCGTCGTGCGCGAGGATACCAACCTTGAGCCGGCGTTCTGGGGCCAGTTCCCGGGCAACGAAAGCTATATTGCCCGCCGCGCGATGATCTCGAGCGCCAACATGGCGAGCTTCGGTTCCCTGCACGGCATGGCGCTCGGCCAGGCTGAAGGTAATCACTGGGGCGAGGCGGTCACGCTGCTCCAGACGACGAGCCGCACGCCGTTCTTCGTCAACTTCCACACCGGCGACCTCGGCAACTTCACCGTCATCGGCCCCTCGGGCTCGGGCAAGACGGTGGTGATGAACTTCCTTGCCGCGCAGGCGCAGAAGTTCAGCCCCCGCACGATCCTGTTCGACAAGGACCGCGGTGCCGAACTGTTCATTCGCGGCATCGGTGGGCGCTACGACCGCATCGCCAGCGGCGAGCCGACCGGGTTCAACCCGCTCGCGCTGCCGGACACGCCGACCAACCGGGCGTTCCTGCGCGACTGGCTGGCGGTGCTGCTCAAGGCCGACGGTCCGGAGGAGCTGGCGACGATCGCCGGCGCGGTCGATGCGGCCTATGCCAACGACGCCTCGCTGCGGCGCCTGCGGCATTTCCGCGAGCTGCTGTCGGGCGCCAGGCGTCCGCAGCCAGGTGATCTCGCCGACCGGCTCTCGGCGTGGATCGCCGGCGGCGAGCACGCGTGGCTGTTCGACAACGAACGCGACGAGCTCGACCTCGGAGCCCGCGTGCTCGGCTTCGACATGACCGCGCTGCTCGAGAACCCGCGGCTGCGCACGCCGACGATGATGTACCTGTTCCACCGGATCGAGGAGCGGCTCGACGGCAAGCCGACGATGATCCTGATCGACGAGGGGTGGAAGGCGCTCGACGACGAGGTATTTGCCGCGCGCATCCGCGACTGGCTCAAGACGCTGCGCAAACGCAACGCACTGGTCGGGTTCGCGACCCAGTCGGCCCGCGACGCGCTCGAGAGCCGGATCGCCACCGCGCTGGTCGAACAGACCGCGACGATGATCTTCATGCCCAATGCCCGCGCCCGGGCCGAGGACTATTGCGACGGGTTCGGGCTGACCAACCACGAGCTGGCTCTGATCCGCAGCCTGCCCGCGCACAGCCGCGCGTTCCTGATCCGCCAGCCCGATGCGAGCGTCGTCGTACGGCTCGACCTCTCGGGCGCGCCCGAGGTGCTGGCGGTCCTGTCAGGCCGCGAAAGCTCGGTGCGGCGGCTCGATCTCTTGCGCGAGGCGGTCGGCGACAACCCGGCCGACTGGTTCCCCGCGCTCACCGGCCATGCCTGGCCCGGCGGTTCGGGAATCGAACAGGAAGGCGGCGACCATCCATCGTTCCGCCTCGCGGCCGAATGAGCGCGGCCTGCGACCGGGCGGCCGAGGGCGTCGGCAACGGCGTCGCCGCGGCGCTGCAAGCGGTCGATTGCGTCGCCGGCGAGACGATGGCGTCGGCGTTCGGGCGCCTGTTCGCGCCGGGCGGGGCGATGGTCACCACGCTGACCATCCTGCTCGGGCTGTTCGTCGCGTGGTTCGGGATCAACCTGCTGCTCGGCCGCGCCAATCTCTCGGTCCGCTCGCTCACCCCGCGGATGATGACCATCGGCGCGGTGCTGACGGTGGTGACGAGCTGGGTCGCCTACAGCACGCTCGTGCTCAACTTCACCGTCGCGGGGCCTGACTGGGTCGCAGGGGTCATCACCGGAAGCCGCGAGAGCGCGACGCAGGTCTTCGCGCAGAAGATCGACGTGGTGTTCCAGGCGCTCCAGCAGGCGAGCCCCGGCCAGGCCGAGGGGAAGGACATTTCCGCCTTTTCGCCCGAGGGCATGATGTGGCTGGGCGCGATGCTGTTCCTGCTCGGCACGGTGGGCGTGCTCGTCACTGCGCGCATCGCGCTCGCGGTGCTGGTGGCAGCGGGGCCGATCTTCGTGGTCATGGCGCTGTTCGGCAGCACCCGAGGGCTATTCACCGGGTGGCTCAAGGGGCTCGTGATGCTCGCCCTGGTGCCGCTGTTCGCGGTTCTCGGGGGCAGCGTCATGCTCGAACTCGCGGTGCCGATCCTCGCCGTTCTGGTGCAGACTCCGGGACAGATAGACCCGCAGGCGGCGATGGCGTTCTTCCTCGTCGGCGCGGTCCACATGGCGTTGATGGCGATGGTGCTGAAGGTCGCTGCCACGATGGTCGGCGGCTGGCGCGTGTTCGGGCTTGCGAGCGACCGGAATGAGCGGAGTGAGGGCGTCTCGACCGCGGCCGCGCCCACTGTCGTACCAGCCGCGGCGACCGCCGCCTCGTCCGCAGCCGCGCAGCCCTCCGCGGGCGGTGAACGACGCATTCCCGTGACCGCCTTCGCCACCGCGCCCGCCGCGAACGACGTGGGGGCGGGATCGGCGTCAGGCGGACTGCGCGACACCCGCGTCGTCACTGCCACCGCCGCTTCAGCCCCCGGTCAGGTGGGGTCGCCGATGATCGGGTCGACGCGCGCCAGGGGTATCGGCAGCCGCTACAAGTCGCCGCCGCCCCGTCTTCAGGCGCGCCAATCGGAGAAAGTGACATGATCCGCGCAAGCCTTGCGCTCACCCTGCTGGCCGCCTCGACCGCTGCGTTCGCCGACGATTCGCGGATCGTCGAGAGGATCTACGATGCGGGCAAGGT
The DNA here is from genome assembly GCF_025154015.1 of Tsuneonella litorea. GTDB lineage: Bacteria > Pseudomonadota > Alphaproteobacteria > Sphingomonadales > Sphingomonadaceae > Tsuneonella > Tsuneonella litorea. The sequence goes on from NZ_JAOAMV010000005.1 coordinate 161,888, forward strand.
CGTCCGCATCGAGGGGCGGACCAAGGTCCAGGCGACGATCCAGTTCGGCGAGGACGAGCATATCGAGAACGTCGCGATCGGCGACAGCGAGGCATGGCAGGTCACGCCGAACAAGCGGGCGAACCTGCTGTTCGTGAAGCCGCTGAGCCCGGGCGCGGCCACCAACATGACGGTAGTGACCGACCGGCACACCTACCTGTTCGATCTCGTCGCCTCGGCGAGGGCCAACCCGCTGTACGTGTTGCGCTTCACCTATCCGAACGAACCGAAGCCGTCGCCGCAGCTGGCGACCACTGACGGGCCGACCGAAGAGGAGTTCGCCGCGATCACCGACCCGCGGGCGGTCACCGACCCGGCCGAGCTCAACTTCGCCTGGGAGGGCAAGGGCGATCGCAAGCTCCTCCCCGCGCGGACGTACGACGATGGCGCCGCGACCTTCCTCGCGTGGCCGGCGGACAGCCCGGTGCCGGCGATCCTCGTCAAGGACGCCAAGGGCATGGAAGGGCCGGTCAACTTCACCGTTCGCGGCGACGTGATCGTGGTCGACGGGGTCCCGCGCGAGATCGTGCTGCGCTCGGGCAAGGATGCGGCCACAATCGTCAACAACGGACCCGTGCGTGCCGCCCCGGCCCTGGCCGCGCCGCAGGCCGCGCTCGCCCGTACGGACACCCAGATCAAGGAAGGGAACCGCTGATGCGACTCGCCATGCGCCTGCCGGCGAAGAAGGCCGGAGAACCCGCCTCGGGCGATCTTGACCCGCGCGAGGGCGAGAGCGCTGAGATCATCGATCTTGCCAGCCGCAACGCCTTTCCGGCGGTCACCCAGCGCAAGGGCAAGTCCGACGGGCTTGGTCTTGCCGCCGGCGTGGCGGTGATCGGGCTGCTCGGCGCGGTCACGCTGTGGAGCATGAACGCCGCGCGGACCGAGAAGGCGGACGGCGCGACCCCGCAGGCGGGCGTGCAGCAGGCGCCGGCGGTACCGTCGCAGGCGGTGACCGAAGTCGCGACGCCGGCTCCCGGGGCCGCCATGGCGCCGCGACCCGACCCCGCTCCGCAGCCGGTCTATGCGCAGCCGGTCCAGCCGGTACAGGGCGTGCGGGCCAATCCCTATGCGAACCCGACGGTTGTGTTCGACGCCAGCAACCTGCCGGGCGGCGGCCTGGGCGAAGCCGCCCCGGGACCTGCGGGCGAGGCGGGCGGTACGACCGGTACCGCGAACGATTTCGCCAGCAAGATCGGCGGCGTCGGCGGCGCACCGGCGCAGGCGCGCGCGATGGTCAACCCGCAGACGACGGTGACGCAAGGCACGCTGATCCCGGCCGTGCTCGAAACGGCGATCAACACCGACGTGCCCGGCTACGTGCGCGCGGTGGTGAGCCAGGACGTGCGCAGCTTCGACGGCACCCGCGTCCTCGTGCCGCGCTCCAGCCGGTTGATCGGCCAGTACCAGTCGGGCCTGCAGGGCGGGCAGAAGCGCGCCTACGTGATCTGGACCCGGCTGATCCGGCCCGACGGCGCGTCGGTCAACCTCGCCTCGCCCGCGGTCGGATTCGACGGAACCACGGGGCTCGAGGGCAAGGTCAACAGCCACTTCTTCCGGCGGTTCGGATCGTCGATGCTGCTGTCGGTGATCGGCGGCCTCGCGACCGGCGGCGCCTCGGTGATCCTCGGCGGCGGGTCGAGCGCGGCGCAGACCGCGGCGCAGCAGGACGGCCAGATCCCGCCGACCGTGCGGGTCCGGGCGGGCGAGCCGATCCGCGTGTTCACTGCCCGCGACCTCGACTTCTCGACGGTCAAGTAGGCCGCCGTGGCCGACGTGCATCCCCTTCCCACGAGCGGTGGCGCGGCCGAACGCAGCGTCTATCTCGACGCCTACCTCGCGCCTTTCCAGCGCTGGCTCGACGTCGACACGGTTACCGAGATCCTCGTGAACCGGCCGGGCGAAGTATGGATCGAGGATGCCGCGCAAGGGGGCATGGTCCGGGTCGATGCACCTGAGATCGACGACCGGCTCGTCCAGCGCCTCGCCGAACAGGTCGCCCGCGTCAGTCACCAGGGGATCAACCGCGAGCACCCGCTGCTCGGCGCGACGCTGCCCGACGGCGCGCGGGTGCAGTTCTGCGGCCCGCCCGCGGCGCGCCGGCACTGGGCGATGGCGATCCGCCGCCATCGCCGGCTCGACCTGCCGCTCGACGCCTACGACACCGGGCCGCTCGGCGGCGAGCAGCGCCCCCCGATGCCCGATGCGCAAGGCCAGCCGATCGCATTCCTCCGCGAGGCGATCCGCCAGCGCCGCACGATCCTGATCTCCGGCGGCACCAGCACCGGCAAGACGACCTTCCTCAACGCCATGCTGGGCGAAATCCCGAAGGGCGAGCGGGTGATCCTCGTCGAGGACACCCCCGAGCTGCGCCTGCCGGGCGAAAACGGCGTCGGTCTTGTCGCCGTGAAGGGCGAGCTGGGCGAAGCGAAAGTGACCGCGAACGAGCTGCTCCAGGCGGCGCTGCGGCTGCGGCCGGACCGCATCGTGCTGGGCGAACTGCGCGGGGCGGAGAGCGTCAGCTTCCTGCGCGCGATCAATACCGGCCACCCGGGCAGCTTCTCGACCATCCACGCCAACTCGCTGACAGGCGCGCTCGAACAGCTCGCGCTGATGGTCATGCAGACCGGCATTGGCCTCTCCCGCAGCGACACGATCGCCTATGCCGCTGGCGTGATCGACGTGATCGTCCAACTGGGTCGCGACGGCGAAGGCAAGCGCGGGATCACCGCGATTGCCGAGAGCGCCGCGCTCGTCTGATCAGGACGCGCGGCCGAACGGCGAGAAGTCCGTTCCGCGGTCGAACACCTCGACCCCCTCGCGCCGCTTCAGGAAGCCGACCACGGCGTAGGTCACCGGCGTCAGCAGGGCTTCCCACGCGGTCTTGATCGCCCATTGCGAGATCACCACCATCGCAAGCTGCTCGATCGGCCAGCCCGCGAGGCCGTAGAATGCGAGCGGGTAGAAGATCAGGCTGTCGAGGCCCTGCCCGACGAAGGTGGAGCCGATCGTCCGCATCCACAGATGGCGACCCTCGGTCATCAGCTTCATCTTGGCGAGCACGAAGCTGTTGGCGAACTCGCCCACCCAGAACGCGGTGATCGAGGCGAGCACGATCCGCCACGAATTGCCGAAGACGAACTCGTACGCCTCCTGGCCCGGCCATCCGGCGGCAGGCGGCAGAGCCACCACCACCCAGGCCATGAACGCCATGAAGGCGAGCGCCGCGAAACCCGCCCAGATCACCCGCCGGGCGCGGGCATAACCATAGACCTCGGTCAGCACGTCGCCGATCACGTAGCTCAGGGGGAAGAACAGCACGCCCGCGCCGAACGCCCACTGGGTCCCGCCCGGCAGCACGACGTAGCTCGGCTTCGATGCGCCGATCACGTTCGACAGCAGCAGGATGGCCACGAAGGCCGCCATGATGAGGTCGTAATAGCGGAAGTGCCGCGGCGCGGCGGCTCCCCCCTCGATCGCTGCCACCTGCTCGCTCATGGACGATCCGATATCCCGATTTGTGCCCCGCGAAAAGCACGCTATGCGCGTTGCCGCAGCGCGCCCGTAGTTCAACTGGATAGAGCACGAGCCTTCTAAGCTTGGAGTTGCAGGTTCGAGTCCTGCCGGGCGCGCCACTAAATCAGAACTTTAGGCGTTACCTCTGCGGTTGTCAGGTAACGCATAGGTAACGCGCGGGGAATGGGCATGGACCTCAAGAGCTTCGTCTCAGAGACACTCACTCAAATTGTTACCGGAGTTGAGGATGCGCGAAACAGGCTCAAGGAGATCAATCCGGGCGCGAGAATAAACCCTGAGTGGACAACTTCAGAGAACCCGGACCACCGACACGCAAGTCCTACCCCAGTTGAGTTTGACGTAGCTGTCGTGGTGGTCGACGAAAGGGGCAACACTAGCGGAGAGAAGTTGTCCGCAAGTGCCGGCATCCTATCGGTGGTGACAGCGAAGATGTCAGCGGAAGCCCAAAGCGGGGCGACCGGCTCTCAAAGAAACGAAACGGTGAGCAGGGTTAAGTTCTCTGTGAATGTCGCGCAGCCCGCCGACCTCAAGCATTCACCTCCGAGCTACTGATCGGTTGCTCTGCTGACAGTGCCAGCACAATCTCCGGGCACATATTCCGCAGTTCCAGCAACGCCAGATAGGCATCACCGCGCACCATGAAGAACGCGCCCTGCTTGCCCGCTTCGGGGAACGCCTTGCAGCGATCGAAGGCAACATGGGCACTTTACCGGGATTCACGAAAGCGCCGCGGTTCGCCATCTGCCCGCGAGGGCAAGCGGCAGGAAGGAACCGGCGACCGTTGCGCGGCAGGGCTGGTCAGCCGCCGCCGGCGGGCAGGTCGCTGTTGAAGATGTCCGCCGCTGCCTTCCATTCGCCGCCGACGTTGCGCCAGACGACCACGTATTTCCCCGTGTCGGTGACCGGGGTGCCGTCGGGCGCAACCGTCAGCCGGTAGGTCCCCCGGTCCAGCGCGAGGTCGCCCGAGGCTGCAACGAGGATTTCCTCGGGCTCGAAGGTCAGCGCGAAGCCAGGCGTCTGCATCATCGCTGCCCAGGTTTCTTTGATGGCTGCGCGCCCTTTGCCGATCGGCGCATTGGGCGGCATCACCGCGCCGTCTTCGGTGTAGAGGCCGGCGATGGTTTCGGCATCCTTGGCTTCGACGAGCTGGAGCCAGCGGTCGACCTGCTGGCGGATGGCTTGCTCTTCCGCTCCGGTGTCGGCCGTGGCGGCCGCACTCGCGCCGGCCGGATCGTCGGCCGGCGTTTCGCTCGCCTGGCACGCGGTGAGCAGTGCCGGCACAGTCAGCAGCAACAACGATTTCCTCATCGCTCCCTCCTTCTCTAGCGGCGCGGTTCTTACCACCGCAGGCCGCTCCCGCGAAGCGAAAGCGTGCGTCCTTCGAACCGAACGCATTGGCCGCCCGCCCGGGGGGCGAGGGCCTCACGCGAGGGTCATCCCCGCGCCGCTGTCGTGAGCGGTTCTCCAGCTACCGGGTATCCGGCATCGTCGGGTATCCGCAGCCAGCGTACGCCGCCGCGTTCCTCCATCCACGGAGTGATGGTTCTGACCGGGGTCGCTTCGGCGTGGGCGCGCGCTTCCGCGAACGAACCGAACTGCGCAAGGCGTTCGAGGTTGCGGCGGGTCGGGAAGATCACCGAAAGGTCGCCCCGAGAGGCCATGTCGAGCGCGCCGGACGCGCTGGTCCAGAACAGGTGCGTGTTCTCGCTGCCGTCTATCTCGAGCTCGACGGCCCCGGTGCCGAGATCGGCAAGGTAGAAGCGCGTGTCGAAGATCCGCGGAATGCGCTCGTTCTTGGGGTGCCAGCGCGCGAAAGGGACCACCGAGCCGAGGTCGAGCGACCAGTCCATCGCAGCCAGCACCGGAGCGAGCGCGCCTTCCCGTTCGAGCAAGGCGCGTGCCTCGCGCGCGGTGTCGGCCGACACGTCGCCGACAAGCCCGATTGCGAGGCCGGTTTCCTCCAGCGTCTCGCGCACCGCGGCGATCCTGTGCGCGGCTTCGTCGCTGTCGAACTCGGTGTCGAGCGTGGCGGCCAGCGCATGATCCTCCGGGTCCACGCGCCCGCCGGGAAACACCGCCATGCCGCCGGCAAAGGTCATCGCGTTGTGGCGGGTGACCATCAGGATTTGCGGCGACCCGCCGGCCGGATCGTTGCGGAACACGATTACCGTCGCGGCGGGGATCGAGGGTCGATCGGATGTCTCGGTCATTGCGGCGACTGTGGCGCGCAAGGGGTTGCATGCCAAGACCGATTATCGCCGCCGAGGCTGTCGGTTTTCCTTACAACCGCGCGGAGGGGTTAAGGGTGTTAACCATCGCAATCCGCGCGAATCCGCGGTCGCTGCGACTTGGCACGTTCCGTGCAATGTCGCGGACACCCCAACGGTCTTCCAACGAGGCGGGACCACCGGTCTCCCGGTTCTGCCTCCCCGACCCGAGAACCCATGAAGAAACAACCCGTCCGGCCTACCCAGCCGGACGGGATTTCTTTTTGCCGAACGGACCGGACTTGCGCCTCAATCGGCGGTGGCCACGCCCTTCTCGTTCATGAGGGTCTGCAGTTCGCCGGCCTCGAACATCTCCATCATGATGTCGCTGCCGCCGACGAACTCGCCCTTGACGTAGAGCTGGGGGATCGTCGGCCAGTCGCTGTACGACTTGATGCCCTGGCGGATCTCCATGTCCTGCAGCACGTCGACGCTCTCGTAGGAGACGCCGCAGTGGTCGAGGATCGAGACCGCGCGGTTGGAAAAGCCGCACTGCGGGAAAAGCGGGGTGCCCTTCATGAAGAGCACGACATCGTTCTGCTCGACGATGTCGGCGATGCGTTGTTTGACGTCGGACATGGCCGGACCTTGCTTGTTATCGGGGCTTTGTACCAGGCGTTCGCCCGGTTGCGTGGGGATTCAGTTGGGGACGGCGGTGGTCAGTTGCAAGGCGTGCAGTTCCCCGCCCATCCGGTCCCCCAGGGCATCGTAGACCCGCTTGTGCTGCCGCACCCGGGGAAGTCCGGCGAACGATGCGCTGACCACGTGGGCCGCGTAATGATCGCCGTCGCCGGCGAGGTCGCGGATCTCGACCTCGGCATCGGGAATCGCGGCGCGGATCAGCGCCTCGATCTCGTTCGCCTGCATCGGCATTCGATCAGCTTTCGCTCATGAGCTGGCGGCGCGCCTCGACGGCCTTTTCCTCGAGCGCGGCGCGCACCTCGGCCTCGCTGACGTCGCAGCCAGCCTGGGTGAGATCGCCCAGCACCTTGCGGATCACGTCCTCGTCGCCGGCTTCCTCGAAGTCGGCCTGGACCACCGCCTTGGCATAGGCATCGGTTTCCTCGGGGGTCAGGCCCATCTTGTCGGCCGCCCAGTGGCCGAGCAGCCGGTTGCGCCGCGCGGCAACGCGAAAGGCTGCGTCCTCGTCCATCACGAACTTGCGTTCCTCGCCGCGCTCGCGATCCTTGAAATCGGTCATGTCGTGTCTGCCTGCCTATTGAGCTGGTATGTATCGTGGCACGCTTTGCACGCGGCCTTCGTGCTGGCAAGGGCGGCCTCGATCGCGGCGGTATCATCGGACGTGACCGCGGCGAGGAGGCGCTCGGTCGCCGCGCCGTACTGGTCGACGCGCGCGGCGAAACCGGCCGGATCGCTCCAGATCGCGGGCGAAGCCTTGGACATCGCGTCCCCCTGCGTGCGCGGATCGAACAGCGCGGGCAGCGACTGCGCGAAATGCGCAAGGCCATCTGCCGGCAGGCGATACGACTTCGTCGGGGCCTTGCTCGCGAGGCCGTTCGAAATGGCGCCGAGCGCCGCCACCGACATCGCCATGCCGCCTTTGCGCGCATCCACCAGCTTGTGCGCATCGATCGTGGAAGGTGGCGGCGGGGCGTGGTTTTCCACGTTGACGGCGCAGGCGGCAAGCGCCGCACTCGTCGCGGCGGCCAGGACAACGGCATTCTTGCGCATAGGGTTCACTCCATCGTGACGACCAGCTTGCCCACGGCTTCGCGATTTTCCAGCTTGGCGATCGCGTCGCCCCCGCGTTCGAGCGGGAAGGTTTCCGAGATCAGCGGGTCGATCTTGCCCGCCTTCATGAGGTCGAACAGCTCGGCCGCCTGGGCGCGGAACTTCTCCGGTTCGCGCGCGGTGAAGGCCCCCCAGAACACGCCGCAGATGTCGCAGCTCTTCAGAAGCGTCAGGTTGAGCGGCATTTTCGCGATCCCTGCCGGGAAGCCGACCACCAGGAAGCGGCCTTCCCACGCGATCGCGCGCAAGGCCGGCTCCGAATACTGGCCGCCTACGATGTCATAGACGATGTTCGCGCCCTCGGGCCCGCAGGCCGCCTTGAACCTGTTCGCCAGATCCTTGCTTTCGTCCTTCGACATCTCCCCCTTGGGGTAGATCACGACGTCGTCGGCACCGGCCCGCCGCGCCACTTCGCCCTTCGCCTCGCTCGACACGGCGGCGATCACCTTCGCCCCGAACGCCTTGCCGAGTTCGACCGCCGAGAGGCCCACGCCGCCGGCCGCGCCGAGGACCAGCATCACGTCGCCGGCCTTGATGTGGCCGCGATCCTTGAGGCCGTGGATTGTCGTGCCGTACGTCATCATCAGCGACGCGGCCTTTTCGAACGGCACCCCTTCGGGCACCGGGAAAAGCCGCCGCGCGTCGACCGCGACCTTTTCGACCAGGCCGCCGTTGCCGATCCCGCCGAACACCCGGTCGCCGACCTTGAACTGGTCGACGCCCTCGCCGACCGCCTCGACCACGCCGGCGATCTCGCCGCCGGGCGCATAGGGACGCTCGGGCTTGAACTGGTAGAGATCGCGGATCATCAGCGTGTCGGGAAAATTGATCGCGCAGGCCTTTACCGCGACGACGACCTGTCCCTTTCCGGGGACGGGATCGTCCACTTCGTCGAGGGTCAGGGTGTCGGGTCCGCCGACGGCGTGGGTGCGTAGGGCTTTCATCGGGTAGGGGCCTTCATGCAGCTATTTCGGTTCCGTGTGCCAGCCATGGCATGTCGCGTGCCTGCCGGTCTTCGTACGTGGCGATCGCTTCGTCGCGCGCGAGCGTGAGCCCGATCTCGTCCAGTCCTTCCATCAGGCACGCCTTGCGAAACGGGTCGATGTCGAACCCGAAGCGGTCCTGGAAAGGGGTGGTCACGACCTGGTGTTCGAGGTCGATCGCGATGGGATCGGTCTGCGCCACCGCAAGCAGGCGGTCGACCTGTTCCTGCGGCAGCGCGACGGTGAGGATGCCGTTCTTGAACGCGTTGCCGGCGAATATGTCGGAAAAGCTCGGCGCGATGACCGCCCGAACGCCAAGGTCGAGCAGCGCCCAGGCGGCGTGCTCGCGGCTCGACCCGCAGCCGAAATTGTCGCCCGCGATCAGGATCGGGGCGCCCGCGTATGCGGGATCGTCGAACACGTTGCCGGGCTGCGCGCGCACCGTTTCAAAGGCGCCGCGGCCGAGTCCTTCGCGGGTCACCGTCTTGAGCCAGTGGGCGGGGATGATCACGTCGGTGTCGACGTTCTTCGCGCCGAACGGGATCGCCCGCCCCTCTACCTCGCGGATCGGCTCCATCAGTCGGTTTCGGGCGCTTCGCCCGACGGGATCGGCGGCAGCTGTTCGGGCTTGTGCTTGTCCTTGCGCTTGGTCGCGTAGAGGAGCGCAGCGGCGATGGCCGCCGAGCCGATCGCCGCGCCGGCGGCCACGGCCTTGCCAGTAAGCTTTTTCGTCATGTGCCCATCCATGCGGCGGGGCGCGGTGCCGCGCAAGGGGTCAGCTCAGGAAATCGGCTAGCCCGGCCCAAAGGCGCTCTTTGTCGGCCAGCGGCATCGCCGCGAAGGCAGGAGACGACGAGGGCAGGTCGACCAGCGCGAGGTTGCTCTGGGCCAGTTGCGGCCGCCCGATGGCGCTCGCCTTGCGCCCGTTGAAGGCGACCGCCCGAAGCGCGGGTAGGGTGGCGACGAGGTCTGCCAGCGGGGCGTGCTCGGCCTCGCGGATCGCCGAATCGAGGCTGCCCGCGCGGCGCGCCGAGGCGACCGTGTCCCACAGTGCGATGCGCGCCTTCTGGAGAGCCGCCAGACGCGCTTCGTATTCGAGCGCGGACAAGTCACGGCCGATCGCGCCGCCGACGAGATGCCAGAACCGGTTCTGCGGATGGGCATAATAGCGCCGCGCCGCGAGCGAGGCCTCGCCGGGCAGGCTGCCGAGGATCAGGACCCGCGCGTCCGCGGCGGCGACGGGCGCGAAGGCGGTCTTGCGGCCGGTCAGCTCACCAGCTCGCGAACATCGGTGAGCTTGCCGGTCACCGCCGCAGCCGCAGCCATCGCCGGGCTGACGAGATGCGTGCGCGCGCCGGGACCCTGGCGGCCGACGAAGTTGCGGTTGCTCGTGCTCGCGCATCGTTCACCGGGCGGGACCTTGTCGGGGTTCATCGCGAGGCAGGCAGAGCAGCCCGGCTCGCGCCATTCGAGCCCGGCGTCGGTGAACACCCTGTCGAGGCCCTCTTCCTCCGCCTGGCGCTTCACGAGGCCCGAACCGGGCACGACGATCGCCCACTTTACCTGCGGGGACTTGCGGCGGCCGCGCAGCACCTCGGCCGCGGCGCGCAGGTCCTCGATCCGGCTGTTGGTGCAGCTGCCGATAAAGACGTTCTCGATGGCGATTTCGGTCATCGGCTGGCCGGGGCGCAGCCCCATGTAGTCGAGGCTCCGGCGGGCGGCGTCCTGCTTCGAAGGGTCGGCAAAGCTGTCCGGGACGGGCACGCTGCCGCCGATCGGGACGACGTCTTCAGGGCTGGTGCCCCAGCTGACGGTCGGCTCGACGCGGGCCGCGTCGATGACGACCGACTTGTCGAAGGCCGCTCCCGCGTCGGTGGCCAGCGAGCGCCACCAGGCGACAGCGCGGTCCCACTCCGCGCCGCGCGGGGCGAAGGGACGTCCCTCGAGATAGGCGAACGTCGTTTCGTCCGGCGCGATCAGGCCCGCGCGGGCGCCCGCCTCGATGCTCATGTTGCAGACGGTCAGCCGGCCCTCGACGCTCATCGCCTCGAACACGGGGCCGCGGTACTCGATCACGTGGCCGGTGCCGCCCGCGGTGCCGACGACGCCGATGATGTGGAGGATGAGGTCCTTCGCGGTGACGCCGGGGCCGAGTTCGCCCTCGACCCGTATTTCCATCGTCCTCGACTTGCGCAGCAGCAGGGTCTGCGTGGCGAGCACGTGCTCGACCTCGCTCGTGCCGATCCCGAACGCAAGCGCGCCGATCCCGCCGTGCGCGGCGGTGTGGCTGTCGCCGCAAACGATCGTCGCGCCCGGCAGCGAGAAGCCCTGCTCGGGGCCGACGACGTGGACGATGCCCTGCTCGCGGTCGGTCGCGCCGATGTAGCGGATGCCGAAAGCAGGGGCATTCGCCTCGAGCGCGGCGAGCTGGGCGGCGCTTTCGGGGTCGTCGATGGGAAGCTGGCTGCCGTCTGGCGCACGGCGCGCCGTGGTCGGCAGGTTGTGATCGGGAACCGCCAGCGTCAGGTCAGGACGCCGCACGGTGCGGCCCGCGGCCCTGAGCGCCTCGAACGCCTGCGGACTGGTCACTTCGTGAACGAGGTGGCGGTCGATGTAGAGCAGCGCCGTCCCGTCGTCGCGGGTCTCGACGACGTGGGCGTCCCAGATCTTCTCGTACAAGGTGCGCGGGCGGCTGGCCATGGGGCGGGGCTAGGCGCGCGGCCCCATGGGGGACAAGATGGATAATCTTGTCCGTGGTCTGGCTGCGCGTTTAGCGGTGCCGGCAGGTGTCAGGGGCGCGGCCGAAAATAAACCCGGCGGCGGTCATGGAAATGCAAGGGTCCATGCACTAACTGACAGGCATGTCAGCAGCGGCTCCCTTCCACTTTCCGATTCGCATCATGCCCAGCGACATCGACTTCATGGGCCACGTGAACAATGCGCGGTACTTGGGCTGGGTGCAGGATGCCGTTCTTGCGCACTGGAACAAGCTCGCCCCCGCGGACGCGGTGGCCGAGCGGCTGTGGGTCGCGCTCAAGCACGAGATCACCTATCGGCGTCCCGCGTTTCTCGAGGACGACGTGATCGCCAAGACCGTGCTCGAGAAGATCCACGGGGCGCGGGCGTTCTACCGCACGGTGATCCAGCGCGGCGAAGACGTGCTCGCCGAGGTCAGTTCGAGCTGGTGCTGCGTGGATGCGACCAGCCTGCGCCCGGCGCGCATCGGCGAAGAGATCTCGCGGTTCTTTTTCCCCGGCGACTGACCTATATTGGCCGTCGATGGACTGGCTCTTGCCCTCGCTGATCGTGCTTGCGACCGTGCTCGCGATGGAAGGCGTTGCGTGGTCGAGCCACAAGTACATCATGCACGGTTTCGGATGGGCCTGGCACCGCGACCATCACGAACCGCACGACGGTTTCCTGGAAAGGAACGACCTCTACGCGCTCGTCGGCGCGGCACTCAGCATATCGATGTTCGCGATCGGCAGCCCGATGATCATGGGCGACGGCGCGTGGTGGCCGGGAACCTGGATCGGCCTCGGCGTGCTTGCCTACGGGGTCATCTACACGCTCGTTCACGACGGGCTGGTCCATCAGCGCTGGTTCCGCTGGGTGCCCAAGCGTGGCTACGCCAAGCGTCTGGTGCAGGCGCACAAGCTCCACCACGCGACGATCGGCAAGGAGGGCGGCGTCAGCTTCGGCTTTGTTTTCGCGCGCGATCCGGCGAAGCTCAAGGCCGAGCTGAAGCGCCAGCGCGAAGCCGGCATCGCCGTCGTGCGCGAGAGCGCCGGGGCCTGATCCTTCGACGACGCTGGACTTGATTGCCGCAATCGGGAAAACAGCCGGCAGATGGGTCGCGATCAGTCCGATGTCAGCCAGAACGCGGTGCCTGACCAGGCCCGGCTGACCCGCGCCGACCTCCTGCGCATGGAACTCATCGCACCGCCGGACGAAGCGGCGGGACTTGCCACGACCTTCTACCGGGTGCGGTGCGATGAAGCCCACATCCGCGACGTCCAGCCCTCCTCGATCGGGATACTCATCCTGCTCGGCAAGGGCACGGGCACCCTGCGGTTCCTCGACGACCGGGTCGAGCGCGGACCCGGGTTCACCCTCGTCACGCCGACCTCGGCGGCGACGACTCTCGAGATGGAAGGGCCGTGGGATGCTTTCGGCGCGATGCTGAGCCCGGTCGGCTGGGCGAGCCTGACGGGCCTTTCAGCCGCGGAACACGGCAACCGCGTGCGGGCCGCGGCGGAGGTCGTCCGCGCCCCGCTGGCCGACGCCGGGGAGGCGATCCTGCGCGACTACGATTCGCTGTCCGACGGCGACAAGGCCGCAATCCTCGCGCGCGGCATGGCCGCCGCGGCGAGGCCTTTGCCGCCGCGCCACGTCGCGTTCATTCGCACCGTTGCCGAGTGGCTCGCGCGCTCACTGTCGCCCCCGCTCGCCGACCTCTACGACAGTTCCGGGTACGGACCGCGCCAGGTGCAGCGCCTGACCGAGCGATACTTCGGACTCGCCCCGGCCACGCTCGTGCGCAAGTACCGCGCCCTGCGCGCGGCGGTGCTGCTTGCGAAGCCCGGCCTTTCCGACGAGGACCTGGGCGCGATCCAGGACCACTTCTACGACCAGTCGCACATGATCCGCGAAATCCGCATGTTCGCCGGGCGCACGCCCGCGCGAATCGCCGACCCGGACATGCCGTTCCTTTCGCGCTTCCTCGACCTGCGCAATTTTCGCCAGGCAGGACCGCGTCTGGCCCCGATTCCGGCCGACCTGCGGGCCTAGCGGCGTCCGCCTGCGATCCGCGTGGCGTGCTCCTGCACCAGCGCGATCATGTTCGGCACGCCCTGCGTGCGGTTGCTGCTGAGCTGGTTCCTGAGGTCGAACGGGGCGAGCGCCGCGGCCACGTCCATCCCGGCGACCTCGGCCGCCGGGCGGTCCTGCACGGCCGCGATGACGAGCGCGACGATCCCCTTGGTGATCGCGGCGTTGCTGTCGGCCAGGAAGTGCAGCCGGTCGGCGTCGCCCGTCGGATAGACCCATACCGCCGCCGAGCATCCGCGCACCAGCGTGGCGTCGGTCTTGAGCGCCTGGGGCATTTCCTCGAGCTCGCGGCCGAGCTCGATCAGCAGGCGGTAGCGATCGTCGGGTTCGAGGAACGAGTATTCCTCGGCAATGTCTTGCAGGCTCCGCATGGCGCGCGCCCTTAGCGCGCAGCGGCCTATCCTGCCAGCCCGCCCGGGCGCGTCAGCGCGTAGTACAGGACATAGAACCAGCCGAAGAAGCCCTGGATCGCGGCCCAGAGGATCGACTTGTGGAGCGACCAGCTGATCGCCACGGCGATCGCGCTGCCAAGGCCGATGCCGGCCTTGGTGGCCTCGACGCGGACAGCAGCCATCTAGAGATCGACTCCGCTGGCGATCGCTTCAAGCCGGCGAATGCGTTCCTTGAGGTCTGAAAGCTCGATCCGCGCCGCGCCGAGTGCGCTGCCGGTGTCGGTTTCGCGCGCGGATTCGCCCCGACTAAGGGTCGCGCCCCCGGCCGTCCGCTCGAGTTCGCGCTCCTTCAGGGTGAGCCAGCCCTGCCAGCCGCGCAACATGGCGAAAGCCACGATGGCGATGGCCGTGAGCGAGGCGGCGGCGGTGACGATCTGGTCGCTCGGCATTGCAGGATCTCCCAGTGCTGAAGGAGGTCAGGAGTCTTCGCGGGTGCGCAGCGCCTCGATCTCGGCCGCGACGCGGCGCGATTCGATTGCTTCGCTGGTGTTGCTGTCGGTCGTGATGCGTTCGAGCACCTTGATGCGTTCACGCAGGTCCTCGACCTCGCGGCGCAGCGCGGTCGTCTCGCCGTCCTGCGGCGGGGCGGCGAGGTTACGCCCGTGCCCTTGCGTGTTGTACTTGACGATCCGCAGGACCATGAACGCGATGATCGCGATCGTCGCGACGATGGCGGTGCCCACGCTCACTGCACCTTCTCCCTGCCATCGCGCAGCCGCTCGATCTCGTGCGTCAGCCGATAGCCGCTGTCGGTCACGATCCGCTCGACCGTTTCGAGCCGTTCGCGCATGGCGCCCATCTCCGCCTTGAGCTGGGCGTTCTCCTGGGTCAGCAGCTTGAGCCGTTCCTTCGCCTCGGCATCGGTCTTGGGATAGACCGCCTGGCCCCACGCCCCGTCGAGCGGGTAGCCGTTCTTGATCCGCAGCCAGGTAGTCGTGACCCAGCCGAGGCTGATGGCCACCACGCCCACCGCGATCATCGGTGCGAGCGCTTCGAACATCGCGATCTTTTCCATCATGCACGCTCCTTGCGCAGGCTCTCGATCGACACGCCGCTATCGGTATCGTCGACCCGGCGCTGGTCGCGCAGCGCCTCGATCTGGGTCGCCACGTCGTAGCCCTTGTCGGTGACGATCCGCTCGAGCACCCGGACGCGGTCTTCGAGCGCCTGGACCTGGCTCGAATACTGGGCGGCCTTTTCGGCAGTCGCGTCGGCGGTGGCGCTGATCTGCATTCTCGCCACGTCGCGCTGGTGCTTGGTCCAGATGCGCACGATCGGGATCGACAGCGCGATGATCGGGATCAGAAGGGCGAGCGTTCCATTGTCCATCGATTTATTCCCCCTCGGTTCAGCGGATCAGCGCAGCCGCTCGATCTCGGCGTTGAGGCGCGGGTTGCTGGTGACGTAGTAGGTCTCGACCTCGGCGAGCCGGCGATCGATCTCGCGGAACTTGCCGCGGATCTCGCGCGCGGTGCGCTTGGGGCTTTGCCGAACGCGCTGCCAGTACTTCGATTCCTCCTGGTCGACGTAGAGGTGCGGCGGCTTCTTGTTGAGAAGCAGTCCGGCAATGAAATAGGCCGGCAGCAGGATCGGCGCGATCGTCAGCAAGAGGACGATGAAGCCGAGCCGTATCCAAAGCGCGTTCACCCCGGTGTAGTCGGCGATCCCGGCGCAAACGCCCATCAGCTTGGCGTTCTGCTTGTCGCGGTAAAGCGTGGTGCGCGGGCTGTTCACTTCGAGGCTCCCTTCTTCTCGGCAATCATGCGGTCGAGTTCGCGCAGCGATTCGGTGTCCTCCTCGCTGTCGTGCACGAGGCGGGCAGGGCGGAAGCTCGGATCGTCGCTGGCGACCAGGCGCTCGACGGTCTCCATCCGCGTGTCGAGGCGCTTGGCAAGGTGGTAGAGCTCATCGAGCAGCGACTCGTCGTCATTCGTGATCGACGAGGCGGTCTTCCACTTCGTGACGTAATGCATGATCAGCCACGGCAGGGCGATGAACAGGATGGGGACGATGATGATTTCGCTTGGAAAGTCGGACACGGTTTATTCCCCCTTGGTCTTGTCTGCATCTTCGTCGGTTATCCCGAGCGCGCGTTTCATCTCGGCGAGTTCCTCGTCGATCTTGTCCGCACCGGCGAGGGCGGCGATCTCGTCGGCGAGGGTCGGCTTGCCGGTCCCGTCGGCGATGCTCAGCGCGTCGGCCCTGCCTTCGGCATAGTCGACCCGGCGCTCGAGCTGGTCGAACCGGGCGAGCGCCTCGTCGGCGCGCTCGTTGGTCATCAGGCTGCGCAGCTTCACGCGGTTCTCCGCGCTCTCGAGCCGCGCGGCGATCGCCGTCTGGCGGCTGCGCGCCTCGCGCAGGCGGACCTGGAGCTTTTCGATGTCCTGCTCGTAGGCGCGCAGGGCGTCGTCGAGCACGGCGATCTCCTGTCGCAGCTGCTCGGCCATGTCGCCGGCCTTCTTCTTCTCGACCAGCGCGGCGCGGGCCAGGTCCTCGCGGTCCTTGCTCAGCGCCAGCTGCGCCTTCTCGGACCAGTCGGACTGGAGCCGCTCGAGCTTGACCGTGTGGCGGTGCATCTCCTTCTGGTCGGCGATCGTGCGCGCGGCGCTTGCACGGACCTCTACGAGGGTTTCCTCCATCTCGAGGATGATCATTCGGATCATCTTCGACGGGTCGTCCGCCTTGTCGAGCATGTCGTTGAAGTTCGCCGCGATGATGTCCCGGGTGCGGCTGAAGATTCCCATGAAGGCGACTCCGTAGTTGGCGATGTCCCGCTGGGCGGCGGACTGGGTGGGCGTGGGGCTGCGGCGCAGACGCTCGACTTCCTCGTCGAGCCGGCTGGCGCGCGCGAACGACTGGGGGTGGGCCGGAGCGTCTGACGCGCGGGGGGACTGGGTCCCGCGCGAGGGGGACTCATCGCGCTCCGGCCCTAGGGGGTCGTTGGAAGTGGGCTTGTTCATGCCAGCTCCACGGTGGCGACCGCGCCGCTGGCGGCAAAGGCCGGGGTGGCCTGGATCTGCGCGCTCAATGCGACGAACAGCGCCATCGCAGCGACACTCGCCATCGCGGCGTGGCCGAGGCGGGTCTGCAGGAAACGACGGTCGAACATGGATACCTCCCGGTGAATGACATTCACCACACAGCAAGGTGCGTGCCAATTGCCGATTTACGGATGGCTGGCGCTTTTCGACGAACGGCATTGTGGTTTCTGTTGCCGAGAGTTGGTGATTTTCGCTATTCGTTGGGCATGGAGCGGGAAAACCAGTTCATCGGCCAGTCCGATGCCTTCCTCGACGCGGTCGACCGCGCCAGCCAGGCCGCCCCGATGCACCGACCCGTGCTCGTGATCGGTGAGCGCGGCACCGGCAAGGAACTGATCGCCGAGCGCCTCCATCGCCTGTCCACCCGGTGGGACGAGCCGCTGGTCACGATGAACTGCGCGGCGCTGCCCGAGACGCTGGTCGAAGCCGAGCTGTTCGGGCACGAAGCGGGGGCGTTCACCGGCGCGACCCGCGCGCGCGCCGGGCGGTTCGAGGAGGCTGACCGCGGCACCCTGTTCCTCGACGAGCTCGCCACGCTTTCGATGCAGGCGCAGGAACGGCTGCTGCGCGCGGTCGAATACGGCGAGGTCACGCGGATCGGCTCGAACCGCCCGATCCGCGTCGATGTTCGCATCGTCGCGGCGACGAACGAGGACTTGCCGCAGCTCGCCGAACAGGGTCGCTTCCGCGCCGACCTGCTCGACCGGCTCAGCTTCGAGGTGATCACGCTGCCACCGCTGCGCGTGCGCGAGGGCGACGTCATCGTGCTGGCCGAGTTCTTCGGCCGGCGCATGGCGAGCGAACTCGGCTGGGAAAAGTGGCCGGGGTTCGCCGACCACGTCCGCGAGCAGTTCGAAAAGTATCTCTGGCCGGGCAACGTGCGCGAGCTGCGCAACGTCGTCGAGCGCGCGGTCTATCGCTGGGGCGATTCGGAACAGCCGATCGCGCACGTCGTGTTCGACCCTTTCGACAGCCCGTGGAAGCCGACCGCCGCCCCCGCTCCCGCCGCGCCCGAGACCGCGAGTGCGCGCCCGGCGGCACCCGCGACGCCCGATTTCGATTCGATCGACGACCTGCGCGCCGCGGTCGATTCGCACGAGCGTGCGATCGTCGAGCACGCGCTCGGGCGCAATCGCTGGAACCAGCGCCAGACCGCCAAGGCGCTGGGCCTAACCTACGATCAGCTGCGGCATTGCATCAAGAAGCACGGCCTCGCTGAAAGCGAGTAAGCGGCTTGCTTTTGAGGGCGCGCGCGCCTATCTGGCCCTTCATCCCGACATCGCGAGACTGGAGGGGCTGGCGCCGCGAGGGGCCGGCACCACCGGCGCATGGCGGATGAAACGGAGACCGAATGGCCGATATCGCGCGCCTTAGAGAACTGATCGAACCCGAAGCCGCCGCGCTCGGGCTCGACCTCGTGCGCGTGAAGATGATGCCGTCCGAAGCCGGCGACGGGGGCGAGGCGCTGCAGGTCATGGCCGAGGATCCCGCGACCGGCCAGCTGATCATCGATCAGTGCGCCGCGCTGTCGCGCCGCATTTCGGACATGATGGACGCGCGCGAGGAAGCCGGCGAGGTGCTGATTGCCGGCGCCTATCACCTCGAGGTGTCCAGCCCCGGCATCGACCGCCCGCTCACCCGCGAAAGGGACTTCGCGAACTGGGCCGGGCACGAGGCGCGGATCGTGATGGACAAGGCCTATGACGGCCAGCGCGTGCTCAAGGGCGAGCTCAGGGGCATCGAAAACGGCCAGGTCACCATCGCCGATCGCAAGGCGGGCGATGTTACTGTCCCGCGCGACCAGATTCATTCGGCGCAGCTCGTCCTGACCGACGCGCTGATCGCCGCGACCAGACCGCTCGACATGACCGGCGCCGAAGAGGTGTCGGGGGGTGCCGGGGAAGAATCTCTCGAGACAGAGGAAGAGTAAGGACCAATGGCCAGTTCGATTTCCGCCAACAAGGCAGAACTGCTCGCGATCGCCAATTCGGTCGCTTCGGAGAAGATGATCGACAAGGCGATCGTCATCGAGGCGATGGAAGAAGCGATCCAGAAGGCCGCCCGCGCGCGCTACGGCAACGAGAACGACATCCGCGCCAAGCTCGACCCGCAGACCGGCGACCTGCGCCTGTGGCGCGTCGTCGAGGTGGTCGAGGAAGTCGACGACTACTTCAAGCAGGTCAACCTCGAGCAGGCAAAGAAGCTGCAGGCCGACGCCAAGGTGGGCGACTACATCGTCGACCCGCTGC
The DNA here is from genome assembly GCF_025154015.1 of Tsuneonella litorea. Taxonomy (GTDB): domain Bacteria; phylum Pseudomonadota; class Alphaproteobacteria; order Sphingomonadales; family Sphingomonadaceae; genus Tsuneonella; species Tsuneonella litorea. The sequence continues at coordinate 181,038 of NZ_JAOAMV010000005.1, forward strand.
CGCCGGTCGATCTCGGCCGGATCGACGCGCAGTCGGCGAAGCAGGTGATCTTCCAGAAGGTTCGCGACGCCGAGCGCGAGCGCCAGTTCGAGGAGTTCAAGGACCGCGCGGGCGAGGTCATCACCGGCGTGATCAAGTCGGTCGAATTCGGCCACGTGATCGTCAACCTCGGCCGCGCCGAGGGCGTCATCCGCCGCGACCAGCAGATCCCGCGCGAGGCCGCCCGCCCGGGCGAGCGCATCCGTGCGCTGATCACCAAGGTCGAACGCAACAACCGCGGGCCGCAGATCTTCCTCAGCCGCGCGCACCCCGACTTCATGAAGAAGCTGTTCGCGCAGGAAGTGCCCGAGATCTACGACGGCATCATCACGATCCAGGCTGCCGCCCGCGACCCGGGCAGCCGTGCCAAGATCGGCGTGATCAGCCGCGACAGCAGCATCGATCCCGTCGGCGCCTGCGTCGGCATGAAGGGCAGCCGCGTCCAGGCGGTCGTGCAGGAACTGCAGGGCGAGAAGATCGACATCATCCCGTGGAGCGAGGACACCGCCACCTTCGTCGTCAACGCGCTCCAGCCCGCCACGGTCAGCCGCGTCGTGCTCGACGAGGACGACGGCCGGATCGAGGTGGTGGTGCCCGACGACCAGCTCAGCCTCGCGATCGGCCGCCGCGGCCAGAACGTGCGCCTGGCGAGCCAGCTGACCGGCCACCAGATCGACATCATGACCGAGGAGGAAGCCTCGGAAAAGCGCACCAAGGAATTCGCCGAGCGCTCCAAGATGTTCGAAGAGGAACTCGACGTCGACGAGACGCTGTCGCAGCTGCTCGTGGCCGAGGGCTTCGCGGAACTCGAGGAAGTGGCCTACGTCGAGCTTGCCGAACTGGCGACGATCGAGGGCTTCGACGAGGAACTGGCCGAGGAGCTGCAGAGCCGCGCGATCGAGGCGCTCGAGCGCCGCGACGCCGCCTATCGCGCCGAGCGCCAGGCGCTGGGCGTCGAGGACGCGCTGGCGGAGATCCCGCACCTCACCGAAGCGATGCTGGTCACGCTCGGCAAGGCGGGGATCACCACGCTCGACGACCTCGCCGACCTTGCGACCGACGAGCTGATCGCCAAGAAGCGCGAGGCGCCGCGCCGGCGCCAGGCGCCGACCGACGGGCCGCGGCTGCGCTCGGATCGCCCCAAGCCCGAGGACAAGGGCGGCGTGCTCGGCGAGTACGGCCTGACCGAAGAGCAGGGCAACGAGATCATCATGGCCGCGCGCGCTCACTGGTTCGAGGACGAAGAACCCGCATCCGAGGAGGCCGCGCATGCGGACTCCGAACAATGAGCGCCTGACGCCCGACATCGCTGAAGCGCCCAAGGCTCCCCGCAAGGCGGAGCCGGAGCGCAGGTGCATCCTCTCCGGGGAGCATGGCGGGCGCGCCACGCTCGTCCGGCTGGCGGTATCGCCCGACGGCGACGTGCTGCCCGACGTCCACGCCAAGGCGCCCGGCCGCGGCGCATGGATCGGCGTTTCGCGCGCCGCGCTGGAGGAGGCGATGGCCAAGGGCCGACTGAAGGGCGCGCTCGCGCGGGCCTTCAAGGGAGCCCCGCTTTCGGTGCCGGGCGACCTGCCGCAGCGGATCGAGGATGGCCTCTCGCGGGCGCTGCTCGATCGGCTGGGACTCGAACTGCGCGCCGGGCACCTTATCTTGGGATCCGACAGGATCGCCGAACACGCCCGCGGCGGGGCGGTGGACCTGCTGCTCCATGCCGCAGATGCGAGTGCGGACGGCGCCCGCAAGCTCGACCAGGCGTGGCGCGTCGGGCGCGATGCCGAAGGTTCGGGCGAGACCGGCACGCGCTTGCCACTGGACCGGGCGGCTCTGTCTGTGGCAATGGGCCGCGACAACGTCGTCCATATGGCGCTGGCCGACCCGGCAGCAGCCGAGCGTGTATCGCTCGCGCTCGAGCGCCTGATGCATTTCCTGGGGCCGCAATCGGCGGCTGAGACTGGCGGTGGGATCGAACCCGCCGTGCTGGACGACTGATCGAAGGACGAAGACGAGTTTTATGAGCGACAGCACCGACACTCCGCGCGAACGCAAGCCGCTTGGCCTCAAGCGGTCGATCGACGCCGGCGAGGTCAAGCAGACCTTCAGCCACGGCCGCACCAACAAGGTCGCGGTCGAGGTCAAGCGGCGCCGCAAGCTCGTCAAGTCGGGCGAGGAAGCCGCCGCACCGCCGCCGCCGCCCCCGCCGCCCCCGCCGCCGCCGCCGGCTGCTGCGCCCGCGCCGAAGAAGAAGGCCGCGCCCTCGGGCGAGACGCCGCAGGAGCGCGTTGCCCGGCTCCAGCGCGAGGCCGAGGAAGAGCGGCTCCGGCTCGCCGAGGAAGCCCGCGTGCGCGAGGAGGCCGAAAAGGCCGCCGCGCTCGAGGAAGAAAAGCGCCGCGCCGAGGCCAACCGCGAAGCCGAGGAAGAAGCCGCGAAGCGCGCCGCAGAGGAACCCGCGGCCCCGGCCGCTGACCCCGCCAGCGACGAGCAGGGCGCTGAGGCCGACGCCGCCGGAAGCGCCGAACCGGACGCCGGCACGCCTGCGCCCGCGCCGCGGCGGTTCACCCCGGTCGCCCGGCCCGAGCCCAAGAAGCCCGAGCCGAAGAAGAAGGACGACAAGCGCGGTGCCCCCGCGCCCGAACGCGGCGGCGACCGCCGCTCGGGCAAGCTGACCGTCACCCGCGCGCTCAACGAGGACGAGGGCCGCCGCGCCCGCAGCCTCGCCGCGCTCAAGCGGGCGCGCGAGAAGGAGCGCCGCCTCCACGGCGGTCCGGCGCAGAAGCGCGAGAAGCAGGTGCGCGACGTTGTCGTGCCCGAGGCGATCACGGTCCAGGAACTCGCCAACCGCATGGCCGAGAAGGGCGCCGACCTGGTGAAGGCGCTGTTCAACATGGGCATGATGGTCACCGTCAACCAGACGATCGACCAGGACACCGCCGAGCTGCTGGTCGAGGAATTCGGCCACAACATCCAGCGCGTGTCCGAGGCCGACGTCGACATCGACCGGACCGAGGACAAGGACCCCGAGGACACGCTGAAGCCGCGCCCGCCGGTCGTGACGATCATGGGCCACGTCGACCACGGCAAGACCAGCCTGCTCGACGCGCTGCGCGGGACCGACGTGGTGAAGGGCGAGGCCGGCGGCATCACCCAGCACATCGGCGCCTACCAGATCCAGACCAAGGGGGGCGACAAGGTCACCTTCCTCGACACCCCGGGCCACGCCGCGTTCACCGAGATGCGCGCGCGCGGCGCGAACGTCACCGACATCGTGATCCTGGTGGTCGCGGGCGACGACGGGATCATGCCGCAGACGATCGAGGCCATCAATCACACCAAGGCCGCGGGCGTGCCGATGATCGTCGCGATCACCAAGTCCGACCGCGACGAATACAACGCACAGAAGATCCGCGAGCGCCTGCTCGAGCACGAAGTCATCGTCGAGGCCATGAGCGGGGACGTGCAGGACGTCGAGGTGTCGGCCAAGACCAAGGCCGGTCTTGACGAGCTGATCGACAAGATCCTGCTCCAGGCCGAGCTGCTCGAGCTCAAGGCCAACCCCGACCGCGACGCCGACGCGATCGTCGTCGAGGCGCAGCTCGACAAGGGCCGCGGCCCGGTCGCGACGGTGCTCGTCACCCGCGGCACGCTGAAGCGCGGCGACACCTTCGTGGTCGGCACCGAGAGCGGCCGCGTGCGCGCGCTGGTCGACGACAAGGGCAAGCAGGTGAAGGAAGCCGGTCCGTCGGTCCCGGTCGAGGTCCTCGGCCTCGGCGGCGTGCCGATGGCGGGCGACCAGCTCACCGTGGTCGAGAACGAGCAGCGTGCACGCGAAGTCGCCCAGTACCGCCAGGAAAAGGCGACCGAGAAGCGCACCGCGCTGGCGCCGACGAACTTCGACACGATGTTCGCCGGCCTCCAGTCGAATGTCGTCGAGTTCCCGGTGCTGGTGAAGGCAGACGTGCAGGGTTCGGTCGAGGCGATCGTCACCGCGCTGCACAACCTGTCGAACGACGACATCAAGGTGCGCGTGCTTCATGCAGGCGTGGGGGCGATCACCGAAAGCGACGTCACGCTGGCGGCGGCGTCGAACGCGCCGATCATCGGCTTCAACGTGCGCCCGAACCCGAAGGCCCGCGATCTCGTTAAGCGCGACAACGTCGAGATGAAGTACTTCGACGTGATCTATCACCTGACCGAGGAGATCGGGAAGGAGATGGCCGGCGTGCTCGGCCCGCTCAAGATCGAGAACGTGCTCGGCCGCGCCGAGGTCAAGCAGGTCTTCCCTGCGGGCAAGAAGGACAAGGCCGCCGGCCTGCTGGTGGTCGAGGGCACGATCCGCAAGGGCCTCCACGCCCGCCTCACCCGCGAGGACGTCATCGTCTCGGCCACGACGATCCAGTCGCTGCGCCGCTTCAAGGACGACGTCGACGAGGTCCGCGCAGGGCTCGAGTGCGGCGTCGTGCTCGCCGACACCAACGACATCAAGCCGGGCGACCAGCTCGAGGTGTTCGAGGTCGAGGAGCGCGAGCGGACCCTCTAGCGAATGCCGCGCTGCGCCGCGTTTCTCGGCTCGATCAACGTCGGGGGAAACCGGCTGGCGATGGCCGATCTGCGCGCGGCGCTCGTGGGCGCGGGTTTCGCGGGCGTCGAGACGGTTGCCGCAAGCGGCAACGTGCTGCTCGATCTTGACGACGCGGACCGCGCCGGCGCCGCGGGCGAAATCGCCCGTGTCGTGAAGGCGGAGTTCGGCATCGACAGCCTGGTCGTCGTGCGCAACCGGGCCTCGGTCTGGTCCGCAATCGAGGACAACCCGTTCCACGGCGACGGGCAGGACAGGTTCGTCCATTCGATCTTTCTCGACCGCCTGCCGCCGGCGGAAAGGTTCGAGGCCCTGCTCGCCGAACACCGCAGCAGGGGCGGCGAACGGCTGGCGCTGGGGCCGGGCGTCCTCTACCTCGACTACGTGCACGGGGTGGGGGTATCGAGCCTGACCGGCGCCTTCCTGCAGCGCCGCCTCGGCGTGCGCGGAACGGCGCGCAACATGACCTCGTTGAAGCGTATTCTTGCGAAAATGGATTTCTGATGGCCCGCAACCAGTCCACTCCCGAACAGCAGTCGGTCCGCGTGCTCAAGGTGGGCGAGCGGGTGCGGCACATCCTGTCCGAACTGCTCGCGCGTGGCGAGGTGCACGACGAGGTGCTGACCGCGCATTCGGTCTCGGTGACCGAGGTGCGGATGACCCCCGACCTCAGGAACGCCAACGCCTACGTCAAGCCGTTGCTCGGCGAGGACGAGGCGGTGGTCCTGAAGGCGCTGCGCACCAACACCGCGTTCTTCCAACGTGAGGTGGCGAAACGCCTCGGCCTCAAGTTCGCGCCGAAACTCCAGTTCAAGTTCGACGAGAGCTTCGACGAGGCCGCGCGGATCGAGCGGCTGCTCAACGATCCCAAGGTCGTGCGCGACCTCGGGGAGGAGGAATAGCGGGTCCTAGCCCGGAGCGGCTGGCGCGAGAGGTGCGACCGTCGCGCCGGGTTCGATGAATACGCCTGCTCCCGGCCCCAGGGGCAGGTCCAGCACCACCCACCCGATCGTCAGCGCGGTCGCCGCGACCAGGATCGCGCCCGCGTAGGGCAGCATGATCGCGACGAAACTACCGAACCCGTAGTCGTGCACCCAGCGGCGGCAGAAGATCAGCATGATCGGCAGGTAACCGACCGGCGTGATCATGTTGGTGGCGCTGTCGCCGGCGCGATAGGCAGCCGTGGACATCTCGGGTGAAATCCCCAGCAGCATCAGCATCGGCACCAGCGCCGGCCCGATCACCGCCCACTTCGCCGAGGCCGAGCCGATGATCATGTTGAGCGCGGAGCCGAAAACCACCACCGATCCCACCATCGCCCACGCGGGCAGGCCGCTTTCGCGCAAGGCGTCCGCCCCGTTCACCGCGATCACGATTCCCAAGTTGGACCAGGCGAACATCGCCACGAAATGCGCCGCGACGAAGACGAGGACGAGGTAATAGCCCATGTCCTGCATCGCGCCGGTCAGCATCTTCACCAGGTCGCGGTGGTCGGCAATCGCGCCGGTCGCCTTGCCATAGGTCCAGGCCGGCACGAGGAATATCAGCATGAACAGGGCGAGCAGGCTGTTGTAGAGCGGGCTCAGGCGGCCTTCGCCTGCGGTCTCGTCGATCAGCGGCGTCCCGGGGCCGAAGATGCACAGCAGCCAGGTCGCCAGCACGGCCAGCAGCGCCAGGCCCGCGCGCCGCAACCCCGTTTTCTGCCCGCGTTCGTCCGGTGTCTGATTGAGGGCGGCCACGTCGGAGCTTTCGCGCAGGGCTGGGTCGTATTTGCCCAGCCTCGGTTCGACCACGCGATCGGTGACATACCAGATGATCGGCAGGTAGAGGACCGTCATCGCCGCGATGAAATACCAGTTGCCGGCAATGTTGGCGGTATAGACGTCGCCGAAGGCAGAGGTCACCGCCGCTTCGGTCAGGCCCAGCAACAGGGCATCGAGCTGGCCGGGCAGCAGGTTGGCGGAAAAGCCGCCGGCGATGCTGGCGAAGCTGGCGCCCACGCCAAGCAGGGGATGGCGGCCGGCGGCGTGGTAGATGATCCCGCACAGCGGCACGAACACCACGAAGGCCGCGTCGGCGGCGTGGTTGCCCATCATCGATACCAGCGCGACCGCCGGGGTCATCCAGCGGCGGGGCACGTTGGCCATGCTCAACCGCATCGCGGTCGACAGCAGTCCCACGCGCTCGGCCACGCCGGCGCCGAACATCACCACCAGCACGTAACCGAGCGGCGCGAAGGCGGTGAAGGTGCGCGGGGTCTCGGTCCACAGCAGGCGGATGTTCTCTGCCGAAAGCAGGCTCGCCACCATCACCAGTCGCGGCTGGCCGGTCGCGGCGTCGAGCTCCGTCGGATGCAGCGCGCTCCACCCCGCCAGCGCGCCGAGCACGGACACGATGACCAGCCCCGCGATCAGCCAGACGAAGATGAACACGGGGTCGGGCAGACGATTGCCCACTCGCTCCACCCAGCCGAGAAAGCCGGGTCGCGGTGCCGGCGCTGCAGTCGATGTCCCCATCGCTGTTTCCCCCCTTCCGGGGAGACTTGCACAGTCGGCCGAGGGGGTCCAGCCGGATCGGCAAGGGACGCTCGATGCCTCGCGCGCACCCTAGGCACGCCCGGCGATCCTGCTAGGCGTTGACGGATAAGAACACCGTCATGATCGGGGCCGGGCGGCCCATTTCGCGCACGAGGACCGATGGCCAAGCTCTATTTCTACTACGCCAGCATGAACGCGGGGAAATCCTCGACCCTGCTGCAGGCAGACTTCAACTACCGCGAGCGCGGGATGCGCACGATGCTGTGGACCGCGCAGCTCGACACGCGCAGCGAAGGCATGGTGCGCAGCCGCATCGGGCTCGAGGCGGACGCGCATCGCTACACGCCCGCGACCGACCTGTGGGCCGGGGTGATGGCAGCGCACCGCGCCGAGCCGCTCGACGCGGTGCTCGTCGATGAGGCGCAGTTCCTGACCCGTGACCAGGTCTGGCAGCTTGCGCGGCTGGCGGACGAGGCGGGAATCCCCGTGGTCTGCTACGGCCTGCGCACCGATTTCCAGGGCGAGCTGTTTCCGGGTTCGGCGGCGCTGCTCGGCATCGCCGACAAGCTCGTCGAGCTGAAGGGCGTGTGCCACTGCGGCCGCAAGGCGACGATGAACCTGCGCGTCGATTCGACCGGCGCGGCGGTGAAGGAAGGCGCGCAGACCGAAGTCGGCGGCAATGACCGCTATGTCGCGCTATGTCGCAAGCATTTCAGCGAGGCGTTGGCGGGTTAGGGCGGGCGCCCTACATAAGCCTGTATCATGTCAGACACCCTGCAGCTTGCGCTGGTCCTCGTTCCCTGCCTGATCGTCGCGATCGTGTTTCACGAGGTCGCGCACGGGTGGACCGCGCTTGCACTCGGCGATCCCACCGCGAAGGAGCAGCGGCGACTCAGCCTCAACCCGATCCGCCACGTCGATCCCGTGGGCACCCTGCTGGTGCCCGGGGCGCTCGCGCTGTTCGGCGGGCCGATCTTCGGCTGGGCAAAGCCGGTGCCGGTCAATTTCCGCCGGCTCGACAACCCGCGCACCGGAATGATGCTCGTCGGCGCGGCGGGGCCGGCGATGAACTTCCTGCTGGCGGCGCTCGCCGCGGTGACCCTTGGCCTGACGCTCACGGCCGGATCGGCGCTCGGCTTTGCCGCCAGCGGCCTGCCGACGATCGTCGACGCCGACGGGGTCACCTCGCTGCTCGGCACGGGCCTGCTGGTATTCATCCTGATCAACACCTTCCTCGCGCTGTTCAACCTGCTGCCGATCCCGCCGTTCGACGGATCGCATATCGTCGAGGGCCTCCTGCCGCGCTCGATGGCGCGCCACTACGCCAAGCTGCGCAATGTCGGGATGCTGCTGTTCATCGCCCTGATCGCGGCGACCTGGGCCTTTCCCGAAGCCGGCATCCTGAGCCGGGTGATCGGTCCGCCGGTGGAATGGGTGCTCGACCGCTATCTCGCGCTGGCGACGCTGGTCGCGGGCGGATGAGCGGGCCTGCCGCGTCTCCCCACGGCTGGCTGATCCTCGACAAGCCGCGCGGCTTCGGCTCGACCCAGGCGGTGAGCGCGGTCAAGCGCGTGCTGCGCGAGGCCGGGTACGGTAAGGTCAAGGTGGGCCACGGCGGCACGCTCGATCCGCTGGCCGAAGGCGTCCTGCCGATCGCGCTGGGCGAGGCGACCAAGCTCGCCGGGCGGATGCTCGACGCGAGCAAGGTCTATCATTTCACGATCGCATTCGGCGAGGAGACGGCAACGCTCGACACCGAGGGCGAGGTCGTGGCGACGTCGGACCGGCGCCCGCCGCTGGCCGCGGTCGCGGCGATCCTGCCGCACTTCACCGGCGCGATCGAGCAGGTCCCGCCGGCCTATTCGGCGCTCAAGGTCGATGGCCGGCGCGCCTACGACCGCGCGCGGGAGGGGGAGACGGTCGAGCTGGCCTCGCGCACCGTCACCGTCCACGACCTGCGCATGGCAAGCGGCCGGGAGCCGGTCCAGGTCGAATCCGCCTTTGCCACCACCGCCGGGCGGCCCGACCCGTTCGATCCCGCGGCGCCCCTCGAGCTGGCCGACAGCGTCACGCTTGTCGCGCACGTCTCGAAGGGGACATACGTCCGGTCCCTGGCACGGGACATCGCACACGCGCTTGGAACCGTCGGGCACGTTACCTATCTGCGGAGGGTCAAGGCGGGCCCGTTCCGCGAAGATCAGGCGATTTCGCTGGACTTGCTGAACGAAATCGGTAAGGGCGCGCCGCTTGAAGACCACCTCCTGCCGCTCGAGGCGGGGCTGGACGGTATCCCGGCCCACGATCTCGACCGGACAAGCGCGCAGGCGGCCCGACAGGGCCGGGTCGTGTCCGGAAATGCCCTTCCCGACGGGCTCTTTCTTGCGATGGCGGACGGTGTCCCTGTCGCGCTGATGGAATCCGACGGGGCGACCGCGAAAGTGGTCAGGGGCTTCAACCTCCCCGATACCGCGAAGAAAGACGAAGACACATGACCGTTACTGCCGAAAAGAAGCAGGAAATCATCAAGGACAACGCCCAGGCCAAGGGCGATACCGGTTCCCCCGAAGTGCAAGTCGCGATCCTCACCGAGCGCATCCGCAACCTCACCGAGCACTTCAAGGACCATCACAAGGACAACCACTCGCGCCGCGGCCTGCTGATGATGGTCAACAAGCGTCGCAGCCTGCTCGCGTACCTCAAGAAGAAGGACGTGGAGCGGTACAACGCGCTGATCGCGAAGCTCGGGCTTCGCAAGTAACCAGTTTCTCGGAGGGGCGGCTTCGGTCGCCCCTTCGTTTATCCGGCCGGTCGCATGGGGCGATCCAGGCCATGGGGCGCGAATAGCCCCGCACCGGACCGGGACGGAATCCCCGGCAGCAAACCCCGCCGATGCAATAGGGCCGGCGGGCGAAGGAAAAATCGAATGTTCGACACCAAGACAGTATCGCTGGAGTGGGGCGGCAAGACCCTCACTCTGGAAACCGGGCGCATTGCCCGCCAGGCCGACGGCGCGGTTCTCGCGACCTACGGCGAAACCGTGGTCCTCTGCGCCGTCACCGCGGCCAAGACCGTCAAGGAAGGGCAGGACTTCTTCCCCCTTACCGTCCACTACCAGGAAAAGTTCTCGTCGGCCGGGCGTATCCCGGGCGGCTTCTTCAAGCGCGAGCGCGGTGCGACCGAAAAGGAAACGCTGACCAGCCGCCTCATCGACCGTCCGGTGCGTCCGTTGTTCCCCGAAGGGTTCTACAACGAGATCAACGTGATCGCGCAGGTCTTCAGCTATGACGGCGAGTGCGAGCCCGACGTGCTGGCGATGATCGCCGCGTCGGCGGCCCTCACCATCTCGGGCGTTCCGTTCATGGGCCCGATCGGCGCGTGCCGGGTCGGCTTCAAGGACGGCGAGTACATCCTCAATCCCAAGCAGGCCACCGCGCTCGAAGACGGCGGCCGCCTCGACCTCGTCGTCGCCGCCACCCATGACGCGGTGATGATGGTGGAATCGGAAGCAAAGGAACTGAACGAGACCGAAATGCTCGGTGCGGTGGCCTTCGCCCACGACAGCATCCGCCCGGTCGTCAAGGCGATCGTCGAGCTGGCCGAAAAGGCCGCCAAGGAGCCTTGGGAAGTCGCCTCGCAGGACGGCAACGCCGACATGAAGGCGGCGATCAAGGCGATGATCGGCGACGACATCGCCAAGGCCTACAAGACGACCAGCAAGTCCGACCGTTCGGACATGCTCAACGCCGCCCGCGACAAGGTGAAGGCGCACTACGCCTCGGACGAGTTCGACGGCCAGCAGCGGATGACCGCGATCAAGCTGACCAAGAAGATCGAGGCCGAGATCGTGCGCGGCGCGATCCTCAAGGACGGTACCCGGATCGACGGCCGCAAGCTCGACCAGGTCCGCCCGATCGAGGCGACGGTGGGCGTGCTACCGCGCGCGCACGGTTCGTCGCTGTTCACCCGCGGCGAGACGCAGGCGCTGTGTTCGACCACGCTCGGGACCAAGGAGTCCGAGCAGATGATCGACGGGCTCGAGGGCCTGACCTACGAGCGGTTCATGCTGCACTACAACTTCCCGCCCTACTCGGTCGGCGAAGTGGGCCGCTTCGGCGCCCCGTCGCGGCGCGACACCGGCCACGGCAAGCTGGCCTGGCGCGCGCTGCACAACGTGCTGCCGAGCCATGACGAGTTCCCGTACACGATCCGTGTCCTGTCGGACATCACCGAGTCGAACGGCTCGAGCTCGATGGCGACCGTCTGTGGCGGCTGCCTTGCGATGATGGACGCCGGCGTTCCGATCGAACGCCCGGTCAGCGGCATCGCGATGGGCCTGATCCTCGAAGGCGACGACTTCGCGGTCCTGTCCGACATCCTCGGCGACGAGGATCACCTTGGCGACATGGACTTCAAGGTGGCGGGCACCGAGGCCGGCATCACCACGATGCAGATGGACATCAAGGTCGCCGGCATCACGCAGGAGATCATGCAGCGGGCGCTCGAGCAGGCGAAGGCCGGCCGCGCGCACATCCTCGGCGAGATGCAGAAGGCGCTCGGCTCGGCACGGACCGAACTCTCGGCCCACGCGCCGCGTATCGAGACGATGCAGATCGACAAGTCGAAGATCCGTGATGTCATCGGCACCGGCGGCAAGGTGATCCGCGAGATCGTGGCCGAAACCGGCGCCAAGGTCGACATCGACGACGAGGGCGTGATCAAGATCTCGTCTTCGGACCTCAGCCAGATCGAGGCCGCGCGCCAGTGGATCCAGGGCATCGTCGAGGAACCCGAAGTCGGCAAGATCTACAACGGCAAGGTCGTCAACATCGTCGACTTCGGCGCCTTCGTGAACTTCATGGGCGGCAAGGACGGCCTCGTCCACGTGTCCGAGATGAAGAACGAGCGCGTCGAGAAGCCGACCGACGTCGTGTCGGAAGGCCAGGAGGTGAAGGTCAAGGTCCTCGAGATCGACAACCGCGGCAAGGTCCGCCTGTCGATGCGCGTGGTCGACCAGGAAACCGGCGAGGAGCTCGAGGACACCCGTCCGCCGCGCGAACCGCGCGGTGACCGTGGCGACCGCGGCGACCGTCGGGGACCCCGCGGCGACCGCGGTGGCCGCGGCGGCGACCGTGGTGGCCGCGACCGCGGACCGCGTCGCGACCGCGACGACCGTCCCCGCGAAGGCGGTGGCGAGGCCCATATCCCGGACTTCCTGAAGGACTGAGCCGGCCGAACAGCATGAAGGGGCCGTCGGAGCGATCCGGCGGCCTTTTTGCTTGCCGGCCCGTCCAAGTTCGCCCATCCTTGCTGTCCAGGGGGTGAGGGGCGATGCGAGAAAGTCTGCTGACCATTCATGTCCTCGCGATCGCGGTCTGGATTGGGGCAGGCTTCTACGAGCTGTGGTTGGGCCGATTGTTCCTGCGCAGCGATGGCTCGGCGGCCGAGGCGCCGTTGATCCGGGCGATCTATCGCTCCGACCTCGCGGTATTCGGCGCGACGCTGATCGCTTTCGTCGCCGGGATCGCGTTGGCGCTGACGCAGGGGTGGGGCTTCTTCAACGATCTCTGGCTCGGCATCAAGCAGGCGATCATGTTCGGCGTACTTGCCGTCGTCGCGATGATCTTTCCGCGCGCGATCCGGCTGGGCAAGGCGATCGACGCGCTTCCGCACGGCGACGGCCCGGTGCCCCGCGCACTCAAGGCGCAATATGCTGCGCTCGAACCGTGGTACGCGCTCATGCGGATCGCCGCGGTGCTGGCGGTGGGACTGGCGGTCTTCAAGCCGGTCTGAAGCGGCAGGCCCTTTCCTTTCGCGTTCCCGCCTGCAAAGCGAGCCGAATGATACCCCGCGAAACGCTCGCCACCGCCACGATACCGGGCGGCGAAACCTTGACCCTGGTGCGACACGGCACCGACCACGTCGTCATGCTGGGCCGCGACGAACTGATGGGCACGCGGATGCGGTTCTCCGAGGAACAGCTGGCCGAGCTCACCCTTGCCGAGCTGGAAACCGATGCGCCGAGGCTGCTCGTCGGTGGCTACGGCATGGGTTTCACCCTGCGCGCGGCGCTCGCGAAGCTGGGTCCAAAGGGGCGGGTGACGGTCGCCGAGATCGTTCCGGAGATCATCGAATGGGCGCAGGGGCCACTCGCGCACCTTACCGGTAACGCGCTCGACGATCCGCGTGCAACGGTCGAGCTATGCGACGTCGCGGCGCTGATCGATGACGCGCTCGATGGCACCACCCCGAAATGGGACGCGATCCTGCTCGATGTCGACAACGGACCCGACGGGATCGTGCGCACCGGCAATGAGAGGCTCTACACCCGCACCGGCCTCGCCCGCGCGCGCGATGCGCTGAGCCTGGGCGGGGTGCTGGCGGTCTGGTCTGCCGCGCCCGATCCGAAGTTCGCGCGGCGGCTGAAGGACGCAGGCTTCACGGTCGACGAGCGCACGGTGCGGGCGCGGCCGAACAACAAGGGCCCGCGCCATACGATCTGGTTCGCGCGCCGCCCCTGAACGCGGGGCGTCAGCCCCTGGCCAGTCGCAACTGGCCCAAGAAGTCGCGCTTGCCGAGCGGAATGCCCTTCATCCGCAGGATGTCGTAGGCGGTCGCCGCATGAAAATAGAAGTTCGGCTGGCTGAAGCTGAGCAGGAAGTCTTCGGCGGTGAACGGCATCTGGAACTCGCGGAAGACGAACTTCATCGGCCGGCCGATCCATTCTTCCATCTCCGCCTCGTCCAGGGCCTCGAGCGCCGCGACGGATTCGTCGAGCTGGCTGCGCATGGCATCGAACGTCGCGGGCGGCTCGCTCATGTCGGGCGAGAACGTGCCTGCGCGGATGCCTTCGATCGCGCCCTTGGTATGGGTGGACACGCTCTTCACCTGATAGTCGAAGGCCAGCATGTCGTCGATCAGGCGGGTGGCGATCAGCGAGTGGTGCTTGTGGCCCTGCTCGGCGCACCAGTCGTCGGCCTTGTCGACCAGACCGCGGGTGGAATGCAGCATCTGGAGGGCGCTGGGCACGAAGGCGGCGTGAAGCGAAAGCGGCATTGTTTCTCTCCTCGATATGAAAAGGCCCGGCAGTCTCGCGACGGCCGGGCCCCTTGGTGATGTCTGTCCTGAGCGGCCCCTCAGCGAACGCGCGGACCGCCGAACGGCAGCGGCGGAGGGGGACGGCGCGCGCCGCGGGGCAGCTGGGCCTGGTAGGCCCGGCCGCAATGCTCCACGCAGTAAGGAAAGCCGGGGTTCACCGCCTCCCCGCAGAAATGGAAATCCGGCTCGCCCGGGTGCCCCATCGGCCAGCGGCAGACCTTTTCGCTGAGGTCGAGCAGGCTGGTCTTGTCGGCGATCTCGGGGCTGGGCTTGGCAGGCACAAGGCGGCGCGGCGGTGCGGGCGGGATCGGCGCCTGCTGGTCGCCGGGACCCTGGCGCAGAAAGCCGCCCGGGCCGACCGAGACGATCTTCGGCAGGTCGGGCGTCGGATTTGGGATCGGCTGGCTCGGCGTATCGGCGCGCGGTGCCGGGCGCGGCTCGGCGGCAGGCGCGGGGGCGGCCGCCGCGGGGCGCGGGGGGCTCGCCTGCGGAGCGGCCCTCCTGGGAGCCGGCTTGGGTGCGGGCGCGGCGGCCTTCTTGGGTTCGGGCTTCTCGTCGTTCGCCTTGACGGGGGACGGGCGCGACTTGAGGCCGAGGCGATGCGCCTTGCCGATCACCGCGTTGCGGCTGACCCCGCCGAGCTCGTCGGCGATCTGGCTGGCGGTCGCGCCGCCTTCCCACATCTTCTTCAGCGTCGCGATGCGTTCGTCGGTCCAGCTCATCGAGGGATATCTTTTCCTGTCGTCTCCGGCCTCATCGCCCGGGATACTTGCCTGTGACGGCGCTTGGCCCTAGTCGCCGCGCCATGGCCGATCAAGCCCAGCCCATCGAGACCACCGCTGCCACCCCCGCGTCGTTTCGTCCGCGCGGGGAGCCGGTGATCCATGGCATAAACCGGATCGGTGTGTGGAGCCTCTATATTAAGGAGGTTCGGCGGTTTCTCAAGGTGCAGACCCAGACTGTCTGGGCTCCCGCGGTCACGACGCTGCTGTTTCTGGTGATTTTCACCGTCGCCATGGGGCGGAGCGGCCGGATGGTCCTCGGCGTTCCCTTCGCGACGTTCGTCGCGCCGGGGCTCATCGTCATGGGAATGATGCAGAACGCCTTCGCCAATTCGAGCTTCAGTTTCCTGTCCGGCAAGATCCAGGGAACGATCATCGACCTGCTGATGCCGCCGCTGTCGCATGGCGAGCTGATGACGGGCATTGTCGGCGCGGCGGTGACGCGATCGGTCATGGTGGGCACGACGGTGGCGCTAGCGATGCTGCTCTACCCCGGCGTAAGCCTTGCGGTGGCGCATCCGTGGGCGGTGATCTGGTTCGGCCTCATGGGTGCGATCATGCTCGCGTTGCTCGGCCTGCTGACATCGATCTGGGCCGAGAAATTCGATCATGCCGCGGCGGTGACCAACTTCGTTGTTGCCCCGCTCAGCCTGCTGTCGGGCACGTTCTACGTGATCCACAACCTCGCACCGGCGTTCCAGGCGATCAGCCGCGCCAATCCGTTCTTCTACGTGATCTCGGGCTTCCGGTTCGGGTTTCTCGGCGAAAGCGACATCGGCAGCACGAACCAGGCGGTGGTTTGGAGCGCGGTCGGCCTCGGGCTGTTCAACGCGGCGCTCGGCGCGGTGACCTATGCAATCCTGCGCAGCGGCTGGAAGCTGAAGAGCTAGTGCGTGAGCCCGCGGCGCAGCTTGTAGCGGCCGTCGGCGAAGTCATCGAACAGTTCGGCGACCTGTGGATGGTCGACCGGGCCGTTCTCAGCGTCCGCGAGCAGGTTCTGCTGGCTGACATAGGCGACGTACGAGGAATCACCGTTCTCGGCGAGAAGGTGATAGAACGGCTGGTCCTTGTGCGGGCGCACGGCCTGGGGGATCGACTCGTACCACTCGTCGCTGTTGGCGAAGACCGGGTCGATGTCGAACACGACTCCGCGGAAATCGAAGATCCGGTGGCGCACGACCTCGCCGATCGCGAATCGCGACCGCGCGTGGCGCGGCGCCTCGATCGTGCGGCCTGCGGTGGCAGAGAAGAAGTGCGCGCGGTCCATGACAACGCGAATATAGGCTTTCGCAAGTGCGAGACAAGGCGCGCGCGGGGCTCGTCCCCGGTCGACTGCGCAAGAGGTCTTGGCAAGCGCGAAACGCTCGGCTAGGCGGCGCGCTCGCTTCGGCCGGCTCCCTGCGGGAGCCCAGCGCACGAACCTCGCGGAGAGGTGGCAGAGTGGTCGAATGCGCCGCACTCGAAATGCGGTGTACGGGCAACCGTACCGTGGGTTCGAATCCCACCCTCTCCGCCAGCCACCCCCAGCACCAGTCTCCGTTTACAGGGTACTCGGGCAACGCCGCGGAACAGGCGGGCTTGCGCGCCCTATTCGGTAACGGCCGCACCATTCGCTGGCCGTCTCCGCCGATATCAGGGTCGTTTCATCGCGCCGGTCTCCGCGCCGATCGCCATCGGTACGGTTTCCCTGCAAAACAGGGAAGAACAGGGAAAAATGCAAATTTTGACGCGAAAACAGGCCAATTGCGCCCGATTCCGCGATCTCTCGCCTCAGAAAATGCCGTAATTATCGTAACTTGCGAGGCCGAAAGTGTCCTTTCCCTGTTATTCGCCGGAACAGGGTATTTTATCGCCCGTAACAGGGAGCATATTCGCCCTTAACAGGCTATTTGATCGCGAGGTCTTGTCAAAGCAAATGCACCTGCTGGGATTGCGGGACGTTTGGGGTAGGGCGAGAGCATGCCTCGGCCTCGAAAACCAGCCAGTCCATTCCGCTATTTCAACTCGTCACCGGAGATCATCCGCCTCGCGGTGCTGATGTATGTCCGATTTCCGCTGTCGCTGCGAAACGTTGAGGACCTTCTCTTCGAACGCGGGATCGACATCTGCCACGAGACGGTACGGCTTTGGTGGAACAGGTTCGGTCCGATGTTCGCAGCCGACATCCGGCGTCAGCGGGTAAGCCGGATGAAGGGCTTTCGCCAATGGCGCTGGCACCTTGACGAGGTGATCGTAAAGGTCAACGGCGGGCGCCACTACCTGTGGCGGGCTGTCGATCACGAAGGCGAAATCCTCGAGAGCTTCGTCACCAGGAAACGGGACAAAGCTGCTGCTTTGCGTTTTTTGAAGAGAGCGCTGAAGCGACATGGCAAGGCCGAAGCAGTGGTCACTGATGGCTTGAAATCATATCCAGCAGCGATGCGAGATCTGGGCAATCTGGAACGCCGGGAGATGGGGCGCTGGCTGAACAATCGAGCCGAGAATTCGCACCTGCCGTTCCGACGACGAGAAAGAGCAATGCTGCGATTTCGACAAATGAAATCGCTCCAGAAATTCGCGTCGGTACACGCCTCGTTTCACAACCACTTTAACCAGGAACGTCATCTCGTCGACAGAGACACATTCAAAGCTCGCCGCTCGGCCGCGCTGGCCGAGTGGCAATCCCTCATGGCCTGAACAAACGCTAGGGAAGGGCGAACTCTGCCAACCGGAGACGAGTTGCGGTTAGACTGACAGCACCGTTCAGCGGAATACTGCCCGAGAACCGCAAGCACCACTTGCAACCCGACGTGGGACATTACGGGGTATTTTCGGGCTCGAAGTTTTATGAAGCGATTTACCCTGCAATTCGCGCCTTCATCGAAAACGGCAAGGTTAGCCGCAGGTCGGTCGTTGCAGGGTCTGCTTGATCGATGGGCATATTGGCGACCTCAACGCACCGGCCAGCGTCGCCATAGGCCTAGGGCCTCGGATAGTCGCTTATTCGGGCAGGGCGGAGTCCCTGCGCGGCAAGGGCTGCCGCGGCCAGGAGGCCCATGCTGACAAGCAGTGCGACATCGTAGTCACCGAACCTGTCGCGGCTCAGGCCGATCAGGAAGGGGCTGAGGCCAAACCCGAGCGAATACATGCTGTAAAGCCAGCCGTAGATCGCGCCGAAAGCTTTCTGGCCGAAGCGTCGCGAAGCGAGATAGGCGAGCAGATCGAGTTCGGCCCCAAGAAGAAGGCCGATGAGGGCCACCGCGAGCGCCCCCGTGGCCATTCCGCCAAGCCCCAATAGTGCCACCCCGAAGGCGCCGAGCGCAAGGACCAGCGTGGTGACAAGTCGCGCGGGAAACCGGTCGAGCGCGAGGCCGATCACCAGGCGACCGACGGCGCTGGCCACGCCGATGACCGAAGCGAAGCGGGCCGCAGTACGAGCGTCGGCACCGAGATCTTTGAACAGCGGAATCAGGTGGACGATCAGCCCGCCGATCCCAAGTGCCATGCAGAACGCCAGCGTCGTGGCCAGCCAGAATGCGGGCGTGCGGCGAGCCTCAAAAAAGGTGAGGCCCGGTTCGTCCGATGCTTTCGTCCCGCTCGCCTTGAACCGCCGCTCATTGGGACCGAATCCGAACCACACGACCGGAGCGGCTCCGATGGCGCAGGCTGAGATTACCCAGTAACCCGCCTGCCACCCGAAGGCGGCGGTAGCCTCGGTAACGGCAATCGGCACCCAGGTTCCAGCAAGGCCTGCGCCGGTGAGAGCAATCCCGAGCGCTATGCCCCGTCTCACGTCGAAGCCGGCGGTGATCGGCCGAAGGAGAACGATCGGGGTGGAGCCGACGCCGGCCAAGGCAATGAGAAAGTA
Organism: Tsuneonella litorea; assembly: GCF_025154015.1. Lineage (GTDB taxonomy): Bacteria > Pseudomonadota > Alphaproteobacteria > Sphingomonadales > Sphingomonadaceae > Tsuneonella > Tsuneonella litorea. The sequence goes on from NZ_JAOAMV010000005.1 coordinate 199,914, forward strand.
GGCGACGAGGAACGAGGCGAAACTGACCAGCGTCAGGCTCATCGTGAGGACGATGAGACCGTACGCCAGCAAGCTGAGCGCGCCGACGGCGGCCGCCCCGAACCGGTCGGCCAGCCTGCCGACGATCGGGCCGCCGAGGAACACGCCCAGGGTCAATACCGAAACGGCGAGGGAGATGCTGCTGCGGTCCCAGCCGAATTGCTCGTTGAGCGGATCGATGAACGAGCCGAGGCTGTAGATCATCACCGCGTTCATGCTGGTGGTCAGCCCGATGAACGCGCTCACCAGCAGCAGCTTGTTGTTGGCGAATTCGCTCCAGCCCGCCCTGCCAGTCCTCCCTGCGAACGGCTCGCTCACCTCCCTAGGCCCCGGTTCCGCAGGCGGATCGTCCGGCAGACAGGCCGCCCGTGCTGGTCAAAAGCGCACCTGGGCCTGCACCGCGACCTCGCGGCCACGGGCGACCACCGCCCGCTGCTCGCCCTGGGTCAGGGGAACGCTCGTTCCACCCGTACGATCGCCGGCGAACAGGAGGTAATACTCGTTGGTAAGGTTTCGGCCGATCAGGGACACCTTCCAGCCGCCGTCGCTCGCGCCGATCCCGACGCTGGCGTTGAGCCGCCAGAAAGCGTCCTGCCTGCTCGCCGGAGCGAGCGTGTCCCCTGCGAAATAGGAGCCGCTGTAGATCGCATCGCCGGTTACGGTGAACGCAAGATCGTCGCCTGCCGCGCCGGTGTAGTCGAAGCCCGCGTTGGCCGCCCAGTCGGGAGAGCGGGCCGGCGCACGGCCGTCGAATACCTGCTGAAGGATCGCACCGCCGGCTGCAGTGCGCGCGCGCGAACCGTCGGGATTCAGCACGAACGAGCATCCCGGCGGGGCACTGGCGGTCAGAGCCTGGCTTACCGGAATGGAGTATCCGTAGCACTGGCCGGTGTAATCGCGAAACCGGTTGTGGACATAGGCGAGGGCGCTGCGGAGTCGCAGGCTGCTGCTAGCCTCGAGATCAGCCTCGATCTCGAACCCGCGCTGGCGGACCTTGCCCGCGTTGTTGATCTGGAAACGGATCGCGGCCGCATCGTATGTCGTGACCTGGAGGTCCTTGAAGTCGAACGCGAACGCCGTCGCCTGCAGGGTGAGGCGGTCGATCACTTCCCCTTTCGCGCCCATTTCGAAGCCCTTCACCGTTTCCGATGTGAAGTCGATGTCCGAAAGGGTCGTGCTCGTCTGGATCGGGCTGGTGATGCCGAAACCGCCCGACTTGAACCCCGTCTTATAGGCGACGTAGATCGTCGAATTCGGGACCGGGTGATACGAAAGCGTGACTTCAGGCGAGATGTTTTCGTCCTTGAAGCGTCCGGCGAGGACGCCCGGTGTCTTGTCGATCGAACTTGCGTACACGGTGTTCAGCGTGTCGAAGCGGCCAAGCGCCGTGTTCACGCCGTAGATGTTGCGATTGAAGGTCGTCTTGCGTTCCGAAGTCCAGCGCGCGCCGGCCGACAGCTCGAGCTCGTCGGTTATGTCCCACAACAGCTGGCCGAATGCCGAATAGGCTCGGCCCTTCAGGTTGGCCTCCTTGACGTACGTGACCAGCTGATCTGTGGCGGGATTGTAGCTGATGTCCGCCCGGAAGTTCGTGTGGTTATACAACTGGTCCTTCGAATCCTGGAAATATACGCCGGCCTGGAAGTTGATAGGTCCGTCGAAGTCGCTCTGGGCGCGGATTTCCTGGCTGAAGCTGCGGTAGCGCGTGTCCTCGAAGGTCGTCAGCGCGTTGTCGACCGTGTGGGTCAGCCCGGAAATGCTGCGGTAACGGTTGTACAGCGTGCCCGTGATCGACGTGAGCGAGATGGCTCCCAGGTCCAGCTTCATGTTGAGCGAAGTGGTGAATGCCCGCTGCCGTCCGCGCGACCGATTGTCGCCGTCGAGCTGCGGGATGCGATTGGCGATCGCCGGCACGATGTTGCTGAAACTGGTCTGGTTGTCGGCCCGGCAATCGCCGAACGGATCCGGCACCGCGAAAGAGCGCGGCCGACCGTCGGAACACGGCCCGATGTTTTGGGAATAGCTGCCGCCGCCCTGGTCGATCCCGTGGAGAGCGAAGGCCTTGGCCGTCGCGGTGAAGTTGCCCGTAGGGCGGAATTCAAGAGTGGCCCGGCCCATGACCTCGTAATCGCCCACCCGATCGTCGGGCGGGCCGGGCAGGCGCCCCTCGGCCGCCGGCAGGGCCGCCGGGAAGAATGGGTTCGCGGCCGGTTGCGCGTTGTTGTAGAGCCAGCCCTTCATGTCGCGGTACTTGACCGCGATCCGCCCGCCCAGGGTTTCGGACAGCGGCCCCGCGACGAATCCTTCGGTCGTCACCTCGTCGCCGACGAACTCGTAAGCGGCACGCAGGCCAGCCGAGAGATCGGTGGTCGGTCCAGCCGAGGTCACCGAGATGACGCCCGCCGGGCTGTTCTTGCCGAAGAACAGCGCTTGGGGACCCTTGAGGATCTCGACCTGCTGGAGGTCGAAGAAACCCAGCGTGGCGACGCGTCCGGATGATGTCTGCACGCCATCGAGCGCGACCGACACGGGTTGTTCGTAGCCCACCTGCGTCGGCGGGGAACTGATGCCGCGAATGGACAGCGAGCCGCCGCCGATGGTCCGATAGTTGCTGATGATCACGGTGGGCGTCATCTCGCCGATCTTGGTGAGATCGCCCGCGTTGTAGCGGTTGATGTCTTCAGCCGACAGTGCCGAGACCGCCACCGGGACCTCGAGCAGTCCTTCGCTGCGGAGTCGGGCGGTAACGATGATCTCGGAGCCGTCGGCAGGGTCCTGACCACTCGCTCCGGCGGCATTCTCGGGACCGTCGGATGTCTCTGCCTGTGCGAGTGCCGGCGAGGCAATCGCCGCGAGCGCAAGCACACTCGAGGAGCACAGAATTCTAACGGGGTTTACCTTCCTTCGATCCATCCCATCCTCCTATCGCTTGTCCACGCAGGCGTTGAGTTATCACGAAGTACATCGAACCTTTCCTTTGTCAACAGATTCGTTGAATCACGGCAGGCGTCGCGTCAGCGACGATCTAGGATCCTTATAAAAGGCTTATATAACAATATATAAGAAGAGGGCACTCCTCCTCGATCCGCCCGGCTGGAACCTGCGATTGACAAACGGGCACAATTCCACAAGAGTGTTGAATATAGCTCAAGGGAGCCCAAGGAAGTGGAGACTCGGGTGCTTAGCCTCGAAACGCTGCCGACTGCCGTCGGCCATGCAAATGTTCCGACCCTGGCCTGCGTCCTGGTGCATCTCACGGGGGATGCCAGGTGGATCAGGCCGCCCTTCCGCTACGGTCGGGTGCGCGGGATGGACGACAACGAAACGGGTGACCTGCCGCCGGACCTGCAAGAGGAGATCCGGGCCGCCGCGATCGAAGCAATAGCCGCCCACTTGGGTGGTGCACCCATGAAACTGGCGGACCCAGGCGATGACCTGCTGCTCGAGATGATGTCGGCCATGCTCGGCGAAAGCATTCCGTCGGCCTATGTGCCCATGATCCGTCATGAACTCGATCTGCCGTCTTATCGAGGTGCACAGGATTCCGAAGGGCCGGTCGAAGTGCCGCCGGGGTTCAACGCGCTGATCATCGGCGCCGGAATTTCAGGCATCTGTGCGGCGGTGGAGTTCGCCAAGGCCGGCATTCCGTACACGATCATCGAGCGCAGCGAGGCGGTCGGCGGCGTGTGGTTCGAGAACCGCTACCCGGGCGCCGCCTGCGACGTTCCAAGTCATCTCTATTCGTTTTCCTTCGCTCCGGGCCGCTGGTCGCGTCACTTCGCGGGAAGCCGGGAGATCCACCGTTACCTGCAGGACGTTGCGCAGGAGTGGGACATCCTCCCGCACATCCAGTTCGGCATCGAGGCGCTCGGAGCGCGCTACGACGAAGAGCGGCAGATGTGGGAAGCCGAGGTGATTGCTGCCGATGGGACCAGACGCACGCTCAACGCGAACATTCTCGTCAGCGGCGTCGGCGCGTTCAACAAGCCCCGGTTGCCCGACGTTCCCGGAATGGACAAATTTGCCGGGGCGAGCGTTCATACCGCTCGCTACCCCGATGAAGGCCTGGACCTCGCCGGGAAGCGGGTCGTGCTTGTCGGCAATGGCGCCAGCGCGATGCAGGTGGCCCCGGCGATCGCGGACGAAGTGGCGCACCTGACCATCATCCAGCGCAGTCCCCAGTGGGCGGCACCGTTCAACAAGTTCAAGCAGCCCATTCCCGAGCCGTTGCAGGACCTGCTCGACGGACTGCCGATCTATCGCCTCTGGTACCGCTTGCGGTTGAGCTGGGCTTTCAACGACAAGCTCTACGAGGCCCTCCAGAACGACCCCGAGTGGTCAGGCGAAGGGGCGATCAATGCCATCAACGACGCCCATCGCCGGCATCTCACCCAGTATATCGAGAGCGAGCTGGGCGCGCGTGCCGATCTCCTGCCCGCGGTCCTTCCGCCTTTTCCCCCTTTCGCCAAGCGGATGCTGCTCGACAATGGCTGGTTCCGGACGCTCGCCCGCGATCACGTGAAGCTGGTAGGATCGCCCGTGACGGAAGTGCGCGAGGACGGAGTGGTGACGGCCGACGGGGTTCTCCACGAGGCAGACGCCATCATATGGGCCACCGGTTTCGACGTCGTGAACCTTCTCGCTCCGTTGCGGATCGAGGGGCGAGGCGGCAAGCAATTGCACGATGAGTGGCATGGCGACGACGCCCGCGCCTACCTTGGCACCGTGGTACCGGGATTTCCCAATTTCTTCTGCCTGTACGGACCGAACACCCAGTTCGGCCATGGCGGCAGCCTGATCACCATCCTCGAGCGGCAGACGCATTACCTGATGTCGCTCTTGAAACAGATGTTTGCGAGCGATTGCGCGGTCGTCGAGATACGACGGGACACCTACGACCGCTACAACGACGAAGTCGACGCAACCCACGCGCGGATGATCTGGCAGGTCTCCGGGGTTCGCAGCTACTTTCTCAACAGCAAGGGCCGCAATGTCGTCAACAATCCATTCCGGATCGTGCGGTTCTGGGAAATGACCGAACGGGCCGACCTTGCGGAATACGCCTGCGAGAAAGCCGCCTAGACGGCTCTTCGGGCAGTCCGTGCGGTCGCTTAGGGTGTTCCGACCGTGCCGCTCGCCAGCCTTAGGATCGGTTCAGTCTCGCTCGCTGCCGGCGACCGGCATGTCGTTCTGGAGCATCCGCAACACGTTCCCTTCGTCCTCGAGAGGAGGGATCGGCCTACGCCCCACGATCGACAGTCCATAGCCCTCGAGCGCGACGAGCGTCTGAGAGGTATTGGTCAGCAGGATCATGTCGTGGACCCCGATGTCCGCCAGGATCTGGGCGCCGATGCCGTAAGTACGATCGTCCATGGGCGGCCGAGTCGGGGTGACCATGTTCTCGAGATCGCCCGGTTGCTGCGCAGTCAGCAGAACCAGCACGCCGGCGCCCTCCCTGCCAATTTCGGCCATCGCGCGCTGGAGCAGGCGCTTGCGCGGGCCCGGTTTGCCGAGCATGTCATGGAACAGCGATGCGGCGTGCATCCTGACCAGCGTCGGGCGATCGCGCTCGATGGTGCCCTTCTGCAGGACGACCGCTTCGTTGGAATCGACCTTGTTGCGGTAGATCATGACCTTCCACTCGCCACCGTAATCGGAGGTCAGCGTATTCGTGGTGGCCCGCTCGACCAGGTGATCGTGATTGCGGCGATACGCGATGAGGTCGCGGATGGTGCCGATCTTGAGACCGTGAGTCGCTGCGAAGATCTTGAGATCGGGCATGCGAGCCATCGATCCGTCGTCGTTCATAATCTCGCAGATCACCCCAGCCGGGATGAGACCGGCAAGGCGCGCCACGTCGACCGCCGCCTCGGTGTGTCCTGCGCGCACGAGGACCCCGCCATCGCGCGCGGTAAGGGGAAAGACGTGGCCCGGGGAGACGATCTCCGATCGCGTCGCGTTCGGCCGGATCGCGACCGAGATCGTCCGCGCCCGGTCTGCAGCGGAAATGCCGGTGCTCACCCCGTCGCGCGCCTCGATCGACACGGTAAAGGCGGTCGAATGGCGCATTCCGTTGTCGCCGCTCATAGGACTGAGGCCGAGATTGGTCACCTGCTCGCCGGTCATCGCGAGGCAGATGAGGCCACGGCCGTGCTTGGCCATGAAATTGACCGCATCCGGAGTGGCCATCTGGGCGGGGATCACGAGATCACCCTCGTTCTCGCGATCTTCGTCGTCGACGAGGATGAACATCCTGCCGTTGCGGGCCTCCTCGATGATCTCAAGGGCGGATGCCAGATCGATGTCAGCCATTACGAACTCCCGGGGTGGTCCTGCCATGACGCACGGACCTGCTGTGCGAGCCAGTAGATCTGTTGCGCCTGCGCGGTGCAACTCGCGCGTACCGACGGATCCTTCACGGTCCCGTCGACATCGAACACGGCTTGTTCAACGGTGTTCACGGTCACGCCGATCGGGGTGGGCCAGCCGCGCATGGCATGAACGATACCCCGCAATGCTTGCAAGGTGATTCCGCACGCCTGCCAACCTGCTGCGACGACGACGAGGCCGACCGGTCGTTCGCTGAAGTAGACCCGCCGGTCGTCGCGCAGGTCCTCGAGTAGGTCGAGGGCGTTCTTGACCAGCCCGGACACACCCCCGTGGTAACCGGGCGAGCCAATGACGAGGCCATCGGCCTGGCGCACCGCATCGACGAAATCGCTCTGGGCGTCGCTTCGGGCAGGATCTTCGGGGCAGAAATGGGGGAGCGCCGCCAGCTCGGGACCACCGAACATGCGCGTGGTCGCGCCGAGCGCCTCGGTCTCTTCAAGCACGCATCGCACGATGCGTTCGCCGGAGGAACCGGCGCGGGTCGAGCCGCCGATGCCGACGATGAAGGGCGGGGCTGCGCTCATCGGTCGAATATCGCGACCGCGCGGGTCCAGCCTGCAGAGGCTGCCCGGATCTTCATCGGAAAGCAGGCGATCGTAAACCCGGTTGGCGGCAAGGCCTCGAGGTTGTGCAGTTTCTCTAGGTGACAGTAACCGATGTCGCGCCCGGCCTTGTGGCCTTCCCAGATCAGGCTGGGATCGCCGGTCTGTTCGTAACGTTCGCGTGTCCGCTCGAAGGGAGCGTCCCAGCTCCATCCATCCGTGCCGGTGACGCGCACACCCCGCTCGAGCAGGTACATCGTCGCTTCGTATCCCATCCCGCATCCCGCGCTGACGTAGTCGTCGTGACCGTAGCGCTGTCCCGCCGCCGTGTTGACCACGACGATCTCGAGCGGCGAAAGCGCGTGACCGATGCGTTCGAGCTCATCCGCGACATCCTTGTCGGTGACTACGTAGCCGCTGGGGAAATGTCGGAAATCGAGCTTCACGCCCGGCTGGAAACACCAGTCGAGCGGCACCTCGTCGATGGTGATCGCGCGTTCACCGCCGTTCATCGTGGAAGCGTAGTGATAGGGTGCGTCGAGGTGGGTCCCGTTGTGGGTGATCAACTCGACCCGCTCGATCGCCCACGCCTCGCCATCGGGCAGGTCTTCGGGCGCCAGGCCGGGAAAGAATCCCACCAGTTCGGGCACCGACATCCGGTGATCGATGTATTCGATCTTCGGCCGGTACGCCGGGGGATCGGAAATTACGTCGTTTTCGAGAAAGATCGACAGGTCGACGATGGTGCGCGCCATGCTCAGAACTCCACCCGGTCGCTGCCCTTGAGGCCGAGCATTTCGCGCGCCTCGGTCGGGGTGGCCGGTTCTCGCCCCATCTCGCACAGGATGCGGACAATCTTCTCGACCTGCTCGGCATTGGAGGCGGCGAGCACTCCGCGCTCGATGAACAGGCTGTCCTCGAGGCCGACGCGGACGTGACCGCCCATCAGCCCAGCCTGGGTCAGGAACGGCATCTGGTGCTTGCCCGCCGCAAGGACCGACCACTGGTAGCTTCCGGCACCAAACAGCCGGTCGGCGGTCGTCTTCATAAACATCAAGTTCTCCAGATCGGGACCGATCCCGCCGAGAATCCCGAAGATCATCTGGATGAAGAAAGGCGGCTTGACCGCGCCGGCGTCGACGAAGTGAGCGAGGTTATAGAGGTGGCCGACATCGTAGCATTCATGCTCGAACCGGGTGCCTGCTTCGCCCATCGTCCGCAGGATGGTGGCAATGTCCCGAAACGTGTTGCGGAAGATGAAGTCGTCCGAATTGACGATGTAATCACGTTCCCAGAGATGTTTCCACTGATCGATCCGCCGGGCGGCGGGGAACATCGCGAAATTGATCGTTCCCATGTTGAGCGAGCACATCTCGGGCTGGAACGTGGTGGCGGCCTTCAGCCTTTCGTCGAGCGGCATGGTGGCCGACCCGCCGGTGGTGATGTTTATGATCGCGTCGGTACGCTGCTTGATGACTGGCAGAAACTGGCGATAGACTTCCGGATCGCCGGTCGGCCGCCCGTCTTCAGGCACCCGGGCGTGCAGGTGCAGGATCGCGGCACCTGCCTCTACCGCGGCGATGCCCTGTTCGGCGATCTCCTCGGGCGTAACCGGAAGGGCGGGCGACATCGTGGGGGTGTGCGCACCGCCGGTCACCGCGCAAGTGATGATTGCCTTGTTCATCCCGCGCTCCGCTGACGGTCGAGAAGATTCCTGTGCAGGCCGAGGCGGTCGGCCGACAGCTGGGCCCGCGTCACGCGGCCGTCGGCGACGTCGAGCATTCCCGCCACGCGAAATTCGACCGGCGTGCCGACCAGTTCTGCCCCGATGTCGTCGAAGCCGCCGGCATAGGAGCCTCTGAAGACGAGGTGCAGCGCGGCGCGGTCGCCTGCGGTGAAGAGGTGGGAAACCGTCACTTCGGCAGGGGTGATGCAATCCTCGAAGCGCGGTCCGCCGCTAGCTATCTGGTCGACCTCCGGCCGCTCGAGCAATCCGGTATCCCCGGTCCATGACCGCACCGTGCGCTCGGTTTCCTCCGATGGGGGCAGGGGGGGCGCATCCCAGGGACAAGGGTGGGGCGGCAGAATGGCGTCGCATTCGCGCGATTTGATCTGCCGTTTGCGCGCGAGATAGTCTTCCTCGGCCCAGCCGTGCGACAGCCGCCCTCCAGCCATCTGGAACAGCGTGACGCCGCCCCAGGTCGATGGGACTCCGTCGCGCAACGATACCCCGTGTTCGGTGAAGCGCATGGCCACGCCCGCAGTGCCGATAATCGTGTCATGTACCGTGACGCAGAGCCCCGGAAACTGGTCGAGCTGCGCGGCGGTTGCCGGAAGATAGCTGTCGTCGCGCCCATCCAGCAGGAAGCCGCCGATCGAAAGGCGATAGCCCGGGTCCATGACCCATTCGACCGCCGCGACATCGTGCGAGGTCAGGAAATCGACTGCAAAGCCGCGCAGGAGCCGGGCTTCCTCGCAGATCATCGCGAGCCTGCCGTGTCGAGCTCGCGCAATTCGCGCTTGAGAATCTTGCCTGACGCGTTGCGCGGCAATTCCTTCACGAAGCGGATCGACGTCGGGCACTTGTAATGCGCCAGTCGGTCGCGGGTGAACGCAATCAGGTCGGCTGCGCTCGCCTCGCCTCCCTCGCGCAGGATGACGTAGGCACACGGAGTCTCTCCCCACTTGGGGTGAGGAACTCCGATCACCGCGACTTCGGCGACTGCCGGGTGGTGCAGCAGCACGTTGTCGATCTCGCTCGGGTAGATGTTCTCGCCCCCCGAGACGATCATGTCCTTGTAACGGTCCTGGATGAACAGGTAGCCCTCCTCGTCTGCGTAGGCGGCGTCGCCAGAGCAGAGCCAACCATCGGGCGTTACCGCCCGCGCGGTCTCCTCGGGCTTGTGCCAGTAGCCAAGCATGATCGCCGGTGACCGCATGCGGATTTCACCGGTCTGCCCCGCATCAACCTTTCGCCCGGTAGCAGGATCGACCAGTTCGAGTTCGACCCACGGCATAGGTCGGCCGCATGAGCGGAGGCGCTCGCCTTCATGCTCATGGGGCAGCAAGGTGACGGTCGTTCCCGCAGTCTCGGTCATCCCGTAGACGTGGACGAAACCACAACGGAAGGTCGTGCGAGCGCGTTCCAGAAGCTCCTCGCCGATGGGAGCGGCGCCGTAGAAGATCGTCCCGATCGGCGGCGGGGGGGCGCCGGTTTCGGTCACGTGGTCGACCAGTCGCTGCACGACGGTCGGCACGAAGAACCCGTGGGTGACACCATGGCGGCGCATCGTATCGATGACGGAAGACGGATCGGCACCCGGAAGGAGGACCGTTTCGCCGCCCTGGCTCAGCGCGAGCAGCGCGTAACCGATGCCGCCGATATGGAACAGCGGCATCGCGACGAGGTTCACGCTTTCCGAGGTGAACCCCCACAACTCGCCTGCCATCCGCCCGAGGTACGACAGGTTGCGCTGCGACAGCATCGCTCCCTTGGGCAAGCCGGTCGTGCCCGAGGTGTAGAGAATCAGGACCGGAATGTCCGCCTCGATCATCGCGGCTGGATCAGTATCGGCTGCCGCATCACGCAGCGCGGGGTAATCTTCGAGCGCCAGCCGATCGCGCCCGACGACCTCGTCGAGCAGCGGCGACAGGCTCGCATCGAGCACGATGAGGGAAGGGTCGCTGTCTTCGATGATCTGCGCGATTTCGCGCGGCGAGAGACGCCAGTTCAGGGGCACGAGGATCGCGCCGATCTTGGCACAGGCAAACAGAAGTTCGAACACGCTGGGGCTGGTCGGGCACAACAGCGCGACCCTGTCGCCGCAAGCTATCCCGCGCGCGGACAAGAGGTTGGCCGCCGCGTTGCTGCGCCGTTCGAGCGCACCGAAATCAAGCGTCTCGTCGCCGTTGGTCAGGCATCGCGCGTCCGGGCGCACTGCCGCATGGCGCCGCAGCATCGAGACGATATCGATCGGGGCCGCTTCATTCATCAGTAGCTCTTCGGCAGCCCCAGACTGTGCTGTGCGATGTGGTTGAGGACCATTTCGCGGCTGACTGGTGCGGTCTTGTGCAGGCGGGTGACGAACCACAGGTCGGCAAGACCATATTCGTAGGACAAGCCGTTGCCCCCGTGCGTCTGCATGGCTTGGTCGAGTGCCTTGAGCGATGTCTCGGCCGCAAGGAACTTGGCCATGTTGGCGGCTTCTGCCGCGTCTTCTCCGGCATCGTAAAGCTGCGCTGCCCTGGCCGCCATTAGTCGGGCCGACTGGACGCCGACATAGGCCTCGGCCAGCGGATGGGAGACGCCCTGATGAGCCGCGATCGGAACCTTCCAGACCGATCGGTCGCAGGCGTACTGGACCGCCTGGGCGATCGCGAAGCGCGCAATTCCGTTGTTGATCGCGGCGGCGGCGACGCGTTCCGGGTTGAGGCCGACGAAGACCTGGCGCAACCCGGCGCCGGCCTCGCCGATCAGCGCCTCGCGCGGCAGCTCGATGCCGTCGTAGAACACCGTGAACTGCTTTTCGGGAACGCTGAGCGCCGAATCGATCGGGTGCCAGCTCAGGCCCTTGGCATCGGTGGGGACGATGAAGAGCGAAAGCGCCGAGCGTTCGGGGGTCGAGCGGGCCTCGTCGCGGGCGACGACCAGCACGGCGTCGGATTCGTCGATCGCCGAGGTCCAGTATTTCGAACCCTGCAACAGCCAGCCATGAGCGGTTTCGCGAACGGTGGTGCTGATGTTGTGGGTGTTCGACCCCGCGTTGGGCTCGGTGATGCTGAAGGCCATCCGCTTCCGCCCGCTGGCGAGCCCGGGCAGCCATTCCTTCCGCAGTTCCTCCGAACCGAACGCGGCAATGATCGGCGCGCAGATCGAATTGATCACCAGGGCGAGCAGGGGGCTCCCGTGTGCGGCGACTTCCTCGATGACCACGTAGTAGTCGGCGAGACCGCCACCGCCGCCGCCGTGTTCTTCGGGAATGTGGACGCCCAGGAAACCCGCATCGCCGAGGGCGGCCCACAACTCGTCCGGTCGCTCGCCGCGCTTGACGACGCCCTGGAAATAGGACCGGCCGTAGTTGCTCATCAGCTTGGCGACGCTTTCGCGCAATGCGGCGTGATGATCCGACAAGTCGATTAGTGGGCCGTGGTAGAGACTGGCGCTCATTCGTTCCTCTTCAGGCTTCAGGCTTCCGGCCAGGTAAAGAACCCTTGGCCGCTCTTGGCCCCGAGTTTCCCTTCGGAGACCATTTTCTCGAGTATCGCGGGTGGAGCGAACCGGGCGCCGTGTGCCGCTTCGAGGGTTCGCGCGATGTCCAGACGCACGTCCAGGCCGACGATGTCGCTTAGGCGCAGCGGTCCCACCGGATGGCGATAAGCAAGCACCGCCGCCCGATCGATGTCCTCGGCGCTCGCCACGCCGCTCTCGAGCATCCGCATGGCTTCTAGCGAGGCGATGAGGTCGAGGCGGCTGGTGGCGAAGCCAGGAACGTCGCGGACGAGCAGCGCCTCCTTTCCCATCCAGGCGGCAATCGTGCGAGCGGCGGCGATCGTCGCGTCCGACGTCGCGTTACCCTGGACCAGCTCCACCAGCTTGAGCGACCAGACGGGGTTGAAGAAGTGCATGCCGATGAACCGGTCGGGAGCGGGCAGGCCGTCGGCCAAGCGGTCGATCGACATCGCGCTGGTGTTGGTCGCCAGCACCGCCGGGTTCCGCTCCGCCGCGGAGTCGAGCACCGCGCGCTTGAGATCGAACCGCTCCGGAACGGACTCGACGATCAGGTCCAGCCCGTCTGCCAAGGCATCAACGGCCGTGACGCGGGTCACGCGTGCCGTGAGGTCGGCTGCCTGGTCGGCGGACATCTTGCCCCGCCTTACGGCGCCGTCAGCCGCGTCCCCGATCGCCTTCCACATCTGGTTGGCACGGCCTTCGTCGGGTTCGACGACACAGACCTCTGCTCCGGCCTGCGCCATGACGTAGGCGATGCCGAGGCCCATGGTTCCCCCACCGATGACTGCGCCGCGGTTCATCGCCCGGCCCATTCAGGGATGCGCTTTTCGGCGAAGGCCCGCGCGCCTTCCCGGGCGTCCTCCGAGCCGATGACCGCTTCTGCGAGCGGCCGCTGGCGGTCCCAGATCTCGTTTTCCGGCCAGCCTGGCGCCTCGCGCACGATCCGCTTGCTCATCATCACCGAGAGCGGCGCGTTGGCCGCAATCTCTTCGGCTAGCGCCAGAGCGGCCTCGAGCGCACCGCCGGACGAGGCAAGCCGGTTGACCAGCCCCCAGTGATGCGCGACCGGCGCGGTCATCCGCGCACCAGTAAGGACGTATTCCAGCGCAATGGCCTGCGGTATGCGGCGCGGCAGGCGCACGAGCCCCCCCGAACCCGCGACCAGCCCGCGAGCGACCTCAGGCAATCCGAAAACGGCATCCTCCGCGGCGACGATCAGGTCGCAGGCCAGCGCCAGCTCGCAGCCTCCCGCCAGCGCGAAGCCTTCCACCGCCGCGATAAGCGGCTTTGCCGGCGGACTCTCGGTAACCCCCGCGAACCCGCGACCGGGCAATTCCGGGCGGTCGCCCTCGAGAAACGCCTTGAGGTCCATCCCTGAGCAGAACGATCCGCCCCGGCCGGTGATGACCGCCACGCGAAGGGCGGGATCGGCATCGAGATCGTCCAGAGCGCCGGCAATGGCGCAGGAAACGGCCGCATCGACCGCATTGCGCCGCTCGGGCCGGTTGATGGCGATCACGAGGACCGCACCGCGCCGCTCGATCGCGACGGGCTGCTCACCCGCAGACATCGTCAGTCCTTCGATTGGCCGTGCTTGGCGGCGAATTCGCCGATTGCCGCCTGCTGCTGGGCGGCCAGCTTGTCACGCACCGCGCGGGTGGCGATCTCGCTCTGCTTGAGCCGGTGGTTGGTCTTCTTGAAGTGCGGGATGACGTAGTCGCCGAAGATCTCGTAGTGATGCTTCTTGGCGGCCCACGGGGCCCAGTTGTGATCGAACAGCAGGAAACAGCCGAACCCGCCATTGGACAGTTCCTGCAGGTTCTCGATCTGCTCGACCGCTTCCTGCCAGGTGCCGATCACGGCCGCGCCGGTGGACATGGCCCACTCGATGTATTCGCCGATGCTGTTACCCGTCGGGGTAAGCTGCGGGGTGGAGGCGGTGTGCTGCAGGTAGTCGCAGAACTCGCGCAGCCCGTATTCTACGTCCTTGATCGCCTGATCTTTGGTGTCGGCGAGGTGCATCAGCCCGACGAGCCGCCAGTTCTTGCGGTCGACCGTCTTCCCGCACTCCTTGGCGCGTTGCTCGGCGACGTCCCAGTGCATCGCGAGCACGTCGACGCCGGCCTTCATCGTCGCGCCGATCGAGAGCAGGCCGGCACCGTGCGTGCCTGCCAGCCGGGGTCCGGACGGGGACACGATAGCCGCGGCGGCCACTTCGGGATGCGGATCCTGGTAGAAGTCGAGCTGAAGGCGCGCATCAACGAGCTTGTACCGGTCGGTTTCGATCGAAATCGGCTCGTTGCTGGTCATCAGGTGCATCAGCACCGCGGTGTCCTCCTCGAGTGCGTCACGCTGCTGCGAGGGATGGATGCCTATCATTCCGGCATCGGTCGCCAGCGCGCCGGGCCCGAGGCCGAGCATGACCCTGCCGCGCGTGAGATGGTCGAGCATCGCGAGACGGTCGGCCACCCACAGGGGATTGTGATAGGGAAGGGATACGACGCCAGTCCCGAGGCGAATGTATTTGGTCTGCGCGGCGACGTGCGCGATGAACAGCATCGGGTCGCCGATGGGCTCTGCACCGCCCGAGTGGTGTTCGCCGAACCAGGCCTCGTCGAAGCCGATAGTGTCCATCAGCTGGACGATTTCGACATCACGCTGGAGTGCATAGGTCGGATTGTAGTTCACCGGGAGGTGATGCGGGGGAAGGAAGCTTCCGAAGCGCAAACGGTCAGACACTGTGCGTTCCTTTTTCGATTGTGGCCAATGGTGCGAAGTCAGAAGTTGAAGCGTGCTTCGGCAAGGACCGTCCGAGGCTCGCCAGGAACGGCGGTATTGACCGCGAAGAGACTGCTGAAGGCAACGCCGCCCACGTAGTAGACTTCATTGAAGGCGTTCTTTAGGTTTACCGCCAGCGACCAGCCGGCGGTTTCGTCTGCGATGCCCAAGCGGAAATTGGCGATCGAGTAGCCGGGGAACCGGGACAGTGGGTTGAGGTTGGTACCGGTCGAGCTGAACCAGGTTCCGGTCTGGGCATAGAGGTCGCCGCGCAGCGATCCCGTCAGCCTGTCGGTTACCGGCACCGAGAGGTCGGCGTAGATGGCGCCCGACCATTTCGGGGTGTCAGGATAGGTTTCGAAAGCGACTGACGGGTTGCCGAGGACAGCCACGACATTGTCGGTGAAGCGGGCGTCGGTGTAGTTGAGGTTGCCGCCGATCGAGAGGCCGCTGACCGGGCTGATCGACGCGTCCATCTCGAAACCGGTGATCTCGGCCTTGGGTACGTTGACGGTGATCCCCGCGAGGCTGCCGAAGATCGAGACGTAATTCGACCGCTGGATGTTCTCCACCCACATGTTGTAGGCGGCCAGGTTGAATCGAACGGGCACACCTACGTCGCCCTTGTACTTGAGCCCCAGTTCCACGTCGGTGGCGACTTCGGGACGGTACTCGCCGCCCGCCTCGTTTCCGAAGCCGGGCACCGGCGGCGCGAAATAGTTGAAGCCGCCACTCCGGTTGCTGCGGCGGGAAGCCGCGTAGAGAAGGAGGTCCGAGTTGGCCTGGTACTGCAAGCCGAGCGTCCAGCTCGTGCTGTCGAAGGTGTCGCGCTGCGGATTGATGAACGCGGGGTTCGGATTGGTGATGAAGAAGTCGTCGGGCTTGCGGAAGAATTCCACCTTCTCCGACGAGATGCGCGCACCGGCGGTAAAACCGAGTCCCTCGATCCCCACGATGTCACTGAGATCGAGCGTGCCCTGGGCATAGCCGGCAATCGTCTCGTTGCGCGTGATGCCGTTGTTGATCTGGATCGTCTCGGGGATGAAGGGCTCGAACTCGAAGATGTGACTGGACGAACGCGTGTCGTCCTTTTCCTTCGAATAGTAGATGCCGGCGACATAATCGAGCCGACCCCCGAAGAGCTTGCCGAGAAGCTGCAGTTCCTCGGAAAACTGGCGCAGCACGCCGCCGCGACCGAAGGTGCCATTGTCGTCGGCCGGGAATACGGTGCCGTCGAACTCGCCGGCATCCTGCTGCCGTCTGCGGACGTAACCAATCACGTTCTTGATCGTCGTGTCAGGCCCGATCTCGAACTTGGTGATGTTCGAAGCGACGAATACTTTGGACCGATGAAAGTTCGGCGCGTCGAGGTTCACGAGGAAGGGCCCGCGCTTCTGCTGGGCTGCGATCTCGGCGTCGAATCCGAGGGGATTTACCCCCGGGTGCACAGCCAGGAACGCGTCCCAGGTTCCCGGGCCGAATACGCTGTCGACGGCGGGCGAATAGAACAGGCCGGTCGGAACGAAGGCCGGGGAAGCGCTGGCGGGTCGGCCCGAATAGGCGACCGACGACAGGCTGTTGCCGCCCGTGTGCGCATAGTCGATGACCAGGTCGTTGACGATCGAGGCCGCCGGCTTGAGCGTAAGGGAAGCCCGGACGTTTTCGCGGCGGATGTTCCCCAGGCGCTCACCGTTGAAAAGGTTGAACTGGAAGCCATCCCGGCGCTGGAAGAAGCCGGCCACGCGCAGCAACACGCTGTCGTCGACCAGCGGCACGTTGAGGGCACCCTCAGCCTGGAAATGATCGTAGTTGCCGGCCCGGCCGAGAACGTATCCTTCGAACTGGTTGGTGGGCTTGGCGGTGGTGAACAGGACCGCGCCGCCGGTCGAGTTACGGCCGAACAGCGTGCCCTGGGGGCCCTTGAGTACCTGGATCGAGCCGAGGTCGAAGAAGGCGGTGGATCCTGCTCCGCCGACCTGCACTTCGTTTACATAGGGCAGGACGCTTGGTCGCGAACTGCTGAATGCGTCGACGGTCTGGCCTCTCAGGGAGTAGTTGAGCTGGTTGCTCGTCTGCCCGACGCGGACCGTAAGGCCCGGCACTGTCGACTGGAGATCGCTTTCGGTGACGATCGCGCGTTCGGACAGTGCGTCGCCGCTGAGGGCGGAGACGGCGACCGGCGTGCGCTCGAGCGTCTCTTCGCGCCGCTGGGCGGTGACGATGATCTGGTCACCGACGTTGGCATCCTGGGCCGCGGTGGGCGCGGCCGGGACCGCCTCCTGCGCGAATGCCGGCGCCGCCTGAAGCGCCAGGGCCATCGAAGTCGATAAGATCAGATCGCGTCCACGAAATGCCATGGCAATTTCTCCCGTTCTGGGCGGCTGGCGCCACCGATAATGCCCTGCGACTCTCTGATCGCATCGGCTTTCCTGGGGCGGGCGTCGAGGCGAGGCCGCTTCGCTTGCCGCAGGCTCGACTCAGGAATTACACACTAGTGTTGAAACCGTCAACACATCTATTGACTAGGGATGCGGGCGGGTGGCAATCCACGGCCCTTCGACGAACGTGGGGAAACCCATTGCCTCTGGTTTCGAAGGGTAAGGCGTGGCAAATCAGGTTATGAACGATTCCCAGCCGCCCAAGCGGCGCTCGGTTCCCGCTGCCGATCGAAGCGCCTCCTTCGAGGCCAAGAGGCGCGAAATTGCCGAAGCAGCCGTCAGGGTATTCGACCGCGTGGGCTTTCAGCGCGCCACAATGGCCGCGCTCGCCGACGAGATGGGGGTCGATCGGTCCTCGCTCTACTATTACATAACCTCAAAGGAAGAACTGCTCGACGAGGTCCTGCGGACCGTGGTCGAGCGAAACTTCATGCTTGCCGAGAAGATCCGGCACAGCAACGTCAGCCCCCGCCGGAAGCTGCGCGATTTCATCATCATGTTGATGACGTCCTACGGCGAGCATTACCCCTTGTTCTACATATACATTCGGGAGAACCTCAGCCACGTGAGCGGCCCCCGTTCCGAGTGGTCGGTCAAGATGCGCGACATGAACCGGCAGACGACCGAATCGCTGGTCGCGATCATCGAGGAAGGGTTTGCCGACGGGAGCTTTCGCCCGATCGGTAAGGCGCACGTGATCGCTTACGGGATCTTCGGAGTGGTAGGCTGGACCAGTCGCTGGTTCAAGCCCGACCGCAGTGACGCCTCCGCGGAGGAGATAGGCGCAACTTACGCCGAAATGGTCCTGTCCGGCCTCGAATCCCCCTACTGAATGGTCATGCCCGCGTCGATCACGTGCTCGGCACCGGTGATGTAGGATGATTCGTCGGACGCCAGGAAAATCGCCAGATTGGTGACCTCTTCGTCGGTGCCGATGCGCCCGAGGGGTATCATGCTCGTCGCGTCGCCGCCCTCTTCGCCCGCGGCCTCGACCATCATGGGGGTGTATATGAAGCCGGGATGCACCGAGTTCACCCGGATGTTGTACCGCCCGTATTCAACCGCTGCCGCCTTTGTCAGGCCACGCACCGCGAACTTGCTTGCGACGTAGGCCGCGTTCGGAAAGCCGTAGTTCGCGACGATTCCGGAAATCGAGGACACGTTCACGATCGAGCCGCGCTGTTCGGCCACCATGCTGGGAAGCACGGCTTTCATTCCAAGGAATATCCCGTGCTGGTTGACCGCGCAGACCCGAGCATATTCGGCTTCTTCGAGTTCGGCGAGGGGCGCGGTGGGGCCGAGAATCCCGGCGTTGTTGACCAGGATGTCGATCTTGGAGAAGCAGGAGATTGCTTCGCGGGTGACGTCCTGCCAGCCGGACCAGCTGGCGACATCGTGTTCCATCGCAAGGGCAGCGCTCCCGAGTTCCTCTGCAAGGGCGCCAACCAGGTCGGCGCGTTGATCGGTCAGAACGACTCGAGCGCCTTCGCGGACGAATCCGCGCGCGTGCGCCGCTCCCATCCCTCGCGCTGCTCCGGTAATGATGGCGGTCTTCCCCTCGAGGCGGCCCATGACAGTTCTCCCAAAACAGCGGCGGTCTCGCGCGCTTGATCCAAAATGGCCGCGCATTCGGCAAAATGTCAACATTAGTGTTGACTCGCGAGGGGCGTGAAGTTCAACATTCTTGTTGAAGAGCGCTGCGGTCAGCTTTCGCAACGGCGTGGCGCGCATTTGGGCAGTCCGGACATAAGACGGAGAGGATCGGCAATGGGGCGACTGGCGGGCAAGGTGGCGGTGGTTACCGGTGCCGGATCGGGCATGGGTGCGGCGACCGTGGAGCGATTCTGCGCCGAGGGGGCCAAGGTCGTGGCCGTCGACTGGTCGGGCAACGAAGAGGACGTCGCTCGGCACTGCGGCGCTTCATGCGTCCCGATGCGTGGTGACGTGTCGCAGGCGGAATCGGTCGAGCAGATGGTGGCACTCGCTATCGAGCGCTTCGGTGGTCTGGACATCCTCTACAACAATGCCGGCATCCAGGGTCCGATCGTCGACACGGCCGAATACGACGAAGACGATTTCGACAAGGTCATCGCGGTCAACCTGAAGGGGGTCTTCCTGGGGATGAAATACGCGATCCCCGCGATGCTGGAGCGCGGGGGCGGCTCGATCATCAATACATCATCGATGGCATCGCTGGTGTCGTTCCCCGGCATGTCCGGGTACTGCGCCTCAAAGGGCGGCGTCTCGATGCTGACCAAGCTCACGGCGGCGGAATATGCGGCCCGCGGCATTCGCGTGAACGCAATCCTGCCCGGCGCGATCGACACGGGCATGACCCAGTCGATGCCAAAGGATTACATCGACGGTGCGGTCGCGGCCACCTTGATGGGGCGGATCGGACGGCCTGACGAGATCGCCAGCCTCGCGCTGTTTCTCGCAAGCGATGAATCCTCGTTCATTACCGGCACCCTGACACCGGTCGACGGCGGGTACACGATCGTATGACCGGGCAGGGTGGATACCGGCTGATCAATGCCCGGCCGAGCCCGTTCGGGCGCAGGGTGGCGATCGCGCTGATCGAGAAGGGCGTGGACTTCGAAGTCACCTACGATGTTCCCTGGGGGCCGGAAACCTGCACCCCGGAATACAGCCCGTTCCAGCAGCTGCCGATCCTCGTCACGCCGGAGGGCGAGACGCTCTACGAGTCAGGCTTCATTCTCGAATGGCTTGAAACGAAGATTCCCTCGCCGCCACTGCTTCCCGCGGACCCCGATCGGCGGCTCGAGGCAAGGCACCGGCAAATGCTCGGCGAACGCCTGATGGATTTCGCCCAGGCGCTCGTGTTCGAATACAATCGGCCCGAACCCAGCCAGCACTGGATCGAACGCCAGAGCCGCAAGGTCTTCGGCGGGGTGCAGGCGCTCGAGAAAGCCTACAGCGAGGGCGGGCGTGTCGCGGGAGATCCGCTCGACACGGGCGACATCGCGGCGGCCACGACGCTGCTCCTGTTCGATTTCATCGCGCCGGCGGGTCTCGGCCCGGACCTACCCGAATTTCGCTGGCGCGGCGCGGCGCCCGCGTTGACCGAAGCGGTCGAGCGGCTCGATCAACGACCTTCATTCGTTGCCACCCGGCCGCAGCCGATGGATGTCGACCTGAAAGCCACGGTCCGCACCTGAGCTGACCTCTGGCAATCCGGCCGGCGCCTCAGTCGGGGTGGAGCGATTCCATCTCCCGCACCCGAGCGGCGCGCAAGGCCCTGGCTTCGGGAGCGATGTCGTTCGGTGACCAGTCGAGCCCGTTGTCCGCGTGCAGCTCGACCGATGTCACTCCCGGCAAGCCACCCACGAGCCGCATCGCTTCCGCCTTGAAGAACCCGATCATGTGACAGAACGGTGAGGTCAGGCGCAGGTCGATCCGCACCTCGCCCGCCGGTCCGACGGCTACGTCCTTGACGAGCCCCATTTCGGAAAGGCCGAGCGGCGTCCCCGCCGCCAGGCTGCACGGGTCCTTGATCTCGTCGAGCGTGGTGCGAATGGCCTGGGCCAGATCAGGCATAGAGCGTATGCTCCGTGTTCGATTGGCCTAGCGTAGAGAACGGCGGCTTGACCGGCTCTCCGGGCGCCCGTGCGAACTCGTCGCCTTCGATCCCGCGCTTGAGCGCGGGAATGTCAAGGTCGTGTAGCCGCGCGAACGTACCGGCGAGGATGTTCGCCTTGTCCTGTTCGGTGATCTGCCGGATCGGCTTGAACAGGCCGGCCGAGTCGAGCAGGTCTTCGGGAAACTCGAACGCTTCGAACGCCTCGAGCGCGGGCTGGTTGTGCACGAGCGTGCCGCCCGTGCCCCAGTACATCCGCTCCAGCATGTCTGCGCCGCCGACGCGGCACAATCCCAGGAGCACCTCGGCGAATGCGCGTGGGCGTCGCTCGACTAGGATGTTCTGGATTTCCATGTTGATCGCTATGTTTCCGAACCGCGCTAGCAGCCAGGCGGTTTCCTCCATGAACGCGAGGCCGCCGTGGACGATCTCGAAATTGATGTCTGGAAAGTCGTTCGCCGCGTTCTCGATGTCGTTCGGATTGTACGCATCGCCCACCGCAAACGGACCGATGGGGACCGCCTTGTGCACCGCCACCGTGTTGATGCCGAGCTTCTGGGCCTTTTCGTAAAGCGGATAGATCAGCTTGGGATCGTCCATCCGCCAGCTCACCGGTCCCTTGCCATCCCAGCTGGTGGGATAGAGCTTGAGTCCGAGCGGCTTGTAGGCGGCGGCCTGTTCCTCCATGTCGCGCAATGCATCGGCGCCGCGCAGCGGATCGACGCACGCATAGGCGCCGATGAACCGGTTCGGCCACTTCGAGGTTCCCTCGATAGCCTTGGCGACTGACGAGTAGCCATCCTTGAATGCCGCGATCGCGAGCGGATGGATGATCGCCACGTCGATGTCGCTTTCATGGAACATGAAATTGGCGACATCGTCCATCTGCCAGTCGATCAGGTAATCTTCCCGGCTCATCGCGTAACGCGGGTCTGGCGGGTCGGCTGCAAGGTGGTAGGCCAGTTCCACCATCGCGTGGCCCAGAACCGGGTCTTCCCAGTTCGAGGGAAGATGGTTGTAGGCGTGCGCCACCGCGTCGATCACGAATTTGCCGCCGATCATAATTCTCTCCCGATGCGACCGCGCTCATTCCGAGGCCGGCCAAGTGGCGCAGGCAGAAAGTCCAGACGTTTTCGTAAGGCCCGTTCGATTAGCTCGGTCCGTGCCCTGCAGAAAACTGCTCTCTTCGCAGACACGAAGGTTACCGCGCCTCCAGAATATCTGTCAACGGTATCGTGGAAAAAAATTCAATACGGCGATTCCAGGCCCGCCAGCGCGAGTTCGGCAAAGGTCCGGCCCGCTTCCTCGGCGGATTCGCCCTTGCCGGGACGATACCAGCGATGCGACCAGTTCAGCATTCCGAGGATCCCGTATGCGACCATCCGCGCCGACCCAATGCGGCGAAGGCTGCGATCCTCGTATCCCTGTTCGATGATCTCGATGAAGGCGTTCTCGATCTGGCGATTGAGGCCACGCATGTGCTTCGACCAGTCCGAGCGGCTGTCGGCCACCTGGCGCAGGTCTTCGCGAATGTAGATGTAGAGCAGCGGATAGTTCTCGCCGTACGATACCATCATCGCCGCCACGAGCTCGCGCAGCTTTCGGCGGGGGCTGATCGGGCTGTCTGCGATACGGCGCGCCAGCGCGGCGTTTTCCTCAAGCACCGATGTCGTGATGGCATCGAACAGCTCGTCCTTCGACGAGAAATAGTAATAGAGCGAAGCCCGGTCGATCCCGAGTTCGGCTGCGACGGCGCTGAGGCTTGCGCCAGAGAAACCCTGGCGATGGAAGACCTGGATCGCAGCTTCGCAGATCTCCTTTCGCCGGGCCTGATAGGAAGCGCTCGAATCCTCGCTCGCAGCCTTCCGCCGCTGTCCGATAACGCTTGCCTTCTTGGTCATCGCGGTTCCTTTTCGATCGATTGTCCGGGCCCTAGCCGCGAGGGGCGCCTGCGACATAGAGAATTTGTCCGGTGACGAAAGAGGCGCGTTCGTCGGCAAAAAACGCGACCGCGTTGGCGATGTCGTCTGGCTCCCCCGCGCGGCCGACGGGGATCGAGCGAAGCTGATCGGCGACCATGTCTTCGAACGACATGCCGACCCGGCGGGCCACCTCTCGCGTCATTTCCGTAACGACGAATCCGGGGGCAACGGCATTCACGGTGATGCCGAAACTGCCGAGTTCCAGGGCCAGGGTCCGGGTAAGGCCCTGAACCCCGGCCTTGGCGGCCGCGTAGTTCGCCTCTCCAAAGGCGCCGAGCGCGGCGACGCTCGACAGATTTATGATGCGGCCCCAGCCCGCGGCCCGCATGGCAGGAGCGAATGCCCGGCACGTCAGGAACACCGACTGCAGGTTGACCTCGATCACGCGGGTCCAGTCGGAGAGTTCCATCTTGAGCATCGTCTTGTCGCGAAGAATGCCGGCATTGTTCACCAGCACGCTGGCCTCGCCCAATTGTTCTCTCACTATTTCGGCCGCCCGGGCCACGGCGCCTTCGTCGGCGACGTCGGCGCCGATCGCACATGCGCGGCGGCCCGCTGCCGTCACTGTCGCCACGGTATCCGCGCACGCGGTCGCGTCGAGATCGATCGCGGCGATATCATGGCCGTCGGCGGCCAGCCGGCAGGCTATCGCCGCGCCGATGCCGCGCGCGGCGCCAGTGACGACCGCTATGCGGGGGTCGGGAGGAGCCCCGGTCATCCTTGACCGACCATCTGCGTCGCCAGATCGACCAGCAGGAACTTGCGCGCGCGACCTGAAGCCGTGGTCGGGATGTCGTCCTGCAAGATCGGAATCACACGTGAGGGCACTTTGAACCGGGCAAGTCGCGCGGCGACAAAATCCCTGAGCTCTCGTGGATCGAGCGTTGCGCCGGCGCTCGCAACGACGAAGGCGACGCCGATTTCGCCCATGCGCTCGTCGGCCACCGGGACGACGTGCGCCTGGGCCACGTCGGCGCGACTGGTCAGCAGGTCCTCGACCTCGCTCGGCAGCACTTGCTCGCCTCCGCAGCGATACGATTCCTTGGTCCGCCCGAGCAGGACGAGATATCCGTCCGCATCGATCCGGCCGAGATCCCCGGTCCTGAGCCAGCCGTCGTGGGTGAACGCGGCGGCCGTTTCAGCAGGCTTGTTGTAGTAGCCGCGAGTCACGCCCGGTCCCCTTGCAACGAGTTCTCCCGTTTCTCCCGGCGGGAGTAACGCTCCATCGGCGGGGTCGATGACCCGGTAATCGACGAGCCTGTCCCCCATGTCCGGATCTCCGGCCGGCCCGACATCGCGCAGCCGGCCATTGGTGGTGAGCAGCCGCTCGATCGGATCGTTGGGCCGGGTTACGGTCGTCGATGCGGTCGTCTCGGTCATCCCGTATCCGGTCGTGACTTCCTCCAGCCCGAGAACCGAGAACAGGTCGGCCCATAAACGTTCGGGTGCGCGTCCCCCCGACGCAAGCGCGCTCCGCCAGCTGGACAGGTCGTAGTCACGCTCGCGCGCGGCATCGACGATGGCGAGCGACATGGCCGGGATCAGCAGCGCGTCAGTGGCGGCCAGGCGCTCGATCGCGGAGAGCGTCGTGTGGGCATCGAACCGCAGTTGGGGGATGATCGCGCCGCCAACGAACGGCACCGAGAGCATCCCCTCGACGTAGCCAAAGACGTGGTAGAGCGGGAGAGAGAAGACGATCCGCCGACCGGCCTCGAAGGCGCGAGCGTAGGCGCTTCCGAACGCGGTGCGGGTCAACATGTCGTGGGCCAGTTGCACGCCCTTTGGACTGCCGGTCGTGCCCGAGGTGTAAAGGATGTCGCAGTCCCAGTCGGGCTGTACCGCGACGTCGCGGAATTCGGATTCGTCCCGGTCCAGCGCGGCGAAGGGGGTGGCATGGGGGCGAGGCGCGGCTTCGCCCTCGGCACTGAAGACAACCACGCGGTCGAGTTTCGGAAGCGTCTCGCCGCCCCCCACGGTTTCCCAGCCCGGCGCGATCGCGTCAAGCATCCGGAGGTAGTCGGATCCGCGAAACGCGTCCATCGTCACCAGCAGCTTCGCGTCGGACTGCTCGAGGACGTAGCGCATCTCCTCCTGGCGATTGAGGATGTTCATCGGCACCGCGACCGCGCCGGCGCGGGCTATCGCGTATTTCAGAGCGACGAACTCGGGATAATTCGCCATCGCGACCGCGACCTTGTCGCCCGCCGTCACTCCCAGTCTCTGCAGGCCCGCGGCAAGTCGGCGGGACCAAAAGGCCAGTTCGGCGTAAGTCCAAGTGCGCGCATCGGCGATCAAGGCGGGTCGCGAGGGAAATTCCGACGCCGCGCGGTCGAGCGCGCCATGAAGGGTCAGCGGCGTCCAGGGCGAAAAGCGGTTCCGCAGCCGCTGTTGCCGCACATCCAACTCGATTCCCATTCGCTCCCCCTGCAGGTCTCCGCCCCGGTGCCGGGTCGCCCAATCTAGAGCCGGATCCAGTTTCATCAATGACCTCGTTGAAAAGTCCTGGGGTGCAGAAGCCGGCTTTGCCCCGATGTTTACTAGGGATTGCCGTTCCTGGTGGATCGATCGACACACTAGCCCGCGTACGCTTTTCCACGATACTGTTGACAGAATTTGCTGTTGATGGGAAGGCGCTAAAAAGGAGGTCCAATGCGACAGCAACTCGATGTCATCGTGATCGGCGCCGGATTTGCCGGACTTCGTGCGCTGCACACGTTCCGCGGGATGGGCCTGGAGACGCTGGTGCTCGAGGCTGATTCGGACATCGGGGGAGTGTGGAACTTCAACCGGTATCCGGGAGCGCGCTGCGACGTCGAAAGCTACGATTATTCCTACCGCTTCTCTCCCGAACTCGAACAGGAATGGCGCTGGAGCGAGCGATATGCGACCCAGCCGGAAATCCTCCGGTATATCCACCACGTCGCCGACCGGTTCGACTTGCGCCGCGACATCAAGCTCAACACGCGGATGGAATGTGCCCGGTACCACGAGGCCAGTGCAAGCTGGTTGGTGGAGGCCGCCGACGGGCGCTCATGGCGCGCGGCGCGGCTCGTCCTGGCGGTCGGCCAGCTGTCGACCCCCAAGCGGACGACCTACCCTGGGCAGGGGACTTTTTCCGGGCAGGTCATCTACAGCGCGAACTGGCCGCGCGAGACCGTGGACTTCACCGGCAAGCGGGTCGCGATCATCGGAACCGGTTCCTCGGGCGTCCAGATGACCCCCGTCATCGCCGATCAGGCGAAGCATCTCACGGTGTTCCAGCGCACGGCCAACTTCTCGATCCCGGCGGCGAACGCCCCCGTGAGCGACGCCGAGGACGCGGCGGTGAAGGCAGGATACCGCAAGCGCCGCGAGCAGGCCCGCAATTCACCCAGCGGGCTCGGCTTTGTTCCGAGCGCGAGATCCGCGCTCGAGGTGCCGGAGGAGGAACGGCGGGAAACCCTGGAGGCCGCGTGGAACCGGCTGGGGTTCGGTTTCGCGCTCGCCTACAAGGACATCCTGCTCGACGAGCGATCGAACGAGATCGCCTCCGAGTTTATCCGCGGCAAGATCGCGGAAAAGGTGCGGGATCCGGTCATTCGCGAAAAGCTAACCCCGCGGGGCTTCCCCTTCGGGACCCGACGACCATCGGTCGACAGCGGCTATTTCGAGGCGTTTAATCGGCCGAACGTCACCCTGGTCGACATCGCCGAGACGCCGATCGTCGAGATCACCGACGACGGAATTCGCACGTCGGTGGAGGACCACGCATTCGATATCATCATCTACGCGACCGGATTCGATGCATTTACCGGCTCGCTGCTCGCGCCAAAGATCGTCGGTCGCGGCGGGCTGACGCTGGAAGAGAAGTGGAAGGCCGGTCCGGTGACCTACCTCGGGATCGGCGTGCACGGGTTTCCCAGCATGTTCATCATAGTCGGGCCGGGTAGCCCGTCGTTGCTCAGCAACGTGCTGTTGTCGAGCGAGGAGCAGATCGACTGGCTGGCTCAGCTGTTCGATCACGCGAAAGCCGATGGCATCGTCGAGATCGAGGCGACCGAAAAGGCGGAGCGCGAGTGGGTCCAGCACGTCAACGAACGGGCGAAGGAAACGCTCTACCTGAAGACGCCGTCGTACTACACGGGCGCTGAAATGCCCGGCAAGCCACAGGTCTTCATGCCGTATTCCGGCGGCGTCCGGCACTATCGCCGGATCTTGGAACGCACGGCAGCCGAAGGCTACGAAGGGTTCGTGATGCACCGGGCCGAGCACGCCTCGCTTGGCTAGTGGCACCCTCGATCCGGCTTATGCCGCGCTGGTAGCCGACCCCCGCATGGCGATGCGCCGATTGCCGCCGAGCGTCGGCATCGACGTCGTCCGGGAAGCGGCCAATGCGTTCATGGCGAAGGCCGCCGGACCGGAGCTTTTGCGCGTGTCCGATCA
This sequence comes from Tsuneonella litorea, assembly GCF_025154015.1. Classification (GTDB taxonomy): domain Bacteria; phylum Pseudomonadota; class Alphaproteobacteria; order Sphingomonadales; family Sphingomonadaceae; genus Tsuneonella; species Tsuneonella litorea. The sequence continues at coordinate 227,333 of NZ_JAOAMV010000005.1, forward strand.
CGCGGTCACGACGGACGCGGGCGATCTGCAGCTCCGGCTATACGAGCCTTCGCGCGGTGCCGACCGGCCCTTCGTGTTATTCTTTCACGGTGGCGGGTTCATGATCGGCGACCTTGCCAGTCACGACGGCCTGTGTCGGCGTCTTGCGGAAGCCACCGGATTGCCGATTGCCGCAGTCGACTACCGGCTGGCGCCCGAAGCACCCTTTCCGGCGGCGCTCGAGGACGGGGCGGCAGCGCTCAGCTGGCTGATCGACAATGCTCGAATGCTGGGCCTCCACCACCAACGCTGGGGTGTCGCCGGAGACAGTGCGGGCGGTCAGCTTGCTCTCGCTGTAGCCTTGCAGGCCGCCGACCTCGGGCATCACGCATCCCATGCGGCGTTGTTGTACCCGCTGCTCGACCCGACGCGCTCGACCGTATCGTCGCGCGAGCTGGGCAAGGGATACATGCTTACAGGCTCCTTCATCGAGTGGGCATGGGAATCCTATGCCGGCGGCATCGACCGCCTCGGAGACCCGCTCTTCGACCTGCGGCGCGCCGACCTGGCCAAGATGCCGCCGATGCGACTGGTCACCGCCGAATTCGATCCCTTGCGGGATGAAGGCGAGGCATTCGCCGAGGCGGTCAAGGGCGCTGGTGTGCCATGCGAGGTCCGCCGGTATCCCGGGGTAATCCATGGCTTTGCCGGCATACCGCCGCTCACGGCCCAGGCCCGAGAGGCGGTCGCGTTCGTCGCCGAAGGACTGCGTTCGTCCCTCGTCAGCGCTTGAGGATCACGCTGCCGCCGTTCGCGCCCAGGCCCAGTACGGCGGTCATTCCGACGCGTGCATCGGGGACCTGACGGCCAGTTGCCTCGCCGCGAATCTGCCAGGCGATTTCGCAGACCTGCATCAGGGCCTGCGCAGTGGTCGCCTCGCCGAACGACAGGAAACCGCCGCTCGGATTGATCGCGAGACGGCCTGCACCAATCGCCAGTTTTCCCGTTTCCAGCAGGTGGTCACTCTCGCCCGGCGCATGCATGCCGAACAGTTCGGGCCACGCCAGAAGGTGCCATGCGGTGTTGTCCGCCATTTCGAGCACATCGACATCCGCGGGACCGATCCCCGCGATGGACATCGCTCGTTCGACGGCGCCCGCGACTTCGCTCGTGTGAGTGACCCCCGGCCGCACCGTGGCGGAAATAGTCGGGATGCGGCGCGCCGGATCGCCGAACGCGCCACTTGCGATCGCGCACCCGGCCACCTCGACCGGCCGCCCGCCGCAGCGGCGCGCGATTTCATGCGACACTAGGATGACCGCCGCCGCGCCGTCGCTCACCGGGCAGATTTCCAGCAGGTGGAGGGGGTCTGCCACGAGGGGTGATGCGAGCACCTCCGCCACCGTGGACGGCTGCCGGAAGCGCGCGTAGGGGTTCCCGGCAGCATTCGATCGCATCAGGACCGCGGCGCGCGCGAAGGTCTCGGGGCGCGTGCCATGATCGTGCATGCGCCGGCGGGCCTCGATTGCCCAGTAGGCCGGGTTCGTCGCTCCCATGGTGACCCAGCGCAGGTAGTCTTCGTCGCCGATGTCGTCCTGACTGCCGGGAGGGCGCGGGATGAAACCCTTCGGCATCCGTTCGGCTCCGACCGCGGCAACCACGTCGTACTGACCGCTGGCGATCATCGCGTGGGCGGTCGAGAATGCGATCGCACCAGCCGCGCAGGCCCCGCCGACGTTGACGCAGGCGATCCCTTGTTCGGCGACCAATTGGACTATCTCGTTGGCATGCAGGCCCCAGCCCATGCCGCCCTCGAAACGGGAACTCGCGGCTACCAGTCCCTGGACGTCACGCCAGCCGAGTCCGGCGTCACCGAGTGCCGCGCGCAGCGCGTGCAGGGCAAGCTGGACCTGCGGCGCATCGGGCCACTTGCCCCACGGGTGGGCCCCCGCACCGAGCAGGAAGACTGGACGGCTCACGCTGCTTCGCTTCCACCAGGCACGAAGGCGAAGGTGCGAACGTCCAGCCCCTCTGGGTCGCGATAGAGCGTGCGGCCGGTGACCCGTACAGGCATGCCGATCGCCAATTCGTCGAACGCGACCCCCTCCAGTATGCCCATGACCTGCACGCCCGCTCCGAGGTCGACGACCCCGATGGCGTAGGGTTTCCAGTCGTCGATCCGGAACATCGCCGGTGGCTGGTAACGCTGGATGGTGAAACTGTGGATCGTGCCGTCTCTAGGCAATTGCGCGTCCTCGACAGCCTTTGTTTCGCACGCCGGATTGCGGCACGTCGGCCGGCGCGGGAAATAGAGCGTGTCGCACGATGTGCAGCGCGTCGCCAGGAGGCGCAGGCCCCCGGGCCCTTCTTCGAAGAGGCCCGCCACGACCGACACCGCTGCCGGCATACTCACAGCGAAAGTATGTCCCGAGTCTCGCGGAAATAGAGCGTGCCGCTGGCGGTGTCCGTGACCGTCACCTCATGACGGACATAGCGCCGCCCGCGCTTCTCGTACTTGTCGGTTGCCACGGTGGTGATCCGCACAGTCGACCCTACCGGAATCGGTTCGAGGATCTCGGAATCGTGGAAGGTATGAATCGATCCGATCGCAAACGGTTTCGTATGATCGAACTGCACCGAGAGAACAAAGTGCGATACCAGCAACGGCGGAACGATTGCACCGCCGAACGGCGATTCGCCCGGGATGCGCCAGGTGTTCATTCGCCACCCTTCGTACCACGGATTGTAGTCCTCGACCCCGTCGGCATAGAGAATGACGAGTTCGGGCGTCAGCTCGATCTCGCGCGAGAGTTCGTCGCCGATCTCGACCATGTCCCAGTACGTCTGCGAACCCTGCTCAAGGCCATCGATGAAGGCGCGTGTCTGGGCAACCTGGATCGGGCTCATCGGCTTTAGGGCGTCGGTGGCATTCATCGCGGCGATCCTCCGTTCACTTCACACGCCGACATCGGCTTCCGCCCAGCCGACGGTCTTCTTCTCGCCCGCCTCGTTTTCGCACCAGATGTCGATCTTGAAGCGATAGCCACCGCCCTTGGGTGTCTTCTCGCTCACCACCCCACGACACACGATCACCTCTTCCGCCCTCGTCGAGGCAACGTACTTGCAGACCATTCGCGCATTGCGAAACATCGCTGCACCGAGGTGGTTGACACACATCTCGGCAAGGTAGGCGGAAGACATTTCCCCTGTCTGGATCGGCGCGTCCAGCCCGGTTTCGGCCGCATAAACCGGGTCCCAGTGGTTCGGATTGAAGCGGCCCCACAGGCGCGAGCCCATGAGCTGAATCGCGGCCTTCTTGAAGATGGGGGCCAGTTCGAAGCCGACCGGCGTGTCCCGGTCGATCGGAGCGAAACGCGGGTCGGCGGACATGGCATCTCTTGCAGCGGCGAATGGTAACGAGGAACGTCCATGTCGGTCTCTCACAAAGTTGTCAACGGTAACGTGGAAACCTTCATGAAGGCACGGAACCGTTGGAACGCGATGTGCTAGGAATGTCGGACTTGAATCGAGGGTCAATCGATGGATCGGCGCCGATAAGAGCTGATACCTGTCACGCAATGCTAAAGGGATTATGGTGTTGCGGCACGCGCAGAGAGCAGCGCTGCAAACGAAGCTTTCAATCGCAGCGAAAAATTCGTTCAAGAAAGAACGACAATAAGAGATGGATGTTCTGTTGCAGGATCGGGAGCCGGTTCACCTTAAGGAACGCAGTGCGCAAAGATTCAAATCGGCATCAGCGATGACTCGCCACAGACTTGATCGACAGACTGCGAGGATATCATTTGGGAACGGGTCGTCCACTGAATCGCCGCGTCACACTCCCAGAAGTGGGCGGCCTCCTATCGGCACAGAACACGCCGTTGGAGTCAATTATGACCAAATGTATGACTTACTGAACGAGTGGTCAAAATATCACGGAAAACCAGAGATTCGAGGCGGACACCCTCTCCGCCAGCTGCTTTCGGTTGAGCGCTGTAGAACTCTCCCGTCACTATCGATCGGTTTTCGCCCAGGGGCCGAAGCCGGCTTTCCGCTCGCGCGCCTTGGCTCGCGGTGTCCGAGCAGCTCCGCGGACTGATCGGTCTCGAGGACCAGAGACGCGTGGCTTCGGATCGACAGGCGCGGTCCGTCAGTTGGCGAAGACGACGGTGCGGTGACCGTTGATGAAGACGCGGCCTTCAATATGCATCCTGACTGCCCTTGCCAGCACACGCCGCTCGACGTCCCGCCCCTTGGCGACGAGATCGTCCGGCTCGTCTCGGTGGCTGATCGCTTCGACGTCCTGCGCGATGATCGGCCCTTCGTCGAGATCGGCGGTCACGTAATGCCCGGTCGCACCGATCATCTTCACCCCGCGCTCGTGCGCCTGGTGATAGGGCTTGGCACCCTTGAAGCCGGGCAGGAAACTGTGGTGAATGTTGATGCACCGGCCCGAAAGAAACCGCGCCATCTCGTCCGACAAGATCTGCATGTAGCGCGCCAGCACGACCAGCTCGGCGCCGGTCTCCTCGATCAGCGCGCGAACCCGGGCTTCCTGTTCCGGCTTCGTATCGCGCGTGATCGGCAGGTGATGGAACGGGATGCCCGGCGATATCCGCGGATGATTCTGCTCGGCCGGGTGGTTGGAGACGATCGCGACCACGTCCATGTCGATCTCGCCGATCCGCTTGCGATAGAGAAGGTCGATCAGGCAGTGATCGAACTTGGATACCATGATCAGGACCTTGGCCGGCACGGCGCAGTCCCGCAGGTCCCATTCCATCCCGTACTCGCGCGCGATCGGAGCAAATCCATCGCGCAGCAGGTCGAGCGAGCGATCCGCGGGGTCGAACACGATGCGCATAAAGAAGCGTTCGGACAGGCGGTCCTCGAACTGCTGGGCATCGAGGATATTGCCCCCTGACGCGGCCAGATAGCTCGAAACGCGCGCGACGATGCCGGGCCGGTCGTCGCATGCGATGCGCAGGATGAATTTGCAGGTCATGCCGTAATTCCTTCGCGTGACGAGGACTGCAGCGCATTGCCCTTGATCCAGCGCGCCGCCCTTTCGAGGTCGCCGATCGAATAAGAATGCAACCTTGCGGTCAAGATCGTTCCCCCGGGACAGGAACGGACACCCGGTCGCTCTGGTTGATCGATCGTGATCGGCCCCATTCTTTCCGCCCGCAGCATTCTCGTCGCGATCTTCATGTTCATGGGCGGCAGCGGGTTCGTTGCCAGCCTGGTCAGCCTGCGGCTTGAAAGCGGCGGAAGCCGGGCGTCGACCATCGGCTTGATTGCCACCGCCTACTTCGCCGGGTTGACGATCGGATCCCTCCGGGCGCTCCCGATCATCCGGCGGGTCGGGCACATCCGCACCTTCGTTGCGGCCGTCTCCCTGCTTTCCGCGAGCACGCTCTCGTATGCGCTCTATCAGCACACGGCGCTGTGGGCAGCACTCCGGTTTCTAGACGGGCTCTGCGTTGCGGGCGTTTTCGTCTGCCTGGAAAGCTGGCTCAACACGAGGGCCGAATCAGTCACGCGTGGCGCGATCCTGGCCGCCTACATGATCGCGTTATATGCGGGGCAGGCAGCGGGCCAGTTCTTGCTGAACCTCAACGCGCATCCATCGGTGCCGTTCATCGTTTCGTCCCTGCTGATCTCGCTCTCGGTCCTGCCGATTGCGCTGACACGCTTGGAAAGTCCGGCGATCATGGGCCATTCGGCGATGACGGCGCGCGAACTTCATGCGGCATCGCCGCTCGGCATCGTAGGGGTGGGCGTAACCGGCCTGATCCTGGGCGCGTTCTATGCCCTTGGCGCGGTCTACGCCCAGCGGTTGGGCGTGCCCCTCTCCTCCACCGCCTTCTTCATGTCCGTTGTGATCGCAGGGGGAGTCGCGCTGCAATGGCCCATCGGCTGGCTTTCCGACCGGATCGACCGGCGCCGGGTCATCGTCGGCACATTTGCCGGAGCCGCAGCGGTATCCGGTGGTCTCGCGATGATCACGACTTCTGGCCCGGGCCTGATGCTCATGGGAGCGGCGTTCGGCGGGCTTGCCTTTGCGCTCTACCCGCTCTGCGTCGCCCATACCAACGATCACCTCACACCCGATCAGCGGGTCGGCGCCAGCGGCGGGCTTGTGCTGGTCTACTCGATCGGCGCCGCGGCCGGTCCCATCGGGAGCGCAGGAGCGATGATGCTGCTGGGTCCGGGAGGACTGTTCGTCTTCGTCGGCTTCTGCGCGGCAGCGGCCTTCGCGTTCGGCATCTGGCGGCAAATCCGCCGCGCGCCGATCCCCGAGGACCTCCAGCAGCCGTATCAGGCGTTACCGCGCACCACCGCGGTGGCCGCTGCGCTCGACCCTCACTCCGCCGGGTAGCGATGCCGGGCAATCGATCGCGGTATCCGCAAAAAAAACCCGATGGGCTTGCAACCTCCGCCGGTCCCCTGCGTTGGCGTGATGGGCGCGAAGCAGTCGAGAAGGGGAGAATCTTGACCGGTCCGGTCCGCAATCCAGCATCTTCCGGCACGAGCCCGCGGATGCAGGTCAACGCGCCGGTCTTCTTCACTTCCGCCTTACTGATCCTGACTTTCGCGCTCGTGGGCGCGCTGTTTCCCCGCCAGGCCGGTGACGTCTTCGGAGCGGCGCAAGCCCTGATCGTCGAGGACTTTGGCTGGTTTTACATCGCTTCGGTCGCCGGCTTCCTGATTTTCGTCATATTCCTCATGATCAGCCGATACGGCGACGTGAAGCTTGGCCCTGACGAAAGCGAGCCCGAGTACAGCTATCTCTCGTGGTTCGCGATGCTGTTCAGCGCGGGCATGGGTATCGGGTTGATCTTCTTCGGGGTTGCCGAACCGATCCAGCATTACGCCAATCCGCCGATCGGCGAGGGTGGCACGGTCGAGTCCGCAAGACAGGCGATGGTGCTGACCTTCTTTCATTGGGGCCTGCACGCCTGGGCGATCTACATAGTGGTGGGCCTGGCGCTTGCCTATTTTTCCTTTCGCCGGGGGCTGCCGCTGACGATCCGTTCGGCGCTCTATCCGCTGATCGGCGACCGCATCTATGGCCCCATCGGGCATACGATCGACATCTTCGCGGTACTTGGCACGATGTTCGGAGTGGCGACTTCGCTCGGTCTCGGCGTCCTGCAGGTGAACGCGGGATTCAGCTATCTCCTCGGTGTCCCCGTATCGATCACGGTGCAACTGATCTTGATTGCGGTCATCACCGGCCTTGCCACGATGTCGGTCGTGCTCGGCCTTGACAGGGGCGTGAAGCGCCTGTCCGAGCTCAATATCGTGTTGGCGGTGCTGCTTCTCGGCTTCGTTCTTCTGGCAGGATCTACCGTCTTTCTCCTCCAGGCGTTCGTCCAGAACATCGGCGCCTATCTCGGCGCGGTCGTCCAGCGGACCTTCCGCATGTACGCGTACGAGCCAAATCCGTGGCTGGGCGATTGGACGCTGTTCTACTGGGGCTGGTGGATCGCGTGGTCGCCATTCGTCGGGATGTTCATCGCGCGGATATCGCGCGGCCGGACGATCCGGGAGTTTGCCGCAGGGGTGCTGCTGGTCCCCGTCCTGTTCACCTTTCTCTGGATGACGGTCTTCGGCAATACGGCCATCTCGCTTGACATGAACGGGCTCGCCCCGATCGCGCGCACGGTGACCGACAACCTGCCGGTCGCACTGTTCGAAACGCTCGCGCAGTTGCCTCTTTCCGCGATTACCTCGGGCCTTGCCACGTTGTTGGTGATTACCTTCTTCGTCACCTCCGCGGATTCGGGGGCACTGGTGATCGACATGATCAGTTCCGGCGGGTCAGAGGATCCCCCGGTCTGGCAGCGCATATTCTGGGCCGCCTGCGCCGGAGGCGTCGCCGCCGTGTTGTTGGTGGCCGGCGGCCTGCAGGCGCTTCAGACCGCCGCCATCGCCAGTGCGCTCCCGTTCACCGCGGTGATGATCTTCATCAGCTACGGGCTCTACCGTGCGCTCAACACGGAGCGCACCGGCGCTCTCGCCGACCTCAGCCTGGCACGGCCCGCCGCGCCGCTTCCCGCGCTTGGCTGGCAGCAGCGCCTGACGTCGATATTGCACCATCATCCCCAGGAGGACATCACCCGCTTCCTCGGCGACACCGCGGCGCCCGCGCTGAAGGCCGTTGCCGCGGAAATGCAGGAGCAGGGCCTGGTGCCCGAGCTGTGCGAAGATGCCGACCATCTGGACCTGACTGTCCCGCATGGCGAACGCGGCGCTTTCCGCTACTCGATCCGCAGTCGCCCGTTCCTGCTGCCCAGTTTCGTCTGGGCGGAAACGCCCAAGGCCCATGACGCGGAGCCACGCCATTATCGGGCGATGGCGAACACCTCGGAGGGCGACCAACCACACGATGTGACCGGCTTTTCGCGGGACCAGTTGATCAACGATCTTCTGAACCGGTACGCGCGATTCCGCCACGCCCGGCGGATCGCATGAGCCTGGGGCACCCTCCGCATCGCGACGATCGGGATGTGCCATTGTAACCGGTTGCATGACAGGGGCGGACGGCTATTCTGTCGGCTTGGTTCGGGGAGAGAATGATGTTCGGCAAGCAAGGGCGGCACTTAGCCGTGCGCCCGTGGGGGATGGCGGCAGCGTGCCTTTTCGCGGTCGGCGCGGTCGATCCCGTTTCGTCGCCCGGACGCGCGGCCGAAACCCCGCCCTCCCACCGGCAATGTTCGCCCAACGGCCGCCTGTGCTTCACCCTGGCGGTCGCCGGGGGTAACGCCACCTGGTCGCTCGAGCGGGACGGTGCCCCGGTCATCGCGCCCTCGCAGATCGGCTTCCTCCTTCGCGGTGCGGGAAAGTGGGAACACGGGCTTGTCCTCGGCGAACCGGTCCGCGCGCGCCGCACGGTCACGTGGGAACAGCCGTGGGGCGAGAGCCGCTTCGTCACCGACGATCACCGCGAAATGTCGGTTCCGATCACCGAGCAGGGCAAGACCAGGCGGACCATCGTGCTCGTCGCGCGGGTCTTCGACGACGGGGTCGGGTTCCGCTTCGCATTCCCGGATCAGCCGCAACTCGCCGATGTCCGGATCGACGAGGAACTCACCGAATTCAATCTCGCCGGAAAGGCCCAGGCATGGTGGATTCCGGGCGGAGAATGGAACCGGTACGAATACCTTTACAAGCAGACGCCGGCCGAAGCGGTGACGACCGCGCACACGCCGATAACCTTTCGCCGAGCTGACGGGCTGCACGTCGCGATCCACGAAGCGGCGCTGGACGACTACAGCGGCTTCTGGTTGCAGCGGATCGAGGACCAGCGGTTCCGCACCCGGCTCGCGCCGTCGTCGCAGCCGTGGAAGGTCCGGCGGGCCGCGCCGTTCGAAACCCCGTGGCGGGTGGTGCTGGTGGCGGAGGACGCGCCGCAGCTCTACGCGGCCGCCGACATCATCCTCAACCTCAACGAACCCAGCCGGATCGCCGACACCAGCTGGATCCGCCCCCACAAGTACGTCGGCATCTGGTGGGCAATGCACCTCGACAAGTGGAGCTGGAACGCGGGGCCGAAGCACGGCGCGACAACCGAGCACGCGCGTCGCTACATCGACTTCGCCGCCCGGCACGGGTTCGGATCGGTGCTGGTCGAGGGCTGGAACGAGGGCTGGTGGAGCGAAAGCGGCCGCAACTTCAAGTTCGCCGCCGCCTATCCCGATTTCGACATGGATGCGGTCAGTGCCTACGCCAGGGCGCGGGGCGTGGAACTGATGGGTCACCACGAGACGGCCGGCAATGCAGGCCTTTACGAACGCAACCTTGCCCAGGCGTTCGACTATTACCGCAAGCACGGCGTCCATGCGGTCAAGACGGGATATGTCGCCGATGCGGGCGGCGTGCTGCGCGAGGACCCGGACGGGACCGAGCAGTGGGAATGGCACGACGGGCAGTTCATGGCCCGCCATCACGTCCTCGTCGCGAAGGAGGCCGCCAGGCGCCGGATCGCGATCAACGCGCACGAACCGATCAAGGACACCGGGCTGCGGCGCACGTGGCCCAACCTGATGAGCCGGGAAGGCGCGCGGGGTACCGAGTACATGGCCTGGGGCGAGCCGCCCAACCCGCCCAGCCACGAGCCCACCCTGGTGTTCACGCGTATGCTGTCCGGCCCGCTCGACTACACGCCTGGTATCGTCAGCCTCGAGGGCCGGGGCGGGCGCCCGATCCCCAACACGCTTGCCCGTCAACTGGCCGATTACGTCGTGCTCTATTCACCGCTCCAGATGGCAGCGGACCTGCCGGAAAATTACGCGAAGGCACCCGATGCGCTGGCCTTCATCGAGCGCGTGCCGGTCGACTGGGAACGGACCCGTGTGCTCAGCGGGCAGATCGGCCAATTCGCGGTCGTCGCGCGCCAGCGGCGGGGCGGGCAGGACTGGTGGCTCGGCGGGGTGACCGATGCCGCGCAGCGCACGGTCCGGGTCGACCTGTCGTTCCTTCCGGCCGGCAGGCGCTATACGGCGGAGATCTGGCGCGACGGGCCGGACGGGGGGATCGAGGGCAACCGGTTCTCGATGGTTCGCGAAAAGCGGACGGTTACCGCTGCCGACTCGCTTTCAATGGTGATGGAGTCCGGCGGCGGATTCGGCATCGCGCTGACCCCGCGCGATGGCCGCGGGCGACGCTAGCGCATCCGTGACCGCCGGCCCGCCGTCGTCGCGGTATTTCTGACGCAGCGCGGTGAGCCGGCGTTTCATGCGGGCGATCTGCGGCTGCATGGCGGGATCGTCGATCCGGTTGTGCATCTCGTCGGGATCGCTGGCTAGATCGTAGAATTCCCACGCGTTCACGTGGCCGTAGAAGCGGATCAGCTTGTAGCGATCGGACTTGATTCCGTAGTGCGCGCTCACCGCGTGATTGCCCGGGCCCCGGACGTACTCGTAATAGTGATAGTAGATCGCGTCGCGCCAATCGGCGGGCGGGGTGCCATCGGCGACGTCGCGCAGCGAACGGCCCTGGATCTCCTTGCGCGCGGGCAGCCCGGCGTAGTCGAGGAAGGTGGCCGCATAATCGATGTTCTGGATCGGTGCGGCAACCCGGAGGCCCGCAGGGATGTGCCCCGGGTACTGCATCAGGAACGGGGTGCGCAGCGATTCCTCGTACATGAAGCGCTTGTCGAACCACCCGTGCTCGCCGAGGTAGAAGCCCTGGTCCGAGGTGTAGACCACGATCGTGTTGTCCATCTCGCCCGAAGCCTCGAGCCAGTCGAGCACCCGGCCCACGCTTTCGTCGACCGCGGCGACGGTGCCGAGATATTCGTCCATGTATCGCTGGTATTTCCAGATCGCCATCTCGCGCTCGTTCAGGTTCGCGCGGTTCATCGCGTCGTTGCCGGGCTGAAGCGCGCCGAAGTAGGCTTCGCGCTGGGCCTCGGTCATGCGGTTGAAATCGTCGGTCCACGGGTTGAAGCGCAGCTCCCGCGAACCCGCCTTCGTCGTCATCTTGAGGTCGTGGCCCTCGTACATGTCATGGGCGACCGTCATTTCCTGCGCCGCGGCCGCGGGGCGCCCGTCGTAGTGGTCGAAATAGTTGGTCGGCACGGGAAATTCGGTGCCGATGTACTTCTGGACGTGGCGGATCGCCGGCATGAAGTTCCGGTGCGGTGCCTTGTGGTGCATCATCAGGACGAACGGCTGGCCGGGCTTGCGCTGCTCGTTGAGCCAGCGAAGCGTCAGGTCGGTGGTGATGTCGGTGGCGTAGCCTTCGACCACCTTCTTGCCTTCGGGCGTGATGATGTCCGGGTTGTAGTACTTTCCCTGGTCGTCAAGCACCGCCCAGGTGTCGATGCCGGACCCCTGGGGGGAATAATTGAGGTGCCACTTGCCGAACAACGCGGTCTGGTAGCCCGACTGGCCGAGTGCGCGCACCCAGTTCCACGACGCATTGTCGAACGTCTGTCCGTTCTTCGTGAACCCGTGCAGGTGGCTGAACAGGCCGGTCAGCATCGTCGCTCGGCTCGGCCCGCACAGCGAGTTGGTGACGTAGCTGTTCTCGAACAGCGCGCCGTTCCTTGCGATGCGGTCGATGTTCGGCGTTGGGGCGATCTTGCCGATCCGGGTTCCGTAGGCGGAAATTGCCGTCTGGGCGTGATCGTCCGACATGATGAAGATGATGTTCGGGCGCTTCTGCTCGACCGGCGCGGGAGCGACCGTCGCCGGCTCGGCCGCTGACCGGAAATTGGCGCAGGCCCCAAGCGCCAGGAAGGCGAGCGGAGCGAGAAGGGCGACCTGCTTCATGGGCTATTCCGTTATGGTGAATTCGACCGGCGTGCTCGCCTTCGCGCCGGACGACGGGGCGATCCACAGGCGGTATTCGCCGGGCTCCCAACCAAAGCTCATGTCCGCGCGGGTGAAGGCGAGATCCTCGGGCCGGACGGTAAACTGGACGGTGCGGCTCTCGCCGGGCGCGAGGGCGATCTTTTCGAACCCCTTCAGTTCCTGGACCGGCCGGGTCACCGAACCGACCATGTCCTGGACATAGAGTTGCACCACTTCCTCGCCCGCGCGGGTGCCGGTGTTGGTGACCGTGGCGCTCGCGACGATGGACCCGCTCCGGCCCATCGACGATGCGCTGAGCGACACCGGCGAATAGCCGAAGGTCGTGTAGCTGAGGCCGTATCCGAACGGATAGAGCGGGCTGTTGGGCACATCGAGATAACGGGAAACGTACTTGGCCCCCGGCGCACCCAGCTCGATCGGGCGACCGGTGTGCTTCATGTCGTAGTGGATCGGCTCCTGGCCGACGTTGCGCGGGAAGGTGATCGGCAGCTTGCCCGAAGGATTGTAGTCGCCGAACAGCACGTCTGCCACCGCATGGCCGCCCATCGTGCCGGGATACCAGGCGTGCAGGATCGCCGCGACGTGATCCTGGGCCCAGCCGATCGAATTGGGCCGCCCGCTCATCAACAGCAGCACTACCGGCTTGCCCGTCGCTACGAGCTGCCTGAGCAGCGCCTCCTGGTTGCCGGGAAGGTCGAGCGAGGTGCGGCTGGCGGCCTCGCCGGTCATGTCCCACTTCTCGCCCATGGCGGCGATGATGACATCCGATTTGCGGGCGAGGGCGAGGGCCTCGGCGAACCCGTCGGTCTTGCCGGCGGCTTCGAACTCGTAGCTGGCCCCCTTGGCGTAGGTCACGCTGGTCCCGCTCGGCGCGCGCGCCTTCAGTCCCTCAAGCACCGAAACGGGCCGGGTCCGGCGATCGCCGGCGGCGGCCCAGCTGCCGATCATGTCCGCCTTGCTGTCGCCCAGGGGACCGATCAGCGCGATCGACTTCGCCGAGGCGGCGAGGGGCAGGGCGTTGCCCTCGTTCTTCAGCAGGACCATCGACTTGCGGGCCACATCGCGCGCGGCCTCGAGGTATTCCGGCTTGTAGAGCGTCGCCTTCTCGCGCGCCTCGTCGGCGTAGCGATAGGGATCCTCGAACAGGCCGAGACGGTATTTCGCCTCGAGAATACGCCGCACCGACCGGTCGATCGCCGCGACGGAAACCCGGCCCTCGGCAACCGATTTCGCCAGGTCGTCCATGAAGATCGCGCTCTGCATGTCCATGTCGACCCCCGCGTTGATCGCCTGCTCGCCGGCCTGCGCCTTGTCCTTCGCGTAACCGTGGGGGACCATCTCGGCGATCGAGGTGTAGTCGGTGACCACGAAGCCGTCGAAGCCCCACTTGTCGCGCAGGGTGTCGGTCAGGAGGTACTTGTTTCCGCTGGCGGGCACCCCGTCGACCTCGTTGAAGCTCGTCATGAAGCTGGCGACACCGGCGTCGACGGCCGCCTTGAAGGGAGGCAGATAGGTATCCCGCAGGGTGCGGTCCGAGATGTCCACCGTGTGATAGTCGCGGCCGGCCTGCGCGGCGCCGTAGGCCGCGAAGTGCTTGGCGGTCGCAAGAATCGTGTCGGTCCGGGCCAGATCGTCGCCCTGGTACCCGTGCACGCGCGCGCGCGCGATCCGGCTGCCGAGGAAGACGTCTTCGCCCGCGCCCTCGGACACCCGGCCCCAGCGCGCATCGCGGGCGATGTCGACCATCGGGGAAAAGGTCCAGTGAATGCCCTCGGCCGCGGCTTCTTCCGCGGACACGCGCGCCGAGGTCTCGATGGCGTCCATGTCCCAGCTCGCCGCCTCGCCGAGCGAAATCGGGAATATCGTGCGATGGCCGTGGATGACGTCGTAGCCGAACAGGAGGGGGATCTTCAGCCGGGTGTCTTCGACGGCAAGGCGCTGCAGGTCGCGGGTGTATTTCGCGGTGTAGGCGTTGAAGATCGCGCCGACGCGGCCCGCCTTGATGTCGTCCTGGTATCCGCTGCGCATGGTCGGGCCGGTCGATTCCCAGTCGCTGGTGAGCAGGTTCAGCTGACCGATCTTTTCCTGGAGCGTCATCTTCGCCATCAGCGCATCGATAAAGGCATCCATCTTCGGATCGCCTTTCGCCCACGCCGGCTGCGCCGGGACTTGGGGCACGGTATCGGCGCGGATAGCGGGCGCGGAACGAACATCGGTCGTCGCGACAGGCATTCCCGCCGCCGCGCACGCCGCCAGTTGCAGCGAGCACCCCGCCAGAAAGAGTGCCGATAGCCTTCTCATCATCATCTCCCGCCCATCGCCAACGGTGTCGGGCGCGATATCCGCCGTCCATCTCGCTGGATCCGCCGTCCATCTCGCTGGCTTCGGGATCGGACTATACAGTGCTTATGAAACCGGTTACAAGGCCCCACGAAAAATTTGATTCGGACGTCTTCTGCTCGTCGGGTTTCGGCGAAAATGCATGGAGGCTCCGGTGTTTAGGGAGGTTACTGGAAGATGCTTTCTAGGCTCAGCACCCGTTCGTTCGGCGCCCGTCGATTCGCGGCGGCGCTTGCCCTCGGGACAGCCGGCGGCGCGATGGCGATCGCGCTTGCGACGCCCGCTGCGGCGCAGCAGGTCAACGCTTCGCTGCGCGGCACCGTCGTTGCCGATGGGGGCGTGACCCAGGTCACCGTGGTCGAGGTCAATACCGGCATCAATCGCACCGTGCAGGTGGCGCCCGACGGCAGCTACAACTTCCCCTCGCTGCGTCCCGGGACATATCGGCTCGAGCTGACGACGCCGACCGGCGTGCGCACGACCGACGAATTCCAGCTCCTCGTGGCACAGGACGCGGTGCTGAATTTCGATCTCTCCACCGTCACCACCGTCCCGGACGGCGGGGACAGTGGCGGCATCATCGTTACTGCCGACCGCATCAAGACCATGGAGGGCGGCGAAGTCGGCACGAACATCACCCCGCGCGAATTGCAGACCCTGCCGCAGAACAATCGCAACTTCCTTGCCTTCGCGGACCTCGCGCCCGGCGTGCAGTTCGTCAATCCGGACGGACAGTCGCGCATCCAGGGCGGCGCGCAGGACAGCCGCACGGTCAACGTCTTCATCGACGGAGTGGGACAGAAGGACTACGTTCTCAAGAACGGCATAACCGGACAGGATTCCAGCCAGGGCAACCCGTTTCCCCAGCTGGCGGTCGGCGAGTACCGGGTCATCAGCTCGAACTACAAGGCGGAGTTCGACCAGGTCAGCTCCGTGGCGATCACGGCCGCGACGAAGTCGGGGACCAACGAGTTCCACGGCTCCGCGTTCATCGACTACACCGACACCAGCATGCGTGAACGCCGGCCGACGGAAATCTTCACCGCGAACCCGGTGAAGGCGGAAACGAAGGACTTCCAGTTCGGCGGTGCGCTCGGCGGCCCGATCATCAGGGACATCGCACACTTCTTCGTCACCTACGAAGGCAAGCGTCGCCGCCTGCCGGTCGACATCCAGCCGGGCCAGTCGTTCCCCGTCAGCTATTTCCCGACCGAGTACCAGGGGCTGTTCGGGCCGACCCAGCAGGAGTTCAACGAAGACCTCTACTTCGCCAAGATCGACGTCTCGCCGACTGCCAGCGATCTGATCGAACTGTCGGGCAAGTACCGCAAGGAGAGCGGCATATTCCTCGGCAACGGCAGCAACGCCGTCGAGACGGCCAGTTCCCAGGAAGTCGACGAAAAGCGCGGCACGCTGCGGTGGGAGCATACCACCGACAACTGGATCAACGACCTTAAGGTGACTTACGAGGACGTTTCCTGGTCGCCGCGTCCGCAAACGCTTGAGAACGGGTCGATCTTCACTTTCAGCGGGGTCAGCCCGGTGACCGGCAACAACCTGTCGAACGCGCAGATCCTGCGCGTCGGAGGCGGCGCCAACTTCCAGGACAAGGGGCAGAAGGGCTGGGGCATCCAGAACGACTTCACCTATGTCGGGCTGCCGGGCCATACGATCAAGGCGGGCGTCAAGTCGAAGTGGATCGACCTGACCACGATCCAGCAGAACTTCTTCAACCCTGCCTATTCGTACAACACCAACTTCAACCCGAACGGCGGTACGTTCAATCAGTCGATCCCATACCGGGTCCAGTTCGGCTACCAGACCGGCACGGGCACGCCCATCGTACAGTCCAACAACTGGCAGTTCGGCGTGTACATCCAGGACGACTGGGAGGTAACGCCGCGCCTGACGCTGAACCTCGGCGTGCGCTGGGATTACGAACGGACGCCCTCGTATCTCAATTTCGTCCACCCGGCCGACGCGCTCGATGCCGTGGACTCGGTGCTCGCGACGACGGACAACATCAAGTATCCGAACCTTGCGAACGCGAACTACAATATCGAGGACTACATCTCGACGGGGAACAACCGCAAGGCGTTCACCGGTGCGATCCAGCCGCGGATCGGTTTCAGCTACGATTTCACCGGCGACGGCACCTGGGTGCTGTTCGGTGGCTACGGCCGTTCGTATGACCGCAATCAGTTCGATTTCCTCCAGCAGGAAATCAGCGTCGGTTCGTACACCACGCGCACGTTCAACTTCATCACCGGCGATCCGCGCAACACCTGCACGCCGAGCCCGACCTGCGTTCCGTTCAATCCGGTCTACCTGACCCAGGCGGGGCGTGACCAGCTCGTCGCCGGGGCCGGTGCGGGTGGCGGGCGCGAACTCCGCTTCATCAACAACAACCTGAAGGTCCCCTATTCGGACCAGTTCAGCCTCGGCCTGCGCAGCCGGGTGTCGAACCTGTGGACGGCCGAAGTCGGCTATACGCACATCGTCAGCAAGGACGGGTTCGCGTACCTCCTCGGCAACCGCCAGCCCAACGGTTCGTTCTTCACCGCCTCGGGCGGCTCGCCGTTCGGCTTCGCCCCTCCGGGCTACGGTTCGATCATCATCGGCGACAACGGCCTGTATACCCGTTCGGACGCGGGCTACCTGAAGCTCAACAAGCGGTACACGCAGGCTTCGCCGTGGAACATCGCCGCGACGTATACCTATACGGACGCGGTAGAGAACCGGAACTTCGGCGAGGTCTTCGCGCTCGATTTCCCGTCGCTCGAGGATTACACGATCAAGCCGTCGAGCGGGCTGCGGCGCCATCGCCTGGTCATCGCCGGGGCGACCGATACGCCGATCGGGTTGACGATCTCGGGCAAGTTCACGCTCGCCTCGCCCCCGTTCCTCAACAGCTTCAACCGCTTCCCGGGGCAGGATCCTGCGCTGGTCGTGAGCGCGCTCGAGGCTTCGCGGGGCTTCCGCCAGCTGGACCTGGCGCTGACCCAGCACATCCCGCTGCACTTCATCACCGACGAGGCCCGGATCTTTGTCCGCCTCGACATCATCAACGCGATGAACGATCGCAACTACAACAGCTTCATCGCGTCGACTGGCCTCAGGAACCCCAACAGCTTTTCGACCGAGGGGCCGCCGCGGACGTTCAAGATCTCGGCCGGTTTCGACTTCTGATCCTGCAGCCGGGCGATGCGCGGTCCGATCCTCCCCGGACCGCGCATCACTGCCAAGACGACGGAACAATGACACCTTTCACTGCCCTTCGGTTCGCATCGCTTCTGTTCCTCGCCTCGTGCACGCCGCTGACGCCGCCGGAGAGCGGCGCGGCGGTTCGCACGGACCCTCCGGCGGAGGCCTTCTCCGAAGACCTCACCCGGCGCACGTTCCGCTATTTCTGGGACACCACCGATACCGAGCGATGCCTTGCGCCGGATCGCTGGCCCAGCAATCCGTTCTCCTCGATCGCGGCCACCGGGTTCGCGCTGACCGCCTACGGGATCGGTGCCGAACGCGGCTATGTTTCGCGCCCGGACGCCGCGGCGCGCACGCGCGACTGCCTTCGGTTCTACTGGACCGCGCCCCAGGGGCCGCAAGCCGAAGGCGTGGCGGGGCACAAGGGCTTCTTCTACCATTTCCTCAAGAACGATGACGGCACGCGCCGCGGAAACACCGAGCTTTCGACGGTCGACACCAGCCTCCTGCTCGGCGGAGTGCTTTTCGCGCAGAGCTATTTCGACCGCGACAACCCGGTCGAACGCGAAATTCGCGACCTGGCGGAGAAGATCTATCGCCGGGTCGACTGGACGTTCGTCCAGCGCGAGAACAGCACTATCCCGTCCGGCAACGGCGGCAGCGGCAAGGCGATCGCGATGGGCTGGTACCCGGAACGCGGGAACGGCGGCGACTTCGGCACGCACGACTGGGTCGGTTACAACGAAGGCATGCTGGTCTATGTCCTCGCCGCAGGATCGCCGACGCATCCCGTCGGCAAGGACGCCTGGGACACAGGCTGGGCCGCCGACCTGGAAAAGGACTGGGGCAGCTTCTACGGCTATGAACACCTCCAGTTCGAGCCCCTGTTCGGGCACCAGTACAGCCACGTCTGGGTCGACTTTCGTGGCATCCGCGATGCGTTCATGGCGCGCAAGGGCATCGACTATTTCGAAAACAGCCGCCGCGCGACCTTGAGCCAGCGCGCCTATGGGATCGACAATCCGAACGACTGGATCGGCTATTCGGGGGATCTGTGGGGCTGGACCGCGTCCGACGGTCCCACCGCAGCCGCGAACGGGCGGCTGGTGAACGGCAAGCCGCGCACGTTCATGGGGTATTCGGCCCGCGGGGCAAGCAGCCACCGCGTGGTCGACGACGGTACGATCGTGCCCACTGCGGCGGGAGGCTCGGTCGCCTTTGCGCCAGAGGTGACCATTCCGGCACTCATGTCGATGCGGGATGCCTATGGCGACATGCTCTATGCACAGTACGGGTTCAAGGACGCCTTCAACCCGAGCTATACCTTCGTCGATGCCGGAAGCCGGAGCGGCTCGATCGATCCGGTCAAGGGCTGGGTGGCGCACGATTATCTCGGGATCGACCAGGGACCGATCCTCGCGATGATGGAGAACCACCGGACCGGCCTGGTCTGGAAGGTCATGCGCAAGAACCCGCATATCCGGCGGGGCCTCGAACGACTCGGTTTCAGCGGAGGCTGGCTGAGCGGCACCCGGTGAGGGCCGGACGCCCCGTGCTGGACAGGCGCGGCTTGCTGTGCGCCGCGGCGGCCCTGCCGCTGGCGTCGTGCGCGAGTGTTGCCGGCTCGCTGCGCGCGAACCTCAGGGTGGCGACCTTCAACATCTGGCACGACGCGGAAAACTGGGCCGCGCGGCTGCCGCTGATTGTTCAGGCGCTGCGCGAGTCCGAAGCGGACGTCATCGGGCTTCAGGAGAACCTCGAAGATTCCGCCAAGGCGCTTCCCAATCAGGCAGCGACCATTGCCACCATGCTGGGCGGCTACTCGGTGCATTTCGCCGCGTCGGAGCCGCCGGGTTCGGCCAAGCGGTACGGGAATGCCATTCTCTCCCGCCTGCCCGTGGTCGAGGAAGCGGCGAGGGTCCTCGAACCGGTAAGCGATCATCGAACCGCCCTGCGCACGCGCGTGTTGCTGCAGGGCCGCCCGATCGACGTGGTCGTGACGCACCTGGCGTGGCAGGCAGACGCCGGCCCGGTGCGCGCGCAGCAGGTCGCCGACTTGTTGGCGTGGCTGCCGCGGGACGGGACGCCGCTGGTGATCATGGGCGATTTCAATGCCCCGCTGACGGCACCAGAGCTTTCGCTCCTGGGGCCACCCCGCTTTGCGAGCGCGCTTGCGCCCGGCGCGACCTCGACCACCCTCAACTCTGCCAGGGGGCATTCGCAGCGGGTGATCGATCATGTGTTCGCCGAGCGATGCTGCTTCGAGACGGTGACCGCGCGAAGGATCGGCGATCGCGCGACCGATGGCGAATATCCGTCGGATCATTTCGGTGTCGCGGCGACCCTGAAGATGGTCTGACGGGAAGCGGCGCTACTCCCCCGCGGCGTCGACCAGTCGCCATTCCACCCTGTCGGCCACCACGACGTCCCCGAACGTGGCGCGCGCACCGATCGTATTGATGCCCGGGCTCAGTTCGATCCCCGTCATCACGCAGACGCGGTCGATGCACGGCGCCTCGCCCAGCGGCCTGTCGTTGAGCGTGACCGCCACGCCGGGGGCGTTGCTGTAAATCTTGATCCGTGTCCCGCGCTCGGCGCGCCGATCGAAGCGGCGCGACGTGATGTGCACCACCGGTTCGCTGCTCCATTGCGCCTTGTAGTAGTAGAAGGCGTCCTTCTTCACCGTACGATCGTAGCTGACCAGGCCCTTGGTATTGATGTCGGTGGCGTCGCCTTCGCGCCGGATCCGGCTGGAAAAGTCGAACATGTTCCAGATCCAGCTGCCCCAGAGGTACTTGCGTTCGCGGATCTGCGGCCAGCTCTGTTCGTGCCACCAGGCCTGGAACTCTTCCGGCTGGGGGCGACCGGTCACGTTGGTCGGCCGGCCTTCCGGATGATCGCTGTGCTGGGTCAACGCGCCGCCCGCGCCGTATTCGCTGACCGACAGGGGGATCGCCGGATGGCGCGCGTGCAGCATGTCGAGGTGCGGTCCCAGGTCATCGACCTTGCCGTAGTACCAGCCGAAGTAGCGGTTGTAGCCCATCAGGTCGGCTTCGCCGGCAAGGACCGGCAGGTATGCCGCCTTTTCGCCGGGGGTGCTTTCGCAGCAGTCGGCCAGGACAGTCGGACGTGAAGGGTCCTCGGCGTGCGACAATGCGTTGAGCTCGCGCAGCAGGGGCCGCGCGTCGGCCTTCGGTCCCAGCCGCTTGAACGCGAGGTCGATGTCGACCTCGTTGCCGATCCCCCAGGTCACGATCGACGGGTGGTTGAAGTTCTGGCGGATCATCTCGGTCATCTGGACCCGCGCGTTCTCGCGCAGGGCGTCGGAGGCCGGTGCGTCGCCGAAACTCGGCTTGTTGACGAAGGGGACCTCTGCCCAGACGACCATCCCGGCGCGGTCGGCCAGGTCGAACCAGTTCTCCGATTGGGGGTAGTGCGCCACGCGCACGCTGTTCGCGCCCATCTCTGCGATGATCGCCATGTCCTGCGCCTCGTCCGCCGGCGACAGCGCCCATCCCTGGCCGAGCCGGTCCTGGTGCCGGGACACGCCGCGCAGTTCCAGCCGCTCGCCGTTGAGGAAGAAGCCCTCGTCCGGGTCGAAGCGCGTGGTGCGTATGCCGAACGGCTGGCGCACCGTGTCGATCGGGGCGCCGTGCCGCAGCAATGTCGCCGTCACGGAATAGAGGTGCGGGTCGCGGCGGCCGTTCCACAGCCGGGGCCGAGGCACGACGAGCGTGGTCCGGGCGGCCTGCAGGCCGTCCGCAAGCGGGAGCGCGGAACGCGTGATTTCGCGGCCGTCATCGCCGGCGATGGCGACGATCAGTTCCTGGCCCCGTTGCGCGCCGGTTAGGCGGACTTCGACCGAAACCGCCGCAGTGCCGTCTTTCTCGAGCGTGGGGGTCGCGTAGACCCCGGGACCGCCGAAATCGTCGAGCGCGATATGGCTGGCGGGCACCGAGACGAGGCGCGCCGGGCGATAGATGCCACCGTGAACGAAGAAATCGCCGAGGAGCGGGATGACGTCGGCGGTCGCGATTCCGGGCTTCGGATCGCTGTTGTCCGCACGGACGATAAGCAGGTTGGGGCCGGTGTAGTCGAGGGCATCGCCAAGTTCGAGACGAAAGCGCGTGAATGCCCCCGCGTGTCGGCCCAGAGGCTGCCCGTTCAGCCAGACGTCGGCGACATTCCCTACCGCATCGAATTCGAGGTAGTGCCGCCTGGACGGGTCGAGGACCCGACCATCGATCGTGCGTCGATACCAGCCGGTCCCCTGGCGGTTGTCGGTCGCGGCGGTCCGCTCCTCGCGGTACTCGCCGAGCCGGTTCCAGGTGTGAGGCAGGTCGACCGATTGCCATTGCGCGTCGGGCGCGGCAGCCGCCTGTCCGACCGTCCACTCATCCTGAAAGCGGAATTGCCAGCCTGTCTCGAGCACGGTCGCGCTGCGTCCCGCAACCGCAGGCACGACCGGCCCGGGCGTCATGCAGCCGGCAAGCAGCAACGTGAGCAGCCATGGGATGGACCGGTTCAGTCGAGCACCTTGAGGTCGGCGATAACCGGATAATGATCCGATGGCAGCCGGCCGCCCCAGTGCTGGGTGATCGTGGCATGGCGCAGCACTGCGAAGCCGCCCGAGACGAAGATGTGGTCGATCGGCGCGGGGTCATCGCGATCGATGCGGAAGGCGTTGAACGTCCCGGCGGGACCGTAAGGGGGTGTGGCGCTGATGGCCCGCGTGTTGCGAAGCGCGCCGCGGGCCGGGTCTGCCAGCGTCAGGATCGCCGGCATGTCCGGGGTCGAATTGAAGTCCCCCAGCACGATCACGCGTTCGCCGGCGGCGACGTGCCTTGCGGCCCACTCTGCGAGCATGGCGCCGCTGCGCGCCCGCGCTTCCGTGCCAACATGGTCGAGGTGGGTGTTGAGAATGCGGAACGTCATTCCGGTGCTGCGATCGCGCAGCAGGGCCCACGAGGCGATCCGCGGGAAGGCGGCATCCCAGCCCTTGCCGGGAACCGCGGGGGCAGGGGACAGCCAGAAGGTCCCGGTTTCGAGCGCCTCGAACCGCGCGCGGCGCCAGGCGACCGGAGAAAATTCGCCCCCTTCGGCACCGTCATCGCGCCCGACTCCTGCGAAGGCGTAGCCGGGGAGGGCCGCTTCGAGATCAGCCTTCTGGTGAAGCAGGACTTCCTGCAGGCCCATCACGTCTGGTTGCTCTCTCCCGAGAAGGGCGAAGACCAACTCGCGGCGGCCGGACCAGGCGTTCGCCCCGTCCGACGCCAGGTCGAGGCGTATGTTGTATGTCATCGCCCGCAGTTCCTCGGCGCCGGAGCGCTCACCGGCGAACTGGTGCGCGCAGCCGGCAAGGACGAGTCCGAGAGCGAGGCCGATCCAGGCCCGGATACGCATCGCTAATTTCCGCCGGTTTGCCTGTGCTGCGAGAGCAGCCAGAGATAGAGCGCAGGATCCGAATAGGCCGGGTCCCACGCGTTGTGACCGAGGTCGGGATAGATGGTCAGGCGGCTCTTGCGGCCACCGCAGGCGCGGATGGCGCGGGCCATGGCGAAGCTTCCCTCAGGGATGACGACGTCGTCGCGGTCGCCGTGGAGCGCCCAGGCCGGCAGGTCCTTGAGCGCGCAGGCGGTCGCCGGGTCGCCCCGTCCCGCGACCGGCGCGATCGCCGCGAACCGCGACGGTTCCATCGCGGCCCACCTCCACGTGGCATGACCGCCGCGGCTGAGCCCCGTCAGGTATATGCGATCCGGGTCGATTGGCAGGTTAGCGGCGATGCGATCGACGATCGCGTCAAGCCTGGCGACGTCCCAATCCTGCTCGGCGGGGAGGAGCGGGGAGACGAGCACGAAGGGGAAATCCGGGTCCGCGTCGGCGACCTTGGGAGGTCCGTGAACCTTCACCTTGGCGATGTCTTCGCCTCGCTCGCCCGATCCGTGAAGGAAGATCATCAGCGGCCAGCGCCGTTCGCTCCGGCGCGGCGCGGAGGCCAGAGCGCGGGGAACGAACAACTGGTAGCGATAGCCGCCTTCGGCGACGGCCTCCTGGGGATGCTGGCCGGCCACCGCCTGGTGCGCCGATGCGGCCTGGGGAAAGTTGGTGCAGCCGGCTAGAAGCATCATCGCCGCCAAAGCCTTGCAGGTCGCCATCTTCACGCGCTTCTCCCCTCCGGTGATCGCATTGCGTAACCGGTTACATTGCATGGTGCGAGCGCCATTGAAAGGTCTTCTTCCTATCGGGCCGCTTTCTTCAGCGGGCCGGCCGTCGATCCGCGGACCGCGAGGGCGGGGGCGATCGTCACCCCGTTTTCGCCGCTCAGTTGCTCGCCGCTCAGCATTCGCAGGACCATCAGCGCGCCGGTCGAACCAAGCCGCGTGATGTCCGAATGGACCGTGGTGAGCTGGGGAGTGACGTAGCGCGCCAGCGGAATATCGTCGAAGCCGGCCACCAGCACGTCCTTGCCGATGACCAGTCCCGCTTCGCGCAATTCCGACATCAGTTCGACCGCCATCAGGTCGTTGCCCGCAAAGACGGCATCGAACGCCATCTGCCCGGCGAGCAGCAACCGGGCCGCATCGCGTCCGGCATCCTCCCGGAAATCCCCCGGCAGGACGATCGGCGTCGCCTCCGGCAGATGCCGCGCGAGGGCATCGAGATAGCCGCGCTTGCGCTCGGTCGCGTCCCGGTTGCCGGCTGGTCCGGCGATGTGAACGATGCGCCGCGCACCCTGCGCGACGAGATGTTCGGTCACCAGCCGCGCGCCCGCGTAGTTGTCGACCGTGACGAACGGGGTGGTCGGGTCCTTCGGCTTGGCGTTGAGCAGGACCGTCGGGATACTGCGATGAAGCGCGTTGCCGATCGTGTCGGCGCTCGAATTGGGGGGCATGACGAGCAATCCATCGACCCGCCCCCGCATCGAGCGGATCGCGTTGGCCGCTTCCTCGGGACTGCCGTGCATATTGCCCAGCAGCATGTTCTTGCCGACCCCGTGGACGATGATGTCGATCCCGCGGATCATCTCCGAAAAGAATTCGCCGAACAGGTCGGGCAGGATCACGCCGATCGTATCGGTGCGCTGGCGCGTCAGGCTGCGCGCGCCCGAGTGCGGGACATAGTCCAGCGCCGCCGCCGCAGCCTCGATCTTCTCGCGGGTTTCCTGGGTGACGTTGGACAGCCCGTTGAGCGCACGCGAGGCCGTGGCCACCGAGACCCCGGCGGCTTTCGCCACTTCGCGCATCGTCACCATGGGCGCCCCATCGGCCAGCAACTAGCCGATCCGAGGGGAGACGCCAACCGGCCGGCAGGGAGCTTCATGCAAGGTTTCGCACCGCCCTGCGGGTCGAGAGCAACGGGATCGCGAGGAACGTCAAGCCCGCCAGCACCGCGAACAGCGCGTGGAACCCGAACACCGGTATCAGCGCAAGCGCGATCCCCGGCATGACGAGCGACGGGATCGTGTTGGTCAGGTTGAACACGCCGAGGTCCCTGCCGCGGTGTTCGGGACGCGGAAGCACGCGCAGGGTCTGGCTCGAATGAAGCGCCAGGAAGACCGAAGCCGCGATCCCGAACGTCACGTAGCCCCCTATTCCCCAGGTCCCGTTCGGGGCGACCGACATCCCCGCCAGCCCCAGCGAGGCGATCGCAACCGAGACGACGAGCGGCGCCATCGGCCGGCGCGCCCGGTCCGACCATCTCCCGGCGAGAACGGCGACGGGCACGGCCGCGAATAGGACGAACGCGAAAACCCGGGCGACGTCGTTTTCCCGCACGCCTTCGTCGAGCCCGCGCAGCCACAGGAGCAGGAAGGCGAAGAGCGATGCCTCGGAGATCTGGACAAGGAGCCGCGCGAGCCACATTCGCCAGACGGGTATCGATGCTGGATCGGGAGCGGGCGCGTCAAGGGCTTGCGGGGCGCCGCTTTCCGCGGTTTGCCGGAGGTGCGGCATCGGGCGCGGCTTTCCCGCGACCAGTACGGGCAGCACCATGGCGACCACCAGGGCGGCGTTCACCACCAGTCTCGCCCCGTCGCCGGCGACCAGCGGCAGCGTGATCGCCGCGCCGACCAGTGCGCCCATCCCAGGGGCAAGGGACAGCAGGCCGCCGAGCAGTCCCTTCTGCTCGTCAGGGACGCAATCGCCGGCCCAGGCGGCGAGTGGCGCCAGCATCATGTTCAGCGAAACCTGCCAGGCGACGACCATCGCGAGGAGATGGAAGATCGTTTCAACCCACTGCATCGACACGAGCAGGAGCGACGACAGCACCAGCCCTGCCAGGATCCAGCCCCGCCGGTGGCCCGTTCGATCGCTTGCCCAGCCGAAGGCGATGTTCGACAGGCTTGCCGCGATCGCCCCGGCAAAGGCGCTGTAGGACATGACTTCCACCGCGCGGTCGCCGAACAGTTCGAGCAGCCGGGCCGGCAGGAAGAGCGTCAGGAATGGCGCGTAGGAGGCCGACCCGCCGCCGACCGCCAGCGCGTATAGCGCGAGAAAACGTGGCGATTGCCGATGGCGAGGAGAGGGACCGGACGTCTGCATACGTGGCGATTTCGGTCGAGGGCCGATGCCGGAATCCGCGAACGGTGTATCGCGAAGGGACATCGTTGGGCCTGCTGTCCATCCCCCGGTCAGGTAAGTGCATTGCGTTCGTCGGCAGGCAAAGCGAACCTGCGCTTCGACGGATGGCACCCAGCGGCTCTTTCGGCGTGGAATGCAACCTCGTCAACCGCGACCACGCCAGAAACAGGATTGTAAGCACTTGCCGGATCGCGTGCGAGGACCGATGAGGTGGCGCAGACGCGCCGGGTCGATGGCGGCCGGGCCAGGGAGGGGCACAACGCATGAACGCCACCACTGAGGGGCGCGCCAACATGGCGCTCATTTCGGCCATCGTCGCGGTCGCGACGATCGGCGGCCTGCTGTTCGGCTACGACAGCGGGGCGGTCAACGGGACGCAACCGGGCCTGGTCACCGCCTTCGCGCTCGACGAAGGGGGGCTGGGATTCACGGTCGGTTCGCTGCTGATCGGCTGCTTCGTCGGCGCGTTCTTTGCCGGCACGCTGGCCGATGCGATGGGGCGCCGCAACGTGATGCGCATCGCGGCCGTCCTGTTCCTCGTCGGCGCGCTGATCCAGGGCCTCACGGCCGACCACGCCGTGTTCGTCTTCGCGCGGATCATGGGCGGCATGGCGGTGGGCGCGGCGAGCGTGCTGTCGCCGGCCTACATCTCCGAAGTCGCCCCCGCCAACATCCGCGGGCGGATGACCACCGTCCAGCAGATCATGATCATCACCGGCCTGACGGCGGCGTTCCTGGTCAACTACTTCCTCGCCGCTGCGGCGGGGGAATCGACCAGTGATTTCTGGCTCGGCATCGCTGCGTGGCGGTGGATGTACCTGATGCAGGCGGTCCCTGCGGCGGTGTTCCTGGTCGCGTTGTTCTTCATTCCCGAAAGCCCGCGCTACCTTGTGTCGAAGGGACGGCACGATGAGGCGGGCGGCGTGCTCGCGAGCCTGTTCGGGGCGGCTGTCGCCGAGGCCAAGCTGCGGGAGATCCGCGACAGCTTCGCAGCCGACCACCGGCCGCAGCTGCGCGACGTTCTCGCACCGCAGGGTTCCAAGGGATTTCTTGGCATCCGGCCGATCGTGTGGGTCGGGATCATGCTGGCGGTGTTCCAGCAGCTCGTCGGCATCAACGTGATCTTCTATTACGGTGCCACGCTGTGGCAGCTCGCCGGGTTTACCGAGAGCGACAGCCTGCTGATCAACATCGTGTCGGGGGCGGTGTCGATCGCGGCGTGCCTGGTCACGATCGCGGTGATCGACCGGATCGGACGCAAGCCCCTGCTGCTGATCGGTTCGGCCGGGATGGCGGCGACGCTGTTCGTGATGGTTTACGCGTTCAGCCAGGGCACGCTCGACGCGGCGGGCAACCTCCAATTGTCGACCGGGATGGGCACCGTCGCGGTGGTCGCCGCAAACCTCTACGTGATCTTCTTCAACGTCAGCTGGGGACCGGTGATGTGGGTCATGCTGGGCGAGATGTTCCCCAACCAGATCCGCGGCAGCGCGCTGGCGGTGGCGGGCTTCTTCCAGTGGTTCGCCAACTACCTCGTCGCGCAGACCTTCCCGGCGATGGCTTCGGGCATCGGGCTGGCCGCGAGCTATACCTTCTACGCGGTCTGCGCGGTGATCAGCTTCTTCCTGGTCAAGGCCTTCGTCCACGAGACGAAGGGCATCGAGCTGGAAGACATGAAGGGGTGAAAAGGGCGTTCGGGCGCGGTGCCGCGCCCGTGCCTCATATTTCGACCGTGCGCAGCCGAAGCGAGTTGGTCACCACCGATATCGACGAGGCACTCATCGCGAAGGCGGCGAACATCGGGCTGATGAGGATGCCGAACACCGGGTAGAGCACGCCGGCTGCAATGGGGACGCCGAGGGCGTTGTAGCCGAGCGCGAAGAACAGGTTCTGGCGAATGTTGCGCATCGCCGCGCGCGCGAGGCGCCGGGCGCGGACGATCCCGTCGAGGTTGCCCTTGACCAGCGTCAGCCCCGCGCTCTCGATCGCGACGTCGGCCCCGGTGCCCATCGCGATGCCGACGTCGGCCTGGGCGAGGGCGGGGGCGTCGTTGACGCCGTCGCCCGCCATGGCGACGCGCGCGCCCTGCGCTTGCAGTTCCTCGATGATCCGCGCCTTGTCCTGCGGCAGCACGTCGGCCCGGATCTCGTCGATGCCGAGCCGTGCGGCGACCGCGCGCGCGGTGCGCTCGTTGTCGCCGGTCGCCATGATGATCCGCAGGCCGAGCGCGCGGAGCTCCTTCAGTGCGGCGGGCGTGGTGTCCTTGACCGGGTCGGCCACGCTGACGAGGCCGGCGAGCGCGCCGTCGACGAGGACGAACATCACCGTCTCGCCCTGGTCGCGGCGCGCGTTGGTCCGCTCTTCGAGTGCGCCCGCATTGCCGCCGAGGTCATCGACGAGGCGGGCATTGCCGAGCGCGACCGCGCGGCCGTCGACGCGCCCCGTCACGCCCTTGCCGGTTACTGCCTCGAAGGCGTCGGCCTTGCCGAGCGCGATGCCCTTCGCATCGGCGCCGTTCACGATCGCTTCTGCCAGCGGGTGTTCCGATCCGCGCTCGAGCGTCGCCGCAAGCCGCAACACCTCGTCCGCGTCGAACCCCGGCTCCGCCTCCACCGCGACGAGTTTCGGACGGCCCTCGGTCAAGGTGCCGGTCTTGTCGACGATGAGGGTGTCGATCTTCTCGAACCGCTCGAGCGCCTCGGCGTTGCGGATCAGCACGCCCGCCTGGGCGCCGCGGCCCGTGGCGGTCATGACCGACATCGGCGTGGCGAGGCCCAGCGCGCAGGGACACGCGATGATGAGCACGGAAACAGCGGCGATGAGCGCATAAGACAGCGCAGGAACGGGGCCGAGCAGCGCCCAGCCGACGAAGGCGAGCACGGCGACGCCGATCACCGCAGGCACGAAAAACCCCGCCACCTTGTCGGCGTATTTCTGGATCGGCGCGCGCGACCTTTGCGCCTTGCCGACCATCTCGACGATCTGGCTGAGGACGGTGTCCGAACCGACCCGGCGCGCCTCGATCACCAGGCTGCCGGTGCCATTGATCGTCGCGCCGGTGACGCTGTCGCCGGCAGATTTCTCGACCGGGACGGGTTCGCCGGTGATCATGCTTTCGTCGACCGAGGAACGGCCTTCCACGACCTCCCCGTCGACCGGCACCTTTTCGCCCGGGCGAACGCGCAGCCGGTCGCCCACCGCGACCTCGTCGAGCGGGATTTCCTCTTCGCGGCCATCCTCGCGGATCACCTGCGCGGTCTTGGCCGCGAGATCGAGCAGCGCGCGGATTGCCTTGCCGGTGCCTTCGCGGGCGCGCAGTTCCATGACCTGGCCGAGCAGGACGAGGACCACGATCACCGCCGCGGCCTCGAAGTAGACCGGGACGCTGCCGTGCATGTCGCGAAAGCCCGCGGGAAAGATGCCTGGCGCGAAAACGGCGACCACGCTGAACAGCCACGCGGCGACCACGCCCATCGAGATGAGCGAGAACATGTTGAGGTTCCAGCTGCGGAACGATCGCCAGCCGCGTACGAGAAACGGCCAACCGCACCACAGGACGACGGGCGTCGCCAGGAGCAGTTCGGCCCATTGCGCCAGGCCATGGCCGACCGCGTCGCGAATCCAGCCAAGGCCCACCATCGGCCCCATGGCGAGCACCAGCAAGGGCACGGTCAGCGCCCCGCCGATCCAGAACCGGCGGGTGAAGTCGACCAGTTCCGGGTCGGGGCCGGTATCTTCGGCGGAAAAGGTTTCGGGCTCGAGCGCCATGCCGCAGATCGGGCAGCTGCCCGGCCCCACCTGGCGCACTTCGGGATGCATCGGGCAGGTGTAGATGGTGCCGGCGGGCAGGTCCTCGTCGGCCGCGCGGTGGGCGCCGGACAGGTAGTGCGCGGGGTTCCCGACGAACTTCTCGCGGCAGCCGGCCGAGCAGAAATAATGCGTCGCGCCATCGTGGGTGGCGACGTGTTTCGCGCCGTCGATCGTCACGTCCATGCCGCAGACCGGATCGGTCGCCGTGGGCCCGTGCGAATGCGCCGGGGCGCCGCAATGCGAATGATCGTGCGCCATCAGAACCACGCCCTCACGCCGAGAAGAAAGAAGACGCGATCGGGCCTTTCACCGTCCGCGCGGGCGAAATCGGCCGTCCGGCCGAGCTTCGCCTCGTAGTCGACCCCGATGTAGGGCGCGAACTCGCGCGCGATCTCGTAGCGGAGCCGCAGTCCCGCCTCGATCGAGGAAAGGCCAGCGCCGACGCCGGCCGGGCGCACATCCTGGGCGGCCAGCACGATCTCCGCCCGTGGCTGGAGGATCAGCCGCTGGGTGATGCGTTGGTCGTACTCGGCCTCGATGCGCGCGGTAAGGTCGCCGCGATCGGAGAGGAATGCGGCGGCATCGACCTCGAACATATAGGGCGCAAGTCCCTGCACGCCGATCACCGCATGGGCGCGGCTCCTGGGCTCGAGGTCGTAGCGAACGCCGGCCTGCAGGTCGAACCACGGGTCGATCGCATGGCTCCACAGCGCCTGGACTTCCGCGCTCTCGACCGCACCGCCGAACGCGCCTTCGCCCTCGCTCTTGATCCACAGCTTGTCGATGTCGCCCCCGTACCAGCCCTGCGCGTCCCACAGGTAGAGGTCCTCGCCCTGGCCGACCCTGGTCTCGAGGCGGTCGAACATGAAGGACCCACCCCTGAAGCCGCCGTTCTCGAGCGCCAGCTGCTCGCGCGAAGGCGCCATCGCCGCCGCGCCGAAAATGACGTCGGCGGCGTGTCGCGGCCCTTCGAGCGCGCGCGGCGGCGGGCCGGAGGACGGAACGGGCACCGCACCGTGGTCCATCTCAGAGTGGTCCATCGCGGAGTGGTCCATCGTCGAGTGGTCCATCGCCGAGCGGTCCGTCGCCGGCTGATCCATTTTCGAGTGGTCCATGGTGGAATGGTCCATCGCTGAATGGTCCACCACAGCGTGTTCGGCCGCGGGCTGGTTCGCGGAGGCACCATGAGCGTGGCTCTCGGCCTCGTTGCCGGCAACGGGATCCTGGGTCGAGGCCGAATGCCCCGCGTGGGCCGAATGGTCCTGCGCGGCGACGGGCGCCGCGACGAGCGCGGCGGTGGCGAGGAGCAGCGCGCGCATCAGGCGCCTCCTTCCGGGAACGGCCGCACGGTGACGACCTGCATCATGCCGGCGTGCATGTGGTAGAGGAGGTGGCAGTGGAAGGCCCAGTCGCCGGGCTCGTTCGCCGTCAGGTCGAAGGTGGCCTTGCTCCCCGGCTGGACGATCAGGGTGTGCTTGCGAGGCTGGTGCGCCGGTCCCGCGCCATTGACCAGTTCGAAGAAATGGCCGTGCAAGTGGATCGGGTGCGCCATCATCGTGTCGTTGACGAGCGTGACGCGAACCCGCTCGTCGTAACCGAAGCGGATCGGGTCATCGGTAACGGCGGTGAACTTCTTGCCGTCGAACGACCACATGTAGCGTTCCATGTTGCCGGTCAGGTGGATCTCCAGGCTGCGGTCAGGTCGGCGAACGGGGTTGGGGACCGTGGCCCTGAGGTCGGTGTAGCGCAGGACCCGGTGGCCGACCTTGTCGAGGCCGAGGCCGGGATAGTCCATCCGGTCGATCGGCATCGGCGCGATCATGTCGACGCCCGCTCCTTGCGCGTCCGCCGGCAGTTTCGACAGGTCGCGCATCGAATGGTCCATCGCCATTCCCCCGTGCGCGCCTCCTGCGCCGTGATCCATTCCGGCCATCGCGCCGTGCGCGTCGTGCGTCATCGCCCCGCCGTGCGCGCCGTCCATGCTGCCCATGCCCATGTCGGCCATGGTGAGGGTGACGGGTTCGCGCAGCGCTGGCACCAGCGCGCGTCTGCCCGGGGCAGAGGTGAGCGTGGCCACGCCCATGCCGGACCGGTCCATCGCCTCGGCGACGATGGTATGCGCGCCCGCCCCCGGCTCGACCACCAGGTCGTATGTCTCGGCGGTGCCGATCTGGAGCTCGTCCACCGTCACGTCGGCCACGTCCTGGCCGTCGGCCTGGATGACGGTCAGGGGCACGCCCGGGATGCGGAGGTTGAAGAACGTCATCGCGCTGCCGTTGATCACGCGCAGGCGGATCCGCTCGCCCGGCGCGAAGACGAACTCCAGGTCGTCGGCCGGCGCGTGGCCGTTGACGAGGTAGGTGTAGGTCGAACCTGTCACGTCGGAGATGTCGCGCGGGTCCATCCGCATCCGGCCCCACTGGAGGCGCTCGGCAAGCGGCATGTCGCCTTCGGTCGCAGTCTGCTTGGTGTAGTTGAAATAGCCTTCCGAGACCTTGAGCTTGCGCATGATCTGATGCGGGTGGAGCGGGGTGAACTCGCTCAGCAACAGCACGTATTCGCGGTCGTAGCCGGGACCGTGGTCGTGCGCGGGATCGACGATCAGCGGGCCGTAGTGGCCCGACTGCTCCTGCAGGCCCGAGTGGCTGTGCCACCAGTAAGTGCCGGTCTGGCGAACGGGAAACTCGTAGGTGAACGTCTCGCCCGGCCGGATGCCCGGGAAACTCACGCCCGGCACGCCGTCGAACTGGAACGGGACCAGCAGGCCATGCCAGTGGATCGAGCTGTCCTCGTCGAGCTGATTGGTCACGTGCAGGCGAACGGTCTGGCCTTCGCGGAGGCGGATCAGCGGCCCGGGAAGGCTGCCGTTGACGGTCACCGCGTGCCCGCCGCGGTCGCCCAGCATGAAGTGGGACCGGGCGATCGTGAGGCGGATGTCCTCGCCCGTCAGCGTCGCAAAGCCTTTGCGGGCAGAGGCAAGGCTGGAGCCACGGGCCCAGGCCGGCATCGGCAGGGCGGTCGCGGCCGCCAGCGCGGCGGTGCTGACGATGAGGCTGCGGCGGGAAACCGACGGCGAATCGACCATGTCTTGTGTTCTCCTGGCAGCCTCTGTATATACCCCCCCAGGGTATTTCAAGAGGTGTGCGCGTGACCTGTGACGCAGACGCCAAGGCGAAGGTGAACCGCCTCAACCGGATTGCCGGGCAGGTGCGCGGTATCGCCCAGATGATCGAGGACGGGCGTTACTGCATGGATATCCTCACGCAGGTCCAGGCCGTGAAATCCGCGCTCGCGAAGGTCGAGAGCGAGGTGCTCAAGGACCATGCGGCGACGTGCGTGGCCGAGGCCATCGCGTCCGGCGACGAGGCCGAGCAGCGCGCGAAGTTCAACGAGCTGGTGGCGCTGATGGAACGGCAGCGGCGCTAGCGGCCAGCGCGGCTAGTTCGTCACCCCGAGATAGAGCGCGCAGCAGGCGGCGAGAAAGCTGGTCAGCGTCGCGCAGGCGACCGGGGTCGCCGCGCGCCAGCCGAGCTGCATGATCAGCGCCATGTCCGAGCGCATCGCGGTGGCGATCACCGCGAGAAGCAGGAGCGTCTTCGAGGCGACCATCATCGCCCCCTGGGCGTCAGGGGGAACCGCCCAGGTGCTGTTCACAGCGACCAGCAGCACGAACCCGACTATGAACCAGGGGATGGCGATCCGCCGCCAGGCCGGCCGGTTCACCTCGCTCGAGGAGTTGCCGATCCAGAGCGCGACCAGGATCATCGCGGGGCCGAGCATGGCGACGCGCGAGAGCTTGATGATGGTCGCTTCGGCGCCGGCGGCGTCGGAATAGGTGAACCCGCCGCCGATCGCCTGGGCGACATCGTGGATCGATGCGCCGATCAGGAATCCCGCCTGGCTGTCGGTCAGGCCGAGTTCCCCCGCGATCGCCGGATAGAGCGACATAGCGAGCGCGCTCGCCAGGCTGACCCCGACAAGGGTGAGGGCGAACTGCGCCTGGCTCAGGCGGTCGCGGCCGATGATGCCGTAGAGCGCCAGCGCCGCGCTCGCCCCGCAGATCGCGGTCGCACCGCCGGCGAGAATCCCGGCATAGCGCGACTGGCCCGAGATCGCCGCTCCGCCGACCCCGGCTGCGAACGCCAGCACCATGATCGCGACCAGCGCCGCGAAGGGCCAGGGTCCGATGGCGATCACCTGGGCAAAGGTGACCTGGAAGCCGAGAGCCACGATGCCCCACCGCAGGCAGGTCCGGCTTGCCAGGTCGAGGCCGGCGTGCGTCGCCGGTTCGCGGGCGACGAAGTTCAGCGACAGGCCGATCAGTAGTCCCAGCAGGATGATCGGAAAGCCGTAGTGCTCCGCAAGCCAGGCCGCCGTACCCGCGGCAACCGCGACAATGGCGAGACCGGGAAGAAAGCGCGTCAGCGCCGACCATCGGTCGATCGGCTCCACGCTGGCGGGCATGGTTTCGGCGAGGTAGATCTCGCCGAACAGGTCGCCGGCATAGGGCAGTTCGCGCCGCATGGAGGGGTCGCCCGAGCCGAGATTGTCCGCCGGTGTCATATATCGCTTTCCTTAGGCGGAGAGATGGCTATCGTGCAAGCGGAACGCGCCCGACGTAAGCGCGCAAGGGGGGAGAGTCCGCATGAGTGAAAGCACCGGCGCAAGCCTCGGTTCGGTCGCGGCCCTCGACCCCTCGGCATCGGAAAAGGCTCTGGCGAGGACTCGCAACTGGCTGATCGCCCTGCTCTTTTTCGGAACGATCATCAATTACGTCGATCGGCAGGTGCTGGCGTTGCTCAAGCCGACGATCTCCGCCGAATACGGTTGGGGCGATGCCGAATTCGCGCACTTCGCCTCGGCAAGCCAGCTCGCGGCGGCTGCCGCGCTGCTGTTCGTTGGATGGATCATTGACCGGTTCGGCGTCAAGCTTGCGTACGGCGCGGCGGTCGTCTGCTGGTCGCTGGCGGGCATGGGGCACGCTGTCGCGGCCACCGTTTCGCAGTTCGTTACCGCGCGGGTCGCCCTCGTCGCGTTCGAAGCCGTCAACACGCCCGCCGCGGTCAAGGCCGCGGCCGAATTCCTGCCGATCCGCAAGCGGGCGATGGCGCTGGGTATCGTCAATACCGCGCCCAACCTCGGCAACATCATCGCGCCGCTGACGGTCGTGCCATTCGGCGTCGCATTCGGCTGGAAGGCCGCCTTCATCGTGACCGGTGCGCTCGGTTTCGTGTGGCTCGCGGGCTGGATCGCCGGAACCCGCCGCCTGCACCCCCTGCCGCGGGCGGCCGCGGCGGAAGGCGCGCCGCTGCGCCCGTCCTATGCCGAGGCCCTGTCGGACCGCAAGACATGGGCGATCGCGGGCGCCAAGGCGATCACCGACATGTTCTGGTGGTTCTTCACCTTCTGGCTGCCAGACCTGTTCAACAAGGTCTTCCAGTTGTCGCAGTCCGAGCTGGTCGGGCCGACGGCGCTGGCCTTCGCGATGGCCGCGGTCGGTGCGCTGACCGCGGGACGGCTGTTCGGGGTGTTCTTGAACCGCGGGCAATCGGTCAACCGGGCGCGCAAGACCGGGATGCTGCTCTATGGCCTTATCATCCTGCCGATCCCGCTCGCCCTGACCGTCGACAGCGCCTGGACGGCGGCCGCCATCATCGGCCTCGGCCTCTTTGCACACCAGGGGTTCTCGACCAACATCTTCGGTTTCGCGGCGGACGCGATCCCTGCGCGCCGGGTGGCGACCGTCATGGCGATCGGCGCGATCGCCGGCAACGTCGCCGGATTCGGTATCCAGGAAGCGACCGGGGCCCTGCTCACGGCGGGCATCGGCTATGCGCCGCTGTTCTGGGCCGCGGCGGTGGCCTACCTGTCGGCGCTGGCGTGGATCCACTTCCTGGTGCCGCGGATCGTCGCCGAGGACGAGGCCTAGTCCGCGTTTCACCCGAGGCACCGGGTGGGCTAAGGTGCGCCGATGCACCTGAATCACGATCCCGCCAGCCCGCCAGCCGCTGAGATCGGTTTCGACGATTTCCTGCGCGTCGACATTCGCGTCGGCCGCATTGTTTCGGCCGAGGCCTTTCCCGAGGCGCGCAAGCCCGCCTACAAGCTGACGATCGATTTCGGGCCTGGCGTGGGCGTCCGGCGTTCGTCGGCGCAGATATGCGCACGCTATGCGCTCGATGACCTGCCCGGGCGGCTGGTCGCGGCGGTGATCAACTTCCCTCCGCGCCAGATCGGCAAGTTCATGTCCGAGGTGCTGACCGTCGGGTTCGCGGACGCCGAGGGCGAAGTCGTCCTGTTCGCGCCCGATCGCGACGTGCCGCTGGGCGCGCGCCTGTTCTAGATGCACGAACGGCCGCGGAGGGGAGCCTCCGCGGCCGCCGTTTTACCCGGACCCGTCGGGCTTGTGTCTTAACGCAAGCGCGCGCGCAGGCTCACGCCGAAGTAGCGATCCGCATCCCGCGGGATCTGCAGGCGCTGGCCGTTGCTGACGTTGAGCAGCGCGTAGCTCTGGTCGGTGATGTTTCGCGCGTGGAACGTCAGCCGGAAGCGGTCGTCCGCGTCCGAGAAGCCGATCGAGGCGTTCCAGATGCCGTACGGGTCGATCGGGCCCTGCTCGCCGAGGTCCGAGAACTGCTTGCTGACGTGCCGGAAGTCGGTGTCGAGGTAGAGCCGCGCCGCGCCGAGATCGGCCTCGTAGCTGCCACCCAGCGTGTAGACGAACTTCGGGGCGAGCGGTAGCTGGGTGCCGTTGCGCGCGTCGGGCGCGTTGGTCGCCGGGTTCGGGTTGAACTGCTTGACGAAGGCATCGGCATAGGCCGCGCTCGCGCGCAGGGTCAGCCCGTCGACCGGCACCGCCAGCAGGTCCGCCTCGAAGCCCTTCGACTTCACCGTTCCCGCGTTGGTCAGGTTGGTCACGACCGCACCGTTCAGCGTGACGAAGTTGTTTGCCTGGAACCCGTCGTACTCGACCGTGAAGGCTGCCACGTTGAGCTGGACCCGGTTGTCGAGGAACTGGGTCTTCGCGCCGATCTCGAACGCGTCGGACGTTTCCTCGTCGATCGGCACCGCGTTGGTCGGTGCGGTGTGGTTGAAGAAGACGTTGAACGCCGGTCCCTTGTAGCCGCGCGTGTAGCTGCCGTAGAGCATGACGTCGTCGCTCGGGGTGATCTGGACCACCGCCTTGCCCGACAGGTTGCCGTTGTCGCTGTTTCCGCTCGAGGTGTTGGTTCCGTTGCCGCCTGCCGCGATCGTGCCGCCTGCCGGATTGCCCGAGACACCGGGGCCGGTCGCTGGCAGGCCCGTCGCCGCGTTGACGCCCGGCGCGCGGGTGTGGACGTAGGTCAGTTCGTCCCACGTGTAGCGCAAACCGCCGGTGAGGGCGATCAGGTCGCTCAGGCGCCAGGTGGCCTGGCCGAAAAGGGCGAAGTTCGACGACCCGACGTCGCTGTTCGAGGTGGCCGTGGGGAACAACGTGTTGACCGTATCGGCGACGTTGCAGGGCCGCGCGCCGCTGGGAGCGACCGGGAGGGTCGAGGTCGAGCAGGTGATGTCGCGGCGGGTGAAGGTCTGGGTGTTGTCCGAATGCCAGGCGAAGGCGCCGACCTGGTAGAAGAACGGCATTGCCGGATCGGACGCCACCCGCGCCTCGACCGAAACCTGCTGGGTCGTCACCAGGCCGGTATCGTGGAGCTGCGCGGTCCCCACGATCGCGCGCGGCAGGAAGTCGCCCTCGCGGATCTCGGTGTTTTCCCAGTTGCGATAGCCGCCCACGACGCTGAGCGTGTGGGTGTCGGTCAGGTCGAAATCGCCCGACAGTGTCAGGCTCCACTGGGTGTCCTTCGTCTGGGTGACGAGGTTGTGGTTGACGTAACGCTGGTCGAGCCCCTGCGCGACGCCGCCCGGCAGCCCGAGTTCGGCATCGAGCACCGCGCCGCGGCTGACCGTGGTCACGTCGGCGCAGCAATCGTCGTCGGCGCGGAAATAGTCCGCGATGAACCGCAGCTTCGCGATGGCCCCGTCGTAGTCGACGATGCCCCGCGCGCCGTAGTGCTCGTATCCGTTGACCTTGTTGTCCTGGCCCCCGAAGACGTTGGTGATGTTGCCGTCGTAGTTGCCGTAGAAGCCGGTCACGCGAGCGGAGAGATCGGTTCCGAGCGGGCCGGACAGCGAGCCGCGCAGGCGATACTCGTCGCCTTCGTAGTATTCGGCCCGTGCCTCGGCCTCGAGGCTGTCGGTGCCGCCCTTCGACACGATGTTGACCAGGCCCGCGCTCGCGTTCTTGCCGAACAGGGTTCCCTGCGGCCCGCGGAGCACTTCGATCCGTTCTGCATCGACGAGATCCATGAACGCCTGGCCGGAACGGCTCAGCACCACGCCGTCGACGACCGTCGACACGCTCGGTTCCGCGGCGATCGAGAACGTGATGGTGCCCACGCCGCGCATCACGATCGCGCTGTTGGCGCTCGTGGTGCCCTTGCGGAAGGTCACCGAGGGGACGAGCTGGGTCAGCCCTTCGAGGCTGGTCGTACCAGTCTGCTCGAGGCGGTCGCCGGTCAGCGCGGTAACCGCAATCGGCACGTCCTGGACGTTCTCGGCCACCTTGTTCGCGGTGACGATGATTTCCTGGATGCCGCCCTGATCGGCTTCCCCGGTCGCGTCCTGCGCGAGTGCAGGCGAAGCGACGGCGAACGCGACGATGCTGCCCGACAGCGCGAGCGCCCGGCGTCCAATCCCACCACGGATCATGAAACTCTCTCCCTTCCAAAGCGTCTTTTTGTTGCGCTTGAATTGCGCGCGTCGCCTCGATATGTCAAGCGGTGTCACATCGATCGCTCGACCGCGATCGGGCAGGATGTGGCGCGGGTGCCACACCGGGGGAGAGATTGGCGGAAATCCTCGACTATCACGCGACCGGCGACGGATTCGAGTTGCGTTATGGCAGCCGGGTCGTCGTTCGCCATAGCGCAAGCTGTCCTGCGGTGGTCATCGCCCGGGGTGCGCCCGCGGTGACCATGCTGCGCGGAAACTTCCGGATCGAGGACGCCCCGTCGGACGAACGCGCCCTCGTCGCCTGGCGCCGGGTCGAAGGCGGGATCGCGTTCGACGGTGCCCTTCTCGCCTGGGACGATTCGGTGCTGACCGTCACCGCGACCGACCTCGACTTCGACCGGCTCTACGTGCGGTTCCATGCCGAGCCGGGGGAGGCGGTCTGGGGCGGTGGCGAACAGATGAGCTATCTCGCGCTCAACGGTCGCCGCTTTCCGATGTGGACGAGCGAGCCGGGGGTTGGCCGCGACAAGGCGACCGAATTGACCCGCGCGATGGATGCGGACGGCATGGCCGGCGGCGATTACTGGACCACGAACTACCCCCAGCCGACTTTCCTCACCAGCCGCTGGCTCGCGGTCCACCTCGACGCCAGTTGCTACAGTGTGCTCGACTTCACCGACCCCGCCGCGCACCGGGTAGAGGTCTGGGCGAACACCGCCCGGTTCGAGCTGTTCGCCGCCCCAGGATCCAAGCCGCTGGTGTCGCGCCTGTCCGATCGGTTCGGCCGCCAGCCGCCGCTGCCGGACTGGGCGATCGAGGGGGCGATCGTCGGCCTCAAGTCGGGCGCCACGAGCTTCGACCGGCTGGACCGCTTCGTCGCTGCGGGCGCCGCAGTTTCGGGGCTGTGGTGCGAGGACTGGGCGGGCATCCGCGAGACGAGCTTCGGCCGCCGCCTGTTCTGGGACTGGCAGGTCGGCGCGCGCAGCGAGGCACGCTATCCCGGCCTGGAATCGCGCATTGGCGACCTTGCCGCGCGCGGCATCCGCTTCCTGGCCTACGCCAATCCCTACCTCTCGACCGACGCCGACCTGTTCGAGGAAGCCCGCGAAGGCGGCCACTTCTGCCTGAGGCCGAGCAGCGACGAGGTCTACCTCGTCGATTTCGGCGAGTTCGACTGCGGGGTGGTCGATTTCACCCGCGCCGAGACCCGCGACTGGTTCGCCGAGCGAATCCTGGGCCGCGAGATGCTCGACCGGGGAATCATGGGCTGGATGGCCGACTTCGGCGAATACCTGCCGACCGACGTCCGCCTTGCCGACGGCAGCGACCCGATGGAGGCGCACAATCGCTGGCCGGTGCTGTGGGCCGCGGTCAACGCCGCCGCGCTTGCCAGCCGCGGGAAGACCGGCGACGCGCTGTTCTTCATGCGGGCGGGCTTTTCAGGGGTGCAGGCGCACTGCCCGCTGCTGTGGGCGGGCGACCAGTCGGTCGACTTCACTCGCCACGACGGGATCGGCACCGTCATCACCGCCGCGTTGTCGGCAGGGCTGGTGGGCAACGCCTACAGCCATTCGGATTGCGGGGGATACACCTCGCTGCTCGGTAACGTGCGCAGCGAGGAACTGATGCAGCGCTGGTGCGAGCTTGCCGCGTTCGCTCCCGTCATGCGAAGCCACGAAGGCAACCGTCCGGACGACAACCTGCAGTATGACAGCTCGGACGAGCTGCTCGCCTGCTTCGCGTTCTGGAGCCGGGTGCACGCCGCGCTGGCCCCTTATGTGCGCGCGCTGTGCGGGGAGGCGGCGCTCAGCGGGCTGCCGCTGCAGCGGCCGCTATTCCTCGAGTACCCGGACGACCCTTCGCTGTTTGCGGTGCAGGACCAGTATCTCTACGGACCCGATCTCATGGTGGCTCCGGTGATCGAGGAAGGCGCGGTCGCGCGCACGGTGGTACTTCCCGGCGCCGGCGACTGGCGGCATCTCTGGACGGGCAGGGACTTTGCGCCCGGCGTTCACGCCATCGAGGCCCCGCTTGGCCGCCCGCCGGTGTTCTATCGCCCCGAAAGCGCGCACGCCGCGCTGTTCGCACAGTTCGCACAAGGGAACCTGCCATGAGCGAGCGTGCCAACATCCGCGACGTCGCCGCGCGTGCCGGGGTCGCGGTCAAGACCGTCAGCCGCGTGCTCAACGGCCACCCGTACGTCAGCCAGGCGATGCGCGAGCGGGTCGAGGAAGCGATGCGGGAACTCGACTTCCGCCCCAGCGTGGCGGCCCGGATCCTGTCGGGCGCGAAGTCCAACCAGGTCGCGCTGATCTACGACAATCACAGCCCCTATTACATGTTCCAGATCCAGAAGGGCTGCTGGGACGTGTGCCACGAAAAGGGCATCCGGCTGCTCGCCCAGCCGGTCGACGTCGACGATCCCGACGTGGGCGAGCAGGTGCGCGGGCTGATCTCGGAAACCCACGTCGACGGGATCATCCTGTCGTCTCCGGTGACCGACTGCGAACCGGTGCTCAAGACGCTCGACGCGCTCGACATACCGTTCGTCCGCATTTCTCCTGGGACCAACCACGCGCTGACCAGTTCGGTGTTCATGGACGACGCGCAGGCCGGCGACGACATGACCACCCACCTGGTCAACCACGGACACCGCCGGATCGGTTTCGTGAAGGGCCACCCGAGCCACATGGCGAGCGAGGAACGGCTTTACGGCTATCGCAAGGCGCTCGACCGCGCGGGCATCCCGTTCGAACCCGCGCTGGTGATGGATGGAGAGTTCGATTTCGAAAGCGGCGTGCGCGCCGCCGCCGCGCTGCTTGGCGGGCTGGAGCCGCCGACCGCGATCTTCGCCGCGAACGACGACATGGCCGCGGGCGTCCTGGCGGAAGCGCACTCACGCGGAATCGACGTGCCCGGTCAACTGTCGGTCGCCGGCTTCGACGATACCACGCTGGCGCGCACGGTCTGGCCGCCGCTGACGACGATCCACCAGCCGATGGCCGAACTGGCGCGCACTGCTGCCGAAATCCTCATCGCGGGGGGCGAGACAGTGCATCGCCGCCTGCCCCACCAGTTGGTCGAGCGTGCCTCGGTCGCACCGCCCGCCAGGAGACCCGAATGAGCCTTTTGCCCGCCCTGCCTGCCACCCGTTCGCTCGGCGCCGGCGCGATCCCCGTTTCGCCCATCGCCTGGGGCATGTGGCGGCTCGCCGAGGACGGGCGCTCCGCAACCGACGCAGTGGCGCTGGTGCACGCCGCACTCGACGCCGGCATCACCTTTCTCGATACCGCCGATATCTACGGCTTCGACGGGTCGCGCGGGTTCGGCGACGCCGAGGCGCTGCTGGGCGAGGTCCTCGCGGCTGAGCCCGGCCTGCGCGCGCGGATAGTGCTGGCAACCAAGGGCGGTATCCGTCCGCCGCTGCCTTACGACCAGTCAACCGAATACATCGCCGAGGCCATCGACGCATCGCTCCGCCGACTGAGGCTCGACACGATCGACCTGTGGCAGGTCCACCGGCCGGACATCCTTGCGCATCCGCAAGAGGTCGCGCGCGCGCTCGATGATGCGGTCGCGGCCGGCAAGGTGCGCGAGCTCGGCGTCTCCAACTTCACGATGCCGCAGATAGAGGCGCTGGCGTGCTTCCTTGGCCGGCCGCTTGCGGCGACCCAGCCCGAGATCAGCCCGCTCAGGATCGACTGCTTCGAGAACGGCGAGCTCGACCAGGCGATGCGCATGAACCTGGTCCCGCTGGCTTGGTCGCCGCTTGGCGGCGGGCGCCTGCTCGCACCCGAGCGCGCGCGTGACACGGCGGTGGCGGCCGAGCTCGATCGCATCGCGGCCGAGCAGGGCGTCAGCCGCAGCGTGGCGGCATACGGCTGGCTGATGGCGCACCCGGCAGGGATCATTCCCATCGTCGGTTCGCAGAGCGCGGGGCGGATTGCCGAGGCCGCCAAGGCGCTGTCCATGCGCTGGACCCGGCAGGACTGGTACGCGGTGCTCGTCGCCGCACGAGGAGAGAGATTGCCATGACCC
This sequence comes from Tsuneonella litorea, assembly GCF_025154015.1. Taxonomy (GTDB): domain Bacteria; phylum Pseudomonadota; class Alphaproteobacteria; order Sphingomonadales; family Sphingomonadaceae; genus Tsuneonella; species Tsuneonella litorea. Next base: position 270,384 of record NZ_JAOAMV010000005.1, read on the forward strand.
GACAGTGCGAGATCGCGTGGTTTTCCGCGCTGTGCGATGACGACTACGAGTTTCTCGGCGTTCCCGATCCGCAGCTCCAGTCGAGCTGGGAGCACTGCCGCAACATCGTCCTGCGCGCAGAAGAGGGCGGATTCGACAACATCCTCCTGCCGTCGGGCTACCAGCTCGGCCTCGACACCACCGTCTTCGCCGCCGCGATGGCGCCGATGCTCCAGCGGATGAAGCTGCTTTGGGCGACGCGTATCGGCGAGGACTGGCCGCCGCAGCTCGCGCGCCGGATCGCGACGCTCGACCGCATCCTCGGGCCGAACGCCGAGGGGACCGCGGGGCGCCTCAACGTCAACATCATCTCGTCCGACATGCCCGGCCAGTCGATGCCGGGCGGGCCACGCTACGGCCGGGCGACCGAGGTGATGAAGATCGTCCGCGCGCTGCTCAACGGGGAGAGCATCGATCACCAGGGCGAGCACTACCAGCTCACGCTCGACCCGCCGCGGGTCACGACCATCAGCGGCAAGTGCCCGCCGTTCTACTTCGGCGGCCTGAGCCACGAGGCGCGCGAGTGCGCGGCCGAGGCGTGCGACGTCTACCTCATGTGGCCCGACACGATCGACAAGGTGCGCGAGAACATCGCCGACCTGACCGCGCGGGCGGCAAAGTACGGCCGCTCGCTCAAGTTCGGCTACCGGGTCCACGTGATCGTGCGCGAGACCGAGGAAGAGGCGCGCCAGTATGCCGACCGGCTGCTGTCGAAGCTCGACGACGAGGCCGGCAGGGCGATCCGCGAGAAATCGCTCGACGCGAAGAACTACGGCGTCCAGCGCCAGGCCGAATTGCGCAGCGCGGCGGGCGGCGACGGCTTCGTCGAGGACAACCTGTGGACTGGCATCGGTCGGGCGCGCTCGGGCTGCGGGGCCGCCATCGTGGGAACGCCCGACCAGGTGCTGGCAAAGCTGCGCGCCTACCAGGACGAAGGCATCGAGGCATTCATCCTGTCGGGCTATCCGCACGTCAACGAGTGCGACATGTTCGCTCGCTATGTCCTGCCGCACATCGAACACGGCCCGCTGAAGTTCGACTGACGAATGACCGAGGCTTTCCCCCTCTACGACCTCGCGGTGATCGGCGGCGGGGTGAACGGCTGCGGAATCGCGCGCGACGCCGCGGGACGCGGGGCGAAGGTGCTGCTGCTCGAGGCGTCCGACCTCGCGAGCGGGACGTCGTCGAAATCGACCAAGCTGATCCATGGGGGCCTGCGCTACCTCGAGCATTACGAGTTCGCGCTCGTTCGCGAGAGCCTGTCGGAGCGCGAGCGGCTGCTCGCCATCGCCCCGCACATCGCGTGGCCGATGCGGTTCGTCCTGCCCCACGTGCCCGGCCTGCGCCCGCGCTGGCTCGTGCGCGCCGGCCTGTTCCTTTACGACCACATCGGGGGGCGCAAGCGGCTCGCCGGGACCGACAGTATCGACCTGACGGCCCACCCCGCGGGCGCCCCGCTCAAACCCGAATTCCGCAAGGCGTTCGTCTATTCCGATTGCTGGGTCGACGATGCACGGCTGGTCGTGCTCAATGCCCGTGACGCGGCCGATCGCGGCGCCGAGGTCCGCACGCGCTGCGCGGTCACCCGGCTGGCGCGCGACGGCGAACACTGGCGGATCGAGGCCGGTGGCGAGACATTCGCCGCGCGCGCCGTGGTCAATGCAGCGGGGCCTGCCGTGCTCGACGTGCTCGAGGCCGGCCATGTCCGGCCCGACCGGGCAATGCGGCTCGTGCGCGGGTCACACATCGTCGTGCGCAAGCTGTTCGATCACCCGTTCGCCTATTTCTTCCAGCTGCCCGACGGGCGGATATTCTTCGCCATTCCATACGAACGCGACTTCACGCTGATCGGGACGACCGACGTCGATCACGACGGCGGCCCGGTCGAGGCGAGCGCGGAAGAGATCGCCTACCTGTGCGAAGGCGCCAGCCGCTTCTTCCGCCGGGTCGTCTCGCCTGACGACGTCGTATGGACATATTCGGGCGTGCGCCCGCTGATCGACGACGGGTCGGGAAGGCCCGAGGCCGCGACGCGCGGTTACGAACTGGACCTGTCCGAACCGGACGAAGGGGCCACGCTGCTGACGGTCTACGGCGGCAAGATAACAACCTATCGCCACCTTGCGCAGGAGGCGGTCGAACTGCTCGGCGAACGCCTGGTGGCACTGCGGGGCGACGGCTGGACCGCCGATGCGGCGCTTCCGGGCGGCGATTTTGCGGTCGACGGGGCGGCCGATCTCGAAGCGCGGTTCGCCAAGAGCTTCCCGTTCCTCGCCGATGCCGCGCACCGGCTCGTGCGGGCCTATGGCACCACCGCTTTCGCCATTTTCGAGGGCGCAGCGAGCATGGCCGACTGCGGTCGCGATTTCGGCCACGGCCTCACCGAACGCGAGGTGCGCCACCTTGCCGCGCGCGAATGGGCGCGCAGCGCCGACGATGTCCTTTGGCGCCGCAGCAAGCTCGGGCTACGGTTCTCACCCGCGCAGGCGCGGGCCCTCGACGAATTCATGCAAGAGGAGTTTTCCGGGTGACCATCAAGATCGTTGCCGTCGGGGGCACGGTGAACCCCGGCAACTCGACCGAACAGGCGCTGCGCCTGGCGGCGTCCACGGCGGAAGAAGCGGGCGCGGACGTGACGGTGTTCGGAAGCGAGTACCTGCGCGCGCTGCCGCATTACCGGGGTGAGGGCTATGGCATCAAGGACGGCGCCGAGTTCGTCGAGGCGGTGCGCCAGGCCGACGGGGTGATCGTTTCGGCACCCGGCTATCACGGGTCGATCTCGGGTCTCGTCAAGAACGCGCTCGACTACCTCGAGGACCTCGCGAAGGACGAGCGCCCCTATCTCGACGGTCGCGCGATCGGCCTTATCGCCACCGCCTATGGCGATCAGGCCAGCATGAGCACGCTGCAGACGCTGCGCTCGGTCGTGCATGCGCTGCGCGGTTGGCCGACCCCGATGGGCGCGACGGTGCGGGTCTATCAGGGGCTGTTCTCGCCCGACGGCGAATGCCTCGAGGACCGCGCACGGATGCAGCTCGAGATGGTCGGCCGACAGACCGTCCGCGGCGCGCGCGCTCTTTCGGCGATGGGGCGCTAGGATGGCGCCCAACCTGGAAGACGCCCTTGCGGCGCTTGCGGCCGGGCGGATGATCGTCATCACCGGCGACGAGCATCGCGGTGGGGACATCGATTTCTGCGTCCCCGCGCGCGACGCGACTGCCGAGGCAATCAACTTCATGGCGCTGCACGGGCGTGGACTGGTGTGCCTCGCGATCACGCCCGCGCGCGCGATCCGCCTTGGCATAGAACTCATCAATCCCGGGCGGGAGAACCAGTCCGGCCGCCCCCACGGCCGGTCGATCGAGGCGGCGAGCGGCGTCAGCACGGGCATTTCCGCGGCCGACCGGGCGCATACGATCCGGGTTGCCGCGGCCGACGATGCCACCGCGAGCGACCTGATTTCGCCCGGCCACGTGTTTCCCCTGATCGCGCGCGAGGGCGGGGTGCGCGAGCGTCGCGCGGCCACCGAAGCCTCGATCGAGGCCTGCCGCAGGGCCGGCGCCGGGGATGCGGCCGTGATATGCTCGATCATGCGGGACGACGGCGAAATGGCGCGGATCGACGACATCGCGGGCCTGATCGCGGAACACCGGCTGCCCGTCCTCGACATCGAGCAACTCCTGCGCTGAGGGGGCCTGAGCGCGCGTTCACCCCCGGCTGGCGGAACGTTTCGGGCGAGAGCCGTTGAACCTTCTGAACGGAAGGAGACTGCGCAATGGCGGATGCCCGCGACGACGGCGAGGGACACCACAGGGCCGGGGACGGCCCTTATGTCAAGTTCATGGCGATGATCGGCACCTCGACGGTGGTGATGTTCGCCCTCATGTACCTCAACACCTACTCGATCGACCACGTGTTCTGGAGCGAAACGCGGTTCTGGATGGCGTTCGTGATGGGCGCCGCGATGATGGTCGTGATGCTGCTGTTCATGTGGGGCATGTACAGGAGCACGACGAAGAACGTCGTCATCCTGGGCGTCGCCGCCGTCGTCTTCGCGCTGGCGCTGTGGCTGGTGCGCAGCCAGTCGACGGTCGATGATACCGAGTACATGCGGGCGATGATCCCGCACCACTCGATCGCGATCATGACCAGCGAGCGCGCGCACATACGCGATCCGCGCGTGCGCGAACTGGCCAAGGGCATCATCGTCGCCCAGCGGCGCGAGATTGCCGAGATGAAGTACCTGATCGACGACATCCACCGCAACGGCGTGCGCACCGATGAACGCATGCCTGCCGGACTCGGATCGCCGGCATCGCAGGACGCTCGCGAAGGAGAAATGCAATGAGGGCTCTCGTACTCGCCGCGCTGCCGCTGGCGCTTGCCGCCTGCAACCAGAACACCTCTGCCGGCGCCGATCGCGAGGCGGAGGTCGCACCGCCGCCGACCGCCGCGCCGCGGGCCGGGGCCGCCGAGGCACTCAGCGGAATTGCCACGCAAGCGATTGCCGTGGAAACGCTAACCGACGCCGATCTGGCGGCGCTCGGGCAGGACGCCGGATCGTGTCGCATCGTGCTGACCGAAGTCGGCAAGCCCTCGCTCGCCTATGAGGACGGGGTTCGCGCGACCATCAAGCTCAACGGAAAGCTGATCACCCTGCCTGGAAGCGGGTCGGGCGAATACGCGGACGCCGGCCTGAGGGTGGCCTTGCGCGAAGTGCCTGGCGAGGGCGACGCCGGTCTTCCCGAAGAGGAGATGATCGTCGTTCTGCCCGGCGCGAAGGACGAACTGGGCTATCGGGGTTATCGCCAGTGCAGCGCAGACGAAGCGCCCGATCGGAGCGGCTGACGTGGGACGCCCCGGCTCCGCCCGGAATTCAGGAGCCGGTCTGACTTCATCGCTTGACTTTCACATATAAAGATACCTTTATATCCGCATGACGATCGAAACGGTCATGCGCGCGCTCGGCGACCCCACGCGGCTGCGGATCATGCGGCTGATCGGGACGATGGAACTCGCGGTGGGTGAACTGGCGCACGTCCTCGGCCAGAGCCAGCCGCGCGTGTCGCGCCACGTCGCGATCCTTGCCGACGCGGGCCTTGCCGAGAGGCGGCGCGAAGGCAGCTGGGTCTTCCTGCGCCAGTCGCACGCCGCCGGAAAGGCGACCGTGGCCGCGGTCGCGCGGCTGCTCGCTGCCGCCGAGGACGAGGACGAGCAGTTCGCCCGCACGTGCGAGGAGGACCGGCGCCACCTCGCCGCGATCCGCGACGCGCGCGAGGCGAACGCGGCGGAGTTCTTCGCCCGCCACGCCGGCGAGTGGGACCGCCTGCGCGCGCTTCTGGCACCGGCCGAGGCGGTCGAGGCGGCGCTGGTCGATGCGCTGGGCGTCGACGCGCTGGGCGAGGTGCTGGACATCGGCACCGGCACCGGTCGCATCGCCGAACTGCTTGAACCCGACGCCGCGAAGGTGACCGGTGTCGACAAGAGTCCCGAAATGTTGCGCCTCGCCCGCGCGCGTTTGCAGAACCTGCCCGCCGGGCGGGTCGAGCTGGTGCAGGGCGATTTCGCCGCGCTCCCGTTCGAAGCGGACCGGTTCGATACCGTGGTGTTCCACCAGGTGCTGCATTACGCGCAGCAACCGGACTACGCGCTGGCCGAAGCGGCGCGGGTCTGCCGCGCGGGCGGGCGGATCGTGATCGCGGACCTTGCCGCGCACGATCGTGAGGAACTGCGCCGCACGCACGCGCACGCCCGGCTGGGGTTCGCCGACGAACAGATGGAGGCGATGCTCGCGCGCCACGGGTTTGCCTGCGGTCCGGTCGCCACGGTCGAAGGCGGGGAACTGGCGGTCAAGGTCTGGGCGGCCCGCCGCCTGCCGCCTTCGGTATCGCGCATCGGCGGCGCGCGCGAACTGCCCGCCGCCGCCCGGCGCAAGGCGGCCGCCCGATGAACGCCGACATCGCCCTCGGCTCGCCGCTCTACGCCTCGCTTCCCGGCGACATCGGCGTCAGCTTCGAGTTCTTTCCGCCCAAGACCGAGAAGATGGCCGAGACGCTGTGGTCGAGCGTCGAGACGCTCGCGCCGCTGCGGCCCGATTTCGTTTCGGTGACCTACGGGGCGGGCGGTTCCACCCGCGAGCGAACCCACGCCGCGGTCGAGCGGATCATCCGCGAAACCGGCATCCCGGCGGCCGCGCACCTCACCTGCGTCGACGCGGCACGGGACGAGATCGATGGAATCGCGCGCGCCTACTGGGACATCGGCGTGCGCCACATCGTCGCGCTGCGCGGCGACATGGCAGAGCCTGGCGCGGCCTATGCCCCGCACCCGGATGGGTACGCGAACGCCGCCGACCTCGTTGCGGGCCTGAAGAAGATCGCGCCGTTCGAGATCTCCGTCGGCGCCTATCCCGAAAAGCACCCCGACAGCGCCGACGAGGCGGCGGACCTCGACAACCTCAAGCGCAAGATCGACGCCGGGGCAACCCGCGCGATCACCCAGTTCTTCTTCGAGCCCGACTGCTTCTTCCGCTTCCGCGACAAGGCCGCGGCCGCGGGGATCGACGCGGAGATCGTGCCCGGGATCATGCCGGTGATGAGCTTTGCCTCCGTCCAGCGGATGAGCGGGCTGTGCGGTACCGCGATCCCGCACTGGATGGAGACGCTGTTCGACGGGCTCGACGACCGGCCGGCGGCGCGCCAGCTCGTCTCCGCCACGGTCGCTGCCGAACTGTGCCGACGGCTCTACGCGGGCGACGTACGCAACTTCCATTTCTACACCCTCAACCGGGCCGAGCTGAGCTACGCGATCTGCCACCTGCTTGGCCGTCGGCCCGCCGGAGAGACAGCATGACCAAGCGCGACCAGTTCCTTGCCGAATGCGCCAGGCGCATCCTCGTCACCGACGGCGCGTTCGGGACCGAGATCCAGAACTGGAAGCTCGCCGAGGGCGATTACGCGGGCTCGCTCGACCTCGGGCACGACCAGAAGGGGAACAACGACATCCTCGCGCTGACCAAGCCGGAGGTGCCCGAAGCGATCCATCGCGCCTATTTCGAGGCGGGCGCCGACATCGCCGAAACCAACACCTTCTCGGCCAACCGGATCAGTCAGGCCGACTATGGGGCCGAGCATCTCGTGCGCGAAATCAACCTGGAGAGCGCTAGGCTCGCGCGGCGGCTGGCCGACGCGTTCGAGGGCAGCGACGGCCGCCCGCGCTTCGTCGCCGGGGCGATCGGCCCGACCAACAAGACGCTGTCGCTTTCTCCCGACGTCGAGGACCCGGGCTACCGCGAGATCGACTGGGACACGCTGGTCGACGTCTACCGCGAACAGGCCGAGGCGCTGGTCGAGGGCGGGGCGGATTTCATCCTCATCGAGACGATCTTCGACACGCTCAACGCCAAGGCCGGGATCATGGCGGTGAAGGAGGTCGAAAGGGCGCTGGGCCGCGAGGTCCCGGTGATGCTGTCGATGACGCTGACCGACCTGTCGGGCCGCAACCTGTCGGGCCACACGGTCGAGGCGTTCTGGCACGCAGTGCGCCACGCACGGCCGCTGACGATCGGGCTCAACTGCTCGTTCGGCGCGACCCAGCTGCGCCCGCACGTGAAGGCGCTGGCCGAAATCGCCGATGCGCCGATCATGGTCTATCCCAACGCCGGCCTGCCCAACGAGCTCGGCGCGTATGACGAGCGGCCCGACCAGACCGCGGGGTTCGTCCGCGAATGGGCCGCGGCAGGGCAGGTCAACGTGCTGGGCGGCTGCTGCGGGTCGACGCCGGAGCATATCGCGGCGATCGCGGACAGCGTGAAGGGGCTGGCCCCGCGCAAGCTCCCCAGCCCGCCCGTCGCGACGCGGCTTGCCGGCCTCGAACCCTTCACGCTGGCTGCCTGAACCCTTTAGGATATTCCCCTTGAATACCGCTGTCTCTTCCCGCTTCGTCAATGTCGGCGAGCGCACCAACGTTACCGGTTCGGCGGCGTTCAAGAAGCTCGTTATGGCCGGCGACTATGCCCGCGCGGTCGAGGTCGCGCGCCAGCAGGTCGAGAACGGCGCGCAGGTGATCGACGTCAACATGGACGAGGGCCTGCTCGACGCAGTCGAGGCGATGACCACGTTCCTCAAGCTGATCGCCGCCGAGCCCGACATCGCCAGGGTGCCGGTGATGATCGACAGTTCCAAGTGGGAGGTGATCGAGGCGGCGCTGAAGTGCGTGTCCGGCAAGCCGATCGTCAATTCGATCAGCATGAAGGAAGGCGAGGATGCCTTTCTCGCGCAGGCGCGCAAGTGCATGGACTATGGCGCCGCGGCGGTGGTCATGGCGTTCGACGAGACCGGACAGGCGGATACCAAGCAGCGCAAGGTCGAGATCTGCAAGCGCGCCTACGACCTGCTCACCGGAATCGGCTTTCCGCCCGAGGACATCATCTTCGACCCCAACGTATTCGCGGTCGCGACGGGCATCGAGGAGCACGACCGCTATGCCATCGATTTCATCGAGGCGGTCAGCGAGCTGAAACAGTTGTGCCCGCACGCGCACTTCTCCGGCGGGCTTTCCAACCTCAGCTTCAGCTTCCGCGGCAACGAAACCGTGCGCCGCGCGATGCACTCGGTATTCCTGTATCACGCGATTCCCGCCGGGCTCGACATGGCGATCGTCAACGCCGGCCAGCTCGACATCTACGACCAGATCGACCCGACGCTGCGCGAGGCGGTGGAGGACGTGATCCTGATGCGGCGGCCGGACGCGACCGAGCGCCTCATCGCGCTCGCCGAAAGCTACAAGGGCAAGTCCGCGGCCGAAGAGAAGGCCGCCGAGGAATGGCGTGGCTGGCCGGTCGAGCGGCGGCTCGAGCACGCGCTGGTCAAGGGCATCGACGCCTACGTGGTCGAAGACACCGAGGAGGCGCGGCAGAAGAAGGATCGCCCCATCGAGGTGATCGAGGGCCCGCTGATGGACGGCATGAACGTCGTCGGCGACCTGTTCGGCAGCGGCAAGATGTTCCTGCCCCAAGTGGTGAAGTCGGCGCGCGTGATGAAGAAGGCGGTCGCACACCTGATCCCCTTCATCGAGGCGGAGAAGGAGGCCTCGGGCCTCGCCGACCAGTCGAAGGGCCGGATCGTCATGGCGACCGTCAAGGGCGACGTCCACGACATCGGCAAGAACATCGTCGGCGTCGTGCTCCAGTGCAACGGCTACGAGGTGATCGACCTTGGGGTGATGGTGCCATGGGCGAAGATCCTCGAGACCGCGAACGACAACCAGGCCGACATGATCGGCCTGTCGGGCCTCATCACCCCCTCGCTCGACGAGATGGTCACCGTGGCCGAGGAAATGGCGCGCGCAGGGATGACGATGCCGCTGCTGATCGGCGGGGCGACGACGAGCAAGGTGCACACCGCGCTCAAGATCGACCCGGTCTACGACGGGCCGGTGGTCCATGTCCTCGACGCCAGCCGCGCGGTCGGCGTCGCCAGCCGGTTGCTGTCGGACACCCAGCGCGATGCCTTCGTCGAGGACACTGCCAGCGAGTATGTGAAGGTCCGCGAGGCGCGCGAGGGCAAGGCGCAGTCCGTCCTGCTGACGCTCGAGGAAGCGCGGGCGAACTATTACGACCCGAAGTATGCCGACAAGCCCGGCGTGCCGCAGCATCCGGGCGTGACCGCCTTCCCGGATTGGGACCTCGAAGACCTGCGGGGGTACATCGACTGGACGCCGTTCTTCCGCGCCTGGGAACTGCACGGGACCTACCCCTCGATCCTCGACGACGAGGTGGTGGGCGAGACCGCGCGCAGCCTCAAGGCGGACGCCGACGCGATGCTCGACCGGATCGTCGCGGAGAAGTGGCTGACCGCGAAGGGGGTCGCGGGACTGTGGCCCTGCGCGCGTGACGGCGACGACGTGACCGTCCACCTCGCCGAGGAAGAGCGCCACGTCCTGCTGCCGTTCCTGCGCCAGCAGATCAAGAAGAGCCGCGACCGGGCGAACATGTGCCTGGCGGACTTCATCGACCCGGCGGGCGACTGGATCGGCGGGTTCGCGGTCAGCATCCACGGCATCGAGCCGCATTCGCAGGCGTTCCTCGCAGCGAAGGACGACTACTCCGACATTCTCCTCAAGGCGCTTGCCGACCGGCTGGCCGAGGCGTTCGCGGAAGCGTTGCACCGGCACGTGCGCACCGACCTGTGGGGCTATGCGCCCGGCGAGCAGTTGAGCAACGAGGCGCTGATCAAGGAGCAGTATCGCGGCATTCGCCCTGCACCGGGATACCCTGCCTGCCCCGACCACAGCCTGAAGCCGGTCCTGTTCGATCTGCTCGACGCGGAGCGGCATACCGGGATCGCGCTGACGGAGAGCTTCGCGATGTACCCGACCGCGGCGGTCAGCGGGTTCTATTTCGGCCACCCCGAAAGCCAGTATTTCGGCGTCGCCCGGATCGGCCGCGACCAGGTGGAAGATTATGCCGCGCGCCGCGGCGTCGATGTCGCTACGGCCGAGCGGTGGCTGCGACCCAACCTCGACTGACCGCGCCCGCACCGGGCCGCATCGTGATCGCGGGCGCCGCCGCGCTCGCCGCGCTGTGGTGCGCGATCTGGGCCGTGGCCGATCCCGACCCGGCGCTCATGCGGTCGCTGGTCTTTCTTCCCGGCGTGGGGGTGATCGGCGCGATCATCGCGAACACGTCGGGTACCGGGGGCGGGGTGGTCTTCGTCCCGGTCTTCAACGGACTGCGCGAAGCGGGCGTGATGTCGCTCGATCCGCTCAGGGTCACCGCCGCGTCGATGGGCATCCAGTGCTTCGGCATGACGATGGGCGCGTTGCGGTGGACCGACCGATTGCTGCACCAGGTCCCTCCGCCCGATGCCCTGCACAGCGCCGTGCGCCCGAGGGACTTTGCCCTGGCGGCCGGGGCAGTGCTGGCGATTTCGCTACCTGCCATGCTGCTAACCCAGCGGATCGGGCCGGTCGACAACCGCACGATCCTCTTGGTCTACAAGGCCTTCTCGATCCCGCTGGGCGCCGCGCTCATCGTCGCCACGTGGACGCTCAACCGCAACGTCCGCGAGCGGACCGCGCTGGCGCCGGTCGACCTGGTCGTCATCATGCTGCTGGCGATCCCCGGCGGCGCGATCACTGCGCTGCTGTCGGTGGGGATCGGCGAGCTCGTCGCGCTCTACCTGTTCATCCGCCACTACCCGGTCCTGCTGTCGACCGGCGTGGCCTGCGTCGTGTCCTCCGTAAGCGTGCTCACGGGCATGATCTGGCACGTCGACCATGGAACGGTGCAGTGGGAAGTCGTGCTGCTGGCGGGACCGGGCGCGGCGATCGGCGGCTTCCTGGCCCGCGGAATTGCGCAGTGGCTCGGCGCCCGCAGGCTGAAAACGCTCGACGGTGCGTGGATCGTGCTGTCGGCGAGCTATCTCGTGTGGCTCAACTGGCGGTGAAATCTTCGATCGGTGATTGACCGAATCTCCCGGCTCGCGCAGGGCGTGCAGCGTCGCCGGGGGCAACTCCGACGTCCGCCATGGGAGAGCGCCTTTCCTCGGAAGGGCCGCCGAAGGAGCAACCGCCCCGGAAACTCTCAGGCCAAAGGACCGTGGCGGGCCGTGCGATACTCTGGAAAGCGTCCCCTTCGGCAGGAGGGGGCCACCGACGGTGTAAGCCAGCTTCGCGGCCGGCCAAACTCTCAGGTTTCCCGACAGAGGGGGTAGCGGTTCCGAAGGTGTCCTCACCGGGCATCGGCCGCGCTGTCGGGGATACGTGCGTGAGCGAGAGCGAAGAAGTCACCGAACTCGAAAAGCTGCCGCTGGACGGCTGGCACCGCACCCGCGGTGCGCGGATGGTCCCGTTCGCGGGCTACGAGATGCCGATCCAGTACGAGGGTATCCTCGCCGAACACGAATGGACCCGCAATCACGCTGGTCTGTTCGACGTGTCCCACATGGGCCAGCTCATCGTGGAGGGCGACGGCGCGGCCGACGCGCTCGAGGCCCTGCTGCCGGGCGACATCTCGGCGCTGAAGCCGGGCAAGGTGCGCTATTCGCTGCTGCTCGACGAGAACGGCGGCATCCTCGACGACCTGATGGTCACCAACGTGACCGAGGAGGGCGGGACGCCCAGGTACTACCTCGTCGTCAACGGCGCGACCAAGTGGGACGACATCGCCCACCTGCGCGAGCACCTGCCTGACGAGATCACGCTCGCCCACCTCGACGAGCGGGCACTGCTCGCGCTGCAGGGGCCGGAGGCCGCCGGCGCGCTGGAACGCACGATGCGCGGGCTGACCGAGGATTTCGGGTTCATGGAGGCGAAGACCTGGCAGTTCGGCGAGCTCGACCTCATGGTATCGCGCTCGGGCTATACCGGCGAGGACGGGTTCGAGATATCGGTCGCGGCCGACCAGGCCGAACAGCTCGCCGGGCGCCTGTGCGCCGAGCTGGAGGTCAAGCCGATCGGCCTTGGCGCCCGCGATTCGCTGCGGCTGGAAGCAGGGCTGCCGCTTTACGGCCACGACCTTTCGCCCGAAACCGATCCGGTCAGCGCAGGGCTTGCCTTCGCTATCAGCAAGAAGCGGCGCGAGGAGGGCGGCTTCCCGGGTGCCGAGCGCATCCTCAAGCTGCTCGCGGACGGTGCGCCGACGAGGCGCGTCGGCCTTGCGCTGGAAGGCCGCGCCGCCGCGCGCGAAGGGGCAAAGGTATTCTCCGGCGACAGCGAAGTCGGCACCGTCACCAGCGGCGGCTTTTCGCCGACGCTCGGCCACCCGATTGCGATGGCCTACGTCGACGCCGCGCAGGCGGCTAAAGGCACCGAACTCGAGCTCGAAGTCCGCGGCAAGCGCCTGCCCGCGCGGGTCGTCCCCATGCCGTTCGTTCCGCACCGCTATTTCCGCAAGGGAGCATCCAAATGACGCGTTATTTCACCGAGGATCACGAATGGATCGAGGTTGACGGGCAGACCGCTACCGTCGGCATCACCGACTATGCCCAGAGCCAGCTCGGCGACATCGTCTTCGTCGAGGTGCCCGCCGAAGGCACCAGCGTCGCCAAGGGCAACGAGGCGGCGGTGGTCGAGAGCGTCAAGGCGGCGAGCGATGTCTATTCGCCGGTCACAGGCGTCGTCATCGAAGGCAATCCCGCGCTCGAGGACGATCCCGCGCTGGTCAATTCCGCGCCCGAGGGCGACGGCTGGTTCTTCAAGCTCACGATCACGCAACCCAATGAGCTCGACGCGCTGATGGACGCGGAAAAGTACAAGGCGTTCTGCGACAGTCTGTAACCCGAAGGCCGCCGGCCGCACACAAGGTTCGATATGCGATATCTGCCCCTGACCGACGCCGATCGCGGCGAGATGCTCTCCGTCATCGGCGCGCCCGATGTCGACGCGCTGTTCACCGACGTGCCGGCCGCGCACTACCTGAAAGAGCCGATCGAAGGGCTGCCGCTCCACGCCAGCGAGATGGCGGTCGAGAAGCATATGCGGCGGCTGTCGAAGAAGAATCTCGCGGCGGCCGACGCGGCGTTCTTCTGCGGGGCCGGGGCCTATCGCCACCACGTGCCGGCGACCGTCGATCACCTGATCCAGCGGGGCGAGTTCCTCACCGCCTATACCCCCTACCAGCCCGAGATCGCGCAGGGCACGCTGCAGATGCTGTTCGAGTTCCAGAGCCAGGTCGCCCGGCTCTATGGCTGCGCGGTGGCGAACGCATCGATGTACGACGGCTCGACGGCGTGCTGGGAAGCGGTCGCGATGGCGGCGCGGGTGACCAGGAAGAAGCGCGTGGTTCTCTCCGGCGCGCTGCACCCCCACTACGCCGAAACGGTCAGGACCATGGCCAAGTTCACCGAGGACGAGATCGCCGGGGCGCTGCCGACGATGCAGGGCGCGCCCGACATCGACGGGCTGATCGCCCGGATCGACGAGGCGACAAGCTGCGTCGTCGTCCAGTATCCCGACATCCTCGGCCGCGTCTACGACATGACGCCGATCGCCGAGGCCGCGCACGCCAAGGGCGCGCTGCTGATCGCGGTCAATACCGAGCCGGTCGCGCTGGGCGCCTGCCGGTCGCCCGGCGAAATGGGCGCGGACATCGTCGTGGGCGAAGGCCAGTCGCTGGGCGTCGGCCTCCAGTTCGGCGGACCGTACCTTGGACTGTTCGCGGTGCGCGATCCCAAGCACGTGCGCCAGATGCCCGGCCGCCTGTGCGGCGAAACGGTCGATGCCGAGGGCAAGCGCGGCTTCGTCCTCACTCTCTCGACCCGCGAACAGCACATCCGCCGCGAGAAGGCGACGAGCAATATCTGCACCAATTCAGGGCTTTGCGCGCTGGCCTTCACGATCCACCTCACCCTGCTGGGCGAGAAGGGGCTGCGGGCGCTGGCGGCGGAGAACCACCGCCTCGCCTGCGTTGCCGCCGACCGGCTGGCCGAGGTGCCGGGAGTCACGGTCCTCAACGACAGTTTCTTCAACGAGTTCACGATCGTTCTTCCCACCGATGCGCGCGCGGTCGTGCGCACGCTGGCCGAACGAAAGGTGCTCGCCGGGGTATCGCTCGGGCGGCTCTACCCGGGCAACGACGACCTGTCGGGCGGACTGATCGTGGCGGTGACCGAGACGTCCACCGAGGAGGACATCGCGACCCTCTGCTCCGCGCTCAAGGAGGTGCTGGCATGAACGCCCCGAACAAGAGCGGCTGGAAGCCCGAGATGACCCCCGATACCGCCGCCGCGGTGCCGACCGCGACCGGCAACCGCGCGCTGATGCTCGAGGAACCGCTGATCTTCGAGATCGGCGGGAGCGAAACCACCGGCGTCGACCTGCCCGAACCATCGGAAGGCGCGAACCGCCTTGGCGGAATGGCACGGACCGAGCCGTTCGGCCTGCCCGGCCTGTCCGAGCCGGAAACGGTTCGCCACTACACGCGGCTGAGCCGGCAGAACTACGCGATCGACCTCGGGCTTTTCCCGCTGGGCAGTTGCACGATGAAGCACAATCCGCGCCTCAACGAAAAGGTCGCGCGGATGCCGGGCTTTGCGGACGTCCACCCGTTGCAGCCGGTCGACACCGTCCGCGGCGCGCTGGAGGTCATCAACGAGCTGGCGCACTGGCTGATCGAGCTGACCGGGATGCACGGCGTCGCGATGACGCCCAAGGCCGGCGCGCACGGCGAGCTGTGCGGCATCCTGTGCATTCGCGCCGCGCTCGAGGCGAAGGGCGATGCGCGCAAGGTCATCCTCGTGCCCGAAAGCGCGCACGGAACGAACCCGGCCACCGCCGCCTTTGCCGGCTACGCGGTCGAGGACATTCCGGCGACGCCGGAGGGCCGCGTCGACCTTGAAGCGCTCAAGGCGCGGCTGGGGCCCGATGTCGCGGGCGTCATGATCACCAATCCCAACACCTGCGGGCTGTTCGAGCGCGACATGAAGGCGATCTCCGACGCGGTCCATGCGGCGGGCGGATACGTCTATTGTGACGGGGCGAACTTCAACGCGATCGTCGGCCGGGTGCGCCCCGGCGACCTTGGCGTCGATGCGATGCACATCAACCTGCACAAGACCTTTTCGACGCCGCATGGCGGCGGCGGGCCGGGTTCGGGTCCGGTGGTGCTGTCGGAAGCGCTGGCGCCCTATGGGCCGCTGCCGTTCACGGCGCGGCGGCCCGACGGCACGGTCGACCTGATCGAGGAGGAGAACGCCGGCGAGGAGCACCCGCTCAGCTTCGGGCGGATGAGCGCATTCCACGGCCAGATGGGGATGTTCACCCGCGCGCTTGCCTATATCCTCAGCCACGGGGCCGACGGTCTGCGCCAGGTTTCGGGCGATGCGGTACTCAACGCGAACTACCTGCTGCGCAGCCTGGAGGACGTGCTCGACGCGCCGTTCGCGTTCAGCGGGCCGTGCATGCACGAGGCGCTGTTCAGCGACCGGGGATTCGCCGACGGGCTGACCACGCTCGACCTTGCCAAGGGGATGATCGACGAGGGCTTCCACCCGATGACGATGTATTTCCCGCTCGTGGTCCACGGATCGATGCTCGTCGAGCCGACCGAGACCGAGAGCAAGGCGGGGCTCGACCAGCTGGTCGTCGCGCTGCGTTCGCTCGCCGAGCGTGCGCGGGCGGGGGACATGAGTCTCAAGAACGCGCCGATCCATGCCCCGCGCCGCCGCCTCGACGAAACGCTCGCGGCGAGGAAGCCGGTGCTGGCCTGGAGCGAGCCCGACGTGCCCGCGGGGCATCCGACCCGCAGCGAACAGGGCGGCAGCTGAGCCCATGTGGCAGACGGTCTTCGTCGTCACCAACGGAATCGCGCTGGCGGCGTGGGCGATGCTCGTCGTGGCGCCGCGCAAGCCCTTTCCGCTTGCCTACGTGCTCTACGGCGGGGTGGGGCTGCTGTGCCTGTGCTACGCCGCGATGTTCGTCGGCCTGTTCGCGATGGTCGCCGACCCCGTGCGCGATCCGGGCCTCGCCCCTGCCGATCTGTCGAACTACTCGGTCGCGGGCCTCAAGGACCTGTTCCGCTCCGAGGGCGCGATCGTCCTCGGCTGGACGCATTACCTCGCGCTCGACCTGTTCACCGGGTTGTGGATCGCGCGCGATGCCGACGCCAAGGGGTTCCCGCGGCTGGTCCAGGCCCCTTTCCTGGTGCTGACGCTGCTGGCCGGGCCGCTCGGCCTGTTCGTCTGGCTCGCGGTGCGCGAACGGCGCGCGCGGGCGAGCGGGTGGCGCCGGAAGGGGAAGACGGGCGCCGGCTGACCCGGCGGGCGCGATAGGCCCAAAGGATCGGCGCGGTGCGCTCGCGCGGCGCTAGTCGATCGCTTCTTCGCCGGCCCGGCCGACCGATTCGATATCGCGGCCGAGACCCTTCACCGTGTTGCACGCGGTTGCCGTAAGGGCGATGGCGGCCGCGCCCAGCGCGATCATGATCTTTTTCAGCATCGTCGTTTCCTCCTGGGGCTGTGGCTCAGCGGCTCTGGTGATCAACTGGCCTGACTCGCGCCGGTTGTCTACTCGCCGACCAACGCGCGCGCACGGGTAACCGCCAGTCGGTGTTCGCGCCATGCGATGAGCAGACCCGCCCCTACGATCAGCGGTGCCCCGGCCCAGGTCGATCCGGGCGGCAGCCGGTCGAATACCCACCATCCGAACAGCGTCGCCCAGACGAGCGAGGAGTAGTCCATCACGATCACGCTGGCGACCGCTCCGTACCGCAGCGCGGCGGTGAGGAGGAACTGCCCGAGCAGCCCGAACACCCCGAGGCCGAGGAGAAGTCCCCACTGGTACGCGGTGTGGCCGGTCATCACGAACGGCATCGCCAGGCCCAGCACGGGGAGGGTGAAGGCCGCGAACCAGAACACGATCGTCAGCGGATGCTCGGTCCGCGACAGGTCGCGGATCTGGATCGAGATCAGCGCGATGGTGAAGGCCGCGCCGAGGGCGACCGCGGCGCCGAGGGGCGGGATGTGGCTCTGTCCCGGTTGCGCGATCACCAGCACGCCGGCGAAGCCGAGAAGAACCGCGGACCAGCGCCACAGGCCGACCCGCTCGCGCAGGATGAGCGCGGACAGGATCACCGCCCAGATCGCCGTGGTGAAATTGAGCGTCGTCGCCTCGGCAAGTGGCAGGAGCGTGACCGCGCCGAAATTGAGAAACATGCCGGTCAGCCCCAGCACCGCGCGGCGCCCGTGCGCTGCGAGGCGGTCACTCGACAGCAGCGAGAGCTGCCCGCGCAAGGCGAACCAGGCGAGCAGCGCGGGGACGGTGGGCAACTGGCGCCAGAACAGCGTCTCGGTAAGCGAAACGCCGCTTTCGGTGACCAGCTTGACGAACACCAGCATGACCGACAGCACGAACGCCGCGCCGAGCCGGATGAGCAGCGCCATCAGCGGGCGTTGGTCGGCGGGCGGATGGCTCACGGCATCGCCATAGGCCCACTGGCGGCCTGTGCAATGCATCCCATATTGCGGCCCATGAAGCTGATCGATGGCCTGCGTTTCGCAAGCGATGCCGAAGTCCTTTCGCTTTGGGGCGCGGGCTTCGCGGTTCTGGCGGTGGTGTGCCTGGTGATGGAACGGCGCCGGATGAAGCGCGCCGCGATCAACCGCGTGGGCTGGGTACCGTGGACCGGCCTGTTCCTCGTGTGCGTGGTGGTCGCCGGCGGCCTTCTCGCGCTGGGCGTGCCATCGTGGCTGCGCGGGGCCTGACCTAGGCGTCGACCCGCTGATCGCGCTCGCGCATGTGCTCGAACGATTGCATCAGGCGCGCCTCGAACTGGCTCTGGCGGTCGAGGATGCGCCGGCGGAACGCGCGAACCGGCTGTTTTTCGGCAAGTCGGATAACGTGTCGCAGCATGGGATCGTCCTTCGACCCCGGTTCATAGCGACCCCTGCCGTTCGATAATTGTAGGAAGCCGACGCTGCGGCAGAAAACTTTACAGGCACGCCTCGAGGTAGGCCTGGTCGAAGCCGAACTGGCGCGCCTTTTCGAGCGTGTAGGGACGCAGGCCCGACGAGCGGAACTCGCCGAGGATCTTGCCGTCCTCGCTCTCGTCGAGATACTCGAACTTGAACAGCTCCTGGGTGACGATCACGTCGCCTTCCATGCCGATCACCTCGGTGACGTTGGTCGTGCGGCGCGAACCGTCGCGCAGGCGCTTGACCTGCACGATCAGGTCGACCGATTCAGCGATCTGCCGGCTGATCGCTTCCTTCGGGATCTTGATGTCGCCCATCAGGATCATGTTTTCCATGCGGCCGAGGCACTCGCGCGGGCTGTTGGCGTGGAGCGTGCACATCGATCCGTCGTGGCCGGTGTTCATCGCGGCGAGGAGGTCGAAACACTCCGCGCCGCGGATTTCGCCCAGGATGATCCGGTCCGGACGCATACGCAGGGCGTTCTTGACGAGGTCGCCGATGGTGATGGCGCCCTGGCCTTCAAGGTTCGGCGGCCGGGTTTCGAGCGGCAGCCAGTGCGGCTGCTGGAGCCGGAGTTCGGCCGCGTCCTCGATCGTCAGCACGCGCTCGCCCGGGTCGATCATCTTCGACAGGGCGTTGAGCATGGTCGTCTTGCCCGAGCCGGTGCCGCCCGAAATGACGATGTTCATCCGGCACGCGCCGGCGATCTTGAGCGCGGTAGCCATCTTGTCGCTCATGCTGCCGAAGTCGCGCAGCATGTCGATGGTGATCGGCTTCTCGGAGAACTTGCGGATCGAGATCGCGGTGCCGCGCAGCGAAAGCGGCGGGACGATCACGTTGACGCGGCTGCCGTCCTTGAGGCGCGCGTCGGCCAGCGGCGTGGTCTGGTCGACTCGGCGGCCGACCTGGTTCACGATGCGCTGGGCGATCTGGAACAGGTGCTGCTCGTCGCGGAACCGGATCGGCGCGATGACCAGCTTGCCCTTCTTCTCGATGTAGGTCTGGTCCGGCCCGTTGACCATGATGTCCGACACGTCGGGGTCGTTGAGCAGCTCTTCGAGCGGACCGAAGCCGAGCAGCTCGTCGATCAGCACCTTTTCCAGCGCGAACTGTTCGCGGCGGTTGAGGGTGACCTTGAGCTCGGCCAGCACCTCGAGGATGATCGGGCGGAATTCCTCGGACAGCTCGTCCTTCGTCAGCGTCGCCGCCGCTTCCGGGTCGACGCGCTCGAGCAGGCGCGGGAGTACCTGTTCCTTGATCTTGTGGACGCTCGCCTCGAAGCCGCCGACCTGCTGTTTCTCGTGGACCGCGTTGGCGCGATCGGCGAGCCGGGTCATCGCATCGCTTTGCTTTGCGGGATCCTGCCCGGCAAGGCCGTCATCGGCGGGAATGGGCGGGAACTGTTCGCCGCCGGCCGGCTGCGACGAAGGCGCGGCGCTGGCGCCCCCCCTCATCGGGCGGGCGACACCGAAGGAGGGACGGGCGCCGGCGTTCATGCCCCCGGGTCCGTTCTTCCGTCCGAATGCGCTCATCGAATAATCCCCCAGGCCGTCGGCATTGCGATCACGCGCGGCCTTGCCGCGAGCGAGGCGAACAGCGCCTTCCGAGACAGGGTGAATAGGAAGGAAAGGTTGTTTTTTTCCTAAAATCGACCCCATCGGCGGGGGATCGCAGCCACCCGCACGTCCGCGCTGGCGCTTGCCGGGAAAGTCCCATAGAGGCCGCGCCGCAATGATTGCCGCCCCCCGTCAGGATGACCGCATCGGCCTCATGTACGCGCTTGCGGGCTTCGCGTTGCTGTCGGTCGGAGATGCCGTCGTGAAGTCGATGGCGGGCGAATGGCCTCCGACCGCGATCGCGGCCTTGCGCTATGCCCTGGGGGCGGCCGGCCTGTCCGCCATACTGTACGCGCGCGAGGGTGCGGCCGGCTTCCGGATCGTCCAGCCGGGGCTCCAGTTCATCCGCGGCGCGGCGGTGGCGATCGCGACCGTCTCGTTCTTCGGCTCGCTGTTCCTGATGTCGCTCGCGGAGGCGACGACGATCATCTTCATCAGCCCGATGATCACGGGCCTTCTTGCGCCGATCGTTCTCAAGGAACGGTCGCGTCCGGAAACGTGGATCGCTTCGATAGCCGCGTTCGTCGGGGTTCTCTTGGTCTTGCGTCCCAATGTCGCCGAGATTGGGGTCGCGGCTTTCCTCCCGCTCCTCGTGGCCTGCGCGATGAGCGCGCTGTTCATGGCTAACCGCGCGGTCGCCGGGAAAGCGAGCGCGCTGGCGATGCAGGCCTGGCTGGCGCTGGTCGCCGCCCCGGTCCTGGTCGCGACGGCGGTGGTCGGCCACCTGTCCGGCTTCGCGCCGCTCGCGGTGGCGCTGCCTTCGCCCGAAGTGGTCGCGAAATGCGCCTTCGTTGCGCTCAGTGCGAGCAGCGCGCACTGGCTGATCTATCTCGGGACAACGCGCGCCGGGGCCGCGAGCATTGCACCGATGACGTATGTCCAGCTTGTCGTTGCCACGGGTCTAGGCTGGTGGTGGTTCGGCGACAGGCCCGACGCGCCGACGCTGGGGGGAGCGGCGGTGATCATCGGCGCGGGCCTCTACCTGTGGCAGTCGGGGCGGTCGCGGGCGGCGGCGCGTGCGCATTGACCTTCTTGCAATGATATCATGATATGATATCGCGATATCATGACGCGTATCCTGGCCGACCTGCCTGACGAGGACCTCGAGAAGCTCGATGCGCTTGCAGCGAGCAACCGGACCTCGCGCGCGGCTACCATTCGCGCCGCGGTGAAGCTTTACCTGAGCCAGCGCGGCGACGACCGCAGCTGGATCGACCGGGGCTACGGGCTATGGGCAGATCGCGACGATTTGTCCGACAGCGTCTCATACCAGCGCGCGATCCGCGACGATCGCGCGCCTGGCGAAGACGTCTGACGCGTGCCGTCTCCGTTCTTCGACACCAACATCGTCATCGACTGGCTGCGCCGCCGGCCGCAGGCCCGTGCGGAGATTGCGCGCTATGGCCGGCACAGCATAAGCCGGATCGTGTGGACCGAGGTCGTCGCGGGCGAGAGGCTCGAGGACCGCTCTACGGTGATCGAGCTGCTGTCCCATTTCGACGTGGTGGAGATCGACCAGAGGATCGCGGCGGCGGCTGCCGACATTCGCTCTCGCACCCGGATGAGGTTGCTTGACGCCTTCATCCTCGCCACCGCGCAGGTCAACGGGTCGATCCTGATCACTCGCAATACGGTGGATTTCCCGGCAAATATGCCGGGCATCCGCGTTCCTTATGTCATCTAACGAAAGTCATTGAATCATGTGCGGAATTATCGGCATCGTCGGCAGGGAACAAGTCGCGGACCGGTTGGTCGACGGGCTCCGGCGGATGGAATACCGCGGCTATGACAGTGCCGGCGTGTGTACCCTGCACGATGGCACGATGATCCGTCGCCGCGCGCAGGGCAAGCTTGCCAATCTTGTCGAGGAACTGGCCGAGCGTCCCGCTCCCGGCACCGTCGGCATCGCGCATACCCGCTGGGCGACGCACGGCGCCCCGACGGCCAGCAACGCGCACCCCCACGCGACCGATCACGTTGCGCTGGTTCACAACGGGATCATCGAGAACTTCAAGTCCCTGCGCGACGAGCTCATCGCGCGCGGCCGCAAGCTCGAGAGCGACACCGACAGCGAGGTCGTCGCCCACCTGATCTCCGAGGAAGTGGAGGGCGGTGCCTCTCCGGAAGGCGCGATTCAGGCGGTGCTGCCCCGGCTGCGCGGCGCCTTCGCGCTGGCGATCGCGTTCCGCGACCACCCCGACATGCTGATCGGCGCGCGGCTTGGTTCGCCGCTCGTGGTCGGTTACGGCGAGGGCGAGATGTACCTGGGCTCCGATGCGCTCGCGCTCGCTCCGCTGACGCAGCGAATTTCCTATCTCGAGGAGGGCGACTGGGTCGTGATCACGCGCGACGACACGCAGATCCGCGATGTCGAGAACACGCCGGTCACGCGTGCGATCACCACCTCGGGTGCATCGGCCGCGGCGGTCGAAAAGGGCAATTACCGGCACTTCATGCAGAAGGAGATCTTCGAGCAGCCGACCGTCGTCGCGCAGACCCTCCAGAGCTACATCCACCAGGCGGACAACCGGGTGGCGCTGCCGCAGATCGACTTCGACCTGTCGGCCATCAGCCGGATCACGCTGGTCGCCTGCGGGACCTCGTTCTATGCCGGGATGGTGGCGAAATACTGGTTCGAGACATTCGCCCGCGTTCCGGTCGACATCGATGTCGCGAGCGAGTTCCGCTACCGCGAGCCGCCGCTCGAGGACGGCGGCCTCGCGCTGTTCATCAGCCAGAGCGGCGAGACAGCCGATACCCTCGCCGCGCTGCGCCACTGCAAGGCGAACGGGCAGACTATTGCAGTGGTCGTCAACGTGCCGACCAGCTCGATGGCGCGCGAGGCGGACCTGCTGCTGCCGACCCATGCAGGTCCCGAAATCGGCGTTGCCAGCACCAAGGCGTTCACCTGCCAGCTCGCGGTACTCGCCGCACTCGCCGCCCATCTCGCGGTGAAGAAGGGGCGGATCGACCGCGCGGAAGAGCAGGAAATCGTCCGCCATCTGCTCGAAGCGCCCGCCTGCCTCAACGCCGCGCTGGATCACGACGACGACATCGCCGGGATGGCGCACCTCATCGCGCCGGCCCGCGACGTGCTATACCTGGGCCGCGGACCGGATTACCCGCTCGCGCTCGAGGGAGCGTTGAAGCTCAAGGAAATCAGCTACATCCATGCCGAGGGTTATGCGAGCGGCGAGATGAAGCACGGGCCCATCGCACTGATCGACGAGGCAGTGCCGGTGATCGTGCTCGCCCCCTCGGGCCCGCTGTTCGAAAAGACCGTCTCGAACATGCAGGAAGTGCGCGCGCGGGGCGGCAAGATCGTGCTTATCTCCGACGAGGAAGGGCTGGCCGAAGCGGGCGAGGGTTGCCTCGCGACGATCCAGATGCCGCGGGTGCATCCCCTGATCGCGCCGCTTGTCTATGCGGTCCCGGTGCAGCTCCTCGCCTATCACGTCGCCTGCGCCAAGGGCACCGACGTCGATCAGCCACGCAATCTCGCAAAGTCGGTGACGGTGGAATAGGCCCGGCCTGCCGGGAACGCCCCGTCCGGCCGTTCGCGCGGTCCCGCCGCATTGGTTAATTTCCGGTTGCGGGATTTCGGCTATTTGTTGTTTGGAATAAGGGATTTACCGCCGAATAACTTTTACCGGCTAACGCGGCGGAGTGATCGATCGCAACGATAGCCTTTCCGAGCTTCCGGCAGAAATGCCGCTGCTTGCCCTGCTGGGTCTGCGCGACCCCGAGGGCGGGGACTGGAATCGCCTGCGCGCGCTCCAATTTTCCCAGATCAATCAGACGATCGGACTGCGCATCGTGGTCCACGCGTGCTGCGCGCTGATCGCGATATGGGTCTATGCCGGCAAGGCGCCGGTGGCGTTGCTCGGCGCTTTCGTCGCCGCTCTTGCCGCAGGATTGTTCTACGCTCTGCGCGCCGACCGGGTGCTGACCATCGGCGACCGCGTGCGAATCACGCGCCAGGAGATCAACCGCAAGGGTCTTTCGACCGCGCTCGTGGCGTGCGCCTGGGCAATCCCGCCGCTCGCCTTCGGCTTCTACGGTGGAGACGCCGAGCGGACCGCGATCGCGTTGCTCATTGCGATCCTGCTGCTGGGTTCGACGTTGGCCCTGGGGGTTGCCCCTCTGGTCACCGTCGTCTTTGGCGCGATTACCGGAATCGCCTGTATCGTCGCATTTCTCGTGTTCGGTCAGTTCGGCATGGCGCTCGCGACACTGACCCTGATGGTCGTGGTGACCATCGGCGTGTCTCAGGTTGCCCGCATTCACCTGACCGCGTGCCTCGCCGAAGCCGGCAACGCCGAGAAGAGCGAGGTCGTCTCGCTGCTCCTGCGCGAGTTCGAGGAGAACCAGACCGACTGGCTGTGGCAGATCGACACCAACCGCCTGGTCCGCTCGGCGTCTCCGCGCTTCGCCTTTGCGCTGGGAAGGTCCGTCGAAGAGGTCGAGGGGCGCCCGTTCCTCGAACTCATCAGCGGCGAGGCCTGGGAAACGGGCCAGTTCCCCTCGAGCCTGCACGACCTCGCTGAGCGGCTCAAGCGGCGCGAGAGCTTTTCCAACCTGCTGGTCAAGGTGTCGATCGGCCGCGAGCATCGCTGGTGGGAGCTTTCGGGCACTCCGATGCTCGACGACAACGGCGCCTACCTCGGCATCCGCGGAGTCGGCTCCGACGTCACCGAACAGCGCGAATCGAGCGAGAAGATCGCCTATCTCGCGCGTTACGACACGCTCACCGGCCTGCCCAACCGGCTGATGCTGACCGAGGCGCTGGGCGACGCGTTGCGCTATGCCGAGCAATGGCGGACGCGCTGCGCGTTCCTGATGATCGACCTTGACCGGTTCAAGGCGGTCAACGATTCGCTGGGGCACCAGGTGGGCGACAAGCTGCTGGCCCAGGTGTCGGCGCGCCTGAAAGCGGTGCTCGGCGAGGACGAGCTGTGCGGACGGTTGGGCGGCGACGAGTTCGCCATCGTCATCCGCGACGCGAGCGATCGCAACTGCATCCAGCGCGTCGCCAAGAGCGTCATTGCACGGCTGTCGCAGCCTTACGAGGTCGACCACCACACGCTGTATGTCGGCGCCAGCGTCGGTTCTGCGCTTGGTCCGCGCGACGGGCAGACGGTCGAGGAACTGATGCGCAACGCGGACCTCGCGCTCTACCGGGCGAAGGACGATGGCGGCGGCGAGCATCGCCATTACGAGCCCGCGCTCCATGCCAACGCCGAGGAACGCCGCCAGCTCGAGTTCGCCCTCCGGCGGGCGCTGGAAAACCGCGAGCTCGAACTGAACTATCAGCCGGTCGTTAACGCGACCACCGAGGAAGTCGTGAGCTTCGAGGCGCTGGTGCGGTGGAACAGCGCGCAGCACGGTTCGGTCAGCCCTGGCAAGTTCGTTCCGATCGCCGAGGACACCCGGCTGATCGTCCCGATCGGTACCTGGGTGATGGAACAGGCCTGCCGGGAAGCGACACGTTGGCCCGAGCACGTCAGGGTGGCGGTCAATGTCTCGCCCGAACAGCTGTTCGAGCCGGACTTCGCCGCGACCGTGGTCAATGCCCTTTCGGCCAGCGGACTCGAGGCGCGCCGGCTCGAACTCGAGGTCACCGAATCGATTTTCCTGCGCGATGCCAGCGTTGCGCGCTCCTCGCTCGAGCAGTGCATGGCGCTCGGCTGCACCGTCGCGCTCGACGATTTCGGCACCGGGTATTCGTCGCTTGGATACCTGCGCAAGCTGCGCTTCTCGACGATCAAGGTCGATCGCAGCTTCGTCCAGGGCGCGGCGCAGGACAGCAAGGAAAGCCTCGCGATCATCCGCGCTGTGGTGGCAATGGCCGACAGCCTCGAGATGACGACCACCGCGGAAGGGGTGGAAAGCGTCGAGGAAGCCGACCTGATCCGCCGGCTCGGCTGCACCAAGATCCAGGGCTACTACTTCGGCCGTCCGATGCGGGCGGAGGAGGCACTCCAGCTGTTCCGCCGCCGCCATTCGGATATGCCGTCGCGCATCAGCGCCCGCCCGGCCGCCTGATAGCGCGCAGCCCCCGATCAGGCGTCGACCAGCGCCCCGATCGCGCTTTCGAACAGCACCCGCCCGTCCGAACCACCCAGTTCGGGTTCGATCGCGCGTTCGGGATGCGGCATCATGCCCAGCACGTTGCCCTGCGCATTCAGCACACCGGCAATCCCGCGCTGTGATCCGTTGACCGGCGACGCATACCGGAATGCCACCCGGCCCTCGCCCTCGAGCCGGTCGAGCGTCTGCTCGTCGGCGAAGTAATTGCCGTCGTGGTGGGCGACCGGGAAGGTGACCACCGCCCCCTCCTCGAAGCCGGCGGTGAACAGCGACTGCGCGTTCTCGACCGTGAGCGGCACCGGGCGGCAGGTGAAATTGAGCTGGGCATTGCGCATCAGCGCGCCCGGCAGCAGTCCGCTCTCGGTCAAGACCTGAAAACCGTTGCAGACGCCGAGGACGGGCACGCCCCGGCCGGCCGCGGCCACGACGGCCCGCATCACCGGGCTGCGGCTCGCGATGGCGCCGCAGCGCAGGTAGTCCCCGTAGGAGAATCCCCCCGGTATAGCGATGAAATCGAGGTTTTCAGGAAGGTCCGGGTCACCGTGCCACACCCTGATGGCCGGTTCGCCCCACACCTTTTCGAGCGCCACCGCCATGTCGCGGTCGCAGTTGGATCCGGGAAAGGTGATGACCGCGCCGCGGAACGCCATCACGCCGTCTCCAGCTTCTCGATCCGGTAATTCTCGATCACCATGTTGGCGAGGAGCTTGCGGCACATCTCGTCGAGTGCAGCATCGTCGGTTCCCTCGGCAATGTCGAGTTCGATCAACCGGCCGACGCGGACATCCTCGACCCCGGTGAAGCCCAGGCCCTCGAGCGCGTGGTGGACGGCACGGCCCTGGGGGTCGAGCACCCCGGGCTTGAGGCTGACGTATACGCGGACTTTCATCGGGCAGGCCTTTTCATCGGTGGTATGCGCGGTCGCGGCGGCCTATGCCGCCGCCGCGGCCGAAGGGCAAGCGGTGCCGGGCCTCCCCGCTCGGCAGACGGGGGATCGTCCCCGCCCGGATTGTAGCAATCCAGCCACACCCGACCAGCTTATGGACCCCCGCGGGGATCAGGCGGGTAAAACCGCCTTTCCGACAGTCGCGCCGATGTCCACAATCGCGCCAGGGCCGCACGCACCTGCGCAACAGGGCGCATCAAGATCTCAAAGGACGATGTCATGACCACCCGCTTCATCTGCTCGACCGGTCGCCTGCTCGCGGCGACGGCGCTCTCGCTGGGAACGCTGGCGGGGGCCTCGCCCGCGCTGGCGCAGGCAGCGGCCGACGGGGCGGAAAGCCCCGATGGCGGGCTTGCCGAAATCATCGTCACGGCCAACCGCCGCGAGGAAAACCTCCAGGACGTTCCGGTGTCGGCAGCAACCCTGTCGGCCGATGCGGTGCAGTCGATCCTGTCTGCCGGGGGCGAGGTCACCGCGCTCTCCGGCCACGTGCCCGGCCTCTTCATCGAAAGCTCGAACGGGCGCGCGGCGCCGCGCTTCTACATCCGCGGGCTCGGCAATACCGATTTCGACCTTGCCGCCTCCCAGCCGGTTTCGGTGGTGATGGACGACGTGGTGCTGGAAAACGTTACCTTGAAGGCGTTTCCCATCTTCGACATCGACCGGGTCGAGGTCCTGCGCGGGCCGCAGGGCACCTTGTTCGGGCGCAACACGCCAGCTGGCATCGTCAAGATCGACACCGTCAGGCCCAGCGACGAAGCAACCGCGCAAGGCGCGCTCAGCTTCGGATCGTTCAACACGTTTTCGGGCGAGGCGGCGGCAACCGTGCCGCTGGCGCCGGGCCAGGTTTCGCTGCGTTTTTCGGGAATGCTGCAGAGCCGGAGCGACTGGATCGACAACGGTTTCACCGGCGAGAAGAACACAATCGGCGGGTATGACGACCGGGCGGGCCGCGTCCAGGTCCTGGTGACGCCGTCGGTCGATTTCAGCATCCTGGGCACCGTCCAGTTCCGCAACTTCACCGGCACGTCGACCCCGTTCCGCGCCAACATCCTTGGGCCGGGCAACAACGACCTGAACGCCAACTACGACCGCGACACGGTGTTCTACGACGCCGGTGGCGGCAACGTGGCGCGGTACAAGTCGCGGATCGCGTCGATCCACTCCGACTACGATTTCGGCGGAGCGACGCTGACCTCGATCACCGCCTGGGCGCGCAGCACCGGGCGCAGCCGCGGCGACATCGACGGCGGCAACCTGGTGACCGGGCCCGGGTTCATCCCGTTCCCGTCCGACACCCAGGACTCGATCCGCCTCGACCAGTTCACCCAGGAAGTCCGGCTGGCTTCGGAACCGGGCGGTCCGTTTACCTGGCAGGTCGGCGGGTTCTATTTCAACAGCGACTTCGACGTCACCACGGTGGGCTTCAACTTCCCGCCACCGGTCACCGTCCGGCACGACAACGAAAGCTGGGCGCTGTTCGGGCAAGGCACGTTCAACCTCGGCGAACGCGCCAAGATCACCGCGGGCCTGCGCTATACCGACGACGAGAAGGACTTCGTCGTCCTGTCCGGCGCCGCGCCGCAGCCCCGGCACGTCCAGGACGACCGCCTGAGCTGGGACCTTTCGGCGTTCTTCGACGTCACCGACGATGCCAGCGTCTATGCCAAGGTCGCCAGCGGCTTTCGCGCGCCGACGATCCAGGGCCGCGACGTCGCGTTCTTCGCTCCGCCGTCGATCGCGACGAGCGAGAAGATCATGAGCTACGAGGCGGGCTTCAAGTCCGAGTTCGGCGGCCGCACGGCGCGCATCAACGGCGCGGTGTTCTACTACACGATCACCGATCCGCAGTTCTCCGCGGTCGGCGGCGCGGGCAATCTCGTCCAGCTGGTCAATGCCGACAAGGGACGCGGCTACGGGTTCGAGCTCGACACAGCGTTTCAGCCGACGAGCGCGCTGACGCTCACCGCCGGACTCAGCTACAACAACACCCGGATCCAGGACCCCAACCTGCTCGTCGGTACCTGCGCGCAGTGCACGGTGACCGATCCCACGGTGGTCATCGGCACCAACACCCGCGCCCGGGTGGATGGCAATCCCTTCCCCAACGCGCCCAAGTGGATCGCGGACTTCACCGCGCGCTACGGCGTGCCGATGGGCAACGGGGGCGAGCTGTTCGCCTACACCGACTGGACCTACCAGGGCGCGACCAATTTCTTCCTCTACGAGAGCCTGGAGTTCAACGCCGACAACCAGTGGGAAGGCGGCCTGCGCATCGGCTATGCGCGGCTCGACGGAGACTGGGAGATCGCCGCGTTCGTTCGAAACATCACCAACGCGGACAACGTGAAGGGCGGGATCGACTTCAACAACAACACCGCGTTCGTGAACGACCCGCGGGTGTTCGGCGTGTCGGGCCGCCTGCGCTACTGATCGGGCGAGCGGGGTCGGACGATCACCGCAGCGACCGCACGCGTGGTGCCGGCAAGCAGGATGGCAAGCGGGGCGGACCGGACCAGGCCCGCCTCCTTGCCCCGAGCGCCCGAACGGGGCAACAACCGCCGCCGATGAAGCTGGACTTGGTCTACAATCCCATGGCGGGCAGCTTCAGGCAGGCGCGCCTCGACGCGCTGGCGCGGGCCTTCGAAGGACACGGCTGGGACGTCCGCCGCGTGCCTTCCGCGCGCGCATGGAGTCCCGCAGGCGATCCGCCCGATATTGCCTGCGTCCACGGCGGCGACGGGACGCTGCGTGACGCGGTGCAGGCGCTCGGCGCGCTCGCCGGTCGGGTTCCGCTGTGCATCGCACCGTCCGGCACGATCAATCTGGTCGCGCGCGAGCTTGGCTATCCCGGCGATCCCGATCGGCTTGCCGCGCAGGTCACCACCGCTTGGCGCCGAGGACCCGAGGCGTGGGTCGCGGCGCCGCTCTACCGGCTGGGCGACCTCCCGGTCGTCTCCTGCCTGTCGATCGGGCCTGACAGCCACGCGGTTGCGCACGTTTCGAGCGCGCTCAAGAAGCGCATCGGGCGCCTGGCCTACGTCGCGGCCATGCTGCGCGTGATGCGGCGCTGGCCGCGGCAGACGATGCGGGTGTCGGGCGAGCTGGCGGACGGAACGCGCTTCGCCTGCGAGGCAGGAGCGGTGATCGTCAGCCACGGCGCGCTGTTCGCAGGGCCGTTTCGCCTCTCGCCCAATGCCGCGCTGGCGGCCGATTCGGTCGAGCTGATCGTGCTCGACCGCCCATCGCGGGTCGGGGTGCTGGCGTTCACCGCCGCTGCCTTCGCCGGCCTGCCGCTCGACCGGCTGGGTCTCGCCACGTTCCGCAGCGCGCGGCGTGTCGAATTCGATCGCTGCGCGAGCCCGGTGCAGGTAGACGGCGATCACATTCCCGGCATCGGGGGCGAGTGCGCCTTCGCGGTCGAGCCGACCGGGATGACGCTGCGCTACGTCGTCTAGGGGCTACTTCTTCGGCTTGGGCGAGGACCGCAGTCGGCCGCGGTGCGCGCTCATGTCGAGCACCTCGCCGGGCGACTGGCCGTCGTCCTGCAGCAGGCCGAGCCGGCGCGCGACCTCCTGGTAGGCCTGCTCCTCTCCGCCCAGGTCGCGGCGGAAGCGGTCCTTGTCGAGCTTCTCGCCGGTCGCGATGTCCCACAGGCGGCAGCCGTCGGGGCTGATCTCGTCGGCCAGGATCGTGCGGCTGAAATCGTTGTCCCAGATGCGCCCGAACTCGAGCTTGAAGTCGATCAGGCGGATGCCGATCGCAGCGAACATCCCGCACAAAAAATCGTTGATGCGGATCGCCATCGACGAGATGTCCTGCATCTCCTCGTGGCTCGCCCAGTTGAAGCAGGCGATCTCTTCCTCGCTCACGAACGGATCGCCGAGGGCGTCGTCCTTGTAGCAGTATTCGATCAGGGTGTGCGGCAGCGGCTCGCCTTCCTCGATCCCCAGCCGCTTGGTCAGCGACCCGGCGGCGACGTTGCGCACGATAACCTCGATCGGGATGATCTCGACCTGGCGCACCAGCTGCTCGCGCATGTTCAGGCGGCGGATGAAGTGCGTCGGGATGCCGATGTGGGCGAGGCGCGTGAAGACGTACTCGCTGATGCGGTTGTTGATCACGCCCTTGCCGTTGATCGTGCCCTTCTTCTGGGCGTTGAAGGCGGTGGCGTCATCCTTGAAGTACTGGATCAGCGTGCCCGGCTCGGGACCTTCGTAAAGGATCTTGGCCTTGCCTTCGTAAACCTGGCGGCGGCGGGACATGGGCGGTGCGTCCTTCTCGGGAGCGGGAAAACGAGGCGCCCCGGCGGAGCGGGTCGGCGGTGACTCGCGCGGCCGGGGCGTGTGTTCGCGCGCCTTAGGCAAAAGCGCCGCCGAACGCAATCAGTGGACGGTCGGCTCCGCCGGCTCGGGTTCGAGCGCGGGCAGGTGCCGGGCCTGCAGCCGTTCGATGACCTTGCCCAGCGTGGCACGCTGGACGAGGACGGAAAACAGCACGACCGCGAACGTGGCGGCGAGCAGCAGGTTGCGCGCGGTCCCTTCCGGCAGCGCGAGGACCAGCGCGATCGAAATGCCGCCGCGCAGACCGCCCCACCAGAGCACGCGCCTGGCACCTGGCGCGTCGAGCTTGGCGCCCGGCACGACGTTGACCATCGCGCCGACCGACACCCCCCGCGCGATCAGCGCGATCGGAATGGCCAGCAGCCCGATGACCAGGTGCCCGCGTCCCGGAGCGAGGGCGATCATCTCGAGGCCGATCAAAAGGAACAGGACAGAATTGAGGATCTCGTCGACCAGCTCCCAGAATTTGTGGACGTAATCCCTGGTCTGGTCGCTCATCGCGTGGGCGAACCCCTGGTTGCCGATGATGAGGCCCGCCACCGCCATCGCCAGCGGGCCGGAAATGTGGACGTTGGACGCCAGCGCATACCCGCCCATGACGACGGCAAGGGTGATGAGCACCTCGAGCGAATACTCGTCCATGCTGGCGAGCGCCCGGAATCCCAGCCACCCGATCACCAGTCCCAGCAGCACCCCGCCGCCGGCCTCGATGGCGAACAGGCGCGCGCCTTCGGCCACGCTGAAATCGGCACCTGTGACCGCCGCGCCGAGCAGGATCGTGAAGACGACGATGCCCACGCCGTCGTTGAACAGGCTTTCCCCCGCGACCGCCGACTGGAGCGATGCCGGCACGTTCTCTTCCTTGAGCACGCCCAGCACCGAGACGGGATCGGTGGGGCTGATCAGCGCGCCGAACACGAAATACCAGATCGGCGCGATCGGCAGCGAGAGAAGCGTGCCGAGGCCCCATGTCAGCGCGCCGACCAGCGCGGTCGAGATCAGCACGCCGACGGTAGAGAGGAGGAGGACGGGCACCCAATCGCGCTTGAGTCGCTCCAGGTCGACGTGCAGCGCGCCGGCGAACAGCAGGAAGCTGAGCATGCCTTCGAGCAGCGTCTCGGTGAAATCCATCCTCTCGAGCAGCCGCGCCACCCAGTCGTCGATGGTGATCCCCGGCAGCAGCGCGTTGGCGAGCATCATCGCGAGCGCGAAGAACGCGCCCATCACCGTAAGCCCGATCACGTGCGGCAGACGGATGTAATGATGGTTGACGTAACCGAGCAACGCCGCGGCGACGACCAGCATGGCAGCGATGTCGAACGCCTGCGTGGCCTGGCCGGTGTGCTCCATGCTGCACGCATAGCCGCCACGACGCCGCTGTCAAAACGGAGCGATCGCCCCATCTTCCCGTCCGGATTGTGGCCAAGGTTTGCCACGCGTGCCTTATTCGGAACACAGGCCAACCTTGCTGGTTGGTTAACAAAGCTCGCTCTCGTGAAGCAGGGCTTTGGATGCGCGGCGGCTGTTCGAGAACCCTGTCTCTGCCGTGGAATGCCGCCGGCGCTGTCAGGCAGACCAAAGGAGTTAGCACATGAAATTCGTGAAGATAATTGCCGTTTCGTCGATCCTCGCCCTCGGCGCGTGCGGCCAGGACGACGCGGTCGAGGAACGCGGCGACCAGCTCGAGGAGCGCGCCGACGCGGTTGACCAGGCCTATGAACAGGACGCGATGGCGCTGGAAGAAGCAGCGGACAACGCCGCGACGGATGCGCGCGAAGATGCGCTGAATGCCCGCGCAGAAGCACTCGATGATGTCGGTGACCAGAAAGCCGACGCGATCAATGAACGCGCCGACGAAATGAATTGATTCGGCCTTCGATCATGGGCGTGTAGGACCTTCCCCCCCTATGATCACGCCCGAAGGGCTCTGCAGCGGCGGAGCCCTTCTTTTTTGCATCATATCTATTCCGAGGACCATCGCGGGATGGCCTTGCAAGAGGAGAGAAATTGGAAAATGTGTTTGGACTTTAAAAAGCATTTAAAAAAAGTGTATAGATAGCGTTATTTGAGTTTAAATTATAAGTATGATCAATCTATGTAAATAAAACTAAATTAAGAATCGTAATAGTCGGAAAGGTATGAACTCAGAGATCTATGGAACATGACATTGGGTGATGCGTTAATCTCCAGGCAATATTCAGGGGAGAAACGATATGTCTGCTACGAGAGATCTGGATGATGATCCCAAGGCCACCGTCATCAGTACGACCGGTGCGCCGGCATTATTGAGCCGGGTGTCCTGGGGCGCCATTTTCGCCGGGACCGTGGTTGCGGTCGGCTTGCTGGTGCTGCTGGGAATGCTTGGAACTGCCATCGGATTCCGGGCGATCGACCCGCAGCAGGGCGCCGCCTTCGACGGAGTGGGTATCGGTGCGGGAATCTGGTGGATCGTCAGTAGCGTCCTGGCGCTGGCCATTGGCGGCTATGTCGCCGGCCACCTGTCGGGCATTCCCGAAAAGCGGTCGGCCACGGCCCACGGCGCGAGTGTCTGGGGCCTCCTCACCATGGTCATGCTGTGGCTCGCGGCCAGCACCGTCGGCACGGCGGTCAACACTGCGTCGGGCGCGGTCGTGGGGGCTGCCCAGGCGGCGGCGACTGCGACGAACACCGCGGCGTCCGCCGTTCTGCGTCCGGGTGGCGTGACCGAGCAGGAAGCCGAGAACCAGGTCGAAGGCGCGGTGAACGACGTGCGCGCGCGGATCAATCGGGTCGATCAGGACCAGTTGCGCGAGGATGCCGGCAGGACCGCGGAGAACGCCCTCGACGCGCTGTCGAGCGCCAGCTGGTACGCCTTTATCGCCTCGCTTCTTTCGCTCGCGGCGGCGGTCATCGCGGCAGGTGCCGGAGCGCCCCGCCGGACCTTCATGACCGCCCGCGAGGAAATCGACCTCCGCTAGGCCGAAGGGGCAATCCACGACGGCCGGACCGGTCCTCATTCGGCGCCGGCCTGCCGGCCGCGGGAAGCGGCGCTTCCGCCGCTCACAATCCGATCATTCCAAATAGACATCAGGAGAAATCAGATGACACCGATCAAGATAATGACACTTTCCGCCGCCGGGCTCGGCCTTGCGATCGGCTTGAGCGTCCCCGCCGCCGCCCAGACCAAGGATTACCAGGCCAAGTCGCCCGAGGTTGTCGAGCGGAACGCGCAGGGCAAGGCGATCAAGGTGAAGGTCGGAGAAACCGTCTATGACGTCTGCATGTCCGAGAAGCAGGATCACTGCATCAACCCCCGGGCTGCCGGACTGAACTGGGGCGACCGACCGCTGGGCTACTGGCCCGGCAATCGAAGTTGAGTTCGCCATCCAGACCCTTGAAGGAGCCCCGGCGTCGATTGCCGGGGCTTCTTTTCATTGGGGAGCCGCAAGTGGCGCGGCGCACAGCCTGGCGAACAACGCGCGATGGTCCGATCCGTTGTCGGGAAGCACCTCGAACGCGGCGACCTTCAGTCGCCCCTTGACCATGAACTGGTCGAGCGGCCAGCCGAGCAGCAGGAAATCGGCCGGGAAAGTGGGAAACGTGCCCCGTCCGATCCGCGGATCCTGCCAGGCGCCCGTCTGGCGAAACTTCGTCGTCGTGCGCGACCAGGGCACGTCGTTGAAATCGCCCATCACGAATGCGTCCGGGAGTCGGTCGGGCGTCTGAATGCCCGCCCTGACGATGTTTTCGTCCCGGAGTTCGGTGTTCCATCCGGGCAGGGGAGGCTTGGGATGAAGGCCGATGAACTCGATCGGGTTCGCCCCCTGCGGCTGGACCGTCGCGTACAGCGTAGGGGTGTCGCGATAGGTGTTCTCGACGATGTTCGCCTTGAGGACCGGCAGCCGGGTAGCGAAGACCATGCCGAAAGCCTCGGGCTGCGGGTGCCGCTGGACCGCGGGATAGGTCGACAGGACCGGCTCGAGGGCCTCGATCCACCGCCGGTCGGTTTCGACCAGCAACAACAGGTCCGGGTCATAGCGTGCGATCTGCGCCGCGATGCGGTCGTGGTCGTCGTTCTCGACCTTGACGTTGACGGACATGGCGGAAAAGCACCCCGGACCGGCGCCCGGGCGGTTATCTTCCAGCGCGATCTGTTCCCGCGCGATCGGCCAGTAGGGCCAGACCCGCCACGCGTTGATGCCGATGGTGAGCGCCAGGCAGGCTATTGCCACAGCGCGTGCGCGCGATTCAGCAAACAGGGACAACACGACAAGGAAGACCGATGCGAAAATCAGCGGTTCGCGCACAAGGTCGAGCGTTCTTATGAACCAGGCATCGCTTGGAATCAGTGAAACGAGAGAGGAAATGAGCATCACCACTGCAATGGTCACCAGAACTCTCGCAAGGATTCTCACTTTTTCCGCTCTCCTCTACGGTTCTCCTGCCTTCGACATGAAGTGAAAGGGCTGACAGCCGTTCGCTCCAAGATAGGTTTTTTCGGCTGCATTTGCGAACTTTTTTCCGGAGTCGCGAGATCCGATGCCGCTCGCCGGATGTCGCCGCAATCCGCCCCGGCCCGGCCCACCTCCGATCAGGAGAAGACGCCAGCTATCCTGAAAATGGGGGAAGTGGTGCCTCGGGGCGGATTCGAACCACCGACACTGCGATTTTCAGTCGCATGCTCTACCAACTGAGCTACCGAGGC
This sequence comes from Tsuneonella litorea, assembly GCF_025154015.1. Lineage (GTDB taxonomy): Bacteria > Pseudomonadota > Alphaproteobacteria > Sphingomonadales > Sphingomonadaceae > Tsuneonella > Tsuneonella litorea. The sequence goes on from NZ_JAOAMV010000005.1 coordinate 306,512, forward strand.
AGGTACTTCCGCGCCGGGGCAAGGGCACACCGGCGGTTGGCGAGGCGGCGCTATGGCGGCGCTTGGCCCGGTTGGCAAGGGGTCAATCGGACTCTTCGCGCACGATCTCTTCCGGATCCGCTGGGCGGCCGGGAACCGCGTATCCATCGGAGAACCAGCGCGCGAGGTCGCGGTCCTTGCAGCGGGTCGAACAGAAGGGCGCGTGCGCTTCGCTGCGCGGCTTCTTGCAGATCGGGCAGAGGCGGGCGGCGGCTGTCATCGCGGCACGATCTGGGCATGGCCCCCGTCGAGTGCAAGCGAATGATCGGCCTCGAGCCGGACTTCGCGGCCGGTTCGGCGGGACAGTTCGGCCAGCCACTCGGGCCGCAGCGCGGCAAGGACCGCCGAATGCGCGGTCAGCCGGATCGCGCCCGCTCCCTCGGTTCCCTCGCCCCGCCGCAGCAAGAGCCGGGCCGCCGCTGCCGCCCGGTGGTGTGCCAGCCTATGAAGCAGCGACGGGCCGGTGCTGCGGGCGACGAGCTGGACGAAGCCGAAGCCGTTCATCGCCGTACGCTCGTGCGGCCAGCCGTCGAGCACGTCGGCCAGCGCGGAATCGACCGCCTGACGGTCTGCCTTCGCAGCGAGCGTGGGAAAGTCGATCCCGATGGACCCGCCGAGCGCGAAGTGGCGCAATGCGCGGCCGATCGACGGCACCGCTGCCAGCGCCAGCTCGCGGGGAGGCAGGGTTCCGTCGATGTCGATCACGGTCATGCCCGGCGTGATCGCGAACAACAGGGCGCCGTTCGGAAATGGCACCTCGCCTTCCCACGCCGCGCCCCAAAGCTCCTCCCACAGGCCCGGGGGGAAGCGCCGCACCGGCCTTCCGGTCTCGAATGCATCGCCCTCGCGGGCCGCGGGTTCGCGGTCCGTCCAGCGGCCCTGTGCCTGTTTCAGCCGGCCGCGCTCGGCCATGGCGGCCCGGGTGATCTCGACCCGTATCGCCGCGCCCTCGCTCGCCGCGCGGGGGAGCCGGTCGACCAGGATCGCCGCGCCATCGTCGGTCATCGCAAGCCCGCGCGGGGAGCCGGCGGGCCGCTGGACGAGCGTGGCCCCCACGGTGTCGCCGGCGCGCAGTTCTCCCGGCCATCGCACTTCGGCGGCGACCACGCGGTCGTTTTCGACGAGCAAGGCCCGGTCTTCGCCGATCCCGCGCTCGACCAGCCACTCAGCCAATGGCAAATCCCGCTGCCTTGAGCAGGGCGCGCGTTTCGAACAGGGGCAGGCCGACGACGCCCGAGTGGCTGCCCGCGATCCACGCGACCAGCCCTTCGGCGGCGCCCTGGATCGCATATCCGCCCGCCTTGCCATGCCATTCGCCGCCAGCAAGATAGGCGGCGATCTCTTCGTGCGACAGGCGCTTGAAGCGGACCTGGGTTTCGCTCAGCCGCTCGCGCACCGTCCCGTCCGGGCCACGCAGCGCGATGGCCGACAGGACGCGGTGGCGTCGGCCGGACAGCAGTTCGAGGCAGGCCCGCGCGGTCGCCTCGTCCTCCGCCTTGGGCAGGATCCGGCGTCCGGCAGCAACGACGGTGTCGCCGGCCAGCACGAAGGCGTGGCCGTCGGCGGCGGCATTGGCCTTCTCGCGCGCCATGCGCCGCGCGTAGTCGCGCGGCAGTTCGCCCTTGCGCGGCGTCTCGTCGATGTCGGCGGGGACGACCCGCAGCGGCTCGACGCCGAGCCGCGCCAGCAGCTCGCGGCGACGCGGACTGGCGGATGCGAGGACGAGATCGGGCATGGCAGCCCGCCGCTCGCGTTACTGCGGCCCGGGGCCGCCGCGTCCCGGCATGAAGCGGTAGGTAATCCGGCCCTTGGTCAGGTCGTACGGCGTCAGTTCGACGAGCACTTCGTCGCCGGTCAGCACGCGAATGCGGTTCTTGCGCATCTTGCCGGCGGTGTGGCCGAGGATCTCGTGGCCGTTCTCGAGCTCAACCCGGAACATCGCGTTCGGGAGCAGCTCCACCACCCGCCCGCGCATTTCGAGGAGTTCTTCCTTGGCCATGTAGCTCGTCGGTTCCTTTGCGTAGGTTGGTCGAATTGGAGGCCGCCCTTAGACGCAGGGGCTGGAAAAGGAAAGCGCTCGCGTCATTTGCGGGAAAGGTTTGCGCGACAAAAAGTTACTCGGCGAAGGGTTGCTCCGGCCGAGGCTGATCCGCAAAGCGCCCCCGGGCAGAATGTTACGGCCGAATTTCGAGGATCGACAACACCTTGCGCTCTCTAACTACCGTTTCGCTGATCGCCCTGGCGTGCGCCGGCCCGACTCTCGCTCAGGACGCCGCCCCGCTTGCGCAGGCCGTGCCGTCCGAACCGTCGGAAGCAGGCCCGGGTCCGGGCGACGAGATCGTCGTGATCGCCGAGCGCATTCCCGGCCAGGTCGACACGGACGTCCCTCCTGTCCTCGAGCTGGAGGAAAAGGACATCGCGGCCTACGGCGCGACCTCGATCGCCGACCTGGTCGCCCAGCTGTCGCCGCAGGTCGGCTCGGGGCGCGGCCGGGGCGGGCGGCCCGTGTTCCTCGTCAACGGCCAGCGCATCTCCAGCTTCCGGGAGATGGGCCGCTATCCCCCCGAGGCGATCCGCAAGGTCGAAGTGCTGCCCGAGGAAGTGGCGGTCCAGTTCGGTTATCCGCCCGACCAGCGGGTGATCAATTTCATCCTCAAGCCGAACTTTGCCAGCCGCGAAATCGAGGCCGAATACGGGATGCCGGTTCGTGGCGGCTACAGCGCGCAGGAGCTGGAAGGCTCGATCCTCAGCATCGATGGCCAGCGCCGCCTGAACGCCAGCATCGACTACCGCCGCAAGAGCCCTCTGACCGAGGCCGAACGCGGGATCGTCCAGTCGGTGCCGACCGATCCAGCGGTCGCGGCCGCCGGGCTCGACCCGGCCGACTTCCGCACGCTCGTTTCGCGCGAGGACAGCATCGAGGCCAACGCCACGATGACCCAGGGACTCGGCGAGATGGGCAAGGGCGGCCAGTTGACGCTGAACGGCCAGGTCAGCCGCGTGGTGCGCGACAGCCTGTCGGGGATCGACGCCGTCACCCTCGACCCGATCGAGCGGCACACCGCGACCGATGCCTATGCCTTGGGAAGCGCGTACAATACCGGGCTGGGGGACTGGCGCCTGTCGGCCACGCTCGACGCCAACCGCACCGATTCGGACAGCCGGATCGACCGTCGCGGCGGAGGCGGCACCGACCGCGCTCTCAGCCGAACATGGTCGGCCGATCCCAAGGTCACGCTGGCCGGCTCGCCGTTCGCGCTGCCGGCGGGGACCGCGAACCTGACACTCGATGCCGGATACGACTGGGACCGCATCGAGAGCACCGATTCGCGCAACGCTGCGCTCGGCGAAACGCGGCTCACCCGCGGGAATCTCAACGGCGGCGCAAGCCTGAGCCTGCCCATCGCCAGCCGCCGCGACAACGTGCTTGCCGCGATCGGCGACCTGTCGGTCAACTTCGGCGGGGGTGTCGACCGCCTGTCAGACTTCGGCACGCTCACCGACTGGAATGCGGGGCTGAACTGGAAGCCGCTCGAAAGGCTGTCGCTGCAGGCGAGCGTCATCGGACGCAAGGCCGCGCCCGGACTCGGCCAACTCGGCAGCCCGACGATCGTCGACGTCAACGTGCCCGTCTACGACTTCACCACCGGGCAGACGGTGCTCGCGACGGTGACTACCGGTGGCAACCCCGATCTCAAGGCGGAAACGCAGCGCGACATCAAGCTGTCGGCGAACTACGAGCTCGACCTGTTCGATCGGGCGAACCTCCTCGTCGAATACTACCGCAACCGCTCGACGGACACGACCGAGAGCTTCCCGTTGCTCACGCCCACAATCGAGGCCGCTTTCCCGGACCGCGTGACGCGGGCGGCCGACGGCACGCTGCTCGCACTCGATCGCCGTCCGGTGACCTTCAGCGAGCGCACGTCGTCGCGCGTGCGTTATGGGGTCAATTTCTTCGGCCGCGTGGGCAAGGCGGCTCCTCAGGGCGAACGGCCCGCCCGCGGTGGCGGATTCGAGGGGGCGCCCGCGTCCGCTCCAGCCGCCGGGGGCGCGCCGAGCGGGGCTGCGGCGGGGCCGGGCGCAGGGGCGTTCGATCCCGCGCGCTTCGCCGAAATGCGGGTGAAGTTCTGTGCGACGCCCGATGGCGAGGTGCCCGATCTTTCGGGCGTCCCCGCCCCGATGGTCGAACGACTCAAGGGCGACGACGGACAAGTCGATCCGGCCAGGGTCGCGGCGCTCAAGGCGCGGTTCTGCGCGGCTGACGGGACGCCCCGCGAAGGGGGCGGCCCGGCCCGCCTGACGCCGGAACGATTCGCCGCGCTCAGGTCCGCGCTCGGTTGCGGAGAGGACGGCAAGGAGCCGGACGTCTCGGCTTTGCCGCCCGAACTGGTCGATCGGCTCAAGCGGCCCGATGGCACGATCGACCCGGAGCGCCTTGGCGAGCTGCGGACGCGCATCTGCGCTATCCCCGCACCCGCGGCGGGCGAAGGGGGGCGCGGTCCGGGCGGCGAGGGCGATCGGCGATCCGGCGGCGGCGCTCGCGGCAGCGGCGGACCGGGGCCGATGTTCGGCGGACGCGGCGGCGACGGACAGGGCCGCTGGAACCTGTCGGTCTATCACACGATCCAGCTCGACAATTCGGTCCTCGTCGCGCCCGGCGGCCCGTTCCTCGACCTGCTCGGCGGCGACGGCCTCAGCGACGGAGGGATACCGCGGCACGCGCTCGAGTTCGAAGGCGGGCTGTTCAAGGGCGGCATCGGGGCGCGCCTGTCGGGCCGGTACGCCGGCGCGACGACGGTAAAGGGCAGCGGCCTGCCGGGATCGAGCGACCTGCGCTTCGGTCCGCTCGCGACGTTCGACCTGCGCTTCTTCATGAACCTCGAACAGCAGGAATGGCTGACCGGAAAGGACGGTCCCGGCGTGTTCAAGGGCATGCGCTTCGGCCTGCGCGCCAACAACCTGTTCGATGCGCACCAGCGCGTCACCGACGAGAATGGCGCGGTTCCGCTGCGCTACCAGCCGGGCCTTATCGATCCGGTCGGGCGCTATTTCGAGATCGAGCTGCGCAAGCTGTTCTGACTCGCGGCGCTCAATCGGTCGCTGCGGCCTGCTCGTCGGCCCATGCCCGCTGCTCGGCAATCCAGGCGTCGCGCGCGGCGAACCAGTCAGCGCGGCGCCTGGCCCAGTCCGAGGCGCTGAGGGGCATGGCCTCGCTCAGCCACTGGGCGCGCTGGTCGGCCATCGTCGCCTTGTCGAAACCGAATGCCTTGCCCCACGCCGCCAGGTCCTTTTCAAGCGCGTTGCGCAGTGCCTTCGGCGATTGGGCAAGGGCCTTGCCGGCCTGTGCGGCCTCGGCATCGCCGAGCGCCTCGATCCTTCGCTGGCTGGACGCGCCGACGTACGAATCGAGTGCGTCCCGATAGGCGAGTGCCTGCCGCGCGCGGGCCGATTGCGCCACGCTGACTTCGCCATTTCGGCCATTGCCGCGTTCGGCGAGCTTGTTTTCGGCGAGGGTCCGCGGGTCCCTGGCCTGCATCGGGATATCGTCGCCGATCGAACGGGTGTCGATCCGCGCACGGGCGTTCTCGGCGGCGGGGGTAGGCGTAGGGGCGCCCAGTACCTGTCCCGCAGCTGGTCCAGCGAGCGCGGCGGCCACCAGTCCCATCAGCATCGAAATCTTGCGCATGGGGCCAATCCCTCTCACGCCGGTTCCGCACGATGCTAGCGCGCAGGCATCTGCCCGATCAAGTCCGCTTGCTGGCTGCTAGTGCAGGCGCGCCTTGGGAAAGGCCAGCCCGGCCAGTCCGCGCGGCTCGAACGGCGTCCACCGGCCTTCGGGCTGGGCGAGCCTGTCGGCGATCGCGAGCATGACCGCGGGGTTCACGCCCAGGCCCACGTGGCTGGCGAACACCTCGATATTCTCTGTCTGGGGATTGCGGCCAGGGCGCTGGACCGATCCGCGCCAGTGAACCACGCCATCGGCCTTGGTCAGGATCGAGGTCGTCGGGACCGGCGGCGCTTCGGCGAGCTTGCGGAACTTGCCGTGCTTCAACGGCTCGGGCTCTCGCCCGTTGAGAAGCTCGAACAGGTGCCGGGCGTTCGAATGGTTGCGGTCGTCGCTGATCGGGCTGCCGAGGGTGATCACCTGGCGGACCCTGTCCGGCGCCAGCTTGGCAAGTTCGCGCGCGAATACACCGCCCAGGCTCCAGCCGACGATGCTCACCTTGCCGCCGGTGCGCCCGTGGAGTTCCTCGACGCATCCCATCATCGCCTGGACGCGCCCGTTGTCGACCCGCAGGTTGCGGCCGAGCTTCCAGCCAACCGCGTCATAGCCGAGCTGAGACAGGAGCCGGCGCATCGGCCCGGTCGAGCTGTCGCTTGCGAGGAAACCGGGAAGCACGAGAACGCCGTGACCGTCGCCGCGCGGCAGGAACGACAGCAGCGGTCGCAGCGCGACGAAGGCGGCCAGCTCGCCGAGCGCGCGGCTGGGCTCTGTCAGCGCCAGCAGGCGGCTCGGCGGGCGGGCGCTGGGGCCCCGGGTGGCGGTTGTTGCTGTCACTTGGGCGACCCCTTCGATTTTCGTGTCGGTTTTGCTTTGGAACGCTTCGCCGCGCTCTTGGTGCCAGCCGCGCCCTTTCTTGTGCCCTTGTCCTTGCCCTTCGCGGCCGGCGGGCGGGTCTTGCGCGGCGTCGCGGTGCGCGGCGCCTTGGGGGCGGGCGGGGCCGCGTCCGGGGCAGCTTGCGCGGCCCTTGCCGCGTCGCGCAGCTCGACGAAGCTGTCCTCGATGCACTGGGCGTAGAACGCCGGGTCGGGCATCAGCTCGCGGCAGGCGGTGAAGGTCACCGTCGCCTCGTCGACGTAGCTCTGGACCGTGTGGCCAAGGCCCATGCCGTCGGTCAGGCACAGCAGGCCGAACATGCTCTCGAGCCGCGCGCCGGTCGAATAGATCGGCACCGGCGGGCCCGGCACGTTGGTCACCACGGTCGAGAACATCGGCGTCATCCCGCGGTTGGCGAGGCCGAGCCGGGTGTAGAGCTGGGCGCCCAGGCTCATCCACAGGGCGGGCGAAACCTTGCTCGCCTCGGTCATGTTCCGCGCGCCGATCGCCTCGGTCATCGCTTTCGAATTGACCGTGCGCTGGTGCACGAAGCGCAGGCGTTCGGCCGGGTCCTCGATGTGCGTGCCGAGCGGCGCGACCATCGCGGCGACCTGGTTGCCCATGTCGCCCTTCTCGGTCTTCGAGCGGACCGAGATCGGGGCCATCGCGGTCAGTGTCTTGGCGGGGAGATCGTCCTTGGCGATCAGGTACTTGCGGAGCGCTCCTCCCACGATGGCGAGGAACACGTCGTTGACCTTGCTGCCGTCCGCGAGCGCGCGGATCGCCTTGATGTCGGCGAGCGGCAGGCTGCGCCCCTCGACCACGCGGTGCGCGGATATGACCTTGTTGAACCGCGTCTTGGGGGCGACCATTTCGCCCGACACGCTGAACTCCTTGGCGACGAGGCCCTTCAGGGCCTTTGCCAGTCCCGGCGCGGCCTTGGCGGCGACCTCGAGCTGCTTGAGGGGATTGGTGACCGCGTTGAAATAGCTCTTTCCGAGCAGCTCGGCGGGGTTGGGGATCTTTTCCGGCTTCCAGGTATCGAGCTCGGGCGGCGGCCCCTCGTCGGCGCGCAGGGTATGCATCGCCTCCATCAGGTCGATCCCGCTCATCCCGTCGATCGCCGCGTGATGGACCTTGGTCACCATCGCGTAGCAGCCCTTGGGCAGACCTTCGATCCCGTCGAGGCCTTCGACCACGGTGAATTCCCACGGCGGCCGGGTGAGGTCGAGCGGGCGGGCGAAGATCCGCGCCGCCTGGATGCACAGCTGGCGCCAGTCACCCGGTTCGGGCAGCGCGACGTGGCGGACGTGGTATTCGAGGTCGAAGTCGGGGTCCTCGATCCAGTACGGGTAGTCGAGGTCGAACGGCACCCGCACCATCCGCTGGCGCATCGTGCGCGACAGCTGCATCCGGCTTTCGAAGAAGGAAAGGATGTCCTTGAAACGGACGAAACCGCCGGGCGCGGTGGCGGGGTTGTAGATCAGGATCGAGCCGATGTGCATCGGCGAGTTCTTCGTCTCGAGCGCGACGAAGCTGGCATCCATCCCCTGGAGCTGGCGCAAAGGCATCTCTCCTGCATCCCGCATCTGGAGGCGGGTTTCAGGCTGAAACGTAACACAACGCGAACGCTTGGCAATGCGGGCGCTAGAGCGCGTCCCCCGCGGCCACCCCGCTCGCCCAGGCCCACTGGAAATTATACCCGCCGAGCCAACCGGTTACGTCCACCGCCTCGCCGATTGCATAGAGACCCGGGACGGTCCTTGCCTCCATCGTTTTCGACGAGAGCTCGGCGGTGGAAATGCCGCCGACGGTCACTTCGGCCTTGGCGAACCCTTCCGAACCGTTCGGGTGAAAGGTCCAGGCGGCAAGCCGCGCTTCGACTTCGCGCAGCGCCGCGTCGGGCTGATTGCCCAGCTCGCGCTCCAGGCCGCACCGCTCGGCCAGCGTATCGGCGAGCCGTTCGGGCAGGGCATCGCGCAGCAGCGCGCGCAGCGTGGTGCGCGGGTTGCTGCGCTTTGCCTCCGCCAACCAGCCCGCGGCACTGCCGGGCAGGAAGTTCACCCGGACCGTTTCGCCCGGCCGCCAGTAACTCGAGACCTGGAGGATCGCCGGACCCGAAAGCCCGCGGTGGGTGAACAGCGCGGCCTCGCGAAAGGCGGCTTTCCCGGTATTGGCGACGACCTCGGCCGATACGCCCGACAACTCGCGGAACAGCACGTCCTCGCCGCCGAGCGTCAGCGGCACGAGCGCGGGCCGCGGCTCGACCACCTTGAGCCCGAAGCGCCGCGCGAGGTCGTAGGCAAAACCGGTCGCGCCCATTTTGGGGATCGACGGCCCCCCGGTCGCGATGACGAGCGAGCGCGCGCTGTCGTCGCCGATGCGGAACGTGCTGACGTCGTGTGCGACCTCGCCGATCTCGACCCCGCAGCGCACCTCGACCTCGCCCTTCGCGCACTCGGCCAGCAGCATCTCGACGATCGCCTTCGCCGATCCGTCGCAGAAAAGCTGGCCCAGCGTTTTCTCGTGCCATGCGATGCCGTGGCTCTCGACGAGATCGAGGAAGTCGCGCGGCGTGTAGCGGGCGAGCGCACTTTTGGCGAAATGCGGATTGGCGCTGAGGTAGTTCGTGGGACCTGCGCCGATGTTGGTGAAGTTGCACCGCCCGCCGCCCGAAATCAGGATCTTCTTGCCGACCCTCTCCGCGCGTTCGAGCACCAGCACCCGCCGCCCGCGCTGGCCGGCCCGCATGGCGCACATCAGGCCTGCCGCCCCGCCGCCGAGGATGATCGCGTCGTAGTCCATGCGAAGCCGCGTTAGGGCGCGCCCGCGGCCAGCGCCAGCCGCGCGAGAACCTTTGCCGTCCGCGAACATCGGCAATTCATCAGGTTCTCATCATGGCCAGGTGCCGGGCCATGGTGCGATGCGTCTTTCGCGACTGCTGGAGGGCACCGAAGATGCAAAGCATGGCCTTGAGACCACGATGGACGGCAGCCGCCGCCCTGGTGCTGGCGAGTGTGCCTGCCGGATGCGGCGGCGAAGGCAGCGGTTCCCCGCCGGTCGCAGCTGGCATTCCGCCCACGCCGAGTCCCGCACCGGCGCCCACTGCGACGCCGACTCCCGCCTCCACCGACGATCCGCTTTTTGCCGGCGCCAGCATCGGGGAGACGATCGTCGGCCCGCTCGTCTGCTCCGACGGTCGGGTCACGACCGGTGCTCAGGGGGAGGTGGTGGGAATAGGGCCGATCACCCAGATCAGGAACACGGACACCATCCGGATCACCTATGTCGGTCCCGATTCCTACCGGACCGCTATCGACGGGCTGGCAAGCCTCGCATTCACCCCCGACACGAAGCGCGTGCCGCCGTCACCGATCTACGCCCGCTACAGTGCGCCATCGGCGGGCGAACTGCTGCTTGGCCAGTATTCGCTGGGCTTCGTCACCTTCGGGACCTTCACCGCGCCGGACCTGTGCTTTTTTGCCGGTGGCCTTCCTCCCGGCGTGCTGAACCGGCAAACGGTCGACTATTTCGGGATCGTCGACGGGCTGGGCGTCGTGGGCGGCGTGCAATCGCGCTTCTTCAACGCGACGTACGGCGAGGCCAGGATGATCTTCGATTTTCCCACCGCGACGGGCCTCTTCTCGTTCGACCTCGTCCAGCGCAGCGATCCGTTCGGGGATTTCCGCGCTTCGCCCCCGGTCAAGCTGGGCACCGTCAGCGCCAATGTCGTCCTTGCTCCGGGTCAGGAATCGTTTTTCGTGCCGTTGTCCGGCGCAGGCTTCACGGGGACCGCACGGGGGCGGTTCGTTCACGATGGCGGCAGCATCCTTGGTCCGAACATCGGCGGTGCGGGCGTGGCGCTGGTGTACGAACTGCGCTCGCCCGCGGGAGACCTGATCTACGGCTCGGTCGCGTTCGCCGCGAACCTCATCTAGCGCAGGCGCTGGCAAAGGCAGGTGGTTCCCTTTTTCCGCCGGGCGACCTACCTCGTCCGGCGATGTCGTCGCGCACCCCTGCCGGTTCTCCGCCTGATCCCCGCGGCCAGGACCGCTTCCTCGAGGAGCGGGCGACCTCGACCGTAAAGGGCGCTGGCGCGCAGCCCGACCTGGAGGCCGGCGTCACCGCGATCCGCGAGACCGTTCGCACGCTCAAGCCGCGGCCCGGGGTCTACCGGATGCTCGATGCGCGCGGCGACGTGCTCTACGTCGGCAAGGCGCGCAGCCTCAAGGCGCGGGTGGCGAACTACACCCAGGTCAAGGCGCTCTCCAACCGGCTCAAGCGGATGGTCAGCCAGACCCGCCGGATGGAGATTGTGGTCACCAATTCGGAGGCAGAGGCGCTGCTGCTCGAGGCGCAGCTGATCAAGCGCTTCCGCCCGCCGTACAACGTGCTGCTGCGCGACGACAAAAGCTTCCCCTTCATCCTGCTGCGCGCCGACCATGCTTTTCCCCGCATTCAGAAGCATCGCGGCGCGCGGCGCGCGAAAGGCAACTACTACGGCCCGTTCGCCAGCGCCGGGGCGGTCAACGTCACGATCAATGCGCTGCAGAAGCTGTTCCTGCTGCGCAGCTGCACCGACAGCTTCTTCGCGCGGCGCGACCGGCCGTGCCTGCTCTACCAGATCAAGCGTTGTTCCGCCCCGTGCGTCGGCCGCATCGACGAGGCGGGCTACGCCGAGCTTGTCGCCGAGACGAAGGAGTTCCTCTCGGGCAAGTCGGGCGCGGTGCAGAAGAAGATCGAGGTCCAGATGGCCGAGGCGGCCGAGGCGCTCGACTTCGAGCGCGCGGCGATGCTGCGCGACCGCTTGCGCGCGGCGACCGCGATCCAGGGCAGCCAGGCGATCAACGCAAGCGGGGTGGGCGATGCCGACGTCTTCGCGCTCGCGAGCAAGGGCGGGCAGATCGGCGTGCAGGCGTTCTTCATACGCGGCGGCCAGAACTGGGGTCACCGGACCTTCTGGCCCACCCATACCGCCGAGATCGACGAGGACGAGGTGCTTGCTGACGTGCTTCTCCAGTTTTACGAGGAAGTGCCGCCGCCGCGCACGATCCTCGTCGATCGCACGTTGCCAGAGCAGGACCTGATCGGAGAGGCATTGTGCGAGAAGGCCGGGCACGGGGTCGACATCTCGATCCCCCAGCGCGGCACGCGGCGCAAGCTGATGGCCCAGGCCCAGCGCAACGCGGTCGAGGCGCTCGAGCGGCGGCTGGCCGAAACCGGCACCAAGGCGAAGATCATGCGCGAGCTGGCGGAGTTCCTTGAGCTTCCCGAGCCGCCGCAGCGCATCGAGGTCTACGACAACAGCCACATCCAGGGCGACAAGGCGCTGGGCGCGATGATCGTCGCCGGGCCGGACGGTTTCGTGAAGGGGCAGTACCGCAAGTTCAACATCAGGAGCGCGCAGACCAACGACGATTTCGGGATGATGCGCGAGGTCTTCACCCGCCGCTTCGCCCGCGCGCTCGAACAGGACCCGGACCGCGAGCAGGGCGGCGAGAGCGGGGTGTGGCCCGACCTCGTCCTGATCGACGGCGGCAAGGGCCAGATGTCGAGCGTGAAGGACGCGCTCGAGGAACTCGGGATCGAGGACGTGCCGCTCATCGCCATCGCCAAGGGCCCGCACCACGGGCGCGAGGGGCGCGAGGTGTTCCACTTCCCCGACGGGCGGGAAAAGACGCTGCCGGTCAATTCGCCGCTATTGTTCTACCTCCAGACCCTGCGCGACGAGGTCCACCGCTTCGCGATCGGCGCGCACCGTGCCAAGCGCAGCCGCGCGATCACCGCCTCGCCGCTCGACGAGATTCCCGGCATCGGCCCCAGCCGCAAGCGCGCGCTGCTGCTCCACTTCGGCACCGCGGGAAAGGTGCGGGCGGCCGCGCTCGACGACCTCAAGCGCACCCCGGGCATCAGCGAGGGCGTCGCCCAGAAGATCTGGGATTTCTATCACCCGGCGGGGTGAGGCGCCCCGGCTACTGCCGCTTGAGGTCGAGGTCCTGGAAGTCGAACGAGAAGTCGGTGATGTCGGAAATCGCCTTCATCTTCATGCCCGTCACCGCGCCGTATTCGACCGAGAACGTCACGAAGGCGTCGGCCTTCATGGTCCGGTCGGGCCAGATCGCGGCGAAGGTGTCGCCGTCGAAGTGGGTCAGCGGGCCGTCGAGCAGCTCTGACCGGCTCATGTCGATCGCGAGGCCCTTGCCGCGGCGGGTGATCGCGACGGTCCCGTACCACGGGTCGGCGTAAGTCCCGACGTACGCGTTGAGCGGCAGACTGGGCTTCTTCGCGTCCTTCGGGGTCACGAGCGCCTTGTCCACCGCCGCCTTCGCCTCGGCGTTCTGCTTCTCGTGGGCAGCGATGGCGGAGGCGATGACGTCGCGGTCCTGCTTGCCGTCGATCAGCTTGTCGGCGATCTGGCGGGTCCAGGCGCCGGCCGTGCTCATGTAGTCGTTCGACGAGGCGAAGATGCCGATGTCGTGCTGCGGCAGGAGGATGAAGTTGCTGGTCACTCCCGGTGCGCCGCCCGAATGGTGGACCGCGGGCGTGCCTTCCATGTCGGTAACCAGCCACCCGAGCGCGTAGAGCGCGAGGTTGGTCGATCCGCCGGTGGGCCGGATGATCCCGCTGCCCACGGGGGTCACGCCCTTCCAGACTTCGTTCTTCTGCGTTTCGGAGATCAGCCGCTGACCGCCCTCGGTCACCCCGCCGTCGAGCCAGAAGTTGGCCCACTTCATCATGTCGCCGGGCGGGCACCAGATGCCGCCCGCGGGGGCGACCGTCGGGCTGAATTCCATGCGCGGGTCGATCGGCACGCCCACCGTGGCGCCGGCCGCGCGCTCGTGGCCGCGCACGCGGCTCTGTCCGGGCTTGAGACGCGACCCGTCGGCAACGCAGCTGGTCATGCCGACGGGGGCGAAGATCTCCTGCGTGATGAAATCCGGCCAGCTCTTGCCCGAAGCCCGGGCGACGACTTCGCCGGCGACGATATAGAGCAGGTTGTCATAGGCGTAGCCGTCGCGGAAACCCGTCGTCGGCTTGAGGTGCCTCAGGGCGTTGATGACGTCGGCCACCTCGGCGTTGCCGTCGGGCCACATCACGAGGTCGCCCGCGCCAAGGCCGAGGCCCGAGCGGTGGGTGAGCAGGTCGCGGACGGTGAAGTGCTCACTCACCCAAGGATCGTACATCCCGAATTCGGGCACGTACTTGCGCACCGGGTCGTCCCAGCCGAGCTTGCCCTGGTCGACCAGCATCGCGAGCGCGGTGGTGGTGAACGCCTTCGAGATCGAGGCGATCGGGAACAGCGTGTCGGCGGTCACCGGCTTGCCCGACCCTTCCTCGACCGTGCCGAACTGTCCGCTGTAGACGACCTTGCCGTCCCTGGTGACCGCCGCGGTCATCCCGGTGGCGTGCAGCCCTTCCATGATGCGCTTCGCCTCGGCCTCGTAATCGGGCTGGGCAACCTCGTGGGCAGGAAGCGGAGCGGCCGCGAGCGCGCAGAGCGCCGCCGCGAGTGAAGCGAGATGTCGTGTCATGGTCGGAAGGTGCCCCTGCGTGAACCCGGTGGGCGCCGGTCGGCGCGAAGACGGGTTCCTGCACCAGGCGACGGGCGATTGCCAAGTCCCGCACGATCAACACCGCTCGCCGTTCGACAAAGAGAAGGGGGCGCCGGATCGCTCCGGCGCCCCCACGATTTCGCGTGTGGCGCTGGTCAGCCCTGGCGGGTGCCCGTCATCGGCATCGAGCCGAAGGCGCCGGCGTTTACCGACCCGGTCAGCGTGTCGCCCTCTACCGTCGCGGAGCCTTCGAGCTTCATTGGCATCGGCACGGTCATGTTCATCGTCCAGGTGAGCTGGTTGCCGTCGATCTTGCCGTTCTCGACGTCCATGCTGCCCATCGCGCCGGCATTCTTGCCGGTGAAGGTGCCGTCGCCGCAGTCCTCGACGGTGAACACGCTTTTCTGGTCACCCATCGGGGTCTTGGTGACGCAATCGTAGCTTCCGGCAACGCCCATCGTAATCTCTCCTCGTGCTGGCAGTGCGGCCGTTCAATCGCCCTTGCTTACATTCCTGTCAATTCCCGGCTTAGAACTCGCCCGCGTCCCGGTATTCCACCGGCAGGCCAAGCGCCTTGACCTGGTCGTCGATCTTGGAGCGGTCCCCCACGACGATGATGACCATGTCGGACGGGTCCATGAAGCGCGCCGCTGCCGCGTCGATGGCGGCCTTCTCGACGCTGCCGAATACCTGCGGAAGCGTGCGCTGGTATCCGTCGGGCCGCCCGCGGAGCTGGTTCTGGAGCAGTGCATTCAGGACCTGCCCGTTGGTCTCGAACCGGTTGGGCAACCCGCGGATGTTGCCTTCGGTGACGCGCTGGAACTCGGTGTCGTCGACCTTGGACTGACCATCGGCGAAGGCGGCGACCTTGTCGAGGACGAGGCGGATCGAATCTCCTGTCCGGTCGGACTGCACCGGCGTTATCACGTAGAAAGTGCGCGGGCCGGCTTCTGCGGTGAGCGCGCTGCGCACGCCGTAGGTCCAGCCCTTGTCTTCGCGCAGGTCCATGTTGAGCCGCGAGAGGAAGCCGCTGCCAATGACCTCGTTGGCAAGATCGAGCGGTTCGAGGCCGGGCGTGCGGCCGGTGACCGGCAACTGACGGCCGAGCAGCAGCACCGACTGCGGCGAATTGGGCCGGTCGATCACGACGATCCGCTGCTTCGGGGCAGGCGTGGGTGCGCCGAGGTTCTTTGCCGGAACCGGCCTGGCAGGCGCCCTCCAGTCGCCGAAGCTGGCCTCGAGCGCGGGGAGCAGCTGCTCCATTGTGACGTCGCCGACGACCGTGATGGCTGCGGTGTCCGGGCGCACCCAGGTCTCGTGGACCGCTTCGAGGTCGGTGCTCGTCAGCGGACTGATCGCCGAAGCGAGGCCCGCCCCGCCGACTGCGCCGTAGGGATGCGCGGGGCCGTAGACGAGCGGGCCGAGCGCGCGGCTGGCAATAGCGCTGGGGTTCGCCTGTGCCTGTGCGATTGCGGCGAGCCGCTGCGCCTTGACGCGGGCGACCTCGCTATCGGCGAACGCCGGATTGCGCACGATGTCGGCGAGCAGCGCGAGCGAGGGGCGCAGGTTGGCGGTGAGCGCGGTCATCGAGACGCTGCTCGTGTCGAGCGAGGTGCCCGCGCCGATCTGCGCGCCGAGACGTTCTTTCGCCTCGGCGATCTCGATCGCGGAGAGGGTGTCGGTCCCTTCGTCGAGCAGGCCCATCATTATCGCCTGCGTGCCGGCGCGCGAAGGGCCGTCCGCCGCGGTGCCCGCGTCGAACGTGATGGCCATGCTGATCTTGGGGATCGAGGTGCGGCGGGCGAGTCGGACCGGTATTCCGTTCGCGAGTTTCGCGGTTTCGACGGAGGGAAACGTCAGTTCGCCGACCGGGGCGACCGGCGGGGCTTTGCGCGGCGGACTCTTGGCGAGCGGCGGCGCGGGGTTCTTCGCGTCGGGGGCTGGCGGGGGCACGCTGCCTTCGTCGCCCCAGCCTCCCATGAGGGCACCGTCCTCGGTCCGCTCTCCGGGCTTGACGACGAGTGTGTACGAGGGACGCGCCAGCCAGCGCCCCAGCGCGTCCTTGACCACCGCCGGGGTGAGCGCGGCGAATTCGCCCAGCTCCTTCTTGTACCTCGCCGGATCGTCCGAATAGAGCAGGCCCTCGGCCAGGGTCGCGCCCTTGCCCGAAAAACCGCCCACCAGCTCCATCGCGCCTATGCGGTTGGAAACGTTCAGGTTCACCGCGCGAAGCAGTTCGTCGGCCTCGGGTCCTTCGCTGACCAGCTTTGCGATGACCTCGTCGAAGCGCCGTTCCGCCAGGGCGGGGTCGACCCCCGGCTTGACGTCCATCTGGGCCTGCAGGAACGACAGGTTCTCGTGCTGCTGTTCGTACGCCGAGACGCTCACCGCGATCTCGTCTCCCTTGACCAGCGCGTTATCGAGCCGCGAGCTGCCGAGCCCGCCGAGGACCGACATTCCCATGTCGAGCGCAACTGCATCGGGGTGGTTGATGTTCGGACCGGTCCAGACCTTGATGATGCGCGTGACGGGGACCTGGTCGGTCATTTCCTCGCGCACGGCGGCGGCCAGCGGGACTGGGGGCGCGGTCACCGTCGGGACTTCGGGTCCGCGCGGAATGTCGCCGAACCACTTTTCTACCAGCGGCCGCGCGGTCTGTGCGTCGATGTCGCCGGTAAGCGCGAGGACGACATTGTTGGGCGCGTAGTTGTCGGTGAACCACTTGCGCACGTCCGACAGGTTCGCCGCCTCGAGGTCGGCCATCGAACCTATCGTCGAGTGGCGATAGGGATGCCCCACGGGGAACAGCGCATCGCCGATCTTGTATTCGACGAGGCCATATGGCTGGTTGTCGCCCTGCCGCTTCTCGTTCTGGACAACCCCCCGCTGCTTGTCGAGCTTGTCCTGCGTGACCGCGCCGAGCAGATGGCCCATCCGGTCGCTTTCCATGAACAGCGCAAGGTCGAGCGCGCCCGTGGGCACCGTCTCGACATAGTTCGTGCGGTCGTACCAGGTCGATCCGTTGGTGCTGGTCGATCCAGCCGCCTCCAGCGGGATGTCGAAGTTGGGCACGTTCTCGCTGCCGCCGAACATCAGGTGCTCGAACAGGTGCGCGAAGCCGGTGCGGCCCCGGGGTTCGTGTTTCGATCCCACGCGGTAATAGGTCGTCACGCCGACAATGGGCGCCTTGCGGTCGGTGTGGACCAGCACGGTGAGGCCATTGTCGAGCGTGAAGCGCTCGTAGGGGATGTTGACCGCCGAAATGAGCTGCTCGACCGGGGCCGGCTCGGCCGACGCGAGCGCGGAAGGCGCAGGGGCGGGGGTGCTGGCGGTCTCGACCGGCTGGGCGGCGCAAGCGGTCAGGGCAAGCGCCAGGAGACTGGCAACGGCGAAGCGACTGGTCATGAAAAGTCCCCGGATTCTCGAACGGTACTCCCGGTACCTTAGTCAGCCACGACGCGATGCGTCACGACTTTTCGACTGACGGCATTCCTCAGGGCATCGGCGCGGTGGAATCGAACCGGCTTGAGCTTGTGCTGCACGAACAGGTCCGCCTGATCGGTGTAGTGCACGCTTCCGGGCCGCGAGGTCGCCGCGCCGAACGGCTGGATCGATTCGCTCGATACCGGCTTGCCCGGCGCCCATTCGACGAACATCACGAAGCTGTCGCCGTGCTTCACCCGCAGCCTGCCGTCGGGATCGAGGTCCCACGACGTCGAGGCGCGCAGGGTGTCGCTGCCGCCGTCGAGCGGCAGGTCGATCGCGTGGCGGCCCGGTCCCCGGCGCAAGCGCAGGATGTCCTGCAGCGGCGGGTCGAGCCGGCCAAAGTTGTCGACGAGGTAGCGCGCCGCGTCGCCCAGCAGCTTGCGCGGCGGGGTGAGCGGCTTGCCCGAATAGTCCTCGCCCATCGCCGGGCGCAGGACCAGCAGGGCGAGCGAATCGGCCCGGCCCGCGCCGTCGCTGGTCAGGTCCCACTCGCCCAGGATCGCCTGCGCCCGCGCCAGCAGCGGATCGCCCGCGGTGTCGAGCGCGGCGATCCCGTCGAGCACGCGCCTGACGTAGCCCGCGCGTTCCCAGCCGGTGTCGTACTTGATCCGCTCGAGCCGGGCGCGGTCGATCGGCCCCGGTTCGTCGAGCAGCCGCGCGGCGCGGTAGGCGCGGTTGGTCATCCGCAGCTCGATTCCCATCTCGGGCGCGAAATCCGCGTCCTTGAGGTCGTCGGCCCTGCCCGCGGCGACAGTTGGCTTGTTGTTCGAGTTGAACACGAAGCCCGATCCCGGGCTGACCTGGTGCGGCAGGCTGTCGAACGGGACGAGCGCGTTCCAGATCAGGTCGCCGCGGTCGCCCGGCAGCACGCCGCGCCAGTCGGGACCCTTCTTCCGCTGGGGTATCGCCGCGTTGTACCAGTAGGCGATCGTGCCGGCCTTGTCGGCGTAGATGAAGTTGGTCGACGGGATCGCCTGGCGCGCGAGGATCGCCTGCCATTCGTCGTATGTCCTCGCCTTGTTGAGGTCGTAATAGGCGTCGAGTTGGGCGATCGACCCCATCCCGCCGTAACGGAAGGCGAACGCGCCGCGATCGTTGACGACGACCGGGCCGTGCACGCTGCGCCAGACCGTGCGCCGAACCGGGATAACCAGCGGGCCGAACCGGACCGGCAGCCGCACGTTCGTCTCTTCGAGCGGCAGCCACTTTCCGTCGAGGCGGTAGTGGGTCTTCGCATCGTCGAGCACGAGCTGATAGACGTCGGTCATGTCCGGCTGGTTGACGGTGTTGGTCCAGCCGAGGTCCGCGTTGTGGCCGAGGAAAGGGAAAGGGCTGCCGGGGAACGTCGCGCCGGCGAAATGCCAGCCTTCCTCGCTCTCGACGACCAGTTCGTACCAGGCGACGCCGCCGGTCAGCGGCTGGTGGCTGTTGGACACCAGCCGCGTCACCCCGTCGCCCGAGCGGGCAGGCGCGATGGCAAAGGCGTTCGAGCCGAGGTTCTCGGCACTTTCCCGATCGGGCAGCGGGCCGCCGAGCGCCGGTCCCGGATCGGGGAGCAGCGTGTCGCCCTTCACGAGCGGTCCGATCGTGCCGTTGAGCCCGAAGAAGAACGGCTGGCGCAGGGCGAAGCCGGTGGCGATGTCCTCGCCGTTGACCGGGAACAGGTTGCCGAGCTTCAGCTCTCCCTGGTGCGCAGCGGCGTAGTCGTTGAGGCCCGCCGCGTAGGCTTCGATCACCGCCCGGGTGCGCGGATGCAGCCTGGCGTACTCGCGCCGCGCGGTGCCGCGCGCGTCGAGCAGCGCGAGCGCATAGTCGAATTGCGCGCCGGCCTCGCCCGCGATCGCGCCGTAGCGCCCTCGGGTCATGGCGATCACGTCCTGCAGGGTGAAGAAGTCATCCTCGGCGTGCGCCTGCGCCACGCCATAGGCGACGTCGGAATCCGTCCGTCCGTAGATGTGCGGCACGCCCCATTCGTCACGCACGATTTCGGCGCGGTAGGCGCGGGCGGGGGGCGGGGGGAATGGTTCGGCCGCCAGCGGCTCCCACACCATCAGCCCGATCAGCACGACTGCCGACAGCGCCGCAAGGCCCGCCAGCAGGCGAATGGTCCATTTCCGCATCGACCCTCTCCCTGTCCCGCGAGGGCATAGCGGTCCGGTTGCGAGTTGCAACTCTCCGGATGCCGGCACAGCCGGTTTCAGGCGGGGGAAGCGACCAGTGTTCCGATCCTCACCGGGGCACTTTCACGCATCGCGATCATGGCGCCGAGGCCGACCAGCGAGACGCCCGTCAGGTAGTACGCGATCGACATCGGGTCGCCGGTCACCTCCAGGATCCAGGTCACGACCATCTGGGTCGTTCCGCCGAACACCGCGACGGGGATCGAATAGACCAGCGCGAAGACCCGGGCCCGCACGGCCTTGGGAATGCTCTCGCTGATCGCCGCGTACACCGCGCCGTACACGAACGATCCGATGCCGGCGAGGACGAGGTTGGCACCGATGAACGAGAACGCATCGCGCTGCGTCGTCAGCCAGAGGAAGCACGGTACGACCGACAGCGCGAACAGGCACTGGGGCAAGACCATGGCCGCCTTGCGGCCGAACCGGTCGCTGAGGATCGCGCCGGTCATCACCGCGACGATCTGGATCGCGTTGTTGGCGACCGACCCGGAGAACGAGATCGTGGTGCTCAGCTTGAGGGTGTTTTGCCCGTAGGTCGCCATGTAGGTGAAAATGTAGGACCCGATCGTGCCGCTCGCGATGATCAGGAAGCCGCACACGATCGGCCGAAGGTAGGACCGCCAGCCGTCGTCCGCGACGACGGCCGTGTCGGCGTGGTGGATCGTCTCGGGCAGCGAATGGCGGATGACGAGTGCCAGCGGCACGATCGTGGCGCCGAGCAGCAGCGCGATCCGCCAGCCATAGCTCGCCAGCTCCGCCTCGCTCATCACCAGGCTGAGCATGAGGCCGACGAGCGAACCGATCGTCGCAGCGACCGCCTGGCTCGCACCCTGGAAGCTCATGGTGAAGCCGCGCCGCTGCGGGGTCGAGCTTTCCATCATGTATATCGTCGCCGAGCCCACCTCGCCGCCGAGCGCGAAGCCCTGGATCAGCCGGGCAAGCACCGCGATGACCGGTGCGGCGTAACCGATCGTGGCGTAACCGGGGGTCAGCGCGAGCAGCAGGATGCCCACGCCCATCATCGTCATGCTGACGAGCATCGCCGGCTTGCGGCCGTGTCGGTCGGCATAGGTCCCGAGGACCGCCGCCCCGAGGGGCCGGGTAATGAAACCCGCGCCGAACGCCGCCAGCGACCCCATCAGCGAAAGGAACGGGCTCTCCGACGGGAAGAATGTATTCCCGATCTGGATCGCGAAGAACGCGTAAGTGATGAAGTCGTAGAACTCGAGCCCGTTGCCGAGCGTTGCCGCTGCGATCGCCCGGCGGCGCTGGCGGGGCGTGAGCGCATCGACCGGCCCCGTCACGGGCGCTTCTTCTGCGGGTATTTCCACGAACCATTCCCCTCCCGATGAGGGCGCCCGCGAGGATCAACATTGCACGTTCCGGCGGCGTGGGCAAAATTTCGTTTTCCTCGGCCCTTGTGTTGCCTCATCGCAACAATATCTCTGGGTGTAACAGGAGGCTGATACACCCATGAACCTCGAGAAGTTCACCGACCGCGCCAAGGGATTCATCCAGAGCGCGCAGACCGTCGCCATCCGCATGAACCACCAGCGGATCACGCCCGAGCACGTCGCCAAGGCGCTGCTCGAAGACAGCGAGGGCATGGCCGCAGGGCTGATCACGCGCGCGGGCGGCAATCCCGCGGTCGCGGTGCAGGGGATCGACGAAGCGCTGGGCAAGATCGCGCAGGTCAGCGGGGGCGGGGCGCAGGCGACCCCCGGCCTCGACAATGACAGCGTGCGCGTGCTCGACCAGGCCGAACAGCTCGCGACCAAGAGCGGCGACAGCTACGTCACGGTCGAGCGGATGCTGCTCGCGCTGGTGCTGGCGACGACGACCGCGGCGGGGCAGGCATTGAAGGCCGCCGGCCTCACCGCGCAGGGGCTCGAGGAAGCGATCACCGAATTGCGCGGCGGGCGGCAGGCCCATTCCGCCAGCGCCGAGGAAAGCTACGATGCGCTGTCGAAGTACGCCCGCAACCTCACCGAGGTGGCAAAGTCGGGCAAGCTCGACCCGGTGATCGGCCGCGACGAGGAGATCCGTCGTACCGTGCAGATCCTCGCCCGGCGGACCAAGAACAACCCGGTCCTGATCGGCGAGCCCGGCGTCGGCAAGACCGCGATCGCCGAGGGCCTTGCGCTGCGCATCGCCAACGGCGACGTGCCCGACAGCCTCAAGGACCGCAAGCTCATGGCGCTCGATATGGGTGCGCTGATCGCGGGCGCGAAGTACCGCGGCGAGTTCGAGGAGCGGCTCAAGGCCGTGCTCGACGAGGTGAAGGGCGCCGAAGGCGACATCATCCTGTTCATCGACGAGATGCACACCCTCATCGGCGCGGGCAAGTCGGAAGGCGCGATGGACGCCGGCAACCTGCTCAAGCCCGCGCTCGCGCGCGGCGAACTGCACTGCATCGGCGCGACCACGCTCGACGAGTACCAGAAGTACGTCGAGAAGGACGCCGCGCTCCAGCGGCGGTTCCAGCCGGTGTTCGTCGGCGAGCCGACGGTCGAAGACACGATCAGCATCCTGCGCGGGCTCAAGGACCGTTACGAGCTGCATCACGGCGTGCGAATCACCGACGGCGCGATCGTCGCGGCGGCGACGCTGTCCAACCGCTACATCTCCGACCGCTTCCTGCCCGACAAGGCGATCGACCTGATGGACGAGGCCGCCAGCCGCATCCGCATGGAGGTGGAAAGCAAGCCCGAGGAGATCGAGACACTCGACCGGCGGATCATCCAGCTCAAGATCGAGGAGCAGGCGCTCGGCAAGGAAACCGACCAGGCCTCGAAGGACCGCCTCGCCGCGCTGCGCGACGAGCTTGCCAACCTCGAGCAGCAGTCGAGCGAACTCACCACCCGCTGGCAGAACGAGCGCGACAAGATCGCCGCCGAAGGCAGGATCAAGGAACAGCTCGACCAGGCGCGGATCGAGCTTGAGCAGGCGCAGCGCGAGGGCGACCTCGCGAAGGCTGGCGAACTGTCGTACGGCCGCATCCCCGAGCTGGAAAAGCAGCTCGCCGCTGCCGAGACATCCTCCGAGAACGCGCTGCTGCGCGAGGAGGTGACCGAGGACGACATCGCCGGCGTCGTCAGCCGCTGGACCGGCGTCCCGGTCGACAAGATGATGGAGGGCGAGCGCGAGAAGCTGCTCCAGATGGAGCAGGTCATCGGCCAGCGCGTGATCGGGCAGGAGCAGGCGGTTCAGGCCGTCTCCAAGGCCGTTCGGCGCGCCCGCGCGGGCCTGCAGGACCCGAACCGGCCGCTCGGCTCGTTCCTGTTCCTCGGCCCGACCGGCGTGGGAAAGACCGAGCTGACCAAGGCGCTCGCCGGGTTCCTGTTCGACGACGATGCCGCGATGGTGCGCATCGACATGTCGGAATTCATGGAGAAGCACGCGGTGGCCCGCCTGATCGGGGCGCCGCCGGGATATGTTGGTTATGAAGAGGGCGGCGTCTTAACCGAAGCGGTTCGTCGTCGGCCTTACCAGGTGGTCCTGTTCGACGAGGTCGAGAAGGCCCATGCCGACGTGTTCAACGTGCTGCTCCAGGTGCTCGACGACGGCCGGCTGACCGACGGGCAGGGCAGGGTGGTCGATTTCTCGAACACGCTGATCATCCTCACGTCGAACCTCGGCAGCCAGTATCTTTCGCAGATCGAGGAAGGACAGGACGTCGAGAGCGTCGAGCCGCAGGTGATGGACGTGGTCCGGGCGCATTTCCGGCCCGAGTTCCTCAACCGGCTCGACGAGATCATACTGTTCCATCGCCTTGCGCAGGAACACATGGCGCCGATCGTCGATATCCAGGTCGGCCGGGTGCAGAAACTGCTCAAGGACCGCAAGATCGAACTCGACCTGACCGACGCGGCGCGCCGCTGGCTGGGCCGGGTGGGCTACGACCCGGTCTACGGCGCGCGGCCGTTGAAGCGGGCGGTGCAACGGTACCTGCAGGACCCGCTCGCGGAGAAGATTCTGGGCGGCGAGATCCCCGACGGCAGCACGGTGAAGATCGACGAGGGCGACGGCGAGCTCAAGTTCGCGGTCGGCTGAGCCTTAACCCGGTGGCCGTCATCGGCTAGGGCACAGAGGTGCGGTACGGTCCCCAGCAACTCGCGACGATCCACGCCCGGATGGTGCGAGGCGACATTGCCGGTGCGCTGGCCGATATCGACGCCGCCGTGACGGCCGAGCCAGGCAACGCGGCGGCGTGGCACCTGGCGGGGGTGGTGCGGCGCAAGGCGGGCGACCCCGAAGCGGCGGTGCGGGCGTTCGATACCGCGATCGCCTGCGGATTGGCGAACGCCGAGATTGAAAACAGCCGGGGACTTTCGCTCCAGGATCTCGGCCGGACGGACGAGGCCCTCGCGGCGTTCGAGAGGGCGAGGGAGCACGACCCGGCATACGTTCCGGCTTCGGTCAACCAGGCGCGCCTGCTCGCCGAACTCGGCCGCCTGGACGAGGCGTCGGCGATGCTCGAGGCGCTGGTCGCGGCGAACCCCGGCTCTTCGCTGGCGCGCAACGCGCTCGCCGCGACCATGCGGGACATGGGCGAGCCCGAACGCGCCGTTGCGGTATACCGGGAAACGCTCGCGCGCGATCCCGCCAACTCCGTGGCGACGGTCCGGCTGGGACAGGCCTTGCGCGACGCGGGAGAACCCGGCGCGGCGCTCGAGCACTATCGGCACGCCGCTGGACGCATGGGGGCTTCGCCCGAATTCGCCGAGAGCATGGCCGGCGCGCTGGTCGACAACGGACGGGCCGACGAAGCGCGCGCTCTGCTCGAGCGACTGACCGCCGGGTCTCCGGCCTATTTCGCCGGGCACCGGGCGCTGGCACGCCTCACCCGCGAATACGGCGTCGGCGACGATCCCTGGCGCAGCTACCGTTCGATCGCGGGGCAATGGCCGGGCGAACCATCGATATGGCTCGACTGGCTCGCCCAGCTCGTATCGTTTCGCGATTACGACGACGTCCGCCAGGTCGCCGCCGATGCACGCGCCGCGGTCGGCGAGCGTGCCGAGTTCGCGCTTTATCAGGCGATTGCCGACGGTGAGCTGGGGAACACGGCCGAGGCGGAAGCGCGGTTCGCCGCGCTCGAAGATGCGATGGGGGAAACCGGCCCCTACCTCACCGCGCGCGCGCGCGTGGCGCTCCGGCGCGGCGAACCCGCGCAGGCTGAATCCCTGGCGACACGCGCGACGGCGATCGACCGGGCCGACGTGTTCGGCTGGGCCTATCTCGGCCTAGCGTGGCGGCTGCAGGACGATCCGCGCGAATTCTGGCTTCACGATTACGCGGTTCAGGCGCGCCAGGTGCCGCTCCCGCACCTCGAGGACCCGGACGCGCTGGCCGAGCTCGTCGAGACGCTGAGGGGCCTGCACCGCGCGCAGCACCATCCGCCGGATCAGTCGCTGCGCAACGGCACTCAGACGCAAGGTGCGCTGTTCGCCCGCAAGGAGCACTCGATCCGGCTGCTGCGCGATGCGGTGCTGGCGCGGCAGGAGGAATACGCCCGTGACCTTCCGCAGGATGAGGCCCACCCCTTTTATGCGCGCAACACGGGCAAGCTGCGCTTCACCGGCTCGTGGTCCGTCCGCCTGCACGGAGAGGGATTTCACATTTCCCACCTGCACCAGGCGGGCTGGATCAGTTCGGCCCTGCATCTCGTGGTGCCGCCGGCCTGCGCGGAAGATATCGAGCACGCAGGGAAGCTCGTTCTCGGCGCGCCGCCGGCCGAGCTCGGGCTCGATCTCCCGCCGCGCCGCGTGATCGAGCCGGTGGCCGGCGCGCTGGTGCTGTTCCCCTCGTCGATGTGGCACGGCACCGTGCCGTTCCGGGGCGGGGCCGAGCGGCTGACCGTCGCGTTCGATTCGGTGCCCGCCTAGGCGGCAGCGCGCGCCGCGATCACTTTCGCCTGACCGCCTCGGCACTTTTCAAGGACACACAAAAAAACGGCGGGCCGAAGCCCGCCGTTCCTTGAGTTTACCGTTTCGGCTTCGATCAGAAGCGGACGCGGGCCTGGACGGTGTAGTTCCGTCCCAGCGCGTACGGATCGTAGAAGCTGATGTTGGTGTTGGCCTGTTCGAAGATACCCGTCGTCGTCTGCGGCGGATACTTGTCCAGCAGGTTGTTGACGATCGCCGTGAACTCGAAGTTGTCGGTGGCCTTCCAGCGCAGCGACAGGTTCACGAGGTGAAGATCGGGGATCCGATCCGGGAAGTCGGCATAGTTCGAATCGCCGGTCTGCAGATCGTAGGGGTAGAGACCGTCGAGGTCCGCACCCGGGAAGTTCTGCCGCCCGCCACGCTTCCAGACGTAGCGCACCTGAGCCGTGATGACGTCGTTGCGCCAGCCGGTGGTCAGGGTGTTCGCGAACTCCGGCGTAACGCCGCCGACGCCCGAGAACGCCGTGTCGACGAAGTCGGTTCCGCTGATCGAGAACTTGTCCACCCAGGTGAACACGTCCGAGATGTACAGCTGACCGCCGAGCAGTTCGTGGGTGTAGTCGAGGCCGACGTCGACACCCGAGGTGATGAAGTCGTTGCCGGGGGCAGCGTTCACGACCGTGGTGTTGACCGAGAAGACCTGACCGGTGTTCGGATCGCGGACGATGCGCGCACAGGCGTCCGCCTGACGGCCCGTGTAGCACTGGCTCAGGAAGAACTGTGCACCCTGCGCCGCAACGCGGTTCATCAGCGTGATGTGGTAGTAGTCCGCCGTGAAGGTCAGACGACCGCCCAGCACGTCACCCGGGGTCAGCACGATGCCGCCCGTGTAGGTCTCGGCCTTTTCTTCGCTCAGGTTCGGGTTACCGAACGCGAACGCCTGAACCTGGCTGTTGACCTGCTGGAAGCCCGGAATGGCCGCCGCCGGAACGCCCTGGGCGATACAGAACGCGGTATCACGGCCGGTGTTGGTCGCGTTACACGGGTCGGTATAGCTCGGGAAGCCCTGGTTGCCGTTCTGGAACAGCTCGAACACGTTCGGCGCGCGCGCCGCACGGTTGTAGCTGCCGCGCAGCTTCACCCACGATGCCGGAGTGATTTCGGCTTCGGCCTTCCAGTTGAAGAGCCCGCCGACCGACGAATAGTCGGAGTAGCGAGCGCCCGCACCCACGGTCACGAACGGCAGGATGGGGGCACGGACTTCGCCGTACACTTCCTTGACGTTGATCGAACCCTGGATGTCGTTCTGGGCGTTGAAGCCGATGATGTCGCCGGTGCGCTTGGCATCGTCGACGAAGGTCGAGCCGGTGTCCTTGCGGTACTCGGCACCGACCGCCACGCCGAGCGGGCCGCCCGGCAGTTCGAACAGCGAACCGGTGATGTTGGTCGCCAGGCGAACCTGCTCGAACACTTCGGTGTCGGTGGTGTTGAGAGCGACGAACGACAGCATCGCGGGGGTCAGCGTGTTCGCCCCGAAGATGTTGATCGGAACGCAGCCCGGACCCGAGCCGGCGGGGCAGCCCGCGAGGCCCTGGTCAACCGCCGAGCGACGGATGTTGCCCTGGTTGCGGCTCTTGTTGTCGACGCGGCCGAAGCTGCCGACGACGTTCATCGACCAGTTGTCGTTCAGGTCGTGCTCGAGGATGGCACGCACGGTCTTGGCGTCGGTGGTGAAGTCACCGATGCGCGGGCCGGTTTCGAAGAAACGACGGTTGATCGTGAACGGCGCGTTCGGGTTCGGACGGCTGTTCAGCGCGGTGCGAAGGTCCGCCGGGATCAGCGGGCTGTTCGCCGGCACGGTGATGCCGGTCGCCGGGGTCGGCGCCAGGTTCACCTGCTGGTTCGCGTTGGTGTACGTGGTGTACAGCTTGACCCGGGTCGTGTCCGAGAACTCGTAACGGCCGTTCAAGGTCACCGTCAGGCGATCGTAGGGCGTGACGAGGTAGTTCAGCGGGCCGTAGTTGTAGCGCGACGAACCGTAGAGGCCCTGGTCACGCAGCGGGATGTTGCAGAGTCCCGAAGCGTTGCGCGGCGCCAGCGCCCCGTTGTCGTTGAACGACAGGTTGCCAGTGTTGTACGCACCGCCGGCGACGCCGTCGCAGTTGGTGTCGGTCCTGCCGGCGCCGAAGGTGGCGGGCAGAAGCGTTCCGAGGTTCCGGAACGGGTTCGACGGGCTGTTGGCGATCCAGCCCCAGGGCGGCGTGGCCGAGCCACCGCCGACGACGGGGATGTAGATCAGCGAGCCGGTCGAGGCCGGAATGTCGCTCGGGTGGTCGACCACGAACGGGACGCCGTACTGGCAGTCGATCGGGCCGCAGTTGCCGGTGTCGTACGGCAGGTAGATCGCCGCCGAGACTCGCGAGTAGTCATAGCGCGCCTGGCTGACCGCGTCGCGGTCCGTGTACGAGCCGTAGAGGGTCATGTTGCCGCGGCCGTCGGCGAAGTTGCCGCCGACGAGGCCCGACACGTTGAAGCCGAAGCCGGTGCCGTCTTCCGAGATCGAGGTCTGGCCGGTCAGCTCGACACCCTCGAAGTCGTCCTTGAGGATGAAGTTGATGACGCCCGCGATGGCGTCCGAACCGTACACCGCCGAAGCACCGCCGGTCACGACTTCGACGCGCTCGATGAGGCCGGTCGGGATCTGCGAAACGTCGGTCACGCCCGTCGTCGTCGAGGCGGGGAGGCGCTCGCCGTCAAGCAGGATCAGCGTACGACCGGGGCCGAGGCCGCGCAGGTCGATGGTCGAGAAGTTCTCGCCGCCGGCGTTGTTCGAAACGCGGGTGTTGCCCGGGATGACCTGCGGAAGTTCGTTCAGCAGGGATTCCACGGTGGTCGTGCCGGTCAGCTCGACCTGCTCGGCACCGACGACGGTGACCGGGCTGGGAGCTTCGATGTTCGGACGAGCGATGCGCGAACCGGTGACGACGATGGCCGAACCCGGCGTGTCGGCGACGCCCGAAGCGTCGGACTGAAGGTCGTCGGCATCGGTAGCGCCGGTGGTCACCTGCGCGAACGCAGGTGCGCTCACAAGCGCCAGACCGAGGGCGATAGGCGCAACGCCCGCCTTCAGGATCGTGATGTTCTTCATGGAATTATGTCCCCTAGGAATGCCAGCCGAAAAGCCAGCCCCAAATCGATGATCACAAGAGAGCGCGGGCAGAACCCACGCACCTTGATGTGTGCCGGATGCGCATGATGGGGCGCAGTCGCAATGCCTAACCGACGATAGGGGCGCCTTTGACGAAAGGCTGTGTCCTACGCGCAACAGTTGGCCTTGGGGCGGTGTAAGGTGCTGCACGCAGGGGCTTTCGCTCCTCCGGAGGCTGTGGTTATGCCGACGCCATGCGAGCGATCGGGGGAGAGGGGGCGGACAACGACCGTGTGTCCATCGGCTGCGCGCGCGGTCGCCCGGCCGGACTTTCGGCTATCAACGGGCGACCGGGTTGAAAAGAAACCGGATTCGGTTGGGCGGGGCCCTCGATGCCCGGGCCCTCGGACGCAAGTTCGAGGCGAATCGCCGCGTTCACCTGCCGGCTTTCCTTCATGATCACGCTGCCGACGAGGTTCTGCACTTTCTGACCGCGTCGCATGAATGGCGGCTGGTGGTGAACGCCGGCGAGAAGCTCTTCGAACTCGATCGCGGCGCGCAGGCCGGCATGAGCGACGCGCAAAGGCGTCAACTCGAGGAAGCCGTCTATGCGCAAGCCCGGTACGGGTTCCAGTACTGCTACGAAACGATCCGGGTACCCGACTCGGTGCAGGAACGGGCTGCCCGCGGGACCATTCTCGACGATTTCGCACGTTTCATGTCGCAGGAATCCACGCTCGCGTTCTTTCGCGAGGTACTCGGCGAGCCGGCGATCACCTTCGCCGATGCCCAGGCAACCGCCTATGGCCCGGGGCATTTCCTGACCGCGCACGATGACGCCGTCGCGGGCAAGAACCGGGTCGCCGCCTACGTCTTCAACCTGAGCAGGGACTGGCGGCTCGACTGGGGCGGTCTGCTGGCCTTTCACGGCTCTTGCGGCGTGACCGCCGAGGCGCTGGTCCCGGCGTTCAACGCGCTCAACCTGTTTGCCGTGCCCCAGCCGCACAGCGTGACGATGGTTGCGCCCTTCGCGCCGCGCCGCCGGTACGCGATCACCGGGTGGTTCCGCACCGGGCCAAGGCCGGGCCCCGGTCAGCCGGGGTAAGGGCCGCGGCATCCGGCCGGCGAGCAACACGGCAGATTCAGTCGATCCGCCGCCCCTTGACGCCGACCTGATCGTTGATCCGGATGAAATAGCTGCCCAGGGCCGCGCGCTTGAATACCACCCTGTCGCCGGGCTTCGGGCCGACGAATCGCGCGGGTGCTTCCTTGATCTGCCACGTGGCACCCCCGTCCGTGATCTTGAACACGTACGTCCTGGCATCGAGGCGGCGGGCCGAAGCGACCTCGGATTGCAGGGTGTCGAACGGCTCGCGTCCGTCTTCCCGATCGGTCTCGAACAGCTTGAGCTTCGGCAGGGAAAAGCCGAACAGCCCCCGGCGCGTTTCCTCGACATCCTTCTGGGTGACAATGTGGACATCGCCCCGTTCGGCCGCGGCGACGATGGCGCTGCTGACCCGGTCTAGGCACGCGAGCCGGTCGGCATCGCGGGTAATCGCGCGACATTCCTTCAGCGCGTCGACGGGGTCGGGCGCCTCGGGTGACTGCGCCGGCGATTCTCCGGCCAGCAGGGCCGCCGCCAGCAGGGCCGCGATCACCGAAAAATGCCGCATCGCAAGTTGCCTTTCCGTCCTGGGTTCGCGCTCTGGTGCCACAGGCCGACGCAGCTTTCGACCCCGAACATTGCGGCAAAAATGCCACAAGAAAGCGGAAAACGCCGCAAGCTCTAACTTTGGATGACATGGCTCGGCCGGCCGTTTCGCCTAGCGGAAGGGTCGGACCCGGTCTTCGGAGGGGGAGGGGTCCAAGAACCCCAGGCGCCCCGGGGCGCCCGGAGTCAGGTCTAACTCCTTGAGCCATTCATTTCACGATGGGACTTCAATCATGAGCGCCAAGTTTAGCAAGGCGTACCTGCTCGCGGGTACGGTACTTATGTCGGCTGTCGCTGCCCCTGCATTCGCGCAGGAAGACGCGCAGTCCGCCTCGATCGCGTCGGGCGAATTCACCGGCGGCGAGAACACGGGCGGCGCGATCGTCGTCACCGGTTCGCGCATTCAGCGCAAGGACCTCACCTCGACCAGCCCCGTCGCTGTCGTCCAGGCCGAGGAATTCGAGCTGAGCGGCGCCGTCAACGTCGAACAGGTGATCAACACGCTGCCGCAGGTCCTCCCTGGGGTGACCGGCTTCTCGAACAACCCCGGCAACGGCGCTGTGACGCTGAACCTGCGCAACCTGGGTTCGACCCGCACGCTGGTGCTGGTGAACGGCCGCCGCTGGATGTTCTACGATACCAACCAGGTGGTCGACCTCAACACCATCCCGCAGTTCCTGATCTCGGGCGTGGACGTCGTCACCGGCGGCGCATCGGCCGTTTACGGTTCGGACGCGGTCGCCGGCGTGGTCAACTTCCGCCTGCGCGAAGTCGACGGGATCGAGATGGGCGCGACCTATTCGCTGACCGAGCGCGGCGACGGCGCCCGCTATTCGGCGAACGTCGCGGTCGGTTCGGACTTTGCCGACAACCGCGGCAACGTGACGCTGTTCGCCAACTACACCCGCCGCAAGCCCGTGTTCCAGGGCGCGCGCGACTTTTCGAAGACCGCGGCCGGTGACGGTTGCATCGTTCCCGGCAGCACCAACCCGGCGACCGAAATCGGGACGCCGTTCCCGTCGGGCATCACCGTCAGCACCTGCGCCTCGCGCGGCGGTGAAGTGGGCTTCGTTCCGCAGGGTTCGGCGACCGGGCCGATCGGCACCATTACCCTCGGCACCAGTTCGTTCATCTTCAATCCGACCGGCGGCGGCGTCCGTCCGTTCCAGGATCCGGCCGACCTCTACAACTTCGCCCCGGCCAACTATCTGCAGCTGCCGCAGGAACGCTACCTGATCGGTGCCTACGGCGGCTACGAGATCACCGACGGGATCGAGTTCTACAGCGAACTCAGCTACGTCAACAACCGGGTCGCGCAGGAACTCGCCCCGACGCCCACGGGCGTGACGGCGAACCTGCAGATTGCCAGCCCGTTCTTCGATGCCGCAACCCGCACCCGGCTCCAGCAGCAGGACGCGGCGGAATCGAACGTGGCCACCCGCGGCGACGGCTATGCGACCACTCCGGTGCAGTACCGTTTCCTGTCGGCGGGCGCTCGTAACCAGGAAGCGACCCGTCAGGCCTTCCGGGTCCTGGGCGGCTTCCGCGGTGCGATCACGCCGGCGATCAATTACGATCTGTTCTACTCGTACGCCCGTACGAGCAACACCCAGATCCAGCGTGGCAACGTTTCGCGCAGCCGGTACATCAACGCCCTGCAGACCAGCTTCTCGAGCACCGGCGCACTGCAGTGCATGGATGCCAGCGCGCGGGCGGCCGGGTGCGTGCCGATCAACGTGTTCGGGTCGGGCCTCGCCGATCCGGCCGCGGTTCGCTACGTCCAGGTCAATTCGACCAACCTCGAGCAGTCGGACCTGCAGAACATCGTGGCCTCGATTTCGGGCTCGCTGTTCAACCTGGGCCTCGGCGCCGACGACGTCGGGTTCGCCTTCGGCGGCGAATACCGGAAGATGAGCTCGCGCTACATCCCCGACACGTTCCTCGCTTCGGGCGACGTTCTCGGCTTCAACGCGGGTCAGCCGACCGGTGGCGCGTACGACGTGAAGGAAGCCTTCGCCGAGCTGCGCGTTCCGGTCATCGAGGACAACGTGATCCACAGCCTGTCGCTCAACGGCGCGGCGCGTTACTCCGACTACTCGCTGGCGGCTGTCGGCGGCAACTGGACCTACACGGGCGGCGTCGATTTCGCGCCGATCCGCGACATCCGCTTCCGGGCACAGTACGCCCGCGCGGTGCGCGCACCGAACGTGCAGGACCTGTTCGGCGGCCAGTCGACCGGCTTCCCGGCGGCGACCGACCCCTGCTCGGATCGTGGCAGCGCTGCGACCCGTACGCAGACGCTGCGTGACCTGTGCATCGCCAACGGGGTTCCCGCGGCAAACGTCTTCACCCGCGCGGTGCAGCCGAACTCGCAGATCCAGGGCTTCTTCGGCGGCAACCCGAACGTGCGCCAGGAAACGTCGGACACCTACACCGCCGGCGTGGTCTTCTCGCCGACCTTCATCCCGCGCCTGAACATCACGGCCGACTACTTCGACATCAAGGTCGAGGATACCATCGGCACGCGGTATGGCGGCCTGGCGACCGCGCTGTCGCTGTGCTTCAACACGGTGCAGAACCTCGCCAGCCCGATCTGCCAGCCGTTCATCGGCAAGCGCGGCGCCACCGGTGCGCTTGGCGAGACGGCCGGCGGGCAGAACCCGATCTTCATCCAGGACAACGTCGGTTTCCTCGAGACCAGCGGCGTCGACGTGCAGGTCGACTACAACCTGCCGGTCGGTCCGGGACGGGTGAGCTTCTTCTACCTCGGGACCTATCTCGACAAGTACCGGAGCACCCCGATCGCGGTCCTTCCCGAGCGCGAGAACATCGGCGAGGGAACCTTCGGCCTGCCCAAGTACCGCCACACCTCGCGCCTGACCTATTCGCAGGGTCCGGTGCAGGTGTCCGGTCGCTGGCGCTTCGAGGGCAAGACGCAGGACGGCCGCATCAACAACGTCTTCAACGGCCTGACCCGGATCGGCACCGATCCGGCCCTGCTGCCGAAGCCGTATCTCGGTGCAATCAGCTACTTCGACCTGTCCTTCGGCGCCGATGTGAACGAGAACCTCTCGTTCACCGCGGGCGTCAACAACCTGCTCGACAAGCAGCCGCCGGTCCTCGGTGCGGCGGCGGAGCAGGCCAATACCCTGCCGAGCTACTACGATGTCCTCGGTCGCGACTTCTTCGTGTCGGCGAAGCTGAAGTTCTAATCAGCTAGTCAGCGAAGGAAAGGGGGCGGCGGTTCACAGGAACCGCCGCCCTTTTTTCGTCCGCGGGATTGGGGGAGCGGCTTACGCGGTCACGTCGAAGGCGACGGTCATGCGCCGCCCTGTGCCAATCGGCCTCGTGCCGTGAAACAGGGTGCTGGGAAACAGCACGCAGGTTCCTTCGCGCGGGCGAACGACCGCAAGCGGACCGAGGTCGATCCCCAGCGACGGCGGCGGCCGGCCAAGCTCCAGCCAGCCGGGCCGTTCGGGCTCGTCGACTTCGGCGGGAACCGAAAAATACGCTGCCGAGGAGATCACGCCAAGCGGGTGGACGTGGGCCGCGTGATGGCCTTCTCCCTGAAGCAGGATCGACCAGCTTCCGGTGATCTTCCAGGGCGCATCGCGAAAGGCCAGCAGGGGATGGCGCGCATCGGCCGGCGGCAATCCCGACCGATACGTTTCGAGTGCCGACAGGATCGCGCGCTCGATCAGCGCGATTTCCGGTTCGGCGCGCGCGAACAGGGCCCCGCGCGTCTGGCTGCCGTCCTTGACCGATTGCCCGATCGGCCGCGCCGAGCGCGCATGAATCCGGTCGAGGAGGTCGCGCACCCGGTCGTGCCCGGGAAGCGCGAGCGGCACGGTCCGGATCAGTCCGTCCTGACCGTGCAGCCAACGATGGCGGGCATCGCCCGTTGCGCGCCAGCACAGATCCCGCAGCGCCCAGGCCGCCACGTTGCCCAGATCAGCCTCGGCCACCGGACCGAGCAGAGTCTCGGCCGCTTCCGGCCGGCCCAGCCGCAAGAGATTGCGCGTGCGTTCCACGGCCCATTCGGGGGACGGCGGTTCGTTCGCAGTCGAGAACGCCGCCTCGGCCCGCTCGGCCGCGCCGCTCTCACCCAGGGCCACCGCCTCTGCCAGCGCCAGGCGCGCGTCGCCGGGCCATTTCCCGCGCGCGACAGCCAGGACTTCGGCTGCGCGTGCCGGGCGGTCTATCCCTGAAAGGGTGTCGGCCCAGGCGAGATGGACGTCGGGCGAGGCGGCCCGGTCCGCTGCTTGCGCGAAATGGTCGTCGAAGCGGTCCCCTTCGCCCGCGGCCCATCGCAGCGATGCAAGCAGGCCCAGGGCTTCGGGCCATCCCGGTTGCCCTTCGACGAGCAATTCCGCCACCGTGCGCGCTTCGGACGGCAGGCCCGCTTCGTGCAGGGCGTAGGCGTAGTCGCGGACGAGGTACGGGTCGCCGGGATTGCGCGCGAGGGCGCGCTCGTAATCCTCCACGGCGCGCGCTTCGCCCCGCTCGAGCGACACGCGCGCGCGCCCCTTCAACGCGTCCGGATCGGCCCCGTCGATCGTGATCGCGCGCGCAAAGCTGTTTCCGGCCTCTGGCAGTCGACCGGCCTGCTGCTCGGCGTTTGCACGCAGGGTCCAATAGCTCGCGTCCCTGCCGAGATCGCGCTCGCGCGTGCGCAGAAGCGCGATCGCCTCCTCGACCCGGCCCAGGCCCTGAAGCGTGATGGCCGCGTTCTTTGCCGCTTCGTGCAGCCGGGGATCGATCGCCAGCGCGCGCTCGAACATCTCCAGCGCGCGCTGCGCACGCCCGGCCTCCGCGTGGAAATTGCCCGCGCTGTTGAACAGCCGGGGATCGCCGGGAAATCGTTTCAGGGCTTCTTCGAACGCGATGCTGGCGCCGGCATCGTCGCCATTCGCCGCAAGGGCTGCAGCGCGCGATGCAAGGACGGCGGCCTCCGTCACGGGCCCGGTCAGCGGTCGAGCAGCCAGCCGCTGATCGCCAGGCGGGTGGCCGGGGCGAACGGGGGGACGAAGGTGACCGAATGGGCTTGAGGCACGCGAAACAGGTTCAGCGAATTGAATCGCGGCCTGAAGCCTTCGACAATGTCCCCGTCGGCATCGAAGAAGACGAGGTATCCGCCCCAGTCGGTGAACCACTCGTCGGGCGCGAAATTGAGGACGTAGGCGACCCGCCGCCCTTCTCCCGAATGTTCGTCGAGGTGGCTGGTCAGGAAGTGGCCGGGCGCAAACAGGCTGGCGTGGGCATCGGCCTTCCTGATCTCGGGGATGCCGGTGAGCGTGCGCAGCGGATCGAGGAAATCGGGTGCGTTGAGGTATTCGAGCAGGATGTCGTGCGGGCCACCGGGCCGCCACTGGCCGAGGTAGGCGTCGACCAGCGAATAACGGGCATGGACGAACGAGAAGCGCCCCTCGCTTGCCGCGCGATGCGCGTCCCGCACGCGATCGCCGATTTTCTGGCGGACGGCTTCTTGCTGTAGTTCCTCGGCCCGGACCTGCTCGGGCTGGTCCGCATCGCCGGCCTGGATCGACAGGCCCCACGGGGTGCCGTCGCGCAGCAGGCGCCGAATTTCCTCGGCCGCTTCGGGCACCAGGAAATCGCGGACCTGGGTCCGGCCCTTGCTGGAAAATTGCGCCTGGGCACTCCGCAAATCGGCGTTCGGGTTCACCGCAAACAAGGTTTTCGACATTTCGGGCGCGGCCTCTCTTCCCCGGTGTCCGAGCCCTTAGGGCAGCAGGTCGGGCGAGCGCAATACGCGGCGCTCGGACGCACCGATGCATTGCCGCCCGCGCGGCGCGCGCCTAGGACAACGAAAGCCAGTCCTGGGAGAATATGACAAATGCCTACCGCCTATATCGTCGATGCCGTACGCACTGCCGGGGGTCGCCGCGGCGGCCGTCTTTCGGGCGTCCACCCGGTCGACCTTGCCGCGATCGTCCTCGACGCTCTCGTCGAGCGCACCGGGATCGATCCCGCGAAGGTCGACGACGTCGTGATGGGCTGCGTCACCCAGGCCGGCGAGCAAGCGATGCAGGTGGGCCGCATGGCGGTGCTGGCGAGCAAGCGGCTGCCGCAATCGTGCCCGGCGGTGACCATCGACCGCCAGTGCGGGTCGAGCCAGCAGGCGATCCAGTTCGCCGCGCAGGCGGTCATGAGCGGAACGCAGGACGCGGTGATCGCCGCGGGCGTCGAGAGCATGACCCGCGTGCCGATGGGCACCAACGCGACCTTCCACATGAAGGAGGGCATGGGCCACTACAAGTCGCCCCGGCTCGAGGAAGAGTTCCCCGGCGTCATGTTCTCGCAGTTCGCCGGCGCGCAGAT
Organism: Tsuneonella litorea; assembly: GCF_025154015.1. Taxonomy (GTDB): domain Bacteria; phylum Pseudomonadota; class Alphaproteobacteria; order Sphingomonadales; family Sphingomonadaceae; genus Tsuneonella; species Tsuneonella litorea. Next base: position 343,460 of record NZ_JAOAMV010000005.1, read on the forward strand.
GATCGCCGACAAGTACGACATGACCAAGGAAGCGATCGACCGCTTCGCGCTGGCGAGCCACCAGAAGGCGGCTGCCGCGACGCGGGCGGGGGCCTTCGAACGCGAGATCGTGCCGGTCACCGTCGAGACGCCCGAGGGCCCGGTCGAGCACACCGTCGACGAGGGCATCCGCTTCGACGCCACGCTGGAAAGCATCGCCTCGGTCAAGCTGCTGCAGGAAGGCGGCAAGCTCACCGCGGCGAGCGCGAGCCAGATCTGCGACGGGTCGAGCGCCGCTTTGATCGTTTCCGAAACCGCGCTCAAGGACCTCGGCCTGACCCCCCGTGCGCGGATTCACACGCTCACCGTGACCGCGGGCGACCCGGTGATCATGCTCGAGGAACCGCTGTTCGCGACCGACAAGGCGCTGCAGCGCGCGGGGCTTAAGATCGGCGACATCGACCTTTACGAAGTGAACGAGGCCTTCGCGCCGGTGCCGATGGCGTGGCTTGAGCACACCGGCGCCGACCCGGACAGGCTCAACGTCAACGGCGGGGCGATCGCGCTCGGCCATCCGCTGGGTGCGAGCGGCACCAAGCTGATGGCGACGCTGCTCAACGCGCTGCACGCGCGCGGGCTCAAGTACGGCCTGCAGACGATGTGCGAGGGCGGCGGAATCGCCAACGTGACGATCATCGAAGCGGTCTGACGGCCGCGCGCACCGACCCGCGATAGCCGGTTGCAATCCGGGACTTGTCGCGTCATGCCCGGTGCGGAACCGCGCCGGCCTGAAATCGCGCCGGGGTGCACGCACATGGGAGTAGGAACAGCATGAAAGTCGACAGCAACACCGCAGCCGTGGTCACCGGCGGGGCATCGGGTCTCGGCGCGGCCACCGCGCGCGCGCTCGCGGCAAAGGGCGCGAAAGTCGCGATCTTCGACCTGCAGGAAGAGAAAGGCAAGGCCGTTGCCGAAGAGATCGGCGGCGTGTTCTGCGAGGTCAACGTGACCGACGACGCGTCCGTTGACGCGGGCTTCGCCAGGGCGCGCGAAGCGCACGGGCAGGAGCGCATCCTGGTCAACTGCGCGGGCACCGGCAACGCAATCAAGACCGCCAGCCGTTCGAAGGAAGACGGCAGCATCAGGCACTTCCCGCTCGAGGCGTTCAACTGGATCATCCAGATCAACCTCGTCGGCACCTTCCGCTGCATCGCCAAGTCGGCCGCCGGGATGCTGACGCTCGACCCGATGGACGACGGCGAGCGCGGCGCGATCGTCAACACCGCGTCGGTCGCCGCGGAGGACGGCCAGATCGGCCAGGCCGCCTATTCCGCCTCGAAGGGCGGGGTGGTCGGCATGACGCTGCCGATCGCGCGTGACCTGATGGGCGAGGGCATCCGGGTGAACACGATCCTTCCCGGCATCTTCGACACCCCGCTGATGAACGCCGCGCCGCCGCAGGTGAAGGAAGCGCTCGCCGCCTCGGTGCCGTTCCCCAAGCGGCTTGGCCGGTCCGAGGAATACGCGATGCTCGCGATGTGCATGATCGAGAACGGGTACTTCAACGGCGAGGACGTGCGCCTCGACGGTGCGATCCGGATGGCTCCGCGCTGATGGACTTTCCCACACGGCCGGGCCCGCGCCAGGCCGGTGTCGATGACGAATCCGGGCGCCTTCCTTCCTGCATTTGAAGGCGGGGCGGAGGGCGCCTGTTTTTTTGGTCCAGGACTGTCTGACATGTGTGACAGGGCCCGGGCGAACGGAGAGATGCGACCATGACCGGCTACACCCAGATCAGCTACGACGTGCAGGGGCCGGTGGCGCTGGTCACGCTCGACCGGCCGGAAAAGATGAACGCCTTCACCCGCACGATGATGGCCGAGATCATCGATGCGATGGACGCGGCCGACGGCGACGACCGGGTCCGCGCGGTGATCTTCACCGGCAGCGGCGACCGGGCGTTCTGTGCCGGGGCCGACCTGACGCCGGAGGGCGGCGGGCACGTGTTCTCCGACCCCAACCCGGTCGAGGACCTGTCGGACGAGCGCGTGCGCGACGGCGGCGGGCGGCTGACGCTGCGCCTGTTCAATGCGAAGAAGCCGCTCATTTCGGCGTGCAACGGGGTGGCGGTCGGCGTGGGCGCGACGATGCAGTTGCCGATGGACATGCGGCTGTGCGCGGACACCGCGCGCTTCGGCTTCGTCTTCGCGCGGCGCGGGATCACGCCCGAAGCCGCGTCAAGCTGGTTCCTGCCGCGCCTCGTCGGCATGCAGACCGCACTCGAATGGTGCATGACCGGGCGGATCTTCGACGCCGGGGAAGCGCTGGCGAAGGGCCTCGTGCGCTCGATCCACCCGCAGCAGGACCTGCTCGGAGCCGCGCTCGGCCTCGCGCACGAGATCGCCGAAAACACCTCGGCGGTGTCGGTCGCAATGACCCGCGCGATGCTCTGGCGGCTCTCGGCCGCCGAGCACCCGATGGTGGCGCACCGGGTCGACAGCCGGGCGATCTACCGCCTCAGCCGCGGCGCCGACGCGCGCGAAGGCGTCGCGAGCTTCCTCGAGAAGCGGCCGCCCAATTACCCCGATACCGTCAGCGCCGAGATGCCGGATTTCTATCCCTGGTGGGACGAGCCGGGATACGAATGATCGCGGCCGTTCGATGACCTGGCACATCGGCGTGATCGGCGGCTCCGGGCTGCACGAAGGGCTCGCGCTCGACGAAGCGCAGTCGATCCCCGTGCGCTCGCCGTTCGGCGAGCCGTCGGGGCCGGTGACGACCGGTCTCATCGGCGGCGTGCGGTTCAGTTTCCTCGCGCGGCACGGCGCGGGGCACGTCCTGCCGCCGGCGGCGGTAAACTACCGCGCGAACATCGACGTCCTGAAGCGCACCGGCGTCACCGACGTCGTCGCGCTTTCGGCGATCGGGTCGCTGCGCGAGGATCTGGCACCGGGCGGGTTCGTTGCGGTCGACCAGTTCATCGACCGCACCGCGGGGCGCGCCCGCAGCTTCTTCGGCGAAGGGATGGTGGCGCACGTCAGCCTCGCCGATCCGACCTGTGCGCGGCTGTCGGCCCTTGTCGCCGACGCGGCGGAGAGCGCCGGCGCCCCCGTTCGCCGCGGCGGGTGCTACGTCGCGATCGACGGTCCGCAATTCTCGACCCGCGCCGAGAGTGCCCTGTACCGTGCCTGGGGCGGGGACGTGATCGGCATGACCGGAATGCCCGAGGCGCGCCTCGCGCGCGAAGCCGAGCTGCCCTACGCGTTGCTCGGCATGGTCACCGATTACGATTGCTGGCGCGAGGGCGAAGCAGTCGGGGCAGCGGAGGTCTTCGCCGTGATGAAGGCGAACGCCGCGCTCGCGCGCGAAGCGATGGCCGGGCTCGCGCGCGTGCTGCCCGCCCAGCGGACCGCCGCGCCGGCCGACACTGCGCTCGACGGCGCGTTCGCGACCGCGCCGGGCCAGCGCGACGGGCGGTTGCTCGCGATGCTCGATGGGGTCGCCGGCCGGGTCCTGCGAAAGCAGGAATAGGGCTGCGTGGAGCGCGACTTGCTTGCCCTCGCAGGCGGTTTCGATAGAAACTTGTCCGCATGACCGAAAACGCGAACAGCACCCGCCTCGCCGATTTCCTTCCGTACCTGCTCTCGGTGACCTCGAACGCGGTGTCGAGCCGGGTCGCCGAGGCCTATCGCGCGGCCTTCGGTCTGCGCATCGCCGAGTGGCGGGTCATGGCGGTGCTGGGAGACGCGGGCGCACTAACCCAGCGGGACCTGACCGAAGCCACGCTGATGGACAAGGTCGCGGTCAACCGTGCGTGCAAGGAACTCGAGGACCGCGGCCTCGCCGCGCGCACGGCCAACGAGCGCGACGGACGCTCGCACCACCTGGAACTGACCGGCGACGGGCGCGCGATGCATGCGCGCATCATGCCGCTCGCGCTCGAGATGGAAGCGCGGATGTTCGAAGGCTTCACGGCCGAGGAGCGGCAGATATTCCGGGCGTTGCTGGCGCGGCTGCGCGCCGCGGCGGGCGATTTCGATCCCGAGGGTGTGGAGGGCGGGGTCGGTTACGGCTCCTAGGAACCTGCCGACCCCGCATCCGGTTACGATCGGCCGGGCTTCGCGGCGAAGGCGTCGCTGATCGAGCAGGCCGCCGGACCGAGAATGACGACGAACAGCGTCGGCAGGATGAACAAAATCAGCGGCACGGTCATGATCGCGGGCAGGCGCGCGGCCTTTTCTTCCGCGCGCATCATGCGCTCGTTGCGGAACTCTGCCGACAGCACGCGCAGCGCCGAAGCGAGCGGGGTGCCGTAGCGTTCGGTCTGCACCATCGTCGTCACCACGCCCTTGATGCTGTCGAGGTTGACCCGATAGGCGAGGTTGTCGAACGCCATCTTGCGCTCGGTCAGGAACGACAGCTCGATCGCGGTGAGGGCGAACTCGTCGCCAAGCTCCGGATAGGCCCGGCCGAGTTCCTTGGCGACGCGGTTGAACGCGGCGTCGACCGTCAGGCCGGCTTCCGCGCAGATGACCAGCAGGTCGAGCGCGTCGGGCAGGCCCTTGCGCACCGCGTCGGTGCGCTTGCCGGCCTTGTTCTTGAGGTAGATCTCGGGCGCCTTGTACCCGAAGCCGACCGCGGCGGTGAGGCCGAGGAGCTTCTTCATGCTGCCCCATTCGGGCATCATGTTCATCACGTAGAGCGACAGGAACGCGACGAGACCGAACGCGATCGGCAGGACCATGCGCGCGCCGATCACGTAAACGGCGAGTTCCTTGTTGCGGTAACCCGCCCACGCCAGCTTCTGCTGGATCGTTTCGATCTGGCTCTGCTGGAGAACCTTCATGTTCGCCAGCGCTTCCTTGACCCGGTCGGTCTGGTCGGTCCGGCGAACCAGGCTGGTCCGCTTTCGCGCGTTGGTCTTGACGATGCCCGCCTTCAGTTCCTCGCGCCGGGCGTTGAGCGCCTTGACGCGCTTCGCCATCGGGTCCTTGACGGTGACCGCGGCGTAGATCGCCATCATCATCGCCAGGGCGGCGACCGCGGCGAGCAGCGTACCGACGAGGATGACGTCGAAACCGAGAAGAGTGGGTCCTGAAGGGGTCATGTCTACCTGCTCAGATTTCGAAGCTGACCATCTTGGCCATGATGAAGACGCCGATGCCCATCCAGACCATCCCGCCCAGTCCCGCGACGATCAGGCGATCGTCGGAAAAGAAGCCCGCGAGGTAGCTCGGATTGATCCACCAGATCATGAAGAACACGATGAAGGGCAGCGAGCCGACGATGTAGGCCGAAGCCTTCGATTCGGAGCTCATCGCCTTGATCTTGAGCTTCATCTGGCCGCGCTTGCGCAGCACGTCGGCAAGGTTGGACAGCGTTTCGGCAAGGTTGCCGCCGGTTTCGCGCTGGATCGCCAGGGTGATGCAAAAAAAGCTGAATTCGGCGATGCCGAGCCGGTCGGCGGTGACCTGGAGCGATTCCTCCATCGTGCGTCCGACCTTGATCCGGTCGACGATGCCCTTGAACTCGATCCCCACCGGGCCCTCGATCTCGGTCGCCACCACCGCGAGCGTCTCGGTGACGGGAAGACCCGAACGCAGGCCGCGCACGAGCAGCTCGATCGCGTCGGGAAACTTGGCGTTGAACTGGTTCGTGCGTCGCTTGATGAAGAAATTGACGACCAGGTGCGGGACGCCCGCTCCGGCGAACAGGCCGACGCCCAGGCTCAGCAGCGCGGCTCCCGACTTGAGGTACATGATCACCATCACCACGACCCCCACGCCGAGCGAGGCGTAGAGGTAGTTGGTCAGGGTCCAGCCCTTGCCGGTCCGGTCTAGCCGGACGGCCAGCGCCTCGAGCCGCGAGCCCGACCCGGCGACCTTGAAGGTCTTGGGCTTGCGGGCGGCGATCGCCTTCTTGAGTTGCGATTCGACCTTGGTGTCGGTGCTTTCGGAATGGCGATAGCGCACCGCCTGGAGGCGGCGGTTGCCTTCCTTCGCGGCCGACGGGCCGGCGAGCGCGGAGTAGGCGAGGACCATGATGGCCATCAGCCCACCGGCGAACAGCAGTAGCTGAAGAATGCTCATCGGACCCGTCCGTCCCCCTGTCTGGTCACGTCAGTGTGTTCGGTCGTTCGTCAGGCCTCGGCGTCGACCGGGGCCTTCGATTTCTTGGCCAGCAGCGACTTGAAGTCGAAGCCGCCGAGCAGCGACTTCTTCGCCGCCTGTTCGTCGCCGGCCTGTTCCTCGTCCGAGGTGCCAATGATGCGATCGGCGAGCTGGCGGATCGTCGCGCTTGCCTTGCTTGCACGGTTGGCATCGGCAAACGTCTGGCCCAGCTTGGCGGCGTTGGCCGCGGCCTTGAGATCGTACGGGATCGTGAAGTCGATCTTGCGTTCGATCGAGGCCTCGAAATCGGCCTTGCTGATCTCGGCCACGCCGTTCTGGACCTTGTTCGCCACGATCAGCGGATGCGCGTGGGTCGCGTTGGTCTTGAGCCAGCTGAGGATGCGGATCGTGTCGCGCGCGCTCGCCAGCGTCATCTCGGTGGCCAGGACCACCACGTTGACGTCCGACAAGAGGTGCGGAAAGTTGATCAGCATGTTCCGCGGCAGGTCGATCACGGTCATCTCGAACGCGTGCCGGAACTCTTCCTCGAGCTGAACGAAGGCGCTGCCGTCGGTCATCAGCGGCGAGTTGATCGGCGCTTCGGCCGACAGGATCGCGAGATTGTCGTTCGCGCGGATCATCGCCCGTTCGATGAACAGCCCGTCGATGCGGCTCGGGTTGTCGATCGCGTCGGTGAGGCCCCGGCCCGGCTCGAGATCGAGCGCCAGCGCGCCGGTCCCGAAGTGGACGTCGAGGTCGAGCAGCGCGGTCGGCAGCTTGTGGTCGGCCGAGAACATCCACGCTAGCGACGTCGCCAGGGTGGAGGCCCCGACTCCGCCACGGGTCCCGACAACCGCGGTCGAGATGTGCCGCTTCACCGCATCCGGGTCATTCGCCTTGGGGGCCGAGAACACCGCCTGGGCCTGCGTCAGCGAATCGCGCAGCTGGCTCGCCGACAGCGGCTTGAGCAGGTAATCGTGAATGCCGCTCGCGAGCAGGTCGCGATAGAGGCGCACGTCGTTCACCTGACCGACCGCGACGACCACCGTGCCGGGTTCGCAGACCTCGGCCAGGGCGTTGATGTCGTTGAGCGGATCGCCGCTTTCCGACAGGTCGACCATCAGGATGTTCGGGCTCGCCGAGACCGAGAGCGACTGCACCGCGTTGCGCAGGCCGCCCTTGGCGCACTTCTCGGGCTGCCAGCCCATCTCGATGACGACCGGCCGAAGCGTGTCGAGCGCCGTCTCGTCGCAGATGAATGCGGCGAACGGATCGCGGCCTCCGGGGCCGGGTTTCCATGGGGCGTTCATAGTCTTACTTCCCTCCGCCTGTGCTGGTCGCCTTGAGTTCGCCTTCGCCCGTCGGGGCTTTCTTGCGATAGGTCTCGATCGCCTTGGTCGAGCTCATGATGACGGTTTCGCCCGTGCCAGCCTGGCCGGCGATCAGGTCTTCCGGATTGGCGACCATCGCGGCGAGGTTGCCGTTGATCGCGCAGCCGTATCCGGGCGCGGTGGCGTTGGCGTAGTTCGCGTCGCTCTTGCGATCCCAGTTCGGGCAATTCGGCACCGAAGCGGTCGAGCGGGTGATGACCACGCGGGTCGTGCCGGGCTGCACATAGCCCGCGGTCACCGGTGCGCCGTCGGCGAGCAGGATTCCATGGCGCGCGGCAATCGCCGCCACCGCCGCCTTGGTCGCGCCGCCGCCCACGGGATCCTCGATCGAGACCCGGTCGCCGTAGCGCAGGTTCATCGCATCGAACCATCCGGCCAGCCGCTGCTGTTCGGGGATCGACAGCCCGTCGTAGCTGCTCGCCACGTCGAGTGTGTAGGTCGTCCGCTCGATCACCGGCTGGCGCACGCTGTTGAGGCTGGCGTTGTCCCAGGCCGGACCGCTGCAGGCGGCGGTCGAGAGGCCAAGGCTGAGGGCGAGAGCGCCCGCGATATGGCGTTTGATGGTCATCACTCTCACCTTCTTCACTGGATGCTGAAGCCGGGCGCGGGCGCGTCGGCGTCGTTCTTGGCGGTGCGGCGTTTCTTGCGCTTGCTCGACCCGCTGGGCGCGACGGCATCAGGCAGCGCCTGGGAAATGCCGGGCGCGACCGGGTTCTGGCCCTGGACGGTCGTCGGACCCGGGCGCGCGGCGCCGGTGACGCCCGCGTTGTCCTGCATCCCGAACAGGCGGGTGGCCTCGTCGGCAGCCCGGAACCCGTCGGTCGGCAGCTTGATGTCGCGCTCGTTGACCGGCTGGACCAGGTACGGCGTGACGACGATCACCAGCTCCGTCTCGCCCTTGCGGAACGAGGTCGAACGGAACAGGTTACCGAGGATCGGCACGTCGCCGAGGCCCGGGGTCTTGTCGATCGAGTTCTGCGCGTTGTTGCTCATCAGGCCGGCGATCATGAAGCTCTGGCCGGAGCCGAGCTCGATCGTCGTTTCCGCCCGGCGGATCGTCAGCGCGGGGATCTGGAAGCCGTTGATGGTGACGGCGCCCTGGCTCGACAGTTCCGAAACCTCGGGCCGCACGCGCAGGCTGATGCGCCCGTTCGCCAGCACCGTGGGGGTGTAGGCAAGGCTGACGCCGTACTTGCGGTACTCGATCGAGGTCGAGCCGAGGCCCTGGCTGATCGGGATCGGGAATTCGCCGCCGGCAAGGAAGTCGGCGGTTTCACCCGACAGGGCGGTCAGGTTGGGCTGGGACAGCGTGCTGATCAGGCCCACGCGCTCGGCAAGGTCGAACGCGCTGGCGATGTCGAGGCCGAACAGCTTGCCGAACCCGGCCAGGGTCGACCCGCTGCCGTTGCCCTTGACCAGGCTGCCGTTCGGCGGGGCGGAGGTGAACCCGACGCCCAGTCCGGCCGGGCTGCCCGGCGTGTAGGTGGTGGTCGCCCCGCGGCCGGTCGTCACGCCGAACTTGAACCCGCCCGTCGAATCGACAGTCTGAAGGTTCGCGCCGATCTCGCGGACGAGCGAGCGGCTGACTTCGGCGAAGCGCACCTGCAGGTTGACCTGCAGCGGCGTGGCGGTCTTGAGCCGTGTGATGACGTTGGCGTCCTCGCCGACGAAGGCCTGTACCAGGCGCTCGGCCTCGGCGGCGTCCTCGGGCGCGGCAACGGTGCCGGTCAGCAGGAAGGTGTTGGTCCCCATCGTCGCGACGTTGACCTGCGCCTCGGGCATCGCCAGCGCCAGCATCTGGTCGACGCTGTCGATGTTCGAACCCACGCGAACGTTGGCCGACCAGATAACCGCGCCGGCCTTGTTGCTGGCGTAGACGGTGGTCACCCCGCCGGACTTGCCGAACAGGTAGAGCTGGCGTTCCGACTTGATCTGGACGTCGGCGACGTTGTCGTTGGCGATGAACACGTCGGACATGGTGTCCGGAATGTTGATCAGTTCGCCGCGTCCGATCGACAGGTTGATGTCGCGGGTGGGCGAGATCACGTTCTGGGCGGCCGCGGGCAGCGCGCCGATCCCGGCGAGCGGGCCAGCAGCGAGGCCGGCGAGCAGCAGCGTGGCAGTCAGTCGGCGTTTCATTGTCGTGCCCCTCGAATGGCTCGGTTTGGTGCCGGAAATGCGGTTCTCGTTGCGTGCGGCGGTGTCCATCACGGCACCATCAGCACGGCGGGCGTGGCAGCGCCGATGGTGCGGCCGGCGGAATCGACGCCCGCCGAGACACCCTCGAGCACCTGCCCGTTCTTGGAGATGGTGACGGTGGTGGTCGCCTTTCCGCGGGTCACCGTGACGCTCGAACGCGGCGCCTGCGGCGGGGCGTAGGCGCGGGGCGCCTCGCCCGGGCCGCCGGGCATCTGCGTTGCCGGCGGCGCGGCAGGCAGGGTCCGGCGCTGGAAGCGCGAGACGTCGCCGCCGGTCTGATAGGTGGTTGCACCATCAGTCGGCCGGTTCAGTGCGGCGCGGAGGATCTTCTCCTCTTCCTGCGGCGTGGCCCCGTCGGGGATCTTGACGTCGCCCTGGGCGATCGCGCGCTCGAGTTCGGACTGGCTGTCGGCGATGGAGCGGAGCGAAAGGCTCAGCGTGCCGATCGTCTGCGCGACCGAAACCTGCTCGGCGATCTTGGGGGTCACCTCGAGGGTGACGGTGCGGAACTGCTTGACGACAGTTTTGCCCTCGATGGTCTCCTGCGTGGTGTCCTGGTCGGTCGCCAGCACGCGAAGGTTACGAAGGATGGTTTCCGACGCCTTCAGGTCGCCCGCGCCGTTGCCTTCGGCCTTGACGGTCTGGGTCAGAACGAGGTCGACGCGGTCGCCCGGAAAGACGAAGCCGCCGACGCCGGTCTTGGCCGACACCGGCACGGTCACGGCGCGCATGCCGGGGCCGAGTGCCGCTGCCAGGAAGCCGCGGTCGCCGGGCTTGACCAGCGAGCCCTGGGTCACCGGTTCACCCGCCGTGATCGGGAAGCGGACCACCGTGCCGAGCAGTTTCGAGACGTCCGATTCGCCGTCGATGAAGTAGGCGTCCTTGACCAGCTCCTTGGGCCACGGCTGGAAGCCGATCGCGTCCGCGGTGATGATCGTGCCGGTCGGCAGCACGCGCTGGGCGACGAGGACCTTGGGTCCTTGCGGCACGGGCGCGGCCTCGGCCTGCGGGGCGGACGCCCCGGCGAACATGCTCCGCGCCATCATGGCGGTCACGACGGCGATCACCAGAGCGCCCACCAGTAGCAGCAGCTTCTTCCTGTCCATGGCTCTCAAAGCCCCCTCAAAACGCTCGCCCGATCCCACGGGCGGGAATGGTGCCGTGGTTAAGCGGCGAACGGTTAAAATCAGGTATCATTCAGGCCAGCGCGGCCTGTGCGGCGGGAAAATAGTGGACCCCGAGCACCCACAGCCCGGCCGCGGCGATCGCCACCCCGTAGGGGATCGCCAGCTTGTCGCGCTGGCGGCGGGCGATGTGCCATGCGCCCATGACCAGCGTCAGCAGGCCGCCCAGGAGCGCCATCATGACCAGCAGCTTGAGAAACCAGGTCGGCTCGATCCACAGCGCGAGCGCGGTCAGCAGCTTGACGTCGCCGCCGCCCATCCACTTCATCGCGAACATGGCCGCGAAAACGGCAAACGCCGCCAGGCCCACGCCCAGTTGCAGCGCGACCCCGGGCCACAGGTCCAGCCCGCTCGCCCACCAGTAGAGGGGCGCGGCGAGCGCGATCCCGGCGTTGAGCCAGTTGTCGATCTGGCGCCGCCGCCAATCGGTGAACGCGGCCACGACCAGCGCGATTGCAAGGGCCACGAGCAGCCCGTAGTGCAGATAGTCGGCCAGCATTGAACGTACCCCCACGGTCCCCTTTGCCGTGGTGCTAGCGGGCAGTGCTTACCAAACAGTAACCAAAGCCGGAGCGGGATCATTAGCGACGCACGGGAAGCTGCCGGAAACCCTGACCGGCGCCGCGCGATCCCGTCCGCCGCGCGCGAGGATCGCTGGACGGCGCCCGACGGCCATGCGGTCCGGCGGATCGACTGGCCGGCACCCGACGGACGGGTGCGCGGGGCCATCCTGTTTCTCGGCGGCAGGGGCGATTTCTACGAAAAATACCTCGAAGCCTTCGCCGACTGGCGGGACCGCGGCTGGCAGGTCACCGCGCTCGACTGGCGCGGGCAGGCCGGGTCGGGCCGGCTGGGCAGCGACGCGGTGACCGGGCACATCGGGGATTTCGCGCAGTGGACGCATGACCTCGCGGGGTTCTGGCGGGCGTGGGCAGCCGAAGTGCCGGTACCCCATGTCATCGTGGCACACTCGATGGGCGCCCATCTCGCGTTGCGTGGGTCGGCCGAAGGGCTCATCGCGCCCGATGCACTGGTCCTCGTCGCGCCGATGCTCGGCATCGGGCGGCTGCCGCCCGTGGTGATGCATACCGTCGCGCGCGCGATGGTGCGGCTGGGCGACCCGCGCCGCCCCGCGTGGCGGTGGAGCGAGAAGCCCGGTGAGCCGCCCGCATCGCGCGGCGCGCTGCTGACGCACGATGCGGATCGCTATGCGGACGAGCTGTGGTGGCGCGGCGAACGTCCCGAACTGGTCATGGGGCCCGGAAGCTGGGGCTGGGTCGAGCGCGCCTATGCCTCGATGCGCGCGCTGTCGGCGCCGGGCTTGCTGGAAAAGGTCACGCTGCCGGTCCTGATCCTGGCGACGTCCGCGGACAGGCTCGTCGCGTACCCGGCGATTGCCGCAGCCGCCCGGCGCCTGCCGAACGCCGAGCTCGTGACCTTCGGCAGAGAGGCAAGCCACGAGATCCTGCGCGAAGCCGATCCCGTGCGCGACCGCGCGCTCGCCGCGATCGACCGGTTCCTCGACGAAACGGTCCCGGCGCGATGACCGAACGCTGCGCGATCGCCGTCGTCGGGGCGGGCATGGCGGGAGCGAGCCTCGCATCGGAACTCGCGGCGCTGGGCGCAGGGCCGGTCGTCGTGCTCGAGGCGGAGGACCGCCCGGGCTACCACACGACGGGCCGATCGGCGGCGTTCTGGGAAGAATGCTACGGCGGCCCCGACGTCGTGCCGCTGACGCTGGCCTCCGGCCGCTGGCTGCGCGATCACGGCTTCCTCGACCCGCGCGGCGCGCTCTATGTCGGGCAGGCCGAGCACGAGGGCGCACTCGACGCGTTCATGGAGACTTTCGCCGGTACCGGGGTGACCATCGAGCGTCTGGGCCGCAACCGGCTCGCCGAGCACCTGCCCGGCGTGCGCGCCGCCTATACCGGCGCGGTCTGGGAACCGGCCTGCGCCGACATCGACGTCGCGGGCCTCCACCAGCACTACCTGGCGGCTGCGAAGCGTGGCGGGGTGGAGCTTCGCACCCGCTGGCGCGTGGTTTCGGCGGAGCGCACCGGCGACGGCTGGCGGCTCGTGAACGAGCGCGGGGACGCGCTCGTCTGCGACGTCGTCGCGAATGCTGCGGGCGCCTGGGCGGATACCTTCGCCGAGCTGGCGGGAGCCCGCCCGCTCGGCATCCAGCCGCTGCGCCGCACCGTTGCGCAGCTTCGCACCGATCCGCAGCCGCCGGCCGACCTGCCGCTCGTCCTCGACATCGAGGGGCGGTTCTATTTCAAGCCCGAGAGCGGGCGGCTCTGGCTCAGCCCGCACGACGAGGAACCGTCGCCCCCGTGCGATGCCGCGCCCGAGGAACTGGCGGTCGCCGAGGCCATCGACCGGTTCGAGCGGGTGGTCGACTGGCGGGTCGAGGCGGTCGAGCGCAAGTGGGCAGGGCTGCGCAGCTTCGCGCCCGATCGATTGCCGGTCTATGGTTACGACCCGGATGCGCGGGGCCTGTTCTGGTTCGCGGGGCAAGGCGGCTTCGGCATCCAGACCGCCCCTGCCGCGGCGCGTCTGGGGGCCCAGCTGCTGCTCTTGAAGGCGCGCGACGCGATGACCGAAGCCCTCGACGCCCGGCTCTACGACCCCGCCCGCTTCGACTCGACAGGTGCTTGAGAATAGTTAGTCTGGCGCCACCTCAAGCGACGGGAGTGGGGCGAATGGCGCACAAGTTCGAGATCTACAAGGACAAGGCCGGCGAGTACCGGGTCCGCTTCAAGTACAACTCGGAAACGATGTTCTCGACCGAGGGCTACTCGAGCAAGGCAAGCGCGCAGAACGCCATCAATTCGATCAAGAAGAACGGACCCGACGCGCCGATCGAGGACAACAGCTAGGCGTTCGCCGCGATCGCTTCGGCCGCCGCGCAGGCGAGCGCATCGGCGCGCTCGTTCTCGGGGTGGCCGTCGTGACCCCTGACCCAGATCCAGTCCACCCGGTGCGGCTTTGCCGCGGCAATCAGCTCGTGCCACAGGTCAGCGTTGCGGACGGGCTGCTTGCTGGCATTCTTCCAGCCGTTTCGCTGCCAGCCGTGGACCCACTTGGTGATCCCGTCGAGAACGTACTTGCTGTCCGAATGAAGCGCGATCTCGCACGGTTCGATCAGCGCCTCGAGCGCCTTGATCGCGGCGGTCAGCTCCATGCGGTTGTTGGTCGTGTCGCGCTCGCCGCCCGACATCTCCTTCTCGTGGCGGCCCATGCGCAGGATCGCCCCCCAGCCGCCGGGGCCGGGGTTTCCCTTGCACGCCCCGTCGGTGAAAATCTCGACTCTTTTCATCATTCGAAGGCCGTTTGCCCCGCACTTTCATAGAAATGCAAGCGGCGCACGAAGGCCATCGGGTCCTTGCGTGTCACAAGTGCGTCCGCCGGAGTGGCGATCCAGTCCTCGGTGCGGCTGGCGACGAAACGCAGGCACGCGCCCTGTGCCAGCAGCGGCAGGGCGGCGCGTTCTTCCGCGGCGAGGGGCCGGACCGACTGGTAGCCCTCGACCAGCGCGGTTCCGATTTCCGGGGCATGGCGCTCGCCGGCGAGGTCGAATGCCCAGGCGGCGTGGGTTACCGCGAGATCGTAGGCCATCGCCTCGGTGCAGGCGAAATAGAAGTCGATCATGCCCGTCACCCGGTCGCCCAGCATGAGGACGTTGTCGGGAAACAGGTCGGTGTGGCAGATCGCTTCCGGCAGGTCCCTGGGCCAATCATTGGCCAGCTGCCCGGCGATGCGCGCAGCCTCCGGGAGAGCCGGATCGATTGCTGCAAGGGCGTCATCGCCGCAGCCCGCCAGCGCCCGGGCACTATGCGAGATGTCGAGCGCGTTCGCGCGCGCGGGGATGAAGTCCGCCGCCGCGAGATGGGTCTTCGCCAGCGCCGCGCCGACCGCGCGGGCCTGTTCGGGGGTTGGATGGTCCACCGAGACGCCGGGAAGAAACTCGATCAGCGCGACCGCCTTGCCGTTGACGTGACGGAAAGCGGCTCCCCCGCGATCGTGAATCGTGCGCGGGACCGGACAACCGCGCTCCGACAGGTGGTCGAGCAGTCCGAGGAAGAAGGGCAAGTCGCTCGTCTCGATTCGCCGCTCGTACATCGTGAGGATGAACCGGCCGGCGGTCGTCTCGACCAGCCAGTTCGAGTTGGAGACGCCCTCGGCGATGCCCTTGGCAGAGACCAGCTCGCCCACGTCGTATGCGGCGATCAGCGCGGCGAGATCCTCGGCGGCGAGGTGGGTGTAGACCGCCATGCGCGCCCTAGTCGACGAGCTGGCGGGGCAGCTTGAAGACCATCTTCTCCTCGGCAGAGACGATCGTATGCTCCTCGATATCGCGCCACTGCGACAGCTGGGCGACGACTTCGCGGACGAGGCTCTCGGGGGCGGAGGCGCCCGCGGTAAGCCCCAGCGTGCCGACACCGTCGAGCCAGGCGGGGTCGATGTCGCTCGCCCGCTGGATCAGCCTGGCGTCGGTTCCCATCCGCTCGGCCACCTCGACCAGCCGCAGCGAGTTCGACGAATTGGGCGCGCCGATCACCAGCACCAGGTCGCTGCCCGGCGCGATCGCCTTGACCGCAGCCTGGCGGTTCGAGGTCGCGTAGCAGATGTCCTCCGCCTTCGGGCCGACGATGTGCGGAAACTTCGCCTCGAGCGCGGCGACGATCTCGCGCGTGTCGTCGACCGACAGCGTCGTCTGGGTCAGGAAGGCGAGCGGTTCGTCCGCGGCGAACTCGAGCGCGGCGACGTCCTCGACCGTCTCGACCAGCGTGATGGAGCCTTCGGGCACCTGGCCCATCGTGCCGATCACCTCGGGATGGCCCCTGTGGCCGACGAAGACGATGTGGCGGCCGGCCTCGATCTGGCGCTCGGCCTGGCGATGGACCTTGCTGACCAGAGGGCAGGTCGCATCGACCCACAGCATCTCGCGGCGGGTCGCTTCGACCGGCACGCTCTTGGGCACGCCGTGCGCCGAGAATACCACCGGCGCGCCATCGGGCACCTCGTCGAGTTCCTCGACGAAGATGGCGCCCTGGGCCTTGAGCGAATCGACGACGTACTTGTTGTGGACGATCTCGTGGCGGACGTAGACCGGCGCGCCGTAGCGTTCGATCGCGCGCTCGACGATCTCGATCGCGCGGTCGACGCCGGCACAGAAACCGCGCGGCGCGGCGATCAGCAACGTCAGCAGCGGCCTTGCCGCGGGCGCTTCGCCGGTCGCCGGGCGTTCCTGAAAGGGGGCGTTCATATCCGGCCCCCTAGCGCTTCGCTGCGAGCGCCGCTAGGGCGGCCGCTCATAGACTTGATCGGGACCGAACCTGCCATGACCACCCGCCTTCGCCTTTCCGCTGCGCTCATGTTGGGGTGCGCCCTCGCGGGCTGCAAGACCAAGGGAGAGCTGGTGGTCGACCAGGGCGTCGGCATCACCGCGGTGCGCACCGCGTGCCCGGCGGTGGGCGTGCCCGACTATACCGGCGACGTGACGACCTTCCGCGTGCCCGGTGACACCTCGGCGGCGAACATGGACGTCACCGCTGCCATCACCAACGTGCGCTCCACCTGCGACGACGGATCGCCGCGCATCTACACCAACGTCACCTTCGACGTGATCGGCCGCAGGACCGACACCCGCGGCGCGCGCAACGTGACGCTGCCCTACTACGCCGTGGTGCTGCGCGGCGGCACCTCGGTGGTCACCAAGCGGGTGGGCGAGGTGACGCTGAGCTTTGCCGACGGGCAGGAGCGCACCCAGGCGCGCGCGCAGGCCGGTGCCTACGTCGATCGCGCCGAGGCCACGCTTCCGGCCGACATCCGCGAGCGGATCACCCGCAGGCGCAAGGCGGGCGAAGAGGACGCGGCGATCGACCCGCTGAGCGATCCTGAGGTCAAGGCCGCGGTCGCCCGCGCCACCTTCGAAGTGCTGGTGGGCTTCCAGCTCACCGAACAGCAGCTCGCCTACAACGCCACCCGCTAGTCCGGGACGCCGGTCGGCACGCACCCACCGCGCTTGCGATTTGCCCCGGATGGGGTAACCGCGCCGCCATGTCCCCAGATTCCGCGACCCCGCAGACCCTTCATGCCGCCTTCGCCGCGCGCATCGCCGCCGTCCTCAAGGCCCTCGAGGCCGAAGGTGCGCTGCCGCCCGGTTCCTCCGAAACCTCGGTGACCGTCGAGCCGCCGCGCGATCCATCGCATGGCGACCTCGCCACCAATGCCGCGATGGTGCTCGCCAAGCCGGCCGCAACCAATCCGCGCGCGCTTGCGCAAAAGATCGTCGATCATCTTGCGCGCGACCCGGCGGTGACCAGCACCGAGATCGCCGGACCGGGCTTCATCAACCTGCGGCTCGCCGATTCGGAGTGGCTGCGCGAACTGCGCACGATGGCCGACCTTGGTGCGGACTACGGGCGCTCGAGCGTCGGTGCGGGTCGTCGGGTGAACGTGGAATACGTCAGCGCCAACCCGACCGGCCCGATGCACATGGGGCATTGCCGCGGCGCGGTGGTGGGCGACGCGCTGGCGAGCCTGCTCGAATTCGTCGGCCACCCGGTCACGCGCGAATACTACGTCAACGACGCCGGCAGCCAGGTCGACACGCTCGCCCGCTCGGCGCACCTCAGGTACTGCGAGGCGCTGGGCGAGGACGTGGGGGCGATCCCCGAGGGGCTCTATCCGGGCGATTACCTCGTTCCCGTCGGCCAGACGCTCGCCGGCGAATACGGCGACCGGTTCCTCGACGCGCCCGAGGCGGAATGGCTGCCCGAGTTCAAGGCCCGGACGGTCGCCGCGATGATGGACATGATCCGCGACGACCTTGCCCTGCTCGGCATCCGCCACGACGCGTTCGCCAGCGAAGCCGCTCTCCAGGCCGCCGGCAAGCCCGCCGAGGCCGAGGCCTGGATGCGCGCGCACGACCTTGTCTACGACGGCGTGCTCGAGGCGCCCAAGGGCAAGACCCCGGATGACTGGGAACCGGTCGAGCTCCCGCTGTTCCGGGCCACCCGCTTCGGCGACGACCAGGACCGCCCGATCAGGAAGAGCGACGGCAGCTGGACCTATTTCGGGGCGGACCTTGCCTACCATATGCAGAAAGCCGCCGAGGCCGACGAGCTGATCGACATCTGGGGCGCCGACCACGCGGGCACCGTCAAGCGGATCAAGGCCGCGGTCGCCGCGCTGGCGGAAGGGCAGGGACGCGCGATCCCGTTCGACGTTAAGCTGGTCCAGATGGTCCAGCTCCTGCGCGGCGGCGAGCCGGTGAAGATGTCGAAGCGCAGCGGCACTTTCGTCACCCTCGCGGACGTCGTGCGCGAGGTCGGCAAGGACGTCGTGCGGTTCACGATGCTGACCCGCAAGCCCGACGCGCAGATGGAGTTCGACTTCGCCAAGGTGGTCGAAGCGTCGAAGGACAACCCGGTCTTCTACGTGCAATACGCGAGCGCGCGGATCCACTCGACCTTGCGCAAGGCGAAGGCGGAGGGACTCGCACCCGACGATGCGGCCCTCGACCGGCTGGGGCAGGAGGAGCTGGCACTGGTCAAGCTCGCCGCGCAGTTCCCGCGGGCGGTCGAAGCGGCTGCGGCGGCGCGCGAGCCGCACCGGATCGCCTTCTTCCTCTACGACCTCGCCGCCGCGTTCCACGCATACTGGAACCTCGGTAACGATGCGCCGGACAAGCGGTTCATCGTCGCCGGCGACCCTGCGCTGACGGCTGCGCGGCTCTTCCTCGCCACGCAGATCGGGTTAGTTATCCGTAACGGTCTTGCGCTATTGGGCGTCGAGGCCGTCGAGGAGATGTGACGATGAATGCGGGCGAGAGGGACGATTACGCCGCCGGCGACCAGCTGACGCTGGCTGACGACGACGAGCGCCTGCCGTGGCTCGAATCGGGCGACGAGGACGATGAGGACGAGGGCGCCGAATCGGGCCGCATCCTCGGTTTCGCGGTACTCGCGCTGCTTGCGCTGGCGGCGTTCATCGGGGGGATCTGGTGGTTCGGCAACCGGAGCCAGGAGTCCGAGGTGGTCGCCGACGGCAGCACGATCGAGGCGCCCGACGGACCCTACAAGACCCGGCCGACCGATCCGGGCGGCAAGCAGTTCGAAGGCACCGGCAACCTCGCCCCTGCCGTCGGCGAAGGCCGCGAGACCGAAGGCCGGATCGCCGACGCCACTCCGGCGCCGAGCATCGATGCCCCCCGGGCGAGCGATTCGCCTCCGGCGTCGACGGCCAGTGAGGCCAAGGCTGCAAGCGGAACGGTGGTGCAGGTCGGCGCCTATTCGACGCGGGCCGATGCCGAGGCGGGCTGGCAGAAACTGCAGCGCCAGACCGAGCACCTGAACGGCGTTTCGCACCGGGTCGTGCAAGGCCAGGCCGACATCGGAACGGTGTTTCGCCTCCAGGCGATCGCAGGCGATGCCGGGGCTGCGAGCCGGCTCTGCACCGCGCTCAAGGGCGACGGGGTGGCCTGCCAGGTGAAATGAGCCGACTTCCGCCTCTCCGCGGGAGGGGATAGCCGGGGGCGTCTGCTTGCGGCGGGACCGCTTTCCTGCGAATCTCGTCCCCATGACTCCGGCGATATTCGGCCTTTCCGGGACTGTTCTCACCGACGACGAGCGCGCGTTCTTCCGTGAAAGCGACCCGGCGGGCTACATCCTGTTCGGCCGCAACGTCGAGACGATGGAACAGGTCCGCGCGCTGACCGATGACCTGCGGACAATCCACGGCCGCGAGCGGCTGCTGGTCAGCATCGACCAGGAAGGCGGCCGCGTCGCCCGGATGCGCCCGCCGCAGTTCAGCGCGTTTCCGGCCGGCGCCGCCTTCGACGCGCTCTACGATATCGCGCCGTCCTCGGCGATCGCGGCGGCGCGCGCCAATGCGCACGCGATGGGCATCGAGCTTGCCGAGGCCGGGATCACCGTCGACTACCACCCGCCGCTCGACGTCCGCCAGCCCGGCGCGCACGACGTGATCGGCGACCGCGCGTTCGGCAGCGAGCCCTTGCGGGTGGCGGCGCTCGGCCGCGCGACGCTCGAAGGGCTGGCGCTCGCGGGCGTCGCGGGCTGCATCAAGCATATGCCGGGGCACGGCCGTTCGATGTGCGACACGCACAAGGAACTTCCCACCGTGACCGCAAGCGAGGAGGAGCTGGAAACCGACCTGGCGCCGTTCCGCGCGTTGCACGATGCGCCGATCGGGATGACCGGGCACCTCGTCTTCACCGTCTGGGACCCCGACTACCCGGCGACCCAGTCGCCGACGGTGATCCGCGAGGTGATCCGGGGGAAGATCGGCTTCGACGGCCTGCTGCTGACCGACGACATCGACATGGAGGCCCTGTCGGGATCGGTGCCCGAGCGGGCCGCGGTCGCGATCCGGGCGGGATGCGACATCGCGCTCAATTGCTGGGCGAAGATGGACGACATGACCGGCATCGCCGAGCGACTACCGGCGATGTCGGAAAGGACCGCCGCGCGGCTCGACCGTGCGCTGGCCGGCACCGGCCGCCCGCCGGAGGGCGACAAGGCCGAGCTGCTCGCGACCCGCGACCGCCTGCTCGCGATTGCCGGGGCGACCGCATGAGCGAGGACGCGCTTATCCTCGATCTCGGCGATCAGCCGGCGGAGAACTGGTCCGGCCCCGGCGCCGCGGCGGCCGACGATGACGCCGGGCTCTATCTCGAACTGGACAACTGGGAGGGCCCGCTCGACCTCCTGCTCGACCTCGCGCGGCGGCAGAAGGTCGACCTCAAGGCGATCTCGATCCTCTCGCTGGTCGACCAGTACATCGCCTACATCGAGCGGGCAGAGGCGCTCAAGCTCGAGCTCGCGGCCGATTACCTCGTGATGGCCGCCTGGCTCGCCTATCTCAAGTCGGCGCTCCTGCTGCCGCGGGACGAGCAGGAAGATCCCAGCCCCGAAGACCTCGCGTTGAGGCTGCAACTGCGGCTCGCGCGGCTGGCGGCGATGCGCGAGGCGGCCGCGCGGCTGATGGCACGCGACCGGCTGGGCCGCGACGTGTTCCGCCGCGGCGCGCCCGAGGGACTGCGCACCGACCGCAAGACGCTGTGGCAGTGCGACTGGTTCGCGCTGGTGCAGGCCTACGGGCAGGTCAGCGCACGCACCGCGCCGGTGGTCCACATGGTGCGCGAGCGACCGGTGATGACGCTCGATTCGGCGCTGGACCGGGTTTCGGCGATGCTCGGTGTCACGCTCGACTGGATGGAACTGCGCGAGTTCCTGCCGCCGCACGCCGAACCGCGGCTGCGCAAGTCCGCGCTCGCCTCCAGCTTCGTGGCCGCGCTCGAACTCGCGCGGCTGGGCAAGGCGGAACTGGCGCAGGACGAGGCGTTCGGCCCCTTGCGCCTTCGCCGGGCGACCGCGTGAGCCAGCCTGGCGAACTCGAGCGCGCGATCGAGGCGACGCTGTTCGCGGCCGAGGAGCCGATGACAGTGGCCGCGCTTGCCGGCCACCTCGGCGATGCCGCCGCGGGCGACGTGCGCGATTCGCTGCGGAGGCTCGCGGCGCAGTACGAGGGGCGCGGGGTCCACCTCGTCGAGCGCGGCGATCGCTGGCACTTCCAGACCGCGCCCGACCTCGCTCACCTTCTGCGCCGCGAGCGCGAGGCGGTGCGGCGGCTCAGCCGCGCGGCGACCGAAGTGCTCGCGATCGTGGCCTACCACGAGCCGGTCAGCCGCGCCGAGATCGAGGCGATCCGCGGGGTGCAGACCTCGTCCGGCACGCTCGACGTGCTGATGGAAGCGGGCTGGGTACGCGTGGCGGGCCGGCGCGAGGTGCCCGGGCGTCCGGTGATCTATGCCACCACGCCCGACTTCCTCGATCACTTCGGCCTCGCCTCGCGCAAGGAACTGCCGGGCATCGACGAACTCAAGGCCGCCGGCCTGCTCGATCCGGTGGACGATGCGTTCGAGGCGCTCACCGCGAGCGAAGAAGAAGTCGCGGGCGCCGATACCGACACTGGCAATGCGGCGGCCGATCCCCTAGATTGACGCCCAAGGAGATTACCATGGGTTCGTTTTCCATCTGGCACTGGCTGATCGTGCTGCTGGTCGTCCTCGTCCTATTCGGGAAGGGCCGGGTGGGCGACATCATGGGCGAATTCGGCAAGGGCATCAAAAGCTTCAAGAAGGGCATCGCCGACGACGAGTCCGAGGCGAACGCCAAGGCGGCCGCGGCAAAGCCCGTCCACAGCCTCGAAGGCCCGCATCACGATGCCAAGCCCGCCGGAGAGGCGACGAAGGAGCCGCACCCCGGCGCCGAACACCGCGACTGACCCGGCGGCACCTGCGCGCGCGAAAGGCTGACCCATGTTCGGAATAGACTGGCAGGAACTGCTGGTCATCGTGTTCGTCGCGGTGCTGGTGATCGGGCCCAAGGACCTGCCCAAGGCGATGCGCACCGCGGGGCGCTGGATCGGCAAGATCCGCCGCACCTCGAACCATTTTCGTGCCGGCATCGAGGCGATGATCCGCGAGGCCGAGCTTGAGGAAATGGAAAAGAAGTGGGCCGAACAGAACGCCCAGATCATGGCCCAGGTGCCGCAGATCGACCTGTCCGACCACGAGATGAAGCCGCTGCCCCAGGAAGACGCCGCGGCGGACTCGCAGACGCCGGAGGTATCGCCGCCGCCCGCTTCGCTGCTCCCAGAGGAGCAGCCGGCCGATTCGGTCGAGGACGCCCCGTCTCCCGACGACGAACCCCAGCTTCCCCTGCGGTGACGGCGCGCTGATGGCCTTCAAGCTTTCCGACATCGACGAGACGCAGGCGCCGCTGCTCGACCACCTGATCGAGCTGCGCACGCGGCTGCTGCGTGCCTTCGCGGCGTTGATGGTCGCCTTCTTCGCCTGTTTCTACTTCGCGCAGGACATCCTCGCATTCCTCGTCCAGCCGCTGCTCGACGCAGGCCAGAACAAGCTCATCTACACCAAGCTTTACGGCCAGTTCTTCGTGGAGCTGAAGGTGGCGCTGTGGGCGGCGTTCTTCATCGCCTTTCCGGTGATCGCGAACCAGCTGTGGGCGTTCATCGCGCCGGGACTTTACGCCAGGGAGAAGAAGGCTTTCCTGCCGTTCCTGCTGGCGACCCCGGTGCTGTTCATCGCGGGCGGGGCGCTTGCCTACTACGTGGTCATGCCGACCGCGTTTCACTTCTTCCTCGGGTTCCAGGGGACGCAGGGCGGGGTCGAGATCGAGGCGCTGCCCAACAGCGAGGATTACCTGAGCCTCGTGATGCAGTTTATCCTCGCGTTCGGGCTCGCGTTCCTGCTGCCGGTCCTGCTGCTGCTGCTCAACACCGCGGGGATCGTCAGCCGCAAGAGTCTGGTGAGCGCGCGGCGTTACATGATCGTCGTCGCCTTCGTGATCGCGGCGGTCGCCACGCCGCCCGACGTGATCAGCCAGCTCATGCTGGCAGGTCCCCTGATCCTGCTGTTCGAGGGTGCGTTGCTGGTGATGTATTTCACCGAAAGGAAGGCCGCGCAGGACAAGGCCGCTGCCGAGAGCGCCGTGCAAGCCGGCGAGGACGCTGCGCCACCGGCCTGATGCGCGAGGGCGAGGATCAGCCGATCACCGCCCCTTCCACCTGCCTTCGCGCTTCTCGACGAACGCGGCCATCCCTTCCGCCTTGTCCTCGGATCCGGCGAGGATCTGGAAGATGCGGCGTTCCACGACCAGGCCCTGGTCGAGCGTCGTCTCGAACGCGGCGTTGACCATTTCCTTGTTCGCGATCGCGGCCATCGGCGGCATTGCGGCGATGGTCGCGGCGGTCTTGAGCGCCTCGTCGAGCAGGCTTTCGTGCGGCACCACGCGCGCAACGAGGCCGCTGCGCTCGGCTTCCGCGGCGTCCATCATCCGGCCTGTGAGGCACATCTCCATCGCCTTCGCCTTGCCGACCGCGCGGGTCAGCCGCTGGCTGCCGCCCATGCCGGGGGCCACGCCCAGCTTGATCTCGGGCTGGCCGAACTTCGCCTTGTCCGAGGCGATGATGAAATCGGCCATCATGGCGAGTTCGCACCCGCCGCCGAGTGCGAAGCCGTTGACCGCGGCGATCCACGGCTTGCGGGTCGCCTTGACGAGGTGACTCGTCCAGCGGGCGAAGAAATCGTCGAGGTAGAAGTCGGCCGCGGGCTTGTCGGCCATTTCCTTGATGTCCGCGCCGGCTGCGAATGCCTTGTCGCCGCTTCCGGTGAGGACCGCGCAGCGCTGCCCGTCATCGGCCTCGAACGCGGCAAACGCCGCGATCAGGTCCTCGAGCACCTGCGAGTTGAGCGCATTCAGTGCCTGCGGACGGTTGAGGGTGATGAGCGTGACCGCCCCATGCGGTTCCGGGCGCTGTTCGACGGTGATGGTTTCGTACGTCAAAGCGGCTTCCATTCCTCTTCCGGGGGGAGGGGGGCGAAGATGCTGTCGAGCAGGTCGTCGCCGACCTCCTCGGGTGTCGCCGGGTCCCACTTGGGGTCGTTCGTCTTGTCGACGATGACGGCGCGCACGCCTTCCGCGAAGTCGGGCCGCAGAAGGACGCGGCTGGCGATGCGGTATTCCATCGCCATGTTGTCGGCAAAGTCGTCCATCAGCGCGCTTGTCGCGAGCTGGCGCAGCGCGACCTTGCAGGTCTGGGGGCTCTTGGTGCCCAGCGTGTCGCGCTCCTTCTGCGCCCAGTCGCTGTCATCCGCCTCGAGGCTGGCGAGGATGTCCTCGTAGCGGTCGGAGCGAAAATGCCGCGCGATCTTGTCGGCGTTGTCCTCGATCCGCGCCTTGGGCGGGGTGCCGGGCATTTCGGCGAGGATGCCCGCGATGCGCCCCGGCTTCTCGATGATGCGGGCCTTCGCGTCGGCGATCATCTCGCTCGGCAGGTAGTGGGTCGCGATCCCGGCCCAGAGGCATTCCGCCCCGTCGAGCCGCGCTCCGGTGAGCGCGAGAAACTGCCCCAGGCGCCCCGGCAGGCGCGACAGGTGCCAGCCGCCGCCGACGTCGGGGAACAGGCCGATCCCGGTCTCGGGCATCGCGAAGCGGGTGTTCTCGGTCGCCACGCGGAACCTGCACGGCAGTGCGATGCCGACCCCGCCGCCCATCGTGATGCCGTCCATGAACACCGCGATTGGCTTGGGATAGGTCATCATCTGGTGATTGAGCTGGTACTCGTCGTGGAAGAACTTCCGCCCCGAGACACCGCCATCGTGAAGAGCCGAATTGCGCAGCAGGTTGATGTCGCCCCCTGCGCAGAACCCGCGGCCTTCCGCGTGGTCGAGGATCACCGCCTCGATCCCGTCGTCCTCGGCCCACTCGCTCAGCGCCGCGCTCATCGCGTGGCACATGTCGAGCGTCAGCGCGTGCAGCGCCTTGGGCCGGTTGAGCGAGATATGCCCCACCGCGCCGTGGCGGTGGATCAGGACGTCTTCGGTGCTCATTGCCGGAGCATGTCCCGGCCGACGATCATGCGCATGACCTGGTTGGTTCCTTCTAGGATCGAGTGGACGCGCA
>NZ_JAOAMV010000006.1 GCF_025154015.1 Tsuneonella litorea
CGGCATTCACCCCATCGTCGGGATGACGAAGGCGTTCGACCCATCGCCGCCGCCGTCGGGCCAGCGCTGGGTCACTGTCTTGACCTTGGTCCAGAACTTCAGCCCCTCGGTGCCGTACTGGTTGGTGTCGCCGAACGCGCTGCGCTTCCACCCTCCGAACGAGTGGTAGGCGACCGGCACCGGGATCGGCACGTTGATCCCGACCATGCCGACGTTGACGCGGCTTGCGAACTCGCGCGCAGCGTGCCCGTTGCGGGTGAAGATCGCCACGCCATTGCCGTACTGGTGTTCGCTCGGCAGGCGGACCGCCTCCTCGAAGTCCTTCGCGCGGACGATCTGGAGGACGGGACCGAAGATCTCTTCCTTGTAGCTTTCCATGTCGGGCGTCACGCGGTCGAGCAGCGTCGGGCCGACGAAGAAGCCCTTCTCGTGGCCCTGCAGGCTGAACCCGCGCCCGTCGATCACGACCTCGGCACCTTCCTTCTCGGCGGTATCGATCCACGCCTCGACGCGCGCCTTGTGCTCTGGCGTCACCACCGGACCGTAGTGCGCGTCCTTGTCGGTCGAGACGCCGACGCGCAGCGCGTTGATCGCCGGGATCAGCTTCTCGCGCAGCCGGTCGGCCGTGTCCTCGCCCACCGGCACCACAACGGGGAGCGCCATGCAGCGTTCGCCCGCCGAGCCGAACGCCGCGCCGGCGAGGTCGCCGACGACCTGGTCGAGATCGGCATCGGGCATCACGATGCCGTGGTTCTTGGCCCCGCCCATCGCCTGGACGCGCTTGCCCGCTGCGACGCCGCGTTTGTAGACATAATGCGCGATGTCCGACGAGCCGACGAAGCTGACCGCGGCGATGTCCGGATGGTCGAGGATCGCATCGACCATCTCCTTGTCGCCGTGGACCACCTGCAGCAGCCCTTCGGGCGCGCCCGCCTCGAGGAACAGTTCGGCGAGGCGCACCGGCACGCTGGGATCGCGCTCGCTCGGCTTGAGGATGAAAGCATTGCCCGCCGCAATGGCCATGCCGAACATCCACATCGGGATCATCGCCGGGAAGTTGAACGGGGTGATCCCCGCACCGATGCCGAGCGGCTGGCGCGCCGAATAGACGTCGATCCCCGGCCCCGCGCCGAGCGTGTATTCGCCTTTCAGCACCTGCGGGATGCCGCACGCGTATTCGATCACCTCGAGCCCGCGCTGCACGTCGCCGTGCGCGTCGTCGATGACCTTGCCGTGCTCGCTCGCGAGCAGGCGGGCGAGGTCGTCCTTGTTCGCCTCGACCAGCTGCTTGAAAGCGAACATGATCCGGGCGCGCCGCTGCGGATTGGTCGCCGCCCATTCGGGCTGGACCTTCTTCGCGGCTTCGACCGCCCGGTCGAGCAGCGCCGCATCGCCGAGCGCAACCTCGGCCTGGATCTCGCCGGTCGAAGGGTTCCAGATCTGGTGCCTGCGGCCCGACGAGCCGCCGGCGCCGCCGACGATGAAGTGATCGACCTGGCGCATCGGACATTCTCCCAATTTGTTTCCGCCTCTCTTGGGCGCAGATATTTTTGCAGACAACAGGCAATCTTGCAGATAACTCCTGCAATCATGCAGGATATGGACTGGAGCGACCTGCAGGTCTTCCTGGCGATCGCGCAGACCGGCGGGCTCGGCCGGGCGGGCGCCGCGCTGCGGGTCGACGCCACCACCGTCGGCCGCCGGCTGCGGCGGCTCGAGGCAAGGGTCGGCGCCAACCTGTTCGAGCAGACTCGCGAGGGCCAGGTCCTGACCGACGCCGGCGAAGCCCTGCTGCTGCGGGTCGAGCGAATGTCGCGTGCAGCAGCCGAAATCGGAGAGGGAACGCAAGGCCGGCCCGCCAAAGTTTCGGGTACCTTGCGCATCAGCGTGGCCGAAGGGTTCGGCAGCTGGGTTCTCGCGCGGCACCTGCCCGATTTCGCCCGCGCGCACCCGGGCCTGACCGTCGACCTCGTCGCCAACAGCGGTTTTCTCAGCATGTCGAAGCGCGAAGCCGACATCGCGGTCATGCTGTCGCGGCCCAAGGCCGGGCCGATCATCGCGGGCAAGCTGTCGGACTACGCGCTGGGCCTCTATGCGTCACAGACCTACCTGGCAGCTGCCGGCACGCCGCAACGCGGCGCCGACCTGCTCGCCGGCCACAGCCTGATCGGCTACATTCCCGACCTGCTCTACGCGCCCGAACTACGTTATCTTGACGAGATCCATCCCGGCCCCACGCCGCGACTGCGATCGTCGAGCATCAACGCGCAGCACCAGCTCATCGCCGGGGGCGCGGGGATCGGCGTGCTGCCGTGCTTCATCGGAAACGCCGATCCGTCATTGTCCCCCGTCCTTCCCGACAAGAGGATTTTCCGGGCCTTCTGGATGGTAACCCACAAGGACACCCACCAGCTGGCAAGGGTGCAAGCGGGCAAGGACTGGATCGTCGCGATGATCGATCGTTGCCGCGGCCTGCTCCTGCCGCGGTCATGACGTCCGCCGCGAGCGCGCGGATCAAGCCTGTTGTTCGAGCCGGAGCGCGTCTTCCAGCTCGCTGTCGGAAAACGGCTTAGCCAGCACCGAGACCGCCTGTGCCTGCAGTTCCTCGGGCACCGAGCCGCCGGATGCGATCACCAGCGTCATGTCGGGATACCGGGCCCTCATGTCGGCCAGGAACGGTGTCGCGTTCCCGTCCGGCAGCTTCAGGTCCGATATCACCGCGTCGAACACGTTCTCCTCGAGCAACGCTGCGGCTTCCTTCAGCGTGCTCGCTTCCCGCGTCAGGCAGCCGAGCGCCTCGATCGATGCCACCATCGACATCCGGATCAGCGGCTCGTCCTCGATCACAAGGACCCGAAGCGCCTTCGTGTCGCGGCCGTGCCTGGCGTCAGCGTCCGGTGCCGCCGCAGGCTCCGATGCCGCCTTTCCCGACCTGTTGCTGAGCACCTGCTTGATCTTCCTGCTCAGCTTCTCGACCGAATAGGGCTTGCTGATCAGCTCGATGTCGTCGTCGAGCTTGCCCGCGTGGACGATGGCGTTCTGCGTATAGCCTGACGTGAACAGGACCCCGATGTCGGGAATCCGCTCCTTCGCAAGACGCGCCAGTTCCGGGGAACGCAGCTTGCCGGGCATGACGACGTCGGTGAACAGGAGGTCGATCGGCATCCCGCACTGCAGGATCGCCAGCGCGCTATCGGCGTCCGATGCCTCGATGACCTTGTAGCCGAGGTTCGTCAGCAGCTCGACCGCGGTGGAACGCACGTCGGTATCGTCTTCGACCACGAGAATGACCTCGTCGTTCCCCTTCTCGGCGGCCCATCCACCTTGGGGCCGGCTGGCCATTTCCGCCTTTCGCGTACGGGGAAGGTAAATCCGGACCGTGGTCCCCTCCCCTTCCTCGCTGTAGATCGTGATGTGACCGCCCGACTGCTTGACGAACCCGAAGACCATCGACAGGCCAAGCCCGGTTCCTTCTCCTGGCGCCTTGGTGGTGAAGAACGGTTCGAACACCTTCGCCAGGTTTTCCTCGGGAATGCCGCAGCCCGTATCGGTCACCGCGAGCATGACGTACTGCCCGGTCGATGCACCGGGATGAGAGGCGACGTAATCCTCGTCGAGCGATGCATTCCCGGCCTCGAGCGTCAGCTTGCCCTCGCCCTTCATCGCGTCGCGCGCATTGATGGCGAGGTTCAGAAGCACGTTCTCCAGCTGGCGCGGATCCACCAGGCAGTTCCAAAGCCCGGCCGCGACGATCGTTTCGATCTCCACCGTTTCGCCGAGCGTCCGGCGGAACATGTCGTCCATGTCGCGCAGGATCCGGCCCGCGTTGATCGGCTTGGGCTTGAGCGGCTGCTGGCGCCCGAAGGCGAGCAGCTGTGCGGCAAGCTTCGCGCCGCGCTCGACGCCTGAGAGCGCGTTGTTGATCCGCCCGAGGCTGCGCCCGTCGAGCAGCGGGTCCTGCTTGATCAGCTGAAGGTTGCCGGCGATGACCTGGAGCAGGTTGTTGAAATCGTGCGCGACGCCCCCCGTCAGCTGGCCGATGGCTTCCATCTTCTGTGCCTGGACAAGCTGGGCTTCGAGCGCCTTGCGCTCCTCGATCGCCTCCTCCACCCGACGGCGCAGAGCCGCGTTGAACGAATCGAGCGCCTCGCGCGCCTTCAGTTCCTCGTCGATGTTGTGCGCCTCGATGACCGTGCCGACGGTCACGCCCTCGGCGTTCTTCATCGGCGAGGCGGTGAAGCCCACGTTGTAGAAATGACCGTCCTTGTGGACGAAGACCTCCTCGCCCTGGGTCTGGCTGTTTTCCGGGAAGGCGCGGTCGATCGCGCATTCCTCGATCGGAAACGGCCGGCCGTCGGGGTAGGTGTGATGGACCACGTCGTGGAGCGGCTTTCCCTGGGTCTCCGCGAAAGTGTAACCGGTCAGTTCCTCCGCGGCCCTGTTCATGAACGAACAGTGCTGCCGCTCGTCCATCATGAACACCGCCATGGTGGTGTTGTTCAGGATCGCGTCAAGACGGCCCGAAACCTCTTCCAGCGCCCGGCGGATTTGGCGCTGTTCGGTAATGTCCTGGATCGCCGCGTAGAATACCGGCAGGTCACCGGTCGAGATGAGCTGGAGCCGGACGCTCACGTCGTACGTCGATCCGTCCTTTCTCTGGTGGATCGTCTCGAAGTGAAGCTGCTTCACCTCGCCCTTGATGAGCGGCGCTACGAACGCCCTGAACTGATCTTCGGCGAATTCGGGCTTGAGGTCCCAAGGGTGAAGTCTGCTCAGCTCCTCCCTTGAATATCCGAGGTTTTCACGCGCGCCCTGGTTGACCAGCAGGAACCGGAAATCGTTCTGGCCGAAGATGAACACCTCGGCAGCAGCCTTTTCGACGATTTCGCCCAGGCGCTGGGTCGTCATCTGGTCCGCTGATGGCATGGTTTACCGACCCCCTGATGCCCTCAGACATGACCGCGAGGCGCACGTCCGATTGAAACGCGAAGAAAGGCAGATGGTTTCCGCGCATCGGCCGCAGCGGCAATCGCCGCAGATGCAGCCGTCACTCGACCGGGCATGGCAGGTCCGAGGCGAACGCGCGCGGGAGACTTCGGGAAAACTGGTAGCGGAGGAGGCGCTATAACTTTCGTCTCAGGCAATTTCAGAGCGTCTCCAACTACTCTGTAAAATCAGCGATTTATCTTGTAACGTGTTCGCGGTTGGTCGCCCTGAATCGCCTGAATTCCCGCTGAAATGTGGGAACGATTGTGGGACCAAATACCCCCGTTTTTGGTGGTATAACTCCCTGACAGGGACTCGAACCTGATGGCGCTGACAGTATTGAAAGTGAAGAACGCGAAGCCCGGTCGCCATGTCGATGGCAGGGGCTTGTGCTTGGTCGTAAAGCCCAGCGGCGCGCGCACCTGGGTGCTGCGGATGCAGTTGAAAGGCCACCGCCGCGACTATGGGCTGGGGTCGGCGCATGATGTTTCGCTATCCGATGCCAGAACAGCGGCAGCTGAATTGCGCCGCCGGGTTCGTGACGGCTTCGATCCTGTCGCCGAGCGGCGAAAGGCGCGCAAAGTTATTCCGACCTTCGAAGCGGCGACCCGAACCTGCCACGAAGCACTGGGTGACGGGTGGAAGGACGGGCATCATGCCCGATGGTTGTCCGGTTTTGAACGCCACCTCTTTCCACGTATCGGCAAGAAGCCGGTCGACAAGGTGGACAGCGCCTGCGTGGTCGACGCGTTGTCCCCGATGTGGCTGGAAATACCGGAAACAGCCCGGCGCTTGCTCCAGCGCATCGGCGTAGTGCTCGATTTCGCGCATGTGAAAGGCTGGGTGCCGGAAGAGGTTTCCTTGCGTTCTGTGCGCAAGGGCTTGCCCCGACAGAACGACAAGCGCGGGCATATGGAGGCCATGCCCTATGCCGATGTCCCGTCGCTGATGAAAAAGCTTGCCACCGCCGCACCGACGACCGGACGCGACGCCTTGCGCTTCACGATCTACAACGCCGTGCGGTCCAACGAGACGCGCCTTGCGGTATGGACCGAGTTCGATCTCGAAAAAGCGGTATGGACCATACCGGCTGAACGGATGAAGGCGGGCGAAACCCATGTGGTGCCGCTTTCGGCACCGGTTGTGGCAATGCTGCGCAAACGCTGGGATGAGCGGACCAGCGACACGGGTTTGGTCTTTTCGAATAATGGCAAGAAGCCGATCAGCGACATGACCATGACCAAACTGCTGCGCGACGATGGTTTCGCCAGCATCACGGTGCACGGCTTCCGATCTACCTTCACGGACTGGGCCGCCGAATGCACCGACTTCCCCAAAGAGGTTGCCGACAAGGCATTGGCCCACAAGCTGCCCAACAAGGTTGAAGCCGCTTACCGCCGAACCGATTTCTTCGAGAAGCGCCGCAGCCTGATGAAGCAATGGGCGGATTATCTGGGCAAAAGCGCCCCGACAGCCAAGAAGGCGGCAGTCGAGCCTAACTCGGCTCCCGCTGCCGCCTGACCAGTTTGTGCAGACTAGCAGTCGTGATGCGCGTCGATTTGCCAAGCTTGATGGCCTCAATCTCGCCCGACGCAATCAGCTCGTAAAGCTTGGTGCGACCGACGCCGATCATGCGCGCAGCTTCATTTACCTTCACGCAGATCGGCTCGACCGGCGGCGGCGTGGTCACTGCGTCGCGCCCTCATTCCGATACGATACCGGATCATCGATCCAGCGGTTCACGGCGGACTCCCGCCAGCCCGCGCCGTGAACGCTGATCTTCACTTGCGACGGGAAAGTCCCCTCGGCAATCTTGCGATACATGGTGGAGCGGGACAGACCGGTTCGGGCGAGAACGGTCTTGAGACGGATGATCTTGTCAGAGTTGGACATGGGACTTGCTTCCATTCGTTGGCAGTTACTGGTGCCCCCTGATCCAAGAATTTCGCCATGAGGCCTCAAGCGCAACAGAATTCGCGGTCCCTGGCATGGCCATCGCAAAAGCGGATAGAATAACTTGCGGAAGGGTAGAGACGGATACGGAAGAGTAGAGAAGCCAACGGACGCAAACACAGGACGACTAGCGGCGATCTTTGTCGCGCCAAATCCGGGCACATGCGAAGGCATGTCGGTGCAAGCGAGCCAGCACGACGGATATTTGCTACGCAATGAACGATATTTGCGCCTGAATCATTCGGATTCGGAAACCCTGCTCCACAACTGCCTCAGCAATTCGTGGAAAGCGCAAGGTCAGGCTGCTAAGCGGGCATCATGCTTTTGCCCGCCCTGCTCCTCCCCGCCGCATGACCCCCGCCCAATTCATCGCCAAGTGGCGCCATGTCGAACTCAAGGAGCGCTCCGCATCGCAGGAACACTTCCTTGATCTGTGCGAACTGCTCGACATTGAAAAGCCCGCCAGCGCCGACCCAAAGGGCGAATGGTTCACCTTCGAAAAGGGCGCATCGAAAACCGGCGGCGGTGAAGGCTGGGCCGATGTCTGGCGCAGGCATTGCTTCGCCTGGGAATACAAAGGCAAGAAGAAGGACCTCGACCGCGCCTTCGCCCAGCTCCAGCAATATGCCATCGCGCTGGATAACCCGCCGCTGCTGATCGTCAGCGACATGGACCGGTTCCGGATCCACACCAACTGGACCAACACGGTGCAGGAGGTGCGCGAGTTCGCGCTGGACGACCTGCTTGACGGTGCAACCCGCGATTTGCTGCGTGCCTGCTTCCTCGATCCAGAGCGGCTGAAGCCGGCCAAGACCCGCCAGATGCTGACCGAAGAGGCAGCGGAAGAGTTCTCGCAACTGGCGCAGCGCCTGCGCGCGCGCGGGCATGATCCCCATTCGGTCGCGCATTTCGTTAACCGGCTCGTGTTCTGCATGTTCGCCGAGGATGTCGGCCTGCTGCCCGATCACATGTTCACCAAGATGCTGAAGGCCAGCGCCAAGACCCCGGAGCGGTTCGAAGGCAACGCCGCCAAGCTGTTTGCCGCGATGCACAAGGGCGGCGATCTGGATTTCACCCCCATTGAATGGTTCAACGGCGGGCTGTTCGACGATGACAGCGCCCTGCCGCTGAAACGCGCGGACATCGACAATCTGCTCGCCGCCGCCGCGCTCGACTGGTCGGAGATTGACCCCTCGATCCTCGGCACGCTGTTCGAACGCGGGCTGGACCCGGACAAGCGCAGCCAGCTCGGCGCGCACTATACCGATCGCGACAAGATCATGCAAATCGTCGAGCCGGTCATCATCCGCCCGCTGACGACCGCGTGGGAGGCGGTGCGCGCAGAGATTGAAAGCCTGATCGCCAGCGCCCCCCGGCAGACGGCGGAAAAGCTGCTGAAAGGGGCCGAGCGGACGAGGCGTGACCGGGCCTTTGCCAAGGCGCAGGAACTGTTGCGCGGCTTTCTGGAGCGGCTGCGCAATTTCCGCGTGCTCGATCCCGCCTGCGGATCGGGCAATTTCCTCTACCTGTCGCTGCTCGCGCTCAAGGATATCGAGCACCGCGCCAATCTGGAGGCTGAGGCGCTGGGCTGCACGCGCGAGTTTCCCGCTGTCGGCCCAGAATGCGTGCTGGGGATCGAGCTCAACCCCTATGCCGCCGAACTGGCGCGCGTGTCGGTGTGGATCGGCGAAATCCAGTGGATGCGCCGCAACGGGTTTGAGGCGGCCAAGAACCCGATCCTGCGCAGCCTCGGCAATATCGCAAACCGCGATGCCGTGCTGGTGACGGACGGGCACGGCAATCCGGTGCTGGATGCCGAGGGCAAGCCGCAGCGCGCATCATGGCCCGATGCGGACGTGGTGGTGGGCAATCCGCCGTTCCTCGGCAACAAGAAGATGATCGGCGAACTGGGCGAGGATTACACCGTCGCGCTGCGCAAGGCATGGCCGCAGGTGCCAGGAGGGGCTGATCTTGTTTGCTACTGGTTCGCGGGCGCGTGGGACCGGATGGCGGCGGGCCGATTGCACCGCGCCGGGCTGGTCGCCACCAATTCCATTCGCGGCGGCGCGAACCGCGCAGTGCTCAAGCCCGTGGTGGAGCATGGCCGGATTTTCGAGGCGTGGAGCGACGAGGACTGGACCGTCGAGGGCGCGGCGGTGCGGGTGTCGCTGGTGTGCTTCGAGCGCGAGGCTGGCGCGGGAGCGGCGCTGCTGGATGGTCTCGAAGTTGCGCGGGTCCATGCTGACCTGTCTGGGGGCGGCTCTGGTGTTGATCTCACTAAATCAACGCGGCTACCGCAGAACCAGTCAGTCTGCTTTGAGGGGCTTAAGAAATACGGCGACTTTGAGGTTCCGGGCGAAGTAGCTCGCAGATGGTTGCAGCTTCCCCGCAATGTAAATGGCCTATCAAATTCCCATGTCCTAGCCCCTTGGGTCATCGCAATCGACATAGTCCGCCGTCCACTTGATCGTTGGGTGGTCGATTTTGAAGACGCCCTGAGCCTGGCTGAAGCGGCCTGCTTTGAAGCCCCTTTCGCCCACGTTGAAGCTAACGTGAAACCAACCCGCGCCAAGGATCGCAACACGCGAACGAGGGACTTCTGGTGGAGGTTCGAGCGAAGCCGTCCCGAGTTGCGGGTGCGTCTAACTGGTCTCAAGCGCTACATCGCGACACCGGTCGTGGCGAAACATCGCATATTTTCATGGGTGCCTAGTTCGGCTCTGCCCTCTAATCTGCTGGACGCCATCGCCCGCGACGACGACACCACCTTCGGCATCCTGCACAGCCACTTCCACGAGGTCTGGTCGCTGCGCATGGGCACCTCGCTGGAGGACCGACCGCGCTACACCCCTTCGACCACCTTCGAAACCTTCCCCTTCCCCGAAGGCCTGACGCCCGACATTCCCGCCGCCGACTATGCCGCTGACCCGCGCGCGCAGGCCATCGCCGCTGCCGCCGAGCGGCTCAACACCTTGCGCGAAAACTGGCTGAACCCGCCCGATCTGGTCGAGCGCGTGCCCGAAGTCGTCCCCGGCTATCCCGACCGCATCCTGCCACAGGACGAAGCCGCCGCGCAGGAACTGAAGAAGCGCACGCTCACCAACCTCTACAATGCCCGCCCCGCCTGGCTCGATCACGCCCACCGCGCATTGGATGAAGCGGTCGCCGATGCCTATGGCTGGGGCGAAGACTACCGCGCCGGCACCCTGACCGACGACGAAGTGCTCGCCCGGCTGTTCCGCCTCAACCAGCAGCGCGCGGGGCCAGCAAGATGATCGCCGCGCCGCCGAGGCACACCGCCCCGCCCAGCACATCCCACCGGTCTGGCCGTGCGCCTTCCGCCAGCCACTGCCAGCACAGCGCGGACAGGATATAGACCCCGCCATAGGCAGCATAGGCACGCCCGGCATAGTCGCTTTCCACCAGCGTCAGCAGCCAGGCAAACAGCGCCAGCGATGCCATGCCGGGGATCAGCCACCACACCGGCTTGTCAAGCCGCAGCCAGGCCCAGAAGGCAAAGCAGCCAGCAATCTCCGCCACGGCAGCACCAAGGTAGACCAGCAGGGAAAGAACGTTGGGCTGCAAGGCGATTCCAGACCGGATGACAAGTAGAGGCGTCTGCCGGTATGCCGACCCGCAGAGTTCGTGCAAGCATGATCGCCCTTGCCCCGGCGCACCCGATGCTGGAAGGCGCTGGGACTGGTGCTCGTGGTCGCGGGGTTGAAGATGATCGGTTTTTACTGATGCGAATGATAAGGCGCGGCATGCTGACACTGCCGTGTTACCGCTGCAATTGGACATGCTTGACGGGATGATGTCATGATCCGCCATACGCTCATTGTATTTCTGGGTGCAGGGCTTGGCGGTGCGCTCCGCCATCTGGCGAACTTCGCAATAACGCGCGCCCTTGGCTCGACTTTTCCGTCAGGCATCCTTGCGGTGAACATCGTCGGATGTTTCGCCATGGGGGCCATCATCGGCTGGTTCGCCCTGCGCCATGATCCGGGGCAAGACTGGCGATTGTTCCTGACGACGGGATTTCTGGGCGGTTTCACGACCTTTTCCGCTTTCGCGCTCGACAGCGCGACGCTGTGGGAACGTGGAGCCGAAGGCAGCGCGGCGGCCTATGTCCTTGTCTCGGTGATCGGCTCGCTCGTCGCCGTGGGCGCGGGGCTGGCGCTGGTGCGCAGCCTGTCGTGACGCTGGGTGGGCGGATATCGGCCGTACTGGCCCTTAAAGCCAGCCCCGCCGCTTGAAGTAGAAGAATGGCAGCAAGACCGAGATTACCATCAGCCCAAGCGCAAAAGGGTAGCCCATCGGCCACTTGAGTTCAGGCATGAATTCGAAGTTCATGCCGTAGATCGAGGCTACCAGTGTGGGTGGCAGAAAGACCACCGCGGCGACCGAGAAAATCTTGATGATGCCATTCTGTTCGATGTTGATCATGCCCAGCGTGGCGTCGAGCAGGAAGTTGATTTTCTGAGACAGAAAAGCATCGTGATCCGCCAGCGAGCGGATATCCCGTGCGATAGTCTTCATCCGCTCGCGGATGTCCTTGCGGCTCTTGCGCTGTAGCAGCAGCGTTGTGGCGAAGGTGCAAAGGCGCTCCAGCGAGACCAGGCTGTCGCGCACATTGGAGACGGCATTGGCGTGCCGGCCAAGATTGGCGAGGACCCTGCCAAAATCCTGCGGCACACGGGAATGGATATCGGTCTTGGCGAAAACCGTCTTGGACACGCCTTCGATTTCCTTGCCGTATCGTTCGAGGATATCAGCCAGGCGATCAACAATCGCTTCAAGCAACTGGACGAAAACCTCTTCACCATCGCTGGCGATTGCAAGGCCGCGATCGGAGCGCTGGAGCATCAGCGAGAAGACGCGTGGTTCGTGATGGCGCAAAGTGACCAGCGATTTGGCCGACAGGACAAAGGTAACGGGTGCCATCTCGGGCTCCTCCGAGTCACCGAAGGCAGGCAATATGGCGGTCATGAACGCCGTTGAACCCTCAAGATAGAGACGCGAGGAGATTTCGATCTCCTCCATCTCTTCCCGGTCAGGAATCTCGACGCCGAGCCAACGATTAATCTCCCGCTCTTCCTCTGCAGTCGGGCGCAGGAGGTCGATCCATGTCGCCTCGGTCTGGGGGTCCAGACTTGCCGCAACAGAGCGCAATCTGCCGCCTTGGCTTTCGAAAATATGCATTGCACTACCTATTCCGATTGAGTGCCCGAACAGCGTTGGGCAGGCCTATAGCCAGCCGGATTTCTTGAAGCGTACGAATAGCACGAGGCAGATCGCCGCAATCACGCCCAGCACCACGAAATAGGCGTATTCCATGCGCAGCTCCGGCATATTGTCGAAATTCATGCCGTAAATTCCTGCAATGGCTGTGGGAACGGCAAGGATTGCCGCCCACGAGGCCAGCTTGCGGGTGATGTCGCCTTGACGCTGCTGTTCGATAAGGGCGCTTGTTTCCATCACCGAGTTGAGCATTTCCCGATGGAGAGCCGCAAGCGAGGCAACCCGCCGCACGTGGTCAAGCACGTCACGGAAATAGGGGCGAACCTCGGCATCGATATTGGGCAAATCGAGGGTCGCAAGCTTGGCGCAAACATCCTCCATCGGGATCAGCATCCGCTGAAGCAGTAACAGGTCGCGGCGCAGATTGAACAATTCGCGCATCTCGGCCCGGGTCAACGCGGACTCCAGCGCGCTTTGTTCGAGCCTGCCGACGATTTCACCGGCCGCGTCGATGACCGGGAAGTAATTGTCAGCGATGAGATCGAGCACCGCGTGCAATACGTAGTCAACGCCATGCGCCAGTAGCGAAGGTCGGGACTCCAGCTTGGTGCGCAAGCCGGAATGGCCCTGATCGGAACCGTGCCGAACGGTCACGATATGGTTGGAACCCACGAATATGGCCGTCTCGCCATAAGCGATCTTCCCTTCCGCCATTTTCGCCGTGCGCACCACAATGAACAGCTGGTCGCCATAGATTTCCAGCTTCGGCAGCTGATGCGCGTGCAAGGCATCTTCGACCGCCAGCGGATGAAGGCTGAATGCGCTCGCGCAGGCGCTAAGTTCCTCGGCGGTGGGCTCGAACAGACCTACCCAGCTGAAAGCGTCCGGAGTCTCTTTGTGCGTTGCCTGGCCGATATTGTCAGGCAAGTCCCCGGCAGGGTGACCCGCCTTGTACTCACGCGCCGCAATGATTGCCATCGGCACTCCTCCTGCCCACCAGCAGCCCTTTGGCTCCCCCGCCCTCGAAAAGAAAATCGAAATCTTTCCATCTCTTGCGCCACCGCCGCGCAATAACCCGTTCTCCCGGCCGTGCGGCGTCATCGAGCATGATCGCGCCGCCGGGAGTGATCCGATCAAACAGGCGCTCGGCCATGCCCCTTGCAAAGGGATGCACCGCCCATGGCGGTCCATCGATCACCAGCAAATCGATCCGGGGGGGCAGATGGGAAAGCGCATACCAGAGACCCGGCCATGCGGCATCGCGGAGGGTGAGCGGGGCGTAATGAAACGCGGCTGACAACCCGTTCTCGTCAAGCCACGCATCCATCTGTCTCACGAAAGGCTCGTGCTGGTCGTAGCTGTGCAAACTGCCGCCGCCGTGCAGCAAGAGCGCCTTGGCGATGACCAGCGACGTCGCCCCCGAACCCAGTTCAACAACCACAGCTGGCTTGCGCGCCTCGATTTCATCGACAATCCGGTGAAGCAGATAGGTATCCGCCTTCCAGCTTCCGAGGTGCGGCAAGGCGTCGAGTTCCAGTTCGACCCGTTCGAGAAGGGCGCGCTTTTCAGCTTGCGTGCCGCCGTAAAGGCTCTTGAGCAACCAGGGCCACTGAACGAGCGCAAAACCGATTTGGAACAGCCTTTCACCGAACGTTCGTGTAGCGCTCCCATGGTCTGAAAGGTCTTTGGCCAGCAGGCCCGTGAGATGTTTTGAGGTCAACGTATATCAGCCTGATTGAATTGGGTGGTCGGCGTTGCGGTAGCGAAGCCTTGTTGCGATTGCGAACAGAAAAGGGTCGGCGGTCAGCAGGCGAATGCCGTTCATGCAAACGGATGGGATGTTACTCTATTGCCGGGTCACGGCTTGTGCACCATTGGGTAACATCGAGTCAGTCCTGCTGCGTTCGAACTTTTGCTTCCGCCTCAAACGCCCGCTTCCCCTTACGCTTCCACAGCACCAGCGCCTGTTCACGATCATCGCCGCGCATTTTGGCCGCGACGGTGAGGAACGCGCCGTAGAGCGTGGCGCGATCATCATCGGCCAGTTCGACCAGCCCGGCCTTCACCACCAAGCCGCCCAGTTCGATCAGTTGCCGCGTGCGTTCGCGGCGTTTGACCTGCCATTCGCGCATGTCGGTTCGCGCCTTTGCCGCCTCAAGCCGATGCCGCGCCGCCGTCAAGCGGGAGAGTGCCATCCGGCTAGCCTTGAGGTCCATCGCCACGCTTGCGCGCCTTGCTCTGAAAGAAGGCCGCGCCCCGCTTGCGCCACGCTTCCTTCCGTTGGGCTTCGCTGTTTTCCGCAATAACCAGCAGCGCACCGGCCAACGTTTCCGCATCGGTTGCATCGGCCCCTGTGGCGATCACCAGTTCGCCGAGTTGCTGCACGCGGCGTTCCTTCAGTTGCTTCGCCTTGTCGGCGAGCGCCTTCAGTTCCGAATCAAAGTCGCGGGGTTTGCGCATCGAAGTTCTCCATTGAGAGGTGATGCGCTGATGATAATATCGATGCTCCGCCAATGCTGTAGAGTCGTCGAGACGGCCTGATACTGGATAGTCCCGAGCAGGATTTTATCATGGGAGGGCGCGCTTATACGTCGTGCCGACGTGGCGCTCATGGCGTAGATGGATTGCCGTCATGGCGATCTTCCATCTCTCCGTCAAAGTCATCAGCCGGTCGAGCGGACGCAGCGCCGTGGCCGCCGCAGCCTATCGCACGGCCGAACGGCTGCACGATGACCGGCTCGACCGCGACCATGATTTCACCAACAAGGACGGTGTCGTCCATTCCGAGGTGATGTTGCCGGAAGGCGCGCCCGAAGAGTTCGCCGACCGCGAGAAGCTTTGGAATGCGGTCGAGGCCGCCGAGAAGCGCAAGGATGCGCAGCTTGCCCGCGAGGTCGAATTCGCCATTCCGCGCGAGCTGACCAAGGAACAGGGCATTGAACTGGCGCGGGAGTTTGCCGAGGCCGAGTTCGTCGAAAAGGGCATGATCGCCGACCTCAATGTCCACTGGGATATTGGCGCGGACGGCCAGCCCAAGCCCCACGCGCACGTCATGCTCACCATGCGCGAGGTGGGCAAAGATGGCTTCGGCCCGAAGGTGCGCGAGTGGAACAAGGCCGAACTGGTCGAGCAGTGGCGCGAACGCTGGGCCGATCATGTCAATCAACGCCTGGCCGAACTCGATATCGATGCGCGGATCGATCACCGCAGCCTGGAGGCGCAGGGCATTGCGCTGGAACCGCAGGACAAGATCGGCCCCGCCGCGTCGCGCATGGGGGTGCGCGGACTTGAGGCTGAACGGATCGAGGAACACCGCGCCGTCGCGCAACGCAATGGCGAGCGGATCATCGCAAATCCCGCGCTCGCCCTCGACGCGATCACGCACAGCCAGGCCACCTTCACGAACCGCGACCTTGCCATGTTCGTGCACCGGCACAGCGACGGGAAAGAGCAGTTCGATCTGGCGATGAGCGCGGTGCGCGGCTCGCCTGATATGATTGCGCTGGGCAAGGACGGACGCGGCGAGGACCGGTTCACCTCGCGCCAGATGATCGAGACCGAACAGCGGCTTGGCCGCGCATCGGAATTGCTCGCGGGGCGCGAGCGGCATGGCCTCGATCAACGAGGCCGGGAAGGTGCGCTGGCGCGCGCGGCGGAGCGCGGGCTGGCGCTATCCGGCGAGCAGCGCGCGGCGTTCGAGCATGTGACCGATAGTCGCGGCCTCAGCGTTGTTGTCGGCTATGCCGGGACCGGCAAAAGCGCGATGCTGGGCGTGGCGCGCGAAGCCTGGGAAAGCGCTGGCTATACCATTCGCGGTGCCGCCCTTTCCGGCATTGCCGCCGAGGGACTGGAGCACGGTTCGGGCATTGCCTCGCGCACCATTGCCAGCCTTGAACATCAGTGGGGCCAGGGCCGCGAATTGCTCACCTCGCGCGACGTGCTGGTCATCGACGAGGCAGGCATGGTCGGCACGCGCCAGATGGAGCGCGTCCTCTCCCATGCCGCCGATGCAGGCGCAAAAGTGGTGCTGGTTGGCGACTCGCAGCAGCTCCAGGCCATCGAAGCCGGGGCCGCCTTCCGCGCGATCCATGAACGGCACGGCGGCGTCGAAATCAGCGAAGTGCGCCGTCAGCACGAAGGCTGGCAGCAGGATGCCACACGGCACCTTGCCACCGGGCGCACCGGCCTTGCCATTCAGGCCTATGGCGAACGCGCCATGGTCCACACCGCCGAGACGCGGGAGGCAGCGCGTGGCGAGCTGATCGAGCGTTGGAATCGCGACCGCCAGGCCAGTCCCGGCGATACGCGGATCATCCTCACCCACATCAATGACGAGGTGCGCGAACTCAATGACGCGGCGCGTGGTAGGCTGCGCGCCAGTGGTGAACTAGGCAACGACGTGGCCATCCGTGCCGAGCGGGGCGAGCGTCATTTCGCCAGCGGCGACCGCATCATGTTCCTGCGCAATGAGCGGGGTATGGGCGTCAAGAATGGCACACTCGGTACTGTAGAACAGGTGACGCCGCAGCGCATGGTGGTCCGCACCGACGATGGTCGCAGTGTCGCCTTCGACACCAAGGATTATGCGCACATCGATCACGGCTATGCAGCGACGATCCACAAGGCGCAGGGGATGACGGTGGACCGCGCCCATGTGCTGGCGACGCCGGGCATGGACAGCCACGGTGCCTATGTGGCGATGTCCCGCCACCGTGACGGCCTTGCCCTGCATTATGGCCGCGACGACTTCGCCGATCAGTCGAAACTGGTCCGCACTCTAAGCCGCGAGCGCGGCAAGGACATGGCCGGCGACTACAAACCGGAGCAGCAGTTCGCCGAGCGGCGCGGCATTACCTTCCGCGAACGTATCGTGGAAATCGCCCGTCAGCTGCCGGAGCGCGCGAAGTCGATCTTCGCCGGTTTCCGCCCGCAGGCCAACCGGCTCGAAGCGCTGCCAAGAGATCAGGCTGGCCTTCCCGATCAGCGCCGGGCGGTCGAACGCTATGCCCGTGCCGCCGCAGACATCGGACAAATGCGCGAACAGGGATTGCCCGTCCTGCCCCACCAGCGCGACGCGCTGGAGAAGGCCGGGAAGGCGCTCGATGCGATAAGGCCCCATGGCGCAGCCGACCTCGCCAGCGCCTTGCAGCGCCAGCCCTCGCTGGCCCGCGAGGCCGCCGATGGTCGCAGTCAGGGTGCAATCCGCGCCATGCAGCTTGAAGCCGAAATCCGCGTCGATCCCGCGCAGCGTGCAGACCGCTTTGTCAGCGACTGGCAACGGCTCGGGCAGGCACGACAGGCCATGCAGCGCGATGGTGACACCAAGGGCGCGCAGAAGCTTACCAACCACATGACGGACATGGCGAAGGGGCTGGAGCGCGACGCGCAGGTTGAATCCCTTCTGCGCAGCCGCACCCGCGAGCTTGGCATCAAGACAGAACTCGGTCGCGATCTGGCCCGCGATCTTGGCGCTTCCATCTCAATGGAGCGGAGCCGGTCAATCGGCATGGGCCTGTAGGAGAAATGCGATGGATACCGATACGGATGACGTGGAACTGCCACTTGACCTTGAGCCGGAACCCGAACCCGAACCCGACCCAGCCACCCCGGATACCGCTGGCGATCCCGCCGCCGAGGCGTTTGCCCGCCTTGAGGGCGAGTTGGCCCTGATGCGCCGGGCGGTCCAGCACCTTGCCGCCGAGCGTGCAGACATTGTCATTCCCGACTACGGTGCGACCCTCACCGACATAACAAAGCGGATGGGCGCGATTAGCGAGAGCCTGCAGGCCATGGCTGGCCATCCGGCGATGCAGTTGACCCCCGACAGCATCGGCCAGCGGATTGCAGCCGCAGCCGAGGCAGCGCGGCGCTGCGATCAGGACAGGATCACTCAGGCCCGAAGTGACTTGAACCACGCCGCCCAGGAGATGCGCAGC
This sequence comes from Tsuneonella litorea, assembly GCF_025154015.1. Classification (GTDB taxonomy): domain Bacteria; phylum Pseudomonadota; class Alphaproteobacteria; order Sphingomonadales; family Sphingomonadaceae; genus Tsuneonella; species Tsuneonella litorea. The sequence continues at coordinate 18,117 of NZ_JAOAMV010000006.1, forward strand.
GTCACGGCCCATGCGCGCACCGCCGCCGAACAGCGGCAGCAGCTCTACCAGTTAGCAGGCGGGGCTTTGCTGGCTGGCATCATGCTATGGTCCTTCCTTCCCGGCACCATTGCTCGCGCGATGCCGGAAAGCTGGCACTGGCCAGAGCGTATGGCGGCGCGGATCGTGAGCGCACCCTCACGCTGGGATGCAGGCGCGCGGCTGATGCAGAGCGACAACCCCGAAGCCTGGAATGCACTAGCGCAGGCGGCTGAGATCCAGCGCGACAACCGCGATACCATCGATGCTTGCCGCCAGAGCGCTGCATCTTCCAAGCGGCCGGTGCGATGCACCGTCAAGATTCGTCAAAGCAGTCAAGAAGGAGAAACAGCCGCAACGCCAGTGGGGGCCGCGCAACGATCCTACAGAGGAGCATAACAGCCCATTCCGACCCGCACAAAATGTGGGAACGAATGTGGTTTCGATTCTCCGAAAAAGTCATTTTATCCTTTGAAAACAAAGCGATAAATGACTTGAATGGTAGCGGAGGAGGGACTCGAACCCCCGACACGCGGATTATGATTCCGCTGCTCTAACCGGCTGAGCTACTCCGCCCCAAGGGCTGGCCTGGCGTCATTCGGGCGCGAGGCAGGCGGCGCCTTTAGGGCCGGCTCCGCGCCGGGTCAACCGGGCAAATGACCCGGCGAACCGGCCGAGCCACGGGTGGCCGCTGCCTCGTTCATCCGGCGGATCTTGGCGGCAAGGGCGCGGTTGAGCGCGCTGTCGAAAGCGGCGCCGATCTCGGGTGCGACCTCGGCCATCTGGGCGAGCGCGACCCGGTCGACCTCGGCGATGCGCATCGGGTTGGTCACCACGACGGCGGTCGACGCCGGCTCCCCGGTCGCCACGCTCATGTCGCCGAGAAAATCGCCTTCGCCCGCCACCCCCACCAGGCGTCCGTCGAGTTCGATCCCGGCCGCGCCCGACGCGATGTAGATCAGCGGCGGATGCGGCTGGCCCTGGCGGATCAGCACCTCTCCCGGCTCCGCATCGCGCCAGGTGAGCAGGCCGATCAGCCGCCGCTGGCGCGCCGGATCCTCGACGCGCAAGATGTCTTCCAGAAGTGCGCGCTCCTCGGCACGCATCGCGCCGATCCGCCGGCGCCGGGCCGCCAGCGCCAGCTGCGCCCCGTTCGCGGCAACGAACACCGCCGCCCAGGCCACCAGGGCGCCCGCGCCTCCGTTGACGAGCCCCCACCCGAGCGCGGCGATGCCCGCCGCGATCGCGAACAACCGCACGCCACGCAGCGAGCGCATCGCGGCCGAGCCGACGAGCAGCGCGGCGGCCAGGTGGAACAGCAGGTCGCCGGTTTCCATGTGCGAGCCCTCTTCTTAGCCCTTCGTGCGGTGACTACCCCGAAACGGCCAGCGATGCACGGCCTCCCACGGTCCCCCGCGATAGCGGTGCAGCGCAAGCCCGGCGAATGCAAATTCTCGCGGTTCGATCGCCGGCGCAAGCGCGGCCTGGAGCGCCTTGGCCACCGAGGGCGCGACCTTGTTCTGGATCGTCACGTGGAGCCGCGGAACCTGCTGGTCCTGCGGGGTCAGGAGTCCGTGAAACCGGCTCGCGAGGCGCTCGCGCAGGTCGAGCATCGCCGGGCTCGACAGCCGCAGCGCTGTGCCCCGGCCGAGGTTCATCAGGCCTTCGAGCCGAGCGCGAACGGGCGCCGCCCGCGCCTCGGCTGCAAGCGCGTCCCGAAGTTCGCCTTCCACCATCGGCGGGAGCGCGTGGAACAGGGTGACGTGGGCCTTCAGGTGATTGCGCTCGGGCGGGAAATGCGCCGCACGCAGCTGGTCGGCGCGCGATTGCAGCGCCTCGGGCAGTTCGGCGGTGACGATCAGCGGGGCGAGATCACCGCCGGGGTTCAATCGAGCTCCCCGCGCGCGCGGCGAATAGCGAACCACTTGCGCACGTTGGCGTTGTGCTCCGCGAGCGTTGTCGAGAAGACGTGCCCGCCTTTCCCGTCCGCGACCATGTAGAGGGCGTCGGTCCTGGCGGGGTCGAGCACGGCGGCGATCGATTCCCTGCCGGGATTGGTGATCGGACCATTGGGCAGCCCGCTCATGGTGTAGGTGTTGTACCCGTTGACCGCGGCGATCTCGGACTGGCGGATGCGCCGGCCGAGCGGCTTGCCCTTGGTGATCGGGTAGATGATCGTGGGATCGGCCTGCAGCGGCATCCCCTGCTTCACCCGGTTGGAATAGAGCCCGGCGACCATGCGCCTCTCGCTGGCGACACCGGTCTCCTTCTCGACGATCGAGGCGAGCGTCACTGCTTCCTGCGGACTCGAAACGGCGATGCCCGGCTTGCGGTTGGCCCAGGCCTCGGCGAGATAGGACTTCATCGCCGCCTGCATCCGCGCGAGAACCTTGGTACGGGCGTCGCCACGCTCGAAATCATAGGTGTCCGGCAGCACCGAGCCTTCCTCGGGCACCGGAATCGGGCCGGTCAGCAGCGGCTCGGCCATCAGGCGCTCGTAGACCATGATCGAAGGCAGCCCCTCGGGAACCGTCACGAAGCGGCGGATCGCCTGTCCGTGCTGAAGCGTATCGAGGATCGTCGCGGGGCTTGCGCCTTTCGGCAGCGCGAATTCGCCGCGCTGGACCGGATCGCCGCTGCCCAGAATCTTCGCGCGCAGCAGGAAGGCGTCCGACGAGCCGATCAGCCCTTCGTCTTCCAGCTTGCGCGCCACGCTCGTCAGGGTTGCACCATCGGGAACGGTGAACGCGGCCTCCTTCTCGACCGTGCTCGATCCGTACCAGCCGAACGCGAACCAGGCGAACGCCAGCGCGCCGACAAGCGCGGCGGCAAAGAGGAGGCGCTTCACCTCAGTCGACCTTCTTGAAGATCACGCTCGCGTTGGTTCCGCCGAAGCCGAAACTGTTCGACAGCGCCGCTTTAACCTCGCGCTTCCTCGCGTGGTGCGGCACGAGGTCGACGCCTTCGGTGCCCTCGTCCGGGTCGTCGAGGTTGAGGGTCGGCGGAACGACCTGGTCGCGGATCGCCAGCACGCAGAAGATCGCCTCGACCGCGCCGGCGCCGCCGAGCAGGTGCCCGATCGCGCTCTTCGTGCTCGACATCGACGCGCCCGAAAGGTCATCGCCCAGCACGCGCTTGGCGGCGGCGAGTTCGATTGTGTCGGCCATCGTCGAGGTGCCGTGGGCGTTGACGTAGTCGATGTCGCCCGGCTGCAGATCGGCCTTGCGCAGGGCCATCTTCATCGCGAGTTCGGCGCCCCTGCCTTCCGGGTGGGGGGCGGTGACGTGGTAGGCATCGCCCGACAGCCCGTAGCCGACGACCTCGGCATAGATCTTCGCGCCGCGCGCCTTGGCGTGCTCGTACTCCTCGAGCACGATGACGCCCGCGCCCTCGCCCATGACGAAGCCGTCGCGTCCCTTGTCGTAGGGACGGCTGGCCTTCTCTGGCTGGTCGTTCATGCTCATGTTGAGCGCCTTGGCCTGCGCGAAGCCGGCGATGCCGATCGGGTTGATCGTGCTTTCCGCTCCGCCCGCCAGCATCACGTCGGCGTCGCCGTCCTTGATCATCCGCGCCGCGTCGCCGATCGAGTGCGCGCCAGTGCTGCACGCGGTGACCACCGAATGGTTCGGCCCCATCAGCCCGTACTTGATCGAGACCTGCCCGCTGGTGAGGTTGATCAGGCGCCCGTGGACGAAGTGCGGGCTCACGCGGCCCGGGCCCTTCTCGGCCAGGACCAGCGATTCGCTCTCGATCCCCGGAAGGCCGCCGATGCCCGAACCGATCGAAACGCCCGCGCGTTCCTTTTCCTCGTCGGTCATGTTCTCGAGGCCTGCGTCCTCGATCGCCTGGCCGGCGGCGTCGATCGCGTAGACGATGAACGGGTCGACCTGGCGCTGGACCTTGAAATCGACGCGCTTGTTGGGGTCGAAGCCCCACGGATGATCGGCCGGCTTCACTTCGCCGGCGATCTTGGCCTTCTGGTCGCTGACGTCGAAGCGGGTGATCGGGCCGATCCCGCTCTTGCCCGCGATCAGGTTCGACCACGTCGTCTCGACGTCCGCCCCCAGCGGGGTGACGAGGCCCAGTCCGGTTACGACCACTCGGCGCATGCTACTCTCCGTAAACGCGACAGGCCCGAACCCCGCGAAGGGCCGAGCCTGTCGTTGCCCCGCCGACTGCCGTCAGGCGAGCACGGCGGGATGGGCGATCAGCCCTTGTGCTCTTCGATGTACTTGGTCGCATCGCCGACGGTGGCGATCTTTTCGGCCGCATCGTCGGGGATTTCGACGCCGAATTCCTCTTCGAACGCCATGACCAGTTCGACGATGTCGAGGCTGTCCGCGCCGAGATCGTCGATGAAGCTCGCGTCCTGGGTGACCTTGTCGGCCTCGACGCCGAGATGTTCGACGACGATCTTCTGCACGCGGTCGGCGGTATCGCTCATGAGTGTTCCCTCTGTGACTGGGGTTTTCGAATTGCCTGTCGCCCTAATGAACGCGGCTTGAGTGCGCAAGTGCCGGAGAGGTCCCGCTAGCCCGCGGCGGGATCGACCAGCTTGTCGGGATTGGCCGGAGCAGGTCCCTTCGGCGGGTCGATCAGGCGGATGTGGACGTCGCGCAGCTGCCGCGGGGACACCTGGCTCGGCGCGCCCATCATCAGGTCCTGCGCCCGCTGGTTGAGCGGGAAGGCGATGACTTCGCGGATGTTGGGTTCATCGGCCAGCAGCATGACGATGCGGTCGATTCCGGGGGCCGAGCCGCCGTGCGGCGGTGCGCCGAGCTTGAACGCCTCGATCATGCCCGAGAAGTTCGCGTCGACATCCTCGCGCGAATAACCCGCGATCTCGAACGCCTTGTACATGATGTCCGGGCGGTGATTCCGGATCGCGCCCGAAGACAGCTCGTAGCCGTTGCAGACGATGTCGTACTGCCAGGCGAGCACGTCGAGCGGGTCCTTTGTCTCCAGCGCCTCCATCTCGCCCTGCGGCATCGAGAACGGGTTGTGGCTGAAATCGACCTTCTTGGCGTCCTCGTCGTATTCGAACATCGGGAAGTCGACGATCCAGCAGAAGTCGAAGCGGTCGTCGGGAATCAGGCCCAGTTCCTCTCCCACGCGGGTACGCGCGGCCCCGGCAAGGCGGACGGCGTCCTTCTCCTTGCCCGCCGCGAAGAACAGCCCGTCGTTCGCGCCCAGGCCCAGATCGGCATAGAGCGCCTCCATGCCCTCGGTCCCGTGGTTCTTGGCGATCGGGCCGCCGAATTCGCCGCCCTTGCGGGTGACGTAGCCGAGTCCGGCAAAGCCTTCGCGGCGCGCCCAGTCGTTCATGTCGTCGAAGAACTTGCGGCTCTTCTCGTGCGTGGCCGGCGCGGGGATTGCGCGTACGACCCCGCCGGTGCCGACGATCTTCTCGAACAGGCCGAAGCCTGACTTCTCGAAATGGCCCGACACGTCGGAGATGATCAGCGGGTTGCGCAGGTCGGGCTTGTCGGTGCCGTACTTGAGCATCGCCTCGCGATAGGGAATGCGCGGGAAGCTGCCCGCCGGGGTCACGCGCTTCCCGTTCGCGAATTCCTCGAACACGCCCGCGAGCACCGGCTCGATCGCGTTGAACACGTCCTCCTGGGTGACGAAGCTCATCTCGAAGTCGAGCTGGTAGAACTCGGGGCTGCGGTCGGCGCGCAGGTCCTCGTCGCGGAAGCACGGCGCGATCTGAAAATAGCGGTCGAAACCGGCGACCATCAGCAGCTGCTTGAACATCTGCGGCGCCTGCGGAAGCGCGTAGAAGCGGCCCGGATGCAGGCGGCTGGGGACGAGATAGTCGCGCGCGCCCTCGGGGCTCGAGGCGCCGAGGATCGGGGTCTGGAACTCGGTGAACCCCTGCTCGATCATCCGCCACCGCAGCGAGGCGATAACGTTGGAACGCAGCATGATGTTGGCGTGCACGCGCTCGCGCCTGAGGTCGACGAAGCGGTACTTGAGGCGCGTCTCCTCCGGATAGTCTTCCGCCGAATTGACGATGAGCGGCAGCTCTTCGGCCCGGCTCTGCACGGTCACGTCGCGGGCGAAGACCTCGATTTCGCCGGTGGGCAGGTTCGGGTTCACCGCCGCCTCGGCGCGCGCCTTGACCGTGCCGTCGATGGTGACGACCGATTCGAGCTTCAGCTTCTCGAGCACGGGCAGCGCGGGGCTGTCGCTGTCGGCGACGACCTGCGTGATCCCGTAGTGATCGCGCAGATCGACGAACAGCACGCCGCCGTGATCGCGCTTGTTGTGCACCCAGCCCGACAGGCGGACGGTCTCGCCGACGTCGCCCTTGGTCAGGGCACCGCAACTGTGGGTACGATAGGCGTGCATCTAAATTCTTTCCATTTTCGGCTGTATGGCGCTAGGGGCGCGGCGCGCGCTGCCCATAGGCGGAAACGACGCGCGCTAACAGGGGAACGGGGTTGCTTTGTCAAGGCATCCAGGGCTCCCGAGGGCGGTACTCCGCCCGAGAGACAAGAAAAGTACGATGAAGATACACGACCTGATTACCACGACCGCCGCGCTCTCCGACCTTTGCGAGCGCCTTGCGAAATCCGATTTCGTCACGGTCGACACCGAATTCATGCGCGAGAACACCTACTGGCCGGAACTGTGCCTGGTGCAGATCGCCAACACCGAAGAGGCCGCGGCGATCGACCCGCTCGCCGACGGGATCGACCTCACTCCCCTGCTCGATCTCCTGTGCGAGAACGAGGACGTGCTCAAGGTCTTCCACGCGGGCGGACAGGACGTCGAGATCGTCTACAACCTCACGGGCAAGACCCCCCACCCGATCTTCGACACCCAGGTGGCGATGATGGCGATCAGCCAGTCGGAGCAGATCGGCTACGCCAACCTCGTCGAGAGCTGGCTCGGCTTCACGGTCGACAAGGGCGCGCGCTTCACCGACTGGAGCCGCCGCCCGCTGACCGACCGCCAGATCGAATACGCGATCGGCGACGTCACGCACCTGTCGGCAATCTTTCCCAAGATCCTGAAGAAGCTGTTCAAGACCGGCCGCGGCGCCTGGCTCGACGCCGAGATGGACAAGCTCGCCGACCCGGCGAACTATGCCAACGACGCAGAACAGGCCTGGCAGCGCATCCGCGCGCCGAGCCGCAACGCGACGGTCCTCGGCCGGCTCAAGGCGCTCGCCGCCTGGCGCGAGCAGGAGGCCCAGCACAAGAACATCCCGCGCGGCCGGATCATGCGCGACGAAACGCTCGCCGACCTCGCCAGCCATCCGCCCAGGCAGCAGTCCGACCTGGTCAAGGTGCGCGGGCTGTCGGCCGCATGGAAGGACAACGACATCGGCAAGCGGCTGATGAAGGTCCTCGAAAGGGCCGAACCGCTTCCTGCCAGCGAGATGCCCGACAAGCCCAAGAGGGGTGCGCCGCTCGGCAAGGAAGGCGCGCTGGTGGCCGACCTGCTCAAGCTCTTGCTCAAGATTCGCAGCCGCGAGATCGACGTCGCCGCCCGCCTTCTGACCCGCAGCGACGAGATGGAAGCGCTCGCCGCCGGCGTGCGCGACCTGCCGGTGCTCAAGGGCTGGCGCTACGAGGTGTTCGGCAAGGACGCGCTCGAACTGGTCGAGGGCAAGCTCGGCTTCGGAGTCGAGAACGGCCGCCTCAAGATGACCCGGATCGAAGTACCCGAGGCGCAGGCGCAAGCGGCGGAGTGACCACCTACCTGCCCACGATCAAGCAGCTCCAGTATCTCGTGGCGCTGCACGAACATGGCCACTTCGGCCGCGCGGCAGACGCCAGTTTCGTTTCGCAGTCGACCCTTTCGGCAGGCATTCGCGAGCTCGAATCGCTGCTCGGCGTGATGCTCGTCGAGCGCAGCCGCCGGGTGGTCCGGTTCACGCCGCTGGGCGAACAGGTTGTCGCCAAGGCGCACCGCTTGCTGCGCGAGGCGGAGGAACTGTCCGACTTGGTCCAGGCGAGCGGGAAACCGCTTTCGGGCGAATTGCGGATGAGCGTGATCCCGACGATCGCGCCGTTCCTGCTGCCGCGCATCCTGCCGCGGCTGCGCAAGGAGAGGCCGAACCTCAAGCTGTTCCTGCGCGAGGAGACGAGCGACCACGCGGTGGAAAGCCTCCATCACGGCCGCGCCGATTGCGTGCTGCTGGCGCTGCCCTTCGCCACCGGCGAGGTCGACAGCGCCCACATCGCCGATGACCGGCTGTTCGTCGCCTTTCCGAAGAACGACCCGCGCGATCCGCCCGCCGAAATCCCGGCCTCGATGATTGACACGATGAGTTCGGGGGGCCGGCTGCTGCTGCTCGAGGACGGGCACTGCCTCAAGGAGCACGCGCTCGCTGCCTGCAACCGGCCCGAATTGCGTGCCTCGGCGACGATGATCGGCACATCGCTGCACACCCTCGTGCAGATGGTCGACAACGGGCTCGGCCTTACCATGCTGCCGGAAATGGCGATCGACGCCGGGATCCTGCACGAAACCGACGTCGTCGCCCGCCCCCTCAAGGGCAAGGCGCCCAGTCGCGAGATCGCGCTGATCTGGCGCAAGAATTCTCCGCGCGCGGACGAGTTCAGGCTGCTCGCAGAAGAACTGCGCGCGGGCTGAACCGCTCAATCCGGTCGCGGGCCCTTGCGATGCGGCTTGCCCTTGGGCTTCCCGCGCGGGGGCGGTCCCGCGTGATCGCGGTGTCGCTTGAAAGGCGGCTTTCCGCCCGGTTTTCCGCCCTTGCGGTGTTCGCGCGCCATGTCGCGCGGGCTCTCGGCCGACGCCTCTATCAGGATGTCGCCGCCGTCCTCCGTTCCGGCGGTCCGCGCGACCGCGTCGGCGAAGCGGTCCGCGATCGTGCGCGGGACCTGGAAGAACGTTTCCGACGGGCCGATACGAATCGCCCCGATCTCGTTGCGGGTGATGTGGCCGCGGCGGCAGAGCAGCGGCAGGATCCACCGGGGGTCGGCGTTATGGCGCCGCCCGACGTTCATCCGGAACCAGACGACATCCTCGAATCCCGGACGATGGCGGTCCTGCTTGTCCGCCCGGCGTGCCTCGGGCGTATCCGGGATCAGTTCCTCGACCTGCGGGAGCGCCGAGCGGTGCATCCGGACGAGCGCGGCGGCGATGTCCTCTGCGCTGCGCTGTTCGAGCAGTTCGGCTGCCAGCGCCCGGTCCTCGTCGTCGAATTCCTGCGGCGCCAGCAGGCCTTCGAGCAGTCGCTTGCGGTCGTTGGCGCGGATATCGGACGCGGTCGGGGCGGAGATCCACGCGGCCTCGATCTTCGCGCCGCGCAGCATCGATTCGACCCGGCGGCGGCGGGGATAGGGGACGATCAGCACCGCGGTGCCCTTCTTGCCCGCCCGTCCCGTCCGGCCTGAGCGGTGCTGCAGCGTTTCCGCATCGCGCGGGATCTCGACGTGGATGACCAGGCTGAGCGCCGGCAGGTCGATCCCGCGCGCGGCAACATCGGTCGCCACGCAGACTCGCGCGCGCCGGTCGCGCAGGGCCTGGAGCGCGTGGTTGCGCTCGGACTGCGAGTGTTCACCCGACAGGGCGACGACGGCAAAGCCGCGCTCCTGCAAGGTGGCGTGGAGCCGGCGCACGTTTTCGCGCGTCGCGCAGAACAGCATCGCGGTTTCCGCCTCGTGGAAGCGCAGCAGGTTGACGACCGCGTGCTCGATCTCCGACGGACTGACGGTCACGGCCTGGTAGGCGATGTCGCCGTGCCCGCGCGCGTCGCCCACGGTCGAGATGCGCAGGGCATCCTTCTGGTAGCGGCGGGCCAGCGCCGCGATGGCGGCGGGGATCGTGGCCGAGAAAAGCAGCGTCCGGCGTCCCTGGGGCGTCGCATCGAGCAGTTCTTCCAGGTCCTCGCGGAAGCCCATGTCGAGCATCTCGTCCGCTTCGTCGAGCACCACGCAGCGAATCGCCGAAAGATCGAGAGCGCCCCGTTCGAGGTGGTCGCGCAGCCGCCCCGGCGTACCGACCACGATCTGCGGCCCCGCGCGCAACGCGCGGCGCTCCTTGGATGGATCCATCCCCCCGACGCAGGTCGCCACGCGCACCCCGGCGCCGGCATACAGCCAGATCAGTTCACGGCTGACCTGAAGCGCGAGTTCGCGGGTGGGCGCGACGACCAGCGCACGCGGGCATTCGGTCGGCAGCTGGACCGCGCCGTCTTCGAGGAGCTGGTCGGCCATCGCGAGCCCGAAGGCGACGGTCTTGCCCGAACCCGTCTGCGCGGAAACGAGCAGATCGCGGACGGCGGCCTCGGGCTGCAGCACTGCTGACTGAACGGGGGTCGGTTCGGCATAGCCGCGCTCGGCGAGCGCGCCCGCAAGGAAATCCGGCAATGGGGGAAAAGGCATCCGCCCCCTTAACAGCCCCTCGGCAAAACGCACGCATTATTGTGCAAGTGCGAAAGGAGGCGATGCCTCAGTCCATGTGCCTGAGGCCCACCCGCAGGTAATCCCAGCCGGTGATCAGGGTCAGCACCGCGGCGGCCCACAAGCTGCCCAGCCCGACGAGATGGATCCACTGGCCCGCCAGCGGCCCGCAGTCGCCCCGCACGACGCACGGGGCGCCGTGGACCGCGCCGCCGAGGATCAGCGCGCCGAGGCTGACGAGCTGGAACGTCGTCTTCCACTTGGCGAGTTTGGAAACCGGGACCGAAACCTGCAGCGGACCGAGGAATTCGCGCAGGCCCGAAACGGCGATCTCGCGGATGAGGATGATGAGGCCGGCGATAACGTGGAGATCACCCACGTACGGACCGCGCATGTACCCCTGGGCCGCAAGCACGAGGATCACGGCCGCGACCATGATCTTGTCGGCGATCGGGTCGAGAAACTGTCCGAGCTTGCTCACCGTGCCTTGTGCCCGGGCGAGGTATCCGTCGAGATAATCGGTAAAGCCGATCACGCAGTAGAGCACGAAGCCGATTGCGTAGCCCATTCGCCATTCGGGCCACCACAGCATGAACGCCAGCAGCGGGACGGCGAAGATGCGGCTCAATGTGAGCAGGTTGGGCAGCGTGAGCATCGACGCTGGCCCTAGCGCACCCGCAGCCGTGGCAAAAGCGCCGTTAACGCTTGTCCCGTGCGCGCGAGCCGCTAGACCCGGCGCTCCGAGAGGCTGGCGACAGGACCTGCATGACCGTTTCCACGCACATGCTGCGCCGCCGGCGATTTCTTCCGCTGTTCGTCACCCAGCTTCTCAACGCCTTCAACGACAATCTCTACAAGACCGCGATGGTGCTGTTCGTGGTCTACAGCGTCTACAATTCGGAGGCCGCCGAAGGAACCTTCAGCGCGATCGCCAGCGGGGTCTTCATCCTTCCGTTCTTCCTCCTGTCCGCGCTCGCCGGCCAGCTCGCCGACATGCGCGACAAGGCGCGGATCATCCGCATCGTCAAGGCCGCCGAGATCGTCATCATGAGCGTGGGCGCGGCCGGCCTGTTCCTGGCCTGGAAGGGCATCGCGGTCCACCTACTCGCCATTCCGCTCCTGATGCTCGCGCTGTTCGCGATGGGCGTGCATTCCACCTTCTTCGGCCCCATCAAGTACGCAATCCTGCCGCAGCACCTGCGCGAGGACGAGGTTCTGGCGGGGACCGGCCTGGTCGAGGCGGGCACCTACGTCGCGATCCTGTTCGGTACCATCCTTGCGGGCTGGATACCGGTCGAGATCGCAGCGATCGGCGTCATCGGCACGGCGGTGATCGGCTATCTCGTGGCCCGCCAGGTCCCCGAGGCGCCTGCCCAGGGCGAAGTCGAACCGCTCGACTTTCACTTCGTGCGCAGCTCGATCGCGCTGGTGCGCAACACGAGCCACGATCGCCGCGTGTTTCTCGCGATCATGGCGATCAGCTTCTTCTGGACGATCGGCGCGGTCCTGTTCATCCAGTTCCCCCCGCTGGCGAAAAACGTCCTGACCGCAAGCAAGGAAGTGGCGAGCCTGTTCCTGGTGATCTTCTCGGTCGGCGTCGCGATCGGCTCGGTCTCGGTCAACGCCCTGCTGAAGGGGACCGTGTCTGCCCGTTATTCCCCGGTGTCCGTGATCGCGATGGGCCTGTTCGTGCTGGCCTTCTATTACGTCTGCCGGGCATGGCCGGGCGAGCCGCAAGGCACCCTGCTGAACGTCGCCGAATTCATCGCCCACCCGATGGCCATCCCGCTGCTGCTTTGCCTGCTGGGAATAGCGATCGCGGGGGGGATGTTCGTCGTCCCCCTCTACGCCTTCCTGACGACCTTCGTGCCGAAGACCCAGACGGCGCGAACGATCGCGGCGAACAACATCGTCAACTCGGGCGCGATGGTCGTGGGTTCGCTGATCGCGACCGGCCTGTCGGCGGTCGGCCTCGACATCGTCCATCACCTGCTGCTGAGCGCGGCAATGTGCCTCGTGTCGGCGTGGCTGGGCGTTTTGCTGCTGCGCGCCGAGCGCGCCGCGCGCACAGCCTAGAGGATGAAGATCGCGACTGCCGCGAGACAGGCGAAATAGGCGCCGGCAAAACCGTATAGATCATCGCGCGAGACGCCCCACCTGCGGGCGGGAATCACGCGTCCACCGCGGCAGACGTGCGGTGGTTGCTGGGCGCGGAAGGGGTGCCGGGACTGTTCGTCCGTAACTACGAGAGAGCGTCGCATCATGGTGCGCTTAACGATTTCGTAACCAATGCGCTCCGGCGGATTCAAGCCTGTCGCGCGACGGGACATTAATCCTGTTCGTTGACCAGGCGGAACACCCGCAAAAGAAAAGGGCCGCCCGCGTGGGACGGCCCTTCATCCGGCGTGGACGGGATCAGATCTTGTCGCCGAGGTCGCCCTTTATCTCGCCCGAAAGGTTCTGCGCTTCGCCCTTGCGTTCCTGCGCTTCGCCTTCTGCATCGAGCGAGGGATCGTCGGTCGCTTCGCCAGCCATCTGTTTGGCATTCCCGGCGATCTCGTTGCTCACGCCCTTTGTCTTGTCCTTGAGTTCACCCATGGTGCGTCTCCTTGATGGGACGGCGGCGAGATTGCCGCCAGCTACCCCTACCCAACGGCCGACAGCACCGGTCGTTCCGATCCTAACTTCTTGCAAGTCCTAGGATATATTCCCACTCGGCTGGCCTGATTTCGGCCACGGACAGACGCGACTGCCGGATCAGTTCGATATCCTCGAGCGCCTTGTCGGCCTTGATTTCGGCGAGCGTGACCGGCCTTTTCAATTTCTCCACCGGCCGCACCCTGACGGCCGCCCACTTGCCGCTGTCGTCGGTAGGATCGTTCAGCCCGGCAACGCTGATCTCGACGATGCCGACGATCTCCTTGCCGATGTTCGAATGGTAGAAGAAGGCCCTGTCCCCCACCTCCATCGCCGCGAGGTTGTTGCGCGCGCGATAGTTGCGGACCCCGTCCCAGGTGCCCTCGCCCTCAGCGACGAGATCGTCCCAGCTGTAGGCGTCGGGTTCCGATTTCATCAGCCAGAAACGCGGCAATTCGAGATCTCCCGTTCAGTGTGAATGTACATATTTTCGCCTTAACGCGATTTTCAGGCTCATAGGCGATAGCCGGCTCATCGCAACAGCGGGGGCCAAGTTGCCAAGCGGTGATGCACATAACAGCGTGAGCGTGTCCGATGACCCGACGATGGGGCGGGCGGAGCGCGACCTCGTCGCGCTCGGCATCGCGGTGGCGGCGATCTTCCTGTTCGTCGGGACCGGGGGCATGGTCCTGCCGCAAGTGGTCCGATCGTGGATGGGCCTCGGCGTCGCGCCCGACCCGGTCCTCGTCAGCGTCCTCCTGCTCAACATCGCGCTCGTGATCTTCGGCTGGCGGCGCTACGCCGAGCTGACCGAGGAGATCGCGGTGCGCCGCCGCGCCGAGGAGCTTGCCCGGCGCCTCGCGGAGACAGACCCGCTGACCGGCAGCCTCAACCGGCGCAGCGTCCGGGCGGCGGCGGATGACCTGCTCGCCCAGGCCGAAGCCGATGGGCTGGCGGTCGCCTTCGTGATGGTCGATCTCGACAACTTCAAGTCGATCAACGACCTCAACGGGCACCAGGCGGGCGACAGCCTGCTGTGCGTAACCGCGGACCGGATCCGGGCGATCTTGCCGCGCGATTCGCTGCTCGCCCGTCTCGGCGGGGACGAGTTCGCCTGCGTGGTGCCGTTCGACCCCCGCTTTCCGGACCGCATCGACCAGTTTGCCAGCACCCTCATCGAACGGGTCGGAGAGCCTTCGGAACACGACGGGCTTTCGTTCGAGATCACCGTTTCGGTGGGCATCACCGGCAACGTCGACGTCAGCGGGCAGCGGGTTGCCACCAACGACGTGCTGACGCTGATCCATCGCGCGGACATCGCGATGTACCACGCCAAGAAGCAGGGCAAGAACCGCTACTTCTGGTTCGAGGAGGCAATGGAAAGCGAGCTGCGCTTCCGCAGCGAGCTGGAGACGGGCATCCGCCGTGGCATCCCGCGCGGTGAGTTCGTGCCGTTCTACGAGCAGCAGATCGACCTCGACACCGGCGAGATTGCCGGTTTCGAGATGCTGGCACGCTGGCAATCGCCCACCCTCGGCCTTGTCGGGCCCGATGTCTTCATTCCCGTCGCCGAGGACATCGGCGTGATCGCCGAACTTAGCGAAAACCTGATCGACCAGGCACTGGCACACGCCCGCGACTGGGACCCGGCGCTGTCACTCTCGGTCAACATCTCGCCGATCCAGCTGCGCGACCCGTGGTTCGCGCAGAAGATCCTCAAGCTGCTCGTCAAGCACAACTTCCCGCCCAACCGGCTGGACATCGAGATCACCGAAAGCTGCCTGCACGACAACATCGGCGTGGTCCGGTCGATCATCACCAGCCTGAAGAACCAGGGCGTGACAATCAGCCTCGACGATTTCGGAACCGGTTTCTCCAGCCTTGCCCAGCTGCGCACGCTTCCGTTCGACCGGCTGAAGATCGATCGCAGCTTCGTGTCGGAACTCGCAACCGAAGAGCATAGCGACAAGCTGGTGCGGGCGATCGTCTCGCTCGGCGACGGGCTCGACCTGCCGATCACCGCCGAAGGGATCGAGGATACCGCGATTCTCGACAAGCTGCGCTCGATGGGCCGGCTGAAGGGCCAGGGCTATTTCTACGGCCGGCCGGAAAGCATCGCGGAGGTGCGCGCCCGTCTCTCGGCCGCGGGCAAGCTGAACGGTCTCGGCACCGTGCCCCGTCCAGTCCGCGACGAAGGCACCGAGACGGCTGCGGACCAGCGCAAGACCGGCTGAACCGCGCCCGCCACTGGACGCGCGGCCCGCCCCCGCATAGAGCCCGATCCCAAGATGCGGGTTCCTTTCATCAAGATGCACGGCCTGGGCAACGACTTCGTCGTGCTCGACGCGCGGACCGAGGCGTTGCCGCCGATCGGGCCGGCCGCGGTCGCTGCGCTGGCGGAGCGCCGCACGGGGATCGGCTGCGACCAGCTGATCCTGCTCGAGCCCGCCGATGATGCCGATTTCCGGATGCGCATCTTCAACGCCGACGGCAGCGAAGTGGAAGCCTGCGGCAATGCGAGCCGGGCAGTCGCCCTGCTCCACGGCAAGCCGGCCCGGGTCCAAACCGCCGGCGGTACGATCGCCGTCGAGCCGACCGGTCAGGGTGCGCGGATCGACATGGGCGCGCCGCGCTTCGAATGGGACCAGTTGCCGCTCGCCTACGCGATGGACACCATGTCGATGCCCGTCGGATGGGACGGGCTGGAAGCACCGGCCGCGGTCAACGTGGGCAACCCGCACGTGGTGTTCTTCGTGGCCGACGTACAGGGCGTGCCCCTCGAACGGCTCGGCCCCGAGATCGAGCGGGACCCGCTGTTTCCCGAGCGGGTCAACGTCAACGTCGCGCAAGTGACCGGTCCAGCCTCGATCGACCTCAGGGTCTGGGAACGCGGCGCGGGCCTGACCCGGGCCTGCGGCACTGGAGCCTGCGCGACGACGGTCGCGGCGATCCGGCGCGGCCTGATCGCGGGGCGCACGGCGACGGTCCACCTGCCCGGCGGCCCGCTCGAGATCGAGTGGGACAGCGACGGACGCGTGCTGATGACCGGCCCCGCCGCCGAGTCCTTTCGCGGCACCTTCGACTGGGGCGACTTCGCTTGACGGTCCAGGTCGTGACGCTGGGATGCCGGATGAACCTGTCCGAAAGCGAGCGCATTCGTACCATGCTCGCCGGTGAGACTGACGTGGTCGTCGTCAACTCCTGCGCGGTCACTGCCGAAGCGGTGCGCCAGACCCGCCAGGCGATCCGGCGGGCGCGGCGCGATGCACCCGGCGCACGGCTCGTGGTGACGGGATGCGCCGCCGAGGTCGAGCGTGCGTCCATCGTCGCCATGCCCGAAGTCGACGGCCTTGTCGCCAATGCCGAGAAGCTCGACCCGCGGGCCTGGAACGTACCTCCCGCTCCGCTCGCCGGGGCGGCGGAGCACTCGCGCGCGTTCGTCGCCGTGCAGAACGGTTGCGACCACGCCTGCACCTTCTGCGTCATCCCGCAGGGACGCGGCCCCAGCCGCTCGCTCAGCGTGCAAGACGTCCTCCGCGCAGTCGAGACCGACCTGGCGCGCGGCGCGGCGGAGGTCGTGCTGACCGGCATCGACCTGACGAGCTGGGGCGCCGACCTGACGGGGGCGCCCAGGCTTGGTACCCTGGCGGCAGCGATACTCGACGCGTTTCCCGCCCTCGGGCGGCTCCGGCTGTCATCGGTGGACGGCATCGAGATCGACCCGCTCCTCGAAGAACTGATCGCGGGCGAGCCGCGGGTGATGCCGCACCTCCACCTTTCCCTGCAGCACGGACACGACCTGATCCTCAAGCGGATGAAGCGGCGCCACCTGCGCGCCGACGCCACCGCGCTGGTCGAGCGGCTGCGCGTGCGCCGACCCGACATCGCGATCGGCGCCGACCTGATCGCGGGCTTTCCGACCGAAAGCGACCCGCACCACGAGGCGAACCTTTCGATCATCCGCGACTTGCGGATCGTCCACGGCCACGTGTTTCCCTATTCCCCCCGCCCCGGCACCCCCGCCGCGCGTATGCCGCAGGTCGACCGCCAGATCGTGCGCGCCCGGGCCGCCGAACTGCGGGCCGCGGTGGCTGAAGCCCGCACCCGATGGCTCGAGACCCACCTCGGCCAGCCGCTTGTCGTCCTTGCCGAGCGCGATGGAACTGGCCACGCGGCCGATTTCGCGCGCGTCCGCCTGCCCGCCGGCGCACGGGCCGGCGAAATCCTGACCATGACCCCCACATCGATAGAAGAAGGCCTGCTGGCATGAGCGAAACGCAGGAGCGTTCCTGGGCGGAACGGCTGTTCGGCGGCTTTCGCAAGACCTCCGAACGATTGAGCGAGAACCTGACCGGGGTGGTCGGGACCGCCAAGCTGGACGACGCGACGCTCGACGACGTCGAGGACGCGCTGATCATCTCGGACCTCGGACCGGCGGCCGCGAAGCGTATCCGCGACAAGCTCGCCGAAAAGCGATTCGGCCTCGGCATTACCGAACGCGAGCTCAAGGAAGCGGTCGCCGAGGAGATCGCCGCGATCCTGCGCCCTGTGGCGAAACCGCTCGAGATCACCGCCTTTCCCCGCCCGCAGGTGATCCTCGTCATCGGGGTCAACGGCAGCGGCAAGACGACCACCATCGCCAAGCTCGCGCACTGGCTGACCGAGGACGACTATGGCGTGATGCTGGCAGCCGGCGATACCTTCCGCGCGGCTGCGATCGGCCAGCTCGCCACCTGGGCCGAGCGGGTCGGCGTGCCGATCGTCAAGGGGCCAGAGGGCGGCGACCCCGCATCGATCGTGTTCGATGCGGTCAAGGAAGCGACCGCCACGGGCATCGACGCGCTGGTCGTCGACACCGCCGGGCGCCTCCAGAACAAGCGCGAGCTGATGGAGGAACTGGCGAAGATCCGCCGCGTGCTCGGTCGGCTCAACCCGGAAGCCCCGCACGACGTGATCCTCGTGCTCGACGCGACCAACGGGCAGAACGCGCTATCGCAGATCGAGATATTCAAGGAAGTCGCCGGGGTGACGGGCCTCGTCATGACCAAGCTCGACGGTACCGCGCGCGGCGGGGTGCTGGTCGCCGCGGCCGAGCAGTTCGGACTGCCGATCCACGCCATCGGGGTGGGCGAGAAGCTCGACGACCTGCGCCCGTTCGACCCCGACCTGGTCGCGCGCGTCATTGCGGGAGTGGCATGATGGCGGATGCCCCGCAGAAGAAGCCCTCGGGGTGGCTGAACATCGCCATCGACTACGGGCCGATCCTCGTTTTCTTTCTGGTCTATCGCTGGTCGAAGCCCGAGGAGACATCGCCCGCGGCGGAAATCCTGGCAGTCGTCCAGAGCACCGGTGCGTTTATCGTCGCAGCGATCGCCGCACTCATTTTCTCGAAGTGGAAGCTGGGCCGCGTCTCGCCGATGCTGATGCTCTCGACCGCGCTGATCGTCGGGTTTGGCGCCCTCACCATCTGGCTGCGCGACGAGCGGTTCATCCAGATCAAGCCGACCGCGATCTATGCGCTGTTCGCGGTGCTGCTGATCGGCGGATGGCTGCGCGGCAAGGCGCTGCTTCAGATATTGCTCGAAGCCGCCTTCGAAGGGCTGGACCGCGAAGGGTGGCTCAAGCTCAGCCGCAACTGGGGTTTCTTCTTCGTCTTTCTCGCGATTCTCAACGAGGTGCTGCGCGCCCAGCTCGACTTCGGTGACTGGCTGTGGGCTAAACTGTGGGTGTTCATGCCGCTGTCGTTCATCTTCACTTTCGCGCAGATCCCCATGCTCATGCGCCACGGGCTCGCGGGCGAGGGGTTGCAGGAAGAGGAAAAGACCCCGCCTCCGACGGGCTGAGGCTTACAGCTCGACCTGGCTGCCGAGCTCGACCACGCGGTTCGTCGGCAGGCGGAAGAACTCCATCGCGGTCGCCGAATTGCGCAGCATCCAGCTGAACAGCTTCTCGCGCCAGACAGACATCGCCGGTCGCTTGCTGGCGATGAGCGTCTGGCGGCTGAGGAAGAAGCTGGTCTGCATCATGTCGAACATGCCGCCGCACTCGCCCATGCCCTTGAGCGCGGCGGGCACGTCGGTTTCCTCCATGAAGCCGTAGTGCAGCACGACGCGGAACAGGCCGTCGCCGACTTCGTGAATCTCGAACCGCTCCTCGGCATCGACATAGGGCACGTCGGCGATCTGGACCGTGAGGATGACCACCCGTTCGTGCAGCACCTTGTTGTGCTTGATGTTGTGCAGCAGCGCGCTCGGCACGCCGCCGCTGGTCGAGGCCATGAAGATCGCGGTCCCCGGCACCCGGGTCGCGGAGTTGCGGGCGCTCTTGGCGAATATCGCGATCGGCAGGGCGACCTCGCTCATCCGGTCGCGCATGAGCTTGCGTCCGCGCGCCCAGGTCGTGAGCAGGGTAAAGGCGATCGCGCCGACGAGCAGCGGGAACCAGCCGCCCGCGGGAACCTTGGGCACGTTCGCTCCGAAGAATGCCCCGTCGACGAGGAAGAACACGCCGGCCACAGGCAGCGCCATCCACAGCCTCCAGCGCCAGACGGCAACGAACAGCACCGCCATCAGGCAGGTGTCGATCAGCATCGCCCCGGTCACCGCGATGCCATAGGCGCTCGCCAGGTTCGACGAGTTGCGGAAGGTCAACACAAGCAGGATCACCGCGATCATCAGCACCCAGTTCACGAACGGGATGTAGATCTGCCCGTGCTCGGTCTCGCTGGTGTGCAGGATCGACAGGCGGGGAACGAAGCCGAGCTGGATGGCCTGCTGGGTGACCGAGAACGCACCAGAGATCACTGCCTGGCTGGCGATGAAGGTCGCGCAGGTGGCGAGCAGCACCAGCGGCAAGCGGAAGGTTTCGCTCGCCATCACGAAGAACGGGTTCTGGATCGCTTCCGCCGCGGCGGCGGCCTCGAGATTGAGGATCATCGCCGCCTGGCCGAAATAGTTGAGCAGGAGGCACGGCATCACGAAGCCGAACCAGCTCATCCGCAAGGGACCGCGCCCGAAATGGCCCATGTCGGTATAGAGCGCCTCGGCCCCGGTGACCGCCAGCACGACCGATCCCAGCGCGAGAAATCCGAGCAGCTTGTCGGTCATGAAGAACTGCACCGCGTACCACGGGTTGAGCGCCGCCAGCACGCCCGGATTGTCGACGATGTGAATGATGCCGAGCACGGCCAGGGTGGTGAAATAGACGACCATGATCGGTGCGAAGAGGCGGCCGATCGTCCCCGTTCCGCGCTTCTGGAGCAGGAACAGCGCGATGAGCAGCGTCAAGGCGATGGGTATGACGAACGGGGCAAGCCCCT
This sequence comes from Tsuneonella litorea, assembly GCF_025154015.1. Lineage (GTDB taxonomy): Bacteria > Pseudomonadota > Alphaproteobacteria > Sphingomonadales > Sphingomonadaceae > Tsuneonella > Tsuneonella litorea. The sequence goes on from NZ_JAOAMV010000006.1 coordinate 38,472, forward strand.
TCTCGACGGTGGTCAGGCCCTCGACCGCCGACAGCACGGATACCGCCGGCGTGATCATGCTGTCGCCGTAGAACAGCGAGGTCGCAAAGACCCCCAGCATGACCGCGATCCAGCCGCGGTTCGTCCCGCCGATCTTCTGCGAAATCAGCGCGACCAGCGCCAGCGTGCCGCCCTGCCCCTTGTTGTCGGCGCGCATCAGGATGGTGACGTATTGCAGCGACACGACGATCGTCATCGCCCAGAAGATCAGGCTGACGACGCCCATCAGGTGCAGCGTGTCGAGCGTCAGCGGATGGTGGCCGACGAAGGTTTCGCGAAAGGCGTAGATCGGACTCGTGCCGATGTCGCCGAAGACGATGCCGATCGCGCCGACGGCAAGCTTCGCCTTGGCACTGGCGGTCTTCTCGCCGCCCGCGCCACCGAGGGTTGCCTGGCTCATCGAGGCTTTGTCCATGCCATGAAGGGGGCGGCGCTTAGCACCGCGGCTCGGCCCCCGCAATCGCGCGCATGTGCCCCTCTACTGGTTGCCGGCTTGCGCGATGAGAACGTCGAGGCGGTCCAGCCGTTCCTTCAAACCGTCTCGCCACGCCGCATCCGGGGGCGCCTTTTCGAGCATCTCGGCCCACAGCGCGCGCGCCTGCACCAACCGCCCGCTGCGGATCAATGCCACGCCAAGGAAGAAACCGGGGCCCGGCTGGTCCGGCTGGACCCGCCCGGCCTGTTCGTACGCATAGACTGCGGCAGGCGTAAGCTGGCCTTCGGCGTGCTCGGTGAGCGCGTTGGCGAGCGCGAGCCAGGCTTCCGGATCGTCGGGCTGCCTGGCGAGGGAACCACGCAGGATGCCCGCCGCATCGGCGAACTGGCCGCGACGGGCGAACCCGTCCGAAACCGTCACGTAGCGGCTCGGCGGCGCGGGTCCGTAGATCGCGCGGCGGGCCTCGACCAGCTCGGCTCCTTCGCTTCCCAAATCGCTCGCCGCAGACTTCGGCGCACCGGCCTGGCCCGGCGATCCCTGCAGCGCATAGCCGGCAAGTCCGAACATCAGCGTCGCACCCAGCAAAGCCCAGGCCGGCCGCGGCAGGCGAAGCGCGATCGCGGCAAAGGCGAAGGCCGCGATGGCCAGCAGCAGGATCGGTACGAAGGTCATGCGCTCCTCCGGAAACGGCGCCAGATCAGCAGCGCGGCGATTCCGAGCAGGACGAGCGGACCGGCGAACAGCGGCCAGGTCGTGCGACTGACGACGGGGGCATAGCTGACGTAGTCGCCGTAACGCTCCATCATCCATTCGCGGATCGCTTCGGGATCCTCGCCCGCGGCGATGCGGGTGCGGACCTGGTGACGCATGTCGCCGGCCATCGGCGCGTCGCTGTCGGCGATCGACTGGCTCTGGCACTTGAGGCAGCGCAGCGTTTCCATGAGGCCCTGCGCCCGCGCCTCGAGCGCCGGGTCCTCGAGCTGGCGGTACGCGTAGGGCGCGGGAGGCATAGCGTCCTGCGCGGCAAGCGGCAGCGCGGCGAGTACAAGCAACAGACCGGCGAGTGCCCTCATCGCCCTGCCTCCCGCAGCTTTTCCATCAGCATCGGCACGTCGCTCGCACGGATATCCCCGATGTGCTGATAGCGGATGATCCCGTCGCCATCGATCACGAACGTCTCGGGCACCCCCGAGCTGCCGATAGCGAGCTGCAGCTCGCTCAGGTCGTCGGCGCCGATCCGGTCGAACGGGTTGCCGTAGCGGGCGAGGAAGGCCGCCACGTCCTCGGGCCGGTCGCGGATTGCGACCCCGACGATCGGGGCACCCTGCGCCTTGAGCGCGGCGAGCTGGGGCGCCTCGGCGGCGCAGGGAATGCACCAGCTGGCCCAGATGTTGAGCAGCTTGGGCGTGCCGTCCTTCAGGTCAGCCAGCGACAGGCCCGGCCGATCCGGACTGGCAGGGCGCATCGCGAACTCCGGCATGGGCCTGCCGATCATCGTCGAATGGACGAAATCGTCCTTGGGCTGCGTCAGCTGGTACCCGGCGATGCCGAGAAAGAGCGCGAAGATGCCGAGCGGCAGAAAGAAGCGCCAGCCCCTCATGCCGCTGCTTCCCTGCGCTCGGCGGCCTTGCGGGTGACGTAACGCCGCCGCAGGTCGTCCCGCACGCGGCCGAGCAGGGCGAGCAGCCCGCCGAGTGCGACCAGCAGGCCGCCGTACCAGATCAGCGTCACGAACGGCTTCCACCACAGGCGCACCTGCCACCGCTCGCCATCCGCCGCCTTGCCGAGCACCGCGTAGAGCTGGCCGTTCCAGCGCGTGGCGAGCGCGCTCTCGGTGGTCTCCTGCGGCGGCGACCAGAAACTGCGCGCCTGCGGATGCAGCTCGATCGGGGCGCCGCCGTCATAGCTTGCGAGCATCACCCCCTCGAGCGCGGTCCAGTTCGGCCCCGCGACCGGGTCGACCGCCGCAAGGGTGACCTGCCACGGACCGACCGACGCCTGCTGACCGACCTTGATCGCCGCCAGCCGTTCCTCGCTGAAGGCGCTCTCGCTGGCCATGCCGAGCAAGGCCACGGCGATGCCCAGGTGCGCGGTCACCATGCCCCGGGTGGCCAGCGGAACACGGCGCAACCGGCGACCCTTCAGCGGCAGGACGCTCGCGACGGCCAAACCGGCGCCCAGCGCGATGCCGAGGGTGGGGAGCACGCCGGCTCCCAGCGCGATTGCCAGCAACAGACCGGCAAGAACGGCGACCATCCCGATGATCGCACTCCGCCGGACCCGCGCAAGCCGGTCCTGCCGCCAGCGTAACAGCGGGCCCACCAGCATGACCAGCAGCATCGGGACCACGAAGATCGCGCCGACCGGGTCGAAATAGGGCGGGCCGACCGATACCCGCACGCCCATCGCCTCGGTCAGCAGGGGATAGAGCGTCCCGAGCAGCACCACGCCGAGAATGGCCGACAGGAGCACGTTGTTGATGACCAGCGCGCCTTCGCGGCTCACAGCCTCGAACTTCCCGCCCTCGGCCACCGAACCCGCGCGCAAGCCGAAAACCGCGAGCGCGCCGCCGATGTAGATCGCCAGCAGGACGAGGATAAAGGTGCCCCGTTCGGGATCGACCGCGAAGGCATGGACGCTGGTCAGGATGCCCGAGCGCACGAGAAAGGTGCCGACCATGCTCATGGAAAAAGCGACGACGCCCAGCATGATGGTCCACGCCCGCAGGGCGTCGCGCGCGGCGAGCACGCTCGCCGAATGGAGCAGCGCGGTCGCCGCGAGCCACGGCATGAGCGAGGCGTTCTCGACCGGGTCCCAGAACCACCAGCCGCCCCAGCCCAGCTCGTAATAGGCCCAGTACGAGCCCGCGGTGATGCCGACGGTCAGGAATATCCACGCGCCGAGCACCCACGGGCGCATGGCGCGGGCGAAGTCGGGCGTCACCTGGCGCGTCAAGAGCGCGCCGACTGCGAAGCTGAATGCCACGGAAAGCCCGACGTAGCCGAGGTAGAGCGTGGGTGGATGGAAGGCGAGGCCGATGTCCTGCAGCAGTGGGTTGAGGCCGTTGCCCTCGAGCGCGGGGATCGGCAGCCGCTCGAACGGGTTCGAGCTGAACAGCAGGAAGGCATAAAAACCGAGCGCGACGAAGCCCTGCGCGGCGAGCGTCGCTTGCATGGTGCGGTCGGGCAGGCGCCGCTCGACCAGCGCGATCAGCGCGCCCGCCGCGCTCATCACCGTCACCCACAGCAGCATCGAGCCCTCGTGATTGCCCCAGGCCCCGGCGAGCTTGAAGACGAGCGGCTTGTCGGAGTGGGAATTCATCGCGACAAGCTTCACCGACAGGTCGGTCCGCGCGAACAGCCAGACCAGCATGGCGAATGCAAAGGCGCACAGCACCCCCTGCACGACCGCTGCCGGGCGCACGAGGATCGCGATCTCGGCGTCGTCCTGCCGCGCCGCGAGGAACCCGGCTGCAAGCTGCAGCGCGGCAAGCGCCGCGGCCATCCACAGGGCCGCCAGTCCGAGTTCTGCGATCATTGGGTGGTTTCGGCCACGGCGGCCTTCTTCTGCGCGGCGGTCATCGCCTGAAGCTCGCGCGGCACGTAGTTCTCGTCGTGCTTGGCGAGCAGCTTGTCGGCAAGGAAGGTGCCGTTCGCCTGCATCCGCCCTTCGGCGACGACGCCCGAATCTTCTATGAACAGGTCGGGCACGATCCCCGAATAGCGGACGGGGACCCGCGCATCGCCGTCGCCGACGACGAAGTTGATCGTCACCCCGTCGTTCTCGGTCACGATCGACCCTTTCTCGACCATGCCGCCCAGCCGCACCGCCCGGCCGGGCGCCGGGGGGTCCTTCACGATCTGGCTGGGGACATAGAAATAGCTTGCCTGGTTGCGCAGTGCCCAGGTCGCGATCACCGCCGCAGCGACGAGGGCGACGATCGCGAGGACGACCAGCGCGAGGCGCTGGTGCTTGGCCTTGGGCCGCCTGGCGGTCTTGTCGTTCACTTGCGCGTTTCCTCGCGTCGCCGTTCGGCCCGGCGCATCGCCAGCCAGCTCCAGCCGACCAGAACCAGCGTCACGCCGATCACCAGCGTATAGGCGGCAATCACGAACGGCCAAGGGTCAAGCGTCTCGCGCACGTCAGCCCTCGCGCGCCCTGCGGCGCAGTCGCGCCTCCAGCTGGGCCTCGGCCAGCAGCGCCCTCATGCGCATCAGCACGACCGCGGCGAACAGCAGCGAGAAGCCGAGCGTCGCGACCAGCAGCGGCCACAGGAACGCCGGGGCCATCGCCGATCCCCCCGTCGTGATGCTGGGCGGCTGGTGGATCGAGGACCACCAGAGCACCGAATAATGGATCACCGGCACGTTGATCACGCCGACGATGCCGAAGATCGCCGGTATCCGCGAAGGCGCCCCGTCGCGCGCCGCAGCCCCGGCGAGTGCCATGTAGCCGAAATAGAGGAACAGCAGGACCAGCATGCTGGTCAGGCGGCCATCCCATTCCCACCAGGTGCCCCACGCCGGCCGGCCCCAGAGCGATCCGGTGGCCAGGCACAGCGCGGTGAACACAGCGCCGGGAAGCGCCGCGGCGCGGCCGGCAATTGCGGCCAGCGGATGCCGCCAGACCAGTTCCGCCACGCTGGCGCCCGCGACGGCGGTCCACCCCGCCATGCCGAGCCACGCTGTCGGAACGTGAATGAACAGGATGCGCACGGTTTCTCCCTGCAGGCGCTCTGCCGGGGCCGCGAGGATTCCCCACGCCAGCGCCCCTCCCGCAAGCACCAGACCCAGGCCAAGAAGCCAGGGGGTCAGCGGGCGAGCAATGCTCAGGAAGCGCGTGGGATTGGCAAAGCCGTGCATCGGATAACCGTCGTCGCCGCTTTGGCAGCCCCCGGCGAGTGCGGCAAGGGGCCGGTGAGGCTATTCACCGGCGCGGCATCAACGCCCGATCAGTTTCTGCGCCATGCGGTCGGCGACCTGGTCCGACGAAACGCCGGTGCGGTCGCTCTCTTCCCAGATCGCGTTCAACCGGTCCGGGATGTGCGCGATGCGCTTGCGCACCTCGTTGATGTCGCACGGCTCGCCGTTCGTGCGGGCGAGATATTCCAGCGTCACGGAGATGATGCCGCCTGCATTGATCACATAGTCAGGGGCGTAGAGGATTCCGCGTTCGGCCAGCAGCTTGCCATGCTCGGCGCGGGCAAGCTGGTTGTTCGCGCCGCCAGCAACGATCGCGCAGTCGAGCCGGGCGATGCCCCCCTCGTCGAGGATCGCGCCGAGCGCGTTCGGGCTGAACACGTCGCAGGCGACGGACATGATCTGCTCGGGAGCGACCGCCTCACCGCCGACTTCCTTGGCGAGCGCCCCGGCGCGCGCCTCGTCGACATCGGCGACCACCAGCCGGGCGCCGTCCTTGGCGAGCAGCCGCGCGACGCCGCCGCCGACGCTCCCGGTGCCCTGCAGGGCGATCGTGACGCCGGCAAGGCTGTTCTTGCCGAGCTTGTGCGCGACCGCTGCCTTGATCCCGTGGTAGATGCCCATCGCGGTAAAAGGCCCGGGATCGCCGCCCGCCTGACCCTCTCCGACGGGCAAGCCCGAAACATAGCCAGTGCGCTGCGAAACGGCGACCATGTCGGCTTCGCTTATGCCCACGTCCTCGGCGGTCACGTACTTGCCGCCAAGGGCCTCGACCGCATCGCCGAACGCGGCCAGCATCTCGGGCGTCTTGGCCCGGTTCCGGTCGGCCAGGATGACCGCCTTGCCCCCGCCCATCGGCAGGCCGGCCATGGCGTTCTTGTAGCTCATCCCCCGGCTCAGGCGGAGCGCATCGCGCATCGCGTCGGCAGGCTCGGCATAGTGCCAGAAACGCGTGCCGCCGGCGCCGGGCCCGAGGTGGGTCGAGTGCAGCGCGATGATCGCGGTGAGGCCCGACCTCGCGTCGCGAACCAGCTGAACCAGTTCATGGTCGTCGAAATCCGCGTGGGTCCAGAAAGCGGTCATGAAAGTCCCCGAATGGCGCTCGGCTATCGCGCTGGAATCGCTTGACAACGCATGGGGAGAATGGGGCGATCGAGGGGTCTCGAACCCCCGACCTCCGGTACCACAAACCGGCGCTCTAACCAACTGAGCTACGATCGCCACACGCCCCCGGCATGCCGTGATGGGGGGCCATGATAGCCGCGAAAGGAACCGTCAAGGCGGTTACCGCGCGGGCGAGGGCCTGTTGCACAAGGCCGCCGGTTTGGGAAGCGAAAACTGCGCTGTCCTGCCGGGTGCGCAAGATTGTTTCGCGCGCATGTTTGACCTACCATCGCCCGATGGTCGCTCCCGGCGAATCTTCGGCCCAAGTCCTGATGGAAACGCCCGGAATGCGGCGCGCGCCGTTCCCCAAGCTGGAGCTGTTCCAGCTGCGCGGATTCCTCCCTCCACCCTTGTGCGAAGACCTGATCGCCCTGATCGACGCCAACCGGCGCCCGTCAACCATCGCCGATCCCAACGGCGACCACTATTTCCGCACCAGCGAAACCTGCGACCTCGACCCGGCAGAGTCCTCGGTCAGCGAGCTCGAGGCACGGCTCATGGCCCTCAACGGGATCGACCCGGCCCACGGCGAACCGGTGCAGGGCCAGCGGTATGCCGTGGGGCAGGAATTCAAGCCGCACACCGACTACTTCGAGCCGGGGGGCGCGGACTACGCTCGCTACTGCGCGATTGCCGGCCAGCGGACCTGGACCTTCATGATCTACCTCAACGCGGTCGAGGCGGGCGGCGGCACCCGCTTCGGCGTGCCGAAAAAGATCATCCACCCCGAACCGGGCAAGCTCCTGGCCTGGAACAACCGTCGAGCCGACGGGCAGCCGAATCCCAACACGCTCCACCACGGCATGAAGGTCCGCCAGGGCGTCAAATACGTGATCACGAAGTGGTATCGCGAGAAGCCTTGGGGATGAAACGACAAAGGGCGGCCCCGCGGGACCGCCCTTTCGAAAACTACAATCGCAGACCGGCTTACTTCTTGAGGGTGAGCCCGCCGAAGCGCTGGTTGAACTTGGCCACGCGGCCGCCTTCGGACACCTGCTGCTTGCCGCCGGTCCAGGCGGGGTGGCTCGTCGGGTCGATGTCGAGCGCGAGCACGTCGCCCTCGGCGCCCCAGGTCGAGCGGGTCTGGAACTCGGTACCGTCGGTCATCTTGACGGTGATCATGTGGTAGTCGGGGTGACCTTCGGTCTTCATCGCGTGTCTCCGTAGCCTCGGAACGGTTCCGACCGGTCCAGCTGTTGGTGGGAAAGGCGCGCCCCTAGCGACGGGGACGCGATTTGGCAAGCGGCGATCAGTCCTTCGGCGGATCGGCGATCATCGCGGTGAACTCGACCTCGCAGGTCGTGTTGCCCTCGACGCTCGCACGGCCTTTGAACTTGCACACCCGGCTCGACTTGCGGGTGAACTCGACCTCGAGGTCGAGCAGACAGCCGGGCTCCACCGGCGCGCGGAACTTGGCGTTCTCGATCGCCATGAAGATGACGAGCTTGCCCGATCCCGCCAGCTCGAAGCTCTCGATCCCGAGAACGCCCGCGGCCTGCGCGAGCGCCTCGATCTGGAGCACGCCCGGCATGATCGGGCGTCCGGGAAAATGGCCCTGGAAGAACTGCTCGTTGAAGGAAACCGCCTTCACCGCGTGGATCCGGGTCCCCAGCTCGATCGACCTGACGCGGTCGACCAGCAGAAGCGGATAGCGGTGCGGCAGGGCCTTGAGCACCTTGAGGATGTCGTACGCACCCGTATCCGGGCTGCCTGCTGTGTCCTCGCTCATCGGCCCTGCCCCCTGCTTGCGGATCAGCGGCCGCCGGCGGCCGGCGGGTTGGTCGCCGGGGTCTGGCCCTGGGCAGCGGCCTGCGCCGCCTGCTGCTCGCGCACCTGGCGCGGCACCCAGCCCTGCGGAGGGACGAGCTGTGCGGTCGGCAGCAGCGCATTGAGCTCGTTAAGCACGTCCTGCGTCATGTTGTAGGCCGCGTCGGCGTACAGCACCGCGCCCTGCGTCGGATCGAGGATCAGCTGCACGTTCTTCTTCTTGGCGGCGGCCTGCACCGCGGCGTCGAGCTTGTCCTCGATCTGCTCGGTCACATAGGCCTCGCTCAGCGCGACCGGCTGGATCAGCTGCTGGAGTTCCTGCTGGCCCGACTGCTGGATCTGCTGGATCGCCGCCGCCTGCTGCTGCAGCGCCGGGTTGTTCGGGTTGGCCTGGCGGTCCTTGTTGAACTTGTCGACCAGCGGCTGGAGCTGCGCCGAAATGGCGGCACGGCGCGCTTCGGCCTGGTCGATCTGCGGCTTGTAGGTGACCGGACGCTGCTGCTGCGCGACCTTGTAGGCGTTGGAATTGGCGACCACCGCCGGAAGGCTGACGACGCCGATGCCCTTGACGACCTGCGCGGCGGCAGGCGCCGCGGCGATCGGCGAAAGGGTGGCGAAGGCGACGCTTGCTGCGAGCAGGCTCTTCGAGAAATTGGTCATCAGAATTGGGTTCCTACGTTGAACGTGAAGCGCTTGGTGTCATCACCGGGCTGCTTCAACAGGACTTGGGCAAAATCGATCCTGAACGGACCGAAGGGTGAATTCCAGTTGACCCCGATGCCCACCGAAACGCGCGGGCTGGGGCTGTCGCCCAGATAGACTTCCTGGAAGGGCGGAACGTTGCTGATCAGCGCCGTGTTGGCCGAACCGTCAGGCGCGGTCGGGGACGTGACCAGGGTGGTGGTGGTGCTGCCGTCGGGGTTTATGACGGTCTGGGTAAACAGCGGATCGCCGTTCGCGTCGCGCTGTGGGAAGTCGATTCCGCCGGGGAACGGGCTGTTCGACAGCACCGGCCTGCGGCCGCCCCACAACGCGCCGACGTCGACGAACATCGAGGGGCGCAGACCCAGCTCCTTGACCCCGCTGCCAAGTGGAATCTCGAGCTCGGCGCGGCCGAGATAGTAGAACTTTCCGCCCAGCGCATCATCCGACACCCGGTTGCGATCGGTGATGACAAGCGGATCGGGGTTCGTCGCGTCCGCGCTGTCGGGATCCGGGACGATCGGCTGGCGCAGGACGCGCGGGCCGACGCCGCGGATGTCGAAGCCGCGGATCTGCGGTTCGCCGAGGAAGAAGCGATCGGTCAGCTGGACGTTGCCGCCGCTGAGCGCCTCGATCACGCCACCTTCGGCCTGCAGCGAGAAGATGAAGCCCTTGCCGAGCGGGAAATACTGGGCCGCCCTGCCGCGCAGGCGGGCGTATTTCACCGAACCGCCGAGACCCGCGAATTCGCCGGTGATCGAGGCCGAACGACCGCGCGTGGGACGCAGCCGGCTGTCGAGCGAATCGTAGGCGAAGGTCAGCCCGAGGATCGAGCTCGTGCGGTCGCCCACCGCCTCGCACAGGTAACGCCCGGCCAGCAGCGGATCGCAGGTCAGGTTCGGCGGGTCGAGACGGTTCGAGAAGAACTGGTTCTTGTCGAGCGTGACCTCGTCGAAGTTCAGCGTGTAGCTGCCGATCAGCGAGGTGTACTCGGTCAGCGGCACGCCCAGCCGGAGCTGGCCGCCCGTGGTGGTCTGCTGGAAGGTCGTGTTGCGATTGCTGTTGAGGTAGTTGAAGCTGTTGAGGTCGCGCCGGTAGATGTCGATCCCGGCCGAGATGTTGCGATCAAAGACGTAGGGCTCCGAGAAGCTCAGGTTCGCGCTCTTCGAATAGCGCGAATAGTTCACGCCCGCGCCCACGGTCTGGCCGCGGCCGCGGAAGTTGCGCTGCTGGATCGAGGCAGCGAGGATGAAGCTTTCGATCGACGAGAAGCCGGCGGAAAGCTGGAGCTGGCCGGTCGCCTGCTCCTCGACGTTGGCCTCGAGCGCGATGCGGTCGGGAGTCGTGCCTTCCTTCTGCGAGATCTCGAAGTTCTCCTGGAAGAACCCGAGCGACTTGATGCGATTTTCCGACCGCTTGACCTGCAGCGTGTTGAACGCATCGCCCTCGACAAGGCGGAACTCGCGCCGGATGACCTTGTCCTGCGTCAGCGTGTTGCCGTTCACGTCGACCCGCTCGACGTAGACCCGCGGGGCCTCGCGCAGGACGAACGAGACGTTCATCGTCAGGCTGTCCTTGTCGCGGCGGAAGCGCGGCTCGACCTCGGCGAAGGCATACCCGAACGTGCCGGCCAGTTCCTTGAACTGTTCCGACGTGTCCTCGACCAGCTTGGCGTCGTACCAGTCGCCCTGCTTCATCGGGAGGTTGCGGGTCAGCGCATCGCTCGAAAAATCGCGCAGCTCGCTCTGAACCTCGACGTCGCCGAACTTGTAGCGCGGGCCTTCCTCGACGACGTAGGTGATGATGAAATCGCGCTTGTCGGGGGTAAGCTCCGCCACCGCCGACACGACCCGGAAATCGGCATAGCCCTGGGTCAGGTAGAACTGGCGCAGCTTCTGCTGGTCGAATGCCAGGCGATCGGGATCGTAGCTGGTGCGGGACGACAGGAAGCTCGACAGGCGGGCCTGCTTGGTCAGCATCTCGCCGCGCAGCTCGCCGTCGGAAAACGCCTCGTTGCCGATGATGTTGATCTGGCGAACCTTGGACTTGGGTCCCTCGTTGATCTCGAACACCACGTCGACGCGGTTCTGCGACAGCTCGACCATCTTCGGCTCGACCGTCGCGGCGAAGCGGCCCTGCCGCTTGTAGAGTTCGACGATGCGGGCAACGTCGGCACGAACCTTCGAGCGGGTGAAGATCTGCCGCGGTGCGAGCTTGATCTCGGGCAGGATCTTGTCGTTCTTGATCCGCTTGTTGCCTTCCAGCACGATGCGGTTGATCACCGGGTTCTCGACCACGGTGATGACGACGTCGCCGTTGTTGTTGACGATGCTGGCACTGGCGAACAGTTCGGTCGCGTAGAGGTCCTTGAGCGCCTGGTCGGCCGCGGCCTGGGTATAGACCTGGCCGGTCCGCAGGCGGATGTACGACACGATGGTCTGCGGCTCTAGGCGTTCGGCCCCGGCGACGGCGATCGTGCGGATCACGTCGGCCTGGGGCGCGGCGCCGTTCGCCGCAGGGGCGGCTGGCGCAGGCGCATCCTGGGCCATCGCGGCCACAGGCATGCCCGCAAGCATCGTTCCGCACAGAAGCGACAGGCCCAGCTTCGCTGGCCCCGGCCGGCCCTTGTTACCGGCTGTATCGCGTGCCTTCATCGACGTGGGACTCCCGTCCAAAAAACAATCCATGTGCTCAGGTATGCTCCGTGTCGCCTGCTGCGGCACGGGCGGACGAGCGAGTGGCCGCCCTTGCCCGATACCCGGTCCCCGATCAAGCGGTGGAAGGCCTCTTGTGCCCTGCGAACTCCCGTGGCGCGCCCGATCCCTCGACTGAGCCCGCTATCGCCCGAAGACGGGCAATGACAGCAGGTCGTTGACCGTGACGAACAGCATCAGCGCGAGGATTACGGCCACGCCGGCACGGAACGCCAATTCCTGACCGCGCGGGCCGACCGGCTTTCGACGGACCGCTTCGGCCGCGTAGAAAGCCAGGTGCCCGCCGTCGAGGGCGGGAATTGGCAAGAGGTTGATGAACGCCAAGTTAAGCGAGATCAGCGCAGCGAAGCCGACGAAGGCTATCGGGCCGAGGCTGAGCTGCTCGCCCGAGAACTTGGCGATCTTGATCGGTCCGCCGAGTTCCTTGACCGACCGCTCGCCGGTGACGATCTGGCCGATCCCGGTGACCATCATCCGCACCAGGTCGGCGCACTCCTTGAAGCCCAGTCCGATGGATTCGAGCAGCCCGACCGGTTCATAGCGGATCGGGCTCGACCACACGCCCAGGCGACCGACGCGCGACTCGTTGCCGAAACGGTCGGTCTCGACCGCGCTGCCGATCGTGAGCGGAACGCGCAGTCGTTCGCCTTCGCGCTCGACCGCGATGACCACCGCCTTGCCAGGGTGCATCAGCACGCGCTCGGTGATGTCGCGGAACTCGGTCACCGGCGCCCCGTCGATGGCCACGATCCGGTCGCCCACCTGCATCCCGGCCGCTTCGGCAACCGATCCGGCCGCGAAGCGCTGGACCACGTTCGTCTCGGCCGGATCGACCTGGACCGGCTTGCCGATCGTCATGAAGAACGCCGCAAAGATCGCGACCGCCACGACGAGATTGGTGATCGGCCCGGCCGCCACGATCAGCGCGCGCTTCCACAGCGCGGCATGGTGAAAGCTGCCGTCACGCTCATCGGCGGGCATGGCAGCGATGGCGTCGGCATTGGGTATCGACGCCGGGTTCATGTCGCCCTTGAACTGGCAGTAGCCACCAAGCGGCAGCGCCGAGAGCTTCCAGCGCGTACCGCGCCGGTCGGTAAAGCCAGCGAGTTCCTTGCCGAAGCCGACCGAAAACGCCTCTACCCCGACGCCGAACAGCCGGCCCATCAGATAGTGGCCAAATTCATGGACAGTCACCAATGGACCGAGCAGCAGCACGAAACCGACGAGGTAGAACCAGAAGGGCGGCGATTCGATCAATTCAGGCAAGCTCCAGCAATTCTTCGGCGCGGGCCCGCGCCTCGCGATCGACCGCCAGCACTTCGTCGAGCGAGGCGGGCGGCGGCGGCAGGTCGCGAGACAGCACCCGCTCCACCGTTAGCGCAATCCGTGTGAACGCGATCTTTCCAGCCAGAAAGGCCGCGACGGCGGATTCGTTCGCCGCGTTCAGCACGGCAGGGGCAGCGCCGCCCGCCTGCGCCGCCTCGCGCGCAAGCCGGGTGGCAGGGAAGCGCGTTTCATCGGGCGCCTCAAAGGTCAGGCTGCCGAGCGCGACGAGGTCGAGCGGCGCCATCGGCGTCTCCATCCGCCGCGGCCATGCAAGGCACGAGGCGATGGGTACCCGCATGTCGCTCGGGCCAAGCTGGGCCAGCGTCGATCCATCGCGATATTCGACCATCGAGTGGATGACGCTCTGCGGATGGACGACGATGGCGATCTTCTCGAGCCCGACGGGAAAGAGATGATGCGCCTCGATGAATTCGAGCCCCTTGTTCATCATCGTCGCCGAATCGACGCTGATCTTGGCGCCCATGTCCCAGTTGGGATGCGCAACCGCCTGCCCGGGCGTGGCGGTTTCGATCCGCTCGCGCGACCAGGTCCGGAACGGCCCGCCACTAGCGGTCAGGGTGATCCGGCGGACGTCCTCGATCCGGTTGCCCGCAAGGCACTGGAAAATCGCGTTGTGCTCGCTGTCGACGGGCAGCAGGGTCGCGCCGTGCTTCACCACCGCGGCGGTCATCACCTCGCCGGCGGAAACGAGGGCTTCCTTGTTGGCGAGCGCGATGCTGCCGCCCTGCTCGATCGCCGCCATCGTGGGGGCGAGGCCGGCGCAGCCGACGATCGCCGCCACCGTCACGTCCGCACCGCGCGCGGCCGCGTCGATCAGCGCCGCCGGTCCGCCGGCCGCCTCGATCTGTGTCCCCCCCAGCGCCTCGCGCAGTGCGGGCAGCCGCGCCTCGTCCGCAACGACGGCGATTTCGGCGGAAAACTCGCGTGCCAGTGCCGCTAGCGCGTCGGCGTTGCCGTTCGCGGTCAGCGCGACCACCCGCCACGCCCCGCGATCGCGGCGCACGAGATCGAGGGTCGATGCCCCCACCGAGCCAGTCGCCCCGAGGATCGAGATCGATCGCATCAGGTTGCCATCGCCGCGGCGATCGCGCCGACGGCGATCGCCACCGGCAGCATCCCGTCGACCCGGTCGAACACGCCGCCGTGGCCCGGGATCAGCTTCGAGCTGTCCTTCACCCCCGCCCGGCGCTTGAGCCAGCTCTCGAAAAAATCACCCGCCTGTGCGAGCACGGCCAGGCCAGCGCCCAGCAGCGCGGCCGCGCCGAGGTTGCCGGGCGAGAGGGCAAGACCCAGTTCGAACCGCGGACCGGCGATGCCCCCATCGATCGCCACGACCCACAGCACGACCCACAGCGCCGCCCCCGCCATCCCGCCGACGAGGCCGGCCCAGGTCTTCGAGGGGCTGATCGACGGCGCGATCTTCGGGCCGCCGATCGCGCGGCCGGCGAAGTAGGCAAAGGTATCGGTGAACACGACCGTGCCCACGACCAGCACGATCAGGAAATCTCCGGCACCCGCAAGCACCGCGGCGGCCAGGCCGAAGTAGAGTGCGCCCGCGATGATCGCCGCCAGCCGGTACGGTACGTGCGCTGTCGCTCCCACCACGAGCAGCACGAACTCGGCGAACGCAACAAGGCTGACAAGGACGACGAACGTGTCAAACACCGTGCCCCCGGCGATCAGCGCGCCGATAGCCAGCGCCAGCATGACCACCGCCGACGCCAGCCGGACCGGCAGGTCGCTCTGCCTGGGCTTCGGCGCGGCGTCAGCGTCCGCCATAGCGTCTCTCCCTGCGCGCGAACGCGTCGAGCGCATCGTGCAGGTGCGCGGGCGTGAAGTCCGGCCACAGCACCTCGGTGAACATCATCTCCGCATAGGCGCACTGCCATAGCAGGAAATTCGACAGCCGTACCTCGCCGCTCGTGCGGATGAGCAGGTCAAGCGGGGGTAGCGGCGCGGTGTCGAGATGCCGCTCGATGGCCTCGGGCGTGATCTCGCCCTCCGCCGCGGCGCGTGCCGCCGCACGGGCGATCTCGCCTTGCGCGCCATAGTTCAGCGCGACCGCAAGCGTGCGCGAACCGCCCGCGGTTTTTGCGAGGGCATCCTCGAGCATCTCGACAATGTCGGGGGCCAGGGCTCGCCAGTCGCCCAGGATGTGCAGCTTCACATCATTGGCGATGAATTCGGGCAGGTCCGATTTCACGAACTTGCGCATGAGGTTCATGAGATCACCGACCTCGTCCTGGGGCCGGCGCCAGTTCTCGGTGCTGAAAGCGTACAGCGTCAGGCACTCCACGCTGGTGTCCTTGAGACCGCGGACCAGCTTGCGCACCGCCTCGACCCCGCGCTGGTGGCCGACCGCGCGCGGCAGGTGCCGGGCCTTCGCCCAGCGCCCGTTGCCGTCCATGATGATCGCGACGTGACGAGCCACTGCGTCAGCGTTCGCCATCAGGCCACTCCGGTCAACCGCCCGGTCACTGGGAAAGGATTTCCTTCTCCTTCGCCGCCGCCGCCTCGTCGGCGAGGCCGACGTACCTGTCGGTCAGCTTCTGGACCTCGTCCTCGCCGCGCTTGCGGTCGTCCTCGGAGATGTCCTTCTTCTTCTCGTCTTCCTTGAGCGCTTCCATCCCGTCGCGGCGGACGTTGCGAATGGCGATCTTGGCGTTCTCGGCATACTTGCCGGCGAGCTTGGCAAGTTCCTTGCGTCGTTCCTCGGTCAGGTCGGGGATCGGGAGGCGGATGGTCTGGCCGTCGATCATCGGGTTGAGGCCGAGGTTGGCGTGCGCGATGCCCTTTTCGACCGCAGTCAGGTTCGACTTGTCCCACACCTGCACGCTGAGCATCCGCGGCTCGGGCGCCGAGACGGTCGCCACCTGGTTCAGCGGCATCATCGCGCCGTAGACCTCGCACACGACGGGATCGAGCAGGCTGGTGTTGGCCCGGCCCGTGCGCAGGCCCTGCAGATCGCTTTTCAGCGAGTCCACCGCGCCCTGCATCCGCCGCTCGATGTCGGCCTTGTCGTACTTTGCCATGATCTAGCTTCCCTGCACTATCGTCTGGACGCCCTGCCCCTCCAGCACCTTCGCCAGGTTGCCCTGTTCGCGGATCGAGAAGACCACGATCGGGATGCCGTTGTCGCGGCACAGCGCGACGGCGGACGCGTCCATCACCTTGAGATTATCGGCCAGCACCTTGTCGTAGGTTACTGTATCGAAACGTTTTGCACTCGGATTTTTCTTCGGGTCGCTGTCGTAGACCCCGTCGACGCTGGTACCCTTGAGCAGTGCGTCGCACTTCATCTCGGCCGCGCGCAGCGCCGCGCCGCTGTCGGTCGTGAAATAGGGTGCGCCGACGCCGGCCGCGAAGATCACCACCCGGCCCTTTTCGAGGTGGCGTTCGGCGCGGCGGCGGATCACCGGCTCGCAGACCTTGTCCATCTCGATCGCCGACTGCACGCGCGTCGCCACGCCGAGCTGCTCGAGCGCGCTTTGCATCGCAAGCGCGTTCATCACCGTGGCGAGCATCCCCATGTAGTCGGCCTGCGCGCGGTCCATGCCCTGTGCCGCGCCCGCCATGCCGCGAAAGATGTTGCCGCCGCCGATGACGAGGCAGACCTCGAGCCCGGTGTCCTTTGCGGCCTTCACCTCTTTGGCCAGTTCCATGACGAACGACGGATCGATGCCGAACTGCTGGCCACCCATGAGCACTTCGCCCGAGAGCTTCAGCAGGACGCGTTTGTATCTCGGTGTAGCCACGGGAGGGCGAAATCCTTACGGTCGGCGGGAATGGAGGCTCCCTTAGCGAGCAACCGTCAGGGGCGCAAAGGGAAAGCCTGTCGGAAGGGGGAAGCACCGATGCGCCGTTGGATGATCGCGCTGGCCGCGGCTGCGCTCGTGCTGGTGGTGGCCGTCTTCCTGCTCCAGAAGGACATCGGCGAATGGCTGTACGATCGCGCGGTCGGCGAGCGCATCGCCGCTGCGCCGCTGGCCGCCGCGACGGGACTCACCGTGGGCCTGTGCGGGACCGGATCGCCGATGCCGGGGACGGATCGCGCGGGGGCCTGCACCGTGGTCCTGGCAGGCGACCAGGTGATCCTCGTCGATGCGGGCGAAGGGGCTGCGCGGAACCTCGCCCGCATGGGCGTCGATCCCGGCCGCGTGAGCGCGGTTTTCCTGACCCATTTCCATTCCGACCACATCGATGGCCTCGGACCGCTGAACCTGCTGCACTGGACCGGCAAGCGCGACCGCGTGCCCCTGCCGCTGATCGGCCCACCGGGAGTCGAGACGGTCGCGGCCGGTTTCAACGGGGCCTATGCCCTCGATCACGGATACCGGGTGGCGCACCATGGCGATCGAATCGCCCCCGCGACCGGCGGGACACTGCTGGCACAGCCGTTCGCCCTGCCCGCCCGCCCCCAGGTCGTCTTCGAGCGCGCGGGCCTGCGCGTCACCGCGTTCGCCGTCGATCATCGTCCCGTCGCGCCCGCCGTCGGCTATCGGATCGACCACCGGGGACGCTCGGTCGTCGTCAGCGGCGACACCGCGCAATCCGCCTCCCTCGAGCGGGTCGCAAGCGGCGCGGACCTGCTCGTCCACGAGGCGCTCCAGCCCCGCATGGTCGCCAGCCTGACCCGTGCGCTCGAGAAAGCCGGACGTGTCCACACGGCGCAGATCACGCGCGACATCCTGACGTATCATGCGACGCCCGCCAAAGCTGCCGAAAGCGCGCAGCGCGCTCGGGTGCGCCAGCTCGTCCTGACGCACCTCATCCCGCCGCTTCCCCGGGCGTACTTCTACCCTGCGTTCCTCGGCGAGGCGTCCGAGCGATTCGACGGTCCGATCATCGTCGGCGACGACGGCCTGGTGTTCGACCTGCCGGCCGGCTCGCGCGAGATCCACCGGTCAAACCGCTTCTGACCGGAGATGCGAAAACGGCCGCCGGATCGCTCCGGCGGCCGTTATCGGTTCAGGCGGGGAAAGGGGGTTCAGCCCTTGACCGCTGCGGCCACCTCGGCGGCGAAGTCGGTTTCTTCCTTCTCGATCCCTTCGCCGAGCTGGAAGCGGACGTAGTCCTTCAGCGTGATCGGCGCGCCGGCTTCCTTGCCGGCCTTCGCCACGACTTCGCTGATGGGGGTCTTGTTGTCCATCACGAACACCTGGCTGAGCAGCGCGTTCTCCTTGGCGAACTTGGCGATCGCACCGTCGACCATCTTGGCCTGGACTTCCGCCGGCTTGCCGCTTTCGGCGGCCTTCTCGGCGGCGACCTTGCGCTCGCGCTCGATCACTTCGGCGTCGAGACCGTCGGCGTCGAGCGCCTGCGGGAACGCGGCGGCGATGTGCATCGCGAGCTGCTTGCCCAGCGCCTCGAGCGCGCCCTTGTCGGCGGTCGATTCGAGCGCGACGAGCACGCCGATCTTGCCGAGGTTCGGCGCGGCGGCGTTGTGCATGTAGGGGACCACGACGCCGTCCGAGACCGAGACGTGCTTGAGGCGGCGGATCTGCTGGTTCTCGCCGATCGTGGCGACGTTGTCGGTGAGCTTGTCGGCAACGGTGCCCCCGTCGGGATAGGCCGCGCCCTTTAGCGCCTCGACGTCGTCCGAACCCTGCGCCAGCGCGACTTCGGTCACCTTGCGGACGAAGTCCTGGAACTTGTCGTTCTTGGCGACGAAGTCGGTTTCCGAGTTCACCTCGACCGCGACGCCGCGGGTGCCTTCGACGGCCACGCCAACGAGGCCCTCGGCCGCGGTGCGGCTGGACTTCTTGGCGGCGGTGGCCAGACCCTTGGCGCGCAGCGCGTCGACCGCGGCCTCGATGTCGCCGTTCGAAGCCTCGAGGGCCTTCTTGGCGTCCATCATGCCCGCGCCGGTCTTCTCGCGCAGGTTCTTCACGTCGGCGGCGGTGAAAGCAGCCATGGTACAATTCCTTCTTGAAAGCGGTGCGGCGCCGGGTGGTAAGGCCCGGCGCCTGGTATCAGGTACTCGGGAAGCCGATCAGGCTTCGGTGGCGGCTTCGGCGGCCGCGGCTTCGGCCGGCGGCTCGGCCATCGCGCCGACGTCTTCGCCCGAATCGATCGTGGCCTTGCCCTTGCCGGTCGAGGCCGCTTCGGCGACCGCGTCGCAGTAGAGGCGGACGGCGCGCGCGGCGTCGTCGTTGCCCGGGATCGGGAAGGCGATGCCGGTCGGATCGACGTTCGAATCGAGCACCGCGACGACCGGGATGCCGAGCACGCCGGCTTCCTTGATCGCGAGGTCTTCCTTGTTCGCGTCGATCACGAACATCACGTCGGGAATGCCGCCCATGTCACGGATGCCGCCGAGCGACAGTTCGAGCTTGTCGCGCTCGCGGGTGAGCTGGAGGATTTCCTTCTTGGTCAGGCCCGAGGTGTCGCCCGAGAGCTGTTCCTCGAGGCTCTTGAGCCGGCGGATCGAGCCCGAGATGGTCTTCCAGTTGGTCAGCATCCCGCCGAGCCAGCGGTGGTTGACGAAGTGCTGGCCGGACCGGCGCGCGGCCTCGGCGATCGGCTCCTGCGCCTGGCGCTTGGTGCCGACGAACAGCACCTTGCCGCCCGAACGCACGGTGTCCTGGATGAAGTCGAGCGCACGCGCCATCAGCGGCACGGTCTGCGACAGATCGATGATGTGAACCCCATTGCGGGCGCCGAAGATGTACGGCTTCATCCGCGGGTTCCAGCGGTGGGTCTGGTGGCCGAAGTGTGCGCCGGCCTCGATCAATTGCTGCATGGTGACGGTCGGGGCCGCCATAGGTAATTCCTTTCCGGTTGAGCCTCTGGAGAACTGGAACCGTGCGGAGATCCCGCAGCCGGCACCGGTATGTGGCGCTCTCCATGTGGATTTGCCCGTCCTGTCGGCCCGCCGGAACGGCAGGATTCGGAACGAACGGCGGCGCCCTTAGCGTCCGCGGGGCGAGAAATCCACCCTCAATTCGTCGCGAGGAATGCGAATCCCGTCGCGAATTCGCTTGACTAGGAGGAACAAATAGGGAACAAACAACCCGTCGCGGGAACGTCTCGCGGCTTGGTGGTTTCCACCAGTTGTCCACAGGCTGTCAACACGCCTGTGCCGCTTCGAGGGTTCCGACTGATGACTGCCATCCTGCTCACCCTGCTGTTCGCAACCGTCGCCGTGGCGAGCGCGCTCACCCTTGCCGACGCAGTCGTGCGGGGCCGAGCCGCCGTTCGGCGGGTTCGCGCAGAGCTGTCACGGTGCGATGCGATGCGCACGGTCACGATGACTGTCGACGGCGCGCCAGGCGCGCGGATGCCTGCCCTGCGCCCCGCGCCAGTTAATGCAGTTCGCTCGTCGCAGCGTCGAACGGCGCGGGCACCGGCCCCGCGGCGCGTTGCCGCCTGATCTTCGCATAGCGCAGGATCGACCACGGCATCGTCGCCAGGTACACCAGGCAGATCACCGCCAGCGTCCACCACGGTTCGAGCAGCAGCGCCGCAAAGACCATTCCGACCACTGCAATCACGCCCAGCCGCACGTCACGCCGCGGACGCATCCGCCCCCAGCTCAGCGTCGCCAGGTTCGAGATCATCAGGAATGCCACGAACGCGGTCCACGGCGCCACCACCAGCGGATCGCGGAAGGTTTCATCGCCGGTAGCCATCCACAGGTAGACCGGGAGGAATGCCAGGCCCGCCCCCACCGGGGCCGGCACGCCGGTCAGGAAACCGGCCGACTTGTGCGGCTGGTCCTTCACGTCGATCTGGGCATTGAACCGCGCGAGGCGAAGGGCGCCGGAAATCGCGAAGGCGAGCGCGGCGAACCATCCGATCCGGGACAGGTCGCCGAGCGACCAGAGAAACAGGATCAGCGCCGGGGCCGTACCAAAGCTGAGCGAATCGGCCAGGCTGTCGAGCTCGGCCCCAAAGCGCGACTGCGCCTTGAGCAGGCGTGCGGCACGCCCGTCGATCCCGTCGAGCACGCCTGCAAGGATGATCGCGATCACCGCCTCGCGCCACATCCCGTCGATCGCGAAGCGTATCCCGGTGAGACCCGAACACAGCGCCGCGGCAGTGATCGCATTGGGCAGCACCGCCCGCATCGGCAGGCCCTGGCTTCGTCCCTGCGGGCGAAGCGGCGTCTCGTCCTCGGCCGCCTTGGGCCCGATGCGCGGCTCGTCGGGCATTACTGGCTGACCCCTTCGATGAGTTGCTGCGTGCCGGCTTCGGCGAGCACGGTTTCACCTGCGACGACGGTCTGCCCCAGCACGACCCGGGCGGCCGTCCCTGCCGGCAAGTAGACGTCGACGCGGCTGCCGAAGCGGATCAGGCCGATTCGCTGGCCGCTCGCCACGAGGTCGCCGGGCTTCACGAACGGCACGATCCGCCGCGCTACGAGGCCGGCGATCTGGGTGAAGCCGATCAGTAGGCCATCGGGACGCTCGATCAGCAGATGCTGGCGCTCGTTGTCCTCGCTCGCCTTGTCGAGATCGGCGTTCATGAACTTGCCGGGGATGTAGACCAGCCGCTTCACCGTTCCGCCGATCGGCGCCCGGTTAATGTGCACGTCGAACGCCGACATGAAGATCGAGATGCGGGTCACCGGCCCCGACGACAGGCCGCGGGTGCCGCTCCCGTCGTCGATGGTCAGCTCCTTGGGCGGCTCGACCTCCGCGATCAGCGAGACGAGGCCGTCGGCGGGCGAGACGATCAGGTCGTCCCCCTGCGGCACCACGCGCTCGGGATCGCGAAAGAAGGCGAGGATGCCGATCGTCAGGAATGCGAGCGGCCAGGCCAGCGTTTCCCACGCCAGAAGCGCGGTCACCAGACTGGCGGCGGCGGCGATCAGGGCAAACTTGCGACCTTCGGGATGGACCGGCGGCAACCGCCAATGCGCGTCCCCCCGGCCCCTGTTGTCGAGTATTTCTCCGGCCATGGGCCGAAGGCTTAGGTGCTGGGCTCGCCAGTCACAAGCGAAACCGGCTCATGTCGCCTTGCGCACGAATACGGTTCCAGCCGAATACCCCGCCCCGAACGAACAGATGAGCCCGATGTCGCCATAGGCCAGATCGGCCGAATGCTTGTGGAAGGCGATGATCGACCCCGCGCTGGAGGTATTGGCATAGGTGTCGAGCACGGTCGGGCTTTCGTCGGCGGTCGCTTCGTGCCCGAGCACCTTCTGCGCGATCAGCCGGTTCATGCCCGCGTTGGCCTGGTGGAGCCAGAGCCGGCGCAGGGACGCGGGTTCGATGCCGAGCCGCTCGGCCTCCTCGCAGATCATCGCGGCAACCATCGGGACCACTTCCTTGAACACCTTGCGCCCTTCCTGGACGAACAGCTTGTCTGGTCCGTCGCGGGTTTCGGGCGCGGTGCGGTTGAGAAAGCCGAAGTTGTTGCGGATGTTGTTCGAGAAGACGGTCTTCAGCTTCGTGCCGAGGATGTCCCAGTGATCGACCGGAGCGATCTCGGCGTCCTCGACCAGCACCGCGGTCGCCACGTCGCCGAAAATGAAATGACTGTCCCGGTCGCGCCAGTTGAGGTGGCCGCTGGTGATCTCCGGGCTGACGACAAGCACGCTGCGCGCGTTGCCTGCCCGGATGTAATCTGCGGCCGTCTGGATGCCGAAGGTCGCCGACGAGCACGCCACGTTCATGTCGAACCCAAAACCCTCGACGCCGAGCGCATGCTGGATTTCGATTGCCATCGCGGGATAGGCGCGCTGCATGTTCGACGCCGCGCACAGGACTGCATCGACGTCTTCCGCCTCGCGCCCTGCCCGTTCGAGCGCCTCGCGCGCGGCCGCGACACCGATCTCCGCCATGATCGACAGCTCCTCGTTCCCGCGCTCGGGTATTCGCGGGCACATCGTCGCCGGATCGAGCACGTTCGCCTTGTCGACGACATGGCGCGCCTTGATCCCGCTCGCCTTTTCGATGAATTCCACCGAACTGGGTTCCAGCGCGGCGACCTCTCCGGCGGCGATCGCTTCCGCGTTGTCAGCATTGTGCCGCGCGACGTAGGCATTGAAACTCTCGACGAGTTCCTCGTTCGTGATGGTCTGCGCAGGTGTGAACAGGCCGGTGGCCGAAATGACGGGACGGGGCATGGCCGCCGATTAGGCGCGCGCGCGCCGGCCGACAAGAGACGGTGGCACGACGCCCTGCTTGCCCGGGGGTGCGGCGGAAGCCGGCGAGGGTCAGGGCTTCGACCGCGCAGCCTCGCTCGCGTCGCGGATGGACTTGAACTCGGACCCAGCCTTCCAGCCCGGCCAGCGATCCGAGTTGGCCAGTTCGGCGCCGATGTCGCGGAACAGCGCGATGTCCTGCACCGCGCCGGCCAGGTTCCATTCCTCGCTCCACGCGTCGCAGGCGGCATGATAGCAGGTGCCGGTGTAGGCATCGACCCATGCCTGCCCAGCGGCGGTGCCGCCTTCGACAAGATCGGACGCGCCGGCAATTCCCATCAGCAGGAGCACCGGCACCCCGCGCTTGGCGAGGCTGAAGTGGTCCGCGCGATAGAACAGCCCGCGCTCTGGCAGGCTTTCCTCGCTCACCGTGCGTCCCTGCGCGTCGGCAAAGCGCGCAAGGTCGTCCTCTAGCGTGGTCTGCCCCTTGCCGACGAGGATGACGTCCCGCGCGCGACCGGCGGTCTGCAGGATGTCGATCGCGAAGTTGGCGACCGTCGTGTCGAGCGGGTAGACCGGGTTGGCCGCGTAGTACTCGGAACCCAGCAAGCCGCGTTCCTCGGCGGTCCAGAACGCAAAGACGACGCTCCGCTCGGGCGCGGGCGCCGCCCGGAACGACCGCGCGATCTCGAGCAGCGCGGCCACGCCCAGCGCGTCGTCGTTCGCACCGGCACGGTAAATCCGCCCCTGCGCGTCAGGTTCGCCAGCGCCGTAGGCGTCCCAGTGGGCGCCGTACATCACGACCTCGTCCGGACGCGCCGCGCCGGGGATCCGCGCCAGCACGTTCTGGCTCCGGACCACTTCCTGCTTCACCGGGAACGAGGCGGAAAAGGTCGTCTTCAGGTCGACCGGCCTGAAGTCCTTGCGCCGTGCGGCCGCGCTCAACTTCGCAAGATCGTACCCGGCATCGGAAAACAGCGCCCGGGCGGTTTCGCCGCTGATCCACCCCTGCAGGGCGAGGCTGGTCACTTTGCCGGGATCGCGCACGACATCGTAGTTTTCGCCGCCGGGACTCCTGATCACGTTCCATCCGTAACCGGCGGCGGCCGTCTCGTGCACGATCAGCGCGCCGACCGCGCCGCGCCGCGCGGCCTCCTCGAACTTGTAGGTCCAGCGGCCGTAGTAGGTCATCGTGCGCCCGCCAAATGTCCCGGCGACAGGCTCGCCCTTGGCCGCGTGGAAATCGGGATCGTTGACCAGGAATACGGCTACCTTGCCTTTGAGGTCGATGCCCTTGAAGTCATCCCAGCCGCGCTCGGGCGCGTTGACCCCGTAGCCGACGAAGACCAGCGGCGCCTCTGCGATCTCGACCGCGTCGGAGGGTTGCAGCGTCG
Source organism: Tsuneonella litorea (assembly GCF_025154015.1). GTDB lineage: Bacteria > Pseudomonadota > Alphaproteobacteria > Sphingomonadales > Sphingomonadaceae > Tsuneonella > Tsuneonella litorea. The sequence goes on from NZ_JAOAMV010000006.1 coordinate 63,044, forward strand.
AAAGATAGACGTCGTCCGGAAAGGCCAGCGGACGGATCTTTTCCCCGTGCCTGAACGCGAGGGCCCGCGGCGCGCCGAGCCGGGTGTGCAGAAGCGGCACGACCTGGGTCCAGGACCCGTCCCTGCCGCCAGGGTCCAGCCCCAGCGCCTGGAGGCGGCCGATCAGATAGCCGACCGTCCGTTCCTCGCCGGCCGTCCCCGGCGCGCGCCCCTCGAACTGGTCGGAGGCGAGCGTGCGCACCGATTCCGCCAACCTGCCTGCTTCGATGGGCGTGTCCGGCATCGCTGGCTCGTGCGCCAGGGCCGGCGCAGCAACAAGAAGGGGCACGGCGGCCAGCAAGCGGGCGATCATCGCAATCTCCAGGGTCCGGGACGAGGCGCAAGCCTAGCCGGGTGAAAACCGCTTGCAACCCCTGCACCGCCGCCCGGCGCTCGTGCCGCTTCTGTGGCGATCCGCATGTAAAAGGCCCCGCCTCACTCGATGGAAGGCGGGGCCACTGTTTGGGGTCGTCCCGTCCACGGAACGCGGCGCTTGTACGGCTCGGTACGCGGCGGCACAATTTTCGAAAGTTAGCAAAATGCGCGGCGAAGCGGATTTCTGTGGTCGTGCGCGTGCGCTTCGCCTCCGTCCGGCTGCCGCCCGATAAATGGCTTTCCTGTCCTCCGGCAGGCGGGACGGGTGCGTTGCCGGGCGCAGACCCCGTGGTCAGCGGCGGGCGCTTCCAGTGACCAGTTCGCTACCGCGCCGCAGCCGCCGTAATAGCGGTAGATGATCTTCCCGTACGCTCGGTGCCAAGGGCCGCCCAGTTCGCAACTGCCCAGTTCGCAAAGGGAGGTGACCATTCTCGGGAGTTGGGTGGTGGACAGGGCTGGATTCGAACCAGCGTACGCTTGCGCGGGCAGATTTACAGTCTGCTGCCTTTAACCACTCGGCCACCTGTCCACACAGGGCCTGCCGCTTCCGTTACAGATGAGCCCCGCGAGGGGCCGGCCGGCCGAGGAAGGCGCGCAATGGCGAAGTGGCGCTTGCCTGTCAATGGCCCTGCTGGCAGGGCCGCAGCATGGCGAAAGGCGAACGAAAACGCGCGATGCGCGGACGCGCGGGACGGATGCAGGGCGGACGCGGCTCGGGCCGCGCAAGCAGCGGGCAGGTGCGCCTGTGGGGCCGCCACGCGGTCGAGGCGGCGCTCAAGAATCCCGACCGCAGCCACCGCAAGCTGTGGGCCACCCGCGAGGGCGTCGCCTCGCTCGACGGCGAACTGCCGCCTGATTTCCCGGTCGAATGGGCCGATGGTGCCGATCTCGCCCGCCTCGTCGCGCGCGACGCCCCGCACCAGGGTCTGGTGCTGGAGTGCGCACCGCTCGACGACGTCTTCCTCGAGGACGTGATCGGAGACAGCGATGCGCCGGTCCTCGTTCTCGACCAGGTGACCGACCCGCACAACGTGGGCGCAATCCTGCGCTCAGCGGCGGCCTTCGGCGCGGCGGCGGTCGTCACTCAGGATCGCCATGCCCCCCCCGAATCGGGCACGCTCGCCAAGTCGGCGAGCGGCGCACTCGAGATCGTCCCGTGGGTGCGCGTCGTGAACCTGGCGCGCGCGCTCGATGACCTCGCCGAGGCGGGATACTGGCGGATCGGCCTCGCCGGCGAAGCGGAGGCGACGCTGGCCGAAGCGATGCCCGCCGGCCGTGTCGCGCTGGTCCTGGGCGCCGAGGGCGAAGGAATGCGGCACAACATTGCCGCCCATTGCGACGCGCTGGCCAAGCTGCCGATCTCGAACGCGATCGAGAGCCTGAACGTATCGAACGCCGCAGCGATCGCACTGTATGCAATTGCCGCGCGATCCGGCTGAAGCAGACAGAAATGGGGGGAAAGATGAAACGGAAATCGCCGATGCGCCGACTGGCCGAGGGCGCACTCGTCGCCGCCGTGGCCGCATTGCTGAGCGGGTGCCTGCTGTGGCCCGGCCAGTTTTCCGCGACGCTCGATCTCCGCCGCGACGGCACCTTCACCTATACCTATGACGGCGAAATCTACCTGATGGCGCTGAGCAAGCTCGCGCAGATGGGGAGCGGGATGCAGGCGGACGAGACGTTCGAGCCTGAACCCTGCTTCGACGACGACTCTTTCGAAGAGCGCGACTGCACCGGAGACGAGCTCGCCGCGCAACGCCGGACGTGGGACGAATCGCAGGCCGAACGCGCGGAGAGGAAGAAGCGGGAAGCCGACGCGGCGCGCGCGATGCTGGGCGGCCTCGATCCGGCGGATCCCGCGGCAGCGGAGGAACTGGCCGCAAGGTTGCGGCGCCAGGCTGGCTGGAAGGAGGTGACCAGCAAGGGGGACGGCCGGTTCGACGTGCGTTTCGCGCTGACCGGCAAGATCGAGCACGACTTCCTGTTTCCGACGATCGAAGGCTTCCCGATGGTGAACAGCTTTGTGGCGGTCACCCGGCGGGTGGACGGGACAATCCGCGTGGATGCACCCGGCTTCGCCCCGCAAGCGAGTGGCAATCCCTTCCAGAGCCTGATCGCCGGAATGGGCGGAATGCCCCTGCCTGCGGGCGATGGCAACGAGACCGGCCCCGCGATCCCGCGGACCGAAGGAACCTTTACCATCACCACCGATGGCGAAATCCTCGCCAACAACACGGACGAAGGCGCCCGCCCGGTCGCAGCCGGAAGGGCGCTGTCGTGGCCGGTCAACGTGCGGACGAAAGCCGCACCGACCGCGCTGATCCGGATCGACTGACTGGCAGAGAAACGAGGGCGGCGATCCGGTAGCGGCGCCGCCTGGCGATCAGTTCACCGAGTCCTTCAGAACCTTGCCGGCCTTGAACTTGGGCTGATTCGACGCCTTGATCTTCATCGGCTCGCCCGTACGCGGATTGCGGCCGGTCGAGGCCTTGCGGCGGGCAACGGTAAAGGTCCCGAAACCGACCAGCCGCACTTCGTCGCCCTTCTTGAGCGCTGCGGTGATCGCATCAAACACACCTTCGACAGCACTGGCCGCATCGCTCTTGGAGAGCCCCGCGGTTTCGGCGACCGATCCGATGAGATCGTTCTTGTTCATTCCTTCCCCCTTGCTGTTGCGCGCGACCGCAGACGACTCCGCAGAATCGCCTCGATGATGAAAGGCCCGAATTGAATGGCTTTTGGGCTGCAAGTCAAAGACTAATCCGGTCGGTTCGCGCGCCACACCGCACGACTTGTCCCATCGTGGTCCAAAACGCGGGGATTCTGCCGCCGACGCCGCGGCGAAGGCACGCTCAGTGCGCTGTCGCGCCTTCGCCCGGGGTGGCCGGGCCGGGCTGGCTCGCCAGGTCGTCCGCCTCGCTCCATTCGATCGATTCGAGCGGTGCGACGAGGGCGCGCTCGAGCACCTCGTCGACATGACCGACCGGCACGATTTCGAGCCCGTCCCTTATGTTCTGGGGAATCTCCACGAGGTCCTTCACGTTCTCTTCGGGGATGAGGACCGTCTTGATCCCGCCGCGCAGCGCAGCGAGCAGCTTTTCCTTCAGGCCTCCGATCGCGAGCACCCGGCCGCGCAGCGTGACCTCGCCCGTCATCGCCACGTCGGGCCGCACCGCGATACCCGTCAGCGTCGAAACGATCGAGGTGACCATGCCCACGCCCGCGCTCGGCCCGTCCTTGGGCACCGCGCCCTCGGGCAGGTGGATGTGGATGTTGCGCCGGTGGAACAGGCTGGGACGGATGCCGTAGGCCGGGGCGCGCGCCTTCACGAAGCTGAACGCGGCGGCGACGCTCTCGTTCATCACCTCGCCCAGCTTGCCGGTGGTCTTGATCTCGCCCTTGCCCGGCGTCGTCACGCTCTCGATCGTCAGCAGCTCGCCGCCGACTTCAGTCCAGGCGAGCCCGGTGACCGCGCCGACCTGCGCCTCTTCCTCGCCCATCCCGTGCTTGAACTTCCGCACGCCGGCGAAGTCGCCGAGGTTGTCGGGCGTGATCGTCACGCTCTCGACCTCCTTCTCGAGGATCTTGCGGAGGGACTTGCGCGCCAGCCGCGCGATCTCGCGCTCGAGCGTGCGGACGCCCGCTTCGCGGGTATAGTAGCGGATCAGGTCGCGCAGGCCATCGGTCGTCAGCGTGAACTCGCCCTTTTTGAGCCCGTGCGCCTCGATCTGCTTGGGGATCAGGTGCCGCTCGGCGATCTCGACCTTCTCGTCCTCGGTATAGCCCTCGAGCCGGATGATCTCCATGCGGTCGAGCAGCGGCTGCGGCAGGTTGAGGCTGTTCGCCGTGGTCACGAACATGATGTCGCTGAGATCGAGATCGAGCTCGAGGTAGTGGTCCTGGAACTTGCTGTTCTGTTCCGGGTCGAGCACCTCGAGCAACGCCGAGGCGGGATCGCCGCGGAAATCCTGGCCGAGCTTGTCGATCTCGTCGAGCAGGAACAGCGGGTTGCTGGTCCCCGCTTTGCGCAAGTTGGAGACGATCTTGCCCGGCAGCGAGCCGATGTAGGTCCTGCGGTGGCCGCGGATCTCGGCCTCGTCGCGCACGCCGCCCAGCGACTGGCGCACGAATTCGCGGCCCGTCGCCTTGGCGATCGACTTGCCGAGGCTGGTCTTGCCGACGCCCGGCGGGCCGACGAGGCACAGGATCGGCCCCTTGAGCTTGTTGGTCCGCGCCTGGACCGCGAGGTATTCGACGATCCGGTCCTTGACCTTCTCGAGCGCGTAGTGATCCTCGTCGAGGATCTCCTGCGCCTTGGCGATATCCTTCTTCAGACGGCTCTTCTTGCCCCACGGCAGGCCCAGCAGCACGTCGAGGTAGTTGCGGATGACCGTCGCCTCGGCGCTCATCGGCTGCATGGTCTTGAGCTTCTTGAGCTCGCTTTCCGCCTTCGCGCGGGCTTCCTTGCTGAGCTTGAGCTTGGCGATCTTCTCGGTCAGCTCGGCGATCTCGTCGCCGTCCTCGCCGTCACCGCCGCCCAGCTCGCTCTGGATCGCCTTGAGCTGTTCGTTGAGGTAGTACTCGCGCTGGGTCTTCTCCATCTGCCGCTTCACGCGGCCGCGGATCTTGCGCTCGACCTGGAGGACCGACAGCTCGCCCTCCATGATCGCCATAACCATCTCGAGCCGCTTCAATGGGCTGCGCTCGGCGAGGAGTGCCTGCTTGTCGGCCACCTTGCCCTGCAACGCGGCGGCGATCGTGTCGGCGAGCTCGCCCGCGTCGTCGATTTCCGCGAGGTCCTGCACCGCGTTGTCGCCCAGCTTCTTGTTGAGCTTGGCGTACTCGCCGAACTGCTCGACAACCTGGCGCATCGTCGCCACGACTTCGCTGCCGGCCGCGGTTTCGGGCTGCTTCACTTCGACTTCTGCGACGACCAGCGCACCGTTTGGCCCATTCTCGGGCCGCATGGCGACGAGGCCGGCGCGTTCCCCGCCTTCGACGAGCACGCGCACGGTGCCGTCGGGCATCTTGAGGAGCTGGAGCACCTGCGCGACCACGCCGATGTCGTAAAGGTCGTCGTCGGTCGGATCGTCGGTGCCCGGATCGAGCTGGGCGAGCAGGAAGATGTCCTTGTCACCCTCCATCGCCGCCTCGAGCGCAGCGACCGACTTGGTGCGGCCGACGAACAGCGAGACGACCTGGCCCGGAAAAACCACGATGTCGCGCAAGGGAAGCAGGGGGAAGAGCTGGTTCATGCGCGGGATATGGGGTGCGTACGCCGGGCGTGCAATCCCGGCCGGGGTTGCCCTGTGGATGGCGCGGGCGGCCTAGAATTCGACGGTGATGGCCACGATGTCGGCATACTCGCCATCGGCCCCCCGCGTTGCCGAAGGATCGACCCGGCCATAGGCAGCCATCTCGAGACGCCCGCCCCTAGCGGTCGCCGCGACGGGCTGACCGGGGAGCCAGGGCATACGGCGCCCCGCATCGCTGTAGAGCACGTAGGAAACGTAGCCGCCGCCCCCGCTCGCCAGCCGGCGCTCTCCACCTGCGGCGTGCGCACCGCCATCGAGCGTAATCGAGAGGGGAATGTCCCCGTTGCAATCGACCGCGATCCGCGATTCTGCATCGATCGTGGCGCCGCCCGTGCCGGCGAATGCCATCGGCGTGGCGCTGACCCGGCAGGCGGGCTGGACGGTGAGGGTCACGGGCATGGTGGCGGACACCTGGCCCGCCCACGCCGGGGCAGCCGCAGTCGTTCCCGCGGTCGCGACCGCAACGGCTATGATGGCGAGGCGCTGCATCGCATCGCCATGCCAGAGACGGGCGGACGGTTACATCCGGTTAACCACGGATGCCCCGCTTATGGACAGGTTAACCGGGTCAGCCGAAGCCGGGGATCTCGAGGCCGGGCGGCAGACCCATCCCCGACTGGATCTTCGCCATCTCCTCGCCCGCGACACGGTCGGCCTTGCCGCGCGCGTCGTTGAACGCCGCCGTTACGAGGTCCTCGAGCATCTGCTTGTCTTCCGGCACGATCAGGCTGTCGTCGATCGAGACCGACAGGATCCGGCCCTTGGCAGTGGCGCGAATCTTTACCAGCCCCCCGCCGGCGCTTCCCTCGACCTCGAGACTGTCGAGCTTGGCCTGGGCATCGCCCATCTGCTGCTGGATCTGTTCCGCGGCCTTCTGCGCGGCGGCGAGCATTTCTTCCATCGATTTCATGCGTTGCGTCTCCATGGGACGGCGCCGGCGTCGTCGTCGACGACGATCTCGGCATCAGGGAATGCGGCGAAGGTCGCCTCGACCAGCGGGTGCGCGCGCACCTTGGCCTCGGCTTCGGCCTTGGCGGCCTGTTCGCGCTCGACGAGCGTGGGTTCGCCCCCATCGGCCGCCTGTTCGACCTGCCAGCGCGTTCCGGTGAGGTCGAGCAGCGCCTGGCGCAGTTCGGGGGCGAGATCCTCGGAAAAACCGGGGGCCTGCGCAAAGACCAACTTTCCGTTGGCGAGATCGACCGGGCGCACCTGCATCCTGAGGCGCGAGGCAAGGTGGAGCGAGCCGCCTTCGCGCTCGATCCGCTCGACGAGTTCGGCCCACTCGATCCGCGCGGCCGGGGCCGGGGCCTCCGTCGCGCCAGAAGCGGCGGAGGAACTCGCAGGCGCACGCGCCGCGGCTTCCTCGAGGCGTTTTGCAAGCGTGCCCGGATCGGGCAGATCGGCGGCGTGGAGCGTGCGAAGGAGCGCCATCTGCGCCGCCACCAGCGGATCGGGCGCGCCCTTCACCTCGTCATAGCCCTTGAGCAGGAGCTGCCAGAGGCGGTGGAGCTGCCCGGGTGCCAGCCGCGCGGCCCAGTCCTCGATGACGGCACGCTCCTCGGCGGTGGGCGCATCGGCCCCGCTGCCGCCGACCTGCGTCACGGTGATCCGATTCGTCAGGTCCATCAGCGTGCGCATCAGCGCCAGCGGCTCGACCCCGAGCCCGTACTGCTCGCCCAGCGCGGCCAACAGCGCCTGTGCATCGCCTTCCAGAAGGCTCGCGAACAGCCGCCGCTGGGCGCCGCGATCGGCGAGGCCCAGCATGTCGCGCACGCGTTCGGCGGTGACCTTTCCATCGGTGTCGAGGTCCGCATGGGCGATCGCCTGGTCGAGAATCGACAGCCCGTCGCGGCTCGATCCCTCGGCGGCCCCCGCGATCAGCGCGAGCGCCTCCGGATCGGCTTCCACGCCCTCCTGGCGGCAGATCGACGCGAACTGCTGTTCGAGCAGCTCGGCCGGAATGCGCCTCAGGTCGAAGCGCTGCGTGCGGCTGAGCACGGTCACCGGCAGCTTCTCGACCTCGGTGGTCGCGAAGAGGAACTTCACGTGCGCAGGCGGTTCCTCAAGTGTCTTGAGCAAGGCGTTGAAAGCATTGCGCGACAACATGTGGACTTCGTCGATGATGTAGATCTTGTAGCGCGCCGAAACGGCGGCGTAGCGCACCGCCTCGATGATCTCGCGCACGTCGTCGACCCCGGTGTTGGAGGCCGCGTCCATCTCGATCACGTCGATGTGACGGCCTTCCGCGATCGCGCGGCACGGCTCGCAGACGCCGCACGGATCGATCGTCGGGCCGCCGTTTCCATCGGGGCCGATGCAATTCAGCGCCTTGGCGATGAGCCGCGCGGTGGAGGTCTTCCCCACCCCGCGCACGCCGGTCATCAGGAACGCATGCGCCAGCCGGTCGCGCTTGATCGCGTTGGCGAGCGTGCGGACCATCGGTTCCTGCCCGATCAGCTCGCTGAAGGTCTGCGGCCGGTACTTGCGGGCGAGCACGCGGTAGGGCTGCTGGGCGGAGGCCGGCGCGGGCGCGGGCCTGGGCGCCGGTGCGGCCTCGCTCGCCGGTTCGGGAGATGCTGCCGGCGCGGGATCGCCGAACATGGCGCTCTGCCCCGCGGCTTCGAGCTCGGCCGCGGTGGGCGCGTCGTCCTGCTCGTCCTCGGCGGAAGATTCGCCGAACATGTCCCCGGAATCGATCATGATCCGAAGCTAGGGATTGGCGCGCGGCTTGTCATGGAATGATTGAGGAGCCGGCCGACCCGCCGCAATCCACCTGGGCTGCTTCCTTCCGGACCTGACCCGGTGAGCGAACGCAAACGTCCGACCGACTCCCGGCGGCGCATATGGCGGCGGTTGCGACGGAAATCAACTCAGCGAAAGTTGTCGGCGTAGGCCTGGATCTTGAGGCCCTTGGGCGGGGTCGCGTGAACCCGCGCAGGGATCCCGTACTTCGCGGCGTAGGCCTGCGCGTCCTCGCGCGTGGGAAAGCTCAGCACGACCTGCGCCTGGGTATCGCCGCTTCCGGTCCACCCCATCAGCGGATCGGGCTTGCGCGCCTCGGACTGCTCGAACTCGAGGATCCACTGGTCGGTGAGCGCCCTGCCGGACTGCATGGAGTTCTTCGGGCGTTGATAGATGCGTGCGGCCATGGGGGTCCCTTAATTCACCCTTCCGACCGTTGGAAGGTATTCTTGGTCTTCAGGCTCGGCTTTTCGGTCCACGGCGCGTCGGGCCAGCGGTGCTTGGGATAGCGGCCCTTCATGTCCTTCTTCACCTCAGCCCAGCTGCCGCGCCAGAACCCGGGCAGGTCGCGGGTCGACTGGATCGGGCGACCGGCGGGGCTGGTAAGCTTGAGCAGCAGCGGCGTGCTTCCGATCATCGGCTGCGAATCGAGCCCGAACAGCGCCTGCACGCGGACCTCCACGCTCGGCGCGTCGTCGGCGGCGTAGTCGATAGGGTGCGCGGTCCCCGCGGGACTGACGAATTCGCGGGGGGCGAGCCGGTCGAGCGCCGATCGCGCGTTCCAGTCGAGCAACCCGAGCAGCGAATCGACGACCTTTCCGCGCGGCAGGTCGAGATCGCGGCGTCCGCCCAGCAGCGGGCGGAGCCACAGGTCGGCCGCCGCGCGCAGGGCCGCTTCGTCTAGCGCGCCGACGCCCGCGAACCGCGCGCGCGCCACGAGATCGCGGGGCACTATGTTCGACAGGTTATCCAGCGCCTTTTCCACAAGAAGATCCACAACTGCCCCGGCGTCCGGCGCGGGGTCGGGACCCGCGGCGAGCGTGATCGCGCCGATCCGCCGCTCGAGCCGCGCCTCGACCCGATCGCCCGTCCAGTTCAGGACGCTGCGCTTCTCGATCCGCTCGCCCAGCCAGCGCTCGACCTCCGCCGTTTCGAGCGCCAGCGCAGCCGTGATCCGCGCGCCCTTCGCCGCTCCTTGCGCGTCGCCGATCGCCAGCCATTCGGCGCGCGCGAGCGGGCTTGCCGGATCGAGCAGGTAACCGCGCCCGCCGGCCGAGAGCCAGTGTTCGCCCGAGCCATCCCGGCGCCGCGCGAGGTTGTCGGGCAATCCGGCGAGGAGGTGGACTGCGGCCGGGGCTTCCTCGCGACGGCCGGCGGAGACGAGGTCCTGCGCCTTGCGCGCCCAGCCGGCCGCGAGCCTGCGGCTCGCCTCGGCGCGCGGGCTTCGGTCGGCGCTCCAGCGCTGGAGACGGGCGCCAAGGTCCTCGCCCCGCCCGCCGAGACCGCGTTCCTGCAACAGCAGCGCGATCCGCGCCGCCTCGACCGCAGCGCCGCGCTCCGCCCCGGCGAGGATCATTGCCGCATGGGCCGGATCGAGCGGGAGCGCGGCGAGCTTTCGGCCGCGACCCGTGATCCGCCCATCCGCGTCGAGCGCGCCCAGCGCCGCGAGCCGGCCCCGCGCGGCAGCGAGCGCGGCCGGGGGCGGCGGGTCGAGCCACGGCAGCGCGGCGGGATCGCCAGCCCCCCACTGCGCCAGCGCGAGCACCAGCGGGGCGAGGTCTGCGGTCAGCATCTCGGGGGGGTCGAACGGCGGGCGACCGGGGTGCGCGGCCTCCTCCCACAGGCGATAGGCCACGCCCGGCCCCTGCCGCGCCGCGCGCCCCGCGCGCTGGGCCGCGGCGGCCTGGCTCGCCCGGCCGGTGACGAGGTGGGTGGTGCCCGCCGCCTTGTCGAATTCCGCCCGCCGCGCGAGGCCGCTGTCGACCACCACCGACACACCGTCGAGCGTGAGCGAGGTCTCGGCGATGCTCGTCGCCAGCACCACCCGGCGCCGGCCGTGCGGATCGCGGCGGATCGCGGCGCGCTGCCCGGCGGGTTCGACCTGGCCGTGCAGCGGCAGGACTGCCGCGTCACGCAGCCGCTCGGCCAGCCGTTCGCGCGTCCGTTCGATCTCGCCCACGCCCGGCAGGAAGGCGAGCACGTCGCCGTCCGAACCGCGCCAGGCGGCCACGATCGCATCGGTCATCGCGTCTTCGATCCGCTTCTGAGGAGCCGATCCCAACCACCTGATTTCCAACGGGAACGCCTTGCCAGCGCTCTCGATCACGGGCGCATTCTCGCCCAGCAACCCGGCGAACCGCGCGCCGTCGATCGTCGCGGACATGACCACCAGGCGCAGGTCCTCGCACAGCACGGCCTGGCTCTCGAGCGCCAGGGCAAGGCCGAGGTCCCCGTCGAGGTGCCGCTCGTGCGCTTCGTCGAACAGGATCGCCGAAACGCCGGTCAGTTCGGGATCTTCGAGCAGCCGGTTGACGAGGATCGCCTCGGTCACGACGAGGACGCGGGTCAGTGCCGACTGGCGGGTGTCCATGCGGGTCGCGTAGCCGATCGTCTCGCCCGGCTGCTCGCCGAGCAGCTCGGCCATGCGCTCGGCTGCTGCCCGCGCCGCGACCCGGCGGGGAGAGGTGACGATCACCTGCCCCGTGCACCACGGCTCGCCAAGCAGTGCCGGCGCGACAGCAGTGGTCTTGCCCGCTCCCGGCGGTGCGATCAAGACCGCCCCGGGCGCATGACGCAGGGCCGCGAGCAGGTCCGGCAGGACCGCGTGGATCGGGAGACTGGCGCTCACTACCGGCGCCCTAGCGCAAGCGAGCGCGGCTCAATACCCGCGCGCGACGGCGAACTCGGCCGCCTCGGCCATCGCCTGACGCGCCGCGCCGTCGGGAAAGATCGACAGGGCATCGATCGCACGCTGGGCGAAGTGGCGGGCGCGCTCGCGGGTCGCGAGCAGCGCGTCGTGCTTCGCGATGAGATGCGCGGCTTGCTCGAGCGCCTCGTCGTCGGTCTTGTGGCCGGCGATGGCGGACTGCCAGAACCTGCGCTCGTCCTCGGTTCCGCGGGCATAGGCGAGGATGACCGGCAGGGTCATCTTGCCCTCGCGGAAGTCGTCGCCGCGGGCCTTGCCCATCGTGCTCGCGTCGGAATCGTAGTCGATCGCGTCATCGACGAGCTGGAAGGCGATGCCGAGGTTGCGGCCATAGTCGTCCAATGCCTGCTCGCGCCGCTCGTCGCATTCCGCGACCACCGCGGCGATGCGGCTGGCGGCGGCGAACAGCGCGGCGGTCTTGGCGCCGATGATCGCAAGATAGCGTTCCTCGCTCGTCTCGATCTGGCGCTGCGCGGTGAGCTGGTCGACCTCGCCTTCGGCAATCACCGCGCTGGCGTTCGAGAGGATCTTGAGCACTTTCAGGCTGCCGTCCTCGACCATGAGCTCGAACGCGCGGGAAAACAGGAAATCGCCGACCAGCACGGTCGCCGGGTTGCCGAAGACGATGTTGGCCGCCGCCTTGCCGCGCCTGAGGTCGCTGCCGTCGACGACGTCGTCGTGCAGCAGTGTGGCGGTATGGATGAACTCGACCGCGGCCGAGAGCCGGTGGTGGCGCGTGCCGTTGTACCCCACCAGCTCGGCCCCCGCGAGCGTGAGCATCGGGCGCAGCCGCTTGCCGCCGCCCGAGATCAGGTGCCCGGCGAGCGCGGGAATCAGCGGGATCTTCGATTGCATGCGGTCGAGAATGACCGCGTTGACCGCGTTCATCCCCGGCGCGGTGAGCGCGAGCATGGGATCGAGCGAGGGCGCTGCCCCTGCGCGCTTCAGCGGAACGATGTCGGCGGTCATGCGGCGGCTTTGCGGATCGCCGGGTAGCTTGGCAAGCGTGGAATCGTCGCTATCGTGGGCGCCCGATGGCTCAGATACCCGATCAGACGACCCCCGATCAGACCCTCGCCGGCTTCCGCAAGAGCATCGACAACATCGACGCGGCGCTCATTCATATGCTCGCCGAGCGGTTTCGCATCACCCAGGCGGTCGGGGAGTACAAGGCGAAGGCCGCGCTGCCCCCAGCCGACCCTGCCCGCGAGGCAGCGCAGATCCAGCGCCTGCGCGCGCTGGCGGAGGAAGCCGAGCTCGATCCCGAGTTCAGCGAGAAGTTCATCCGCTTCGTGATCGACGAAGTGATCCGCCACCACGAGCGCGCGCGGGGCTGACCGCCTGGCCGGTAAGCGGACCGGGCTGAACCCGTTCAATCGTCACGTTTGTGGTGCTTGCCGCGGTGCCGCTCGCGCTTGCCGCGCCGGTCGCTGCGAGCATCGTTGCCGCGGGAATGGGAGGGCCGCTCGGCCCGCGTTTCGCGGTAGCGGCGCGGCGCCTCCGCATCGCCATGCCCGCCGCCGTGGTGCCGCGTCACCGCCGGTCGGCGGCCACCGTAACGCCGTTCGCCATGCGCGTGCGAACGCTGGTCTCGGTAGCGATAGCGATCGGTGGCGGCGCGCCGGTCATGATGGCGAACCCCAGTCGCGGCGTGGTGATCGCCCCGCCGACGGTAATGGTAGCCGCTCCAGTTGTCGTGGACCCGGCGATCACCTCGGCGGGCCGTCCAGTAATGCCGATGCCGGTTCGACCAACGGTGGCGGTATCCCTGACGGTCCCAGACATAGTATCCGGACCCGGGGTAATAATATCCATCATACCATCCGTAATACGGATCTGAATAATATCCTGAACTGTATCCCACGGCGACCCGACTGTAACCGTAACCGTCCGGACCGTATGCTGAACATGCTCCCAGCGAAAGCCCGGCGATCGCAACGACGGCGGCGCGGACGGCAAGGGGGTGCATAAATCTCTCCCGTTTGAACTGATCTTCAATCGGGAAATGCCAGTACTCAACGCGGCTTTAACTCAAACTGAACCCGCGCTTGATTGTTCAGGCAGTGACGCTTGCGGCCCGCGGCAGGATGAGCCGGACGAGCAATCCGCCAAGATCCTCGCTTTCTCCCAGCGTCACGCCGCCGCCATAGATCTCAGCCACGTCGCGGACGATCGCCAGGCCCAGGCCGGTGCCCGGCTTGCCGGTGTCGAGCCGCGCACCGCGATCGAAGATGCGCGTGCGCTCGGCCTCGGGAATCCCCGTGCCGTCGTCCTCGACCCAGATGACGCAGGCGCTCTCCTCGGGTTCGGCATCGACGGTGACGAACACGCTGCCTCCGCCGTACTTGGCGGCGTTCTCGATCAGGTTGCCGAGGATCTCGTCGAGGTCCTGCCGTTCGATGGCGACCCTGGCCACGCGATTGCCGGCAAGGTCGAAGCGCACCTCCGGATAGAGCCGCTCGACCGCGCGCCGGACGGCTTCGGCGCTTTCGCACACCGGTGTCGCCGCATGGCCGACCGCGCGGCGCCCGACCGCCCTTGCCCGCGCGAGGTGATGGTCGACATGACGGCGCATCGTCCCCGCCTCGCGGATCACCGTCGCCGGAAGGTCCGGCGCGTGCGCGGTCGCTGCGTTGTTGATGACCGTCAGCGGGGTCTTGAGCGCGTGAGCCAGGTTGCCCGCGTGCGTGCGCGCCTCTTCAGCCTGCCGTTCGGAATGCGCGAGCAACCCGTTCAGCTCCTCGACAAGCGGCTGGACTTCGAGCGGGAGCGGATCGGTCACCCGGTTGCGTCCGCTCGCGCGCATGTGCTGGATCGCCAGCCGCACCCCGCGCAAGGGACCGAGGCCGTACCACGTCTGCAGCATGGCCATCGTGAACAGGCCGAGGCCGAGCACCGCAAAGCTCCAGCCGAGAATCGAGCGGATGCGGCTGAGCTGCGAATCAAGCTCGCCCCGGCTGGCCGCCACCGTGAACCACCATCGCACGTCGCTGCCGGGCAGCTTGATCGAGCGTTCGGCGACCCGCAGCGGTTCCCCCGGAAACTGGTTCGAATCGTAGATGTGCGTGGCCGAATCGGCGTGGTCGTGGCGCACTTGCAGCGTCCGGTCCCACAGGCTGCGGCTTGGATAATCCTCGTGCCCTTCGCCGCTGATCTGCCAGTAGAGGCCGCTGTTGGGCTCGAGGAAGCGCTGGTCCCCCAAGGGCCGGATGAAATAGACTTCGCCGTCCGAGGCGATCTCGGCCGAGGCGATCATGGCGGTGAGCATGTAGCCGAGCTGGTCGTCGAAGTTCTTCTCGACGAGGTTGGTCAGCGTCCGGTCGAGCGCGAAGCCGCCGGCGAGCAGCAGGATCGAAATCCAGCCGAACGCGATCAGCATCATCCGCCGCGACAGGCTTCCGGTGTGTGCCGGAACAGCCGGCGCGACCGTCACCGGGCCCTCGCCCGCACCCTCGAGGGGCGCGGCCGGAGACGCCGGCTCAGTTCGCGCGGGGCTGCTCGTCGGGGTCGTCGAGGCTGTAACCGAGTCCACGGATCGTCGTTATCACATCGGCACCCAGTTTCTTGCGGATGCGGGTGACGAACACCTCGATCGTGTTCGAATCGCGGTCGAAGTCCTGATCGTAGATATGCTCGATCAGTTCGGTGCGGCTGACCACCTTGCCCTTGTGGTGCATCAGGTAGCTCAGCAGCTTGTATTCCTGCGCGGTCAGCTTGACCGGCTCGCCGTCGAGCGTGACGCGGCCCGAACGCGTGTCGAGCCGGACGGGACCGGCGGTGAGCTCGCTCGAGGTGTTGCCCGAGGCGCGGCGGATCAGCGCGCGCAGGCGGGCGATCAGTTCCTCGGTCTGGAACGGCTTGGCGAGGTAGTCGTCGGCCCCGGCGTCGAGCCCGGCGACCTTGTCCGACCACGAATCGCGCGCGGTGAGCACGAGGACAGGGAACTTTCGCCCTTCCTTGCGCCACATCCCGAGCACGGTGAGGCCGTCGATCTCGGGCAGGCCGAGGTCGAGGATCACGGCATCGTATTCCTCGGTACTGCCGAGGAAATGGCCGTCCTCGCCGTCGGTCGAAAGGTCGACCGCGTAACCGTTCTGTTCGAGAGTGGACTTGAGCTGCTTGCCGAGGGTCGGCTCGTCCTCGACGATCAGGATGCGCATGGAGGGGTGGTCCCTGTTATCTTCTCCGCCCGGATGTGGGCGCTGAAGATGAACGCGTCAACCGACGCTGCGGTTTCCTTCGGGGGATCAGCGCGATACGCCCAGCACCCGTCCGGTGCGCGCGTCGACGTCGACATAGGTGACCCGGCCGTCCTTGATGAACTTCAGGCGGTAGGCCATCGCCGTCGAATCATACGCCGGGCCGAGATATTCGGTGCCGCGCATTTGCGGCAGCACCCGGCCCTCGATTTCGCGCAGGCTCAGCACATTGCCGGCGCGCATTTCCTTGCGCGCCTCGCCCTGGTCGTTGCGCTGGGCCAGCGCGGGCGCGGCCGGCGCGAGTAGCGCGGCAGCGCCAAGGAGCGACAGGAAACGGGCGGCAGGCTTGGTCATGGTGCGATGATGACTAGGCCGCGGGCATTGAACAACCCGTGAATGCCCGCGCGGCGATCCGTTCAGGGATCAGCGCGTCATCTCGTAGGTGACGTTCACCGTGACCGCGGTGCCGACGAGGCCGGGTTCGACAGGGGTGGCCTTCGCTTCCATCGCTTGCGCGCGGACCATGCCGTCCATCGGGATCGGACGACCCGGATTGACCGCCTCGCTCACCGACAGCAGCCGCACGCCGGTGTAGCCGTTCCACTGGGCATACTGCACGGCCTGGGCCCGCGCCTTGTCGAACGCCGCCTTGCGCGCCTGCAAACGCTGCGAAGTATCGTCATCGATGGAAAAGTTCGGGCCGGACAGGTCGGTGGCGCCCGCTGCGACCAGCGCGTCGAGCACCGGCCCCACCCGCTTGATGTCGCGCAAGGTGACGCTGACCCGGTTCGCGGCACGATAGCCGCGGAACACCTGCCGCTGGCGCTGCTGGTCGTAGTCGTACTGCGCACCCAGGTTGATGCCGGTGGTCTGGATGTCGTCGGGATCGACGCCGAGCGCCCTGATCTTCGCGATCACCGAATCCATCGCCTGCGCGTTGAGGCGCATCGCCTCGACCGCGGTCGGCGCATCGGTGGTCACGCCCGCGCCGACATCCGCCACGTCGGGCTTGCCCTTCACCGTTTCGGTAACCGACAGTTCGACCAGCGGACCCTGCGCGGCAACCTGGATGTCGGCCGCGGTAGCCGGGGCGGCGATGGCGATGGATGCGGCGAGCGTGAGGGGAATGGCGTTGCGGATCATGGGCTGGGAGCTCCTTTTCGATAGTCACGCTGCGCTTGCGGCGATTACGCACCGGTGAACCGGCCAAGGAACATGGTTGTTCCAGCCTCGCTTGCCGACTAGGGCCGCGCGCCATGGCACAGCCTCCGATCCTCAGCTGGGAAGGTCTCGGCCTGCAACAGGGCGGGCGCTGGCTGTTCGGCGGTCCCGATACCGGGGGGCTCGACCTGCACATCGGCCCGCGCGACCGGATCGCGCTGATCGGCCGCAACGGCGCAGGCAAGACCACGCTGTTCAAGCTGATCGACGACAGGATCGAGGCCGACAGGGGCCTGCGCAAGGTCAAGCCGGGCACCCGCATCGTCCTGCTCGAGCAGGAGCCGGACTTCAGCGGCCACGCGACGCTGATGGACTGGGCGCTGGCCGGAGAGCACCCGCCCGCGGCGCACGAGGTCGAGGCGATCGCCGGTCAGCTCGGTATCGATATGGGCCGCGACGCGGTGAGCGCGAGCGGCGGCGAAAGACGCCGCGCGGCGATTTCGCGCGCGCTGGCGCAGGAGCCCGACCTGCTGCTGATGGACGAGCCGACGAACCACCTCGACCTCGCCGCGATCGACTGGCTCGAGGACTGGCTCGGCCGCTACAAGGGCGCGTTCGTCGTCATCAGTCACGACCGGACGTTTCTCAAGCGGTTGACCAGCTCGACCCTGTGGCTCGACCGCGGGTCGCTGCGGCGCAAGGAAGTCGGCTTCGGGGGATACGAGGCCTGGGAAGAGCAGGTCTACGCGGAAGAGGCGCGCAACGCCGAGCGGCTCGATGCCAAGCTCAAGATCGAGGCGCACTGGCTCGAACGCGGGGTCACCGCGCGCCGCAAGCGCAACCAGGGCCGGCTGGAGAAACTGTGGCAGATGCGCAGCGCACGCGCCGCGATGATCGGACCGCGGGGCGCCGCCAAGCTGCAGCTGACGGTCGAGGAGGACTTCAAGTCCAAGTCCGTGATCGTTGCGGAGGACGTATCCAAGAGCTTCGGCGACCGGAAGATCATCCGCAACCTGTCGCTGCGCATCCAGCGCGGTGACCGGATCGGCGTGGTCGGCGCGAACGGCACGGGCAAGACGACGCTGCTCAAGCTGCTGACCGGCGAGATGGCGCCCGACAGCGGCGGCGTGACGATCGCCAGGACGTTGACCGGCGTGATGATCGACCAGCAGCGCAGCCTGATGAGCCCCGACAAGACCGTGCGCCAGGTCCTCGCCGAAGGCGGCGACTGGATCGAGGTCGGCGATGGCAAGAAGCACGTCCAGGGCTATCTCAAGGAATTCCTGTTCGATCCCGGAATCGTCGATGCGAAAGTCGGCACGCTCTCGGGCGGCGAACGCAGCCGGTTGCTGCTGGCGCGCGAATTCGCCCGCAAGTCGAACCTGCTCGTGCTCGACGAGCCGACCAACGACCTCGACCTGGAAACACTCGACCTGCTGCAGGAGGTCATCGCCGACTACGACGGCACCGTCCTCATCGTCAGCCACGACCGCGACTTTCTCGACCGCACGGTAACGATGACGCTGGGCCTCGACGGCAGCGGCAAGGTCGATGTCGTCGCCGGCGGGTACGAGGACTGGGCGGCGAAGCGGCGCGCGGCCACCGCGCCGGCAGCGAAGGCCCCGGTCCGGGCCGATCCCGCCGCCTCGCCACCTCCGCCCTCCGCGCCGCCGCGCGCGACCAAGCTGTCCTACAAGGACCAGCGCGACTACGACCTGCTTCCGGCGCGGATCGAGGAACTCGAAAGGGCCATCGCCCGGGGCGAGGACATCCTGTCCGATCCCGACCTCTACGCCCGCGACCCGCAGCGCTTCGCCACCATCACGCAAGGCGTGGCGAACGCGCGTGCGGAAAAGGAAGCGGCGGAAGAGCGGTGGCTGGAGCTGGCGGAACTGGTCGAGGGCTAGGATCGCCGCGTCCGATGGGCGCGCTCAGTTCCTGAGATACAGAAGGGAGCCAGCCTCCCCTCCGTAATCGCGTGCCGCCAGGCGAAATCCGCGCCGCTCGAGAATGGCAATCGAACCGGCGTTGGCTTCGTCCACCGTGGCGCGGAGCGGGGCAATGCCGCGCTCGAGGGCGAAGCCGACAAGGGCATCGACGATTTCCCCGCCGTAACCCTTACCCCATCGGCTCGCAGCGAGCCCGTAGACGATCTCCTCGCTCCCGTCGCCCGGCCGCGCGAAACCCGCCCAGCCCACCGCGTCTCCGCTCGCCCGTTCGATCACAGCGCCTGTTCCATAGCCATGATGCGCGAGGTTTTCGGCCGACCGCCGCACCCACAGCCGCGCGTCCTCCGGCGCGAGGGGGCTGCCATCGCCGACGAAGCGCGCGACCCGCGGATCGGCGAAGAGGCGCACGAGGAACTGGACGTCCGCCTGGACGAAGGGGCGGATCGACAGTCTCTCGGTTTCCAGGGAGCCGCGCCGGATCATTCGCGCGGGGTCTGGCCGAACGCCTCTCAGTTGACCAGCCCCGGGCGCCCGTTCACGCGATGCGATAGAAATCAGCTACCCGGTCGAGCGCCAGCCGCAACACCAGCTTGCCGCTGCGCGCCGGCCAGGCAAGCGCGCGCTCGGCGTCGGCCAGCGCCTCACCCGCGCAGACCACGCGCCAGAGCACGTCTTCAAGACCCCTGCCTGCAGCGGCGAGCGCGCCGTCGAAGCGCGCCTTGGCGGCGATCTGCCTCTCTCCGGGGGTGAGACCCGTGTCCCCGGTCGATTTCCCACGCACAGGGTCCCACCGCATGGTCACGCGCGGCGCAAGCTGGGCACGCTCGTAATCGGCGCGCAGGCGTTCGCCGGCGTCGAACAGCCGCGCGTCGAGATGACCCCGGGCATGGAGCCAGGCAAGCGGCGATTCGGCGAGATTGACGGTGACCGAGCGAGCCTTCGCTCTTACCCCGGCCGCCCGGCGGGGCCCTTCGCTGGTGAGTTCGCGTTCGGCGAGTTGGCGCATTCGACGTTCTCCTTCTGTCGAATCGTCGCTTGCCAAATGGGGTTACCTGTAGGAAAGTGAAAAACCAATCTGGTTAGGAATCACCCATGATCAACCGCATCCGCGACATCCGGCGCGAGAAGGGCATGACGCTGGCCGACCTTGCCGAAGCCTGCGTCCCGCCCACCACGCCGCAGACCATCGGGCGGCTCGAAACCGGGATGCGGAACCTGTCGATCAAGTGGATGGACCGCATCGCGGCGGCGCTCGGGGTCGACCCCGAAACACTGGTCCGGTCCGAGGCGACCGCCCGCGCGCAGGTCGTCGCGGCGCTCGGCGATGCGGGTCCCGAGGCACTGGCGAATGCGCGCGATGCGCTGCTCCCGACGGAGCTGGGTGGCGGCGATATCCGCGTCGTCCTTGCGATCGAGGCGAGCGCGGGAGAATACCGCGCGGGCGACCACCTCTGGCTGCGCCAGATCGACCCTGCCGAGGCCGGGCAGGCGATCAACCGCGACGTTCTCGTGCCCAGGAAAGGGGGACGGTTCGCCTTCGGCCGGCTGATCGACCGCCAGGGCAACCGGGTCGGCGTGCTGCCGGTCGGCGCTGGCCAGAAACAGCAGGTTGTCGAAGACCCGGCGTGGATCGCGGTTGCCGAGATGCTCGTCCGGCCGCTTTGACATGACGCGCCGCGTTCTTTCCATCGCGACGCTCTACCCGAATGCCGCTGCGCCCCGTTTCGGCACGTTCGTCGCGCGCAGCCTGGAGGCGCTCGCCGGCCGCGATGGCTGGGAAGTGACGGTGATCAATCCGATCGCGCTGCCCCCGCTGGCGCTGGGCCGCTACGCCGCGCTCAAGGCGGCGGCGACGAGCGGCCTCGAGCGCGGGGTCGAGGTGCACCGGCAAACCTTCCGGACGATCCCGCGCTGGGGCGCGCGCTTCAATCCGCAGCTCATCGCGCGCAAGGTCCTGCCGCTCGCCCGCCAGCTCCACGCCAGGTCACCGTTCGACCTCGTCGATGCACAGTTCTTCTACCCCGACGGTCCCGCCGCCGCGCGCATCGCCGCGGAACTTGGCTTGCCGCTGTCGATCAAGGCGCGTGGCGCGGACGTCCACTACTGGGGCGCGCGGGCGGACGCGCGGCGACAGATCCTGGCCGCGGGGGCACAGGCGGCGGGGTTGCTCGCGGTCTGCGGCGCCCTGGCCGACGACATGGCCGCGATCGGCCTTCCGCGGGACAAGATCACCCTGCACTACACCGGGCTGGATCGCGACCGGTTCCGCCCTCTCCAGCACGCCCAGTTGCGCCGCCGGCTGGGGCGCGAGCTGGCCATCGACCTGCCCGGCGGCGTGCCGGTGCTGGCGACGGTGGGCGCGCTGATCGAACGCAAGGGACAGGCGCTGGTGATCGAGGCGCTGGGCGACCTGCCGCCCGATACAGTCCTGCTCCTGGTCGGCCGCGGCGAGGATGAGGCCGGGCTGCGCCGCCTCGCGGAAACCCGCGGGGTGGCCGGCCGGGTGCACTTTCTCGGCAGCCTCGACCACGACCTGCTCCCGCTCGTGCTGTCCGCCGCCGATGCGATGGTCCTGCCGTCGGCCAGCGAGGGCCTCGCCAACGCCTGGGTCGAATCGCTCGCCTGCGGCACGCCGCTGGTGATCACCGACGCGGGCGGTGCGCGCGAGGTCGTAACCGCGCCCGAGGCCGGCGTCATTGTCGCGCGCGACCCGCAGGCGATCGCGGCCGGCGTGCGGCTGATTCTGGATGAGCCGCCCGCACGCGCAGACACTGCTGCCCTCGCCCAGCGGTTCAGCTGGCAGGCGAACGGCGCCGCGCTGGCAAGCTACTACGCAGGGCTGCTGGCCTAGGCCTCGCCGCGCGCGATCCGTTCCGCCTTGTCCGGGACATCCGCCGCGGGCACGAAGCTGTCGCTCTTCACCCCGAACCAGATCAGCAGCGGTGCCGCCATGTAGATCGAGCTGTAGGTGCCGATGAAGATGCCCAGCGTGATCGCGGCGGCCATGCCGAACAGGCTGGCGGGGCCGAAGAACAGCAGCGGGATCAGCGCGATCAGCAGCGTCAGCGAGGTCATCACCGTGCGCGCCAGCGTCTCGTTGACCGACAGGTCGAGCAGCTCGGGAAGCGGCATCTTGCGATACTTCTTCAGGTTTTCGCGGATGCGGTCATAGACCACGATCGTGTCGTTGAGCGAATAACCGATGATGGTCAGGATCGCCGCGACGATGTTGAGGTCGAACTCGAGCCCCGTGATCGCGAACATCCCCAGAGTCAGCGACACGTCGTGGAATAGCGCGAACAGCGCGCCGACCCCGAACTGCCATTCGAACCGGACCCAGATGTAGATCGAGATCGCGATCATCGCGAACAGCAGCGACATCAGGCCCGTCTGGAACAACTCGCCCGAAACCTTGCCCGACACCGAATCGACGCCGTCGATGCGGATGCCGGGATGCGCCGCCTTGAGCGCACCGGTGATCCGCTCGGCCATCGTGTTGGCGAGGTCCGGCTGGCGGTCCGACCCTTCGGGCAGCTTCATCCGGATCGAAGCCTCGTTCGGCTGACCGAACCGCTGGATGATCGGATCGCCATAGCCGAGGCCGGCGATCTCCCGGCGCATCTCGCTGACCGGGGCGTCGTTCTGGCCGACGAAGGTCACCCGGATCATCTGCCCGCCGACGAAATCGACGCCGAGATTGAGGCCGTTGACGATGACCAGCGCCCAGCTCGCTGCGATCAGCAGTCCCGACACGACAAAGAACGGCATCCGCCATTTCAGGAAATGGATGTTGGTGTTGTCGGGAACGAGCTTGAGGAGTTTCATGTGCCTTGCTCCCGGATCAGATGTGCAGGTCGGCGGGCCGCGTGCGGCGGAGCCAGCCGGCGAACCACATGCGGGTGATGGTGACAGCGGTGAACATCGAGGTCGCGACGCCGATGACGAGGACGACCGCGAAGCCCTTCACCGGTCCCTGGCCGAAGAGGAACAGCAGCGTTGCGGCGATGACGTTGGTGATGTTCGCGTCGTAGATCGCGCGGCTCGCTTCCTTGTAGCCGGTCTCGACCGCGGCGAGCACCTTTCGCCCGCGTCGTCGTTCCTCGCGGATTCGCTCGTTGATCAGCACGTTGGCATCGACCGCGGCGCCGATGGTCAGCACGAAACCGGCTAGGCCCGGCAGGGTCAGCGTGGCGTTCATCACCGCCATGATGCCCAGGATCATCAGGACGTTAAGGATCAGCGCCGCGTTGGCGTAGAGTCCGAACCGGCCGTAGGTGACGATCATCAGCAGCAGGATCAGCACCGTGCCCACGCCCAGCGCGACGAGGCCGCGGCGGATCGAATCGGCGCCCAGATCGGGCCCGACGGTCCGCTCCTCGATCACCTTGAGGTCGACCGGCAAGGCGCCCGAGCGCAGCGCGATCGCGAGCTGGTTGGCGCTTTCGACGGTGAACCCGCCCGAGATCTGCGCGGTGCCGCCGCGAATCGGCTCGTTGATATTGGGCGCGGAAAGCACCTTGTCGTCGAGGATGATGGCGAACGGCTTGTTGACGTTCTGCGTCGTCAGCCGGGCGAACTTGGCGGCCCCTTGCTGGTCGAACTGGATATTGACGACCGGCGAGTTGTCGCGCGGATCGAACCCCTGCTGCGCGCCCACGAGGTTGTCGCCCTTGATGCCGCCGAGCCGGCGGACCGCGACCGCCTGGCCGGCGTTGGCCGAGCCGTCGGCATAGGGGTAGATCTGGCTCCCCGGCGGGGCAATTCCGGCCTGGATGTCGCTCGGCAGGGCGTTGAGGTCGACGAGCTTGAATTCGAGCTTCGCGGTCTGCCCGATCAGCGCCTTGAGCGCCTCGGGATCCTGCTGGCCCGGCGCCTGGACCACGATCCGCGTATCACCCTGGCGGATGATGGTCGGCTCGAGCGTGCCGATCGCGTTGATGCGGCGGTCGATGACGTCCTTGGCACTGTCCATCGCCTGGTCGAGCGCGTCGGCGAGGCCCTGCTGGGTCGGGGTCAGCACGAACCGCGTCTCGTCCACTACCGACAGCGACCATTCGCGGGTCAGCCCGGTCCCGTTGACGAGCGGGAGAACCGCTTCCCGCGCGCGGTCCACGTCGGCAGCGCTCTCGACCATGAAGCTCAGACGGTTGTTCTGGGTCGAGACGTCGCCGATGCGGATCGCCGGCTCCGCCTGACGCAGAACGGTGCGGACCGATTCCTCCATGGTCTCGAGCCGCTGGGCCGCAATCTGGCTGGCATCGGCTTCGAGCAGGATGTGGCTGCCGCCCGCCAGGTCGAGGCCGAGATTGACCGCCGGATCGGGCAGGCTGTCGGGCCAGTGCTGCCCCGACAGCGAGGCGAGCGAAGGCAGCGAAGCGAGCGATACGACAACGATCAGGCTCCACAGCCAGATCTTCTTCCACCGCGGGAAATCGAGCATGGGTTTCGCGAGCCCCGGTCTAGTCGTTGGCGGCGGCGGTGCCGCCCGGCGGGATCACGTCACCGATGGTCGCCTTGACCGCCTTGACCCGGACGCCCTGGCCCAGTTCGAGGTCGACGTAATGCTCATCGACCTTGACCACCTTGCCGACGAGGCCACCGGCAGTGACCACCTGGTCCCCCTTCTTGAGGCCGGCGACCTTTTCGCGGTGCGCCTTCTGCTGGCGCATCTGGGGCCGGATGAGCAGGAACCAGAAGATCGCGATCATGCCCACGATGGGCAGCCAGCTGATCCAGACGGGGGGCGCGGCCGCGGGAGTGGCGGCAGCGAGGATATCGAGCATCGTCTTGTCGGTCCGTTCGAACGAATATGGTGCGCCGGAAGATGGGCCAAGTCCAGATAGGATAAGGCCCGCCGGCGGCAATGGCCGGGCGCCTAGCAGCATCGCCTCACAAGGGCAATCGACCCGGCGCCGTGGCGCGCGCGCAACAGTGCCGACAGGCCGCTTGCCATGCCCGAGACGCCGACCTATAGGCGCGCGCTCCACTGGTCACGGGACGTAGCGCAGCCTGGTAGCGCACCACACTGGGGGTGTGGGGGTCGGAGGTTCGAATCCTCTCGTCCCGACCAGTGGCAACCCCCACCCGCGAACAACCTCGGCGAAACATCGGCAAACCATCGGCCCACCATCATGGGCATGGCCGGCCGTCTCGATACCGTGTCGAACAGCGGCCGCGCCGGGTCGCCCTTGTCATCGATACGGAGGTTTGTGATGCGATACCTGACACCCGCGCTCGCCCTGGGCGCGCTTTTCGTGGGCGCGCCGGCAATGGCGAACCACCTCAACAATCTGGAAACGCCCTATGCCAGCCGCGGGGCCTGCGAATCCGCCATCGCGCAGTTCGCGGCGGAAGACGCGCCCTCGCTGCTCGAGCGGTTTCCGAATTTCTTTTCGCGCCGGGGAGACGTCTCCAGTTTCCTGACCAGGGCGTTCAGCTGCGACTACGATCCGGTGGAACAGGCATGGTTCATCACCGATCGCAGGCTGGAGATTCTCACCAGCGACTGGTTCCTGCGCAAGCCCTAGGAGCCGGTCCTGCCGGGGAGGTGAACCCGATCTCGTCCTCCTCCCCGGTCAGATCACGAAATCGCGAACCCCCGGCAGCGGTTTCGCGCGGCCCGTCACCATCGCCCCGTGCAGCCGGGAAATCTGCCGGCTTCCCGTCCGCACGAACAGGAACGGCAGCAGGCCGTGTAGGACGCAGGCGAGTCCGCCCAGCATCATCCTGACCCCGAAACCCGTCGCATGAACCAGGTGCTCGCCATATGTTTCGCCCACCGAGGCGGGGTGTCGGGTGAACAGGTCGCGCACGGGCATCTGCGTTCTCCAGCCTTGTAACGCGATCATCCTATCGCAACGTGTTGCGAATTGGTTCCCAAATTGCGCCGCTTGATGTATGATTCATGCAATTGCATTCTGCAAAGGACGCACTTCGTGAAACTGGATTCTATCGATTGGGCGATACTCGCGCAGCTCCAACGCGATGCCGCGCTGCCAATCCAGGCCATCGGAGAACGCGTGGGGCTGTCGACCAACCCGTGCTGGAGGCGGATCAAGCGGATGGAGGAGGCCGGCGTCATCGCGCGCCGGGTGGCGTTGCTCGACCCCGTCATGGCCGGACTGCCGACGACGGTGTTCGTCGCCATCCGCACGACCCGCCACGATCCCGAGTGGCTCAAGGCGTTTGCCGACGGGATCGCGTCGATCCCCGAGATTCTCGAGTGCCACCGCATGGCCGGCGAAGTCGACTACCTGATGAAGATCGCGGTGCGCGACATTGCTCACTACGACCGCATCTACCAGCGCCTGATCGCCGCGGTGCCGGGACTGAGCGACGTCAGTTCGACGTTCTCGATGGAGGCGATGAAGGCGACGACCGCGTTGCCCCGCCCCGCCTGAAAATCAGCGCGCGGGACGAACGCTGCCCCGCTCGATGAGCTGGACCGGCACGCGGCGGGTCGGCTCGCCTTCGGGGTCGAAGATGCGCGAGACGAGCGCCCGGCCCGCCTCGGCGAAGTCAGGCTCGATCGTGGTCAGCGGCGGATGCGCGTGGACGCCGGCGGCAAGCCCGTCGAAGCCGACAACCCCGAAATCGTTCGGCACGCGCACGCCCGCGCGGTCAAGCGCCTCGAGCGCGCCGAGGGCGATCGCGTCGTTGGCGGCGAAGACGGCATCGGGAGGCTCCGGCAAAGCCAGCAGCCGCTCGATCGCCTCGCGCCCCCCGGCCACCCGGTCGGCCCCGGAAACGTCGAATGGCTCGATCGCAGGGAGCCCGCTGTGCATCAGCGTCTCGCGATAGCCTTGATACCGCTCGGCGAACTGGGGATGCTCGGAATCGACGGTGCCGAGAAAGCCGATCCGGCGGTAGCCGGCGTTAACCAGCCGTTCGACCGCGAGCTGCGCGCCGCGGGCATTGTCGGCCCGGACCCAGCGCCCGTCGTCGTGCGGGGCGCCCCAGACCGCCACCGGGCCTTCCGGGTCGGTTTTCAGCAAGTCCGCCCAGGCCGCCCGGTTGACGCTCGTGCCCATGACGACGAGCCCGTCTGCCTGGCCTTGCGCGAAGTAGTTCCAGCCGAACTCGCCCGGGTCCGACTGGAACGACACGAGCGACTGGTATCCGCATTCCGCGGCGGCCGCGCAGGTGCTGCCGAGCAGCGCGTAGTGAAACCCGCTCACCCGCGTCGGGTCGAAGCCAGTCCGTCCGACGACGACGATCGCCAGCGTCCCGGTGCGCCCGCTGCGGAGCCGGGCGGCGCGGGCATCGACGTGGTAGCCCAGCCTTGCCGCCGCCGCTTCGACGCGGGCACGGGTCTCGTCGGTGATCGAAGGCGACCCGGCGAGCGCGCGGCTGACCGTCGACTGGCTGACGCCCGCGGCCTCGGCCACGTCGAACGATGTCACCCGGCTGCGCCGCACCCGTCCCTCCGCACTGTTAGGGCGTTTCACGCACGCCCTTGTCGCCCGCGGTTCTTGGAAAGACCCGCGCCCGGTGTCAACGCAAATGCGGGAGCGCGATTGGCAAAAGCATTTTCCTACACGAACCGATATGGTTAGTTTCGGGTCGAATCAGGAGATTGTGTCCCATGCCCGTCCTTGAAACCCTTGTCGGCCCCATCGCCTCGATCATCGACAAGATCATTCCGGATAAGGAGGCTCGCGCGAAGGCCAAGCTGGCCTTGATCGAATTGCAGGGCACGCAAGATCTGAGACAGATCGAGGCGCGCCTCTCGGCGATCGTCACCGAGGCGCAGTCGCCAGACCCGTGGACCAGCCGCGCGCGCCCGAGCTTTCTCTATGTGATGTACGCGATGCTGCTGTTCGCCCTGCCGGTGGGGCTGCTGTCGCTGTTCCTCCCCGACGCCGCCGGGCGCATCGCGGGCGCGATGACCGCCTACCTGCGCGGCCTGCCGGATGAACTCTACGCGCTCTTCGGGACCGGTTACCTCGGCTACACCGCCGCGCGGCAGTGGGGGAAGATCAAAGGCGTGGACAACTGACGGCCCTTGGGCAGCCACGCTGCCAGCTAAATCGGGGCTGGAACCAACGCTCGCCAGACCTATTATATTGCAATGCACAATCCAGCCGACGACACGGTCACCAGGATCGCGCTCTGCACCCTCGCAATCGAGCGCAGGGCGGCGATCAAGGCGCGCTACAACGGCGCCGAGGTCGAACTGCACCCCCACCAGCTCGTCGATCGCAACGGCACGCCCTACTTGCGCGCGGCCAATCCGGCGAAGGCCCGCAGGATCGACGAGGCTCCCGCGCTTGGCTTCTTCCACCTTGGCGGCCTGTCCGACCTGACGCTGTGCGGCCATTCGTTCGAGCCGTTGTCGGCTGAATCGACTGCACCGGCCCGCGAGACCGACACGGTACTCGCGACGCTCTAGCGGCCCGGCCGGGTCCCCGCTAAGCGAGGCAGATGGCTTCGAACCTCGTCTACGTCCTCAACGGCCCTAACCTCAACCTACTCGGCACGCGCGAGCCGGAGATCTACGGCTCGGAAACGCTCGACGACATCGCGGCGATGCTCGATGACCGTGCGCGCGAACTGGGGCTGGAGGTCGACGTGCGCCAGTCCAACCACGAGGGCCACCTCGTCGACTGGCTGCACGAGGCGCGCGCCGACGGGGCGAAGGCGGTCCTGCTCAACGCGGGCGCCTATACCCACACCTCGATCGCGTTGCTCGATGCGATTCGCGCGATCGGCGTGCCGGTCATAGAGGTTCACCTGTCCGACCCGTCCTCCCGTGAGGCGTTCCGCCATGTGTCCTATGTCGGCATGGCGGCGGTGGACGAGGTGAAGGGGCTGGGCGCCCACGGCTATGTCGTGGCACTGGAAAAGGCGGCCGCGCTCTAGCGTCCTCCCCTTGCCAGCGCGGCTCGCCCCGCGCATAGGCACCCGCCTGACATAGCAAGAGGCAAAGATGGCCGAAACAAAGGGCGCCGCCGGGCGTAGCTCGGGCATGAACGTCGACACCAAGCTGGTTCGCGAGCTCGCCGAGCTGCTCGCCGAGACCGGCCTTACCGAAATCGAGGTCGAGGACGGCGACCGCAAGGTCCGCGTCGCGCGCGGCGGCGGCGTTCCGATGGCCGCGCCTGTCGCGATGGCTCCGCCGCCTCCGCAGGCGGCGCCCGCCGCCCCGGCGACGCCTCCCGCGGCGGACGCACCGGCCGATGTCGCCGGTGCGCTGAAGTCACCGATGGTCGGCACCGTCTACCTGTCGGCCGAACCGGGCGCCGCGCCGTTCGTGAAGGTGGGCGACAGCGTGAAGAAGGGCGACACGCTGGTCATCGTCGAGGCGATGAAGGTGATGAACCCGATCACCGCCGACAAGGCCGGCACGATCAAGGCGATCCTTGTCGAGAACGCCCAGCCGGTCGAATACGACCAGCCGCTGGTCGTGATCGGCTGAGCACGCCATGGGAATCTCTCGGATACTGATCGCCAACCGCGGCGAGATCGCGCTGCGCATCCACCGCGCCGCGCATGAGATGGGGATCGAGACGGTCGCGGTGCATTCGACCGCCGATGCGGACGCGATGCACGTCCGCCTCGCCGACCACGCGGTGTGCATCGGCCCGCCCAGCGCGACCGACAGCTACCTCAACGTCGCGGCCATCATCTCGGCCGCCGAGATATCGCAGGCCGACGCGATCCACCCGGGCTACGGGTTCCTGTCCGAGAACGCCAAGTTCGCCGAGATCGTCGAGGCGCACGGGATCACCTGGATCGGCCCCAAGCCCGAACACATCGTGACGATGGGCGACAAGGTCGAGGCCAAGCGCACGGCAGGCAGGCTCGGCCTGCCGCTGGTGCCGGGCAGCGACGGCGCGGTCAGCGACTTCGAGGAAGCGAAGAAGATCGCCGACGACATCGGCTATCCGGTGATCATCAAGGCGGCCTCGGGCGGCGGCGGCCGCGGCATGAAGGTGTGCGAGAGCGAGGACACGCTCGAGACGCTGATGAAGCAGGCCGGCAGCGAGGCCAAGGCCGCGTTCGGCGACGCCACCGTCTACATCGAGAAGTACCTCGGCAATCCGCGGCACATCGAGTTCCAGGTGTTCGGCGACGGCAACGGCAACGCGATTCACCTCGGCGAGCGCGACTGCTCGCTCCAGCGCCGCCACCAGAAGGTGCTCGAGGAAGCGCCCTCGCCCGTCATCACGCCCGAGGACCGGGCGCGCATGGGCGACGTCTGCGCCAAGGCGATGGCCGACATGGGCTATCGCGGCGCGGGCACGATCGAGTTCCTGTGGGAAAACGGCGCGTTCTATTTCATCGAGATGAACACCCGCCTGCAGGTCGAACACCCGGTGACCGAGGCGATCACCGGGCTTGACCTCGTCCGCGAGCAGATCCGCGTCGCCGACGGCAAGCCGCTGTCGGTCACGCAGGACGAGATCGCGTTCAAGGGCCACGCGATCGAGTGCCGCATCAACGCCGAGGACCCGTGGACCTTCGCCCCCTCGCCGGGGCTGGTTTCGGCGTACCACGCGGCGGGCGGGATGCACGTGCGGGTCGATAGCGGGCTCTACGCCGGCTACCGGATCCCCCCGTACTATGACAGCATGATCGCCAAGCTGATCGTCTACGGGCGCACGCGCGAAGGGTGCATCATGCGCCTGCGCCGCGCGCTGGAGGAAATGGTGGTGGAAGGGGTGAAGACCTCTATCCCGCTCCACCAGGAACTGATCCGCCAGCCCGACGTGCTGAGCGGCGATTACTCGATCAAGTGGCTCGAGGAATGGCTCAAGGAGCGCGCGTCCTGACCGGTTGCGAACGCCGCGGCCCGGTGTTGGCAAACCATCGGTAATTCATCGGCGCTCCATCATGGACTGATGGCGCGCTGCGGCAGAACCTGCCCCCACCTTGGATGAGGAGGGGTGCATGAACACGCAATTCCGGCGCGCTGCAGCGGCAGCCCTGGTGATGACCTTGACTGGCGGTTGCGGCGAGGGCTCCGGCGGTCCGACGCAAGGCGCCGCCGTTTCGAGCGGGCAGACGGGTGGTTCGGGAACCACCTCGAACGCGCCGTCGAACACCTATCCGCCGGCGCCCGCCAACGCGAACGGGCCGGTCAGCTACGACGCGGTCGGCTGGTCGAAGGACCACAAGGCCGGGACGATTTCCGAGATCGCGCCGGCAGACTTCACCTTCGCGTGGGACGGGCAATCGTACTACAACGTCGCGATCGCCAGAGTCGGCGCGGGGCGACTGCGCTACTTCTTCGGCAGAAACGGCAACGCCAGCGTGTTCTCGCTCGAACAGGCGGACGGGACCGTCATTCCAGTCGCCGTTTCATGGGTCGCCACCGAGCCGCTGCTCGCGCGCGCCGAAAGCGTGTTCTATCATTATCCGGCATCGGGCACTTCCACGCCCGCCAGAGAATTCTCGGGCGCCCTGATCCTTGGCCGACTGACCGGTGCAGCGGCCATGCCAACCGCCGGCACCCGCACCTATCGCTTCCAGAGCCAAGGGACCGGGACGGCCGAATTCACGGCGGATTTCGCATCCGGCACTCTCGCGGGCAATCTCGCCATCAGTTATCAGGACGCCTGGGGACCGTATCCCCCCACGCCCGCCACGCTGTCGAACCTGGTCTGGTCGCCCGACAGGACATCGTTCTCGGCAACCTACACGCTCGCAGGGACCCCTGGCGAGGGGACGCTGAAGGGGTGGTTTTTCGGCCCCGGAGCGGAAACCCTCGGCCTCGCCTGGAAAGGTCCGGTGGGCGATCCGTACGACAGCACCACCACTTACGAGGTGTTCGGAGCATGGCGTCTCGACTAGCCGGGCCGCGAAGGGGCATCGCGGCTAGTCCAGCGGAACGCCGGGCTCGTGCTTGGCGGTACGGATCGTCAGCGAGGTCTTCACGCTGTCGACGTTGGGCGCAGGGGTCAGCTTGCTGGTCAGGAATTCCTGGAAGCTCTGGAGGTCCTGGCTGACGATCTTGAGGATGAAGTCGATCTCGCCGTTGAGCATGTGGCACTCGCGCACCTCGGGCAGCGACTTCATGTGCTCCTCGAACTCGCGCAGGGCGCTCTCGGCCTGGCTCTTGAGGCTCACCATGGCGAAGACCGTGATCGCGAAGCCGAGCTTGGAGGGATCGAGTTCGGCGTGGTATCCGCGGATCACGCCCTCTTCCTCGAGGCTGCGGACCCGGCGCAGGCACGGCGGCGCGGTCAGGCCCACGCGGCTGGCGAGCTCGACGTTGGTCACCCGTCCCTCGGCCTGCAGTTCCGCGAGCAATTTCCGGTCGATATCGTCGAGATTGGCCATTAGGGCGCCCCTGATATGCCCGCCCGGACCCTGTTTTCCGGGCAACGAAGGCAGCGCTGAGTCGCGCTGCCGGATAATTTTATTGTTTCTGCCAGCAATTGTCCCGCTTTGCAACGCGCGGGCCGTCACCCGTGCGGCGCGCACCGCTGCGTGGTAGTCGACAAGTGGACGGCGCGCCTTCCGGTAGCGGTCGGCGGTGCCATATCAGGAGCAGCATGCATTTCGACGATCGCCTTGCCACGGTCCTGCGCCACCGCGCGGCGGGCGAGCGCGCGGCGCGTACGCAGTTCCGCCAGCTGCTCGACCTGCTCGGCAGCCGGCGGCACGGCCGCGACGAGAGCCTGCTTGCAGCGGCCTGGCTGAGGCTGGCCGCGCTCGGGGAATCGCTCCCCGCGGTCGAGCGCGCGCAGATGATTCGCGAACCGGGGTTGCGGTTCCGCAATCCCGAGCTGGCGCTCCACCTGGCCGAGGACGAGCCCGAGGTGGCCGCAGCCGCGCTCGGCGTTGCCCACCTCGGCGTCGACGATTGGGACGCGCTGATCCCCCGCCTGCCGATCCGCGCGCGGGGCTTCCTGCGGCTGCGCCGCGACCTCCCGGTCCCGACGCAGGAACTGCTCGAACGACTCGGCGTGCGCGATCGCGGCCTGCCGCGTCCCCAGCACATGGGGGACGCCGCGCACGAACCGCTCGACCTCGTGGTCGAAGCCGAACCCGCAGCGCCCTTCGGCCGTATTCCGGCCAACGACGTCGCCGACGACGCGGCCACTGCGCAACCCGCCCCGGCGCCCGGCGATGCCCCCGCGGTCGCCGCCGACGACAGCGAGATCGGCGCGCTGGTCAAGCGGATCGAGGCATTTCGCAGGCACCGCGCCGCGCATCCTTCGCCCGAGCACGACGATCCCCGCCTCCCGCTTGGCGAGCGCAGGGATGCAGCGCCCCGGCCGCTCGCGGGCTTTGCCTTTACGACCGACGCGGAAGGCCGGATCGACTGGGCCGACGCACCCGTCGCGCCGATGGTGGTCGGCGCGCTGCTGGCCGCCGCCAGCAGTCGGTCCGGCCGCCACCAGCCGATCGTCGCCGCGCCGGTCCCCTGGCAGGGTGCGCCGGCCGTCTCGGGCGATTGGGTCGTCGACGCGGCGCCGCGGTTCAGCGATCCGGGCGGCCGGTTCCTCGGCTACGCCGGCCGGTTCCGCCGCCCCGCGCCGCCCGAGGCCGCCGCACCGGCGCGCGATCCGGCGGCCGACCGGATGCGTCAGCTGCTCCACGAGCTGAAAACGCCGGTCAACGCCATCCAGGGCTTCGCCGAGGTCATCCAGCAACAGCTGTTCGGGCCCACGCCGCACGAATACCGCGCGCTCGCCGCCGCGATTGCCGGCGACGCGGCGCGAATCCTTGCCGGGTTCGACGAGCTTGACCGGCTGGCCAAGCTCGAGAGCGGCGCACTGCAGCTCGAACCCGGCCAGGCCGATTGGGCGCAGATCGTGACCGCCCTCGCCCGGCAGCTCGACGACGTGCTCAGCCCCCGCGGCGCGCGGTTCGACGTGGCGACCGCGCCCGGCCCGCTGCGCGTACCGCTCGACGCGCACGACGCCGAGGCGCTCGGCTGGAGGCTGCTGGCGACGCTGACCGGTGCCGCGGGCCCCGGCGAAGTCCTGTCGCTCGACCTCGCGCCCGAGGACGACTCGGTGCGCCTCGCGGCCACCGTTCCGGCCTCGCTCGCGCAGGCCGATGACCTCTTCGCAGCCGATGGGCGCGCCGGCGGCGGCGCGGTGAGCGCGGGAATGTTCGGCGCCGGCTTCGCGCTCCGCCTCGCCCGCGCCGAAGTTGCCGCCACCGGCGGGACGCTGGTTCGCGACGGCGACCTACTGGTCGTCACCCTCCCCCGCTTGACCGAGGCCAGGCGCGACCCTAGCCCGGTCGAGGCCGACGCCGCCCACGGGTAGGCGTCGGGGCGCATCGGCGAGCCGCCCGGATCGGGTCGCCGGGACCAGGGGGCACGATGGACCGGCCGATCACCGAACCGCCGCCGCAGGGCCGCGCCGCGCAATTCGGACCGGAGTTCGGCCAGCGCGTACTGCTGACAGTCGATACCGAGGAGGAGTTCGACTGGAGCGGTCCGTTCACCCGCGACGCGCACGGCCTTTCTCACGTAGAGGCGATCCCCCGCTTCCAGGCCTTCTGCGAGGACCTGGGCGTCGTCCCGGTCTACCTCGTCGACTGGCCCATCGCGACAGACGCGCGCGCGGTCGAAGTCATCGGCAGCGCGCTGCGCGGAGGCCGCGCCGAGGTCGGCATCCAGCTCCACCCGTGGGTCAACCCGCCGTTCGAGGAGGACGTCAGCCTCCGCAACAGCTTCGCCGGCAACCTGCCCCCGGCGCTCGAGCGCGAGAAGTTCCTCCGCCTGCGCGACGCGATCGCCGATGCGTTCGGTACCGACCCGCTGATCTATCGCGCGGGGCGCTACGGCTTGGGCCCGCAGACCGCGACCTTGCTTCGCGAGGCCGGGGTTCCGATCGACAGCTCGGTGCGCGCAAACTACGACTACAGCGCAGGCCACGGCCCCGACTACAGCCGCCACCCGCTCGCGCCGTACTGGGTCGACGCGGAACGAAACCTGCTCGAACTCCCGCTCACCACCGTGCATTTCGGGATGCTCCGCAAGCAGGGCCGCGCGCTGCAGCCGCTGCTGGCGCGGGCCCCTCGCGCCGCGGGGGTGCTGTCCCGGCTGGGCCTGCTCGAACGGATCGCCCTGACGCCCGAAGGCGTGACCGCCGAGGAAGCACTGCGCGGGATCGACATCGCGCTCGACGACGGCCTGCCGCTTCTCGTGCTGAGCTTCCACAGCCCCTCGCTCGCGACCGGGCATACGCCCTACGTGCGCAGCGAGGCGGACCTCGAACGGCTCTACGACTGGTTCGACCGGATCTATGCCTATCTCGAGATGCGGGGCGTGGCTCCGACCACCGTGGCCGAGATCATCGACAGCGTAAGGCGCTGATCCGCTTGCCAGCGCGCGTGGCCAAGTCTACCGAGCGCCGCACCGGCCGGGACCCACATGGGGTTTCGGAAAAAGGGGCCTGTAGCTCAGCGGTTAGAGCTGGCCGCTCATAACGGCTAGGTCGCGGGTTCGAATCCTGCCGGGCCCACCACCGGCCGGCCGATCAGGTCGGGGAGTAGCGCAGCCCGGTAGCGCGCCTGCTTTGGGAGCAGGATGTCGCAGGTTCGAATCCTGTCTCCCCGACCAATCGCTTCACCCTGGTCGCGCAGCAGCGCGCGCGTGGCGTGACCCCGTTGATGCCGGTTGTAGTCCCCTGTCTCGTCCCCGCCGCGAAATCGTATGCACGCGAATCCGCGAGTGACATCCTTGCCGGCTGCTGGCATCGGTTTGAAAACAATGCATAGCCGGGCGACAGTTCCGGCGGATCGGGGAGAGTGACGACAATGGCATCTCAGGCACCTGCGGAATCCGGCGCTCCGCCATCGACTGTCGGCGCGTTCGCCAGCGTCACCACGCTGTTCTTCGCGTGGGGCTTCATCACATCGATGATCGACCCGCTGGTCGCCGCGGTGAAGGGCATCTTCTCGCTCTCTAACCTCGAGGCGCAGCTGACCGCGTTCGCCTTCTTCATTGCCTACGGCGTCGTTTCCATCCCTGCGGCGATCCTCGTTTCGCGGCTGCGGGCGGTGCCCTCGATCGTGCTCGCCATCGGCCTGATGATCGGCGCGTGCCTGATCATCCTGGGCGCGAGCAATCTTGCCACCTACGAAGGCGTGCTGCTTGGCCTGTTCGTACTGGCAAGCGGCATCACGATCCTGCAGGTGGCCGCCAACCCGCTCGCCGCCGCGCTCGGCAGGCCCGAGCGCAGCCATTTCCGGCTGACCTTCAGCCAGGCGTTCAACTCGCTCGGGACCGTACTCGGCCCGCTGCTCGGCGCAAAATTGCTGCTCGAGCGGGTCGAGGTGGCTCCCGGAACGCAGATCGCTGCCGAGGACCGCGCCGCCGCGCTCGCCTCGATCGACGTCAGCTTCCTGCTCATCGCCGGCATGCTGGCCCTGCTTGCGGCGTTCATCTGGCTGTCGCGCCATCGCATCACCCGCGCTGCCCCGCATACCGCGGAGCCGCACGGTTTTTCTGCCACGCTGTCCGAAGTCGCTGGTTCGCGCTGGGCTCTGCTGGGCGGACTGGCGATCTTTCTCTACGTCGGGGCAGAAGTCTCGATCGGGACGCAGATGGCGCTCTACCTTCATTCGGACCAGAGCTGGGGCATCCCGCTGCAGCGGGCCGGCTATTACGTCAGCCTCTACTGGCTCGGCGCGATGATCGGCAGGTTCGCCGGGTCCGCCATTCTGACCCGCGTCCCCGCGGCGCGGCTGCTGGCGGCGTTCGCCGCGCTCAATACCCTGCTGTGCCTGTTCGTGCTCGTCGTGGGCGGCGCGGCGGGAGGCTACGCGGCGCTCTCGATCGGGCTGTTCAACTCGATCATGTTCCCGGTCATCTTCACCCTCACGCTCGAGCGGTCGACAGCCTCGACCGAGGCGACCTCGGGCTTCCTGTGCACCGCGATCATCGGCGGCGCGCTGCTGCCGGTGCTGACCGGCGCGGTGGCCGACGCGACGAGCTACGCCACTGCCTTCATCGTGCCCGGCGTGTGCTACCTGCTGCTGGCGCTCATCGCGCTGGCCGCGGGGCGCGCGGTGCTGCGGAGCGACATGGAGGCCGCGCCGTCGATCGGGCACTAAGGGCCAGGCGGTTTCAGAACGAGCGCGGCATCCCCAGCACGTGCTCGCCGACATAGCTGAGGATCAGGTTCGAGCTGATCGGCGCGACCTGGTAGAGCCGCGTTTCGCGGAACTTGCGCTCGACGTCGTATTCGGCCGCGAAGCCGAAGCCGCCGAAGGTCTGCATGCAGGCGTTGGCGGCCTTCCATGAACTTTCCGCGGCGAGGTGCTTGGCCATGTTCGCCTCCGCCCCGCACGGCTGGTGGGCATCGAACAGGCGGCACGCCTCGTAGCGCATGAGGTCGGCGGCGCGCACTTCCATGTAGGCTTGGGCGATGGGAAACTGGATTCCCTGGTTCTTCCCGATCGGCCGGTCGAACACGACGCGCTCGCTGCCGTACTTCGCCGCCTTCTCGACGAACCAGTAGCCGTCGCCGATGCATTCGGCCGCGATCAGCGCGCGTTCGGCGTTGAGCCCGTCGAGAATGTAGCGAAAGCCCTTGCCCTCCTCGCCGATGAGGCTGTCGGCGGGCAATTCGAGCCCGTCGAAGAACACTTCGTTCGTCTCGTGGTTGACCATGTTGCGGATCGGGCGGATTTCCATCCCGTGGCCGATCGCTTTTGCGAGATCGACGAGGAAGATCGACAGCCCGTCGGCCTTCTTCTTCACCTCGGCCAGCGGGGTCGTGCGGGCGAGCAGGATCATCAGGTCGGAATGCTGGATGCGGCTGATCCAGACCTTTTGCCCGTCGACGACGTAGCGGTCGCCCTTGCGCACCGCGCGGGTCTTGAGCTCGGTCGTGTTGGTGCCGGTGGTCGGCTCGGTCACCGCCATCGACTGCAGCCGCAGCGCGCCACTGGCGATCGCGGGCAGGAAGCGGCGCTTCTGGTCCTCGCTGCCGTGCCGCAGCAGCGTGTTCATGTTGTACATCTGCCCGTGGCAGGCGCCCGAGTTGCCGCCGGCCCGGTTGATCTCCTCCATGATGATCGAGGCCTCGGTCAGCCCCAGCCCGGCGCCGCCGTATTCCTCCGGGATCAGCGCCGCCATCCAGCCGGCCGCGGTCAGCGCGGCGACGAATTCCTCCGGGTAGGCGCGGGCCTCGTCCGCCTCGCGGAAATAGGCGTCACCGAACTCGCGCACGAGCGCGCGCACGGCGTCGCGGATTTCGGGATGGTCGTTTCGCGCCGCGGGGATCGTCATGCCAGGTTCGCCTCGTTTCGGCCCGCTATCGCCGATTACGCGCGCGACCGTAAGCCCCTGCCGGCCGGGCGCCTCACTCGCCCCGGGCGATCGGCTCCGCCCGGTTCGCGAGGATGCCGACCACCTGCGTCCACACCGCCACGTTCTGCCGCAGCGCGGCGGGGTCGATCTTGTCGAGCGTGTCGTCGGGCGTGTGGTGCAGGTCGAAATACCGCGTGCCGTCCTGCTGCAGGTCGATGATCGCGGCGTTCGATTCGCGGGCAAGGTTGAGGTCGGCACCGCCGGTCGCGACATCGTTCGACGGCGCGACGCCGAAGCGGGCGACCGCCAGCGCCAGCTCGCGGTAAAGCGCCGGGTCGGTCTTGGAGAAGTTGCTGTCGATCCGCCAGACGCGGTCGGCGCCGAAGTCGCTTTCGAGGCCTGCGTATATCGCCTCGCCCTTGTGCGCGGCGGCGTAGGCCTTGCTGCCCCACAGGCCGGTTTCCTCGGCCCCGGCAAAGAGCACGCGGATCGTGCGGAGGGGCTGGCCCGCCTTGGCAACGCGGCTGGCCGCGGCGGCGATGATCCCGCAGCCCGCACCGTCGTCGATCGCGCCGGTGCCGAGGTCCCAGCTGTCGAGGTGGCACGCGAGCAGGAGCGGCGGAAGGGCCGGGTCACGCCCTGTCACCTCGGCGACCACGTTGCCGCTCGTCGTTTGGCCCAGGTCGCGCGGGGTCAGCACCAGCTTCATTACGATCGGCGCGCCACCGGCACGTTCGAACATCCGATCGAGGTTGTCGGCGTCGGGATTGCTCAGCGCACCGGCGGGGATCGGCGCAATACCGGTTGCGAAGCTGGTTCCCCCGGTGTGCGGGGTGCGATGGCTTTCGGTCCCGATCGAGCGGATGACGACCGCGGCAGCGCCCTTGCTCGCGGCAAGACTGGGACCTGCGCGGCGCACGTTGCCGAACACGCCGTAGTGCGATCCGTCCTGCGTGCGCTGCATGGCGTGATCGATGAAGGCGATCTTCCCGGCAAGGCTGCCCGCGGGCGCGGCTTCGAGTGCGGCATAACTCTCGAACCGGACGACCTCGCCAGTCAGGCCGGCGTCACCGGTCGAGGCGGAGTTGCCGAGCGCGGTGATCCGCATCGGCTGGGCAAAGGGCGTGACGATCTCGGCGCGCTCATCCCCCCGGACCCAGGTCGACATGAGGTAGGGCTCGACGGCGACCCTGGCAAAGCCGTGGGCCTTCAGCCATTTGACCGCCCAGGCGCGCCCGCGCGCCTCGGCCTCGGTGCCCGCCTGGCGCGGCCCGACCTCGGTGGTGATTCCCTCGACGAAATCCCACGCCAGCGCGTCGTCCGCGCGCGCCGCGTCGGCAGCCGCGACGATCCGCGCCTCCGGCGAGGAATCGGCGGCAGCCAGCGGAACGGAAACGGCAAGAAGCGATGCGGCGCCAAGCGCCCGGGGAAGCGACCTCATCCGCGCCCGTTAGCCGCGCGCATCGGCTAAGCCAAGCCGGCATCCGTCCTCCCCCCGCGGGATCGCGCAGCCGGACCTTAGCGGAAGACCACGCGCACCCCTTTCTCGACGGCACCGGCCACCTCGTGCGCGTCCCAGTTGGTCAACCGTACGCAGCCGTGGCTGGTGCGCTTGCCGACCATCTGCGGGTCGGGCGATCCGTGGATACCGTACCCTTCCTTGGTCAAGTCGACCCAGATGCCGCCGACCGGGTTGTTCGGCCCGGGGGGGATCTTGAGCCGCTTGTCCGGGCCCCATTCGCGGCCTTCGGGCGAAAAGTAATAGGTCGCCTCGGGTGCGAC
The DNA here is from genome assembly GCF_025154015.1 of Tsuneonella litorea. Classification (GTDB taxonomy): domain Bacteria; phylum Pseudomonadota; class Alphaproteobacteria; order Sphingomonadales; family Sphingomonadaceae; genus Tsuneonella; species Tsuneonella litorea. The sequence continues at coordinate 102,757 of NZ_JAOAMV010000006.1, forward strand.
CGCCCTCACTTCCATGTCGCCGCTGGGACTGGGAAACTCGTCACTGCCGATGGTCGAGGGATAGCTTGCCACGAGCGCGCCCTCGCCGTCGAACAGCGCCACCGTGTTGTCCGCCTTGCGCACCTCGATCCTGTCGAGGTCGGCGGACAGCGTTTCGTCCCCGTGCGACACGATGACGATCCTGGTCCCGGCCTGGGTGAAGTCGGCTTCAGGGTTCAGCGCTGCCAGGAAGTCGCGGTCCATGTGGAAACGTTCGGCGAACATCTCGAGCGGGGTTTCGTATCCGATGCGGTCCCGCTTCGCCATTTCCTCGAACCCCTGCGGATTGTCGTCGAACGACCGGGCGAGGTCCTCCTCGGTTATCGCGTACTGCCTGAAAATGTCGCCGCTCTGGGTTTCGACCAGCGAGCGCAGCAGCGGCTTGTCGACCCGGTCGCCCGAAGGCAGCCCGTTCGCCTGGCGATAGTAGCGTATGGCGCGGCGCGTGTTGCCGCCCATGTACCCGTCGATCACTCCGGGCGAATGACGGCTGCGGTCGAGCATGACCTGCAGCGCCACCGTCTCGAGGCTGCGCTGGCCGAGCATTTCCATCGTCACGCCGTCGGGCAGGGATATCTCGAGGCCGTGGGCGGTCGCGTGGCCGTCGGCCCCGGACGGTCCATCCTGGCCCTGCTCGTCCAGCGCCAGCCCCGGCGCGGGGAAAGTTGCGAGCGCCACAGCGCCCAGCGATGCCAACATTTTCCTGATCATACCCGACCTACGGACGAATGCGGCGCAATGTTCCGCCGTGCTGGAGCCGCCGCTTGCCCGGACCGCGGCGAGCGCCTATCTGGCCGCCAACTCCAGACACCGACCGAATTACCCGAAGGACCCCCGATGGCCGCCCAGTACGCATACGTCATGAAGGACATGACGAAGACTTTCCCCGGCGCGCAGAAGCCGGTGCTCAGCAACATCAACCTGCAGTTCTACCAGGGCGCGAAGATCGGCATCGTCGGCCCCAACGGCGCGGGCAAGTCCACCCTGATCAAGATCATGGCAGGTATCGACAAGGACTTCACCGGCGAGGCCTGGGCGGGCGAGAACATCACCGTAGGCTACCTCGAACAGGAGCCCGAGCTCGATGAGAGCAAGACCGTGCTCGAGAACGTCAAGGACGGCGCGCGCCACATCGCCGACATGGTCGAGCGGTTCAACGCGATCGGCATGGAAATGGCCGAGGACGGCGCGGACTTCGACGCGCTGGGCGCGGAGATGGCCGAACTGCAGGACAAGATCGACGCAGTCGACGGCTGGACGCTCGACAACCAGCTCGAGGTCGCGATGGAGGCCCTGCGCTGCCCGCCGGGCGACTGGTCGGTCAAGGACCTGTCGGGCGGCGAGAAGCGCCGCGTCGCGCTGACCCGCCTGCTCATCCAGAAGCCGTCGATCCTGCTGCTCGACGAACCGACCAACCACCTCGACGCCGAGAGCGTCCAGTGGCTCGAGAACCACCTCAAGGAATACGCCGGCGCGGTGCTGATGATCACTCACGACCGCTATTTCCTCGACAACGTGGTCGGCTGGATCCTCGAGCTCGATCGCGGGCGCTATTACCCGTACGAAGGCAACTACTCGACCTACCTCGAAAAGAAGGCCAAGCGGCTCGAGCAGGAAAGCCGCGAGGAATCGGGCAAGCAAAAGGCCCTCCAGCGCGAGCTCGAGTGGATCCGGCAGACGCCGGCCGCGCGCCAGACCAAGTCGAAGGCGCGCATCCGCAAGTTCGAGGAACTGCAGAACAGCCAGGACAGCCGCCAGGTCGGCAAGGCGCAGATCGTCATCCAGGTGCCGGAGCGGCTCGGCGGCAAGGTGATCGAGGCCAAGAACATCTCCAAGGCCTACGGCGACAAGCTGCTGTTCGAGGACCTGTCGTTCACCCTGCCCCCGGGCGGCATCGTTGGCGTCATCGGACCCAACGGCGCGGGCAAGTCGACGCTGTTCAAGATCATCACCGGCAAGGAACAGCCCGACAGCGGCACGATCGAGATCGGCCAGACCGTCCACCTCGGCTACGTCGACCAGAGCCGCGATCACCTGAACCCCAAGAACAACGTCTGGGAAGAGATCTCCGACGGGCTCGATTACATGAAGGTCAACGGGCAGGACATGAGCACGCGGGCCTATGTCGGCGCGTTCAACTTCAAGGGGCCGGACCAGCAGAAGAACGTCGGCAAGCTGTCCGGCGGCGAACGCAACCGCGTGCACATGGCCAAGATGCTCAAGGAAGGCGGCAACGTGCTGCTGCTCGACGAGCCGACCAACGACCTCGACGTCGAGACGCTCGCCGCGCTGGAAGACGCGATCGAGAACTTCGCCGGCTGCGCGGTGGTCATCAGCCACGACCGCTTCTTCCTCGACCGGCTGGCGAACCACATCCTCGCCTTCGAGGGCGACAGCCATGTCGAGTGGTTCGAGGGCAACTTCGAGGCCTACGAGGAAGACAAGCGCCGCCGCCTCGGCGATGCCGCCGACCGGCCGACGCGGCTGGCGTACAAGAAGCTGACCAGGTGACTTGATCCCGGCGCACCGTATTTCGTAACCTTCCGCCGGGTTCTGGACGGAGGGTGGCCATGCGCATGGCATCTGCAGTGTCTGCCTTGGGGGTCGTCATCGCGGCGTGGGTCGCGGCATGGGCGATCCCTGCGCACGCGGGCGGCAACGCCGGGGACGCCGGGCGCGCGCTGCCTGCCCGCGTTATCGACGTGCACCTGCACGGCTACGAAGCCGATGCCGTGAACGAAGCGGGACCCTACTACGGGATCGATGCCGCTACTCGCGACGCGCCGACCCCGGCAAATGGCGCGGCCCATCGCCAGGCGACCCTGGCGGCGATGGAGCGGAACCACATTGTCCTGGGGATCGTCTCGGCGAGTGACGGCAGCGATGACCTGATCGTGGCGCGGCAATGGGCCGGAAAACCGGGTCCGCGAATCCTCACCGGCGTGACGGAGAGGCCGATGGCGCACGGTGTCGCACCCGAAAGGCTCGCCGCCTTGTTCGACGACGGCACGTATTTCCTGCTCGGCGAGGTGGGGCTCCAGTATCGCGGCGCCACGCTCGACGAGGAACGGTTCGAACCCTACCTCGCCATGGCAGAGAAAAAGGGCATTCCGGTTGCTGTCCACACCGGGCTCGGTCCGCCGGAAATGGCCCGAACGGTCGCACCCGAGTTTCGGATCGAGGCGGGCAACCCGATTCCACTCGAAAAAGTGCTCATTCGCCACCCGGACCTGAAGATCTGGGCGATGCATTCGGGATTTCCCTGGGATGCGGAAATGTTCGCCATCATGCAGCAGTTCACCAAAATCTACGTCGACATCAGTCCGCTGCCGTGGATGATGTCGCAGGAAATCGTCGACCGGCGACTGAAATGGCTGCTCGACTGGGGCATGGGCAAGCGGATCATGTTCGGCACCGACCAGATGTACTGGCCGCAAGCGATCGACGCCGCTGTCTCGGCGATAGAAAACAGCACGGTGCTTACGCGCGAGCAGAAGGACGACATCTTCTACAACAACGCCGTGCGGTTTTTCGGCGCTGACAGACTGAACCTGCCGGACTGACCCTTGGTCCCTTCGCGACTTCGTTCGCTTCTCCCGTGCGGCGTCACCCGCTGACACGCAAACGGCGGGTGGAAGGCCGCTGCCTTCCACCCGCCGCGTTGGCTGGCCATCCGGACCGAATACGCGGTCCGGCAAGCGATCAGCAGTTGCCGGGCTTGCCGTCGACGCAGTCACCGACCGATTCAACGTCGTTGGCGGCACCGCGGACGGTGTTGCACGCCGAGAGGATCAGTCCGCTCGAGAGCGCCAGTGCAATGAGTGCCTTTTTCATCTTCCAGATTCCCTTGTTCGGCCTCTTCAAACACCATGTTCGCGGGCCTGCAGGGAGAGGACACCTCAAGCGGCCGTCCGGTTCCCGGCTTTCTGAGGGCAGACCGCGTTCGGCCTTGCCGGTTTACCCAATCGGGCCAGCCGTTTGCCCTTCAGGCCGCCTGCGATTCGGCCGCGTCATAGGCCGCGCGGTGGGCATGGATCTGCGGCAGATGCGCGAAGGTCCAGTCGGCCAGCGCCAGGACCGGCACCGCCAGCGAGCGCCCCAGATCGGTCAGCGCGTATTCGACCGCTGGGGGCACTGTCGGGTGCACGGTTCGCGCCACCATTCCGTCCCGCTCCAGCGTTCGCAGGGTGCGGGTCAGCATCTGTTGGGAGATTCCGCCAACTTCGCGCTTCAGTTCGTTGAAACGACGGGCCTTCTCGACCAGCGCCTTGACGATCAGGACCGTCCACTTGTCGCCCACGCGGCCGAGCAGTTCGCTCACCGCGCGGCAATCGGGATCGGCGTGGGGGTGCGGGTTCGCGGTCATGCTCTCTCTCGTCCATCGGCCCCGGTCACACGGCGCTGACCTGGTCACGAAAATTTGCGTTCTTGCGGGACCTATGTGGTCACTTATCTGGTTCTGGTCAATATTTGTGACCACCTTCACGGAGCCAGACTGCATGAACATCCTTCATCTCGATTCGAGCATCACCGGCGACAACTCGGCCAGCCGCGCACTGTCCGCGGCGATCGTGCGCGAGCTGACCGACGCCGATCCGACGGCGACGGTTGCCTACCGCGACCTCGTCGCGCAGCCGCTCGACCACCTGACCCTGCCCGGCTTCGGCAGCGCGGCTTCGACCGAGGCGCTGGCCGAGTTCAAGGCCGCCGACATCGTGGTGATCGGGGCGCCGATGTACAATTTCACGATCCCCACCCAGCTCAAGGCGTGGATCGACCGGGTGCTGATCGCGGGCGAGACCTTTCGCTATACCGAAAGCGGTCCGCAGGGCCTTGCCGGGGACAAGACGGTGATCGTCGCGCTCGCCCGCGGCGGCCTCTATGGCGAAGGCACCCCCCAGCGCAGCATCGAGCACGCCGAACGCTATCTCTGCGATGCGCTCGCGTTCATCGGGATCACCGAGCCGCAGTTCGTGATCGCCGAAGGCCTCGCGCTCGGCGACGAGGCGCGCGCCGAGGCGCTGGCGGCCGCCCACGCGGCGGTCCGGCGGATCGGCGCGGCCTGCCCGGTCGGGTAACCCGCCCGATCCGGCACGCCCCCTCCTGCCGGCCGCCTATGATCCCGCGGTACGCGGGAACGCGACCGGCGGCGGGGGCGGCGCGAACCCCTGCGCGAGCCGGTGGTAAAGCCGGTCGCGGCAGACCATCGCCCCGACCCAGTCGCCGATCAGCGCGGTGGCGAACAGCGGCAGGATGGCATGGCTGGTGCCGGTGGCTTCGGACAGGATGATGACCGCCGTCAGCGGCGCCCGGACGACACCGGTAAAGTATCCAGCCATGCCCATCAGCACGATCAGCCCGGCCTCGTCCGGCGCGAACAGCGGTGTCAGCAGGTCGCCGAATCCCGCCCCGACCGCCAGCGATGGCGCGAAGATGCCGCCCGGAATCCCGCTGACGCTGGTGGCAAGCGCGCTGGCGAACTTGGCCGGACCGAACCAATAGGCGCCGCCGCCACCGCCGAGCAGCGTTTCGGTGGGACCGTAGCCGGTGCCCGCGGTCGCGCCGCCGGTCGCCCAGCCGATCGCCCCCACCGCCACTCCGCAGCCGAGCGCGGTCAGTACCGGGCGCTTGGCAAGCAGCGCGGACCATCTCCCCCCGGGCCCGCGCAGCGCGATGAGCGCGCGCGAAAACAGCCCGCCCAGCACGCCCCCGACGATCCCGGCGAGCGGCGCGGCGACCAGCACGGTGGGAATGCGGACCGCGCTGCTCAGCTCTCCGAAATAGACGTACTGACCAGCAATCCCCTGCGCCGTGAGGCCGGCGATCATGACCGCGCCCATCACCAGCACCGCCACGCGCTGCTCGTAAGCGACCGCGAGCTCCTCAATCGCGAAGGCGATCCCCGCGAGCGGGGTGTTGAACGCTGCCGCCACGCCAGCGGCGCCGCCGGCTATCAGCACCCCCGCGCTCAGCGGTACCCGCAGCCAATTGTGAACCTGGACCATCAGTGCCGCAGCAAGCTGGACAGTCGGTCCTTCGCGCCCAACCGCCGCACCGCCGAAGAGCGCGGCGATCGTCAGGCCGACCTTGGCGAACGCCGCTTTCAACGAGACGAGCACGCCACTCCCCGCATCGTCCGGATGCCGCGCTGCGGCGATGACCTGGGGAATGCCCGAACCGCGGATTTCCGGCGCGAACCGTAGCGTAAGCGCGGCGATGGCCACGAACATCGCGGGGGTCACGACCAAGTGGGTCCACGGCCGCGCCGCCTGCATGGCGAGGAAAAGGTGCTGGGCGCGGTCGCCCGCCCACGCGAAGCCGAGGGCGGCAAGGCCGATCAGCACCGCGCCCACCAGCGTCGCCGCACGGCGCTGCCAGTCAGCCGCCGTGACGAGCGCGTCGGGCAGCGATCGGCGCACATGGGTCCAGCTGACGGGAAAGCGCATCTTGGACCAAGCGCATATGGCCCGCGCCGGGTCCCGTCCACCCCGCCGGCCGCGATGTGCGGCCGGTCGCGGCTGCGCGTCGCGGTTCAGATTTCGGACAGCCTGGATGAACTAGCTTGCGAATCGTTAACAGGTAACCGCAGGTGGTGGGGCGGTTCTTGGACGAAAGGACGCCCAATGAACGTGAAGACCTTCCTGCGCACCTGCGGGGCATCGGCGCTGGTCGCCGCCGTCTCGCTCGGTGCTTTCGCCGCGCCCGCCGCTGCCGACGAGCGCCCCGACAGGCCCGGCCGCGCCGAGCGCGCGAACCCGGACGAAGTGCGCCAGCAGTGGCAAAGCCGCCGCGCCGAACGCCGGCAGGCCGTACAGGAAAGCCAGCAGCCGCGCGCCGAACGGACCTGGTCGGCACCCCAACGCGCCGAACGCGCCCAGGAGCGCAGCGGACGCGACTGGAACCGACGCGAAAACAACAGCTGGGGCCAGGCCCGTGCCGCCCAGGCGCAGCAGGCCCAGGCTCGGCAGGCCCAGGCTCAGGCCGACGCGCAGCGCCGGGCTGAGGCACAGGCCACGAGCCGCCGGGATTCGCGCGACTGGAGCCGCAGCGGCGGCGACTGGAGCCGGGGCCGTGATCGCAATCCTACTTATGCCGACGGCACGCGCAATCGCACCTACCGCGACGGGTATCGCGACGGCCGCGCGTCCGACGACCGGCACGATCGGGACGGCTATCGCAGCGGCTACCGTGACGGCGATCGCACCAGCCACTATCGTGACGGGCGCCGCTGGGACGGGCAGCGCGACGGTCGCCGGTACGACCGCGATCATCGCCGGTGGAGCCACGACTGGCGCCGCGACAACCGCTACAACTGGTACGGCTATCGCAGCGCGCACCGCAACGTCTATCGTCTCGGCGCCTACTACGCGCCGTACCGCAACTATCGCTACAGCCGGCTGAGCATCGGGGTCTATCTCGACAGCCTGTTCTTCGGCAGCCGCTACTGGATCAACGATCCGTGGCAGTATCGCCTGCCGCCGGCCTACGGCCCCTATCGCTGGGTCCGTTACTACGACGACGCGCTGCTGGTCGACATCTACAGCGGCGAGGTCGTCGACGTGATCTACGACTTCTTCTGGTGAGCTTTCCGGTTCCGGTCGCCCACCGGGATTGAGTGGCCCGGTCCGGACGATCGAACTGGAGAACTGAACCCCCGCCGGTCACCGCCGGCGGGGGTTCTTTTTGCCCGCTGTCAGGCCCTTGGCGTCCCGAACGGGAGCATCCGCCACAAGTTGCCGTCCTTGTCCCAGAACGTGTGCTTCAGCGCGCCGATCACGTGCAGCGCGATCAGGTAGATCATGATCGATCCGCCGGTGTGGTGCGCCTCGAAGATCGTCTTGCCGAGGTCCTTGTCCAGCCCGGTCGGCAGCACAGGTATGGCGAACAGACCGAAGAAGTCGACTGGCCGCCCGTTGAGCGAACTGGCGATCCACCCGCCCAGCGGCAGCGCGATCAAAAGCACGTAGAAGGTCACGTGGGTGACGCGCGCAAGCATCCGCTCCCAGCCCTTCAGACGCGCCGAGAGCGGCGGGGTCTTGTGGACCAGCCGCCAGGCGAGGCGCAGCAGCGTGAGCGCAAGGATGGTCATGCCCAGCGCCTTGTGCGTCGCCATCAGGCTGGCGCCGGCTTCGCGGGGGCCCTCGTGCGCCGCTTCGGCCAGCCGCCAGTTCACGATGACCGCGATCGCGATCGCCCAGTGAAGGAGCATCGCCACCCCCGAATACCGCACGCCCGGCTGTCCATTCATCGTCATCCTCCCGCACCTGTCAGGGGTGCGCTTGTAGCCACGGGTTTGCGCGCCGCAAGCCGCTTGCTAGGACCGGCGCCATGGCGACCACCGAGATGATTCCCGACAAGGATGCGCTGCGCCGCGTGGGCGAAGCCGTGCGCAAGCGCCTGCAAAGCGACCCGCGGGTCTACCAGGTGCCCACCGACAAGGCGGAGATCTTCGCCGTCGGCGATTTCCTCAGCCCGTCGGAGTGCCAGCGGCTGATCCTCATGACCGACGTCGTCGCCCGGCCAAGTTCCCTGTACGACCAGGACTATTCGACGGGTTTTCGCACGTCGTATTCCGGCGACCTCGACCCGCACGAGCCGCTGGTCAAGGCGGTCAGCCGGCGGATCGACGACCTGCTCGGCATCAACCCCGTCTGCGGCGAGGCGATCCAGGCGCAGCGGTATTTCCCCGGCCAGCAGTTCAAGCCGCACAATGACTGGTTCTACACCGACCAGGACTATTGGAAGGGCGAGCGCAAGCGCGGCGGGCAGCGCGCGTGGACGGCGATGGCGTTCCTCAACACCGTCGACAAGGGCGGGGAAACGCATTTCGTCGAGGTCGGCGCCAAGATCGAGCCCAAGCCCGGCGTGCTGCTGGTGTGGAACAACGCCTTGCCTGACGGATCGCCGAACGAGAACACGCTGCACGCCGGCACGCCGGTCGAGGAAGGCGTGAAGTACGTCCTCACCAAGTGGTACCGCACCCGCCGCTGGAAATAACCCGCGCCTACTTGTCGGCGAGGACTTCCCCGACGACGCCCTCGAGGTTTTCCTCCGCCCGCTTGGCGCCCTTTATGGCGATGTGCATCATCCGGTCGAGCTTGCGTGACAGGCGGACGAGTTCGAGCTGCGCGCGCAGGTTGACCTCGTAGTCGTGCCGCGCGGCGATGCGGTCCTTTTTCGCCTGGCGGTTCTGGCTCATCAGGATGATCGGGGCCTGGAGCGCGGCAAGGGTCGACAGCGAAAGGTTCAGCAGGATGAACGGATAGGGATCGAAGTCGATGCCCCAGGCCTGCGCGACATTCAGGCCCATCCAGAGAGCCATCAGCGCGACGAATACGCAGATGAACCCCCAGCTGCCGCCAATCGCGGCCACGCGATCGGCCATACGGTCGCCGAACGTTGCGGACAGCTGTGCCGCCTCGGCGGCATCGACCCCGATATACGTCCCCGCCGCCACGCGGTGGATGACGTCCTGTTCCTCTTCGTCGAGTTCGTGCAGCTCACGGCCGAGCAGGTCCCGGGCCAGTTTCTCGGGGTCGGCCGGCCGGGTCACCGCGACAGCGCCTCGGCGATCAGCTTGCGGGTGTTGGCTATGCCATAGAGCGCGATGAAACTGCCCATGCGCGGTCCCTGGTCGCTGCCCAGCAGCGTACGGTAGAGCGCCTGGAACCAGTCGCGCAGCGACGCGAACCCGAACTCCTCGCGCTTGCCGATCTCGTACACCATCGTCTGCAAATCTTCCGACGGCGTGTCGGGTTCCATCTTTGCCAAATGTTGGTCGAGTTCGCGCAAGGCCGCCGCCTCGTTCGCGGCGGGCTTCGCACGCACGAGTCCCGGCGCGACGAATTCGCGGTTGTAGGCGAGCGCGGTGTCGACCAGCCGGTCGAGCGCGGGGTGCGCGGCCGGATCGGCTTCGTCGACGTAATTGCCGAGGTAAGACCAGACCTGTTCGCGCGTCGCGTGCGGACCGAGAACGCCGACGAGGTTGAGCAGCAGGGCATAGGTGACTGGCAGGTTGTCGCCCGCGCCAGCGCGCGAGGGATCGGTGGCGCCCAGCAGGTGCCAGACCGGATTGCCCAGTTGCTTGTCGAGCGGCTGGTCGGCCAGCGCCGCGCGAAACTGCCAGTAATCATCGACCGCGCGCGGGATCACGCCCGCGTGCAGGCTCTTGGCGCTCTTGGGATTGGGAAAGATGTAGAAGCCCAGGCTCTCTTCGCTGCCATAGGTCAGCCATTCCTCGATCGTGAGGCCGTTACCCTTGGACTTGGAAATCTTCTCGCCGTTGGCATCGAGGAACAACTCGTAGACCAGACCCTCGGGCTTACGCCCGCCGAGCACAGCAGCGATCTTGCCGGACTGCACCCCGCTGTCGGTCAGGTCCTTGCCGTACATCTCGTAATCGACGCCCAGTTCGACCCAGCGCATCGCCCAGTCGACCTTCCATTGCAGCTTGGCCATGCCGCCCAGCGCCGATTGCTCGACAATCGCCCCGTCCTCGTCGGTGAAGCGGATCGTGCCCGCCTCGGCATCGACGACCTCGACCGGCACTTGCACCACCCGCCCGCTCGTTGGGCTGACCGGCAGCACCGGGGAATAGGTGGCGGCACGCTCGGCCCTGAGCGTCGGCAGCATGATGTCGAGGATCGCCTGGTAATTGCGCAACACGCCTCGCAGTCCGTCGTCGAACGCGCCCGAATTGTACATCTCGCTCGACGAGACGAACTCGTACTCGAAACCGAACCGGTCGAGGAAGCGGCGCAGCATCGCATTGTTGTGGGCCGCGAAACTATCGTATCCGGCCCCGAAGGGATCGGGGATGCGGCTGAGCGGCTTGCCGAGGTTGTCGGCCAGAAGCTGCGCATTGGGCACGTTGTCGGGCACCTTGCGCAAGCCGTCCATGTCGTCGCTGAAGGCGACCAGCCGCGTCGGCGCCCCGCCGGTGAGCGCCTCGAACGCGCGGCGCACGAAGGTGGTGCGCAGCACTTCCTGGAAAGTGCCGATGTGCGGCAGCCCGCTGGGGCCGTAGCCGGTTTCGAACAGCACGGGGCGTCCGTCCGGCCGGCGGCCGTCGGGGTAGCGCCTGAGGAGCTTGCGCGCCTCCTCGAACGGCCAGGCCTTGGACGTGCGGGCGGCGGCGGCGAGGTCGATGTCAGTCATCGACCGCGCCTTGCAATGTCCGGGGGTGCGAAGGCAAGCGCCTTGCACAGGGAAAATGGCAGCGCGATGCACCGGGCGAAGCGGCCGGCCCGTCGCGCTACCGGATTACGGACGGCTCAGTTGCGCCACTGCCCCGTGCCGCTGCCCTTTCCCATCTTGCCCGCATAGGTGATACCGCCACCCTTCTTCGCGTACATCCCGGTCTTGCCGTACAATCCGCCGACACAGCCGATCATCGTGCGCTCCTTGTCCTGGAAATTGCATCCCCAGACCGAGGAGTAGTTGCCCGCCGCGCTTTCGGCGTCGCAGATCGCATGCATGTGGAAAATCGCGTTGTTGGGCGGCTGCGTGGTGCTGATGCAGGTATAGGTCTCGCTGGTCTTCTTGCCGTCCGCCCACGTCGTCTGCGTGGTGCCGGTCCAGTAGGAACCGGCGACCGGCACGCCATCGGGCCCGACGGTGCCGACGTTGACCGGCGCGTTTGACATGGCGTCGAACGTGAATGTCTGCGCGGCGGCCGGTGAAGCAATGAGCGCGGTCGCGCCAAGGAGTGTTATGACAATTGAACGCATGGACGTTTCCCCCAAATGAGGGTCCACCCGACGTCCGATCAGCGATCCAAGATCCGGTGACGTATCTTGCAACCCGCAAGATGCCAATTCCACGACGACGGCAAGACCCGTCGATTCGCGGCCCGTGCAAAGACTACTCCTATGCCGCGCGCTGTCCAGCGGAACCGGTTTTCATGCTTTCCCGCTGTTGCCGTTTCGTTCTAAGCCGCGCGGGATGACCCCGCTCGCCTTGCCCGCCCTTCACGCCAGCCACGCCGGAACCTGGCTTCGCGACGCCGCCGGCACGCGGGGGTGCAGCAAGGGCGACGCGGTGACCGCCGCCGCGGATACACCGCTGCTCCTGCTGAACGCGCCGCTGGTAGCGACCCGGCTCGGCTACCCCGACCTGTCGGGGCTCGACCTGCTCGAACTGTTCGCCTTCGTCCACCCCGCCCGGTTTGCGGTGCCCACGCCGAAGGGACTGGCGCACGCCCTGGGCCTCGACGAACCGAGAGGCGACGACGCGGTCCCTGCGTTTCTCCAGCTCGCCGCCGGCCGGTTGATCGCGACGTGCGAGGCGGATGACTGGCCCGAGCGCGAGGGCGCCTGGTCGACGCTGCAGTCGCTGGTGCGGTTGCGCTGGCCGTGGGCGCAGGTCCTCGTGCCGCACGTCCGCAAGCCCGAGCGCGCCGAACGCTGGCTGTTCGCGCGGTTGCCCGAGTGGGAGGAAACGCCCGAGCGCCCGCAGCCCGCGCACGTTCTGATCGAGGAGGAAGAGGTCGAGGCCCGGCTTGCCCGGCTTACCGGCGAAGGGTCAGAACGCCGCGAAGGCCAGCGCCGCTACGCGCGCGAGGCGGGCAGCGTGTTCGCCCCTCGGTCGAAGCGCGGCGTCCCGCACGTGCTGCTGGCGCAGGCGGGCACCGGCATCGGCAAGACGCTGGGCTACCTGGCACCGGCGTCGCTGTGGGCGGAGAAGTCGGGCGGCACGGTCTGGGTGTCGACCTTCACCAAGAACCTCCAGCGCCAGCTGCGCGGCGAAAGCGGCCGCGCCTGGCCCGCCGCGCGCGCCGACGGATCGCGGCCCGTCGTGGTGCGCAAGGGGCGCGAGAACTACCTGTGCCTCCTCAACTTGGAGGACGCGCTGCAGGGCGGCTTCGGCGGGAGAGCAGCGATCCTCGCGCAGCTCGTCGCGCGCTGGGCGGCATTTTCGCAGGACGGCGACATGATCGGCGGCGACCTGCCCGGCTGGCTCGGCACGCTGTTCAGGAAGCGCGGGATCGCGGCGCTGACCGACCAGCGCGGCGAATGCGTCTATGCCGGGTGCCCGCATTACCGGAAGTGCTTCATCGAACACGCCGCCCGTGCCTCCGCGCAGGCCGATCTCGTGATAGCGAACCACGCGCTGGTCATGGTCAACGCAGCGCGCGGGCGCGACAGCGGCCAGCGCCCGACGCGCATCGTCTTCGACGAAGGGCACCACGTGTTCGAGGCGGCCGACAGCACCTTCGCCGCCGCGCTGACCGGCGCCGAGGCGATCGAACTCAGGCGCTGGATCGTCGGCCCGGAGAAGCAGTCGCGTGGGCGGCGGCGCGGGCTCGCCGCGCGGCTGGCCGACGTCGCGAGCTATGACGAAGCGGGCGGCAAGGCGATCGAGGCAGCGCTTGAGGCGGCACAGGCGCTGCCCGCCGACGGCTGGCTCCAGCGGCTGGTCGAAGGCGTGCCCCACGGCCCGGTCGAGGCGCTGCTCGGCGCGGTGCGGGCGACAACCTATGCGCGCGACGAAAGCGGCGGGCAGGAAGCGGGCTACGGGATCGAGACCGAGGCGGCGGGCCTCGACGGACCGGTGGTCGAACTTGCCGCGCAGGCAGCCGGCGCGCTCGCAGCGATCCGTTCGCCGCTGCTGCGGCTCGGCGGACGGCTCGAGGCGATCCTTGCCGATCCGCCCGACTGGCTCGATGCGCAGGGCCGCGCGCGGATCGAGGGAGCCCGCCACTCGCTCGGCTGGCGCTGCGACCTGCTGGCGGCGTGGGAGGCGTTGCTCGACCGACTCGGGGGTCCCGGCGACCCGGAGTTCGTCGACTGGCTCGCGGTCGAGCGCAGCGACACGCGCGAGTTCGACGTCGGCCTCCACCGCCACTGGCTCGACCCGATGAAGCCGTTCGCGCACGTCGTGCTCGAACCCGCGCACGGCGTCATGCTGACGAGCGCGACGCTCAAGGACGGGCCGGACTGGGACGCGGCGGTCGCCCGCAGCGGGGCGCACCACATCGAGGTCCTGCCCCGGTTAGGCGAGGCGGAAAGCCCGTTCGACTACGCTAACAACGCCGAGGTCCTCATCGTCACCGACATCCAGCGCGGCGACATTCCCGCGCTGGCCGGGGCTTACGGGCGGATCATCGAGGCGAGCGGCGGCGGCGTGTTGGGGCTGTTCACCGCGATTCGGCGGCTGCGGGCGGTCCACGGGCGGATCGCCGACCGGCTCGCGCGATCGGGCCTGCCGCTCTATTCGCAGCACGTCGACCCGATCGACACGGGCACGCTGGTGGATATCTTCCGCGACGATCCGGCCTCGAGCCTGCTCGGCACTGACGCCTTGCGCGATGGGGTCGACGTGCCCGGACGCTCCCTGCGTTGTGTGGTCCTCGAACAGGTTCCATGGCCGCGCCCGACGATCCTTCACCGCGCCCGCCGCGCGGCCGGCGGTGGCGCAGCCTACGACGACCGGATCATCCGCGCACGGCTGGCGCAGGCGTTCGGCCGGCTGATCCGCAGCAAGGACGACCGCGGGCATTTCGTCGTGCTCTCGCCCGCCTTTCCCAGCCGGCTGTTGACCGCCTTTCCGGCGGGCACCCCGGTCCGGCGCGTGACTCTCGAGGAGGCTTTACAACGGCTCGCCGAGGGGCGATGCGGCGCCGAGGACGTTCGCGCCGACGCCGCGGCGCCGCAGGAAGGATGATCGAAGAAAAGTGAAGCGTCTCGGCCTGCTGCGACACGCCAAGTCCGACTGGGACGATATCGGCCAGCGCGATTTCGATCGCGGGCTGAACGACCGCGGACGGCGCGGTGCGCGGCTGATCGGCGAACACATCGCCGCGCAAGGCGTGGATTTCGACCTCGTGGTCGCCAGCCCCGCCGAACGCGTCAAGGCCACCCTCGCCGAGGCGATGCCGGGTGCCGAGGTGCGGTGGGACCAGCGGATCTACCTCGCCGACGTCGAGACACTGATGGAGGTGCTGCAGGGCTGCGGCGATGCCGACGCGGTGCTGATGGCGGGCCACAACCCGGGGATGCAGGACGTGCTGCTCAAGCTGATCCCGCCCGCCAACGAGAACGCGCTGTTCGACGAGGCGGCGGTCAAGTTCCCCACTGCGTCGTTCGCGCTGCTCGAACTCGACCTCTCCGACTGGTCACAGCTCGGCCAGCCATGCGCGAAGCTCGTCCACTTCGCCCGTCCGCGCGATCTCGACCCCGAACTCGGCCCCGAGCACTAGCTACCGCAGGACCCTGGGGCCCGCGCCGCCCTCGCCCCAGCGATCTTCCAGGTTGTAGAGCCGGCATTTCTTCAGGCTCAGGCAGCCGCAGCCGATGCACCCGTCGAGGTCCGCGCGGGTCTTCTCGAGCGTGGCGATCCTGGCGTCTATCGCGCTGCGCACGCGGCCGCTGATGCGCTTCCAGTCCGCAGCTGTGGGGTTGCGTCCCTGTGGCAGGCGGTCGAGCTCGCCCTCGATCTCGGCGAGCGAAAGACCGAGGTTCTGCGCGATCAGCACGAAGCTCAGCCGGCGGATATCGCCGCGCAGGAAGCGCCGCTGGTTGCCCCCGGTGCGGATCGGCTCGACCAGCCCGCGCGCTTCGTAATAGCGGATCGCCGACACGCTCAGCCCCGTGCGCCGCGCGAGTTCGCCGATGGACAGCAGGTCGGTGGATCGCAGGACCATCACGAATCTCCTTGACCTCAAGTTAGCTTGAGGTTGCATCAACGACAAGCGGACGATTCGATCCGCATCGACCAGAAGGAGGCGACCAATGCCCACGGGCACGCTCGAACACGTCAATATCTCGGTTTCGGACCCCGACCGCATGGCCGACCTGCTCGGCAGGCTGGCGGGATGGTGGCGACGGTGGGAGGGTCCTTCGCTGATGGGCGGGCGCACGATCCACTGCGGCGACGACAACGCCTACGTCGCACTCTACCACCACCCCGACATCTCCGGACCATTCGAGAAGGGCCTGCCCCTTCAGCACGTCGCGCTGGTGGTCGACGACCTCGACGCGGCCGAGCAAGTCGTCAGCGAGGCGGGCCTCGAGGCGATCAACCACGGCAACTACGATCCGGGCCGCCGGTTCTACTTCTTCGACTGGGACGGCATCGAATGGGAGATCGTCAGCTATGCCTGAACCGCATTCGCCTGCTCGTCCCGCCCGTAGAGCCGATAGCCCAGCACGCTAAGTGCGGTGAGCACGAGGCACGAGGCGAGCACGTAGAGCGCGGTCCCTGCCCAGCCGAACGCATCGAACACCGCGGTGCCCGCCAGGCTGCCGAGGCTCCCGCCGACGAACATCATCACGATGTAGATCGTCGTCAAACGCGTCCGCACGCCAGGTTCGAGCGAGAGGAATGTCATGCGGCTGGTGACGTCAATCGCCGGGCCCACGATATTGCCGAGCAGCAGCGGGATCATCAGCAGCCAGAGGTTCCCGCCGAACGGCAGCAGTAACGCGCAGCCCGCCGTCTGGACGATCGCGAAGGTCACCCGCGCGCGCCGCGGGCCGATCCGGTCGGCGAGCCGCCCCCACCGCGGGGTCGTTATCACGCTGACCGCGGCGAACCCGGCGAGGTAGCCGACCACGTCGGTGCCGTAGCCCATCTGAGGCCCGGTCAGGTGCAGCGCGAGGCCCAGCCACAGCGCGATGAACTGGCCGAAACCGATCCCCTGGATCGCGCCCGACACCAGGATCTCGCGGTGCGTGCGGACGAGCGTCGCGAGCGAAAGCAGCAGCCGGCCGTAGGGCAGCGGACTTGCCTCGCGCTCGGCCGCCCCCTTCGACATGATCCGCGGCAACGCGAAAGTGATCGCGATCATCGCCCCGCTCGCCAGCCAGTAAACCGTGCGCCAGCCGAAATAGTGCGCGATCACGCCCGCCCCCACCCGCGCGATGAGGATGCCGAAGATGACCCCGGCAGTCAGCGTCGCGGTCACGTGGCCCAGCCGCTCGGGCGCGACGCGCTTGGACGCGTAGGCCGGCAGCAGGTAGGGCGCGATGGTGAAGAACCCCAGCAGCGTCGAGCCGGCGGTGAACAGCGCGAAACTCTGCGCCAGCGTCATCCCCACCAGACCGGCGCACTGACCGATCGTGAAGACGATGGTCAGCGTCCGGTTCGAATAGCGGTCGCCCAGCGGCAGGAGCAGCAGGATGCCTACCGCGACCGCCAACTGGTTCAGCGCGGGCACCAGTCCGATCCGCGCGGCGCTGACGCCGAAATGCGCCGCGACCTCGCCGATGATCGGGTGAATGTAATAGGCATTCGCGGTGACCACCGCGGCGGCCAGCGCGAGCAGGTATTCCTGCCCCGTCGTGAGGAGGCGTGGCTGGGTCACGATGGCGCCCCTAGAGCAGCGGCTTCTGCGCCGGACGCTCGCCGGTCACCCACAGCGCGTCGGTGCGGTCCACTGCCAGCGCGAGGTCGCAGGTCCGCGCCAACGCGAGCGCCTCGCTCTCGTCGCCGCCGAGCCAGCCGGGCCATTGTGCGGGGGTGAGAATCACCGGCATCCGGTCGTGCACGTCGACCATCTGCGAACAGGCGTCGGCCATGACCATCGCGTAGGAATGCCCCCATTCCGCCGTCGGCCGCCATAGCCCGGCGACCGCGAACAGTTCGTGCCCCGCAAGCGAATACCAGGTGCGCGTCATCTGGCCCGGCTTGCCCTCGGCCTCGGCCCACTGGGTCACCGGGATCAGGCAGCGGCGCCTGGCGAAGCTGTCGCGCCAGAACGCGGTCGTCAGCTTGTCGTCGCGCGCGTTGGTCACCGGCTTGGGCTTCAGCGGCTGGCCCCTCTTGCCCTTGAGCACGACGGGGAAGCCCCAGTGCATCTGGCGCACCCGTCCCTCCGCGACGACGAGCCCGGGGTAACCGGGGTAGAGTTCCTCGGCGAAGTTGGCGCCCGCCGCGTCGTTGATCGCGTCGAACCACTTGGCCACCTCGTCGGCGTTCTTCGTCATGCGGTAGAGGTTGCACATCAACCGCGGACCTCAGGCATTGCCGGCGACGAAGCAGGCAGCGGCCATCAGCAGGCCCGCGGTCCGGTTCGACCGGAAGCGCGCGAGCGGATTGGCGGGATCGTCCGGATCAAGCGTCAGGCCCTGCCACAGCAGGTGCGCACCGACCGGTGCCAGCGCGAGCAGTGCGATCCAGTCCGCGCGCAGCAGCCAGAACGACAGCCCCCACAGCGTGAGGGCAAGGCAATAGAACGCGAGGACCGCCGCCTGGACCCCGTCGCCGAGCCGCAGCGCGCTCGAGCGGATGCCGACCAGCGCGTCATCCTCGCGGTCCTGCAGCGCGTAGATCGTGTCGTACCCCATGCACCAGAAGAATGCCCCCGCGTAGAGCGCGGCCACGACCTCGAGGTGATCGAGCCGGATCTGCGTCCAGCCGACCAGCGTACCCCAGGTGAAGACGAGGCCGAGCCATGCCTGAGGCCACCAGGTGATCCGCTTCATGAAGGGGTACGCGGCGACGAGCGCGAGGCTTCCCAGCGCGACGAGCTGCGCCTGCCAGCGCAGTTGCAGCAGCACGACGAGCCCTACCGCGCACAGCGCCAGCAGCCACATCCATGCGGTCCGCACCGGGACCCGCCCGCTCGCCACCGGGCGCGAGGCGGTGCGGGCGACCTGCCGGTCGAGGTCGGCATCGACGATATCGTTGTAGGCGCATCCCGCCCCGCGCATCGCGATGCTGCCGAGAAGCAGCCAGCCGAGCAGGGCGAACTGCCACCCCGCCCCCGCCAGCCAGACGCCCCAGGCGCAGGGCCAGAACAGCAGCCACCAGCCTATCGGCCGGTCGAACCGCGCGAGAAGGGCGAGGTCGCGCGGGCGTTCCGGCAGGGCGGACACGAGGCCGCGGTGCTGGCTGTCAGGGGTAATCGCATCGCTCACGGCTTGTCCCCTACCCTCCCCCGTGCCACCTGCAAAGCATATGCCCGCAACACCCGCCTGGCCGCCGCGCTCCGCTCCACGCCTGTTCGTGCCGCCGACGCTTGCACTGGGCGCGCAGGTCACGGTCGAAGGCAACCAGGCGCACTACCTGTCGCGGGTGATGCGGGCTTCGCCCGGCGATGCGGTGATCCTGTGTGACGACCAGACCGGGGAATGGGCGGCACAGGTCGTCGCGGCGGACCGGCGCACGGTCGTGCTCGACCCCGTCGAACGATTGCGCCCGCGTGAGGAGGTACCGGACTTCTGGCTCTGCGCCGCGCTGCTCAAGAAGGACCGGTTCGACATGGTGATCGAAAAGGCGACCGAGCTCGGGGTCGCCCGGATCCAGCCGGTCGTGACCCGCCGGTGCGTGGCCGACAAGCTCAACCTCGATCGCGCCCGGACGGTGATGATCGAGGCCGCCGAGCAATGCGCCCGGACTGCCCTGCCCGAGATCGCGCAGCCCGTGACCCTGGCGGCGCTCCTGCGCGACTGGCCGCAGGCCCGTGCGCTGTTCTTCGCCGACGAGTCTGGCGGCGAACCCGTTGCGACCGCGTTCGGCCGCGGCGGTTCGCCCGCCGCCGTGCTCACCGGCCCCGAGGGCGGTTTCGACGACGGCGAGCGCGCCGCCATTCGCGCGTGCGCGCAAGCGGTCCCGATCTCGCTCGGCCCGCGCATCCTGCGCGGCGAGACCGCGGCGATCGCCGCAACCTCGCTGTGGATGGGGACGGTGGGCGACTGGCCAGCCAGAGAAGATTAAATCGCTGGCGCACAGCTTTTACGTTTTCTAGTGCCACCCGCATGAGCACGCGGCAGGCCTCCGAGGCGGACGACCCCATCATCGAGAGCCGCGACCAGCTCGTGGTCCCCATGGCCGCCGGCGAAAAGCCGCGCGAGGCCTGGCGCATCGGCACCGAGCACGAGAAGCTCGTCTACAAGCTGCCAGACTATCACGCCCCTTCTTACGACGAGGCCTGCGGCATACGCGATCTCCTGATGTCGCTCACTCGGTTCGGCTGGAACCCGGTCGAGGAAGACGGCAAGGTCATCGCGATGAGCGGGCCGGACGGCACCGTCAGCCTCGAACCCGCGGGACAGCTCGAACTCTCGGGCGCGCCTGTGGTGAACCTGCACCAGACCTGCGCCGAGACCGGCCGCCATCTGACCCAGGTCAAGGCGATCGGCGAGAAGTGCGGGGTCGGCTTTCTCGGCCTCGGGATGTGGCCGGACAAGAACCGCGAAGAGCTGCCGATCATGCCCAAGGGTCGCTACGCGATCATGATGCGGCACATGCCGCGGGTCGGCTCGCTGGGCCTCGACATGATGCTGCGGACCTGCACGATCCAGACAAACCTCGACTATTCGAGCGAGGCGGACATGGCGCAGAAGTTCCGCGTTTCGCTCGCACTCCAGCCGCTCGCCACCGCGCTGTTCGCGAACTCGCCGTTCACCGAAGGCAGGCCCAACGGCTACCTCAGCTACCGCAGCCACATCTGGTCGGATACCGATCCGCAGCGCACCGGCATGATCCCTTTCGTGTTCGAGGACGGGTTCGGCTACGAACGCTACGCCGACTACATGCTCGACGTGCCGATGTACTTCGTCTTCCGCGACGGCAAGTACATCGACGCGGCGGGCCTCAGCTTTCGCGACTTCCTCAAGGGCGAGCTGTCGGTCCTTCCGGGCGAAAAGCCGCGCATGAGCGACTGGTGGGACCACCTGTCGACCGCGTTTCCCGAGGTGCGGCTGAAGTCTTTTCTCGAGATGCGCGGCGCCGACGGGGGCCCATGGAGCCGGATCTGCGCGCTGCCCGCGCTGTGGGTCGGCCTGCTCTACGATTCCGGCGCGCTCGACGCGGCGTGGGATCTCGTGAAGGACTGGTCGATGGAGGAACGCGAGGCGTTGCGCGCGGCGGTTCCCAGGCACGCGCTCGACGCGCCGGTGCCGGGCGGCCGCACCTTGCGCGACATCGCGCCCGAGGTGCTGAAGATCGCGCGGGCCGGCCTTGCCGCACGCGGCGAGCTCAACTCGAGCGGTGACAACGAGACCGGCTTCCTCGAGGCGCTCGACGAGATCGTCGCCAGCGGCAAGGTCCCCGCCCAGCGCCTTCTCGACAAGTTCCACGGCGAGTGGAACGGCGACATCACGCGGGTCTACAAGTACAGCTTCTGACTATTCGGCCGGCTGCGCTACCGGATCGAACCCGCGCACCCGCACGCCGAGGCGCCGCTTGAGCCGCGTGAGCGGCGCGGTGACGAGGCCGTGCTCGCTCATCCACGCATGGTAGGCGCGGTACTTTGCATCCTCATGCCAGAGGTGGTCCTCCTCGGTCCGCGCGCGCCAGTAGTAGATCAGGTTGACCAGCAACAGGCTCGCCACGTTGCGCACCGCATCGGTCGCCGAGGCGTTGGTGACGAGGAACGGCAGCGTCGAGAGCCACCAGAACAGGTTCTTGCTGAGGTACGCGGGGTGCCGCGTGAAACGGTAGGGCCCATTCGTCAGCACCCCGCGATAGGTGAGGTTGGAGAACCGTAGCCCGAAGGCAACCGTCGCCCAGGCGTAGATGCCGGTGAGCGCCACCAGCAGCATGGCCCATATCCACATCAGCAGCGGCTGGCCGGCGAGCCAGACTGTCCAGTTCGCGTCGCCCTGCCCGGGCGTCCCGAACTCGTAGCCGAGCAGGCCCGAGCCCATAATCGCAAAGACGAAGGGCGGATAGCACATCAGCGCGGCCAGCCAGCCGGCGAGATAGGGATTGCCGCTGCGGATGTGCGCGTCGAGCGGGCGGAATGTCATAAGGTAGCCGACCGTTCCGATCTGCACGTCGACCAGGAACAGCAACGTGATCAGCGCCATGCCGATCGCCGCGGGATCGCGGGAGATGCTGGCAAAATCCGCGTTCACCGCGGCGGCGAACCCCGGCGGCAGGATCGAGATCATGAACGCGCCGAAGAACCCCTTGATGATCCACGCCCGCCAGTGCTTCTTAACCGCCTCGAAGTCGTGCGCCTCGCGCCCGAACAGCATGGCGCCGAAATGCCAGGACTGGTCGCGCGGGTTTTCCAGGTAGCGGTCGAGCCACATTACGTAGGGCACCGACAGCACGAACAGCGGGACCGCCGCAGCTTCGAGAACCCGCATCGCGAACAGGTATTGTCCGTCCCAGTACCAGCGCCCGAGCGCATAGGTACAGGCGAGGATGATCCACGTCACCCACAGGCCCGCCAGCTTCACCAGCGACGTGCGTGCCGTCTGCGAAAGCGGCCGGCACCGCGACCAGTCGATGCCCGTCGAGGCGCGGCGGTGGACCTTGTCGACCATCAGCGAGACCGCCACCATCGGCGCGGTGGAGAACAGCATCGCGGCGACCGCGGCGTTCGGGCCGTCGAGCCGGGCGCGCGGTCCGGGGATGGCGACGGTTTCGGCGATCAGCGGCCAGTGGCGGCAGACCGCGATCCACGCGAAGAGGCCCGCAAGCCCCGCGAGCCCCACCCACGGCGAAACGTCGCTCTTAGGCGGAGCGTCAGGTAATGCGTGGGCACTCGCGTTCGTCACACGCCCGCGTTAACCGCAAAGGGTTAAACAGCCGGTAAGCGCCCCTCGGACCGGGTTTCAGCGAAAGGCGTGGATCGTCCCGCCCTCGTCGAGGATGTAGAGGGTTCCGTTCGCCACCACAGGTGCCTGGGCGATCGGATCCTTGACCGTCTGGAACAGGCTGGCCGAACCTTCCTCGACGCTCACCCGGTAGATCTGCCCTTCGGAGTTGGCCACCCACAGGCTGTTTCCGGCGAGCACCGGCCCGGTCCAGAACAGCGGGTTCTTCTTCTTTTCCGCGTTCTTCCACCGGCCAAGGTCGGAGACCCAGCGCACCCGGCCGCTGCCGCGCGCGATCGCGAGCAGGCGGGCGTCGTCGGTCAGGGTGAAGATCCATTCTCCCGCGACCGCCGGGGTGGAGATGCCGGCGAGGTTGAGTTCCCAGATGCGCTGGCCGGTGACGAGCTCGTAGGCGGCCATGCGCCCGCCCTGACCGAGTGCGTAGACCCGGCCCTGGTCGATGATCGGATCAGCGTCGATATCGGACAGCGCGCCCACCTCGGTCGAGATCGAGGTGCGGGCCAGCGCGTCGGCCCACAGCGTGCGGCCGTTCTCGTAGCGGTAGGCGACCAGCTCGCCGCTCGAATAGCCGGCGATCACCGTGCCCTGCGCCGCCGCGGGCGAACCCACCCCGAACAAACCGGTCTGCGTGGTCGAACCGGATTCGTTCCACTGCAGCTTGCCGTCACTCGCCGAAAGCGCGATCAGCTGGTTGTCCTGGGTCATCACGTAGACCGAACCGAACGCGACCGTCGGGGCGCCGCGCAGAGGCCCGGCAGGCTTGACCTTCCAGATCTGCGCGCCCGTGTTCGCGTCGAGCGCCAGCACCTCGCCAACGCCGTTGGTCGCATAGACGCGGCCGGCATCGTAGCTGACTCCGCCACCGAAGTTGGCCGAGCGCAGGTTACCGCCGACCTCGGCCGCCTGGGTCCACAGCTTGCGCCCGCTCTGGGCGTCGAACGCGCTCACGACACCGTCGGTATCGGCGACGAACAGCTTGCCCTCGCCGACGACGGGAGCCGCGGCGAGCCGGCGCCGGTCGCTCGACCCGGCGACCGAGGCGGTCCACGCCTTGCCGAGGTTGGCCGGCAGCGCGAGGTGGCCGTAGCTCTTGCCCGCGTTGCCGCCGGCCTGGGGCCACTCGGCATTGGCCTGCGCCGGCGGCAGGATCACAGACACGCCGGCGAGCGCGGGATCGACCTTGGCGGTCTCGATCCGGGACAGCACGGGGATCCGGTTGCCGACGGTCGGCGTGATCTTCTTGTCCTTGCTCCCGCCGAACAGGCCGCCGGAACAGGCCGACAGGCCGAGCGCAAGCGCAAGGGCAAGACCCGAACGGGCGGCGGTGCGAAAGGCGTTGGCAGTCGTCATCGAGGTCACGGTCCTGGAAATGATCATTGGGCGACGGTCGCCGCGGGTTCGCCGATCACGGTATCGACATCGTCGATCGCGTCGACGCCGAGCAGACCGGCCATCTGGCGCGCCCGCGCCTTCAAGGTTTCGGGCGTGGTCTTGTCGCGCGCGATCGCGGCGAACAGCGCGCCCGCCTCGGCCTGGTTGCCCTGGTCGAGATAGGCCATCGCGACGAGTTCGCCCGCGGGGCCGAACCAGGGGTTGCCCGGCACGGCCAGCGGCTTCAGGCGGGCGACGACCTCGGCGGGCTTCATCGTGTCGTAGCGGGCGGCGACACCGCGGATCGTGGCAAGGTCGCGGAAGGCTTCGGGCGCACGGTCGTCGGCGGAGACCTGCTCGTAGATCGCCGCGGCCTCGGCCGGCTTGTCCTGCTCCATGGCGATCCCCGCCTTGAGCAGTTGCGCGGCGGCGCGCGCACCGTCGGTGCCGTCGTCGATCACCGGGCCGAGCGCCTCGTCGCCGCTGGCGAGGTTGCCGCGCTGCACCTCGTCGAGCGCGCGGACGAGCTGCTCGCTGTCGGCCTCGCGTTCGGCGTCCTGGCGGCTGTCCCAGTAGAGATACCCGCCGAATGCGGCGAGCACGAGCACGACCGCGGCGACGATCGCCTTGCCGTACTTCTGCGCGGCTTCGGCGTACTGGTCCTGGCGCACCGCGTCGTCGACCTCGCGCAGGAGCACGTCCTCCTGGGCAGCCTGCGCGCGGGCGCGCTTTTCTTCGGGGGTCAGGTCGCTGTCGGGTCGAAGGGCCACGGGGGTCGGTCGTCTCGTTTCTGGGGAAGGGTCTGGTGCGCGCGGTCTTTAGCCGATGGGCGGTTCAATTCAATGTCGAATCCCGGATGTCCCCCGGCGGGTGAACGCCTCGTGAAGCGCAATCGGCAGATGCCGCCACGCGGTTCAGGGCAGTCCCGTTCGCCCCATCGCGCTGGCGTAGAGACGGCGATAGGCGGCGATCATCGTCTTTTCGTCGAATTCCCTGCGCGCCTTCGCCTTGTTCGCCTTGCGCAACGCGGCCCGCCCCTCGGTGTCGTAGAGCAGCCCTCCGATCGCACGTGACAGCGCATCTTCATCGCCCCGCGGAACGATCAGAGGCCGGTTCGCGTCCGACACCATCTCGGCCACGTCGCCGACATCATAGGCCGCCACCGGCCGGCCCGCGGCCATCGCCTCGACCAGCGAGATCGGGAACTGCTCGGAATGCGAGGACAGCGCGAACAGGTCGAACAGCCCGACGAACCGCTCGGGCGCATGGGCGAATCCCGCGAGGTGGACGCGGTGCTCGACCCCCAGCCTCTCGGCCTCGGCCCGGATCGTCTCGCGCTCGGGGCCCTCGCCGACGATCACCAGCTGGCAGAACTCCGGCAGCGGCGCGACCGCGCGCACCAGCGCGGGAAGGTTCTTGACCGGGCGCAGGCCGGCGAGCGTGCCGACCCAGAACTCGCCGGGCCGCTTGATCAGGCCGGGAAGCGCGTCAGGCTTCGGCGGCTTGGCGAAGGCTTCCGTATCGATCCCGTTGGGAATCCGCCTGACGCGGCCGATCGGCTGTGCCCAGGTCGTCAGCGCGATCTCCTCGAGCGTTTCGGACGGCACCACCAGCCCCTTCGCCCGACCCAGCGCGATGCGGCGATACCAGTTGCGCGCCGGCTTGAGGCGCTGCTGTTCGTCCTCGTTGAAGCCGTCCTCGTGGTGGATCAGCGGCGGCAGGCCGAACGCCTCGCCGAACAGGGTGTTCGCCATCACCGCGTCCATCGCGCCCCAGTTGTAGGTCAGCACGAGATCATAGCCGCGCATCGCCTCGGCCAGCCTTTTGAGCCGGCCCGGCGTCGGGCGGCCCTGCAGCGCGGGAAAGTCTGTCGGCCACGAAACCGCGAGCGCGCGGCCGATCTCTTTCGCGGCAGAGGTTTCTCCCGGCACGGCGCTCACGATCGCGTGCTGCACCTTCGGGCCAAAGGCGTTCATCAGCCGCACCGCGCGGCGTTCCTTGCCGCCGCTGGCGAAGGTCGAATGGAGATGGAGGATGCGCGGCGGCGCGGTCTGCCCCGCGCTCATGCCGCCGCTCGGTCCCTGGTCATCGCGCCGGTGCGGCCCTTCCTGTTCCTGCCGCGGGTTGCACCGCTGCGTCCATGCTCCCACTATCGCCCGATGAACGCCGGAGAGCAACCTGCCGCATACCGGCCCGAACACCCCCTTCTCGAACTTGCAGACTGGCTGGCGGACCCGGTCGCGCCGGCAGATTTCCCGAAGACGATTCTGCGCTGGCGCAATGACCGCGCGGCCGCGGAGGTCGGCCTTGCCGGCTTGTCCGACGACGAATGGATCGCCCATTTCGCGCGGTTCGATCCGCTGCCCGGCACCCTGCCCGCCCCGCTGGCGCTGCGCTATCACGGACACCAGTTCCGCGTGTATAATCCCGAGATCGGCGACGGGCGCGGTTTCACCTTCGCGCAGATGCGGGGGGCAGACGGGCGCCTGCTCGAGCTCGGCACGAAGGGATCCGGCACCACCCCGTGGAGCCGCACCGCGGACGGCCGCCTGACTCTGAAGGGCGCCGTGCGCGAACTGCTTGCGACCGAGTTGCTGGAGGCGCTCGGCGTGAACACCAGCCGCACCTTCTCGATCGTCGAGACCGGCGAGGAGCTGTGGCGCGGCGACGAGCCGTCTCCGACCCGCTCCGCCGTCCTCGTCCGGCTCAGCCACGGGCATATCCGCATCGGCAGCTTCCAGCGGCTCGGGAAGCTGGAAGAGGCCGGGCACGTCCGCGAACTGGTCGACTACTGCCTCTCGCAATTCCCAGGCCCGCTCCCGCCCGACGACGCGCCGGGCCGCGACGAGCCGGCGGTGATCCTGATGCACCAGGTGGTCGAACGGCTCGCCGACCTCGCCGCGAGCTGGATGGTCGCAGGTTTCGTCCACGGGGTGCTCAACACCGACAACATGAACGTGACGGGCGAGAGCTTCGATTACGGGCCGTGGCGGTTCCTGCCCGAGTGGGACGCGGGCTTTACCGCGGCCTATTTCGACCATGCGGGCCTCTACGCCTTCGGCCGCCAGCCCGAGGCGCTCTACTGGAACTGCGGCCAGCTTGCGATCGCGCTGCGCATCGTCGCGGACGCGCCGCCGCTGCTCGCGGCGCTCGAGCGGTTCGGGCCGCTCTACATGGGTCACGTTCGCCGCCGGTGGCTCTGGCGGCTCGGGCTCGGCTCGCGAGGTGAGGAGCGCGATGCGGCGCTCGTCGCAGCGTGCGAGGCGGCGATGCGCGAGAGTGGCGAGGCACCCGATCTGTTCTTCCACCGGCACCGCTTCGGACGTGCGGCGGAAGGGCCGTTGACGCAGGCGTTCGAGGGGTTCGAGCCGGCCGGGCCGTCTCATCCGCTGTGGGACGAACCCGCCCCGCCCTCGCTCGTCATCGACCGCGTCGAGGCGCTGTGGTCCGCCATCGACAAGAACGACGACTGGGACCCGCTCACCAGCGAAATCGCGGCCATCCGACGGCTGGGCGAGGCGCTGGGCGCTGCGCCCGAACCGGGCGGTCATTAGCCTCGCGTTGGAAAGTTCTTCACCATTGCCGGCATCATTGCGTAAGGACGCCGGACCGTAATGCCCCGTGGGGGGATCGCACCCGGAGAATCTTCAGTTGCCAGCCGTTACCGATGTCGTCTCGTTCGAACCCGCCACCGGCAAGGAACTGTGGCGCGGCAAGACGGGTGATGTCGACGAGGCGGTGTCGCGGGCGCGGCGAGCCTGGCCCGATTGGGCGTCCAAGCCGCTGGCGACCCGCGTCGAACTTGTCCGACGATTTGCCAACGAGGTGCGCAAGGAACACGACAAGTTCGCCGAGCTGATCGCGCGCGAAACAGGCAAGCCGCTGTGGGAAGCGCGCACCGAGGTCGAATCGGTGGTCGCCAAGGTCGACATCTCGATCACCGCCTATGCCGAGCGGACCGGCCAGAAAAAGCTCGACAGCGCGCTCCAGGGCACGGCGGCGGTGAGACACAAGCCGCATGGCGTCATGGCGGTGCTGGGTCCGTACAATTTCCCCGCGCACCTGCCCAACGGGCACATCGTCCCGGCGCTGATCGCGGGCAACACGGTGATCTTCAAGCCGAGCGAGAAGACCCCCGCGGTGGGCGAATTCCTCGTTTCCTGCTTCCACCGCGCAGGCATCTCGGCGGCGGTCGTGCAGTGCCTCCAGGGCGGTCCCGCCGAAGGACAGGCGCTCATCGCGCACCGCGACATCGACGGCGTGCTGTTCACCGGCAGCGCACGCGCAGGGATCGCGATCAACAAGAAGCTCGCCGGCAACCCGGGCAAAATCGTCGCGCTCGAGATGGGCGGCAACAACCCGATCGTGGTCCTGGACACCCCCAAGATCGCCGATGCCGCCATCCTCGTCGTCCAGAGCGCGTTCACGACCGCGGGCCAGCGTTGCACGGCCGCCCGGCGGCTGATCGTCAAGGCGAGCATGTACGAGCCGCTGCTGCGCGAGGTTAAGGCGCTCGCCGACCGAATCATCTTCGGCGAACCGTTCGCCGATCCTGCGCCGTTCATGGGGCCAGTGATCGACAACCAGGCGGCGGACCAGCTTTGCGAGAGCTTCCTCTACCTGCTGTCGAACGGCGGCAAGGCGATCAAGCACATGCAGCGCCCGGACGACAACCTTCCGTTCGTCAGCCCTGCGATCATCGACGTGACCACGATGAACGACCGGCCCGACGTCGAGCTGTTCGGTCCCTTGCTGCAGGTGGTGAAGGTGGACACCTTCGACCAGGCGATCGCCGAGGCGAACGACACCCGGTTCGGCCTGTCCGCCTCGCTCATCGGGGGGTCGCCCCAGGACTACAACCGCTTCTGGGCCAACATCCGCGCCGGCATCGTCAACTGGAATCGGCCGACCAGCGGCGCGAGCAGCAAGGCCCCGTTCGGCGGTCTCGGCCTGTCGGGCAACCACCGTCCGTCGGCGTTCTACGCCGCGGATTACTGCGCCTATCCGGTCGCCAGCACCGAAATGGACCAGCCCCGTGCCAGCCTGGGTGCGGGGTTCCGGCAGGAACGGCGCCGGAGCCCGCGCCCGATGGCCGGTTAACGCACGAGCGTGGTCAGGCGAACGATCGTGTGGTCGCCCTCGGGCCGAACCCGCACGTCGAAGGCGAACGAGCGGTCCCTCCCCGTCAGTTGCAGGTCCTGGCCCGCTCGCAGGTATCGCGACGCGATGTTCGCCGCGCGTGCGCGGTGCGCATAGAACGCCAGCACGTCGGCCGGCGGGACCGGGGTCGAGAACGTGATCGCGCGCACCTTGCACGCCTTTGAATCGGACCCGGCGGCATCGAGCGTGGCGCCGCGCGGATAGACGGGCATCGCTGCGGGCATCCGCGCGGCCCAGATCGCCGAGGCCTGCAGGTCTCGAAGACAGTCCGCCCCCGCGCCAAGAACGGCGAGGCGGTCCCGAGGGTTGGCATCGTTGGCGAGGGATACTCCGTTCGCCTCCGGATCGCCCGGCGCGACGAGACGGTCGGCGCCGCCCGCGATGCGCGCGGCGTCAGCCCGCGCGGCCGCGATCGCCTCGGCAGTTGCGGGAAGGATCGGCAGCGATGCATCGCTCTCGACCGTCAGCGCGGAAGCCGCTTCATTCCGGCTGGACAGGTCGGGGTCGGTCATCAGCGGATCGTCGAGCGCCTGCGCGACCTGCGGATCGCGCGGCGGAGGCGTCGGCTCGGTCTCCCGCTCTCCGCAGGCGGCAAGCGCGACCAGCAGCGGCAGGAGGAGGCGTACGCGGCTCGGCACCCGCGGGCGTCTAGCCCATCGCGCTTGCCAAAAGAAGAAGGCGCCCTCCGCCGAAGCGAAGGACGCCTTCCGCGTCCCCGAAGTGGGTTCGCGCTTGCGGCCGCGGGTGGGCACGGCCGCGAAGCTCGTCAGGGCCGGCTCAGCGGCAGCGGGCGCCGCTCTTGGCGATCTCGCGGCCCAGCAGGGCACCGCCCGCGGCACCGAGGATCGCACCCAGCGTGCGGTCGCCATACCGGCCGGCGATCTCGCGGCCGAGGAGAGCGCCGCCCGCTGCGCCGATGACCAGGCCGGTGGTGCCGTTCGACTTGCGGCAGTAGTAGCGGTCGTCCTCGCCCCGCCACACGCGGGTGTTCGCGTAGACCGGCTCACCGTAATAGGTCTGCTGATAGCCATATCCGTTGCCATAATAGCGGCTGTCGTAGCGGTCGTACCGGTCATGGCGATCGTGGCGGTGGTGGCCGCGATGCTTGTGGCGCTTGTGCTGGGCCGAATGGTCGCCCCACACCGCGCTGTTGTCGTAAGCGGCGCTGTGCGCCGCCGGCGCGGCGGCGACCGGTGCGGCGACCATCAGGCCCGGCACGGCCAGGGCCAGCGCGGCGGTCTTGATCGGGTTCTTCTGCATCGGTGTATCCTTTCGTGTCTCTCGCGACCGAGAGGCTGAGTGCACACCCCTTCTGTCCCGTTCATAAATAAGGGGGCGTAACTGAACGGACGGCAACGGCGCCTTCAGCTTCGAACTTTTTTCGCCCCTTGCGAGAAACACGGGGTTTTCCGGGACTTTTCGTCGCTTGCCGGGCCGGTGGAGGGGCCCTAGGGGCGCGCGAAGATGAACAGCGCCGAACCCCAGCAGCCCAGCGGACTGCCTGCCGCCCTCGGCGCCTACCTCATCTGGGGCTTCCTGCCGCTCTACCTGATTCTCGTGAATAGCGTCCCGCCGTTCGAATTCGTGGCCTGGCGCATCGTCTGGACGCTCCCGCTGTGCCTGGTCATCGCGTCCCTGCGCCACCAGCTGCCCGAGATCGCCGCCGCGCTGCGCAACCCGCGGACCCTTGGCTGGCTGGCCCTTTCGTCGGTGCTCATCGCGGTCAACTGGCTTGTCTACGTCTGGGCGATCCAGGCGGGCGAGGTCTTCGCCGCGAGCCTGGGTTACTACATCAACCCGCTGGTAAACGTTCTGCTGGGCACGGTGCTGCTGGGCGAACGTCTGTCGCGGCGCGGATGGATCGCGGTGGGAATAGCGGCCATCGGCATCGCCATGCTGCTCGGGGGCGCGCTGACGACGCTGTGGATCAGCCTCACGCTCGCCCTGAGCTTTGGCACCTATGGCCTTGTCCGCAAGCAGGTGCCCGTGGGCGCGCTGCCCGGCCTGACGATCGAATCGGCGATCCTGCTGGTCCCCGCGCTGGCACTCGCCGGCTGGTACGCCGCCTCCCCCGCCGGTTCCTCGTTCGGGCACGAATGGGGGCTGAGCCTGGCGATAATGCTCGGCGGCGTCGTCACCGCGATACCGTTGTGGCTGTTCGCGGTGGCCGCGCGGCGGATGAGTTATTCGACGCTGGGTTTCGTCCAGTTCCTCGCGCCGACGATCGTCTTCGTGCTCGGGCTGACCGTGTTCGGCAAGCCGCTTCACCCGGCCGAGGTCGCTGCCTTCATCGCGATCTGGATCGCGATCGCGGTGTTCGTCTGGGACCTGCTGGCTAGGCGACCAGCCGCCAGCTGAGCGTTTCCCCGGCGTGGAACGGGACGACCGCGGTGCCGCCCGCCTCGATCGTCTCCGGCACGGCCGCGTCGCCGCGCCGCAGCGTCACGGTCTCCTCGTTGACGGGTAGGCCATAGAACGCCGGTCCCGCGAGCGAGGCGAACTGCTCGAACCGGTCAAGCGCGTCCTCTTCGTCGAACACGGTGACGTAGCTTTCGAGCGCGAAGGGTGCGTTGAAGATCCCGGCACAGCCGCAGGCGCTTTCCTTGTCGTGCCTGGCGTGGGGCGCGCTGTCGGTGCCGAGAAAGAACTTGCCCGAACCCGACGTCGCCGCCTTGCGCAGTGCGAGCCGGTGCTCCTCGCGCTTGGCGACCGGCAGGCAGTAGGCGTGCGGGCGTATGCCACCTACCAGCATCGCGTTGCGGTTGATGTGGAGATGCTGCGGGGTGATCGTGCCGGCCACGTTCGGCCCTGCCGCCTCGACGAAGGCGACGCCTTCGCTGGTGGTGATGTGCTCGAGCACGACCTTGAGGCCGGGAAAGTCGCGCACGATGCGCGACAGGTGGCGCTCGATGAACACGGCCTCGCGGTCGAACACGTCGATGTCGCTCGTCGTCACCTCGCCGTGGATACACAGCAAGAGGCCCGCCTCCTCCATCGCCGCGAAAACCGGGGCAAGGTGCGCGATGTCGGTCACCCCGTGCGCCGAGTTGGTGGTGGCGTTCGCGGGATAGAGCTTGGCCGCGGTCAGCACGCCTTCGGCCTTGCCGCGGGCGAGGTCGGCCGGATCGGTGCTGTCGGTGAGATAGGCCGTCATCAGCGGCTCGAACGACAGTCCGTCCGGCACGGCGGCCAGGATCCGCTCGCGATAGGCGCGCGCGGCGTCGGTCGTGGTGACCGGCGGGGATAGGTTCGGCATCACGATCGCGCGGGCGAACTGGCGTGCGGTGTACTCCGCAACGCCCGCCAGCATCGCGCCGTCGCGCAGGTGCACGTGCCAGTCGTCAGGGCGGCGAATGGTGAGGGAATCGGTCATCGCCCTTCCCTTAGAGCGGGGACCCCCTATCTGCCAGCCATGCCCGCTACCCGCCTGTTCGACCGCGCCGTCGTGCGTGTCTCACCCCGCGCCGAGGACGAGGACGCCGCCGGCTTCCTCCAGGCCCTGCTCACCAATGACGTTTCGGGGCCGCTGCCGGTCTATGCCGGCCTGCTGACCGCGCAGGGCAAGGCGCTGTTCGACCTGGTCGTCTGGCCGGGCGCACCCGGCGAGATCCTGCTCGACTGCGAGTCCGCCCACGCCGACGAACTCGTCAGGCGGCTCTCGCTCTACCGGCTGCGCCGCCAGCTGGATATCGCGCGCGACGACAGCGTAGCGGTCCACTGGGCTCCGCACGCCGGCGACGGCGGTGCTGCCGATCCCCGTCTTCCCGCGCTGGGCGAACGATGGCTCGCGCCCGCCTCGGAGTCTGACGAACCCGCCGACGATGCCTGGCGCATGCAGCGCCTGCGCCTCGGCGTTCCCGAGGGACGCGCCGAACTGGGCGACATCCTCTGGCTCGAGACCAATGCGGCCGAACTGAATGGGGTGAGCTTCTCCAAGGGGTGCTACGTCGGGCAGGAAAACACCGCCCGGATGAACTGGCGGCAGAAGGTCAACCGGCGGCTGGTCGTCGTGCCGCTGGCCGCATCGGACCAAGCGCGGCGCAAGGCAGCCTGGCCCGACGACGGCTTCGCCGTCGATCACTTGCGGACCGACGCGATCCCGCCCGATGCCGTTCCGGACTGGATGCGCCTGTCCGATTGACACGCGAACGGGGCGACACCCGCGAAGGTGCCGCCCCTCTCGCGTGCGACCGCGCGAGATGGCGTCAGGCGGGCGCTGTCCGGTTGTAGCGGGCGAGCGCCGGCCAGTTGCTGGTATAATCGCTCAGGTCGATCCGCGGCGGACCGCTTTCGAACTTGCGCCCGAGCGAGGCGAGGATCAGCCGGGCCCGCTTGAGCCGTGCGCCCGGCGAGCGGAACGGGTTGGCCCGGTCCGGCCGCGCGGCGACCATCCGGCGAAGCAGGCTGGTCCGCTCCTCGAAATCGGTCGGCGCTTCGCGCGGCAGGGCGATCGCAGCGCCTTGGCTGGGCAGGTAGCCCTGTCTTTCCATCGCCGGTTGCGGGCCCGTGGGCCGGGCAGCCGTGACCGCAGCCCCCGTCGGCGCAGGATGATCGACCGGTTCGCGGACGATCGGCCGCTGGATCGCGGGCGCTTCATCCGCACGAACTATGGCCCGGCGACGGCGCATGAGCAGGACAAGACCGCCGGCCGCGATGGCGGCAACGAGAAGGCCGGCGAGCAACTGGGCAAGCCCCTCGGTCACGTCCTCACGCTGCGACTCCATCTCGGGCGCCGGGCGAACTTCGTCGTCGATGGATTGAGCGGCAATGTCCCTGGCCGCAACCTCCGTCGCGTCGCCGGATACGCTGGCGAGTTCCTGCGGGCCATTGGTGGCCGCCGCAGCGACAGGGGCGAGGCCAGGATCGACGTCCTTCCTGCTGGTGGCCCGCATCGGCCGCGGCACGGTGCGCGAAACGTCGCTGGCGGGGGCCGGTGCCGTCGTGCGCGTCGTCCGGGCCGTCGCGGTGACCGGCAACGGCGCGGGCGGCTCCTCGGCCGCTGTAACCGGCGCGACCTCGGGCACGACGATCGTCGGCTGGGACGCCGGCACGGGATCGGGAACCGGCAGGCTGCTTTCCGGCAGCACGATCGGGCCGGTCGTTGCTTGCGAAGCCGTCTGGGCGACGGCAAGGCTGGACGATAGGGCGGTCGCCGCGGCAATCGCGGCGAGGCCCGTGCGGAGCGGTTTGGTGCAGGTCTTCATAGCCGGCAAACAATCCGCAAGTTTTGACGCGGTTTCCGTTTATCCGTGGTTCAGGAACGGCCTAAGCCCACGAATATTCGTGTTTTTTCGTTATTTTTTCACGACGACCGGATGGATTTGCCCGGCGAACCGAAGGGCCTGAAACGCGCCGTTACTGTCTACGGCACGGGCGAATCCGCCCCATCGGGCGTGGTGAACGACCGCGTTTCGGTCCAGGCGCATCCGGACCGCTGTTCTCCCTTCACCTCGAGCGTAGCGACGAAGGGATAGGTCCGGTCGCTCATCCCGTCCGAACATTCGCCGGGGGTCACGGCGAGCACGAACCGCGCACCGTCATAGGTGCCGCTCCACGACAGCCCGCCGCGACCAGCGAAGCGGGTGACGACGATGTCGGTGCCATCGGGATCTTCGGGCGTCGAATAGGTCAGCGCAGTGCCGACCACCTGACCGCCCCAGAAAGGCTCGGTGCCGGTAAAGCGGACGGTCTCGTTCGCGCCGATGGCCGCGAAAGGCGCGTCGTCGGCGGCATCGCCGGGGATGCCTTCCGTCGGGCTGCTGCACCCGGAAATGGCGAGCGCGGCCAGTGCGGCCGCGATAGATGCGAATCGGTGCATGGCCGGTCGACGCGCGACGTCTCCCTCGGTTCCGTGGTTTCGCGGAACATGGTCCGCGTTTCGTGCATTGTCTGGGGCAAACGGTTCAGGACATTCGGAGTCAGACCATGAAGCCAACCCCCTGGTTTCTGGGCGCGTGCGCGTTCGCGTCGATCGCCGGCGCGGTCGGCGGCGCTACCACCAACACCACCCCCATCCAGAACGCCGGGATCGGCATGGAGATGCTGCCCGAGCGGCCGATCGCATTCGATCGCGCCGACAGCGGCATCCCCGAGGTTGCCCCGCCCGATCACTACCCGATGACCACCCCTTACGGCAGGGTCGAGGTTGCCGAACTGTCGTCGCGCGGCCTCTACGCGCAGCAGCGGTTCGGCTGGCAGACGGCCCGTTACGCCCCGCTGCCGGAACCCCCTCTTGTCGAGGAGCCCGCCGCCGAGGACCGCTGGATCGGAGCCGACCGGGCGCCGCCCGAGCTGGAGGCGTCACCGCTGGCCGCACCGCTCGAACCGCTCGAACTGGCTCCGCCACCGGCTGGCGAAGCGGGCCAGCACCGGATGATCGACGTCGCCGCTACGCTGCCCGGGGACCAGGGATAAGGCCCGCACCGGCTGGCGGTGCGCGCACCTATCCCTCGATCATCACGATGTCCCAGCTGTAGCGATGGTCGCCTAACGCCGCGGCGAGCGAGGTGGGCGCGGCATCGCCCAGCGAACGGTAAAGTTCGTCCCTCGCGTTCGCCTCGGCATCTTCGGGGAAATACATCTGGAAGATGCTCCGCGCGTCGCGACCGGTCACGTCCATGTGGATGTGCGGGGTGCGCTGGCCGATTGGGCTGTCATAGCTGCCGGGCTTCACGGTGAGCAGCTTCCAGCTGCCGTCGGTCCCGGTGTGGATCGAGGCAAAGCCCTGGAAGTTGGGATCGAGCGGCATGACCGCCGGGTCCTGCGGGTGGGCGTAGCGGCCCGCCGCGTTGGCCTGCCAGATGTCGAGCCTGGCCCCGGGTATCGGCTTGCCCAGCCGGTCGAGCACGCGGCCCATGACTTCGATCACCTGGCCTTTGGCCCGGCCGCTTCCCCCGCCTACTCGCGTCAGGTCGGCATCGGTTTCGCCCCGGTAGGAGGCGGGGAAAAACGGTCCGATGGTCGATGTCGCGGTGATCGTCTGCGCGAGCGCCTGGCCGCCGATTGCCGCACCTCCGATTGCGCCCGCCACGAAGGTTCTGCGCGAAATCCGTTCGTTCATGCCCGTCACCCTCTCGAGGCGACCCGCGAGCGGCAGCTTACGCCGAGCCGGGCGGACAGGCAACGCGGTTGCTGCCGGAACCGTTCGTCAGACGGCCGAGCGGCGCCCGTCGGGCTCCCGCGCGACGCCCTTGAACGGTTCGCCATCGCGCTTCACGGCTATGAATTCGCCCGCGTTTTCGCCGCTGGAACGGTCGCGCTTGGCCCATCTTCCGGTTATCGGATTGCGCACCTGCGTGCGGTCGCCGATCGCGCCGATCCGATGTCCTTCGCCCGTGTTTCTTGCCATCGCGGAATCTCCTTTACGGGATACGAATCCCCCGCGATTCCAGATGGTTCCCGGCTATCCGCCGCGCGCGTAGGTTCCCGTGACGACGGCGGCGCCGATCACGTGCCCCTCTATCGCTTCGATCAGCGCGCCGCGGCCCTTGCCCGGCGCAAGGTCGAGCGGCGCATCCAGCGCGAAGATCTGGAACACGTAATCGTGGCTGCCGTGACCGCTCGGCGGATCGGGCGGCAGCCAGCCGGCTTGCTGGTACGAATTCAGGCCGAGCATCGGGGGATCGTCACCCTCGTAAAGCTCGCCTGCGGCAGGTTCCATGCCCCAGCCGAGCAGGTGGACGAACGGTTCGGGCGTCGGTGCGTCGGGATCCTCGACCACGAGCGCCAGTGCCTTCGTGCCCGGCGGCGGCGCGGTCCACGCGAGCGGCGGGCAGCAGGCGTCCTCCTCGTCGGCGGTAAACATCGGGTCGAGCACGCCGCCATCCATGAAGGCCGCGCTCGACAGCGCGAACCCGCCCGCGCCCATGACCGCCTCGCTGCCGAGCCTGGCGACCGCGAGCTTGCCGTGTCCGGCGCGGACGTTGTGCAGCAGGCGGCCGAGGAAGGCGGGTACGTGTTCGAGCATCGCGCGAGGTCTCCTGTCGGAAAGGGAATGTCCAGCGCCCCCTGCCGTTCCGGCGGCGGCAGCGCAAGGGCACGTCGCCGCCGTTTCA
Source organism: Tsuneonella litorea (assembly GCF_025154015.1). Classification (GTDB taxonomy): domain Bacteria; phylum Pseudomonadota; class Alphaproteobacteria; order Sphingomonadales; family Sphingomonadaceae; genus Tsuneonella; species Tsuneonella litorea. Next base: position 139,895 of record NZ_JAOAMV010000006.1, read on the forward strand.
GGCAGGTCAGCGGGTTTCGGGAACGGCGCTGCACGCCCGTCGCTTGTTCATCAGAGACGCCGTGCGGAGCGGCGAGCCACCTTGCCGTCCGCGACCGGCGTCAACTGCAGGAGAACCCGCGATGCCGGATACGAAAGCAACCCAAGCCATGCCCGGGAATGGAGAGCACAAGGGCCAGCGCGATGCCAATGGCGAAACCGACGGCCTGATCCCACGCGACCGGCGCGGCGCTGGTGGCGGCGGCCCGGCCCGGCCGAGGCACGCCGACGGCGACTATCACGGCGGGCAGACCGGCGCGGCCTATCACGGCTATGGCCAGCTCGGCGAAGACGACGTCGAAGGCCAGCAAAACGTCAACGCACCGAGCGAGGATCCCTGAGCAACACCATCGCCCGGCCGCGCGGCCGTGCTAGGGTGTCGTCTATGACGGAACCCCTGACGATCCTGGTCGATGCCGACGCTTGCCCGGTCAAGGACGAGATCTACTGTGTGGCGGCGCGCTACGGCGCGCAGGTCCGCGTCGTCAGCAACAGCGCCTTCCGCATTCCGATCGATGACCGGATCCGGCGCGTCGTCGTGTCGGACGCCTTCGACGCCGCGGACGACTGGATTGCCGATCACTCCGGCCCGCGCAGCGTCGTGGTGACGGGCGACATCCTCCTTGCCGAACGCTGTCTCAAGGCGGGGGCGCACGTCCTGTCGCATGCCGGCAAACCGTTCGATTCCGCAAGCATCGGCGGCGCAATCGCCACCCGCGCGATCATGGCGGATATGCGGGCGGGAATGGACGGGCCCGGCGGCGGCCCACCCCCGTTTACGAGAGCCGACCGCGCGCGATTTCTCCAGGCGCTCGATCGCGTGATGGTTTCCCTCGCCCGGCGCTAGCCGGACGTGGCATCACCAGCCTCGCGCCGCTCGCGGCTCGCGCGCAGCTCGCTCGCCTGCAGGTGCAGCGCGCGCGAGGACAGGCGGATTTCCCGGCTCTGCTGAAAGAAGCCGAGCACCAACCAGAGAAACGCCAGCGGGCTCGCCACCCCGCCGAGGAAATCGCCAAGCTCGTTTAGCCGCAGGTCCGCCGGGTTCTGGCCCTGCACGAACAGGTAGATGACCAGCCCCACGACATAGAGCGCAGAAAGGCACAGCCCGATCATGGGCAAGCGCCGCCGCTCGCGGCGATCGTCGAGCATCGCATTGGGCGCGGTGTCCGGCATTCGCTTCTCCCGCATCTTTGCACGTTCAAGAGTGCCCGAAACAAGCGCCAGAGTCGACGGGCCTTGCCGCCACCTCAGATCACGGCTGAAAGCGAGGGCGAAGTATTTCACGTTATGTAGTCTTTCATTAAGCTCTCCGTGTTTCAGATAAAGGCGAATAATTGGCGTTGAACACGGATCATCGAATGACAGAAGATCTCTTCTTCCTGATCGACAAGCCGGTCCTTCTGCTCTGCGTACTGTTCGTCGGCGGAGTGATCGGCATCGGAATCGAGCGACTTGTCGAAGGACAGAAGCGTGCCGCGCGCCGGGCCTACTGGGCGGGCCGCAACGCCGCCAAGCGAAGCCGCGGCGGGCAAAACGATTATGCAAGGACCGCCAAGTTTCTGCTGGCGGGAAAGTCGAACAGCAAGACATCGCTTGATGCGAGCGACCAGCTTCGCATCGTGATGGCCGCATCGTTCAAGGCCCGCGCACTGCTCAACCGACCGGAAGCAAACGTCTTCAAGACGCTCGACGCTGCCGTCATCGGACGCAATCCCGCCTGGCAGGTGATGGCGCAAGTCTCGCTGGGCGAATTCCTTTCGAGCGAGGACGGCGAGGCCTACTTCGCAGTCAATTCGAAGCGCGTCGATTTCGCGCTGATGGACGAAAGATGCCGCGTTCGCCATGCGATCGAATACCAGGGCACCGGTCACCATCTCGAAGGCGGCGCCGCCGCCGCGCGTGATGCGGTCAAGAAGGAAGCCTTGCGCAAGGCGGGCATTGGATACCACGAGGTCGTCGCGGGCCACACCACTCCGGCGGAACTGAAGCGACTTGTGGAGCGGCTGGTCCCCCCGGCCGTCCCGCCAGAGCCGACCACCCCGACGAAAGCCGTCCCCGCCCCGTGCGGTCCGGTGGTGCAGGTTTGATCTGGCGCAAGGACCGGCACGAACGACAGGTCTATCACAAGCGCATTCCCCATCAAGGAGACCGCCGGTGATCGACATCGACCTGACCCACCCCGAGGTGGTCGTGCTGCGGCCCGAAGGCGCACTGACTGAAGACGATTTCGCGGCGCTGGCGAAGGCCATCGATACGCAGATCAACGAAACGGACATTGTGCCGAACCTGGTCATCCGGGTGGATCGGCTGCCGCATTGGGACAGCCTTGGCGCGCTGTCGCGTCACTTTCACTTCGTGAAGACCCATGGGAAGATCGTGCGGAAGGTGGCGATCGTCGGCGATTCGCCGTTGCTTGCGCTCGCCCCCGAGATTGCCGACCATTTCGTCGCCGCGCGCATCCGGCATTTTCCCGCGGCAAAGTTCGAGGACGCGCGGGCCTGGGCGCGCGCGGAAAAGGACGACCCGGGCCGGTTCGAGGAGATCGGCGGCTTGCCGCGCGACGTGGTCGCGTTGCGCGCAATCGGGGTGATCACGGCCGACGATTATCGCGAGACGCTGGTACCGCTGATCGAGGCGCGCCTGCAGGATCACGAAAAGCTCAAGTGCCTGATCGTGCTCGACGGCGCATTCGCCACCTATACCGGGGGCGCAGCGTGGGAGGACGCGAAACTCGGTTTCCGCCATTGGGACGCGTTCAGCCGGGTGGCGCTGGTCAGCGACATCGGCTGGATCGTGAAGGCGACGCGCCTGTTCGCGCCGATCATGCCCTGCGCAGTCAGGACGTTCCCGCTGGCGGAACTCGACGCGGCGAAGGACTGGATCAAGCGGTAGCCCGGGAAACTCAAGGCGTCTGGCGCGGGTCCCCCGCGACGAGCCGGCCGTGTTCGCACCACGCTGCCAGCTCGGGCGAGAACCGCTCGGCCACCTTCGCCTCGTAACGGGCGAGGTCCTCCTGCCGGCACACACCCTGCCAGCGCCCGTTCGTGCCCTTGTTGATGAAGGTCGCGCCGCCACCCTTCCAGACTTCGCCCGCGCTCGGCATCAATTGCGCGGACGCCGCCTTCATCGCCGCGAAGTCGGCCGCGGCGACGAGTTCCGGCCAGAGTTCCTCGGGGACATCGATCTCGATAAATTCGGCGATCCGCCGCATCTCGCCTGCGAGATCCGCCTTCATGTCGTTGTAGTGGACGAGCAGCACGTCGGGATCGTGGCGCGCTTCCCAGAAGCTGTTCTCCATCACGAAATAGCCGGCCCCAGGATCGCCCTGGTCGTCTTCCGGGCCGTCGACCCACCCCGCAAAGTGCGCGACCGGGTCCTGGGGGGAATAGTCGAACCCGTCGTCGCCGAACTTGGGATCGGAGGCGCTGATCTCCTTCCACCGGGCAATCACGCCCGGCGTGTAATGCGACTTGTGGTTGAAGAAGCTCATCGCCGCGTCGCGCCCGTCGCGCGCTACGTGGATGTACTTCACCCCCTCGTACTTGGGCAGCGCATCGAACGGCAGGTGCGACTTGAGGAACCGGCGGTGCTCCTGGCTTTCGGCGAGCGCGCGCATCGCTCCGGGCGGCGGCGCGCGGAAATCGGGCCATGGCGAACTGTCCTGCACCGGAAAGGGCGCGGCGCTACCGAACACCAGCATTCCGACGATCCGCTGGGTCCAGGTCGTCCCGCACTTGGGATAGGTGCTGATGACGATATCGTCCGCACGCATGGGAAAATCGTCCCACGCGCTGCTGTCGAATACCCGCGAGCGGACGTGGCGGGTCGCGGGCCTGACCAGCCGAGGTTGTTCTGATTGGGGCACGGATAGGGTTCTCCCGCTCGTCGCATGACGCGACCGGACCGGACGACCCTGCGTTCGGTTACGACAACCCGGCCCTCTCGCCAAGTCTCGCCAAGGCGCTTGCCTACCCCTCGCTTTCGCCGCGGCGCGTATTCAGGCCGAGCCGGCGTGCCCAGTCGACCCGGGCGAGCACCACGAGCAGTGCGATCATGGCGACCTGCAGCGCGATCCCGAGGGGGCTGGTCATTTCCTCGCGGAAGGTCTCGCCAAGGCTGGTCGCGCTGATCTGCTCCGCGGTGAACGCATAGATCGAGTACGACACGAGCCGGCCCGCAAAGAACGCCGCGGTGAACGGCAGCAGCCGCACGCAAGCCAGCCCGGCCGCTTCGAACAGCTGGGCCGAGGGCACCGGCGACAGCGCGAACAGGCCAAGGCCGAGCACGGTGTTGCGCTTGCGGCGTTCGAGCGCTTCCCGGGCGGCGGCGAGGTTCGCCTGCGTTTCCGCCGAGAGCCACCGCGTGCCGAGGTGCCGCGTGGCGTGCGCAAGCGCATAGCGGCCGAGCGCCGCCGCCAGCGCCCCGGTGAGGACCAGCAGCGGCGTCTCCATCTCGCCGTTCAGCGTGTAGAGCGCGATGATCGACCACGTCGGCGGGCCGAACGCGGGCATCAGGTTCACGCCCAGCACCACCGCGAAGAATATGAGGTACTCCATCGTCAGCCCCGAGGTGTCTCCGCTCTTGCCGCGTGCGTCAACTGGGGCCGCTCGGCTCCGAAGCAACCGGAATTGAACCGGGCCTGCATCGGCGTATTCCCTCGTGCCGGTTGCATCGCTTGCGACAACGGCCCGGGCGGCCGGTCAGCGAAAGGCATTTCGCCGCAAGAGGTGACAGGGTGTCACCCATGGCATTCCGGCAAGCCATTGCTTTTGCAGGCTTTCCCCCACGCGGACCGGGTGACACATCGTGCGCGCCCCGCCCGCCGCGCATCACGCGTCGCCCCAGCGCTCGGTCCCCCGCGCGACCCGGTCGATCAGCGCGGGAAAGTCGCCCGGCGCATAGGCCGACGCATCGCTCACCGGGTCGCCGAGTTCGAGCGGGAGCATATCGGCGCGCATCCGCAAGAGGCCCAGCGTCAGCCGTTCGTCATAGCGGCGGCCGACGTGGACCAGCTCGCCATTATGGAAATAGGGCTGCTCGACCCCGTGGATCGCCCGCTCCATCGCCGCGTGGGCGAGCGCGTTGAACGCGCAGTCGAACGCGGCCGCCCACGCCTGGTCGAACGGCTGGCCCTTCAGCCGCGCGCGCAGGCGATAGGCCGACTGGCGGCTCATCCCCACGCTGCGCGCCGCCGCGGCGACCGAGTGACTGGCGGCAAGGTGCTGGAGAAAGGCGACCTGCTTCGCCCGGCTCCACCGCGCCGGGCCGTCCTCGGGCGGAGGCAACGGATCGCAATCGCTGTCGCGAGGGCGCGCGGGAAGCGAAGGCGCATCGGCAAGACCGGTCGAGGACGCGGCGGCCGGAACCAGCCGCACGGCTGCGGGATGCGTGCTGCTCATCCAGCAGCTTAAGGCACATGTGGGGGCGTGTAGGAAAATGGTTTTGGTAGATCGCGCGTCTGACCGCACAGGCGAGCGCGCTAGGGCGTCGAAACAACGAGCTGCGATCACGCGCTGAAGCCCGATGCAACGGTGCTGGCGCACACCGGCAAGCCCTTCGACGCCGCCAGCATCGGCAGCGCGTCGCCGTTCCGCAAGGAGGGAGTCGGAGCCGAAGGCGGAGACGGCCAAAGGCCACCTGCACGCTCGCGGTATCTGCAGGCGCTGGACCGGGAGTGGGTGCGGTTGGGGCGAAAGCCGCCCTCATCGCAATCAATGCCGACTGGCTTAGACTAATCGGTCAAGTCCCAAAATTCTGGCTCAGAATCATCACTATAGGGCTTTGGCAACCCCAAGTCATCCAATAGTGCCGTCCGATCTTGACTTCCTAGCCAGATTAGAAATCCTTTGTCGACCACGTGCAAGTTCTTATTTGTCCCATCATAGTCAATAACCAAAGGTCGGATATTTTTCTTGTTTTGCAGGGAGCTCGCGACTGTCAAAATCTGCGTGATGTTTCCATTATTCAGGCCGTTTCCATTCGGGTGGGACGACTTGATAATTCTTGATATCTGACGAAGACGGAGTCCGGATTCGAGTTTTTCGACGGGACAAGAAAGCAGAGCATATATCACCCACTTCGGCATCTCCAGAATACCGACCTTGGTGCTCCGCAACGACGTCAGCGACCACATTTTGGACATTTGCCCTCGCGGCAACTATCTTGTGCTGATCTTGCGTGTGAAAAACATTTTCTGTTCTCAGGGTCTTCCGGCACGCCTCTTGGACAATATGTACGCTTTCGAAAGCCCGCTCGATTAGTTGCTCCCGAAACGCGTCGTCAAACGTAACATTTAGCAGCGGCTCTCCCGCCTTGATCACTTCTCTAAGATGCTCGGGAGACCATCGGTCAACGTCAACAGATATCACTCGATCGGTGAGATCACCGTTGAACGCTATAAGACGGTTTTCCTCCCTCCAGACGCCCACGATGATGAAGGTAAATTTGGAATCTTCGTGAAAAGCCTTTAAAGAAAAAGAAAAGTCTCTTTGCGTTTCTTCAGGAAGATAATGGAAGTCCTCCAAAACAATAAATTTTTTGAAATTTACTGACTCTAAAGCTGCGATAACGTCATTAGTGTCGGCAGGATCGATTTCTAGCGCTGCGTATTCGATCGAGCCTTCTGTGGATTGAGCCCCCTCAAACCCAGTCTTTCCTTTAGCTTTAGCGAGGAAAGGAAGCCCACCTTCACCCTCGAATTCGAGAATGATTTTGTGCTCGCCGGTCGTCGTCTTCGATTCAGAAAGCTCGACCTTGAACCCAGCACGTTTCAAAATTGCCGAGTTTAGCTGCGTAAGCGTCCACCGATTCTGGCAGGACACAACTATATAGTCGTCATCCTGAAGGCAGCTTTTCCGGAGCGAAGTTTTCCCCTGCTTCGAACTTCCGTAAATCACAATGTGCTGGTTGCGACTGAGACAGTCCAACAGCTTACCGTCGACATCGGCTCGGAAAACGTAGTTAAGCGGGAGATCACGGTTAACGCCGAAAACGTCGTCAACTTGGTTAATCTTCTCGCTCACATCGTCCTCCAGTTCATCACTTTGCGTTGTCGTTCTCAGCAATGAGAAGAATCGATCAAAAGTCCATCCCGCCATTGTTGATCGCTGTGCGCGGCTATGATGCGGAAGTCGAGGGCTCGTTAATCGTGTTGCCTGTCTCCCTGTCCGATGTACAGCTCCCGCCCTGTTTCCTCGTAGACGCGGCTCATCTCGTCCATCCCGGCCTCCGCATCCGCCACCGGAGCGGTTGCCGCCAGATAGCTCTCCGAGTTCTGCTTCGCCGCGAAGTCGCGCACCTCCTGCGTGATCTTCATCGAGCAGAACTTCGGCCCGCACATCGAGCAGAAGTGGGCGGTCTTGGCGCCTTCTGCGGGGAGGGTCTGGTCGTGGTATTGTTCGGCGGTGTCGGGGTCGAGGCTGAGGTTGAACTGGTCGCGCCAGCGGAATTCGAAGCGGGCGCGGCTCAATGCGTCGTCGCGGAGCTTGGCGGCCGGGTGGCCCTTGGCGAGGTCGGCGGCGTGGGCGGCGAGCTTGTAGGTCACCACGCCCACCTTCACGTCGTCGCGGTCGGGCAGGCCGAGGTGTTCCTTGGGCGTGACGTAGCAGAGCATCGCGGTGCCGAACCACCCGATCATCGCCGCGCCGATGCCGCTGGTGATGTGATCGTAGCCGGGCGCGATGTCGGTCACGAGCGGGCCGAGGGTGTAGAACGGCGCCTCGCCGCAGGCGGCGAGCTGCTTGTCCATGTTCTCCTTGATCTTGTGCATCGGCACGTGGCCGGGGCCTTCGATCATCACCTGTACGTCCTGCTCCCACGCCCGCTTCGTCAGCTCGCCCAGCGTGTAGAGCTCGGCGAACTGCGCCTCGTCGTTGGCGTCGGCGATCGAGCCGGGGCGCAGGCCGTCGCCCAGCGAATAGGCGATGTCGTAGGCCTTCATGATCTCGGTGATCTCGTCGAAGCGCTCGTAGAGGAAGCTCTCCTTGTGATGCGCGAGGCACCATTTCGCCATGATCGAGCCGCCGCGGCTGACGATGCCGGTGACGCGCTTGGCGGTCATCGGCACGTAGGGCAGGCGCACGCCGGCGTGGATGGTGAAGTAGTCGACGCCCTGTTCGGCCTGCTCGATCAGCGTATCGCGGAAGATCTCCCAGGTGAGGTCCTCGGCAATGCCGCCGACCTTCTCCAGCGCCTGGTAGATCGGCACGGTGCCGATGGGGACGGGGCTGTTGCGGATGATCCATTCGCGGGTGTCGTGGATGTTCCGGCCCGTCGACAGGTCCATCACCGTGTCCGCGCCCCAGCGGATCGACCAGACCATCTTGTCGACCTCGCTCGCGACGTCCGATGCGACGGCCGAGTTGCCGATGTTGGCGTTGATCTTGACCAGGAAGTTGCGGCCGATCGCCATCGGCTCGGCTTCCGGGTGGTTGACGTTGGAGGGGATGATCGCGCGGCCGCGCGCGACCTCGTCGCGGACGAATTCGGGGGTCACGTAATCGGGGATCGCCGCGCCCCAGCTGTTGCCTTCGGGCATCTGGCGCAGGCGCTCGCGGCCCAGGTTCTCGCGCTCGGCCACGTATTCCATCTCGGGCGTGATGATGCCGCGCCGGGCATAGTGCATCTGCGACAGGTTCGCGCCGGGCCTGGCGCGCAGCACTGTCTTGGCGACGTTCGGAAACGCCGGAACCCCACCTGACCGGTCGGGGCCGAGCTGGCCGTTGTCTTCCGGCTTCACTTCCCGCGCGGCGTATTCCTCGACGTCGCCTCGGGCGAGTTGCCACGCGCGGCGCAGCTTGGGCAGGCCGGCGCGGATGTCGATCTGCGCTTGCGGGTCGGTGTAGGGGCCGCTGGTGTCGTAGACGCGCACAGGCGGCTCGCCGCTCGACGGCTCGAGGTCGATCTCGCGCATCGCGACATTCAGCGGGCCGACGTGGATCTTGCGGCTGCCGCGGATCGGGCCGGTGGTGACGCCGATGTCGAACTGGGAATTGATGTCGGCCATGCGCTCGGGTTTCCTTCCGGGGCGGACGGGGGGCGCTGGCAAGCACCCTTCCCTCCGCCCGTGCTAACGGGTTCAGGTTCGACGGGTCGGGCGGTGCCATCCGCCCCTCTCAGCGCAGGCGCGCTCCCCGGGGATGGCAGCCGGTTTAGGCGCGCGGCGAGGGGCTGTCTAGCCGAACGCCAGCCCTTCGAACGCGCCGGACCTGCGCCAGGCGTCGATGTGCATGAAATAGGCCATCGCGCCCGCCGGGTGGCCCGCGGCGAAGCGGCTGGCGTCGGCGTAGCCCTGCCCTTCGTTGTTGTAGTAGCCGGGCGTGCATTCGGTGCTGCCGATCGTGCGTCCCGCGCCGCTGGCGATCAGGTCGACCCAGGCCTGCTCGGCCTCGGCGGTCGGTTCGACGGTCGCCGCGCCCCGGTCCTCTGCCGCGCGGACGACCGCGGCGATCGTGTCGGCATGGTCGACGATGTTGTGCGGAACGTTGGCGATCAGGTTCGCCGCCTGGGTCGGCTGGACCATGAACAGGTTGGGGAAATGGCGGATGTGGATGCCGTGGAGCGTCCGCATCCCCTTTTCCCAGTAGTCCGACAGGGTGATCCCGCCCTTCCCCGTCACCTCGAACCCGGCACGCGAGGTGTACTCGCTGCCGACCTCGAATCCCGAGGCGTAGACGATGCAGTCGACCGGGTACTCAACGCCATTGGCGACGACGCCGTTCTCGCTGATCCGCTCGACCCCCTGGCCGTCGGTATCGATCAGGCGAACGCCCGGCTCGTTGAACGCCTGCAGGTACTCGTCATGGAAGCACGGGCGCTTGCACAACTGGCGGTACCACGCCTTGAGCTTCTGCCCGGCCTCTGGATCGGCGACCACGCGCTCGGCGCGCTGGCGGATTTCCTCCATCTTCGCGTGATCGGCGTCCTCGTAGGCGGCAAGAATATTCTCGGGGGTGCGCTGGTCCATCGGCAGCGCAAGGATTTCCTTGCGGATGCGCTTGCCGAGGTCGGTCCACCCGTCCTGCACCCAGTCTTCCGCTGCGAAGCCGCCGGCAAGGTTGCCGCAGAAGTTCTCCAGCCACGCCTTCTGCCATCCCGGCCCGGCGACGGTTGCGAACCAGTCGGGGTCGATCGGAGCATTGTTCCGCTCGTCGACCGAGGACGGGGTGCGCTGGAAGACGAGGAGTTCCTTCGCCGCCCGCGCGAGGTGGGGCACGGCCTGCACCGACGTCGCCCCGGTGCCGATGATCGCCACGCGCTTGTCGGCCAATCCGTCCATCGGCGCGCCCTCGGGGCTGCCGCCGGTATAGGCGTAGTCCCACCGGCTGGTGTGGAACGCCTTGCCCCTGAAGGTTTCGATACCGGGCAGGCCGGGCAGCTTGGCGACGTGCAACGGACCGGTACCAAGCCCGACGTATTTCGCCGTGAAGCGGTCGCCGCGGTCGGTCTCGATCGCCCAGACCGCCTTCGCCTCGTCCCACCTCACGTCGGTGACCTGCGTGTGGAACAGCGCCTTGTCATAGAGGCCGTACTGCCGCCCGATCCGCGCGCAGTGTTCGCGGATCTCGGGCGCGTGCGCGTACTTCTCGCTCGGCATGTGCCCGGTTTCCTCGAGCAGCGGCATGTAGATCATGCTCGCTGTGTCGCACTGCGCGCCCGGATAGCGGTTCCAGTACCAGGTGCCGCCGAAATCGCCGCCCTTTTCGATGATGCGATAGTCGTCGATTCCCGCATCCTTCAGCCGTGCGCCGACGACGAGGCCGGCGAAACCCCCGCCGACGAACGCGAAGGTCACGTGGTCGGTCACCGGTGCACGTTCGGCGACCGGCGTGTAGGGATCGACGGCGAGGTCCGCGAACTCGCTTTCGAGCCGGCGGTATTGTGCCGAACCGTCCGCGCGCAGGCGCTTGTCGCGCTCTTCGGCATACTTGCGGCGCAGGGCATCGCGGTCGATCACGGGCGTGGTGGCGGTTTCGGACATTGGTTCGGCTCTCCCGGGTTTGCCAATAGCGGTATGGTGACCGCCGGCCAAGCGGGAGGGTGCGTTTTTCAGGTGCCGGGATCGGTGCCGGCCCCGTCAGCGCGTCAATCGGGCAGCCGGAAACTGCCCGTCCGCCGGCCCTTCGCTCCTCCGGATGGCCGCAAGGGAACGCGCAGCTCCGCGCGCGTGCCGCGACCGCGCTCGCTCGAATGCGTCAGCGTACCGCCCATCTGCCGGGCGATCTCGGCGCTGACCGCGAGCCCGAGGCCGCCTCCGGCTCCAGGGTCCATCCCCGTTCCCGTATCGGCGACCGAAATGGCAAGCGTGCCCGGGTCGTCCCAGGCGGGTTCGGCGCAGACCGAAATCCACCCCTTCTCGGTAAACCGGACCGCGTTGCCGATCAGGTGGAGCACGACTTGCCGAAGTCGCAAGGGGTCGCATTCGACGAGGTCCGGCAGATCGGGATCGATCTCGCAGCGCAGGACGAGGCCCTTGTCCTCGGCTGCCGGGCGCATCGCGCCGGCGCACGCGCCGACATGGGCGGCGATCGCGACAGGGGTCAGTGCGGCGTCGTCCCCGCCAGGCTCGACTGTCGGTTCGGCGAGCGCCCCTTCGAGCAGGTCGAGCATTGTCCGCGCCCCTTCGAACGCCGCAAGCGCCTTGCTGCGGCCGGACGGATCGATCCGCGCGGCGAGCACGGCGGCCGCGCCGGCCCGAGCCCCGGAACGGTCGCAGGCCGGACCCGGGCGATCTTGGCGGGAGGAACGCCGGTCCCGGTCGGCAAGCACGTCCCGCAGGACGCCGCGATCGCTGACATCGACGCCGATGAGCAGCAGGCGCACCGGCCGACCGTCGTCACCGACAATCGGGATCGCGCTGGCCCGGACCACGACCTGCCGGCCGTCCTTGGCGCGATAGGCAATGGTGCGGTGCGGCTCTCCGGCAGATGCGTGGACCGGCACGCCAGGCACGAACAGGTCGCGGTGCCGGCGCCCGATCAGTTCGGTCTCGTCATGCCCGAGCGCCGCGCACAGCAGCGCGTTGGCGCGCACGATCGTACCGTCCGGTTCGAGTTCGAGCACGAATTGCGAACGGTCGATCGCGGTCAGCCAGCCGGCTGCGACCGCGGGGTCGGTCGAGGCGGCGCGCTGGCTCACGCGGTCGGGGCGAAGTCGGATGCCATTCCCTCCGCCTTGCACCCGATCGAATTGCGCTTGCGCTAATCGCCGGGTCGGTAGCTCCCCCTACTAGGGGATTGCTCCTTGCCGTCGATCGCCCGCTCGCGGGCTTTTAGAACGTGTAACCGATCCCGGCGGCGGCGAACCACTGGCCGGTGCTGCCCCGGATCGCCGTGTAGGGACTGTCCTTTGCATCGCCGAGCATCCGCGAATGGCCTCCCACCAGCACCGCCGCAAGCCCACCGTTGGCAAGATCGCCATCGAAATCGATGCCCAACAGCACGGTCGCGCCCGCCTTGGTCCAGCCGCTGCCGGCGGCGAATTGCGGCAGCCCGCTCGCCGCGCTCTGCGCGGGCGTGACCGAATAGTAATAGCGCATGAAATCACCGTCGCCGCGTTCGGCCGAAAGCGACAGGGAGGCGGCCGCTCCCCGGCTGAGCGGGGTGAAGTAGGTAACGCTGGGCGTCACGGTCATCCCGCCGTGCGCGCCGTTGACGTCCCACAGCGCGTCCACCCCGAACGAAAGCGAATCGTAGGGATTGAGTACGCGTGGCACGCTGACGCCCGCATGTCCGCCGACCTCGATCGCCTTTTTCAGCTTGCCCGCGGCCGCGACCACGGGGTCCTTGATCTGGCGATTGCGGTTGGAGCGCAGCCTGGCGACCGGACCGAGGGTGAGGCCGATCCCCGCATCGGGGTCCGGAACAAGGTCGAGCGCGATGCCCGCCGGGCGCGGCTGCAGGCCGATCCCGGCGACCCGGCCCTGGATCAGCGGCGCGGGAAAGAACACGTAATCGTCCGACCCGTCGTAGCTCGGCCCGTAGCCGATCCCCAACCCGACCGAGAGCCAGGTATCGTCGTAGACCGTGTCGCCCGCCGCCGGGCGATCGGCGCGTCCGGCCGATGCCGGTTCCTCCTGCGCGAAAGCCGGCGCAGCGAGCAGCAGTGCGGCAGCGGCGCCGGACAAGGCATGGTTCATCGAAACTTTTCCCCTTTTTCGACAATCACAACTCGCGCACCGGAGGCCTCGTTCCCTGGCGGCGCGGGACGGGGGACGATTGCCGGGCTGCATTTGCCCCCGACGTGCCCCGAAGGGCAATTGCCCCGGCCGCCGATGCGCCTTAGGGCTTGGCCCCAATGAACGGGCGCATGATCGATGTTGCGATTGCCGGCGGCGGCCTGGCTGGCGGTCTGGTGGCGCTTGCGCTCCACCGGGCACGGCCGGAGCTGCGCCTGGCCCTGATCGAGGGCGGCGCCACTTTGGGCGGCAACCACCGCTGGAGCTGGTTCTCCTCGGACTTGCCCGACGAAGGGGCCGCCCTGCTGTCAGCGTTCCGCACAACGAGGTGGAGCGGCTACGACGTGCGCTTCCCCGGGTTCGGGCGGACGATGGGGACCGGATACAACTCACTCGCCTCGACCGATTTCGACGCGGCGCTGCAACGGCTGCTTCCGGCCGGCACGATCCGCAACCGCTGCCAGGTCGCCGCGGTCGATGCCCGCGGAGTGGCCCTTGGCGACGGGACCCGGATCGAGGCGCGATGCGTGATCGACGCCCGCGGCATAGCGGATGCGCCCCACCTCGAAGGCGGCTGGCAGGTGTTCCTCGGCCGCCGGCTTCGCACCGCAGCCCCGCACGGCCTCGCGCGGCCGACGGTGATGGACGCAGATGTCGAGCAGCACGGCTCGTGCCGCTTCGTCTATACCCTGCCGCTGGGCGGGGACGAGCTGTTCGTCGAGGACACCTACTACGACGAGAGCCCCGCGCTCGACCGTTCGGCGCTTTCGGCACGGATCGACCGCTATTGCGGACAGCGCGGCTGGGCCGGCGAACCGATCGACTTCGAGACCGGCGTTCTGCCGGTGATCACCGGAGGGGATTTCGCCGCATTCCAGGCGGCGCACCGCACCGATGGCGTCGCGGTCGTCGGTGCGCGCGGCGGGTTCGTTCATCCGCTGACGAGCTATACCCTGCCGTTCGCCGTCGAAACCGCGCTGGCGATCGCTGCCGAGCACGACCTCGCCGGCCCGCAGCTGGCCGCGCTGGTCGAGGCGCGGGCCCGCGCCCACTGGCGCCGGACCGCGTTCTACCGCCGACTGGGCCGGATGATGTTCGGCGCCGGGGCGCCGGTGGACCGCTACCGCGCCTTCGCGCTGGTCTATCGCCTGCCGCAACCGCTCGTCGAACGGTTCTATGCCGCCCGCCTGACCCGGGCCGACCGCGTCCGTATGCTGTGCGGCAGGCCCCCCGTCCCTGTGCTGGGCGCGATCCGCGCGCTCGGCACCCACGGCCCGCCGCTGGAGAAACGCGCCGCATGACCTTCGAGACGAAAACCGCCTGCGTGATCGGCTCCGGCTTCGGCGGGCTGGCGCTTGCCATCCGGCTGCAGTCTGCGGGCGTGAAGACGACCGTCGTGGAGGCGCGCGACAAGCCCGGCGGGCGGGCCTATTTCTGGGAGCGTCCGGCCGAAGGCGGCACCTTCACATTCGACGCCGGCCCCACCGTGATCACCGATCCCGACTGCCTGAAGGAGCTGTGGAACCTGTCGGGCCACGACATGGCCGAAGACGTCGAACTGATGCCGGTCATGCCGTTCTACCGCCTGAACTGGCCCGACGGGACGAATTTCGACTATTCGAACGACGAGGCGTCCTTGCGCGCCGAGATCGACCGCGTGGCGCCCGGCGACCTTGCGGGATATGAGGATTTCCTGCGCTATTCGGCGGGCGTGTTCGAGGAAGGCTACGTCAAGCTCGGCCACGTGCCGTTCCTCGACTTCGCGAGCATGATCAAGGCCGCTCCCGCGCTCGCCAAGTACCAGGCCTGGCGCAGCGTCTATTCGATCGTCTCGAGCTACGTGAAGAGCGAGAAGCTGCGCGAGGCGCTGTCGTTCCACACGCTGCTCGTCGGCGGCAACCCGATGACCACGAGCGCGATCTACGCGCTGATCCACAAGCTGGAGAAGGACGGCGGCGTGTGGTGGGCACGCGGCGGGACAAACCGGCTGGTCGCCGCGATGGTGCGCCATTTCGAACGGCTCGGCGGCACGATCCGGCTCGGCGACCCGGTCACCCGCGTCCACACCATCGGCACCGTCGCGACCGAGGTCGAGACCGCGAGCGGCTGGCGGTCACGCTTCCACGCGGTCGCCAGCAACGCCGACATCATGCATTCGTATCGGGACCTGCTGGGCCGGACCAAGCGCGGCGCCGACCAGGCGAAATCGCTTGCCCGCAAGCGCTACAGCCCTTCGCTGTTCGTGGTCCATTTCGGGCTCGAGGGCACCTGGCCGGGCATCCCCCACCACGCGATCCTGTTCGGGCCGCGCTACAAGGGCCTGCTCGACGACATCTACGAGCACGGCGTGCTGCCGCAGGACTTCTCGATCTACCTCCACCACCCGACGGTCACCGATCCGTCGATGGCCCCCCCTGGCATGAGCACGTTCTACGCGCTCGTGCCGGTCGCCCACATGGGCAAGCTGGCGGTCGACTGGGAACAGATCGGCCCGATGCTGGAAAGGCGCATTCTCGACGAAGTCGGGCGGCGGCTGATCCCCGACATCCACGAACGGATCGTGACCAAGTTCCATTACGCCCCGCGCGACTTCGCGCTCGACCTGAACGCGCACATGGGCAGCGCGTTTTCGCTGGAACCGATCCTGACCCAAAGCGCCTATTTCCGCGGCCACAACCGCGACGACGTGATCGACAATTTCTACCTCGTGGGCGCAGGCACGCACCCCGGCGCGGGCATTCCCGGCGTCGTCGGCAGCGCCAAGGCGACCGCGAGGCTCATGCTGGAGGACCTGTCCGAGTGAATCGCCTTGCCGTCTACTGCGGGTCCGCAAGCCCCGCCGATACCCGCTACATCGCGCTCGCGCGCGATGTCGGACGCGCTCTTGCCGAGCGCGGCATCGGGGTCGTCTATGGGGGTGGCCGCCTTGGCCTGATGGGCGCGGTGGCCGCCGGGGCGCTCGAAGCGGGCGGCGAGGTCATCGGGGTTATCCCCCATGCGCTCGCCAATTCCGAGGTGGCCAACCACGAATGCACCGAGCTGTGCACCGTGACGGGGATGCACGAACGCAAGCAGCGTTTCACCGACCTGTCTGACGGTTTCGTCACTATTCCGGGCGGCGTGGGAACGATGGACGAACTGTGGGAGGCGGTGAGCTGGGCGCAGCTCGGCTACCACACCAAGCCGGTCGGCCTGCTCAACGCCTTCGGGTTCTTCGACCACCTGATCGCGTTCAACCGCCACATGGCCGAGGTGGGCTTCGTGCGCCCCGCGCACCAGGGCATCATCATCGCCGACGAGAGCCTCGACGGGCTGCTCGACAAGATGGCCGCCTACCAGCCGCACACGCCGATCTTCGCGATGAAGGCAAGCGACCTGTGAGGAAACCGCGCCGCATCGTTCCCCGGATGCTGGCGCCTTCGCGCATTTTGCGCACCACGCCCGCGCAGGCCGGGGGCGGTCGCGAGCGGTGGGACCTTGTCGACGAGGCCGAGGAATCGATCGCGCGCGGATCGAAGAGCTTTTCGCTCGCCAGCCGCCT
Source organism: Tsuneonella litorea (assembly GCF_025154015.1). Taxonomy (GTDB): domain Bacteria; phylum Pseudomonadota; class Alphaproteobacteria; order Sphingomonadales; family Sphingomonadaceae; genus Tsuneonella; species Tsuneonella litorea. Next base: position 156,648 of record NZ_JAOAMV010000006.1, read on the forward strand.
GTTCGACCGCGCGACGCGCGAGCGGGTCTGGCTGCTCTACGCCTGGTGCCGCCGCTGCGACGACCTTGCCGACGCGCAGGACCACGGGGGCGAGCTCGGCGACCAGTCGGGCGCCGAAAAGCGCATCACCGCAATCCGCCTGCTGACCGAGCGCGCGTTCCAGGGCCTGCCCACCGCCGACCCGGCGTTCGACGCCTTCGGCCTCGTCGCGCGCGAATGCGGGCTCACCCGCGAGATGGCCGAGGACGTCATCATGGGTTTCGAGCTCGACGCGACCGACTGGCGGCCGCGGAGCGAGGCGGACCTTGCGCGCTATTGCTACCACGTCGCGGGCGCGGTCGGCGTGATGATGGCGATCGTCATGGGCGTGGCGCGGGACGACGGGTGGATGCTCGACCGGGCGTGCGACCTCGGCATCGCCTTCCAGCTTGCCAACATCGCCCGCGACGTCGCCGAGGACGACCGGGCCGACCGCCGCTACCTGCCCGTCGAATGGATGGTCGAGGAGGACATCGAGCCCGGCATGGTCATGCACCCGCACCACCGGCAGGAACTCGCCGACATCGTCGCCCGGCTGATCCGGCGAATGGAGCGGCACGAAGCCTGGGCCCGGCTCGGTGCGGCGCGCCTGCCGTTCCGCAGCCGCTGGGCGGTGCTTGCCGCCGCGCGCATCTACGGCGCGATCGGTCGGCGGGTGCGCGAACGCGGGACCCATGCCTGGGACAACCGCGTGGTGATCGGCCGGGCGGAGAAGCTGCGCCATGTGAGCGCGGCGTTCTGGGAAGCCTTGCGCAACCGGCCCGAGGATCCGGGCGAGCCGCCGCTGTGGAACCGTTCGACGATCCTCATCGACGTGCGGATGAGCCAGCCGATTCCGCCGCCGCCGATGGACCCCCTGCCGGACGCCTGACGCTTGCCGCCGGCATCGTCCGCGCCTAACCGGTTGCCGATGATACGAAAGCTCCTGATCGCCAACCGCGGCGAGATCGCCTGCCGGATCATGCGCACCGCGCGCGAATTGGGCATCACGACGGTCGCGGTCCATTCCGACGCCGATGCCAAAGCCCTCCACGTGCGCCAGGCCGACGAGGCGGTGCATATCGGCCCCTCGCCCGCCACCGAAAGCTATCTCGTCGGCGAGAAGATCATCGCCGCCGCGAAACAGACGGGGGCGGAGGCGATCCATCCGGGCTACGGCTTCCTGTCCGAGAACGCCGCCTTCGCACGCGCCGTGATCGATGCCGGCCTGATCTGGGTCGGGCCGAAACCGGAAAGCATCGAGGCGATGGGCCTCAAGGACGCGGCCAAGAAGCTCATGCGCGCCGCCGGGGTGCCGGTGACGCCCGGCTACGAAGGCGAGGACCAGTCGGTCGAGCGCCTGAAGAAGGAAGCCGACGCGATCGGCTATCCCGTGCTGATCAAGGCGGTCGCGGGTGGCGGCGGCAAGGGGATGCGCAAGGTCGATGCGGCAGAGGACTTCGAGGCCGCGCTGCAATCGTGCCGGCGCGAGGCCGCCGCAAGCTTCGGCAACACGCAGGTCCTGCTCGAAAAGTGGATCAATTCGCCCCGCCACATCGAGGTGCAGGTGTTCGGCGACAGCCACGGCAATGTCGTCCACCTGTTCGAGCGCGACTGCTCGCTCCAGCGCCGCCATCAGAAGGTGATCGAGGAAGCTCCCGCCCCCGGCATGGACGAGGCGACCCGCGCCGAAATCTGCGTCGCGGCCGTCCGCGCCGCCAGGGCGGTCGACTACGAAGGCGCGGGTACGATCGAGTTCATCGCCGACGCCAGCGAAGGCCTGCGCGCCGACCGCATCTTCTTCATGGAAATGAACACTCGCCTCCAGGTCGAACACCCGGTGACCGAGGAGATCACCGGGGTCGACCTCGTCGAATGGCAGCTCCGCGTGGCGAGCGGCGAACCGTTGCCGCTGCAACAGGAAGACCTCGCCATTACCGGCTGGGCGATGGAAGCGCGGCTCTATGCCGAGGACCCGGTCAGCGGCTTCCTGCCCTCGACCGGCGACCTCGACCTGCTCGAGCTGCCCGATCATGTCCTGCGCGTCGAAACCGGGGTCAAGCAGGGCGATGCGGTCAGCCCGTTCTACGACCCGATGATCGCCAAGCTCGTCGCGCGCGGAGACGACCGCGAGGAGGCAATGCTCTCGCTGGCAACGGGACTGTTCGCCCTGCGCGTGTGGCCGGTGCGGACCAATGCGGCTTTCCTGCTCGCCTGCCTCAACGATCCGGCATTCCGGGACGGGACGATGACGACTGGCCTGATCGCCGATCGCGGGGACGAATTGACCACGGTGGAAGAGGCCGGCCCCAACGAATGGAAGGTCGCGGCGCTGGCGCTTTTCGCGCCCTTTTTCTCCGCCGCGGAGGAACCGGGCGCTGGACCGTGGGCAGCCGCCGCGGGGTTCCGGCTGAACGCGCCGGAGCACCCGCAGATCACCGTCCAGCATCACGGCGAGGCGCGGCGCGTGAACCTGGAAGAATGCATCGACGCAACGGGCTTCGCCGCGCGCGTCGAGGAGGGCGCGCTGGCCTGGCGCAACGCGCAGCCGTTCCTGTTCACCCTGCCCCGGTTCGACGGCGGCCACGCCTCGGCCCACGACGGCGATATCCTCGCGCCCATGCCGGGCAAGGTGATCGCGGTCGACGTGGCGCAGGGCGATACCGTCGATGCGGGCCAGCGGCTCATGGTGCTCGAGGCGATGAAGATGGAGCACGCGCTCACCGCACCGTTCGCCGGGACCGTTGAAGAACTGTCGGTGACCGTTGGCAGCCAGGTCCAGGTCGAGGCGCTGCTCGCGGTTGTCGAGCGACACGCGGATTAGCGCTTTCCTTTCCCTCTCCTCCTTGCAAGCGTGTGACCGAGGGAGAGACGCCTGAATGACCTGGGCCAGGGAACTCGAGGAACTGCGCCGGCGCGAAGCGCTGGCCGAACGGATGGGCGGGCCGGACAAGGTCGCGCGGCAGCACGGTCGCGGGAAGATGGACGCGCGCGCACGGCTCGCGGCCCTGGTCGATCCGGGGTCCTTCCGCGAGATCGGCAAGATCGCCGGCAAGGGTTCGTACGACGAGAACGGCGAGCTTACCGGGGTCCTTCCCGCCCCGTTCCTGTTCGGCAAGGCGACGATCGACGGGCGCCCGGTCGTTGCCACGGCGGACGACTTCACCATCCGCGGCGGCGCGGCGGACGCGGGGATCGGCCGCAAGATGGTGCAGGCCGAAAAGATGGCGCACGAACTGAAAATGCCGCTGATCCGCATGATCGACGGGACCGGCGGCGGCGGCTCGGTCAAGACGCTGGAGATGATCGGCGCGACCTACATCCCCGCGGTACACACCTGGGGCGACGTCGTCGAAAACTTGGACACAGTGCCCGTGGTCGCGCTCGCGCTCGGACCCACGGCGGGGCTCGGCGCGGCGCGGATCGTGGCGAGCCATTATTCGGTCATGGTGCGCGGGCTGTCGCAGATCTTCGCCGCCGGTCCCGCGGTCGTCGACGCGCTGGGCGAGGCGTGGAAGGACGATGCCTCGCAGGATCACGAAGCGGCCAAGGAAGCGCTCGGCGGCAGCGCCATCCACACCCGCAACGGCGTGGTCGACGACGAGGTCGCGAGCGAGGCGGAAGCCTTCGCCCGCGCGCGCCATTTCCTCTCGTTCATGCCCGAATACGTCGGCCAGCCCGCGCGCCGGATCGATACCGGCGACCCCGCCGACCGCCGCGAGGAGGCGCTGCTGTCGCTCGTCCCGCGGGGGGAAAAGCAGGTCTATTCGATGCGCCGCGCGCTCGACCTGGTGTTCGATTCCGGCACCGTGTTCGAGATCGGACGGATGTGGGGCCGCGCGTGCATCACCGCGCTGGCCCGGCTCGACGGCTGGCCGGTCATGGTGCTCGCGAGCGATCCCAGCTTCCTCGGCGGGTCGTGGGACGCGAAGACCAGCGAGAAGGTCGAACGCTGGGTCAAGCTCGCCGACCTGTTCCGCCTGCCGATCGTGCACCTCGTCGACAACCCCGGCTTCATGATCGGCCGCGAGGCCGAAATGGCGGGCACGATCCGCTACGGCGTACAGGCGATGAACGCGGTGTACCGGGCGACCGTGCCGCTGGCGTCGGTGGTCATGCGCCGCGCCTACGGCATCGCAGGCAGCGCGATGAGTAACGCCGACCGCTACCAGTACCGCTATTGCTGGCCCTCGGGCGACTGGGGAAGCCTGCCGATCGCGGGCGGGCTCGAGGTTGCCTACAAGTCCGAGATCGAGGCGGCCGAAGACCCGGCAGCCGAACTCGAGGCGATCCGCGGCCGGCTCGCCAGGGTCACCTCGCCCTTCCGCAGCGCCGAGCGGTTCAACGTCGAGGACATCGTCGACCCGCGCGATACCCGGCCGCTGCTCTGCGAATTCGCCGGCCTCGCGTGGCGGAGGCTGTCGGCGGACCGCTAGTGGATCTCGTGCATCGCGAGATACTTGCGCGCGTCGCGCGGCCGCCGGAACAGCACGCCGCGTTCGCTGAACAGCACGAGCGCAAGGCTGAGCAGGCTGCACGCCAGCAGAGCGAACGCGAGCGGGCGCGCAGTCCCGTCGTAGAGCTGGCCGATGGCGATCCCCAGCAACGCCCCCAGCGACATCCGGATGAAGCTTTGCGCGCTCGACGCGGCACCCGCGGTGGCCTGGAACGGCTGCATCGCGATCGAGCCGAAGTTGGCGCCCATGAAACCCAGCAGGCACAGGTTGCCCGCCATCAGCGGCACGAACAGTTCCAGGCTCTTGCCATGATAGAGCGCGGCCCAGACCTGCGCCGCGGATATGACGATGAACGTCACCAGCGCGGTATGGCTCACCCGCCGCGCGCCGAAGCGTTCGACGATGCGGCTGTTGGCAAAGCTCGACACCGCGAGCGTCGAGGCGGTCGCACCGAAGATGAACGGAAAGTCGTCGCCCGCGCCGAAGTGCTCGCCGACGAGCTGCTGCGCGCTGTTGATGTAGCCGAACATCGCCCCGAAGGTGAGCCCGCTGCCAAGCACGTAGCCGATCGCCACGCGCGTGCGAAAAGTGAGCGGGAGATTGTGCGCAACGCTGCGAAAGTCGAGCGGCTGACGGTCTTCCGCGGCAAGGGTTTCCGGCAGCCGCGCCCATGTCCACGCCCATACTACCGCGGCGAGCGCAGCCATTCCGACGAACACGAACGGCCAGTCCGCGACATGCAGGATCATCTGCCCGAACGTCGGCGCGAGCACCGGCACGACCATGAAGACGATGAAGATCGTGCTCATCAGCCGCGCCATCGCGTCGCCCTCGAACCGGTCGCGGATGACCGCCGCGGGAATGACGCCGAGCCCGGCCACGCCAACCCCCTGTACCGCCCGCAGGACCAGCAGCGCGTCGTAACTCGGCGCGACCGCGCAGAGCAGCGAGATGCCGACATAGAAAGCGAAGGCGACGAACAGCACGCGGCGCCGGCCGAAACGGTCGGCAAAGCTTCCCGGAACGAGCGATCCCACCCCGGCGGCCAGGAGATAGACGCCGACGACGAGCTGGCGGCGATTGGGATCGTCGATGCCGAAGGTCGCGGCGATCTCGTCGAGCGCCGGCAGCATCCCGTCGATCGCCAGCGCGCCTAGGCTCATCACCGCCGCCATCAGCGCGACGAACTCGCCGCGCCGGATCGTGCGGGATGATCCGTCGCTGGCATGGATCGCGGTTGGGGCGGCGGTCGGCATCCGGGGCCCATGCCTGTTGCGGCGCACGAAACAAAGCGAATTTCCGCCTAGCGCAGATTTGACACGCACAGGGTTGGCCGAGCATCAGTGACGCTGTTCAAGGGGGGAGGAAACGCGGTGGATCGCAACCACACCAAGGTGATCGTGGCATCGTCGCTCGGCACGGTGTTCGAATGGTACGATTTCTACCTCTACGGCCTGCTTGCGACGATCATCTCGGCCCAGTTCTTCTCGGGCGTGAACGAGACGACCGGCTTCATCTTGGCGCTGGGCGCGTTTGCTGCCGGATTCGCCGTGCGGCCGTTCGGCGCACTCGTTTTCGGCCGGGTCGGCGACCTCGTCGGGCGCAAGTACACGTTTCTCGTGACGATGGGGCTGATGGGCGCGGCGACATTCGCCGTCGGCCTCTTGCCGTCCTACGCCAGCATCGGGGTCGCAGCGCCCTTGCTGCTGGTGCTGCTGCGGCTGATCCAGGGGCTCGCGCTCGGCGGCGAATACGGGGGCGCGGCGACCTACGTTGCCGAGCACGCGCCCGAGGGAAAGCGCGGGCTGTTCACCAGCTTCATCCAGACGACCGCGACACTCGGCCTGTTCGCCGCGCTGCTGGTCGTGATCGGCCTGAGGACCGCGATGGGCGAGGAAGCCTTCGCCGACTGGGGTTGGCGGGTGCCGTTCCTGATCTCCGCGATCCTGCTCGGCGTCTCGCTGTGGATCCGCCTCCAGCTCGCCGAGAGCCCGGTCTACCAGGCGATGAAGGACGAAGGCGCCACTTCGAAGGCGCCGCTGTCCGAGGCGTTCGGGCGCTGGGCAAACCTCAAGTGGGTGCTCGTCGCGTTGCTGGGGGCGGTCGCCGGACAGGCGGTCGTCTGGTACACCGGCCAGTTCTACGCGCTGTTCTACCTCGAAAAGATCCTCAAGGTCGACGGCGCGACCGCAAACGTGCTGATCGCCCTTGCGCTCGCGATCGGGACGCCGTTCTTCATCGTCTTCGGCTGGCTCAGCGACAGGATCGGCCGCAAGCCGATCGTGATGGCCGGGTGCGCCCTTGCCGTCGTGCTGTATTTCCCGCTGTTCGGCGCGTTGACGAGCGCGGCGAACCCGGCGCTGGCAGCGGCGAGCGCGCGGGCACCGGTCACGGTCAGGGCCGATCCCGCGAGCTGTTCGGTCCAGTTCGACCCGATCGGCAGGACCCGTTTCGACACGACGGGCTGCGACGTCGCGAAGTCGGCCCTGGCGAAGGCCGGCGTGCCTTACGCGAACGCGGCCAGCGCACTTGGCGATCGCGCCGTCGTTTCGATCGGCGAACGGCAGTTCGAGGTGCGGCCCGGGAGCAAACCGGAGGTTCTGATCGCCGCGGCGACAGCGGCAGGCTATCCGGCCAAGGCCGATCCGGCCGAGGTGAACACCCCTCTCGTGGTCGCCATCCTCACGGTCCTCGTGCTGCTGGTGACGATGGTCTACGGCCCGATCGCGGCGCTGCTGGTCGAGCTGTTTCCGGCGCGCATCCGCTACACCGCGATGAGCCTTCCCTACCACATCGGCAACGGCTGGTTCGGCGGCTTCCTGCCGACGATCGCCTTCGCGATGGTCGCCGCCACCGGGAATATATACGCGGGCCTGTGGTACCCAATCGGGGTGGCGGCGCTGACGCTGGTGGTGGGCCTGCTGTTCCTTCCCGAAACCTTCCGCAGGCGGATCGACCATGTGGAGGAATCGCCCGCCGCGTCCTAGACGGGGTCGATGACCCGCGACGATGACGATGATGGCGACGAGGCCCCGCAGGGCCTGCGCAAGATCATCCACGTCGACATGGACGCGTTCTTTGCCAGCTGCGAGCAGCGCGATCACCCCGAGCTGCGCGGCAAGCCCGTCGCGGTGGGCGGCTCGGGCGGGCGCGGGGTCGTGGCGGCGGCCAGCTACGAAGCGCGGAAGTTCGGCGTGCGCAGCGCGATGCCCTCGGTCACCGCCAGGCGGCTATGCCCGGACCTCATCTTCGTCCGCCACCGGTTCGAGGTCTACAAGGAGGTGTCGGCCCAGATCCGCGCGATCTTCCGCGATTACACACCGCACGTCGAGCCGCTGAGCCTGGACGAAGCCTACCTCGACGTGACCGACGACCTGAAAGGCATCGGCAGCGCGACGCTGATCGCCGAGGAAATCCGCCGCCGGATCCGCGAGGAAACCCGGCTGACCGCCAGCGCGGGGGTCAGCTACAACAAGTTCCTCGCCAAGCTCGCCAGCGACCAGAACAAGCCCGACGGCCTGTGCGTGATCCGCCCCGGCGAGGGCGCGGCCTTCGTCCAGTCGCTGACCGTCCGGCGATTTCACGGCGTCGGCCCGAAGGGCGCGGAGAAGATGGCGCGGCTGGGAATAGAGACCGGCGCCGACCTCGCGGCGAAGGACCTCGCCTGGCTGCGGGCGCACTTCGGCAGCATGGCCGACTACCTGTTCCGCGCGGCGCGGGGGATCGACCTGCGGCCGGTGCGCGCCAATCGCATCCGCAAGTCGGTCGGCGGCGAACGGACGTTCTCGGAAGACATCTCGAGCGGCAACGCCCTGCGCGACACGCTGGAAACCATCATCGACATCGTCTGGGAATCGATCGAGCGAACCCGGGCCAGGGGGCGAACGGTGACGCTCAAGATGAAATACACCGACTTCCAGATCGTCACCCGTGCGAAGTCGCTGGGCGCACCGGTTTCAGACAAGGCGACCTTTGCCGCCACCGCCCGCGCGCTGCTCGACGAGGCGCTGCCGCTGCCGCTGCCGATCCGGCTGATGGGGCTGACGCTGTCGAATCTCGATCAGCCGGGCGAGGCAGAACGGCCGAAGGACACGGCGCAGCTGAGCCTGCTCTAGCGCAGGCTTTCCCGCCAGGCCGCGATCCGCTTGCGGGTGAGATCGGACTGCGGCTCGGGCAGCGAATGAAGCGGAAAGAAGCGCGCCTCGATCACCTCGCGCCGGTCGGGCACCGGGTAATCGCGCGTGGTCCCCGCCACCAGCCAGGCTGTGTGCGGCGCCCCCGATACGGTTTCTTCGATCCGGTCGAGCACGCGCCCGGACTCCAGGACGCAGCCGATCTCCTCGTGCACTTCGCGCGCCGCCGCGGCAAGCGGCTCCTCGCGCCTGCCCATGCCGCCTCCCGGCAGCGCCCAGCCGCCCGGGCCGTAGCTGTGGCGGACGAGCAGGACCCGCCCTTCCATGTCGGTGACGATCACCGAAACGCCCGCGAGCGGCAGCTTCACCAGGCGCCGCCAGCGATGCCGAACGGCGTGTGCCACGCGCAGCGCGATCCGGTGGATCGGTCGCGGTATCAGGCGAAGCATCTGACCGGCTGCCGCGCCGCGCCGAGCAGACGGGCGACGGGAAGGTCGTTCTCGCCGCGCACCGCGGCGTCGAACACGCGCCGCTTGCCCTCGCCCCGGATGACGAACATCAGTCGATCGCTGTCGAGCAGCGCGGGCAGCGTCAGGCTGACCCGGTCGAACGGCGCCTCGGGCGGGAGCGGATCGGGCGTCAGCCGGCGGATGCGCGCCGGATCGTCGATTCGCGGATCGGTGTTCGGAAACAGCGAGGCGACATGGCCGTCCTCGCCCATGCCGAGCCACGCGAGCGCGAAGGACGGGACTTCCTCCATGATCGTCAGCGTGACGACCTCGGCGCCTGCCGGCTCCATCAGCGCACGGATGCGTCCCGTGTTGGACGCGGGATGGTCTTCGGGCACGACACGGTCGTCGCCCGGCCAGACGGTGACGCGCCGCCAGTCGAGCGGCGCGGCGGCGAGCCGCTCGAGGATCGGAAACGGCGTCGATCCGCCGGGAACGGTGATCGCCACGGGTCCCGGCGTCGCGGCGAGCGCCTGGCCGAGTTCGCGCGCGATCCAGTCCGCGATCGCGGCATCGTCTGCATCCTCGACGATCGTCAGGTTGTCCATGCCATGCCGATAGCACAAAGCTCGCCGCGGAAAAGCGCGCGGCGGGCCCGGGGAAAGTGCATTCGTATCCTTATCGCAGGATCTCGCGCAGGAACCACACGCGGCGCTCCGCCTGGTCCTGCCACTCGTCGACGAGAGCGCTGGTGGCGTTGTCGCCCGCTTCCTCGGCAGCGTCCTTCAGCGCCTTCAGTCCCTCTACCAGGGTCGCGTTGTCGTCGCGCAGCGCGGTCACCATCGCCTCGGCATCGAGGTCGGTCCTGTCCTCGTCGGCGATCTGCGTGGCGTTCGCGACCGCCCCGATGGAGGTCAGGGTGCCCGCGTCGAGCTTGCGAACGCGCTCGGCCATCGGGTCGGCCACCGCGAGAATCGCGCTCGCCTGCTCGTCGAACAACAGGTGCAGGTCGCGGAAGCGCGGTCCCTTGAGATGCCAATGGAAACTCTTGGTCTTGAGGTACAGCGCAAAGTGATCGGCAAGGGTCCGGTTCAGGCCCTCGACCAGCGCCTTTGTCGAATTGTCGCCGCTTCGGGTCATCGTGCCCTCCTTGTCGAATTGGGAATACGATGGACCAACGGCCGCTCAAGTAATCGGTTTCACCGGCAATTACGGTCTGACTGATCGACTTACCCGATGATGCCGCGCGCGGTCAGGCCAATCGCGATCGCCGCGACAAACAGCACGACCGCGAGCGCGAGACGTAATGCCCGCAGGGGCCAGCGCGAGAGGTCGGCGCCGAGCGTTATCCCGAGCGCGAGCGCGGCGGTGCCTCCCAGCGCTCCGCCCGCGCCCGCGAGCCACGCCGATCCTCCCGCCGCGAACGCGAAGACGCAGAACCGCGCGGCATCGCCGACCTGCCGCGCGAGAAGGACCACGAACGTGGCGAACAGCGAACGCGTCGGTTCCTCGGGGAGCCGATCGTTTCGCTGCCAGGCGAGTTCGACCGCGGCGAGCAGAAACCCGATCGCGACGAGCATGTCGGCAGCCGGCCCCGGCAGGACCAGCGCGAGCGCGAGGCCCGCCACCGCCATCAGCAGTGCCGAGGCGGTCGCCGCCAGCGCGCCGACGACGATCAGCCCGCCCCCTTTTCCCAGCCGTTCGGCAAGCCGGGCGACGAGCAACTGGTCGCGCGCACCCAGCGAGACCGCGAACACGATTCCGAGGGCGAGGAGAAAGGCTGCCGCCACCAGCCGCTCGCGGCCCCGATCAGATCCAGGGGCCGGTGATCGCGATCGTCTTGGCCGGGCTGTAGGCGTTGACGAACAGCGTCCGCCCGTCGGGCGAGAAGCAAGCCCCCGCCCACTCGGTCTGCGCGCGCAGCCGCGCCAGCGGATAGGGCGTGCCCGACGGGGCGATGCCGCGCAGGTAGTTGTCGACGGGGTCGGTGTACTGGTCTTCGCACACGATCAGGTCCCCCCACGGCGCGATCGTCAGGTTGTCGCCGTAGTTGAACTGGTCGGGACTGGTCGATTCGAAGAACAGGTGCAGCGACTGGTCGCCCGAGACGTCGAGCCGGAAGACCTGGCCGAGCTTGGCGGTGCCGCCGCTCGTGCAGCAGAAATACAGTTCTCCCTCGCCCATGTGGATGCCCTCGCCGCGCGCGAACAGCGCCGCGCCCATCGCCGCGCCGCGCTTGCGCAGGTCGTCATTCGGCGACTCCACCTGGTCGAGATCGATCCAGCTCACCGGGTGGCTGGACAGCGGGGCGAACGCAATCCCGCCCCAGTTGCGGGTGTCGCGAACCCCGTCAGACAGCGCAAGCGCCTGGAGCCTGCCGCCTTCGGCCAGACGCCCGCGGACCTTGGGAATGAAGCGGTAGAGAAGGCTGTCGTCGCGGTCCTCGGTCATGTAGACGATACCGGTTCGCGGATCGACGCAGGCCGCCTCGTGGTTGAAGCGGCCCATCGCGGTCAGCGGCACCGGATCGACGAGGCCGGGCGCGGTCGCGGGCACCTCGAACACCCAGCCGTGGTCCTTGTTGATCTTGCCGTCGGCCTTCACCACCGATTCCTCGCAGGTCAGCCAGCTGCCCCACGGGGTCGTCCCGCCCGCGCAGTTGCGGATCGTCCCGGCGAGCGAGCGGTACTGCCGTTCGACCGCCAGCGTGTCCGCGTCGAGCACCAGCGTGGTGGTCCCGCCCGGCAGCGGGACGAGGCTCTTGCCGAAGGTATCGTAGGCCGGCCCCATCACCCCGCCGCCTTCGTGGATGCCGGGGATGCATTCGTGATTGCGGACGAGAGCGATCTTGCCGCCGGGCAGGTCGAAACAGCCCATTCCGTCGGCCGCGTCGGGGACGGTGAACCCTTCGCTCATCGTCTCGCCCAGCTGCGATATCACGCGATAGGAAAACCCCTGCGGCAGGTCGATGAACCCCGCCGGATCGGGCACCAGCCCGCCATAGCCGATCCGCCCCCCGCGCGAACCCATCGTCGAACAGCCACTCGCGGCGAGCGCGGCGAAAGCGCTTGCCGTGGCGCTCAGGAAGCGGCGGCGGTGCATCGGCATGGTCATCGTGAACTTTCCCTATTGGCGTTTCGCCTTCCGCGCTGCGATAGCGTGATGCGACGGCGATGACAGCCCATTCTTGACGGAGAGCGCGACAATGAAACTCGAACCCGGCCTGGCAGCAGTGGTGACGGGCGGCGCGTCCGGTCTCGGCAGGGCGAGCGCCACCGCGCTGGCGGAGGCCGGTTTCAAGGTGGCGATCTTTGACGTGAACGACGAGGCCGGCGAAGCGCACGCGGAAGACATCGGCGGCCTGTTCTGTCACGTCGACATCACCAACGAGGAATCGGTCCAGGCGGGATTCGACAAGGCGCGCGCGGCACACGGCCAGGAGCGCGTGACCGTCCACTGCGCGATGACCAGCCGCCGCGGCAAGACGATCGGCTGGGACAAGGAAAGCGGCGGCTACAAGCGCCTCTCGACCGAGGACTATGCCTTCGGCGCCGAAGGCATTCTCGTGTCGAGCTACCGCGTCGCCTCGCTTTCCGCGCTCGGCATGGCGAACGCCGAACCGCTGAACGACGACGGCGAGCGCGGCGCGATCATCCTCACCGCCAGCGTCGCGGCGCAGGACGGGCAGATCGGCCAGGTGATCTACGGCAGCTGCAAGGCGGGGGTGAACGGCCTGGTCCTGCCGATGGCGCGCGATCTGATGGACCTCGGCATCCGGGTGAACGCGATCATGCCGGGCATCTTCGCCACCCCGCTGATGCTCGGGATGAAGGACCGCAATCCGGCCATGTGGAACCAGCTCAACGCCAGCGTGCCCTTCCCCAAGCGGCTCGGCGAACCCGAAGAGTTCGCCTCGCTCGTGCTCGAGATCGCCCGCAACGGCTACCTCAACGCCCACCAGTTCCGGCTCGACGGCGGTATCCGGATGCCGCCCAGGTGACATGACCACGATCGGGGCGATCGAGGCGGGCGGCACGAAGTTCGTCCTCGCGCTGGCGGACGCGGACGGCTCGATTCTCGAGCGCGAGCGGATCGAGACCGGCCGTCCTGCGATCACGCTGGCGAAGGCGGCGGCGTGGATCGGCGCCGCGGCGAAGCGGCACGGACCGCTCGGCGCGCTGGGCGTCGGCAGCTTCGGCCCGCTCGACCTCGATCGCGCCTCGCCGGACTGGGGCCGTTTCACCACCACGCCCAAGCCCGGCTGGAGCGGGGTGAGCTGGCCCGAGGCGCTCGGCCGGTTCGGCGTGCCGATCGCGCTCGATACCGACGTCAACGCGGCCGCGCTCGGCGAGTGGCTGGCGGGCGCGGGACGCGGCGCGGGAACGCTCGCGTACACGACCGTGGGCACGGGCATCGGCACCGGCGTGCTGTCCGCCGGCGTCCCGCTGGCGGGCGAATCGCACTACGAGGCGGGCCACATCGCGGTGAAGCGCGCCCGCGGCGACGACTGGCTGGGGGTGTGCCCCTTTCACGGCGACTGTCTCGAGGGGCTCGCCAGCGGTCCCGCGATCCTCGAACGCTGGGGTCACGATCTCGGGCAGGCAAGCGTCGCCGAGATTGGCCGCGTCGCGCGCTATCTTGCCCAGCTTGCCGCCAGCCTCGTGCTGCTCCACCGCCCCGACCGCATGATCTTCGGCGGCGGCGTGATGAAGGGCGCCGGCCTGATCGACGCGCTGCGCGAAGCCACGCGCGAGGCGCTCGCAGGTTACATCGCCGGCTGGGACGGCAACCTCGACGAGCGGATCGTCACCCCCGCGCTGGGCGACGACGCGGGGATCGTCGGCGCGATCGAGCTGGGCCGGCGGGCGCTCTAGGCGAGCTTCGGCAATCCTTCGCGGATCGCCGCGATCATCTCGAGCGGCTTGTCGACCATGATATGGTGCCCGGCGCCCTCGATCCGGGTCACGAAACGGCAGTCCGCGAGAAGGTCGAGCAGCGTTTCGAGACGGCCGTCGGGGAACAGTTGCGAATCGGCGCCGTAGATCACCCCCATCGGGACCGTCGGACGCGCCGCGAGCGATCCGCGGTGGAAATTCTCCCAGAACCGCGGATCGAAGCGCCAGGTCCACCCGCCGCGCGCGGCCTCGCTTTCAGGGACTTCGTGAAGGCCCCCGCGCGCGATGAAGTCGACGACCTCGAGATGGGCCGCGTCCTGCTCGGGCATCAGCCGGAACCGGCGCAGCGCGGCGGCGAGCGTGGGATAGCGGTTGTGCGCATCGCGGCCCTGCGCGAGCCGGGGCGGCGGCCCGCCTTCCGCGCGCGGCGGGGCCGAATCGACCAGGATCGCGCCCGCGATCGCGTCGGGGTGCTGCGAGCCGAGGTAAAGCGTCGGAAAGCCGCCGAACGAATGCGCGACGATTACCGGGCGCGCGCCCGATGCCGCCAGTTGCGCCACCTCGATCGCGCGCATGGCTTCCTTGGCAAAGGTGGGTATGGCGTAGCGGTCGCGCCACTGCGACCCGCCCATGCCCGACCACGATATCGCCGCGCACCGGTAATCGTCGGCGAAATGGGGGGCGATGAAGCTCCACCAGTCGGCGTGCGCGGCATTGCCGTGGAGGAACAGCAGGCCGGGCTTGCCGACCGCGCCCCAGGTCAGCAGTTCGATTGCTGCACCGTCGACATCGAAGTGCGAACGCTCGGGTTCCTGCTCCAGCGCCTGCGTGAACCAATCGGCAGCGGGTGGCCTTTCGCCTTCGAAGCGGCCCAGCAAGGTCCCGTCGTACGTGGCGTCCTGCGTCGCGATGTCGGTCAATCGGTCACCCATCCGGTTGCAAACCGCCACCATTGCCGCACCCGGCGCGATTGCCAAGATCGAAAGGAACGGAATGACGATAGAAAGGCTGGAGCGGGTAGCGGGAATCGAACCCGCGCGTTCAGCTTGGGAAGCTGACAGGCTACCATTACATCATACCCGCCTGGGCCCGCACGAAGCGGAACCGGGCGGCGCGCATTAGCGTGGAGGGGCGCGGCCGGTCAATCGGCATTGCGGCCGGGCGGCTTGAGAAAAAACCTTCCAACTATACAAATGGCTATCCCCTCATAGCGAACCTGCGGCTATCCGGGCCTCCGCGACCCGAAGGGTAACCTTCTGACTGGGCGGCTTTCCCATTGCGGAAGGCCGCCCGCTTTTTTTGCGCCGGGTCGCCGGACCTTGTTGCAAACCCGTTCGTTGCCGATGCACCCAGATGCGAGAGCCGGAGACGACCGTTGCGCACCCTTTGCCTTCTTTCCATCCTGCCATTGGCGCTTGCCGCCTGCGACCGGCAACCGGCCGAGGGCGAGGCGTCACAGGACGCCATACCGGTGGAACCCGACCAGGGGATTGGCGATGGGGCCACGCCGCCGTCACCCGCCCCGCCCCCTTCGCCAGCGCCATCGTCGAGCGATGCGCCCGGCGAACCGGCGCAAGGCATTCCTGCCGCCTTGCAGGGCAGGTGGGGCCTCACTCCGGCCGACTGCACGAGCACGCGCGGCGATGCGAAGGGGCTGCTCCGGGTGTCGCCCACCACCCTCACCTTTTACGAATCGGTCGGACGTCTCGGCGCGGTCCGTGCGCGCAGCGCCGACTCGATCGAGGCCGAATTTGCCTTCACGGGGGAAGGCATGACCTGGTCGCGCGCGATGACCCTGAAGGCAACCGGCGACACCCTGACCCGGATCGACCGGGCGGGAGGAGAAGCACCCGCGACATATGCATACGGCAAGTGCGCGACTTGAACCCTGCGGCGCATCGGCTAACGGCATCAGAA
>NZ_JAOAMV010000007.1 GCF_025154015.1 Tsuneonella litorea
GAGTGCGCCAGCACTATCTTTCGCAAGGCCTGCGCCCGGCAACCGCAACGGGCTACCTCAACGAGACCCGCGCCTTCCACGATGCCGATCCCGACGTGCTGTGGATCACCTTTGCCCGCGGGCGACTGTGGTGGGCCTTTGCGGGGCCCGAGGTGCACTGGATCGGCGGTGCGGGCGAGGCGCACGGCACTCGCTACCGCGAGACCCTCGACGGCTGGCACGACCATGACCTTGCCGGCAAACGGCTCGATCTTGAACGCCTGAGCACGAGCCTGACCCAGCTGGCCGGCTACCGACGCACGATCTGCCGCGTTGGGGAAGCCGACTACTGCCTGCAGATGATCAACGCGCAAGCCGATCCCCTGCTCGTGCAAATAGGAGAAGCGCGGCAGCAGCTCGAGGTGCATCTCGGGTCGGCCATTGCCAGGCTAAGCTGGGCCGATTTCGAGCTGCTGGTCGAGCTGATCCTCACCCGCAGCGGCTGGCGGCGGATTTCGGCGATCGGGGGCACGATGAAGGATGTCGACCTGGTGGTCGAACAACCGTTCACCGGTGAGCGAATGCTGGTCCAGGTCAAGTCGAAGGCGGACCAGGCCGTGGTGGACGACTATGCCCGCCGCCTCGGTGCCCGCGCGGGCGAGGAACGGCTTCTGCTCGTGTGCCACTCGCCGCGAGGCCAGCTGCGCGAACCCGAGATTGCTGGCGGGCGCCGGCTGCAGGTCATGGTCGGCACTGAGATCGCGCGCCGGGCGGCCGCTTGCGATCTTGTCGACTGGGTGATCGAGCGCGCGCGCTAGGTCGGTGGTCCAGTGAGTGTGCTTTGGGCTACGCGGCGGAGCCGGTGGGATCTTCCGCGTTATTCACGAGCACCGCCGCCGCCGCTCCCAACGCCGTCAGCTCGGCGCCCAGCGTCGCCAGCGTCGCGGCGGTGGCGGCAGCGGCGGCGAGGTCGCGCGGCGAGGTGACAAGCTTAAGGTGCCGATCTTCGAGCAGCATCGCGGCGGTCGTGCCGAGCTGGCCCACCAGGCTGCGGACGTGCTTCTCGTCGAGCATGGGGCAGGCGTCCTTTCGCCATTACCCAAGCGCGAGAACGGCGGTGAAGTCGAGTCGCAGCTTTTTCTATATGCGATTGGGCCGGCCCGCGCAGGCCGTCAGCTGTACCCGGTGATGTACCTGCCGATATAGAGGTCATCCGTGCGGTCCCTCTTCCAAGCAAGCAGCTGGGCAAGGGTGTCGATCTGATCGTCGTGCGTACCGTTGGGGAACCGGCGGACCTCGCACAGGAATTCGTCGAGCCACGGCGCGCTCGGTGGAAGGAGAACGAGCCCGCCTTCGATTGCAGCGGACTGGACGTGCACCCGCGCTTCCTTGTCGTAGGGGCCCGGATCATAGGCAACGACCGGATAACCCTCGTGCTCGATCCGCAGGTCCTGTATCAACCCCGTCCCGCTGCCCTTATCCTCGATGAGGATCGTGCTGGGCCGCAGGCGCTGGGCCATCTCGATCACGCAGTGTTTCAGCACCGGGTATTCAACCCGGCGGCGCCAGACGTTGAGCAGGTAATACCGTCCCCGAGCAATCCTCCAGACGGTGATCACCGACCAGTCGTTGCGCGCCCCGGCCTTGTAAGCGGTGTCGATGCTGAACACCGTCTCGCCGTCATCAGGCACGTCGTCGTAGGTGCCGAACCAACCGACCTTGATCATCCCCCCTTCGAGCGGCACCGGCGCCTGCTGGTACTGCGCGGCAAAGTCGTGCGAGCCCATCTCGCGCTTCAGCCGCTCGAGCACCTCGATCGGCTCGCGGACCGGATCGAGCACATCTCCTGCACGCCGATAATGGAATCGCAGCGGGCGCTTGCTGATCAGGATCGGCTCATCGACCTCGGCAATCGCGGGCAGGTTTAGGTGCAGCCAACCGCCTGCGCGCAGCATATGGCCCGACAGGTCATCCTCGTGCTGGCGCTGCTGGACCATGATGATGCCCCCGCGGCTCTTGTCGTCCAGCCGGGTGAACAGGGTGTTCCTGGTCCAGTCGAGCGCTGCATCGCGGGCAGCCTCGGAATGGGCGTCGGGACCCTTCAGCGGATCGTCGACGATGATCAGGTCGCCGCCCTTGCCGGTGAGAGTGCCGCCGGTCGAGGTTGCGATCCGGTAGCCGCCAGCACTGGTATAGAACGCGGTCTCGGCTGCGCGGGACGGGATCACGGTCGAGGGGAACAGCGCCCGGTACCACGGCGACAGCATGACCTGGCGGGTCTGCCGACTGAACAGGTTCGCCAGTTCCTGGTTGTAGGAGACGACGATCACCCGGAACGTGGGATCGCGGCCAAGAAGGAACGACGGCAGCGCCACCGACGCGATGGTCGACTTGGCCGAGCGCGGCGGCACATTGATCACCAGGCGATCGGTCTCATGTTCGAGAGCAACAATGCCGATAAAAGTGCACATCGCCTCGTGCACCCAACTCTGGTGGAACGTTCGGCCGCGGTTGAGCTCGGCGAACACGCGGTGGACGAACGACAGGAAGTCGTTGCGCATCAGCGCCTGAAGCAGGCGGACCTTGTCGGCGTTCATGGCAGGTCTCCTTGGGGAAGATCAGATCCGGACTCCGCCAGGGGAGGAGTGGCGGGCGGGTCGCCGGCGAGCGGCTGGACGCCGATCAGCCCTCGCTCGAACGCGCTGGCGAGGATCACTTCGTCCTCGGCGAGCAGCAAGGTGGTCCGGTCGGGTTCGACCTCGATCGGGCTGTACTCGGAGAGCCGCTTGAGAAAGTGCTCGCGCGCGCGGTGGTCGCCCTTCAGCGCCTGCTCGCGCTCCTTGAGCACGATCCCTTCCTTCGAGGTTATACGCTTGCGCTTGCCCTTGATCTCGGCATCGACGGGGATCTCGGCTACCGCCTGGTAAACCGTCTTCAGGCTCTTGGCGCCCTTCTTGCGGCCCGGCCGGGTCCGGTTGTCGTCGACAGCGAAGCGAGTGCTCTTCGAGCCTTCAGCGTGCCCGCGGCCGTCGGGCTGTCCATCTAGCCGGAACTTGGCTTCCTTGGCCATGTCAGTTCTCCTCGCTGATGGAGGGGCTCGCCCGGCGCTCGGCGGCCACTTCGGAAAACGTCTGCCCGGTTGCGGCAAGCACCGGCTCTCCGAGGTCCAGGTCGCGCCAGCGCTCGAGTGTGACGTCGACATAGCGCGGCGACAGTTCGCACAAGTAAGCCACCCGGTCGGTCTTCTCGGCCGCGATGAGGGTCGTGCCGCTGCCCCCGAAGCTGTCGAGCACCGCTTCGCCTGGCGCGCTCGCGTCGAGCATCAGGTCGGCGACGAGCGCGACGTTCTTGACCGTCGGGTGCATCGCGAGCGCCTTCTTGCGCCCGCTGCTGCCCATCACGCCGGGATAGGATAGAACGTTCGAGCGATTGCGCCCGTGCTTGCCGAGCTGGATGTTGTTGCGCGCGGGTCCCTTGCCGTGCTTGAAGACGCCGACCAGCTCGTGGCCGGACCTGTAGAAAGAGCCCATGCCGCCTCCACCGCTGGCGGACTTCACCCAGACCAGGAGCTGCTTGTAGGCGAGACCCGCTGCTTCGGCTCCGATCACGAGTTCCACGATGTGCCGCCAGTCCATGAAGGTGTAGAGCAGCGCGCCGTCGCGCAGGTGGGGGACCGCGGCCACGAAGAAGCGCCGGATGAAGCGGGTGAATTCTTCGGCGCTCATCTCGCCTGCGCCCGCGGAAAAATCACCATGCAGGCCGCTGCTGGAGAATGCCTTGGTCGGGAGGTTGTAAGGCAAATCCGCAATGACCTGGCCGATCGTTGCCCCATCGACCAGTTCGTCGATGACGCGCGCGTCGGTCGAGTCACCGCAGATCAGGCGGTGTCGGCCGCACAGCCACAGCTCGCCACGGCGACTGACGGCCTCGCGCTCTTCGTCCGGCTCGTGCACATCGACGAGGTCGTTGAGCGCCTTTGTGCGAATGCGGTTTTCAACCGCGTCAATCTCGCCGATGCTGAACCCGCTGTCGGTAAGTACGATCTCTGGCTCGCTCAGCCGCAGCTCGGTGAACGTCAGCGCAAGCGCCTCCTCGTCCCACTCCAGATCCATCGCGAACTTGGTCTGGAAGATGCGCCACAATTCCAGCTGCTCTTCGGAAAGATACGCCGCCTGCACGACAGGCACTTCAGTCAGCCCGAGCAGCAGAGCTGCTTCGAGCAACTCGTGACCATAGACAAGGCCGAGCTTGCCGTCGGTAATGAGTGGGATGACCAATCCCCACCGGTCAATGGCAGCCGCCAGCTTCTTGACCAGCGCCTTCTGACGCTTGGTCAACTGGCGACGCGCGACGACTATCGTGAGCGGATCAACGTACTCAATGCGAAGCCGGATGGCGTCAAAGTTCGGCCGCGACGCGGACGTGAGTAATTCAGACTTGGTACGCATGGCAGAGACTCCAAGAAGAAAGGGAGGCGGCGCTCGGGTGGAGAGCCGCGCGAGCAAGTCGCCCGGTGGGCGAGAAACCTGGCCCGCTTCGCGCGCACGCGAGAGTTAGCCAGGGCGGGCACGAGGCCCGCCACGTCTTCTTGGGTGTGCTGTCGGATATCCGGCGGCACCGGTGCCGTCAGGTGTTCAGCGGCACGGGCGCTTTTTAGCCGGTTGGGTTGCGGTAGCCGACCCCCTTTCGTCACGCTGCTTTTCAGCGTGTTCCAAGGGTTTGAATCGCCGAGCGAAAGCACTGCAGAAAAGTTTCCACCCCCCGCTTATTCCACTTTGCTTCTGTGGCTGCCGGGCGCCGGTTCGGCTCCAATTCGGGCGCAACATTGCCCACAAAAGTGGGTTTGATTCCCATTTGGGTCGACTCGGGAAATCGGCTGCGCGCCGCAGACTTCGGCCGATTTTCGATCGCAGAATGGCTGCGTGAGCGCTTCAGGCGCCGGATTTCCCAATTATTCCCATTTAAAGGTGGGTATGGCGACTGAGACGCGTTCGCTACGGACTGCGTCGCGCACCATACACTTGGGATGGTAGTTTCCCTGACAACAAGCGCAGCGCGGGGCCCGTGACTTCGCGAGCGGTTTTATCGATGAAGGACGTCGGCCGGTCCGAGCAGCCGGATCGCACCCACTTCAATCGGGGCATCGCGGCCCAAATTTCCAGCCACCATGTCCCAGAAAAGCAGAGGCCAGGCTGGGCAATCGCCCCGAAAGGCAGGGGGCGGAGCGGGCCTTCAGAGCCGTTTGGAGGGGCGACCCGCGTACTCTCGACGTGAATCGCATCTGGCCAGACAGAGTTGCATGGCACGCGAGCGCCGCAGTTTCGCCGGGCGACACCGCGGATAGCCAAACGCCCCCGGCGCGCCACGCCGATCTTTCGCGAAATGAGAAAAAGATGACAGATCCGTAAGGGTTTGCTGGTCGCGCGCAGACGGCTGATGGGAGCAGGTGGATGATGGTTTCACACCAGGGAGAACCATCATGTCCTTAAAGTACCTCTCTTCGTGCGCCGCACTGGCGCTTGTTCTTGCGGTGCCGGCCAAGGCCGACCCGACGCCTGAGTGCAACGACGGCGCCGGAGCCGGTTCGACCGAATGCGGCACCAATTCGAGCACCGGGGCAGCACCGGGCGCGACCGCCATCGGCAACACCGCCACCGCGAGCGCGCTCAACGCGATTTCGGTCGGTGCGCTCAGCAGTTCGACCGGAACTGCCGCCGTCGCCGTCGGCGGTACGAATCCTGTCAGCGGTCGCACGACCAGTGCCGCCGGCAATGTCAGCATCGCGATCGGAGCCGGCGCACAGACCACTGCGAGCGGCCTGGCCGCTACCGCGATCGGGCCGACCGCAACTGCCGCGGGAACGGGCGCGATCGCCCTTGGCGGGCGCACGCTGGCAGGCTCCGACAGGACGATCGCGATCGGCGGTGAAGCCCTACCGGCAGGGGCCTCGGTCAGCCGGGTCGTGAGCGCGACCAGCGCCGGCTCGATCGCGATCGGGGCGGGATCGACCGCGAGCGGTTCGGCCGGCGCCAGTTCGCCGGGAAGTGCAATCGCGATCGGGCAATTGGCCGAAGCGAGCAACAGCCGCACCGTCGCGCTGGGCGAAACGGCCGTGGCGTCGGGAGAGAACGGGACTGCCGTCGGTGCCGAAACGACCGCCAGCGGCCTTTCGTCATCGGCCCTCGGCTACCAGGCGGCGGCAACCGGGATCGCCTCCTCAGCGCTGGGCCACAACACGCGGGCCACCGGCCTTGCCGCCACCGCGGTGGGCGTGAGCGCGCAGGCAACGCAGGCCGGGTCGACGGCAGTCGGGCGACTGGCGAACGCGGCGTTCGCCGGCTCGACCGCCATCGGTGCCAATGCGACGACGACTGCGGCTAATCAGGTGGCGCTGGGCGGAGCGGGAAGTTCCGTGCGCATCGGTGATATCGCCGCGAGCACTGCGGCGCAGACGGGTGTCGTGGGCGTAGCGACGGTCGACGCCAACGGGGTGCTTGGCCGCAACACCACGCTGCTGCCCGCGGTTGCCGCGCTCCAGGCGTCATCTGCCGCGATGCAGGGCATGCTCGATGCGCTGGGAGGGCAGGTTGGCACGCTGTTCGACCTGCGCCAGGCGGACCGCACCGATTTCAGGAAGGGCATAGCCGCCGCAACGGCAATGGGCGAAGCTCCTTTCCCCTCCGAACCGGGCAGGACGAGCTACGTGCTGAACGGAGCGATTTTCCGCGGCGAACCCGCAGTCGGTGGATCGTTCATGCATCGCTTCAACGGCGACACGCCGGTGGCCTTCGGACTGGGGTTCAGCCTTGCCGGGAAGAAGAACAACGCTTTCCGCGCCGGCGTAGCGGGCGAATTCTGACCGGTGTGGACGGGCGGCGGCGTTGGCAGTCGCCTGCTCCCTGGGAAGGGCGGTCAGCTCCGGCGAAAGTCGGGCTGGCTGCCCGACCGCTGCCAGTAATCGTCGAGACCTGATCGAGCGAGAAGGTCACGATATTGCGGCATCCCGGCCAGTTGCAGGAACGAAGGGAAGAACAGCATGGCGGTAGAGCGGGCCGTCCACTGATCGGGTGCTGGCCATTGCCTGCTCTCGACCGTTCCGCCCAGGAAATATGCTGCGGCCACCGCTAGCGCACGTGCCGGCTCGCCCAGCATCGCAAGCATCGGTGCAGCATCGCCAGCGACTTCGGCCTCGGTCAGTCTTCTGCGAACTTGGGAAACGGCGCTTGCCCTTGCCCGTTGGCCGCCGTCCGCGATCGCATCTGCCTCGGCCGCCATTGAGGCCACCATCTCGTCTCCAAAGCCATCCGGCCGCGACGCGCGCGACCTGACGAACTGGGACGCCTCGAGCGGGCGGCCCGTTTCCAGAAGCACGCGGTAGCGCGTAAGCCAAAGTGCAGGGTGGTTGGGCCATTGGGCGTGCGCGTGTTCGAGCGCCATGTCCGCTTCGTGGAGCCGGTTCGCCTGGAGCCTGTTGAGCGCAAGCAACGACCATGCGACCGGAATCTTGGTATCGATCGCGATGACCCGCTCACGAAATGCGAGCGCCTCGTTCGCTCGGCCAACATCCATCAGGAGTAACGCGAGCTGCGCGTTCGCGTACCAGTGGTCAGGGTGGTCGCGTACGATCCGGCGCAGCCTTGCCTCGCTTGCATTCCAGTCGCGATAGAACGGGCGCTCGAGGGCCTTGGCCAAACGCGCGTCGGCCTGATCGGGATCGAGTTTGAGGGCGCGGCTTGCCGCAGAGTCCATCATGACGGTCAGATTGCGCCGCTCGCCGGCAGCATATCCATTCATGGCGTGGCGATACATCAGGGCGAGGTAACCCCAGCCATCGGCATAAGTCGGATCGATCTCGACCGCCATCTCCAGATTGCTGGTCGCCTGGCGCGTCGATCCGGGCAGACCGCTCTTCATCAGCAGGTCTGCCTGACGCGTCAGCTCGACCGCGCGTGGATCGGTTCGCGGTCGGCGAAGCGCGGTCCAACCACCCAGTGCGGCCGCGCCGATTGCGAAGCCACCGGCAAGGACAATCTTGCGCCTGTCGGTCGACGCAGCGCCGATGGCGTCAGTCCCTCCCTTGTCGGGCAAATGGGCGCCTTCGTTCGTCACGATACGAAAGCCGACCTTGGTAATGGTTTCGAGCCTTACCGCATCGTCTGCGACCTCCAGCAACGCCTGGCGCAGCAAGGAGATGACGCGGTTGATCGCATTGTCACCGACGATCCTCCCTACCCACGCGAGCGCGACGAGATCGTCCCGCGACAGGACCAGGCCCGGTTCCTGCCCGAGCGCCACGAGAACCTGCATGACCCGAGGTTCAAGTATAACCCGGCGATCGCCATTGACGATCGTGCGAATTGGCGGATCGACGTGGACCGTTCCGATGTTGAATGGTGGCACGCGCGCAAGGTCGGCCGCACCAACAAAAGCGGGAATGCTGGACCGCATTTCCATCGGCATAACCTCGCGAGACGCGCTGTCTTCGAAGGTGAAGCCGGCAAGTTGCCAACGGACCGTCTGACGAACAAGCAGAATCTGGGTCTACTTCGCATTGCGGGCTACCCGTCCAATCACCTCATCTGCATGTGGCCTGATCTCCGGGATCAGATCGCGGAACTGAAGCGCCGCGTCTGGGCGATCCGGAACGCATCGAACAGCGCCGCGATCGGGCGCGCGTAGGGCAACCCTTCGGGCGTTATCGACAACCAGTCGCCATCCAGCGAAGCCAGTCCGCGATCGACGAACGGCGCGAGGCGTTCGGCGATGCCGGCCTGCAGGTCCGCGCCGACCCGCGCCCGCCCTGCGCACAGCAGTTTCTCGATGACGGCGCCCCTTTCCCGGTCCGCCGGCCCGCGTTCGATCCCCCGGTTGGCCGTGACCCGGTTCTGCGAGGCGATCATCCGGTAGCGGCCGCTGTTCTTCTCATTCTGCGCCAGCAAATGCGGGAACTGGCTGATCGCCGACGCGCCCAGCCCGACCAGGTTCGGCGCAGCGTCATCGGTGAAGCCCTGGAAATTGCGCCGCACCCGCCCCGCGAGCGCGGCGCGGGCGAGGGGGTCGCCGCCGGGCCGCGCGAAGTGGTCGAAACCTACCGGCACGTACCCGTGCGTGCACAGATAGGTGTATCCCAGCGCCGCCATCTCGAACCGTTCGTGCTGGCCGGGCAGGCCCGAGGCGTCGATCGCGCGCTGGCGCGGCACGACATGGGGAACGTGGGCATACCCGAACAGCGCGATCCGGTCGGGCCCCAGCACCCGCGCGCGGTGCAGCGTGTCGACCAGGTCCGCGCGGGTCTGGCGCGGGAGGCCGTACATCAGGTCGAAATTGAGCGATGCCACCCCGGCGCCGCGCAAGAGGTCGACGGCGCGCACGATGGTGTCCTCGTCCTGGACCCGGCCGATCGCCCGTTGGCAGTGCGCGGCGAAGGTCTGGACCCCGAGGCTTGCCCGCTCGATCCCAACCGTCGCGATCGCCCGGGCCCAGTCGGCGGACATCGTGCGCGGGTCGAGCTCGATCGAGTAGACCGGATCGGTCAGCCGGAACGCGACGGTCAAACGGTCGACGAGGCGGATGAAGTCGACCGGGTCGAGCGCGTTCGGGCTCCCCCCGCCGAACGATACGCGGCGCACGATGGCGTCATGCGGAAGCCGCGATGCGACCGACCCGATCTCGAGCGTCAGCGCCGCGAGGTACGAATCGAGCCGCTGCCGCTTGCCGGCCGCGCCGGTGTTGCACCCGCAGTAATGGCAGATTTTCTCGCAGAACGGGATGTGGACGTAGAGCGAGATTTCGCCTTCCGCCTGCTCGAGGGCGGCTTCGTGCAGCGCGGGCGCGATTTCCGCGAACTCGGCCGCGGTGGGATAGCTGGTGTAGCGCGGAACCGGCGTCGCCAGCAGGTCGGGATGATAGGGCCACATGGCGCCTCCCTGGCCGCCGCCGCGCCCGCGGTCATTGCGCTGGATCAAGCCGCTTGCGGTTGCAGGTCGCGTGGCAGCCCTTCTGCGGGCAGGACGCCGGGGCCTTGCGCTCCCGCGATGGCAGCGGGATCGCGACCGTTCCGCCGTTGCACAGCCGGAGCGCAAGCACGCCGTCGCGAGCGGCTTCCTGCGGCAGGGGGCCGGCCATTGCCGGGATCAGTGCCGCCAGCGCGAAGACAGCCGGGTTCATGCCTCGTCGTCCTCGATCAGAATCCGGTAGGCGGCCCCATCGAGATCGTCGTACTGCCCGTCGCGCATCGACCAGAAGAACGCGGCGAGCCCGCCCAGGCTCAGGGCAAGCGCGACCGGGATCAGGAAGGCGAGGCCATTCATCCGGCGGCCTTCGCCAGGCGGAGCGAATTGAGCACGACCGCCAGCGAGCTGACCGACATCGCGACGGCGGCGATCAACGGAGTGACCAGTCCGGCGATCGCGAGCGGAACGGCGAGCAGGTTGTAGAGGACCGCGAAGGCGAAGTTCTGCCTCACGACCCGCATCGTTGCCCGTGCGACCCGCACGCCGAGCGCGACCGGCATCAGGCCGGCCCCGACGAACACCGCGTCGGCCGCCTGCTGGCTGACGTCGCTGGCGGTGCCCGGGGCGATCGATGCGTGCGCGGCGGCCAGCGCGGGACCGTCGTTGAGGCCGTCGCCGACCATCAACGGGCGGCGCCCGGCCGCGGCGAGCCGTTCGAGTTCCGCGAGCTTGGCCTGCGGCCCGGCCGACCCTCGCGCGAACAGCCCGAGCGCGCGCGCGACCGGGGCCACGGCCTCGATCCGGTCCCCCGAGAGGATGCGGCTGTCGAGGCCCATGTCGCCTAGCGCCCTGATCGACTGTCCCGCGTCCGGGCGCAGCCCGTCGGCAAAGACGACCGGCATTCTCCGCTCGCCGACGACGAGCGTCACGGTCATCGCGCCGCCATCCTCCGCCCCTTTGCACAAGGCAACGGCGATCCCTCGCGCGGTTCCAAATACGCCCTCGCCGGCGCGTTCTTCGACGCGCTCCAGCGGAGCCGGAGAAACGCCGGTCGCCTCCAGGGCGCGGACGAGCCCGCGAGACAGGGGATGGCGGCTGTTCTGCGCCAATGCGCGGGCGATCGCGCGGTCCGCGGGATCGAGACCGTCCAGGCAGGGCTGCGGCTCGCCCATTGTCAGAGTCCCCGTCTTGTCGAAGAGCACGGTGTCGACCTCGGCGAGGCGCTCGAGCGCGCTGCCGTCCTTGACCAGCAAGCCCCGCTTCATCAGCGCGCCCGCGGCGACGACCTGAGCGGCCGGCACGGCAAGGCCCATCGCGCACGGGCAGGTGATGATCAGCACCGCGATCGCGACCACCAGCGCCTGGTGCAGCCCCGCCCCCGCCAGCATCCAGCCGGCGAAGCTCAGCGCGGCGAGCGAGTGTACCGCGGGGGCATAGAGCCGCGAGGCGCGGTCGGCGATGCGAACGTAGCGACCGCGCGACTGACCGGCTTCCTCCATAAGGCGCGCGATCTCGGCGATCGCGGTATCCTCGGCGGCGGCTGTGACCCGCACGCGCAGGGGCTGCAGGAGATTGATCGTGCCGGCGTGGACCGCCGTGCCGGGCGCGACCGGCTCGGGCCTGCTCTCGCCGGTCAGCATCGCGTTGTCGATCGCGCTATGGCCGGCCTCGACCGTCCCGTCCGCGGCGAGAGATTCTCCCGCCGCGACGAGCATCGTCATGCCCGGTTCGATGCGTTCGGCGGCGACCCGGCGAACCCCGCCATCGGGCTGGACGATGCCCGCGCTCCGGCCCATGCGCGACAGCAGCGCGCCGATCTCCGCCCGGGTGCGGCCGCGCATCGCCGCGTCGAGCGCCCGTCCTGCCAGCAGGAAGAAGAGCAGCATCGTCGCGCCGTCGAAATAGGCGTGTTCGCCGCCCGCGACGACCTCGTAGAGGCTGAGGCCCGTCGCCAGCAGCACCCCGATCGAGATCGGCACGTCCATGTTCGTGCGGCCGTGGCGCAGCGCCTTCGCGGCGGAGGCAAAGAACGGTCGTCCGGCGTAGGCGATCACCGGCATCGCGATGAGCGCGGAGAGCCAGTGGAACAGGTCGCGGGTCGCGCCCTCGGCCCCCGACCACACGCTGACCGACAGCAGCATGACGTTCATCATCCCGAACCCCGCGACGGCGAGTGCGCGCAGCAGCTGTCGTCTTTCGGCGTCGTCGGCGGCCGGCGCGGCGCGGGTGACCGGCTGCGCATCGAACCCGATCCCCGCCAGCGCGGCGACCAGGACGTCCTCGCTCATGGCGGGGTCGTGACGGACGGCGACCCGCCTCGCCGAGAAGTTGACCCGCACGGCCGCTACCCCGTCGAGCCTCGCCAGCTCCCGCTCGATCTTGCCGATGCACCCGGCGCACTTGATCCCGGGCACCACGAACCGGCTGTCGACCAGGGGCAGGGCGACGAGCGTCCTGGGATCGAGCGGTGCGTTCATCCCAGCGGGCCTTCGCTGCGGAACCGCTTGCCGTCCGCCTGCACCGTCACGCGCAGGATCCAGCGTCCGGGGGGCAGCGGCTCGTCCGACACGGCGGAGCCGTCCGGCGCAGGCAAGAAATGCAGGGCGGTGTCGGGGACGCGGCCAAGGGGATGCCGTGCGCTCCCCGCGATCCGGGCGCCGGCGGGAATGCCGGTCAGTGCAAGCGCGACGCGGCCGTCGGCGCGGCGAGCGGGTTCGACCCGCCAGCCGAGCGCGCGTTCCCTGGCCGCTTCCTCGAGCCAACCGTTGAAATCCTGGCTGGCGGCGTAGGAGTTTTCGACCACGATGCCGCCGAACGTCCGCTTGGCGATTACCGCGGCGCCCAGGTTGACCGAGATCACCACCGCGAACCCCGCGACGAGAATCGCGGCCATGTGGCGGCCATCGAACGCATTTTTCATGGCCGTTCTCCCGTCGGTGTTTCGAAATTGGTGACGACCCGCTGGCTCTCGCGCGCTGCGTCGAGCGTGGTCACGGCGAAGGAAAATTCGCTCTGCGGCGTCGCAGCGGGGGCGACGACGTAGGCGCGCACCGACCGGGTGCTGTCGGCCGGGACGGTCACCGCGAGCGACCGCGCGGCATCGGCCCGTTCGGTCAGGTCGGTCCACATAGCAGCGCCCGGCAGGCCCTCGAGCGAAACGCTCATGCGCCTCGGCCGGGTCGCCATGTTGCGCAGGCGCAGGGTGTAGGCGTTGCGGACTGACCCGTCGCTGAGCAGCATGAACGGCGGATTGCGGTCGGGCGCGACCGAGAGCCCCGCGTGGCTGCGGGCGCCCAGCGCGAACAGCATGGCAAGACCGATCGAGCTCCAGATCAGCAGGTAGGCGATCGTCCGCGGGCGCAGCAGCGCCTTCCATGCCGGGCGCGGCGGGGCACCGGCCGCCTCGGCCTCGCAATCCTCGAGCGTGGCATAGTCGATCAGTCCGCGCGGGCGCCCCACCTCCGCCATTACCCGGTCGCAGGCGTCGATGCACAGCGCGCAGGTGATGCAGCCGATCTGTGGACCCTCGCGGATGTCGATCCCCGTCGGGCAGACCTGCACGCACATCGTGCAATCGATGCAGTCGCCGAACATGCCGGGGTGCTTCTCGGCCTTCTTGACGCTGCCGCGCGGCTCGCCGCGCCAGTCCTTGTAGGTCACCAGCAGCGACTTCTCGTCCATCATCGCGGTCTGGATGCGCGGCCAGGGGCACATGTAGATGCACACCTGTTCGCGCATGAACCCGCCGAGGGTGACGGTTGTCAGCGTGAGCACGGCGACGGTTATGTACGCCGCCGGCGCCGCTTCGCCGCGCCAGAAATCGTGCACCAGCGTAGGGGCGTCGGCGAAGTACATGATCCACGCGCCGCCGGTCCAGAAGCCGATGAACAGGTAGATCGACCATTTGAAGGCCCGCCGGGCGACCTTGCTCCAGGTCCACGGCGCGGCGTCGAGCTTCTGCCGCGCGAACCGGTCGCCGTCGACGAAGCGGTCGACGTGCTGGAACAGGTCGGTCCATACGGTCTGCGGGCAGGCATAGCCGCACCACGCGCGGCCGACGGCGCTGGTGACGAGGAACAGGCCGATGCCGGCCATGATCAGCAGCCCGGCCACGAAATAGAACTCGTGCGGCCAGATCTCGATGCCGAACATGTAGAACCGGCGGTGGACCAGGTCGACGAGGACCGCCTGGTCGGGCGCATAGGGGCCGCGGTCCCAGCGGATCCAGGGGGTGACGTAATAGATCGCCAGGGTGACGATCATCATCGCCCACTTGAATCGGCGGAAGGGTCCGTCGATCCGCCGGTTGTGGACCGTCCCTTTCGCCTCGTAGAGCGCGTTCAGCGGGGTTTGCGGATCAAGGCTGTTCATCGACCTTCGCCGCCGGGTCGGCGCCTCGCGCGACCGCTGTCTCGCCGCCGCCGAGCGAGTGGACATAGGCTGCCAGCATCTTGATCGTCACGGGATCGAGCTTGTCCTGCCACGCGGGCATCCGGCCCACCCGGGGGCGCAGGACCTGCCGCGCGATGTCCTCGCGCGTGCCGCCGTAGAGCCAGATCGCGTCGTTCAGGCGCGGCGCGCCCTGCGCCCGGTCGCCTTCGCCGTTGGAGCCGTGGCAGCTCGTGCAGTTGTCAGCGAATATCTGTGCGCCGACTCGGTTGGGCTTTGCCTTGCCGCTCAGCGACAGGACATGCTCGGCGAGCGCAGTCAGCTGCGCAGTGTCGAACACGCCCTCGAAGGGCGGCATTTCCCCCTGGCGCCGGTCGTCTCCCTCGGGCTGCCTGACGCCGTTGGCGATGGTGTACTCGATCGAGGTCAGGTCGCCGCCCCACAGCCAGTCGTCGTCGTTGAGGTTGGGGTAGCCGAGCGTCTGGCTGCCCGCCGCGCCGCTGCCGTGGCATTGCGAGCAGTGGACGCGGAACGCCGCCCGCCCGCCGGCAATCGCCTGCCGCATCAGCTCCGGCTTGCCCGGAAGCTTTTCGATGTCGGTCGCCGCGATCGCTTCGCCGACCGATCGCTTCGCCTGGTCGGCGAGGGTCATGTCCTTCGCCAGCTGCCCCCGGCTGGTCCAGCCCAGGACGCCCTCGGTCCCCTGGTCGATCAGCGGCCACGCGGGATAGAGCACGACGTATACCAGCGCCCACGCGATCGTCAGGTAGAAGGTCCACAACCACCACCGCGGCATTGGGGTATCGAGTTCCTCGATGCCGTCCCATTCGTGGCCGACGGTCTCGGTCCCGGTCGGCTGGTCGACCCGCTTATTCGCCATCGTCTTCGCCTTCGAAAATGGATTGCGCCATGCGGCGGTTGGTGTCGCGCCGGCCCGGCAGGAAGGGCCATGCGCACAGCAGCACGAAGATCACCGCCATGGCGGCAAGGCCGACGGTGTCGGCGAGCCGGCGGAGGGTCTCGTAATCGGTCACCGGCCCTTCTCCGCGGCCAGATCCTCCTGCGCCGCGGCGCCGTTCACGTCGACCAGGGTTCCGAGCATCTGGAGGTAGGCGACGAGCGCGTCCATTTCGGTCAGCCGCGAAGGATCGCCATCGAAGTCGCGCGCCTGGGCCTTGGGATAGCGGGCGAGCAGGTCCGCCACGTCCGCATCCGGATCGGCCTGCGCCTTGAGGTCGGCCCCGGCTGCGGCGATGTCCTTCTCGCTGTAGGGGACGCCCACGCGCGCCAGGGCGCGAAGGTGCGCGGACGGGTCGGTCATCGCGAGATCGGTTTCGGCGAGGAAGCCGTACTGGGGCATCACGCTTTCGGGCACGACGCTTTGCGGGTCCTTCAGGTGCTGGACGTGCCACGCGTCGGAATAGCGGTTGCCGACCCGCGCAAGGTCGGGGCCGGTGCGCTTGGAACCCCACTGGAACGGGTGGTCGTACATGCTCTCGGCGGCGAGGCTGTAGTGGCCGTAGCGTTCCACCTCGTCGCGGAACGGGCGGATCATCTGGCTGTGGCAGGTATGGCACCCTTCGCGCACGTAGATGTCGCGGCCCGCCTGCTCGAGCGGGGTGTACGGGCGCATGCCCTCGACCTTCTCGATCGTGTTGTCGATCCAGAACAGCGGCGCGATCTCGACCAGGCCGCCGATGGCGACGACGATCAGGGTGGCGACGCCCAGCAGGGTCACGTTGCGTTCGAGGCGGGCGTGCCCCTTGACCACCGCCTCGACGTCGGGCGGCTCCTCGGACAGGGGGCGGGCGGCGAGGGGTTCGTTGCTGGTGCTCATGGTGCTTGGCTCGTCCTATTCGGCCGGCACGGCGGTGGCGGGGATCGGGCGGTCGAGCGCCGGATCGGGCGGCGTCTCGGTCATCGGCGCCTCGGCCCGCACCTTGCCGGCAAGGGTCTGGGCCACGTTCCACAGCATGACCGCGAAGCCGGCGAGGTAGAGCAGCCCGCCGAACGCCCGCATCAGGTACATCGGGTGGATCGCGGCGACGGTGTCGGCGAAGCTGTTCACGAGGTAGCCGTCGGCCCCGTATTCGCGCCACATCAGGCCCTGGGTGATCCCGGCCACCCACATGCTCGCGGCGTAGAAGACGATCCCCAGCGTCGCGAGCCAGAAGTGCCAGTTGATCATCCGCAGGCTGTACATCCTCTGCTGCTTCCACAGCCGCGGCACGAGGTAATAGAGGCAGGCGAACGTGATCATCCCGTTCCACCCCAGCGCGCCGGAATGGACATGGCCGATCGTCCAGTCGGTGTAGTGCGACAGCGAGTTGAAGAACTTGATCGAGAGCATCGGCCCTTCGAACGTGCTCATCCCGTAGAACGCGAGCGCCATCACCATCATGCGGATGATTGGGTCGGTGCGGACCTTGTCCCACGCGCCGTTGAGCGTCATCAGCCCGTTGATCATGCCGCCCCAGCTCGGCATCCACAGCATGATCGAGAACACCATGCCCAGCGTCTGTGCCCAGTCGGGCAGCGCGGTGTAGAGCAGGTGGTGCGGACCGGCCCAGATGTAGAGGAAGATCAGCGACCAGAAATGGATGATCGACAGCCGGTAGGAATAGACCGGCCGCTCGGCCTGCTTGGGCACGAAGTAATACATCATCGCCAGGAAGCCGGCGGTCAGGAAGAAGCCGACCGCGTTGTGGCCGTACCACCACTGCACCAGCGCGCCCTGCACCCCGCCGAACAGCGGATAGGCCTGCGACCCGGTCAGGCTCACCGGCACGTCGATGTTGTTGACGACGTGCAGCATCGCCACGGTGACGATGAAACCGAGGTAGAACCAGTTGGCGACGTAGATGTGCGGTTCGTGCCGCTTGAGGATCGTGCCGACGTAGACGGCCAGATAGGCGACCCAGACGACGGTCAGCCACCAGTCGACGTACCACTGCGGCTCGGCGTATTCCTTGCTCTGGCTGATGCCCAGCAGGTAGCCGGTCGCCGCCAGCACGATGAACATCTGGTAGCCCCAGAACACGAAGCGGGCGAGCGCGGGAAACGCCAGCCGGGTCCGGCAGGTGCGCTGCACGACGTAGAAGCTCGTCCCGATCAGCGCGTTGCCGCCGAATGCGAAGATCACCGCGCTGGTGTGCAGCGGGCGGACCCGGCCGAAATTGAACCAGGGCTCGAAGTTGAGCTCGGGCCAGGCCAGCTGGGCGGCGATGAACAGCCCCGCCAGAAACCCGGCCAGGCCCCAGAACAGCGTGGCCAGCGTCGCCCAGCGGATCGGGTCGTCGTCGTACCGCGTCTCGCCCTCGGGCATCCGGAAGAACCCGCGCGCTGGGCTCAGCGGATCGAACCGCGCGGCCGAGGCCAGCACCAGCCCGAGCGCGACCAGCCCGACGATCGCCGCGTGGACCGCTAATCCGGTATCCGCCGCCGAGACGTAGGCGACGATGGCGAGCAGCATGACCGCGAACCACAGGCCCGCTCGGCTGAGGGCAGCTTCGGCTTGCATGAAAATCTCCGTCCGTTTGGCCGGCCCTAATCAGAGCCGGCCCTCGCCATCATTGATCCAGCGCAAATTTCGCGAATTGTTCAGAGAGGAGCCCGCGCGTGACCCGCTCGGTCCGCCAGCCCCGCCAGATTGCAGACCCGAACGTGCGAACGGCCGTGGGTTTCGATCAGCTGCGCGGCACGCAGCTCGCTGAACTGGCGACTCACGGTTTCGATTGTCAGCCCCAGGCTGTCGGCGATGTCGCGGCGTGACATCGGCAGGTCCACTTGCGGCCCCAGCGCATCCCCGGTGCCGATGCGGTCCGCCATCGTCGCGAGGAATCCGGCGATGCGCTCCTGCGCGGTCTTCCGGCCGAGCGAAACGGACTTTTCACGGCTGCGGAGGAGCGCCTGCTGCATCCGTTCGAACAACGCCTTCATCACGGCCGCGTCGCTTTCGACGATCGAAATGAACGCGGTCGCCGGAAACGTCACCAGCGTGGTCCCGGCCAGGGCTGCAAGCAGGTAGTCGTGCGCCGGGGGGGACGCGATCCACAGGAGGTCCCCGGCGAAGTGGAAGGCGACGACCTGCTCGCGCCGGGCCGATGCAAGCGCCACCAGCTTCGCTGCACCCGATGCGATGAAAACGAACCGGTCGGCCCCCCTCTCGATCCGAAAGGTCTGGCCGCCCTCCAGCGCGACGGTCTGCGCGATTGCGCGCAGCGGCGGCGCCAGGGCCGGGGCGGAAGGTGCCGGGAGGACCGTCTCGACGAAATGCGGGAACGGGTCGCGCGGCGGGGAACGATGGCGATTCGTCATGCGCGCCGTTTGCGCCGGAAGCGCCCCGGCGATCATTGACCTGGGTCAACCGCCGACAACCGGCCCGGCGTGTTGGCCGGCAGCGCGGGGGCCGGCAGCGCGGGGGCCGGCGGCGCGCGCGCCTAGTCGGTGGCGGTCGCGATCAGCTTGTCGATCTTGCGCCCGTCCATGTCCGCCACCTCGATTCGCCAGCCCTGGTCGATGAAGCTCTCGCCCTCGTCGGGCAGCTTCTTGAGGTGCCACAGGACATAGCCGGCGGCGGTTGCGAATTCGTGGTCTTCGGGCAGGTCGATGGCGAGCCGCTCGGCCATTTCGTCGACCGGCAGCGCGCCCGAGATCAGCAGCGAACCGTCCTCGCGCTCGACGATCGCCGGCGCTTCGCCAAGATCGCTGTCGGAAGCGAAGTTGCCGACGATCGCGGTCAAGAGGTCGACCGGGGTGACGATCCCCTCGAGATGGCCGTACTCGTCATGGACCATCGCCATGGCGATCTCGGCCTGCTGCAGCGTGCGCAGCGCGTCCATCGCGTCGAGCTGGTCGGGGATCACCTCGGGCTTCTTCATCATCGCGGCGAGATCGACGGTCTTGCCGGCAAGCAGCCTGCCGAGAACCTCCCGCACCTTGACCACGCCCAGCACCTTGTCGGGCGACCCTTCGGCCACCGGCAGCAGCGAGTGCGGGCTGGCGTCGATCCGTGCGCGCAGCTCGGCCTCGGGCGCGTGGAGATCGAGCCAGTCGAGCTCGGTCCGCGGCGTCATCAGCGCACGGACCGGGCGGTCGGCGAGCCGGACCACGCCGGCGAGGATCTCGCTCTGCCCCGCCTCGATGACACCCGAGTGCGTGGCTTCGGCGAAGATCATGTGCAGTTCTTCGGCGGTCACCGCCCCTTGCGAACTCGGCCGCACCCCGAGCAGGCGGATGATCAGCGACGACGACCTGTCGAGCAGCCAGACCAGCGGGGCGGCGATCCGGGCGAGCAATGCCATGGGCCGGCTGGCGACAAGCGCGATCGGCAGGGCGGCGCGCAGGGCAATCTGCTTGGGCACCAGCTCGCCGACCACGAGGGTGGCATAGGTCGTCAGCCCGATGACGACGGCGAAACCGATTTCCCCGGCGTAGGCGGGCGGCACGCCGAGGAGCGCCAGCCGCTCGCCGGCCGGCCCGCCCAGGCTCGCGCCCGAGTAGGCGCCGGCCACGATACCGACGAGCGTGATCCCGATCTGCACCGTCGAGAGGAACTTGCCCGGGTCCGCCGCAAGCGAGAGCGCCGTCCGGGCCGCGCGGCTGCCACGCTCGGCCGCGCTCTTCAGGCGCGCGGGCTTGGCTGAAACGATCGCCAGTTCGCTCATCGCGAACAGGCCGTTCAGCACGATCAGCCCGGCGATGATCAAGAGGTCGGTCCAGGGAAATGGGGTCACGCGGCCGACCGCTAGCAGATTTGCCGGCCCGCGCCAGCGCCAAGCAGAGGTGCGCCAGTGTGGGGGACGCAACAGGCGACGGGAACGGCGCGCGGCAAGCGACGTTTCATGCACCGAGGCGCGGGTTGGGCGCGCTCGCCTTCATGCGCGCGCCGGCCTTAACCGACGCGCCGAACGATAACAGGAAAAGGGACATACCCATGCAGATTTCGCGCAAGATCACCGCCGGCTTCGCCGCGCTGTCGCTGCTGACCGTGTCGGCCTGCGTTACCGATCCGAACACCGGAGAGAAGAAGATTTCCCGCACCGCCATCGGCGGCGTCGGCGGCGCGGCCGCGGGTGCGCTGCTCGGCGGGCTGATCGGCGGCAAGACCGGGCGCATCGTGGGGGCCGTGGGCGGCGGCGCGATCGGCGGCGTCGTCGGCTACAAGATGGATCAGCAGATCAAGGAGCTGAAGGACCAGACCGCCGGTTCGGGCGTGGACGTGACCTCGGTCGACGGGGGCAACGCGATCCTCGTCAACCTGCCCGACGGCGTGACCTTCGCCACCGGCAGCTACGCGATCAGCCCCGGCTTCCAGACCCTGCTCGACCGCGTGGCGAACAGCCTGATCCAGTATCCGAACAGCCTCGTCGACGTTTATGGCTATACCGACACGGTCGGGTCGGCGGCGTCGAACCAGCGCCTGTCGGAACAGCGCGCGCAGGCGGTCGCCAACTACCTGATCAGCCGCGGGGTCAGCTCGGCCCGCATCCGCTGGATGGGCTTCGGCGAAACCAACCTGAAGGTGGCCACCGGCGACAACGTAAACGAACCGCTGAATCGCCGGGTCGAGATCAAGATCGTCCCGCTGTCCGAGGCCGAAATCCGCGCTGCACAGGGATAAGCCTCAGCCCCCTTGGGGTCGCACGCGAAAGGCCGGTCTCCGCAAGGGGGCCGGTCTTTTGCGTGTGGGGTCAGGCCGGGCAGTCGTCGGTGCGCCGCTTGCTGAAATTGCACGGCCTGCTCTTTGCGCGAACGGCCGGCGCGACCGCATCGGCTGGCGTCGATGCCTGCGGCCTGGGCGCGCTCAGCGGGGCGGGCTGCTGCACGCCGGTGGCCGCTGGGCGGGCCGGCTGCCCCCTGTCCGGTGGCGCCTTTGCCGGCTGCTGTTGAACCGTCGTCGCCGCCATCAGCGCGGGCACGACGGCCAGGGATAACAGGATTGCTCGAGGTGGAGTCATGCGCGCCGCTCCTTTGCAGGGCGTCCAGAATTGGACCGGGCTGTACGACTCGCTTCCCGGACGGAAGCTCACTCGCCTTGCAGAGTGCGCCTCTCCCCGGAGAATGCAAGCCTCGCGGCCGGTCTCACCCCGCGATCGCCGCGGCCCGTGCCGCCAGCCGGTCCACGGCGGCGCCGTGGATGCCCGGTGCGCTGATCAGCAGTCCGAACGCGCGCGGATCGCGCTTGTTGTAGGCCAGCGGCCGGCCGAATGCGTCGGTGGTCTCGGCGCCCGCCTCGCGCGCGATCAGCGCGGCGGCGCCGATGTCCCACTCCCAGCCCCAGCGCAGCGTGGCGAGGAGGTCCGCCTCGTCTGCCGCGACCATCGCCGCACGCAGCGCGATCGAGTTGGGCTTGTCGACCGGCACCAGGTCGCGGTCTTCCTTCGGCAGCGCGTCGGTCGGTACCCGCGCGCCGGGGAAGCTCTCGCGCTGCGAGGCCGCCAGCCGATCGCCATTGCGCCACGCGCCCTGGCCGGCAATCGCGTGCCAGAATTCCTCGCGTGCCGGCGCAGCGAGAAAGCCGACCAGCGGGCGCCCCCCGCTGATCAGCGCGACCGACACCGCCCAGCCGGTCCGGCCGCGAATGAAGTCGCGCGTGCCGTCGACCGGATCGACCAGCCAGATCAGGTCGCGGTCGAGCCGCGAGGGGTCGTCGGCGGTTTCCTCGCTCAGCCATCCGGCGGCGGGCAGCAGCGCGCCCAGTTCGCGCTTGAGGAAGGCGTCGACCGCGAGGTCCGCGTCGCACACCGGGTTTCCGGGGGTCTTGTCCCACGCCTTGAGCGCGTGGCCGGTCCCCGGCCACATCGCATGCGCGACCCGGCCCGCTTCGCGAACGATCGCCTCGAGACGCGCGGCGTCTATCATGCGGCACAGAACATCTTGCCGCCTTGGCCGGGGCGGTCGGCCTTTTCAAGCACGCCGATCCATGCTTAGGCCGCGCGCGAATCCCTCTTTCCCACGCAAGGCACGCGAACCTCCCGATGAACATCCACGAATACCAGGCCAAGGAACTCCTCGCCAAGCACGGCATCCCCGTCCCCGCCGGTCACGCGGCGCTCTCGGTCGAAGAGGCTGTCGAGGCGGCGAGGAAGCTTCCCGGGCCGCTCTATGTCGTCAAGGCGCAGATCCACGCGGGCGGGCGCGGGAAGGGCACCTTCGCCGAGCTTCCCGCCGGATCGAAGGGCGGCGTGCGGCTGGCGAAGAGCCTCGAGGAAGTCGAGGCGAACGCGAAGGAGATGCTCGGCAACACGCTGGTGACCGTGCAGACCGGCGCGGCGGGCAAGCAGGTCAACCGCCTCTACGTGACCGATGGGGTCGACATCGCGAAGGAATACTACCTCTCGCTGCTGGTCGACCGCGCGAGCGGCCGGGTCGCGTTCGTCGTCTCGACCGAGGGCGGTATGGACATCGAGGCGGTCGCCCACGACACGCCGGAAAAGATCACGACCTTCACCGTCGACCCGGCGCAAGGGTTCCAGCCGCACCACGGTCGCGCGGTGGCGTTCGCGCTCAAGCTGAAGGGCGATCTCAACAAGCAGGCGCAGAAGCTCGCCCGGCAGCTCTACGACGCGTTCATGGCGACCGACTGCTCGATGCTCGAGATCAACCCGCTGGTCGAATCCGAGGACGGCAAGCTGCTGGTGCTCGACGCGAAGATGAGCTTCGATTCGAACGCGCTCTACCGCCATCCCGACATCGAGGCGCTGCGCGACGAGACCGAGGAAGATCCCGCCGAGGTCGAGGCGAGCGAGTACGACCTCGCCTACATCAAGCTCGACGGCAACATCGGCTGCATGGTCAACGGCGCGGGCCTGGCGATGGCGACGATGGACATCATCAAGCTGAACGGGGCGTTCCCGGCGAACTTCCTCGACGTCGGCGGCGGTGCCTCGAAGGAGAAGGTCACCGCCGCGTTCAAGATCATTCTCAAGGACCCGGCGGTCGAGGGGATCCTCGTCAACATCTTCGGCGGGATCATGAAGTGCGACGTGATCGCCGAAGGGATCGTCGCTGCGGCCAAGGACGTGAACCTGTCGGTCCCGCTCGTCGTCCGGCTCGAGGGCACCAACGTCGAGAAGGGCAAGGACATCCTTGCCAACTCAGGGTTGCCGATCGTCGCCGCCGACGATCTCGGTGACGCCGCGCGCAAGATCGTCGCGGAGGTCAAGCAGGCGGCGTGAGTCGGTTGACGCTTACGTAAAGGTCATTTAGACGGCGCGGCAACGGCGCTGAAACGAAGGAATGGATGCCATGAAGATCCTCGTCCCGGTCAAGCGGGTGATCGACTACAACGTGAAGCCGCGGGTGAAGGCCGACGGCTCGGGCGTCGATCTCGCCAACGTCAAGATGAGCATGAACCCGTTCGACGAGATCGCGGTCGAGGAAGCGCTGCGGCTGAAGGAAAAGGGCGGGGCGACCGAGGTCGTGGTGGTGTCCATCGGCCCGGCCAAGGCGACCGAGACGCTGCGTACCGGCCTCGCGATGGGTGCCGACCGCGCGATCCTCGTCCAGGTCGACGACGGGACCGAGGTCGAGCCGCTGGCGGTCGCCAAGATCCTCAAGGCCATCGCCGACGCCGAGCAGCCTGGCCTCGTGATCCTCGGCAAGCAGGCGATCGACGACGATTCGAACCAGACCGGCCAGATGCTCGCCGCCCTCATGGGCCGGCCGCAGGGCACCTTCGCCAACACCGTCACCGTCGAGGGCGATTCGGTCACCGTCAAGCGCGAGATCGACGGCGGGCTGGAAACCGTGAAGCTGTCGCTTCCCGCGATCGTCACCACCGACCTGCGCCTGAACGAGCCGCGCTACGCCTCGCTGCCGAACATCATGAAGGCGAAGTCCAAGCCGCTCGATACCAAGTCGCCCGCCGACTTCGGCGTCGACATCGCGCCGCGCCTCAAGACCGTGAAGGTCGCCGAGCCGCCGGTCCGCCAGGCGGGCGTGAAGGTCGCCGACGTCGACGAACTGGTCGCCAAGATGAAGGCGCTGGGCATCGCCTGAGCATTTCCCGAGGAAGGTTTAGACACATGAAGACTCTCGTTCTCGTCGAACACGACAACGCCTCGGTGAAGGATGCCACGCTGGCCGTGGTCACCGCCGCAGCGAAGCTGGGCGAAGTGCACCTGCTCGTCGCCGGCAAGGGCTGCGCGGGCGTGGCCGATGCCGCCGCGAAGATCGCCGGCGTGGGCAAGGTCCACCTGGCCGACGACCCAGCCTACGAGCATCAACTGCCCGAGAACGTCGCCCCGCTCGTCGCGGGCCTGATGGACAGCCACGACGCGTTCCTCGCGCCCGCCACGACCACCGGCAAGAACATTGCCCCGCGCGTCGCCGCGCTGCTCGACGTGATGCAGGTGTCCGAGATCATCGGGATCGAGGGCGAGCGGACGTTCACCCGCCCGATCTATGCCGGCAACGCGATCGCCACGGTCGAATCGAGCGACCCCAAGCTCGTCATCACCGTGCGCGGCACCGCGTTCGACAAGGCCGCGACCGAAGGCGGCAGCGGCACCGTCGAGGCGGTCTCCGGCCCCGGCGATGCCGGCACCTCGAGCTTCGTCGGCAGCGAGCTCGCCAAGAGCGAACGGCCTGAACTCACCAGCGCCAAGGTGATCGTCTCGGGCGGCCGCGCGCTGAAGGACGCCGACACCTTCAAGGAGGTCATCCTGCCGCTTGCCGACAAGCTCGGCGCGGGCGTCGGCGCGAGCCGCGCGGCGGTCGACGCGGGCTACGTGCCCAACGACTACCAGGTCGGCCAGACCGG
Source organism: Tsuneonella litorea (assembly GCF_025154015.1). Taxonomy (GTDB): domain Bacteria; phylum Pseudomonadota; class Alphaproteobacteria; order Sphingomonadales; family Sphingomonadaceae; genus Tsuneonella; species Tsuneonella litorea. The sequence goes on from NZ_JAOAMV010000007.1 coordinate 25,087, forward strand.
CAAGATCGTCGCCCCGGAAGTCTACATCGCGATCGGCATCTCGGGCGCGATCCAGCACCTTGCGGGGATGAAGGATTCCAAGACCATCATCGCCATCAACAAGGACGAGGACGCCCCGATCTTCCAGGTCGCCGACATCGGCCTCGTGGCGGACCTGTTCAAGGCGGTGCCGGAGCTGACCGAAAAGCTCTGACCGGCAACCCATTGCATCGATCCCCTCGCGCGCGCTATTCTGGCGGGCGGGGGGAGATCGATCATGCCGAAGCGCGTGATGGCCGCAATCGCGGCGATGTCCGCAACAGTCGCGGGGGCGGCATCCCCGGCACTTGTCGAGCTCAAGCCGAGCACCAGTTGGCATCTCGACTATGCCGAGACCTATTGCCGCCTCGCCCGCGAGTTCGGGACCGACGGACACAAGACGCTGTTCTACCTCGAGCAGTACGAGCCGGGCGCGGGCTTTGCCGTGCTGGTTGCAGGACACGCCATCGAAGCGGAGAAGCTTCGCAGGCCATCGGTGCGGTTCGCGCCCGTCGGGGGTGCGGCTGTGGGTGACCGTCTCACCCCGTCGACCATGGAGACGTACGGATCGGGCTTCCTCGTCAGCGGAATGCCCCTGCTCGCTGAAGACGAGGGAGCAAGCCGCCCCGCGGACCCAGGGGTTCGCGCAGCGGCGCGAAAGCCCGTCGATCCGCGCGATGCCGCACCCATCACCGCCCTGGAGGTTCTCGGCGGGAATACCGTGAAGCTGCGGTTGCTGCTCGGCCCGATGGACAGGCCGGTAGAGGCGATGAACGCCTGCACCGAGGAGCTCCTGACCCACTGGGGGATCGACGTGGCACAACATCGCACGCGGATGCAGGCGCCCGAACCCGCGAACTATCCGGGCGACTGGCTGAACGCGAGCGACTATCCGAAGGATCTGCTTCAGGTTGGCGCGCAGGGCCTCGTCTGGATCCGCCTCAATGTGGACGAAAACGGCAATCCCACCGCGTGCGAAGTCCAGCAGAAAACCGATCCGCCGGGCTTCGCCGACGTGGTTTGCCAGCAGGTGATGAAGAAGGCCCGATTCCGGCCGGCACTCAATGCCGAAGGCAAGCCGATGAAGTCCTATTGGCGTACCTCGGTGCGGTTCAAGAGCCCCTGACCCCGGGCCGACTGAACAGGCGTACAGGGGACCCGTCCGGCAAGGCGCTGTCCCGGGTCGGTGCGAAGCCGAGCCGCTCCGCCAAGGCGATCGAGGGGGCATTGTCCGGATGGATAATGCAGACGACTTCGCGCGGGCCGTGGACACGATCGAACCAGGCGAAAACCGCCTCCATCACCTCGCGGGCATAACCCTTCCCGGTTTGGTCCGCGGCCATGATCCAGCCGGCTTCCGGCTTGTCGTCGAAGTCTTCGCCGAGTCCGCGCCACGTGTGGAATATTCCGCAGTTGCCGATGTAGGCGGGCCTGCCCCTCTCGCGAACCGCAAAGCTGCCGTATCCGTGCAGCAGCCAGCTGCCCGCGTTGCGCATGAAGCGCGTGACGTGATCGAGGCGCGTGGGCGGGGCGCCGAAGTAGTGCCAGGTCCGCGGGTCCTGCATCATCGAGAAATTATCCGGTTCGTCCGCGGCGACAGGCTGCCACAACTCCAGCCGTTCCGTGGTCAGCAGCGGTCCGCTCAAAACACGGCGTCCAGCGCGTGGATGGTCACCCCGACGAGGCCGCCGACGAGCGTGCCGTTCATGCGGATGAACTGGAGGTCCCGGCCCACCGCGCTCTCGATCCGGTCGGTCACCGTGCGCGCGTCCCACCGGCGCACGGTTTCCGACACCAGCCGAACGATCTGCCCGCCGTAACGCTGGGCGATGCCGACCGCGGTACGCCTGGCGAGGCGGTTCACCTGCATCTGCAGCCGGGGGTCGCCCGCGAGCGAGCCGCCGAGATCGGTCAGGCTTTCGGTGACGATCCCGGGCAGCCCCCCGCCCGGTTCGCGCGCGGTCTTGATCAGGCTCGCGCGCAGCCGTTCCCACACGCCGAGCCACCACGTCGCGACGGCCGGATTGTCGAGCAGGTCGTTCTTCGCCTTCTCGACTTTCGCGCGGGTCGCGGGATCGTGCAGCAGGTCGTGCGCGAGCTTCTCGAGACCCTCGTTGAGCTTTCCGCGCAATGGATGCTCCGGGTCGATCAGCACTTCGGCAAGCAGCTTGTACAGGCCATCGAGCACCGAGTTCGCCAGCTTCTCGTCGAGCCCGGTCCAGCGCACGAGTCCGTTGGCCTTCTCGTGGATCATGTCGCGGATCAGCGTCTCGTTCGCCTCGATCGTCAGGCCGGTCCAGCGGATCGCCGAATCGATCAGCGGAAGGTGGCGCCTGTCGGCGATGGCGGCGGTCAGCATCTGGCCCAGCAACGGGGCGACCTCGACCCGCGCGGCAATCGCCTTGAGCCCGCCGCGCACCTGCGTGCCGAGCCGTTCGGGATCGAGCGATTCGAGGAACTCGGCGATCAGTTCCCCTGCGCCCGCGCGCAGCCGCGCCCCGGTGCCGCCCTGGGCCGGGGCGGCGAGGTATTCGCCGACCGCCTTTGCCAGGTTCATGTCGCTCATCCGCCGCGCGACGACGGCGGGGGTGAGGAAGTTGTCCTGCAGGAACGCCGCCATGGTGTCGGCGATGCGGTCCTTGTTCTCGGGAATGATCGCGGTGTGCGGGATCGGCAGGCCCAGCGGACGGCGGAACAGCGCGGTCACCGCGAACCAGTCAGCAAGACCGCCGACCATGGCCGCCTCGGCGAATGCGCGCAGGTAGCCGATCGAGGGGTGAACGCCGAGGTACTGGCCCGTAAGCACGTACAGGCCCGCCATCGCCACCAGCATGCCGGTGGCGGTGCGGCGCATCGTGCGCGCGCGATCGGGATCGAGGCGAGTGCCCCCCATGCGCTGCCAACGCGCGAGGGGGGGCGGGGTTTCGCCGCTCACTCGGCCGGCAGGCCTTCGGGAGGTTTCGCTCCGGGACGCCGCGGCACCGTCACCTTGTCATCGCCCGGCCGGAAGGTGAGGAACCGCTGGCGAAGCCAGGGACCGGCGCGCTTCTCGAAGCCGTCGGCCAGGCTGAACCCGGCGGGAATCAGCACCAGGGTGAGCACGGTCGACAGGATCAGGCCGCCGATCACCACCATCCCCATCGGCGCTCGCCAGGCGCCATCCCCCGACAGCGACAGCGCGGTCGGCACCATGCCGGCCACCATCGCGACGGTCGTCATCACGATCGGCTGGGCGCGCTTGTGGCCCGCGTCGAGGATCGCCTCGCGCTTGGGCACGCCGTGTTCCATTTCCTCGATCGCGAAGTCGATGAGCAGGATCGAGTTCTTCGCAACGATGCCCAGCAGCATGAGGATGCCGATGTAGACCGGCATCGAGATCGGCACAGGGCTGCCGTTGGCGATCATGCCGATGAGCCACAGCCCGATGAGGCCGCCGAGCGGCGCGAGCAGCAGCGATGTCATGTTGACCAGCGGCGAGATGAACCGCCGATAGAGCAGCACGAGCACCGCGAAGACGAGGAAGATGCCGCTGATCACCGCGACGAGGAACGACTGGATGACCTCGGCTTGGCGCTTGTCCTGGCCCACCGGTTCGCTGCTGACCCCCTGCGGAAGGTCCTGCATGATCGGCAGCTTGCGGATCTCGGTCATCACGGGACCGGACACCGCGTCGGGCCCGAGATCGGCGCCCACGACAACCCGGCGCGACTGGTTGTACCGCTGGATCTGGGTGGGGCCGGCGCCGAAGCTGATCTCGGCCACGCGGCTCAGGGGAACCGATCCGCCGGTCGCCGTCGGCACCGGCAGGTTCTCGATCGTCGACAGGTCCTGCCGCGAGCTGCGGGCAAGGATCACCCGGATCGGGATCTGGCGATCCGACAGCGAGAACTTGGCTGAATTCTGGTCGATCTCGCCCAGCGTGGCGATGCGGATCGCCTGGCTGAGCGCCGCCGTCGTGACGCCAAGCGAGGCGGCCAGGTCCATGCGCGGGCGGATGATCAGCTCGGGCCGCTTGAGGTCGGCCGCGATCCGCGGCGCAACCACGCCCGGGACCGAGCGCATCTGTTCGACCAGCGTCTGTGCGGTTCTTTCGAGCAGCGCGGGATCGCTGCCCGAGAGCATGACCGACAACGCCCGGCCGCTTCCGCCGCCGCCGCCGTCGAAGCCCTGGAAGTTGACCTGCGCGTCGGGGATCGTCTGGAGTTCGGGCGTCAGGCGCTTCTCGAACTCCGCGGTCTTGATGTCGCGTTCCGCCGCGGGCTTGAGCGCCACGTAGAGCGTCGCCGAACCTTCGCGTACCGATTCGAGGACCCGGACCACTTCGGGCTGGCGCTGCAGCAGGTCCGATGCGCGTTCGGCGAGGGCCGCGGTCTGTTCCAGCGTCGTGCCGGGGACCATCTGCAGCGAAACCCGGGTCGTATCGTTGTTCTCTTCGGGCTGGAACTGGCTGGGCATCATGGCGAACATCGCGATCGTCGCGATGAAGGCGAGGAAGCCGACGCAGAAGGCATAGAAGCGGTGGTCGCGCGCGCGGGCCAGGAATCGCTTGCCGGAAAAGCGCGTGCGCTCGGTCCACCCGTTCGCATCGAAACCGCGGACCGCGCCGTAGAGCAGCCCGGCGAGGAACGTCGCCAGCCAGCCGGCCAGGAACGCCGGAACGAAACCCCCGAACAGCGCGCCCACCGTGATCGCGAACGTCGATGGCGGCTCGACCAGCGGATTCACCGGTGCGTTCGCCGCCTGCACGATCGATCCGGCCATGGCCAGCGCGCCGAGCAGAAGGGCCGGAACGTAGTAGGCCAGCCGGGCGGGCGCATAGGCGACCCGCGCCCGCATCGCGTGGCTCCGGCGCGAATCGAGCGTCCAGTTCAGGACGCGCATGTAGAAGTCCATCGCGCGGCCCTCGCCATGGGCAGCTTCGCCGTGCGCGCGCAGGAAATAGGCGGCGACCATCGGGGTGATCATGCGGGCGACGGCGAGGCTGCACAGCACCGCGACCACCACCGTCAGGCCGAACGGCTTGAAGAACTCGCCCGGGATGCCCGGCATGAGGCCGACCGGCAGGAACACCGCCACGATCGAGAACGTCGTCGCGACGACCGCCAGCCCGATCTCGTCGGCCGCGTCGATGCTCGCCTGATAGGCCGACTTGCCCATGCGCATATGGCGCACGATGTTCTCGATCTCGACGATCGCGTCATCGACCAGCACCCCCGCCACGAGCCCGAGTGCCAGCAGCGACAGCGTGTTGAGGTTGAACCCCAGCAGGTCCATGAACCAGAACGTGGGGATCGCCGACAAGGGGATCGCGATCGCGCTGATGATCGTCGCCCGCCAGTCGCGCAGGAAGAAGAACACGACCACAATGGCGAGGATCGCGCCCTCGATCATCGCCGCCATCGAGCTTTCGTATTGGCTCTTGGTGTAATCGACCGGGGTGAACAGGTCGGTGAAGCGCACGCCCGGGTTCTCGGCCTCGATCTTCCTGAGCACGCGGACCGCGTCGTCGTAGACCGATACGTCGGACGTGCCCCGTGCCCGCTCGATCGAGAAGGTGACGACTTCGCGGCCGTTGAGCTTGGAATACCGCGTCCGTTCCGAATAGCTGTCGGTGACTTCCGCCACGTCGGCCAGCTTGACCGTGCGGCCGCCGCCGAGGTTGATCTGGCTCTGGCCCAGTTCGTAGGCGCCCTGGGCGTTGCCCAGAACGCGGACCGACTGGCGCGAGCCGGCGATCTCGGTCTGGCCGCCGGCGGCGTTCACGTTGGTCTGGCGCAGGACGTTGTTGATGTCGCGCGCGGTCACCCCCAGCGCCTGCATCCGCGCGGGATCGACCACCACGCGAATCTGCCGGTCGACGCCGCCGCCGCGGCTGACCTTGGCCATGCCCTCGACCGAAAGCAGCTGGCGGCTGACGGTGTCGTCGATGAACCAGCTGAGCTGTTCGAGCGTCATGTCGTCGGCGCTGACGGCGAAGTAGCCGAGCAGGCTGCCGCCGTTGACCTCGACCTTGCGCACCTGCGGCTCGAGAATGCCTTCGGGCAGGTCGCCGCGGATCTGGTCGACCGCGTTCTTCACCTCGGCCACCGCGTCGTTCGAATCGGTGCCCACGGTGAAGAACACGAAGGTGTTCGAATTGCCTTCCGACGCGGTCGAGGTGATTTCCTCGACCCCGTTGATCGAGCGGACCGCGCCCTCGATCTTCTGGGTGATCTGGGTCTCGACCTCGGTCGGTGCCGCGCCGGGCTGGGTGACGTTGATGGTCACCGCCGGAAAGTCGACTTCCGGGAAGTTGATCACCGTCATCCGGTTGAAGGCGACAAGCCCGGCGATGAGCAGGCCGGCGAACAGGATGATCGGGATCACCGGGTTGCGAATCGACCAGGCGGAGATGTTGCGCAGGTTCATGGGTCGCGCCTCAGCGGCCAGCCGTGGGCTTGACCTTGTCACCCTCGGCAAGGAACCCGCCGGCACGCAGCACGACCCGTTCGGCTCCGGTCAGCCCTTCGACGACCGCGATCCCGTCGGGAGTGATGAGCCCGGTCTTGATCGGCCGGCGCTCGACCTTGTCGTCCTTGTTCACGATGAGGACGAACGGCCCCCGCTCGTCGCTCTGGATGGCGGATTCGGGGAGCTTGGGAGCGACCAGGGTGCCGCTCGCGATTTGGGCCGTGGCGAAGCCGCCCGGCCGCAGTTCGGGCGCGTAGGCCAGCGCGATGCGCGCCTCGCCCTGGCGGGACTGCTGGTCGATCGTGGGGCTGATCTGCCAGACCTGCCCAGTGAACGAGGCATCGCTCGACACCGGGGTGACCGTGGCCGCAGTACCGACCGAAATCCGGGCGAGGTTTTCCTCGCTCAGCCGGGCGCGCAGTTCCATCTCGCCGTCCTTGGCGATCGTGAACAGCGGACCGCCGCCGGCGCCGACCGTCTGGCCCGGTTCGACCGACCGGGTCAGTACCAGGCCCGAGGCCGGTGCATAGATGTTGAGCCGCGCGGTGCGCGCTTGAAGCTCGCCGAGCGTGGCTCGGGCCACGCCAACGCGGGCGCGGGCGGCGTCGCGGGTGGCGGTCAGCCGGTCGACATCGGCCTGGGAAATGAAACCACGATCCACCAGCTTGAGCGCCCGGTCGAGGTTGGCCTGCGCGAGGTTGAGGTCGGACTGCGCAACCCCGATCTGCGCGCGGGCACCTTCGATCTGCTGGTTCTGCACCGAGCGGTCGATCGAGACGAGAACCTGGCCCTGGCGCACCCAATCGCCCTCGTCGGCGGAAACTGCGACCACCCGGCCGCCTTCGCCGACCGAGCCGACGGGAATCTCGCGGCGCGCGGCGAGCGTGCCGTTGGCGCTGATCGTCCCTTCGATCGTCGCGCGGCCCGGGCTCACCACGGTGACCACGGGGACCAGCGCATCATCCCCGGCCGGAGCTGCGCTATCGGAACCACTGGCATAGACATAGATCGCGACGACGAGCGCGAAAGCCGCGGCAATACCCCAGATTGCCAACTTTCGCCGACGCTTCGCACCTTCGCCGGAATCGTCCAGCACGGGTACGGCTTCTTCGTCTGGTACGACGGTGGTTTCGTAGTTCATCTGATCCTGCCCTGCCGAGCCCCGCGGTGTATTACGCCAATAGGGCACTGCGCGCAAGCGCGCCAGATGGGCATAGACCCAGGGGAGAGACAGGGCAATTGCGCGCTCGACGGGCGGTCGGTCGGGACCGACGAGCGTCGCCCGCGGACGAATCAGCCCCGCACGCGCCAGACCAGCAGGCCGCTGCCTTGCGGGATGGCGACCGGCTCGAGCCAGTCGGGGACCTGTCCGGCGAGCAGCGCGGCCATGAAGCCGTGCGGTGCGGCGGCGGCATACCGCATCGGCTCGACCAGGTCGGGGCAGATCGCGACATATCGCGTACCGCGCCGAAGCAGGGTGGCGTGGGTCGTTTCATCGGGACCGATGAAGGCCGTGATAGTGGTCCGCATCGCGGCGGCGCCGCGGTGATGACCGGTCGCGATGACCGTGCGGTCGGTGGCGAACAGGATCTGGGGGCCGACGTCGAGCGGGGCCAGAACCTCGCCCGGGGGAAGCTGGTGGAACACCGCCGCGCCCCGGTCGACCCGGCAGGCGGATACCCGCGGGGCGATCTCGCCGCTGGCCGCGCGGGCGGGGCGCGCGATCGCGAAGAGGGTAATCGGCATGGCCGGCAGCAGCGCGAGCGCCATGGCCGCCAGCGCCAGCGCCCGCCGTCCGGGTCGGCGCAGGTTGCGCGCCGAGCGCAACCATTCCCGCACCAGCCAGCCCAGTGGAACGGCCGCCAGCGCACCGGCGACCGCGCCGGCGCGCACGACGAGAAGCGAGATCATGAACGCCGCGCCCAGGATCAGCGAGTAGTCCTGCCACCAGCGCCGCAGCCATCCCGAGCTGCGGCCGGCGAGCTGCAGGGAGGCCATGAGCGCCACCATCGGGGGAATCACGACCTGAAGGATGACCGCCGCCGGCTGTTGCCACACCGGCAGGCCTTCGCCGACCGCCTGATACCAGAACGTGTCGACGAGGGGATCGAGCTCGGCGAAGGCACCGGTCGTGCAGCTTGGCGCGAACGACACCAGCGTCGCCGCACCGAGTGCCGCGACAAGGGTGAGTCCCGTCACTTGCGCGAAGCGTGGCAACGGCTCGAGGCGGGCCAGGCCCGTGGTCGCAAGGGCGCCCAGCGTAAACGCTCCGAGGTGCGCGGGACTGATCGCGTCGCAATGCTGCGACAGGTCGGCAAACCCGCGGGTCATCGCAAAAAGCGCGAGCGAACCGGTCGCGAGACCCTGCATGGTGCCCACGAACCACCACTTGTCGTGGCGGTCCCGCAGCCAGCGCAGGGCGGTGACCCCGCAGATCGCGGCGGCCAGCGGCAGCCCTTCGATCGATATCGACAGCCAGGCCGCCATCGCCAGCCCGGCGATCCATCCTCCGAGGTACGGGCGGCGCGCCATCAGCGCATTCATCACTGCGAGCGCGCAGACGATCTGCCAGCCGTGGTGATCGATCCGCATCGGTCGCATCTGCTCGATCACCGGAACCGACAGCGCCATCGCGAGACACGCGAAGCCGGCCGTTTCCCCGCCGAGCAGTCGCCAGGCGATGCGGCCGGCAAGGAGAAGCGCGACGGCCATGGTGGCCAGCGGCACGACGATCAGCGCGACGGTTTCGGCGGCAGGCTGTCCAACCAGCCCGCGCAGAAGCAGCACGACCGCCGCGATCGGCAGGTCGACGAGCCGCGACCAGTGCATCGGCACACCCCCGTTGACGGCGTCGATCCGGTGCTGGCTGAGGTCGAACCAGTTCTGGCCGGCGATGAGATCGCGGACCTGCAGGAGCCGCAGCGTGTCGTCGGGATCGGGAAACTGGTAGGCGATGATCGCCGACAGGTTGGTGACGATCAGCAGCGCCGAGATCATCAGCCATGCGAGCACGGCACGCGCGACAAGTTCGGACGTGAAGGCCGGTCGTCGCCGCTCCACGAACAGGGTCATGCCGCCGCTCCATCGCCGCGGAACACGATCCGGTTGCGCAGCATCCATGTGACGGTGAAGCTCGCCGCGATCGCGATCAGCTTGGCGAGCCGCGGGTCGAAGCCGGCGAGGTCGCCGATCCCGACGATGCAAGTCGTCAGCGCCAGGCCGACCATCGCCGAACCGACGAACAGGGCCTTTTGCCGGGTCCGCCGGATGCCCCGCTCGGCGACGCTGTCGGTAAAGACCGTGCGGCTGGATAGCAGCCAGTGGGCCGCGATGCCGAAAGCATAACCGGCGGCCGACGCGGCGGCGGCAGGCACGGCGAGCGCGAGCAGGGCCAGGAAGCTGCCCATGTCCACTGCAAGCGCGCCCACGCTCGCCAGGCCGTAGCGGACGAGCCGCCGATCGGCGATGCTGACGAGTCTGGCGAACATCGAACCCGCTCCCGGTAGTGCCTGCACGCACGCGCGCGCGGCAGCGTGGACCGATTGTCGGACGATCTGGTTAAGGATTGCAGAATCCACGCGCCTTCCCTCCCGCGCGCGCCGTCGGTCAGGCGACCTTGCGGCCGACGGACACGCGGGTCGGAACCGCGCGGACCGAACCGAGCGCAGCAGCCTGGTCGTCGGTGATCTCTCGCTGCGGAAGGGCCTTCTCGGCACCCCCGAATTGACCTTCGTCGCCCGCCTCGTGGTACTCGGCATCCTCGTTCACGCACCAGGTGTCGTATAGACGAGTCCCGGCGAGGATGTTCTCGACCGTCAGCATCGCGGTCATCATCGCGTGGTCCTGGTTGTTGTAGCGGTGCATTCCGTTGCGGCCCACGAGGTGGAGCGTCGGGTGCTTCTCCTCGAGCTCGAAACGCATCGCGGCGACATTCGCGGCATACGTCTCGTCGTAGACCGGATAGGCCTTTTCCTGGCGCACGACCGCGCCGCCCTTGACCTTCGCCGGGTCGAGCAGGCCGAGGATTTCCATCTCGTCGGTCGCGAGCCTGACGAGGTCGTCGTCCGCCATCGACCACAGCCCGTCGCCTTCGAAGCAGAAGTATTCGAGGCCGACGCAGGCCATGTTCTCGTCGGGCACCATCTCGGGGCTCCACGAACGGAAGTTCTGCACGCGGCCGACCTTCACCTTGCTGTCGTGGATGTAGATCCAGTTGTCGGGAAACAGGTCCTCGCCCTCGACCATCAGCGCGACGGTCAGGAAGTCGCGGTACTTGAGGTTCGCGGCGTTGAGCGTCGTGTCGGGCAGCGGGTGCAGGCGCGCGGCCAGCTCGCGCATCGGCGCGCTGCTGATCGCGTTCGCGGCCTTCACGACGACCTTGCGGCCATCCTTCGCGGTCGCGGTCATCCGCCAGCCGCCGCGGCCGTCGGCGGCGAGCTGCTCGAGGCCGTGTCCCATCACGACCGTGCCGAGCCCGGTCGCCTCGATCTTGTCGCGCGCGGCGTCCCACATCATGCCGGGGCCCTGGCGCGGGTAGCGGAAGGTCTCCAGCAGCGTCTTGACCGCCTGCCCGTCGTTGGGCCGCTTGTTTAGCCCAAGCGACCGCTTGAGCCCGTCGATCACCGCGCCCCACAGCGACAGGCCCTTGATCCGCTGCGCGGCCCAGTCGGCGCTCATCTCGTTGCAGGGCATCCCCCACACCTTCTCGGTATAGGTCTTGAAGAAAATCGAATAGAGCCGCTTGCCGAACTGGTTGCTGGTCCAGTCCTCGAAGCTGCGCACCTCGCGCACCGGGAATAGCTTGGACCAGGCATAGCTTGCCATGCAGGCGGCCGAACGCAGCACGCCCAGGTTCCACAGCGCCTCGAACGCGCGCAGCGGATAGCTGTAGAACTTGCCCTCGTAGTAGATGCGGCTCATCCGGGGGCGCTGGATGAAGTCGTCGGGCAGGATCTCGTTCCACAGGTCGACGACCGCCTGCGACTTGGAAAAGAACCGGTGACCGCCGATGTCGAACCGATAGCCTTCGTGCTCCACTGTCCGGCTGATGCCGCCGACGTAGGTCGCGTCCTTCTCGACGATGGCGACGGTCTTGCCGGCCTTGGTCAGCAGGTATCCCGCGGTCAGCCCCGCGGGTCCGGCGCCGATGATCGCGACGTCGACAGTCAACTCGTGCGGCGTATTCGTCATGCAAGCCCCCCAATTCGATTGACCGGGGAGTGAAGGAAATTGGTTACCGGGCGGTAAACGCGCGGCGGTAACGTCAGCGGCGCAGCGACACCTTGCAGCGCGGGCCGTCCATCAGGCCGGGGTCCTGGGCGCCGGCGGCGAACAGCGCGAGCTGGTTGAGGCTGAACGTATCGTCGAAGACCAGGCCATGAACGTCGCCCTTGCGCCACCGCACGCGGGCGCGCACCTCGGGCAGGATGTCCGACACGATCCGCAGGGGCTGGTCGATGGCGAGCAGCTCGCTGCATTCGATGCGCGCGCCCTGCTGGGAAACGTTGACGACTTCGGCCGCCACCCTGCGCCCGAGGAAGGCGAGTTCGACCGGAAAGGCGATGTTGAGCCGCAGCTGGCGCTTGGGATAGCGACCCGCCTCGGCGATCAGCCGGACGATGTCGACCTGGTCGAGAAACCTGTAACCGGTCTCGCTGCCGTGGTCCCAGACCGCCTCGATCCGGTGCCGCTCGCCGGTTTGCAGTTCGAGCATGAGCGGATCGCCCGCGGGCAGGGGATGGAATCCGCGCAGCGAGATGCCGCTTTCCGAGACGTCGCGGATGACCGCGATGAACTCCCCCGAAGGCGCGATCAGCTTGGCAGCCCGGATGAGCAGCGTGAAGCGGGGCGCCGCGCGGTCCTCGCACGGCGTGGCCTCCGCTTCGTGCGGCAATTCAATACGTCCCTGCTCCATTCGCGCACCCCGATTGCTACGGCACCCCTGCCGCGGAGCATTTCCTGACAGAAAACGGTCTCGACAGTGCTTCCTAGAGGATAGGGGTAATTACGGTGTTATGGCGCACGGTTAACCGGCCTTAAGGGACCCGCTTCGATTCGTCGCGGCAAGCTGGTGCGGGTGGTGGGACTCGAACCCACACGACCAAAGGTCAGGGGATTTTAAGTCCCCAGTGTCTACCATTCCACCACACCCGCACAGTTCTAGATCGTATCCGAAACATTAGAAAAACAAAGGAAAAACCATCGATGCCAAAAGGGAAATGACCCAGATAGTTCGCGAATTTCGTCCCCATTGCCCCTCAAGCGGTCCCCCGCGTATCCCTTGGCCCTGCCTCTACAGCGGAAGTCGGACTAGATCGCAGTCTAGCTCGGGGTTGGTATCGGCTCCGGCGCTCATGTGTGTCCCTGGTTGATCTTGAAAGGGTGAGAAGCGCAGACTGTTTGTGGACTGTCTTGCATCAGGCTCCGATCGCTATGAGATATTCGACGACGTATCGGCCGGAGCAACGTGGTCTGGTTCGTGCAAGCTAGACCGAAGAGAGTGCTGTAACCGAAGCCCAAAAGCGACCTCTTCTGCTAGACGTTGAATGTCCGACTTCCGCCACTCCATAGGCGCGTCACGCAGGGCAATCGATAACACAGGTATCAGTTCTTCGGCATTGACACTCGCGCCGGTCAGCGGGACGCCGAAATGATCCGACAGTTTGATCGCTTCCTCCACCCAGAGGCGCCGGGGCCGCTCGTGACCACGTCTGAACAGGTTCGGACCCCGCGACGATGGTAGCCCGAGAACGTTGAGCACCGCCTGTCTAGTGGGAGCTTTTTTAAGGACTCGCTCAAGAAAAGAGTAGCGGTCAAAAATCATTACGCTGCATTAGCGTCAATCGGGGGTGGCGCTAGGCCGAACGCGGACGCTGTGCCAAATTTTTGCACTGCGTCGAATGCACGTGTTTAAGCTCAAGTGTGTGGGTCTGAGAGAAGGTTGGGGTCTGATGGCGCCCACAATAGCCCCCGCGCCCGCGGCTCCTTATCAAAAAACGCAATGGTTTCAATAATTTATTCACACGGCTACCTTGCTTAAGGGCGATTTTAAGTCCCCGGCGTCTACCGTTCCGCCACACCCGCTGATCCGCGCGGCCTAGCGTGCCGCGCGGCCGCCGGCAATTTGCCGGAGCGGGTATTGCTCAATCGTCGTTGAGGACGCGGCGCATTTCCTTGCCGGGCTTGAAGTAGGGGACCTTCTTCGCCGGCACGTCGACTGCTTCGCCGGTGCGCGGATTGCGGCCCTTGCGGGCATTGCGGTCGCGGGTGGAGAAAGCGCCGAAACCGCGCAGTTCGACCCGGCCGCCTTCGGCGAGCCGCTTGCCGATCTCGTCGAAGAAGATGTCCACGACCTGCTCGACCTCTTCGGTCCTGAGTTCGGGATTCTCCTTGGCGATGGCCTGCAAGAGTTCCGATCTTATCACCTAACCACCCTCCGATCGCGACCATTGTCTGGCTGAGCGCGACCAGCCCGCCATGTTGCGTGGAGAGTGCCAGAGAGCGCGGCCGAGCGCAATCTCAGTTGTCGGGCAATGGTTTCAGGCGCTTTCGAGCAGATCGGCGGGGTCGATTCCCAGCCGTTCGATCCGCGCCGCGATCTCGGGCCATTCCTCGTCGATGAACCGCCGGCGTTCCGCGCGCAGCAGCCGCTCGGCGGCGCCGGGGGCGACGTACATCCCGACCCCGCGCTGGACTTCGACCAGTCCCTCGCTCTGGAACAGCTGGTATGCCTTGGCGACGGTCAGCGGGTTGGCACCCTGGTCGGCCGCGAAGGCGCGCACCGACGGAAGCATCTCGCCCTCGCGATAGCGGCCCTCGATGATCGCCGCCGCTATCATGTCGCGCAGACGCAGGTACACGGGCTGGCTCTGCTGCATCATGGGCTGTCCTCTTCGCGATCGGGCGGCGCTGCCCGCGGGGAGCGGATGCGAGCGCCGATGGTGCATCAGTGCCATAATACAGCGCGGCGCGTCAAGGCAGGGCGGCCGCCCTCGCCCAAGGGCCCGGCCCGGCAAGTTGCGCGTGAAACTAGCACTTCACATGGGAAATCTTGCCGCTAGGGTGCGCGCGATTCCGGCTCGGGGCGCGCCGGCGACAGATACAAGAGGGTTCAGCACGCATGGCTTCACAGCAGCTTCCGCACGGCGACAGTGCCGGCACGTTCCTGGGGCACCCGAAGGGCCTGTTCATGCTCTTCTTCGCCGAGATGTGGGAGCGGTTCTCCTACTACGGCATGCGGGCGCTGCTGATCTTCTACCTGACCAAGCACTGGCTCTTCAGCGACAGCGAGGCGGGGGTGATCTACGGCGCCTACACCGCGCTGGTCTACATCACCCCGGTCGTCGGCGGGTACCTCGCGGACAAGTATCTCGGCCAGCGCAAGGCGGTCCAGTTCGGCGCGGTCCTGCTCACGGCGGGCCATTTCTTCATGGCGTTCGAGGGCGACGCCGCCGCCGGGCATACCGGCAACCCGATGATCAACGTGTTCTGGCTGGCGCTTGCCCTGATCATCGTCGGATCGGGCTTCCTCAAGGCGAACATCTCGGTGATCGTCGGCCAGCTCTATCCGCGCACCGACGTGCGGCGCGACGGCGCCTACACGATCTTCTACATGGGGATTAACCTCGGCGCGGCGCTCGGCTCGCTGCTGTGCGGCTACATCGGCGAGACGTATGGCTGGGCCTACGGCTTCGGCCTCGCCGGGATCGGCATGCTCGCCGGCCTTGCGGTCTTTGTCTTTGGCCGGGGTCTTCTGCTTGGCCGGGGCGAGCCGCCCGCCGCGCTCGCCAAGGGCCGCGAATTCGCGATGTACGGCGTCGGCCTCGGCCTTGTCGCGCTGTGCTGGGTGCTGGTCCAGAACCAGGACGTGGTCGGCTGGCTGCTCGGCGGGTTCGGCGGGCTTCTCGTACTCTACGTCATCGGGGTGTCGGTGGTTCGGCTGCAGCCCGACGAGCGCGACCGCATCTTCGCCGCGCTGTTCCTGATCATCACGTCGATCATCTTCTGGGCGCTGTTCGAACAGGCCGGCTCGAGCCTCAACCTGTTCACCGATCGCCATGTCGACCGGGGCGGGGTCCCGGCATCGGTGTTCCAGTCGATCAACGCGATCTACATCATCCTGCTCGCGCCGGTCTTCGCGACCCTGTGGACCGTCCTTGGCCGCAAGGGGCTCGAACCGTCGACTCCGTTCAAGTTCGGCCTCGGCGTGGTGCAGGTCGGGCTCGGGTTCCTCGTGCTCGTCTGGGGCGCGGCCTCGGTCGGCGTCGACGTGCCGACCCCGGTGGTGTTCATCTTCCTCATCTACCTGCTGCATACCACCGGCGAGCTATGCCTCAGCCCGGTCGGCCTGTCGGCGATGAACCGGCTGGCGCCGGCCCACATGGCCTCGCTGATCATGGGCGTGTGGTTCTTCGCCTCGGCCACCGGCAACTTCGCGGCCGGCCTGATCGCTTCGGCCACCGGCGCCGAGGGCGTGGGCGAGGAAGCGGGCAAGCAGGTCGTGCTCGACGTCTATTCGACCGTCGGCTGGGTCGCCGTCGGTGTCGGCGTGGTCGTCCTCGTGATCAGCCCGCTGATCAAGAAGCTGATGCACCTCGACACGCTGCGCGACGACAACGTCGGCGACGACCTCGAAGGCCAGGCCGAAGGGCCCGGCGAGCCGCAGGGCGCGGGCATCCATCCCGCGACCCGCCAACCGTAATTCAACCACACGCACACGCGGTCCCCCGGGCGCGTCGCCTGGCGGGCCGCGCGGTCGCAGTACGCCAGGGCCAGACGTCATGCTCAGAAACTTCCTTCTTGCCACCGCCGCCGCAACGGCCCTGTCTGCCTGCGCCGCAACCGGGGACCAGCCGGCGAAAAGCGCCAGCGCGGCGGCGATCGACAAGAACCCTTATCCATCGACCTACCGGCCCTATCCGGGCACGCCGACGGCGCTCGTCGGCGCCACGGTGTTCGACGGGGCGGGCGGCCGGATCGACAACGGTACGGTGCTGTTCGAGGGCGGCAAGGTCACCGGGGTCGGCGGCCCGGACCTTGCGATACCGGCCGGTTTCACCCGCATCGACGGAACGGGCAAGTACGTGACGCCCGGCGTGATCGACATCCACTCGCACCTCGGCGACTATCCCTCGCCCGGCATCCAGGCGCTGTCCGACGGAAACGAGGCGACCAGCCCGACCACGCCCGAGGTCTGGGCCGAACACTCGGTCTGGCCGCAGGACCCCGGCTTCAGCCGCGCGCTCGCCAACGGCGGGGTGACGAGCCTGCAGATCCTTCCGGGTTCGGCCAACCTTGCCGGCGGACGTTCCGCCATCCTCAAGAACGTGCCCGCGCGCACGGTGCAGGGGATGAAGTTTCCGCAGGCCCCCTACGGCTTCAAGATGGCCTGCGGCGAGAACCCCAAGCGCGTCTACGGCAGCAAGGGGCGGATGCCCTCGACCCGCATGGGCAACATCGCGGTCGACCGCCAGATGTGGCTCGATGCCAAGGCCTACGACGGCAAGAAGCGCGACCTGGCCAAAGAAACGCTCAAGGGCGTGCTCGACGGGGAGATCCTGGTCCAGAATCACTGCTACCGGGCCGACGAGATGGCCATCGTCATGGATATGGCCAAGGAGATGGGATACAAGGTCACCGCGTTCCATCACGCGGTCGAAAGCTACAAGATCGCCGACCTGCTCAAGGAAAACGGCGTGTGCAGCGCGATCTGGGCCGACTGGTTCGGCTTCAAGATGGAAAGCTACGACGGCATTCCCGAGAACGCCGCATTCCTTCAGAACGCGGGCGCCTGCGTGATCGTCCATTCCGACGACGAGAACGGCATCCAGCGCCTCAACCAGGAAGCGGCCAAGGCGCAGGCCGCCGGGCGCCGCGCGGGCATCGCGATTACCGATGCGGAGGTGATCCGCTGGATCACCCTGAACCCTGCACGCGCGATGGGGATCGACACGTGGACCGGCAGTCTTGCCGCCGGCAAGATGGCCGACGTGGTGCTGTGGAACGGCAACCCGCTGTCGGTCTATTCGCGTCCCGAGAAAGTCTGGATCGATGGTGCGCTGATGTACGATGCCGATGACCCCAAGCGCCGACCGGTGAGCGACTTCGAGCTTGGCCAGCCCGGCGAAGGAGACGTGAAATGATCGCCCCCCGCGCCATGCGGCTGATGCTCGGCGCCGCCCTGCTCGCCCCCCTCGCCGCTCTCGGAGCCGCTCCGGCGGCCGGGCAGGACTTCGCGATCACCAACGCCACCCTCGCCACCGGCGACGGCAGCGAGCCCGTCCCCGGAGCGACCGTCGTGGTGCGCGGCGGAAAGGTCGTTGCCGCGGGCACCGGGGTCGCGGTGCCGGCGGGAATCCAGGCGGTCGACGGGACCGGCAAGTGGGTTACCCCGGGCGTCTTCGCGGCGATGACCTCGCTTGGCCTGTTCGACGCCGAAGGGATCGAGGAATCGGACGATTCGAGCGCGCGTGGTTCGCCGTTCGGCGCTGCACTCGACGTGGCACCGGCGCTCAATCCGGTCTCGCAGCACGTGGCGGTCGCGCGCATGGCCGGCATCACCCGGGCCAGCGTTTTCGGCACCCCCTCGGGCTCGATCTTCGGGGGTCAGGGCGCGGTGGTCGACCTTGGCGCCGATCCGCAGATGGTCGTGCGCCCGCGCGCCTTCCAGCTGGTCGTGCTAGGCGAGCGGGGCGCCCGGATCGCCGGCGGCAGCCGGGTGAGCGCACACGCCCTGCTGCGCAACGCCCTGCGCGAGGCGCGCCAGTATGGTTCGGATGCAAAGATCACTGGCGGGAGGGGCGGCCAGCCCTTGCGCACCGGGGACGACATCCCGGTCGATCCGCGGCTGCTCGACACCGCGGCGAACCGCGAGGACGTCCTGCTCACCCGGTTCGACGCCGCCGCGCTGGTGCCGGTGGTGAACGGTACGCAGCCGCTCTACGTGGCGGTCGAGCGCGCATCCGACATCCGCGCGGTGCTTGCGCTGAAAACCGAGTTTCCCAACCTCAGGCTGGTGCTCGTCGGGGCGAGCGAGGGCTGGCTCGCCGCGCGCGAGATCGCCGCAGCGGGCGTTCCGGTGATCGCCGACCCGGTCGATGACCTGCCGTCGCGCTTCGAACAGCTCGCCGCGACGCAGAGCAACGTCGGGCGAATGGTGGCCGCGGGGGTCAAGGTGGCGCTCGGCAACCTGGCGGGCTCGACCGGCGACCAGCCCAAGAACCTGACCCAATACGCCGGCAACCTCGTCGCCCTGACCAGGGTGCCGCGGGCAAGCGGGCTGTCGTGGGGCAAGGCGTTCGCCGCGATCACGTCAGTCCCCGCCGCGATCGCCGGCTACGAGGGACGCTTCGGCGTCCTTGCGCCCGGGGCGGCGGGCGACCTCGTTGTCTGGGACGGTGATCCGCTCGAAGTCTCGACGGCGGCCGAGCGGGTGTTCGTCGACGGGGTCGAGCAGCCCCGCGACAACCATCAGTCGCGGCTGCGCGATCGCTATCGCGAACTCGACGAAAGCCAGCTGCCCGAGGCGTACGACTGGTGACCTGGAAATTCGCCGGAGAGAGCGGAGCGACCCTCGCGCTGGGAGCGGCGCTGATCGCGGGCGCGGCGGCGCTGGCGCAGGACGGCGGCGCCGGCGCCCCGCCCGATCGCAGCCAGGACATGGCGTGGGTCAGCGCGCAGCAGGCGGCGCTGGCCGAGCGTGCGGCGCAGCCCGGCTGGCAGACCGCGGAAGGCGGCGTGCTCTGGCGCCGCGTGGCGGGAAGCGGCGAGGGAAAGCGCCCGACCGTCCGCGACGTCGTCACCGTACATTACACCGGCACGTTCGTCGATGGAGCGGTGTTCGACAGTTCCGAAGGCGGCGAACCGGCGACCTTTCCGCTCGGCAGGCTGATCCCGGCCTGGCAGGTCGCGATCCCGCAGATGGCGGTCGGCGACACGATCGAGATCGCCGCCCCGGCGACCGCGGCCTACGGCATGAAGGGCAAGGGGCCGATCCCGGGCGGCGCTACGCTGCTGTTCACTGTCCGTCTGCTGGCGATCGACGAATAGTAAGTTGCAATAGCGAACCCAGCGTGTTCTACCCGGGTGCGAAGGGAGACCGCCGATGGACCCGGCCCTGGCCCAGCTGCTCGCCGCCGCGATCGCGTTCGTCGGCACGCACTTCGCGCTGTCGCATCCACTGCGCGCGCCGCTGGTAAGCCGGATCGGCGAGGGCCCCTTCCTCGGCCTCTATTCTCTTGTCGCGGCGGCGACGCTCGGATGGACGATCGTCGCCTTCCGCGCGGCCCCGGCGGCCGACATTCCGGGGGCGACGGGAGACGCCGGCTGGGTCTCGGCCAGCTTGCTGACGATCCCGGCACTGCTCCTGTTCCTCGGTTCGCTGTGGAAGAACCCCGCCTTGCCCAACCCGGGTGCCGCGAACACCATCGACCGTGCGGCGACGGGCGTATTCGCGGTGACGCGCCACCCGATGATGTGGGGTTTCGCCCTCTGGGCGCTGGCGCACCTCCTGCTGGGGTGGAGCTGGCGGACGACCATCGTGTCAGTGGCGGTGGGCTTCCTCGCGCTGGTCGGCGCGCATCTTCAGGACCGCAAGAAGGAAGCCCTTCTGGGGGCAGCCTGGGCGGAATGGGAAGCGAAGACCAGCTACTGGCCGCGCTGGCAATACCTGTTTCGGGCTGGGTGGGCGCTGTGGGCGGTCACGCTGCTCCTGTGGCTGGTGATCACCTGGTCGCACATCCACGCCGCCGGGGTGCCCGCGGGCATCTGGCGGTGGCTGTCCTGACAGGCGGGGCTTGCGGCCGAGGCCGCTCGCCCGCATCCGTCGCCACATGACGTCATCCGATGATCGCGAAGCCGAGCGCGCCCGGCTCAAGCGTGCCAGTCGCCACCTGTTCGGTGCCGGGCCGCGCGACCCGGCAGACGAGTTCGAGGCGATCGCCGCGTGGCTGCGCGCCCACGACGTGCTTCCGGACACCTACGGCGCAGGTCCGCTGGTCGAGGAGTTCGAGCGCGAGGTCGCAGACCTCTTCGGCATGGAAGCGGCGCGATTCATGCCCTCGGGCTGCATGGCACAGCCGATCGCCTTGCGCGTCTGGAGCGATCGCGCCGGCGTTCCGGTGACGGCGTTCCACCCGACCTCGCACCTCGAACTGCACGAGGAGCACGGATATCGCGAACTCCACGGCCTGGCGGCGCACCTGCTCGGCGATGTCGACCGGCCTACCACCGCCGACGACCTCGCCGCGCTGGTCGGCCCGGGCGGGGCGGCCCACGGCAGCGGGCTGGCGAGCCTGCTTGTCGAGCTTCCGTTGCGCGAGATCGGCGGGCAGCTGCCGTCGTGGGACGAACTGGTCGCGTTGTGCACCCCTGCGCGCGCAAAAGGCATCCGCCTCCACCTAGACGGGGCGCGCGTGTGGCAGGCTGCGCCCGCCTATGGCCGCAGCCTCGCCGAGATCGCCGCGCTGTTCGATTCGGTCTACGTGTCGTTCTACAAGGACGTCGGCGCGCTGCCGGGCGCGATGCTGCTCGGCCCGCGCGACTTCATCGACGAGGCCGCGGTGTGGCAGCGCCGCCAGGGCGGCACGCTTTACACCGCGATGGCCAATGTGGTGTCCGCACGCCTGCACCTGGGCGAATGCCTCGAACGGATGCCGCGGCTCGTGGAACGTGCGCGGGAAGTCGCCGCGTTGTTCACCGCGCACCCGCGCGCGACCGTCACCCCCGACCCGCCGCAGACGAGCATGTTCCACCTTCGCATCGAAGGTGACGCCGAAACGCTCCTCGCCGCCCGCGACGAGGCGGCGCGGCGGACCGGCATCTGGCTGACTACGACGCTGAAGCCCGTTCCCGGCGAACGCGCCGCGACGACCGAGCTGGCGATGGGTGTGTCGAGCCTGGCGATCGGCGACGCCGAGCTGGCCGAGGCGATCGCCATCCTTCTCGCGGACTAGGCCCGGGCCTCTTCCACGCGCTCTTCGGACCCGGCGCTGTTGTGGCGCAGCGCCTTCAGCACGGTATCGACGATGTGCGGGGCATTGAGGCCGGCCTCGTCGTACTGCTTCGCCGGATCGTCGTGGTCCTGGAACACGTCGGGCAGGCGCATGGTGCGGATCTTGAGCCCGGCATCGAGCAGGCCCTCGTCGCTCGCGTGGGTGAGCACGTGCGCGCCGAGCCCGCCGATCGCGGCTTCCTCGACGGTGACGACGACTTCGTGGTCCCGCATCAGGCGGTCGATCAGCCCGGTGTCGAGCGGCTTGGCGAAACGCAGGTCGGCGACCGTCGTGGAGAGGCCCTTCGCCTCGAGCGCGTCGGCCGCTTTCTCAGCCTCGGCGAGGCGGGTCCCGAGCGACAGGATCGCGACCTTGGTGCCTTCGCGGATCACGCGGCCCTTGCCGATCTCGAGCAGCTGCGGCGTCTCCGGGAGCGCCACGCCAGTACCGCCCCCGCGCGGGTAGCGGAACGCGATCGGGCCCGAATCGTGCATCGCTGCGGTGTAGGTCATGTGGACCAGCTCGGCCTCGTCCGCGGCGGCCATGACGACCATGTTGGGCAATGTCGCGAGGTAAGTGACGTCGAACGAACCGGCATGCGTGCAGCCGTCCGCGCCGACCAGCCCGGCGCGGTCGATAGCGAAACGAACCGGCAGGTTCTGGATCGCGACGTCGTGGACGACCTGGTCGAACGCGCGCTGGAGGAAAGTCGAATAGATCGCCGCGAACGGACGCATTCCCTCCGCCGCCAGACCCGCGGCAAAGGTCACCGCGTGCTGTTCGGCGATGCCCACGTCGAACGCCCTGTCGGGGTGCGCCCTGGCGAAGCGGTCGACCCCGGTCCCGCTCGGCATCGCGGCGGTGATGGCGCAGATGCGCGGGTCGGTCTCGGCGAGCTTCGCGAGGGTGTCGCCGAACACGTTCTGGTACGCCGGCGGCCCGCCCGCGCTTTTCTTCTGCTCGCCGGTGATGACGTCGAACTTCTGCACGCCGTGGTACTTGTCGGCGGAGTTCTCGGCCGGGGCGTAGCCCTTGCCCTTCTGGGTCACGACGTGGATCAGGATCGGCCCCTGCTCGCTGTCGCGCACGTTCTCGAGCACCGGGATCAGGTGGTCGAGGTTGTGGCCGTCGATCGGGCCGACGTAGTAGAAGCCCAGCTCCTCGAACATCGTGCCGCCGGTGACCATGCCGCGGGCGTATTCCTCGGCCTTTTCCAGCCCGCTGAAGACCCGGCGCGAGAGTTTCTTGGAAATGCGCTTGGCGAGGCTGCGCAGGCCGAGGTACTCGCTCGAGGAGACCATCCGCGCGAGATAGGCCGACAGGCCCCCGACCGGCGGGGCGATCGACATGTCGTTGTCGTTGAGGATCACGATCAGCCGGTTGCCCGCCTGCTCGGCGTTGTTCATCGCCTCGTAGGCCATGCCCGCGCTCATCGCGCCGTCACCGATCACCGCGATGCCCTTGCCCGGCTTGCCCTGAAGCTTGTTGGCGACGGCGAAACCCAGCGCGGCGGAGATCGAGGTCGACGAGTGCGCCGCGCCGAACGGGTCGTATTCGCTCTCGCTGCGCTTGGTGAAGCCGCTGAGGCCGCCGCCCTGGCGAAGGGTGCGGATGCGGTCCCTGCGCCCGGTGATGATCTTGTGCGGATAGGCCTGGTGACCGACGTCCCACACCAGCTTGTCGGTCGGGGTGTCGAACACGTAGTGGATGGCGACCGTCAGCTCGACCACGCCGAGGCCCGATCCCAGGTGCCCGCCGGTGCTGCCCACTGCGCTGATCATCTCGGCGCGCAGCTCGTCGGCCAGTTGGCGTAGCTGATCGGGCTTGAGCCTGCGCAGGTCGGTGGGCGTATCGACGGTGTCGAGCAGCGGCGTTTCCGGATGGGTCGTCATCGCGCAGTCCCTACAACGCGGCGCCGGGCGTGTCGATGAACGGTTGCCGATGTAACCATGAGGAATGCGTGAGCGATGCGCAAATCGGCGCACCGGGGCGTTGACGCGAGGGTGCGGCCGGCCGCACATCGAGCGCGATGGGCGACACGCGGATTCGGAACGCGACGATGGAGGACATCCCGGCGATCGTCGGGGTAATGGAACGCGCCATCGCCGAACTGCAGAAGCCGTTCCTCGACCCCGAGCAAATCGCGGCCAGCCGGCGCAGCATGGGGCTCGACACCCAACTGGTCGCCGACGGGACCTATTTCTGCGTCGAGATCGATGGCGCGCTCGCCGGATGCGGCGGCTGGAGCAAGCGGGCAACCCTCTATGGCGGCGACCATTCGGCCGAGACGCGCGACGATCGCCTGCTGGACCCCGCGACCGAACCTGCGCGTGTGCGCGCCATGTACACCGACCCGTCGTTCGTCCGCCGCGGGGTGGGCCGGCTGATCCTCGAGGCCTGCGAGGACGCGGCGCGCGCGGCGGGTTTCCGGCGGCTCGAGATGATGGCGACCGCGGCGGGCGAGCCGCTCTACGCCGCCTGCGGCTATCGCGTGGTCCGGCGGGTCGAGCGGATGGCTGCCGAGGGCGTGGCCGTGCCCGGCGCGGTGATGGCCAAGGACCTGGTCCAGGTCAGCGGCACTCGGCGCACAGGCCGCGGATCTCGATCACCGGGCGCTCGGGCTTGAAGTCGGCCGCCTCGGCCAGCCCGCGCACGGTCCTGCTGACCGCGTCGTTGTCGATGTGCGTCGCCTCGCCGCATTCGTCGCAGACCAGGAAGATGCAGTCGTGCAGGCAGCCCGGGTGGCTGTTGGCGAGGTAGGCGTTCGACGATTCGACCCGCATCGCGAGGTTGTTCGTCACGAACAGGTCGAGGATGCGGTAGATCGAGTTCGGCGCGATGCGCTTGCCGCGCTTGGCGGAAACCTCGTCGGCGATGTCGTAGGCGCTGGCCGGGCTGGCGTGGGTGGCAAGCGCGCCGAACACGTCGGCGCGCAGGTCGGTCCACTGCTCGCCCGCGCCGGTCAGGGCGGCTTCGGCTGCGTGGACGAGGTCGTGTCCCGAATGCTCGTGATGGTGGTGTTGGGCGGCCATGGCGGCCAATGTAATGCGCGCCGGCCCGCGGCGCCAGAGCTTCGACCCGTCCGGTCAGCCGGGTGTGAAGCTGCTTTTCCAGACGCCCGGATACATCGCCTTGAGCGCGGCGACCTTGGGCGCGTCCCAGCGGCGGATGTAGGGATGGGCCGGGTTCTTGTCGGCGAAGTCCTGGTGGTAGCTCTCGGCCGGGTAGAACGTTCCGCTTTCGATCGTGGTGACGATCGGACGGCTCCACAGCCCGGCCGCACCGAGCTGCGCGATATAGGCCTTCGCCACCGCGGCCTGTTCCGCGCTCCGCGGGAACAGCGCGGTGCGATACTGCGGACCGGTATCGGGGCCCTGGCGGTTCTTCAGGGTGGGATCGGCGATGACCGAGAAATAGATCCGCAGCAGCTGGTCGTAGCGGATGACGCTCGGGTCGTAGGTGACCTTGACCGCCTCGGCGTGCCGGGTCCGCCCGCTCGACACGACGTCGTAGTCGGCGTCGGCCTTGTCCCCGCCGGCATAGCCGCTGACTGCGCTGGTCACGCCCTTGACGTGGCTGAACACCGCCTCGACGCCCCAGAAGCAGCCGCCGGCGAAGACGGCGGTCCTGAGGCCCTTTTCGCTGGCGGCGCGCTTGGCCTGCGGCGCGGCCACGGTGCTTTCGCCCGCGAGCGCGGGCTGCTGGCACCCGGCGAGTGCGAGGCCCGCGGCGGCGAAGAGGAGCGCACCGCGCCTCACCGCGCGGCGGCGGGCGCGTCGGCCGTGGCGGCGTGCGCCTGGGGGACGAGGCTGTCGGTCATGTTCGGTGCGATCTGCCATACCACGATTGCCGCGCCGAGCGCGAATCCGATGGCGAAATTGCGGTAGAGATCGGGTGTGAACAGGCCCATGGCGTCGTCTTCTTTCGTCTGCTTGTGAGGCGGCGCTACACGAAGCGGGGTTGCAAGCGGCTTAATGCGCGGGTTGCGCGGGGTTCAGGAAACGAGGGGGGCGAATGCTCGACGCGGTCATCATCGGGGCAGGGCACAACGGGCTCGTCTGCGCCTTCTACCTCGCCCGCGCCGGGCTGAAGGTGCGGCTTTGCGAATCGCGCGGCGTCGTCGGCGGGGCCGCGGTGACCGAGGCGTTCGCGCCCGGGTTTCGCAACTCGACCGCGAGCTACACGGTCAGCCTGCTCCAGCCCAGGGTCATCGCCGACATGGAGCTGGAGCGGCGCGGCTACCGGGTGATCGAGCGGCCGGTGTCGAACTTCCTGCCGCTCGACGGCGATCACCTCGTACTCGGCGGCGGGCTCGAGGCGACGCAGGCTGAGTTCGCGCGGTTTTCCGCGCGCGACGCCGCCGCGCTGCCCGGCTACTACGCGATGCTCGAAGGCGTGGCCGAGGTCCTGCGCGATCTCGCACTCAAGGTGCCGCCCGACCCCGCCGGCGGCCCGCGCGCGCTGATCGACGCCGTGTTGCAGTCGCGCAAGGTCGCGGGGCTGCCGCTGGCGGCGAAGCGCGACGTGCTCGCGCTGTTCACCCGCTCGGCGCGCGAGGTGCTCGACGCCTGGTTCGAAAGCGATCCGGTCAAGGCCGCGTTCGGGTTCGATGCGTGCGTCGGGAACTACGCCTCGCCCGATGCGCCAGGCAGCGCCTATGTCTTGCTCCACCACGTGTTCGGGGAGGTGAACGGCAAGAAAGGCGCCTGGGGCCATGTGCCCGGCGGGATGGGCACGATCACGCGCCTCATGGCCGAGGCGGTGCGCGAGGTGGGCGGCGAGATCGTGACCGAGGCGCCGGTCAGCCGCGTGCTGGTGGAGGGCGGCCGGGCGGTCGGCGTACGGCTGGCGAGCGGGGAAGAGGTGCGCGCGAAGCGGGTGATCGCGAACTTGGGGCCCAAGCCGCTGTTCGACCGGCTGGTGCCGCCGGGGGCCGTGCCCGAGGACTTCGCCCGCGCGATGACGATGTTTGCCGGCGGTTCGGGGTCCCTGCGCATGAACCTCGCGCTGTCGGGCCTGCCGCGGTTCCGGCACGCGCCGCCGGGAGAGGATCACCTGAAGGCCGGGATCGTGATCGCGCCGAGCCTCGATTACATGGACCGCGCGTGGCGCGACGCGCGGGAGCACGGCTTCAGCCGCGCGCCGATCGTCGAGATGCTGATCCCGAGCCTCGTCGACGACAGCCTGGCACCCACCGGGCAGCACGTCGCCAGCCTGTTCTGCCAGCACGTCGACCCCGACCTGCCCGAAGATAGCGAGGACGCGGCGGTCGAGGCGGTTCTGGCGACGATCGAGCACCACGCGCCGGGCTTTCGTGCACAGGTCTTGCACAGGCAGGTCCACACCCCGCGTGCGCTCGAAGCGAAGTTCGGCCTGTGGCGCGGCGACATCTTCCACGGCCGGATGAGCCTTGACCAGCTCTGGGCCGCGCGCCCCGCGCTGGGGGCCGGGAGCTACAAGACGCCGGTGCCGGGGCTGTGGCTATGCGGCTCGGGCTCGCATCCCGGGGGCGGCGTCACCGGAGCGCCCGGCCACAACTGCGCCCACGCGATCCTGCGGAGCAGATCGCGCTTGCCCTTCGGTCGCTAGAGCACGGTCCGCGACCAGCAGACCGCACGGACGAACGCGCGGAGGCGCGCTCGAAAATCTGTCAGTGCCGGAAGTGCCGCATCCCGGTGAACACCATCGCGAGGCCGGCCTCGTCGGCGGCCTTGATGACTTCCTCGTCGCGGATCGAGCCGCCCGGCTGGATCACCGCGGTGGCGCCCGCCTCGGCGGCGGCGAGCAGCCCGTCGGCGAAGGGGAAGAAGGCATCCGAAGCCACCGCGCTGCCGACGGTGCGCGGCTGGTCCCAGCCCAACTTCTCCGCCGCCTCGGCCGCCTTCATCGCGGCGATGCGCGAGGAATCGCGGCGGTTCATCTGCCCCGCGCCGATCCCGGCCGTGACGCCGTCCCTGGCGTAGACGATCGCGTTCGACTTGACGTGGCGCGCCACGGTCCAGGCGAACAGGCAGTCCTTCAATTCCTGTTCGGTCGGCGCGCGCTTGGTGACGACCTTGAGATCGGCCTCGGCGATCGCGCCGTTGTCGCGGTCCTGCACGAGGATCCCGCCGGCGATGATCGCCAGCGTCTGGCCGGGCCGGCCGGGGTCGGGCAGGTCGCCGGTCAGCAGCAAGCGCAGGTTCTTCTTTTTCGCGAAGGCGGCGCGCGCCGCCCTGTCCGCGCCCGGCGCGACGACCACCTCGGTGAAAATCTGGCAGATCGCCTCGGCCGTCGGCCCGTCGAGCGGGACGTTGGTGGCGACGATGCCGCCGAACGCCGAGACGTCGTCGCACGCGAGCGCGCCCTGCCAGGCATCGAGCAGCGTGTCGGCCTGTGCCACGCCGCACGGGTTGGCGTGCTTGACGATCACCACCGCCGGCTTCTGCCCGCGAAACTCGGCGGCCAGCTCGAGCGCGGCATTGGCGTCGTTGTAGTTGTTGTACGACAGTTCCTTGCCCTGGACCTGCTCGGCCTGCGGGAGTCCCTGGGTATGCGGACCGCCGGGCAGGTAGAGCGCCGCCTCCTGGTGTGGGTTCTCGCCGTAGCGCAGCGGTCCCGCGAGAACGCGGGTCATCGACACCGAGGGGGGGAACTTCTGCCGCTGGTCGGCGAACGCGAACCACTGGCTGATCATGCTGTCATAGGCAGCGGTCGCGGCGAAGGCCTTGGCCGCCATGCGCCTGCGGAACTCGATCGTGGTCGCGCCGTCGTGTTCGCCGAGCTCGGCGAGCAGGTCGTCGTAGTCGGCCGGGTCGGTGACGATCGTCACGTATTCGTGGTTCTTCGCCGCCGAGCGGACCATGCTCGGGCCGCCGATGTCGATGTTCTCGATGATCTCGTCGCGGTCGGCGCCGCGCATCACGGTGGCCTCGAACGGGTAGAGGTTGACCACCACGAGGTCGATCGGGCCGATGTCGTGCGCGTCCATCGCGGCGGCGTGCTCGGGGTTGTCGCGCACCGCCAGCAGGCCGCCGTGGATCATCGGGTGCAGCGTCTTCACCCGCCCGTCCATCATCTCGGGAAACCCGGTCACGTCCGATACGTCGCGCACGTCGAGGCCGAGGTCACGGATCGCCTTCGCGGTGCCGCCGGTCGAGATCAGCTCGACTCCGGCATCGGCCAGGGTCGCGGCCAGCGCGGCAAGCCCGTCCTTGTCGGACACCGAGAGCAGCGCCCGCCTGATGGTCACGTCTGTCACGTCGAAAACCTCTTTCGTCATTGCGGGCGGCACAGTGGCGCGGGCAAGCCGCGGCCGCGCCTCGATCGCGGATAGCCTCGTCCTGCGCCCTCGCAACGACGGGGAAGCGCCGTCAACCCATTTTCTTGAACACCCAGGCGAAGCTGCCGCCGCTGCGGGGGGTCAGTCCCTGTATCACGATCTGCTGGATCGGCTGCGGGCGGCCCTGCCCGTCGATCCACAGGCTTTCCTCGATTGACAGCTCCACGCCCTCGCCGGTCTGGCCGAGGCGGAATTGCCAGTAGCTGCCGTCGGGCAGCGCCAGCCCCGCGCCGCGCCTGTCGTCGGACAGGCCAAGCTCGATGCCGGGGCCGATGTGAAACCGCAGGGCAAAGCCGATCTTGCCGCGCTTCGCGGTCTTGCCGGCGGGGATCAGCAGGTCCTCGCCCCGCAGTTCGCTGCCGTCGTCGCGCAGGATCAGGATGCGCCGGTGCGTGAGGCCGTGGCGGCCCGCGTAGCCGTCGTGGCTCGCCTCCAGCCGAGTGGCATTGCCGTTGCCGAGCGGCATCACCCGGCGGTCGATCTCGACCTCCGTGACCCCGGCGCCGAGCTTGCCGTGGAGCAGGACCGCGGTCGAGTTGGCGTCGTCGAGCACGAGGGTCGAGTGCGCGGCGGTCGCCCGCAGGCCCTGCTCGATCCGTACCGGGACCTGGCCGCCGGCAAACGCCGCGCCGCCGCAATTGACGACGATCCGCTGCGGACCGTGGCTGAACTCGAACGCGAGCGTGGAGGCGCAGCCCGAGCGCGCGTGCTTCGCGAGCGGCGGCGGGGCGGCGTCGAACTGCAGCACCGCCTTGCCGCCGGTGGCGCGCTGGTAGCCCCACTGGCGGGCTTCCTTGAGCGGGCGGGTGCGCACCCCGCTGGCGGCGACGAGCGCGGAAATCCGCTCCGCCGACACCGCGCCCGCGCCCTGCCACGAGCCCAGCCCGCCGTCGCCGTGCGTCAGCGCCAGCAGCGGCGGGACCAGCAGGTTCAGCATCGCCTCGATCGCCGGCGGCGGGTCGCGCCGGACCGCGCGGTAGCAGGCCTTGAGCTCGGTCAGCAGCGCGATGGTCTCGATCTGGGCGAGCGGGCTGCGCGACAGCGTCCCCCCGTCCTCGGCGACGAGCTCGCCCAGTGCCTTGATCAGGCCCGCTTCGCCGTAGAGGCGGCGGGGCTTGCCGTCGGGCAGCAGCAGTCCGGCGGCGACGATCGCGGCCCAGCCGGTCACTTCGCCGAGCCCGTCGGGCGCCTTGGTCACGTTGCGGTCGAGCCAGCGGGCGGTTGCTTCCATCGCCGCCAACGCGCGGGCGCGCAGCTTGCCGTCACCCGAGAGAATGAGCGGCGCATGGACGAGCCAGTTCAGCAGGCGGCGCCCGGCGTTCTCGACGTGCCAGGGCGCGCCCTTGCCCGGCTTCGGGTTGGCCGCAAGCCAAGCGGCGAGGATGCGCTCGGCGGTGGCGGTGCACTGCTCGCGCGGGGCGCAGGCGGCCAGATCGCGCAACCAGGTGAAGCCGTGGACCGTGCGCGCGAACGGCGGGGTCAGCGGCGCGGCGGGGGCGAAGTCCATCTGCGCGATGGGCGCCTTGACCCCGTGGACGAAGAAGTGCCCGGCCCGCAGCGCCACGCCGGGGGCGCGCTCGCCCGGAAGGGGGCTGTTGACGGTGCCGAGCAGCCGCGGCTTGGCGGGCTTGCCGAAGGGACGCGCCAGCGTGCTGCCCGAAACGCCCATGCGGTAGGCGAGCCGGATCAGCGCCTCGCCCGCACCCACAGACGGCGGGGCGAAATCGGCGATCGCCAGGGCGCGGCCGGGCTCGATGACCTCTCCGGGCGCCGTGTAGAGCGCGTGCGGGTCGACGCCGGGGCCGAGCGGCAGCGCGCGCTTCGCGGCACCGGCGTCGGGAGCGCGCTCGCGGACCTGCTCGAGCGCGGCGTCGCTCATCCCTCGCCGCCCTTCAGCGCGGCGATGTTCGCCGCATATCGTTCCGGCCCGCCCTTGAAGGTCGCCGAGCCGGCCACGAGCACGTCGGCCCCGGCGTCGACGCACTGGCGGGCGGTGACCGCGTCGACCCCGCCGTCCACCTCGAGGTGAATGTCCCGGCCCGACGTGTCGATCATCTTGCGCACCGCCTCGATCTTGCGGAGCTGGCTGGCAATGAAGCTCTGACCGCCGAAGCCGGGATTGACGCTCATCACAAGGACGAGGTCGATGTCGTCGACGAGGTAGTCGAGCATCTTGGCGGGCGTCGCGGGGTTGAGGCTGATGCCGGCCTTCTTGCCGAGCGCCTTGATCGCCTGGACGGTGCGGTGGACGTGCGGTCCGGCCTCGGGGTGGACGGTGATGATGTCGGCGCCGGCATCGGCGAACGCTTCCAGCCAGTTGTCGACCGGGCTCACCATCAGGTGGACATCGAACGGCTTGGCGGTGTGCGGGCGCAGCGCCTTGACCACGCCGGGACCGATCGTGAGGTTGGGGACGTAGTGCCCGTCCATCACGTCGACGTGGATCCAGTCGCACCCGGCATGGTCGATCGCGCGCACTTCCTCACCCAGCCGTGCGAAGTCGGCGGAAAGGATCGAGGGGCTGATCAGCGGGGCGGCCATGCAATCGGGCTCCAGATGCCTGCCCCTTCGCTAAACCATCGCCTTCGCGGGCGCACAAGCGAGGGCGGGTGCTTTTCCACACGCCCCCGAGGGCGAAATGGCCCGGATGTCTCAATTCAGGCCAAATTCAGCCGCCCCGCGGCAATTTCGCGTCCGACCACAGGGGCACTTCCGCGATCGCGGCTTGAGCCGCGCGCCTCCCCCGCCATATGGACACTCCCATGAATTCGACTCGTTTCCGCCTTCCTGCCGCCCTGCTCGCCGTCGGCGCGCTCGCGACCGGTGCCGCCGTGCCGGCGCACGCCCAGTACCGCGAGAAGATCGCCAACGACATGAGCCAGTGCCGCGCCGACAGCGGCCCCGCGGTCCTCGTCACGGTCGACGGGGTCAAGGCCGCCAGGGGCCGGATCCGGGTGCAGAGCTATCGCGCCACCTCGTCCGAGTGGCTCGCCAAGGGACGCTGGCTCGCCCGCGTCGAAGCGCCGGCCAAGGCCGGAACGATGACGTTCTGCGTCCCGGTACCGGGCGCGGGATCCTATGGCATCGCTGTTCGCCACGACCTCGACGGCGACGGCGAAACCGACCTGATGAGCGATGGCGGCGGCATGTCGAACAACCCGTCGATCAACATCTTCAACCTCGGCAAGCCGAGCTACAAGAAGACCGCGATTACCGTGGGCGGCGGCGTCAAGTCGATCCGCATCCAGATGCGCTACATGTGAGCTTTGCGGCGGGTTCGCCAGACCCGCCAAAGCACGCCGGGCGCCGCGAGCAGCGGATGCTTCTCGCGCCAGGGGGTGACTTCCACGCGCACCCCGGTGTGCCGCTCGACTTTCCATGCCGCATAGGCCGCCGCGCCGTCGAAGGTGGTGCTCGCCTTGGCCAGCCGGAGGAGGTTCAGCGGTTTGCCGAGCCGGGCACGGGTCCGCCACCACGCGAGGAGCCGCCGTCGTTCGGATTCCGCGAGGCGGGGCGCCAGCAGGTCGCCGTTTCGGCCGAACGCGATGCCCGCGGCCTCCCATGCGAGCGGCAGGAGCCCGTCGAAGTGCGCGGCATTGACCGACAGGATGTCGCTCTCGCGTCCCGCCTTCTCGACGCGAAACTCGGCCTCGTAGGTCGCGCGGAACAGCGCCCGCCAGAAATCCTCCGCGCGGCCCTGCGCCGGCCCGAGCGCGGCCGCGAGCCGGGCGGCGGTCTGCGCGGCGCCCGCGATCGCTTCGATCACTCCGGCGCGGGAGGCCTCGTCGTTCGTCCACACGAGGCCCGAGGGCTGCACGAATCGCGCCCAGATCGTCGTGTCGCGCGATCGTCCCGCGGCCGCGCGGGCAAAGGTATCCAGCGCCATGGTCGCGATCTTGGCGCGCAGGGTCGTCCCGTCGCGGTCCCACTCGCGATACGAGACGCGCGGCCAGATCCGCTCGCGCTGCGGCCCCGGAAGCAGGACGTAGAAATCGAGCACCCCCTCGAGCGAGCCGGTCCTGAGGTTCGAGCCGTAGAACAGCACCGCCCGCGCGCCAGCCTCCTCGCCCAGCTCGGCCGCGATCGCCGCGACCGCGGGGTCGACGGGCGCATCGAGCGCCCCGGCGATCCGTGCCCGCAAGGCGGCGGCCGGCGATCCGCTCACGGAACCACGAACGAGAGCGCGGGGCCCGGAACGATCGCGTAGCGTCCCGGGGGAAATGCCTCGCCGTCGAGGATGAACCGGCCGTCGAGGTCGATCTCGATGCGGTCGGTCGCGCAGCGGTGAAAGCCGTTCGGGGCGAGCCATTCGCTGTCCCACCCGGCCGCGATCGCGGGTATCGCCGCCATCACCCGGCGGCGGGGGTGGTCGATGACCGCCAGCTTCATTCCCTCGAGCCGGGCGAACGGCTTGGTGCCGGCGGGAAACCTGTCGAGCGTTGAGGCGAGCATCATCGTCCGCCGCGCCGGGTCGCCCCAGCGGCTGCGCGGCAGCTCTCGGCGCTCTTCGCCGGTGCGGATGGTCATCGGAATGCCCCGCCGCCACAAGTTGCGGTCGGTGCCGAAGAGCGCCTGCAGGACCCCCCACGCTGTCGTGGCGCCCACCGCAAGGCTGTCGAACGCGCCGAGCCGATGGGCGTCCTGCCCGGCGGCGATGGCGGTCGTGAAGATTCCCGCGCCGAAGATGAAGCCGGCAAGCTCGGCCCCGCTTTCGCAGTCTCGCACGACGAGCGGCCGGCGGACGATGCGCCGGCCGGCCTCGCGCGCGGCGATCACCCCGGCCACGTTCCAGTCCTTGGGGGCGCCCAGGTCTGCGTTGAGCGCGTTGGTCTTGCCCGCGGGGATCACCGCCAGCTCCGGCCAGTTCTCCCCGAACAGCGGCAGCCCCGCGGTCAGCACGTCGCGCACCGTCCCGTCGCCGCCGCTGATGGCGATGCAGCCCACGCCCCTGGCGATGAACTCATCGAGGACGGCGCGCAGGTCGCCCCGCCGGGAGGGGGCGGCGACGTGAACCCCGGGGAGCGCCGCGACCGAGGCACGCAGCTTCGCATTGCGGTGGCTGCGCGGGTTGAAGATCACGCCGACGCCAGCCGCCGGGCGGTCGTGGGAGGGGATGCTGGGGGAGGCCATGATCGTTCGCTCGCCTTTAGATGGAGGCCGCGGGCGCGGGCCACAAGTTTTTGTCCCCGGCCGGCCAACTCGCGCTATCGTGGCGGCCATGCTCCATCCCGACCTGCTCGATTCGGCCCGCGCGATCTCCGAGAGGATCGTGTCGCTGCGCCGCGCCATCCATGCCGAGCCCGAGATCGGGCTCCAGACCCCGCTGACGCTGGCCAAGGTCCGCCAGGCGCTGGCCCACCTGCCGCTCGACTGGCGCGAGGGCGGCGCGACCACCGGTGCGGTCGCGACGCTGCGGGGCGGGAAGCCGGGCGCGTCCGGGCACGGCCGGGTGCTGCTGCGCGGCGACATGGACGCGCTGCCGATGCCCGAGGAGACGGGGCTCGACTTCGCCTCGACCATTCCGGGGCGGATGCACGCTTGCGGGCACGACACGCATACCGCGATGCTGGCCGGCGCCGCCGAACTGCTTTGCGCGCGCCGCGACGACCTTGCCGGCGAGGTCCAGTTCATGTTCCAGCCCGGCGAGGAGGGATACCACGGTGCCCGCCACATGCTCGACGACGGGCTCATCGACCCGCTGCCCGACGCCGCGTTCGCGCTTCACATCATGCCCAACGCGCGGCACGGCGCGGTCGCCGGTCGGTCGGGGGCGCTGATGGCCGCGGCTGACGAGTTCGACATCTCGATCGAGGGGCGCGGCGGCCACGCCTCGATGCCCCACGACACGCGCGACCCGGTGCCCGCCGCCTGCGCGGTGGTCTCGGCGCTGCAGGCCGCGGTCACCCGCCGGTTCAACGCCGCCGACGCGGTCGTCGTCACCGTCACCGTGATCGAGGGCGGCACCGCGCACAACGTGATCCCCGATCGGGTGAACTTGCGCGGAACCATGCGCACGCTGTCGGCGGCCAATCGCGCGCTGGTGCGCGAACTGGTCGAGCAGACTGCAACCGGAGTGGCCGCCGGCTACGGTGTCTCGGCGAAAGTCTCGATCCGCCACGGCTTTCCCGTCACCGTCTGCGACGAGCGCGCGGTGATGCTCGGCAGCGCGGTCACCGGGGACCTGTTCGGCGACGGGGCGTGGACCCCGCTGCCCGCCCCGATCATGGGGGCGGAGGACTTCTCGTACCTGCTCGAGAAGGTCCCGGGAGCGATGTTCTTCCTCGGCGTCGCGCAAGAGGGCGACGACTGGCGCTCGTGCTGCGCGATCCATTCGACCCGCATGATGGTCGACGAGACCGTCCTGCCGCGCGGGTCCGCGCTCCTCGCGGGGTGTGCGATGCGCTTCCTCGAAAAGGGCTTCGGCTAAAGCCGCTTGCACCGGTCGGTTGCACCCGGCAACCTGCCGCGACAGGGGAATCGCCGGCTAACCGGCGGACCGGGAGAGGCCGATGCAGTACCAGGACAAGTCGCGCACCTTGGGCGAGGCAGTGGCGCAGTGGGCCGCCGACACGCCCGACGCGGTCGCGCTGCGGCACGGCGACGTCACGGTCGACTGGCGCACCTATGACGAGAATGCCACGCAGATCGCCAACGGGCTTGCCGCGCTGGGCCTGAAGAAGGGCGACCGGGTCGCCTATCTCGGCAAGAACTCCGCGCGGGTCTGCCAGCTTCTGATGGGCACCGCGCGCGCGGGGATGGTGCTGGTGCCGGCGATCTGGCGGCTCGCGGCGGCGGAGGTCTCGACCATCCTCGGCGAATCGGAATCCGGAGTGCTCTTCGTCGAGCCGCTGTTCGAAAGCCAGGCGTTCGAGGGCCCCCGGATCGTGATGGATGAACGGTTCGACGAATGGGTCGCGCGCCAGTCGGCCGCCCCGGTCACGACCGAGGTCGACCGCGGGGACGTGTTTCTCCAGCTCTACACCTCGGGGACCACCGGCGTGCCCAAGGGGGTGATGCTGACGCATCGCAACGCGACGGTGCTGCGCCCGATCGTCGAGCAGGAGCTGCCCGGCTGGTTCAGCTCGCAGCCCGGCGACACGCTGATCCACGCGATGCCGTTCGGCCATATCGCCGGGGCCGGGTCGGTGACCGGGGCCGCCAACGCGGGGCAGCAGCTGATCGTGCATTCGGAGTTCGATCCCGGGCTGATCATCCGCGACATCCAGCAATACGGAGCCAAGCAGGCGTTCCTGGCGCCGGCCGCGCTGGCGATGCTGCTCGACCATCCCGATGCGAAGGATGCCGACTTCTCCAAGCTCGAGGGGATGGCCTATGGTGCGAGCCCGATTCCGCTGGACCTCCTCCAGCGCGGGGTCGAGCGGCTGGGCTGCGATTTCGCGCAGATGTACGGCATGACCGAGACCTACGGCACGGTTGTCTATCTCGGGCCCGAAGACCACCGGGCGGGGTGCGAGCGGGTGATGCGATCGGCCGGCAAGGCGCTGCCGGGGGTCGAGATCCGCATTCTCGACGAGGACGGCGAACCGCTTCCCCCCGGAGCGATCGGCGAGGTGGCCATCCACAGCCCGACCAACATGGCCGGTTACTGGAAGAAGCCCGAGGAAACCGCCCGCGTGCTCAGCGCCGACGGCTGGATGCGCACCGGCGATGCCGGGATCCTCGACGAGGACGGCTACCTGTTCATCCAGGACCGGATCAAGGACATGATCATTTCCGGCGGCGAGAACGTCTATCCCGCCGAGGTCGAGAGCGCGCTCTACGGCCACCCCGACATCGCCGACGTGGCGGTGATCGGCGTCCCCGACGAACGCTGGGGCGAGGCGGTCAAGGCGGTCGTCGTGCGCCGGCCGGGCGCCGATCTCGACGCGGGCGGGGTGATCGCGTGGGCGCGCGAGAAGATTGCCGGGTTCAAGTGCCCCAAGAGCGTCGACTTCATCGACGTCCTGCCGCGCAACCCGTCAGGCAAGATCCTCCGCCGCGAGCTGCGCGCGCCGCACTGGGAAGGGCGCGACCGGCAGGTCAACTGACGCTTCGCTTCACTACGCTTGATTGCGGCGAGAACCGGGTGCAGGGGCGCGAGCCATGTCGCGCCTTGTCCCCATCGATCGCCATGCCCTTCGCCTTGCCTACCGGATGGAGGAGAACGCCTGCGCCTCCGAACGCGTGCGAATGGCCGCGCCCGCGCAGGCCGTCCACGCGGAAGCCGCCCGGATCGCCGGACGGCTGATCGAGGGCGCCCGCGCACGCAAGGCAAGCGGGCTCGACGCGTTCCTGCAGACCTATGGCCTCGACACCGAGGAAGGGATCGCGCTGATGTGCCTTGCCGAGGCGCTGCTGCGGGTGCCCGACGCGGCGACCGCCGACGCGCTGATCAAGGACAAGATCGGGCACATCGACTGGGGCGAGCACCTCGGCGAATCGAGTTCGACCTTCGTCAACGCGGCGACCTTCTCGCTGATGCTGACCGGCGAGGTGCTCGAACGGCCCGAACTGCACCAGCGCGGCATGGGGCGCACGCTGCGCGGGGCGATGAACCGGCTCGGCGAGCCGGTGATCCGCAAGGCCACGCTCCAGGCGATGCGCATCCTCGGCGGGCAGTTCGTGTTCGGCCGGACGATCGACGAGGCACTGAAGCGCGCCGCGCCCGAACGCGCGCGCGGCCTCACCCACAGCTTCGACATGCTCGGCGAGGCGGCGATGACGTTCGAGGACGCCGAGCGCTACCGCGCGAGCTACGAGCGCGCGATCGACCGGCTGGCGCGCGAGACGAAGGGGTCGTGGGAAACATCGCCGGGCATCTCGGTCAAGCTTTCGGCGCTCTACCCGCGCTACGACTTCCTTCATGCCGAGGCGGCGGCCGCGGCGCTCGTGCCGATGCTCAAGGAGCTGGCAGGCAAGGCGCGCGATGCGGGTATGCATTTCACCATCGACGCCGAGGAAGCCGAGCGGCTCGAGCTGTCGATGGACATCGTCGAGACGCTGGTCGCCGACGACGACCTCTTCGCCGCCGACGACGGCACCAGCTGGACCGGGTTCGGCATCGCGGTGCAGGCCTACCAGAAGCGGGCCGTTCACCTGTGCGACTGGGTCGCCAAGCTGGCCCGCCGGCACGGCCGACGGCTGTTCGTGCGGCTGGTCAAGGGCGCCTACTGGGACACCGAAATCAAGCTGTCGCAGGTGGGTGGATACGCCGACTATCCGGTGTTCACCCGCAAGGTGGCGACCGACGTCAGCTATCTCGCCTGTGCCGCAAGGCTGTTCGAGGCGGCCGACGCGATCCACCCCGCCTTCGCCACGCACAACGCCTACACGATCGGCGCCGTAAAGGCGCTGGCGCAGGGGCGCGCGTTCGAGTTCCAGCGCCTGCACGGGATGGGCGAGGACGTGTACGATGAACTGGCCAGGCTTGAAGGCAATACGCGGACCCCGGTGCGGATCTACGCCCCGGTGGGCAGCCACAAGGACCTGCTCGCCTACCTCGTCCGGCGCCTGCTCGAAAACGGGGCGAATTCCAGCTTCGTCAACCGCATGGCCGATGCCGCCGTGCCGGTGGCCGAGCTCACCGGCGACCCGGTGGCCGAGCTTGCCGCGCTCGAACCCAGGCGCAATCCGTCGATCCCGCTGCCGACCGACATATTCGGCACCCGCGCGAACAGCGCCGGCGTCGATCTTGCCGACCCGCTCGTGCGGGAGCCCCTGCTGGAAGAGCTGGCCCGCCTCGAGACCCGGCACTGGGATGCCGGCCCGACCTTCCCAGGGGCCGAGTCGGGCGAAGTCGCGCCGATCACCTCGCCGCAGGACCTGACACACGAGGTGGGCACCCGCCGCGACGCGACCGCCGAGGAGATCGACGCCGCGATCGCGCGCGCGCAGGCGATCCAGCCGGGCTGGAACGCGCTCGGGGGGGAAAAGCGCGCGCTGTTGCTCGAAGCGGCGGCCGACGCGTTCGAGGCGCATACGCCGGAGTTCCTGTCGCTGTGCCAGCGCGAAGCCGGCAAGACCCTCGTCGACGGCGTGCTCGAGGTGCGCGAGGCGGTCGATTTCCTGCGCTACTACGCGGGCGAGGCGCGGCGGCTGTTCGCCGCCCCGATCCCGCTGCCCGGCCCGACGGGCGAGGAAAACCGCCTGAGCCTGGCGGGGCGCGGGGTGTTCGCCACGATCAGCCCGTGGAACTTTCCGCTCGCGATCTTCATCGGCCCCGCCGCCGCCGCGCTGGCGGCGGGCAACACGGTGATCGCCAAGCCCGCCGAGCAGACGCCGCTGATCGCGGCGCTGGCCGCCCGGCTGTGCCACGAGGCGGGCATACCCGAGGAGGTATTCCAGCTTCTCCCCGGGGGGAGCGAGGTCGGCCAGCTTATCACCTCGGATCCGCGAATCGCCGGGGTCGCCTTCACCGGCTCGACCCAGACCGCCCAGGCGATCAACCGCAGCCTCGCCGCGCGCGAGGGGCCGATCGCGACGCTGGTTGCGGAAACCGGCGGGCAGAACGCGATGATCGTCGACAGTTCGGCGCTGCCCGAGCAGGTCACCCGCGACGTGGTCAACAGCGCGTTCCAGAGCGCCGGCCAGCGGTGCAGCGCGCTGCGCGTGCTCTATCTGCAGGACGACATCGCGGACGAGATGCTCCGGATGATCAAGGGCGGGTTCGAGGCGCTCGAGATCGGCGACCCGGCCGAACTCGATACCGACGTCGGCCCGGTGATCGACGAGGACGCGCGCAGCCAGCTCGAACGCCACATCGCGCGGCGCAAGAAGGAAGGGCGCCCGGTCTGGCGGCGCAAGTTGCCCAAGGGCACCGGCAAGGGCTGCTTCGTGGCGCCGACGATCATCGAGATCGCCTCGATCAAGGACCTCCGGCGCGAGAACTTCGGCCCCGTGCTGCACGTCGCGCGGTTCCCGGCGCACGAGCTCGAGCGGGTCATTCGCGACATCAATTCGGTGGGCTTCGGG
Source organism: Tsuneonella litorea (assembly GCF_025154015.1). Lineage (GTDB taxonomy): Bacteria > Pseudomonadota > Alphaproteobacteria > Sphingomonadales > Sphingomonadaceae > Tsuneonella > Tsuneonella litorea. The sequence continues at coordinate 64,837 of NZ_JAOAMV010000007.1, forward strand.
CTCACGCTCGGCCTCCACAGCCGCATCGCCGAAACGCGGCGCACGGTCGAGCGGCTGGCCAGGATCGGCAACCTCTATGTCAATCGCAACCAGATCGGCGCGGTGGTGGAGAGCCAGCCGTTCGGGGGCGAAGGGCTGTCGGGAACCGGGCCCAAGGCCGGCGGTCCGCACTACGTCCTGCGGTTCGCGACCGAGCGGGTCGTGTGCATCGACACGACCGCGGCCGGGGGCAATGCCAGCCTGCTCGCGTCGTAGCCGCCGCCCCTAGCGCCGGGCGATCCCGCCCTCGAGCAGCGCGGTCACCGCGGCGGTAATGTCCTCGACCGGGCGGCTGTCGTCCCACACGCCGAACCGCATCCCGAGGAACACGTTGGCGCCCATCAGCGCCCAGGCGCGCACCTCGTTGTCGCCGGGCGTGACGAGGCCGAGATCCTGCGCCTTGTCGAGCCGCGCCTCGATGCGCCTGGCGGTGCCATCGTAGTGCGCCCGGTAGCTGTCGGGATCGGCGAATTCGGCTTCGTCGATGATCCGGTAGATTTCCTTGTGCGTGCGGGCAAAGCGGAGAAACGCGGCGAGCGCCTCGCTTTCCATCGCGATGCCCCGCGACCCCGGCGGAACCTCGGCCGCGACGGTTTCGGCGACCGCCTGGCTCATGTCGCGCACGAGCGCGGAGAAGATCGCCTCCTTGCTGTCGAAGTAGGTGTAGAAACTGCCCAGCGCGGTGCCCGCGCGGCGGGTGATCCCGCTGATCGAGGCCGCGTGGAAGCCCAGGTCGCCGAATTCCTTCGCCGCCGCGTCGAGCAGCTTGCGCAGCGTTTCGCGCCCGCGCGCCGTCCGCGGCTCCTTGCCGGGGCTGGCGGCGCTCGCGGGAAGGCGGGAATCTGTGGCCACGGCGCCACGGATAGGACCAAGCGACGGCAACGGCAATAATGAAGTTGAAAGGTGGTTCAAGTTTCAATATGAGGCCGGTTACACGCGGGGCACGATAGCCGCGTAACGTTCCGGGAGACTATTGCATGATCCGCTTGACCGTCCGCGCCAGCCATATCGCGCTCGCGCTCGCGTCCACCGCCGTTGCCTGCCCCGTGCTCGCCCAGGACCTGCCCAACGAACCGGCGGCACCGGCGCCTGCCGCGGCGGAGGAAGGTGGCATCGTGGTGACCGCGCGGCGGCGCGAGGAGGCGCTGGTGGACGTTCCGATCGCGGTGACCGCCTACAGCGCGGCCGCGCTCGAGCAGGCCGGGGCGATCGACATCACCGACATCGGCAATACCACCCCCAACACCACGCTCGAGGCGAGCCGCGGCACCAATTCGACGCTGTCGGCCTTCATTCGCGGCGTCGGCCAGCAGGACCCCGTTTCGGGTTTCGAGCAGGGCGTCGGCATCTACCTCGACGACGTCTATCTCAACCGACCGCAGGCTGCGGTGATGGACATCTACGAGGTCGACCGGATCGAGGTCCTGCGCGGCCCCCAGGGCACCCTCTACGGACGCAACACGATCGGCGGTGCGGTCAAGTACGTGACGAAGGCGCTGCCCCAGGATCCCGCGCTCAGGCTCAAGGCGACGTACGGCACCTACAATCAGCTCGACGGCGTCGTCAGCGGGTCCCTGCCCATGGGCAACCTGGTCCGCGTGGGCGGCGCGGTTGCCCGCCTGACCCGCGACGGGTTCGGCAAGAACCTGACCACGGGCCTCGACAACTACAACAAGGACGTATGGGCCGCGCGCGGCACGTTCGAACTGGGCGGGTACGGCGAGCCCGTGCTGGTGCGCATTTCGGGCGACTATACCAAGGACGACAGCAATCCGCGCGGCGGCCACCGGCTGATCCCCGGCCTCGCCTCGGGCGCGCCGGTGCTGAGCAATGTCTACGATAGCCGCGGCGGCCTGAACGATCCCGAACAGGAGATCGAGGCCTACGGCCTGGCGATGAACGTCAGCGTCGACTTGTCCGATGCGCTCACGTTCCGTTCGATCAGCGCGTGGCGCAAGGACGACACCGCCACCCCGATCGACTTCGACGCGCTGCCCGCGGTCGACCTCGACGTGCCGGGCATCTACCGCAACGAGCAGATCAGCCAGGAATTCCAGCTCGTCTACGACAGTGGACCGCTGTCGGTTCTGTCCGGGTTCTATTACCTCGACGCGCAGGCCGATACCCTGTTCGACGTTCGCCTGTTCACGACCGTAGCCGGCTTCACCGCCTTCACCGAGGCGGACGTCGATACCGAAACCTATGCCGTGTTCGCCGACGCGACGATCGACCTGACCAGCCAGCTCAGCCTGTCGCTGGGCGGACGCTATACCTGGGACACCCGCACCGCCGCCATTCTGCGCCAGAACTACGTCGGCGGCGGATCGCCGGTGTTTGGGGGAGCAGGGGTCAAGGCGGGCGCCCCGGCGACCGATTTCAAGGGCAGCCGCGAGTTCCGGAAGTTCACCCCGCGCGCGTCGCTCAGCTTCCAGCCGACGCCCGACCACAACCTCTACGCAAGCTTCAGCCAGGGCTTCAAGGGGGGTGGCTTCGATCCGCGCGGCGTCGGCATCAATGCCCCGGATCTCAATCGCGACGGGCTGCGTTCCAATGACGAGATCGCGCAGTTCCTGAGCTTCGCGCCCGAGCAGGTCGACAGCTACGAGGTCGGCTACAAGGGCAGCCTGATGGACGGCGCGCTCTATGTCGCGCTGGCAGGGTTTTACGCCGACTACACCGATGTCCAGATCCCCGGGTCGGTACCTTGCACCGCGGGCGGGGTGGTGACCTTCTGCGGGGTCGTCTCGAACGCCGGCAAGGCGACGTTCAAGGGCCTCGAGTTCGAAACCACCGCGCGCCTCGGGCGTGACCTCATCGCGGCAGGTGACCGGCTGTCCTTCGCGGGCACCCTCGGTTACATCGACGCGCAGTTCGACGAGTACATCACCAACATCGCTAACGTGCCGACCGACGTCGCGCAGTTCCGCAAGGTGCAGAACACGCCCAAGTGGACCGCCAGCGGCACGCTGGCGTACTCGACGCCGGTGGGCGAGGGCGACCTCGATTTCAGCACGACGCTGTCGTACCGCTCGAAGACCTACCAGTTCGAGATTCCCAACCCGTACATCGACCAGCCGGGTTACGCCCTGCTGGACGCGAACCTCGTCTACACCGCACCCGGCAAGCGCTGGAGCCTGGGCCTCCACGGCCGCAACCTGACCGACAAGGAATACAAGACCTCGGGCTATACCTTCGTCGCGACCAACCCGACCACCGGCGCGCTGATCCTCGGGACCAACGGCCTGCCGGGCGGCGGGCTCGGCACCGAGAAGACGCTGACCGCGTTCTACGGCAACCCGCGGCAGGTGTTCGTGACCGGCACGGTCCGGTTCTGACGACGGGCGAGACAGGCGCGCGCTCCGGATAAGTCGGGGCGCGCGCTTGCCCCGCGCCGCGCGGTGGGGAATCACCGCGTCATGGCGATTCTCTCCGACAGGTGGATCCGCGAGGCGGCGACGACCCGCGGGATGATCGAGCCCTTCGTCGAGGCGCAGCGGCGGGAAGGCTGCATCAGCTACGGCCTGTCGAGCTACGGCTACGACGCGCGCGTGGCCGACGAGTTCAAGATCTTCACCAACGTCGATTCGGCCGTGGTCGACCCCAAGGACTTCGCCGCCAACTCGTTCGTCGATCGCAAGACCGACGTCTGCGTGATCCCGCCCAACTCGTTCGCGCTGGCCCGCACGGTCGAATACTTCCGCGTGCCCGAAGACGTGCTGGTGATCTGCCTCGGCAAGAGCACCTATGCCCGCTGCGGGATCATCGTGAACGTGACCCCGCTCGAACCGGGCTGGGAAGGGCACGTCACGCTTGAATTCTCGAACACCACGCCGCTGCCGGCGAAGATTTACGCCAACGAGGGCGCGTGCCAGTTCCTGTTCCTCCAGGGCAACGAGCGGTGCGAAACGAGCTACCGGGACCGCGCGGGCAAGTACATGGGCCAGCGCGGGGTCACGCTTCCCCGATTGTGAGCGAGCGGCGCTGACGTAGCGGCTTTGACTCGGCCCTGGCCAAGGCGCATTCCTCGCATCGAGGAGAGCGAGCATGGCGGGCAGGGAATTCGATATCGTCGTCTACGGGGCCACCGGATACACCGGGCGGCTGGTGGCCGAGCATTTCGTGCGCGAATACGGCGGCAAGCCCGATGCACCCACGTGGGCGATGGCGGGCCGCAGCAAGTCCAAGCTCGAGGAAGTGCGCGACCTGATCGGCGCGCCCGCCGACACGCCGCTGGTGATCGCCGATGCCGGCGATCCCGGCACGCTCGACGCGATGTGCCACCGCACGCGGGTCGTGCTGACGACCGTGGGCCCGTATCAGCTCTACGGCGACGAACTGGTGGCCGCCTGCGTGCGCGCGGGTACCGACTATGCCGACCTGTGCGGCGAGCCGGTGTGGATGCGGCAGAAGATCGACGAACACGAGGCTGCCGCGAAGGCGAGCGGGGCGCGCATCTGCTTTTCGTCGGGCTTCGATTCGATCCCGTTCGATCTCGGCGTGCTGATGGCGCAGAAGGAAGCCAAGACCCGCTTCGGCGCGCCCGCGCCGCGGGTGCGCGGGCGGGTGCGCGGGATGGCGGGCGGCGCCTCGGGCGGAACGGTCGCGAGCCTGACCGAAACGATGAAGGCGGTCGCGAAGAAGCCCTCGCTGCTCGGCATCCTGCGTTCGAGCTTCGGCCTCACCCCCGGCTTCGAGGGGCCCGACCAGCCTTCGGGGATGATCCCGCATTACGAGGCTGATCTCGGCAAGTGGGCCGCGCCCTTCGTGATGGCGCCGATCAACACCAAGAACGTGCACCGCACGAACTTCCTGCTCGGCCATCCGTGGGGAGAGGACTTTCGCTACGACGAGATGATGCTCACCAGCCCCGGCGAAGCGGGCAAGGCGGCGGCCGAGGCGCTGGCCGGCGCGATGAAGAACCCCTTCGGCGCCAAGCCGCCCAAGCCGGGCGAGGGGCCGACCCCTGAAGAGCGCGAGAACGGCTTCTACGACGTGCTGCTCGTCGCCGAGATGCCGGACGGCCGCTCGCTGCGTTACGCGGTCAAGGGCAGGTACGACCCCGGCTACGGATCGACCAGCCGGATGCTGGCGGAAACCGGCATGGCACTGCTCGAAATCGACGCACCGGGCGGCATCGGCACGCCCGGCGCGTTCCTGGGCGAGGCGCTCGTCGAGCGGCTGCGCCAGCACGCCGAGATCACTTTCGCCGTCGAGGAATAGGGGCGCTCCGTGCAACTTTGCCCTCGCCCGCGCGTTTGATCGCCGGAACAGGGGAAAGGAACCGCTTCATGTCCGCCATCGCCGCCTTCATCGGCCGCCTGCTGCTCGCGCTGCTGTTCGTGCTCGCCGGCATCCCCAAGATCATCGACCCGTCGAGCGCGGCATCGCTGCTCGAGGCGGCGAACCTGCCGGGCAGCCTGGCGCAGCCGGTGGGCGTGTTCGAAGTGGTCGCCGGACTCCTGCTCGCGCTCGGGTTCATGACCCGGCTGGTCTCGATCCTGCTGTTCGGCTTCACCCTGCTGACGGTGTTCTTCTTCCACAACCAGTTCGGCGACCCGCTGCAGGCCGCACAGGCGATCAAGAACGTCGCGATCGCGGGCGGGCTGCTGATGGTGTTCGCCTATGGCCACATGTACTGGGGCTACGACCGGATGCGCGCCCAGCGCAAGGGCGAGCGGGCCGCCGCCGACGCCGAGGCGCGCGCGCACGAGGCCGAGCTTCGGGCCGCTCGGGCCGAAGGCCGCGCCGAGGCGCTCGGAACCCGCGACCGCGACGGTGACGGCCACCCCGGCTGATCTGCACGCGGGCTAGAAGCTGACCCGCACGCTTGCCGCGAAGTTGCGGCCCGGCAAGGGCGTATAATCCTTGGTCAGGCTGGTCGCGAGGCGCCCGGTCACGTTGAAGATGTTCTCGGCCTTGATCAGCAGCGTCAGGTTGTCGTTGCCCCGGATCGGGCGCCATGCGAGCGAGGCATCGACGAAGGTGTAGCCGTCGGTGGGCGTTTCGCCCGCCGCGACCTTGTCCTGCCGCGCGGCCCACGCGACCTCGCCGCGGGCGGTGAACGCCCCGGCTTCCGCCTCGAGTGCGCCGGACAGCGTCAGCGGCGGGATCCGCGGCACGTTGCCGCTACCGTTGGCGAGGCGGGCGCGCACGTACGAACCCTTGATCTCGCTGCGCAGCGAAACCGGACCGTTCCGGATGACCGGCATCGCGATCTCGCCCTCGATGCCGCGATAACTCGCACCGGCCTGCCGGAACTCGAAGACCGGGGCCCCATCGATCTCGCTCCCGGTGTCGGCCTCGTAGATGAAGCCGTCGAAGCGGTTGTAGAAGCCGGTGAGGGTGAGGTCGGTCCGGCCGATCCGCCCACGGGCAAAGACCTCGCCGCCCCAGGCCCGCTCTGGCGCAAGTCCGGGATCGCCGCGTTCGTAGACCTGCGTCGCGGGATGGAATCCGTCGACGAGGAGTTCCTCCGGGCTGGGCGCGCGCGCGACCCGGTTGGCATTGACGCCGAGGTCGAATTCGGGCGCAATCGCATAGCTCAGTCCGATCGCGCCGGAGGCCGTATCGAAGGCGCGGTTGAAACCCGCATCGGGCGCCGCGATCGTCGCGCGTTCGTAACGCCCCGCGACCTGCAGCCGCAACGCGTCGCCGAGCGGCACTTCCTGGAGCGCGAAGAAGGCGAGATGATCCGACAGGTTGCGCGGAACGATCGCCTCGTCGCCGATGGTGTCGAGGTGTCGGAAATCGTACTGCACGCCCAGCGAACCGGACCAGCCCGAACGTTCCGCCTGGACGAGCTCGGCGCGGGCTTCGAGCCCTTCGACGCTGAACGTCGTGCCCGGCTCCCCGTCGCCCTCGAATTCGGTGTGCGTGTAGTGGCTGTAGGCCGCGTGGCTCGTCAGCTTCTCGAACACCCCATTGCCCAGCGCCACTTCTGCGCGCATGTCGCCGCGCCATTGCCTGAGGCCGATGTGGCCGGGATCGTTCTCGTCCGTGCCGGGCCGCACGGGCACGCCGTAGTAGGTGTCGTAGTAGCCGAGCGAGGCGCCGAGGTTGCTGTCGCCGGAAAAGAAGGCAAGGCCGCCCGTCGCGCTCCAGGTGCGTGCGCCGCTGCCGGGAAGCACGTCCTTCTGGCCGGCCTGCTCGCGCAGGACCGCCGCCAGCCCCGGATCGCTCGCGGAAACGGCGTCCGCCCGCGACAGCAGCTCGGTGCGCAGCGGTGCGGCAATGGCATAGCCGGGAATCGCAAGGTCGCCTGTCCGGCTGTAACCGGCATCGACATGCCCGGCGAACCCGCCGCCGAGCGGTGCGTCGAAGGAAACCGCGCCCTGCCGCAGGTCGGCCACGGTATTGCCGCTCGCCATGGCGTCGAAGTGAACCGGCTCGTCGGGAAGGCGCAACGGGATGCGCTTGTCGATCAGGTTGACCGCTCCGCCGATGGCCTGGCTGCCGTAAAGCAGGACGGCGGGGCCGCGCAGAACGTCGATCCGTTCGGCGTTGAACGGGTCGAGCGCGACGGCGTGGTCGTCCGACACGTTGGACGCGTCGATCGAGCCGATGCCGTCGATCAGCAGCTTTACGCGATTGCCGGAAAAACCGCGCAGAACCGGGCGCGAGGCGCCGGGCGCAAAGCCGCTCATCGACACGCCCGGCTGTCCGGCCAGCACTTCGCCGACCTGCCCCGCCAGCGACCGCTGGAGCTCGAGGCCCTCGATCGCGGTGGTGCCCGCGAGCATGTCGAGCCGCTTGAGGCCCGCGGCGGTAACGATGATCTGCCCCCCGCTGGTCTGCCGGTTATGGAGGTCGTCGTCGGGCTGGTCGCCGGTCGTTGCGGGCGCGGGGGGTGGGGACGGCGCATCCTGCGCGGAGGCCGGCGCGCCCGGCAGGGCGAGCGGCGAGCACAGGAGAAGGGCGATGGCGATGCGGCTGGCGCGATGATATACAGTCACGCCGCGCACCTAGCCGGACCGCCGCGCGGTGCAAGTCAATTGTGCAGCGCACCAGACAAAACGCGTCTGCCGAACGACGAGCGGCGTGGCACGGGGAAACGGCAGTCCCGACCGGCGAATCGCTCAGCCGGCGCAAGGGCGCGGGCCGGGTCGCTATGCTGCGGTCCCGTCGCGGGAACGCGCCATGCGATCTGGATCGGAAAGATGGAGCGGGCGAAGAGATTCGAACTCTCGACCCCAACCTTGGCAAGGTTGTGCTCTACCCCTGAGCTACGCCCGCTCACTGGCGTTGGCCTGGGACCGTGGTCCCGGGCCGGGGAGGCGCGCGATTAGCAACAGGTGCGAGGGGCCGCAAGCGCAAAATCGCCCCATTTCGCTCGCACCGGTTTTCGCTTCACAAACGCGGGCGAAGGCCCACATTGGCCTCACGCATCCGAACGGCGCATCCAACGCGCAACCGACGCAAGAGGGGACCGGCACGTGGCCAGCATGGGTTTGAACCTGGAAGAGCAGAAGGCGGTCGACCGCTTCCGCAAGGACATCGTCGAACCGTCGATGACCAATCTGGTCGTGCTCGATTTCTGGGCCGAATGGTGCGGGCCGTGCAAGGCGCTGACCCCGGTCCTCGAGAAGGTCTGCGCCGACTATGCCGACAAGGGCGTGGTGCTGGCCAAGATCAATGTCGACGAGGAACAGTTCATCGCCGCGCAGTTCCAGGTGCGCTCGATCCCCACGGTCTATGCAATGTTCCAGGGCCAGCCGGTCGCCGACCTGACCAACGCCCGCACCGAATCGCAGCTGAAGGCGATGCTCGACCAGCTGCTTGACCAGTTGCCGCTGGGCGGCGACGCCGCGCGCCAGGCCAAGGCCGACGTCGCCCAGTTCGTCGAGATGGGCGAACAGGTCCTGGCCGACGGTGACGGCGAGCGGGCGGCGGGGATCTTTTCCCAGGTCGTCGAGATGGCGCCCGATGATGCCGCGGCCCACGCCGGGCTGATCCGCGCGCTCGTCGCCGCCGGCCGCGCCGAGGATGCCCAGGCGCATGCCGCCGCCCTTGACGAAAAGCTCGCTGGCGATCCCGCGGTGAGGACGGCGCTCTCGGCGCTCGAACTTGCAGGCGAGCGGGTCGACGACAGCGAACTGCAGGCGCTCCGCGCCGCGGCGGCCGAACGGCCGGCCGACATGGAGGCGCAGATGGCCTATGCCGAAGCCGCTTTCGCCAGCGGCGACCGCGAGGCCGCGGGCGAAACGCTGCTCGGCATGATCCGCACCGATCGCGAATGGAACGACGGCGCCGCCCGCGCGCGGCTGGTCAAGATGTTCGAGGCGGTCGGGCTGGAAGACCCGTGGACGGTCGCCACCCGGCGCAAGCTTTCGACGCTGCTGTTCGGATAGCCGTGGCGACCCGCCTGTCGATCTTTCCGCTGCCGGGCGCGATCCTTTTCCCCGGATTGCACCTGCCGCTGCACATATTCGAGCCGCGCTACCGCGCGCTCGTCGGCGATGCGCTCGCCCGCGATCGCCGGATCGCGATGATCCAGCCCCAGACCGCGGCCGAAGGCGCGCCGCTCTATGACGTGGGCTGCGTCGGCAAGATCGACGAGGTCGAGGCACTGGACGATGGCCGCTACAACATCGTGCTCGCCGGCGAGGCGCGCTTCCGCGTCCGCCGCGAACTCGACGTCACGACCCCGTTCCGGCAGGTCGAGGCGGACCTTCTCGCGGATGACGGGAGCGAGACACTCGCCAGCGTCGAGCGTGCCGGTTTCGAGCAGGAGGCGCGCGCTTTTGCCGAGGCGCAGGGTTATCTCGTCGACTGGGATTCGGTCGCCCGGCTCGACGATCGTACGCTGATCGACGGCGTCAGCCAGATCGCGCCGTTCGATCCGGCTGCCAAGCAGGCGCTGCTGGAGGCCGAAACCCTGTCGCAGCGGTGCGAGCTCCTGATCCAGCTCATGCATTTCTTCGGCCGTTCGGACCCCGACGAGGAGCGGGTCACCCTGCAGTAGGTCAGGCCCCGGCGGCCGCCTTCTCCAGCCGCTCGCGCGCCGCCGCTTCACCGATCAGCGGCAGCAACGCGTGCATGTCGGGGCCGTGGTCCATTCCGGTGAGCGCCTGGCGCAGCGGCAGGAACAGCGCCTTGCCCTTGCGCCCGGTCGCGTCCTTGAGCGCGGCGGTCAGCGCGGCCCACGGATCGTCGCCCCAGGTCATCACAGACGCCGCGAGCGCAAGATAGGCGCGCGTGTCGTCATCGAACGCAGGCGGTTCGACCGGCCCGGTTACCACGCGCCACCAGTCGGCCGCGTCGGACACCGTCTCGAGATTCGGGCGGATCGCCAGCCACGCGGCCTCGTCCATTCCCGCGGGCAGCCGGTCTGCGACCTGGGCGTAGTCCAGCTGGTGGACGATCGCGTGATTCAGACGTTCGAGCTCGGCCTCGTCGAAACGCGCGGGCGCGCGCCCGAAGGTCGCGAGGTCGAACGTCTCGATCAGCACCTGGCGGTTCGCGATCGGTTCGACCGGTAGCGATGTTCCCAGCCGCGCGAGCAGCGCGACCAGCGCCTCCGGCTCGATCCCGTTCTCGCGCAGCGCGGACGCCGACAGCGATCCGAGACGTTTCGACAGCTTGCCTTCGCGCCCGACCAGCAGCGCCTCGTGCGCGAATCCCGGGAGCGTTTTCGCTGCACCGAAGCCTGCAGCAAAAAGCGCGGTAAACATCTGGATTTGCACGGCAGTATTGCTGACGTGGTCCTCGCCCCTCAGCACGTCGGTAACGCCCATCTCGGCGTCGTCGATCGCGCTTGGCAGCATGTAGAGCCACGACCCGTCGGCGCGGCGGATCACCGGGTCGGAAAGCTGCGCGGGATCGAAGTGCTGGCGCCCGCGGATGCCGTCGTCCCACTCGATCGGCGCGTCGTGGTCGAGCCGGAAGCGCCAGTGCGGCATCGTCCCTTCGGCCGCGAAACGCGCGTGGTCGGCGTCGGTCAGCGCCAGCCCCGCGCGGTCGTAGATCGGCGGCAGGCCGCGTCCCAGGAGGACCTTGCGCTTGAGTTCGAGTTCCTGCGCAGTCTCGTAGCAGCGGTAGACGCGCCCCGCCTCGCGCAGCTTCGCGAACGCGTCCTCGTATATCGCCAGCCGCGCCGACTGGCGCTCCTCGCCATCGGGTTCGAGCCCGAGCCAGGCGAGGTCCGCGCGGATCGCTTCGACGTATTCCTCGCGGCTGCGCTCGGCGTCGGTGTCGTCGATGCGCAGCAGGAACCGCCCGCCGTGCCGGCGCGCGAGCAGCCAGGCGTGGAGCGCGGTGCGGATGTTGCCGACGTGGAGCAATCCCGTGGGCGAGGGGGCGAAGCGGGTAACGGTGGTCATCGGGAGAGCTCAAACAGGGCATATTCGGCGCGCCAGTTCGCACCCGCAGAGCCGACGGGCCGCTCGCCGGAAAAGAACCACTCGCGCTCGATCCGCACGTCCATCGCGCGCACCAGTTCGCGAAAGTCGAGAACGGTGACGTGGTGGATGTTCTGCGTCTCGAACCAGCTCACGGGCAGGTGGCGGGTCACCGGCATACGTCCGCCCAGCGCCAGCGACGCGCGCATGCGCCAGTGGGCGAAGTTGGGAAACGAGACGAACGCCTGCCGCCCCACCCGCAGCAGTTCGTCGAGCATCCGGTCGGGCCGCGCCGCGGTCTGCAGCGTCTGGCTGAGGATCGCGTAGTCGAACGCCTTGTCGGGATAGTCGGCGAGGTCGCGGTCGGCATCGCCCTGCACCACCGACAGCCCGCGCGAGACGCAGCGTTCGACCAGCGCGGGATCGATTTCCATTCCGCGCGCATCGCAGTCCTTCGCGCCGAGCGCCGCCATCAGCGCCCCGTCGCCGCAGCCGATGTCGAGCACGCGGGTGCCCGGCGCGACGTTCGCGGCTATGACCGCCAGGTCGGGCCGCAGATGCGTGGCAGCCCCGCTCACCCGATGAAGCCTTTGACCACGCGGTCGAGCGCCGGGTGTTCGAGCAGGAAGCTGTCGTGGCCGTTCGGTGCCGAGAGCTCGACAAAGCTGACCGCCGCGCCTGCCGCGTTGAGGGCGTGAACCACGTGACGGCTTTCCGCGGTCGGATAGAGCCAGTCCGAATCGAAGCTGACGAGGCAGAACCGCGCCTTGCTGCCCGCGAACGCCTCGGCGAGCCTGCCGCCGTGCTCCTCCGCGAGATCGAAGTAATCCATCGCGCGGGTGATGTAGAGATAGCTGTTGGCGTCGAACCGCTGGGTGAAGCCGCTGCCCTGGTAGCGCAGGTAGCTTTCGACCTGGAAATCGGCGTCGAAGCCGAAGGTCTTGCTGTCCCGGTCCTGCAGGTTCCGCCCGAACTTGTCGGTGAGGCCAGCTTCGCTGAGGTAGGTGATGTGCGCCGCCATCCGCGCGACGCTGAGGCCCTTGTCCGGCTGCCTGCCCGATCCGTAATAGTCGCCGTCCTGCCAGTCGGGATCAGCCATCACCGCCTGCCGGCCGACTTCGTGGAAGGCGATGTTCTGCGCCGAGTGGCGGGCAGTGGTCGCGATCGCGAGCACGCGGGCGGCGCGTTCGGGAAAGTTCGCCGCCAGGCTCAGCGCCTGCATCCCGCCCATCGACCCGCCGACGACCGCGTGCAGCCGCTCGATGCCCAGCGCGTCGAGCAGCGCAACCTCGGCGCGGACCATGTCGCGGATGGTGATCACGGGAAACCGCATGGCCCAGGGCTTGCCGTCCGGCGCCATGCTCGCCGGGCCGGTCGATCCCATGCAGCCGCCGATGACGTTGGCGCAGATCACGTGAAAGCGGTTCGTGTCGATCGGCTTGCCGGGGCCCACCATCCGTTCCCACCAGCCGGGCTTGCCGGTCACGGGGTGGTCGCTGGCGACGTACTGGTCACCGGTGAGGGCGTGGCACACGAGAATCGCGTTGCCGCGATCCGCGGCGAGGTCGCCATAGGTCTCGTAGGCGACCTCGACGCCCGCCAGCGACTGCCCGCCGTCGAGCGGCAGCGGTTCGGACAGCGTCACGCGCTTGGTGGGGGCGGCGGGGGCCATGGCGGCGCGGCTTGGCGGCAACGGGCGCGCGCTGTCAACAAGTCTCATGCCGAGCGCACCAAGGAGGATTTTGTTCGCAAGGGGCGCTGCGGCCGCTATGCGCCTGTCGCGATGGCGATGCGTCCCACCCTGAAGCCCTGGATCGAGGGCATCCACGTCTACGTCCCCGGCAAGGCTGCGGGCGCCGACGGCAAGCCGCTGGTCAAGCTTTCGGCGAACGAGAACCCGTTCGGCACCTCGCCCGCTGCGCTCGCCGCGAAGTCCGGTGCCGAGGCGCCGTGCCGCTACCCCGACCCTGGCAGCACCGCGTTGCGCGAGGCGATCGGCGCGAAGTTCGGAATCGATCCGGCGCGCGTCGTCTGCGGGACGGGGTCGGACGAACTGCTGCAACTCGCCGCGAACGCTTTCGCGGGTCCGGGGGACGAGGTGCTGTTCCCCCGCTACAGCTTCATGGTCTACGACATCGCCGCGCGCCGCGCCGGGGCAAGCCCGATCGAGACCGCCGATGCGGACTACGGCTGCGACGTCGATGCTTTGCTCGCCGCGATCACCGACCGGACCCGCGTGGTCTACCTCGCCAATCCGAACAACCCGACCGGCAGCTACCTTCCCGCGAAGGAGATCGCGCGGCTCCATGCCGGGTTGCCGAAGGACGTGCTGTTCGTGCTCGACCAAGCTTACGCCGAATACCTCGCCCTGGGCGAGGACGACGGCGGGTTGGCGCTCGCGGAGGCGCACGAGAACGTGCTCGTCACGCGCACGTTCTCGAAGATCCACGGGCTTGCCGGGGAACGGATCGGCTGGGCGACGGGCGCGCCGCACCTGATCGAGGCGCTGAATCGTATCCGCGGACCGTTCAACGTGACCAACACGGGGCAGGCCGCGGCACTCGCGGCGCTCGGCGACGATGGTTTCGTCGAGCGCAGCCGCGCGCAGAACGCGGCCAATCGCGCGCGGCTGACCGACGCGCTTGCGGCGCTCGGCAACCACGGCATCCGCCCCTTGCCGAGCGAGGGCAATTTCGTGCTCGTGTTGTTCGAGGGCGCGCTGACGGCCGAGGCCGCGCTCGGTGTGCTCGCTCAGGCCGGCTACTCGGTGCGGCACCTGCCGGGGCAGGGCCTCGGCCACGCGCTGCGCATCACGGTGGGCACCGCCGCGGACATGGACGCGGTCGCCGCGGCGATCCGCCGGGCGGCCGAGCGCGCCGGATGATCTTCCGGCGCATCGCGGTCATCGGGCTAGGGCTCCTCGGAGGGTCGGTCGGCCTTGCCGTCGCCGAAAACCTGCCCGGCTGCACGACGACCGGCTTCGACGCCGACCCTGAGGTGCGCCGACGGGCCGCGATCCGCGGGCTGGTGAGCCGCGTCTGCGAGACCGCCGCCGAGGCGGTGGCCGAGGCCGAGCTGGTCATCTTCTGCGTTCCCGTCGGCGCGATGGGCGCGGCCGCGTCGGCGATCGCCGGCGCCCTGCCCAAGGATGCGCTGGTCAGCGACGTCGGCTCCTCCAAGGCCGCGGTGACCGAGGCGCTGCGGGCCGCGCTGCCGGGCGCCATCGTGGTCCCCGCGCACCCCGTCGCCGGGACCGAGCGAAGCGGGCCGGACGCGGGGTTCGCGCACCTGTTCCGCCATCGCTGGTGCATCCTGACGCCGCCCGACGACGCCGACCCGGCAGCGGTCTCCCGGCTGGCGGCGTTCTGGGAGGCGCTCGGGGCCAACGTCGAGATCATGGACGCGGCGCACCACGACCTCGTGCTCGCGGTGACGAGCCACATCCCGCACCTCATCGCCTATACCATCGTCGGCACCGCGTCGGACCTCGAAGACGTGACCCGCAGCGAAGTGATCAAGTATTCGGCCGGGGGTTTTCGCGATTTCACCCGGATCGCGGCGAGCGACCCGGTCATGTGGCGCGACGTCTTCCTGACCAATCGCGATGCGGTGCTGGAGATGCTCGGCCGGTTCACCGAGGACCTGACGGCGCTCCAGCGCGCGATCCGGCGCGGCGACGGCGCGGCGCTGCACGACCTGTTCACCCGCACGCGCGACATTCGCCGCTCGATCGTGGAGCAGGGCCAGGACGACGCGCGGCCCGATTTCGGCCGCAGCGACCACGAGGACTAGGGCGAGAGTGGGCGGTTGAGCGCGTTCATCGCGGCGTGGACCCGCGCCTCGGCCTCGGCGCGGGGCAGGCCCGGGGGTACGGGTTCGCCGAACCGGTAGGTGATCGTCCCGCGGCGCTTGATCGCACGGTGATAGAGCGGTCCGCTGTCCACCGCGACCGGCACCACAGGCAGCCCGAGCAGCTTGTAGAGCCCGGCAAAGCCCGCCTGCAGCGGTGGCCGGGTGCCGTGCGGCACGCGGGTCCCTTCGGGGAAGATTGCGAGCGGGCGGCCGGCCTCGGCGTGGAACCTCGCCGCCGCCAGCATCGCCCGCAGCGCGCGGGCGCCCTGGTTGCGCTCGACAGGCACGATGCCATAGGCGCGTGCCGAGGCCCCCCACAGCGGGATTCGGAACAGCTCCTCCTTGGCGAACACCGCCGGGGTGTCGAGCAGCGCGGGCAGGTCGATCGCCTCGAAGAAGCTCTCGTGCTTGATCGCGTAGAGCGCCGGGTAGTCCGGCCGCTCGCCTTCTTCGCGGATATCGATGCCGAGGATGCGGGTGACGCACCATCGCTGGAACCGCGCCCAGCCGCGCACGACGCGGCGAAAGCGCGGCGTGTCGAACGGCAGCACGACGAGCGACAGCGAGGTGTACCAGAGCGAACCCAGGTAGAACACCGGATAGAAGACGAGGCTGCGCAGCACGGCCATGCGATCAGTCCGGCAGCATCCGGACGATTACCGAGGCGATCAGCTTGTTGTACTCGAGAAACAGGATGCCGAGCCGGGGCCGCGAGCGGACCGCGTCCCGCACGACCTTGACGTCGTCGGGGAGGGTAGTGTCGAGTTCGCCCGCGGCGCGGCGCATGTGCCAGTCGGTGGTCACCAGGCGGATCGATTGGACCTTGTGGTGGCGGACCCAGGCCGCGGTCTCGGCGGCGTTGCTGCGGGTGTCGACCGCCGCAAAGCCGAGCGTGACGCAGCAGGCCATCGTCCTGGCCGAAACCTTGTACTGGGCGGCGAATTCGGCGGGCTTCACCTCGCGGTCGACTCCGGTGACGAGCAATTCGCGCGCCTGCCTGCGCGCAAGAAGCTCGAGCCCGCGGTCGATCCTTCCGGGCCCGCCGGTGGGCACCACGATGGCGTCGGTCTTCGCGTCCCCCGCGGGCTGTGGCAGCGCGGCGGCGAACCACAGGAAACCGAACGCGTAGAGGATCACGACGAAGGCGGCAAAACGGGCGATCACAACATTTTCCTCAGGGCGCCGAGCACGGTTAGCCGGGCGGTCAGCATGGCGATGCCGACCCCGGCGAGCGGGATTGTCGCAATCAGCAGCCAGTCGACCGGGCCGAGCCCGCCGCCCGCCACCATGCCCGAGTCGAGCGCGGAGAACTGCCGTCCGAGCACGAATATCGCCGCCATGCCCAGCGCGAGGCCCACCACCCCGCCCGCTGCCGCGTCGAACGCGACCGAACGCTGGAAGATCCGCGCGATCTGCGCGTCGGTCCCGCCCAGCAGGTGGACGATCTCGATCGTCCCGCGATTGCCGCCCAGCGCACTGCGCGCCGCCAGCAGCACCGCCGCCGAACTGGTGAACGCGAGCAGCACGACCAGCGCGAGCGCGAGAAACTGGAGCGAACGGATCGCGGCAAAGACGGGGGCCAGCCACGCCGACTGCGCATCGACCCGCGCCGCCGGCGCCGGCCCGGCAAGGGCGCCGCGAATCGCGGCCAGCCGCGCGTCGTTCGCCGGGCCGCGAAGCTCGACGTCGATCAGCGCGGGAACCGGCACGGCGTCGGTGCCCTCGCCTTCCGACCCGAGCCACGGCTCGAGCAGAGCGTCGAGTTCGCGGTCGGGAACGACCCGGATGCTCGACACCTCGGGCAGCCGCGCGAGCGCCGCCTCGGCCGCGCGCGCCTGGCGGTCGCGCTCGGATTTCAGGGGCTCGACGATCTGCACCGTCGCCGCGCCTGACAGCTCGCCGCGAGCGGTTTCGGCAAGGTTGCTCAGCGCGAGCCCGCCAGCCGCCGCGATCGTCGTCAGCGCGACCATGATCGCAATCACCCACGGCATCGGCCCGGCGAGGCGGGCGTGCGGCACCAGTTGGGCTGCGCGGCTGCCGCGGAACGGCACCAGGCTGCGGGCGACGGCGTGGGCGAGAACCGGTGGTTTCTTCATGCGAAGTCGCCGTCTTCGATCGGCCGTTGCGCCCGCCGGGGCGGGAAGCGCAAGGCGCCTGTCGGATCGCTCAGGCGCCCCTTGTCGAGCCGCATGATCAGCGAATCGGGCACCTTGCGCAGCAGGTGGACGTCGTGCGTCGCGACGACGACCGTAGTGCCGAGCCGGTTGAGCGCCTCGAACAGGCGAAGGAGCTTCAGCGCCATGTCGGGATCGACGTTGCCGGTGGGTTCGTCCGCGACGAGCATGTCGGGGCGGCCGATGACGGCGCGGGCGATGGCGACGCGCTGCTGCTCGCCGCCGGAAAGCGTCGCGGGCCGGGCGTCGAGCCGTTCGGAGAGGCCGACCCATTCGAGCATGTCGGTCACCGGCTGGCGCAGCTCGCCTTCGCGCACGCCGGACACCCGCAGGGGCAGCGCCACGTTGTCGAACGCCGACAGGTGGGGGACCAGGCGGAAATCCTGGAACACGACGCCCAGCCGCCGGCGGAAGCGCGGCAGGCGTTCGCGGGGCAGCGTGATCACGTCCGTGCCGAACATCCGGATCGCCCCGCGCGAGGGGCGCTGGGCAAGGTAGAGCAGCTTGAGCATCGAGGTCTTGCCCGCCCCGCTCGCCCCGGTGAGGAAGTAGAATCCGCCCGGGTGCAGCGTGAACGAAACGTCGCTCAAGACCTCGCGGTCGGCGCCGTATCGGAGGCCCACGTTGTCGAACGTGACGATGTCGCCCGCCGCGCCGCCTGGAACGCCGCTCACGGCTGCGGCCGCGGTTGCGGGCGCGAACGTCCGGGGAGGAAGGGAAGGTTGCGCATCGCCGCGGGGGCTATAGCCGCGCTTCGGTGTGGAAAAAAGCCATCTGCGGCGCAACTTGCCCGCTGCGACTCTTGTGCCGTATCCCGGCATGAGCCAGATTCTCGCCCGCAATGATCATCGCCTGCCCCGCCTGCGCGACGCGCTACGTCGTGCCGGACAGCGCCATAGGCGCAGAAGGCAGAACCGTGCGCTGCGCGAAGTGCCGCCACAGCTGGTTCCAGGATGGCCCGGAACTCGAACTTGCCGCACCAGGGCCGGCACCAGCACCAGCAGCAGCACCCGCACCCGCACCCTCACCGGCCGCGGAGGCGACCATCCCGGTTTCACCGCCGGTCCCGCCCCCGCCGCCGCGTTCCGACCCGGGACCACGGCAGGAACCTGCGCCCGCGCCCGAGGCTGCTCCGCCCCCGCCCGCTTCAGCGGGCACTGTCTCCGATGCGGCGCAGCCCGAACGGGCGGAATCCGCCGGTCCCGCCGCGCCGACGGTGGTGGAGGCGGAGCCTGCCCCCATTCCCGAGGAGGAGGATTACGGCGAGGAAGTCTCGGCCTTCGATTACGAGCCGCCGTTCCGCCCGCGCCGCAACATGGTCAAGGTGTGGACGATCGCGGCGGCGCTGTTCGCGGCGCTCGCGCTCGGCACGGTCGCCGCGGTCAGCTACTGGGGACTGCCCGACTGGGTGCCGATCAGCCGCCCGACTTTCGCGATCGAGCAGCCCGACCTCGTGCTCGATTTCCCGCGTGACCAGCAGGAGCGCCGGACCCTGCCCAACGGCACCGAATACTTCGGCGCCAGCGGGACGGTGAAGAACGTCGGGCGCGAGACGCGCAAGGTGCCCTCGATCCTGATCGTGCTCAGCGATGCGCGCGACCGGATCGTCTACACCTGGGAAATCGCCTCGCCCAAGCCCGAGCTCGCGCCCGGCGAGACGGTGACCATCAACGAGGCGGTGACCGACATTCCCAAGTCCGCCCGCTACGTCGAGATCGGCTGGAAGCCCGACTGACGGCCGCTCAGGCGATCGCCTCGGCGACCGGCAGGTATTCGTAACCCAGCTCGTCGGCGACCGCCTTGTAGGTCACCTTCCCCGCGTGAACGTTCAGCCCTTCGGCGAGGTGCGGATTGGCGCGCAGCGCCGCCTTCCAGCCCATTTCGGCGATCCGCAGCGCGTGCGGCAAGGTCACGTTGTTGAGCGCATAGGTGCTCGTGCGGGCGACCGCGCCGGGCATGTTGGCGACGCAGTAGTGGACCACGTCGTCGATCACGTAGGTGGGATCGGCATGGGTCGTCGCCCGGCTCGTCTCGAAGCAGCCGCCCTGGTCGATCGCGACGTCGACCAGCACCGCGCCGGGCTTCATGCACTTGAGCATGTCACGGGTCACGAGCTTGGGTGCAGCCGCGCCGGGGATCAGCACCGCCCCGATCACCAGCTCGGCCTCGCAGATCATCTGCTCGATGTTGGCCTTGTTGGAGAAACGCGTCTTCGCGCGGCTCTCGAAATAGATGCCGAGCTTCTCCAGCACTTCCGGGTCCCGGTCGAGGATGGTCACGTCGGCACCGAGGCCGACCGCCATCTGCGCCGCGTTGAAGCCGACCACGCCGCCGCCGATCACCATCACCCGGCCCGGCAGCACGCCCGGCACCCCGCCGAGCAGCACCCCGCGTCCGCCGTGCGCCTTTTCCAGCGCGGTGGCGCCGGCCTGGATGCTCATCCGGCCGGCCACCTGGCTCATCGGCTTGAGCAGCGGCAGCGAACCGCCGGGGCCGGTCACCGTTTCGTAGGCGATGGCGGTGACGCCCGACCTGACGAGGTCGGCGGTCTGCTCGGGATCGGGAGCGAGGTGGAGGTAGGTATAGAGCACCTGTCCCTCGCGCAGCATCGCGCGCTCGACCGCCTGCGGTTCCTTGACCTTCACGATCATTTCGCAGCCGTCGAACACGGCCTTGGCGTCGGGCTGGATCTTCGCGCCGCACGCCTGGTAGTCGATATCGGTCGCGCCGATGCCCATGCCGGCCCCGGTCTCGACCCACACTTCGTGCCCGTGCGCGGTCAGCTCACGGACGCTCTCGGGGGTCAGACCGACCCGGTACTCGTGGTTCTTGATTTCCTTGGGACAGCCGATGCGCATGGGGGCACTCCTTCGGCCGGTGCCGTTACAGTTGCAACCAGTTGCGGGCAAGCGCCTACATGCAATGGTAGCCCGGCCGTCCGCCGGCAAACCCGTCACACAGCTGTCACACAAGCCGCATAGGGGCGCCTTGCAAGAGTAACGCAGGCTTCACGAGGGTAATCGAAGTGACACGTACGAAACGGACGATCTCGGCGCTGGCGATCGCGATCTCGGCCGGTTGGGCGATGCCCGCCGCCGCGCAGGACGACGCCGCCGTCGCGCAGGAACTGGCGCAGATGCGCGCGCAGATGGCGGCCATGGCCAGCCGGATCGATACGCTCCAGGCGCAGCTCGACGCCGCCAGGGCCGAGGCGCAGGCGGCGACGACTGCGGCTGGTGCAGCGACCGCGAGCGCGGCAGCCGCGACCGAGGCCGCCAAGGCCGAGCCGGCCACCAAGATCGCCTGGAAGGGCGCGCCCGAGATCGAGGGCAAGGACGGCTGGAGCTTCAAGCCGCGCGGGCGGCTGCAATACGACGTCGGCTTCGTCAACGCGCCCGATTCGACCGGTCGCCCCGACGGGTTCGGCAACGAGGCCCGTCGCGCCCGGCTCGGCGTCGAAGGCACGATGCCCGGCGGATTCGGCTACAAGTTCGAGGTCGATGTGGCCGATTCGGTCGAAGTGACTGACGCGATCCTGACCTACAAGGACGGCCCGGCGACGATCTCGATCGGCCAGCACAACAATTTCCAGAGCCTGGAAGAACTGACCAGCAGCCGATTCACCTCGATGATCGAACGCGCTGCGTTCACCGACGCGTTCGGCTTCGAGCGCCGGGTCGGCGCGTCGGTCCAGTATGCCAAGGGTCCGGTCCTGGCGCAGGCGGGCCTGTTCAGCGACAACATCGACGCGCTGAGCAACAAGAACGGCGGCGCCGACGGGCGCATCGTCTTCATGCCCAAGAGCGGCAGCACCCAGCTCCACCTCGGCGGGTCGATCCACTACGCCGACCTCCAGGACGGCAGCACGGTGCGCTACCGCCAGCGGCCGTTGGTCCACTTCACCTCGCAGCGGTTCATCGATACCGGCACACTCGGCGCTTCGAGCGAGACGGGTTACGGCCTTGAGGCCGCGGTGATCTCCGGCCCGCTGCACGCGGCGGCGGAACAGTACTGGCAGCACCTGAACCGGCCCGGCGCGCTCAGCGATCCGACCTTCTCGGGCGGGTACGCCGAAGTCGGCTATTTCCTCACCGGCGGCGACACGCGCGGCTACAAGGGCGGGACCTTTGACCGCGTGAAGCCGAAGAACCCGGTGAACAAGGGCGGGCTCGGTGCGGTGCAGGTCAACCTGCGCTACGACTGGCTCGACCTCGTCGATGCCGGGATCGTCGGTGGGAAGCAGGCCGGCTACCAGGCCTCGCTGATCTGGACCCCGACGGACTACACCCGTTTCCTCCTCAACTACGGACGGATGGAGTACGACAACGCGATCTACCCCGCCGCCGGAGGGGACCGTTCGTACGGGGTCGACGCCTTCGGCGTTCGGGCCCAGATCGATTTCTGATAAGGCAACAATACCGTCATTCACGTGTCACATCGCGCCGATAGCGGGCGCGCATGACCTAACCTGAGGGCAATACCTGACATGACCAAGTTCAAGACCATCGCCATTGCCACGATTTCGAGCCTTGCGCTCGCCGCGTGCGGCGGCAGCGGCGGCGGGGCCTCGGCCAGCCGCGATTCGATCCGCGCGGTCGGCTCGTCGACCGTCTATCCGTTCGCCAAGAAGGTCGCCGAGGAATTCGTCGCCGCGAACCCCGGCATGAAGAGCCCGCTGATCGAATCGACCGGCACGGGCGGGGGCATGAAGCTGTTCTGCGCCGGCGTCGGCGCGCAGCACCCCGATATCGCCAACGCCTCGCGCCGGATGAAGGCGAGCGAGTTCGAGGACTGCCAGAAGAACGGCGTCACCGAGATACAGGAGATCCAGGTCGGCCTCGACGGCATCGCCTTCGCCTCGGCCAAGGGCGGCATCACGCTGCCGCTGACCCCCGAGATCGTCTACAAGGCGCTCGCCGCCAAGCCGTTCGGCAAGGACCAGACCGCCAAGACCTGGAAGGACGTCGATCCCTCGCTGCCCGACGCGCCGATCCTCGTATACGGCCCGCCGTCGACCTCGGGCACGCGCGACGCGCTCAAGGAACTGATCCTGACCAAGGGCTGCGAGAGCGACCCGTCGATGAAGGCGATGAAGGACAGCGACAAGGACAAGTTCGAGCAGCTCTGCACCGAAGTGCGCGCCGACGGCGCCTACGTCGACCAGGGCGAGCAGGACAACCTGATCGTCCAGAAGATCGAGGGCAACCCGAAGGCCGTGGGCATCTTCGGCTACTCCTACCTCGAGGAGAACGCCGACAAGCTGCAGGACCAGCCGATGAACGGGGTCGAGGCGACCTACGAGAACATCTCGAACTTCAGCTATCCCGGCGCGCGCCCGCTCTACCTTTACGTGAAGAAGGCGCACGTGGGCGTGATCCCGGGCCTCGGCGAGTTCCTCGCCATGTGGCCGAAGGTCTGGAGCAAGGACGGCCCGCTGGCGAAGATCGGCTTCGTCGCCGCGCCCGACGACGTCCGCGCCGCGAGCGCAAAGACCATCGCCGAGGGTACGGTCATGACCGGCGAAGGGCTCAAGTAAGCCCCGCGCTTCGCCGCTAGAAACAGAAAGGGCCCCGCCGGCGCGAACCGGCGGGGCCCTTTCCTTTGCGCGTCTCGCGCGAAGCGAAACGATCAGTACTTCACGCCGAGCTTCACGTACCAGAACCCGCCGTTGATCCCGAACGGACCGCCCGGACGCGGGTAGACCGACCCGTTGGAGATGCTGCCGGTCGAAGTGTAGATCGGGTTGTTGACGGTCGCGATGATCTTGTCCGGGTACTCGTCGAACAGGTTGTTGGCGCCGACCGACAGCGTGTAGTGATCCATCAGCGTGTAGCTCAGCTCGATGTCGGTGGTGAACTTCGCGCCGAAGTGCTGTCCGTCGATGATGGCGCCGGTGCTCACATTGCCCGCGCGGATCGGATAGTCGTTCGCGTCGCGCCATTCCCCGTAATAGCTTTCGCGGAGATTGAGCGCGAAGTCGCCGAGTTGCCAGTTGGCCGACAGCGTGGCGCGGTGGTTGGGCGCCAGGTACTGGATATCGATCAGCTGGGTCGGCCCGATCACGCCCGGGTCGAAGTCGGTCACCTTGCTCTTGTTGTAGTTGTAGGCGAGCGTCAGGTTGAGCGGTCCGCCGGCCAGCTGGGTGCGATAGGTGCCCACCACGTCGACGCCCTGCGTGCGGGTGTCGAAGCCGTTGGTGAAGTACTGCACGCGCCCGCCGACGCCGACCGCGAGCAGCGACGGCTGGGCGTTGATGTCGGCCTGGGAGACGGTGAAGCTCTGCGAAATGCCGATGCGGTTGCGGACCTTGATGCTGTAGGCGTCGATGGTCAGGTTGAGGTCGCTGCCTGGATCGATGACGAAGCCGAACCCGAAGTTGGTCGATTCCTCCGGAGTCAGCGGCTTGGCGCCGTAGTACTGCGCGATCGCGCTGCCGACCGGGTAGGTGCCGACCTGGACCGCGTTGCCCTGGACGAACGAGGTGGTCAGGATCTGCACGTTGCTTTGCCCCGGCGAAGGCGCGTGGAAGCCGGTGCCGACCGTGCCGCGGACCGCGAACGCGGGGCTGATGTGGTAGATCGCGTTGACCTTGCCCACCGTCGCGCTGCCGAAGGTGTTGTAGTGCTCGTAGCGGCCGGCGACGCCGAAGCTGAGCTCGGGTGTGATGTCGCCTTCGAGGCCGACGTATCCGGCCCAGCTCCTCTGCGAGAACGATCCCGCCGCGACCGGGTTGGTGCCCGCATAGCCGCTGGCGCCCGGCGACATCGTCACCGTGCTGTCGAAGGCGTACACGCCCGGCGCGGTCTGCACGTAGAGCCGCTGGAGGGCAAAGGGACCAACGCCATAGGACTGCGTGTCGCCCGGTGTCGCCTCGTACGTCTCGCGGCGCCATTCGAGGCCGCCCGACAGGGTCAGTGGGCTCGCCATGCCGGCGTCGATCTCGTACGTCGTGTCGAGGTTGAAGTTGAGTTCGCGCTGGATCAGCCGGCCGAACTCGAACGAGGTCTGGCTCTGCGGACCATAGCTCGGGCTGAGCGAGTTATACATCGACAGGTCGAGCGTGTGGCGGCCGTAGGTGGCCGAAACGTCCCACGCGAACGGGCCGTTTTCTCCCTTCACCCCGGTCGACCCGAACAGTTCCTGGCTGTCGCCGACGAAGCGCGGGGTGAAGCCCGCCGGATAGAGCGAGGTGAAGTTGTAGACGTTGGTGTCCTTGACGAACGCGCCTGCCGGGCAGGTCGCGTTGTTGGCCGGACACGGGGTCAGATAGACCGGGTGGGCGAAGGCCGAGTTGGCATTGCCGCCACCGACCGAGGTCGAGGTGCCGTTGAACCGTTCAGCGCTCCACGCCGCGAACTCGCGATAGTTGAAGCTCTGGTCGGCATGGCTGTCGCCGTAGTTGCCGAAAGCGTACCACTGGACCGCGTCCGACACGTCGAAGCCGGCGTTGACCACCGCCTTGAAGGCATGGCGGGGCGAGGAGCCCCAGATCTGCACCGGGCCCGGATAGTTGGGCAGCTGCGTGGCAAGTGTCGGGAAGGTCTGCGTGAAATAGACCGCCGACGGGCGCTGCGCGCCGCGGCTGGTGCCCTTGTCGTCGGTGTACTCGGCGGTCACGCTGAGGTAGCCGGTATCGCCAATGGCAACGCCGCCGTATCCGGCCAGCTGCCAGCTTTCGCCGTCACCCTCGTAATACTGGCCGTACTTGGCCTGCATTTCGAGGCCGGGCTGGTTCTTGAGGCCGAAGTTGAACACGCCCGCGATGGCGTCCGATCCGTACTGCGCGGTCGCGCCTTCGCGCAGCACCTGCAGGTTGCCGATGGCCATCGACGGGATCGAGGAGATGTCCGGCGCCTGCGAGCCGAACGACAAGGCGGTGTCGCCACCCGCGTAGACCTGCACCAGCGACGAGCGGTTGAACCGCTTGCCGTTGATCATCACGAGCGTCTCGTCGCCCGGAAGGCCGCGCAGCGACGGCGAGCGGACGAAGGTCGACGCGTCGGAAATGGTGTTCTGGCCGACGAAGAACGACGGCACGACGTTGCGCACCGCGTCCATCACGTTGGCCGTCGCCTGGCCCACGAGTTCCTCGGAGCCGATGACGTCGACCGGCGAGGGGGAATCGGTAACCGTGCGGTCGGTCCGGCGGGTGCCGATGACCACGATCGTGCTGGCATCGGGTGCCTGTTCGGCCTGCGCGGCATCCAGGGCATCCTGGGCGAAAGCGGGTTGCGCGGCGAAGCCGGAAAGCACGATGGCGGCGGCCCCGGCGAGCAGTCTAGAGCGATGGTCGGTCATTGATCGGAACTCCCCTGTCCAATGACAGGAAGTTACGCATCACCGCAGTTCGAGTGCAACAATGCCTTATTGACTCGAATCGAATTGAGCATTTGTGTTGCAACTGCGTAACAACTGCGTCTTGCGACTGGTCGCGCTCGCGGTACCGGCCTCATTCGTTCACAGCGGATTGCCGTCCTTGTCACGGTAGATGTCGCGCCGGCCGACATGGTTTGCCGGGCCGACCAACCCGTCTTCCTCCATCCGCTCGATCCACTTGGCGGCGGTGTTGTAGCCGACGCCCATCTGGCGCTGGAGCCACGATCCGCTCGCCTTCTGGTGCTCGAATACGATCTGGCAGGCCTGGCGGTACTTGCGCTCCTCGGGGTTGTCGCTCGCGGTGAGGTCGTCGTCGAAACTGAAGCCGAAGCCGTCCTCCGGCTCCTCGGTCACCGCGTCGACGTAGTCGGGCTTGCCCTGGCCGCGCCAGTGCTCGGCGACCTGTTCGACTTCCTCGTCGGACACGAACGGCCCGTGGACGCGCACCAGCGCGCCCGTGCTGGGCTTGTAGAGCATGTCGCCCTTGCCCAGCAGCTGCTCGGCGCCCTGCTCGCCCAGGATCGTGCGGCTGTCGATCCGGCTCGTCACGTTGAAGCTGATGCGTGTCGGCAGGTTCGCCTTGATAACGCCGGTGATGACGTCGACAGACGGGCGCTGGGTGGCCATGATCAGGTGGATGCCCGCCGCGCGGCTCTTCTGCGAGAGGCGCTGGATCAGCACCTCGATCTCCTTGCCGACGGTGACCATGAGGTCGGCGAGTTCGTCGACGATCAGGACGATCTGCGGCAGGGCTGCGTAGTCGAGCTGCTCTTCCTCGAAGATCTCCTCGCCGGTGTCGGGGTCGAACCCGGTCTGCACCCGGCGCCCCAATGGCTTGCCCTTGGCAATCGCAGTGCGCACGCGCTCGTTGAAGCCGGCGATGTTGCGCGCCCCGATGCTGCTCATCATGCGGTAGCGGCGCTCCATCTCCTCGACCGCCCATTTCAGCGCGCGGACCGATTTCGACGGCTCGGTGACCACCGGCGAAAGGAGATGCGGGATGTCGTCGTAGCTCTTGAGCTCGAGCACCTTGGGATCGATCAGGATCAGGCGGCACTCGTCAGGAGTGAACTTGTAGAGCAGGGACAGCAGGATGCAGTTGAGGCCGACCGACTTGCCCGAGCCGGTGGTGCCGGCGACCAGCAGGTGCGGCATCGCGGCAAGGTCGGCGACGATCGGTTCGCCGGCGATGTCCTTGCCGAGGATGATCGGCAGGCTGCCACGTGCGTTCACGAACGCGTCGCACGCGGCCAGTTCCTTGAGCGCGACCATCTGGCGGTCGGCGTTGGGCAGCTCGATGCCCATGACCGTCTTGCCCGGGATCGAGGAGACGCGCGCGCTGATTGCGCTCATGTTGCGGGCGATGTCCTCGGCCAGGCCGAT
Organism: Tsuneonella litorea; assembly: GCF_025154015.1. Lineage (GTDB taxonomy): Bacteria > Pseudomonadota > Alphaproteobacteria > Sphingomonadales > Sphingomonadaceae > Tsuneonella > Tsuneonella litorea. Next base: position 91,997 of record NZ_JAOAMV010000007.1, read on the forward strand.
GACTCGGCTCGCCTTGATGCCGGGGGCGGGCTCCAGCTCGTACATGGTGACCACCGGGCCGGTGCGCACCGCGGTGATCTCGCCCTTGACGTTGAAGTCGTCGAGTACCGTTTCGAGCAGCCGGGCGTTGCGCTCGAGCGCGAGCTTGTCGAGCTTGGGCGCAGCGTGGACCGGCGGTTCCTCGAGCAGGTCGAGGCTCGGCAGCTGGTAGTTGGCGAAGAGGTCGGTCTGGGCCTTCTTGCCGGTGGGCCGGGCCGCGCGGGGTGCGGCGGCGGGATCGGCGATCTCGGGCGCGCGGCGTTCCGCGAACTGCGGCGGTTGGGCCTCGGCGCTCTCGCGCTGGCGCTTCGCGCGCGGCTTGGCGACGAACGGAATGTCGAGTTCGGCGAGCTGCGGCGGCAAGCCGGGCGCGCGCTTCAGGAAGCGTGGCAGCGTCAGCAGCTGGACCCAGTCGAGCGCGAAGACCCGGGTCACGCCCACCACGCCGCCGGCGAACGCCGCCAGCGCGGCGGCGAGGGTGGCCCAGCCGCTCGCGCTCTCGCCCAGCCGCGCCGCGACCGCCTCGATCGCGCCCGCGCCGAGCAGGCCGGCGATGCCGCCCATCGATGCGGGCAGCGAGCCGCCCGGCCGCTCGAAGATGAGCGCGAGCACGGTGCCCAGCAGCGCCATCGAAAAGAGCAGCAGGCCAAGCGGGCGCCACCACCGCGTGCGCTCGCCCGCGTCATCTTCCTCGACCTCGCGCCACAGCTTGCGCGCCGAAACGTAGAGCAGGGGCAGCAGCAACACCCCGGTCACGCCGAACAGGAAGAACACCCGTTCGGCCACCCACGCGCCCATTGGTCCCATCCAGTTGCGCACGTCGTCGCCCGCCGCCGCGGTCGAGGCGCTCGGGTCGGTCTGGGTGTAGCTGGCGAGGGCGAGGCCAAGGAACAGCATCGCGCCGAAGAGCCCTGCCGCCCCGGCGATCTGGCCCGCGCGGCGCAGCGAACGGCGCAGCGCGGCGCGCCAATCTGTCGCCGGCGCCCTGCCGCCCGGGCGGCTCATCGCGCGTGATGCCATCGCTGCTTCCCCTGATGCGGGCGCCCGTGAACGCTTTGCCTCCACCGGAACCCTCGTCCGGCGCGCGTTATCGCAGGCCGGGGACTCGCCCGTCAAGAATCCTCGCGTCAGGAGTCCTGTTTGAGCGCCAGTCCGTCGATCGCCGCCCAGCGCGTCCAGCCCAGTTCCTTCGCACGGTCGAAAGTCATGCCGCCGAGCGCAATCACCGGCATCTCGGCCAGCGCGGCGAGCGCGTGGAACTTTTCCGCTCCCAGCGGCACGGCCTTGGGATGGGTGCGCGTTTCGAACACCGGTGACAGCATCGCCGCGTCGGCCCCGGCCGCGTTGGCGTGGGCAATCTCGTGACCGTCGTGGACCGCGGCGATGCGCAGCAGTTCGGGCGCCTCGCCGATCGCCTCGGGCGGGCCATAGGACGCGGCGGCCCCCCAGGCGCGCGCCTCGTCGTCGCTGCCCGACAGAACGGCCAGGTGGCCACCCTCGGCCACCAGCGGAAGAAGCTCGTCCCAGCGGGCGCGGCGCGCACGGGGATCAAGATGGTAGTGGCGGTAGACGAACGCGGAACCGGGCGGCAGCGCGCGCAGCGCGCGGGGCAGCAATTCGTCGTTGCGGGCATCCGACAGGAGCCACAGGTCCGGGAGTGACTGGCTATAGGCCATGACCTCGCTATAGCGCACAGCCGTCATGAATGCAGCGTTAGCCCTGAGCGAAATCCACGACCGCATTGCCCGCGCCTGCCGGATCGCGCGGCGTGAGCCCGATGAAATCACCCTCGTCGCAATCAGCAAGACTCACGGCGCCGAGGCGATCGAGCCTTTGCTCGCAGCCGGGCACCGCGTGTTCGGCGAGAACCGGGTGCAGGAGGCGCAGGCCAAGTGGCCGGCGCTGCGCGCGGCCTGGCCCGGCGTGGAACTGCACCTTGTCGGCAGCCTGCAGTCGAACAAGGCCCAGGACGCGGCCGAACTGTTCGACTGCATCCATTCGCTCGACCGGCCGAGCCTGGTCACGGCGCTCGCCAAGGCGTTCGACAGGACCGGCAGGCGGGTGCCCTGCTTCGTCCAGGTCGACGTCGGCGAGGAACCGCAGAAGGGCGGCTGCGCGGTGAGCGACCTGCCGGGGCTGCTCGAAGCGGCGAGGGGGGCCGACATTCCGGTGATCGGGCTCATGTGCGTTCCGCCGGCCGACATCGAGCCCGCGCCCTTCTTCGCGCTGCTCGACAAGCTGGCCCGCGACAACGGGCTGGCCGGCCTGAGCATGGGCATGAGCGGCGATTTCGAAACCGCCGTGATGCTCGGCGCGACGCACGTGCGGGTCGGCAGCGCGCTGTTCGGGACCCGCAACACCTAACAGCCCGTTAGGGACGCGTGGCGGTCCGGTGTTAACGCCGGCCCTGCATGATGCGCGCTCCAGACAAGGAGTGCGCCATGAATCGCTTTGCCCTTTTCGGAGTAGCAACCGCCGTCCTCGCCGCCTCGGCCCCTGCCGTCGCACAGGACGATGCCGAAGCCGAACGCGCGTTCTCGCGCGCGGCGAGAAGCTTCAATGCCTGCCTGGCCTCGGCAGCGACCGCCGGCGGGGCCGTCGTGCTCGACGATCGCTGCCTCGCGCAGGAGAGCGCGTATCGGGTCAGCGGCGTGCGGCTGCACGTGGCCCGCGGGCTGAGCGAGGTCGATGCCGCCAGCGCGACCGAGGCTGACATTGCCGCCGGCCGCCGCATCTTCGGCGCCGCGCAGGCCCGGCAGCTCGCCAGCGCCCGCTGATCAGGCGTTTTCGAGTTCGGCCTGACGCTCGTCGCTCGACGCGGCGAGCAGGGTTTCCTCGATCGCCTTCAGGCGCGCCGCGCCGGTCACCTTTCCGCCCGTCAGGTCGGTGACGTAGAACGTGTCCGCGGCGCGCTCGCCGTAGTTGGTGATGTGCGCCGAGTGCACCACCAGCCGGCTTTCGAACAGCGCGCGGGCAAGGCGGTTCAGCAGCGCCGCGCGGTCGCGCGCGTTGACCTCGATCACCGTGAAGCGGCCCGAGGCCTGGTTGTCGAAGGTGACGACCGGGCTGACGTCGAACGCCTTTGCACGGCTGTGCGGCAGCGGGCGCTTGGCGAGTTCGGGCACGAGTGCCCGGCGGTTGGCCAGTGCATCGGCGATCGACACCTCGAGTCGCCTCAGCTGGGCTTCCTCGCTGAAGGGCAGCCCGAGCGGGTCCTGGACGAGGAAGTTGTCGACCGCCCACCCGGTGCGCGTGGTATGGATGCGCGCGTCGATGATGTTCGCGCCCGCGAGGTGGATCCCGCCGGCTATGCGGTAGAACAGGCCCGGATGGTCGGCGGCGATGACCGTCACCAGCGTCGCACCGCGCGACGGGTAGACCTCGCAGTGGACAGAGAGGTTGTCCTGTTCCTCGTGCGCCGCGCCGTAGTGCTCGATGTTGAGCGCGATGATGTCTTCCGGCTCGGCGATCCAGTAGGCGTCGTCGAAACGGTCGGCGTAGAGCCGCAGCAACCCCTTCTTGTCGCCGAGCAGCTCGGTCACGGCCTCCTTCTTCGCGGCGACCCGTTCCTTGCGCCCGTGCTTCATGTGGCCGAGCCGCAGCCGTTCCATCGCCTGGTCGCTCAACTCGCCGAGCAGCTGCCCCTTCCAGCTGTTCCAGGTGCCGGGGCCAACCGCGCGGATGTCGACCGCGGTGAGTATCATCAGGTTCCGCAGCCGCTCGACGCTCTGCACCTGGCTGACGAAATCCTCGATCGTCTTGGGATCGGTGAGGTCGCGCTTGAACGCCGTCGCGCTCATCAGCAGGTGCGCGCGTACCAGCCAGGCGACGAGCGCGGTCTCGCCGTCGTCGAGGCCGAAGCGCGGGCACAGTTCCTCGGCCACTTCGCCGCCGAGCACCGAGTGGTCGCCCCCCCGGCCCTTGGCGATGTCGTGCAGCAGCACCGCGACGTAGATCGCCCGCCGGCTCGCGATCTCGTGGATCAGCCGGCTCGCGCGCGGGTGGTCGGCGGTGAGCTCGCCCTTCTCGATCCGGCTCAGGAGGCCGATCGCGCGGATGGTGTGCTCGTCGACCGTGTAGTGGTGGTACATGTCGAACTGCATCTGCGCGTTGACCCGCCCGAAGTCGGGGACGAAGCGGCCGAAAACGCCGGTCTCGTTCATCCAGCGCAGCACGGTTTCGGGATCGTTGCGCCCTGCCAGAAGCTCGAGGAACAGCGCGTTGGCGCGCGGGTCGTGACGCACCTCGCGCCGGATCAGCCCCGAATCGCGTGCCGCCTGTCGCATCGTTTCGGGGTGGATCTCGAGGCCGTGGGCCTCGGCCAGCTGGAACACCTCGATCAGCCGCGCCGGGTCGTTCCGGAACCAGTCGTCGCCGGGGCTGGCGATCCGTCCGCCGAAGACCTTGTAACCCTTGAGCTCGCGGGCACGCGGGGTGAACCCGGCAAGCAGGCCCCTGCGCACGCGGGTCTTCGCGAACTGCTCGTCGATGTGGGCGAGGAATACGCCGGTCAGCGAGCCGACGCGCTTGGCCTGCAGGAAATAGAATTGCATGAACCGCTCGACCGCGCTCTTGCCGGGGCGGTCGGCGAAGTTCATCCGCGCGGCCACCGCGCGCTGGAGGTCGAAGGTGAGCCGGTCCTCGGCGCGCCCGGTGATGGTGTGCAAGTGGCAGCGAACGGCGAGCATGAATCCCTCGGCGCGGCGGAAGCTGCGGTACTCTGCCTGGGTGAACAGCCCGACGTCGACGAGGTCGGCGGCCACGCGCACCTTGTGAATGTATTTCCCGATCCAGTAGAGCGTCTGCAGGTCGCGCAGGCCGCCCTTTCCGTCCTTGACGTTGGGCTCGACGACGTAGCGGCTGTCGCCCATCCGCCGGTGCCGCGCGTTGCGCTCCTCCAGCTTGTCGGCGACGAACTGCCTCTCGGTGCCCTTGACCACCTCGTCGGCGAAGCGGCGGCTGACCTCGTCGTAGAGGTCCTGGTCGCCCCAGACGTAGCGCCCTTCGAGCAGCGCGGTACGGATCGTGAGATCGGACTTCGCCATCCGGATCGTCTCGTCGACCGAGCGGCTCGAATGGCCGACCTTCAGCCCCAGGTCCCACAGGTAATAAAGGATCGCCTCGATCACCTGCTCGCACCAGGCCGCGTTGCGGGTCGGGTGGATGAAGGCGATGTCGACGTCGGAATGCGGCGCCATCTCGGCCCGGCCGTATCCGCCGACCGCGACCAGCGTCAGCCGCTCTGCCGTCGATCGGTTCACCGCCGGATAGACGTCGGCGACGACGTGGTCGTGGATCGTGCGCACGATCTGGTCGATCAGGAACGCGTGTCCGCCGGTGATCTCGTGGCCCGTGCTGGGCTTGTCTTCCAGCCGCCGGTCAAGCTCGGCCCGGCCCGCCTCGAGCGCGGCCTTGAGCGCCCTGACGATCTCCGGCCGCGCCTTGCCGCCCCCGTCGGCAGCAAGCGTCGCAATCTCGTCGGCGAGGGCACGCCGATCGACGACCTCGCGCTGGTTGGGGATGCGCGGCTGGTTCAAGCGGCTCCCGCTTCCTCGGCCCGATCCTCGAAGCGCGAGCGAAGCGCGCGCTTGTCGATCTTCTGGGTACCGAGCCGGGGCAGCGCCTGGTCGGTTTGCCACAGGTACTGGGGAATCTTGAACTTGGCGAGGCGTTCGGCGAGGAATTCCTTGAGGTCGTCGGGGGCGACCGAGTGGCCGTCCTTCGCGACGTAGACTGCCGCGGGAATCTCGCCCAGCCGCTCGTCGGGCAGGCCGAAGACCGAGCATTCGGCGATGTGCGGGTGCGCGTAGATTTCCTGCTCGACCTCGATGCAGCTGATATTCTCGCCGCCGCGGATGATGATGTCCTTCTTGCGGTCGACGATGAACAGGTAGCCGTCCTCGTCGAGATAGCCGAGGTCGCCGGTGCGGAAATAGGCGTCGTCGGTATAGGCGTTGCGGGTGGCGTCCTCGTTCTTCCAGTAGCCGAGGAAGTTGCACACCGAGCGGATGCAGACTTCGCCCACCTGTCCCTGGGCGAGCGGCTTGCCGTCGTCGTCGAGGATCGCGAGGTCGACCAGCGGCTTCGACGCGGTTCCGGTCGAGCCGGGCTTGGCCATGTAGTTCTCGTTGAGGTTGCCCGCGCCGACCGCGTTGGTCTCGGTCAGGCCATAGCCCAGGAGCGGGTAGCCGTCGGGGAACGCCTCCCGGATCCGGTTCACGTGCTCGGGCGGGCGCGGCGCGCCGCCGGCGGCGAAGCTCTTGCACTGCGAGAGGTCGTACTTGTCGCGGTCCGGGTGGGTCGCCAGCTCGAAGCTCATCAGCGGGACGCCGACGAAATAGGTGATCTTTTCCGCGTCGAGCAGGCGCAGCGCCTCGGTCGCGTCCCACTTGGGCATCAGGACCAGCTTGCGGCCCAGCGCGAAGCTCTGCAGGAACAGCGGGATTTCCCCGGTAACGTGGAACAGCGGCACCGCGACCAGCGCGCTCGGCTGCACGGTCGGCGCCTCGTTGCGCTCGGTCAGGATCTGCAGGATCATCGCGGTCTGCGCGACGTAGTTCATCACCCCGCTGACCACCCCGAGGTGGTCCGAATAGGCGCCCTTGGGCGAGCCGGTGCTGCCCGAGGTGTAGAGGATCGTGGCAAGGTCGTCGGGGCCAAGCACCCCGAGCATCTTCGCGGCGGTGTCGCCGTCCGCCCAGATCGGTTCGAGACCGGCCGAAGGCGGGCCGTCGTGCGTAAACACGATTATCCTGGCGCCGTGCTCGATCCCGTCGAGCCGCGCGGCGCGTTGCGGGTCGGCGAGGACCAGCGTGCATTCGCACAGGTCGATTCCGAAGGCGAGTTCCTCGCCGGTCCACCAGCCGTTCAATAGGGTCGCGCAGCCGCCGCCCATCAGCACCCCGAGATAGGCGACGATCCAGTTGGCCGAGTTGCGCGCGGCGATGCCCACGCGGTCGCCGCGCTGCATCCCGTGGCGCGTCACGAGGCCGTGGGCGACGTGAGCGGCGGCATCGTAGACCTCGGCAAAGGTCATGCGCTGGTCGCCGTCGACGATGAACAGCTTGTCCCGGTGTTCGTTCGCAAAGTGGGCGACATAGTGCGCCAGTGTCGGCGGCGCGTGGATGAAGGCGGGCATCTGCACGCCGCGTCGCTCGATCGTCCGGGTTTCGAACATTTGCCCCGCGCGCGTGATCTGGTCCGAAATGCGCTGGATGTCCCTGTCGAGCTCTGTCGCCATCAATTCCTCTTCCGCTTTCTGCCGCCGGGGTTTCGCCCGTCGCCGCGCTATGCCAAAGACGCGCGCGAACAGGGGCATCCACCGTGCGGGATGGCCTCAAGGGTAAGGATCAAACGTGCTGCTGTCACTACTCGCTGCGGCGACCCAGGAAGCGGGAAACCACCTTCATTTCGAAGACCTCGGACTCCGTAGGGGAATCGATCTCGGGTTCTTCGAACTGCGGTTCTACTCGCTCGCCTACCTTGCGGGGATCGTGCTGGGGTACTGGCACCTGACCCGGATGATCAAGGCGCCCGGCAGCCCGATGGCGCAGCGCCACGCCGACGACCTGTTCTTCTACTGCACGATCGGGATCATCCTCGGCGGGCGGCTCGGCTATGCGCTGTTCTACTCGCCCGACTTCTACCTGTTCACCCACCCGCTCGAATTCTTCAAGCTGTGGGAAGGCGGGATGAGTTTTCACGGCGGGGTATTCGGCGTCCTGGTGGCGATCGCGTGGGTATGCCGGCAGGGCAAGATCAGCTTCCTGCGCACGGCCGACTACATCGCGGTCAACGTGCCGTTCGGGATGCTGTTCGGCCGGCTCGCCAACTTCGTCAACGGCGAGCTGTGGGGCCGGCCGACCGACGTTTCGTGGGCCATGATCTTTCCCGAGGACCCGACCCAGCTTCCGCGCCACCCGAGCCAGCTCTACGAAGCGGGACTGGAAGGCGCGCTGCTGGTCGTGGTCATGCTGCTGTTGTTCTGGAAGACCAGGGCGCGCTGGCGGCCGGGCCTGCTGGTCGGGGTGTTCACCGCGGGCATCGCGCTGGCGCGCTTCACCGTCGAGTTCTTCCGCGAACCCGACGCCCAGCTTGCCGAATTCGCCCGTTCGACCGGTCTCAGCATGGGACAGTGGCTGACGATTCCGCTGATCCTGCTGGGGGTGGCGGTGGCAATCCGCGCGCTGACCCGGCCGCCCCTTGGGAGCCAGTCCGCGCAACCCGCTGCGGCATGAACGACCGCTCCGCGAACGCGCGCGAGCGGCCGCTGGCGGACGTGTTCCGGCGGCTCATCCGCAATACCGGGCCAATCAGCCTCGCCCATTTCATGGCCGAGTCGAACGCGCGCTACTACACCACGCGCGACCCGCTCGGCGCGGGCGGCGATTTCGTCACCGCGCCCGAGATCAGCCAGATGTTCGGCGAACTTATCGGCCTGTGGCTGGCCGACATGTGGATCCGCGCGGGGCGTCCCGATCCGGTAGGCTTTGTCGAGCTTGGTCCGGGCCGCGGCACGCTTGCCATGGATGCGTTGCGGACGATGAAGCGCTATGGCCTCGCGCCGGAAGTCCACTTCGTCGAGAGCTCGCCGGCGCTGAAGAAGATCCAGCTCGAAGCGGTGCCGCAGGCACGGTTCCACGGCGATCTGGCGTCGCTGCCCGCCGATTGCCCGCTGCTCGTCGTCGGCAACGAGTTTCTCGACGCGCTCCCCGTGCGCCAACTCGTGCGCGCGGCCGAAGGCTGGCGCGAGCGGATGGTCGGGCTCGATGGGGACAGCTTCATCTACACGATCGGCGGGCAGCCGATGGATTCGGCCGTTCCGCCTTCGTGGCGCGACGGGCGGCAAGGTACGATCATCGAGACAAGTCCGGCGGCGGCGGCCGTGGTCTACGAGATCGCCGGACGCCTCGCGGCGCAAGGGGGATGCGCGCTGCTGATCGATTACGGCCACACCGACAACCGCGCCGGCTCGACCGTCCAGGCGGTGCGCGCGCATCGCAAGGTCGACCCGTTCGACGCGCCGGGCGAGGCGGACCTCACCGCCCACGTCGATTTCGCGACGCTCGCCAGGGTCGCGCAGTCGCGGGGGGTGACCTGGATGGGCACGCCTCCGCAGGGCCAGTGGCTGCGCGCGCTCGGGATCGATACCCGCGCCGAGGCGCTCGCCGCGCGCGCGCCGCACCTGCGCGACGCGCTTTTCGCAGCGCGCGACCGCATTGCCGCCGACGACCAGATGGGCCAGTTGTTCAAGGTCATGGGCCTTGCCGCGCCAGGCTGGCCGCACGGGGTCGGGTTCGAGCAGGAGTGAACAAGTTGCTGAAGGCATTCCTCGCGCTGGTTGCGCTCGCCGCGTCCGCACCGGTCACCGCCGCCGCGCCGATCGACGGGCTGTGGGTCACCGAGGAAAGGAGCGGAGAGATCCGTGTCGCCAGTTGCGGCGCGACCCGTTGCGGGCGGCTGGTCAAGTTCCTCGAGGTGCCCCCGCAGGGCGTCGACCAGCGCGATGTCAACAATCCCGACAAGTCTATGCGCAATCGGCGGGTGCTCGGCCTCGCGATCCTCAGCGGCTTCCGGCCTGACGGCGACCTCTGGCGCGGGACGATCTACGACCCCAAGACCGGACGGTCGTATCGCTCGGTGGTGCGCCGCAAGAGCGCCTCGACGCTCGAGGTCAAGGGCTGCATCGGGCCGTTCTGCCAGACCCAGCTGTGGACCCGCGCCGACTGATCAGGGGTTAAGCTGCGCGGCGAGCCACTCGGCGGCCCTGGCGGGACTCGTCTTGTCCGCGCTCCGGTCGACCATGAAATTGGCCTGCCGCATGGCTGCGACGTCTATCGCGCCGAGGAGCGGGCGGATCGCGGCCAGGACCCGCTCGTCTTCCGAATGCGCGGTGCCCAGCAGCACGATCGCGTCGTAGTTGGGCAGCGCCTGCTTGGGGTCCGCGAGCACTGTCAGGCGGTCCGCCGCGATCCGCCCGTCAGAGATGTAGGCGCTGATCACGTCCGCCTCGCCCGAGGCCAGCGCATCGTACATGAAGGTGGGCGAAAACGTCCGCTCGCGCGCGAAACGCAGGCCGTAGGCACCCTCGACCGCGCGCCATTCGGGCCGCTCGAAGAACTCGGGGTCGCCGCCCACGACGAGCCGGGGCGCGACCCTCGCCAGGTCGTCCAGCGACGCTATGCCGAGCGCCGAAGCCCGCTCGCCGCGCATCGCGAAGGCGTAGGCGTTTTCGAACCCGAGCCGGCCGAGCAGCAGGACGCCGCGCTCACCCTCCCACTGCGACAGCGCCGCCAGCATCGCGTCCGGTGCAACGCGGTCGTCGCGCTTCAGCTGGTTCGCCCACAGCGTGCCGGTGTAATCGACCGCGACGTCGATCGCCCCGCCCTCGAGCGCGCTCTGGACCACAGCCGAGCCGAGCCCGTCGCGGTAGGCCACGCGGAACCCCGCCGCCTCGAGCCGGCCGCCGATCAGCCGGGCAAGCACGTACTGTTCGGAAAATCCCTTGGCGCCGATGACGATCGTGTCCGCGGCCGCGCGCGGTCGCTCGTGCCACAGCGCGGCGAGGAGGCCGAGCGCGATCGCGGCAAGGCCGAGCCAGACGCGCCGGCGGCGGCGGGTCTTGAGGCCGTTTTCGATCAGTGCGAGCAGCCCGTCGGTCGCCAGCGCGAGGCCCGCCGCCGCGATGCAGCCGGCCAGCACGAGCGACCAGTTCTGGGTCTGGAGCCCGGCGAAGATCGGATCGCCGAGGCTCGGCTGGCCCACCGTTGTCGACAACGTCGCCGCGCCGATCGTCCAGACCGCCGCCGTGCGCACTCCCGCCATCACGAAAGGCGCGGCGAGCGGGGCCTCGACCAGGCGAAGTTTCTGCCACGCGGTCATGCCCACCGCGTCGGCCGCCTCGAGGACGCCCGGCGCCATCTCGGCCCGCGCGGTGACCGCGTTGCGCAGGATCGGCAGCAGGGCATAGAGCGCCAGCGCAAGCAACGCGGGAAGGAACCCCAGCGTCGGGAGGCTGTCGCCGAACACGCTGCGCAGGGAGAGCAGCACCGGGAAGAACAGTGCGAGCAGCGCGAGCGCGGGGACGGTCTGGACGAGGCTCGCAAAGCCCAGCGCCGCGCGCCCGACCGTGCGCGAGCGGCTTGCCCAGACCGCCAGCGGCAGCGCCACCGCGATGCCCAGCGCGAGCGCCGCAGCCGCCAGCAGGACGTGCGCGGCCAGCTTGTCACCGAGCGCGAAGAGGGCGGCGAACGTGTCGCTCACCGGCGCAGCGCCTCGAGCGCGTCGGCCTGCTCGCGCGGGACCGCGACGAGGGCCTGCGCCGCCGGTCCCCCCGCGCCGCCGAGGAGGGCGCCGGGGGGCTCGTCGGCGACGATCCGCCCGGCCTCCATCACCAGCACGCGGTCGGCCAGCAGCAGCGCTTCGGCCATGTCGTGGGTGACGAGCACGGTCGTGAGGCCAAGCCGCTCGTGCAGCGCGCGTACGCGCTTGCCGAGCGCATCGCGGGTCACCGGATCGAGCGCGCCGAAAGCCTCGTCGAGCAGCAGCAGTTCAGGCCCGGCGGCCAGCGCGCGGGCGACCGCGACCCGCTGGCGCTGGCCGCCCGACAGTTCGTCGGGCATCCGCCCGGCGTGCCCCGGCTCAAGGCCGACGAGGTCGAGCAGGTCCGCGATCCGGCCATCCGGTAGCGGTTCCCCTGCGACCTTCGGGCCGATCCCGACGTTGGCGGCCACGTTCATGTGCGGGAACAGCCCGATCGACTGGAACACGTAGCCGATGCGGCGCCTGAGCGCGGCAACCGGCTGGCCGCGGACGTCTTCGCCGGCGACCAGCACGCGTCCCTCGTCGGGCTCGACGAGCCGGTTCGCCATGCCCAGAAGCGTCGACTTGCCCGATCCCGAGGCGCCCACGAGCGCGACGAACTGGCCCGCCGGAACCGCGAGCGACACCCGGTCGACGGCGGCGAGCGCGCCGAAGCGCCGGGTCACGTTCTCGTAGGAAATCATCGCCGCCAGACTAACCGGCGCCGCGCCCCCCGCCTAGCTGCGGATCGCGGAAACCGGAATCGCCAGGTCGACTTCGAGCCCGTGCGGCAGGAAGCGCCGCTCCATCCGGCCACCCAGCTGCCCCTCGATCGACATCTGCACCAGCCGCGACCCGAAGCCCTCCGCACCGGGAGCGTCGGTGGAAGGGCCGCCGCGTTCGCGCCAGGTGATGCCCGCTTCGCCGTCACCTTCCGGGCAGTCGATCTCGATGGCAACCTTTCCGCCTTCGACCGACAGCGCGCCGTACTTGGCGGAGTTGGTGGCGAGTTCGTGAAAGATCAGCGCCAGCGGCGTCGCCGCCCGCGGGCCGATCGAGCAGTCCTTGCCGCCGATCACGATCCGCTCGCCGCCGTCCGAATAGGGCGCCATCAGCTCGGTCATCAGGCCGCGGAGACTGTCGCCCTTGGCGCCTTCGACGGGGCGGACGAAGTCGTGCGCCCGGCCCAGCGCCCGGATCGCGTCGATCAGCTCGTCGGCGAACGGGCGCGCCGCTTCGTGCCGCCGCGCGCGGATCGAGACCAGGCCTGCCACGACGGCGAAGATGTTCTTGATCCGGTGCGACAGTTCGCGCGCCAGCAGGTCGCGGCTTTCGGAAACGCGGTGGCTGCTGTCGATGTCGGTCAGCGTGCCGTACCAGCGCCGCACCGAGCCGTCGGGGTTGCGGATCGCCAGCGCGCGGGAGAGAGTCCAGCGGAACGAACCGTCTGCCTGCTTGAGGCGATATTCGCTTTCGAACGGTTGCCCGGCATCGTAACATTCGCCCCAGTCGGCGAACACGCGATCCGAGTCGTCGGGGTGAACGACGGGGCGCCAGTCGTCGGTGCAATTGGGCCCATCGATGCCGGTCACCTCGCGCCAGCGCGAATTGAAATAATCGAACGTGCCGTCGCCGTCGGCGGACCAGATGATCGCCGGCAGGAGATCGGCGATTTCGCGCATGGCGCGGGCGCCCTCGGCTTCGCGGGTCACGGCGGCGAGGCCCTTGCGGCGCGCGTCGAGCCGCCGCATGACCGCCCTGGCGAGAACCTGCAGTCCCTCGATCTGAAGCGGGTCGAGGCCCTCGGGCCGGGGCTTGTCGTCGATCACGCAGAGCGCGCCCAGCGGCGCCCCTTCGGGCGAGATGAGCGGCGCGCCGGCGTAGAAACGAACGTGCGGTTCGCCGGTAACCAGTTCGTTGTCGGCGAAGCGGGGATCGCTCGAGGCGTCCGTCACGATCATCTCTTCGCCACGCATCATCGTGTGCGCGCAGAAGCTTTGCTTGCGGGGCGTCGTGCGTAGGTCCAGGCCCTCATGGGTGAGGAAGCGCTGGACGTCGCGCTCCACCATACTGACGAACGCCACCGGCGCCTGGCACAGACGTGCCGCAAACCGGGTGATCGCGAGCAGTTCGTCGTCGTCGTCGAGCGCGTCGATCTTGTAGCTGTCCAGAATCCGGACGCGGGCATCCTCATCGCCAAAAGCGACCGAGGGCTCCTCGCCTGCGGGCGGGCCAGACGATTGCTCGAATTTCACAAGAAGCGATCCCAATTCGCAGGTTATGGCATTTCTGGCTAAACTTCAAGGCGTTAAGAGCCGAAACTGATCTCTGCGAAAATCCTTTGAATTGCGCCATTTGCGCGCGCAGCAGCGCTGGTCTAGGCGCGGCGCGAAGCAAGCAGAGAGGACCGCGTGCGCGCTACCCCCGATTTCGATTTTCAGCTCGGCGAGAGCGCCGAGATGATCCGCGACGCGGTCGCCCGCTTCGCCGACGAACAGGTCGCCCCGCTCGCCGAACGGGCGGATCGCGAGGACTGGTTCCCGCAAGAGCTGTGGCCGAAGATGGGCGAACTGGGCCTCCACGGCATCACGGTGGAAGAGGAATGGGGCGGCCTCGGCCTCGGCTATCTCGAACACGTCATCGCGGTCGAGGAGATCAGCCGCGCGTCGGCCAGCGTCGGCCTCAGCTACGGCGCGCACTCGAACCTGTGCGTCAACCAGATCCGCCGGTGGGGCACCGACGAGCAGAAGGCGAGGTACCTGCCGAAACTGATCAGCGGCGAACACGTCGGATCGCTCGCAATGAGCGAGGCGAGCGCCGGGTCCGACGTTGTATCGATGAAATTGAAGGCCGACGCGGTGCAGGGCGGCTACGTGCTCAACGGCACCAAGTTCTGGATCACCAACGCGACCTATGCCGACACGCTGGTGGTCTATGCCAAGACCGACGGCAGCGCGGGCAGCAAGGGCATCACCGCGTTTCTGATCGAAAAGGACATGCCCGGTTTCTCGATCGGCCAGAAGATCGACAAGATGGGGATGCGGGGCTCGCCGACCGCCGAGCTGGTGTTCGACGACTGCGAAGTGCCCGAGGAAAACGTCATGGGCCCGCTGAATGGGGGGGTCGGCGTGCTGATGAGCGGGCTCGATTACGAGCGCGTGGTGCTCGCCGGGCTGCAGCTCGGGATCATGCAGGCCTGCCTCGACACAGTGATCCCCTACGTCCGCGAGCGTCGGCAGTTCGGCAAGCCCATCGGGGCCTTCCAGCTGATCCAGGCGAAGGTCGCCGACATGTACGTGGCGCTGCAATCGGCGCGCGCCTATACCTACGCGGTGGCCAAGAGCTGCGACGCCGGTCACACCACCCGCTTCGACGCCGCGGGCGCGATCCTGCTGGCGAGCGAGAACGCCTTCCGCGTCGCGGGCGAGGCGGTCCAGGCGCTCGGCGGGGCGGGCTATACCAAGGACTGGCCGGTGGAGCGTTACCTGCGCGATGCCAAGCTGCTCGACATCGGTGCCGGCACAAACGAGATCCGCCGGATGCTGATCGGGCGCGAGCTGATCGGCGCGGCGGGCTAGCCGAACAGGATCACGCCGCCCCACGCGAGCATCGCGGCGCCCCCGGCGACCGCGATCGTCCGGCCCCCGGGAAGCAGCTTCTCGGCCGCGACGAGGAGGGTGAGCAAGGCGATCCACGCGAGGTTCATCACCCCGCCGACGAACAGCAGCAGCATGAGCGCCCAGCAGCAGCCGAGGCAGTATGCGCCGTGGATGAGCCCCAGTCGCAGCGCGCCGAGCGGACCGGGGCGGAAGTGGCGGGCGAGGAATTCTGCGGGCGAGCGGCAATGATCAAGGCAGGCGCGCTTGAGCGGGGTGAGCTGGTAGAGGCCCGCGGCGACCAGCACTCCTCCCGAGAGCCAGCGGCTCGCCGATCCCATCGAAGCCATGGAGAGGGCGCCGGACGAAGCGAGCGCGAGTTGCAGGGCGGCCGCGACCGCCGAGAAGGCCCCCCAGACGACGATGTAGCCGAGGAGGAAGGCAGCTGTCGGCGGTGGCGCCGCACCGGGCGGCGCCCGGTGCGCGGCCGCGCGGGCATAGAGAAGCACCGTCGGCGCGGCCGAAGGCAGCATCATCGCCACCATCATCACCAGCCACATCGAGAACACGAGCAACCCGCCCGCCTCGGGCATCGCCATTGCGTCCATCGTGCCTCGGCTCAAGGGACCGGGGACCAGCGAGAACGTGGTGCCCGCCGCCATTCCCGCGCCGGCCAGCAGCCAGGCCCATGCGAGCAGCACCAGCAGCGACAGGGCGACGATCGCGACGAGGCGATGCCGGCGCAGCGCGCCTTCCGCCAGCCGTCCCATCAGGCGCGTTTCATGCTGCGCGGACGACGCCGTGGCTGTCTAGGTTGAGATGCGCGAACTGGCCGTAGCTCGACGTCATCTCGACCGGGACGGGACCGTCCGACTTGCTCGAGGCGGAGCCGATGTCGGCGTATTCGTACTCGAACCCGTCGGGCAGGTGGATGCGCGCGCGCAGTTCGGACCCGTCGACGAGGCTGCGGATCGGTTCGCCGTCCATCTGGACGTGCCCCGGGATGCGCATTCGCCCCCTGCGGCCCTCGATATCGACCTCGAACTCGATCGGCACGAACATCGGCGGATGCATCGTCTCCACGGTCGAGCAGAACACCGCGAACATCGTCGCCATCGGATCGGTGTCGCCCCCGGTCATGATCGTCAGCAGCGCGTTGCGCTGGTCTTCGGAGGCGCGCTCGTCGACGAAGGCGACCGCCTCGCCGTGGCCTTCGTGGATCGGTCCGGGCCACTTGAACACCGCGCCGATCCTGAGCCCCGAGAGGTCGACGTCGCCGTGCGTGCCTTCGTCGATCTCCATCCCGAACACCGCGTGGCAGTGGCCCTTGTCGGGCACGCCGCCGAACTGGCAGTTGCAGCCGTAGACGCAGGTGCAGTTGACGAGCTGCCTGCCCTTGAGTTTCCAGTAAGTCATCCTGTCCTCCAAAAGACCCAGTCACGTCTGCGCGCGCGGCTGGAGAACGAGAGTCGCGAGGTTACCACCTGCGGGGTCCGATAGGCAAATCCGGCGCTTGGTGTCTTTGCAGCGGCCGCTTGGCGGGCTAGGCCTCCCGGCCATGACAGCACCCGTCCTGACCAGCCGGCTCGACCGCGAAAGCCCCGAGGCGAAGGCCCGTTTCGATCACAACAGGGGCCTTGCCGAGGACCTGCGCGCGCGGGTTGCCGAGGCCGCGCTCGGCGGGCCGGCCAAGCACCGCGAGCGCCATGTAAGCCGCGGCAAGCTGCTGCCCCGCGAGCGTGTCGAGCGCCTGCTCGATCCGGGCGCGCCGTTCCTCGAGATCGGCCAGCTCGCCGCCAACGGGATGTACGAGGGCGACGTCAACGGCGCCTCGATGATCTGCGGCATCGGCCGGGTCAGCGGGCGGCAGGTGATGATCGTCGCCAACGATCCTACCGTGAAGGGCGGCAGCTACTACCCGATGACGGTCAAGAAGCACCTGCGCGCGCAGGAGATCGCGACCGAGAACCGGCTGCCGTGCGTCTATCTCGTCGACAGCGGCGGGGCGAACCTGCCTTACCAGGCCGAGGTGTTCCCTGACCGCGAGCATTTCGGGCGCATCTTCTTCAACCAGGCGAACATGAGCGCAGCTGGCATCCCGCAGATCGCCTGCGTGATGGGCAGCTGCACCGCGGGGGGCGCCTATGTCCCGGCGATGAGCGACGAGAGCGTGATCGTGCGCGAACAGGGCACCATCTTCCTCGCCGGCCCGCCGCTGGTGAAGGCCGCCACGGGCGAGGAGATCAGCGCCGAGGACCTCGGCGGCGGCGACCTTCATGCCAGGAAATCGGGCGTCGTCGATCACCTCGCTGAAAACGACGAGCACGCGCTCGCGATCGTGCGGGACATCGTCAGCCACCTCGGCGCGAACACCGGCGCGGCGACGGACGTGGCCTTGCGCGATCCGCGCCCGCCGAAGTTCGCGGCCGACGACCTCTACGCGCTGATCCCCGACGACGTGCGCGCACCCTACGACGTTCACGAGGTGATCGCCCGCATCGTCGACGGGAGCGAGTTCCACGAGTTCAAGGCGCTTTACGGTTCGACGCTGGTCTGCGGCTTCGCGCACATCTGGGGCATCCCGGTGGCGATCCTCGCCAACAACGGCGTGCTCTTTTCCGAAAGCGCGCAGAAGGGCGCGCACTTCATCGAGCTTGCCTGCCAGCGGCGCATCCCGCTGCTGTTCCTTCAGAACATCTCGGGCTTCATGGTCGGCGGCAAGTACGAGGCCGAAGGCATCGCCAAGCACGGCGCCAAGCTCGTCACCGCGGTCGCCACCGCGACCGTGCCCAAGGTGACCGTCGTGATCGGCGGCAGCTTCGGCGCGGGCAATTACGGCATGGCCGGACGCGCCTATTCCCCGCGGTTCCTGTTCACCTGGCCCAACGCGCGCATCAGCGTGATGGGCGGCGAGCAGGCGGCCTCGGTGCTCGCCACGGTCCACCGCGATGCGGACAAGTGGACGCCGGAGGAAGCCGAGGCGTTCAAGGCGCCGATCCGCCAGAAGTACGAGGACGAGGGCAACCCCTACTACGCCACCGCGCGGCTGTGGGACGACGGCGTGATCGACCCGGTCCAGACGCGCGACGTCCTCGGCCTCGCCTTCGCCGCCACGCTCGAGGCGCCGATACCCGAGCGCCCCGCGTTCGGCGTGTTCCGGATGTAGCCCCGCCAAGAAGCTTGCATGGCGCCGATGCCCGCCAAACTTGTTTCTTAGCAAATCCGGTTCCCGCTGCTACGCGGGTCGGGGGAGAGCTACATGGCGGCGAGAGGCACGAATGCCGGACACAGGGCGACCCTGCTCTCGCGGCTTGTCCGGCGGCGTTTGATCGCGCTCTATCGCTGGAAGGGCTGGACGCTCGAAGGCGGGCATCCCGGCGTGCCGAAGTTCGTCATCACCGGTGCGCCGCACACCTCGAACTGGGATTTCGTGTTCTTCATCGGCGCGACGCACACGCTCGGCATCCGCCCCAGCTTCATGGGCAAGCACACGCTTTTCAAGTGGCCGATGACGCGGTTCATGGAAGACATGGGCGGCATCTCGGTCGATCGCTCGCAGCGCGGATCGAACTATGTCGAGCAGGTCGCGCACGCGTTCGCGCAGGCCGACGAGCTGGCACTGGTCGTCGCGCCCGAGGGAACGCGCAGCACCGATGGCGAATGGCGCTCGGGCTTCTGGCACATCGCCCGCGCGGCGGGCGTGCCGATCGTGCCGGCCTGGGTCGACAACGCGACCATGATCGGCGGGTTGGGCGAACCGATCTGGCCGAGCGACGACCTTGCCGCAGACCTTGCGCGGCTGGCCGAATTCTATCGCGCGAAGTTACCCGGGTGCGGCCGGTTCGAACGTCTCGCGGCACAGGCGGAAAGGATGGGTGGGGAATGATCGAAGGGCTGCTGGGCAACGCGGTGATCCTGCTGGGGCTCGTGCTCCTGCTGTGGGCGGTTTCGCTTCAGATAAACGACGTGTCGTTCATCGACGCGTTCTGGGGCGGGGGAATGGCGCTGCTGGCGCTGGCAAGCTGGCTGCGGCTGGCCGATCCCGGCCCGCTCGCCACGCTGCTCATGGCAATGACAGTGTTGTGGGGCGGCCGCCTTGCGATCCACCTGTTCCGCCGCTGGCGGCGCGAGGGCGAGGACCCGCGCTATGCCCGGATGATGCGCAAGCCCCGCGAGCAGGGGCGGTTCGCGATCGCCGCGCTGACCCAGGTGTTCCTCGGCCAGGCTGTGCTGCTGTTCATCGTCTCCAGCCCGGCGCAGGCCGGGATCATCGCGGCGGGCGCCGTCCAGCCGATCAGCGGGCTCGCGCTCGTCGGCCTCGCGCTCTGGCTGGTCGGCATCTTCTTCGAATGGGTCGGCGACTGGCAGCTCGCCCGCTTTCGCGCCGATCCCGCCAGCAAGGGCGAAGTGATGGACCGCGGGCTGTGGCGCTATACCCGGCATCCCAATTACTTCGGCGACGCCTGCGCGTGGTGGGGCATCTGGCTCGCCGCCGCCAGCGCGGGGTGGTGGATCGCCGCATGGACGGTGGTCGGGCCTCTGTTCCTGACCTTCACCCTCACGCGCTGGTCGGGCAAGCCGCTGCTCGAGGCGGGCATGGCCAAGCGCCGGCCGGGATATGCCGACTATGTCCGGCGCACCTCGGGATTCTTTCCCCTGCCGCCGAAGAAGACCTGAAACATCGGGCCCACTCGTCCGTTGGAATCGGCACAGACGATCGTTTCGGAGAGATTTCATGCGCCTCGCAACTGCCCTTCCGCTCGCCGCGCCGCTTGCCCTTGCGCTCGCGGCGTGCGGCGACACCGCGCCCGCCGACACGGCCGATACCGACACCGCGGGCGTCGACGTCAATCTGCCGCAGGTCGATCCGCGGTTCCCCTCAGTCGCCCCGGATGCGCGCACCAGCGTCAACTACGCGGGCACCTATGCCCAGCCGGTTGGCGGCGGCGAGCGCGCGATCACGCTGCGGACCGACGGCACCTACGTCATGCGCGATCCCGACGGGACCGAGACGAGCGGCACCTACAACTGGTACGACGACAACAGCCGCATCCTGATCAAGGCTGGCGGCGAGAACCAGGTCTACGCGATCGCCGACGGCGCGCTGTACCGGATGCCCGACGAGAACGCCTCGACCACCGGGACGATGACCGAGGCGCAGACCTATCGCCGGGTGATCGGGCCGGGCGGTCCGATGGGCGCGAGCGGTAGCGCGAAGGCCGGCGACGCGTCAGGAACCACGCAATAGCCCCTTCAAACCGTCCACCCGCTCGCCTACAATCGCAGGATCGTACGGGAGTTTGGCAATGGGCGGCAGCGGGATCGATCCCGAAAGCGAGAGGGACCGGCTGGTCCGCACCGCTATGCGCATGATCGAGGAGCGCGGCGACGAGGTGACCCGGACCGCGCTGGCGGCGGGCGCAGGCGTTCCGCGTGCCCGGATCGAGGCGTTGTTTCCCGAGGAAACCGACCTGTTCGACGCGATCGTCGAACGCTGGTTCGTCGATCACGTCGCGATCATGGAAGACGTGCTGGCGAGCGACCTGCCGCCCAATCGCAAGATGTACGAATTCTTCGTCCGCCGCTTTCGCCTCCAGCGCGAGCGGTTCCGGGCCGACCCGGCGGCGTTCAAGGTCTATTGCGAACTCGGCGCCGCGCATTTCGAGCGCGTGCGCAGCTATGTCGACCTGGCCGACCACTACCTGTGCGAGCTGATCGCGCAGGCCCAGGCGGAGGGCGCTTTCGAGGGGCTGGCAATCGACGACGCGTTGAGCCTGATCAACCAGATGGTGCTGCCCTACACGATGGCCGACGTCCTCACCTACATGGAGCCCCGGCTCAGCGAGGAGAAGCTCGCCAAGATCGTCGACACGCTGTTCGCCGGGCTCAGCGCGGTCGACGGTGGCGCTCGCGGGATCAAGGGCCTGCGCGCGGCCTAGCGGCTTTCGCCGTCAGTTCGGCGTGACGTCGACGTTGCGGTTTTCATCCGGCACGCGGCGCGCAGGCTTCGAGGCGATCCAGCCTTGCAGCGCCTCGACATCGACCGCGCCGCGGACCGCGTCGCGCCCATTGGCGAACAGGGTGAAGCTGTCGCCCCCCTGGGCGAGGAAGTTGCTCACCGTCACGCGATAGGTCGCCGCCGGATCGACCGGCTTGCCGTTCAGCGTCATCCCCACGATCCGCTGCCCGATCGGCCGCGACAGGTCGTAGCGATAGGCGAAACCCTGCGACGGGGTCAGTGCCTGCAGCGGGGCCTGATCGTCAAAACCCTGTTCCAGCACCGCCTTCAGTTCCGCTCCGGTCAGGCTGAATGTCACCAGTTCGTTGTTGAACGGCTGAATCTGGTAGAGCTGGGCGAAGGTCAGCGCCCCGTCGGCGTCGGGATCGAGGACGTGGGGCGCGCGAATCCCGAACGGGTTCATGAACGCGATCTGCGCTCCTGCGCCGCGGGTCGCCGCCAGCTGGGCGTCGGCGATGAGGTTGCCCAGCGCCCCGCCCTCGCGCGAGGCGTCGCCGCCGGCGCGCGTCGCCGGACCAGCGAGCCAGCCGACCTTGCGGGCCGAAAACGATTTCGATGCTTCGACGAACCTGGCGACATAGGCGGCCACGTCGGGGCGTGGCTCGAACCGCGGAACGAGATCGGTATTGCCGCGAACGCCGCTCGTGGCGGTGTAGGGCACGCTCTGCACGATCACGTTGGCCGCCTTCTTGGCGACCACGCGGCTCGCGACGGGATCGATCGTGAGGGTAATGTCGGTCACGAGCGTGCCGTAGACCCCCGCGCTCGTCAGCAGGAGCGGACTCGAGCGGCCCGGCAGGTCGCGCTCGCAGACGTAGGCCCAGTGCGTGTGTCCCGAGACCACCACGTCCACCTTGGGCGAGACCCGGTCGAGGATCGGCAGGATCTCGCCGGCCAGCCCGTCGCAGCCCTGCGGGTCGGGATCGCCGGACGTGCGCCCGCCCTGGTGCACCAGCACGACCACCGCGTCCGCGCCGCCCGCGCGCAGCGAGTCGGCCGCGCGGTTGATCGCATCGGCCTCGTCGTCGAAGGTCAGGCCGGCGACAGCCTCCGGCAGGACGAGCCCGGGCGTGCCCTTGAGGGTCAGGCCAACGAAACCGACGGTCACCGCGCCTGCGCCCGTGCCGAACGTGCGCGTGCCGGTGGCAGGAAACAGCGTTTCGCCGCTTTCGGTCGTGACATTGGCGGCAAGGTAACGAAAACGCGCGCCGGCGAAGGGTTCGACCGCGCACGGCTCGCGCCGGGTGTGCTTGTCGCAGCCGCCGGTCTGCAGGCGCAGAAGCTCGGCACGCCCGCGATCGAATTCGTGGTTGCCGACCGCGTTGAAGTCGAGCCCGATCAGGTTCATCGCGCCGACCGCCGGTTCGTCGAGAAAGAGCGACGAGGCGAACTGCGAGGCGCTGGTGAGATCGCCCGCCGATACGGTGACCGAGTGGCGATGGCCCGCGCGCAGCGCGTCGACGGCCGAGGCGAGCCAGGCAGCCCCGCCTGCCGGCACGCCGAAGGTATTTCCGTCAGGGGCCGGCATGAAGACCGACTGGCGCGGCGGCTCGATTGCGCCGTGGAAGTCATTGATCGCTAGGATTCCGACCTCGACCGGCGGGGGCGGAGCGGCGGGAACCGTTGCGCAGGCGGCCAGCGCAGCGAACAGGCCCGCGACGATTGCGCGAGCGGGGCGGAGAGCGAGGGGCGATCGGGGAATGTGCGACATGGCCCGCGAATGCCCGTGAGCGAGCCCCTTCGCAAGCGGATGTTATTCGACCGGCAGGTGGAACGTTCGGGGCCTGACTCTTGTTAGTCTTCCGCCGGCATATTCCGGAGAAGGGACAAGAAATGTACGCCGACACGCTCGTCATTGCCGCGCTTTTCGCGCTGGTGCTGGCGGTCGGCGCGATTCTTTTTGTGCTCTTTCGCGGCCGCCGCTGACCGGGCGTTCGTGCGCCGGGGGGATCAGACGTCGAGGTTCGCGACGTTCAGCGCGTTCTCCTGGATGAATTCCCGCCGCGGTTCGACCACGTCGCCCATCAGGCGGGTGAAGATCTCGTCGGTCACGTCGGCGTCCTCGACCTTCACCTGCAGGAGCGCGCGGTTATCGGGATCGAGCGTGGTCTCCCACAACTGTTCGGCGTTCATCTCGCCCAGGCCCTTGTAGCGGCTGACCGACAGGCCCTTGCGGCCCGCGGCGAGCACCGCGTCGAGCAACTGCGTCGGCCGGGTGATCGTGCCTTCGCGCTGGAGCGGCGCGGCGCCGGCTTCGTCCTCGGCGTCGTCGGTCGCAGGTTCGCCTTCAGCCTCCGGATCCGCATCGCCGGTTCCGCGCGCGAACTCGCTCGGCCGGGCGAAGGCGTCGGCGTGCTCCTCGGCGACCCGGTGGAGCTTGCGCGCCTCGGCACTGTCGATGAACTTGGCCTCGATCTCGTGCACGTCGGTCACCCCGCGCCAGCGGCGCGCGAAGGCGATCGACCCGTCGTCGCGGCGCACGACCGACCACGCGGCCTCGGGATCGCCCATCCCGAGCCGCTGGGCGGCGTATTCGAGCGCCCGCATCCGGGTGTCCGCGTCGAGCGCGGGATCGAACGCGCCGGCAAGCGCCATGTGCTCGATCACGGCGGGATCGTACTTGCGCGGGACGAACCCGAGCAGGCTGCGGATGCGCAGCGCATAATCGACCAGACTCCTGAGGTCCTCGCCCGAACGCGCCCCTTCGCCGGTCTCGAGCACACGGCCCTGCAGCCCGGCCTCGACCAGATGGCGGTCGAGCGCAGCCTGATCCTTGAGGTAGACCTCGCTGCGGCCCTTGCTGACCTTGAACAGCGGCGGCTGGGCGATGTAGAGATGCCCCGCCTTGATGATCTCGGGCATCTGGCGGTGGAAAAACGTCAGCAGCAGCGTGCGGATGTGCGCACCGTCGACGTCGGCGTCGGTCATGATGACGATCTTGTGGTAGCGCAGCTTTTCTAGGTTGAACTCGTCGCGCAGGCCGGTGCCCATCGCCTGGATCAGCGTGCCGACTTCCTTCGAGGAGATGATCCGGTCGAACCGGGCGCGCTCGACGTTGAGGATCTTGCCCTTGAGCGGCAGGATCGCCTGGTACTTCGAATCGCGGCCCGACTTGGCCGAGCCGCCGGCGCTGTCACCCTCGACCAGGAAGATTTCGCACTTCGCCGGATCGCGCTCGCGGCAGTCGGACAGCTTGCCCGGCAGCGAGGCGACCGACATCGCGCCCTTGCGGCTCATCTCGCGCGCCCGGCGGGCGGCCTCGCGCGCGGCGGCGGCGTCGACGATCTTCTGGATGATCGCCTTGGCATCGGCCGGATTTTCCTCGAGCCACTCGTTCATCTTCTCGCCCATCAGCGATTCGAGTGGCTGGCGGACTTCCGAGCTGACCAGCTTGTCCTTGGTCTGCGACGAGAACTTGGGATCGGGCAGCTTGACCGACACGATCGCGGTCAGGCCCTCGCGCATGTCCTCGCCCGACAGCGAGACCTTCTCCTTCTTGAGCAGGCCCGTGCGCTCGGCGTAGGCGTTGAGCGTGCGGGTCAGCGCGGCGCGGAACGCGGCGAGGTGCGTGCCGCCGTCGCGCTGCGGAATGTTGTTCGTGAAGCAGAGCACGTTCTCGTAGTACGAGTCGTTCCACTCCAGCGCGACGTCGATGCCGATGCCATCCTTGTCGGCCGAAACCGAGATCGGTTCGGGCACGAGCGGCTGCTTGTTGCGGTCGAGGTACTTCACGAACGCGGCGATTCCGCCCTCGTAATAGAGGTCGTGTTCGAGCGGCTCCTCGTGACGCTTGTCGACGAGCTTGATGCGCACGCCGGAATTGAGGAACGCGAGCTCGCGGTAGCGGTGCTCGAGCTTCTCGAAATCGAACTCGGTGACGTTCTTGAACGTCCCGGTCGAGGGCATGAAGGTCACGCGCGTGCCGTTGCGGTCGCGCCCCGCGGGACCCTTGACCACCAGCGGAGCAACCGCGTCGCCGTTCTCGAACCGCATCCAGTGCTCCTTGCCGTCGCGCCAGATCGTCAGCTCGAGCCATTCGCTGAGTGCATTGACCACCGACACGCCGACCCCGTGCAGCCCGCCCGAGACCTTGTAGGCGTTGTCTTCGCTGGTGTTCTCGAACTTCCCGCCCGCGTGAAGCTGGGTCATGATGACCTCGGCGGCGGAAACGCCCTCTTCCTTGTGCATGTCGACCGGGATGCCACGCCCGTTGTCCTCGACGCTCACCGAGCCGTCGGGGTTGAGCTCGATCAGCACGAGGTCGCAGTGACCCGCCAGCGCTTCGTCGATGGCGTTGTCGCTGACTTCGAACACCATGTGGTGCAGGCCCGATCCGTCGTCGGTGTCGCCGATGTACATGCCGGGCCGCTTGCGCACGGCGTCGAGGCCCTTGAGGACCTTGATCGAATCGGCGCCGTATCCGGCCTGGCCGGAACCGTTTTCTAGGGGGGGATTCGCGCCCTGCTCGGGAGTGTTCTCGCTCATGCCGATCATATAGGCATCGAGGGACCGTTTAGGAACCATTCCCGGCCCCTTCCATCCACAGCCGATTGGTGCTGAAAGGCGCGCTGTCCAGATGGGGAGAATTGCATGAAATACGCGATGCTTGCGGCACTTGCCGGCGTCCTTGCGGCGTCGCCGGTGACGGCGCAGATGACGATCGTGCCGATGGGGCCGCTGCGGCCCGACCAGGCGCGCTTCTTCGAGCTCTACAAGGAGCTTGTCGAGACCGACACCTCGCTGCCCGACGGAAGCTGTACGCAAGCTGCCGCGCAGCTCGAAGCACGGCTCAGGGCGGCCGGCTTCACCGACGACCAGCTGACGCCCTTCTCGGTACCCGAACACCCCAACGATGGGGGCCTCGTGGCGGTGCTGCCGGGCACCTCGAAGACGCTGAAGCCGATGCTGCTGCTGGCGCACATCGATGTCGTCGCCGCCAAGCGCTCCGACTGGGAGCGCGATCCGTTCAAGCTGGTCGAGGAGAACGGGTACTATTACGCCCGCGGAATCGCCGACGACAAGTTCCAGGCCGCCGTCTGGACCGACACGCTGATCCGGCTGAAGCAGGGCGGCCACAAGCCCAAGCGCACGATCAAGCTGGCGCTGACCTGCGGCGAGGAAACCGACAACGCGTTCAACGGGGCCGAGTATCTGGCGAAGGAGCGCCTCCCGCTGATCGACGCGGCATTCGCGCTCAACGAAGGGGGTGGTGGACGCACCGACGGAGCCGGTCGCCTGATGGTCCAGACCGTGCAGGTCGGCGAGAAGGTCTACCAGGACTACAAGCTCGTCGCGACCAACCCCGGCGGACACAGCAGCCAGCCGGTCCCGCAGAACGCGATCTACGACATGTCCGAGGCGCTGCTGAAGATCGGCGCGTACGACTTTCCGGCCGAATTCAACGACACCACCCGCGCTTTCTTCGCCAAGGCCGGCGCGCTGCGCGGCGACGAGATCGGCAAGGCGATGGTCGCGCTGACCAAAGACCTGGGCGATGCGCAGGCAATGACCATCGTCAACCGCGACAAGGCGCTGCATTCGATGCTGCGCACGACCTGCGTCGCCACGTTGATCGACGGGGGGCACGCCCTCAACGCGTTGCCCCAGCGGGTCGAGGCGAACGTCAACTGCCGCATCTTTCCCGGCCACACCCGTGGGGAAATCCGGGATGCGCTCGCCGGGATCATCGGCAACGACAAGATCACCATCGCCTATGGCCGCGACGACAAGCCGGTAGCCAAGAACCCGCCGCTCGACCCGGCGATCATCGGCCCGATCGAGAAGCTTGCCGCGAAGCACTTTCCCGGTGTGCCGGTCATTCCCACCATGTCCACCGGCGCGACCGACGGGGTCTATACCGGCGGGGCGGGCATTCCGACCTACGGCGTGCCGAGCGCGTGGGGCGACCCGGACGGAAACGGCACCCATGGCCTCAACGAACGGCTCAACGTGCGCGGCGTCTACACCGGGCGCGACTACCTGTTCGACCTGGTGAAGGAACTCGCCGGCTAGGACAGCGGGCGGCTCGGCCGCACGGCCCGGCGGGGGCGCATCGCCTCCGCCGGGCACCGCCACGGCAAATGAGCGGGCCGGCCAGAAAGGCCCGGAACCAGCAGCCCCGCGCCTTCATTGTGAAAGGCGTAGCCCGAGACCGTCTCGGGCTTCGTTCGAAGCGAACGGGGGCCATGCCGTGATCACGTCCAGACCGTCAGACCTGTTCATCGTCACTGCCGCTTGCGCGGTGCTGTCCGCCTGTTCGCTGCCGCGCGATCCAAGCGGGACGCAGGACCGGGTCGAGCGCAGCGGCACCCTGCGGTTGGGGATCGTCGAAGGCGCCAGTATCGATCCGCCCAGCCGCCAGACTCTCGCCCGGCTCACCGAGCGGACCGGTGCCCGGCCGGAAATTGTCAGGGGTGACAGCGAGGCGCTGCTCACGCAGCTCAAGCGGGGCAAACTCGATCTCGTCTACGGCGAGTTTGCGCAATCTTCGCCGTGGAGCAAGGAGGTGCACTTCTCCACCGCGCAGGGCGCAGTGGGCAAGGTGCCCAAGGGTGTGCCTGCCCCGCGCTTCGCGGCGATGAACGGCGAGAACGGCTGGATCATGGCGGTCGGGGAGGCGAGCCGGTGAGCGAACTGCCCAGCCCGATCAGGCAGGACTTCAGGAACGCCAAGCGGCTCGAGTGGTGGACCCTCGGGTGGATGAGCACCGTGGTCGTCATCATGTATCTGACGATGGGCGCCAGCCAGGCGATGAAGACTGCCTTCTTCGAGGACATCCTCGGCCTCATTCCGGCGATCACCTTCCTCGTCTCCGCGCACCTCGAGCCGCGCGCGCCAACCCGCAAGTTTCCCTTCGGCTACCTGCGGGCCAATTCGTTGGCCTTCTTCGCGTCGGCCGTGGTGCTGTGCTTCATGGGCATCTACCTGATCTGGACGAACGGGACGGGCCTGATGAAGGCGGAGCACCCGACCATCCCCCCGGTCACGTTCTTCGGCGAAACCTTCTGGCTCGGCTGGCTGATGATCGCGGCGCTGGCCTACTCGATCGTTCCCCCGGTAATCCTCGGGCGGCTCAAGCAACCCATTGCCAGGCGTTTGCGCGACAAGGTGCTGTTCACCGATTCGCTGATGCAGAAGGCCGACTGGCAGACCGGCGCGGCCGGTATCGCCGGAATTGCGGGCATCGCGCTGGGGCTGTGGTGGGCCGACAGCCTGGCCGCGCTCCTGATCGCGATCGGGATCCTCAAGGACGGCATCGACGCGACGCGAAGCGCGTCGGCCGAACTCGTCGATGGCGCACCCCGCCGGCTCGAAGGCAATGGCCTGTCCGAAGAGGCCGTGCGGCTGCAGGACCGGCTGGAGAAGCACTGGCCGGATGGCACGGTGCGGATCCGCGAATCGGGCCGGTACCTGTTCGCCACGGTCGACGGGGTGGTGACGCCCGGTGACATCCCGTCGAACGAGGAGCTGATGGGCGACGATCCGACATGGCGGCTCGGCAGGTTGTCGTTCACGCCGCCGGGCAAGCAGGAGCCGGGGTCGGGCTGGTAGCCGGCCGGGCCGGAAGGGATGCCTATCGGGCCGGCCGAGCGAGGTCGAACAGGTCCTCACCCGCCGCAGGGTCGAGCGCGGGCCGGAAGTGGACACCGTCCTTCCACACGCTCGACCCGAACAGCGCGGGGAGCGCGGCGCGGCTGGCCGCGTCGTACTGACTCGCGTGGCACTCGAACGCGCGGGCCGCTGCCGCGAGGTCGCCAGCCGTGAAGCGAGAACGGACGGTCAGCAGGTCGGGCGCGGTTTCGGCCCAGCCCATCGCCGCGATCTGCGGCTGGTCGGGCAGCGAGCCGCGCTCCATCGCGGCATAGAGCAGCAGGGGACGGCGATCCGCGCCGGCGACGACCTGCGTCACGACCGCGGTGACCAGCCGGTGATCGGGATGGCCGTATCCCCCGTCCGGCCCCCAGGTGATGACGATGTCCGGGCGCTCGTCCGCAAGCGTCGCGGCCAGGCTGTCGCGCAGGCGGCCCAGGGTGCCGGCGGGCGGGCGGACGATCTCGCCGAGCTTGCCGTCGCCGAAATCGTAGAGGATCGGGTCGGCGGCCCCCAGCGCGCGGCTGGCGCAGACCGCCTCCTCGGTGCGGCGTGCGGCGATCGCCGGACCGGGCGCGAGCGTCGTTTCCGGGGCCGAGGCGTCTCCGCGCGTGGCATAGACGATCCGCACGCGCGCGCCGCGCCGCGCGGCGTTGGCGAGCGCCGGAGACACGACGCTCTCGTCGTCCGGGTGGGCGAACACGGCGAGGATGCGCGGCGTCGCCGTGCGCGCCGCGGGCGCCGAGGCCGGGCCCGGCGGCGCGGAGGCGGCGCAGCCGGCCAGGAGGGGAAGCAGGAAAAGGGTTCTCATGGCCCTGACCTAGACCCGTGTCCTGCCGCTCGCAAAGCCCCTTGTCAGCCCGTCCCGCGCGGCTAGCGTACCGCGGATGACGAAACAGGACATCGCCGCCCGCCTCGCCGAACCGTTCGGCGCATTCTTGAAGGTGCTCGCTGACTGGGCGGCCGTCCAGCCGGACAAGCCCGCGCTGCGCGACGAAGGCGGCGAGCTAGCGTGGTCCGAACTCGACGAGCGGATCGAGCGGATCGCCGCGCGGCTGCAGGCCGATGGACTCGAGCAGGGCCAGTCGGTGGCGATACTGGGCACGTCGACGATCGCCTACGCGCTGGTCTTTCTCGCCGCGGTCCGCGCTGGCGGGGTCGCCGCGCCGCTGACGACCAGCGCGACCGCCGATCAGCTCGCCGCCATGGCCGCCGACAGCGGCGCAGCCCACATCTTCATCGACCGAGCCAAGCTGGGCGAACTGGGCGAAGACTGCTTTGCGGGCCTGTCGAAGATCGTGCTCGACGAGGATCTCGCCGAATGGATGGCGCCAGCGGGCACGCGTGCCGCGCCGGCCGAGCCGGGCCCCGAGGACCCGTTCAACATCATCTATTCGTCAGGCACGACCGGGATGCCCAAGGGGATCGTGCAGTCACACCAGATGCGCTGGCGCCAGTTCGCGCGGACCGCGTCGAGCCTGCTCGAAGCGGGCGCCGAGGTCGTCAGCCTCGCCTCCACGCCGCTCTATTCGAACACGACGATGGTCGCCTTCCTCGCCCCGCTGCTTGCAGGGGGCACCGTGCGGATCATCGGCAAGTTCGACTGCGGCCGGTGGCTCGCCCATGCCGAGGCCGACCGGACGACGATGACGATGCTCGTTCCCGTCCAGTACCAGCGGTTGATGGACTATCCCGATTTCGACCGGTTCGACCTGTCGGCGCTGCAGCTGAAGTACTGCACCTCGGCGCCGTTTTCCGCCGAGCTCAAGCGCGAGGTGCTCGCGCGGATGCCCGGCGCGCTGATCGAGATCTACTCGATGACCGAGGGCGGAGTGGTCTGCCTGCTGCCCGCGCACGAGTTTCCGGACAAACTGCACACCGTCGGCCGGCCCGCGCCGGGCAGCGAGCTCAAGGTTCTCGACGACGACGACAACGAGGTTCCCGCCGGCACCGCAGGGCACCTCGTCGGCCGGTCGGGGACGATGATGTCGGGCTATCGCAACCAGGCCGAGAAGACCCGCGAAGGATACTGGACCGATCCGGCCACGGGCGAGACCTGGCAGCGGATGGGCGACATCGGGCGGATCGACGGCGATGGCTTCGTCGAACTCGTCGGGCGCGCCAAGGACATGATCATATCTGGCGGCTTCAACATCTACCCGGCCGATCTCGAGGCGGCGCTCGAAGCCGACCCACGGGTGGCGGAAGCGGCGGTTGTCGGGGTGCCGAGCCGGGCCTGGGGCGAGACGCCGGTGGGCTTCGTCCGGCTGGCGCGCGGGTTCGACCAGCGCCACCTGCCCGCGATCCTGGCCGAGACCAACGGCAAGCTGGGCAAGACCCAGCGGCTGGCGGCGCTTCACGCGATCGACGAAATGCCGCGCAGCCACCTCGGCAAGCTGCTCAAGAGCGACCTGCGCGAAATGGCCGCGGACATGGAACAACCGGCCTAGCCGGGTCGAGGACGTTCACCCGGGGCGGGTCACACGGCCCTTGTGTAAGCGGCCTTCGTTCGCAGCCCTGCGCGTGCAGCCTGCCTCAGGCGATGGTCGCGCCCAGGGTGAGGGTGCTGATCGCGCTGGCGGTCAGGAAGGCGAGAAGGTGGACGAGGATACGCATCGAAAATCTCCGGATGAAAACGGCCGGCCCGCCTCGGGCTGACCCATGCCGGCGAAATAAGATTACGAGCGACTTTCCACTAATGACAAGAAGTGGACGTGAGTTGCGTTTCGCTCACTGGTGCCGGGAGAGGAGAGCTCGCGGTCGTGACGCGACGGGCCGGGCGATCGGCAGAGGATGCGGCGGAGGTGGAAAGACGGGGCGGCGGCTGGGAGGGAGAGGAGATGCCGCCGCCCCGCTTTCTGTTCGCGGCCGCCGCTGGGGGCGGGGGCGAAGGTGCCTCTGGACCCGGGGGGACGTGGTCGGAGGCACGCACCGGGAAGCCGTTTTTCTTGGGGAGAGGACTGGCTTCGTCCGGTTCGGCGGCGGAAATAATGTTACGCGCCGGTTTTCACAAATGAGAAAACTGCGCGCTACGTTGCGTTTCGTGCAACTCGTCCGTCCGGGTCTGTGTCGCGCCTGGCACCGGCGATCGCGATTCCCATGGCACCGACGGCGATGGAAGCAGCGACCACGAGGGGCATGGCGGGAAAGTACACGATTGCCTGTGGCCCGGCGGTCTTTGCGAAGATCCCGGTGTAGAGCAGCGGTCCCGCGATCATGGCGAGACTTCCGATCGCCTGCGTGGCCCCCTGCAGCTCGCCCTGGCTCTCCGCGTTTACCGCCCGGCTGCTGAGCGCGTTGATCGAGGGCTGGACCAGTCCCTGGAGCCCGTTGAAGATCAGCGCCGCGTAGATGATCGGGTTCGACCGCACGAAGGCGAAGACCATCGTCGCCGTGAAGAGCGCCGCGACGCCCAGCACGATGGCGCGCACTTCTCCGATGCGCGGGATCAGCCAGCGCATCAGCAGCCCCTGGACCAGCGCGCTGCCGAGCCCGACCGCAGTCAGCGACAGGCCGATCTGCCCGACGCTCCAGCCATAGGCCTCGATCGCGAAGAACGCCCAGATCGACGGATAGACGGTGTGCGCAAGGCTCCACACCCCGAGCGCGGCGACGAACCACAGCACCGCCGGGTTCTGCCCCGAGAGCGCGCGGAGCGCCGCGAAGGCGTTGGCCCGCGCGAGGCGAAACGGTCGCCGGCGCTCCGCCGGCAGGCTCTCCCGAAGGAAGAAGAAGCCGAAGATCACGTTGGCAAACGCCATCCCCGCCGCAGCGAGGAACGGCACGCGCGGGCCGAATTCGCCAAGGAACCCGCCGAACGCCGGGCCGATGATGAAGCCGAAGCCGAACGCCATCCCCATCGTGCCGAACGCCGCTGCCCGGTCCTTCGGCCCGGTCACGTCGGCGATATAGGCATAGGCGGCCGAATAGTTCGCGCCGGTCAGGCCCGCGATCAGCCGTCCCACGACCAGCCAGCCAAGGCTCGGGGCGAGGCCTTGCAGGAGATAGTCGCAGCCGAACGCGAACAGGCTGGCGAGCAGGACCGGTCGCCGTCCGAAGCGGTCGGAGAGGTTGCCGATCACCGGCGCGCAGAGGAATTGCAGCGCCGCGTAGCCCGCGCCGAGCCAGCCGGCCCAGACCGCCGCGCTGTCGACCGGCAAGCGGCCGAGGTGCATGATGAGCTCGGGAAGGACCGGCATGACGAGGCCGAAGCCGATCATGTCGATCAGCACGACCGTGAACACGAACCAGACGCTGGCACGCCGCTGCATCGGACCTCCGCTGGCGCACGGGCCGGGGGCAACCGCGACGCGTTTCCCGGACTAGCGGGCGGGTCGCGGCGCGGCAATCGCCCTCGCATGAGCGGGGCCCCGGGGGCTGGACCTGAGCGGGGCCGCCGCCTAACGGCGCGGGATGGACCCAGCGCACGTTCCCGATTCCATCCTGATCGTCGATTTCGGCAGCCAGGTGACCCAGCTTATCGCCCGCCGGGTGCGCGAGGCCGGGGTCTATTCCGAGATCGCCCCGTTCACCCAGGCCGAGGAAGCGTTCGCGCGCCTTCGCCCCAGGGGCATCATCCTTTCCGGGTCGCCCGCCGGGGTGCCCGAGGAAGGCAGCCCCCGCGCGCCGCAGGTGCTGTTCGACAGCGGGCTTCCGATCCTCGGCATATGCTACGGCCAGCAGGTCATGACGCACCAGCTCGGCGGCCGGGTCGAGGCGGGCAACCAGGGCGAGTGGGAGGGCGAGTTCGGCCGTGCGTTCCTCACCGTCACCAGGGATTGCGCGCTGTTCGACGGGCTCTGGCAGGTCGGCGAGCGGCACCAGGTCTGGATGAGCCACGGCGACAAGGTCACCCGGTTCGCGCCCGGGTTCGAGATCGTCGCCACGTCGGACGGCGCACCCTTTGCCGTCATCGCCGACGAGGCGCGCAAGTACTACGGCACCCAGTTTCACCCCGAGGTGGTCCACACCCCCGACGGCGCGAAGCTGCTGGCGAATTTCGTCCACAAGGTCTGCGGCCTTGCGGGCGACTGGACGATGGCCGCCTATCGCGAGACCAAGATCGCGCAGATCCGCGAGCAGGTCGGTTCCGGCCGGGTGATCTGCGGCCTCAGCGGCGGCGTCGACAGCTCGGTCGCCGCGATCCTGATCCACGAGGCGATCGGCGAGCAGCTGACCTGCGTGTTCGTCGATCATGGCCTGCTGCGATTGAACGAGCGCGAGCAGGTCGAGCGGATGTTCCGCGACCACTACAACATCCCGCTGGTGGTGGTCGATGCCGAGGACCGGTTCATGGCGGGGCTCGAAGGGCTCACCGACCCCGAGAAGAAGCGCAAGTTCATTGGCGCCGAGTTCATCAACGTGTTCGAGGAAGAGGCGAAGAGGATCGGCGGCGCGGATTTCCTCGCGCAAGGGACGCTCTATCCCGACGTGATCGAGAGCGTCTCGTTCACCGGCGGGCCGAGCGTCACCATCAAGAGCCACCACAACGTGGGCGGCCTGCCCGAACGGATGGACATGGCGCTCGTCGAACCGTTGCGGGAACTGTTCAAGGACGAGGTCCGCGAGCTGGGCCGCGAGCTAGGCCTGCCCGAGATTTTCGTCGGCCGGCATCCCTTCCCCGGTCCCGGGCTCGCGATCCGCATTCCCGGCGCGGTCGACAAGGAACGCTGCGACATCCTGCGCAAGGCCGACGCGATCTACCTCGAGGAGATCCGCACCGCCGGGCTCTACGACGCGATCTGGCAGGCGTTCGCGGTGCTGCTCCCGGTGCGCACGGTCGGGGTAATGGGCGACTACCGCACCTACGATCACGTCCTTGCGCTGCGCGCGGTGACCAGCACCGACGGCATGACCGCCGACGTCTACCCGTTCGACAGCGCCTTCCTGTCCCGCGTGGCGACGCGCATCGTCAACGAGGTCAAGGGCGTGAACCGGGTGGTCTACGACTACACCAGCAAGCCGCCCGGCACGATCGAGTGGGAATAGGCGTTCGGTGACCGTGACCGTCACCGAAACACTCGAGCGATTGCAGGACGCGCTGGTCCAGCGGTTCGGCCGCAAGCGTCGCCGACCGAAGGACCGACGCAGCCCGGAATGGGCGCTGGTGCAGGGCCTGATCGGCTCGCGGATGCCGAGCGAGGCGTCGAGCGCGGTGGCGGACCGCGTCCTTGCCGAGTGCGGATCGTGGGATGCGGTCGCGGACCTTGCGCCCGATGCGCTGGCCAAGGCGCTTAAGGGCGTGCGGTTTCCCAACCAGTCGGCAAGGCGCGTGCACGGGGTACTGGGCGCGATCCGCGAGAAGGTGGGCCGGATCGACCTGTCGCTGCTCGAGGAGATGGACACGCCCGCCGCTGTCGCGTGGCTCGAGGCGCTGCCCGGCGCGGGGCCCAAGATCGCAGCGCAGGTCGTCAATACGACCACGCTCGACCGGCCGGCTCTGGTGCTCGACACGCACCATCTGCGCATCCTCGCCCGGCTGGGCCTGATCGGCGAGGGAGAGGATACCGGCAAGGTTTATGCCCGGCTGATGCCGCTGCTGCCCGCCGAATGGGATGCCGCGACGATCGACGAACATCACCAGCTGATGAAGGAACTGGGCCGCGAAATCTGCACGCCCAAGGCGCCTGGATGCGCCGATTGCCCCGCGCTGTCGCTATGCCCGACCGGACAGGCCCGGACCTGACCTGGCAGGCCGCGGACCGCGCGGTCGCCCGGGCGATCGCGGCGCGCCATGCCGCGCTCCGCCGCCCGGTGCTCGTCGGCCTTGCGGGCGCGCAAGGGTCGGGCAAGAGCACGATGGCGCCGCGCCTCGCCGCATTGCTCGCCGAGCTGGAATTGCGCACCGCGGTCCTCGCGCTCGACGATTTCTACCTGACTCGAGCCGAGCGGGCGGCGCTGGCGCGCGAAATCCACCCGCTGCTCGCCACGCGCGGCGTGCCCGGAACGCATGACACCGCGCTGCTGGCGGCCGCGCTCGACGCCCTGCTCGCCGGACGCATGGCCCGGGTGCCATGCTTCGACAAAGCCGCCGATGACCGGGCAGGCGCGCGCGATCTGGCCGGGCCGTTCGACGTGGTCCTGCTCGAAGGATGGTGCGTGGGCGCGCAGCCCGAAACCGCCGCCGAACTGGCGGAACCAATCAACGCGCTCGAGCGCGACGACGATCCGGACGGATCCTGGCGAAGCTGGGTCAATGCGCGTCTTGCCGGGGATTACGCGGCGCTGTTCGCTCGCATCGAACTGCGCGTGATGCTGCGGGCGCCGGATTTCGGCGTAGTCGAACGCTGGCGGGGCGAGCAGGAGGCGCAGCTCGGCGAGGCGGGCATGGGCCGCGAACGGATCGCGCGCTTCGTCGCGCACTACGAGCGGATCACGCGGCGGATGCTGGTCGATGCGCCCGCCGATCTCGTCATAGACCTCGATCGCGATCGGAGGCCGGTCTTCTAGGAGTGGAGCGCGATGGGCCGGAAGGTGACCCCCGTCATCTCTTCCGACTTGTCCCACAGCCGGGCGGCCAGTCCCGCGTCGCGCACGTGGGGGTGGACCCCGCCCATCGGCCTGTCGGCGCTCGCCGGCGCGGCCACGTCGCAATCCTCGCAATAGACCCCGCCCTTGCCCTCGAGCAGCGGCGAAGTCGCCGCCCACACGGTCGTCGCCGCGCCTTCCTCGGTGGTCTTGAAGCGTTCGTTGACGTTGCCCTCTGAGTCCATCCAGCCCATCGCGACCTGCTCCTCCTTCGACAGGTGGCGCTGGAGCGGGGTCATGATCCCGCCCGGGTGGACCGCGAAGGCACGCACCCCGTGGGGTTCGCCCAGCGTGTCGAGCTGAAGCGCGAACAGCGCGTTGGCGCTCTTGGCCCGGCCATAGGCAAGCCACTTGTCGTAGTCGTGCCGCTCGAAGTTGGGATCGTCGAGGTCGGGCGCGCCGAGGCGGTGGCCGATCGAGGACAGGACCACGACGCGGGCGGCCCCGGCGGCATCGAGCAGGGGCCAGAGCCGCGCGGTGAGCTGGAAATGTCCGAGGTGGTTGGTGGCGAACTGGCTCTCGTAGCCGCGCGCGTCGCGGGTGAGGTCGTTGGCCATGATCGCGGCGTTGTTGATCAGGATGTCGACGCGGTCCCAGCGGCTGGCGACCTCGTCGGCGAAGTCGTCGATCGATGCCGGATCGGCGAGGTCGAGCGGAAGGACCTCGATCGTGCCGTCCATCTCGCCCAGCACGTCCTCGGCCCGGTCCGTCCGCCGCGCGCCCACGATCACATGCGCGCCCGCGCCCGCGAGCGCGCGAACCGTCTCGGTGCCGATGCCCGAATAGCCGCCGGTCACGACGACGTGCCGGCCGGTCAGGTCGACCCCTGCGACGACTTCCTTCGCGGTCGAACGATAGCCGAAGGGCGATCCCAACGGTTGCTGCGGAGTGGTCATCGATACTCTCCTGGTCTCGTCTGCAGTGCCCGCATGGGCGCGGCGGCGGTGCCCGTCAATTCCGCGCGGCCGGAACGGACACGGCGCGCGGCCCGTTACCCCGGACATCAGCCGTACGGTGGAACGGCCGGATACCAACGACAATTGAGAGAGGTCGAAATCATGAACAGGACAACCAAGTTCGCCGTGGTCGCGCTGGCCGGATCGGTCGCGCTGGCCGGCTGCGCCACGCTCGAGGAGGAAGTCGTCGACGCAACGTCCGACACCTACAAGACGGTGCTGACGGGCGCCAACGAGGTCGGCGGCGGTGATCCCGACGGATACGGCCGCGCCGAAGTGTCGATATCGGACGCGTTCAACCAGGTCTGCTACGAACTGAAGGACTTGCGGGGCCTCGACACCATCACCGCCGCGCACATCCACTATGGCCGCGCCGGCACCAACGGGCCGCCGGTGTTCACCCTGACGAAGTCGAACGAAGGCCGCTGGCAGGGCTGCAAGGACGGCAGGGAGTGGACCGAGAACCGCCTGCAGGGCAACCCGGCGGACTTCTACGTCAACGTCCACACGACCGCTTATCCCAACGGCGCGATTCGCGGGCAGTTGAGCGACATGCAGTAATCTACCAGGCGTTCCCCGCCGCGACGGCCGCGCGCTCCCTGGGCGAAGAAACCCGGCCGAGCACGTCGTTGCGGTGGGGAAAGCGGCCGAACCGGGCGATCATCCGCCAGTGGTCGCGGGCGAACGCGAAGTTTTCCGGAATGGTGCGGAAATAGGCAAGGCTCGCGCGCTGGTCTGCGATCGCCTCGCTGTGCATCAATGGCATACCGGCGAACGCCCGGGCCTTGTGCGGGAGGTTCCGGTGCCACCCGCGCGCGATGAAGCCGCGCGCGATCGCCCGTGCAAGCGGATCGGTGGCATAGGCCCGCCCGGTCCCGCGATGAACGTTGCGGGGAACCTGGTCGAACAGCAGGATCGCCGCGAAGGCGGTCGGCCGCTCGCCGAGGAACGCGTGCGCAGGCCGCCCCGCCAGCATCCGCAGGTCGCGGGAAAACCGGCGCCTCACGCGCGCGTCAACAGCCGCTGACGCGCGCCACCACTGCGCCGGGCGCAGTTCGTGAAACCAGAAATGGAGCAGCTCCGCCGCCCACCGGCGCGATGCGCTGGCCATCGCCGGGCGGACGTTCAGTCGGCGCGGGTGTAAGGGACGAACTCGGTCAGGAACACGTTACCGGTGTACATTCCCGTTGATGCATCGAAGGTGGTGACGATGTCGTGGCGGCAGAGCGAAGATGCCTGCTTGCGGATCAGCAGCGCGTCCCAGCGGTTTAGGCTTTTCGGATTGACCGGGCGGTTGACCCATACGGTCTTGCCCCGGCCATAGACCAGCGCAGTCCCGTCGATGACCACCGAATCAGTGTTCGCGAAGGTCGTGATGCAGCTCTGCGGTTCGCCGGCCACGCGGCCTTCGAGAATCTTCGCCAGCTTCGCTTCGCCGGTCAGGCGCTCGCCTGCGATCGCGGGACCGGCGAGTCCGGCAACGAGCGCGGCCGCAGCGGCACTGGCGGCAAGTCGGATCGGGTAGCGCATGTGCGTCTCTCCTCAGCGTGCGGGCTTCTTGTAAGGGACAAACTCGGCCAGGAACAGCGTGGGACCGGGAATGTGCGATCCGCGTTCGTACAGATCGACGTGATCGAGCCTGCACAGCCCGTTTCCGCCCCACTTGTGGAAAACCGGCAAGTCCCAGTAGTCGAGCGTCCGGGCGCCGTCGGGCCGGTTCACGTAGAGCGTGTCGCCGCGGCGAAAGACCATCGCGGTGCCGTCGATGATCTGCACCCCGTCGCTGGCGCTGTCGCGGATGCAGTCGACCGGCTCGCCCGCGACGCGCCCTTCGAGCAGCGCGGCGAGTTCCTTCTCGCCCGCGGCCGAGCGGTCGGCGGCGCTGGCGGAGGATGCGACCACCAGGCTCGCCAGGATGGCGCCAGCGATGCCGATTTGCTTGTTCGAACGATTCATGCGGCAAACCGTATCATGCACGCGCTGAACCGAGGCTGACTCATCGTTCAGGCCGTGCCGCCGATGGTCAGGCCCGAAACCAGGAGGGTCGGCTGGCCGACCCCCGCCGGGACGGACTGGCCACCCTTGCCGCAGACCCCCACCCCTTCGTCGAGCGCCATGTCGTTGCCGATGCCGGTAACCCTGGTGAGAACGCTCGGCCCGTCGCCGATCAGCGTCGCGCCCTTGATCGGTGCGCCGAGCCGGCCGTCCTCGACGAGATAGGCCTCGGTGCAGCTGAAGGTGAACTTGCCGCTGACGATGTCGACCTGGCCGCCGCCGAAGCTCTTGGCGAAAATGCCCTTCTTGACCCGCGAAAGCAGTTCGGCCGGATCGTCCTTGCCGCCGCGCATGAACGTGTTGGTCATCCGCGGCATCGGCGCGTGGGCGTAGTTTTCCCGCCGGCCGTTGCCGGTCGGCGCAACGCCCATCAGCCGCGCGTTCATGCGGTCCTGCATGTAGCCCTTGAGCACGCCGTCCTCGATCAGCACGGTTTCCTGCGTCGGGGTGCCCTCGTCGTCGATCGTCAGCGAGCCGCGGCGGTGGGCGATGCTGCCGTCGTCGACCACGGTAACCCCCGGCGCGGCGACCCGCTGGCCGATCCGGCCCGAGAACGCACTCGTGCCCTTGCGGTTGAAATCGCCCTCAAGACCGTGACCCACCGCCTCGTGGAGCAGCACGCCGGGCCAGCCGGGACCGAGCAGCACCGTCATCTCCCCCGCCGGGGCCGGCACGCTTTCGAGGTTGGTGAGCGCCTGGTCGACCGCGGCGTCGACCGCGCGGCGCCAGCTCGCCAGCGCGAACAGCTCGTCGTAGAGGTAGCGCCCGCCGAAGCCGAAATTGCCGCTCTCGCGCCGACCGTTCGCCTCGGCGACGACCGAGACGTTGAGCCGGACCAGCGGGCGCACGTCGCGTGCGACGAAGCCGTCCGGCCGGACGATCTCGACCACGCTCCAGCTGGCCGACAGGCTTGCGGTCGCCTGGACCACGCGCGGATCGCGCGCGCGGGCGGCTGCGTCGATCTCCTCGAGCAGGCGGATCTTGGCTTCGAGCGGGATCGCGTCGAGCGGGCTTTCGTCGGTGTAGAGGTGGCGGTTCGAGCGCGGCGGCGGCGGCGCGAGCGGGTTCTTCGCGGGATCGAGCAGCCGCAGCGTCTCGCCCGCGCGGCGAATCGCTTCGGCGCTGATCTCGCTGGCGTGCGCGAAGCCGGTCATCTCGCCCGACACCCCGCGCAGGCCGAAGCCGGCATCGCGCGAATAGTCGCAGGTCTTCAGCCGCCCGTCGTCGAATACGAAGGCCTCGGTGGCGAGGAACTGGAGATAGAGCTCGCCGTCCTCGCAGGCCGACAACGTCTCGGCGGCGAGCGCCTTCGCCTCGTCGGGATCGAGCTTGCCGGACGCGTAGAGCTGGGCGTGGGGATCGACTGTCATGCGCCCGATATGGGCGCTTCGGCGCGCGTGCGCCAGCCCGCGTCAGCGGTAGCCCGGATCGCCGCCTTCGGAAATGTCG
Source organism: Tsuneonella litorea (assembly GCF_025154015.1). Taxonomy (GTDB): domain Bacteria; phylum Pseudomonadota; class Alphaproteobacteria; order Sphingomonadales; family Sphingomonadaceae; genus Tsuneonella; species Tsuneonella litorea. The sequence continues at coordinate 132,529 of NZ_JAOAMV010000007.1, forward strand.
GGCAGGATCGACTGGTCGATCCCGTCGGCCGGGCCGCCTTCGAGCACGAAGCGCCGGTCGCAGTAGCCGCAATCGACGTAGCCATGCTCGTCGATCTCGAGCCAGACCTTGGGGTGGCCGAGCGCGGCGGGGCGGTAGTTCGCGCCGCTGCGGATGTCGGTCGCGCCGTCGCACCAGACACGGGTGGAGGTGACCTTGCTCACTTCGGGCGGCGGAATGCTCATGGGAAGGCGCCGTTACCGATATTGCGGCCCGCGCGCAACGCCTCTACTTGCGCCGGATGACCACGCCCCCCGCGATCCGCATCGACAACCTCGTCAAGCGCTATGCCGGGGCCAGGGGAGAGGAGGGCAAGCTTGCCCTCAAGGGGGTCAGCTTCGACGTGCCGCAGGGCGAGATCTTCGGCCTGCTGGGTCCCAACGGCGCGGGCAAGTCGACGCTGATCAACATCCTTGCCGGGCTGGTGATGAAGACCGCCGGACACGCCGAGATCTGGGGCTTCGACATCGATGCCAGCCCGCGCAACGCCAAGCGGTCGATCGGGATCGTGCCGCAGGAAATCGTCTTCGACCCGTTCTTCACCCCGTTCGAGGTGCTTGAGAACCAGGCCGGGTTCTACGGCGTTCCCAGGCGCGATCGCCGGTCGGAGGAACTGCTCGAGGCGGTGCGCCTCGCCGACAAGCGCGATGCCTATGCGCGCACCCTGTCGGGCGGGATGAAGCGGCGGCTGCTGGTCGCCAAGGCGATGGTCCATGCCCCGCCGATCCTCGTGCTCGACGAGCCGACGGCGGGGGTCGACGTCGACTTGCGCCGCCAGCTGTGGGAACTCGTCACCCGCCTCAATCGCGAGGGGGTCACGGTCGTGCTGACCACGCACTACCTCGAGGAAGCCGAGCAATTGTGCGACCGCATCGCGATCATCAACCACGGCGAACTGATCGCCAACAAGCCGACCCGCGAGATGCTGGGGATGATGGCGGAGAAAGTCGTCGAGGTCACCGTCGACCGCGACCTCGCCGCGCCGCCGGTCCACGCCGCCTTCAAGAAGAGCGAGAAGAAGGGCGACCGGACAGTCGAGATCACTTACGACAAGGACAAGATCACCGCCGGGCAGGTGCTCGGGCTGGTGCAGGAACAGGGCTTCGTGATCGAGGACGTGACCACCCGCGAGGCGGACCTCGAGGACGTGTTCGTCAGCCTGACCAGCGATGCCGTCTGAGGCAGCCGCCGGACCGATCTACGATACCATCGGGCTCGATTACGCGAACCTGCGCAAGGCCGACCCGCGGATCGCCGCGCTGATCGAGCACGCCCTCGGCGATGCGCGAACCGTGCTCAATGTCGGCGCGGGGACCGGCAACTACGAACCGGTTGGCCGCGCGGTCACCGCGCTCGAACCGTCGGCCGAAATGATTGCCCAGCGGCCAGCCGGTGCCGCTCCGGCGGTACAGGGCGTGGCCGAGGCATTGCCGTTCGCCGACGCCAGCTTCGATGCCGCGATGGGGGTGCTGACGGTCCACCACTGGTCGGACCCCGCGCGGGGCCTTCGGGAGATGCGGCGGGTTTCGCGCGGGCCGGTCGTGCTGCTGACCTTCGATCCCGACAGCCGGGCCGCGTGGATCCTCGACTACTGGCCGCAGCTTGCCGATCTCGACGCAGGCATCATGCCGAAGTTGTCGCTGTACGAAGAGGCGCTGGGGCCGGTCGAGATCGTCCCGGTGCCGATCCCTCACGATTGCACCGACGGGTTCCTCTACGCCTACTGGCGGCGCCCCGGTGCCTATCTCGACCCCACGGCCCGCCGGGCGATCTCGTCGTTCTGGAAGATCGAGGGCGTCGAGGCCGGGCTCGAGCAGCTCGCCGCCGACCTCGCGTCAGGCGCGTGGCGGGCGCGCCATGGCGACCTGCTGGTGCAGGACGCCATGGACGCCGGCTATCGCCTGGTTGTTTCGCGCGGTTAGTTGAGCATCCGGCCGCCGAGGCCGGCATCGGGCACGTACTGGACCGTCCAGTGATGCGGCGTGCTTTCTTCCATCGGCGTCGAGCAGTGCTTGCAGCGGCTGACCGAACCGCCGTGGATGCGGCGCACCTTGCCGAGGTCCACGCTGTGCCGGCCGAACGCGCACGCGAAGTGAGCGATTTTCATGTCTCTTGCGACCCTTCCCGTCCTTCGTCCCCTGTCGCGTTCGGGCTACGCGCCTGAACGGAGCGGTAAACGCGGAATCGGCGAGCCGTGGCTTTCTTGGCACGTCCCGACTGTGCGGGACGGGTCAGCGGCGATGGCGCGCGAAGAACGCCCAGAGCGAATCGTTGTCGGCGACCCACGAATGTCCGCCGCCGCTGACCATGTGGGCGATCACCTCCGCGCCTTGCCGGCATCCGCTCCAGCGATATTCCCAGCGGACCGGACCGAGCGCCCGTGCGGCCGGCCCCGCGCGGCATCCGTCGAGCGCGGCCCAGCGCGTCATTCCCGCGAGCATCGAATACTGCCAGTACCCGGCGCCGCCGCCGGCGACGGGGTTGGTCGTGTCGGCCTCTCCCGCGAAGGCCATCACCGGCACGGGACGCGAAGGCCGGCAGGTGGCCGGATCGGGCTGCGAGGGATCGGACGCAAGCGGATTGCCCGCGCGCAGACCCACGACCGGGGCGATGGCGGCGAACCGGTCGGACGCGACGCATCCCAGCCACGAGGTCATCCGCCCGCCGCCCGAGAGACCGGTCGCATATACCCGCCTCGGATCGATGCAGCCCCTGGCAGCGAGGAATTCGATTGCTTGCCCGACGAACGCCACGTCGTCGGGGTCCGCAGCGGTTGGAATCGTGCCCGCGATCGTGGGCACGCCGGGGATGTTCCAGGCGAACCCGCGGTCGAGCGCGATGCCCGCATTCGCCGCGGCAAGCACGAAACCGCGTTCGTCCGCTGTTGATGCTGTGGACGGCTCTCCATCCCCTCCCGCGCTATGAACGCGGGGTTGAGCTGGAAGGAGAGTCGAGATGGGCG
>NZ_JAOAMV010000008.1 GCF_025154015.1 Tsuneonella litorea
CGGACACATGGCCGCCTCAACCAGCGGAAGGCAAAGCTCCAAATACCCTTGCCAACGGAGGGCCGTCCACACACGGCTCTAGCTTCGAATCGCGCAGCATCGCGGCCGCGGTCCCGCCGCTGCCGTGGAACAGCATCACGAGCGGCAGGCGCGCGGCCGGGGCATCGGCGGGCCGGTGCAGCAGGACCGACCGTCCGGTATCGCCGATCGCGACCTCGACAGTCTCACCCGGCGTCCCGAGCGCGCAGCCCGCCACGGCGGGTGCAGCAGCAAGCAAGGCGGCCAGGGTGGCCGCAAGGATCGTCAACAGTCGCATTCGAGCACCTCCGGTCCGCGTGCCTGCGCCCATGGCGTCGCATTCACAAGCGCTTGCCGCGTTTCGCCGCAATCGCCATGACGCTCGGATGACTGTCCCATACGACGTGATCGTCATCGGTTCGGGGGCCGCCGGCCTTACCGCCGCGCTGGCCTTGGCCGCGCATCGCCGGGTGCTTGTCCTCGCCAAGGGCACGCTCACCGGCGGTTCGACCGCCTGGGCGCAGGGCGGCATCGCCGCGGTGCTCGACGCGGGCGACACGTTCGAGGATCACATCCGCGACACGATGATCGCCGGTGCCGGCCTCAACCGGCTCGAAACGGTCGAGTTCGTGATCGAGAATGCCCCCGCCGCGATCGACCGGCTGATCGAACTTGGGGTGCCGTTCAACAAGGACTCGGGCACGCTTCACCTGACCCGCGAGGGCGGCCACAGTCACCGCCGCATCGTCCACGTCGACGACGCGACCGGGTGGGCGGTGCAGGAGGCGCTGCTCAGGGCGGCCGAGGCCAACGCGAACATCACGATGCTGCCCGGCCGCGCGTGCATCGACCTCATCACCGGCCGCAATGCCGAGAAGTACTCCGGCTCGGGGCGCGTGTGGGGCGTCTATGCGCTCGACGAGGCCACCGGGAGGGTCGAGGCGCATGTCGCCCGCGCCACCGTGCTGGCGACCGGCGGTGCGGGCCGTGTCTACCAGTTCTCGACCGCGCCGCGCGGCGCGACCGGCGACGGTATCGCGATGGCCTGGCGCGCGGGCGCCCGCGTCTCCAACATGGAGATGATGCAGTTCCACCCGACCTGCCTCTACAACCTCGAGGTCAAGAACTTCCTCATCACCGAGGCGGTGCGCGGCGAGGGCGGGCTGCTCAGGAACCCCAAGACCGGCGAGCGGTACATGCCGACTTACGACGAGCGCGCCGAACTCGCCCCGCGCGACATCGTGGCGCGCGCCAACGACGACCAGATCAAGCGCCACGGCCTCGACTTCGTCCACCTCGACATCAGCCACCTGGCGCCCGAGTTCGTGCGCGAACACTTCCCCAACATCGACGAGAAGCTCATCAGCCTCGGCATCGACATGACAAAGGAGCCGATCCCGGTCGTCCCGGCGCAGCACTATACCTGCGGGGGCGTGCTGATCGGGCTCGACGCGCGGACCGACCTGCCGGGCCTGTGGGCGGCGGGCGAAGTGAGCGAGAGCGGGCTGCACGGCGCCAACCGGCTCGCCTCGAACAGCCTGCTCGAATGCTTCGTGTTCGGCGAGGCGGCCGCCAAGGACATCCTCGCCGTGTGGGACGAGATGGACGACCCGCCGCCGATCCGCGAATGGGACGAAAGCCGGGTGACCGATTCCGACGAGGAAGTCGTCATCAAGCAGAACTGGACCGAGATCCGCCGGTTCATGTGGAACTACGTCGGCATCGTGCGGACCACCAAGCGGCTCGAGCGTGCGGCCCACCGGATCGAGACGCTCGCGCAGGAGATCGAGGACTACTACGGCTCCTTCCGCGTCACTACCGACCTCATCGAGCTCCGGAACCTGCACCAGTGCGCCGACCTGATCGTCCGCAGCGCGCTGCGGCGGCACGAAAGCCGGGGCCTGCACTTCATCCTCGACTACCCCGAAACCGACGCGGTCGCGCGTGATACCGTGCTGGTGCCGTGAGGATTCATCCAGTTTCATTCGCTTTGATTTTGAATTAGCCTTCGCATCAAACAGAGCCGTCGGGCTTCGCGGGCGACCGGCCATTTCCCGGTCAACGACGATGTTGGGAGGCACCCGATGGTAGACAGCAGTTCGCTGCACGGCGGTTACGTGAACGCCAGCTTCATGAACCATAAGTCGCGTAAGGAATCCTTCCGGGGGATCGAGAACCCTCTCGAGCGGACGCTTCCGGCAAACTCCACAATCTACCGGTTCGGCGGGAGCGAAAGGCAGGCATCCTCCGGGTATTGGTGGTTCGGCCAAGACCAGTTCCATCAAATCCAGGATCTTGCTCTGCTAAACAACCTGTCGTTCGCCTATGCGGCGCGCATCCTCACCGCGGTACTCCACGAATACAACGATTTTACTTTCCTCGCTTCCGCCAAGACGGTGGTCGACCTGCGGATGTACCAAGGTGAATCGCTGGCTCAGCGAGGCCGGCCGGTCAGCATCGAAAGCAAACTAGGGCAACCGGTCAAGAAGCATCAGAAACTGGGCGAGTACATCGGTAAGCCGGTCGCTTCGCTCTCCAAGAAATTCATCCAGTATTGTATCCCGGGGCTGCACGATCCGGCATTGAAGGCCAAGGCTCTTTCCGACGCCCGTATCGTCAAAGTGCTTGCGGCAGAGGAAAGCCACATGTTCGGCACCAAGGGTGCGCCGAAGGGCGCGATGCTGCAATAAGACCCGGCGGCTGGCGGGCGCGGGTTTGCTATGGGCACCGGGTCCGGTACTGCGGCGAAGCGTGGATGCGCTCGGCAGTTCCGCCGATCCCGCACCGCTGCAATTGAAGGAGGCGTGAGGCTTGCCCCAGATCGAAGCCAACGGAATCACCCTCGAATACGACGCGCACGGCGATCCGTCGGCGCCGCCGCTGCTGCTGGTGATGGGCCTCGGCGCGCAGATGACGCTGTGGCCGATGGAACTGGTCGAGGCGCTGGCCAGTCGCGGCTTCCGGGTGATCCGCTACGACAACCGCGACATCGGTCTCAGCCACAAGTGCGAGGGCGCGAAGGCGCCCGGGATGCTCAAGCTTCTGCTGCTCAGCCGGTTCGGCTTCAAGCCGAAGGTCCCCTACACGCTGGCCGACATGGCCGACGACGGCATCGGGCTGCTCGACGCGCTGGGCATCGAGCGCGCGCACGTGGTCGGCGCGAGCATGGGGGGGATGATCGCGCAGCACATGGCCTTCAGCCATCCCGAGCGGGTGATCAGCCTCACCTCGATCATGTCGACCACCGGCCACCGCAAGCTGCCGAGTGGGACGAAGGAGGCGATCTCCGTGCTCACCAAGCGCCCCTCGTCGATGGACGAGGAGGTGCTGGTCGAACACGGCCTCAAGGTCGCCCACGCGATCGGCAGCCCTGCCTATCGTCCCGACCCCGACGCGCTGCGCGCGCGCAGCCGTGCGCTGATCCGGCGCAGCTTCTATCCCGCGGGAATGCCGCGCCAGTTCGCCGCGATCGTCGCCGACGGCGATCGGCGCGAACGGCTGCGGTCGGTCAGGGCGCCAACTCTGGTGATCCACGGCGAGGCCGATCCGCTGGTCCCAGTCGAGGGCGGCATCGACACTGCGCGCCACGTACCGGAAGCAAAGCTCAAGACGATTCCCGGGATGGGCCACGACCTGCCGCTGGAACTGGTCGAGGAGATCGCCGACGCGGTGGCGGCTCACGCGAAGGAAGCAAGCGGGCTGGCGGTCCCGCAGCCGGCCTGACGAGCGCGAACGTTGCGCCCGGTCGCGGTTTCCGATTCGGAAATTGCGGCTTCGGATTCGATCGGTTCGCACCCGGTCGGGGACAAAAAAAATTTTGTAAAAAGTCGATTGCCCCTTGCGCTTGGCGCGAGCCGTGGAAATCCGGCGCGTCGCGGCGTCGCACAAATGTAATACACCTGTCCGCGCGCGCCGCGGAAAGGGTTAATCCGGCGTTGACCCTATTGCACCCGAGTCCGGGTTGATTCACTATCCATGGTGGGTGGTGACCGAGGGGGACCCACAAGACCTAGTTTTTCGCCGCGAGCCCTCCATATTGGCCGGGGCAGGCAGAACTGCGTCCTGCAAGGCCCTTCGCCAACAGCCGCTGGGGACCGATCTGGGGAAAAGTTTATCCCCGTTCGGTGCCCGGAAATGCTAGTCGGGGCCCTTCGGCTCCGAATCGAACGAATGCGGAACACCGGACGGGGAAAACCGGGTTTTCGAGCAGACAGAACGGACGGGGCGACAATGGAATTCAGGACCGGGAACGAGGCGGCCATGGGGCTCGAGGAAACGACTGTCGATCAGGCTCCCTCGAGCGAAACGCCCTCCCCCAAGCGCGCGGCGGTGAAGATGGAAAAGGCGGACAAGGGTAGCGAGGCGCTGGTCGCCGACATGGCGGCGGGCGCCATGGCCGAGGCGATCAAGGCCGCCGTCAAGCCCGAGGACGACAGCAAGAAGATCGCCGACCGGCGCTTCGATGTCGTGACCGACGAATCGCGCGACGCGCTCCTCACCGAATTCGGCAAGGAGACGCTCGACGACCGCTACCTGCTTCCCGGAGAGAAGTACCAGGACCTGTTCGCCCGCGTGGCCGACGCCTACGCCGACGACCAGGACCACGCCCAGCGGCTCTACGACTACATCTCGAAGCTGTGGTTCATGCCGGCGACCCCGGTGCTGTCGAACGGCGGGACCAACCGCGGGCTGCCGATCAGCTGCTACCTCAATTCGGTGTCCGACAGCCTCGAAGGAATCGTCGGCACCTGGAACGAGAACGTCTGGCTGGCGAGCCGCGGGGGCGGCATCGGCACCTACTGGGGCAACGTGCGCGGGATCGGCGAGCCGGTCGGCCTCAACGGCAAGACCAGCGGCATCATCCCGTTCGTGCGCGTGATGGACAGCCTGACGCTGGCGATCAGCCAGGGCTCGCTGCGGCGCGGCTCGGCGGCGTGCTACCTCGACGTCTCGCATCCCGAGATCGAGGAGTTTCTCGAGATCCGCAAACCCTCGGGCGACTTCAACCGCAAGGCGCTGAACCTGCACCACGGGGTGCTGGTGTCCGATGCCTTCATGGAAGCCGTGCGCAACGGCGAGGAATGGAACCTCGTCAGCCCCAAGACCGGTGAGACCCGTGCCACGGTCGATGCGCGCAGCCTGTTCCAGAAGCTCGTCGAGACGCGGCTGGCGACCGGCGAACCCTACATCGTGTTCTCCGACACCGTGAACCGCATGATGCCCCGGCATCACCGCGAGCTGGGGCTCAAGGTCTCGACCTCGAACCTGTGCTCGGAAATCACCCTGCCGACCGGGATCGACCACCTCGGCAACGATCGCACCGCGGTGTGCTGCCTGTCCTCGCTCAACCTGGAAAAGTGGGACGAGTGGGAGGGCGAGAAGTCCTTCATCGAGGACGTCATGCGCTTCCTCGACAACGTGCTGCAGGACTACATCGACCGCGCGCCCGAAGAGATGGCCCGCGCGAAGTATTCCGCGATGCGCGAACGCAGCGTCGGCATGGGCGTGATGGGCTTCCACTCCTTCCTGCAGATGAAAGGCATCGGCTTCGAAAGCCCGATGGCGAAAGTGTGGAACCTCAAGATGTTCAAGCACATCGCCGCCAAGGCCGAGGAAGCGAGCATGGTCCTCGCGGAAGAGCGCGGGCCGTGCCCCGATGCCGCCGATGCGGGCGCGATGGAGCGGTTCAGCTGCAAGATGGCGATCGCGCCGACCGCGTCGATCAGCATCATCTGCGGCGGCACCAGCGCCTGCATCGAGCCGATCCCGGCGAACATCTACACGCACAAGACGCTGTCGGGCAGCTTCGTGGTGAAGAACCCGTACCTGGAAAAGCTGCTCGAGAAGAAGAGCAAGAACTCGACCAACGTGTGGAACTCGATCCTCGAGAAGGGCGGCAGCGTCCAGCACCTCGACTTCCTCACGCCCGAGGAAAAGGCGGTCTACAAGACCAGCTTCGAGATCGACCAGCGCTGGCTGCTCGAGTTCGCGGGCGACCGCACCCCGTTCATCGACCAGGCGCAGAGCCTCAACCTCTTCATCCCCGCCGACGTCGACAAGTGGGACCTCGCGATGCTCCACTTCCAGGCGTGGGAGAAGGGCATCAAGAGCCTCTACTACCTGCGGTCCAAGAGCGTGCAGCGCGCCGGGTTCGCCGGCGGGGTCGAGGCCGACAACACCTCGCAGGCCGCGAAGTACGAACTGCCGACGACCGACTACGACGAGTGCCTGGCCTGCCAGTGACGCCGGGCGCCGGCTGAGCGGGCACCGCCCGATACCACAAAGGGCCGGCGCGATGCCGGCCCTTTCGTTTTGCGCGCGGGCGCGCTCCGGGCAGGTCGTCAGCTCGCCTCTTCCTCGAAGTTCATCGCGTTGGCGCCGGTGGCGCTGAGGCGGACCTTGTCGCCCTCGATGTCGGCGACGAGTCCGATCGGGATGGCGTGATGGTGCCCGCTGTGCGCGCCCTCGGCGCCTTCGACCTGGGCGGACGAGCTCTTTTTCGTCAGCTTGATCGAATCGCCTTCCACGCGGTCGACGATGCCGACGTGCACGCCGTCGGCGCCGATCACTTCCATGTGCTGCTTGATGGCGCTGGTGTCGGTGGTCATTGGGTTCTCCTTTTTCGGGTTTGGGTTGTCCTTTTCCAACGCACGGGCCGGGTGCGTGTGCCGGACCCGTGCGAAGAAACCCCGGCCGCGGGGGCCGGGGTTCCTGGGAACGCTTCGCGGCGCTCTTCTTGGTATCTGGAAAATTGGGGTCGGTCAGACGCCTTCGGGAATCCGCGCGCCTTCCTTCAGATAGACCCGGTTGTCGTCGATCTTGTCGACCTGGTCGACCGGGATGAAGTGGTGGAGGCCGTCGCTGCTGTCCGACCTGGTCAGCTTGATCGTGTCGTCTTCGACCTCGTCAACGGTGCCCAGGTGGCGACCGTTGCAGTCGGCGACTTCCATGTGTTCGTTTATTCGCATCTTCTCGAACATAAAATGCTGTCCTTTCAATTGCTTGTTCACCCATTCAATGAACGGGAGGGGCGGTCCGTTCCGGCTTGTCCGCGAGCCGTGGCTGGGGAGCGGCGCGCCGTGTTACACGGTGTTACACGCGCAAGGCTTGCGCGCTCCGGAGTGCTCTGCCACGCGCTGTTGCGAACAGTTCGCAATTCAAGGGACTCCAATGCGCAAGTGGCATCGCTGGTTGTCGGTAATCTTCGCCGTCTTCCTGTTCTTCATCGCGGTGACCGGCCTTCTCAGCCATCTCGCCGCCTGGTCGCGGGTCGAGCCGTCCGCCGAAGCGGCGGCCGCGGCCGCGCCGCCCCCCGGCTTCGTCTGTCCCGATGGCTGGCGCTGCACCCCGCCGCGCGGCGACCAGGAGGGGCTGGCGAGCCTGACCGGGTTCTTCCACCACCTCCACTCGGGCGAGGAGTTCGGCCCTGCCGGCGAGGCGATCTCGTTCGCCTCGGGCCTCGCGCTCCTGTTCTTCGCGCTGTCGGGCATCTGGATGTACGTGCGGATGTGGCGCGAGCGCGCGCGGCGCGGCGCACGGGCGCGCTGGTTCTGGAACTGACGCGCCAGCCCTGAAACGAGAGCGCCCCCCCGGCGAACCGGGAGGGCGCGAGGGTGCGGGACGGTGCCCCGCGAAAAGGGGAAAATTCGGAACACCGCCCGCGTTTTTCCCTCATTGCGACAGGAAGGGTTTTGCCCCTCCGCCGTCGTTCCTTTTTAAATCCGCAAGGGCCTGTCCGGTTCCGCTTGGTTACCGGCCTATTTATCCCCAATCGCGAGCGCCCGCGGCCTTCGCCGCAATCGCCCTTCGCCATACCCTGATGCCTTCGCCGCCGGGGTGCGAATCGGCCGCAGGCCTGCTGTGCCCGCCCCCGCGAAGCGGCACGAAGTCGATTCCCTTTTCGGCCCTCACTCGCTATATCGTGGGGGTCGCAGATACCGGAGATACCAGATGTCCCTCCTCGAAGCCCGCAAGACCTACAAGCCGTTCGAGTATCCGTGGGCCTACGAGTTCTGGAAGCGCCAGCAGCAGGTCCACTGGCTGCCCGAGGAAGTGCCGCTGGGCGAGGACTGCCGCGACTGGGCGCAGAAGCTCTCCGATCACGAGCGCAATCTGCTCACGCAGATCTTCCGCTTCTTCACCCAGGCCGATGTCGAGGTGCAGGACTGCTACCACGACAAGTACGGCCGCGTGTTCAAGCCGACCGAGATCAAGATGATGCTCACCGCCTTCTCCAACATGGAGACGGTGCACATCGCCGCCTATTCGCACCTGCTCGACACGATCGGGATGCCCGAAAGCGAATACGGGATGTTCCTCGAGTACGAGGAGATGAAGGCCAAGCACGATTACCTGCAGGAATTCGGCGTCGACACCGACGAGGACATCGCCCGCACGCTGGCGATGTTCGGCGGCTTTACCGAGGGGCTGCAGCTGTTCGCCAGCTTCGCGATGCTGATGAACTTCCCGCGCTTCAACAAGATGAAGGGCATGGGCCAGATCGTCAGCTGGTCGGTGCGCGACGAATCGCTCCACTGCGAAGGGATCACCCGCCTGTTCCACGCCTTCTGCGCGGAGCGGAACTGCCTGACCAAGGCGGTCAAGGAAGACATCATCGATGCCTGCCAGAAGACGGTGCGGCTGGAAGACGCCTTCATCGACCTCGCGTTCGAGCAGGGACCGGTGCCGGGCATGAGCGCGAAGGAGATCAAGCGCTACATCCGCTACATCGCCGACTGGCGCCTGTCGCAGCTCGGCCTGCCGGCGATCTACATGGTCGAGGATCACCCGCTGCCCTGGCTCGCCCCGCTGCTGAACGGGGTGGAGCACGCCAACTTCTTCGAAACCCGCGCCACCGAGTATTCGAAGGCCGCGACCAAGGGCAACTGGGGCGACGTCTGGTCGAGCTTCGACCAGCGCCAGAAGGCGAAGAAGGGCGAAGGCGCGAACGACGTCGCGGACGATGGCGAGCCGGACATGTTCGGCGACGGGACTGGCGGGAGCGTGGCGGCGGAGTGAGGGAAAAATGAAATTTGTCGCTGGGATATGCGCTTATTTCTTTCCTGCTTTGCTCGTCTTGATGGAGGCAGTATTCCGCATAGAGACAAGTGCAGACTGGTCTTTTGCGGCTCCTGCGCTCGCTGCCACTTCAGTCTCGCTTCTAATATCTTCGCTGCGAATCAAAAGCGCTAAAAGGAAAGAATCGCTGGGTGGAGCGTACTCACTGACTGTCGCATCTGAAGCGGACTTGACGTATGTCCTCTTCTTCGTGACCGCCTCTGGTATCATTGTCTGGGGATGGGTAATTCATGAAGCCAGTATGCAAGTTCCTCCTTTAATATTCGGGAGCTACTCGCGACCTTTGATAGTCTCTATGGTGGCGTATTTCGTCGCGCAACTGCTCGTCAGTTGGAAAGAGGCGCAATATGCCTAGCTTCATTTTAGGCGCCCTGCCGGAATTAGTGGCCGCACTAGTCGGAGGTCTTGCCGCGCTCCTAGGCGCTCGCTTCGCCCTGCCCAGACTTATCAGAAGCGGGAATGCAGCTGATAGTGTGCGCTTGCAAGCATCCGGTCAAATGCTTGAAGAAATTCCATTTGATAGAGACAGCAAGGACGCCGAAGATGTGGTTCGAGAATACCTTGCAGATGAAGAAAAAGTCAAACGAGCGTTAGGGGATTTGGATTTTACAATCCAAGAAAGCCGAAATGCTCCATATGACTTCCTGATTCAGCGCGGGGATCAGAGGTTTGCGGTTGAAGTTAAGTCAAATTTTTCCCGTTCATCTCTATACAGAAAACAGTTGAAGAAGTGGCTCGACCGCGCTGATAAGTCTCCTTTGCCTGAAGATGGATTGCTACTGTTATTTGATCACGCGCGATCCAACACGTCGTTGACGCTCGGCCGAGAGATTGAGTCCCGGAGGTGGGATCTTCTCGTTATTCCTGATAGCGATGGTCGCTCAAGTGATGTTGATCAAGTCAAGGAGGCGGTGTCTCGAGCTCTGGCTAGACGTTCGGGTGCCTCAATTAAGTCAGAACCGAAGCCTTCTCGCAGGCGGCCAACGATTATTGGCAATAGAGACACTGAGTAGCCAACGTACAAGGCTGTTCGAGACAGGTTGAAAATTCACAGCCCTTTAGTTGAGAATCCGGCAACCATTTCCGGATTACACGCGCGCATGGACCTCACGATTCCCACCTTGATCGCGCTCGCCGTGGTCGTTTTTGCGGCGATCAACCTCCTCACTTTCGTGGCGTTCGGAATCGACAAGCGCCTGGCCGAAACGCAGCAGCGGCGCACCTCCGAGGCGACCCTGCTCCAATTGGCGTTCTTCGGTGGGACGCTCGGCGCCTATGCCGGGCGGCACGTGTTCCGCCACAAGACCCGCAAGCAGCCGTTTTCGGACAACTTGTTCATGATCGCCGTCCTGCAGGTGCTCGTGATCGGCGGCGCGATGGGGTGGTTCCTGAGCGCCTAGGCCGCCCTCAACACCACCCGCCCCTGAACCCCCCGTCGTACCGCCGCGCGCCGCCTTCGCGCAGCATCCAGTCGGCCAGCCGGTCCTCGGTGGTCCCGCCACCGGCGCCGGGCGCGTCGCGCTTCACGATGGCGAGGGTGCGGCCGTAGCGGTCGGTCGGTTGGTCGATGCGGGTGGTGATCCGGAAGCGCCCGCGATTGAGCCAGCGCTGGAGCGCGGCGGTCGAGGCTTCGGCCTGCGCCGCCTCGGCCGGGCAGCGGGCGCGCGTCTCGGCGGTGTCGATGCCGGTGATGCGGAACGTGCGCGAGCCGATCCTGAAGGTGTCGCCGTCGATCACGCACAGGTGGCCCCGGCCGCGCCCGCAGCGGGTGAAGGCGCCCTCGACCTCAATCGGCGCGCCCTGGAGGAACCCCGGCGGCTCGTAGAAACCGGGCGACTGGTAGACGAGCGCAAGGGTCACCAGCGCGATCAGGAAGATCCACACCCGCGTCTCGTGCCACGCCTGCGCCCATGTCCCGGGCGGGCGGGCGAACCGCGCGGGCTTCACGCCGTAGCCCTTCGCCGTGGTCCAGCGGCGCCACCGGCCCTTGCGGCGAAAGCGAACGATCCTGCCCATCGCCCCCACCTATCGCCCGCGCCGGCCGCTTCGCCAAACCGTTTTCCCGCAAAGCCCGCCGCGCCCTTATGCTACCGTTCGGCGCATGCCCCTGCCGCACCGGCGCATCGGCGGAACCGGGACCCGCTCCCGGCGCTTGATCGGATGAACCCGCCACCTGTGCGGGCAGGACCAGTCGAACGAGAGGACACCCTTCATGAACCAGCAGGACGACACGACCCGGCAATCGCAGAGCCAGAGCCAGCAGCAGCAGTCGCAGCGCCGCACCGGCGGCCCGTTCGTCGACGACACCGAGCGCGCGGGCGGCGGCCTCCACCCCGGCAGCGACCGCGACGACTACGGCTCGCCCCACGGCATCGAGGGCACCGTCGGCACCCAGTACGAACAGGCCGGCGACGCGGCGAGCGAACACGAGCGCGAGCGGCTCGAGCCCGGGCAGGTGGGCGCGGGCGAGCAACCGGGCGACAGCGGCGCCCCCGCCGGTTACGGCGATCGCGGCCAGCACGAGCAAGGCCGTTCGGCGGGCCGGGGCTGGCCAGGCCGCGAGGAGCAGCAGGGCCGGATCGATCCGGGCAGCGAACACGCGCGCCAGGCCGAACAGGGCGAGAGCGACAGCCAGGCGGGCGCGGGCCATCCGCGCGGCGACTGGGACGTCGACTGAGACGGCCTGCGCCAGCCGCGGCGGCCCCGGCCCCGCTCAGGCGCGGACCACGGCGGCCGCCTTGCGCGCCTGCGGGGCGAACGCGAAGTAGATCAGCGGGACCAGCGCGAAGGTCCCGAACACGATCGCCGGCACGGGCAGGCCCAGGTCGTCCGCAAACGTGATGAGCGGCGCGCGCACGGTTTCGCTGACGGCCAGCGCCATCCGCAGCGCGTGGCGGCGGACCCGATCGACTTTCGGGATCGCCGCGCGCCGGAGCCAGCGCACGTCGAGCACCGCGAAATAGGCGAACACCGCGAACAGGACGAGCGGGGCGGGACCGACTCCCGCGCCTGCGAGCATCAGCCGCCCGCCGACCACCGCGACGGCCAGCATCACCAGCAGCAGGACGCCCAGCAGCGCGACCTCTCCCGCACGCGCCCAGCGCCAGCGGGGGTTGAGCGCGAGGACCGCCGTGCCCAGCGCGTAGAGCGCGACGGTCGCCTCGAACATCGCCAAGGGCAGCGGGCGGGCGATCATGAAGATCCACGCGGTGATCGCCGCGACCGTCATGCCGCCGGTGAACGTCCAGCCCGCCCAGCGATGCACCCGGCCGCCCTTGGAGACGGCAAGCGCGACGATCGCCGCCGCCCCCGCGCCGAACCCGAGCACGAGATGGGCAAGGTGAACGAGCTGATCGATTGCGCTGGCGGCCATCGGCGTCCCCTTTCGCGACCGCGGGCAACCTAGCGCCAGTCGTCCGCCAAAGGCAAATCGGCGGCCCGGTGCGGCGGACCGTTTGCGGCGTTCGCCCGATTGCCGGAACGATGCGCGCCGCCGGCCGCTATGTCCTTCGTAACCTCTTATCGCAACGAAGGAAGTTTCCCATGACTCACCATGACACCGTGATCGACCACGACACCCGGACCGGCGCCAGCACGGCCGATACCGCCACGCTCAACACGCTGATCGGCACGCTGATCGATTCGATCAACGGATACACCAAGGCGGCCGAAGACACCGAGAACACCCGCTTTGCCGAGATCTTCCGCGCCCGCGCGACCGAACGCCAGGCGGCCGTCGCCAAGCTGCAGGCCGCGGTCGCCGCGCTGGGCGGCAACCCCGAGGACGACGGCACCACCGCCGGCGCGATGCACCGCGGCTGGATCAACCTCAAGGAAGCGGTGCTCGGCCGGGACGACGAGGCGATCGTCAACTCGGTCGAAAGCGGCGAGGACTATCTCAAGGAGAAGTTCGAGGCCGCGCTCGAGCACAAGGACCTTCCGGTCGAGGCGCGCACCGCGGTCGAAGAGGCCTGGACTTCGGTCAAGGCCGGGCACGACCAGATGAGCCAGCTCAAGCACGCCATCGACTGATCGCCCTCCCTGCCATCATGCGGGCGGCGCGCTGCACGGGCGCGCCGCCCGTTTCGCGTGCCCGCCGCACCGGGTTCGTTCAGTTGATCAGGCGAAAGCGGGTTCGTGCCCGGCGGTCGGATCCGGAACGGCGTTCGTCGCTTCGCCGGTCGTCTCCGGCAAAGGGTGCCTTCGTCTCGCGTCGCTCGCCACCACGGCGATCGGGGCCGGGCGAGGGCTGGTCAGTGATCCCGGCCATGGGCCGTCTCCTCCTGCGCGCCGGGCGGAAAAAGCCTGGCGCGGAAGGGGGAGGATAGCCGCAAAGTCCTGTCGCCGGGTTAACCCTCGGCGGGGGAAACCACGGCCGTATCGAGCAGCCCGGCTGCCCGCGCATATCCGGCGCTGTCGAACATCTCGAGGTAGCGGATCGCCCGGCCGCGCCACACGGTCCAGATGTCGACCTTGGCGGTAGCCAGTTCGCGCAGCGTGCGCCGGTTGCGCCAGCGCACCCGTCCGATCCACACCACGCGGTCACCTTCGGCAACGATCGCGTCGGTCTTGCTGGAAATCATTTCCCAGCTCTCGGCGATCGCGGTCCAGTAGCCGATCACCGCCGCGCGGCCGCTGAAGGGGCCGCTGAGGGGATCCCAGGGAAACTCGCGCTCGAGCACCGTGTGGAACTCGATTGCCTCGTCCATCAGCTCGAAGAATTGCACGGGCGTGGTGCCGGCACTCGTGCCCCACGCGTCATAGGCAGCGGCCAGCCGCTGCCGAAAATCATCACTCACTTGCGACCCATTCGTATTCTTGACTTGTTCGGGCCGGATACCACCGGTTGCGAACCATTCGCAATGGTCTGTGCGGCAAAGTTTTGCACGCGCGGCCCGGCGTGGGGCAAAGTGCGACCGGGCAGACCGTCGCACCCCGCTAGCGGCGTCGTGCTGGTGGCTTTCCTACCGGCCCGCGAGCCGCTAAGCGCCCCGCGAGCCCCCGGCCGGGAATGCACGGGGCGAGCGAAGGATCGGCAGCGATGAACGGCGACACCCAGGCGATGCTGGCAAAGGCGGAAGTCCTGATCGAGGCGCTGCCCTATCTCCAGCGGTACGCCGGGCGCACGTTCGTGGTGAAGTACGGCGGGCACGCGATGGGGGACCCGGAAGCGGCGCGCGATTTCGCCGAGGACATCGTGCTGCTCAAGGCGGTCGGCATCAACCCCGTCGTGGTCCATGGCGGCGGGCCGCAGATCGGCGCGATGCTCAAGAAGCTGGGGGTCGAGAGCACCTTCGTCGATGGGCTGAGGGTCACCGACCAGGCGACTGCAGAGGTCGCCGAGATGGTCCTGTCGGGCGCGATCAACAAGCAGCTCGTCGGCTGGATCGCGCAGGCCGGCGGCAAGGCGCTGGGCGTTTCCGGCAAGGACGGCGGTATGGTCACCGCGACCAAGGTCCGGCGCACGGTAAAAGACCCCGACAGCAACATCGAGCAGGCGATCGACCTCGGCTTCGTCGGGGAACCCAGCAAGGTCGACACGACCCTGATCGACACCGCCGTCGCGGCCGGGATGATCCCCGTAATCGCCCCGATCGGGGCGGGGAGCGACGGCCACACCTACAACATCAACGCCGACACGATGGCCGGCGCGGTGGCGGCGGCGCTCGGCGCGGCGCGACTGTTCCTGCTGACCGACGTCGCAGGGGTGCTGGACAAGCAGGGCCAGCTCTTGACCGACCTGACGCCGGCCGACATCGCCGGATTGCGGGCCGACGGCACGATCAGCGGCGGGATGATCCCCAAGCTCGAGACCTGCGTTCACGCGGTCGAGGCCGGGTGCGAGGCGGCGGTCGTGCTCGACGGGCGGGTGCCGCATGCGATGCTGCTCGAATTCTTCACCGCCACCGGCGCCGGCACCCTCATCCGCGCAGGATAGGCCGACCGGTGCGTATTGCCCCATTGATACACCCCTTAGCGCTCGGCTAGAGCCCCACCTGACCCAGCAATCCAAGGACCTTCGATGGACGCGCTCATCCAGATTTTCATCATGCTCGCGAACACCGCGAACATGCTCGTCATCATCTGGTTCATCATCGGGCTGTTGTTCAGCTTCAACGTGATCGGCCGCGACAACACCTTCTTCGCTGCGGTGCACGACGCAATCGCGCGGCTGTTCGAGCCGGTGTTGCGGCCGATCCGCCGCGTCCTGCCCGATACCGGCGCGATCGACTTTTCGCCGATGGTCCTGCTGCTGCTGATCTACGCGGTCATCATCGTGCTCGAGAGCCTGAGGCCGTACTGATGGCCGCCGACATCATCGACGGAAAGGCGTTTGCCGCTGCCTTGCGCGAGAAGGTGGGCGAGGCGGCGCGCGCATTCGGGGACAAGGCGGGCCGCAAGGCGGGCCTCGCAGTGGTGCTCGTCGGCGACGATCCGGCGAGCCAGGTCTACGTCGGCAGCAAGGGCAAGGCGACCGTCGCCGCGGGCATGGCAAGCTTCGAGCACCGGCTCCCGGAGGCGACGTCGCAGCAGGAGCTCGAGGCACTGGTCAGGCAGCTCAACGCCGATCCGGCGGTCGACGGCATCCTCGTCCAGCTGCCGCTGCCAGAGCATCTCGACGACAAGGCGGTGATCGCGCTGATCGACCCCGACAAGGACGTCGACGGGCTGACCGATACCAACATCGCCCGGCTCGCCAACCAGCAGGACGGGCTGTTCCCCTGCACCCCGGTGGGGTGCATGATGCTGCTCGCGGACCGGCTCGGTGACCTGTCGGGCAGGAATGCCGTGGTGATCGGTCGCTCGCAGCTCGTCGGACGGCCCATGGCGCAGCTGCTCGTCAACGCGAACGCGACCGTCACCATCGCGCACAGCCGGACCAGGGACCTGCCGCAAGTCGTCCGCGGCGCGGACATCGTGATCGCGGCGGTCGGCCGGCCCGAGATGGTGCGCGGCGACTGGATCGCGCCAGGCGCCACCGTAATCGACGTCGGTATCAACCGGCTCGACCCCGAACCCGGTGCGTCGAAGGGCCGGCTCGTCGGCGACGTCGCCTTCGACGAGGCGCGCGAAGTCGCCGGGGCGATCACCCCGGTGCCGGGCGGGGTCGGCCCGATGACCATCGCGGTCCTGCTGCGCAACGCGCTGGTCGCGGCCTATCGCCACGAAGGCCTGCCGCCGCCGAAGAACCTGCCGTGAGCGCGAGGGCAATGGTCCGCACGCCCGCGGTCGTGCTGCTCGCCGTCGCCGCGGCCGGCTGTGCGGCCGGGCCTGCCGGCTACCGCGATCCGGCGGCGCGCACGATCGCCCCGCGCGGCGAGCCGAGCACGGTGATCGCGACCGAACTGGCCTTCGCCCGCGCGGCCCGCGAGGACGGCACCTGGACCGCGTTCCGCAAGTACGCGACCGGGGACGCGGTGTGGCCGGGACCGGCCTGGGAAAGCGTGCAGGCCGCGCTCAAGGGACAGGCTGACCCGGCGCTACCGATCGTCTGGGGCCCCGACATGGTCTGGGTGAGCTGCGACGGCAGCTTCGCGCTGTCGACCGGGCCGGCGACCCATCCCTCGGGCCGCAGGACTCGCTTCGCGACGATCTGGCAGCGCCAGAACGACGGTGAATACCGCTGGGTACTCGACCAGGGGTTCGATCTCGAGGAAGACTACGCCGCGCGCGAGATGATCGCGGGCCGCAAGGCCGAATGCCCCAAGGGCACGCCGAACCGGATGAGGCGCGATCCAAAGGCCCGCCGCGGCGAGGCGTGGCAATCGGGGCGCTCCGACGACGGCACGCTGCACTGGCGGACCGATCTTGCCGCCGACTGCAGCCGCACGCTCGTTGTCACGGCGCGGATCGACGGCGACATGGAGGAAGTGTTCCGTCGCACATCATCCGTGCCGGCTGCACCCTCCGGCACTGCGGCTCCTGCCTGCTAGGCGCAGTCATGATCGAACTCTTCCTCTCCGCCTTCATCACGCTGTTCGTGGTCATCGATCCGCCCGGATGCGCGCCGATCTATGCCGGGCTGACCAAGGGGGCGACCGCCGCCCAGTCGCGCGCGATGGCGGTGCGCGCCTGCCTGATCGCGGGGATCATCCTGGTGATCTTCGCACTGTTCGGCGAAAATCTGCTTGGTGCGCTCCACATCGAACTCGACAGCTTCCGGATCGCGGGCGGCCTGATGCTGTTCCTGATCGCGCTCGACATGGTCTTCGAGAAGCGCACCGAGCGGCGCGAGCAGCGGGCCGAGAAGATCGCCGCGACCCCGGAGGTGGAGGACGTCTCGGTCTTTCCGATGGCGATGCCGATGCTCGCCGGGCCGGGCGCGATCGCCTCGATGATGCTGCTGACTGCGCGGGCCGACGGGTGGGAGAATACGCTCGTCGTGCTCGCTGCTCTAGGTGCCGTCCTGCTGCTCACGCTGCTGGCGCTGATCGCCGCGAGCCCGCTGATGAAGCTGTTCGGCGCGCGGGTCGAGGCGGTGATCACCCGCCTGCTCGGGGTGCTGCTCGCCGCGCTCGCCGCGCAATACGTGATCGACGGACTGCGCGAGAGCTTCGGGCTCTAGCCGAGGGCTCCCGGCTCAGCCGGAGTGCCGGGCCAGTTCGTCGCCTGTCAGCGTCACGACGTGCAGCAGGTTGGTGCTGCCGGGCGTGCCGAAGGGTACGCCGGCGAGCGCGATCAGCTTGCTGCCCGCCGTGCCGAAACCGTGGCGCAGCGCCATTCGCTTGCCCTTGGCGATCATCTCCTCGAAGCTGCCGATGTCCTTCGTCACCACGGCGTGCGCGCCCCACAGCAGCGCGGTGCGGCGCGCGGTCTTCACGCTGGGGGTGAGGACGAGCATGGGCACGCTCGGGCGTTCGCGGGCGACCCGGCGGGCTGTGCTGCCGCTGCCGGTGAAGACGATGATCCCGCTTACCGAGACGGTGTCGGCGATGGTCATGCACGAATGGCTGAGCGCGTCGGCGGTGGTGCGGTCGGGCGGCGTGTCGAGAAGGCGCACGCGTTCGAGGTAGGCGTCGTCGCGCTCCACCTGGATCGCGATGCGGTCCATGATCGCCACCGCTTCCTCGGGCCAGTCGCCCGCGGCGGTTTCCGCGCTCAGCATGACGGCGTCGGCCCCGTCGTAGACCGCGTTGGCGACGTCGGACACCTCGGCGCGGGTCGGGCTGGGGCTTTCGATCATCGATTCGAGCATCTGCGTCGCGACAATGACCGGCTTGCCGGCGTTCCGGGCGGCGTTGACGATCTTCTTCTGCAGCGGCGGAACTTCCCATGCGTCGAGTTCGACGCCGAGATCGCCGCGGGCGACCATGATCCCGTCGGCCAGCTCGAGCAGTTCGGGCAGGCGGCGGACCGCGCTCGGCTTTTCGATCTTGGCGCATAGCGCACCGTAGCCGCCCATCAGCTTGCGCGCCTCGGCCAGGTCCTCGGGTCGCTGGACGAACGACAGTCCGATCCAGTCGACGCCCTGTGACACGGCAAAGGCAAGGTCCTTGCGGTCCTTCTCGGTGAGCGCGGGGATCGGCACCTCGGCATCGGGGACGTTGACCCCCTTGCGATCGGAGATGACTCCGCCGACTTCGGCCGAGCAGACGATCCTGTCGGCCTCGGCCTTGATCACCTTCAGGCGGATCTTGCCGTCGTTGATCAGCAGGCGCTGGCCCTTTTCGAGCACCTCGAAGAGTTCGGGGTGCGGCAGTTCGACACGGGTCTCGTCGCCGGGCGTCGGGTCGCGGTCGAGCGTGAAGTGCCCCGAATGGCGGATCACCGCCTGCCCGTCCTTGAAGGTCCCCACGCGCAGCTTGGGGCCCTGCAGGTCGGCCAGGATCGCGATCGGCCGCCCGCTCGCCTTCTCGAGATCGCGGATCGCCTTGATCGTCGCCGCGTGGTCGGCATGGGCGCCGTGGCTCATGTTGACCCGGAAGGCGTCGGCGCCGGCGCGCAGCAGCTTTTCCAGCATCGCCGGACTGCGGCTCGCCGGCCCGATGGTGGCGAGGACCTTGACCTTGCGCTTGCGCGGTTCGAGCTTCTGCATGACCCGCCGCCTATGGCATGGCGCGGGCGCAACACAAGACAGCTTGAGGAGCGACGGTTTCAATGGATACGAATGCGGACCCGCTCGACGCGCTTCCCGACGAACAGGCGGCCGCCGCGTTCCGCCGGCTGGTGCGCCACCTGCGCCACCGGCACGACGCGCAGAACATCGACCTGATGGGGCTGGCGGGCTTCTGCCGCAACTGCCTTGCCGACTGGATCCGCGACGCCGGGTACGACGGCGACAAGGCCGCCGCGCGCGAACTGATCCACGGGATGCCGGCAGACGAGTGGAAGGCGACCCGCCAGTCGCCGGCGACGCAGGAACAGCTCGACCGCATGGAGGCGAGCCTGCAGCGCAACGCGGCGGAATAGTTTTCCACGCGACGGATTGGCGGGCTTCAAACGTCCCGGCGGTCTGGCTATCGGACCGGCAACCGATTCTGATTCACCGGAGCCTTGATACTCAAATGGCCGAAGCCACCGACGACCGCCTGCGCTTGCTGATCGAGCGCATCGAACGCCTCGAGGAAGAGAAGAAGGGCATCGCCGACGACATCCGCGACGTCTACGCCGAGGCCAAGGCGGTTGGCTACGACGCCAAGATCATGCGCCAGATCGTCCGCCTGAGGAAGATGAAGCCCGACGACCGGGCCGAGATGGAAATGGTGCTCGACACCTACAAGGCGGCGCTGGGCCTCGGCTGACCGCAATCGGGCGCGGTGGCCGGAACGGGGCACGCGGCTCGTCCATTGCATCCTCGACACCACCAGTTCGAGGAGCCAGCCATGAGCAGCGACACCGCCGAGCCCGAAGCCGTCGAAAAGGCGTTCGTCGAGGAAACCCCCGAAGAGCCCCGGATGCCGGGCCACGAGTCGAAGATGGCCGACAAGCCCCAGTGGCAGCCGCGTTATCCCGGCTCCGGGCGTCTCGACGGCAAGGTCGCGATCGTCACCGGCGGCGACAGCGGGATCGGGCGCGCCACGGCGGTTCTTTTCGCGCGCGAGGGCGCTAGGGTCGCGATCGCCTACCTCGAGGAGCACGACGACGCGAACAGGACCCGCGAATTGTGCGAGGCCGAAGGAGCCGAGGTCCTGCTGTCCGCCGGCGACCTGGGCGATCCGCGGCATTGCGACGGGTTCGTCCGCGCGGTGATGGACCGCTGGGGCCGGCTCGACGTGCTGGTCAACAATGCGGGCGAGCAGCATCCCGACCAGGCCATCGAGGACAT
This sequence comes from Tsuneonella litorea, assembly GCF_025154015.1. Taxonomy (GTDB): domain Bacteria; phylum Pseudomonadota; class Alphaproteobacteria; order Sphingomonadales; family Sphingomonadaceae; genus Tsuneonella; species Tsuneonella litorea. The sequence goes on from NZ_JAOAMV010000008.1 coordinate 20,363, forward strand.
CACCGCCGAGCAGCTCCAGCGGACCTTCCAGACCAACATCTTCTCGATGTTCTACATGGTCCAGGCCGCGCGCCCGTACCTGAAAAGCGGCGCCGCGATCGTCAACTGCACCTCAATCACGATGTACAAGGGCAGCAAGGAACTGCTCGACTATTCGAGCACCAAGGGCGCGATCACCGCGTTCACCCGCTCGCTGTCGGAAAACCTGGTCGAGGACGGCATTCGCGTGAACGCGGTCGCGCCGGGGCCGATCTGGACGCCGCTCAACCCCTTTGGCGGATCGTCGAAGGAGAAGATGGAGCACTTCGGCGAAAACACCCCGATGGGGCGGCCCGGCCAGCCGAACGAGGTCGCGCCCGCGTTTCTCTTCCTCGCCTGCGAGGATTCGAGCTATATGTCGGGACAGGTGCTGCATCCCAACGGAGGAACGGTGGTCAATGGCTAGCAGGCCCAACCCCTGGGGCGATTCGAACGGCGGCAAGGCGGGCGGTTCCGACGCGGCCGATGGCATGATCGTCACCACCACGCCCACCGTCGAAGGGCGCGCGATCCATGGCTATCACGGCATCGTCACCGGCGAGGTGATCGTCGGCGCGAACATCTTCCGCGACCTGTTCGCCTCGATCACCGACATCGTCGGCGGGCGTTCGGGCAAGTACGAGGCGGTTCTCGCCCGCGCGCGCAAGGAGGCGATCGCCGAGATGAAGCGCGAGGCGATGGACCTTGGCGCGACCGTCGTCGTCGGCGTCGATATCGACTACGAGGTGCTCGGCCAGAACGGATCGATGCTGATGGTCAGCGTCAGCGGGACCGCCGTCACGATCTGACGATCATCCCGCGCCCGCCAGGACAAGGGCGATGAAAAGCGCGTTGTGGAGCACATGCGCCAGCATCGAACTCCACAGGCCGAAGGTCACGCGCAAGTAGCCCAGGATCATGGCGAGCAGGAACTGGGGCAGGACCAGCGGCAGCGCGGCGACGCCCGCGGCCGCGAAGTTGGTCAGGTGGATGCCAGCGAATGCGATCACGCTTGCCCAGTAGAACCACGCGAAACGGCGCTGGACGAAGCCGATGGCCTTGCGCTTGCGAAAGAGGAACAGCGCCGCGGCGGCAAGGGCGGCGGCGACGGCCCCCGCGCCGAGGAACCCCTGCGCGCGGCCCATGTCGCCCGCTTCGAAGGCGGTTCCTGCGACCGGCAGCGCGATCAGCGCGGCGATCGCGAGGGGGCTTGCGAGGATGTGGCCGATCCGGCCCGACAGCCAGCCGCGAAAGACGATTTCCTCCGCGATCGGCGCGCCGAGGACAATGAACGCGAGCACGCCCGGTTTGAGGTCCACCTGGTCGAGCATGTGCGCGGGCATCTGGAAGCCCAGCTGCAACGCCAGCGACAGGACGCCGAGCAGCAGCGCCATCAGCGCCAGGTCGAGCCCGAACAGCGAGAAGACGGCCGTAAAGGCTGGTCGCGGATTAAGGACCGCGCGGTCGGGCAGGGCGGGCTGGCGCACGAAGGATGCCCACGTGCGCCACTGCGCAGGCGTGCGCGAAGCCAACCCGGCTCTTGTCGGTTGCCCGCTCATGCGGCTAATGCGCCCCCGTTCCCTGAAATCACGACTACAAGAACGGACTTATGGCAGGCCATTCCAAGTTCAAGAACATCATGCACCGCAAGGGCGCGCAGGACAAGAAGCGCTCGGCGCAGTTTTCGAAGCTCAGCCGCGAGATCACCGTCGCCGCGAAGATGGGCGCACCCGACCCCGACATGAACCCGCGCCTGCGGCTGGCGGTCAACAACGCCAAGGCGGCCTCGATGCCCAAGGACAACATCCAGCGCGCGATCGACAAGGCGAGCGCCAACGAGGGCGACGATTACGAGGAGGTCCGCTACGAAGGCTACGGCCCCGGCGGCGTCGCGCTGATCGTCGAGGCGCTGACCGACAACCGCAACCGCACCGCGACCAACGTGCGCACCGCGTTCAGCAAGAACGGCGGCAACCTCGGCGCCACCGGCGCGGTCAGCCACGGGTTCGAGCGCAAGGGCCTGATCGAATACCCGGCGAGCGCGGGTGACGAGGAGAAGGTCCTCGAGGCGGCGATCGAGGCGGGCGCGGATGACGTCGAGAGCACCGAGGACGGCCACACGATCTGGACCGACATGGAGGCGCTGCACGAAGTCGCCGGTGCGCTGGAGAAGACGCTCGGCGAGGCGGAGAGCGTGAAGCTTGCATGGAAGCCCAACATCACCGTCGAGGTGGACGAGGGCAACGCCGGCACACTCCTGAAACTCGTCGACGCGCTCGACGACGACGACGACGTGCAGACCGTGTGGGGCAACTACGAGGTCTCGGACGAGATCCTCGAGAAGATCGGCGGATGAGCTGGGCGGTCGTCGCCAAGGCACTGCTCGCCGGGGCGATGATCGCGGCGATATCCGAGATCGGCCGGCGCCTGCCTGCGACCGCGGCGATCGTCGCCTCGCTGCCGCTGGTGTCGGTGCTGGGCATGATCTTCCTGTGGCACGCGCGGCCCGATGCCGAGAACATGGCGATCCATTCGGCGGCGACCTTCTGGTACGTCCTGCCGAGCCTGCCGATGTTCCTCGTGATCCCGGTCCTGCTGCGCAGCGGGGTGAACTTCTGGCTCGCGCTGGCAGCCGGATGCGCGCTGACCGTCGTGCTGTATCTCGCGATGATGCAGGTCGGGCCGCGGCTGGGCCTGCGGCTCTAGCCGCGCGCGACCGATGGTGATCCTCGGCCTTGACCCGTCGCTTTCGTGCACCGGTTGGGGCGTGATCCGGATCGAAGGGTCGCGCACGACCCACATCGCCAACGGGGAAGTGCCGACCGACGCGAAGGCGCCGATGCCCGACCGACTGCACCACCTGCACGATGCGGTCGCCGCGGTGCTGGCGGCCTATGCGCCCGACCGGGTCGCGGTGGAGGAGGTGTTTGCCAACAAGAACCCGCAGTCGACGTTGAAGCTCGCGCAGGCGCGCGGCGCGGTGCTGGCCGCCTGCGGGCGCGCCGGGGTGCCGGTGCGCGAGCACGCCGCGCGGCTGGTGAAGAAGGCGGTCGTCGGCACCGGCGGTGCGGAGAAGGCGCAGGTCCAGGCGATGCTCAGGGTCCTGCTGCCGGGCGTCGCGGTAGCCGGGGCCGACGCCGCCGACGCGCTGGCGGTGGCGATCGCCGACGCACACCTCGGCGGCTGACCGGGAGCGCCGAGTGATGTTCCTCGTCGTGTTCCGCAACCGCAAGCGCCCCGACATGGACCTGGCTGCCTATGCGGCAGACGCAACGGCGATGGAGGCACTCGCCGCCGCCCAGCCCGGCTATCGCAGCTTCAAGTCCTACACCGCGGACGATGGCGAGGTCGTCGCCATCAGCGAGTGGGACGACGAGGCGTCGGCACGCGCCTGGGGACGGCTTGCCGAACACCGCGCGGTCCAGCACAAGGGGCGCGAGGATTACTACGCGCAGTACACGCTGTTCGCCTGCGGCGACGTGCGCGTGCACCGCTTCGAAAGGCCCGGGGCTTGAGCATCGATTTCTACGGCATTCCAAACTGCGACACGGTCAAGAAGGCACGTGGCTGGCTCGACGCCAGCGGCGTCGAATACACCTTTCACGACTACAGGAAGGAAGGGGCGGACGCCGACCTGCTGCGATCCTGGGTTCAGGCGGTGGGTTGGGAACGGCTGCTCAACCGGCGCGGGACGACCTTCCGCAGCCTCGAGCCCGAGCAGAAGGAGGACCTCGACGCGGAAAAGGCGATGCGCCTGATGGTGGCGCAGCCTTCGTGCATCAAGCGGCCGGTGGTCGACTACCCGGGCGGCGTGCTCGTGGGGTTCGACGCCGACGAGTGGGAGCGCAAGCTCGCGTGAGCCCGCTCGAAGTCGCCGGGACCGTCCTCGGCTTCGTCAACATCGTGCTCCTGATCCGCCGCTCGGTGTGGAACTTCCCCGCCGCGATGGCGATGGTGACCTGCATCGGGATCGTCCTGTTCGAGGCGCGGCTCTATGCGGAGGCGGGGCTGCAGGTGTTCTTCTTCGTCGTGAACGCGTGGGGCTGGTGGCTGTGGAGCCACGCCAGCGGCGCCGGCGACACGGTCCCGGTGCGCTGGCTCGGCTGGCGCGCGCGGCTCGCGTGGGGCGCGGCGACCGCGGCCGTCAGCCTTTCGCTGGGGCTGACGCTCTCGCGCTGGACCGATGCCGCGCTGCCAATGGCTGACAGCGCGATCGCGGGGACGAGCGTCGCGGCGCAATTCCTGCTGAGCTTTCGCAGGATCGAGAACTGGGTGCTGTGGATCGCGATCGACGTAGCCTCGATCGCCCTCTACCTGGCGCGCGACCTCCAGCTCCTGGCCGTGCTCTACGCCGCGTTCCTGATCCTGTCGGTGGTGGGCTTTCGCGAATGGGCGCGCGCGGCGCGCAGGGCGCCAGCATGATCCGGGTCTGCTTTCACGGTGCCGAAGGCACCGGCAAGTCGACCCTCGCAGGCGTCCTTGCAAAGGAATGGGGCTGTCCGCTCGTGCCCGAATACGGGCGCACCCATGCCGAGACGGCGGGCACCGATTTCACGATGGACCACCTCCTGGCGATCGCGCGCGAGCAGGACCGGCTGATGCAGTGCGCCCGTGCAGGTGCGCCGCCGCTGGTCCTGCTCGATACCGATCCGCTGATGACGGCCGCGTGGGCGCAGATGCTGTTCGGTCAGATTCCGGGCGAGTTGCTCGCCTACGACAAGGCGGAGCTCTACCTGCTGTTCGCGCCCGACGTGCCATGGGTTTACGACGGTACCCGGTTCTTCGGCCTTCACGAAGCGCGCCGCCAGTTTTCCGATGTCGCCGAGGACCTTCTGCGGCGCACCGGCGTGCGGTACGAGACGATCGGGGGCGACTGGCAGGCGCGCGAGGCAGCCGCGCGGGCGGCGATCGCCGCCGCGCTCGGTTGATATTCAGGCGGGGATCGCCAGAACGCGGGCCATGCGAATCCTTTTCCTCCTAGCCGCGCTGGCCTTTTCCGCGCCCGGCCATGCCCAGATGATCATCGCCCATCGCGGCGCGAGCGGGGAGCGGCCCGAGCACACCCTTGCCGCCTACGAGCGCGCGATCGACGCGGGCGCGGACTTCATCGAACCGGACCTCGTCGTGACGAAGGACCTCGTCCTCGTCGCCCGCCACGAGAACGAGCTGTCCGACACCACCGACGTCGCCGCGCGCGAGGAGTTCGCCGACCGCCGCAAGACTAAGGAGATCGACGGCGCGCTGGTCTCCGGGTGGTTTGCCGAGGACTTCACCCTTGCCGAACTGCGCACATTGCGCGCGAAGGAGCGCCTAACCGGGCTGCGGCCCGCGAACGCGCGCTTCGACGGCCTCTACCAGGTCCCCACCTTTGCCGAGATCGTCGCGCTCGTCCGAGCCAAGCAGGCCGAAACCGGGCGCACGGTCGGCCTCTACCCCGAGCTCAAGCATCCTGCATTCCTGCTTCAGCAGGGTATCGACAGCGTCGACCTGTTCGTGGGGGCGCTGAAGAAGGAGGGACTCGACGGCAAGGCCATACCCCTGTTCGTCCAGTGCTTCGAGGTCGCTCCGCTCCAGCGGCTCGACCGGCTGACCGACCTGCCGCTGGTCCAGCTCGTCGCGACGACCGGCGGTCCGGCGGACGAAGCCGGGATGTCCTATGCGGAGATGGTCACGCCCACGGGCCTCGCGCACGTTGCCCGCTATGCCGACGCGATCGGGCCGGATGTGCGGATGCTGGTGGGCGTGGACGGCGCGTCAACCGGGCTCGTCGAGGCCGCGCACGCCGCGGGCCTACAGGTCCACGGCTGGACCGTGCGCAAGGAAAACGCCTTTCTTCCGCCGCCGTTGCGCATCGGGTCGGGCGAGGGCACCAAGGGCAATTACCCGGCCGCGTGGAACATTCTGGCCGCGACCGGGGTCGACGCACTGTTCACCGACGATCCGGCGCTCGCGGTTGGGGTCAGGCGGTCCGCGTCGCGGTAACGATGTAGTTCAGCGACGGGTCGGACGACAGGTGCAGTCCCTTCGCCGGGGAAAAGGCGATGCCCTGCGGCGCGCCCATGGAAAGGCCGGCGGCGGCAAGAAGCTCGCGCAGTTCGTCGGGCGTGACGAAATCGTCCCAGTTGTGCGTCCCCTTCGGCACGAGTCCCACGGCCTCTGCCGCGCCCACCAGCAGCAGGCGCGACTGGGCGGTCCGGTTGGGGGTCGACAGCACCATCAGCCCGCCGGGCGCCAGCTTCGCCGCAAGGGCTGCAAGGAACGCGGACTTGTCGGCGACGTGCTCGATCACCTCCATGCAGGTGACGAGGTTGAACGGCCCGATGTCGAGCGCGCCGATCTCGCCCGCCAGGTAGCGGATGGCGAGCCGCGATCCCGCCGCATGGGCCGCAGCGGCGGCCACGTTCTCGGGCGCCGCATCGACCCCGGTCACCGCCGCGCCCAGCCGCGCGAGCGGTTCGCACAGCAGTCCTGCGCCGCAGCCGACGTCGAGCGCGGTCTTGCCGGCGAGCGGGCGGATGCTGTCGGGATCCCCGTGCCAGTGGGCATCGACCGCCGCGCGCACGAAGGCGAGCCGTACCGGGTTCAGCCGGTGGAGCATCGCCGAGGAGCCCCGGGGGTCCCACCACTCGGCGGCCAGCCTGCCGAAATGCGCCGCCTCGTCCGGTCGGATGGTCGGCGGACCGATGGTTGGCGTGCTTGAAGTTTTCGTATGCGCCGGGGATGTTGCATCGCTCATGCCCGGTCCCTAACAGCGCGGGCACAGGTCATCCAGCAGGAGCATGACGAGCTTGGCGCGGATCGTGATGAAATTCGGCGGCACCTCGATGGCCGGCACCGAGCGCATCCGGCGCGTGGCGAACATCGTGCGCAAGCAAGCTGCCGGCGGCAACGAGGTCGCGGTGGTCGTTTCCGCGATGGCGGGAGAGACCGACCGGCTGGTCAACTTCTGCCGCGAGGCGAACCCGCTCTACGACCCGGCCGAATACGACGTCGTCGTGGCGAGCGGCGAACAGGTGACCAGCGGCCTTCTTGCGCTGACGCTGCAGGCGCTGGGGTGCAAGGCGCGTTCGTGGCTCGGCTGGCAGCTGCCGGTCCGCACGATCGAGGCGCACGCCAAGGCGCGGATCGAGGACATCGACAGCGATGCCGTGCTCGCCAGCATGGCGGCGGGCGAGATCGCGGTGATCCCCGGCTTCCAGGGTGTCGGCGGCGACGGCCGGGTGACGACGCTCGGGCGCGGCGGGTCCGACACCTCGGCGGTGGCGGTGGCGGCGGCGATCGGAGCCGACCGGTGCGACATCTACACCGACGTCGACGGGGTCTACACCACCGACCCGCGGATCGTCGCCAAGGCGCGCAAGCTCAAGGCGGTGACCTACGAGGAAATGCTCGAGCTGGCCTCGGTCGGTGCGAAGGTATTGCAAACCCGTTCGGTCGGCCTCGCGATGAAGGAGGGCGTGCGGGTGCAGGTCCTTTCGAGCTTCATCGGCGACGACGCCGTCCCGGCAGACGACCTCCCCGGCACGATGATCGTGTCGGAAGAGGAAATGAACGACCTAGTGGAGAAGGGCGAGATGGAACGCCAGCACGTCACCGGCATCGCGCACGACAAGAACGAGGCGAAGGTGATCCTCACCCGCGTGCCCGACAAGCCGGGCGCGGTGGCGCACATCTTCGAGCCGCTCGCGGCGGCCTCGATCAACGTCGACATGATCATCCAGAACGTCGGCCGCGACAAGGGCGAGACCGATGTGACCTTCACCGTGCCGATGGCCGACCTCGCCCGCGCCCAGGCGCTGCTCGAAGACAAGCGCGCGGAAATCGGCTTCAACCGCATCATCACCGACAGCAAGATCGCCAAGATCAGCGTGGTGGGCGTGGGCATGAAGAGCCACGCGGGCGTCGCGGCGACGATGTTCAAGGCGCTCGCCGAACGCGGGATCAACATCCAGGCGATCTCGACATCCGAGATCAAGGTTTCGGTGATGATCGACGAGGACGAAACCGAACTCGCGGTGCGCGTGCTGCACACCGCCTACGGGCTCGATGCGAGCGACTGAGCAAGTCGTTTACACTAACGAAAGTTAGCACATAGTAGTTATCGTTAGTTAGTGCCGTACAAGAGAAACGATCTCTTTCGGGGCAACCCATCGTAAGTCTCTAGTAAGTTAAATGATAACGGCATAACATCCTCCGTTGTTAGCAGCGGTTTCGAGTCGTGCGCTGCCTTTTCTTGCCCTGGAGCACGGAATACCGGCCGGGACTAGCTGGAGGCACTAGTCATGAAGAAGTCCATTGCCCTTGTGGCGATGTGCGCAACCGCGCTCTCGCCGATCCTTTCGGCCCCTGCCTATGCGGATATCGTTCCCGATCCGGTGCCCGAGTATCTCGGCGAGGTGTTTCCCGAGATGACCGCGCAATGCGACGCCCTCGCGGACGCACGCGACACCGGAAACGGCGATGAGTGGAGCGGAGAGGTCATCCCCGGAAACGCGACGTTGATCGCCGGCCCGACCGAGGTCGGCGGTTCGCGCGTCGTCGATGAATCCACCATCCAGCCGCTCGGCGACTACGTCCCGTCGGTAAAGGAAATTCGCGGCGACCCGTTCCGCATCGGCGGAAGCGTCAATATGTTCGGCGACCAATGGTCGAGCGAAGGCTACTATCCCCACAGCACCTATTTCTTCGAAGCGGATTTCGACTCGACCTTCAGCTACGCCGCATCGTGCGCGATCTCGCGTGCGGTGTTCCACGAGGGCGAGCCGATCCATCACCGGGCTGTCGGCGTCTACGTGATTCTCGACGACTATCATGGCCGAGACGAAGAGGCGGTGCGCAGGAACTGCGAGCAGCTTCGCGACAACGGCCAGGATTGGTGGGGCGACGAATTCTTCCCCGAAAACAGCCCGAAGTGCAGGTTCGAGGGAACTCCCGCCTACGACGAACCGGGCGAGGACTACCTGGATCCCCCGGTCCTCGTCGACACGGTCGCGCTCGACCCGGTCCCCCGCGAGCAGACGGTCGGAATGCGGGCGTTCGAGGACTTCGGCGAGAAGATCACTGTCGTCGGAGAATACCATATCGGCCAGGTCGTGATCTGCATTTCGCCGAGCACCACCAGCAAGAACACGCAATCGACCGGCTGGCGACTTCAGAACGGTTATACCGGCCCCAACTGCACCACCGACTGGTTCAAGAACCACGCCATTTGGGGCGCCGGGACCGAAAACAGCAACGGTACCTTTACCTCCGTGCCGGACTATCACCTGTACTAACAGGGTCGGCAGGGCTTAAGCTGTTTCTCCCGCCGGTGGCAGCACCGGCGGGAGAGTTGGCTCGCTGAGGGGGATTTCACGGCATGGCGAGACGGGCGAACCGTCCCTTCGCGGCGATGCGACGGGGTTCCGCCTTGCTGCTGGCGATTGCGCCGTTCTGGTGCAGCCCTCTTGCGAGCCAGGACGCGCCCGCGCCCTCGCCGACCCCTGCTCCCGCTCCCGCTCCCGCCGATCGTGAGCCCGATCCTCCGGGCACGATCGTGGTCATCGGGGACCGGGCGATCATCGCCAGCCTCAGGAATTTCGCGGTCGAGCAGACTTATGGCGAGGACGACGTGGCCTCCTATGCTGCCGGTTCGGTCGGCGAGGTGCTCGACGCGATCCGCGAGGAGAACGGCGACGAGAACCCCGCGTTTCTCGTCAACGGACGGCCGGTGGCCGATGCCAGCGACATCGCCGACCTGCCGCCGGAGGCGATCCAGCGGATCGAGACGCTGCCGCGCGGCGCCGCGCAGCGCGTCAACGGCGCGGCGGGACAGCGCGCCTACAACGTCGTGCTGAAGCGGCAATTGCGCACTGCGGTCGTCACCGCGAGCGACGAGGTCGCCACCGACGGGGGCTGGTCGAGCCTGCGCGGTGCACTGCAGCTGACCCACATCCAGGGGCAGAACCGCCTCAACCTTTCGCTGACGGGCGCCGATTCGGGCGTCCTTCTCGAAAGCGAACGACCCTATGTCCCCCGTACCGAGGACACCTACTACGCCGCGGGCGGCAACGTCCTGCCGGCGTTCGGGATGAGCCAGGTTTCGCCCGCGCTGACCGCACTGGCCGGCGCGCCCGTCACCTCGGTCGCATTGCCGCCCGGCCTTGCCGCCCCCACGCTGGCCGCGCTGCTTCCCGGCGCGAACGCCCTGAACCCGAGCGGCCGCGGCGATTTCCGCTCGCTGCGCGGTGCGTCGCGGCCGATCAATCTTTCGCTGTCGGGCAACCGCCAGCTCGACGACATGTTCTCGCTGTCGTTCAACGCCAATGCGACCTGGAGCGACAGCCGCAGCCTCGGCGGGCTGCCCCGCGCCCGGATAACGATCCCGGCCGCCAATCCGTTCTCGCCGTTCGGCGTGCCGGTGAGCCTCTATCTCGAGAACCCGGACGGCCTACTGGTGAGCCGTTCAAAGTCGAATTCACAGGGCGTGTCGGTGACGCTCAACGCGCTCGTGGGCAAGTGGCGCGGTAGCCTGAACGGCCGTTACGATCGCCGCGTTTCGCATTCGGCCTACGAATATTCCGGTCAGCTGCCGGCGCTTTCGAACGCGGACAATCCTTTCGACGGGACGCTCGCCGCGCGGATCCCGGTGATCGCCAACCGGAGCGACAGCGCCTCCCGGTCAACCGCGGTAGCGGCGGAAGCTTCGGGGCCGCTCGCCGACTTGTGGGCCGGGCCGATCGAGGCGCGCGTATCGGCCTCGGTGCGGTGGGAAACGTTCGAGGGCGCATCGACCACCGGTGGCGCGCAGAGCCTCGATCAGCGCCAGGTCAGCGCCGGCGGCGGCCTGTCGCTGCCGCTGACCTCAAGCGAAAAGGGTGTGCTCGGCGCGCTCGGCGACAGCGACCTCGCTTTCGATATCGGATACGTGGATCTCGGCGAATTCGGTTCGCTGATGCGCAGCTCGCTCGCCCTCAACTGGCAGGTGGCCGACTGGCTGCGGCTGGTGGCGCGGACCACGCGGGACGAATCGGCGATCAGCCCGTTCCTGCTCGCCGCGCCCGCCACGATCGTCGAGGATGTCGCCTACTTCGATCCGGTCACCGGCCAGACGGTCGACGTAACCACGATCTACGGCGGCGTCGCCGGCCTGCTGCCGGAGGACCGGCGGACCCGCAGCATCGCCGTGACGGCGACCCCGTGGAAGGCCTACAACCTTCAGCTCGACGCCGAATACAGCGTCGACGACCTGCGCAACCAGATCGGCGCGCTGCCCGAGCCGACCCCCGCGGTGCTCGCCGCGTTTCCCGGCCGGTTCGTGCGCGACAGTTCGGGCACCCTGGTCCTCGTCGACAACCGTTCGATCAATCTCGCCCGCGAGCGCAGCGAACGGCTCCGCCTGGGCGTGCGCTACGCAGTGCCCCTGAGCCCGCCGCCGCGGCGTGTCGCCGCCAGCGGGGGGCGTCCGGCCTATCGCACCAAGCAGACCAGGCTGCAGGTCACCCTGTCGCACACCGAGCTCTTGTCGAACACCTCGGTCATCCGGCCGGGGCTCCCGGTGATCGACCTGCTCGACGGCGCGGCGGTCGGTTTCGGCGGCGCCCAGCCACGCGGGACGACGAGCGCCAATTTCGCGCTCACGCATGGCGCAAGCGGAATGCGGATGGATTTCCGCAGGCGGGGGCCGAGCAAGTTGCTCTACGGGTCGCTGGCGAACCCCCAGCTGCTCGACTTCGGTTCGCTGACCACGCTCGATGCCAGGCTCTACACCGATCTTGGGGACCATTTCGGCCAGAGCAAGCTGGCCAAGGGCGCCCGGATGACGCTGGTGATCGACAACGTCTTCAATCGCCGCCAGAGCGTGACCGACCCCGATGGCTTCGCGCCCCAGGCGTACCAGAAGATCCGCCGCGACGCGCTTGGCCGGACGGTCCAGCTCGAGCTGCGCAAGTCGTTCTAGCGCCGCTTGCCGCCCGGCGGGCGCGCGCCTATGCGCCTCGCCCATGAGCAGCTATCCCAAGACCTCGGCGCTAATGGCGCGCGGCCGCGAATTCCTCGGCACCGATCACGCGATCCTGTGCGGCGCGATGAGCTGGGTGTCCGAGCGCAACCTCGTCTCCGCGATCAGCAACGCGGGCGGGTTCGGCGTGATCGCGTGCGGCGCCATGACACCGGAACTGCTCGACGCCGAGATCGCCGCGACCCGCGCGATGACCGACAGGCCGTTCGGCGTGAACCTGATCACCATGCACCCGCAGCTGTTCGACCTGATCGAAGTGTGCGGCAAGCACGGCGTCGGCCACGTCGTCCTGGCGGGCGGCATTCCGCCCAAGGGCAGCGTCGAGGCGATCAAGGCGTTCGACGCCAGGGTGATCGTGTTCGCGCCCACGCTGGCACTTGCCAAGAAACTGCTGCGTTCGGGGGGCGATGCGCTGGTCATCGAGGGGATGGAAGCGGGTGGTCACATCGGTCCGGTGTCGACAAGCGTTCTCGCGCAGGAATTCCTGCCCGAGCTGTCCGCCGACCACCTCGTCTTCGTCGCAGGCGGGATCGGTCGGGGCGAGGCGATCGCCGGCTATCTCGAGATGGGTGCGGTGGGCGTCCAACTGGGCACCCGGTTCGCCTGCGCGACCGAAAGCATCGCTCATCCCGATTTCAAGAAGGCATTCTTCCGTGCGGGCGCGCGCGATGCCATCGCAAGCGTCCAGGTCGACCCGCGCCTGCCGGTGATCCCGGTCCGGGCGCTCAGGAACAAGGGCACCGAGGCGTTCAGCGCCAAGCAGCGCGAGGTCGCGAACCTGCTCGACAGCGAGAGCCTGCCGATGGCCGAGGCTCAGCTCCAGATCGAGCATTACTGGGCCGGCGCACTGCGCCGCGCGGTGATCGACGGCGACATCGAGAACGGGAGCCTGATGGCCGGCCAGTCGGTCGGCATGGTCAAGAGCGAAGAGCCGGTGGCGGACATCATCGCGCAGCTGATGGCGGAGAGCGAGGCGGCGCTGTCGCGGCGCTGATCGTCATTCCATCGGCTTGGGCTGCCACAGCTCGATCTTGCGGCCGTCGCAATCCATCACGTGGGCGAAGTCTCCGTTCGCTTCGCCTGCCATCGTCAAGAGCGGCTCGACCCCATGCTCGGCGCAGCGGGCGAGCATGGCTTGCAGGTCGTCGACGATCAAATTGACCATGAACGGTTCGTCCGACGGCGCGAAATAATCGGTCTCGGCATCGAACGGGCTGAATACCGTGGCCGCGCCCGGGTGCGCCGCGGCATCCTGCGGAAGGAAGACCGAACCGCCCCAGTCCATGAACGCGATGCCGAGGACGCGCGCGTACCATTCGCGCGTCGCCGCCGGATCGGCCGACTTGAAGAACACGCCGCCAACCCCGAGTACCTTAGCCATCGTCGCCTCCCGTTTTCCTCATCTAGCGCGCGCGATCGGCAAAGGCGAATGCGCGCGCGAAGCCCGGGCCGGCGTCAGTTGTTACAACTGGCTATCGGTCGTGTTGCCGACCAGGCGTGGGAATGGAACGGGGCCGCGGGGGCAAATGCGCGGCAAAGGACTGGCTCGTGCGCGCGGGTTTCAAGCGAACCAGCGGCGCTTCTTCGCGGGCTGGGGAAGCCGGCCGGAAATGCCGTACAGGTAGTTCGCCAGAACCGCCGCCTGGTTCTTGGTCATGAAGTAGCGCACTTCGTCGACCTCTCCGGCACTGCATCCGGGACGCTTCGACTGCACCTTCACCATGACCCGGTCGCCGAGGTCCTCGTGCGTCCAGCCCACCAGCGCGCCGAATTGTTCGAATCGATCAGATCCCGCTGTCGCCATGCGTCACCCCTCCGGGCGGCGATGATGAACCCCCGCGCGCGGGCGTGCAAGAGCCCGCGCGCGGGTGCCGGCGATCAGGCGAAGGCGTTGCGCTTGACCGTGATCACTTGCGGATAGGTGAACTCCTTCAGGCCCTCGATCCCGTATTCGGCGCCGAAGCCCGACTGCTTGTGACCGCCGAACGGCGCGAACGGCGACAGGTGCATGAACTCGTTCACCCAGACCGTGCCGGTCTCGAGCTGCTCGGCGATCTCGACGCCCTTGTCGGGATCGCTCGTCCAGACCGCGCCCGCGAGCCCGTATTCGGAGTTGTTGGCGCGCTCGATCGCTTCCTCGGTGGTCGAGAACTTCATCAGCGGCATGACCGGGCCGAACTGCTCCTCGGCGACGATCCGCGCGTCCTCGGGCGGGTTGTCGAGCACGGTGATCGGCACGTAGTAGCCCGAGCCCGACGGGTCGACGTCACCGCCGACGAGGAACTTGTAGCCGTTGTCCTTGGCGTCCTGGATCAGCTCGCACACGCGGTCGAACTGCTTCTTGTTCTGGATCGGCCCGACGCCGGTGCCCTGCTGGCTGCCGTCGCCGACCTTCACGTTCCTGGCGTACTCCGCGATCGCCTGGCTCAGCTCGTCGTAGATGTCCTCGTGAATGTAGATCCGCTTGGCGGCGATGCAGACCTGGCCGGCGTTCGAGAAGCTCGACCAGAACAGCTGTTCGGCGACCTTCGCCACGTCGGCGTCGGGGAGCACGATCGACGCGTCGTTGCCGCCGAGTTCGAGCGTGATGCGCTTGAGGTCCTTCGCGGCGCCTTCCATGATCTTCTTCCCCGTCGCCGTGCTGCCGGTGAAGGTGATCTTGTCGATGTCGGGATGCCCGGTGATGAGCGGGCCGAGGCTGTCCTCGCCGGTGATGATGTTGACCACGCCGGCGGGCACCACGTCCTTGATCAGCTCGGCGATCCTGAGCGTCGTCAACGGCGTGAAGGGCGATGGCTTGAGCACGATGGTGCAGCCCGCGATCAGCGCGGGCGCGATCTTCTGCATCGCCATCATCACCGGGAAGTTCCACGGCACGATGCCGCCGACCACGCCCACCGGCACGCGGCGGGTGCGCGAAAGGCGGGTGTCGTCGTCCTGGTTGATCACGTCGTCGAGCGTCAGCGTCGACTGCGCGGCGACGAGGCCGGCGGCGCCGTAGATTTCCTGCTGCGCCTGCGCGTGCGGCTTACCCTGCTCGGTGGTCAGCAGTCGGAACAGCTCGTCGGCATTGGCCTTGATCGCCGCGGCGATGCCCTGGACGACCTTCTGGCGCTCCTCGGCCGAGGTCTTGCGCCAGCTCTTGAAGGCGCGGCGCGCGGCGGCCACCGCCCGGTCCAGCTCGTCCTTGCCGCACGCGGGGACGAGGCCGACGACCTGCTCGTTGGCGGGATTGAGCACCTCGAGCGTGGTGTCGGTGGTGACGAGCTCGCCGTCGATCAGGCAGGGGTAGGTCTGGGCCATCAAATCTCTCTCCGCGGTTGGAATCGGTTTTGTCGGGCAACCTAACAGCCGGCGCGCGCATACCCAAGGGCAAACGCCCCGGCCTTCGGCCTAGCTGCCGCGGTTTTCGAGCGCCTTGTCCTCGTTCGCGCGCTTGACGAGGTAGTGCCGGATCGCCTCCGCGTCGGCCGGGCGCAGCGCCTTGGCAAAGCTGACCATCCCGTTGTGCGACAGCGCCCCGTCGATCACGATCGACTTCATCGTGTCCGGATAGCCGATCGCGCCCGAATGCCGGAGGTCCGGGTTGAGGCCGCCAGCCACCGCGGCATCGCCGTGGCACACCGAACAGTACCGCGCGTAAAGGTCGCCGCCGCGGGCGACCTGCTGCGCGGTTCCCTTGAACGCGGGCGGGTCGAGGACCGCCTTCGACAGCGGAGGCGGCGCGGGCAGCTTGCCATCCCCGCCGAGCTTGAAGACCAGCAGCCGACTGATGTTGCGCACCGGGCCGGCCTTGCTGGCGAGCGTGCCGGCGACGAGGTCCCACACCCCGCCCCAGCCGGCGAGCACGGCCACGTACTGTTCGCCATCGACGGTGTACGTCATCGGCGCGGCGACGATCCCGGTCTGCGCCGGAAACGACCACAACCTGCCGCCGGTCTTCGCGTCGTAGGCGACGAACTCGCCGCCCGCGTTACCCTGGAACACGAGGCCGCCCGCGGTCGCGAGCGTTCCGCCGTTCCACGGTCCCTTCATCGGCACGACCCACGCCCTGGCCTGCTTTACCGGATCCCATGCAAGCAGCGACCCGGTGGTGGCCGCTGCTGCCTGTGACCGCACGGCCCTGTCTGCGGGCATCGATACCGGTGCCCCGTCGAGCCCGGTCTGGTACCCGATTGCGCTTTCCTTCCAGTCCTTCTTGGCGAGGTAGGGAACGGCGACCTCGTTGGCCGGAATATATACCAGGCCCGTCTGCGGGCTCATGCTCATCGGATGCCAGGAATGCGCGCCGAACCCGCCTGGCAACGCGATGAACGGCTTGCCGGTCTTCTCGTAGCGCGCTTCCGGGTTGATCGCCGGCTTGCCGGTCTTCGGGTCGATGCCGGTCGTCCAGTTCTGCGTCGCGAAGGGCCTGGCCCCCAGAAATTCGCCGGTCTCCGCGTCGAGGACGTAGAAATAGCCGTTCTTCGGCGCGTGCAGCGCGACATGGCGCTGCTTGCCGCCGATCTCGAGGTCGGCGAGCATGATCGGCGCATTGCTGTCGAAATCCCACCGGTCCTCGGGCGTTTCCTGGAAGTGCCAGCGGTATTGCCCGGTGCTCGCGTCGACCGCGACGACCGACGCAGTGTAGAGCGCATCGCCCTCGCCCCGATCGTGCGCGGCCGGGTTCCACGGCTCGGCGTTGCCGGTGCCGAACAGCACGAGGTCGGTCCTGGGATCGTAGACGATCGAATCCCACACCGTGCCGCCCCCGCCCAGCGTCCACCACTCGCCGCCCCAGGTCTTCGCGGCGGCTTCCATCGCCTTTGCGTTGACGCCTTCGCCCGCGAAGCCGTCCTCGGGGTTGCCCGGCACGACGTTGAACCGCCAGACCTCCTTGCCGGTCGCCCAGTCGAACGCGGCGAGATAGCCGCGCGCCTTGTATTCCGCGCCGCCGCTGCCGATCAGGATCAGGCCCTTCGCCGCGCGGGGGGCGCCGGTGATCGTGTAGCTGTCCTGGTCCGGCACGGCGAGCTTCGACCAGGCCAGCTTGCCGGTCTTCGCGTCGAGGGCGACGAGGCGGCCGTCGAGCGTGCCGACGTAGACCTTGTCGCCGTAGAGCGCGACGCCGCGGTTCACCGCATCGCAGCACGCGCGCGCCAGCGTTTCGCGCGGAACTTTCGGATCGTAGGCCCAGATCTGCCGGCCTGTCGCGGCATCGAAGGCCAGCACCTTGCTCCAGGCGGTCGAGGTGTAGAGCACCCCGTCGTGCATCAGGGGCGTGGCTTCCTGCCCCCGCGCGGTGTCGAGGTCGGCGAACCATGCCAGGCCCAGTTCGCCGATGGTGGCGGGATCGATCTGCTGAAGCGGGGAGAACCTCTGCTCGGAATAGTCGCGGCCATGGGTCAGCCATTCCCCGCCCGCCGCCGCGGCGATCATCGCGTCGGTCACGCCTGCGGTCGGCGGTGAGACGGCCGGGCCGGCCGCCGGCTCGTCGGCGCGGCTGCACGCACCCAGCGCCAGCGCGGCCAGTACCGCCACGAACCTGTTCATCCGCCTCTCCTCACTCCCCGCAGCCCGCGTTTTACTGACAAAGTCGATGCTGGCAACGCTTCGCATCCGGCTGGACGCGCGCCCTGCCGCTGCTAGATTGCTGTGCCCAGGGGAACCCGAGGAGAGCCGACGAAATGTGCGACGATCGCGATCTGGAAGATTTTGCGCGCCGGGGCGTCAACCGGCGCCAGTTCGCCGCCGGCGGGGCGCTCGCGGGCCTGGCGGCCTGCACCTCGATCGAAGGCGGTTCCGGCGGCAGTGATGCGCTGAGCGAATCCGGGGTATCAATCCCGACGGCGGACGGGACGATGGACGCTTTTTTCGTCCACCCCGCAAAACCCGCGCCCGGCGTGATCCTCTGGCCCGACATTGCCGGCCTGCGCGATGCGAAGAAGGCGATGGCACGCCGCCTCGCGGGCGAAGGCTACGCCGTGCTGGTCGCCAACCCCTATTACCGCGACGTCTCGGCGCCCCAGTTCGCCGACTTCGCGGATTTCATGGCGCAGAAGGGCTTCGAGAAGGTCGGCCCGTGGCGGGAGAAGGCGGGAAGGCCCGACGCGGTCGAGCGCGATGCCAAGGCGCTGGTCGCCTGGCTCGACAGGCAGGACGCGGTCGACGCTAAGCGCGGCATCGGCACGCAAGGGTACTGCATGGGCGGGCCCTACACCGTGTACACCGCCGCGGCGGTGCCCGGGCGGGTCAAGGCAGCGGCGAGCTTTCACGGGGGCGGCCTCGCTACCGACCGGCCGACCAGTCCGCACCGGATGTTGCAGCCGGGCACCAGCTACCTCATCGCCATCGCCCAGAACGACGACGCGAAGCAGCCCGAGGCGAAGGCGATCCTGCGCGAGGCGGCGGATGCCGTCGGCGCCAAGGCGGAGATCGAGGTTTATCCCGCCGATCACGGCTGGTGCGTGCCCGACAGCCCGGTCTACGACCAGGAGCAGGCCGAACGCGCGTGGAGCCGGCTGCTGGCGCTTTACCGGGGTGCGCTCTAGGCAAAATCCTCGGTATCGATCGAAGCCTGCATAGCGGCGCTGTAGCGCGGCCCGCTCACGGTCGCGCGGTTGATCAGGTCGCCCGCCGCGGCGAGCGTCGCGGGTGCGATTTCGAGCGACTGCGCGGCGAAGTTCTGTTCGAGATGGGCGAGGCTGGTGGTGCCGGGGATCGCGTGGACGTGGGGCCCCTGGTCGAGGACCCAGGCCAGTGCGAGCTGGGCGGGGGCCACCCCGGCTTCCTGCGCCAGCGTTTCGAACCGGGCGATCAGCGCGCGGTTGGCGGGCCAGTGATCGGCGCCGAAGCGCGGCATCCCCCGGCGGATGTCGTGCTCGCCGAACGCGGGGCGGTCACCGAGTTCGCCGCCGAGCGCGCCGCGCCCGACCGGCGAGAAAGCGACGAACGCGATGCCCAGTTCGCGCGTCGTCTCGAGCACCGCGATTTCGGGCTGGCGGGTCCACAGCGAATATTCGGTCTGCACCGCCGCCATTGGATGCACGGCGTGCGCCTCGCGGATGTGCGCCGCGCTCCATTCAGAGACGCCGTAGCCGCCGATCTTGCCCGCCTCGATCGCGCGCGAGAGTGCCCCGACCATGTCGGCGATCGGCACCGCGCGGTCCAGCCGGTGCAGGTAGAACAGGTCGATGTGGTCGGTCTTGAGGCGCGCGAGGCTCTCGTCGAGCGAGCGGGTGATGGCCTCGGGCGAACAGTCGATGCCGCGCCCGCCGCCGTCCTGCACGACGATCCCGGTCTTGCTGGCGAGCAAATAGGCATCGCGGCAACCGGAAAGCGCCTCGCCGATCAGCGTTTCGTTGCGGCCGAGGCCGTAGATGTTCGAGGTATCGAGGTGGTCGTAGCCAAGCGCGATCGCGCGCTCGAGCAGGCGCACCTTCTCGTCGTGGGGCGGGGGATCGCCATAGGCCCAGGAAAGGTTCATGCAGCCAAGACCCACGGGGTGGACCTGCCGGCCGGCGAGCGTGCGTTTCTCGAATGCCATCGAAAGCGGGCCTAGAGCCAGCGACCGCGGCTCGCAACGGGACGATTTCGGTCCGCCTCGCAGCCCGCCCGGCGGCGAGAGCCGCATGAATGTCCGGCGCGCCGCGCACGGCATCGCGTCGGGTCGGCGAAATCGCCAGCCGGTCATCGGGATTCGCTTGCCCGGTGCCCGGCGCCCGTTACGATATCGCGGGTAACAGGAGGATTGAAATGGGTCCCTTGATCACGCTCGCGCTCGTCGTGGCGGTGCTGTTCATCTTCGTCATGTCGGCGATCAAGGTCGTGCGGCAGGGCTACGTCTACACGATCGAGCGGCTTGGCAAGTACACCAAGGCAGCCGATCCCGGGATGCACGTCATCATCCCCTTCGTCGACCGGGTCGGCCAGAAGGTGAACATGATGGAACAGGTGCTCGACATCCCGGGCCAGGAGATCATCACGCGTGACAACGCGATGGTGGGGGTCGACGCGGTGGTGTTCTTCCAGGTGCTCGACGCGGGCAAGGCGGCGTACGAGGTGCACAACCTCTACAACGCGATCATGGCGATCACGACCACCAACCTGCGCACGGTGATGGGCAGCATGGACCTCGACGAGACGCTGTCGAAGCGCGACGAGATCAACGCCCGCCTGCTCGGCGTGGTCGACCACGCGACCTCGCCCTGGGGCGTCAAGATCACGCGGGTCGAGATCAAGGACATCCGCCCGCCGCTCGACATCTCCGAGGCGATGGCCCGCCAGATGAAGGCCGAGCGCCTCAAGCGCGCCGAGATCCTCGAGGCCGAGGGCGAGCGGGCGAGCCGCATCCTGCGCGCGGAGGGCGAGAAGCAGTCGGCGATCCTGTCCGCCGAAGGGAAGAAGGAAGCCGCCTTCCGCGATGCCGAGGCGCGCGAGCGCGCCGCGCAGGCCGAAGCCGAGGCGACCCGCGCGGTGTCCGAGGCAATCGCCCAGTCGGGCAACCAGGCGATCAACTACTTCATCGCGCAGGAATACACCAAGGCGGTCGGCAAGTTCGCCACCAGCCCCAATGCGAAGACGATCCTGTTCCCGGTCGAGGCGACCCAGCTGATCGGCTCGCTCGGCGGCATCGGCGAACTGGTGAAGGAGATGGCGCAGCCGGGTGACGTGACGACGCCGGGCGGGGGGCGCACCCAAGCCGACTCGGGGGTGGCGCTGCCGCGCCAGCGGCAGGGTGCTGCGGTGCCGCGCACCGGCGGAGACTCGTAAGGCGATGGACTGGCTCGACGGCCTCGACGCCTACTGGGTCTGGTTCGCGATCGGCCTCGTGCTCGCGGGCGCCGAGATGGTCGTGCCCGGCGTCTACCTGATCTGGCTCGCGCTCGCCGCGCTGGCGACCGGGGCGCTCGTCTACGTGTTCGATCCCGGGATCGCGCTGCAGATCGTCAATTTCGTGTTCCTCTCGCTCATCATCGTCTCTGCCGCGCGGCGCATCCTGACCGAGACACCCATCGCCAGCACCGATCCGCTGCTCAACAACCGGATGGGGCGGCTGGTCGGGCAGACCGGGACGGTCGCGGTTGCGATCGAGCACGGCGAAGGGCGCGTGCGCCAGGGCGACAGCGAATGGTCGGCGCGCGGGCCCGAACTGCCCGCGGGCGCTCGGGTGCGGATCACCGGGTTCGATGGCGGGACCCTGATCGTCGAGCCGCTGGCCCTGCTCGCGGGTGACGGAGCGACGGCTCCGAAGGATGCGCCCTAGCTCGCAAGCTTCTCGTTGAAGCGGCCGTGCTTGCGGTAGCGGATCATCCACCGATCGAGGAACAGGCCGAGCGGGCGTGGGGTCACGCCGAGTTCCGCGATCCCCGGGAATTGGCCCGAGGGCCGGTTGCCCTGCTTCAGGAGCGTCCACTGGTCGGTGTTCATCGGCGTGCCGGGCACCATCGCAAAGAACGCCGAGACTCCGTCGGGCATGTCGATGAAGGCGCGCTTGCGGTTCTGAGCCCGCGCGATCCGTTCATTGAGGGCGCGCATCGTGATCGCTTCGGGTCCGGCGATCTCGAAGGTTCTGCCGCCGTGTCTCGCCGGATCGGCGAGCGCGGCGACCACGGCCCTCGCCGCATCCTCGACCGACAGCGGCTGGATCGACGCGTCCGGTGCGAAGACCGGCAGGACCGGCACGAGCGAGATCAGCCCGGCGAACATGTTGATGAAGCCGTCGTCCTCGCCGAACAGGATCGAAGGGCGCAGGATCGTCGCCTTGGGGAACGCCTGGCGCACCGCGTCCTCGCTCTCGGCCTTGGCGCAGGCATAGGTCGCAGGCGAATCGGCATCGGCGCCGATCGCGCTGACGTGGACCATCGCCGAGCAACCCGCATCGGCCGCGGCTTTCGCGAGGTTCTCCGCGCTGTCCACGATCGTGGTGACGAGGTCGCCGTCGAAGGTGCCGACGAGATTCACCACCGCGTCGGCCCCGGACACCGCGGCGGCGGCGCTGGCCGGGCTGGTCGCATCGCACCGGGCGAACTGGAGCTGCCCGAGCTGGGCGAGCGGCTTGAGCCGCCAGGCCTTCTGCGGGTGCCGGCTGGCGATCCGGACGCGTGCGCCGCGCGACAGCAGGGCCTGAGCGACGTGATCGCCCAGAAAGCCGCTGCCGCCGACCACGGTTACCAGCTTTCCGTCGAGTGGGTGGGTCTTCGCCATCGTGTTCCTGCCTTCGAATTGCGCCCGCCGCCCTGCCGCAAACGACGCCGCATCGCAACGCCCTAGCTTTGCCACGTTGACAAGCGGCCGCCCCCTTCGTATCGGCGCGCCCCTACCCGGCAGCCGCGCCACGACGGACGGCTGCCTCCGTGCCCAGATGGCGGAATTGGTAGACGCACCGTCTTCAGGTGGCGGCGGGGGTAACCCCGTGGAGGTTCGAGTCCTCTTCTGGGCACCATTTGTTCTTCTCACGTTCTCCCAAATAATCTATAAAACCCGCAGAAATTCTAGGGATTTGGCCCTTGGATCGTTCCGGATCGTCCCGCCTGTTCTCGGGGGTTCCAGACACTTTTGTGGGCCTTTTGAGGCCGTTTCGCAAAGGCCCAGATGAAAAGGCCCCCACATGCCTCTGACAGATACTCGCCTCCGCGCTCTCAAGCCCAAGGATAAGCCGTACAAGGTAACCGACGAGCGCGGCCTATATGTTGAGGTCACGCCGACCGGCGGCAAACTTTGGCGATTCCGATACCGGATCGGCGGCGCGCAAAAGAAGCTCTGCATCGGCAGCTATCCAGACATCAGTCTCAAGCAAGCGCGAGACGAAGCCTACGAGGCACGACGAGCTGTTGCTTCAGGGGGCGACCCGGCCTTTGAGAAGCGGAAGCGGAAAATCCGCGCCGAGTTCCTTTCTGCACAGACGTTCGAGGCCGTCGCACGTGAGTATATTGAACAGATGATGGTCCAGAATGGCCGTGCCGATGGCACGATCGTCAAGGCCAATTATTTCCTCGACAAGCTTGCGCCTGCCATCGGGAACCGACCCATCAACGAGATCGAGCCGTTCGAAGTCTTGGCTCCCCTCAAACGGCTGGAAGCCACCGGTAAGCACGAGACTGCGAAGAAATGCCGCTCGTTCGCAGGCCGCGTGTTTCGCTACGGTGTTGCTACCACCCGCTGCAAATCCGATCCGACCAGTATGCTGAAGGGCGCTCTCGTAACGCCGAGAGCCACGCATTATGCAGCAATCCTCGAGCCCACCGAGCTAGGCGGGCTGCTGCGCGCAATCGACGACTTCACTGGCTACATGGTGACGAAGTTAGCTTTGCAGATAGCGCCGCATGTGTTCGTACGCCCCGGCGAACTCCGGCACGCCGAATGGCATGAGATCGACCTCGTCGATGGGGTCTGGAAGATCCCTGCCGGTAAAATGAAAGCGCGCCGAGCGCATGCCGTCCCGCTTTCCAAGCAGGTTAGAGGCTATCTCACTGATCTGGCCGAGATGCTCGGCCGCGAAGGATATGTTTTCCCATCTGCGCGCAGCTCCAAGCGTCCCATGAGTGAAAACACGCTCAATGCCGCATTCCGTCGCATGGGATACTCGAAAGAAGAAGTCACCGCGCACGGACTACGGGCGACAGCATCGACATTCCTGAACGAGTCGGGCCTTTGGAATCCCGATGCGATCGAGCGTGCCCTGGCACATGGCGACAGCAATGTTGTGCGTGGCATCTACCATCGCGGCAAGCATTGGGACGAGCGCGTGCGAATGGCTCAATGGTGGAGCGACTACCTCGATGAGCTGCGGACAGGAGGAAAGGTCATCATGGGGAAGTTTGCGAAGGGTTGATCGGGAGATCGAATTTCTTCTCAGCCAATGCAGGATTGAAGGCTCAGGATCAGCCCTATCAGGGACACTGACGCCAGCACGGCGAACTCAATTCTGATGCCCCAGATTCGAAGCCAATTCCGCATCGTGCCGAGCCTCAGTTCGTAGAGCTTTGGCAGCTAAGTTGATCGAAGCGCTCAGCAACAGTCCTCCACGTTGCTATGCCTGCCTCGCCCCCTTCGTTGGATAGCCGCTGGATTTGCTGCGCGATATACGCGGTTCCTTCTTCGCCATGGTTCTTTTCGACCCAGAGTGCGACGGCCCACAATTCCTGATCGCGGTTCAGCACCATGGCTCACGTCTCCCGGTCCAGGTTCGCGCCAGGCCTTCGCTGACCAGCTGATCGCCAAGCGAGCGGCCGCCGCGCGTTACAACCCGCAACTTGCGACCGTACTGATCCTCGTCTCTGCTTCCGATGGTCCTCAGTTCAAAGGGCCCGCCATTCAGCAATTCGACAAGGCGGTGCGTCGCGCGCATGCCGAGCTGGTATTCATAGTCGCAACGAGGCTCGCTGATCTCGGGAGTGTCGATGTCGGCAATCCGGATCTTCACGCCATCAAGCCAGAAAGTATCCCCATCCACGACGCATGTGCGTCGGATGGGTCCGCAGATGTCGAATTGTGGGGAGCTTGCTTGCTGGAATAAAGCCTGAGGCTGCTGATCGTCGTTAGCAAGGCTGGCATCATGGACTGGCCAGTTGAGTGCCAGCATCCCTCCAGCAAATACGATCGCGAATGCTCCCAAACCCAACGCGACCTCCTTTCTCAGCTTCCGGCGCTTCTGTGCCTTCAACGCCTTGCGAAAGTCGAACGGCTCACCGGGGGTCTCATTCACTGGCGTTGTCCGTCTTCATTCCGGCACATGATTTCAGACAATAGCCGGAAATCAGGTAGTTTCGTCAATTGTACGTACCAATTGCTTGCCAACGTCCCAACACAGACCGGACATATTGCGGCGTTTCACCATTGTTGGGAATGCCGCGTGATCGGGAGACGGCACCTGGGCCAGCATTGTAAGCAGCCAAGGCCAGGTGGACTGCGTCGAACCGGTCCAACATATCGCGAAGGTACCTGGCGCCACCGTCGATCGATGCAAGAGGGTCATGACGGTTCCGCACGCCCAGTTCTCTCGCCGTGGCCGGCATAAGCTGAGCCAGCCCGGCAGCACCGGCTGGACTAACAGCCATCGGATTGAAGCGGGACTCAGCCCAGATAAGAGCACGAAGCAGGTTGGTCGGAAGCCCGTACCGGCGCTCGGCCTCGGCTATTGCCGCCATATACAGGCCTTCCCGGTAGGACACGTTTGCTGGCCCGGCTTGGTAGATTGCAGGAAGATATTCCCTTGCCGGCTGCTGGTCCGCCTTCGGCGGAACGATCGCGTGCTCGAACAAGGTGAAATCCTGGGCGCGAACTTGCTGCGAGGAGGTCGCGATCATCCCCAGACAGGCGACCGCTAGCGCGGTCAGACAATTGAGGCAGTTCATCTCGACTTGTGCTCCATTGATTCGAGTCGAAAGAGAACATAAAAAGAACATGTGCCTGTAGGAAAGCCGCGAATGCCTGCCTTTGGGAGAGGAGAGGAACGCTGATGAGGGGGCCACTTTACATGCTGAGGAGCTCGCATGTCCCTGTCTGTCCAAACTCATCCCAACCGGTCGCTTGCCGAGACCGCCCGTCGCATTTGCGAATCGCGAGGGGGCAAATGGTCCGGCACAAAGGGCATGGCCTGTTGCCCCGCGCATGATGACCGCACCCCGTCACTCGGTGTGTCGCTCGGCCGGCATGCCATCCTCTTCCATTGTTTCGCGGGATGCGATCAGCAGAGAGTGCTGGCTGCTCTGGCGCGTGAAGGCTTCGAGGCACCGGCGCTTTTTTCAGGTTCTGCGACCACCAACGAGCCCGAATCGACCAGCACCCGCAAACCCTCGGCGGTAGCGCTGAGGATCTGGCGCGATGCACAGCCACTGCGTGCCAGTCCGGCAAAGGCATATCTTGAAAGCCGCGGCATCCTCGCCGCATCTCCGGCGCTCCGCTTCCATCCACGAACGCCGCTTGGCCCGAAAGGACGGGCCCGCTTTCTGCCCGCCATGATCGCGGCAGTCAGCCTCGACGATGGCCCGATCGCCATCCACCGCACGTTCCTGTCTACCAAGGCCTCAGGCAAGGCCGCTTTCGACAAACCTAAGCGCGCACTCGGCGCGCCCGGGCAAGCTGCTGTCCGCCTCTTCGCTCCGGCCTCCGGAAAGCTCGGCCTTGCCGAGGGGATCGAGAGCGCGATGTCGGCCTACGCTCTTACTGGAATTCCCGTCTGGGCGACCCTTGGCAATGAGCGATTCGGTCTCGTCAGAGTGCCCGAGAGCGTGACCGAGCTTCATCTTTTCGTCGATCACGATGCTGGCGGCGAGCTGGCTGCATCGCGTGGCATTGAAGCTCATGCCCGCGATGGGCGGACGATCCAGGTCCGCAATCCATCCTCACGCGATACCGACTGGAACGATGAACTCACAGCATGGCTGCGCCGCAAGGCGGCGCGGTAGAGGAGAGAAGGCTTCTCGAATTCCTGATCCGGCAGAGGGCGTGTCCCGATGCCTTCATCAGGAGGACGAATTGCCATGTTTCAATCAGACCTGTTTCCCGCCGGCGAGCAGTTGCCGTCAATGCCCCTGGCCTATGCCATCGGCACCCGAGTTTCCGCGCTTCTTGCTTCGGGACGTCACCTTTCCCGTGTCGATATCGCCGGCCTTTTCGCCGAAGAGACCGGTGTTCTGGACTGGGGAGGTGGCTGGACCATCGACGACTACAACAACGCGGTCGAGATCGGCGCACTGCTCTGGCTTCGGGAGTCCTCACGCATCGATCTGGCAACAAGCGTGCAAGAAGCCGACGCGCGGTTCGACTGGCTCGAAGCTGCCTTGCCGCCGCGGCACGTTCGCAGCGAAGCACAGGTCGAGCTCCAGCAGTTCTCGACCCCGCCGATGCTGGCTTGGCAGATGGCTAAGGCCGCAGCTGTCTCTGCGCAAGACACCCTACTCGAACCGTCCGCAGGCAATGGTGCCCTTGCGCTGTGGGGCAGCGTTCAGAACGCCTCGTTGGTCCTCAACGAGATCGATCCTGCAAGACGAGACAGCCTGGGCCACATCTTCGCTTCGGCCGCGATCACTAGGCATGACGGGGAACTGATCGCCGACCTGCATCGCGGTCCTGTTCCGTCGGTCGTGCTGATGAACCCGCCGTTCGCTCACAGCCTGGAACGCGGCAAGGACGGTGAGACCGCTATGCGTCACCTACGCGGTGCAATCCGGGCCGCTGCTAATCAGGCGAGGATCGTCGCCATTATGCCTGAAGGCTTCGACGCCTCCACCTTCGCCATGGGACAGGACGAAGCATCGCTGCTCCTCGATGTTCGCCTGCAGCAGATGTTTCGCCGGACAGGGACGGGGATCGCCGTTCGCCTCGTCGTCATCGATAAAGTGCCTACTGCGCCGGAGCCAGCGATCAGCGGAGATACCTGCGACCTGATCGCGCTCCATGAACTTGTCACCGAGCTTCCGCCACGAGCGCGAATTTGCGCCAGCCTCCATCGACTGCCAGTCGGCAAGCCAGTGCGCCTCGTTGGCAAGACTTCGACCCAACGCACGCCGATCCGACCGGTGGCGCCTTTCGCAGCATCAGCCGCAACCACAGCGAATGCGATCGATCTTACCTATTCGGTCTTGGCCGACCCCGCGCCTGTGCCCGAACAGGCAGGCATCTACCTGCCTTACCGGCCCAGCCGCATCGCCTTCGAACATGCGCCGGTCCATCCCACCCCGCTCGTGGAATCGGTCGCCATGGGTTCGGTCGCGGCACCGCAGCCCGATGTTTGCCCGCGCCTTCCCGCAGGTTGGCAGGCCGATTGCCTGCTGTCCGAAGCGCAATGCGAGACGCTGGTCTACTCTGCCCAGGCATTTGCGCGCGATCTTCCGGGTCAGTTCAAGGTGAGCCAGGAAGGCACCTCGCTGGAACTCTCCGAGGACGGACACTCCTACCGCCAAGGCTTCTTCCTCGGCGACGGAACAGGAGCGGGCAAAGGACGGCAGATCGCAGCGGTCATCATGGACCGCTGGCTCGCAGACGAACGCCGCCATGTCTGGATCACCAAGAACGAGGCGCTGCTCGAAGATGCACGCCGCGACTGGGAAGCGCTTGGCGGCCTCCCGCTCGATCTCCAGCCGCTCTCGCGCTGGAAACTTGGGTCTGGCGTAACGATGTCGGAAGGCATCCTCTTCGTCACCTATCCGACGCTGCGATCGGGGCGCGCCGAGGATACGCGGCTTGACCAGATCCTTGCCTGGGCGGGTGAAGACTACGATGGCGTGATCGCTTTCGACGAAGCCCACGCTATGGCCAACGCGCTCGGGATCTCTTCAGCACGCGGCAAGGTCAAGGGCTCCGAACAAGGGATGGCGGGTCTCAGGTTGCAGAACCATCTCCCGCGCGCCCGGGTGCTCTACGCGTCTGCCACTGGCGCCTCGGATATCGCTAACCTCGGTTACACCTCACGGCTTGGCCTCTGGGGACCGGAGACCGCCTTTCCGACCCACGAGGCGTTCATGACCGAGATCCGCGCCGGCGGAGTGGCGGCGATGGAGCTCGTCGCCCGCGACCTCAAGGCCCAGGGCCTCTATCTTGCCCGTGCGCTGTCCTTCGCCGGGGTCGAGTACGAAATCCTCGAACACAGCCTGACCGAAGCGCAGGTGCGGATCTACGATGCCTATGCCGATGCCTGGGCGATCATTCACCGCAACCTCGAAGCTGCGCTCGAAGCAACCCGCGTGGTCGATGAGGACAGCGGCGATACGCTCAATCGCAATGCCAAGGCTGCGGCGCTGTCGATCTTCGAAGGCACCAAACAGCGCTTCTTTGCCCAGCTCCTACTTTCGATGAAATTGCCTAGCCTGATCCCCGCCATGGAAGCGGCGCTTGGCGAAGACCATTCGATTGTCGTGCAGCTGGTCTCGACCGCGGAGGCCATGCTCGACCGACGCCTTGATGACCTCACCGACGAGGAGCGAGAAGCGCTCGATATCGATCTGTCCCCGCGCGAATACGTCATCGACTACCTTACCAAGAGCTTTCCGGTGCGATTGATGCAGGTTTTCGCCGACGAGGACGGCAATCTTCGCTCCGAGGCGATGAGTGACGAGGAGGGCAATCCCGTCTTCTGCCAGCTCGCCATTGCCGCGCGCGATGCGCTGATCGAGCAGCTCTGCGCGCTGCCGCCCATCGCCACTGCGCTTGACGCGATTATCGAGCACTTCGGAACCGACGCCGTGGCCGAGGTCACAGGTCGGACCCGCAGGCTGGTCCTGAGCCGCGATGGTCAGCAGCGCCTCGAACGGCGAAGCCCCAGTGCCAATGTTGCCGAAGCGCAAAGCTTCATGGAAGGGACCAAGCGCATCCTGGTCTTCTCGGATGCAGGTGGCACGGGACGTTCCTACCATGCCGACCTTGGCTGCCGAAACCAGCAGCGCCGGGTTCATTTCCTGCTCGAACCGGGCTGGCGCGCCGACAACGCGATCCAGGGTCTTGGTCGTACGAACCGCACCAATCAGGCCTCGGCCCCGCTGTTCCGCCCGGTCACCACCGATGTGAAGGGCGAGCGCCGGTTCATCTCGACTATTGCGCGTCGGCTTGATGCTCTCGGCGCGCTTACTCGTGGCCAGCGCCAGACCGGCGGACAGAACCTGTTCGACCCGGCAGACAATCTCGAAAGCGACTATGCGCGCGATGCGCTCAGCCGCTGGTTCCAGCTGCTCTATGACGGCAAGCTCGAAGCCACGAGCTTCGGCCAATTCGTCGAGCGAACGGGCCTCCGTCTCGAAAACCCAGATGGGGGGCTGACCGACAATCTCCCCACGATCCAGCGCTGGCTAAACCGCATTCTCGCGCTACCGATCGCGCTCCAGAACGGAATCTTTGACGAATATCTCGGGTTGGTAGAGGCGCGGATCGAAGCCGCGCGCGAGGCCGGAACGCTCGACCAGGGACTGGAAACCGTGAGGGTTGATCGCTTCACGGTCCTTGCCGACGAACTTCTCCGCACCGATCCCGTGACCAGAGCGGAGACCCGCCTCGTCTCGCTCGAAGTAACGAGGCACCTTCGGCCTCTACGCTTGCAGCGCCTAGTACGCATGCACGAGATCGGCAGCCCGCACGCGATCCCGATGCGCAATGCGCGCTCTGGCATGGTCGCACTGTCGGTTCCGGCCCGACGCCTCATTGCTGACGACGGGGCCGTGATCGAACGCCGCCGCCTGCTGCGCCCGCTCAAGTCCGCGAACTGGACACTTGAGGCACTCGTTGAGAGCCACTGGGAAGAAATTGGCGTCACCGCGTTCACGAGCGCCTGGCGGGCCGAGGAAGAGGAGGCCGCTGCTTCACCGGTGACCGAGCGCGTCCATCTCGCCACCGGGCTGTTGCTTCCGGTGTGGAAGCGCCTGCCTGGCGATCATGTCCGCGTCGCTCGGCTCGTTGCCGAGGACGGCCAGTCGATCATTGGGCGTGAAGTGCTCGATATCGATCTCGCCGCAATCGCTGAGACCTTTGGTCTTTCCGGAGCTACCGGACCGGCGCCTGAGCAGATCGGCAACCTCGTCATCGCCAGCGGCAAGCCGCTGGGCCTCGCAAGCCACGATGCCTTGACCGTCAAGCGATCGCTGGTCGGCGGCGAACAGCGGCTTGAACTGACCGGGTTCTCGCCCGATCGGCTCGACTGGTACAAGGGCAAAGGCTGCTTCACCGAGATCATCCGCTACCGCACGCGCCTGTTTGTCCCGGTGTCGAATGCCTCGTCGGTTCTCCCCGCGCTTGCCGCCTGATCCCTCGGGCAGACCCCAATCTCAGAATGAGAGTGGAGGGAGCCCTTTGGGCTTGTGGGCCTCGTGATCCTCACCTGCGCCTTCATTCCATCAGGAGAACACCCATGATCCAGTCGATTCCTTTGAAGAAGCTCGTCCCGAGCCCGCGCAACGTTCGCAAGTCGAGCGACGTGCTGGCCGGCCTCCAGCTGCGGGCAGACATCGCCGCGCGCGGCCTGCTGCAAAACCTCGTCGTGCGCAAAGGAAAGCGCGGCAAGTTCGAGGTCGAGACCGGCGGTCGCCGTCTCGCCGCGCTACAGGCGCTGGCTGAAGAGGGCACCTTACCCGAGAACCATGAAGTTACCTGCCTCGTCATCGAAGGCGAGGAAAGCGAGGTGCGCGAAGCCAGCCTTGCCGAGAACTTCCAGCGTCTCGCGATGAATCCGGCCGACGAGGCGCAGGCCTTCGCTTCCATCATCGAGGCAGGGGCTACCACCGAAGACGTGGCGCGCCGCTTCGGCCTCACGGTCCGTTTCGTCGAAGGACGTCTGCGCCTGGCAAGTCTCGCGCCCTGCGTCTTCGAAGCGCTCGCCGAAGGCACAATCACGCTCGACATGGCCAAGGCCTACGGCGCGATCTCAGATGTCGAGCGCCAGGCGCATGTCTATGCCGAACTGCAGGACGCCTGGTACCAGATCACGCCCGACACGATCCGCCGCATGGTGCTCGATGCCACGGTGCGCGGTTCGGATCCGCGAGCCGTGCTCGTCGGACGCGATGCCTACCTCGCCGCAGGCGGCCGGATCGAGCGCGAACTGTTCGACGATGACGCCAGCGAAAGCTGGATCGATGTCGCGCTGCTCGAAGACCTCGCGCACAAGGCCATGGAAGAGGCGGCGGAAAAGACCGCGCTCGAATATGGCCTAGCCTGGGTGCGCCCGACCCTTGGCACCTATGTCAGCCATGACCTTGTTGAAGGTCTCGGTCGCTTGCCCTGCGAGCCTGCCCCGATGACCGAGCAGGAAGCGCAGGAGCTCGGCGAACTTGAATCTGACTACGACCGCGTCGCCGCCGTGCTCGAAGACGAAGACAGCGACGAGGAGGAGATCGCCAAAGCCGAACGCGAACTGGTCGTCATCGACCGGGCCATGCGGGAGCTCAATGATCGTCCCCCTGTGCTTGCCGACGAACTGAAACAGGAGGCCGGTGCCTTCCTCGTCCTCTCGCGCAATGGCGAGCCGACACTGGTCCCGCAGTTTTACACCGAGACCGAAGTCGTCGCCGACGAAGGTGTGGTCGAGGCCATCGAGGAAAGCAAGGCGGTGAAGACCAAGGGGAGCGCGCTGTCGCAGCGTCTTCTCGACGAGCTCGCAATGCAGCGCCGCGACATCCTGGCCATCCATCTCGCCAACGATCCCGCACTGGCGCTCGACTTCATGGTCTTCACGCTCGCCGATGCCGATGGGCACGACTGGCGCGCCAAGAAAACGTCGACACTTGTCGGCTCTGTCGCGTCGGGGCCTGTCACCGGGTTCGAGGCAAAGGATGCACCGGCGAGTGCTGCGCTAGCAGAGTTTGCCGGGTCGCTGGATGAAAGCTGGCGTGCTGGTGAAAGCGATGTCGAGCGGTTTGCGAGTTTCCGAGCGCTTTCCGATGAGGCGCGCTCGGCCTGGCTTGGCCATGTCATCTCGCGCACACTCATTGCCAGTCTTGCTTGCGAAGGCGAGCGCTCGGTGCCGATGCACGAGGCGCTGGGCTCCCTCCTCGAAATCGAGACTGCTCATTGGTGGCGCCCCACGGCGGCCAACTACTTCGACCGCGTGGCCAAGGCCCGCACGCTCGAGGCGCTCGATGCCGCCGGCGGTCCCGAACTGGTCAGTCGGTACGCTGCTTCGAAGAAGGCTGAGCTTGCGAGCGCTGCCGAACGCATCTTCTCGGGCAACTTCATTGGAGAGCCCGGGGTCAAGGAACGGGCGCAGGCTTGGGTGCCTTCGATTATGCGTTTTGCCGGTGTCGAAGAGGTCGAACCGG
The DNA here is from genome assembly GCF_025154015.1 of Tsuneonella litorea. Classification (GTDB taxonomy): domain Bacteria; phylum Pseudomonadota; class Alphaproteobacteria; order Sphingomonadales; family Sphingomonadaceae; genus Tsuneonella; species Tsuneonella litorea. Next base: position 53,099 of record NZ_JAOAMV010000008.1, read on the forward strand.
TCGACGCCGAACCGAATGAGCCAGTCGGCGACGTTCCAACTGACGAGATTGCCGAGCAGGCTGCCTGACCCCTCCTGACAGGCCCAGGTCACTCGGCGGGCGGTCCGTCCCAATCGGGACGGGCCGCCTTTTCGTATTCTCCCGGTCCCGCGTTCGACACGATACTTCTGGAACCTGACATTCTTAGCGCTGAGGCCGCCTGTTAGCAGCCGCCAACATTGCCGTCATTCTAATCCCTCACATGGCATCTTGGTAACTGTCGTTTGTTCAGGCGGTCTCTCGGTGGACAAAGCGTGATCCCACCTTAAATTTGCCCGATGCGGATTTTTATCAGCTCAATCATCACTGGCTTCGAAGCTCAGCGGACAGCTGCACGTAGGGCCGTCACCACGCTCCGGCACGAGCCAGTGATGGCAGAGGACTTTGGCGCTCAGCCAAACCCACCCCAGATCGCTTGCCTGCAAGGTTTGCGAACGAGCGATGCAGTGGTTCTGATCCTTGGCGAGCATTATGGTTTTGTGCCCCCGAACTCTACCCTATCGGCGACCCATCAGGAATACCGCGAGGCCCGCGAAACCAAGCCGGTTCTCGCTTTTGTTCAAGAGGGCATTTCTCCGGGGCCCGAACAGTCCGCTTTCATTGCCGAGGTACAGGCTTGGGAGGGAGGACTGTTCCGCGGCAGCTTTGTGAAAGCCGATGACCTTCAAGACAGCGTGACGCGCGCGCTTCATGATGTGACATTGGCTAACGCGACGGGGCCTGTCGATGAGCAGGAGATGGCAGCTCGCGCTTCGGCTATGCTTCCAGTTGAAAGTCAGAATCAGGCGGCGCCTGCTATGCTTGAATTGGTTATCGTCGGCGGACCGCAACAACGGATTCTACGCCCGGCTGAAATTGAAGATCAGACGCTCGCAGAGCGATTGGAGCAGTCGGCTCTATACGGAAAGCAGCGACTGTTTGAGCGTTCGATCGGCACTACCAGCGGTCTAGATGGCGCCGACCTCGTGATCCGCCAAGAGCGGGGTGCCAGCATTCGTCTAACTGAGCATGGGTCGGTTGTTGTTCGGATTCCTCTAGATGAGCCTCGGGCGCAAGGGCGGGGTCTGGATCACATGGGCGGCATGGTGATTATTGAAGAGTCGGTTCAGCATCGACTGGGCGTTGCCCTCGATTTTGCTGCAGAAACCATCGATCACATCGATCGCACTCAGCGCCTGACGCAATTAATCATCGCGGTACGTTTGACCGGGGTAGCCCATCGCGGTTGGCGGACAGAGACGCAGCATGCGGCAAGTCCTAATTCCGTACAAATGGGGATGGGAGGCGTTCCCGAGCGGCGCCCTGTCAGTCTCACAGTCCGGCGCGCCGCACTAAGTCTGGATCGCACCAGATTGATCGAAGACATTCTCGTGCCGTTAAGACGTCAGTTTCCATCTGCAGCTTGAGCGCGTTTCGGGCGTGGGCGCAAACCGCCAACATAGCCGACATTCGAGCCATCAAACGACTTCCCTAATAGCCGCCATTCGTTCAGCGAAGTATGGTCGCTGCTTCAGCAGCGTGCGTCATCGCCATGATTCGGCGGCGGGATGCGCGAGGACGGCGCTACCCTCGCGCACAAACGTGATTGCAGGTTCGATGAAGAAGGCCATCGGCACGCTCGATAGATGATACTCCGAGCTCGACATGAGGAGCAAGCGGTTGACCGAATTGTCCTGGATGCCGCCCGCCGGGAAGGCGCAGTGGATGCGGCCTGACGTTCCCTTCAGCTCGCGCTTAGCGAGCAGAGCTTGCACCTGTTTGTGCTCACGCAAGAAGCGGGGGGCGATGGACGCCTCCCAATTGGGCCTTGGACCGCGAGCGGCGATGCGGCTCAGATAGCCGAACACCTTGCCCATCATCTGGGGATAGGCGGCGAACGTGCCTTCGTATCCGAGCCTGGCTACATCCAGCCCATCGTTGGGAAACCAAAAGGTCGCACCCTCGATCGTATTTGCAAGCGCACCCAGATGCGCGACGACCGGCCCTAAGCGAGGGCGAAGCGCGCGCTGCAGCTCGCGCCAGCGAAACCGGCTATCGGTGACAATCGCGGCGCCGGTCGCCTGCGCGAGATACATAGCCATCTCGAAATTGGGGGCGAGCTTGAAGAATTGAAGTTGGCCACCCTCCTTGTCGCCCTCGAAGATGTCGCCGGCAAGCGCGACGAGCGGGTCCGCTTCCTTGAGGTGGGCGACGCCTTTCAGCATGTCGGTCACGCCCGCGTCATCCAGATCGGGGAAATTCTCCTTGAGCTGTGCGATCAGCCCGTCGTCCGGCCACATCAGGAAGCTGCGCTTAAAATCGCGGCGGAACAGCGCATCCACACGCGGCTCGTCCTTGCGGTCAAACTTCGCGCCGAGCGCACGCTCTTGGGCCATGTGCATCATCTGGTCGCGCAGATGGATGTCAAAATTGCAAGGATCCGGAATCAGGTTGACGAGTCCTAGGTCAACCAGCGGCATGATGTTGAGGAAGAGAACAACCGCCTTCAGAAACTCGAGATGATAACTGCGCGGGTTTTCGACAGGTTTGAACTTCTTCGCGACCGCGCCATTGTGCGTGAAGGGGTGCTCGACGATCAGTTCGCCGAAATAGAGCGGTGCGGCAAAGGCGAACTCGATGATCGTCTCGGGGTGGATCGAACCGGTGAACACCGCGCGCGGGCGCCCATCGGGCTTAGGTAGCAATTTGAGAAGATCGGTTTCGAGTGGCCAGAGCGCTTCGTAGAGATGGTAGACTTGGCCTATCTGCTGGTCGGTAAGCTCGCGGCGCACCGTCACCCAGTCCTTGCCGGAATCGAGCCCGAGAATGTTGACAATACCGCGGTGAAGACTGACGTTGCGCTCGCGGATCGAGATATCTTCCCAGCTTGGGCGAAGCGCGAGCGGAAGCGGCTTGCAACAGGTCCGATAGGGCGCCCCTGACCCGCAGCCGCACGCCTCCCCAGCCTTGGGCGGCGCTGCGCGCGCCGGCTTGATCAGGAACTCACGCGGCTTTTCGGTGCGTCCGAAGGCATCCTGATAATGAACATGACCGTCCTCAAACCGGGCATAGATCTCCCCACCGAACTCCCAGAGCTGGTCCTTGGGAAGAAGAGTGTCGCGCAGTTCGGCCCAAGGTTCGGTCACGGACGTCTCGGGATGCAGCCAATCCTCGCGACCGGCGGCAATGTAGCGGCGCGCGCGGGACTTGAGGACCTGATTGATCTGCGCAACTTGATGATTATCGAGCTTGCGGGTGCGCACGAAGGCGATCGTGCTAACCATCGAGCTACGAAAATTGCGAGCGAACGTCCGTTTCTCAAGCGGCGGCCCGTCGGGCGCCTGCGCATATTCGAGATTGGTTAGGATCAGGCAGAAGTCCCGGCTCAGTGGAAACAGCGTTTGCGACGCCTTAAGCGCGATGACGGGATCGTGCGGGTAGATACACAATGCGGCATCCGGCGGCACGGCGTGGTTATAGATGGTGACCGGAGAATCACTTACGATGAACTTGGTGCCCGCCTCCTCGGCCGACACGATCTCGCGCACGCCTTCAGTCCAGATGGTGCAGTGGAAATTGCGCAGCCCCTGCATCTCCATCATCAGCTCGTTCTGACTGAGCGCGGGATATTGGGCGCGTAACCAGTCAAGGCCCTTGGGCGTGCGCAGCCGCTGGACATCGATAAATTCGAACAGGTCTTGGAAATGGCTGTGCCACGCCGATTCGTCGGCACTGAGATAGGCTTTGACTGCCTTTGCCCCACGGTCGTCGATCGCGCCGAACAATTTGCGCTCGATCTCGTCGTTGACCAGCGTTCCAAAGAAGGTCGAGTAGAGATCGGTCTGAAAGAAGCAGCGCTTCGGCTGCGCCCGAAACCGCGATTTTCCCACGACCTCGCGACCGTCGTCGAGGGTTCGGCGGTGCGGCTTCATATCGAGATAGGCCAGCGTGCTTTCGCCGGGCTCGACAAACAGTCGCTGATACCACTGCGGTACGTAATGATTATCGCGGGTCAGGGACATCCGGTTGAACTAGCATGTGCGAGGATGGCGTGCAGCTTGCTCCTGCGGCCGGCCAATCACGCCCAATCCGGCGGATCATGCCACAGCTTTAATTCTTCGCCGCAATCTGCTGAATCTGTCCTTCAATGCCAGCGACCCTGCCCAGCAGCGCGTCGCGGTCGTTGTCGGTCGCCTTGGCCAACCGGGCCCTCGCTTCGTGCATCTTCTTGTGCTGCCGAAATGGGGCGAGCAGTTCCCCGTCCCGCACGACAACGCCGGTGATTTCGGCCGGTTGATCCACGAACGTCTTTTCCTTGTGGTAGCGCAGTCCCATGCCGTGTATCATCTTTCGCACCTCCCAGATGTCCGCCTTCGGAACACGGGTCCCTGAGATTGTGACATCGTCGATGTACACCGTGAAGGTGTAGCCGCGCTCTTTGCAAAAAGCGGCAATGCGCTCCCACAGATCGTAATAGGCGAAGTAGGCCATGATTGGGCTCAAGGGAGAGCCCGTGGGCAAATGCCCCTGGTAGCAAGCAAGGTTCGCAAGGAGCCCAGCGATATCGCGCTCACACTGCATGATGCGATGGAAGAACCAGAATACCCGTCGCTGCGGGGTGCTGGGGAAAAACTTACGAATATCGAGGCATTGGACAACGCGATTGCCGCGATGTGCGGCAGCATTCGCGACGTAACAACGCCTCTTCACGGGGCAAAACAGAAAGTCTGGGGGATTGATGCGGGTCAGCAGCTTCGCCAATCTCGCCTGCACCCGCTTCAATGCCCTGCATGGATTTTCAACGTGCCTCAGGCCGCCACCCGATTTCTTCGGTATGTCAAATTCGGTGTAGAGGGTGTCGCCAGCAGACAATGCGCGTAAGTCTGCGGTCGCAATGCCCAGGAGCGCTGCCAGTTTCGAGCGACTTCGCAATTTAAAGAGCGACGATTGGTTCAGGGAATGCGTCGGTCTATTCGGCATAGGCCCGGTCCGAGCGTGCCTCCAAGAACTGCATAAGCCCGACCATCTTGCCAGCAACGAAAGTGCGCGCACGGTCGGCCGAACCGCCACCTTCAACGCTCTCAGCGAAGAACATGATCGAAGAGACTGGTAGGCCGAAGACGTCCGAGTAGCGCTGGATCACTTCAAGCGTTGGCGTCTTATGTCCTTTCTCAATTTCGGAAAGATACGAAGTCGATATGTCGAGCCGTTCAGCGACCTGTTTCTGTTTCAGGTCGTGATAAACCCGAATGAGCCTGAGGGCTTCACCAAGCATGTTGGCTCCTTAAAAATCTGATGCGCAATGCAGGGTGGGCGGATCATCCTTTGAACAGCTTTACTAACTCAATCGTCAGACGAAGGATTTTCGCAATCCATGGCCCAACCGCCAGTATCACTTTCAGCGTCTGCGGGTTCACCAATCGGTTTGCCCACCTCAGCTTATTCTCCAACTTCAACCGCCCACGTTCCTTGTCGTCGTCCCGATGAGTCATCGACTTTCTCCTTCTTCACCAACCACCTGGAACGGTGGCGCTGCCATCTGGCTAGGAAGGTGGGGAAGGAACGTGCTTACCCTGATCGCCTGAGCGGTCCCCCGCCATCGGGGGCCGCCCGTGGCCGCCACACGGATCGCATGACACGGCCATAATGGTAGGAGGTTCACACCCCCCGCGAAGGTTGCCCTTCAGTGAATGATGGCAGTCCCCTTTCTGACTAACGACACAGCTTGTCTGTCACAGCGGCACCGGCTCGTCCAGAACTTTCTTCGCTGTCAGCGAAGTTTATCCACAGTGTTTTGCGCGAACCGGGGGAGGCGAAGCTGTTCCGTCTTATCGTCTGTTCGAGCGGCAGCTTACAGCCTTGCCGGCTTCCAAAGGCGACTTTCGGGTTCGTCCGACATCGCGGACAGATCGAGGCGACTGATCCGATGTTCGCTTTCGTGCGATCGTCGGCCCTCTTAGATGACTGGCGTGAAGGCGCACAGCCGTGCGCATTAATCGAGAGGGGAGACAGCTTTGCTTTTCCTGAACCGGGACTTGTCCGTCCCGGTCATCAGGAGACCTCCCATGACCAGATCCCGCCGCACTGCTTCAGCTTCGCCAGCTCAGCGCATCACCGCCGTCATTATCGAAAAGCTCGAGCAAGGCACAAAACCCTGGGTCAAGCCGTGGCGCGGTGTGCCGGTCTCACGGCCTTTGCGCTCTTGCGGGACGCCCTATCGCGGGATGAACACCTTCTGGCTGTGGATGGTGGCCGATGGCTGCGGCTACGCCTCGCCTTACTGGATGACCTACCGTCAGTGTCAGGCACTCGGCGGACAGGTCCGCAAAGGCGAGAAATCAACCATCGCGATTTTCTACAAGAGCTACACTAAGGAGGTCGAAAACGCCGAAGGCGAAGCGGACACCGAGAACCGGCGCGTGCTCAAAGCCTATGCCGTGTTTAACGCCGACCAGTGCGATGGTCTCCCCGAGTTCTATCACCCCAAACCACTCGCTGCAGCGCTGGAGCCCGAAGGACGCGAAGACCGGCTCGATGCCTTCTTTGCTCATATCGGCGCAGACCTGCGTCACCATGGCGCTCAGGCCTATTACGAACCGCTGCGTGATCGCGTCACCATGCCGCCAACCGAACTGTTCGAAGCTTACGACCACTACTATGCGACGCTCGCGCACGAGCTGTCGCACTGGACGGGGCATTCCTCGCGGCTCGACCGCGATCTCAAGAACCGCTTCGGCAGCGAGGCCTATGCTGCCGAAGAACTGATCGCCGAACTGTCCTCGGCTATTCTCGGCGCTGAACTGGGTCTTCCGGTCACCCACCTCGACCATCACGCCAGCTACATCGCGTCCTGGCTCAACATCCTCAAATCGGACGAGCGTGCGATCCTGACGGCTGCAGCAAAGGCCGAGGAAGCGGCCAGCCTGTTGCTCGAACTGGGTGGCCAGCAATCTAGCGAAGGCGAGACCGACATCGATCTCGATGATGCAGCCTGAGGAGCAGCGAGATGGGACGTTCCGTCAGCTATCCGACCGGCTCCGTAGTAGCCTTTCGCCTGCTCGATGACGGCGAAGAGGACGACACCGACTGGGCTTATGAGTGCCTCGTCGAAGAGGTCATCGATACTGCGAAGGCGACCTTCCCTTCGTTCGAGCGCTTCGATGGATGGCGCGGCCGCGAGGATCGCATCCTCCTGCGGAACGCCTTCGCCGATTGCGGTATATCGACCTATTGCGGGCTCGCCGCGATCTGACTCGCCGAACGCGATGACGCCCGGTACTGGGAAGCCGATTACTGCACACCGAGAACGGCGAGGGCGCAGCACTGGCTTGCCCAGGTGTCGGGTAGGTTCATCGACCTGTTTGGTGAGATGCGCCTGGTCGGGCGATTCTCGAATGGCGAAGCGATCTTCGAGCGCTCCCAGTCCGCTTGTGCCACCGGGTCCTAATCCAGCCTCATCCTTGTCCGCCGGGAGAGGCCCTTGGGCCGGTCGGGGCGCGCCGCAACCTGCGGCCCGTCGGCCCGTGTTGCCCGCGCCAGCCTAGGGCCGCAGGTTTCCCGCTGCGCGGTGCGTCACGCCCCTTTTACCGGCCCTGATCGGGCTCCGGCGGACAGGGCCGAGGCAATGGTGCCTCCTTTCCTTGTCCCCGCGATCAGGAGACACCCCATGTACGACAGCTTCATCGATCAGTTGAGCGGCCTCGACCTTTCAGGCCTCAGCATTAGGCCAGCTCCATTCAATGCAACCGACTTTCCCTGCGAGGATGCGATCGAGCAGACCCTCGCTGCAGTCTGGTCCGATCTTTTCGCGATGTTTTCCGACACGGCCCTGGAAGCAGATGCCGAGGACATTGCCTGGGGCGTAGTCAATCTCTTTCACCGTGCGGCCAGCCGGAAGTCCGCTCAGCTTGACCGAGCCACCGACGAGATCCGGGTCCTCCTCGCATCAGCCGACGGGTCCGAAGTGCATTCGAGCAATCTGGAAGAGCAGGTCGAACGCGCACAGGCTGCCGAAGCCAGCATGCTGGCCTTCGAGCAGATGCGCGAGGCTGCGGCTGCACTGTACCGCGACGAGACCGGGTCCTCGTGGAAGCCTGTTTCGGGCTCGCGCACGAGCCATTACCGGGGTCTCACATCGGCCGTAATAGATGCCCGCGATTTCCTTCGCGCACGCGCCGAGAACCGGCGCCATGCCCTGATCCCGGAAGGCACTCCGGTCGTTTTCGCCGGTGGTCGCCAGAGCTTCGAGAGCGCCGAGGATGCGCGCGTCTACGCCGACAATATCTGGGCGACGCTCGACAAGGTTCGCAATGTGGTTCCCGATCTCTTTCTGGTCCATGGCGGCGACGGCAAGGGTGCCGATCGCCTGGCCGCCAGCTGGGCCGAACGCCGCGAAGTGCAGCAGCTGACCTATTCGCTCGATCGTCGGCTTGGTGCCCGCGCCGGGTTCAAGCGCAACGAGCAGATGCTCTCGCTCAATCCGCGTTACGTCGTCGCCTTTCCGGGCAATGGCGTGACCGAACGACTGGTGATCGATGCCAAGATACGCCGGATCACCGTGGTCGATCGTCGCGGCCCCTTGGGCACCTCTCCCGGGTCCTGAGGGGGGCCTACGTCATCCGTATCTGAATCGCCTGGATGTGCATTCGGCGCCGACCCGACTATGGACCGGTCATGCAACTTGACGATCTGCTGCAGCGCTACTTTGCCACCACCGACCTCTCCGGGGTTGCCCCCGACACCTTTGCAGCCGGCATTGAACATTGCCGGGTCGATCTTGGCCTTGAGAAGGACCGGGGCAAGCGCTTTGCATTATGGTCGTTCCTGCACATGTTCGGGTCTGCCCCCGATCTCGACGTGGCGTTCGAAAGCGAGGAAGACCGGGAAGCAGCTCGCAACTTCATGGATCTCCTGGCGGCATCGGAAGGCGATGGGGCAGGCTGATTGCAGTAGGGTCTTGGCACCTTCAGGCCCGCACCCGATACCCATCCGGCTTTCTTCGCGAACAGTCCTGAATCAGGTCAGCTGAGGACAGCAACCCGTTCCTTTCCGGCCGTGTGGTCGCGCTTCGCGCGCCTGCCCGCACCACCCGTCATGAACAGGTTCCCCTTCGGCCCTTTTGGCCTGCGGTGCAGTCCTCCCATGCCCTGCTTCTTCTGGATGTTCGCAAGCCGGAGATGGTCTCCGGTTTGAGGAACTGAAGGACTCACATCATGACCAATATCGCAATCCTCACCGGCCGCATCGCTCGCGATCCTGACACCCGCGAGACCAAGGGCGGCACCAATGTCACCGGGATCACCGTCGTCACCGATCGCCCCGCACGCGACAAGGACGGCAAGACTTACAAGGACGAGAACGGCTACACCGCCAAGGAAAGCGAGTTCCACCGCGTGACCTGCTTCAATGGCCTCGCCAAGACCGTCGGCCAGTACTGCTCCAAGGGCCAGTTGGTCAGCGTGCAGGGCCGCATCCACTACACCCAGTGGGAGGACAAGGACGGTGTCACGCGCTACGGCACCGAGATCCTCGCGGACAAGGTCGATTTTCTCTCCCGCGGCAACGGGTCGAGCGACGACAACGACAACACCGACGCTCCCGATATCGACTGACATCGATCCCGATCGTCCCCCTTACGAAGAGGCTCTGCCGCAAGCGGCAGGGCCTCTTCTTCTGTGGTTACTGGGTTCCCGGCGCTGCATTCGAGGCACGGGTTGCACCGCGCCCAGTCAGTTTCTCGATCGCGGCATCCTCGCCGAGTTTCCCGAGTTCTTCAGCAACCTTCCTCAGGCCCTTCCTTGAGAAGCTTTCGAGGCCGCTTCCCAGGATGATTTCTCCGAGTTCTCTGGCCGCTTGTACTTCGAGCTCGCGCTGTTTGGCGTCGAGCGCCTCGCGGTCTGCTTCGAGCTTTTGCAGGGCTGCAATAGCGCTCCTGTTTCGGGGCATGTTACTTGTCCTTTTGTCCCCCTCGGGTCTGCTCCCTGGTTGTCTCCATGCCTGCGTCATCGGGGTGTAGGAAATGCAATTCGCACGCAGCAGGCGTTCGATATTGGGGCGGAGGTAGTGGGTTCTTGCTCACGGTTCTCCCAGCATGATGGCCTTGCGCCTCCCGCCTCAAGGACGGCGGGGCCCCACCATTTTGCCCGCCACCGGATTGCATCCGGCAGCGAACAAAATCGTTACCCCCACCGCCGCTATCGCGGTCGCCCAGCCGGGCGATCCCTGACCCGGGATGCACAAGACCATCGCGCGCACCTCCTGTCGTCTCACGACAGAAATCAGGAGGATTATCATGGCTTATTCGATGCATTGCGCCCTTCCGTCCCGGAGCTATTTCGATGCTCTGGAAACAGCCGAGAAGAGAGCGCTGCACAGCTTCTTCGATCAGCACGTTATCGAGGATGACGAACTCGGGTACTTTGCCCTCGACGAGGGTGACTACAACATATTGCCAGTGCATCTCGCAGCGCGGGTGGTCCACACGGTCCACGGCGGCATGCTCGACGAGTTTTGAGACTACCGACAGGGCGGGAACCGGGAACGGTTCCTGCCGTTTTCTCTTGTTCGCCGGGTAGTCCAATCAAGCACAAAAACCCGGTTCGGTCGGTTGCTCTGACGGCCGCCCACCGCACTGCGGCGGCACCCGATAAGTGGAGCGGGGCTGTGGACGCACTCTGTCCCGCGCATCTTGCGATGCGCTCCTGAGGGTGCGGCGTATTTTGTTCTTGGGCCCCGCGCGCACTTGCGAACCGGCACCGGGTCGGGCGGCGGGAAGCTTGGGCACGCGACAGGTCCCGCTTGCCTTGCTTCCCACGCGCCCTTGGCCGCTGCCTCTTTCGCAGGTGCTGTCTTCGGCTGGAGGCGTCCAACTGCTTTCTATCTGCATGCTGTGAGCTGCCAGGCTTGGTTGCTCGCGCTCCAACATGGAGATCGGGAAAAGTCGTCCTTGATCAATCCCTCTCATTGCCTGGACCACCTCGCGCACTTGGGAACAAAGGAGCACACCCTACGCCGCCATGCGGCAGAAAGAGATTGTTAAGCAATAGGTTACGCGAAGTTGTTCCTTTACAACGAGGAGCAAGTCAATGCAAGCAAATGGCTATCTGCTACCAGCGGGAGAAGCTTCGAATCATTCCCCTGTCCCATCCGGTGAAGGGCGCGGGAGTGGTGAAAAGGCAAAGCCGTCCAATCGGGTGCGGCTCAACGGCAATATCGTCCGGCGCAAACCCGGCAAGCGCATCAGGGAGTATTGGGATGTTGACCTGCCGGGATTTGGCTTGCGGGTAAATCCCGGCGGCAGGCGGACATGGTTCGTGCTGTTCCGCCAGCGCGGCAAGCTGCGGCGCGTGTCGCTCGGCACTTCTCGCGACATCTCGCCCGCCACAGCTCGCCGCCTCGCGCGGGCGAAACTGGCGGAGGTAGCGCTGGACGGTCTGCCAACGCGCAAGAAGGCCCGCGCCGCGCAAAGGAGTGATGCGCCGTTTCTGCGTGATTACGCCGAGCGCTTCTGGGCCGACTACGCGCGCCACTGGAAGCCTTCGACCCGCAAACGCAACGAGAGCGCCATCTTCAAGGAAATCCTCGGTGCGTTTGGCAATCGGCGGATCGATGAACTGGCGAAGGGCGACATCCTGTTCTGGCGCGACAGCTTCATTGAGCGACCCGGGGTTTTCAACCGCACCTTGCCGGTGTTCTCGGTGATGATGGGCTATGCCGAGCGCCTTGGTCTGCGTCCGCGCGGCTCTAACCCCTGCAAGGGCACGCCCCGTTACAAACGCAAGCCGATGGAGCGGTTTCTGTCTCCATACGAATATTCGCGGCTTGCCACGGCTTTGCGGGACTATGAGGCAGAGCAGCCGCTCTATGTCGCGGCGATCCGCCTCCTGATCTTCACCGGAGCGCGTTGCGGGGAGATCGAGCAACTGCGCTGGGAATGGGTGCAGGAACCGCGCCTGATGCTGCCCGACAGCAAGACCGGCGCGAAGATCGTCTATCTCAACCAACAGGCTACCGATGTAATTGCATCGCTCCCAGACCGGAAATCAACCGGCCTGCTATTCCCCTCCTTCCGCAATCCCGACAAGCCGATCACGCTCGGCATCCATTGGTCGAAAATCCGCAATCGCGCGGCCTTGCCGGACGTGCGCCTGCATGACCTCCGCCACAGTTTCGCCTCGGTCGCAATCCGCGACAACATCTCACTAATGGTGATCGGCAAGATGCTGGGCCACGCGCTGGCAGAAACGACGACCAGATATGCTCACCTGTCCGACGAGATCGTCGCCGATGCAGCGGAACGCGTGTCCGGTTCGATCGCGCGCCTTATCGGAGTCGGGCAATGAACGCGCTGACCCTGCGGGGCATCGTCGCTGAGGAGCTTGGCAGTCTCAGGCTCCATGTTATCGGCAAGTGTGGTGGCCTGGGTGAACTGCGCAAGACCTGCTGGACGCGAGAACTGCCGGGCTTTGGCATCCGTCATTATGTCAGCGGTCGCAAGGTTTATATCGTGCAGGCACGCATGGAAGGGCGCACCCGCACGGTGACGATTGGCAACGCCAAAGTGCTGAGCCGTGCGCAAGCAATGGATGTGGCACGCCGCGTGCTGCTGCGCGCCCAGACCGGCGAGAACCCGGCGGAGGAGCGCAAGCGGCTGCGCAAGGTTCCATCCTACCGGGACTTCCTCAAGACCTACTGGGACCGCGTGTCGCCGAAATGGAAGCCGTCCACGCTCTACACTCACCACTATTACAAACGGAAATACCTCGACCGGGCATTTGAAGGCCTATTCCTTGATGAGATCGAGGAACGCCATGTGCAGGAATGGTTCAACCGGATCACCAACACCGGCGGACCTGGCGCCGCCAACCGTTGCGGTGAAATCCTGCGCGCCATGTTCAACAAGGCGGAAGCATGGGGCGTGCGGCCCGAAGGATCGAACCCCTGCCTCTACATCCGCAAGAACAAGGGGCGGAAGTGCGAGCGCTTCCTGTCCGATCAGGAGTTCAGGCGGATTGGCGAAGTGCTCGACAGGCATCGCAAAACTTTTCCGTTGCATTGCGCGGCGATCAGCTTGCTGATCCTGACCGGCTGCCGCAAGTCGGAGATCACCGGCCTCAAATGGAGCGAAGTGCGAGGTAGGCGCTTGCTGCTGACCGACAGCAAGACTGGCCCGCGCACGGTCTGGCTGGCCGAAGCCGCCGCGACGATCCTCCACGCCCTGCCGCGCCGGGAGAAGCAGCGCTATGTGTTCTGGAACCCGGCCACCCAACGCACGATCACGGACATCGGCAATTTATGGAGCAAGCTGCGTGATGAGGCGGGCCTACCCGGCGTCCGCATCCACGATCTGCGGCACAGCTTTGCCAGCCACGCCGCCGCCCATTCGGAAACGCTTCCGATGATCGGTAAGCTGCTCGGCCACACCGATGTGCGCACGACCACCCGCTATGCCCATCTAGAGGATGGTCATGTCATCGAGGCAGCCCAGCGCATCGGCGACCTGATCGAGCTCTTCATGGCGGAAAATATCTGTTCTAGAAGATCGAGTGGGGTGCCAGCACCGCCTCTAGCCTACAGCTCTCGAAAGTGCGTGAATCCCGCTCCAGGAATGCAACAAATCTAGGTGAACTGATTTCGATTGTGAAAGCACTTCCAGGCCTTGAGGCAGATTTGTAGGCTGCTTCCCGGATTTCGGAACCCAATCGGCGGTTGTGGTGTTTCCGCAGCATGGACAATCGTGTTTATTTTGCTTCGAGCACTTTGCTTTTGGCTGCATGTGCGGCTGCGCCGATGCAATCGGAAGCTTCTGCTCCGAACCCGCCCTTGCCGGCATCTGCCCCATCTCCAAGCGTCTCAACGCGCTCTGTGGTAGCAGAACATCAAACGGAATTGAGCGCTCTAGTTCGTCAGGCGGACGTCGTTGCCACGGGAGTCGTGACCTCCGTCGATAACCGGTCGCCGGGGCCCGACGGAAATCGGACGACCGTCGATATCCGCACCGAACGCACTTACAAGGGCAGTGCCGGCAATGTCCGTTTACGATTTGGCGAAGGGTACAACAACGACGGGTCCGTCGCCGATATCACAGGGGTGGTCAACGTGCTTCAGGGCAAAAGCGATGCATCCTTCCGACCGGGCGACCGCCTTTTGATCTTTGCGTCCCGCGCGGCATACGCCGAAGGATCGGTCGCGCGAGGCGGCGCTCCGCTCTCTGGCCACACACAGGCCCTCGCACTGTTCAAGATCATCAACGGCCAGGCAAGTGCGATCGGGAATGCGAGTTTCAATTTCCCGATAACCGAACTGGAGAATTCGCTATGACTAAAGTGATGAAAGCGTCCGCGGTTGCGGCTGTGCTTTGCAGCTTAGCTGCGCCCAGCATTGTCGCGTCGCAAGAGGACGGTGGCGCTCAGGAAAGAGACTTCGTCGGGCCATACCTTCAGCAGAAGCAGAGCGAACTGGCCGCACAAGACGGGCTGTTGAATGCTTCGGGCAAGGCAAACATCGCAAAGGGAATTTATTCGGTCCTTATTGCTCGCGATCCGCTGGCAAACAAGGACATCGAGGGCGGTGCACGTAAGGATGAGGTTCGATCTGCGCTACTGCGTACGCTTGCAAACTACTTGGCCAGCGTCGGCAAAACGCCAGCTGATCTAAACCAAGCACTTCGCTCGGGCATCTCACCCGTCGAGGCAGCGGCCAACGTCCTCTTTTATCGCCCGGACACTCAACAGGAATTCTGGGCGTCGGAGGTTGTGGTCGTCGGACGCCTGAAATCTGTATCGCCCATCCAAGGCGTGAAAGGCATAGGTTCGGCCGCCAATTTCGAAGTCGTGGAGAGCCTCAAGGGCGGATACTCAGCTGGAGACACGATTCAGCTAATGCAGGCAAGCGGAACCGATGTCGCAATCGCCGGAGAACTCACCGAGGGGTCGGCCGGTGATTACCTGCTGTTGGTCTCACCAACGAGATATGCCGCATTCACTGGCACGCGCCCCTCGCCAAAGGCGACACGCGTCCTTGCACAATTTTCGCCCTACCGCATCACCGACGGCACGTTAGTTGCCACCGGATATAGCGCCGCATCGAATGGCAAGTCGCTGGCTGACTACCGGGAGCAGATAAACTGACCGGCATCAGACCGACTGAATAAGGAGCACACTCTTATGAAACCCCACATTGTTCTGTTTGCGTCTGGCGCAATGGTCGCCATCGGCTTGCCCTCGGTCGCGTCGGCCGATGTCATGCCCTACAAGATGTCGACAAACACGAACGGCTTCGAAATTCTTTTGGCGATGCCAGAAGCGGGAGATGCGCCCACGCTACGAGCGGCTCAGACGTGGACCGACGTGGGCTCGAAGCTTGTGTTCTCTTATACTGGTCTGGGGCGAACCGAGGATACCGCTCAGAACCCCTCCCTTGACCGCACGGGAGTCCAGATCCAACCCAAGGTGACCAGTTTCTATGCCGGTAGTCCGGACTGGGCGGGTTTGACTTATCGAACAGCTTCCAGCGCAACCACGACATCCGATGCGGACATCGTCATAAACGCCGACAAGATCGCCGCAGGTTCCTTTTACTACGGCACAGGAACCCCTCCGAGCAACCAAAATGACTATGAGAGCGTCGTCGTGCATGAGTTTGGCCACGTGGCCGGTTTCGATCACGACGACAATCTCACACCATACTGCGTCATGGTGTCAAAGCTTTATGGAAACTGGGTCGCCCGGACCCCATGCACGTCCGAGAGGGCCACGCTTCGGTCGAAGTATGGAGTTCGCTGAATGGGTCCGTTTGGCTCCCAAACTGCCCCTGAAATCGCGGGATGGGCGATGGGAGGACCGGCAGGAGAATGCCTCAACGTGACGGCCCCCAAGCCGCGATTGCGGTACGCGAGTCTCTTGCCGCTAGCGCCGCTCTCTTGATGATCCAACTGCCGTACCTTCGTCCCGTAAGGGCCGCCAGGAGCCAAACCGTCCGACAGGGCGACTGAGCCGGTCTACGGCTCCACACTCCATGTGTCCTAAGCGCCGCAAAGCGTTGAGAACCGCGACTCAGTTTCGCTCCTTTCCGGCGCTTGTCTCTTCCCTGCCGCACCGCGCCCTGCACGAAAGAGGCGGGAGGGGTTGACGTTCTTCATGCGTCTTAATCCACCGCCCAGTCTGGTCGGAGCAGATGGCCATCTGTTACCAAACGGGGGCTGGGTGAGAACAAACTCGTGCGGTGACGACTTCCCCTCATGCCCCGGATGGGCTACAAAATCCGCGTGAAACCAAGGCTTCACCCTCGAAATTTGGCGGGGGAAGTGGTCGATCGCAGCGGTCCAAATAGGGAACAACTTCGTGCACACCCTACCCCGCGATTTCGGGATTTATCTTTCTGTTATTGCTAGAGAATGTGGTTTTGGGCGAAATCAACCCGTCTGCGAGTAGAGCGGCTTTGCGCTGATCCGCTGACAACTCACATCCATCTATCACTCTGAAATGTCGTCCGAATCTTTCGATTGACTGCGAGTTGTTCACGATTTATTCTCATCGGCACCTTCCGCAAGGTGAGCCAGGTTCCGTCGGCCCGACAAGGAACCTGTATCATGACCCGACAAGATCGGCTTCAGACATTCGTATCTCTCTCCGTTGGTAACTGGGTTCGCCAGTGTGCCGCGGACCATGGCGTCAGTGTCAGCGTCTTTATTCGTGACCTCATCGTCGCAGCGTGGCAGCGCGATAACGAGGCGAAGGACAGGCCCGCAGGGCTCGATCCCGCGCGCCAGGCAATCTTCATTTCGGTGGCGCTCGATGCGCTTCTGGCCAGCCATTCTGACGCGAGTTTGCGCGACCGTACTCACGAGGCCTACCGGCGACGCCTCGAGCGTCTTGGCCTCCCCGTCAACGCAAACATGGGAGGCCAATCCCATGAAGCATAATCTCCTGAATTTCACCCGCGGGAGCCAGTTGCTCGGCCACTTTGGTTTCATGTTTGCAGCCGGCCTGAAGGGCCCCTTGATTGTCACCGGCCTGGTAGCGGTCGGCACCTGCTATTGGGAAGTGCGGTCGGCTCTGAGTGATCACCAGATCTACCTGGTCTGGATGCATATCTACGCCAGTCTCTATGCATTCATGGAGTTCGATCCGGCCAAGCTGGTCAACCTTGAACTGCTTGACGGCGAAAGGGTCGGCCTCCCGTTCGGCATCGTTCGCGAGTTCCCGCCGATGCGCGAGGCGGTCGAGGCGTTTCGTACGGCAGTGAAGCAGGGATTGCTGGTCTCGGCGGTACTGCTGATCCCGGCCTTCGTGTTTTTCTGGTGGTTCGCCGAGCGCTTTGGCGGGCGGTCGAAGGAGCGCAAGCACGAGCGCGGTGCAATGCTTGTTTCGCTCGACGAACTCGAAGAGGAAATCGAGCGTCACAACAAGGCATTCCGGGCCGAGGAATTGGGACGCAAGTTCGGCTGGAAGTGGCGGCTTGCGAGCTCGTCGGCGCTCGCCGAAGCGGGCCACTACCAACCCGCACATCTCGCCGGCGTAAGCTGGCCGTGGCGGCTCGAGCAGAGCCACGCCATGCTCATCGGTACGACCGGAACCGGCAAGACCGTGGCGCTCACCGAACTAGTTGCCGAAGCGCGTGAACGCGGCCAGCGCGCGGTCATTTTCGACCTGACAGGGGCCTTTATCGAAGCCTTCTACGATCCCGCGCGCGACATCATTCTCAATCCTGTCGATGTGCGGTGTCCGCTGTGGAGCGTGTTCAACGACTGCACGACGGAAGCTGAGTTTCATGCCGCTGCCGAAGCGCTCGTGCCCCATGACGGGGGTGGTTCAGAACAGTTCTGGGTGCTCGCGGCGCGCATGCTGTTCGTCGAGATGTGTCTTCATCTTGCTCGTACCGGCACTGCAACCAACGAGGCCTTGGCACGGCGGCTGATGACCGCTGACCTGTCCGAAGTGCATAAGCTGATGCGAGGAACGATGGCCGATCCGCTGACCGCCCCGGAAGCGGCCCGCATGGCGGAATCGATCCGCGCGGTATTCAATGCGAATGCGAAAGTGCTCAAGCTCTTGCCCTCATCCGGACCGCGTTTTTCGGTCCGTGACTGGGTCAAAGGCGACTGCCAGGCAGGCTCGATCCTGTTCCTCTCTGCCCGCTATGTCGACATGAGCATCTCCTCGCAATTGCTGACGCTGTGGCTCGACACGGCGATGAATACGCTCATGACGCTCGAGCGCACGCAGGACCTGCGGATGTGGTTTCTGATCGACGAACTCGGCGCCCTTCACCGACTACCGGCCCTCGAAAAGGGGCTGCAAACCGCGCGCAATTTTGGCGGTGCGATCGTCACCGGGGTGCATGCGTTTGCCAAGCTCAAGGAAGTCTACGGCGAGAACATGGCCATGACACTTTCCTCGCTTGCGCGAACCAAGCTCATCCTGGCGACGGCCGATCGAGAGACAGCGACCTGGTGCTCCGATTTCATCGGCCACCGGCAGGTGCGCGACATGGAAGAAGGCTACAGCTACGGGTACAACAATGCGCGCGATGCAGTCAGCCTGACGCCGAGGCGGCAGATCGAGCCATTGCTCCTGCCCGATCAGTTTATGAACCTTCCGAGGTTGTCGGCCTACATCAAATTTCCTGACGGATTCCCCGCTGCGCCGGTTTCGCTCATTCCGCGGACGCGTGGCCGTATTGCCGAAGGTTTCATCGCCCGCGTGAAACCGCTCATAAAGCCTGGCCAGGGTCCTGCGGCAATGACGCCCCAAGCAAAGCCGGGTTCGAAACCGAATGACGAGCATCCCGCCTCGAACGATGACGGTGCCGGTAAGCCTGTCGATACTAAGCAGCTCAAACTCGACCTGGAGGGGCAGCGCCGTGTCGCCGATGAACCGCAGGATCGTCAGGAGCCTGTGCAGTTTGAAAAGCTGAATGCAGGGCGCGCTGCTGCTAATCTCGGTGCCGAAACCCGTCCCGATGCTCATCTGGATGCAGGTCCAACGCTACCTCTCGCCGCCGTGCGAACCGGAGAGGATGCACCAGCAATGGGCGGGGAACAGCATCTGTCTGAACCCGGAGAAGCCGGCGATGACGCAGGTGGCAGGGACGGCTCGACGCCTCATGGCCGTGCGGCGGCTAACGGGTGCCAGCTTCTCACACCGGTCGAAAAAGACCTGCGCGAAGGCGCGGTCGCAGATCCCCCAGAAAAGGACTTCGGCGAGTTCGAGCCAGATATGTGAGAGGCAATTGGGGAGGGATTACCTGGCCGCGAGGGGAGCCGTGATGAGGACCAGACAGAATGCTTTCCGTTGCCAATGTGCGCTCCCCTTCGGCTGCTGCGAGCTATTTCGCGGCAGACAATTACTACACCGGTGCCGATGCCGATCGTTCCGGAACCTGGGTCGGGAAGGGAGCGGAACGTCTTGGTCTTGAGGGGCGCGTCAGCGCCGAGCAGTTCGATGCCTTGCTGCGGGGAGAACTTCCCGGTGGCGTCCGAGTCGGCAATCCGGGCCAAGCTCACAGGCCTGGAACCGACCTCACATTCTCACTCCCGAAAAGCTGGTCGCTGATAGCGCTGGTGGGCGGTGACCAGCGGATTATCGATGCCTACCGCGAGGCCGTCATCGAGACCTTGCGCTGGGCAGAAAAGAACGCGGCGCAGACCCGGATGGGCAGTCAGGCTGGCTACGGGAAGGTCGCGACAGATAATCTGACGATTGGTCTTTTCCAGCACGACACCAATCGCAACCAGGAACCAAACCTGCATTTTCACGCGGTCGTGGCGAATGTCACGCAAGGCAGCGACGGGAAGTGGCGCGCGCTTCGCAACGACAAGCTTTGGTCGTTCAACACGCTGCTCAACTCGATGACCATGGCGCGCTTTCGTCTGGCGGTCGAGAAGATGGGTTACGAAGCAGGGCCGGTTGGAAAGCATGGCAACTTCGAAGCAGCGGGCATTGCCCGCGAGCAGGTCATGGCCTTTTCGACGCGGCGCGAAGAAGTCCTCGACGCGGTACGCCAGCTGGGTGAGAACACCCCGAAAACCCGCGACATTGCTGTGCTCGATACGAGGAAAAGCAAGGCGCCCGTCAGGGACCGGGAAGGCCTTCTCGATGCGTGGCGGCAGAAAGCCCAGGAAGTCGGAATTGACCTTGCCCGCTTGATCGATGCGTCGCAGATGCGGGCTGCAACGAAGGACATTCCCAGATCGAAAGAAGGGAGCCTTCTTCAGCGTGGAATTGTGAAGCTGAGAGAGTTCGCGCAGCGGATCAAGGGCGATCCGGCTGATCCACTGATCCCTGCCCATGTCCTCAAGCAGGATGCGCCGACCATCGCGGCCGCACAGGCCGTGGCCTCTGCGGTGCGTCATCTCTCACAGCGCGAGGCAGCATTTCCCCGTGAGGGATTGCTGAAGGCGGCACTCGATTTTGGGCTTCCGACGACGGTGGACCACATCGAAACCCGTGTGAACGCATTGGTCAGAAGCGGCGCACTCGAATCCGGCAAAGGCGAGCACAAAGGCTGGCTGGCGAGCCGGGAGGCGCTTGACCTTGAAAGCACCATTCTCGCGAACGTCGACCAGGGACGAGGTGCGGTGTTGCCCATCCTGAATCGGCCGGACGCTGCAGAACGGGTTCAGGCAGTTGCCGCGATCAACCACGGAATTTCGCTCAACGAAGGGCAGGAGAATGCGGCGAGTCTTGTGCTCTCATCGCGTGACAGGATCCTAGCGATCCAGGGCATAGCCGGGGCGGGCAAAAGCAGCGTGATGAAGCCGGTTGCCCAGCTGCTCCGCGAGGAAGGCAAGCAGGTGCTGGGGCTCGCGGTACAGAACACGCTCGTCCAGATGCTCGAACGCGACACCGGCATCCGTTCGATGACCATTGCCCGCTTTCTTGCCCAATGGGGCAGGCTTCTGCACGAGCCGGGAAATGCCTCCCTGCTTGGCGAGGCTCGGAGCGCGCTCGGAGACCATGTCCTGGTGCTCGACGAGGCGTCGATGGTGTCGAACGAGGACAAGGCCAAGCTGGTACGGCTGGCAAACCTAGCCGAAGTCCATCGCCTGGTTCTCGTCGGCGACAAGCGACAGCTAGGCGCCGTCGACGCCGGTAAGCCCTTCGACCTCGTCCAGCAGGCCGGGATCGAGCGCGCCAAAATGGATGTGAATCTGCGCGGCCGCGATCCCATCCTGCGGCGAGCCCAGGCCGCCGCGCAGGAGGGACGCATCGACGATGCGCTCCAGGCTCTCGCTCCTTCAACCATCGAGGCTCGCGGGGACAGTGCGATTGTTGCTGCCGAAAAGTGGCTTTCGCTCAGCCCGGCGGATCGGGATCGAACGTCGATCTACGCGTCGGGTCGAGCCTTACGGTCTGCGGTCAACGAGGCTGTCCAGCGCGGGCTCAAGGCCAATGGCGAGCTCGGCCCACGATCGGGCCGGCTGACCGTTCATTCGCGGGTGAATGTGACACATGAGGAGCTGCGATACCTTCGCGCATATCAACCGGGCATGGTCCTCAACTTTCGCTCGCGCGACAGCACCCAGAAACTCTCCAAGGGCGACTACACCGTCAAAACCATCGACCATGCGCGCAAGCAGCTCGTGCTTGAGGACAGGAAGGGGCGGGTTCGCAAGTTCAATCCCGCGCGTCTACGACCAGGCGCAGACGATAGCCGGCTGTCGCTCTTCGAACGCAAATCGCTGTCCATCATTGAGGGTGACAAGATTCGTTGGACCGACAATGACCACAAGCGCGGGCTGTTCAACGCCGACCAGGCGAGGGTCGTGGCCATCGACACGAAGGGCGTATTGGTGGAGACATCAGCGGGCAAAGAGCTCCGCCTGAGCCGCGGCGACCCCATGCTCAAACGCATGGACCTCGCCTATGCCCTCAATGCGCATATGGCGCAGGGACTGACCTCCGATCGCGGGATCGCGGTGATGGACAGCCGCGAACGCAATCTCGCCAACCGGCAGACCTTCCTGGTCACGGTCACGCGGCTTCGCGACGGCCTTACGCTGATTGCAGATAATGCCGAGAAACTCGGCCGGGCCATCAAGTCCAACAGCGGCGAGAAAGCATCGGCCCTAGAAGTAACACAAAGGCTCAAAGCGGCAGCGGCCAAGGGCCTTTCGCAAGACAAGGATGTTGGCAGCGCTTCGCATGCAAGTGACAAGCCCGAACTGACAAAGGAAAGGGTAAAGCCTTTCGAAATCGGGATCTGAGCCGAGGAGAGCTCCTAAAGCGCGCGTCCGAACCAGATGACACGCCCGACCACCTGGATTTCGGACCGGTCGACGTCGTCCCAGCTGGGATAAGCCGAATTATCGCTACTGATGGTGATCTTGCGGCCACCGGGCTTTAGCGTCACGCGTTTGACCACCAGCGCGTCGTCGGCGCGCAGGACGTAGATGCCGTCACGCAACCGCGAGCCTTGGTCCGATGCATCGACCAGCACCTCGTCGCCATCGCTGAGCGTCGGTTCCATGGAGTCGCCCAGGACGTGGATGATCGAAAGGCTGGCGCTTTTTGCCCGCGTTAGCCGGCCAAGC
Source organism: Tsuneonella litorea (assembly GCF_025154015.1). Classification (GTDB taxonomy): domain Bacteria; phylum Pseudomonadota; class Alphaproteobacteria; order Sphingomonadales; family Sphingomonadaceae; genus Tsuneonella; species Tsuneonella litorea. The sequence continues at coordinate 75,651 of NZ_JAOAMV010000008.1, forward strand.
CAGCGTTCGTCGAAACCGAAGCGGGTATGGGCGGTCTCGCTTTCGGCAATCGCTCCGAAACCTGCCGATGCATCGACATTGAGCACGGGTATTTCGATCAACCCGTCACGTATGGGTGCGGGCGGTCCGCCAAGCACTTGCTCGTCGACCCCGAAGAAGCTGGCAAGCGTGCGCCGGTCATTGTCATCCAGCTTTCGCGGCGAGCCGCGCTTGATGAACTGCTGAATGTAGGACGAGTTTCGTCCGATCATCCGCGAGATCGAGGAATATCCGAGCCGTCTCTGCTGGATCAGGCGATCAAGCTCCTCTCTGACATGTTCCATCGTGTCGTTCCTTCTGACGGTCTCAGGAGAGAAGGAAATCTCCTAGACTCGATGGAACCTTCCTACTAAGAACAAAGCAGGAACACAAGTGCTGAGTGAGTCGAGGAAGGCCATGAAATTGCTGGACCGCATTGAGCGTCATCTGAAAGAATCGCATATGTCGGCGACACGGTTCGGTCGTCGGGCGGTTGGCGATCCGCGGTTTGTCCTGGACTTAAGACAGGGAAGGCGGCCGCGGCGACGGACCTTGGAAAAAGTTGAGGTCTATCTCAGCCATGTCGAGGTGCGAAACGGAGACAGTCTTTGAACGCAAATCGTTTGTCAGCTTTCATTTAACAATCATCCCGCTAAGTTCGACGCCGTTCGACGCGGGGGGTAGCGGGCTGGATTCAGCAAAGGTGCCCTCCTTCAAGGGGGCGGCTAAGTGAATGATCTGATTAATCAACCCGACGCGCCACGGCTCATTTACGGGCTTCGGGACACAGGCTACAGTTTCAATACCGCCGCCGCTGACATCATCGACAATTCAATCGCGGCCAACGCGACCGAGGTCAATGTACGAATAGAGCTGGCCGAAGACGGCCGTAAATTCGTTTACTTCGGTGACAATGGTGATGGAATGGACAGCGAGATGCTGTTCGACGCTATGCGTTACGGGGCGCCTGCCAGAGCTAATCTCGCCAGTCTCGGCAAATTTGGCCTTGGTCTCAAGACGGCATCCAGTTCAGTCTGCCTCAGGTTTACGGTCATTTCCCGCGAATCCGAAGAGGCTGACTTCGCTAAGCTCGCTTGGGACCTTGAGCATGTCGAAGAGCAGAATCAGTGGGAAATGCTCCGCGAAGAAATGACTGCAGACGACTATGAGCTCTTTGAAGAGCTTTGCGGTGACAAGGGCACGCTAGTGGTCTGGTCCAAATGCGACCGTCTGTTGTCGAAAGAATATGACGATCCGGGTGGCGCGAGAGAACAGGCTGCAATCAGACGACTGGGTGAGCGGCTGATCGACCATGTCGCTCTTATTTATTATCGCTTCCTCGACGAAGGGGACGATCGTGAGAGGCACGTCTCGATAACCGTAAATGGCGAGCAAGTCAGACCGTGGAACCCGTTTTATCCTGAAAAGGCCGATCAGGTCCTCTCGCCTGAACAGCAGAAGCTTGAGATCGAACTGGAAGACGGGTCGGTTGAAACAGCGCAAATCAGGGCGTGGATTCTGCCCAACCGCCGGGATCTCACCAAAGCCGAGCAGAAAGTCGCGAATATCACCAACCGCGGCCAGGGGTTTTACATTCATCGCGAAGGGCGTGTGATCCAGCAGGGTGGCTGGCTCGGCGTGTTTGGCGCTGTCGAGCCGCACACATCGTTGCTGCGCGTCGAGTTCGACTTCACTCATAAGCTTGATGAGGCCTTCAAAGTCGACGTCAAGAAGTCGAAAATTCTCTTCGATCCGGCCCTTGAGGAAGCGCTCAAGACCTTGCTTCAGCCGACTTATCGCGAGGCAGGAAACCGCTACCGACGCAAGGAAAAGGCAGCTGCGGTCGAGCGCGGCGTCGATCACGGCAGCGCGAATAAGGTCATCGGCAATACGCCTTCGACCAAAAAGCCGGACGTCCAGTCCGCCGACGCAGGTCAGAAAACCGCTACACTCAACAACAATCGCGGCGCAGGCATCAAGCTCCGGGTGCCCGTCGACACGCACGTAAACCCGGACAGTATTCACGTTGAAGCTGTTGAAACCATTACGTCCGGCGATCTCTGGGAGCCGGCCATGCGCAGCGATGCCGAGTCAGGCTTCGTGGCAGGCGTCCGCATTAACAAGCACCACGACTTCTATCTAAAAATCTATCAGAGGGCTGCCGCCAGTGGCTATGCAGTTGAGGGTATGGATCTGCTGCTGTGGGCTTTCGCTGTGGCTGAGCAGAACAACACCAACGATGACCTTGAGCCGATATTCGAGGACATTCGCAACGAGATTTCGACCAATCTCAAGAAGCTGCTGCGTGAAGTGCCTCTGCCCGACGACGAGGAGCTGACAGAAGCCGGGGACGAAGAAGGGGATTGAGATGCTTGCCGAGAAGCAGGCCTTGATCCGCCGGGAAGTCGAGGAGGGAACCGGCGCTGCAATTTGTCTGGAGGAAGACAGGTCCGGAGTGCAGACAGCAATCAGGCTCTGGTTTGCAGACCTTGAGCGCTCTCACAGCCCGATAGTCACTCTTCGGCCGACCGGTCTGCGCCGCTTTGAAGCGAAGCTGACCTTCGGCAATTTTGCAGCTGATACGATCCGGCAGATGCGGCAGGCAAGCGCAGAAGAAGTTCAGCTTGCCAGGGCGCTCGTCGCCTCAGCAGCGTCGAGCGCGGATCTGAAAATCGGTAACGGTCAGACTATCGATGACTGGATGATCGACAATGGCAGCTTCACGATTATCGCAGAGAAGCGTGGCATTGAGAGCCGGTTTGACGATGATTCCGTTGCGGAGACCTGCCGTGAGCTCGTTATCCCTGTTCTTGCCGCAATGGCAGAACTTTATGGATACGACCCGCTCGGGGAAGGCGCTCCGTCCGATCAGGAAGCGCTGACTGAAGGCGCCGTCAAACTCACCGTCGTACGCCGACGCGAACGGAACCCACGCAATCGTCTGCTCTGCCTGCGTATCCACGGGGCTACCTGCAAGATCTGCAGTCTTAGTCCTGGCCAACTCTATGGCGATGCCGGGGCTATCATTGAAGTGCATCACCTGCAGCCACTGTCTCTTTCCGGGGAGCCCAGAGCATACGATCCGGCAACAGACCTGATACCACTTTGCCCGAACTGCCATCGCGCGGTCCACACAAGGCGACCTGTTCCGTGGACACCTGAAGAACTCAGAGGCAAGCTGTCCAGTGACTGACGGGCCTGCATCACTTCCTGCCGATTTCAGGCAGATTTTAGACGCACCTCCTCATGGCTGGGAGCTGTCGTCAAGAGTTGTGCAGCCGGAAATCCGCATCCGAAAAGAGGGTACTGGTTTTGCGTTCCGCGTTGCTGGCACCAGAACTGTGCGGGGAGAAAAGAAAGTCTGGGACGCGCCCGGCCCGGACTACAACTGGGTCGCCGACGGAAATGTAATCCGCCCACTTCCTCACGATACGCCGGCCATGGTCCGGCAGATGCTGGGCGAGCAGCTGCCGAAAACGCTCAGCTTTCCCGATGTGGTGCGTCTTGTCCGGCTGGGTAATCCCGACATACCTGTCATAGCTGAAGAGAGCGTCTTCCACTCAGCGCAATCGGCTGCTGCCGACCTGCGCCCGGATCAGGACATTCCGGGTCTGCATGCGACTCTGTTCCCGTATCAGGCTCAGGGCGTAGCATGGATGGACCAGACCATACGGCATACCGGCGGCCTCATTCTCGCTGACGAGATGGGGCTCGGAAAGACCATCCAGATCATTGCCCTGCTGCTCTGCGAAAAACCGGAAACGTCACGACCAGCCCTCATCATCTGCCCGACGAGCCTGATCGCAAACTGGCGGAAGGAGATAATGAAGTTTGCGCCCGAGCTTTCTGTTCTCATCCACCGCGGACACAACAGAACCGGCATCACCGCGGGTCTGCAGCGGGCCCAGGTCGTGCTTTCAACCTACGACACTGTGGTCAACGATATATCCATTTTTGCAGGCATGACCTGGTCATGGCTGATCTGTGATGAGGCGCAGGCTCTGAAAAACCCGGATTCCGGGCGCAGGCGGTCAGTCGGGAGGATTCCCAGGCAGCGAACCATTCCGATGACAGGGACGCCGGTCGAGACATCGCTCCTGGATCTCTGGTCGCTTGCCGACCTCGCGATACCTGGATTGCTGGGAAGCCGGGAGGACTTTGAAGCCGATCATCCGGACTCCGAGGAATCGGCAAAGAATCTGGCTCGTCTGACCGATCCCGTTGTTCTCTGCCGAAAAGTGAGGGATGTCGCCGGCGATCTTCCGGAGCGCATCGATATCGATCTGCCACTCGAACTCGGCGATGAGCTTTCCCGGCGTTATGATGAAGTACGGGCCGAGACGCTTGAGAAGTACCCTGTGGCAGGCAATCTCGTCGCGACAGGTCAGTTGCAGCTCTTCTGCGCCCATCCCTGGCTGCAGGGATCGGGCGATCCCGAGAGGGATCAGGATGCTGGGATCAATCCGTCAGCCGGAATGCCGCTTTTCACACCGAAGGTGGAGCGCGCAATCGCCATTCTCGAAGAGGCGTTCAGGAGCGGACGCAAGGTTCTGATCTTCGCAATTTTCAATCGCTGTGGCGAGATTCTCCGTGAGGCTGCACAGGGACGGCTGCCGGATGCATACTGGGGGGCGATCAACGGGGGCACGCCGCAGGAGGAGCGGCAGGCAATCGTTGACGCATTCTCCTGCCACGATGGGCCGGGCTGCCTTGTACTCAATCCAAAAGCGGCGGGTGCCGGACTTAATATAACAGCTGCAACGGTAGTCATTCACTTCACCCAGGCATGGAACCCTGCATTTGAATCCCAGGCAAGCGCCCGCGCGCACCGACGCGGGCAGACCGAACCTGTCTATATCTACCGGCTGTTTTACGAGGACACGGTCGAACGGGTGATGATTGACCGATCTCAGTGGCGCCGCGAACTTGGCAACGAAGCAGTCCCGGTATCAACACGTGATGCAGATGATCTAAGGCGGGCCCTTTCCATCCGGCCTGGCGGAGAAAATTGATGGGCAGTCAGACTTATGAGAAGCCGCTGACGGCGAACGATACCGGAGAAACCGGAGGTCATCAGGCAGGAATACACATACCGAAATCACAGACGGATCTGATTGCGCTGCTTCCGTTTCTTGATCCTGCGCAGAAGAACCCCGATGCATGGCTGGAAATGACGGACGACGCGGGGGTGACGTGGCGCTTCCGCTATATCTACTACAACAACAGGCTTCATGATGAAGGCGGGACAAGGGACGAGTACCGCATCACCCATATGACCAAGTTCTTCCGCGCTGTTGGCGCGACGGAAGGCGATGTACTCGTGCTTACCGGATCTCCGGGAAGTCTAACCTATTCTGTGTCAGTCCGGAGGGATGAGGCACCTCAAGGCGAGGAGGCAAGCGCACCGGTGAGGGTCCGCCTGAAAGGCTGGCGTCGTGTACATTAGAGAAACCGGAGAGCCGACAGATCCGACAGGCGCGCAGCACCAAGATAGCATCCGGCAACCTCGATCGGTGGATGATCTCCCGATCGGCGTCCTTCACCTTGGTGTGAAGACTGCAACGCTGGAGAGGGCCGGTTTCCGCACCGTCGGCGATCTCGCGAACGTGACCCGGGAGCAGATCATCAGGATTCCCACAGTTGGCTGGCGTACAGCCGATCTGCTCAGTGAAAACCGGCAAGCGCTTATTGATGCTTCGGATGCTGAGACGGGCACTGACTGGGACGGGTACTGCGAAACAACGCGTATCCCGCTTCTGCCGCATGAGGGTCGGCCGCGTTCAGGTAAAGACTTTCTGGCTTCCCTTCCGGACTTTCTCGCCGAGGTCGCCGACAATCTTGCTGACGAGACCTTCTCGGCAATTCTTCGCGAACGCATCTGTCAGCCCCCGGAACGGCAGAAGACGCTTGATGAGATAGCTGCGACAACCAGCCCTCCGGTCACCCGCGAAAGGATCCGGCAAAAGGAGAAGAAGCTGCTAGGCCAGCTGACCGGCGGGCTACTCAACGACACCTATGGAACGCTGGGAATACATTTCCGTCCGGAGTTTTCGATCTGGTGGAAGCGGGCTGCAGACCGTCTTTCCCACCTTGAGGAAATCGAGTTCACAGATCTCGTGGAAGCCCTCTCCGCTGAATGGGAGGTTCCCAATCATGCGGTCATAACACAGCTCCCAATCATCCTTGCGATCGTCACCGGTGAACCGCAGATGTCCGGTGAATTCCGTGCAGCGAGTCGTGTCGATCCCCGGCTTTTCGGCAATCTGAGAGGGGAAGTGCTCGAGCTGCCACTGAACCGACTCAGACTGGGCAGATACGCTGAGCGACTGGCTGAAGCCGGATCAGAAACCGTAGGTGATATCGTCGTGAGGTTGCGCGCCGGCAGCCTGGGGGCAAGAGGAGGAAAGGCAGCTGAGGTGGCTGCGATGCATGCAAATCAGCTGGCCTCCTGCCTCCGCGACGATGGTCTGATCGACTGGCAGTCATACCGGACAGCCAACGCACTCAGCTGTCTGCCAGCCTCGCCAACGGTCAATGCCGCTGAGTTTGTCGCCACGCTTCGCGAGACCGTCTGTGACTTGCTGACCGCGTGCCGCATTACGAAGCGCGCGTCCGAAATTTACCGTCTCAGGACGAGCCGCACTCTTGGAAGCCAGATGACACTGCAGGCTGTTGCCGACGCCCTCGATACCCATCTGCCGACGGTCAAACGCGAAGAAACGGTGTTTCTGAGTTTTTTGAATGGAGTGCTGATCGGTCACGACTTCAGCAAGCTGCCTGTATGGCTGGATGACCTCTGGCTGGAATACTGGGACGAAGCCCGGGCCAGCTACGAAATTGCCCGGGACAACTACGGAGAATTCTCGGAGAATCTTGCCTGGAAATGGCGACTGACGGTGCGCGACATCGGCAAAGCAGCACCAACGATCTGGGCAGTGCTGAGCGGCTATCCGAACGACAGACGCTCTAAGCGAGCCATCAGCAAAGCTCCCGTCGTGAACCCGATTATTGATCCGGACCCTCAGTTACCTGCCGGTAGGATCCGGCTCCGTGGCTTCCGGCGGGTGCATTGACGAGGCACGCATGGATTTTACATCCTAGCCTCTGATTTCCAGCAGTAGCTCATCACCCCTGAGCCAGGATGTCAGCCGCGTCAGAAGTTCCTTCAGTTCAATTCTGCTCTTTCCCTTGAGCGCGCACTCCCAGACGGTGGCAATGCGCCATCCTTCCGAAAGCAGCGCTGATCCGACAACCTTGTCCCGCTCTTGATTGGCGCTAATCTTCGCCGCCCAGAATTCGGTACGTGTACCTGGAAGCCGGAACAAATGGCAATCATGACCATGCCAGAAGCAGCCGTGCACAAAGATAACTGCATGAAACCGGCTGAGTACGATGTCGGGCTTGCCGGGCAGATCCTTCCGGTTGACCCTGAAGCGATAGCCCTGCCGGTGAAGGCCACTCCGAATCAGAAGTTCAGGCTTCGTGTCCCTTCCCCTGATAGCCGCCATGTTACGGCTTCTCGTCGCGGGATCATGGACGTCAGGCATACTCCCGGACAGCCACCTCATCGTTCGGGGCTGCTTCCCGGGTTATATGCGGACGCATGATCCTTGCGACCTCGCTAAACACCGGCACTGCCACCGAGTTACCGAACTGCTTGTACGCCTGCGTATCGGAAACAGGGATCCGGAACGTGTCGGGAAAACCCATCAGCCTTGCGCATTCCCTCGGGGTAAGCCGTCGGGGATTCTTGCGTCCCTTTTGCTGCACAAGAATTTCAGAGCCATCCTTGTAATAGCGCGCTGAGAGCGTTCTGCAGGTGTCGTCCGGGCCTACAAGCCCGTAGCCAAAGCCATTTCCCGCTGCGCGATGCTTGGCTGAGTAATCACGGAGATATTTCCAGAGGTGATCGCTCAGAGTGTATTTGGCGCTGACCTTTGCCAGATCCCCTTCCGTATAGTGCGATTCTGCTGTTTCACTGCCGTTCTCGGGATGCAATACCGATCGCATCCGCGCTTCGCCTTCAACCGGAAGCTTCAAGTCCGCCCAGTCGAATCCACTTTTTTCGCGGAAGCCAACGAGCACGATCCGTTCACGGTTCTGGGGAAGAAAATGACGTGCGTTTAGAACGCGAACATGGAGCTCGTATCCGAGGTCTTTCTCCAAAATCTTGCGAATGACCTCGAAGGTCCGTCCTTTGTCGTGGCTTTTCAGATTCTTCACGTTCTCAAGCAGGAATGCGCGTGGTCTGTGAGCCTTCAGGATCCGTGCAACATCGAAGAACAGCGTTCCCTGAGCCTCGTCAAGGAACCCATGCTTCCGGCCCAGTGCATTCTTTTTTGACACCCCGGCGATTGAGAATGGCTGACAAGGAAAGCCTGCCAGCAGAACGTCATGCTCAGGAATCTCATCGACGGGGACTTTGGTAATATCGCCGGCGATCGGGCGGTTGTCCGGATAGTTGGAGTGATAAGTAAGCTGTGCATATTTGTCCCATTCAGACGTGAATACGCAGCGGCCGCCTATGCTATCAAAAGCCCGGCGAAGTCCTCCTATGCCGGCAAAGAGATCAATGAATGTGAACCCCCTCGCATTTGTGTGTGTCGGGACGGTTTCGGCTCGCTCACGCAGCCAGTCGAGCACGACTTTGCGAGGTCTGATTTGTCCGGACTCCCAGCGGAAAATCTCCCGTTCGGAGTAACCCAGTTTTTCTGCGAGTTCGTCCGTCGAGAGCCCGGCCCGGCAGCGTAAAATTCGGAACTCAGATTGCATATGTCTGCCTTGGGTAATTGTAGGGACGGGATGTCATGAAAATTCCCCACCGACAAGTGCAAGCATTGCAGTTTCAACAAGCAACTGGAGGTGATCGCCCGGACCTGCCGGCGTCTCAGCCGATATCGCGGAATCCGCGCCTGGCCTTCCGTGCCATGTCGGCTTCGACTCCGGCGGTATTGCAGTGCCTGTTCCAGTTACTGACTGCGGCCCGGATCGTGTCGATGATCGACCTGGTCTCAGCAGGTTTCAGGTCAGCAAACCGTCCGAATTCCAGCAGATCGTCGACTTCGAAGTCGTCGGTCTTGCCAGCCAGAGACATCTGATGCTCGTTGGTCCAGTCCCCTTTGGGATTGTAGGCGTACACGACATCGAATGCCGGTGAGAGGCTCCAGCGACCCGAGCCATCCATTAGGAAAGCGATGTTCTTGGTGTGGTCGTCCTGGTTGCGGATGAAGACATTGAGCAGCGCGCGGCGCACCTGCTCCTTGATCGCATCGCGTCCGAGACCGAGCATGCGGATGGTCTCGATCGCCTGCTCGTAGCTATATGCCCGAGCGAGGTTGAAATCGAAATGGCGCATCGCGCAAAGCGACTGCATGTGGAGCTTTTTGCCGTCAGGCGTGCGGTCGAAGCGCTGGGTCATGAAATGTGCCCGCCCGCCTTCTTCGTGCAGGCGAGAGCGAGCCATGTCGATGCCAGCCTCTCGGGCTAGCAGATAGCAGGCGTACTCAAGCCGGCCGAAGCCCATCGGGTCGGCAATTTCCTTGTCAGCATTGCCCGACACGCCGTCGAACTTGACGAGCCATTGCGTATAGCCTGGCCCTGCAGTCAGCTGCCCTGAATGGAAATCTCCGGTCTCCTCATTCCAGGCGAGGACGGCCTTGGCCCGGGCGCCACCAGCAGAGGTGCCGACACGCAGGATCTCTTGAAGTGCGCGATGATCATCTTCACCCTTGAGCACACCGGCCAGTTCTTCACGCGCAGCAATGACCCTGTTGGCGAGCTCGACAAGCGGAGCGATATTAACGGGCCGCCCCTGTTCACGGCGCTCACCGGTAGCGGGCTCGAATTCGAGCGCGCCCATGCCTCGGCGACCGGTATAGCAAAGGCGCTCGACCGGATCGAAGCTGTCGGCTGTTCGGCCCTGCTCGGCAAGCCAACGGTTGATCAGGGCGTTACCAAACTTGTCGGGCAGGCTGTCGGCCAGCATGCCCGGCAGTCCTTTGAAGGTCTCGTAATTCAGCGCGGGAAAGTCGTAGACGCCGCTTCGTAGGGGCATTGTGAGTGGGGCGACTTCGATGCCGCTGCGACTAAATTCCGGAGTGTATTCGAAAACCCCGACATCGCGATCCTCATCCCACAGGACGGCGCCGATCTGACGACCCCAGAGATTGACTACGGCGCGGGTCATGGGGCCTCGTCACCCCAGCTCCATTCCTCGCCAGCTTCACCTTCAGAAGACTTGCGCACCCTTTGCCGCGCCTTGCCGGTGTCGGACCGGGGATCGAGCGGGCTCAGCTTGGAGTCCGGCATGACATCCAGCAGGCGGTCTTCAATTTCGAGCGCACGCATTATCCTGGCGAGGCTATCGATGGTCCCACCATTGCCGGCTTCCAGGCGGGCGAGCGTTGAACGCGAGATGCCAGCCATTTCCGCAAGCTCGGCCTGCTTGAGATTGCGTGATATGCGATATGCTTCGATCTGCTTCCCGAGGTCAGATACCAGCACCGAGAGAGGGCGCAGATCTGGTGAATCATAATGTGGCATTATCGAGACATTATCTCCGTTTTGGAGCTTTGTGTAGCGATTTTGCGTCTTTACATGGCGATACCTAATGTGTCAATGTCGAGACATAAATTGGCTTATCGCCGATAATGCATCAAATTTGCTACTTTATTTTGGGCGGAGTGATGGAAATGAATGCCGAGAAGGATCAAAGCGACCAGACGGACTGGAAGGGCCTACGAGAGATCGACCGTGCCATCTCCGAAAATCGCCTTACGTCCTACTCATGGAAGAAGGCCTGGGCCGATCGATGGGCTCGAGCAGTGATTCTCACCGCTGCGATCTTCTTGATCGGGTTCGTCGTCTTTGTGATTATTCAGGACGTGATCCTATAGTCACCTATTGCCCCACTCCTTCACCTCATCTGCCGCTTCCTCGCTTGCACCTGTGGCGCCTTCTGTTTGGCCATCCAGATAGCCTCTCACCGTCCCGATCCGCCCACGACCTTGCCGACGAACCCGCTCGACTTCATCTGCGATGCCAGATCGATCCGGAGCATCGGGCATTGAGGAACCACTTGCAGAACCGACGGCTCCCCGTGCACGCACCTGTCCAGCACTTCCGATCCCGGGGCGGCTGACAGGAGCGAAGTCCGGCAGCGAAAGGTCGGCGTCGATGTCGTCTTGCAGGCGGTCAGCATAGCTTTCGACAAACCGCGATTGCAGTTGTTGGCCGCGCGCGCTCATCTGGAACTCGATGTCGTCGAAGCGCACCGGCCCGAAATAGTCGCGATTGGCTTCCATCTCAGCCATGCCCCATTCGCGATAGGCCTGGCTCAGGTTTAGCGTGCCTGCGGCGCTGTTGGCCTCGTACCAGCTGGCCTGGTTCTCGAGGCGGCTGGCCATCTCTTCGGCACGACGCGCCTCTCGCGTATAGCTTTCGGCTTCTGTCAGCGATCGGCTGAGACCCGACGAGCTGGTCGACACTTGCGATACCGAGCTCGAGCTCGTCTCGCGCAGGAAGCCTTCACGCGTGTTCGACCAGTTGCGACTGTCGGAAAGCTGCCGCAGCGTTCCCATGATCCTGCCGCGGTCTTCCGAGGCGATCCCGATATCGCTGTCCGTCCATGACTGATTGCGGCCGCCTCTTGCCTTGGCACCCACTTGAGCCACGCCAACATTGGCTCCAGCCCCGCCATTGACCTCGCCATTAAGGAACCATGAGATCGTAATGTCGTCGGACGCGCGCCGGGACAGGCCGAACTGCTGCTGGAGCGTCCTTGAAGCATTGTCGACTTCGCTGAATGCCGTGCCGATGCTGTCGTTCGTGCCGACGCCGCTGACCGTGTCGGAGCTGTGACCCTGGCTGTAGGCGTTGCGGATCTCGCTGAACCGGGTGAGCGCAGAGCTCGTCGATTGCTGGGCGAGGTTGGCATAGGTCTCGCTCTGTGTCCGGCTCTGGCTCGCCATCGTTCCGAGGCGGCCGGTGAAGTCCTGCCCCAGTGTCGGCGTGAACGGATAGCTTGAATTCGGGACAGCAGCGAACTCGCCATCGGGGAAGCTGGTGGTCTGCGTGCCGCTGTCGCTGAAACCACGCGTCTGCGTGGCGCCATAGGCGATGTTGGGTGCAAGATTGCCCTGCGCAAACTGGCGGGAAAACACCGTCGAATTGTCGATGTTCGAATTGCCAAGCGAGACATTGCCGGTGCTCGCTTCGCGCGAGGCTTCCTCGGCTGCATTCTGGCTCGGGTTGAGATAGCTCGTTGCCTGGCCCGAAATCGCCAGCGCACCACGCGCCACCCCGCCGGCAAGGAAAGGGATCGAGGCGACAAGATAGCCCGCCAGGATGCCGATATCGCTGTTGACGTCGCTCATGCCGGCAAAGGTCGCGAGGCTGAGGCCTGTGCTGCCGCCAGCGGCGGCAACATCGCCCGCGCCTTTGAACATCAGGATCATGTGCAGGATGACGAAGAGCGGTCCCCACGCTGCAAGGTAGAAGAAGCCGGTGACGTAGCCTCTCAATGCAATGGGTCCGGTCCGCGGCATCAGGAACAGCGGAAACAGGACAGGGAACAGCGCGTAGAACACCACCGTCAGCACGACATTGAGGATCGGGACCCATTTCATCGCGTTGTGCGCGATCGAGGAATAGGTCCGCTCGGTCTGAATATCGGCCCGGGTCTGCGCGAAGACGTCGATGCTGCCGGTGCCGCTCGCCCCTGCAAAGCCGTGCATAGCCTGGTTCATGGCATTGATCGTCAGCACTTGGCGGAAAATGTCGCTCGCGCTGCGCGAGATGCCGGTCAGATACTGATAGGCAATCGGGAGGTCGGCCATGAGCTTGGCCTTGGCGAGTGCTTCGGTCTGGCGCGGATAAAGCTGACGCCCCGCGACAAGCGTCATCTCGTCAATGAGGCTCGCCCATTGCCCCGACAGCGCGGTGTAGGCTTCGCGGCAGGTGATGATCGAGGCCGTCACGCTGTCGTCGGCCTGCCGGTTCAGGAATTTCTGCGCGCGCGCCGCGCTGCCCGGTGCGATCGTCGTCCAGATATCGTCGCTCTCGGACAGCTCCTTCATCGAATAGCGGCCAAGCAGCAGATCGTAGAATACGCATTGCCGGACATGTTCGTCGAAGTTCGCGGCAAACTCCGGATCGGAAATACGCAACGACCGCGTCGATTCGAGCAACCGCGCGCCATAGATCATGCCGTTCTTCGAGTAGTTGAGGTCGTCCGGCAGCCCGAAGACGAGCTCGGCAGAGCGGGTCAGATAGTCCCCCGCCTGGCTGGTGAAGCTTGCCATCAGGGCGAGCCCGAGAGGGACATTGGCCACCGTTGCCGGTGCAAGGCTGGGATTGACCCGATCGGTCACATGGACGTCCATGCGCGGCACCATCAGGCACATGTAGATGAGCGTCGCGCCGAGGAACCAGTTGAGCCAGGCGCGCCAGTCCTGGTTGAACGCGACCACGATGACCGCGAGCACCATGCCCATTACCAGCGCGACCTGGATCAGGCTCTTGTAGCCGCCCGCACCGGTCCAGGCGGCAACGGCGTTGAGGACATTGACGATGTACTCGCCGCCGCCGACCGTGAAAATCTCGACCATGCTGCCTGACCCTTATGGAACGATGGAGCGGGACTGCATCCCGCGCGACCAGTCGAGCGCGGCGGCCATCGACGGCGACATCGAGGCAGCGAGCATATTCTCGATCATCGCCGTCTTCTCGATGATCTGCATGATCGCGGAGACCCGCGCTTGCCCGGTCGCTTGCCGCTGGGCGAGGCTCGATCGCACCTCGGCAACCTGAGTGCGCCAGATCGCGAGCTTGGCTTCGTCGGCCGCGATGAAACTCGCCATCGAGCGTCCAGCCTCTGCGGTGATGCGTTCGAGAATGGCATAGAGGAGATCGATGCTGGCGATCTCGGCCAGCGTGTCGCGGTCGTCGGTTGCCATCCCGCGACCATAGGCCGCCTGCACGGTGAGGATCTTGTAGAGCGGCACCGATGCCACCTGGAGCAGCTCCTTCTCCTCGTCGCCGATCGCTGTGTCGCTGCGGATGGCCTCGACCATGTTGCCGATGAGCCGGGCAACGCGCGGCCGGATGGCCTTTGCGCTCGAGAGGCTCATCTGCTGGAAAGTGGGGTTCAGGCACTGATCGGGCTCGTCGCACTGGAACACCCGCACCGATTGGCCCTGCGTCCCATCGAGCAGCGCGGTCACCAGCGTCGAGGAGGCATCGCCCGCGAAAGGTACGAATTTGCCCGGCTCGTCGTCGCGGGGCGGCACGTAGATCACCGTGCCGATGAGCGTCATCGCATACTCGGCAAGATCGCGGTCGAAGGTGCCACCCGGGTTGAAGAAGGCGCTCTGCTTGAGGACGTGCCAGGTGTAATTACGCGGCACACCGGGATTGACGTCGGCATAGTCGGCGCCGGCACCCTCATTGGTCGAGGTGCGCTGGCCGCGTGTTCCGCAACCATGCTTGGCAGCGGCATAGTCGGTGAAGATGCCTTCGGAATTGCCGATCGCTTCGCAGATCGCCTTGTCGGCGAGATCGCCCTTTGGCCAGACGCCGCCGACCAGCCCCTGCGCCATCTCGCAGGAGTTGATCGAGAGATTGTTCATGAGCTGCGCCTTCTGGCTAAACTCCTGCATGATCTTCGAGCACTCGGGGCAGACGGTATCGATCGCCAGACTGAAGGCGAACCCCACCGCATTGTTCGCGACGGCCTTCAAGAGCGCGACCATCTCGCTCGCGTTGATGAAGGAGAACGACCCGGCGAAGATATCGATACCGCCGCAACCAGCGCGGGCACGCGGCAGCTGGAGATTGGCGATGTTGGTCGTCTTCTGCGGGAAGCGCGTCCAGACATTGCCGAGGCTGTAATAGCCCGCCGACTGTCCTTCGAACGCGCTCGGCCCGGTGACATTGGCCGCCGCGCCCATGTCGTCCATGAAACGGTCCATGCTGTCGCCGACGTTTGCGGCGACGGGGGACGCGACCATGCCGGCGGCAGCTATGGTGAGCGCCGCATTGCGGATGCTAGTAATCATGTCCGGCTTCCTTCGAGGTGAGGAGGTAGATGCGGTCCTGCAGCTCGTCGACCGAGAGCACGCCGTACCCGATCGGGATCGGGCGCCTGGCCACGCTGTCCCACAGCACGAGCGCCGGGGTGATGCCGGGTTCGAGCCCCATGCGCGGCCGCTGGCCGCTTTCGACCTTGTAGTCGGGGAAGTGCCGGGACGGTCCGCCATCGGTCGAGATCGCCCGGACAGCGATATGCCAGCGGTCCGCCACCGAGCGCACGATCGGGCTCATCACTTCGCAAGCGCCGCAGGTCTGGGCGAAGAAGTAGAACAGGCCATAGCGCTCGGAGAGCCGGGCCATCACCGCATCGCGGTCGGCAGCGCGCGCGTCCTGCCATTGCTTCTTGGCGAGCGCGCCGACCGGCCGTTCGAGCGTGTAGTCGAGCTCGGGATCCTGCCAGATCGCGCGCTGCCAGACATCGGAGAACAGCGAAGCCCGGTCGAGCTGGGCACGCTGGAAGCGGATATAGGCGGTGACGTTTTCCGGCGTCGGATAGAGGATTGCACGCGCTTTGAGTTCGCGCAGTTCCCCCGTGACCGCGTCGAGTTCTTGCGTTGCGGTTAACTGGGCCGGTGGCTGCGCCATCTGCGGCTCCTCTGCCGGCACCGGCTTTACGCAATAGAACCAATAGCCGAGCCTGCGCTGCTCGCAGTAGAGGCTGTCTGCTGACGCAGCTGGCTCTGCCAGGCGCGCTTCCTGGGCAACTGCCCGAACGGGAAGCAGTGCAGCGAGACACATGGCCAGTGCTGGGAGGGCCAGCATCGGCAGTGATTGGCGGCGCGTCATTGGCCACTCCTTGCGTAATAGTCTTCGATTTTCTGCTGGATGAGGATGCTGGTCTCGAGCTCGTCGGGGAGCCGCGCAGCCTCGGTGAACTCGGCATAGACCTCGCTGAAATCCATCTGGCTGAGGTCGAGCCGGGCGAATTCGTCGAGCGTGAAACCCTCGCACTGCTCTTCCTTGGGCTTGTCCCACGGCTTGGGCAGCTGGAGGCGGCCCTGTTCCTGCAGGACCCGCGAGAGCTTGCTCTCGAAGCAGCAGTAGACCTTCTTCTTGGTCAGGCAGACGCCGAGGAACTTGTCCGAACAATAGGTCCCTACATAAGCGCACAGTCCCTGCGCATCGCGTTCGTGGAGCAGCACTTCCTCGCGGTTGCAGCCGAGTGCGACCAGCAGGCTGATTCCGGGGATGAGCGGGAAGCCCTTGCCCTTGCAGCAGTTGAGCACGCCGAAGACCTTGGAGGAGCAGGTGTTGCGGGTGCCGCGGAACAGCGTCAGCGTCTCGGGATCGAACTGGCCGCGGGCCTCGTCCATCGCATGGAGCGCGGTGACGGCATCCTTGAACTCATCGTTAGCTGTGCGCTCGATCGTCTCGCAGCTGCCGTCGATGCAATAGACATCACCGTCGCAGACATACTGGGTTGAGCTATCGTTTCCGGGAAGCGGGCACTCGTAGATGCGCTCCCAGGTCTGGCAAGGGTCTTCGTCAGTGAGGCATTCCTCGCGGACAAAGCGGCAGGTGCCCTGGCTTTCGATGTCGGAGCAGTCGGTCGCCGCTTCGCGCGCAATGCAGGTGTAGCTGCGTTGCCATTCCCAGCAGGGCCTGGTGACAGAGACGCCGTCGATCACGCGCGTCTGCGGATCGCTATCGGTGCAGATTTCGGCGTCCAGCGTGCAATCGCTATTGTCCGCAAGACCTGTGCACTGGCTTTCGTCAGGGGTCGTTGTTACGGTGGTCGCCGTGGCGATGCGGTAGGGCGTCTGCCCCGCGACCTGTTCGTTGCACGTCAGCTCGGTAAGCGGATCGCCCGGCTCGGTGCACCACTTGCGACCGCCGGACCAACCCCACTGCAGGCACGGACCGTCCCGGTGTCCGGTCACCTGGCAAAGAGCGCCCGAGAATTCTTCGCAATCCGGCTCACCTGCCAGGTTGAAGCTGCTTAATGGGCTGCAAAGGTAATGATACTGCGGTTGCTGGCTGACCCTTGCGACGAGCGGGACCGTGCATTGGCCAACCGACTGATCGATCCGTGTGCCCGTATTGCAGGTCGCGGTATAGGTGCCCGCCGACCCCGAACCAGGCGGCAGCGGAACGCACGATCCCTGGCTGCCCGAAATTGCCATGCCGCTCGTGTAGTCGAGCGGCGTCTCATTGATCCTGAGGCTGCGGGCGATCACATCCTCGATCTCGTTCGGCTCGAACCTTGCGCGATTGGCCACGCTGTCGCGGATGGTGCGCATCGGCGTGCTGGTCGTGGCGGCGCTGCGGGCGCGGGCCTCGATCTGGTCGGGATCGCGCGCAAGATCCTGCAGGTCGCGCGTCGCTTGCGGATCGAAGTTGGGGATGCGCGCGGCATCGGGATTGGTCGTTGCGGCATCGCGCGCTCCGCCCCGCAGTTCGGTGGCAAAGTCCTTGCCGTCGGCCCGGGCTTCATCGCGGGTCTGAGCCTGAACGGAAGCCGCGCTTGTGAGGGCGACGAGTGCAGTAAGGAGATTGGCGAGGGTTCTGCCGGTCATGGCCGTTCCTCCCTGGAGAGCTGGCGCAGATGGAGGCGAGCAAGCTCGGCGCCCGGACCCTTGCCCGAGGCAAAGGTCTCGAGGACTTCTCCCACGCTGATATTTCCCGCGATGCGGTCGTGCGGCGGCACCTCGCTGGTGCAATCGAACCCGTCGCATGGGCTGAACTCGGTGCTCAGCATGACGAAGCTTGGCGCGGCCTCGATGTTGAAGGCGCGGAACAGCCGCGGATCGATGCCGAGCGAACCGGCCGCGTCGCTTGTGCTCCAGATGGCGGCGAGCCGCTTCTTGAACGCCTCGCTGTTTCCTTGCGGGAAGCCGCGCAGCACGGTGACGCCGCCGGCCCTGGTCATGTCGTGGACCAACGTCTTCAGCGCCTCGGGCGGCATCGACAGGCTGGCAAAGGCAATGAAGCGCGGGGCTCCCCCGAGTGATGCCTTCTCGGCGGCGGCTTGCCCCGCGATCATCGCGTCGAAGTCGAGGACGGCGTCAGTCTCGATAGCCTTGATGCTGTCTGCGTAGGCCGTGCGATTGGCCTGCGCTTGCGCCTGGATAGCCTGTGCGTCCTCGGTCAGTGCCTCGGCGCGTTGGCGAACATTGGTGCTGAGCGCCTGCGCATCGTCGGCGTGTTCGGCCGCACGCTCGCGGATCGCTTCGAGGTCGATACCTTCGGGCGCGCTCTGGGCGAGAGCGAGGCCACCGAGGGTGACGGCAAGGCCGACGGGCAAAAGGAGGAGGTGCTTGTTCATAGCGCGCAGCAGTTCCGCTTGCGCCAGACGAGATATCCCATGTCTTCGCCGATGGCGGGGATGACCTGTCCGGCCGATTGAAAGGTGGTGGAGGCGCCGATGGGCGGGCAGGCGTAACGGCCCGAGGTCGCCGGGTTGGGGTTGGTGGCCTGGAAGCGGTATTGCTGCTTGCGCATCACCGGCATCAGATATTTGCCACACAGGCCCTTGGACCCCATCGTCCCCCACGAGACGAGTTCGCGGTGGAGCTTGTAGGCAAAGCGCGAGAGCACGAGCCGCGAGGCCTGGACGTGCCCGATCGATGCCGAGACATTGCCGTTCATCGGATACATCGACCCCTGGCAGCCCGCGCACCAGAACATCTCGTCGATCGGCAGCTTCGCGGTCGAGGCGACACAGTCTGCCGCACAGGCGGCGAGCGCCAACGGGTTGGCGAAGAGCACGGCCTCGGGGTTGATGATCGCCGTGAGCTCGGAATCCTGCCATAGCGGATCGATCTCGGAGATGTAGAGGATGTCGATCGAGCCCGATTCCAGGCACAGGAAATCGGCGACGATCTCCATCCAGTAGATCAGCGGATAGGCATACCAGTGGACATGCCAGCTCGAATAATACTGGCTCGCGCCGCCCACCGCCGAAGGACCCGAGATCGAGCGAAAGCCGATATCGAAGCCCGGATCGAGTTTCATGCCGCCGAGGTTCACGAAGCACCACGGCTTCATGCTGACATCGGCAAGCCGCACCGGCTCCCAAAAGCCCATCGCGATCCCGGGCCTCAGACCGCACAGGCAAACCGGCAGATCGGGGTTATCGGGATCGGGGCGGCTCGACGGCCAGATGTCCAGCCCGCCGATCGAGATCGGGAACAGACACGACCAGCAGATGTCGGTGATCGGGTTGACGAAACTCCCGGTGCAGCGTCCCGGACCGGCATCGGCCATCGCAGGTGTTGCGGTGGCGAGACCAAGAATGGCGGCCAGCATGAGCGCCAGTTTTCGCAAGCGGGTCATTGGGCTGCCCTCCTTTTCGGTGGCAGCGCGATTTCGCTGACCTCGAGCAGGCGGCCCTGCTGGCGCACGCGTGCGGGCACCGACCTGATCCCGAACCTTTCCGTGAGCTTGCCGCCCTGGTCGAAATAGAAGCGGCGCTGGCGGGCCTTCATCAGCTCGAGCGGCGCGCCCTTCACCAGGATCAGCTTGGCATTGGCGTCCTGCTTGAGCGCCCAGGCGAGCTGGTCGGGATCGTCGCCGTCGAGGAACAGGAGATCGGCGCGAAGGCCGACGCTGTCGAGCGGATTGACCCTCGTGCCAGCGGCATGGATCAGCTCGCCTTTTGCCCCGCGGATATCGGCAGCGAGCGTGATCGTCGGATCGAAGTGCCAGCGCCGGGCTTCGCTCGCCCGGACGATCCCGGCGACAGGGTCGGGCCGGTTCACCCGCGCGATCGTGCGGCGCTTCAGGTCTTCATTGAGCCGTGCGGTCTCGCCCGAACGTTCCATCTGCGTCAGGCGCGAATGGATTTGTTCGAGGAGGTCGCGCTCGATCACGGGAAACACCGTGCCGCGCTGGCCATAGTCGCGCGCCAGTACCTCGGCAGGGCAGAGCAGCACTGCAAGCAGGGCTGCGGGGAGGATGAGCTTGCTCACAGGATCGCCCTCCCGCTGCCGAGGATCTGGCCGCGGCAGACGAAACCGATCTCGGCGTAGCGGCTGTCGAGGCCGCGGGGATGGCTGGTGCCGGTGTAGAAGCAGCCGTCGGGGATCGGTCCTTCGGGGCCTTTGTGAAGCGCAATGCCGAGACGGGTCTCATTGAGCCGCGCGGCGACCTTGCGACCGTTGATGAAGACCTCGTGACCGCGGTGGCTCACGACATCGCCCGGCACGCCCAGCACCCGTTTGCCGAAGAGCTGCGCGCCGTTCCCGAAATGCACTTCGACGAGCCTGCTTGCCGGCGGCTCGAAGAAGATCAGGCTGCCGCGTTCGATCCGCGCATGCTTGTCGAGCCAGAATGCCCAGTTGGGCAGGCTCGGGCTGGCATTGATGAGGAAGCCATGGTCTTTTGCGAAGGCGTCGACCGCGCCCCATCCGAGCGGCAGCAGCACCAGGCCGGTCAGGACAAGCGGTCGTTTGATCGTGCGGACAAGACGAGAAGCAAAGTGCGTCACTGACCCCCTCCCTGGCCAAGCTGGCGGGCGATCCGTGCGCGCAGTTCATCGGTAGCATCGGGGGCATCGCCCGCGAGCACCGCTTCGCCGACCAGCACCACGCGGCCATCGGTTCCCATTTCCGCAACGGCGCGCTCGGACGCGTGGAGGAAAGCGAGTACGCGCGCCTGACTGGCTTCGGGATCCTGTGCTCCGCGCGCTTCGGCATCGACGAAAGCCGCGATGGTTTCGGCAAGCCGGACGGTGACGAT
The DNA here is from genome assembly GCF_025154015.1 of Tsuneonella litorea. GTDB lineage: Bacteria > Pseudomonadota > Alphaproteobacteria > Sphingomonadales > Sphingomonadaceae > Tsuneonella > Tsuneonella litorea. The sequence goes on from NZ_JAOAMV010000008.1 coordinate 96,438, forward strand.
CTGCTGACGCGGCTCGGACAGCTCGCGGCTGACCCAGGCTGCCCAGAGCAGTGCGACCACAAGCGCGAGCACGCCCAGAATTCTGAGCACCAGCGGGCGATTGAAGGATGGTAATCTGCGCGTATCAGTCACGGTTTGCCTCCCGGGCCGGATGGTTGTCGAGATCGGCCGCGAGCCGCTTCAGGAAGCGCGGCATGCGAAACAGCGTCACCGCGCCCGCCAGGACGAGGAAGCAGCCCTTGAGGTCCTGGCTGAACAGGCTGCGGCGCAGGCCGTCGGCTTCGAGGTAGCGGTCCGACAGATTGGCGAGCTGGGTGAAGAGGGCGCCAAGGTCCCAGCCCGCAACGAACAGGAACAGCGCGAGCGGCATTCCCAGCACGATCAGCAGCGAGGTCGCGGCAAAGCGCACTGTCTCGATGAGGACGAAGCAGCTCCCTTGCAGGAATGGCAGCAGGCTGCCGAGATTGGCCGGAGGGGTCCGGTCGGCGAGATGCGAGACCATCATTGTCCGCCTCCCGCCACGATCCGGATGGCACCGGCGAGGCTGTGCCCACGCCGCTCGCAGTCCTGGATCGCGGCATAGGTGTCGGGATCGGAGGAGTAGATCGTCGCCGAGAATGGATCGAGCACGAGCCGGCCGACCGCCTCGGTCTCGGGGCCCTTGATGAAGACCTCGCTGTACTCGGTGCCCGAACGCTTGAGGCTGCGGATCAGCGTTTCGGTTCGGTCGTCCATGTCGAGCCGCGCGTTCGCCCTGAAATCGGCGATCGTCTCGGCCTTCTGCTGGAGCACCAGCATCCAGTCGCTGTTCTCGAGCGCGGCCCGCGCGCCGTCGGACTTGTAATAGTCATTGAGGGACTGCGTCGCGGTGGCGAGCGCGCCGCCATATTTGCGCGCCGTGCGGGCATAGGTCTCGACGAACTCGCCCATCGAGCCGCCCTTGAGCATGGCCCAGGCCTCGTCGATCAGCAGCAGCTTCTTGGTCGCCCGCGATGAGCGCGTCATCGCCTGGCTGGTCATGAACATGATCGCCGAGAGGACAACGCTCCTCAGTTCCTCGCGGCTTGCAAGGTCGCTCATCTCGAAGACGGTGAAATCATCGTCGAGCGCGAAGCTCGCCTTGCCTGCAAAGAACCCGCCGTAGCTGCCGCCGCGGCAGAAAGGCGCGATCGCGGTGGCGAGATCGCGGCCCGCCTCGCTTTCCGATCCATGAAGCGCATGCGCGACATCGTCGACCGATGCGCCGCTTCCGAGGGCCTCCCAGGTCGCGGTCACGGCCCGGTCGATCAGTCCGCGTTCGGTGTCGCTCGGCGCGGTGCCCGGACGCGCCATCTGGCCGACAATCGCCTTGATCATGGCAAAGCAGTCGAGGCGGTAATCCTCGTCTTCGTGCGCACGGGCATCGTCGACCATCGAGAAAGGGTTGAGCGAAAAGCCCGAGGCGAGCGTGAACTCGACGAAGCGTCCGCCCTGCAGCTTGACCGAATGCTCGAAGCTGCGCCCGTCGTCGATCACCACGACCTTGGCGCCTGCGCCGCGCAGGGCGGCGCAGAGCTCCTGCAGCAGCACCGACTTGCCCGAGCCCGACTTGCCGCAGATCGCGATATTGTGGTTTCCGGCAGTGTTTTCGAACGGCGACCACCAGAAGGGCTGGCCGCGCCTGCCGACGAGCAGGAGGTGCGGGATCACGCCGCCGAGATATTCGCCCTGCATCGGCGCGATATGCGCTGCGGTCGTCGAGAGCATGGTCTTGAGACGCTTCAACCGCGCCATGTCGTCGGCGAGGCCATCGGCAAGGCTCAGGGGAAAGGCAGCAACGAGGCCCTGCAGCTGGAGGAAGCGCTCGTCGGCAAGATCCCAGCCCGCTGCCTTGTAGATCGCCTTGATGATGCGCTCGTGCGCATCGCCCTGGCCGAGCGGCGAGATGCTGGTGAGTCCGTAGAACAGCTTCACGAGCTTCTTGCCGGCCTGGAGTTCGGCCTGGACGTGGCGCCATTCGGCCGACTGTTCGGCGAGCTTGGGCAAGAAACGCGCGCTCTTGGTCTGGCTGAGACTGGTCGTGCGCATGAATTTGAAGCCCGCGCGCGCCGATGCGGCTTCCTGGTCGGGGTAGACCAGGCAGAGCATGGTCGCCGTCGGACAGGGGAAGCGCAGCTTGTCGGTGAACATGTCGCCGATGAGCCGCGCGCATTCCCAGGGCGCCCAGCGCTCAGGCGTAGAGCGCACGGCATAATGCCGCACGTCGAAATGGTCGGGATAGCATTCGCCGACTTCGGGATTGCCCTCTTCGTCGCGGCCGGTCTCGCGGAAGCGCTCGGTCCTGAGGATCAGGCGATCGTCGCCGACCTCGAGCTCGATGTCGCGGCGGATGGCCTGGACGTCGAGCGTATCGTGCGGGTTCCACGCATGGATATCGGTCTCGTGCGCGGTGGTCGGCGAGGTCAGCTCGTCGATCAGCGCCAGCAATCCGCCCGGACGCAGCTCTTGCGTGTGCAGTCCGAGCGAATGGAGCATGCCCATCAGCCCTTCGCGGCATTCGGAGAGTTCCGCGTCGGTCACGCTGCCCGGCACCGGCACGCCGAGCGAGACGATCAGCCGGACGTTGCGGGCATGGAAGGGCGCATGCGCCGAGCCCGAATTCCAGACGAGATCGTAAAGGCGTTTGGTGCGCGCCCTCGCGATGGCCTCGTAGATCCCGCCCTGCTCATAGCGCGGAGCGAACCAGGGGCCGACCACGCTGCCGATCCGCGGCGATGCAAAGTTCAGGACCTGGAGGCAGGCGCCCTGCGGCAGGCCTTCGGAGAAGAACTGCCCGAGGATCTCGCCGGTCCGTTCGTCGGCCCCGATCAGCGGGGTGACTTCGAGCACGAAGCCCTTCGAGCGGGCGTTGCGGTAGAGCTTCGCCCCCTCGTCATAGACCCGGTAGGGCAGCCAGTCCGAGAGCATGTCGAGCCCGAAATGCGCCTGCGGCTTTTCAGGACGGGCCGTGTCGGCAAACAGGCCCCGCGAGAGCGCGTCGCGCGCGGCAGAAAGGGATAGCGTCACCGGCTCTCTCCTTCAGGTGTTTCAGGGTGGGGGACCGGCTCGCGGGGAGGGGAAAACGAGCCAGGTCCCCCGGGTTCCGGCGCGTCAGCGCCGGGCATCGCCGGAACGGGCTGCGAGGGGATGAACAGCTGTTCCGGCAATGTGTCTGCCTCTTGGATTTTTGGCGGTTGGAAATCGGTTGCGAGGTTGCCTTCGCGTGTCGCGGCAATGCTCGATGCCAGCGAGCGCAGGACTTCGCGGCGGCCCTGCGGCGCGCGCCAGCCTGTCCCTGCCTGTTCGGGCAGCGTCAGGTGAACGACCCGCGCCTCATGGTCGCGGCCCGCCGCGTCACGGTAGGGCGTCAGAACGACTTGCAGGCGGCGAACCGCTTCTCCGGTCGGGGTCACCGTCCGATGCGCGTGAGACGTGTCAGCCTTTTCGATACCGGTCGCCCCGGCATCGATCGCGGAGGTCGGCGCGCAGGTTCCTTCGGGAGCGCGGCAGGCGAAACTGCCTTTGACGTTGCCGCCGAGGCTGGCGCAGCCACTGGCCAGGAGGAGCGGCGCGGCGAGCACCACGGCGCGAAGGATCGGAAGTCGGCTCATTGTGCCTCTCCCTTGCCCTCGGCGACGAAGCGGCGGATCGCCGCGGCATCGCGGTAGCCATGCAGCACCGCCCCATCGCGGGCGCGCACGATGACCGGAGTTCCGGCAAACCCGTTGGCCTTCGCGAAGGCCTCATTGGCATCGAGCGCCTTGGCGTCCTTGCAGGTCTTGGCACTCGCCGGAGCCTGCCCGGCATAGGCCGCATGGAGCGCTTTTGCCGGATCCTTGGCGCACAGCACCGCCTCGGAAATCTTGCGGCTTGCCGCGCCGAAGATCGAGATCGGTCGCTCTTCGATCATAACCTTTGCCTTGACGAGTTCGGCGGTCAGGCGCTGGCAGTAGCCGCACTGGAAGTCCGAGAAGACGACCAGGCGTTCACCCTTGGGGTTGCCCCAGTGGATCGCGCCCGCAGCCGGAAGCGAGGAGAGGTCGACATGGCTGGCACCCGCCTGGACCGGCGCTTCGTCGCGTCCCGCTGGCGCGTCGCTGGCTACACGCGCCGCACCGGCCGCAAGCAGGTCGGGATTGAGTTCGAGCAGCCGGGCGGCGGTCACGTCGCGCCGCTCTTCCATGTCGTAGAGACGGCCCACGAAGAGATAGCGGGCGGTCTCGTCGATGTAGAACAGCGTGTCGCCCGAGACGACTTCGCACCAGGGCCCGAGCGTGTCGCAGCTGATCGCATCGATCGGGGTCTTGGGCAGCCGCAGCTTTAGTGCCTGCGCGACATCGCTCGCCATCCCCGCGGCGTTCGCAGGCATTGCGGTGACGGCCGAGACGCCGAGCGTCAGCACGGCGGCGGCGCTCGAAAGGGCCAGAGACATGTGGATGGCAAGGTGGGCGGCGCGGGCCTTCAGGCCCGGCCGGTGGTTATTGTAGTTCATTTGGAGGGGCTCCTGACGTGGACGCCGTCGAGAAAGACGATCTCGACCTCGATGCCGGTCGGCATCTCGACGACGGGTTGGTATTGTTCGGCGCGTTCGATGAGATATCGGCTGACGGTGTCGGCGGCTTCGCCGGCACCCTGCCCGAAGCCACCGGCGAGGATGTCGGTCGGCGACAGCGCTTCGCGCTGACCGTTGGCGCCGACCTGACCGGTGAAGATGCCGTTGGCGTTGGCGGAAAATCCGCGACCGAAGCCGCCAACGATCCCGGCCAGCAGTGCCTGGCTGACCAGGCTGCCTTCGCGGCTGACCACGCGGCCGCGCACGCCCGACTTTCCGGCGAAGGAGATGAACCCCTTGACCTCGCTCACTGCGAAGCGGCCACCGGGCTGCGCGCAGGTCATGCGCACCAGCTTGACGTAGACCTTCTCGGCCGAGAGATCGCCGCGCGCCGCGCCATTGACGAGGCAGCCGGTAATGTCGGTGGTGAGCAGCTTGTTGCCGCGCATCACCGAGCGGGCCGGTCCGGTGATCCGGAGCACCACGGGAAGCGGATCGCTCTGGCTGGCAACGCCGGTCGAGGCATCGACACCCACGATGACCGTTGCCGGTGCGTAGCTATTGGGCGGCAGGTAATCGCGGCTCGCTTCCAGCAACAAGGCTGGCGCAGTCTCAGCCGCACGCGGCTTGCCGTCCTTGCCTGCCTCCGTGCTGAAACTCATCAGGCTGAGCTGGTCGCCCTGCGCTTCCGGCACTCCTTGCGGTGGCTGGACAGCCCCGCCGGTGCTGACGCCGATGCCGACGCCGGGACCATAGGCCGGTGGCGGCGGCAAGGGTGGAGCGGTTGCAGTTGCCTTCGCAGCGTCGCTCAGTTGTGACCGCAGATTGGCGTTCTCGGCCGAAATCGCGTTGATCGCCGCCTGGCCGTCGGAGCGCATCTGCGCGTTCTCGCTGCGCAAGGCTTCGAGCTCCTGCTCGATCTCGGGGCGTGGCAGCTGGGCCTGCTGCAGATCCTTGATCGCGCGGCCCTGTGCATCGAGCCGGTTGCCGTAGCTCGCGACGAACTCGCGCTGCGACAGGTTGCGATTGACGAGGCCGCCGGTGTCGATTGTCGCCGCACCATTGGCATCGGTGCCGCCCTCGTCGCCGTCGCCGCCGAAAATGAACATCCCGCCGCCGATGAGCGCGATGGCCCCGATCCCGGCGAGCAGCATCTTCTGGCGCTGCGCGATCTGCGAATTGAGGTTGCGCCGTCCGCTCTCGCGCGCTTCCGGCGAGCCCGGCAGAGGCCTCTTTTCGGCGTCCTTCTGTGTTGCCTCGGACATCAGTCGAGCCCTCCCTTGGCAAAGACAAGGAAGGCACTGGTCGCTTCACCGGGAGCGAGTGCATCGCGGCCATAGGCGAAGGCGAGCGCGCCTGCGGGACCTTCGCGCTCGGAGCCAAGCGCAAGGCTCTCCTGGCCGAGGTTGCGTACGAGGAAGCGCTGTCCGGTGAGTTCATCGCCCTGGTATTCGGCGACCAGCTGGACCTCGATCCCGCCGGTACGGCGTGGAGCCGAAAGTTGGGCGCGGGCAGTGAAGCCGGGCAGGACGGCATCGCTTGCCATCGCCTCTATCAGGCGGATCGCGGCGTCCTCGGGCCCGGTCTCGGTTTCCCATTCGGTAGCCGCGGCTTTAGCCAGCGCCGGATTGGTAATGAAAAGCTGGGTCGCTTCCTCGCCGCTAAGGCGGCAGGCGAACTTGTAGACGTAGCCCGCCTTGCTGGTCGCAAAGAAGCTGACCCGGGCAGCGGCAAACTGCGGAGGCACGGAGATATAGATGTCTCCGCGCACCGGCTCATGCGTCACCTGGAAGTCGTTGTAGGGAAAGCCGCTCGCGATCTTCGAGACATTGGCAAAGCCGTCATCGATGAGCGCGATCCGGGTGAGTTCGCCGCGGGCGAGTTCGCAGTCGATGGTCGCGTTGTCGGCCGCTTCGACGAACTGGTCGGCATGCGCCGGGACCGGCGCGAGCGCGAAGACAAGCACGGCGAGGCCGGTCAGCTTGAGCCCGGGATCGGGACGCCTTGTCGCGCCAATCGCGAAACAGGCAAGGCCGGTTCCGGCAAGCGCAGCAGCGAGGGGAGATGGGAGAAGGCTCATTGGCCGGTTTCCTCCTTGTCGGTGGGAAGTTGCTCGAAGCCGGCGAGCGCGAGGCTGAGGCCACGCTTCGACCAGCGGAAACGGAAAGAGCGGCGCTGGCTCGCGATCACCTGCGCGCCGACGAAGGTCTTGAGCGTGCCGGTGACGGTCGAGGTCAGGGCCTTGGGATCGAGATGCATTTCCGCGATCACGAAGGCCTGGCTGATGTCCGAGCCGCGCTGTTCCTCGACGATTTGGACGAGCTCGGCCTTGAGGCGGCCGTGCGCGGCGGGATCGGCGAGCTTCAGAATGTTCGCCATCCAGTAGTCGAGGCTTTCGGGTGCCCGGTTGAGGAGCATCAGCGCCGTGTCGCGGGTGACGAGCTCGAGATAGGGCGCGTCGATCCCGCCGCTCGAAACGGTGATCCGCTCGGCAGTGATCGGCACCAGCACAAGCTGCTCGTCGCGGGTCACGGCGGCGCCAAGGCTGACCAGCGTGGTGAGGCCAAGGACGCCTGCCAGCACGGCAAAGCGATTGCGTTGCCGAAGGTAAGTCTGCGCCTGTTCGTGCGCGATTTCTGCTCGCATGGGTCGCCTCCCTCAGCCCGCCAACAGGCGGCAGTGGGAGGGCGGCGTGGCTTTCAGCCCGAGAAAGCTCCCGGGCAGGTACCAGTACGCAGCATGCACCAGTGCCGAACCGGCGCCGCGTGCCTTTGCCTTCCGCAAGGCAAGCCAGGCCCCGGCGGCCAGGCCGATACCGATAAAGATATGCTGCGAGAGGATGCCCCAGGCGAAGGGAATGAGAATCCCTGCAAACTCGTCGATGGTCCAGAAGCCGATGAGCTCCGGGTCGTCGAGCCGCCGTGGAACGAGGTACCTGTCAGCCATGATGCCGCCCTCCTGTCGTGACCGGATCCGCTGATCAGATGACCGCGGTCACGACCGAGGTGACGATCGGAACGCCGGTGCCGACACCGATCCCGACGCCGACCGGCACGGCGACCTGGCCGAGCGAGAAGCGTCCGGAGGCGAGACCGATCAGACCGCCTGCAAGGCTGAGCACGGTGATGATCTTGCCGCCCGAGCCTTCGAGGAAGTCGGTGAACTTGGTGAGCGCGGGATCAAAGGTGGTGTCGGCGCCGGCGAAGGCGGCACCGGCGCAGGCCAGCGCCACGCAGGCAGGAAGAATGTAGTCGCGGCCACGGGCCCGATTGGGCGTGCGCTGCTGGGCCGGAAGGGCAGTCTTGGTGGTCATGGATGGAACCTTTCGAGGGATTGAACATCAGCCAGCGATGCGTTCGCTGTATGTTCTTTCCTCTCCCCGGAGCCGGGCTGTAGGAAATCGGGAATTGGATTTTGGGGCTACCGACCAAGCGAAATGCGACATCGGAAGGTGTGATGGACGGGATCCGCGCAGGCTGATCGCGGAGCAGCGCCGACTGTGCCGGCTTCTGCGCGAAGCGAGCCTCGATACGCGCGCCGGCGGCCGGAATTCGCGCGAATCGTCGAAGGAAGGTGATTCGTTCCTTCCTCTATGTTCTCTTAATGTTCTTTTCGTTTTCCTACAGGCTTCCTTAGCGGTTAGCCGGTGAGTCGATCACTTCTAGAGATAAGGATTCGTCGATGACCAACATGGCGCTCTTTGCCGAACAACAGGTTCGCGCGGACCTCGCCCGGCTTCTTCTGGCCGCTGTCGAAGCCAGCGGCCGTGCCCGCTGCGATATCGCGCGTGACGCGCAGATCCATAAGGATGCCCTGCGCCGCGTCCTTGCCGGCGAACGCTCGGCCAGCCTCGGCGAAACCTTGCGCATTCTCGCCGCAAGCGGCGTCGCGCCGCACGCGCACTTGCTCCTGTTTCTGGTCAGTAGCGGCGATCACGCAATCGCGTGGCTGCAATCTGACCTCGCGCAATTCTTCGAGGACTTTTCCGGTGAGCTGCCCTCGGCTCTCGAGCGTGTCCTGGGTAACCAGGTCCACGACGTGAAGCCGCGTTGGGCCAAGGGCACCGCGCATCGTGTCGCCCGCCTGCTTTCCGATCACATCGATGAGCTCGAACGCAAGGATGCGCTGCTTGGCGATGTCTTTGCCGGTGTCGAAGGAGGCCATCGTGGGTGAGGAGATCGACAAGGGAGCGACCGAAACCCGCCGGGTCACCCGTCTCATTCGTCTGCCCGAAGTACAGCACCGTGTCGGCCTCGGCCGTTCGACGATCTATCGCTGGATGAGCGAGGGTAAGTTTCCAAAGCCGGTGCAGTTGGGTGGCTATGCGGTCGCATGGGGGGAGGAAGACATAATTGCTTGGGTCGAGAGCCAACTCAAGAGGTAGACAGATAGCAGTCGTTACGATCGGATGAATGCGCCATCACCACCAGCATAACTATTCGCCGCAGCTAGGCTTGGAAACCGCGCGCCCGAGATCTACCAAAGCAAACCGACGAACTCAATTTGAGTTCGATCGCCCAGCCCTATCTCGATCGACTGTGGCCGACTCAACCACCGTGGTCTGGCCTGCAGGCAAATTGGCCCATCCCAGTCCCAAGGACTTCTGGATCGCGATCCAGCCATTTGTCATGGCGGCGATCGCCCGATCGAGATTTGCTCTGGCCTGTTCGCGCTGGCGGATCGAAGTGTTGAGCTCGCCCTGCGAGATTACCCCCGCTGCGCGGCGTTGCTCGTTAAGCTCCGCAGCCGTGTCGGCCTGTCGACTGATTTGCGCCAGCGCGGCTACGTTGGCTCGTTGCTGCCCGAACCGGGCAAGCGATTGTTCGGCATCGCGCAGTGCGCCGAGGACCACTTCAACATAGCGTGCTTCGGCCTCGTCGCGCGCACTCTCGGCCTGATCGATCGATGCTGCCGTGCGGCCGAAATCAAGCAGGTTCCACTGTAGCCTCGGCAAGGCGATCGCTGACAGATTGCCGAGATCAAAGATGTCATCCGGCTGCGATCCGCCCAAACCGAGTATGCCCATGAATGAAAGCTTGGGGAAGCGAGCGGCCTCCGCCACTCCGATGCGCGCATTCGCCGCCGCGAGCGTTCGTTCCGCGGCACGAACATCCGGCCGCCGCGCTATCAGCGCGGCGGGATCACCCACCGCGACCCGTTCGGGGGGAAGCGGAATTTCGGCCTGAGCCGTCAGGAGCCCGTCGAGTGCTCCGGGCGCTTCGCCCGTAAGCACCGCGAGCGTGTCCTTGAACACATCGATGTCCGCTTGCGCTTCCGCGATCTGCGAGTTGAGCAATTCGAGCTCGGCGTTCGCGTTGCCGACCGGGAATAGCGCGAGAGCGCCCTGCGTATAGCGCTGATAGGTCAATTCGAGAGTTTGCTGCTGCAACTCACGCTCGCGCTGGACGAGCTCGAGCCGCCCCTGCGCTTCCCGCAGGCTCACATAAGCCCGCGCGACTTCAGCGGCGAGCTGAACTTTCGAATCCTCGGCGTTCGCCACCGAGGCCGCAGCCTGAGCGTTGACCATCTCGACACGCCGTGCCTGCCCCCCTGCGAAATCGATCTCCCAGTTTGCATTGAGCCCGACGTTGTAAACGCTGAGGCTGTCCTGCTCTTCGGTGTCTGCAGGAGCGCCGGGCGATCCCGCGGGCGGGCCGCTGCCGATATCCAGACCTGGAATCTTCGCCTGGATCGCAGTCGCCTGCGCAGCCACGGCGGGCAGCCGGTTGGCGCGCTCCTGGCGGACAGAAGCCCTTGCCTGTTCGATGCGAGCGCGCGCCGCGGCCACGCCCGGATTGCCGGCCAGCGCGCGTGCTTCCAGATCATTGAGGACCGGATCGCCGAGCAGCGTCCACCAGTCGCCGGCAATCGGCGCTGACGGATCGATTTCGGGGCCGGCCCGTGCGAACGCGTCGCTTGCGGCGGTCGCAGGTTGCGGGGGACCGGCATAGTCGGGACCGGACATGCAACCCGTGAGGAGCGCCATGGGAGCGAGGAGAGTTAGGGTCTTGCGCATAGAGTTCTCAGTGCATCGAAAGGGATACGTTCTTCGGGAGAGGCTTGAGGAACAGTACCAGCGGCACCGTGGCCAGGGTAATCGCGCCCATGGCGAAAAACACATCGTTGTAGGTCATTACGAACGCATCGCGCTGAATGATGCCGGAAAGCATCTCCAGCGCGGCCTGTGGGCTGCCCAGCGACGCCGTCATGCCGTCCAGGTATTCCTGTAGCCGGGGGCTGTTGGCGTTGAGGGTTTCTTCCATGCGCCGACTATGATGCCACAGGCGCTGATCCTGGAACGAGGCAAGCCCCGCGAGCGCGAACGAACCGCCGAGGTTTCGCGCAGCGTTGAAAATCCCGGAAGCATCGCCGGCATCCTCCTTGGCAACCGAAGCTACCGTCGCCTGATTGAGGAACATCATCGTGAGGATCATGCCGATGCCTCGCAGGAATTGGCTTTCGGTGAACACTCCACCTCCCGATGCCGCTGTCAGATTGATGCTGACGAAGCAGCTTAGCGCCATGATGAACATGCCCACGCCGACCGCAATCCGGATGTGAATCCTTCGTATCATGAAGGGCAGCACAGGCATCAGCAGGAAGGCCGGAACACCCATCCAGAAGATTACGAACCCAGTCTGCAAGGCATTGTAGTCGGAGATTATCGCAAGAAATTGCGGGATCACGTAGGTCGAGCCATACATGACCATGCCGAGTGCCAGCGCCATGACCACGACGCTGGCAAACTGCCTGCTGAGCATCAGGCGCAATTTGAGCACTGGCTTGCGTGCATACAGCTGTCCGTAAGTCAGAAGCGCGAAGCCGACGATCGTCATCAACGTGAGCTGCACGATCAGTGTGGATTCGAACCATTCCTCACGGTGACCTTCTTCCAGAACGACGGTCAGCCCGCCAAGGCCAAGGATCATACCCACGATGCCTGCCCAATCCGCCTCGCGCAGGTAGACCCAGTCAGGTTTTTCGTGGGGCAGCCCGATGAAGAGCAGAGCCAGGAGCAAGGCGCAGACGGGCACGTTGACGAAGAAAGCGTAGTGCCAGCTCAGGTTCTCCGTAAGCCAGCCCCCGACGAGCGGCCCCATGACCGGACCAAGGACCACCGTCATCCCGAACAGCGCCATTCCGATGGGTTGCTGCGATGGAGGCAGCCGCTTCGCCACGATGGTCATGGCGGTGGGAATCAGCGCGCCTCCCATGAATCCTTGACCGGTGCGGCCGATGATCATGGTCGTCAAATCGGTGGCAATGCCGCACAACACCGAAAAGGCCGTAAAGGCGGAAACGGCGACGATGAGCAGAGTTCGAAGGCCGAGCAGTCTTTCCAGCCATGCACTCAGAGGGATGATGATGATTTCGGCTACAAGGAAAGCTGTCGCAATCCACGTGCCCTCGGTTCCGGTCGCGCCGATTTCTCCCTGTATCGTCGGCAGCGCGGAATTGACGATCGAGATGTCGAGCGTTGCCAGCATCGCGCCGAGTGCACCGGCGGCTACGGCGATCCAGGCCGTGGCATCGGCCTTCTCGACCGGCGGAGCAACCGCAGCAGAGGCACCTGCCATCGGTCAGTCTCTGGCCGCGTTGCGGATCGAATCGAGTTCGTCTCTGGCGCCGCGGGTATCAACGCTGGCGACAACGGACATGCCCGGCACCAGCAGACGCAGGACTTCGGAAGAAGCCTGAATGGATATGCGGACCGGGACGCGCTGAACGATCTTGGTGAAATTGCCCGTCGCGTTTTGCGGAGGCAGGATCGAGAATTCCGCCCCGGTCCCGGGGGCGATGCTTTCCACTCTCCCCGATAACTCGAGATCGGGCAGCGCGTCGATTTCCAGGGTGACGGGTTGCCCGGGGCGGACGAGGCCGAGCTGCGTTTCCTTAAAATTCGCCGTCACATAAAGACGGTCGGTGGGAACCACGCTCATCAGGCGCTGGCCGGGCTGGACAAATTGTCCGGGCCGGACCGTGAGGTCACCCACCCGCCCGGAAATGCTCGCCCTGAGCGTGGTCGACGACAGGTTCAGGCGGGCCGCCTCAAGCTGCGCACGAGCTGCGTTGGCTTGCGAATTGGCTTGGTCTATCTGTTCGCCCAGCGTGCCTTGCCGCCGCTGTGCAGCCGTGAGCGCGGCGCGCGCCGCCGCGACCTGGGCTTGCGCTTCTCTGGCCTGGGCCTGCAGCTGGTCGAGCCTTTCGCGCGGCTCCGCTCCGGAAGCGGCAAGGGGGCGATAACGCGCAACCTGCTCCGCAGCCAGACCGGCCTGCGCAGATGCCGCGGCAAGTTGGGCACGGGCCTGCTCGATAGCCGCATCCTGCTCTCGCTGTTGTGCGCGAACCGTATCAGCTCCGGCGAGCGACGCCGCGATCTGGGCTTCGACCTGGTTCGTCTGGGCGCGATAATCCCGCACGTCCAGCTGCACAAGTGCATCGCCCGACGCAACCGTTTGATTCTCAGTCACCAGTACGCGCTCGACATAGCCGGCAATTTTGGGGGAGATGATGACGCTGTCGGCGGCGATATAAGCGTTGTCGGTGGACTGCTGGAATCGGCCGTACGTCTGATGATTGTAATACCAGTAGCCCCCGGCGAGCAGGACCAGAATGACGGCGATCAGCAGACCAAGCCGGACCCGCGGACTGGACAACCCCTTCGGACGTTCGCCTTGATCGCTATCGCCTGCTGTCTCGTCCGCCATGGTAATTTCGCTCCTCGCCATCGTTTGGCCCGTTGCACGAGCGATATAGCGGTCAAAATAAAATACGAAAGTCCTTTACTATTTTTTCCTGATCGATAGGACCCACTCATGACGGAAGACGAGGACACTCTCGCACTCGACAATGTCATCACCGACGATGATCGAGCGATCTTCATGATGGACGAGATCAGTCGCGCCGCGCGCAAGGCATTCGATGACCGGGCACAGCCGCTTGGCCTCAATCGTACGCAGTGGCGTGTGCTGGCGCAGCTCATCAAAGATCCTGCCCTGAACCAGACCGACATCGCCAGGCGTCTCGAACTCGAATCCGCCACCATTGGCTTGGCGGTCACCGCCTTGACCCAGAAAGGCTTTATCGAGCGCCGCCGTGACCCGGCGGACGGGCGGTCTTGGAGTCTCGGCCTGACGAGACGGGTTGAGGAAATACTCCCTGACCTCAGACGGGCCGCAGACGCGACCCACCTGCGAATATGGAGCGGAATGACGCCGCAACAGAAGAGTACTTTGCATTCGCTTTTGGAGATGGTCAGCGAAAACGTACGGCGGGATGCTCTCTGATGGCAGACATGCCGCCTTCGCGCATGAGTGACCGGAAGCGGCTTGCGCAGGTCATAGCAATTCTCGGCCGTCACGGGCTGGGCGGCATCGTGTCCGCGTTGGGATCCGGCCGATCTCAAACCAATGCACATCCGACGCGCCCGGAAGCCCTGGTCGAGGCACTGCGCGAACTGGGACCAGTCGCGACCAAGCTTGGCCAGATCCTCGCGATGCGAAGCGATCTCTTGGGGCCGGATTGGACGGCAGCGCTATCGCAGCTGCACGATCGCGTTCCGGGTGTACCGTTCGAGCGTGTCGAGGCTCCGCTCACCCATGCTCTCGGGGAAGACTCCGGCCAGTATTTTCGTGAGCTGGATCGGGAGCCGATCGCGGCGGGCTCTATAGCGCAGGTGCACGCAGGAATACGGAGCGACGGCGTACCGGTCATCGTCAAGATCCGGCGACCGGGAATCGAAAGTGTCGTGGATGCCGACATGCGTTTACTGCGGCGCATTGCCCGATTGGCACAACGCGCCAGTCCCCTTGTCGAAAGACAGAGGCCCGATGAGCTGTTGCGGTTCTTCGCCGAAAGCCTCGATCGTGAGATGGATCTGGGCGCTGAAGCACGCGCGAGTGCGGAGATCGGCAGCTATCTTGCACGGTTCGGGATCGAGACAGCCCACTTCGACAACGAGGTGAGCGGGCGCAGTCTCAATGTCCAGGAGCGGGTCGACGCGATCCCGGCGACCGACTTGGCCACACTGAGGGACGCCGGCGTGGATTTTACGTCCGTCGCGCGCGGCTATTCACGCGCGGTGCTGAGCATGATAATCTTCAACGGTCGCTTCCACGCCGATCCGCATCCGGGCAATGTGCTGATCCGCCCCGACGGGACCTTGGTGTTCATCGACTTTGGCGCGGTAGGCACTCTGCTGCCAGAGCGGCGGGACGAACTGGTGCGCCTGTCACTGGCGATCGCCGGAGAAGATATCGACGATCTGGTCGATGTTCTCCTTCAGTGGGCAGGCAATCCGGCGGTCGATCGTGAGGCGCTGAAGGCATCGCTTAATCAATTGGTCGGCAAGTTTCGCAACACGCTTCTCGACCAGATCGACCTGTCTGGCATTTTCGCCGATGTATTCGATCTTCTGCGGACTTACCAACTGGCCCTACCCGGCGACCTCGCCTTGATGCTGCGCACGCTGCTCACCGCCGAGGGGTTCGTACGCCGTCTTGACCCGCGCTTCGACATAACGTCCGAACTTGCTCCGATCGGCAAACAACTGCTGATGGAGCGCGCCAGCCTGGCAAACCTGCGCGGAAATGCCCGGCGGACAGCATCGACGCTGATACGCGCGCTTCTCGGCACCCCGGAGATCGTCGAGAACCTGGCGTCGATCGCTCGCCGCGGACAGCTGCCGATCCGGTTGGATCCTCAGGATCTTGCGCGACTGGAAAGGCCGTCAGGTGCGGCGCCCATGCGTTCCAGCGACCTGATTGCGGCAGCGCTCATCGTATCGGCAGCTATCCTGGCAGACCTATCGATAATTGCAGCCATTGGCTGTGCCTTGGCGGCGCTGACATTCTTTTTTCTTGCCCGGAGGCCGCGCTCGTGAACGAGGATCGCCTGTTGCTTCCTGGTGCCGACGGCCTGACGCTTGTCGCAAGTACATTCGGACCGGCTGACGGTTTCCCTGTGCTTCTGGCTCATGGAGGCGGACAGACACGGCGCGCCTGGAGAAAGGTCGGCACTCGCCTGGGCCGGGCCGGATACCGAGCGATTGCCCTCGATCTCAGAGGGCATGGCGAAAGTCCATGGTCCCCGACCGGCGCTTATGATGTGCACGATTTCGGCCGGGATCTCGTTGCAGTTGCGCAGAGTTTCGAGCGCAATCCGGCGCTGATCGGTGCGTCGCTGGGAGGATTGGCGGGCCTTGTGGCCGAGGGCACGATCGCGCCCGGCACGTTCGCCTCGCTAACCCTCGTAGACATTACGCCGCAAATGGAAGCGAACGGGGTCGCGCGGGTCCTCGGCTTCATGGCGCAGCACGCCCGAGAGGGGTTCGAATCGCCCGAGCACGCTTCCGCTTCAATCGCAGCATATCTGCCGCACCGCGAGAGACGGCAAAGTTCCTCGGGATTGAAGAGTTACCTTCGAAAGGCACGGGACGGGCGGTATTATTGGCACTGGGATCCGGCATTCGTCGAGAACGTTACGCGCCGACGCACCATTACCGACGACGTTTCCGCCGGGTCGACCGAGCTTGTTCAGGCTGCGTCGGCGCTGTCGCTCCCGGTCCATCTCGTGCGCGGTGGATCTAGCGACCTTGTTTCTCCCGAAGGCGCCGCTGAATTCCGGAAACTGGTTCCCCATGCAAAATTCAGCGATATCGCTGGTGCGTCGCATATGGTCGCGGGCGACGAGAACGATGCGTTCGGCGACGCAGTACAGCGTTTCCTGGTCGAAACTCACCCTGTAAAACTGTGACCCTAATGATTGCGCCACAAGGCCAACCTCGGTCAGGTACTGTGGCGGACACCCTAGGAGCACGCGGGGCGCGAACTTTCAATGTTTCGGCACCTCTGCCGGACGGAAAAATCCCTGTTTGCGTGCAAGATGGAAACTAACGCAAACTTTTCCTTAGTGGGGTGGATCGTTGGCATTCTGATGCTTGCCACCATCGCTTTTGCGGTGTGGCTTCTCGATCCCACGCCCAATCAGGAAACATATCTCGTCAGGTTTGATCGCTCCGTGGAAGGCCTTCAGCCGGGGTCGACCGTAACACTGTCGGGTGTTCCTGTGGGTCGGGTAACATCGGTCCGCCTGGCGGAAAATGGACCGGGAAACGTTCTCGTCGTGCTGACTCTCGATCCTGATGCAGCGAAAGTTGACGGCCTTGAAGCGACAATCAGTACCAACCTGATAACCGGCGAGGCAGCGCTGGTGCTCGAGGGTCGAAGGGGCCGTCAAGGCATATACGCCGACAATTCAGGAAGGAAGATCATACCGCCCTCGGACGGAACCGGACTTTTTGGGGGGAATGCGACCGCTACCGTCGAGAGCGTGGCAAACAGTGTCCGCGCTTTGAACGAAGGACTGGAACCAGAAAAGCAGCGAGCGATCACCTCGGATCTTGCCCGGCTTCGAGTCACGACGGCCGATCTCGCATCGGATGTCGAAGGTTGGGACGAAGATTTGGGCTCAACAAAAGGAAGATTGTCAGACTTGCGGCAACGGATCGGTGGATGGGCGATTGATCTTCGAGACGCAGATCGCCGAATTTCGGACGGAAGCGCTTCCACCAGCGCGCGAAGACGTCTTCGCCAATTCAGCGAGGGGGTACAGAACGCTGAGAATAAGCTTTCCCAGGCAAAGAGCGGCATTCCGGCGATCGAAAATTCTCTGATCGAAGGGGAAGCGGTCTTTCGCGGACTCAGTCGCGACCTCGGGCCTGTCAGAGAGAAAATCGAAGATGTCGAGGTCAGGGGAATGGCATCAGATCCTCCTCTCCCAGACTATCGGACTGGGAGAAGAGACGCTGGAGCGAATTCCGAACATTCAAAGTGAGCCTAACGAACGACGGCTCTCGGAGAGAGAGCACAGCCCGTTGAATGGCGGAAAGGAGGGCGTATTCTGTTGAAAAACTCCCCTTGCCGAGGGACTAAACCGCTGATTCAATGATCCCGACAGCCGGGAGATCAGCGA
>NZ_JAOAMV010000009.1 GCF_025154015.1 Tsuneonella litorea
CTCCCGGCTGTCGGGATCATTGAATCAGCGGTTTAGTCCCTCGGCAAGGGGAGTTTTTCAACAGAATACACCCCAAAAGCCGTCATCGGGACTGCGACCCCGCAACCCCGAAACCAGCCGTTCCTGATCCTCGTCAGCCTTCCGTACGCTCAAGAAACGCGTCGAGCGCTTCATTGACCGCGTCCGGCGCCTCCCAGGTCACGAAATGGCCGCTGCCCGGCACTTCGACCAGCGTGAGGTCGTCGACCACCTCGGCCATTCCGTCGATGTTCTCGGGCGGGAGGGCAAGGTCGTCCATGCCCCACAGGACCAGCGTGGGTATCGTCAGGTTCGGTAGCGGGGGCAGGGTCCAGCCCTCGGGCAATGCGTAGGGCGCGTCGAGCGGGGGGACGTCGATCGGGCTGGCGCGGTACCAGTTGAGCATCGCGAAGGCGGCGTCGCGGTCCTGCCAGTCCTTCAGCAGCTGCGCGCGTTCCTCCGGCTCCATCGTGTCGCCGCTGTCCCAGCGGATTTCCTGCGCGAGGATGCCGTAAAGGCCCTGTTCGCGCACCAGCGCGTCGTTCGCGGTGTCGCGAAAGCCGCGCATGTACTGGCTCGATCCGCGCTGGTGCTCGTTGAGGTAGAGCAGCTTCTGGAAGATCGCCGGATGCGGCGCGTTGGCGATCACTGCACGGGTGACGCGGTCGTTCATCTGCCCGGCAATGGCGGTGCCCCAGGCGATCGCGCCACCCCAGTCGTGGCCGAGCACGGTGAACCGCTCGATGCCGAGCGCGTCGGCCAACTGGAACACGTCGCCGATCAGCTTGTCGGGGGTGTAGTCCGACACGTGAGGGGGTTTGGAGCTGCCCCGATAGCCGCGCTGGTCGGGCGCGATGCAGCGGTACCGGTCCTTGAGGTGCGCGACCTGGTGGCGCCAGGTGCGGTGGCTTTCGGGAAAGCCGTGGAGGAAGACCAGCGCGGGCGCGCCTTCCGGCCCCTCGTCGACGCAATCGAGTTCGATCCCACTTGCCAGCGTCACGCGCTTCATCGTGTCATCCTTCCTTCAGCCGCTCCATGTAGCCGCGCGCGACCATCGCCTCGACCTGGTCGAGCAGCCAGTCGGGCACCCTGCGCGCCTCGGCCATCGCGAGTTCGGCGTCCTTTGCGACGATGATCTCGCGCTGTCCCCCGGCGATCCCGTCGAGCATCCGCCCCGCCGCTTCGTCGGGGTCGAGGCCCAGTTCGATCGCCTTGTCGCTCGTGCCGCGCGCGCTCCCGTCGGCGGTCAGCGCGTTGCGGCTGATGTCGGTGCGGATCGACCCGGGGAAGATCGTGTGCACCTTGACCCCGCTCTGCGACAGTTCGGAGCGCAAGGCGTCGGCGTATCCGGCGAGGCCGAACTTCGCGGCCGAATAGGCGGTGCGCATCGGCACGCCGACCTTGCCGGCGATCGAGGAAATGAACGCCAGCGCCCCGCTGCCGCGTTCGGTCATCGGGCCGATCAGCCCCTGCGCGAAGGCGATCTGCGCGACGAGGTCGATCTCGATGATCTCGCGATAGACCTTCATGTCGGTTTCGACCGCCGCCGAACGCTGCGAGATGCCCGCGTTGGCGACCGCGAGATCGACTCCGCCCTTCCACGCGATCGCCTGCGCCGTCGCGCCGGCGAGCGCGGCATCGTCGCGCACGTCGAAGGGAAGGATCAACGTCTCGCCGTCGATTTGGTCTGCCACCTCCTGCAACCGCGCGGTGTCGCGTCCCGACAGGATCGCGTGCCCGCCGCGCGCCGCCCACTGGCGCGCGAGCGCCGCGCCGATGCCGCTCGATGCGCCGGTGATCCAGGCGACTTTTCCTTGGCTTTTCATGGGTAACTCACCGTCTTGGGGACTTCGGGTAGCGGGATGAACTCGTCGCTGTCGCCGGGGACCAGCGGGAACCTGCCCGCGCGCCAGTCCTCCTTTGCCGCGTTGATCCGCTCGCGGCTCGAACTGACGAAGTTCCACCACACGTGACGCTTGGTGGCAAACGCCTCGCCGCCGAGCAGCATGACCCGTCCTCCGCCGCCGGACGCCAGCCGCATCGCCGCGCCCGGCGCAAGCACGGTCAATGCGTAGGGCGCAAGCGGGATGCCGTCGATCGACGCCTCGCCGCCGACGAGCATGACCGCGCGCTCGTCGGCCCCGG
Source organism: Tsuneonella litorea (assembly GCF_025154015.1). Taxonomy (GTDB): domain Bacteria; phylum Pseudomonadota; class Alphaproteobacteria; order Sphingomonadales; family Sphingomonadaceae; genus Tsuneonella; species Tsuneonella litorea. The sequence continues at coordinate 2,164 of NZ_JAOAMV010000009.1, forward strand.
CGTCGACTGGCAGCACGCCGCCGGGCGCGAGCGCGATCTCGGCATAGATCGTCGCCGCGTGGGTGGTGGTGGGCGCGCGAACGCCCCACAGCTCGCCCATGATGACGATCGCCTTCGTGTCGCCGTCCTCGACCTCGGGCAGGCCGGTCTGCGCCTCGAACGCGGGGTCGATCTCCTCCTGACCGTCGGGCAGCGCGAGCCAGGTCTGCATCCCGTAGAGCCGCGGCCCGTCCGCCCGCTCGGTCGCCGGCGAGCGTTCCGAATGGACGATCCCGCGACCGGCGGTCATCAGGTTGACCTGTCCCGGCCGGATGGTCGCCAAGGTGCCGAGACTGTCGCGGTGGTCGATCGCGCCCTCGAAGAGCCAGGTGACCGTCGCGAGGTTGATGTGCGGGTGGGGGCGCACGTCCATCCCGCCGCCCACATCGAGCTGCGCGGGACCGAACTCGTCGACGAAGATGAACGGGCCGATCATCGTGCGGCCGCGGCTGGGCAGCACGCGCCGGACCTGGAACTGGCCGAGGTCGTGCGTAACCGGCTGGATCGTGTCGATAACGCTCACGCGGCATCGCCCGGCGCGAAGGCGCGGATGGCGAGCGCATGGACCCGCTGGCCGGGAATGTCGCCGAGCGCGGCGTTGACCATGCGCTGGCGTTCGAGCCGCGACTTGCCGGCGAACGCGGCGCTCTCGATCACGAGGGTAAAGTGCGATTCGCCGCTTCCGTCGTCGCCCGCGTGACCGCGGTGCTTGGCGCTGTCGTTGATCACGTCGAGGCGGGTGGGGGCAAAGGCTGCGGTGAGCAGCGCTTCCATTTCGCTTTGCAAGGGGCCTGCCATGACGGAAGTCTTGGGATGTCCGGGGCGGGTTGTCCATGCCTGTCTGGGTGCCTACCTCGGGCCCGATGCGGCCAACACGTTTCCACGGGCGTCACGAAGACTCCATCCAGCAATGCCAGGCGCCCGGTTGCGGCGAGCCGGGGCAGTTCCGCGCGCCCGGGGCGCGGTCCGCCGGCTTCGACGGGCCGGGCGAAAGCCTGTGGTTCTGCCTCGACCACGTGCGCGAATTCAACGCGGCCTACGACTGGTTCGAAGGGATGAGCGCGGAGGAAATCCTCGAGGCGCAGCACCCTGCCGCGGGATGGGCGAACACCAGCACGCGGCGCGCCTTTCGCGCCGACGCGGGTGCTGGCGGGATGCCGCGGTGGGCCGACTTCGACGATCCGCTCGACGCGATCGGCGCGCGCGCGTCGGACTTGCGCCGCCGTGCGCAGGGACGGGCGCACGCCGCCCGCTTCACCCGCGCCGAACACGACGCGCTGGCAGTGATGGACCTTCCGGCAGACATCGACCGCGCCGGGCTGCGCCGTCGCTATTCCGAGCTTGTCCGGCGTTACCACCCCGACCGCAACGGCGGAGACCGCAGCCACGAAATGCGGCTGACGCGGGTGGTGGAGGCCTACCAGCTGCTGCGCAAGAGCACCGCGCTCGCCTAGCCGCTGTCGTCAGGCCTTGGCTTGCGCCTCGGCGATGAGTTCGTCGTCGATCGCTCGACCGGCCCTGCGCGCGGCGCGCTCGTCGAGGCGCTTGTCGTAGGCCTCGAAGGCGGGGCGCCGGGGCAGCGAACCGAACGCGAGTCCCCAGCCGACCTGACTGCCGACATAGACATCGGCCATGGTGAACCGGTCTCCGCAGACGAATGCGTGCTCCTGCAGCCATCCGTCGAGGGCATCGACCGTTCTCTCGAGGCTGCCGAACCCGACCATCCCGCCGCGGTCGCCGGGCACCTCCCATCCCATGCTCTTCGCCACCACCGCCTGCTCGAGCGGTCCTGCGGCGAAGAACAGCCAGCGGAAATAGTCGGCTTTCTCATGGTCGCGCGGGAGCAGTTCTGTGGCCGACATCTCCGCCAGATAGTGGCAGATCGCCGCCGCCTCGGTGACGACGTGGTCGTGGCCGCCATCGTGGTGGACCAGGGTGGGCACCTTGCCCATCGGGTTCACGCGAAGGAGTGCGCCCTTGTCCTGCCAGTCGACCAGGACCTGTTGGTAATCCGCCCCCGCTTCGTGCAGCGCCCAGCGGGCGATCTGCCCCCGGCTCATCGGGTTGGTGTAGAATGTGTAGTCGGCCATCGCTTGCCTCCATACGGTCCGGTACCAGCCTGGCGCCTTCGAAGAGAAACCCCGCGTGGGTAAGCGTCGTTGCCCGGTACGGTCGGTCGGCGAGGGCGGGGGCTCACCAGGTCCCGTCCGCCATGCGCTGCTGGCGCAGCTTTTCTCGGTCGCTCCTGGCCGGTGTCGGTGTCTCCGCCGGGTAGGAAGGCAGTGCGCCGCCGGGCCTGTAGGTGGCGATCACCGTTCCCTTGTCGGTGACGCGATTGCTCGTCATTTCGAGCATTTCGACCGGCGTGCCGTTGGCGAACATTCGCTTTCCGCCGCCAAGTATGACGGGAAACGTCATCAGGATCAGCTCGTCGACAAGGCCTGCCGCGAGCAGGTCGGGATAGATCGTGCTCGACCCCTGAATGATGATATCGGCACCGTCTTCCGCCTTGATCCGGGCGACATCTGCAATGCCCGAGAGCCTGTGGCTGTTGTGCCATTCGAGCGGCTGCCGGCCGCGGGTCAGCACGTATTTGTGGGCCCGGTCGAACGCCTCGCCCATCGGCTTGGCGTCCCCCTCGGCATAGGGCCAGTAGGCGGCGAAGATGTCATATGTGCGACGCCCGAGCAGCAGGTCGTAGTCGCCCGCAAACAGCTCGCCGAGCGTTTCTTCGATGCCGGGATCCCAGGCGCGGAACACCCAGCCGCCTTGGTCGAAACCACCCTGGGTGTCCTCGGCCGGACCCCCGGGAGCCTGCATCACTCCGTCGAGGGTGAGGAAGACAGCCCCGGTCAGCTTGCGGGCCAATTGCTCAGCACCCCCGCCGCGCGGCATCGATTGCGGCGACGTCAATCTTGCCCATCGTCATCATCGCTTCGAACGCGCGCCTGGCTTCTTCGCCTCCTGCGACCTGCGAATCGAGCAGCGTTCGCGGCGTGATCTGCCACGAAAATCCCCACTTGTCCTTGCACCAGCCGCACGCACTTTCCTGCCCGCCGTTGTCGAGTATCGCATTCCAGTAGCGGTCGGTTTCGTCCTGGTCCTCGGTCACGACCATGAAGCTCACGCTTTCGTTGGGCTTGAACAGGTCGCCGCCGTTGAGCCCGGAAAACGCACGGCCGAGCACGGTGAATTCGACAGTCAGCGCATCGCCCTTGCTGCCGCCCGGGAAATCGGACGGTGCCCTGAACACGCGCCCGACCGTGCTGTCGGGAAAGGTCTCGGCATAGAACCTGGCGGCCCGTTCGGCATCGCCATCGAACCACAGGACGGTGATCAGCTTGTCATGCATCCATGCTCTCCTGACGCGGGCCGCGCTTTCGGTTGGCGGGCGGTCGCCGGAAATGATCAGGCGGCGTTGTCGACGATCACCTCGAACCCGCCGACGACCATCCGCTTGCCGTCGAACGGCATGTCGGATCCATCCCCCCATTCCTTCATTCGTTCGTCCGCCATCATCTTCTCATGCGCCTCGTCGGCGGTCTGCTGGTCAGGCCAGACCATCCAGCTGAAGACGACCTTCTCGCCCGGCTCGAGAGCGACCGCCTTGCGGAAATCGGTCCACTGGCCGTCCTTCACGTCGGCCTCCCACGCCTCGACGTGGCCGATGCAGCCGTGATCGCGGGCGATCGGCCAGAACTTCTCGGCGACCTCGCGGTACGCTTCCTTGCTGTCCTCGGGAACGGGTACGATGAAACCGTTGACGTACATGGGCCGGCCCTCCCGCGCGGGAGCCGGGTCGCCGCGGCGACTCGCGGCTCGCGATGCCTTGGCCGAGAGTGCGGCAGATTTCGGCACCGGGCAAGGCTGCTCGCCTGTTCAGAGCTGGCGAAAGGCCCAGCGCAGACCGTCCGACATCGTTCGCGTGGCGATCCGGGCGGGCAGGGCGCTCGCCGACGGTCGGTCCAATCCGAGCATGGTGCGTGCATAGGGCGGCAACAGGTCGACTGCCGCCACGCCGAGCGCCCGCTGGATCGCGACCGGCGTGCCTGGCGGGCGCTGGTCGAGGACCAGCCGAGCCACCTCGCGCGAAGCCCCGCTGGCCGAGAGATCGGCGCGCAGATCATCGATGAGGGCGGCGGCAGCTCGCTCGGTCTCGGGCACCGGATCCGCGCCAAGCGCCCGCGCGACCACGGCGAACTGGCGAAAGTATTCGTCCCGCTCGGCAGCCGGCATTCCCGGTCGCACGTAAGTGACGTGCGCCGCGAGGAAGCTCGTCGCTTCGGCTACATGAACCCAAGCCAGCGTGCGCGGGTTGGTCGCCGAATAGGCGGTGCCATCGGGCAGGGTACCGTTGACCTGCGCGTGAATCCGGTTGACCCGTTCGATCGCCGCCATCGCCTGATCGCGATGGGCGAACGTCGTTTCCGCAATGAAGCGCGCGGTGCGGCGCAGCCGCCCGTGCATGTCGGCGCGGAAGTCCGAATGGTCGAGCACGCCCTGCAAAGCGTGGGGGTGGAGCATCTGCAGCAACAGCGAGCGGATTCCGCCGACCATCATCGACACGACGCCGGCGTGCACCATGCGGATCGGCGAATCGCGTTGGAACAGCGCCTCGTCGCTGATTTCGACCGGGCGCTGGCCGGCGGCGACGTCGTTGAAGACCGCGCGCACCTTGCCGACAATGCGTCGACGGAGGAATTCGGCGGGCGACAGCGGCATCGCGTCGTGTCTAGCGCAGGGGAAAGGCCGCGTCAGTAGGCACTCATGCGCCGATCGAGCGTGGCGAGCGCGCGGTCGAACTCCGCCACGTTGCCGCTGGCCCGCGCGGCGAGTTCGGCCCCGGCGATCTGCGCGAAGACCGCTCGGGCCTCTTCCTCGATGTCGCCGGCGACAGCGATCGTGCGGTCCCTCCTGCCGACCTGGAGCGCGTGAGCGATGTGCCGGACGAGCGTTTCCCGTGCGCTTGCAAGGCCCTCGCGCGTCGCCGGGTCTGTTACCGCCGGGTCGGCGGACATCGCGGTGACGAGGTCCACGGCGCCGCTATGGGCACATCCGGTCCGGCGGGTCTGGATGACGCTGCGGAGCAGGGCCGAGCCGCGCCGCCGATCCGTTTCCAGCGCCTCGAACGCGCGCTCGACGCGCCGGACGCACCGGTTCATGAGCGCGCGCCCGAAATCGGACTTCGAGGGAAAATGATGATGGATCGACGCCTTGCGGATTCCCGCACGATCCGCGAGCGCGCCGTAACTGAAGCCACCAAAGCCTTGGCGGCACACGATTTCCTCACCCAGATCAAGCAGCTCTTCGCGCGAGGTTTTCATCTCCCTACCTCTTAGTAGGTTTTTATCCACAGGGTCAAGGCGCGTCCCTACCTAGTGGTAGGTTTCTCCTGCTTGGTTCCGCCCAAGCGGAAATATCGTTGCGACCCCGCGCGCGCGCGTATAGGCCGCGCGGCACGATGAACGACATGACCGACGCCCTCGATACCGCCCAGCGCACCGTCCTTGCCGCGCCCGACACCTTCGTGAACGCACGCGAGGTTTTCGGGGTCGATGTCGACTGGCAGGTTCCGGCGTTCTCGAAGGCCGACCCGCGCGTGCCAGACATCGATGAAAGCTACGTGTTCGACCCGGACACCACGCTTGCCATCCTCGCGGGCTTCGCGTTCGACCGGCGCGTCATGGTGCAGGGCTATCACGGCACCGGCAAGTCGACCCACATCGAGCAGGTGGCCGCCCGGCTCAACTGGCCGTGCATCCGCATCAATCTCGATGCGCACATCAGCCGTATCGACCTTGTCGGGCGCGACGCGATCGTCCTGCGCGACGGGTTGCAGGTGACCGAGTTTCGCGAGGGCCTGCTGCCCTGGGCGCTCCAGCATCCGGTGGCGCTGGTGTTCGACGAATACGATGCCGGCCGACCTGACGTGATGTTCGTGATCCAGCGCGTGCTCGAACAGCAGGGCAAGCTGACCCTGCTCGACCAGAACCGCGTGATCCGGCCCGACCCGCATTTCCGCCTGTTCGCCACCGCGAACACCGTGGGCCTGGGCGACACGAGCGGGCTCTATCACGGCACCCAGGCGATCAACCAGGGCCAGATGGACCGCTGGAGCATGGTGGTCGCGCTGAATTACCTGCCGGCCGAAACCGAGCAGGAGATCGTGACCTCCAAGGCGCCTCAGGCCGACCCGAAGGTCGTGGCCGACATGGTCAAGGTCGCCGACCTGACCCGCCAGGGTTTCATTGGCGGCGACATCTCGACCGTGATGAGCCCGCGCACCGTGATCACCTGGGCCCAGAACGCCGCGATCTTCGGCGATGTCGGCTTCGCCTTCCGCCTGACCTTCCTCAACAAGTGCGACGAGGCGGAGCGGGTGCTGGTGGCCGAGTATTACCAGCGCGTGTTCGGCGTGGACCTGCCCGAAAGCGTGGTCGGGCGCAACTGAGCGCCTTCGCTCGGATTGCGTTCAGGCTTGACGGCCTATCCATCGCTGTGTTGACCTGCTAATACAGCTGAGATGGCGTTGCGCGACCTCTGGGGACGATCCCGAACCGGCGATGAAACCGCCCCGCAGGCGGGCTATTTCGCGCTGCACGGAGCATATGGCGACGCGCCCCCGGTGGCCGATCGGTTCGAGGACTGGGACCGCCGCCTTGACCAGGCCGAACCGGCGGGACGGTCGACGTGGCTCGGACGGCGCAAGCGGTGGTGGATCATCCGCGGTGTCGCCGCGCTCGTCGGCGTGTTCTTCCTGATCGTCGCCTGGCTGGCGGTCACCGCGCCGCTGTCCAAATCACTCGAGCCGATCGCCCCGCCGCAGCTGACGCTGCTTGCCAGCGACGGCACGCCGATCGCCCGCAACGGGGCGGTGATCGACGCGCCGGTGGCCGTCGAAAAGCTGCCCGACCATGTCGTCGAGGCCTTCCTCGCGATCGAGGATCGGCGGTTCTACGACCACTGGGGGATCGACCCGCGCGGGATAGCGCGCGCGCTTTTTACCGGGGTTGGCGGCGGATCGACGATCACCCAGCAGCTCGCCAAGTTCACCTTCCTGACCCCCGAGCAGACAATTACCCGCAAGGCGCGCGAGATGCTGATCGCGTTCTGGCTCGAAGCCTGGCTGTCGAAGGACGACATCCTTGGGCGCTATCTTTCGAACGCGTACTTCGGTGACAACGTCTACGGGCTGCGCGCAGCCAGCCTGCACTACTTCTACCGGCAGCCCGAACGGTTGAAGCCCGACCAGGCCGCGATGCTCGCCGGACTGGTGCAGGCGCCGTCGCGGTTCGCGCCGACCAGGCACTACGACCGGGCGGCGAAGCGGATGGAGATGGTGAAGAACGCGATGGTCGACGCGGGCTTTCTCACCCCGGCAGAGGCGAAAGCGATGCGGCCGCCCCGGCTCGATGTGCGCCCGGCGCCGAGCCTGCCGACGGGAACCTATTTCGCCGACTGGGCGCTGCCCGAAGGTCGCCGCCTCGCCGAGGCGGGGTATGGCGGACAGACGCTGACGACGACGCTCGATTCGCGGTTGCAGGCAATCGCCCGCAGGGTGACGGCGCGCGTGCCCGGCAAGGCGCAGGTCGCGCTGGTCGCGATGCGCCCCAACGGCGAGGTCGTCGCGATGATCGGCGGCAAGGACTACGCGAAATCGCCCTTCAACCGCGCAACTCAGGCGCGCCGCCAGCCGGGTTCCACCTTCAAGCTGTTCGTCTGGCTCGCCGCGCTGCGCGAAGGGATGGACCCGCAGGACCGCATCGACAACCGGCCGTTCGAGACCGGATCGTATCGCCCCAAGAACGCCGGCGGCCGGTATTCCGACAGCATTACGCTCGAGGACGCCTTCGCCCGGTCTAGCAATGTCGCGGCGGTCCGGTTGCTGCAGACCGTCGGGAGCGAAAAGGTGATCGCCACCGCGCGCGACCTCGGGGTGACCTCGCCGCTTGCGCAGGGCGACCCGAGCCTCGCCCTCGGCACCTCGACGATGACCCTGCTCGAACTGACGGCGGCCTATGCCGGGGTCGCCGCGAACGATTTTCCCGTGCGCCCGCGCGCGTTCGCCGAGCCGGAAAAGGGCTGGCTGGCTCGGGCCTGGGACTGGACGCGGCACGAGCGGCTGTCGGGCCGCACCCACGGGCAGATCGAGCAGATGCTCCGCGCCGCGATCAACCGCGGCACGGGCCGTGCGGCGGTCCTCTCGGTGCCAAACTACGGGAAGACCGGCACCAGCCAGGATTACCGTGACGCATTGTTCGTCGGGTACGCCGGCGACCTCGTCGTCGGAGTCTGGATCGGCAACGACGACAATAGTCCCCTCGGGGGGATCAGCGGTGGCAGCCTGCCGGCGCGGATATGGCGTGACTTCATGGTTCAGGCGCTTGGCCGCGGGGCCAATCGACCTGCGCCTGCGCCGGATGTACGGGAAGATCCGGGCGGCCCTGTCGAGCCGATGGACGTGCCGGGACCGGCGGCGCTGCCGAACGCCGAGTTTCCCCTCGACGAACGCGGCTCGCGCGTTCGGATCGGCGGTGACGGGGTGACCGTCTCGACCGATGTCGAGGGGGTTCCGGTCGACGTGCGGTTCGGCCGCGAAGGCGTGCGGCTCGAACCGGGACCGCAGCCGCCGGCATCGCCGCCGCCGTCGGCCCCGCCGCAGTAGCGTTCAGTCCGCGCCGTCCCGCTCGACCATCAGCACGTTCATCACCGCGCTGGCGATGGGGCGTTGGGGATCGTCCTGCCAGGCCTCTATCGACAGGTTGGCATTGCGCCTGCCCAGGCGGACGATGCGCCCGCGCGCGTGGCTCTCGCGCGGGCGGCCGGCCGAAAGGTACTGGACCGTCACGTTCACCGGCTTGAGGAGCGGCGCTCGGCCAAGCTCGGCGAGTGCACTGCGCAACGCCGCGTATCCGGCGGTTTCGAGTAGCCCGGCGATCGCCCCGCCGTGCCAGGCGCCGGGACGGCCTTCCAGCTCGTGCGCGAACGGCAAGGAAAGCAGGGGAGGGCAGCCGGGCGTGTCTTCGCTCACGACGACCCCCAGCGAGCGGGCATAGGCGGTCAGGTACTCGGTCACGCCGGAACCATCCGGTGGGGGTCGAGCATCATGAAGACTCCCGCCGCCTGGGCGACCGGGTCGGCGGGGTCGCCATCGTGTGCGCTGCCGCGGACGAAAGCGGCGGTGCGGGTGCGGCGATAGCAGGTCACCCGCGCACAAACCGGCGCATGCTCGCGGCTCGGGCGCAGGTAGTCGACCCTGAGGTCCAGCGTTGCGACGGGGCGGAACGCACGGGCTGAAACCCAGATCGCCATGCCTGCGGCCATGTCGAGAAGGCTTACGATCGGGCCCGATGCGAGGACCGGCATGGCCTCGTCGCCGACGAGGTCGGCTCGCCAGGGCAGCTCGAGCTCGCACCAGTCGTCCCCATGAGCCCTGTACTGCAGCCCAAGCCAGCCGGGGTGCGCGCGGGTAAGCGCCCATTCGGCGAATGTACCGGGGTCGAACTGGTCTGGGTAAGCCTGCATGGCACGTCCCGTGGAACGAACGACCGCATAGCGCAATCCCGGCCGCACCGATGGATCAACTATCGATGTACCAACTCGGCGACGGACCGGGCCCGCGCAAAAAAAAAACGGGGCCCGCAGGCCCCGTTTCAATCAATCGTGAACAACAACGATTACGGGCTGACCGGATCGTCGCTGCTGTCCGTGGCGATGATGATCGCGGCGATGATCGCGGCGAAGGCCAGGATCGCGAGGATCCAGGTGCCACCCATTTCGCTTCCCTCTTCCGCCGGAGCGGCGGCCCGCTGCGGAGCAGCCTGCGCCACGACCGGGGCCGCGGTGAGCGAAAGAGCAGCCGCGGCGGCGGCAAGCTTATGGAACGTCATATTCTATTCTCCTCGAAGATCGGATTTCTTCAATCTCGTCCCCGTCCCACTAGGCCAACGAAAGTTCACTGGCAACCCGGAAATGGACGGAAAACATCAAAACTGCGGTCGTTTGGTCCCCACTAAACAAGGCCATGCCCTACGGGAACTGCCGTCGCCGAAGCGATTGCTCCCGGTCCCCCCTCAACGCGCAAGAGCCGCGCCAGTTCCTCTTTTTAAACAAATCAATTCATTGCCTTGTCAGACTGCCTCGCGCCCGGTTTGCAATGCCGAGGGTTAAGATTCGATTAGCGGCCCCGTGCCTGCGACGAAATGGCGCCTGCGGCTTCGTAGACCCGCTCGCCGCCGACCCAGGTCTGGAGCACGCGGGTGGCGCGCAGGTCCTCGGGAGAGGCAAGCAGCGGATCGCGATCGAGGAAGACGAAGTCGGCCCGCACGCCCGGCCTGAGTTCGCCAAAGCGACCCTCGCCGAATCCGGCCCAGGCGCCGTTCGCGGTGTACGCCGAAAGGGCAGCTTCGCGGCTTACCGCCTCGGCGGGGAACCAGCCGCCGAACGGCTGGCCGTCGGGACCGGTCCGGCTGATCGCTGCCGCAAGCCCCGCAAAGGGGTCTGACGATTCGACCGGCGCATCGGTGCCGAATGCCAGCGTCGCGCCGCCCGCCGCGATGCTGCGCCAGGCATAGGCGCCCGAAAGCCGGGCCGGGCCGAGCCGCGCCTCGGCCATCAGCCGGTCCGAAGTCTGGTGGACCGGCTGCATCGAGGCGATGACCCCGAGCTGGCCGAAACGCGCGATGTCGACCGGATCGACGATCTGGGCGTGCTCGATCCGCCAGCGGCGATCGCCGCCGTAGGTGTGCGACAGCTCCTCGATGGCGTCGAGGACCTCGGCGTTGGCCCGGTCTCCGATCGCGTGGACCGCGACCTGGAACTTGTCGAGCGCCGCACGGCTCATCAGGTTGCGCAGCTGCGCGCCGTTCACCAGCGGCAGGCCGGTGTTCTTCGCGTCGTCGGCATAGGGAGCCTTGAGCCAGGCGCCGCGCGAGCCGAGTGCGCCGTCGACGTAGAGCTTGACCCCGTTGAGCCGCAGCCGATCGTCGTAGAGCCAGGGGGTGGGGCCGGGGCCGCCGATGAGCTCCATGTTCTGCGGACCCGAGGCGTAGGCCATGATGCGCATCCGCAGCCAGCCCGTGTCGCCGGCCCGGCGCATCGATTGCCAGGCCTCGATCGTGGTGCCCATGTCGGCGACCGCGGTGACCCCGTTGGCAATCAGGATCTCCTGCGCCTTGGCGAGCGCGAGGTCCCAGTCGTCGGGCCGCGGCGCGGGAACGGCCTTGGCGACGAGGTCGGCGGCGTTGTCGACGAAGACACCTGCCGGCGCACGCGAGCCCGGCAGCCGCTCGATCCGCCCGCCCGCCGGATCGGCGGTCGCCGAATCGATTCCCGCAGCCTTCAGCGCGAGCGAGTTTGCCCACTGCGCGTGGCCATCGACCCGTTCGAGCAGGACCGGTCGGTCGGCGACCGCGGCATCGAGCTCGGCCGCGGTGGGGAAACGGCCCAGGCCCCAGGTTTCCTGGTTCCAGCCGCGCCCCACGATCCACTTGCGGTCGGGAAATTGCGCCGCGTAGGCGCGGATCGCGGCCTGCGCCTCGGCGAGCGATTTCGTCTGCGAGAGATCGAGGGTGAGCGCGCCGAAACCGATTCCCATGACGTGGACGTGCGAATCGACGAGGCCCGGAATGACCGTGGCGCCCTTGCCGTCGACGGCGAAATCGGTTCTTTGCGGGCGCTTGTCCTTGCGCTGGAGCAGGGCCTTCACCCGCCCGTCGTCGTCGATCCAGATCCCGGTGAACCGGGTTACCTTGCCTGCCCGGTCGACCGAGATCCCGTCGACGTTGTCGACCAGCGTGTCGGCCGCGGCCGGAGCGGCGAACAGGAGGGCGGCGAGCGAAATGAGGTGGGTGCGCGTCATCCTGCTACCGGTTAGGCAAGTTTCTCTATGATGCAACCGGGCAACGCGCGTGTTTCCCCGCTGCGCCAATTGTCCTAGGGCACGGTCGAAATGACCCAGGCCACTTCCTTGATCGAGCCCGAAAGCGCCGCCCTGCCGCTGACCATCGACGACGTGCGCGCGGCGGCGCAGCGGATCGCGGGCGCGGTCGTCCGCACCCCGACGATGCGCTCGATCACGCTGTCCCAGATCGCCGGCGCGGACATCTGGCTCAAGTTCGAGAACCAGCAGTTCACCGCCGCCTACAAGGAACGCGGCGCCCTCAACGCGCTGCTTCAGCTGACCGACGAACAGCGCGCCCGCGGCGTGATCGCGGCATCGGCGGGCAACCATTCGCAGGGCCTCAGCTACCACGGTACCCGCCTCGGCGTGCCGGTCACGATCGTCATGCCGCGCACCACGCCGTCCGTGAAGATCATGCAGACCGAGAGCGTGGGCGGCAACGTGGTGCTCGAGGGCGAGACGTTCGACGAGGCCTATGCCCATGCGCGCCTGCTGGAAAAGGAGCGCAACCTCACCTTCGTCCACCCGTTCGACGATCCCCACGTCGCCGCGGGGGCCGGAACGGTCGCGCTCGAGATGCTCGAGGATGCGCCCGAGATCGACTGTCTCGTGGTGCCGATCGGCGGCGGCGGGCTCATTTCCGGCATGTCGACCGTCGCCAAGGCGCACGTACCCCCGATCGAGGTCGTTGGCGTTGAAGCCGCGCTGTACCCCTCGATGTACGGGCGCATCAGCGGCCGGCCCGTGAAGTGCGGCGGCGATACGCTGGCCGAGGGGATCGCGGTCAAGGACCCGGGCGAATTCACCGCCCGCGTGATCGGCGAGCGGGTCGACGAGATCGTACTGGTCGAGGAGGACGCGCTCGAGCGGGCAGTCAGCCTGCTGCTCCAGATCGAGAAGACCGTGGTCGAGGGCGCCGGCGCCGCGGGGCTGGCCGCCGTGTTGGCCCATCCCGAGCGGTTCCGGGGGCGCAAGCTCGGCCTCGTGCTGTGCGGGGGCAACATCGACACCCGCCTGCTCGCCAACGTCCTGCTGCGCGATCTCGCCCGTTCGGGCCGGCTCGCACGCCTCCGGGTCACCCTTCAGGACCGGCCGGGGGCGCTCTACAAGGTGATGCGCGAGTTCGACGCGCATTCGGTGAACATCATCGAGATCTATCACCAGCGGATCTTCACCACCTTGCCGGCCAAGGGCCTCATCACCGACATCGAGTGCGAGGCGCGCGACCGCGAGCAGATCGATGCGTTGATCGCAGCCTTGCGCGCGAAGGGGTATTCGGTGAGCCAGGTCGAGCTCAACTGAGGGCGGAAAGCGCTGGCACGGGGTTTTCAACCACTTCGCAACTGTGCAAACTAAGTTTCCGTTAACCGCGATAGATGGTTAAAGGTGTTTTACCGCCGCGCCCGAACGGGCATACGGTGGCACCGACCCCCAGCCGCGACGTCGCGGCACCGTGAGAGGACCAGCGCAAGACCGTGACGGCTCCCGTCCGCTTTCCCCGCTTTTTCGTGACGAGCCCGGCGCCGTGCCCGTATCTGCCGGGCCGCAGCGAGCGGAAGGTGTTTACCGAGCTCAAGGGGCCGCATGCCGACCAGCTCAACGAGGCGCTCGGGCGCATCGGTTTTCGTCGCAGCCAGACGGTCGCCTACCGGCCGAGCTGCCTCGATTGCCAGGCGTGCGTTTCCGTGCGCGTTCCGGTGCGCGATTTCGCGCCGTCCGGCACGCAGAAGCGCAACCTCAAGCGCAATTCCGATCTCGTCGCGACCGAATGCCGCCCCTGGGCGACCGGCGAACAGTTCGATCTCCTGCGCAAGTACCTCGGCGTCCGCCATCCCGGCGGGGGCATGGCCGCGATGGACGAGATCGATTACGCGGACATGGTGGAACACACGCCGGTTACCAGCTATGTCATTGAATACAGGGAACCTGCCGACGGGCTGATGCCGGGTCGCCTCGTCGGCGCGTGCCTCACCGATCGCCAGGGCGACGGGTTGTCGATGATCTATTCTTTCTACGACCCGGAACATGAGGCGCGGACGGGTCTTGGCAACTACATCATCCTCGACCACATCCGGCGGGCCGCACAGGACGGCCTCGGCTTCGTCTATCTCGGTTACTGGGTCGATGGCTCGGACCGGATGCAGTACAAGATCCGCTACCGGCCGATCGAGCTGCTCGGGCGCGACGGGTGGCAGCGCCTCGATCGCGATCGCCACGATGCGCTCATCGCCGCAGCCATGGCTCCCCGCTCCAGAGTGCGCGACGCGGCCAGTCCTGCCAAGGACGCCTCGCTTCCGCAGTTTGCCCAGGACGACTAGCCGCTCACTTCTCGCCCTGGCGGGTGCAGCCTTCGCGATTCTTCCCGCGATGGCGCCGGCGCAGGACCGCCAGGCGCCGCCCTCGCTCGAGGACCTGATACCCGATTCCGCGGTCGAAGACCCGGAAGGCTGGGCTGCGCAAGGGGCGCCCGCCGACCCGCCGGAAGACGCCGCGGTGGCGGCCATGGCCGAACTCGATGCCGATTCGCCGCTGGCGGACGTCCCGCCGATCGACCTGCCCTGGCCCGACGACCTTGATCTGCCGGCGATGGCGGACCTCGAACCTGACGATTCGATCGAGTTTGCAGACGCGATCGAGGACGGGCAGCCCCGACCGGGACTCGCGGATGCCGAGATCGTGCGAATCTCGTCCGAACTCGTCCTCGCCTTTCCCCCCGGCGAGGCGGCATTTCCCCAGCGGTCCGAGTTCGCCGACCGCTTCGCGCAGCTTTCCACCATCGCCGAACTCGATTCGGACGAGGACAACATCGCCCAGCTCGCCGCCCGCGCCAAGGCAGACGAGGAGCTGCTCGAGACGATGCTCAGGGTCTACGGCTACTACGACGGTCAGGTGGTGCGCACGGTCGGCGCGATCCAGCCGGGCGAGGAGGATGCCGCAAACCGGCCGAAGGTACGCTTCGACCTGATCCCGGGAGCCCGCTACCGGTTCGGCGCGATCGACCTCGGCAACCTGTCTGCCGCGCCCGATGCGTCGGCGCTGCGCAGTGCGTTCGAGATACGGTCCGGCGATCCGCTGTCGAGCGACCGGATCGTTGCCGAGCAGTTCGATCTCGACCGTGCGCTGGGCGAGCTCGGCTATCCCTTCGCCGCGATCGAAGAGCCCGAGCTGCTCGTCGATCATGCGCGCGAAGAGGGCGACCTGACGATGAAGGTCGAGCCGGGCGGCAAGTTCGCGTTCGGGGCGGTCAATTCCAACCTGCCCGAATTCCTCTCCGGCCGGCATCTCGCGACCATCGCGCGGTTCGATCCTGGCGACATCTACCAGCGGTCGCTCGAATACGACCTGCGCCGCGCGATCGTTTCGACCGGACTCGTTTCGTCGGTCACGATTACGCCGCGCAAGGTCAGCGAGCCGGTCGGCGGCCAGCCGGGCGAGGTGGCGCTCGACGTCGAGATGACCAAGGCCAAGCTGCGCACGATCGCCGGTGCCATCGGCTATGGCACCGGCGAGGGTTTCCGGCTCGAGGCGAGCTGGGAGCACCGCAACATGTTCCCGCCCGAAGGGATGCTCCGCCTGCGCGGGATCGCCGGCACGCAGCAGCAGCTCGCCGGGGTCACGTTCCGCAAGAACAACTTCGGCGGACGCGACAAGGTGCTGACGCTCGACGCGTTCGGCTCGACGATCTCGAGCCAGGCTTACGATGCGCGCACTGTTTCGTTCGTCGGGACCTACGAACGGCTGTCGACCCTGCTGTTCCAGAAGCCCCTGAGCTGGAGCGTGGGCTTTGAAGCCGTGGCGACGCAAGAGCGGCCTGCACCGATCGGCGGCGTGGTCCAGCCCCGCCAGACCTACTTCGTCGGCGCGCTGCCGGTCTATGCTCAGGTCGACACCACGGACAGCCTCCTCGATCCAAAGGAGGGTTTCCGTATCGGCGGCCGGCTTTCGCCGGAAGTCTCGCGGAGCAACGGGACCGAAAGTGTCTACCTGCGCAGCCAGGTCGACGCGTCGTATTACCAGCAGGTGACCGAAAAGGTCGTGCTCGCCGGACGGGTCCGGTTCGGTGCGATCCCGGGCACGGCGCTGGCCAACATCGCGCCCTCGCGGCGGCTCTACAGCGGCGGCGGCGGGTCCGTGCGCGGATATGGTTACCAAGCGATCGGCCCGCGCGACGCGAACGGCAATCCAACCGGGGGGCGCAGCCTCGTCGAGGGCGCGGTCGAGGCGCGCATCGGCACGAAGTTCTTCGACGGCGCGCTGTCGGTGGTTCCGTTCCTCGACGCCGGTTCGGTCAGCCGGTCGGTCACCCCCGACTTCGAAACGGTCCGGTTCGGTGCCGGAATCGGCCTGCGCTACAACACCGGCTTCGGGCCGCTGCGGTTCGACGTCGCCACGCCGGTCAACCCGGCACCGGGCGACAGCCGGATCGCGGTCTACGTCTCGCTCGGGCAGGCGTTCTGATGGCGGCCGGGGAAGCGATCGAACCCGGGGACGGACGCGAGGACGCCGCAGCCAGCCGCGCACACCCCGGGCGCACGGCGGCCAAGTGGATCTTCGGCGGACTTGCCGCAGCCGTGCTGCTGATCGTTGCTGCGCTGGCCCTGCTCAACAGCCCGATCGGGCAGCGCTGGGTGACCGACCAGATCGCCAAGGTGGCGCCTGCTTCGGGGCTGAAGATCAGCATCGGCCGGATCGAAGGCAATCTCTACGGCAAGGCGACCCTGCACGACGTCACGCTGTCCGACCCGACGGGACCGTTCCTGACCGTTCCCCTCGTCGATCTCGACTGGCGCCCGACGAGCTGGTTCGCGCGGGGTCTCGACGTTCGCGAACTGACCACCCACCGGGGCACGCTGCTGCGTCTGCCCGAACTCAACCCCGGCGATCCCGACGCACCGATCCTGCCCAATTTCGACATCCGGATCGACAAGCTGGCGATCGACGACCTGACGATCGCCAAGGGGGTGATCGATGCCGAAGCGCACAAGGTCAACCTGCGCGCGAACGCCGACATCCGCGATGGGCGTGTCCTCGTAAAGGCCGACGGGCGCCTCGGGACGCGCGACCGGATCCACGCACTCGTCGATGCCGAGCCGGACGGCGACCGCTTCGACATCGACCTCGACTACCGGGCGCCGAGGGGCGGCGTGATCGCGGGGTTGATCGGGGCCGAGGCCGGATACAGCGCGAAGGTGCGGGGCGAGGGCACCTGGAGCCGCTGGAACGGCGTCGGCCAGGTGCTGCGTGACGGCGAGAACTTCGCCGCGTTCCGGATGACCAATGCCGGCGGCGACTACACCGTCGTAGGGCAGGCGCATCCGCGGCCGGCGATTCCAGCGGGCCTGCTGCGCGACGCGCTCGGCGAAACCGTCTCCTACAAGGCGACCGGAACGCTCAACGACAGCGTGCTTGATGGGACAATCCGGCTGGTCGCGGGGGGCGTTGCGGGAACGGCAACCGGCGCGCTCGACCTGGGCAACAACGCTGCCGAGGGCCTGGCGGTCAACGCGCGGATCAGGAACCCGGCGCTGCTGGGCGCGGGCACCCGGGTCGAGGGCGCGCGGATCGGGGCCACGCTCGACGGACCCTTTCGCGACCTGACCATCGATCACAGGCTCTCGGTCGCGAAGTTTGCCAGCGGGGCGACTGAGGTCACGGGGCTGACCCAGCGGGGGACGGCGACTTACGATGGTGCGCGCTGGACCTTGCCGGTCGATGCCAAGGTGGCGCGGATCGTCACCGGCTCTGCGCAAATCGATCCGCGGCTGGTGGACGGAACGATGCGGGGGACGGTCACCTATCAGGGCAACCGCATCGCGTCCGAGGGGCTGGCGCTCGCCTTTCCCGGCGCGAGCGCGCGGCTGACGCTCGCAGGAGACACCGCGAGCGGCGACTACCGCGTCGCCGGGCCCGTGACCGCGAACGGCCTTGCGATCGAAAACGTCGGCACCGTCAACGGCGGAGCGACGATCGTCGCCACGTTCGGCAGTTCTCCATGGACCTTGCAGGCGGATTTCCGCGGCAGCATCCCGAAAGTGTCGAACGAAACGCTGGCGAACCTGGCAGGGCCGTCGATCGCCTTCAGCGGCGGGATCACCACCGGGGGTGCGCGGCCGCTCGATTTCCGGGGCGTGCGGATCGATGCGGCCAAGCTCGACCTTTCGCTCGACGGGATGATCCGGCCCGGCCGCACCAGCGTCGCCGGGCGCGGTCGGCACGTCGATTACGGCCCCTTCACGGTCGAGGGCGCCTATACCGACCGCGGGCCTGAAGCGGTGCTGGTGTTCGCCGATCCGCTGCCCGCCGCGGGGCTGAAGGACGTGCGGGTGGCGATCGTCCCAACCGACGACGGTTTTGGCATGGAAACCCGGGGCGATTCGATGCTCGGACGCTTCGAGGGGCAGATCGACCTCTTCGCGCCTTCGGACGGGCCGACGCGGCTGGCGATCCGCAAGCTCGACGTCTGGAAGACTTCGGTCACCGGTGAGCTGACCGTGGCGGATGGAGCGGCCGCCGGCACACTGGCGGTCGCGGGGGGCGGTCTCGACGGAACCATCGCGCTTTCACCGCGCGGAGGTGGACAGGCTTTCGACGTGGAACTTGCGGCCCGCGACGCGCGGTTTGCCGGCGCCACGCCGTTGTCGATCGGCCGGGCCGACATCGACGCGAGCGGGCTGCTGGTCGACGGCAACAGCACGATCGGCGGAAGCGTGTATGCGCAGGGTGTCACCTACGGCAGCCTGTTCATCGGTCGACTGGCAGCGCGCGCCGATCTCGAGAATGGCGCCGGCACGGTCACCGCATCGGTCGCCGGACGGCGCGGCAGCCGGTTCGCGATGCAGCTCAATGCCAATGTCGCGCCCCGGCGGATCGCGGTCGCCGCGCGCGGCGAATTCGCCGGGCGCGCGATCACGATGCCGCGGCGCGCGGTTCTGCTGAAGCAACCCGATGGCGGCTGGCTGCTCGAACCCGCGCAGGTGAACTTCGCCGGCGGCGGCCTGATCGGCTCGGGCGAGCTGGGTGGCGGCCGCACGGCGATGAAGCTTCAGATGGCGGACCTGCCGCTGTCGGTGGTCGACATCTTCACCGAACTGGGCCTGGGCGGGAGGATATCCGGCGTCATCGACTTTGCCAGCGGGGGCGGGGCGCCGCTGACCGGAGCGGCACGGATCAAGGTCGACGGACTGACGCGCTCGGGCCTGGTACTGACCTCGCGGCCGATGGACCTCGCGATGGTTCTGCGCCTGACCCCCGAGCGTCTCGAGACCCGGGCGGTGATGGACGAGGGGGGGCAGCGGCGCGGACGGCTTCAGGGCCGCGTTGCGGACCTGCCGCAGGACGGCGCGCTGTTCGACCGCCTGCGGGCGGGCAACCTGTTCGCCCAGCTTCGCTACAAGGGACCGGCCGACGCGCTCTGGCGGCTCGCCGCGGTCGACGCCTTCGACCTGACCGGGCCGCTCTCGGTCGCGGCCGACGTCAACGGCTCGCTCGCCGCGCCGCTGGTGCGCGGGGTCGTCGCCAGCGACAACCTTCGCCTTCGCTCCAGCCTTTCGGGCACCGACCTTGCCAACGTGAAGGCGCGCGGCACCTTTTCGGGGTCGCGGCTGCGGCTGACCGGCTTCAGCGGCACTTCGCCAAACGGCGGTTCGGTTAGCGGAAGCGGGGTGATCACCCTGGAAGACCTCGGGGTGAAGGGGCCGCAGCTCGACATCCGCGTTGCCGCTCGCAACGCCCGGCTGCTCGACGCGCAAGGGCTGAGCGCGACGGTAACCGGACCGTTGCGGATCGTGTCCGACGGGATCGGGGGGACGATTGCCGGGCGACTGCTGGTCGACCGCGCGAGCTGGCGTCTCGGCACGGCCGCCGCCGACGTGCGCCTGCCGCAGATCAGGACCCGGGAAATCAATCTTCCGTATGACGCGGGTCCGCCGCGGGTTGCCGCGCGGCCGTGGCGCTACCTGATTGACGCGCGCGCACCGAGCCGGGTGGATGTCGACGGCATGGGCCTCGACAGCGAATGGGGCGCGAACGTCGTCGTTCGGGGGACCACCGACGATCCGCGCATCGGGGGCGAGGCGCGCATGGTTCGAGGCGACTACACGTTTGCCGGCACCCGGTTCGAGCTTACCCGCGGGGTGATCCGCTTCGACGAGAACGTGCCGATCGACCCACGGCTCGACATCGTCGCCGAAAGCGAATCGCAGGGGATCGACGTGGCGGTGAAGGTCCAGGGCAGTGCGCTGCAGCCCGAGATCACCTTCCAGTCCACGCCCGCGTTGCCGGAAGAGGAAATCCTCGCGCGGCTGCTGTTCGGCGGCTCCATTACCGAGCTGTCGGCGACGGACGTGCTCCAGCTCGGCTCGGCACTCGCCTCGCTGCGCGGCGGCGGCGGCATGGACCCGATCAACCGCCTGCGCTCGGCGATCGGCCTCGACCGGCTGCGGATCGTCAGCGCGGACCCGGCGCTCGGACGGGCGACCTCGATCGCGCTCGGCAAGAACATCGGTCGCCGGTTCTACGTGGAAATCGTCACTGATGGCCGCGGGTACAGTGCCACCCAGGCGGAATTCCGCATCACCAGCTGGCTGTCGATCCTGGGCAGCATCTCGACCATCGGCCGCGAATCGATCGTGGCCGAGGTCAGCCGGGACTACTGAGCACCGGCGCCCGGACGCCCGGGAAGCCGCCGGCTCCCCGGGTGCGGCGGAAGAGGGGCAGGGTCAGGCCGCGGGCGCGACTTCAGGCTGCTTGACGAAGCCGTCGACCGGCAGGACGACGCCGTTGCTCGCGACAAGCGGATCGCCTTCGATGGTCGCCTTTGATCCGTCGCTGCCCGTCACGACGACCGACCCGCCCACTTCGGAGAAGGTGACTTCTCCATCATCGAGCGTGGTCATCGTCACCGGCCCCTTGCGATCGGCGATCGCCTTGCGGATCGCGTCGAGGGTTAGGTGGCCAGGCAGGATATGTCCGCGCAATACCGCGACCAGTTCCGCCCGGTGGGCATCGTCCTTGAGCGCGGCGGTCTCGCCGTCGGTTGATCCGAAGGCGCCGTCGTCGGGCGCGAGGATGGTGTAGCTGCCGGGACCGTCGAATATGTCGGCCAGCCCGGCCTCCGACAGTGCGCCCGACAGGGTGGTCAGGTCGGGCGCCCCGCCGATCGCCGCCGCCAGCGTGCGGTTGGCCGCAGACGTCGTCGGGCCATCGGCTTCGCTCGCGTTGTCCGACTGCGAACAGGCGGCCAGGGGCGAAAGGAGCGCGAGTGCGGCGGCTGCCGCGATGGGATTCATCTTGGGCATCATCACGTCCCTCATGTCAGCAGCTGGATGGCAGCCTGGATCAGCTGCGTGGTCGGATCGACTTGGTAAACGTACCCGTCCGAATAGCGGTAATACCTGTCGGGCGTGTCGTAGTACCGGTCGCGATAGGCGTAGGGCACGTTGTAGACATCGTAGCCCGACGGCATCGGCTGTCCGACCGCAAACTGGTCGCCGGTCAGCAGCGCCGCGATCGAAGTGATCGCCGCCGTCTCGGGATCGACGCGGTAGAGCACGTTATCGGCATAGCGGTAGCTGTTGGCGGGGCCGAGGTTGTAGTAATCGACGTAATAGTCGGGCACCGAAACCGGCTGGTAGTAGCTCGGCCACGGGTTGCCGATCGACAAGGCGCCGCCCAGCAGCGGGATGTATCCCAGGATCGAGCCGTTCGCACCGGTCCGGTAGAGGTAGCCGTCGTCGTAATAGTAACGACCGTCGCCGAGCGATCGGTAGCCGAAGTACGACGGGCGGAAATAGCGGTCTTCCCAGCCCGCGCGCTTCTTGGCGAGCCCCGGGGGCATGCAGCCGTGGTTCTTCTTGGCGAGTCCTGGGGGGCAGCCTTCTATGTAACCATAGCGGTCGCGGTCGCCGAACGACACGGTTCGCACTTCGCGATAGCCCTCGCGGCGGTAATCGCGGTCATCGCCCCGGCGATAGTCGCGGTCGGGACGGCGTTCGACCGAACGCTCGACCTTGCGCGCCTGATTGGCCTGGGACGCACGATCGGATTTCGCGGCCTTTTCCGGGGGGCCTCGGTCGGGTCTATCGGGCTTCTCGCGGGGTCCCCGCGCGTCGTTTGCCCTGGGGCCATGATCGGAATGGGCAGCTGCCTTCATCGACGCTCCCCTGTCCAGTTTTCCGCCGTCACCGTGGCCAGCTCCGTGGGCCTCCATGGCGGCGTGGCCGCCAGCCTTGTCGGCACCCTTGCCCTTGCCATTGCCGGGGTCGGCATAAGCGCCGCCCGCGGCGAGGGCGATGGCGGCCGCGCTCATCAGAAACTTGCGCATCATGCATCTCCTTTTGCTCCGCTGAACGGCGGGCGCCGCGCGACAGTTCCATGAACGACTGACAACGAATGTTAAAATACGGAAATAAAATGAAATTTTGCCTGTTTCAGGATTCCTGCGCATAGCGCCGGGCTTCTGCCTCGCGCCGCCGGACGAGGCCCTTGAGAACCCGGCCGCCGGCCCGGGTCCAGCGGCCGAACTCGCGCCGCGCCCCGGCGAAATCCCCCGCCACATGGCGCCGGGTCAGCGTTGCCCGTGCGATCGCGCCGGTGTTGTAGTGGAAGCTGACGAGCGCATCGAACTGCGGCTGGCTCGTCGGTGCATCGCCGATCGCCTTGCTGACCGCCGCGGCATGGCGGGCAAGATCGGCGACCAGGCGGGCTTCGCACTGGCTGCGGGTCCAGACCGTATCCGGACCGATGTCCGGCCCGGTCGCGCCCCATCCGATCGTCCACGGGGCGCCGCCGGAACCCGGATCCGGATAGGCCTCGACCAGCCCGTCGGACCGCAGGCGGGCGAACCCCTCGAACTGCTGGATAAGGGCGATGCCGGCTGCGCTCACGCAGCGTCGCGGGTGGTCCCGTTCCGAGGCCCGCGCGCACGGGACGACGGCAGCATCTCGGTCTTCGGTGGCGGCGTCGATCGCGGCATCGAGGAGGGCGATGTCCGCGCGCGTGAAGCCGCGCCCGAGAAGGCGTCGAACGGCATCGAAGATCGGCTTGCGGTGCATGGGCGGCCTCGTGCGCGGCGAATCGAGGCAGCGTGACTAGACAGGCCGGAGCCGTGTAGGAAAATGAAAAAACCGGGAGCCCTGCCGGCAAGGCGCCCCGGTCAGCGGCGAAGGATCAGGACGCGGTCACCTCGGCCGGCTGGGGCTTCGGCGTGATCGCGCCCGTCTTCTCGTCGAAGCGACCGTCCTTCTTCGCTTCCAGCCGGTCGAGCATATCGCGCGGAGTCTCGTAGTTGTCGATGTTGGTGTATTTCTCGGCATAGGTGGCGACCAGCTTCCCGCGGCGCTTCTTCTCTTTTTCGTCGCCGTCGAACGCGCCATAGGCGGCCGGCTCGATGATCGCGATTGCGTCGTCGACCAGGCCGCGGTTCTCGAAATCCCTGGCGAGGAGGTAGCGGATTTCCTCGTTCTGGGGGAGGAGCTGGAATGCCTCGACCATGTGGTTCTGTGCCACGAGGGACGGCAGGGCCCCTTGCTGGAGAAAGCTCTTGAACAGGGCCACCCGCGGCGCGGTGGCAACCGCTGACAGCGCGATGGCCCGGTGCAGCGGTTCGCGCGCGGCGGTCAGCTGGTCTTCGCTAGCGCCCCGCGCGAGCTGGCCGACGAGTGCCTCGCCCTTCTCGGTCAGGCCGATCACGTTGTTCGGGTCGACACGCAGCAGGTGCTCGGCGGTTTCGAGCGCCGCCGCGTGCCTGCCGGCCAGGTTTTCCAGTTGCGACTGGATTTCCAGCCCCATCACGTTTTCGGGGGCAGCCTTGCGGATATCCGCCACGGCGCTGATGATCTTGGGCAGGGCCGACACCGGATAGCCGGAATAGAGGCGGATGCGATAGCGCATCAGCTGGCTTTCCATGTCGTTCAGTTCCCGCACCGGAATCTCGCCGAAATCCATCGGCTTGAGCGACAGGCGCATCGCCTGGATATTGCTCTTGTGCTGGCGAAGTTCCTTGTCGAGCGCATCGAGGTCGCCGAACGAGTCGGTCGCCGCCTTTTCGTAGGGGACTCCGGTCGCAACCGCCTTGAGGTACCGTTGCAGCTGCGCCCCGCGCTCCTTGTTCTGCGCTCCGAGATGTGTGAGCAGCCACCCCTGGGCATAGAGCTGTCCGATATCATCTCCCACGTCGCTATACGACTTGGCGGTCAGCAGTTTTCTGGTCGGCAGCCAGGAATTGCCGCGGATCGTGTCGATGCGGAAGTAGGGCGCATGGCCGATCTCGACGACGTTCGTTTCGGGGAAGGCCATCGTGCCGTAGTATTCGGCGAACCCTTCCGAGTACCAGCTCGGGTAGTTCGCATTGAAATACTGGTACATGTAATGGTGCAGGTACTCGTGCTGGCGAACCTCCGGTCCCCAGTCGTACGACTGGCGCGACGCCTTTTTCGCGCTGTTGCGGCCGGCACGCAGGACATTGCGGAAGGTCACCAGAAACGGACCGTCGGCCGTGCTGTTGTAGTAGCCGCCCACGCCCTGCATCGGATAGGGAAAGGTCGCGTTGACCTCGTCCATGTCGGCGACTTCGAACATCGTCACCTTGACCGGGCTGGCGGGCCGCGTGTTACCGGTAAGCGCGCGGACGAGCGTGTCGAACGTCTCCATCCGGCTGACGGTCTCCACCAGCTCGTCGGCCGGCGCCTCCGAGTAGTAGATGAAGTGCTCGGTTTCGGCGACGCGCCAGTTGGCGTGTGCGGGTGTTGCGATCACGGCGGCCATGCCGCTGAGGAATGCAAGAGCTCGGGAATGATTAGGCATGGCGTCCCTGGCGAATGAATGCTGGCCCGGACCCCCCTGGCACGGGCACCATATCCAGCCCGAAGCGATCGCCCCCGGCAATGGCAGAACAGGGTTATCCCATGGAATATCGAAAGAAAAGGGGCGCCCGGCAAACCGGACGCCCCTTTCTTGCGCTCACGCCTCGATGGATCAGGCGCTGAAGTACATGTCGTATTCGACCGAGCTCGGCGTGGTCTCCCAGCGGCTGACCTCGTCCCACTTCAGTTCGACGTAGGCGTCGATCTGGTCCTTGGTGAAGACATCGCCCTTGAGCAGGAACTCGTGGTCGGCGTCGAGGCTCTCGAGCGCCTCGCGCAGGGAGCCGCACACGGTCGGGACCTCGGCGAGCTCTGCCGGCGGCAGGTCGTAGAGGTTCTTGTCCATCGCGTCGCCGGGGTGAATCTTGTTCTGGATCCCGTCGAGGCCCGCCATCAGCAGCGCGGCGTAGGCGAGGTAGGGGTTCGCCATCGCGTCGGGGAAGCGGAATTCCACCCGCTTGGCCTTTTCGCCCGCGCCGTAGGGGATCCGGCACGAGGCCGAGCGGTTGCGCGCCGAATAGGCCAGCAGCACCGGCGCCTCGAAGCCCGGGACCAGCCGCTTGTAGCTGTTGGTCGTCGGGTTGGTGAAGGCGTTCAGCGCCTTGGCGTGCTTGATCACGCCGCCGATGAAATAGAGGCACATGTCGGACAGTCCGGCATAGCCGTTGCCGGCGAACAGCGGCTTGCCACCGTCCCAGATCGACATGTGGGTGTGCATGCCGCTGCCGTTATCGTCCTTGATCGGCTTGGGCATGAAGGTCGCGGTCTTGCCATAGGCGTGGGCGACCTGGTGCACGACGTACTTGTAGATCTGCATCCGGTCGGCGGTCTCGACCAGCTTGCCGAAGGTGAGGCCGAGTTCGTGCTGCGCGGCGGCCACCTCGTGGTGGTGCTTGTCGCACGGCAGGCCCATTTCGATCATTGTGGTGACCATCTCGCCGCGGATGTCGACCGCGCTGTCCACCGGGGCGACGGGGAAATAGCCGCCCTTGGCGCGCGGACGGTGGGCGAGGTTGCCCGCCTCGTAGTCGCGCCCCGTGTTGGTCGGCAGCTCGATGTCGTCGATCCGGTAGCCGCTCGCCGCGTAGCCGTCCTCGAAGCGGACGTCGTCGAACATGAAGAACTCGGCCTCGGGGCCGACGTAGACGGTGTCGCCGATGCCGGTCGACTTGAGGAAGTTCTCGGCCCGCTTGGCGGTCGAGCGCGGGTCGCGGGCGTACCATTCGCCGGTCGACGGTTCGACGATGTCGCAGAACACGATCATCATCGGGGTCGCGCTGAACGGGTCCATGTAGACCGCGTCGAGGTCGGGCTTGAGGATCATGTCGCTCTCGTTGATGACCTTCCAGCCGGCGATCGACGAACCGTCGAACATCAGCCCGTCCTCGAGTTCGTCCTCGCCGAGGACGCTCGAAACCATTGTCAGGTGCTGCCACTTGCCCTTCGGATCGGTGAAGCGCAGGTCGACCCATTCGACCTCGTTCTCTTCGATCTGCTTGAGGACGTCCTTCGCTTTCGACATGTCATTTCCTCTTGGGTTGCCCGTTTGCGGTCGGGCGGGGATGGATCTGGCCGGCGATTGCGCCCCGGCCGCGAAACTCAGATGGCGGCGTCGTCCTTTTCGCCAGTGCGGATGCGCAGGGCGGAATCGATGGTGGAGACGAAGATCTTGCCGTCGCCGATGCGGCCCGTCTGCGCGGCGCCTGCGATCGCCTCGACCACGCGCTCGGCCTGGTCGTCGGCGACGATCACCTCGAGCTTCACCTTGGGCAGGAAGTCGACGACGTATTCCGCCCCGCGGTACAGCTCGGTGTGGCCCTTCTGGCGGCCAAAGCCCTTCGCCTCGGTGACGGTGATGCCCGAGACGCCGACTTCGTGCAGCGCTTCCTTCACCTCATCGAGCTTGAACGGCTTGATGATCGCTTCGATCTTTTTCACGTGACCCCCACATTCCGCTCGGTCTTGCGCATTCGGCCAGCCCCCGTTCGCGCCAGCGCGCGAAGGCGACCGGCCCTCGTGATGTCCATGCGTGCCCGGTCTTCAAGAATCGTGCCAAGGCCGCCCCGGTCGCCTAGGACATCGGAAGGGCGGTTGAAAGGGCGCTTTTGGACAGAAACGGCTCGCCCCAACGTAGGCTCGAGCAATTTTCTAAGCCGGCGCAAACGATGCTGCCCGTCCTCCGTGCAGCCGCTGCCTATTTTTTGGGCAACCGCAATCCCGCCGTCTCGTCGAGTCCGGCCATCAGGTTGAGCGACTGGACCGCCGCGCCGCTCGCGCCCTTGCCGAGGTTGTCGAGCACCGCGACGAGCCGCGCCTGCGATCCGTCGGCCGCGGCGAACACGTGGAGGTCCATCGCGTCAGACGGCGCGCGCGAGCCGCGCAGCAGCAGTTCGCCGTCCTGCGGGGCGGAACCCATCCGGACCACCGCGCTGCCAGCGTAAAAGGCAGCGAGGTGGGCGTGCAGCGCATCGGGCCCGGCGGCGGCGGGCATTGCCGAGAGCGGCAGCGGCACCTCGACGACCATCCCGCGGTGCGCCGGGACCACCGCAGGGGTGAACAGCGGCGCTTTCTCGAGGGCGCAAAGGGCCTGCATCTCGGGCACGTGCTTGTGTCCGAGCGCCAGCGCATAGCCGCGCCAGGCGATGTCGGGATCGTCCTCGAACCGGGCGATCAGGTTCTTGCCCCCGCCCGAATAGCCGGAGACCGCGTTGCAGGTGTACGGCCAGTCCGCGGGCAGCAGCCCGGCGCGCACCAGCGGCGCGAGGAGCGCGATGAAGCCGGTCGAATAGCAGCCGGGATTGGACACCCGCATGGCCCCGGCGACCGCCTCGCGTCCGACCACCTCGGGAAAGCCGTAGGTCCATCCCTCGGCGACGCGGTGCGCGGTCGAGGCGTCTATGACGCGCGTGCCGCTTGCCGGGTCGAGCAGGGAAACGGCTTCGCGGGCGGCTTCGTCCGGCAGGCACAGGACCGCGAAATCCGCGTCGTTCAGCGCCTCGCGACGGGCTCCGGCGTCCTTGCGCCGCGCCTCGTCCAAGGTGACGAGCTCGAACTCGGACCGTCCACCAAGCCGCTCGGCGATCTCGAGGCCGGTGGTGCCCACCGCGCCGTCGATGAAGACGCTCGACCCCATGTGGTCAGCTTTCCGAGACGAGTTCGGCGAGGTGGAGATAGCCCGACGGCCCTTCCGGGCCGAGGCAGCCCCAGCACCACGGACCGGCGTAGTCGAGCGCCTCGAACCGCGTGCCGGCCTCGAGCCGCATGACGGGATCCGATCCCTCGCGCGGCTGGCAGAGCAGGGTCGCGCCAGCCGTGCCGATCGTGCGCACCTGCGGCACCACGTAGTGCGCGCAGAGATACCGATCGGCGAGCGCGATGTGGGCAAGGTCGCCGCGGATCGCCACGGTTCCGACCGCCGGGCGCGCGACCGGGCCTGACAGCGAAAGCTGGCCTTGCGGAAGCGGATATTCGGTCGCGTCGGTCACTGTGAAGGTCGGCCCCGGGGAATTGCGTGGCGCGCGCTTAGACGCAAGCGCGTGAGCGGGCAAGTTAGCCCGCACTCGCCTAACGAAGAGTGCACCCCGGTGCATCGCGCGGCGCAAGCAGATGCATCTCCCCGCAGATCCCTTCCGAACCGATCGATCGGTCCGGAAGGGAGACCACCATGCAACCTCTGAACAAGGCGACTTTCCACCGCGATCCACACCGCGCGCGGCGGATCGCGCTGCTAAAGGCCCATCCCGAGTTGCGGGCGCTGATCGGCCTTGAGCCGCGCACGCTGCACTGGATCATCATCGTGGGCAGCACACAGGTCGCGCTCGCCGCGATAGCATCCCTCTTTCCGTGGTGGGGGAATGCTGATCCTCGCATGGTGCGTCGGCGCGTTCCTCGCGCTCGCGCTGTGGACCCTGGTTCACGAGTGCTCGCACGACCTGGTCCTGCCGCGCGTCGCCGGCAATCGGCGCCTGGGCATCATCGCCTCGCTTCCGCTCGGGCTGCCGGTCGGGGCGCCGTTCCGGACATATCACCTGCTGCACCACCGCCACCCGGGTCACGCACGGCTCGACGTCGACGTGCCGGCACGGTGGGAGTGTCGCTTCGTGCGCAACTGCGCCGTGCGAAAGGCCCTGTGGCTCGCCGCGAACCCGCTGCTGCAATCGATGCGGACGGCGCGCATCCGCGAGGTTTCGATGGCGGACCGCTGGTTTGCGCTCAACCTCGTGCTGCAGGCGATGTTCAACGCGGCGATCGTGATCGCGTTCGGTTGGCAGGCGCTGGGGTACCTGCTGGCAGCGAACTGCTTTTCGCTCGGCCTCCACCCGCTGGGCGCACGGTTCATTCAGGAGCACTGCACGCTGCGCGACAGGCAGGAGACCAACTCTTACTACGGCGTGCTCAACCGTCTGGTTTTCAACGCGGGCTATCACAACGAGCATCACGATATCGCGCGCATTCCGTGGAGCCGGTTGCCGCAGCTGCGCCTAGCGGCGCCCGAGTTCTACGACGAGCTGTACGCCGAGCGGTCGTGGGGCGCGCTGTTCGTGCGCTTCCTGACGGACGCAGACATGCGGATCGACGGGCGCGTGATTCGCGGCGAGGGCCGGCCATGAAAGGCGCCGGGATGATCAGGAGGGCGGGCTACAGCCTCGCAGGATTGCGTGCGGCCTGGCGTTCCGAGCGCAGCTTCCGGGACCACCTCGCTGCGTCGGGGCTGCTGCTGGCTTGCATGGCGGCCCTCCAGCCTGCGGGGTGGTGGTGGGCGGTGATCGTGCTGGCAATCGCATGCGGCTGGGCGTTCGAGGCGATGAACGCCGCGTTCGAGGCGCTGTGCGACTGCGTGCACCCCGGACGGAGCCCGGTGATCGGGCGGGCGAAGGATATGGCCTCGGCCGCCGCGTTCATCGTCAATTGCGCGACCGCGGTATTGGCGATGGCGATGGCGCTCTCAGCCGTAGCGGGTCTGTAGCATGTGCCATGCCGCGCGCAGGCCGAGCGCGGCGCCGCCCTTGGGCCGGCCGGGCTTTGCCGCAGGGCGCCAGGCGAAGGTATCGAAGTGCGCCCAGTCGATGCCGTCGCCAACGAACTTGTCGAGGAACAGGCCCGCCACGCTTGCCCCGGCATAGCCGTTGGTCGCCGCGTTGTTGGTATCGGCGATATCGGACTTGAGGTACTCGTTGTAGGCCTCGGGAAGCGGCAGGCGCCACGGTTCGTCGTCGTGCGCCTTGCCCGCCTCGATCAGCGCCTGCGCCGTCGCGTCGCGGCGGGCCATCAGCGCAGGTAGGTCGGGTCCCAATGCGACTCGCGCCGCTCCGGTCAGGGTGGCGAAGTCGATGATGAGGTCAGGCTTTTCCTCGCTCGCGCGTGTCAGCGCATCGCCGAGGATGAGCCGACCTTCGGCGTCGGTATTGCCGATCTCGACCGTCAGGCCCTTGCGGCTGGCGAGCACGTCGCCCGGGCGGAAGGCGTTGCCCGCGATCGCGTTCTCGACCGCGGGCACCAGCAGGTGCAGCCGCACCTTCAGCCCGGCGCCCATGATCAGGCCCGCGAGCGCGATCGCGTGCGCGGCACCGCCCATGTCCTTCTTCATCAGCGCCATGCCGGTCGCCCCCTTGATGTCGAGTCCGCCGGAATCGAAGCACACCCCCTTGCCGACGATTGCGAGGACGGGGTTCTTCTCGTCGCCCCAGGTCAGGTGGAGCAGACGCGGCGCGTGCTCGCGTGCTGCGGCGCGGCCGACGGCGTGGACCATCGGGTACTCGCGCTCGAGCGCCTCGCCCTTGGTGACCGAGAGCTTCGCCTTGTGCGCCTTGGCGAGCGCCTCGACCTCGGCCTCGAGCGCGGCGGGGCCCATGTCCTCGGCCGGCGTGTTGACGAGCGTGGCGACCTTCATCGCGGCCTGCGCCTCGGCGATCGCGGGCTCGATCGCCTTTGCGTCCCTGGTCAGCAGCACGCGTGCGCCGGCCGCCTTGTCGTCGTCCTTGTAGCGGGTGAAGCGGTACTGCGCGGTCTGCCAGCCGAACAGGGCGGAGCCGGGCTCGCCGTTCGCGCGCCGGTAGGTGCCTTCGGGAAGGACCTCGGCAAGCTTGGCCATGCACCAGCTCGACAGGCTGTCGGGGTTCGCCACCCCGCCGACCGCGAACCAGTCGTCTCCGTCGGGCACGATGCCGACCTGGTAGCCGCTACCGTCGAACTTCTGGGCTTCGAGCGCGGCGCGCTGGCCCCTGGTGAGCGATTTAGCCCAGTCGGCGAAACCGTCCTTGTTGACGAGGTGGATCGAGACGGCGTTCTGGCCGCGATCGGGCTGGATAAGTTCGGGCTGCTTGCTCATACCCGTCTCACCTAGCGACCCTTGCGAGGATTCCAATGCCGATCCGGCCGTTGCTGCCCGCGCTGCTGATGCTTGCCGCCTGCTCGTCGCCCGAAGAGATGGCCGGCAGGACGGGCGTCGAGCGAACGGCCGAGGCGAAAGCGAGCGTGGCGGCTTCGCCCGGCGACGCCAAGCGCGCGGCCTACGCCGAGTCGGAAAACAACGACCTCTTCAGCTATGCGTTTTCCTACCCGGCGCAGGTGGGAGCGCATCCCGAACTGGCGAAAAGACTGAAGGCCGCGGCCGACAAGGCGAAGGCCGACCTGATCGCAGAAGCGAGGGCGGGGCAGGCCGACGCGAAGGCGAGCGGCTATCCGTTCAATCCGCACAGCTGGCGCGAGGACTGGAAGGTCGTCGCCGACCTGCCCGGCTACCTCAGCCTGTCGGGCGCGTTCTCGACATTCAGCGGGGGCGCGCACGGGATGTACGGCCTCGAATCGCTGGTGTGGGACAAGCAGGCGAAGAATGCGATCGACGGAATCGACCTCTTCCGCTCGCCGGGCACGCTCGAGGCGGCGATGCGAGGCGACCTGTGCCGGGCGCTCGACGCCGAGCGGACCGAGCGACGCGGTACGGACTTGGGCGGTGGGGGCGGAATGTTCGATGACTGTCCCGGCCTTGACGAGGCAACTATCCTAGTCGGATCTTCGAACGGCCAGACCTTCGACCGGATCACCGTGTGGTACGGCCCCTACGTCGCCGGCCCTTATGCCGAGGGGGCGTACGAACTCGATTTCCCGATGACCTCCGAAATGCTCGGCGCGGTAAAGCCGGCCTTTGCCAGCGCGTTCAGCGCCAAGCGGTGACTTTTCGCTTGCCAGCGCCTATGTGCGCCGGATGACCGAATACCAGACCGTCACCGGCACCGAGACCGTCATCCGCGACGGCACGATCAAGCTCCACGGCCCCGAGGGTTTCGAGGGGATGCGCAAGGCCGGGCGGCTCGCGGCGGAGATTCTCGACGCGCTGGCCGACATAGTGCAGCCGGGCGTCACCACCGGCGCGCTCGACGACGTGGTGCGCCAGATGACGCTCGACGGCGGGGCGGTGCCCGCCACCCTCGGCTATCGCGGCTACACGCATTCTTGCTGCATCTCGGTGAACCACGTGGTGTGCCACGGCATTCCCGGCGACAAGGCGCTGAAGGACGGTGACATCGTCAATATCGACGTGACCCCGCTGCTCGACGGCTGGCACGGCGATACCAGCCGGATGTACCTCGTCGGCGACGTCCCGCTCAAGGCGCGACGGCTGGTCGACGTGACGCACGAATGCCTGATGATCGGGATCGAGAAGGCGCAGCCCGGTGCGCGGCTCGGCGACATCGGCGCGGCGATCCAGGCGCACGCCGAAAAGCACCGCTACGGCGTGGTGCGCGAGTTCTGCGGCCATGGCCTGGGCCGCCTGTTCCACGACGCGCCGGAAGTCGTCCATGCCGCGAAGGCGGGCACCGGCCCCGAACTTCGTCCCGGCATGTTCATGACCATCGAGCCGATGATCAACCTCGGCCGCCCGTGGGTGAAGCTGCTGAGCGACGGCTGGACCGCGGTGACCCGCGACAAGTCGCTCTCCGCGCAGTTCGAGCACTCGATCGGCATCACCGAGGACGGCAACGAGATCTTCACGCAGAGTCCGGCGGGCCGCGACAAGCCGCCCTACGCCTAGCCCTCGCGCGCCGCGCGCACCGCGGACCCGGCCGCGAAGGGCGCGATCGCGCACAACGCCAGGCTGATAGCCGCGCACAATGCCAGTCCCGCGCCGTCGGGGTTGGCGAGCGCGCCCGCGCCGAAGATCAGGATCGGTACCGCCAGCGGGATCAGCAGCAGGCCGCCCAGAGCCACACCCGTGCGCAACGTTGCCGTGAGGGCGGAAATGGTCAGGCCGATCGCGGCGAGGCCGGGGGTGCCTGCCACCAGGCCGAGGAGCAGGAGGCGGGTCGTTCCGCTCGAGAGGCCCAGCAGCGCAGCGCCGGGAAGCGCGGCGACGAGAAGCAGCGGGCCGAAGCTGAGCCAATGCGCGAGGAGCCGCACGGCGAGTACCAGCTCCTCCGATATCCCGCGAAGCGCGAACTGGTCGAAGAACCCCGCTTCGAGGTCGGGCGCGACGAGCCGGTCGATCGGCAGGATCGCGGCGAGGAGCGCGGCGACCCACAGGACGCCGCCGCCGGTCCGCGCGAGCAGCGGCGCATCCGGCCCCACGGCAAAGGGAAACAGCACCGCCACCGCGACGAAGAACAGCACCGGCAGCCACGGTCCGCCGCGGCCGCCGCCGAACAGCAGGCCGAGGTCGCGGCGGAGCAGGGCGGCCAGCAGGCTCACGGCGCGAACTCCGCCAGCGCGATCGTCCGCAGGCCCGGAAGCGCGAACGGCTGGTGCGATGCGATCACCGCGATTCCGCCGTCCGCGCAATGATCGGCGATCCGCGCCTCCAGGGACCGCGCGGCCTGGGTGTCGAGGCCGTTGAGCGGTTCGTCGAGCAGCCAGATGCCGCCGCGGCGCGGGTTCGACTGCAGCACCGCCGCGCGCTTGCGCTGGCCGGTCGAGAGAAACCGGACGGGCACATCATCGATTGCGGCGAGCCCCGCGTCGCGGCCTGAGAGAGTGCCGTCGATCCGCCCCCAGAACGCCAGGGCTTCGCTTAGCGGGAGGTGCTCGTCGAGCGGCAGGTTGCCGTCGAGCAGGGCGATCGGGCCGCTGCTTTCGACCGCGCCCGCGAAAGGGCGCAGCAGGCCTGCGAGGATGCGCAGCAGGCTCGACTTGCCGGTGCCGTTGGCGCCGCTGACCTGCAAGGCCTCGCCCGGCGTCAGCGCAAACGACAGCCCCGCGAACAGGACCCGGTCGCCCCGGCGGCAGGCGAGATCGTGTGCGGCGAGACGGGCCCCTTCCATCGTCGGCGGCGTTAGGCCATGGGCGCGTGACCGACAAGCGAGGCCGGGAAACAAAAGGAACGCACGCCATGGCGATTGCCGAACTGACCGAAACCGAACGCAACGCGGCGCTGGCGGAGCTCGCCGGCTGGAGCCTGTCCCGCGAGGGCAAGGCGATCGAACGGACTTTCACCTTCACCGACTTCAGCGAGGCGTTCGCCTTCATGACCCGCGCCGCGCTGCTTGCCGAGAAAGCCGACCATCATCCCGAATGGTTCAACGTCTACAACCGCGTCGAGGTCACGCTGACCACGCACGACGCGGGCGGGGTCAGCCAGCGCGACGTGGCGATGGCAAAGGCGATGGACGCGCTAGTGGCCTAGCGGCCGGGAAGAGGCGCGCGCGCGCTTGCGCATCCGGCCGGGCATCCACCGGCTCGCGAAGGCGGCGCGCCGGGCGGTCTTGCCGACGAGGGTGTGCAGCCTTTCGCCATGCACCGCGTCCCAAGCGGCCTGGGCGACTTCTAGCACGGGGGTTATTTCCAGACCCCCTTCGATCACGCGGGTGCGGATCGATTCGTTCGTCGCCTGGTTGGGCGTCTTGTCGATGAGCGGGGTGTCGATGAACCCCGGCATCAGGTCACGCACCTTGACGCCGTGTTCGGCCCATTCCGCGTCGAGCGCCTCGGTGATCGCGCGAACCCCGAACTTGGTCGCCGAATAGACGCTTGCCCCGCTCGTGCCGTACAGGCCCGCCGCGCTGGCGGTGTTGAGCAGGCACGATCCGGGCGCGGTCTTCTTCAGGTGCGGCAGGGCGGCCTGCGCGCCGAACAGCACGCCCTTGAGGTTGATGTCGAGGCAGCGTTCGATCTCTTCTGTCGTGTTCGTGTCGAGCGCGCCGCCGAGCGGAATGCCGGCGTTGTTGGCGACGACGTCGATGCGTCCCCCCGCGGCGGTCGAGAATGCGGACAGCGCAGTGTCCCACGCCGCCCGGTCGCGCACGTCGAAGCGATGGGCAAAGGAAAACCCGCCATGTCCGGCATCGCCGATGCGCGCCTGGGTTTCCTGCATCCCCGCCGCATCGACGTCACCGAGCCCGACGAACCAGCCGCGCCCCGCGAAGTATTCGGCAATGGCGCGGCCGATGCCCGATCCGCCGCCCGTAATGAAGATCGCCTTCCGCGTGCTCATGTCCCACTCCCGCGCCGCCGCCTCCGGGCGATAGCGCGATGGGTGGCCGATTGCTACTGGCCCTGGTCAGCAAGCCCCCGGACGTATCCCGCGCCCTCGATTACTTTCGCTGTCGAATTGGCGACCGCCTCGCCGATCGGCTCCGCCCGCCCGCCAAGGCAGGTGGCGAGGAAGTTCTCGGCAACCGCGTTGAACGCGATGTTGTTCGCCGGCCGGGCAAAGCCATGCCCTTCGTCCGGGAACAGAACGTAGGTGACCGGGATGCCCTTGGCCTTCATCGCCTCGACGATCTGGTCGCTTTCGGCCTGGTTGACACGCGGATCGTTGGCGCCCTGGCCGATCAGCAGCGGCCGCACGATGTTCCCGGCGCTGTAGAGCGGGCTGCGCTCCTTGAGCATGGCGAGGCCGTCGGGCGTGTTCGGGTTGCCCATTCGCTGGTGGAACTGGTTCACGATCGGCGTCCAGTAGGGCGGGATCGTCTTCAGCAGTGTCTCGAGGTTGGAAGGGCCGACGATGTCGACGCCGCAGGCCCACCGCTCGGGCGTGAAGGCCATGCCGGCAAGCGTGGCATAGCCGCCGTAGCTGCCGCCCATGATCGCCACCTTGTCCCTCGGCGCGATGCCCTTGCCGACCGCCCAGTCCATGGCGTCGTCGAGGTCGTCCTGCATCGCCCGGCCCCACTGGAGGTCGCCTGCCGAAATGAAGTCCTTGCCCAGCCCGGTCGAGCCGCGGAAGTTCACGCTCATCACCGCATAGCCCCGGTTGGCGAGCCACTGGTGATAGGGATTGTAGCCATAGCTGTCGCGGCCCCACGGACCGCCGTGAACCAGCACGACCAGGGGCACCGGGGTTTCGGGCAGGCCGTCGCGGTCGATATCGCTGCCGGGCGGGAGGGTGAGGTAGCTAACGAGCGTTTTGCCGTCGCGCGCCGGAATCTCGAGCGGATGCATCGGCTGGAGCGGCATCCCCACGAGGTCGGGACGGGCGGTATAGAACTCGGTGAGGGTGGACGCCTTTCGGTCGTAGAGCCATGCCTTGGCGGGCGATGTCACCGGGTCGTTCACCACGACCCACTTGGTGTCGTCGTCCGTGCGGCTGGTCACCGAGAACTGGCCTTCTAGCTTGCTCTCGAGCCAGTCGAGCGAGGCTTTCACGGCAGGATCGAGCGCGGTCCATTCGGTCTTGAGGTAATTGACCGAATACGCCTCGACCTTGCCGGTCGTCGGGTTGGACAGGGCACCGCCGATATCGGCCTTCGGGTTCTCGGCGATGATCGTCTTCTCGCCGGTCGCAGTATCTTGCGCGACCAGCGCGGCGGTATTCCGGCCGCGGCTGTCGATCCAGTAGAGGGTCTTGCCGTCGGAGGTATAGCCGGCGGGGGACGTCGTCAGCGAATCCTCGAGCGTGGTGGCTTCGGACGGCGTTGCGGCGACCGTGCCGTCGACGATCGGGAACATGTCCATGCCGCCCGCCGCGTTGGCCCGCAGCGCCATGCGAAGCGCAAGCGAATCGTCGGCGAGAAATCCGGCGTACCCTCCTTCGTTTCGCAGCACCTCGGTCATCTTTCCGCTGCCGAGGTCGAGCAGGTAGACGTCGTGGAACCGCGCGTCGCGATTGTTCACGCCGATCAGCAGCTTGTCCTTGATCGTGTTCGAGCTGCCGATCATCTGGACGGTGGTTTTCTCGAACGGGGTCAGCAGGGCTTCGCTGCCCCCCGCGATATCGACCCCGTAGAGCAGGAAGTTCTCGTCGCCGCCCTTGTCCTGGATGTAGAGCAGGCTCCTGCTGTCGGGCGCCCAGAAGTATTGCCGGATCGGCCGATCGCTCGCCGCGGTCATGGGCCTGGCGGCGTCCGGATCGCTTGCCGGGGCGAGCCAGACGTTCATGACCCCGTCGCGCGGGGCGAGCCAGCTCAGCCATTTGCCGTCCGGGCTCAGCCGGCCCGCGCTGCGGGTGGGATTGCCGAACAGGACTTCGCGCGGGATGAGGGGGGCGGCCTCTGCCGCGGCATTGACGGATGCGGGCATCGGCGCCTCTTCGATAGTGTTTGTGGTGGTGCAGGCAGTCAGCGCGAGCGCCGAGGCAGCGACGACGAGCGATGATTTGACAAGCGCCATGGCGTAGATCTCCCCAAGCTGTTTTATGGTGTTAAGACAGGAGGGCGCGGGGTCGCAACCCTAGAGCGCTGGATTGTTGTAGCAATGCCAGGTGAAAATGGCGGTGGCCCCCCGGTGCGGCCGCCAGCCTTCGGCAAGCGTGCGGGTTTCCTTTTCATCCGGGCGCGCGTCGAGGCCGAGAATCTTGCCGAGGCCCGCCTGCACCGCGAGGTCGCCGGCGGGCCAGATATCCGGCCTCCCTTCCGCGAAAAGGAGATAGATCTCGGCGGTCCAGCGACCGATGCCCTTCACCTTCGTCAGTTCGGCGATCGCCTCCTCGTCGTCTGTGGGCAGGGCGCCGAAGTCGATCGCCCCGGCGCCGACCAGCTCGCACAGCGAGCGGGCATAGCCCTGCTTCTGGCGCGATAGGCCGCAGGCGCGCAGGGTGTCGAAATCGCGCGACAGGATCGCCTCGGGGTCCATCGCCGGGCCGACCTCCGCCTCGAGCCTGGCCCACATGCTCGCGGCCGCCGCGACGCTGACCTGCTGGCCCACGATCGCCCGCAGCAGCGTCGCGTGGCCGCGCTCGCGGATGCGCGGCTCGGGATAGCCGGCGGCTTCGAGCGCGCGCGCCATGGCCGGTTCGCGCGCGGCGACCGCGTCGAGGCTCTCCCTGATCTGGCTTGCGGTGAGGCCCACCTTTCGCGTCTCCCGGATTATCGCGGCAATCTTGCCAAAGCGGCGCCCAGCCCCTAGCAGCCGCGCCGAGCGCCCGACAGGGCAAAACCGAGGACCTTGACCACCATGCCCAAGCTGATCGTCGTCAACCGCGCCGGTGAGGAAACAGCCGTCGATGTCGCCGATGGCCTGACCGTGATGGAGGCGATCCGCGACAACGGGTTCGACGAACTGCTGGCGCTGTGCGGCGGGTGCTGCTCCTGCGCCACCTGCCACGTCCACGTCGATCCGGCGTTCAAGGATAAGTTGCCGCCGATGAGCGAAGACGAAGACGACCTGCTCGAATCGAGCGATCACCGTGACGAGAACTCGCGGCTCGGCTGCCAGGTGCCGTTCACGCCGGATCTCGACGGGCTCAAGGTCACCATCGCTCAGGAAGACTGAGAGATACGGCCCCGCCAAGGCTGGGTAGCAGACCGCAAACCGGAATTGCGTTGCTGCCCGCCGGGCGCGGTCCTAGCTCGGCCCCCATGACTGCCCCTGTTCGCGCCCAGGCGCTCGACCTCATCGGAAATACCCCGCTCGTTCGGCTCGCCGGCCCCAGTGCCGAGGCGGGCTGCGACATCTTTGGAAAGTGCGAATTCCTGAACCCGGGTGGCAGCGTGAAGGATCGCGCCGCGCTTGGGATAGTCCGCGACGCGGAAGCATCGGGGGACCTCAAGCCCGGTGGCACGATCGTCGAAGGCACCGCGGGCAATACCGGCATCGGCCTCGCACTGGTCGGCAACGCGCTTGGCTACCGGACGATCATCGTGATGCCCGACAACCAGAGCCGCGAGAAGATGGCGACGCTTCGCGCGCTGGGCGCCGAACTCGTCCTCGTGCCGCCGACGAAGTACTCGGACTGCAACCACTTCGTGCACACCAGCCGCCGCCTCGCGGAAGAGACGCCGGGCGCGATCTGGGCCAACCAGTTCGACAACACCGCCAACCGCAAGGCCCACATCGAATCCACCGCGGCGGAGATCTGGGACCAGCTCGAAGGCCGGATCGACGGCTTCACCTGCGCGGTCGGCACGGGCGGCACGCTCGCGGGCGTGGCGATGGGCCTCAAGGAGCGCGACGAGAAGGTGACGATCGCGCTGACCGATCCGCACGGCGCGGCGCTCTACAGCTATTACGCCACCGGCGAACTGCAATCGGAGGGCAGCTCGGTCGCCGAGGGAATCGGCCAGGGCCGGATTACCGGCAATCTCGAAGGCGCACCGATCGACACCCAGTTCCGCGTCTCCGACGAGGAAGGCCTCGAGTGGGTCGCCCGGCTGCTGCGCGAGGAAGGGCTGTGCCTCGGCCTGTCGTCGGGCATCAACGTCGCCGGCGCGATCGCGCTGGGCAGGCAGCTGGGGCCCGAAGCGCGGGTGGCGACGATCCTGTGCGACACGGGCTTCCGCTACCTCTCCACGCTCTATTCGCCCGAATGGCTGGCGGAGAAGAAGCTGCCGGTCTTCGACTGGCTGAAGCCTGCCTGAGGTGGCCCATTCCGACCGACAGAAGTTGACTGGTTGGCGGCATAGGCTAGCCTTGCGGTCGATGGCCGGCCGACCGCCCACGCTCGTTACCCAGGACGAGGCGCCGATCTCGCCACTCGGCGGGACGCGCGCCCAGGCGGTCCAGCGCCTGCAGGTCGGCGTATCGCTGCTGCTCGGCATCGTGCTCATCGTCGGCCTTGCCAACGTGATCGAGGATCGCGCCAAGCAGAGCGACGATGCCGCCGTTCCGCAGGCGGCTGCGACGGTCGAGCCCAGTCCGGCGACCACCGCCAACGATCCGCTGGCGGACGCGGGCGTGGTCCCCGACCTTCCGGCCGAGGCCAAGCCGAACCCCAGCGCGCCGGCGGTCCAGGACCTCGAACCCGACGATGGGCCCTAGGGTCAGGCTCGCCGCCGCGGGGC
Source organism: Tsuneonella litorea (assembly GCF_025154015.1). Classification (GTDB taxonomy): domain Bacteria; phylum Pseudomonadota; class Alphaproteobacteria; order Sphingomonadales; family Sphingomonadaceae; genus Tsuneonella; species Tsuneonella litorea. Next base: position 42,114 of record NZ_JAOAMV010000009.1, read on the forward strand.
TGTTCGCGGCGTTGCTGGGTGCCGGCATCGTGGGACAGATACTCCCCGACGCCCCCGCGCCGGGCGACAAACCGCCGCTCGGGCTGTTCACCTCGCTGCCGATCTACTGGGCCGAAAGCGCCGATATCGCCGATGCGCTCGACGCGGGCGCGAATGGTGGCCACTGGGCTCGCGTCGCGCTCGAACGCGACAACCGGCTGGTCCCTCTCGACACGCTCGACGGTCTCGAACTCAAGCGCCTCGGCCGGCTGGTCATGGCACAGCCGCGCCCGCTCGCCCCCGTCGAGAACGTCGCGCTCGACAACTGGGTGCGCGGCGGCGGTCGCCTGTTGCTGTTCGCCGACCCGTTCCTCACCGAACATTCCCGCTTCGTGCTGGGCGACCGGCGACGGCCGCAGGGCATGGTGCTGTTATCGCCGATCCTGAAGCGGTGGGGGCTCGAGCTCCGGTTCGACGAAGGCCAGGGCCAGGGTGAACGGAGCGAGACGGTCGATGGAATGACGATCCCGATCGACATGGCGGGCACGCTTGCGCCGGCGGAGCCTGGCGCGCCGTCGGACTGCACGATCGCCACGGGCGGCCTCCTCGCGACCTGCCGAATCGGCGCGGGAGAGGTCACCGTTGTCGCCGATGCCGCGCTGCTCGACCGCGACAGGGATGCCCGAACGGGCGTGCCGGTGCTCGCGCAACTGGTCGACCGCGCGTTCGATTGACCCGGCCCGCGCGGGGTACGGGAAATTGCGGGACGCAGCCGCAGACATCCTGAAGATTGCCGGGATTCCGCCGCTTTCCGGCCGGCAGTGCGACGTCCGCGCACACGCAAGGCCGTAGGCTTTTCCACATGTAAATGCGGTATTAACCGCTCGATCCCGTAATTTCCCGCACTTTTCCCTTCCATCCCGGCCGGTAGAAAGTTAATAGACTGTTCCATCGGACATCACGTTTCCGCCGCACCGCTACGAACGGGGGTGCGAGCCACCGGCGCTTGCGCAGGGGGATGCGGGAAAGGCGTGTCTGCGGGGGCGGCCTCTTCGGCGTTCGAAGCGGGCCCAGGGATGGGGACGGGTGGCAGCTTTGCTTTTTGGCGGCTTCAGCGGACAGGCCTTTTCGCCACTCGGCGACAAGGGGCGCTTCGTCCTGCCGCCGCTGTTCCGCAGCGCGGTCAAGGAATCGAGCGATGGGCGCGTCCTGTGCCTCGACAAGCATCCGCGCTTCACGTGCCTCGTCGGATTCGGCCTCTCGCGCCAGCACGAGCTGGAGGCCCAGCTCGACCGCGAGGAGGACCGCGCCGGACCTAACTTCGACCGCGACACGCGCGCCGCGCAGCTGTTCGGCTTCACGCGGGTGCCGTTCGACGATTCGGGCCGCTTCGTCCTGCCCGATCACCTGCGGATGCTGGGCAACATCGACGATGCGCTGTTCTTTCAGGGCGGCGGGCGCAGCTTCACGATCTGGAACCCCGCCGAACTGATGAAGATGGACGACGCCTGGGCGGCCGCGAAGGCCGCCTGCGCGCAGTTCCAGGCCGAGGGGAAGGGCAAGTGAGCGCGCCCCACGTCCCCGTCCTGCTCGAGGAAGTGGTTGCCGCGCTCGCCCCCCAGCCGGGCCACGTCATCGTCGATGCGACCTTCGGGGCGGGCGGCTACACCCGCGCGCTGCTGAACGCGGGCGCCACGGTGCACGCGTTCGACCGCGATCCCGACGCGATCGCCGCGGGCCGCGCCTGGCCGGAAACTGCGGAAAACCCGCCGCGGCTGGTTCTCCACGCCCGGCGTTTCTCCGAGATGGTTAACGCGCTCGCCGAGTCGGGGCTCGCGCGGGTCGACGGGATCGTGATGGATATCGGCGTGTCATCGATGCAGCTCGACCAGGCGGGGCGCGGGTTCGCGTTCTCGGCCGAAGGTCCGCTCGACATGCGCATGAGCCAGGACGGCCCGAGCGCGGCCGACTTCCTGAACCAAGCCGATGAGGGCGCGATCGCCGACGTGCTCTACACCTATGGCGAGGAACGCCAGAGCCGCCGGGTGGCCCGCGCGATCGTCGCGGCGCGTCCGCTTGCCACCACCGGCGACCTGGCCCGCGTGGTGCGCAAGGCGCTGGGGTATCGTCCGGGCGCTCCCAAGGATCCCGCCACCCGCAGCTTCCAGGCGATCCGCATCCATGTGAATGCCGAGCTTGACGAGCTAAACGCTGCGCTGTCGGCGTCCGAGGTCTTGCTGGGCGAAGGCGGCCGGCTCGCCGTCGTCAGTTTTCACAGCCTCGAAGATCGGATCGTCAAGCGGTTCCTGCGCGATGCGTCCGCTGTGCAGGGCGGTTCGCGCCACCTGCCGCAGTCCGAAGCCCCGCCCGCGACCTTCGCGCGGGTGTCGAAGGGCATTCGGGCATCCGAAGCCGAAGTCGCCCGCAATCCACGCGCGCGCTCAGCCACCTTGCGCCACGCGGTCCGCACCGCTGCGCCGGCGCGGCCGCAGCCGCTGAGGGCCGCGTGATGCTGGCCGGAAGCCGCCTGCGCCAGATCGGATGGGCCGTGACCCTTGCGCTGTGCTGCGCGGCGTTCGCGGCGCTGACGTTCAAGGTCAACTCGGTGCGCAGCGAAGTCCGCCTTGCCGAGCGGAGGATCCTGTCGCTCCAGCGCGAAAAGATCCTGCTCGAAACCGAGTTCGAGACCCGTGCCAGCCAGCAACAGCTGGCCCAGTGGAACGCGGTCGATTTCGGCTACCAGGCGCCAGGGCCTGGGCAGTATCTCGAAGGCGAACGTCAGCTCGCGGGCCTCGGCGAAGCGCGCCTGCCAACGGCACCGGCACCGATCCGGGTCGCCCGTGCGGCGGACGACACCAGCGAGGTCCGCTTTCCGGCCATGGTCAGCCCGCTGACCGGCAAGCCGGTCCACACCGTTGCGGACGACAGCCGCTCGCTGGCCGACCAGCTGGCGAACGGCGGGGCCTTCCTTGCCGAGGCCGGCCAGTGAACGCGTTGACCTACACCGCCGCGATCCATTCGGGGCGGGTCCAGCTCGTCACGATGCGCCAGCGGTCGCTCAGCACGGCCCGTCTGCGCGTGCTGTTCGTAGCGGTGCTGTTCGCCGTGCTGGCGGCCGCGGCGATCCTGCGCATCGGCTATCTCGGCCTCACCGGCAGCGGGCGTCCGGTGACCTCGTTCGAGGAGGCGCTGCTCCCGCCGCGGGGCGAGATCACCGACCGCAACGGCGAACCGCTCGCGCGGGCGTTTCCCGCCTTCGCGCTGTGGTACAATCCCGAAGCGCTCGGCGACGGGAGCCCGCTGGTGAAGGGGCCGCGCGCGGTCGCCCGCGAACTCGCCGCGATCTTCCCCGACGTCGACGAGACCGAGCTGGCCGACCGGCTGGCAAGGGGCAAGCCCGGCTACCTGCGCCGCCGCGTGCTGCCCGAGGAGGCCAATCGGGTCCAGGCCATCGGCGAACTCGCGCTCGAACTGCCGCAGGAGACCGACCGGCATTACCCGCAAGGTTCGATGGCGGCGCACGTCCTTGGCTACGTAGGCGCCGACGGGCACGGCCGCGTCGGCATGGAAGCCGTGCTCGACGAGCAATTGCGCGACCCGGCCACGCGCGGCCAGCCGGTGCCGCTGTCGATCGACGTGCGGGTGCAGGGCGCGCTCGAGGACGAACTGACTCGCGGGATGCGCGCGACCAATGCGATCGGCTCCGCCGGCATCGTGCTCGACGTCGACACCGGCGAAGTCCTTGCGCTCGCCTCGCTGCCGGAATTCGATCCCAACCACATCGACCAGGCCGGGGTCGACAACATGTTCAACCGGGTGACCAACCAGGTCTACGAGCTCGGCTCCACCTTCAAGCCGCTCACCGTCGCCTCGGCGATCGAGAACGGCGTGATCACTGATTTTTCGAAGCGGTACTCGGCCCGGCCGTTTCCGATCGGCGGCTTCACGATCAAGGACAGCCACGACCTCGGCGCTTCGCTCAACGTGCCCGAAATGCTGATCCATTCGTCAAACGTGGTCACCGCGCACATCGTCCAGGACCTGGGCGCCGACCGGCTGCAGAAGACGATGGCCGATCTGGGCATGGACGAGCGGCCTTACATCGAACTTCCCGCGCGTGGCTTTCCGCTGTGGGCGAAGGGCAAGTGGCCGCTGCTGCGCGGGATGACGGTCGGTTACGGCCACGGCATCGCGGTCACGCCGCTGCACCTCGCCAGCGCCTATGCCGCGATGGTCAACGGCGGCATCTGGCGACCGGCCACGATGCGCAAGGTCGAACCGGGACACGCGCCGAAGGGGCGCCGGGTGTTCAAGGCGAGCACGTCCGCGCGGATGAACCAGCTGCTGAGGATGATCGCCGTCTACGGCACCGGGCGCAACGCGAACGCGCCGGGCTTTCGCGTCGGCGGAAAGACCGGATCGGCCGAAAAGCCGGGTGCGGGCGGCTACCGCAAGAGCTCGCTCGTCTCGACCTTTGCCGCCGCGTTTCCGATGGACCGGCCGCGCTACGTGGTGATCGCAATGCTCGACGAACCGAAGGGGACCGTGGCGTCGAGTTTCCAGCGGACCGCGGCGTGGAATGCGGCGCCGATCGTCGGGCGGCTGGTCCCGCGGATCGGCCCGATCCTGGGCGTCGCGCCCGATTCGACCCGCGACGTCGACCTGACCGATCTCGACCCGCTGGTGCCACACGGAGGGGGCGAATGAAACTTGCCCGTATCGCCGCCGCCGCCGGGTTCGAAGCAGGGGTCGCCGCCGGGGAGACCGTGACGGGTTTCGCCATCGACCACCGCAAGGTCGCGCCGGGCACCGTGTTCGGCGCGTTCCAGGGCGCCTCGTTCAACGGCGAGGACTTCATCGCCGCCGCGGTCGCCGCCGGGGCGGTGGCCGTTGTGGCGCGTCCGCAGGCGAAAGTGGAGGGTGCGCTTCACATCGCCGACCCCCAGCCGCGGCGGATGTTCGCCCGCGCGGCCGCGGCGTTCTTCCAGCCTGTCCCCCCGACGGTGGTCGCGGTGACAGGGACCAACGGGAAGACCTCGACCGTCGAGATGACCCGCCAGCTGTGGCGCATGGCCGGGCTGAGCGCGGCCTCGATCGGCACGCTTGGCGTCACCACCCCCGACGAGAGCGTCTCGACCGGGCTGACCACCCCCGACATCGTGACCTTCCTGTCGAACCTGACCGGCCTCGCCCGCGAGGGGGTGACGCACGTCGCCTACGAGGCGTCGAGCCACGGCCTCAGCCAGTTCCGGAACGAGGGCCTGCACGTCGCCGCCGGGGCCTTCACCAACTTGAGCCGCGATCACCTCGACTACCACGCCGACATGGACGATTACTTCGCCGCCAAGATGCGGTTGTTCGACGAGGTCGTGGCCGACGGCGGCACGGCGGTGATCTGGCGCGACGGCGATGGATGGGCCGAACGCGCCGAGGGGCACGCGCGGAGGAGGGGGCTGCGCGTGTTCTCCGTGGGCGGCGATGGCGAGGACATACGCCTCGTCGCCCGCAACCCCGGACGTCTCGGCCAGGAACTCGAGATCGAATGCGCGGGCGCGGTGCGCAAGGTGAACCTGCCGCTGATCGGCGCCTACCAGGCCGCGAACGCGCTCGTCGCGGCGGGCCTCGCGATCGCGACCGGTGGCGATCCGACGGCGACCTTCGATGGCCTCGCGCGGCTTCAGCCGGTGCGCGGGCGGCTCGAGCGGGCGGCGCTCAACCGCGCGGGCGCGCCGATCTATGTCGATTACGCGCATACGCCCGACGCTCTCGAGGCGGCGATCGCGGCGCTGCGACCCCATGTCGGGGACGACCCGCGCGGGCGCCTGATCGTGGTGTTCGGCGCAGGTGGCGACCGCGACCAGGGCAAGCGCGCGGAAATGGGCCGGGTTGCGGCGGAACGCGCCGACGTGGTGATCGTCACCGACGACAACCCGCGCGGGGAAGACCCGGCGGCGATCCGCCGGCAGGTGATGGACGGGGCGACCGGCGCGCGCGAGATCGGCGACCGGCGGGCGGCGATCGCCACCGCGGTCGCGCTGGCGCAGGCGGGGGACATCGTCCTCGTCGCGGGCAAGGGACACGAACAGGGCCAGGTCATCGGCTCGGGAGAAAACATGAAGGTATTGCCGTTCGACGATGTGACCGTGGCGCGCGAAGCCGCCGCGGCCGGGCCCGAAGGCGGATCCGGCGAATGATCGCGCATTCGGCCTTGCGGGCATGGCCAAGGCAGAAGCGCGATGCGCTGCGCCTCGCGCTGTGGACTTCTCAGGAGATCGCCGAGGCCACCGGCGGCGTGGCGAGCGGCGCATTCCAGTGCGCCGGCGTCGAAATCGACAGCCGCGACGTGCGCTCGGGCGACCTGTTCGCGGCGCTCAAGGGCGAGGCGACCGACGGCCATCGCTTCATTGACAAGGCGTTTGCGAACGGCGCCGCCGCCGCGCTGGTCAGCCAGCCCATCGACTGGCCGCACGTGCTCGTTTCCGATACCGCTGAGGCGCTTGCGATGCTCGCCGCCGCGGCCCGGAATCGCGCCGAAGCCGTGCGCATCGGCGTCACCGGATCGGTCGGCAAGACCGGGGTCAAGGAAGCCATCTTCACCGCGCTTGACCGCACCAGCAGGGGTGCCGCGCACCGCAGCGTCCGCAGTTACAACAACCATGTCGGCGTGCCGCTCAGCCTCGCCCGGATGCCCGCCCGCGCGAAGTTCGGCGTGTTCGAGATGGGCATGAACCACGCCGGCGAGATCGAGGGACTGACCGCCCACGTCCGCCCGCACGTCGCGGTCGTCACCACCATCGCGCCCGCGCACATCGAGAATCTGGGTTCGATGGAAGCGATCGCCGACGCGAAAGCCGAAATCTTCGCTGGGCTCGCCGCGGGCGGTACCGCGGTTATCCCTGCCGACAGCGAATTCGCGGATCGCCTGCGCGGCCATGCCGAGGCGCGGGGCGCGCGCGTGATGACGTTCGGGCGCGCCGCCGGATCGGACGCCCGGCTGCTCGACGCGATTCCTTCGGCCAACGGCGGCTCGCTGGTGACCGCCGACATCGACGGGACGCGGCTGTGCTATTCGGTCGCCGAACCGGGCGATCACTGGATCATGAACTCGCTCGCCGTCATGGCGGCGGTCAAGGCGGCGGGCGGCGATCTTGCCGCCGCCGGTCTCGCGCTCGCCGAGATGGGCGGCCTCAAGGGCCGCGGCGCGCGGCACCGGATCGCGGTGCCGGGAGGTCACGCGCTGGTGATCGACGAAAGCTACAACGCCAACCCCGCGTCGATGCGCGCGACGCTGCGTCAGCTCGGCCAGACCCCGGCCACCCGGCGGATCGCGGTGCTCGGCAGCATGAAGGAACTGGGCGACTTCGCTCCCACCATGCACGCCGGGCTGGTCGAACCGGTAAGCGAAGCGCACATCGACCATCTGGTACTGGTGGGCGACGAGATGCGTTTTCTGGCGCGCGAACTGGGGAAAGGCATCGCCGGCGCGCTTGCCGCTCCTGTCAGCTTCGCGCATTGCGATGGACCCGGCGAAGCAATCGCGGCGCTGGAGGAGTTCGGGCTCGCAGGCGGCGATGCGGTGTTGGTCAAGGGATCGAATTCGGTCGGTCTCGGGAGGCTGGTGGCGCACCTCGTCGACCGCGGTCGTTAGGCGAAGGCACGAATGCTGTACTTGCTCGCCGAGTGGATGGGTTTCGAGGGTCTGTTCAACCTCGTCCGCTACCAGACCTTCCGCGCGGGCGCGACGATCATGACCGCGCTGGTCATCGGCCTCGTTATCGGCCCGCGGATGATCGATATGCTGCGCGTGCGCCAGGGCAAGGGGCAGCCGATCCGCGAAGACGGGCCGCAGACCCACCTCGCCAAGCGCGGCACGCCGACGATGGGCGGGTTGATGATCCTTACCAGTTTGCTGCTCGCCTCGCTGATCTGGATGGACCTTTCCAACCCCTTCGTCTGGGCCTGCATCGCGGTGACGGTCGGCTTCGGCGCGATCGGCTTCCTCGACGACCTCGACAAGGTCCGCAAGGCGAGCCACAAGGGCGTCTCGGGCAAGGTCCGGCTGCTGATGGAATTCATCGTCGCCGGGATCGCCAGCTACATCATCGTCAGCCAGATCAGCACGTTCCTCTACGTGCCGTTCCTCGTCGGCAAGGGCATCCCGCTGGGACCGTTCTACTTCCTGTTCGCCGCGCTGGTGATGGTCGGCGCAGGGAACGCGGTGAACCTGACCGACGGGCTCGACGGGCTCGCGACGATGCCGGTGATCATCGCGGCGGGCGCGTTCGCGATTATCGCCTACCTCGCCGGGCGCGCGGACTATTCGGCCTACCTCGGCATCCCGCACGTGCCGGGTGCGGGCGAGCTGGCGATCTTCTGCGCATCGATCATGGGGGCGGGGCTCGCCTTCCTGTGGTTCAACGCGCCCCCGGCGGCCGTGTTCATGGGCGATACCGGCAGCCTTGCGCTTGGCGGCGCGCTCGGCGCGATCGCGGTCGCCAGTCACCACGAGATCGTGCTTGCGGTCGTCGGCGGGCTGTTCGTATTCGAGGCGCTCTCGGTCATCATCCAGGTCTTCTGGTTCAAACGCACCGGCCGGCGGGTGTTCCGCATGGCGCCGATCCACCATCACTTCGAACAGCTCGGCTGGTCCGAGAGCAAGGTCGTGATCCGGTTCTGGATCGTCTCGATCGTGCTCGCGCTGCTCGGCCTGGCGACGCTGAAGCTGCGATGATCACCAGCCCCGCCTTTGCCGGCAAACGCTACGCCGTTCTCGGCCTCGCGCGCAGCGGGCTGGCGGCGGTGGAGGCGCTGGTGGCAAGCGGGGCGCGGGTGACCGCGTGGGACCGTCAGGACAACGCGCGGGCGCGGGTCGATCCGGCCAACGTCCTGCTCGCCGACCCGCTCGAGATTGACCTGACGGGCTACGACGGGGTGGTCGTATCTCCCGGCGTGCCGCTCAACATCCACCCCATCGCCAAGCGCGCCGCGCAGTACGGCGTGCCCGTGATCGGCGACATCGAGCTCTTCGCGCAGTCCCGCGCCGCCCTGCCGCCGCACACGGTCGTCGGGATCACCGGCACCAACGGCAAGAGCACCACGACCGCGCTCGTGCACCACATCCTTCAGACAGCGGGCGTGCCGACCACGATGGGCGGCAACATCGGCCTGCCGATCCTCGCCCAGGACCCGCTGCCCGAGGGCGGAGTCTACGTACTGGAACTGTCGAGCTACCAGATCGACCTGACGCAGAGCCTCGACTGCGACGTGGCGGTCCTGCTCAACGTGACGCCCGATCATCTCGACCGGTACGACAGCTTCGCGGCCTATGCAGCGTCCAAGAATCGCCTGCTCGAGATGCAGGGCGAGGAGCACTTCGCACTGGTCGACTGGTCGGCCTTCCAGAGTGGCCTCATCCACCGCGGTCCCGCGGCGTTCAACCGCATCGTCGAGGCCGACGCCGGGGCGCAGCGCAACTGGCCTTCGCTGCAGGGGCCGCACAACGCTCAGAATGCCGGCGCGGCCATGGCTGCCTGCGCGTGGCTGGGCCTTTCGGCAGACCGGATCGAGCAGGGGCTTCGCAGCTTCACCGGCCTGCCGCACCGCATGGAGCGCGTCGCCACCCACAACGGCGTCCTGTTCGTCAACGACAGCAAGGCGACCAACACCGACAGCTCGGCTCCCGCGCTCGCGGCTTTCCCGCCCGAGAGCGAGGCTCCGCGGATCCACTGGATCGTCGGCGGGCTTCCCAAGGAGGACGGTCTCGGCGCGACCGAACAGCATCTGGCCAACGTCAAGGCCGCCTACACCATCGGCGAAGCCGGGCCCCGGTTCGCCGAACTCCTGTCGTCCCGAGTTCCGGTCGTGCGTGCCGAGATGATGTGCACCGCCGTGCGCGAGGCAATTGCGGCGGCCGCGCCGGGGGATGTGGTTCTGCTTTCGCCGGCCTGTGCCAGCTTTGACCAGTTCAAGGATTACGAGCAGCGCGGGATGCGCTTCCGCCAGTTCGTCGAGGCGCTTACCGCTGACGACGAGGCCGAGGTCTGCTGCACGGAGGGCGGCGCATGAACGAGCGGCCGTACATCCCGCGCGTCAGCGCCGCGGCGCCCCAGCATCGCTATCCCGTGTCGACCGGCGCGCAGGTGAAGATCTGGTGGCGCGAGGTCGACCGCGTGCTGGTCGCGCTCGTGCTGCTGCTGATGGCGGTCGGCACTGCGGCGGTATTCGCCGCCAGCCCGGCGAGCGCGCACCGGCTGTCGACCCGCTCGGTCACGCTTCCCGAGCTCTATTTCTACTGGGCGCACCTGCGCTGGCAGGCGCTCGGGCTGGTGTTCCTGTTCGGCGCCTCGGCGCTTTCCCGCGAAAACGCGCGGCGCGTCGGCATCGTGCTCGCCGGGGCGATGCTGGTGTTCCTGCTGCTGGTCCCGGTGATCGGCAGTGAGGTCAACGGCGCGAAACGGTGGATCAACCTCGGCATCGCGGGGTTCCAGCCGTCCGAGTTCCTGAAACCCGGTTTCGCGATCCTGCTGGCGTGGATCGTCAGCTGGCGGCTGCGCGATCCGAACCTTCCTGTGCTGGTCATCGTCTCCGCCACGATGGGCCTCGTCGCCGGGCTGATGATGATGCAGCCCGACTTCGGCGGGACGATCCTGTTCGCGGGCGTCTGGTTCGTGATCATGTTGCTGGCGGGTATTCCCCTGAAGCGCGTCGGCATGCTCGCGGGCGCGGGGGTGATCGCGATCACCGCGACCTATTTCCTCTACGACAACGCGCGCCACCGGATCGACGCCTTCCTGGGCGGCGGCACCGCGTTCGACCAGGTCGACCTCGCCAGCCGCACCCTCCTTGACGGCGGGTGGACCGGCACCGGCCTCTGGCTCGGCGTGCGCAAGATGAACCTGCCCGAGGCGCACACCGACTACATCTTCTCGGTCATCGGCGAGGAGTTCGGGCTGATCGTCTGCGCGGCCGTCGTGGCGCTGTACCTCGCGATCGTGGTGCGCGTGCTGGTGCGTCTCGCGGACGAGGAGGACCTCTTCACGCTGCTCGCCGCCGCCGGCCTGACGACGCAGATCGGCGGACAGGCGTTCATCAACATCCTCGTCAACCTGCAGCTGTTCCCGTCGAAGGGGATGACGCTACCGCTGGTGAGCTACGGCGGTTCGTCGACGATAGCGGTCTGCCTGGCGGTCGGGCTGCTGATCGCTTTGACGCGGCGCAATCCCTTCCTCTACCGGGAGACCCCCGGCCTCAAGGCGCTGATTACCAAGGAGCTGTCCGCGTGACCCGCGCGACCCGTCATTACGTTCTCGCCGCGGGGGGCACCGGAGGCCACCTGATCCCGGCCTTCGCACTCGCCGCCGAGCTATCGCAACGCGGACATCACGTCGCGCTCGTCACCGACGACCGCGGCGCCGCGCTACCAGGCAAGCCCGATTTCCTGCCCGCGCACGTAATCCCAGCCTCGAAACTCGGCAGGAACCCGTTGAAATGGCCCGCGGGCCTCGGCGCGATCCTCGAGGGTCGACGCATGGCGATGCGATTGTACGAGAGCTTCCAGCCCTCGGCGGTGATCGGGTTCGGCGGCTACCCGGTATTCCCCGCGCTCCTGGGCGCGATGGCGTGCGACATTCCCACGCTCGTGCACGAACAGAACGCGGTGCTGGGCCGGGTCAATCGGTTCTTCGCGTCGCGGGTCGATGCGATCGCAACCGCCTACCCCGAGGTCGCCCGGCTCGACGAGAAACACGCGGCCAAGGTGCACCTGGTCGGTAACCCGGTGCGGGCCGAGGTTCTTTCCCTGCGCGACGAGCCGTTCCCTGCGTTCACCGCCGACGGACTCCTGCGCGTACTCGTGACCGGCGGCAGCCAGGGCGCGCGCGTGCTCAGCGAAATCGTCCCCGACGGTCTGGCGATGCTTCCCCCCGCGATCCGCCAGCGGTTGCAGGTGACCCAGCAATGCCGGGCGGAGGATCTCGAGGCGGTTCGCCAGCGCTATCGCAGCCACGACATCCCGGCCGAGCTTGGCAGCTATTTCGAGGACATGGCGGAACGGCTCGCCGATGCGCACCTGTTCATCGGGCGCGCCGGCGCCAGCACGATCGCCGAATTGACCGCGGTCGGCCGTCCGGCGATCCTGGTCCCCCTGCCGATCGCCACCGACGACCACCAGGCAGCCAACACCCGCGAGATCGTCAAGTCGGGCGGCGCGCGGATGATCCGGCAGGAGAAGTTCACCGCGAAGGAGCTTGCCAAGCAGATTCAGGCGCTCGCGCAGCGCCCCGAGACGCTTGCGACGGCCGCTCACGCCGCCTGGAACTGCGGCCGCCCCCGGGCGGTCAAGGACCTGGCCGACCTCGTCGAGAGCTTCGGCGCCAACGAACTGATGGACGTCATTCGGGTCGGCGCGAACAACGCGCGCGGCGCAAGCCAGGGCGAGGCCGTGGGCCAGGGAGCCGGCGCGTGAAGGGCGTTCCCACGGACATCGGCACCGTGCATTTCGTTGGCATCGGGGGAATCGGGATGTCCGGCATCGCGGAGGTCATGCAGAACCTCGGCTACAGCGTGCAGGGCTCGGACCTCAACGAGAGCGCCAGCGTCGAGCGGCTGCGCGGGCGGGGGATCACGGTGCGCATCGGGCACGCGGCGGAAAACGTCGAGGGCGCGGGGGTCGTCGTCACCTCGACCGCGGTCAAGCGCACCAATCCCGAGGTCGTCGCGGCGCTGGAGCAGCGCATTCCCGTGGTCCGCCGCGCGGAGATGCTGGCCGAGCTGATGCGGTTGAAGAACACCGTCGCGGTCGCCGGCACCCACGGCAAGACTACCACGACCAGCATGATCGCCGCGCTGCTCGATGCCGGCGGCGTCGATCCGACCGTGATCAACGGCGGCGTGATCGAGCAGTACGGGTCGAACGCGCGGCTCGGCGACAGCGACTGGATGGTGGTCGAGGCCGACGAGAGCGACGGCAGTTTCCTGCGCCTCGACGGGACGATCGCGGTCGTCACCAACATCGATCCCGAGCATCTCGACCACTACGGCGACTTCGACGCGGTGCGCCGCGCCTTCGTCGAGTTCATTCACAACGTGCCGTTCTACGGCGCGGCGGTGCTGTGCATCGATCATCCGGAAGTGCAGGCGGTGATGGGCCAGGTGCGCGACCGCAAGGTGGTGACCTACGGCTTCTCGCTCCAGGCAGATGTCTGCGCGGTCAACGTCGAACCCGAGGCGGGCGGGAGCCGGTTCGACGTGATCGTCCGGCGCCGCGGCGAGGAGGACCGGCGGATCGCCGGAGTCCGCCTGCCGATGCCGGGCCGGCACAACGTCCAGAATGCGCTCGCCGCGATCGCCGTCGCGCTCGAGATGAGCTGCGCCGACGAGACGATCCGCGAAGGCTTCGCGCAGTTCGGCGGGGTCCGACGCCGGTTCACCCGGGTTGGTGAAGTATCCGGGGCCACCGTGATCGACGATTACGCCCACCACCCGGTCGAGATCCGCGCCGTGCTGGCGGCCGCGCGCGACAGCGCCGCCGCCAGCGGCGGGCGGGTCATCGCGGTCGTCCAGCCGCACCGGTTCACCCGGCTGCGCGACCTGATGGACGACTTCCAGAACGCCTTCAACGATGCCGACCAGGTCTACGTGACCCCGGTCTACACCGCGGGCGAAGAGCCCCTTCCCGGCGTCGATGCGGACGCCCTCGTTGCCGGCCTGAAGTCGCGCGGGCACCGTTCGGCGGCGACCGTGCCCGACCGCGAAACGCTGGCGCGCGAACTGGCGGCCGGGATCGCGCCGGGCGACTTCGTGGTGTGCCTCGGCGCGGGCGACATCACCCGCTGGGCGGCCGAGCTTCCGGACGCCATCGCGAAGGTGCCCGCATGAGCCCCCAGATCGGCGAGCGGCGCGGCTGGCGCCACGGTTCGGCGCCGACCTCGGCGATCGAGGAGACGACCAACGTCCCGTTCTCCACCCGCGGTATCCGCGGCAAGGTCACCCAGGACGCCCCGCTCGCGCCGCTGGTGTGGTTCAAGGCGGGCGGCAACGCCGACTGGCTGTTCGAACCCGCCGACCTCGAGGACCTCAAGGAGTTCCTGATGCGCGTCGGTGGGCGGATGCCGGTCATGGCGCTGGGTCTCGGTTCCAACCTCATCGTACGTGACGGCGGTGTCCCCGGCGTCGTGATCCGCCTGGGCAAGGCATTCGCCACGGTCGAAGCGCGGCGCGACAAGGTGCTCGAATGCGGCGGCGGGGCGAGCGGCATCCTGGTATCCTCCAAGGCGCGCGACGCCGGGATCGCCGGGGTCGAGTTCCTGCGCGGCATACCGGGTACCGTCGGCGGGTTCGTGCGGATGAACGGCGGCGCCTATGGCCGCGAGGTCGCGGACGTCCTGATCGACTGCGACGTGGTGCTGCCGTCGGGGGATTTCGTGACCTTGCCGGCGCGCGATCTCGAATACAGCTACCGCCATTCGAACCTGCCAGAAGGCGCGGTGGTCGTCGCCGCGCGGTTCCAGGGACGCGAGGGCATTCCGGCCGAGATCGGCGAGGAAATGGACAAGATCGCCGCCGCGCGCGAGGCGAGCCAGCCGCTGCGGACCAAGACCGGCGGCTCGACCTTCAAGAACCCGCCCGGCGAAAAGGCGTGGGAGCTCGTCGATCGCGCCGGGTGCCGCGGCCTCACGGTGGGCGGCGCGCAGGTGAGCGAGAAGCACACCAATTTCCTCATCAACACCGGCAACGCGACCAGCGCCGACATCGAGGGCCTGGGCGAACTCGTTCGCGAGAAGGTCTACGGCAAGACCGGCGTCAGCCTCGAATGGGAAATCCAGCGGGTGGGACGGCCGTGAGCAGGAAGCACCACGTCGCGGTCCTGATGGGCGGCTGGGCCAACGAACGGCCCGTGTCGCTCATGTCGGGCGAAGGTGTCGCGAAGGCGCTCGAGGCGCGCGGACATCGCGTGACCCGGATCGACATGGACAGGCAGGTCGCGGCGCGCATCGCCGAGGCAGCGCCCGACGTCGTGTTCAATGCGCTCCACGGGGTGCCGGGCGAGGACGGCACCGTGCAGGGCATGCTCGACCTGATGGGCATACCCTATACCCATTCGGGTCTCGCAACCTCGGTCATCGCGATCGACAAGGAACTGACCAAGCACGCGCTGGTGCCGCACGGCGTCCCGATGCCCGGCGGGCGGATCGTGGACTGCGAAACGCTGTACGAGAAGGATCCACTGGCGCGGCCATACGTACTCAAGCCGGTCAACGAGGGCAGCTCGGTCGGCGTGGCGATCGTCACCGAGGAAAGCAACTACGGCAATCCCATCCGGCGCGACGCGAAAGGGCCGTGGCAGGAGTTCGACCGGCTGCTGGCCGAACCCTACATCAAAGGCCGCGAGATGACGGTCGCGGTGCTCGACGGCCCGGACGGTCCGCGCGCGCTGACGGTGACCGAACTCGTGCCAAAGTCAGGCTTCTACGACTTCGACGCCAAGTATACCGACGGGATGACCGATCATATCTGCCCGGCGCAGATTCCCGAGCGGATCGCCGAACTCTGCATGCACTACGCAGTGCAGGCGCACGAGTTGCTCGGCTGCCGGGGATGCAGCCGCACCGATTTCCGCTGGGACGACGAGCTGGGCGAGGACGGGCTGTTCGTTCTGGAAACCAACACCCAGCCGGGGATGACGCCATTGAGCCTCGTCCCCGAACAGGCCCGGCACTGCGGAATGAGTTACGAGGACCTCGTCGAAACCCTCGTGGAGGAAGCGTTGAGCCGGTCCGGGGGGGCGAAGAATGGCTGAAACGATCAACCGCAAGGGAAAGGGCGTGCGCCGCTCGGCTGCGGCGCAGAGCCGCGCCCAGGCGGCGCGCAAGGCCAAGGCCCGGACCAGCGGCGCCGTGGGCGGCGCGCTCGCGCTGTTGCCCTTCACGGAGGAACAGCTGCACAAGTTCTTCCTCGCCATGATCCTCGGCGGCGCGGTCGCCCTGGCGTGGTTCGTCGCCAGTCTGGCAGGGGTGCCGGCGCTGGCGCAGGCGCAGGTCGCTGCGGTGGCGTCCGACGCGGGGTTCGAGGTGCGGCGGGTGCAGGTCACAGGGGCCGACCGGATGAACGAGCTCAAGGTCTACGAGCGTGTCCTCGCCGAGCGCGAACGCCCGATGCCGCTCGTCGATCTCGAGGCGATCCGTGCCGACCTGCTGGCGCTGTCGTGGGTCGAGGACGCGCGGGTGAGCCGCCAACTGCCCGACAAGCTGGTGGTCGACGTGGTGGAGCGCACCCCGCGCGCGGCCCTGGTCAAGCCCGGGCGGCTGGTTCTCATCGACGGGACGGGCCATGAACTCGAACCGATTTCCGCGGCGAACGCCAAGGGAATGCTCAAGGTGTCGGGTCCCGGCGCCGCGCGCCAGGTGGCCGCGCTCGATGCGCTGCTCGACGCGGCCCCGGCGCTCAAGAACCGGGTGGCGGAAGCCGAATGGGTCGGCAACCGCCGCTGGAACCTGACGTTCAGGACGGGGCAGGTGCTGGCTTTGCCTCACGGTGCCGACGCCTCGGCTGGCGCGCTGGTGCAGTTCGCCCGACTCGACGGGGTGAACCGGCTGCTTGGCGGCAAGGTGGCCGCTTTCGACATGCGCGCGCCGGACCGGATCTACATGCGCATTCCGGGCCGCGCGCAGCAGTCGCTGGGAACGGAGGGGGCACGGTAAATGGCCCTTCCGCGCATCGCCCGCGTGTTCGGCGCGGTCAACGTCGGATCGTTCCGCATATCCGCGATGATCATGGGCCTGTCGGAAACCGGCGAACTCATCGTGCTGGGATCGGGCAATCGCGCGAGCCAGGGCATCAAGCGCGGCTACGTGACCGACATGGCCGCCGCGACCTATGCCATTCGCGACGCGGTCGAGCGGGCGGAGAAGAACGCCGGAACCTCGATTTCCAGCGTCTGGGTCGGATGTTCCGGCGCGGGCCTCGCGAGCCGGGTCGCCAAGGTCGAGATCGAGATCGGCGGCCGGCGGATCGAGGAAGACGACATCGAGCACCTGTTGCTCGCCGCGCGCGAGAGCATCCAGCCCGACGGGCGCATGGTGCTCCACGCGCAGCCTGCGCACTACACGCTCGACGGCGCGCATGGGGTCGCGAACCCGCGCGGGCTCCATGCCGAGCGGCTGGGGGTCGACATCCACGTCATGCTCGCCGACGGTGCTCCGGTGCGCAACCTGATCGAGGCGGTGCAGAACGCGCACCTCGACGTCGAGGCGGTGGTCGCGGCGCCGATTGCCGCCGGGCACGCCTGCCTGAGCCCCGAGGAACGCGAGCTGGGCACCGCGCTGGTCGAGATCGGGGGCGAGGTCACCAACGTAGCGGTCTATGCCGGCGGGATGCTGGGTCTCACTGCCATCCCGTTCGGTTCGTCCGACATCACCGATGCGGTGGCGGGCGCGTTCGGAATCCGCCGGTTGCAGGCGCAGCGCCTGAAGAGCCGTTACGGCTCGGCGATCGCCTCGGTCAGCGATTACAAGGACATGATCCCGGTCAACGGGCCGGGGGATGATTCAGCCGGCCCCGCCGCGCGCGGAGCCGACGACCAGAATCGCGTGCCCCGCGCCGAGCTGGTCTCGGTCATCACCGAGCAGCTGTCGCGCCTGACGGACGAGATCGGCCGGGCGCTGAAGGGGATGGGCTTCACCGGGGCGAAGGGCGGGCAGGTCGTCGTCACCGGCGGCGGATCGGAACTCGCCGGGATCGCCGAGTTTCTCCAGAGCGCGCTCGGCCGCCCGGTCCGCGTGGGCAAGCCGCCAGCCCTGCGCGGGCTCGGCGAAGCCAGCGCCACGCCCAGCTTCGTTACCCTGGCGGGCTTGTGCCTCTACGCCGCCGATGACCCGGTCGACATCCGTTCGGTCGGGCCGCGACACACTCCGACCACCCGCTATTCGGGGGTCGGGCTGGTCAACCGGGTCGTGCGCGCGATGAAAGAGTACTTCTGATGGGTATTTACCCCTGTGGATAAGGAAAATCGTCCTATCCCGAGACGAATCGGTTCGTGTAAGACTGTGGCAGAGCATTTTTCACCCCGGAGGGGCACCCCATGAGCATCAACATCGGTCCGCCAGCCACTGACGACCTTCGTCCCAAGATCACCGTGATCGGCGTGGGCGGGGCCGGCGGCAACGCGATAGCGAACATGATCGCCGCCGAGATCGAGGGCGTCGACTTCATCGTCGCCAATACCGACGCGCAGGCGCTGTCGAACGCGTCGGCCGACAAGCGCATTCAGCTCGGCCCGGACATCACCGGCGGGCTCGGCGCGGGGGCCCGGCCCGAAGTGGGCAAGGCAGCGGCGGAAGAAACCGTCGGCGACATCGAGGATGCGCTCGAGGGCGTGAACATGTGCTTCATCGCCGCCGGCATGGGCGGCGGTACCGGAACCGGCGCAGCCCCCGTCATCGCCGAGGCTGCGCGCCGCAAGGGCGTGCTGACGGTCGGCGTGGTGACCAAGCCGTTCCTGTTCGAGGGCACCCGCCGGATGCGCGCGGCGGAAGCCGGGATCGAGGAACTGCAAAAGCACGTCGATACCCTGATCGTGATTCCCAACCAGAACCTGTTTCTCGTCGCCAAGGCCGAAACCACGTTCAAGGAGGCGTTCCAGCTCGCCGACGAGGTTTTGCAGCAGGGCGTGCGTTCGATCACCGACCTCATGGTCATGCCGGGCCTGATCAACCTCGACTTCGCCGACGTGCGCTCGGTGATGCAGGAGATGGGCAAGGCGATGATGGGCACCGGCGAGGGCGAGGGCGAGAACCGCGCGCTCGAAGCCGCCGAGCGTGCGATCGCCAACCCGCTGCTCGATGGCGTGAGCATGGCCGGCGCCAAGGGCGTGATCATCTCGATCATCGGTGGCGAGGACATGAAGCTTCTCGAAGTGGACGAGGCCGCGAACCACATTCGCGAGCTGGTCGACGAGGACGCCAACATCATCTGGGGTTCGGCTTTCAATCCCGATCTCCAGGGCAAGATCCGCGTCTCGGTCGTTGCCACCGGCATCGACGGTACGGGCGAGGCAGTCTCGAGCGAGCCGCGTTCGTTCTCGCTCGGTGCCAGTCGCGCCCCCAAGCGCCCGGTCCTCGAGCTGCCGGCCGAGGACGAGTTCGAGGACGAGGACGAACTCGACACGATCCCGGCGATGACCCCGCCGGAGCCGGCGGCATACGAACCGGCCGCCGAACAGGTTGCCGAGGCGGATGCGGCCGGGGAGGCCGAGGACGACGGGGGCGAGGCCTACTTCACCGACGCGCCCGACGGTCCCGATCGCGAGCCGCTCGATCTCGCCGGCCTCAGCGCGGCCGCTGCCTCCGATGAAGACGAGGCCGAGGACGATTACGAGGATGTCGACGGGATTGTCGATCCGCTCGCCGGCCTGCGGAACGCCGCGGATGAGGACGAGGAGGATCGGTCCTTCGGCGACGAGGACTGGGAAAAGGGCGAAAGCACGAGCGGTGCGGGCGGCCAGGACGAGCTGCTGCTCGATGCCGATCGGCTCGCCGAGCAGGACGAGCCGGTCCAGGCGCGCCTTGGCGGCGGGCGCAGGCGCGGACTTGTGTCGGGCGACGGCGGCGGCGCGGCCGCAACGGGCGCGGGAAGCACGCTGTTCGAACGCATGGCGAACCTTTCGCGGGGCGGTGCCAAGGCAGAGGAAGAGGACGAGGAAGACGAGGATGGCGGTTCCGCCTCGCTCAGCATTCCGCGGTTTCTCGGCCGGCAGAACAACCAGTAACAGGCTGCTCGCCGCTCGTTTGGCGCGGGTTCAGGCGCGGTCGGTTACAGGGCCGAAACATGATCCATCGTCCGAACCGTTTTCGTAGCCGCTGCGCGGCCGCGCTGCTCGCGACGTTGCCTTTCGCAATGGTCGCTGCGCCGGCAGGTGCGCAGAGCTATTCCGTCGTCCAGCCGATCCCGAGCCCGGCGGCGGGCGACCTCAGCCGGGCGCTGCAGCGGCTGGCACGCAATCCGACCGATTTCGATGCGCTGGTCGCGGCGGGGCGGGCCTCGCTCGATCTCGACGACATCGACGCCGCCGTCGGCTTCTTCAGCCGCGCCGAGACTGTCCGGGCGGGGGATCCGAGCGTCAAGGCCGGACTTGCGTCCGCCAATCTCAAGGCCGGCCGCCCGATCGAGGCGCTGGAGATGTTCGACCAGGCCCAGTCTGCCGGCGCTGCGCCGGTGTCGATCGCGGCAGACCGCGGCCTGGCCTTCGACCTTGTCGGCGACAACGCCTCGGCGCAGATCCAGTACAAGCTCGCGCTTTCGCAGGGGCGCGACGACGAAATCCTTCGCCGCCTTGCGCTGAGCCAGGCGATCGCCGGGGATACGAGGGGCTTCGAAGCCACGCTGCTTCCACTCCTCCAGCAACGCGATCTCGCCGCATACCGGGCCCGGGCCTTCGGGCTCGCGATCCTGGGCAAGGAAGACGACGCCATCGCGATCGTCGAGGCGGTGATGCCGCGCGAGCTTGCCGACCGCATGGCGCCATACCTGCGCTATATGCCCAAGCTGACTCACGCGCAGCAGGCCGCCGCCGCCAATCTCGGCAACTTCCCGCGCGCGGCGCAGATCGGACGCGACGACCCGCGGTTCGCGCAATACGCTGGCAGTCCGGCCGCGGCGCCCGCCGGTGGGGCGGACACGCGGCTGGCCCCGGCGGGCGAACCACTGGGTCCGCGTGCCCGCGGCAACCGGCGGAACAGCCGGGACCAGGCTGTGGCGGAGCAGACGACCACCGCCAAGGCGCCCGTGCGGATCGCCCGATCGGAGCAGGTCCAGCAGCCCGGCAGCCTCATCCGGCGGCGGGTCACCACCACCAGCGCGGCGCCCCCACAGGCATCGCCGCCACCGCCACCACCACCGCCGCCACCGCCGCCGCCGCCGCCGCCCTCGACCCCTCCTTCGACTCCGCAGGGCGTGGAGCTGCCGGCCTTGCAGCCGTCGCCTCCGGAGCAGACGCGGCCTGAGAGCCAGCCGGTCATCGTCGCCCGGTTGCCCGAACAGACCGCCGGTGTCCCCGCGTTCAATCTCGAGGCGGTCAAGCACGCACAAAGCCGCGGCATGATGTCGGACGATCCCACCACCGCCGCACCCGACGGGACATCGTCAGCCTCGGCGGCCGGCGGCCCGCAGCAGCCCGCGGCGATTTCCCTCCCGCCGGCGGCGGAGCCGGAGCCGGCGAGCGTGGCGGATGCTTTCGCCGATTTCGGTTCGGCCGCCGTTCCGCGTAGCCCCGCCGTGGGCGCGGTGGACATCACTGCGATCAAGCCGAAGCGCGAAGTCGCCGAGCCCCCGCCGCCGCCTCCACCGCCGCCGCCCCCGCCCAAGCCCAAGGCGCCCAGCCGGATCTGGGTCCAGGTGGCGACCGGCAAGGACCTCAAGTCGCTCGCATTCGACTGGCGCCGGTTCGGCCGCAAGGCGCCCGACCTGCTCGGCAAGCGCGAGGCCTATACCACCAAGTGGGGCGTTTCGCAGCGGCTGCTGACCGGTCCGATCGATTCGGCGAAGGCCGCCGCGAAGCTCGTCGCCGACCTCAAGGCAGCGGGGATCGATGCCTTCACCTTCACGTCCGAAGACGGGCAGGAGATTGCGCCGCTCAAGTGACGCGCGTGTCTCTTCCACCGCTTTTGCACAAGCTGTGAACAGGGTTATCGCGTTGTCCCCAGCCGTTGGCCGCGCGGGAATTGCAGGCCGCGCACCCTCCCGGCATCGAGCATTTCCATGAACGACACGGGATCGCGGCGATGAGGACCGGGCAGGACGAATACGGATCGGCGGCAGAGGATGCGGCGCCGGTCGATATGCTTGCTGCGCTGTTCGAGGCGCGCGGGTGGACCCACGAGGTCGTTTCGGCGGACGAGATCTCGGCGGAAATCCAGGGCAGCTGGACCAGTTACCAGGTCCGCGCGATCTGGCGCGCCGAGGATAACGTCCTGCAATTGCTCTGTTTGCCCGACATTCGCGTCGCCGAAGGCAAGCGGGCGGTGGCGCACGAACTCCTCGCACTGGTGAACGAACAGCTCTGGCTCGGTCACTTCGACGTGTGGTCGCAGGGCGGGATGCTGGTCTATCGCCATGGCCTGCTGCTCGGCGACGAGGGCCTGCTGGGGCTTGGCCAGGCGCAGGGCCTGATCGAGACTGCGATAGACGAATGCGACCGCTTCTACCCGGCGTTCCAGTTCGTGCTGTGGGGCGACAAGAGCCCGCAGGACGCGCTCGCCAGCGCAATGGTGGATGCCGCAGGCGAAGCCTAGCGTCACCGCGCCATGCGCCGTAAGGCGGCGGCATGATCGCATTCCAGTCCATCCTCATCGCCGGCTACGGCTCGATGACCGGTGCCATGCTCGACGGCTGGCTCGCTTCGGGCCTTCGTCCGGAAATCTTCACCGCCTACGGTCCGCGCGAAAAGGCGGTCCCGGAAGGCGTGCGCTTCACCACCGCATTGCCCGACCAGCCGGTCGACGCGATCGTCCTCGGCTTCAAGCCGCAGATGCTGGCCGAGGCCGCCCCGCCGATCGAGCCGCTCGCCGGACCGGAAACGGTCGTGATATCGGTCCTCGCCGGGATCGATCTTGCCACCCTTGCCGAGCGGTTTCCCCGCGCGGCCGGGGTGGTGCGCCTGATGCCCAATCTCGCCGCGGCGCTCGGCAAGTCGCCCAACGGCCTCGTTGCGCGCGGCCTCGAAGATGACCGGCGCGCTGCGGTCACCGACCTTGCCGCGCGGCTCGGCAGCGCCGAATGGCTGGCGGACGAGAACCAGTTCGATCTGGTGACCGCGCTGGCCGGATCGGGTCCTGGGTTCCTCTATCGCTTCGTCGACGCGCTGGCCGTGGGGGCGACGCGGCTTGGCCTCGATCCCGCGCAGGCCGAGCGGCTGGCGGTGGCCATGGTCGAGGGGGCGAGCGCGCTGGCGGCCGCTTCGCCGCATTCGCCGGGCGAACTCGCACGCAAGGTGGCGAGCCCCGGGGGCATGACGCAGCAGGGCCTCGACGTGCTCGACGAGGGCGAGGCGCTGACCCGGCTGGTCACCGAAACCCTGCGCGCGGCCCGTGATCGCGGCCGCGAAATGGCCGCGGCGGCGCGCGGCGAAGGTTAATCCGATTCTGTCCGGTTTCGCTTGAAATAGGGGGCCGAACACTCGATATTCGCTGTGTCGCCCGCGCAACACGGTCGCGGGCCAGAGGAGTACGAAACACATGGCCGATTTTGAACCCCGCACGACGACCACGAGCTTCGGCTCGGTGCCGCGCGCCGGTGGCGCGGTCGTTTATGACGAGGGCCTGCGCCAGCACATGCTCTCGATCTACAACTACATGACGAGCGGCGTGCTGCTGACCGGCATCGTCGCGTTGCTGACCGCCAACTCGGGCCTCGCCTATTCCTTCGCGAGCGGCCCGCTGATGTGGCTTGTCGCGCTATCACCGCTGGCGATCGTGTTCGCGATGAGCTTCGGCGCGGCCAAGTTCAGCCAGGGCACCCTCCAGGTGATGTACTGGGCCTTCGCGGTGCTGATGGGCCTCAGCCTGTCGACCATCTTCCTGGTCTACACCGGGGGGTCGATCGCGGTGACCTTCTTCGCCACCGCGGCGGCGTTCGCCGGCCTCAGCCTCTACGGGTACACGACCAAGCGCGATCTGTCGGGCATGGGCAAGTTCCTGCTGATGGGCGTGATCGGCCTGATCGTGGCCAGCATCGCGAACATGTTCATCGGCTCTGCGCCGTTCATGTACGCGATCAGCTTCATCGGGGTCCTCATCTTCGCGGGTCTGACGGTCTACGACACGCAGAAGCTCAAGGAACAGTACGCGCACCTGCGCGGCACCGAATGGGCCGGCAAGGCGGTGATCCTCGGGGCGCTCAACCTGTACCTCGACTTCATCAACATGTTCCTCTTCCTGCTCCGCTTCATGGGCAGCCGCGACTGACCCCCGCTGCGGCGATTGGTCGCACGGAGGATTCGTTTCATCGTGCCCGGGGGACATCGTGTCCCTCGGGCATTTTCTTTGCGTCGCTGACGCGATAGGCGCGGGGCTGCTTCAGGCGCGCGAAAGGCGCGGCCTGCCAGATTGGATGCGGGCAGAGGAGGGCCGCGCCGCATGTTTCAGGTTTCCAGTTCGATTATCCGCCTGATGGCGATCGGCGGGGCGCTCGCCGTGCTCGGTGCCTGTGCGACGCCGCCGCCACCACCACCACCGCCGCCCCCGCCGCCGCCCGTGGCCAAGGTGATTCCGCCTCGACCCGTACCACCGATGGGTGCCGTTGCCGGGATGGCGATCCCCGCGGTTCAGGCAGACGGCGTGCGGCACACGGTGAACTACCAGCTGACCCCGGCACAAACGACGTGGAACCTGCGTTCGGCGCTCAACGTCGCGGCGCTCAACTGCCTCGAGCCGAAGTACGATCCGATCCTCCAGGGCTACAAGGGGCTGCTCAAGACCCATGCGCGCGGCCTGTCCTCGGCCAACCGCACGCTGGAGAGCGAGTTCCGCCAGAAGTACGGTCCCGGCTTTCGCGACGTGCTCGATGGCTACATGACGCAGGTCTACAACTATTTCGCGCTGCCGCCCGCGCGCAATTCGTTCTGCGAAGCTTCGCTGGCCGTTTCGCTGGAACTTCCGCTCGTCGCGCAGGGCGACCTCGATGCCTTCGCCGCGCGCAGCCTGCCGCGGATCGAGGGCGTGTTCGACGATTTCTTCCGCGCCTATGAACAATACCGCGTCGAAGTCGCCCGGTGGGACGCCGAATACAATCCGACCGCGCTGACCGCGACGGTATCAGGATACGTCAACCCGCTCGATCCCGCCGTCACCGTGCCTCCCGGCGCGACGACGGTGGGCGCGATGCCGGCGCTGCCTCCGTCGAACGCGCCGGCGCCTGAGCCGGTCATCGTGCTGACCCAGCCGGCCGCAACGCCGCGTGAAGCGCCGGCCACTTTGCCGACCACTGTGCCGGTGATCGTCGAGACGCAAGGCGCCGGCGAACCGCCCTCGATCACCCTGCCGCCGGGATCGCGGAAGTGAGCGATCAAGGGGGAGGCAGGGGGCGGATTTTGCTCTTGGCAAGCCACCCCCGGTTCGCCTAAGGGGCGCGCTCGCTGCGGTCCTGGCCGCAGCGCAATGGAACTGGAACGGGGCCGTAGCTCAGCTGGGAGAGCGCGTCGTTCGCAATGACGAGGTCAGGGGTTCGATCCCCCTCGGCTCCACCAGTTTCGGTTCGATCTGTCCGACTGAGGGTTTGTCTCGCTTGGGAGCGAGGGTGCCCGTCGACCTCGCGGCATCGCCGGTTACGATCCCGTGCCACCCGCGACTTTCAAGCGTCGCCATTTACGCGTAGCGCCTTTCCCATGCATTTTCTCGACCAGGCCAAGATCTACATCAAGTCCGGCGCGGGTGGTCCCGGGGCGGTCAGCTTCCGGCGCGAGAAATACGTCGAGTACGGCGGACCCGACGGGGGCAACGGCGGCAAGGGGGGCGACGTCGTGTTCGAGGCTGTCCAGGGCCTCAACACGCTGATCGACTTCCGCTACACCCAGCATTTCAAGGCGCAGCGCGGGGGCCACGGGATGGGCAAGGACCGCACCGGGGCGAGCGCGCCCGATCTGGTTATCCAGGTCCCGGTCGGGACCCAGATCCTGTCCGAGGACAAGGAAGAGATCCTCGCCGATTTCACCGAGGTCGGCCAGCGCGTGACCCTGCTCGAAGGCGGCATGGGCGGGCGCGGCAACGCGAGCTACAAGACCAGCACCAACCGCGCCCCGCGCCAGCACCAGCCCGGCATCCCGGCGGAGGAGATGTGGGTCTGGCTGCGGCTGAAGCTGCTCGCCGACGTCGGCCTCGTCGGCCTGCCCAACGCGGGCAAGAGCACCTTCATCAACCAGGTCTCGAACGCGCAGGCCAAGGTCGGCGCCTACGCCTTCACGACGCTGGTGCCCAAGCTGGGGGTGGTGCGGCATCGCGGGCGCGAATTCGTGCTGGCGGACATTCCCGGGCTGATCGCGGGCGCGGCAGAGGGCGCCGGGATCGGCGACCGGTTCCTCGGTCACATCGAGCGGTGCCGGGTGCTGATCCACCTGATCGACATCTCCGGGACCGATCCGGCCGAGGCACTGGCAATTGTCGAGGACGAGCTGGAAGCCTATGGCGAGGGGCTGGCGGAGAAGCCGCGGCTGATCGCGCTCAACAAGGTCGACCTTGCCGACGCGGAGCTGGCCGAGGGGTTCGCGAAGGAACTGCGCGCCGCTGGGGCCGACGCGGTCTACCCGATCTCCGGCGCGACCGGCGAGGGCATCGAGGCGCTGCTCGACGCGGCGCTCTCCTACCTACCCGATCGCACCGCGACCGAGACGCGCGGCAGCGAAGTCGAGGATGCGCCCGACGAGAGCGACGAGTGGTCGCCGCTGGGCTGACATCCCGGCGTGACGCGGCGGCATGGCTTCGCTAAGCGCCGCGCGGATGACCGGTGCCGCTCTCTCCCAGATCGCCGATCCCGCCGCCTGCCCGCGGCTGGTGATCAAGGTCGGCTCGGCGCTGCTCGTGGAGCGGGGCGGCGCGCTGCGGCGCGAGTGGCTTCAGGCCCTCGCGGGCGAAATCAGCGAGGCCCGCCGGCGGGGGCAGCAGGTGGTCGTCGTCAGCTCCGGGGCCATCGCCCTTGGCGCGGCGCGGCTGGGGTTGTCCGGCGGCGGGCGCACCAGCCTGGCCGATGCGCAAGCCGCCGCGGCGGTGGGCCAGATCGCGCTGGCGGGGGCATGGGACGAACTGCTCGGCGCCGAAGGCCTGGTCGCGGCACAGCTGCTGCTTACGCTCGAGGATCTCGAAGACCGCCGCCGCTATCTCAACGCGTCTTCGACCCTTGCACGCCTGCTCGATCAGGGAGCCATTCCGGTGGTCAACGAGAACGACAGCGTCGCGACCGCGGAGATCCGTTTCGGCGACAACGATCGCCTCGCCGCCCGGGTCGCGCAGGCAGCGGGGGCCGACGCCGTGGCGCTGCTGAGCGATGTCGACGGCTTGTTCGACCGCGACCCTAAAGACCCCGAGGCCCGGCTCGTGCGCGAGGTCCGGGGGGTCGACGAGGCCGTCCGCGCCATGGCGACCGGGGGGTCGGGATCGGGCATGGGTTCGGGCGGAATGGTTTCGAAGCTGGAGGCGGCCGAAATCGCCGGCCGGGCCGGTATCGCGCTTGCGATCCTCAACGGGACGCACGCGCGCCCCCTGGCGCGGGCGCTTGCGGAGGACAAGGGGACCCTGTTCGTGCCGCAGCGGCGCGACGGCGGGCGCAAGGTCTGGCTCGGCGGGAGAATCGCGCCGGCGGGCGTGCTGACGGTCGACGCGGGGTGCGCCGCGGCGCTCGGAGCGGGATCGAGCCTGCTGGCGGCCGGGGTGGTGGGGGTCGACGGCGATTTCGCGCGCGGCGACCTGGTGACGATC
Organism: Tsuneonella litorea; assembly: GCF_025154015.1. GTDB lineage: Bacteria > Pseudomonadota > Alphaproteobacteria > Sphingomonadales > Sphingomonadaceae > Tsuneonella > Tsuneonella litorea. Next base: position 69,548 of record NZ_JAOAMV010000009.1, read on the forward strand.
CATTCGGCGAAGGGCGACCGGCTCGCGCAGGGACTGGTCGAGTACACCGCCGCCGAATGCCGCGCGATCGCCGGCCGCAAGGCGAGCGACCAGGCGGCGCTGCTGGGCTATGCGCCCCGCGCCGCCGTGATCCATCGCGACCACATGGTCCTGCTGTGAGCGGGCCGCTCGTTGCGCTGACCGGCGCTACCGGCTTCGTCGGCCGTGCCGCGCTCGATGCGCTCGACCGGGCGGGAATGCAGGTCCGTGCGCTGGCCCGCACGGTGCCGGACAAGCGGGGCGCGGCCAGTTGGGAGCAGGGCGATCTGTCGGACGGCGGGGCGCTTGCCCGGCTGGTGAAGGGTGCCGAGGCTGTGGTTCACGTTGCCGGCCTGACCACCGCTCCCAACGCCGAGGCTTTCGATGCTGCCAACGTGGCCGGGACCCTCAATGTCGTGAAGGCGGCAGCCGACGCCGGGGTCCCGCGTTTCATATTCGTGTCGTCGCTCGCGGCCCGCGAGCCCGCGCTGTCCGCCTACGGCGCTTCGAAGGAACGCGCCGAGCGCCTGGTCGCAGCAAGCGGGCTCGACTGGACGATCGTGCGGCCCCCAGGGGTCTACGGCCCGTGGGATCGCGACTACCTTGAGATGTTCAGGCTGGCGAAGCGCGGGATCGTCCCGGTCCCGCCCCCGGGGCGCAGCTCGCTGATCCACGTCGATGATCTGGCCGAGCTGCTCGCCACGCTCGTGCCCGGCGGGGAGGACGCGACCCACCGGACCTTCGAGCCCGACGACGGACACGCGGGCGGCTGGAGCCACCGCGAGCTGGCGCGGGTCATCGGCTGGGCGGTCGGCCGGCGGCCGCTGGTCGTTCACCTCTCGCGGCCGCTCCTCGAACAGGCCTCGCGCGCCGACCGGCTGCTGCGCCGCTCGCGCGCGCGGCTGACGCGCGACAGGGTCGGCTACATGACGCATCCCGACTGGGTTGCGCGGCCCGAGCTGCACGTTCCGCCGGCGCTGTGGCAGCCGCGCATCCCCACCCGCGAAGGGATGAAGGAGACGGCACGCTGGTACCGCGAGAAGGGCTGGCTCTAGCGACGATTCGACTTGGCCGTCAGAGCGTGCATAGTCCGCCCGCGGGTTGCGAGTCGCGCCCCGGGTTTGACCCGGTGCTGCGTGCAAGGGGGATTGCCATGAAGAAGTTCGTTGCGGCGGCCGCGCTGGGTGCGCTGGCTGCCTGTTCTCAGCCTGCACCGGAACCCGAAACCGATGCCGCGGCCACCGAGGCGGAAGCGCCTGCCGCCATGCCGACGACGCTCGCCGCGGACGGCAAGCCGTCCTACGGCAAGTTCGAGGTCACGATGCCCGACGGCCAGAAGATCGTGGCGAACGTTAAGCCCGACGGCACGTTCGAGGTCACCGATGCAAGCGGCGCGGTGATCGATTCGGGTACCTGGGAGCAGAAGTCACCCGAGCAGTACTGCGAGACTTCGTCGAAGGAAGGGTCCGAGCAGGTCTGCTATGACGAGAAGGTGGTCGATGGGGTCTACCAGTCGACAAACCCCAAGACCGGAGAGACGGCGACCGTCGTGCGTCTGGAAGGCTGACGGCAGATCGAATGAGGGGACGGCGTCGGGGGCACGCCTCGGGCGCCGTCGGTTATCGCATCAGAGAAACGGTTCGTATCCCGGCGGTAGCTCGCCGTCGGGGCCGAGTTCGACCGGCGTGTGGATGCCGCACTCGGTCTTGTCCCACCCCTTCCAGCGCCCGGCGCGGGGATCTTCCCCAGGCGCGACCTTGCTGGTGCAAGGGGAGCATCCGATCGAGGGATAGCCGCGGGCGACCAGCGGGTGCGCGGGCAGGTCGTGCTCGGCGACGTAGGCGGCGATGCGCGCCGCATCCCAGTCGATCAGCGGATTGATCTTGAGCCGCCCGGATGCGTCCGAGCGGTCGAGTTCGAAGCGCGGCAGGTTGGCGCGGGTCTGCGACTGAAACGCCTTCCGCCCGGTGATCGAGGCATCGAACCCGGACAATGCCTTGGCCAGCGGGCGCACCTTGCGGATCTCGCAGCAACCGTCCGGGTCGTAGGACCAGCGCAGGCCGGTCTCGTCGCGGGCGGCGAGGTCGGCCGGCTCGGGCGCGAGCACGACGAGGTTGGTCAGGCCGAGGCGATCGACGAGTGCATCGCGATAGGCAATCGTCTCGGCGAAATGCTTGCCGGTATCGAGGAAAAGCACCGGCGTGTCGGGCGCGATGGCTGCGATCTGGTGAAGCAGCACGGCGCTTTCGGCCCCGAAGCTCGACACCGCGGCGACCCGGCCCGCCAGGCCGCCGCGCAGCACGCCGCTCAGCATTTCGGCTGTGTCAGCCCCGTCGAACCGCCGATTGAGCCGCTCCGCATCGTCTGGCTTGAACCGTGGTCCGGTGTCGATCCGGTCGGCGAACCTGCTGATGCCAAGGTCAGCCATGCGTCACCGGGTGGCGGAGCGCCCAGATGGGCGCGCGGTCGTCGGCGGCGGGCTGGTAGACATGGTCCCAGCGCGCCAGCGCGGCCTGGGCGTCGGCCGGGTCGAGCGGGCGGTCGGGTTCGAAGGCGTCGAAACCGCAGCGACGCAGGGCGAACAGCTGGTCGACGAGCACGTCGCCCACGGCGCGCAGCTCGCCCTGGTAACCCGCCTCGCGCAGCACGCGCGCCGCGCTGTAGCCGCGGCCGTCGGTAAAGGCAGGAAAGTTCACCTCGATCAGCCGAAGCCCGTCGAGGTAGGGGATGAGCGCGCGGGCATCGTCGCCCGGCTCGACCCGCACCGCCGCCGAATTGGCCTGCTGGATGTACGAATCGACCGTCACCGCGGGGTGGTCGACAGGGTCGTCATCGCGGAACCGCAGGACGTCAGCCATAGAGCGCCTCCTTGAACGGCTCGATTCCGATGCGGCGATATGTGTCGAGGAAACGCTCGCCCTTCGTGCGCTGTGCCAGGTACACCCCCGTCGCGGTCTCGACCGCGTCGACGATTCCCGCTTCGTCGAAACCGGGCCCGACGATCTTGGCGAGCGACGTGTCCTCCGCTTCGCTGCCGCCCAGCAGCAACTGGTAGTTTTCGGTGCCCTTCCGGTCGACACCGAGGATGCCGATGTGACCGGCATGGTGGTGCCCGCAGGCGTTGATGCACCCGGAAATCTTGATCTTGAGTTCGCCCAGTTCTGCCGCGTTCGGGGCGAGCCGCTCGCTCAATTTCTGGGCCACCGGGATGGAACGCGCATTGGCAAGGCTGCAGTAATCCAGACCGGGACAGGCGATGATGTCGCCGGCCTGGTCGAGGTTGGCCGTGCCGAGGCCCGCCTCGTCGAGCTTCTTCCACAGGGTATAGAGGTCCGCCTGGCGCACGTGCGGCAGGGCGATGTTCTGCGTGTGGGTCACGCGCATCTCGTCGAACGAATAGGCCCGCGCGAGGTCTGCCATCAGTCGCATCTGATCGGATGTGGCGTCACCGGGAATGCCGCCGACCGGCTTGAGGCTGATCACCGCGGCGACGTAGCCGGGCACCTTGTGCGGCACGGTGTTGGTATCGACCCACAGCGCGAAGTCGGGGTCCGACCGGTCGACCCCGCGCGGCAGGTCCTTCTCGAACGGCGGATCGGCGAAAAAGGCGGAAATGCGCTCCAGCTCCGCAAGCGGCGGCTCGATGCCCTGCGCCTGGAGGTGCGCGAACTCTTCCTCGACCTGGCGGCGATACTCGTCGGCGCCGAGCTCGTGGACGAGGATCTTGATCCGCGCCTTGTACTTGTTGTCGCGGCGGCCGTGGCGGTTGTAGACCCGCAAGGCGGCCTCGCAATAGGTGACGAGGCTGTCGACGGGCACGAATTCGTTGATGCAAGGCGCGATCATCGGGGTGCGGCCCATGCCGCCGCCGACCCAGAACTGTGCCCCTATCTCGCCCGCGTCGTTCCGCACCATGCGGATGCCGATGTCGTGCAGCTTCATCGCCGCGCGATCGGTCTCGCTCGCAATGACGGCGATCTTGAACTTGCGGGGAAGCGCGGTGAACTCCGGGTGGAAGCTCGACCATTGTCTGAGCAATTCGGCGTAAGGCCTTGGATCGACGACTTCATCCGCCGCGGCGCCCGCGAAGTGATCGGAACTGATGTTGCGGATGCAGTTCCCGCTCGTCTGGATCGCGTGCATCTCGACCGCAGCGAGATCGGCGAGGATGTCGGGCGCTTCGGCAAGCTTGATCCAGTTGTACTGGATGTTCTGCCGGGTGGTGAAATGGCCGTATCCGCGGTCGTACTTGTCGGCGATGTCGGCCAGCGCGTGCATTTGCCGGCTGTCGAGCGTGCCGTAGGGGATCGCCACGCGCAGCATGTAGGCGTGCAGTTGCAGGTAGAGCCCGTTCATCAGCCGCAGCGGCTTGAACTGGTCCTCGGTGATCTTGCCGGCGAGGCGCCGGGCGACCTGGTCCCGGAACTCGGCGACGCGGGTGTCGACCATCTGCTGGTCGTAAGTGTCATAACGATACATCAGATCACCCAGTTGCCGGCTTCGGGGTCGGCGGGCTTGAGGGTCAGGTCGGGGCGCACGGTGGGGCCAAGCGCGCGGATGCGATCCTTGATGTGCGCCGGGCGCACGCCTTTCTCGGTGCGTTCGCCCGCGATCACGTAAGGGGCGTTGACCCGCCGGGCGGCTTCTTCACGCGCGGCGATCGATTCGGCTTCGGCGCCGGCATCGATCGCATCCTCGACGTGAAGCGACCAGTCGTAGCCGGTCCACCAGGTCACCGCGCCGGTCTTGAGGTCGTTTCCGGTGAGGATTTTCACGCTGCCGTCTCCACCAGTGCGGCCACGACGGCGTCCGCGCGCGCCGTGACTTCGCCGATGACGATGAGCGCGGGGCTATTGACCGCCTCGCGCTCGACGAGGTCGGGCAGGGCGGCGAGCGGCCCGCGCAGCACCCGCATCTGCGGACGGCAGGCATTCTCGATCACTGCCAGCGGCATATCGGGCGCAAGGCCATCGGCCATAAGCTTTTCAGCGATTTGCGGCGCGGTCTTCACACCCATGTAGATGACCAGCGTGCGTCCCTTGCCGGCAAGGCCGGCCCAGTCCTGCTCGCTCAAACCCTTGCATTGGCCGGCGACGAAGCTGACCACGCTCGACGCGTCGCGGTGGGTCAGGGCGATCTGCGCGGCCGCGGCCGCCCCGTTTGCGGCGCTGATGCCGGGGACGATCTCGACCGGCACGCCGGCGGCGCGGCAAGCTTCCGCCTCCTCGCCGCCGCGCCCGAACACCAGCGGATCGCCGCCCTTGAGGCGAACGACGTCGCGCCCGGCGAGCGCCTCGCGCACCAGCAGCGCGTTGATCGATTCCTGGGGCAGGGTGTGCCGCGCACGGCTCTTCGCCACCGAAATGCGTCTTGCCGAGGCGGGGGCGAGCGCGAGGATCGCCGGATCGACGAGCCCGTCGTGAACGATCAGGCGCGCGCGCTCGACCAGCCGCGCGGCGCGCAGCGTCAGCAAGTCGGGATCACCCGGTCCCGCGCCGACGAGATAGACTGTACCTGTGGTGGCCATGGCGGCGAAATGCGCGCCCCGGCCCGGAGTCGCCAGCCAGATTGCCTGTCAGACGGGGAAGGCGCGATTTTGAAATCTGGGGTTGAAAGGCGCGAAGCTAGCCTTCCGCGGCGCCCCGCTCGCCGCTCTCCGGTTTCTCGATCCGCTGCGAGATCGCCGCCACCAGCTGCTGGAACTGGGCATTGTCGCGCAAGTTGAGGTCGCGCTGGGGGAAAGGGATTTCGACCCCGTGTTCGGCGAACAGGTCCCACAGGCGCTTGAGCACGTCCGACCGGACGTTGCCGACCCCGTCCTCCGGATCGTTGATCCAGCAGTGGATCACGAAATTGACCGAACTGTCGCCGTACGCGTCGAGCCAGCAGACCGGCGGCGGGGTCTTGAGCACGCGCGTGGCGCTCCTCGCCGCCTCGAGCATCAGCTTCTCGGCAAGTTTCAGGTCGCAGTTGTAGGACACCCCCACCGGCACCTGGATGCGCACGTTGCGCGACGAATAGGACCAGTTCTCGACCTGGTTGATCATCAGGTTCTCGTTCGGGATCAGGTATTCGCGCTGGTCGCGGGTGGTCAGCGAAACCGCGCGGATGCCGATCTTGCGGATCTGCCCGAAGGTCATGTTGCCGGCCGAATCGGCGATGGCGATCACGTCGCCGGGCTTGATCGACCGGTCCATCAGCAGGATGATCCCGGCGATCAGGTTGCCGAAGGTCTTCTGCAGGCCGAACCCGATCGCGAGGCCGAACGCGCCCGAAAACACCGCGAGTGCGGTCAGGTCGATGCCGAGGATGTCGATCCCGAGGAGAACCGCGATGGCCCACACGGCGATGGTGACGAGCTTTTCGGCGAGCAGGCGCTGGGTCTGGTCGAAGCGCGTCAGCCGCCGCAGCGTCCGCCGCGCAAACCGGCTGAGGAAGAACGCGAGCAAGTAGATCCCGACCAGGACCGAGATGAACACGATCGCGTCCCACATCGACAGGTGGAACGAGCCGATGTCGACGGCCAGTCCGTCGAGCGTCTCGACGACCCCCGCAGCGGTCCCACCACCCTTCTCGGCGACGACTTCCTTGATACCTTCGGCCGCCTTGATCGCGGTCTCCGGCGAAGGGGTGGCGGTGGGGATGGCCGGCGGGGTCGCCGGGGGCAGAACCGCGGCGACGTCGGTCGCGGCTCCGGCCGGGTCGGGGATCGGCGTATCCGTCGGCAGCGGCGTGGCTGTCATCTATTGTCCATTGCGGCGAAGGCCCGGTCGAGATCGGCGACGAGGTCCGCGGGATCCTCGAGCCCGATCGACAACCTGATAGCGGCCCCGGGGTTTGCTGCCAAATCGGCGGGTGGCCAGCTTGTCGCGCTTCGCGGGGGATCGAACGGCACTACGAGGCTTTCGTATCCCCCCCAGCTGAAGCCGATGCCGAACAGTTCGAGTGCGTCCACGAAGCGGGCGCGTTCCGCCTCGCCCCGGCCGGACAGCACGATGCTGAACAGGCCGCAGCCTCCGGTGAAATCGCGGCGCCACAGTGCGTGTCCCGGCGCGCCGGGCAGCATTGGGCAGAGCACGCGGGCGACTTCGGGCCGTGCGTCGAGCCAGCGCGCGATCTCCAGCGCGGCAGCGGTCGACTGCGCGAGCCTCACACCCATCGTCCTCAGGCCGCGCAGGACCAGCGCCGCGTCGTCGGGCGAGACGACGGTGCCGAGGCTCTGCGCGGTGAGACGCAGCTTGCGATGCCACGCCTTCCCCGCGCTCGCCGATCCCATCATGACGTCGGAATGGCCCCCGACGTGCTTGGTCAGGCTCATCACCGAAATGTCGCAACCGTGGTCGAGCGGGGCGAACCCCAGCGGGGAGGCCCAGGTGTTGTCGATCACGCTCACCGCCCCATTGTCGCGCGCGATGCGGGCAAGCGCGGGCACGTCGCAGACTTCCATCGTCAGGCTGCCGGGGCTTTCCAACATGACGGCCGCCGTGCGCTCGCAGAACGCGTCTTCGTAAGCGGCGAGGTCCAGCGGATCGAAGAACCGCGCATCAATCCCGAACCGCTTGAGCAGCCCTTGCGCGATGCTGCGCGTGGGCTCGTAGGCGTTGTCGGTGACGAGGAGCACGTCGCCCGGCTTCAGCACCGCGAGCAGCGCCCCGGCGATCGCCGCGACTCCGCTGGGGTAGAGGACCGTGCCGTCTGCTCCCGGCTCGATGTCGGTCAGGGCGTCGGCAAGCGCCCACTGGGTCGGCGTCCCGCGGCGGCCGTAGTAGAAATGCCCGTCTTCATTGGGGCGGCCCGCGGCGAGGTCGGCGCTGTCTTCGTAAAGGTGCGTGCTGGTGCGCCAGACCGGCGGATTGACCGCCGCCCCGGTCCATTCGGCCCTGCGTCCCCCGGTCACGAGGCGGGTGCCCGGCCGGGTGTCGCTGCCCTTCTTCGCCATCAGGCGGCCGCTCCGGTTTGCTTGGGGGTCGCGGGATCTGCGCCCCATTCGCTCCAGCTTCCGTCGTAGAGCGCGGCGCCCTCGATCCCGAGCCGATCGAGCGCGAACAGCAGGATCGACGCGGTCACCCCGCTGCCGCACGAGGTGACGATCGGCCGCTCAAGATCGACCCCTGCGCCCTCGAACGCCGCGCGCAGTTCCTCGCCGGGGCGGAAGGTGCCGTCTTCACGATAGAGGTCGCGATAGAACAGGTTGCGCGCGCCCGGGATGTGTCCGCCGGGCAAATTGTGCACGGTATCCGCGGTGGCGCCGGTAAAACGGCCCGGGTCGCGCGCGTCGATCACCTGCTCGGCGCGGGTGTCGAGGTTGGCGCGCATCTGGGCCTTGCGGCGGACCGTTCCGGTAAAGGCTGCCGGCGCAAGCACTTCGCCAGAGAATTCGGCGCTGCCGCTCTCGACCGGCCTGCCCTCGGCCCGCCATTTGGCGAGACCGCCGTCGAGAATCGCCACCTGCTCGAAACCGTAGCCGGTCAGGATGAACCAGGCCCGTGCCGCGGTCTTCACCGCGCTGTCGTCGTAGATCACGATGCGCGCCTCGCGGCGCAAGCCCAGCGCGCCGAGCACGGTCGCCGCCTGGCTCGGGCCGGGCAGGGTGTAGCCGACCGGGGACTGCGGATCGGCCAGCCGCGACAGATCGAGAAACCGGGCGCCCGGGATGTGCGCCGCCAGGAACTCTGCGGCCGCGTCTCGGCCGGTTGCAGGCAGGTGGCGCGAAGCATCGATCACGACGAGGTCATCGGCACCAAGCGCCTGCGCGAGCCAGTCAGTCGAAACGAGGCTTTCCATGCACCGCAGGCCTAGCGACCTCGGCGCGCGCGATCCAGCGGCTAATCGAGCGCCGTCTGCCCCACTGCGTGGTAGACCTGCGGCATCTCGTCGAGCCGGAAAGGCTGCAGGCGCTCCGCACCGGGCGTGCGCAGCCCGACGACGAAGGTGCGCGCGACCGGCGCCACGCCCGCTGCCTCGGCGCGGATCCGGAGCAGGGGAACGTAGACGACCGCCTTGCCGTGAGGAATCGGGCGGATTTCCTCGAGCGGCAGCCGGAACTCGCCGCTGAAGGCGACGCTCTCGCCCGGGTCGAGCCGCTCGACCGTCTGCACCGGGGTCAGCGGGACGGCCGGATCGGCCAGCTGATCGCTCGCTGGGATCCGGGCGTGGGCGGTGACGAGATCAACCCCGAACACGACATTCTCCAGCGGGATCGCCCCCCGATTGGTCAACCGCAGTTCGTAGGAAAGCGTCGCAAACCGCATGCTGCGCGCGAGTTGCTTGGCCTTCGCGTCGATTGCCAGCACGGATCCGGCGGGCACGGGCGCGGGCGCCGGAGCGGGGGGAGTAACCGGACGCCGCGCGCTCGCCTCGGCCGCGGACGCGGGGCGAGGGGGCACGATAGCGGGCGGCGGCGCGTCAGCCGCCTTGCGCCGGCGGAACCATAGCGCCGCGCCGAGGCCGCCCGCCAGGACCAGTCCGCCGAGCGCGTAGAGCCAGGCCGGCAGCCCGCTCCCGGAACTGTCTGCGGGCGCCTCGACCGCTGACGCGCCGGCAGGTGCGGGTTCCGATGCGGCGGTCGGCAGTGGCGCGGGGGCCGATTCGGTCGCGGCGCCCGGAAAGGGGGTGGCGCTTTCGACCACCGCCTCGGACTCCTGCGGGCTGGGGGTCGCGGGCGGTGTGAAGCGCGGGGGAAGCGAACTGTTGCTCGGGGGCCTGACCACGCGCGGCGTGGGCGACGGTTCGGGCGTGGGCGCGGGAGCGGGGGCCGCGGTCGGCCGCGGCGTGGGGGTAGGCGTGGGCGCCCGCGGCCGGGTGAGGATCGGGGCATCGGGATCGACCGGGCCCTGGACGTCGGTGGGGGTGGGCGTGGGCGTGGGCAAGCGGAATCCGCCCGGCGCGCTGCCGTCCTGGGCGGACCCGGGCACGGCAGCTGCACCCACGGCGAGCGCGATCAGACTGGCGGATACGAAGTGCTTCATGGCTCCCGACGGGACTTCCCAAGCGTCCGGCGCGCTGAATAGGCACTGAATTGCCCGAGTCCACCGCCGCCTTGCGGGAAGCTGCAATTCGCGCCAGATGCGCGGCATGAGCGACACACCTGCCACCGCGCACCTCGGCAAGTCGAGCGTGCTGCCCGCTTCTCCGGAAGAAGCGGCCCTGGACTACGTTCCCAACCCGCGCAAGGGCACGCTCTACCTCGTCCGATTTGCCGCGCCCGAATTCACCTCGCTCTGCCCGGTGACCGGCCAGCCGGACTTCGCGCACCTCGTGATCGACTACGCGCCGGGCGAAACGATCGTCGAATCGAAGAGCCTCAAGCTGTTCCTCGGGTCATTCCGCAATCACTGCGGCTTCCACGAGGACGTGACGGTGGGCATCGGCCAGCGGCTCGAGAAGGAGATGGAGCCCCGGTGGCTCCGCATCGGTGGCTATTGGTATCCGCGCGGCGGGATCCCGATCGACGTGTTCTGGCAGACCGGCGCGCCGCCTGAGGGGCTGTGGGTGCCCGACCAGGGCGTCGCGGGCTACCGTGGCCGGGGGTGATGGCGTCTGGCAATCCGACCGCTTTCGGGCTTTTCATGCAGAAGCCTGAATGTCCGCAAATAGGGTGTATTCTGTTGAAAAACTCCCCTTGCCGAGGGACTAAACCGCTGATTCAATGATCCCGACAGCCGGGAGATCA